>BMSW01000001.1 GCA_014649355.1 Streptomyces althioticus
GCGGTTCCGACTTTATCAGATCCAGTTTCTCGCTCTGACCCCCAGTCAGCGGGGTTCGTCTTCCCGGCCGTTGCGGGCCGTTCCGACGTCTCAAACCTTAGCGGACTCTCTCCGTGTTCCCCAAATCGAGGGTGTGGATTTGAATTCAGGCATGCGGGCACGCTGAAATCGTTCCCACTGGGAGGTCGAACTCAGGTTTGGTTGCCGCTTTCGCGGCGGAAGTGCTGCCGGAGAACCGTTACGGCCCCGTGGCAACCCGAAGAACCTTACGGAGCGGCCCGGGCCGCGTCAAGTCCCGCAGGCCTAGATCTTTCAGTCCAGGTCGGTGAGGCGTCCGCCGGCGTCCGGCTGGGCGTCCTCGACCCTGCGCAGCAGGCGCGTGAGCACCTCACCGAGGGCGGTCCGCTCTGCCGCGTCGAGGTCCTGGAGGAGGTCCGCCTCGAAGACGGTGGCCATCCGCATGGCCTCCTGCCACTTCTCCCGGCCGGCCGGGGTGAGCTCCACGATGACGCGGACCCGGTTGTTCTCGTCCCGATCCCGGGTGACCAGACCCTCGGTGACCAGCCGGTCGATCCGGTGGGTCATGGCGGCCGGGGTCAGGCCCAGGCGCTTGGCGAGGTCGCTGGGGCCCATGCGATAGGGGGCACCGGAGAGGACGAGCGCCTTGAGGACCTCCCAGTCGGCGTTGGTGATGCCGAGCTCGGCGGTCTGGCGGCCGTAGGCGACGTTCATGCGGCGGTTGAGCCGGGACAGCGCGTTGACGATCTGCTCGACCTGGGGGTCGAGGTCCTGGAACTCGCGCTGGTACGCGGCGATCTGCTCTTCGAGGGTCGGCTCTTCCACGCCGGGGGTGTCGCCCATGGGCGCAGTATGGCACGCCCCGTCTTTGCCTTGAAGTCCTTCTCTATGTACTCTTTAGCTTCGAACTTTAGCTTCTAAGTCTTCACTCCTAACTAGTGAGAGAGGTGAACGTGACCAGGGCGATGGGCGCAGCGATGCGCCGGATCCACGTGGGCAACGCACTCAGCGCTTTCGGGCTGGGCTTCACGGTCCCGTATCTGTACGTCTATGTGGCGCAGGTGCGCGGGCTGGGGCCGATGACGGCGGGGATGGTCCTCGCCGTCTTCGCCGTGGCCGCGCTGATCGTGCTGCCGCTGGCCGGACGGGCGATCGTCCGGCGCGGTGCCCTGCCGGTGCTGCTCGCCGCCCTGCTGACCGCCGCCATCGGCTCGCTCAGCCTGGGGCTGTCGGCGAGCGCCGCGACCGTGCTGCTGTCGGCGGCGGCGCTCGGCGCGGGTCAGGCGGTCATGCAGCCGGCCCTGGCCACGATGATCGTGGACTGCTCGGGTCCTGAGACCCGGTCGCGCGCGTTCGCCATGCAGTTCTTCCTGCAGAACCTCGGGCTCGGCGTCGGCGGTCTCATCGGCGGTCACCTCGTCGACCCGACGAAAGCGGGCTCGTTCACTCTTCTCTTCGCCATCGAAGCGGTGATGTTCCTGCTGCTGGTCGTGGTGATGTCCACGGTGCGGATGCCGCGCTCCCCGCGGATCGACGGCACGCCCGCGCAGTCGGCCAAGGGCAGCTGGAAGCAGCTGCTGGGCAACCGGGCCATGGTGCAGCTGTGCGTGCTGGGCTTCGTGCTGTTCTTCGCCTGCTACGGCCAGTTCGAGTCGGGCCTGAGCGCGTACGGCGTGGAGGCCGCCGGGATCTCCACCTCCACGCTGGGAACGGCGCTGGCGGCCAACACGCTGGTGATCGTCGTCGCGCAGTTCGCGGTGCTCCGCTTCGTGGAGCGGCGGAAGCGGTCGCGCGTGATCGCCTCCGTGGGCCTGATCTGGGCCGTGGCGTGGGCCGTGGCCGGGTACGCGGGGCTGGGCGGTGCCAGTCAGGAGATGGCGACGGCGGCGTTCGTCTCGACGTACGCGCTGTTCGGGCTCGGGGAGGCGATGCTGTCGCCGACGCTGGCGCCGCTGGTCGCCGACCTGGCGCCGACCGGGATGGCCGGCCAGTACAACTCCGCCTTCGCCCTGGTGAAGCAGCTCGCGCTGGCCGTGGGTCCGGCGGTGGGCGGTCCGATGGCGGCCTCGCTGCACGCCCCGTACATCGTGGTGTTCCTGCTGTTCTCGCTGGGGATCACCGTGCTGGCCCTGCGGCTCGGGCGCCGGCTGACCGCCGTGCAGGACCAGCCGTCGGCCGCGGGCAGCCGGGTCGTCGCGCAGGGCGGCACCGAGCAGGCGCCCGCTCCGGCCTGACCGCGCGCGTCAGACGCCGACACCGGCGGTCTTCGGCAGCAGGAACTCGCACCAGACGGCCTTGCCGCCGCCCGGGGTGCGTCTGCTGCCCCACGCGGAGGCGATCGTCGCGACGATGGCGATGCCCCGGCCGGACTCGTCTCTGGGCTCCGCGCGCCGCCGCCTGGGCAGGTGGTCGTCGCCGTCGGTCACCTCGATGATCAGGCGGCGGTCGGTGCGGCGCAGGCGCAGCCGCATGGGGGGTGTGCCGTGCTGGAGGGAGTTGGCGACCAGTTCACTGGTCGCCAGCACGCCCAGGTCGTGCAGCTCGGCGGGGAAGCGCCAGCTGGTCAGCACGCCGGACGCGAAGGCACGCGCGCGGGGCGCCGCCTCGACCCCGCCGAGCAGCTCCAGCGCGGCGTTGCGGAACAGCTCGCTCTCCGGACCGGAGCGCGCCGGGTGCTGGAGGACCAGGACGGCGACGTCGTCGTCGTGTTCCGGAGTGACACCGGCCGAGCGGACCAGGCGGTCGCAGACGACCTGGGGGCCGCCGGTCGCCCCGGCCAGGGCGCGCTCCAGGGAGGCGATGCCCTCGTCCAGGTCCTCGTCGCGGCGCTCGACCAGGCCGTCGGTGTAGAGGACGGCGGTGGATCCCGGGCCGAGCGGCACGGTTCCGGAGGCGTGCATCCAGCCGCCGGTGCCGAGCGGGGGCCCGGTCGGTTCGTCGGCGCGCCGGACGGTGCCGTTCTCGTCGCGCACCAGGATGGGGAGGTGCCCCGCGGAGGCGTACACCAGGCGGCCCTCGTTCGGGTCGTGGATGGCGTAGACGCAGGTGGCGATCTGGTTGGCGTCGATCTCCATGGCGAGGCCGTCGAGCAGCTGGAGCACCTCGTGCGGCGGGAGGTCCAGGCGCGCGTACGCCCGGACGGCCGTGCGGAGCTGGCCCATGACCGCCGCCGCGCGCACCCCTCGTCCCATCACGTCGCCGATGACCAGGGCGGTGCGTCCGCCGCCGAGGGTGATGACGTCGTACCAGTCGCCGCCGACGGCCGCCTCGGTGCCGCCGGGGTGGTAGGTGGCGGCGACGCGCAGGTCGTCGGGCTCCTCCAGCTCCTGAGGGAGCAGGGAGCGCTGGAGGGTGACGGCGGTCTCGCGCTGCCTGCGCTCGCTGGCGCGCAGCCGCTCGGCGGCCTCGGCGTGGTCGGTGACGTCGGTGGCGAAGACCAGCACGCCGCGGCCGTCGCCCTCCCCCGCGGGCGTGCAGGTGAACGTGTACGAGCGGCCGTCAGGCGCCTTGCGGGACTTGACCGTACGGGGCTTGCCGCTGCGCAGGACCTGGTCGAGGAGGGGCAGCAGGCCCAGCTCGTCCAGCTCCGGGAGCGCTCCCCTGGCGGGCGCGCCGACGGGGCGGAGGCCGAAGGCGGCCGTATAGGCGTCGTTGAGGTAGGCGATGCGGTGGTCCGGGCCGTGGACCAGGGCGACGAGGCAGGGGACGCGGTCGAGGACCTCACGGACCTCCAGCTCGTCGACGGGCGGCGGCGGCCGGTCCCCGTCGGTGAGGCTCTCCGCGCGGGCCGCGGGCACGGAGCCCTCTCCCCGCCGGTCCGGGGGTGCCGTCTGCTCGGTCCGCGCTGCGGCGCGGCGCTGCGTTCCGGGGAGCCGGGCGCTCCAGCGCGTGAAGTTCACGAATCCTTGCCTCGTGTAGTTGTCGGCGGCCGGATACCGGAACCGGCCGGGGCCCGGGGGCCGCACCGGGGCGGGCCCTCCCGCCCGCGGTGGTGGACCAGTGTGACAGGGTCCGGCCGGGCCGACATCCGCTAGACGCCGGTCCGGCCCCAGGAGTTCCTGGGTCCGGTCAGGACGACCCCTTCGGGTTGTGCGGTGGGTCGTGGGAAGGCTTTCCACCGGCCGCCAGTTCGAACTCCGCCCGAGGATGTTCGAGTGATCCGAGCGAGACGATCTCCCGCTTGAAGAGGCCCGCGAGCGTCCACTCCGCGGCCACGCGCGCCTTGCGGTTGAAGGTCGGCACCCGGCTGAGGTGGTACGTCCGGTGCATCAGCCAGGCGGGGTAGCCCTTCAGCTTGCGCCCGTAGACCTGGGCGACCCCTTTGTGCAGCCCCAGGGAGGCGACGGATCCGGCGTACTTGTGGGCGTACGTCTCCAGGGGTTCGCCGCGCAGGGAGTGGACGACGTTGTCGCCGAGCACGCGCGCCTGGCGCAGGGCGTGCTGCGCGTTGGGCGCGCACTCCCGCCCCTCCTCCCCCGCGGTGACGTCGGGTACGGCTGCGGCGTCGCCGGCGGCCCAGGCGTGGGGGGCGCCGGCGACGGCCAGTTCGGCGGTGCAGCGCAGCCGGCCGCGCTCGTTCAGGGGCAGGTCGGTGGCGGCGAGCACGGGGTGCGGTTTCACACCGGCGGTCCACACCACGGTCCGCGTCGGGAAGCGCGACCCGTCGCTCAGCACGGCCACCCGGTCGGCGCAGGAGTCCAGCCGCGTCTCGAGACGCACGTCGATGTTGCGCCGCCGCAGCTCCGTCACGGTGTAGCGGCCCATCTCCTCGCCCACCTCGGGGAGGATCCGGTCCGACGCCTCCACCAGGATCCACTTCATGTCCCCGGGGCGGACGTTGTGGTAGTAGCGCGTGGCGTAGCGGGCCATGTCCTCCAGCTCGCCGAGCGCCTCCACGCCCGCGTAGCCGCCGCCGACGAAGACGAACGTCAGGGCGGCGTCCCTCACCGCCGGGTCGCGCGTCGACGAGGCGATGTCCATCTGCTCGAGGACGTGGTTGCGCAGCCCGATCGCCTCCTCCACCGTCTTGAACCCGATGGCGTGATCGGCGAGGCCCGGAATCGGCAGGGTACGCGCGACCGACCCGGGTGCCAGGACCAGCTCGTCGTACTCGATCCGGCTGCCGTCCGTCCCCTCCTCCTCGGTGGCCGGGGTGCGGACGGTGGCCGTGCGCGCGGCGTGGTCGACGGCCGTGGCCTCCCCGATGACGACGCGGCACCGGTCGAGGACACGACGCAGCGGTACGACGACATGACGAGGGGAAATGGCACCTGCGGCCGCTTCGGGCAGGAACGGCTGATACGTCATGTAGGGGTCCGGCGTGACGACCGTGATCTCGGCTTCACCCCGTCCGAGCTCGCGTTTCAGTCTCCGCTGCAGGCGCAGGGCCGTGTACATCCCGACGTAGCCGCCGCCGACAACGAGAATGCGCGCACGTTCCTTCACCCTCCCATGACGCACCCGTCGCTTCCGTTTGTCCACAGCCCCGACGAATTGTGTGACCGTAGGACGGCCCTGCCGGTGGTTGGCCGAATTACCGACACAGCCCCGATCACCGCAGGTCACACCGCATGATCGGCACCCTCGTCACGGAACATTCGGGACGTATACGACTCGTGCTCCGATCGAGGGGCGCTCCGTGCGGAACGTGCCCCTTCTGAATTGACCCCCTCTCAACTATGTTCATGTGTCGACGGGGTGCAGGGGGATGTGCTCATCGGGTCCGCGACGGGCGGGACCGACCGGCACGGTCCCGTTTTCACGCCCCGGACGTCAATGGCGGGGAGAGTCTCCGGGGGGAGACGTCATTACCGGGGGATACACATGCATGTTCAGGACTCTCGATGGTCGTCCGCTGTCGCCTCTGGCGCGACGATGAGCGCCGCCTCCGGCGGGCGCCCGGACGGCACTCGCACCACACCGCTGCGCGTCGACGCCCAGCGCAACCTGGAGCACGTGCTGCGTGCGGCGCGTGAGGTCTTCGGCGAGCTGGGGTACGGCGCGCCGATGGAGGACGTGGCGCGCCGGGCACGGGTCGGCGTCGGCACGGTGTACCGGCGGTTCCCGAGCAAGGACGTGCTCGTGCGGCGGATCGCCGAGGAGGAGACATCCCGGCTGACGGAGCAGGCGCGTGCCGCTCTGGGGCAGGAGGACGAGCCGTGGTCGGCTCTGTCGCGCTTCCTGCGCACGTCGGTCGCCTCCGGCGCGGGGCGGCTGCTGCCGCCGCAGGTGCTGCGGGTCGGGGTCGCGGAGGAGCGGGGGCTGCCGGAGCACGCGCGGCTGCCGCAGCAGCGGACGCAGCCTGCGGGGGAGTTGCGGCTCGTGCCCGAGGAGCGGGTGGAGGACGACGGCGGGGCGGCGGAGTTGCTCGACGTGGTCGGGCAGTTGGTGGAACGGGCCCGGGCGGCGGGGGAGTTGCGGGCGGACGTGTCCGTGTCCGACGTGCTGCTCGTCATAGCGACGGCCGCGCCTTCCCTTCCTGACGCGGCTCAGCAGGCGGCGGCCTCCGCCCGGCTCCTGGACATCCTCCTGGAGGGCCTCCGCAGCAGGCCCTCCTGACCTGCGGTCACTTTCCAACGACGTGGGCCGGCCCCGTACGACACGGGCGCCGGCCCACGCGTGTCGCACCCACGGTGCGAACCAGGTCGCCCGGCGTCGGTGCGGGCCGGGGCGTGTTCGCGCACCTCGGCGCCAACGAGGCGCCGCCGCGCCCACCCTCCCCCACTCTCGGCTTCGCTCGAGCGGGAGGTACCCCCATCGCCCCAGCGGCACGATTGCCCGCAGTTGGCGACACTTGCGGCCGCCGCCCGCCCCCGCCGCCAGCTGGCGCGAATGCCCGCAGTCGGCGAGATGTTCGCCCGCCGCGCGCCAGCGGTGTCGGCGTGGCCGCGCGACGGCGGGGAGGGCGGGGCCGGCCCCCGCCACCAGTGTCGGTGTGGCCGCCCGCCGGCGGGAGGGGGCGGGGTGGGGGTGGGCGCCCGCAGCGGCTGGCGCGTCCGCGCCCTCCGCCTCTGCGACACGCACCATCGCGCCAGACCGAGGACGTCCACCCCCAGCGCGCCCCCGCGCCACCCACCGGCCGTAGGGCGCTACCTCAGCCCCCGCCGGACAAAACCCTGCACCGCAGGCGTCCCACCTCAGCGCGACCCCGCAGCCCCCGCAGCCCCCGCAGCCCCCGCAGCCCCCGCCCCCAGCGCCCCCCGCTGCACCTACCGGCCGTAGGGCACTACCTCAGCCCCCGCCGGACAAAACCCTGCACCGCAGGCGTCCCACCTCAGCGCGACCCCGCAGCTCCCGCAGCCCCCGCCCCCAGCGCCCCCCGCTGCGGAACAATCCCCGCCGGCACCGCCCGCTGCCGCGCAGGCGTCCCCGTCCAGCACGTCCCCCGCCGCGCCAGCAGCCTCCGCAGCCACACCTCCAGCGCGACCAGATCCGCCAGCCCGTCCAGCGGCAGCGCCTCCCCCTCCGCCGCCCCCCGCAACGCCTTCCGCACGACCCGCGCCTCCACCAGCCCCGCCTGCGCCAGCAGCGGCGTGTCGAACAGCGCGATCAGCGGCCCCGCCGCCACCCGCAGCCCCGTCCGCGCGGCCACCGCCGACGTGGGGACCGCCGGCGCCCCCCACCCCGCCGGCAGATCCCGCACCCCCGCGCCCTCCAGCACGGACCGCAGGATCGCCGCCCGCGCGCCGGGCCGTACCCGCAGCGCCTCCGGCAGGGCCCTGCACGCCCGCACCACCTGGTTGTCGAGGAACGGCGTGTGCAGCCGCTGCGACCGGATCTCCGCCGCCTGTTCCAGCACCCGCACGTCCGCCGCGTACCGCGCCAGTGCCGCCCGCGCCCGGAAGTCCCCCGGGCGCTGCCCGGGACCCACCTCCGACCGCCACGTCGACGCCTGGAGGCGAACCGATACTTCAGCCAGGGCCTCCCCGGTCAGCCACCGCGCCGCGGGCCCGGGCCTCCCCCAGGTCAGCGCGGCCAGCGAGGCGTCCGCCGCGCCCCCGGGACCGTCGTCGTCGAGCTTCTTGTGCAGCAGCCGCTGCGCGAGGGACTCCAGCCCGGTCCGGTACGGCGTCCGCGCCAGCCGCCTCGCCGCCGCGTACACCCGCGCCGGCACCATCACGGACCCGTCCGCCTTGGCCAGAGCGGCGACCGGCCGCACGAGATGCCGCCGCTTCCGGTCCATCAACAGGTCGGCGAGCCGCGCCGGATGAGCGTCCAGCACCTGTTTCGCGCCGTACCCCGTGAAGTGGTCCGCGCTGCCCGCCGCCAGCCGCGCCCGGTGCCGCGCCGCGGCGACCAGCGACGGCCCCGGCTCGTCCGTCAGCGGTACGTCCAGCTCGACGTAGGGGAGCGTCGACTCCTCCCCGGCGACCACCACATGGTGCAGCCGGGGATTCGCGGCGAGTGCGCCCGCCCGCTCCAGTTCGCCCTCGTCGCGCCCTCCCGCGTCGCCGGCGGCGAGGTCGTTGAAGGTGACGGCCAGCAGCCGCTCCCCCGCGCCGGTGCCGTGCCCCAGCACGGTGCCGGGTCTCCCGGGCAGCCCGGCGGCCAGCAGCGCCAGGGCACCCGACGCCGGCCCCCCGGACAGGTCCGCCCCGATCCCGGCCACAGGCGTCCCCCGCGCCGCACGCCGCTCCGCGGGACCCATGCCCGGTACCGGTCCGGGATCTATGTCGGCGCCGGGCACGTGACGAGGCGCGGCCAGCCGCGTCCGTACCGCCTCCACCAGCGCGTCCCGCACGGCGTCCACCGCGTGGCCGGGGTCGGCGGGCGGTGCGGCGACGGCCAGGGAGGCGACGGGTTCGTACCCGGCGATCTCCCGGGCCCCGGCGCGCAGGATCAGCGCGTGCCCCGGCGGAACGCGCTTCACGCCCTCGTACGGGGTGGAGTCCTGGAGCGCGGCGGGCACGTCGGGCGCCGCGAGCAGCGCGGCGAGGTGTCCGAAGTCGAGGTTGGCCTCGACGAGGTCGGCGAGCGGCAGGGCGGCGGTGGCGTAGGCGACGCCCCGTTCGAAGGGGGTGTAGAAGACGGGCCGGGCGCCGGCGAGGTCGCCGCACACCGTGATGCGGCGTCCGACCTGGACGACGGCCGTGTAGCTGCCGGGCCAGGCGGTCAGGTGCCGCAGCGCACCGCCGCGGGCGGCGAAGAGGGCGACGCGCAGCTGTTCGTCGGAGGCGCCGCAGGTGCCGAGGACGGCGATGCGGGTCTGTGCGTCGGCGGAGACCACGCGCACCTCGTCGGGGCGCCAGTCGCCGACCGCCCACAGGGGGTCGGGGTCGCCCCACAGCGGGTGGGAGCCGACGGGCTGCAGCGTCTCACCGTCGACGCCGGTGGCGCCGGTGGCGCCGACGGGGCCGTACCCCCCGGCCGCCGCGGCGGTGCTGCTCCATCCCACCAACCACCGCATCGCCGCCTCCACATGCTGTGGACAACCAGTGCACCGTACGAACCGGTTCCCCATGCTGCCATGAAGGCGGCGCTCGGTGACGTCGCCGGAGCGGTGTGTGCTCCGTCGAATGCGCCCCGGCGGATACACCTACCCTCTACGGGCGTTGCGCCGGAGCACACCCGAACACCCGCCCGAGACACGGAGATCGACATCCGGGCGGTCGCCGCCCACCAGGCCACTTCGACGCGAATGCGCCCCCGCAGCGCGCCCCCAAAACCACCAACGCGCCCTCAACTACCTGGATAGAAGCGCGGATACGCCGAAACGAGTGGCGTCGATTTTCGGCCAAATCGAAGCGGTGAGATCACACTCGAACACGCTCCGTACAGGCTTTGCGCACCACCGCGGGGCGTACGGCCCGGGAGGCGGAGCTCGTCTCCCGGACCGTTCCGCCGCCCGCGGGGATGAAGGCGGCGGTGTTCCCCCAGCCCACTGGATCCAGTACAGCGGGCCGACCCACGCACGGACCATGGAACCGCTCCCGGGATGGCCGGAGAAGAGCGCACGGACAGGCGCACGGCCACACACCGGGAGCACGCCGCAACTGCGCGTATCGGACCCGTACTTCAGTACGGACCACAATCCCGCCATCCGGAAGAATGCCCCTTAACGCTTGGGATGCGGCGAACTACGCTGGGTTTACGAATGCCGCGTGGTTATGCCAGAGCGGCAGCCGTCTGTGTCGAGGGGTGGCGCATGTCCAGGGAGCAACGCGGGCCGAACGAAAAGCTCGGCGCCGTTCTCGCCCTCGCGGGAATCAGCAACGCCGGCCTCGCGCGGCGCGTCAACGATCTCGGCGCCCAGCGGGGACTGACGCTTCGCTACGACAAGACGTCGGTGGCGCGCTGGGTGTCGAAGGGCATGGTGCCCCAGGGCGCCGCCCCGCACCTGATCGCCGCCGCCATCGGCCAGAAGCTGGGCCGTCCCGTGCCGCTGCACGAGATCGGTCTGGCGGACGCCGATCCCGCGCCCGAGGTGGGTCTCGCCTTCCCCCGTGACGTCGGCCAGGCGGTGAAGTCCGCGACCGAGCTGTACCGGCTGGACCTCGCCGGCCGCCGCGCCGGCTCCGGCGGCATCTGGCAGTCCCTCGCCGGGTCGTTCGCGGTGAGCGCGTACGCCACGCCCGCCTCACGGTGGCTGATAACCCCGGCCGACAGCTCGGTCGCGCGCGAGGTGAGCCCGTCCGAGGGCTCCGGCGCACCGCTCAAAGTCGGCCACAGCGATGTGCAGAAACTGCGGGAGGCCGCGGAGGACGCCCGCCGCTGGGACTCCAAGTACGGCGGCGGCGACTGGCGTTCGTCGATGGTCCCCGAGTGCCTGAGGGTCGAGGCCGCCCCGCTGCTCCTCGGCTCCTACTCCGACGACGTGGGCCGCTCCCTCTTCGGCGCGGCCGCCGAACTCACCCGCCTCGCGGGCTGGATGGCCTTCGACACCGGCCAGCAGGAGGCGGCGCAGCGCTACTACATCCAGGCCCTGCGCCTGGCCCGCGCGGCGGCCGACGTGCCCCTCGGCGGATACGTCCTCGCCTCCATGTCGCTCCAGGCGACGTACCGCGGCTTCGGCGACGAGGGCGTGGACCTCGCCCAGGCCGCCCTGGAGCGCAACCGCGGCCTGGCCACCGCCCGCACCCTCAGCTTCTTCCGCCTGGTCGAGGCACGCGCGCACGCACGCGCCGGGGACGCGCAGGCGGCCGGCGCGGCGCTGAAGTCGGCGGAGAGCTGGCTGGAGCGGTCCCGGCCCGGCGACAGCGACCCGACCTGGCTCGGCTTCTACTCCTACGACCGGTTCGCCGCCGACGCGGCCGAGTGCTACCGGGACCTGAAGGCGCCCCGCCAGGTGCGCCGCTTCACCGAGCAGGCGCTGTCGAAGCCCACGGAGGAGTTCGTGCGCTCGCACGGCCTGCGCCTGGTGGTCTCCGCGGTCGCCGAACTGGAGTCCGGGAACCTGGACGCCGCCTGTGAGCAGGGCGTACGGGCCGTGGAGGTGGCCGGCCGCATCTCCTCCGCGCGCACCACGGAGTACGTCAAGGACCTGCTGCACCGGCTGGAGCCGTACGGCGACGAGCCGCGCGTGGTCGAGCTGCGCGAGCGCGCCCGCCCGCTGCTGATGACCACGGCCTGACCCGTCCCGCCCCGCCCTTGGTTTGAAGCCGTTGTCAGTGGCGCAGTGCACTATCGACGCGGGAGGTGGCGCAGGTGGCGGCGGGGTCGTACGACTGTGACGTGGTGGTGATCGGCGGCGGGATCGTCGGCCTGTCGACGGCGTATGCCATCGGGCGGGCCGCCCCGGGCACGCGGGTCACCGTGCTGGAGAAGGAGCAGGGCACGGCCCGGCACCAGACGGGCCGCAACAGCGGGGTGATCCACAGCGGCATCTACTACCGCCCCGGCTCCCTGAAGGCGCGGTACGCGGTGGCGGGCGCGGCCGAGATGGTCAAGTTCTGCGCCGAGTACGACATCCCGCACGCGGTGACGGGCAAGCTGATCGTCGCCACGGAGCGCGAGGAGCTGCCCCGGCTGCACGCCCTGGTGCAGCGCGGCCGGGAGAACGGCCTGTCGGTGCGCGAGCTGTGCGGCGCGCAGATCGCCGAGTACGAGCCGGAGGTCCAGGGCCTGGCCGCGATCCATGTCGGCACCACCGGCATCTGCGACTACGGCGCGGTGGCCCGCCGGCTCGCGGAGGCGTCCGGGGCGGACGTGCGGCACGGCGCGGAGGTGGTCCGGATCGACCGCCGCCCCGACCGGGGCGTGGCCGTGCTGACGGCCGCCGGCGACATCGTGCGCGCCCGCACGCTGGTGAACTGCGCGGGGCTGCACTGCGACCGGATCGCGCTGCTCACGGGCGACGAGCCCGGCGCCCGCATCGTGCCGTTCCGCGGGGAGTACTACGAGCTGGCCCGCCCCGAGCTCGTGCGCGGCCTGGTCTACCCGGTGCCGGACCCGGCGTTCCCCTTCCTCGGCGTCCACCTCACCCGGGGCACGGACGACGGGGTGCACGTGGGGCCGAACGCGGTCCCGGCGCTGGCCCGCGAGGGGTACGACTGGCGGACGGTGCGGCCGCGCGAGCTGGGCGCGACCCTGGCCTGGCCGGGCTCCTGGCAGCTGGCCCGCCGCCACTGGCGGTACGGCGCCGGGGAGCTGCACCGCTCGCTGTCCAAGCCGGCCTTCGCGCGGGCCGTGCGCCGGCTGCTGCCCGCCGTGCGGGACGAGGACCTGGTGCCGACGGCGGCCGGGGTGCGGGCGCAGGCGGTGCTGCGCGACGGCACGCTGGTCGACGACTTCCTGATCCGGGAGGCGCCCCGCGCGGTGCACGTGCTGAACGCCCCCTCGCCCGCCGCGACCGCCTCGCTGCCGATCGGCCGGGAGATCGCCCGCCGGACGCTGGCCGGCCTCGCCGAGAGCGAGCGGTGAGTACGCGTGACGGGCGCGGCCGTCGGGCGGCCGGGCGCGGCCGGGCGGCCGGGCGCGCCGTCCCCGTAAAATCGAGGGCACTGTGTCTGATTCCGCGATGAGCACCCCCGAAGCACCGCACGCCGAGCGGACCGCCGGCGAGCCGGCCCCCCGCGCCCGCGCGAAGGGGGAGCCGCGCTTCCCCGACGGCCCGAAGGCCGACCCCGCCGGGTCGCACTTCGAACGCCGGATCCGCAGCTTCCAGCCCCGCCGCAGCCGCGTCACCGCGGGTCAGGCGGACGCGCTGCAGCGGCTGTGGCCGGTGTGGGGGCTCGACATCGACGGCAGCCGCCGACTGGACCTGGCCGAGCTGTTCGGGAACGGCCGGCCGGTCGTCCTGGAGATCGGCTTCGGCATGGGCGAGGCCACCGCGGAGATGGCCGCCGCCGACCCGGACACGAACATCCTCGCCGTCGACGTCCACACCCCCGGCCAGGGGCATCTGCTGCACCTCGCCGAGGAGCGCGGCCTGACCAACGTGCGCGTGGCGAACGGCGACGCGATCATCCTGCTGCGCGAGATGCTCGCCCCGGACGCGCTGAGCGGGCTGCGCGTCTTCTTCCCCGACCCGTGGCCGAAGAAGCGGCACCACAAGCGGCGGCTGATCCAGCCGGAGTTCCTCACCCTGGCCGCGTCCCGCCTCGCGCCGGGCGCGACCGTGCACTGCGCCACCGACTGGGAGCCGTACGCGGGGCAGATGCTCGAGGTGCTGACCGCGCACCCGGACTTCGAGAACACCCGGGAGGACGGCGGTTTCGCGCCGCGTCCCGCGTTCCGGCCGCTCACCCGTTTCGAGCGGCAGGGGCTGGACAAGGGTCATGTGGTGAACGACCTGCTCTTCCGCCGCGTACCGCACGACGACCGCGCCGACCGCCCGGACGGGGACACCGTCTGACCTCCCCCCGGGGCCCCGCGCCGGCACGCAGCCCTGCCCCTTCCTCGTTAGGGTCGATCCCGTGGCCAGCAGCCCTCCGTACCCGCCGCACCCCGGCGCAGCTCCCGGCAGCACGCTGCGGCACCCGCACTGGTGGCAGCGCCCGGCGGTCCGCTACGGAGCGATGGTCACGCTGCTGGCCCTGTCCGGTCTGGTGATCCTCGCGCTGGTGCGGGAGCAGACGGGCACGCAGGGCTTTCTCGTCGGTCTGGGGCTGGCCGTGCTGCCGGTCCCGCTGCTGCTGGCGGCGTTCCGCTGGCTGGGCCGGGTGGAGCCGGGCCCCTGGCGGAACCTGCTGTTCGCCTTCGCCTGGGGCGCGTGCGCGGCGGCGCTCATCGCGATCGTGGCGAACAGCTTCGCCACCCGGTGGATAGCGACGACCACCGCCGACCCGGCCGGCGCCGACACCCTGGGCGCGACGGTCATAGCGCCGGTCGTGGAGGAGACGGCGAAGGCGGCGGCGGTGCTGCTGCTCTTCCTGTTCCGCAGACGCGACTTCCACGGGATCCTCGACGGCGTGGTGGCGGCCGGGTTCACCGCGACCGGTTTCGCGTTCACCGAGAACGTCCTCTACCTGGGCAACGCCTTCGGCACCGACCAGCTCACCGGCGGCAGCGGCATCGCCTCGGTCACCGCGGCGACCTTCTTCGTGCGCGTCGTCATGTCGCCCTTCGCGCATCCCCTGTTCACCGTGCTCACCGGCATCGGGTTCGGCGCGGCCGCGCTGGCCGCCGACCGCCAGCGGGTGCGGCGCGTCCTCCTCCCCCTCGCCGGGCTGCTCCTCGCGATGGGCATGCACGCCCTGTGGAACGGCTCCGCCACGCTCGGCCAGTTCGGCTTCATCGCGGTGTACGGGGCGTTCATGGTCCCGACGTTCGGGCTGCTGACCTGGCTCGTGGTGTGGACGCGGCAGCGGGAGCTGCGGACCGTGCGCACGGAGCTGCCCGCGTACGCGGTGGCGGGCTGGCTGCGCCCGTCGGAGCCGTTCGCGCTGGGCTCGATGCGGGCGCGGCGCCTCGCCCGTAAGTTCGCCCGCGAGCACGGGGGCAGGCCGGCGGCGCGGGCGGTCTCCCAGTACGAGGTGTACGCGACGCAGCTGGCGTTCCTGCGGCACCGGGGCCGTGCGGGGAAGGCGGGGGCGGACTTCGTGACGCGGGAGCGGGAGCTGCTGCTGGAGCTGTGGCACCGGCGCCAGGCGGCCCGCCCGGCGCTGGAGCACGCGGCCCGCCTCACGGCGCCCCGGGTGCCGTACGGCGCGGGCTGGGCGTACGGGCCGGTCCCGGCGGTGTGGCCGCCGCAGGGGCAGCCGCCGTATCCGGCGTACGGGGAGAACCCCTACCGGCGCTGAGAAGGCCCCGGACACGCGGAACCGGCAGCCCTGACGTCGGGGGGTCGTCGTCGGGGCTGCCGGCGTTCACGGCGTCGGCGGCCGGGAGCCGGCCGCCGGTGGTTCAGATGCTGAGGCCCTTGCCGGCCAGCCAGGCCGCCGGGTCGACGCCGCCGGAGCCGGTGTGGACCTCGAGGTGGAGGTGGGCGCCGGTGACGTTGCCGGTCGCGCCGACGCGGCCGATCACGTCGCCGGTGGCGACCTTCTGGCCGACGCTGACGTTGATCGACGACTGGTGGGCGTACCAGACCTCGGTGCCGTCGTCGAGGGTGAGCACGGTCTTGTAGCCGTACGAGCCGTCCCAGCCGGCGGAGGTGATCGTGCCGGTGTGGACCGCCTTGATCAGGGTGCCGGTGGGCGCGGCGAAGTCGAGACCGGTGTGGTAGCCGGAGGACCAGTAGGCGCCGGCCTGACCGAAGGTCGAGGTGATGGTGTACGAGGAGGTCGGCAGCGCGTACTGCTTGGCCAGCTCGGCGAGACGTTCGGCCTCGGCCTTCTTCGCGGCCTCCTCCTCCGCCTTCTTCTTGGCGGCCTCGGCCTTCTCCTTGGCCTCCTTCTCCGCCTTGGCGGCGGCCTCGGCGGCCTCCTTCTCGGCGGCGGCGAGGGCGGCGGCCTGCGCCTTGCTCTGCGCCTGGCCCTGCTGCTGCTCGACCTGGGCCATGATGCGGGCGCGCAGCGCCTCGCCGGCGTCGGCGCCCTCCTCGGCGCCGGTGTCGGCGGCGGCCATCCTGCCGATGTCGCTGAGGGGGGTGCTGGATCCCTTGGGCGTTTCCTCGTCGGAGATGAGGGAACCCACGTGGGGAAGGTCGGGGATGGAGATGGAGACGGGCGGCTTGCCGGTCTGGGCGCTGGCCATGCCGCCGGCGCCGACGGCGGCTATGACGCCGACGCCGAGGACGGTGGAGCTGCGGGCGAGTCCGCCTCCGCGCTGCTTGGCGACGCGGTGCCGGCCACGCACGGGCCGCACGGACTCCGCGGTGGGGTTCCACTCCTCGAAGGGGCCCTCTTCGGCGCCGGGGGCGCCGTACGCGAAGGTGTCGTTCGGCTTGAACGGGGCCTCGGGGGCAGGCGGGTTGGACGCCACGTGGGCGCGCTCCTTTCCTTCCGTCTTCGCCTACCGGGTTAGCTGACGGGTTCGGAGCGGGAAGGTCTCCTACGCGCGTATACGAACCGTGTCTCCACGGCGGTATCCGCCCGATTCACCCCATGGTGGTGGTTCCCCGGTTCCCTTGCGGGATTCGGCGCGTGCGCACGGAGCCGCCTTCTGTGACGGCTGGGACGACCGCGCTGCGTTATCGAACGTTAATAGACGCGGGGGCCGGATTCCAAGCCGTTCCTCTTGATCGTTAACGATTTCCGCGTGGACTTAAGCGCCACGAGCGGGCGAAAACGGGCGAGTTGACTGCGCCTCGGACGACCGGCCGAACCTGACGGTTCGTCAGTTGTTATGCGTTGCGGCGCCGTTCGCTCACTGTGCGTGAAAGGCGGAGTGGAGGGCGCGTGAAGGGGCGGGCAACGAGCGCCGTCATGGAAAAGCACCGAGGGCCGAAACCCTTTCGGATTCCGGCCCTCGGCCTTCAGTAGCGGGGACAGGATTTGAACCTGCGACCTCTGGGTTATGAGCCCAGCGAGCTACCGAGCTGCTCCACCCCGCGTCGGTAAACACGAGTGTACGGCATCCACGGGGTCCGATGCACATCGCTTCCCCGGCGGGCGCGATCAGCCGCCCAGCAGGTGCGCGTTCGGCGCCTTCGCGCGCTGCTCGAACTCCGGCAGCACCAGCACCGTGGCGCCCCCGTCCGCCAGGACGGCGCTGCCGTCGGCGTCCGTCACGAAGGTGTCCGGCTCCCGCCAGGCCGTGACCACCCGGCGCACCCCCGCGTCCAGGATCAGCCGCGCGCAGGGTGCCGGACGGGACGCGCGGCGGGCGCACGGCTCCAGGCTGGAGTAGACGGTGGCGCCGGCCAGCCGCGGGTCGGTGGGGTCGGCCTTGGCGAGCGCGGCCTCCTCCGCGTGCACCACCGGGTCGTCGCCCTCCCGGGAGTGGCCCCGCGCCAGCTCGGTCCCGTCGGCGGCGACCACGACCGCGCCGACGCTGAACGCGGTCTCGGAGGGCGGGCACTGTGCGGCCAGGTCGCAGGCGAGGGCGAGCCAGTGACGGTCGGCGGCGGACGGCAGCGCGCCGGTGCCGGGCGCGGTGGGTTCGTAGCGCGTCAGGACGACGTCGCCGACGGGCCGGGTCTCCACCAGGCGCAGCCGCCCGCCCTGGTAGGAGCCGGGGCCGAACAGGCGGGGGGCGTCCGGGTCGCCGACGAACAGCGGGGCGAGGACGAGCTGGAGCTCGTCGGCGAGGCCCTCGGTCGTCAGCTGGGTGTGGATCCGCCCGCCGCCCTCCACCATCAGCCGCCGCACCCCGCGCACGTCGTGCAGGTGCTCCAGCAGCGGCCGCCACTCCACGGTGTCGCCGAGCGGCACGACGTCGGCGGCGATGCCCAGGGCTCGGGCGCGTTCGGCGCCCTTGCCGGTGGTGTAGAGGACCTTCTCGCCGCCGGTGTGCCAGAAGCGGGCCGCAGGGTCCAGGTCCCCGGAGCCGCTCACTGTGACCTTCAGCGGGTACTCGGGCAGGCCGTCGGCGACCCGGGCGGCGCGCCGCTCGGTCGAGTTGACCAGCAGCCGGGGGTTGTCGGCGCGGATCGTGCCCGCGCCGACCAGGATGGCGTCCACGGACGCCCGGACCTCGTCGACCCGGTCGAAGTCGGCCGGGCTCGACAGCAGCAGCCGCTCAGGGCCGGTGTCGTCCAGGTAGCCGTCGAGGGAGACGGCGGCGGACAGCAGGACGTACGGGTACGGCATCGGCGGGCTCTCCCGGGTGCGGGCGGCGGCGGGACCGCTGCGCGGTCCGGCTCCAGTCTGGCAACCCGTGCCGCCGGGGGCGGAGGTCAGGGCTCGATCAGGCCGACCCGGATGGCGTACCGGGTGAGCTCAAGGCGGTCCCTCAGGCCCAGCTTGGCGAGCAGGTTGGCGCGGTGCCGCTCCACCGTCTTGGGGCTGATCACCAGCATGTCCGCGATCTGCTGCGAGGTGTGGCCCTCGGCGACGAGCTTGAGGATCTGCTCCTCGCGGTCCGTGATGGCCTTCGCGGGCAGGGAGCGGCCTTCCCGCGCGAGGTCGAGGTAGTTGTGGATGAGGGCGTTGACCGCCCCCGGGTAGAGGAAGGGCTCGCCCCGCATGGTGGCGTGACAGGCCTCCACGAGGTCGCGGTCGGCGACCGACTTGAGGACGTAGCCGGAGGCTCCGGCGGCCAGCGCCTCGAAGAAGAACTGCTCGTTGTCGTACATGGTCAGCACGAGGATCCGGGTCTCCGGCAGGGTGCGGGAGAGCTCACGGGCCGCCTGCAGGCCGGTCAGGCGCGGCATGGCGATGTCGAGGATGGCCAGGTCGGGGCGGTGCTCCCGGGCCAGTTCGAGGGCTTCGGCGCCGTCGGCGGCCTCCGCCACCACGGTCAGGTCCGGTTCGCCGTCCAGGATGAGACGGACCCCTCGACGGACCAGCGCGTGGTCGTCGGCGAGGAGGATGCGGGTGGGGGAGGCGTCTGTCATGGTTCGGCGTTTCCGGTCGGGGGGCGTCGGTCACGGGGGCGGCGCGTGCGCGGGCGCGGAGCGGCGCACGACGGCCGGGATGGTCGAGGGAACGGACTTCCGCTCGGGTCGTACGGGGACGAGGACGTGCGCGGGGAAACGCGCGGGGACGGGCACGGCGAGCCGCAGCTCGGTGCCGCCGCCGTCCGCCCGGGGCTCCACGGTCAGCTCGGCGCCCACCAGCAGCGCCCGCTCCCGCATGCCGCGGATGCCGGCTCCCTCGTCGGCTCCGGCGATGCCGCGGCCGTCGTCGCGGACCCGCAGCTCGACCCCGCCCGGCGTGCGGCGCAGCGCCAGCTCGGCGCGGCGCGCCCCCGCGTGCCGCACGACGTTGGTGAGGCCCTCCTGGGCGACCCGGTAGAGCACCAGCTCCGACTCCCGGTCCAGCTCGGGCAGGTCGGGGTCGAGGCAGTGCTGGACGGTCAGCCCGGGCCCGCCGAACTCGGTGGCGAGCGCCTTCAGCGCGCTGGCCAGGCCCAGCTCGTCCAGCACGCCGGGGCGCAGCCGGCGGGCGATCCGCCGGATCTCCTCCAGGGAGGCGCGGGTGGTCTCCTGCACCTGGCGCAGCTCGTCGCCGAGCTCGGCGGGGGCGTGGTCGGCGGCCCGCTTGAGCTGGAGCAGCACGGCGGTCAGTGACTGGCCGACCTCGTCGTGCAGCTCACGGGCGATACGGCGGCGCTCCGCCTCCTGCGCGGACAGGGCCCGCGCGCTGCTGGTGGCCCGCTCGTCCTCCAGCCGGTCCAGCATCGTGTTGTACGTGGTGATCAGCTCGGCGATCTCCCCGCGCCCGTCGACCGCGGTCCGGTGCCCCGGGCGGAGCAGGTCCGTGGTGTTCATGGCGCGGGTGAGGCGCTGCAGCGGCGCGAGTCCGACGCGCAGCAGCAGCGCGTTGGCCACGAGCATGGCGGCCAGGCCCACGGTGAGCACCGCGGCCTCGGTGAGCAGCACCGGCGTGGACACGGTGACGGGTCCGAGGAGCAGGGCGGTGGCGACGATCAGCACGACGGCGTTCAGCAGGAAGATGCGCCAGAACAGAGGCACCCGGTTCCGCCTCCTCGCCGTCGTATGCTCAAGGCCCCGACGGCCCGCGGCCGGGGGCGCGGCGCGGGCCGTCACCGTCCAGCCTCCGCCCATGACCGGGCGGGCGCCATCGGTGACAGTCCCCATTTTCCCGGCGTGTGCGGACCCCTGCCCACGCTCGTGTGCGTGCCGGTCCCCCCTGGAGTTGGGGGGCGCGACGGATGGCTCGGGCCGTGCGCCCCGGGAGACGCTGGAGGCACCGTACCGGGCGGGTGACGACCTCGGCAGACGGGCAAACTCCTGGATATCGGCCCGAGTTCACGGCATGCCGGCGGTTCGCGCACGTCCCGGTGTCCGGAGCGACGGCCGTCGACGGTGTGACCGGACGGCCACCCCCTGGGAAGGAGGAGCCGTGCCCCAGTCCGACGACGACCGCCTGGTCGATCTCGCGGCCCGACTCGAGCACGAGGACCCCCGTTTCGCCCGCTCCCTCGCCGCCGGCCGCCCGACCCGCCCGCGCGAGTACCGGCGGACCAGCGCCTGGTGGGTGCTGATCGCGGGGCTGGGCATGCTGGTCGCGGGCATCGTCGTGCCCGACGGGCTGCTGATCGCGGCCGGCCTGGTGACCAGCGGTATCGGCGTGCAGCTCATCGACCCCTACGAGCGGCCGGGCGACGACGTCCGGCGCCCGTCCCCGCGCTGAGCCGCCCCTTCCGGAGAACACGAACGGCGCTCGCACCGGCCAGGCCGGTACGAGCGCCGTTCGCCGCGTCGGGGGGTTCCCCTCCGGCGGGAGGTAGGCCCTGTGGGACTCGAACCCACAACCAATGGATTAAAAGTCCACTGCTCTGCCAATTGAGCTAAGGGCCCTTGGCGATGTTGCCTCCCCGAGCATAGCCGGACGTGGCCGGGGAGCCGATCGGGTATCGGCAGGCGCGTGGCGGCCGGAGGGGGCACACGCGCGCGAGGGCCCGCGCGACGGGTGTCGCGCGGGCCCTCGGCGGTCGGTCCGGTGAGGCGGTGTCAGCCGTTGCGCTTCCAGCGCGGCTTGTCCTCGCGGCGCTGGAACGAGCCGCCGCCGCGGTGGTCGTCACGACGGCCGTAGGGGCGGTCGTGACCGCCGGAGCGGAAGCCCGGGCGGTCGCCCTGACGGTCGCGGTTGAACGGGCGGTCGCTGCCCCGGTGGCCGGGACGGTCGTCACGGCGGAAGCCGCCGCGGTCGCCGCCGTCACGGCGCTCGAAGGAACGGCCACCGCGGTCGCCGCGGTCGTCACGGCGGTCGAAGGAACGGCCGCCACGGTCGTCACGGCGGTCGTCGCGACGGAAGCCGCCACGGTCACCACGGTCACGGTTGAAGCCGCCACGGTCCCCACGGTCGTCACGGCGGTCGTCACGGCGGAACCCGCCGCGGTCGCCGCGGTCGTCACGGCGCTCGAAGGAACGGCCGCCACGGTCGTCACGGCGGTCGTCGCGACGGAAGCCGCCACGGTCACCACGGTCACGGTTGAAGCCGCCACGGTCCCCACGGTCGTCCCGGCGGAACCCACCACGGTCGCCGCGGTCCCCACGGTCGTCGCGGCGGAAGTTGCCACGGTCACCGCGGTCGCCCCGGCGGAAGCCGCCGCGGTCGTCCCGGTCGTCACGCCGCTCGTACGGGGCCGAGGCCGCCGGGCGCTCGGTCCGCTCGACGTCCCGCGCGGTCGGCTGCTCCGGCAGCGTCACCTCGGCCTCGGCCACCACGGCGGCCGCCTCGGCGATCACGGCCTGCGGGTCCTCGCCCCGCTCACGCGCGGAGCGGGCCAGCAGCCGGTCGGCCTCCTCACGCAGCTCGGTGGCGCGGCGCTGGGCACGCTCCAGCTCCTTGGTGAGCTGGGCGACCTCGCGCTCGGCCTGCTGTGCGGCGTTGCCGGCCGACTCGGCCTGCACCTCGGTCATGGACCGGGCGCCGGTGATCTCGGCGACCTCCGGGTCGAAGGCCGCGCCGCCCTGGATGATGTGGCGCGTGGCGTCGACGCCCGCGTCCTCCATCAGGCGGAAGATCTGGCGCCGCTGGTGCGGCAGCGACAGGGAGACGACCGTGCCGGTGCGGCCGGCGCGCGCGGTGCGGCCGGCGCGGTGCAGGTAGTCCTTGTGGTCGCCGGCCGGGTCGACGTTCAGCACCAGGTCGATGCCGTCGACGTGGATGCCGCGGGCGGCGACGTCGGTGGCAACCAGGACGTTGACGTAGCCGTCCTTGAAGTCGGCGAGGGTGCGGGTGCGGGCGCCCTGGGTCATGCCGCCGTGCAGCGCGTCGGCCTTCACGCCGGCGTCGCGCAACTGCTCGGCGACGCGGTCGGCGCCGAGCTGGGTGCGGACGAAGATGATGGTGCGGCCCTTGCGGGAGGCGATGGCCGCGGTGACCGGCGCCTTGTCCTTGGGCTTCACGACGAGGATGTGGTGCGACATGGTCGTCACCGCGCCCTGCGCCGCGTCCACCTCGTGCGACACCGGGGAGTCGAGGTAGCGGTCGACGAGGGTCTTGATCTCGTTCTCCATGGTGGCGGAGAAGAGCATGCGCTGACCGCCCGCGGGGACCTGGTCGAGCAGCTCCGTCACCTCGGGCATG
The DNA here is from genome assembly GCA_014649355.1 of Streptomyces althioticus. GTDB lineage: Bacteria > Actinomycetota > Actinomycetes > Streptomycetales > Streptomycetaceae > Streptomyces > Streptomyces althioticus. The sequence goes on from BMSW01000001.1 coordinate 22,500, forward strand.
AAGCCGAGGTCGGACATCTGGTCGGCCTCGTCGAGGACCGCGATCTCCACGTTCTCGAGGGAGCAGGCGCCGCGGTTGATGATGTCGCGCAGCCGTCCCGGGGTGGCGACGAGGACGTCGACGCCGCGCTCGAGGGCGTAGATCTGGTTGCCCATGGACGTGCCGCCGCAGACGACCTTCATCTTGAGGCCGAGGACGTCGCCGTAGGGCTGGAGGGCGTCGGCCACCTGCATGGCCAGCTCGCGGGTCGGCGTCAGGATGACGGCGCGCGGCTTGTGCTTCTCGGTGCGGCCGCCGGCGAGCTGCGCCAGGGTCGGCAGACCGAAGGAGAGGGTCTTGCCGGAGCCGGTGCGGCCGCGGCCGAGGATGTCCTTGCCGGCCAGGGCGTCCGGGATGGTCGCGGCCTGGATCGGGAAGGGGGTGGTCACGCCGTTCTGCGCGAGCTTGCGCACGACGCCCTCGGGCAGACCGAGGGAGGCGAAGGTGATCTCGGGGGCCGCCGTCTCGGCGGCGGTGGTGTCGGTGTCCTCGGTGTTCTCGGGCACGACGACGTGATCAGTACTGGCGATGGGCATACGAATGCGAAACCTTCCGGAGTCTCTTCGGCACGCGCCCGTCAACTCCGTGATTCGCAGTTCGCAATTACGACCGCCTCAATGCGGTCCACCACGGCAAGGGAGAGAGTACGCGCCACACGGCGCGCTCTGTTGGCGCCGGGCAAATAGGATCAAACGATCTGCCACCATACGCACCCTGGTCCCTCGGATGCAAATCAGCAGGTGAGAAGCGTGCGGCGGGGCCGCGCCGACACTAGGCCGGTGCCCCCGCCCGCGGTGCGGGCTCCCGCTGGGCGAGCTGGGTGTCGGGCGGCTGGTGGGCGGACGAGGAGGGCTCGGCCTGGGTCGGTTCGGACGTCGGCCCGGGGTCCTGCGGCGGGTCCGAGGGCTGCTGGTCCGGGGTCCGGCTGGGCTCGGGCGGGTCGGGGCGGTCGTCGGGGGTCGGACGCGCGGGGCCGTCCGGGCCGCCGCCGTCGGACGCGGGGCGGCTCTCGTCGGCGGACGGCCGGTCGCCGGAGGGGGACGGGCGCTCGCCCTTGCGCTTCTTCTTCCCGTCCTTCCCGTCCTCGTCCTTGCCGTCCTTCTCGTCGCGCCCGCCGTCGGCCCCGGCCGCTCCCTGGCCGGCCTTGCCGCCCACCCGGTCGGTGCCGCCGTCCGGGGCCTCGCCGCCCGGGCGTCCCGCGGAGTGGGAGGGCGCCGCCTTTCCTCCGGCGTCGTCGTCACCCACGCTCACGCATCCGGCGGCGGCGGCGACGGCCACGACCGTGGCGGCCAGGCGGACGGGTACGTACAAGCGGCGCACGGGGCCACCTCCGGTTGGAGTACAGGGTCGACAACCCCAACTCCCGTCACCCGCAGGAGGACACGCGGACGGCCTATCCGTAGCCGAGCGCGTGCAGCCGGGCGTCGTCGATCCCGAAGTGGTGCGCGATCTCGTGCACCACCGTGATCTCGGTCTCCGTGACCACGTCCTCCCGGGACTCGCACATCCGCAGGGTCGGCCCCCGGTAGATCGTGATGCGGTCGGGCAGCACCCCGGCGTACCACTCCCCCCGCTCCGTCAGCGGCGTCCCCTCGTAGAGCCCGAGCAGCTCCGGGTCGTCCGCCGGCGGCTCGTCCTCCACGAACACCGCGACGTTGTCCATGAGCCGCGTCAGCTCCGGGGGGATCCGGTCGAGCGCCTCGGCGACCAGCTCCTCGAACTCCTCGCGCGTCATCTCCAGCACGAAGCCATTGTCGGGGACGATCGGTCCGTACGAGAGGCGGGCGACGCCCGCATATCCGGCCGCCCGTACGGGCATAGGGGATCAATGGCCCGCGTCCCGACTGCCGTCATGAACCTGATCCACCGCTTCCCACGGCTCCCGCAGGCCTCGACCCGTCGCCGGCGCTCCGGCACCCGGCGCCCGGCCGCGCCGGCCCTCGCCCTCACCGCCGGGGCGCGCCCGCGCCCGTGGGTGCGTGCCCTCGGCCTCGTCTCGGTGGTGCTGCTCGGCGCATGGCTCGGTCTGCTCGTCGTCGGCAACGTCCGTGTGCCGGTGGGCCCGATGAACACCACCATGACCCTGCGCCCGTCCTTCACCGGCGGCACGAAGATCAACGTGTCGCCCCTGGGCGCGCTGCAGCTCGACAGCCACATCGCCCCGGTGCGGCTCGACGTCAACGTCGACCAGCTCGACCCCGAGCGCTCCCGCGCCCTCGTCGACCACCCGGAGCGCCTCTCGGGGCTCCAGGACGAGGTCACCGAGGACATCGCCCGCGGCACCGCGGACCTCGCCGTGCGCTCCTGCGTCGCCGTCGTCACCGGCGCCGCCACGCTCGGCCTCCTCGTCTACCGCCGTCCGCGTCGCGCCCTGACGGCCGGAGGGCTCGCCCTCGGGCTGCTGGCCGCGTCCGGCGGCACGGCGTACGCGACCTGGAACCCGGACTCGGTGCTGGAGCCGAAGTTCTCCGGTCTGCTGTCCTCCGCGCCGTCACTGGTCGGCGACGCGCGCAGCATCGTCACCGAGTTCGACGTCTACCAGCAGGAGTTGGCCCGCCTGGTCACCAACGTGACCAAGCTCTACGACGCCACGTCCACGCTCCCCGTGTACCAGCCGGACCCGACCACCATCCGCGTCCTGCACGTCTCCGACATCCACCTCAACCCCGCGAGCTGGAAGATCATCGCCTCGCTGGTGGAGCAGTACCGGGTGGACGTGATCGTCGACTCCGGCGACACGATGGACCACGGCACGGCCGCCGAGAACGGCTTCCTGGACCCGGTCGAGAACCTGGGCGCCCCGTACGTGTGGGTGCGCGGCAACCACGACTCGCTCGTCACCCAGCGCTATCTCGACCGGATGCGGAACGTGCACGTCCTGGACGACGGCAGGGCGCGGACCATCGCGGGCCTGCGCTTCGCCGGCATCGGCGACCCGCAGTTCACCCCCGACCGCACCCAGCGGACCGGCGCCGAGCAGTCCCAGGAGCTGGCGGGCGCCCGGCTCGCCTCCTCGATCCGGGACCAGAGGCGGGCCGGCACCCCGGTGGACGTGGCGGTCGTCCACGAGCCCTCGGCGGCCCGCGAGGTCGACGGGACCGTGCCGCTGGTCCTCTCCGGCCATCTGCACCGTGAGGACACCGAGGTCATGCGGTACGGCACCCGGCTGCGCGTCGAGGGGTCCACCGGCGGCAGCGGCCTGCGTGCGATCGAGGGCAAGTACCCCGACCCGATCGAGACGTCGATCCTCTACTTCGACCGGGACACCAAGCGCCTCCAGGCCTGGGACTCCATCGAGCTGGGCGGCCTCGGGCTCACCACGGCGGAGGTCAGCCGGCACCTGCCCGAGGAGAACCAGCCGGGCGCGGACACCTCCCCGTCGCCCTCCGGAAGCTCCCCCGGCACGTCGTCCGGCAGCCCGTCGGGGACGGCGCCCGCAACCCCCTCCGCCACGCCGTCGCGACCCCGGTCCTGAACCGTTTTGGCGAACCATCCCGCCATCCCATATGCTTCTCACGTCCCCGACGCGCTGAGAAGCGCCCAGGCGGGCCGATAGCCCTCATCGTCTAGCGGCCTAGGACGCCGCCCTTTCAAGGCGGTAGCACGGGTTCGAATCCCGTTGGGGGCACGCACCACCCTGTGCGACACTGTCGTACGACACAAGCTTGGTCCTGTGGAGCAGTTTGGAGTGCTCGCCACCCTGTCAAGGTGGAGGCCGCGGGTTCAAATCCCGTCAGGACCGCTGATGTTTCACGTGAAACATCGCGGCTGGGTAGCTCAGTTGGTACGAGCGTCCGCCTGAAAAGCGGAAGGTCGCCGGTTCGACCCCGGCCCCAGCCACAGCAAAGGCCCCGATCTTCGATCGGGGCCTTGTTGTGTGCCCCGGCAAAATGGCTCGCCGCGCTTTTCGGCGGTCTGAGATCCTGGAGTCCGTATGTCTACGCACTCTGCCCCCGCCCTCGGCTCCCTCGCCTCCCGCCTCTCCGAGCTGTCGCTGCGCGATGCGCACCGGCTCGGGCGGCGACTCGAGGGCGCCCGCAAGATCCGTAAGCCGGAGGCGCGCGCCGCCGTGCTCGGTGAGATCGAGGCGGAGGTCGCCGCGGCCGAGGAGCGCATGGCGGCGCGCCGGGCCAGGGTGCCGGAGGTCAGGTATCCCGAGCAGCTGCCCGTCAGCCAGAAGAAGGACGCCATCGCCGAGGCCATCCGCGATCACCAGGTGGTGATCGTGGCCGGTGAGACGGGCTCCGGCAAGACCACGCAGATTCCGAAGATCTGCATGGAGCTGGGGCGTGGCGTCCGCGGCATGATCGGACACACCCAGCCCCGCCGGATCGCGGCCCGCACGGTGGCCGAGCGGGTCGCCGAGGAACTGGACACCCCGCTCGGCGAGGCCGTCGGCTGGAAGGTCCGCTTCACCGATCAGGTGAATCCGGAGGCCACGTTCGTCAAGCTGATGACGGACGGCATCCTGCTCGCGGAGATCCAGACGGACCGCGAACTGCGCGCCTACGACACGATCATCATCGACGAGGCGCACGAGCGGTCCCTGAACATCGACTTCCTGCTCGGCTATCTCGCGCAGCTGCTGCCGAAGCGTCCCGACCTCAAGGTCGTCATCACCTCGGCGACCATCGACCCCGAGCGGTTCTCCCGGCACTTCGACGACGCCCCGATCATCGAGGTCAGCGGGCGCACCTACCCGGTGGAGGTGCGGTACCGGCCGCTGCTGGAGGAGGACTCCGACGACGCCGACCGGGACCAGATCACCGCGATCACCGACGCCGTCGAGGAGCTGATGGCGGAGGGCCCCGGCGACATCCTGGTGTTCCTCTCCGGCGAGCGCGAGATCCGGGACACGGCGGACGCCCTCACGAAGAAGCGGTACCGCTCCACCGAGGTGCTGCCGCTGTACGCCCGGCTGTCGCACGCCGAGCAGCACCGGGTGTTCCAGCAGCACAGCGGACGCCGGATCGTGCTGGCCACCAACGTGGCCGAGACCTCCCTCACGGTCCCCGGCATCAAGTACGTCATCGACCCCGGCTTCGCCCGCATCTCCCGCTACAGCCACCGCACCAAGGTGCAGCGGCTGCCGATCGAGCCGGTCTCGCAGGCCAGCGCCAACCAGCGCAAGGGCCGCTGCGGCCGTACCTCGGACGGCATCTGCATCCGGCTGTACAGCGAGGACGACTTCCTCTCCCGCCCGGAGTTCACCGACGCGGAGATCCTGCGGACCAATCTCGCCTCGGTCATCCTCCAGATGACGGCGGCCGGCCTGGGCGAGATCGAGAAGTTCCCCTTCATCGACCCGCCGGACCACCGCAACATCCGCGACGGCGTTCAGCTGCTCCAGGAGCTCGGCGCGCTGGACCCCACGCAGAAGGACCCGCGCAAGCGCCTCACGCAGACCGGCCGGAAGCTGGCCCAGCTGCCGGTGGACCCGCGTCTGGCGCGCATGGTGCTGGAGGCCGACCGCAACGGCTGCGTCCGTGAGGTCATGGTCATCGCCGCCGCCCTGTCCATCCAGGACCCGCGTGAGCGTCCCGCCGACAAGCAGACGCAGGCCGACCAGCAGCACGCCCGCTTCCGCGACGAGACCAGCGACTTCCTCGCCTTCCTCAACCTGTGGCGGTACATCCGCGAGCAGCAGAAGGAACGCGGCTCGTCGTCGTTCCGGCGGATGTGCAAGCAGGAGTACCTGAACTTCCTGCGCATCCGCGAGTGGCAGGACATCTACGCCCAGCTGCGGACCGTCGCCAAGCAGATGGGCATCCACCTCAACGACGAGGACGCCCCCGCCGACCGCGTCCACGTGTCCCTGCTGGCCGGTCTGCTCTCGCACATCGGCATGAAGGACGTGAAGGAGTCCAAGGACTCCGGGCAGGGCGGCGGCCGGCGCGACGGCGGGCGCAACGAGTACCTCGGCGCGCGCAACGCCAAGTTCGCCATCTTCCCGGGCTCCGCGCTGTTCAAGAAGCCGCCGCGGTTCGTGATGTCGGCGGAGCTGGTGGAGACGTCCCGGCTGTGGGCGCGGGTCAACGCGAAGATCGAGCCGGAGTGGGTCGAGCCGCTCGCCGAGCACCTGCTCAAGCGCACCTACAGCGAGCCGCACTGGGAGAAGGACCAGGCGGCCGTGATGGCGTACGAGAAGGTCACGCTGTACGGCGTGCCGATCGTGGCGCAGCGGAAGGTGAACTACGGCCGGATCGACGCGGAGCTGTCCCGGGAGCTGTTCATCCGCAACGCCCTGGTGGAGGGCGACTGGCGCACGCACCACAAGTTCTTCGCGGACAACCGCAAGCTGCTGACCGAGGTCGAGGAGCTGGAGCACCGGGCGCGGCGCCGGGACATCCTGGTCGACGACGAGACGCTCTTCGACTTCTACGACCAGCGGATCCCCGACCATGTGGTCTCGGGGGCGCACTTCGACTCGTGGTGGAAGCACAAGCGGCGCGAGCAGCCCGACTTCCTCGACTTCGAACGGGAGATGCTGATCCGTGAGTCGGCGGACGCGGTCACCAAGGCCGACTACCCCGACACCTGGCGGCAGGGCCCGCTCACGTTCCGTGTGACGTACCAGTTCGAGCCGGGGGCGGACGCGGACGGCGTGACCGTCCACATCCCGCTCCAGGTGCTGAACCAGGTCACGGACGAGGGCTTCGACTGGCAGATCCCGGGTCTGCGCGAAGAGGTCGTCACGGAGCTGATCCGCTCCCTGCCCAAGCCGATCCGGCGCAACTACGTGCCCGCACCGAACTACGCGAAGGCGTTCCTGGAGCGGGCCGTGCCGCTGCAGGAGCCGCTGACCGTCACCATGGCCCGCGAGCTGAAGCGGATGGTCGGGGTGCCGTTCGAGGCGGAGGACTTCGACTGGTCCCGCGTCCCCGACCACTTGAAGGTGACCTTCAGGATCGTCGACGAGCGGCGCCGCACGCTCGCCGAGGACAAGGACCTGGAGGCGCTGAAGCTCAGCTTGCGTCCCAAGGCGCGCAAGGCGCTGTCGCAGGCGGCCGCCGCCACGGCGCAGCGTCAGGGCGGGGAGTCCCTGGAGCGCAAGGGCCTGACGGACTGGACGATCGGTTCGCTCACCCGGGTGTTCGAGACGCGCCGGGTCGGCCAGCCGGTGAAGGCGTACCCGGCGCTGGTGGACGACGGCGACTCGGTGTCGGTGCGGCTGTTCGACTCGGAGGCCGAGCAGGCGGAGGCGATGTGGAAGGGCACCCGGCGGCTGATCCTGCTGGGCATCCCGGTCAACCCCGCGAAGTTCGCGTCCGAGAAGCTGACCAACCCTCAGAAGCTGGCTCTGTCCGCCAATCCGCACGGCTCGGTGCAGGCGCTGTTCGACGACTGCGCCATGGCCGCGGCGGACAAGCTGATCGCGGACTTCGGCGGCCCGGTGTGGGACGAGGAGTCGTACCGGAAGCTGTTCGACAAGGTGCGTGCCGAGATCGTCGACACGACGGTCCGCGCGGTCGGGCAGGTGCAGCAGGTGCTGGCCGCCTGGCAGGCCTGTGAGCGCCGCCTGAAGGGCGTCCGCAGCCCCGCTCTGCTCCCGAACCTCCAGGACGTCCGCACGCAGCTGGACGGGCTCGTGAAGCCGGGCTTCGTGACCGCGGCGGGGCTGCGCAGGATGCCGGACCTGATGCGGTACCTGGTGGCCGCCGACCGCCGGCTCCAACAGATGCCGACGAACGTGCAGCGGGACACCACGCGCATGGCGAAGGTCCACGAGATGCAGGACGAGTACGCCTGGCTCCTGGAGCAGATGCCGCAGGGCCGGCCGGTGCCGCAGCAGGCGCGGGACATCCGCTGGATGATCGAGGAGTTGCGGGTCAGCTACTTCGCCCACGCGCTGGGGACGGCCTACCCGGTGTCGGACAAGCGGATCGTGAAGGCGATCGACGCCGCGGCGCCGTGACGGGACCCGCACGCAGGGTGAGTTCGACCAGGGGGCTCCCGCTCCTGTACAGTCCTTCTCGCAGCGCAACGCAGGAAAGCGCCGCGATTCTGGTCCTGTGGAGCAGTTTGGAGTGCTCGCCACCCTGTCAAGGTGGAGGCCGCGGGTTCAAATCCCGTCAGGACCGCATACCGGAAGGCCCGCCCCCCCGTAAGGGATGGCGGGCCTTCCGCATGTGCAGACCCGTGCAGACCTGTGCGGGCGCCCCGGAGGCGTCGTGAGGGCCCCTCCGCAGGCCCGCGCCCCGGGAAGAACCTCCACGCCCTTGTCCGGGGCCCCTGCGCCGTCTTGACGGGCTCACGGTCCCTCGGTACTCCAGGAACAGGGCACGTGTCCGCGGGGGACCGGAGGTGGCGCATGACGGCATCGGCCAGGCACGAGACGAGGGCACTGCTCCGCGCGCATCTCGCGGCCGCGTCGTCGTACCGGCATCTCACCCGTCATTGCCCGGTCTGCCACCGTCTCCAGCGCCTGGCGATGGACTCCGCGCCCGCCGACGGCATCGTCCCCGGGGAGCCGTCCGAACCCGTCGAAGATCCTCAGGAACAAGCCGCCACCGAAGCGCGTTCCGTCTAGCGCATATGCCGTCGACCCAACAACCCAACTGGTATGTGACGGGTGTCACCGCATGAGTTTTCACGAGGGCGGAACTTACGCCTCGCCTACAACAGGTCAATTTAATATGTGCAATTGCACTGTCCCGAGCGCTCCGCCCCGGCCACTCCGGAGCCGATCCCACAGGCGCCCTCAGAGTCCGACAAGCCCGCGCACAGAAGGCCGTTGAGGACTCACGGACCCGTGCGAGGACCCACCACCGGCGCACAAAAAAGATCGCGCTGGACCCGGCGGAGTCCAGCGCGATCGACGACGCACCCGGTGTTCAGTTGGCCGTGAAGCTCTGATTCGGTTGGGCGAGGGGGCTGTTGGGGCAGTCCCCGCGTCGCTTGGAGCTAAAGTTCCCGGGCGTCGCGGCCGGTGGGGGACCAGCCGGTTCTGCCCGGTTCATGCAGGTTCAGGCCTCGCTGCGCTGCTGCGGGATGCCCGCGAGCAGTGCGCGGACCTCGGCCTCGCGGTAGCGGCGGTGCCCGCCGAGCGTGCGGATCGACGTGAGCTTGCCGGCCTTCGCCCAGCGCGTGACCGTCTTCGGGTCGACGCGGAACATGGTGGCAACCTCAGCGGGGGTCAGCAGCGGCTCGGCATCAGGGGTGCGAGCGGTCATGAGCGGCCTCCTCGGGAGAACCGAACCTTCTCGGTTCTTTCCTCTAAATTCTGCACCTTGACCCGCGTTGCCCGAAATGGCGGACGCGAGTCGAGTCGGTTATAGGACGAACGGCTTGTCCTCGGCACTACAACTACACCATCTGTCCAGCCACGTCGGCCAAACCGATGGAATTGCCCTCCCAGGTGTTCATCAGCCGCGGAAGCCGATGGACCATGCCATAGCGGACAGTCACGCCCCTGTGACGATCAGTCACAGCAGCGTGCAGGAGTCACCGGACCCCCCAAAGCGTGCAATGCTGAGATTCCGCCCATAGTGGAGCACAGCGGGACGGAGGAGCCCTCCCCGGACTCCTTGTCCTATTTTGGCATGAGGAGGGGCAAGGGACGCAAGGGCCTTGTACGTGCGGTCCGTCACGCTTGACACACTTGAGACTTAAGCCCGGAACGGCCGCTACGTCCGATGTCGCATCCGGATTGACGCGACTTCAACCAACCTCAGGGCGAAGACAAAACCCCAAGAAGGGCGTTTGGTCAAACGTCAGTTCGCCGAGCGCAGGTCACGGACCGCGCGCCAGCGCTCGACGAGGCGCCCGTACGCGTCCGCGGCACCCCCCTCGTCGCCCCGCCGCAGCGCCGCGATCCCCTCACTCACGTCGGCCGCGGAGTGGTCGTCCTCCAGGGCGCCGGCGGACAGGGCGTGCACCAGCCCTCCGTAGTCCAGCTCGACCAGCGAGCGCGGGTGGAACTCCTCCAGCCAGCGGCCGACGTCCACCAGGCCGTCGATCAGCAGGCTCTCGTCCACGGCGTCCCGCAGCGCCCGCAGGCCCCGCGCCACCCGGCGCCGCGCCTGGACCATGGGCGTGCGGTAGCGCAGGACCGGGACCTCGCCCGCGGAGCCCTTGGCGTACTCGCGCTCCTCGTCGGCGAAGAGCACGAACCAGTTGATCGGCACCTGCCAGGTGGAGGTGCGGATCCACGGCCGCGCGTCGGGGTGCTCGGCCAGCCAGCGCTCGTAGTCCCGGCTCGTCTCGTTCCGTACGACCGGGGGCAGCAGGGCGTCCAGGACCGGCAGCGGATACTCCTCCGCGAGCCCGCCCAGGGCCTGCCAGCCGCGCAGCCGGGTGCGCCACGGGCAGACGCGGACCTCGCCGTCCGTCTCCAGCACGAAGGCGTCGTCGCTCTCGTGCACCGGGACCGGCGTCGGCGGGACCGTCGCGAGGTCGGCCAGCGACCGGCGCAGCTCCTCCTGGTAGGAGGGGAGGTCGTCGCGCCGGGCGTACCGCTCCCAGTGGCCGCGCTCCGCTTCCGGGAAGGCGGCCAGCGGTTCGTACACGCGCAGGTAGGAGGCGTAGGGGACGATCACCGAGGACACCTTGGTCACGCTCTGCTCCCTCCCCCGCGGACCGACGCGAAAACCTGCCCGGCCTCCGCCCGGACGGGTGGGAAACCCCGGCAAATCGTCGCACGCGGTACTCCGGACGGAGGTGATCCGGGACACAGTGCCGCCGACCGGCAAGTAAGGATCTACTCTCGTGCCACAGCCCCCGCCACCCGTACGGGAGCCCGTCCCACCCGCCGCTACTTACTCAGGAGTCACCACAGTGACCGACGTATCTGACGGCGTCCTGCACACCCTGTTCCGTTCGGACCAGGGCGGCCACGAACAAGTCGTGCTCTGCCAGGACCGTGCCAGCGGCCTCAAGGCCGTCATCGCCATCCACTCGACCGCTCTGGGCCCCGCCCTGGGCGGCACGCGTTTCTACCCGTACGCCTCCGAGGAGGAGGCCGTCGCCGACGCGCTCAACCTCGCGCGCGGGATGTCGTACAAGAACGCCATGGCCGGCCTCGACCACGGCGGCGGCAAGGCCGTGATCATCGGCGACCCGGAGCGGATCAAGACCGAGGAACTGCTGCTGGCCTACGGCCGGTTCGTCGCCTCCCTCGGCGGCCGCTACGTCACCGCCTGCGACGTCGGCACCTACGTCGCCGACATGGACGTCGTGGCCCGGGAGTGCCGCTGGACCACCGGCCGCTCCCCCGAGAACGGCGGCGCGGGCGACTCGTCGGTGCTCACCTCCTACGGCGTCTACCAGGGCATGCGGGCCGCCGCCCAGCATCTGTGGGGCGACCCGTCGCTGCGCGACCGCACGGTCGGCATCGCGGGCGTGGGCAAGGTCGGGCACCACCTGGTGGAGCACCTGCGGGCCGAGGGCGCCGAGGTCGTGATCACCGACGTGCGTGAGGACGCCGTCCGCCGGATCCTCGACCGGCACCCCGAGGGCGTGTCGGCCGTGGCCGACACCGAGACGCTGATCCGCACCGAGGGCCTGGACATCTACGCCCCGTGCGCGCTCGGCGGCGCCCTGAACGACGACACCGTGCCGGTGCTGACCGCCAAGGTGGTCTGCGGCGCGGCCAACAACCAGCTCGCCCACCCGGGCGTGGAGAAGGACCTCGCCGACCGCGGGATCCTCTACGCGCCGGACTACGTGGTGAACGCCGGCGGCGTGATCCAGGTGGCGGACGAGCTGCACGGCTTCGACTTCGACCGGTGCAAGGCGAAGGCGTCGAAGATCTTCGACACCACGCTCGCCATATTCGCACGTGCGAAGGAGGACGGTATTCCGCCGGCCGCCGCGGCCGACCGGATCGCCGAGCAGCGGATGGCGGAGGCGCGTCCACTGCGTTGAGGCCCGTGCACGGCGCCCCCGATCGGGGCCCTTCGCACACCTGAGCGGTACCCGCCGGGGGGCACTTGGAGAGAACTCTCACTTCTCCCGGCGGGTCGACCGCCGATAAGTGGTTAAAATCGCGATTGACCAGCGAGGACAGGGCGCCTCGACGGTCCCGGGCGCGGCCACGTCATGCGGGCGACGTACCGTATGGGCGCGGGCTCAGGTACCGTGGAAGCCCTACGGACCGGTCTCTCCACGGAGAGCCCGTTCTGGACCATGAACGCGTGTCAAGACTCTGGGGCCGTCGAGCCCCGTCGTTGAGGGGGTCGAGCCATGGGGCGCGGCCGGGCCAAGGCCAAGCAGACGAAGGTCGCCCGCCAGCTGAAGTACAACAGCGGTGGGACTGATCTCTCCCGCCTGGCCGAGGAGCTGGGCGCATCGACGTCGAATCAGTCACCGAACGGTGATCGTTTCGAGGACGATGAGCAAGACGACGACCTGTACGCAAAGTACGCCGACCTCTACGAGGACGACGACGAAGGCGAGGACGGCCCGTCCTCGCAACAGCGTCGCGGCGCTTGACCTTGCGTGGTGCATGAACCCGGTCGGTGACCCAGGTCACCCGCCGGGTTCAGTGCTGCCCGGGCCGACCACGTCGGCCGGTGTGCCGCCCGCCCGGTCACCGAGCGGGCGGCACCTTCGTGCTCAGTTCGCGTAGTCACCGACAAGAGCAGCACCCGTGGTGTGGTCACCGCGCTCGGTGATCTCGCCGGCCACCCAGGCGTCCACGCCGCGGTCGGCCAGCGTGGCCAGCGCCACGTCGACGGACTCCTGGGGCACGATCGCGATCATGCCGACGCCCATGTTCAGCGTTTTCTCCAGCTCCAGCCGCTCGACCGAGCCGGTCCGTCCGACCAGGTCGAACACCGGGGCGGGCGTCCAGGTGGAGCGGTCCACCGTGGCGTGCAGCCCGTCCGGGATCACCCGCGCCAGGTTGGCCGCCAGACCGCCGCCGGTGACGTGGCTGAACGCGTGCACCTCGGTGGTGTGGATCAAGGACAGGCAGTCCAGCGAGTAGATCTTGGTGGGCTCCAGCAGCTCCTCGCCGAGGGTGCGGCCCAGCTCCTCGATCCTGGCGTCCAGCGACAGGCCGGCCCGCTCCAGCAGCACGTGGCGGACGAGCGAGTAGCCGTTGGAGTGAAGTCCGGAGGACGCCATGGCGATCACCGCGTCACCCGAACGGATGCGGTCGGCGCCCAGCAGGCGGTCGGCCTCCACCACGCCCGTACCGGCGCCGGCGACGTCGAAGTCGTCCGGACCCAGCAGACCCGGGTGCTCGGCCGTCTCGCCGCCCACCAGGGCGCATCCGGCCAGCACACAGCCTTCCGCGATGCCCTTGACGATCGCCGCGACCCGCTCGGGGTGGACCTTGCCGACGCAGATGTAGTCGGTCATGAACAGCGGCTCGGCGCCGCACACCACGATGTCGTCCATGACCATCGCGACCAGGTCGTGCCCGATGGAGTCGTACACGCCCATCTGACGGGCGATGTCGACCTTGGTGCCGACGCCGTCCGTGGCGGAGGCGAGCAGCGGGCGCTCGTAGTTCTTCAGGGCGGAGGCGTCGAAGAGGCCGGCGAATCCGCCGAGGCCGCCGAGGACCTCGGGGCGCTGCGTCTTCTTCACCCACTCCTTCATCAGCTCGACCGCGCGGTCGCCCGCTTCGATGTCGACGCCCGCCGCTGCGTAGCTGGCACCAGTGTTCTGGGACATGGCTGTGAGAGCTTTCGTGTCGTCCGTCAGGGCTTACGGGCGGCGGATCGCGTCGACCGCGGCCGGGGCGGCGGTGCCGGCGGCCAGCTCGGTCTCCAAGAGCTGCTTGCCGAGGAGCTCGGGGTCGGGCAGCTCCATCGGGTACTCGCCGTCGAAGCAGGCGCGGCACAGGTTGGGCTTGGCGATGGTGGTCGCCTCGATCATGCCGTCGAGGGAGATGTACGCCAGGGAGTCGGCGCCGAGCGAGGTGCCGATCTCCTCGATGGTCATGCCGTTGGCGATCAGCTCCGCGCGGGTGGCGAAGTCGATGCCGAAGAAGCAGGGCCACTTCACGGGCGGGGAGGAGATCCGGATGTGGACCTCGGCGGCGCCCGCCTCACGGAGCATGCGGACCAGGGCCCGCTGGGTGTTGCCGCGCACGATCGAGTCGTCGACGACGACCAGGCGCTTGCCCTTGATGACTTCCTTGAGCGGGTTCAGTTTCAGCCGGATACCGAGCTGCCGGATGGTCTGCGAGGGCTGGATGAACGTACGGCCGACGTACGCGTTCTTGACCAGGCCGGCGCCGAAGGGGATGCCGGAGGCCTCCGCGTAGCCGATGGCCGCCGGGGTGCCGGACTCCGGCGTCGCTATCACCAGGTCGGCCTCGACCGGTGCCTCCGCGGCGAGCTTCCGGCCCATCTCGACGCGCGAGAGGTAGACGTTCCGCCCGGCGATGTCGGTGTCGGGGCGCGCCAGGTACACGTACTCGAAGACGCATCCCTTGGGCTTCGCTTCCGCGAATCGGGACGTTCGCAGTCCGTTCTGGTCGATGGCGACGAACTCGCCCGGCTCGATCTCCCGGACGTAGCTCGCGCCGCAGATGTCGAGGGCGGCGGACTCGGAGGCGACCACCCAGCCGCGCTCCAGCCGGCCGAGGACCAGCGGGCGGATGCCCTGCGGGTCACGGGCCGCGTAGAGGGTGTTCTCGTCCATGAAGACGAGGCTGAAGGCGCCCTTGACCTTGGGCAGGACCACGTGCGCGGCCTGCTCCACGGTGACCGGCTCGCCGTCGGCGGCGCGCTGGCCGGCCAGCAGGGCGGTGATCAGGTCGGTGTCGTTGGTCGCGGCCACCTTGGGCGCGCGGCCGTTCTCCTTGGGGAGCTCGGCCACCATGTCGGCGAGCTGCGCCGTGTTGACCAGGTTGCCGTTGTGGCCGAGCGCGATCGATCCGTGCGCGGTGGCGCGGAACGTCGGCTGGGCGTTCTCCCACACGGAGGCGCCGGTGGTCGAGTAGCGGGCGTGTCCGACCGCGATGTGACCCTGCAGGGAGCCGAGGGAGGTCTCGTCGAAGACCTGGGACACGAGGCCCATGTCCTTGAAGACGAGGATCTGGGAGCCGTTGCTGACCGCGATTCCCGCGGATTCCTGGCCCCGATGCTGGAGGGCGTAGAGCCCGAAGTACGTGAGCTTGGCGACCTCTTCGCCCGGAGCCCAGACACCGAAGACGCCGCAAGCGTCCTGGGGGCCTTTCTCACCGGGGAGCAGGTCGTGGTTGAGTCGTCCGTCACCACGTGGCACGCCTCCGAGTGTAGGCGAGATCGACCACTGGTCCGAATGCGGGATGTGGCCGCACGGGTGGATCAGCGGGCCGCGACGGCCCGTACCTCGCCGCCGTTTTCGCTGGTCAGCGTGAGGGTGTCGCCGTCGACCGCGTATCGGGCGGCGCCGTCGAAGAGCTTCGTCAAGGCCTTCTCGGTGTCCATGAGTGAGTCTTCGCACATCATTCGGGTCAGGGACGGGACGCCGAGGGTGATATGGCCGTCGCGCACGGTGGCCTTCGCCCGGACCTGGTTGCATCCCAGGTTCCCGGATACCGCGCCACTCTCCCGGTCGAAGGTCAGGTGGGCGCGGCCGGCGCCGTCGGGGGTGGTGACGTTCCACCGGGTGCCGTGCAGCGGGCTGTCCTGGGCCTCGCTGAGGCGCACGGTGTCGCCGGACGCGGTGGTCAGTGTGAGGCGGTCGCCGTCGACGTCGGTCTTCAGCTCCCCGGCGGCCAGGGCACGGGAGACGGCGCTCTCCCCCTCCATGATCCGGTCGTCGCAGGCTCGCAGGGTCGTCTCGGGGTCGGTCAGGCGGACGCGGTCGCCGTCGGTGCGGACGCGGGCCTCGAAGAGGTTGCAGCCGTAGCTGCCGGTGGCGCGGCCGTCCTCGCCGAGGGTGAGGTGGGCGCCGTCGGGGGCGGGGTGGGTGGCGCCGTCCAGGGTGACGCTGTCGACGGTCCAGCGGACGCCGGTGACCGGCCGTTCCGCCTCGGCGGCGCCGCTGCCGGCGCCCGCCTTCTCGCTGCCGCATGCCGCGGCGAACGGGACGACGAGCACGGCGACGGCCGCCAGGGTCCTGCGCGAGGTGTGCTTCTGTCGGTCCATGCCGCTTCGACGGAAGGGCGGAGCGGGCGGTTCCCCCCGGTGTCGGCGTCCGCTCCCCCTCGGCTCGCCCCTCGGCTCCCGTCCCTCAGCCGAGCAGCGGCAGGTACGGCCCGAGGTCGGCGCGCTCGCCGCTCGCGCTGACCTCGGCGGAGGCCACGGCGTCCGTCCAGGTGAGCCGCCCGCCGGCCAGCCGGATCCAGGTGAGCGGGTCGGTCTCCACCACGTTGGGCGGGGTGCCGCGCGTGTGCCGGGGTCCCTCGACGCACTGCACCACCGCGAACGGCGGGACGCGCACCTCCGTGGAGCCGCCGGGCGCCTTCGCGGCGAGCGCGTCGGCCAGCAGCCGGACGCAGGTGGCCAGCGCCTGCCGGTCGTACGGGACGTCCAGGCCGGGGAGGGCGGCGTTCAGGTCGTCGGTGTGGACGACCAGCTCCACGGCGCGGGTGACCACGTAGTCGGTGAGAGGCAGGGCGCCCGCGCTGGTCGGGAGCAGCCTGCCGCTCGGGTGGGCGTCGAGGCGGGCGGTGAGGCGGCGCTCGGCGTCCGCGAGGTAGGCGTCGAGGTCGGGGTGGTCCGCCCCGAGCCGGTGCGCGGTGTCCGCGATGGCTCCAGCGTCGGTGGCGATGGCGGCGGGCCAGTCGGTCAGCCGGGCGTCCTGCTTCGCGGGCTCCGGCTCGTCCAGCAGGCGGTCGACGGCCAGCAGCGCGACGCCGATGTGGGCGACCAGCTCCCGGACGGTCCAATCGCCGAGCCGGGTCGGCGCGGCGAGCTGCTCCGGGGTGAGGGTGCCGACCGCGGTGCGCACGTGCCCGAACTGGGCCAGGACGGCGGCGCGGGTCTTGGCGGGGTCGTAGGAGCGGGGGCGTTTCCTGGCCGGGGGCATGGCGGAAGCCTATGCGGGACGGAAGGGGAAGTCGGAGGACTTCGGGAGGACGACGTCCGTGCAGCCACGGCGCTCGGTGACGTCGGTGACGTAGGCGCGGAAGACCTTTTTGATCTCGGCCGGGATCACCTGGTCGTAGCCGAGGCCGAGGGTCATGGTGTGGATCTGCGGCTGCCCGGCACAGACGGAGGAGGCCCACCAGACCGGGTCCTCGCTGCTGCGGCCCGCCCCGCCGGGCCTGGCGGGTTCCGGCTTCTCGTCACCGTAGGTGCTGGTGAGCAGGACGTTCCTCGCCCTCTCGCCGGAGTAGGTGTGGAGGGAGACGAACCACTGCCCCGGCGCCGTCGGCCTCGGCAGGTAGGACTGGTTCTCCACCTCGGCGTTGTAGAGGCCCGCCGCGCGCTCGGCGCCGAGCACGAGGACGCACCGCTCGTCCCAGAGCCGGTCGTCCGTACGGCTCTGGAGGACCTGGTCCGGGAAGCGGACGCTCCGGGCGAAGTCACCCTCGCGGTACCAGGCGCAGGTGCCCTCGGCGCGGGAGGCCGGGACGGGGCCCTCGGGCAGCGCGGGGATGTTCTCCGGCGGGTCGGGCAGCCGATCGGCGCAGCCCAGCCGGTCAGCGAGGTTGTTGGCGGTGGTCACGGCGGTCCCGGCGAGGACGTCCCGGTCGTGGTCGGTGAGCTGGCCGTTCTCCGAGAAGGGCGGCTTGGTGACCATCAGCTCGGCCCGCGCCCACAAGGCGGTGACGGGCCGCCCGTCCGCCTCGCCCTCGGCACATGGGAGCTCGACGACGACCCCGGAGTCCGTGACGATGCCGGTGATGCCGCCGCCGAGCGGCTGATACGGATGGGTCGGACCGCCATGGGGATCGAGGAGGACGTCCAGCGGATCGTCGGCGACCTGCGGGCCCGCCGGCAGGACGCCCATCGCACCGGTGAAGAACCAGCGCTCCCCGCTGTTCGTGCCGTACGCCTCGCCCGCCTCGGTGCTGAAGATCTCGCAGTTCTGCGGCAGCCCGTCGTCAAGGTCGATCGTGCCTTCCTCGGAGTCGCGGTGGGTGAGGGTGCCGCCCGCCGGGGACAGGGACAGCACCCGTTCCGCCGGGACGAGTCCTCCGCAGGCATCGTCGATCTGCTGTCGGGCCTCGACGGTCAGCCAGGTCTCCCGCCCCCACCAGCCGAGGGCCACCACGGCTGCCAGACACAGCAACACGTACACGGGCTTGCGCACCCCGCTCGGCATGGCCACCGCTCCCCTGGATCCCCTCCGACAGCCCGTCGAAATTAGCAGCAGCGCGCGGGCGCACAGAACAGAGGCCCCGCACACACCGTGCGGGGCCTCTGCCGTGTCGTACTCCCGTGCCGGTCAGGCCAGCAGCGCCGGGATCGTCCCCTCGTGGGCCTCGCGCAGGTCGGCCAGGGGGAGGGAGAACTCGCCCTGGACCTCGACCGTGTCGCCGTCGACGACGCCGATGCGGGTGACCGGCAGGCCGCGCGCACCGCACATGTCGTTGAAGCGGACCTCCTCCGAGCGCGGCACGGCGACGACCGCGCGGCCGGCCGACTCGGAGAACAGGAAGGTGAACGCGTCCAGCCCGTCGGGCACCACCAGACGCGCGCCCTTGCCGCCGAGCAGCGCCGACTCGACCACGGCCTGGATCAGACCGCCGTCGGACAGGTCGTGCGCGGAGTCGATCATGCCGTCGCGGGAGGCGGAGATCAGGATCTCGCCGAGCAGCCGCTCGCGCTCCAGGTCGACCTTCGGCGGCAGACCGCCGAGGTGGTCGTGGATCACCTGCGACCAGGCCGAGCCGCCGAACTCCTCGCGGGTGTCGCCGAGGAGGTAGAGCAGCTGGCCCTCCTCCTGGAAGGCGACCGGGGTGCGGCGGGCCACGTCGTCGATGACGCCGAGGACGGCGACCACCGGGGTCGGGTGGATGGCCGCCTCGCCCGTCTGGTTGTAGAGCGAGACGTTGCCGCCGGTCACCGGCGTGCCGAGCTGCTTGCAGCCGTCCGCCAGACCGCGCACGGCCTCGGCGAACTGCCACATGACCGCCGGGTCCTCCGGCGAGCCGAAGTTCAGGCAGTCGGAGACGGCGAGCGGCTTGGCGCCGGTCGTGGCGACGTTGCGGTACGCCTCCGCGAGGGCGAGCTGCGCGCCCGTGTACGGGTCGAGCTTGGCGTAGCGGCCGTTGCCGTCGGTGGCGATCGCGACGCCGAGGCCGGACGCCTCGTCGATGCGGATCATGCCGGAGTCCTCGGGCTGGGCGAGGACGGTGTTGCCCTGCACGAAGTGGTCGTACTGCTGGGTGATCCATTGCTTGGACGCCTGGTTCGGCGAGCCGACCAGCTTCAGGACCTGGTCCTTCAGCTCCTCACCCGTCGCCGGGCGGGGCAGCTTGTTCGCGTCGTCCGCCTGGAGCTCGTCCTGCCAGGACGGGCGGGCGTAGGGGCGCTCGTAGACCGGGCCGTCGTGCGCGACCGTGCGCGGGTCGACGTCGACGATCTTCTCGCCGTGCCAGAAGATCTCCAGCCGGTCGCCGTCGGTCACCTCGCCGATGACGGTGGCGATGACGTCCCACTTGTCGCAGATCTCGAGGAACCGGTCGACCTTGTCGGGCTCCACGACCGCGCACATGCGCTCCTGCGACTCGCTCATGAGGATCTCCTCGGGCGAGAGCGTGGAGTCGCGCAGCGGCACGTCGTCGAGGGTGACGCTCATGCCGCCGGAGCCGTTGGAGGCCAGCTCGGACGTGGCGCAGGACAGACCGGCCGCGCCGAGGTCCTGGATGCCGACGACCAGCTTCTCGGCGAAGGCCTCCAGGGTGCACTCGATGAGCAGCTTCTCCTGGAAGGGGTCGCCGACCTGCACCGCGGGGCGCTTCGACGGCTTGGCGTCGTCGAAGGTCTCCGAGGCGAGGATCGAGGCGCCGCCGATGCCGTCGCCGCCGGTCCGGGCCCCGTAGAGGATGACCTTGTTGCCCGCGCCGGACGCCTTGGCGAGGTGGATGTCCTCGTGCCGCATGACGCCGATGGCGCCCGCGTTGACCAGCGGGTTGCCCTGGTAGCAGGCGTCGAAGACGACCTCGCCGCCGATGTTGGGCAGGCCCAGGCAGTTTCCGTAGCCGCCGATGCCCGCCACCACGCCCGGCAGGACGCGCTTGGTGTCGGGGTGGTCGGCGGCGCCGAAGCGCAGCGGGTCCACGACCGCGACCGGGCGGGCGCCCATCGCGATGATGTCGCGGACGATGCCGCCGACGCCGGTGGCCGCGCCCTGGTAGGGCTCGACGTACGACGGGTGGTTGTGCGACTCGACCTTGAAGGTGACGGCGTAGCCCTGGCCGACGTCCACGACGCCCGCGTTCTCGCCGATGCCGACGAGCAGGGCGTCGGACTCGGGGGCCTTCTCGCCGAACTGGCGCAGGTGCACCTTGGAGGACTTGTACGAGCAGTGCTCGGACCACATGACGGAGTACATGGCGAGCTCGGCTCCGGTGGGCCGGCGGCCGAGGATCTCCACGACCCGCTCGTACTCGTCCTTCTTCAGGCCCAGCTCGGCCCAGGGCAGCTCGACGTCGGGGGTCGCGGCCGCGTGCTCGACCGTGTCCAGGGGCGTCTTGCTCATGCGTTGACCAGCTTCTTGAGGATCGACGTGAAGAAGGGCAGGCCGTCGGTACGGCCCGTACCGATCAGCGACTCGACGGCGTGCTCGGGGTGCGGCATCAGGCCGACGACGTTCCCGGCGGCATTGGTGATGCCCGCGATGTCGTTGAGCGAGCCGTTCGGGTTGAAGCCGAGGTAGCGGAAGGCGACGCGGCCCTCGGCCTCCAGCTCGTCCAGCGTCCGCTGATCGGCGACGTAGCGGCCGTCCATGTTCTTCAGCGGGATGTGGATCTCCTGGCCGGCCTCGTAGTCCGTGGTCCAGGCGGTGTCCGCGTTCTCCACCCGCAGCTTCTGGTCGCGGCAGATGAAGTGCAGGTGGTCGTTGCCCAGCATGCCGCCGGGGAGCAGGTGCGCCTCGGTGAGAATCTGGAAGCCGTTGCAGATGCCGAGGACCGGCAGGCCGGCCTTGGCCTGGTCGATGACGGTGTCCATGACCGGCGAGAAGCGCGCGATGGCTCCCGCGCGGAGATAGTCGCCGTAACTGAAACCGCCGCAGAGCACCACGGCGTCGACCTGCTTGAGGTCCTTGTCCTTGTGCCAGAGGGCGACGGGTTCGGCGCCGGCGACGCGGATCGCGCGCTGGGTGTCCCGGTCGTCGAGGCTGCCCGGGAAAGTGACGACGCCAATACGAGCGGTCACTTGGCCGCCTCCGCGACTTCCTCGACCCGGACGGTGAAGTCCTCGATCACGGTGTTGGCGAGGAAGGATTCGGCAAGATCGTGGATACGGGCGAGCGCGGCCTCGTCGACCGGCCCGTCAACTTCCAGTTCGAATCGCTTTCCCTGACGGACGTCCGAGATCCCTTCGAAACCCAGACGCGGCAGTGCGCGCTGCACCGCCTGGCCCTGGGGGTCGAGGATCTCCGGCTTGAGCATGACGTCGACTACGACGCGTGCCACTGGCACTCCCGGTGTGTGGTGCTGAGCAGGTCCCTTCAGACTACCCGCACAAAATTTCTACGCGAGTAGAGTTGTAGGAATCTACGTGAGCGCCGTCACGATTCGGCATCGCCGGGAGACCCGCCGGAAAAGATCCGGGAAAGATTCGCGATCTCCCGCAGATCACTATTGCGCCCGGACACGCGGGCAGATTTAGTCTGGCTTCCCATTGCATTGCCGGGCACTGTACAAATGAATTGTCATTAGCAGATACTTTGCCCGATTACAGGCGGACAGCCGACATCTCGGCGACCGTACCGGCACGTCATCACGGACGGCCGGACGGAAGAGGTGTCGCACGAAGGGACCGATATTCGTGGCGCAGAAGGTCGTGGTCACTCTCTTCGACGACATCGACGGCTCGGAAGCGGCGGAAACGATCGCCTTCGGGATCGACGGCACGTCGTACGAGATCGACCTGAACGAAACCAATGCCAGGAAACTGCGCGAGGCGCTCGAGCCCTACGTGGACGCCGGCCGCAAGCGCGCCCGCTCCGGCAAGGCGTACCGGCAGACCGAGGTCGCGCCGGACCCGGCGGCCGTGCGCGCCTGGGCGCAGGCGAACCGGATGGACGTCCCGGCCCGCGGCCGCATCCCCAAGAAGGTCTACGAGGCGTTCGCCGCGGCCCGCTGAACCGCGCCCGGCCCCGGCCCGGAACCGCACTCCCGTGCGGAGCCGGCCCCTGCCGGGCGACCCCGCCGACGGGCGGTCACCGGGCGCTGCGGGCAACCGACTTGCGCAGCCCCCCTGCTGATCAGCTAAAGTCTGGAGCACGCCGAGGGGCGAGGCCGAAAGGCCCGGTCCGAGGACACGCGGGTGTAGTTCAGTAGTAGAACATCCCCCTTCCAGGGGGAAGGCGCAGTGTGCAATTCCTGTCACCCGCTCTGCACCACCTCACCGACCACTCTTGTGGATCAGGTAGGCTGGTGCCCGCGCCGATCGGTGAGAGCCGGTCGGAGGCAATGCGGACGTAGCTCAGTTGGTAGAGCGCAACCTTGCCAAGGTTGAGGTCGCGAGTTCGAGCCTCGTCGTCCGCTCGGGAACGAGACCCCGGTCCATCGGACCGGGGTCTTTTCGTGTCCGGGCCGTGTTCCGGTCTCAACAGGCCCGCCGGGTCTGACATTTGTCATGTCCGGTGATGACACCGCGCACTGCCGAGCACCTCCGCGGGCCGCGATGCTCGAGGCATGGAAACGAACGGACTTGAGCACGTGATCGAGGTCACAGGCCTGCGACGCGTCTACGGGGGCGGGTTCGAAGCGGTGCGCGGGGTCGACTTCACCGTGCGGCGCGGGGAGATCTTCGCCCTGCTGGGCACCAACGGCGCCGGGAAGACCTCCACCGTCGAACTCCTCGAAGGGCTCGCCCCGCCGGCCGGCGGACAGGTCCGGGTCCTCGGCCACGACCCCTACACCGAGCGCGCCTCCGTACGGCACCGCACCGGCGTCATGCTCCAGGAGGGCGGCTTCCCCTCCGAGCTGACCGTCGCCGAGACCGCCCGCATGTGGGCCGGCTCCGTCAGCGGCGCCCGCCCCGAGCGGGAGGTGCTCGCCATGGTGGGCCTCGGCTCCAAGACCGACGTCCGGGTCAAGCAGCTGTCCGGCGGGCAGCGGCGGCGTCTGGACCTGGCGCTCGCGCTGCTCGGCGACCCCGAGGTGCTGTTCCTCGACGAGCCGACCACCGGGCTCGACGCCGAAGGCCGCCGCGACACCTGGGAGTTGGTGAGCGCCCTGCGCGACTCCGGCACCACCGTGCTGCTCACCACGCACTACCTGGAGGAGGCCGAGAACCTCGCCGACCGGCTCGCGATCATGCACGAGGGCCGGATCGCCGTCACCGGCACCCCGGCCGAGGTCACCGCGACCGAGCCGTCCCGGATCACCTTCGACCTGCCCGACGGCTACCACCTGGGCGACCTCCCGCCGCTCGGTCCGATGGGCGTGGGCGACCACACCGTGGACGGCCGCACCGTCCGGCTGCGCACCCGCGACCTCCAGCGCTCGGCCACCGAGCTGCTGCTGTGGGCACGGGACGCGGGCGTGGAGCTGCGCCGGCTCGACGTGCGCTCGGCCTCCCTGGAAGAGGCCTTCCTCACCATCGCCAAGGACGCCTCCGCCCCGTCGGGGAACGGCGTGACCACGGAGGAGTACGCGGCATGAGCATCACCACGACCACCCCGGCCGGCCGGATGGCCTCCCTGGCCCGGGCCGAACTGATCCTGCTGGGACGCAACAAGAGCGCCCTGGTCGCCGGGCTCTTCGTGCCGCTGGTCCTGCCGGTCAGCGTGCGCTCCGCCGCCGAGGAGATGGACCTCGCGGAGGCCGGGCTCACCCCCGGTGAGCTCGTCCTGCCCGCCGCCGTCGGCTTCTCGCTGCTCTTCGCCGTGTACTCCACCCTCGTCGGCGTCTACGTCGTCCGGCGCGAGGAGCTGGTGCTGAAGCGGCTGCGCACGGGCGAGCTGCGGGACGCGGAGATCCTCTCCGGAGCCGCGCTGCCCGCCGTCCTCACCGGGCTGCTGCAGTGCCTGCTGCTGATCGTGGGCTGCGCCGCGCTGCTCGACCTGTCCGCGCCCTCCGCGCCGCACCTGGCCGTGCTCGGCCTCCTGCTGGGCCTCGTGATGAGCGCGGCGCTCGCCGCCGCCACCGCGAGCTGGACCCGGACCGGCGAGAGCGCCCAGGTCACGCCCATGCCGCTGATGTTCGTCTCGATGCTGGGCTCCGGAATGTTCGTCCCGCTGGAGCTGTTCCCGGACCGGCTGGCGTCGGTCTGCGAGCTGCTGCCGCTGACCCCGGTCGTCACCCTGGTGCGCGGCGGCTGGACCGGCGACCTCTCGGCCGGGGACGCCCTCGGTGCGCTCGCGGTGGCCCTGGCCTGGACCGCGGTGGCGGTGTTTGCTGTACGGCGGCGGTTCCGCTGGGAGCCGCGGCGCTGAGGCGCTGAGGCGCTGACCAGGGGCGAAGGACGCCGCACCGGCTGTGGCCGGTGCGGCGTCGGAGATCGGCAGGAACAGGAGCGGCGGATGGCGGGCCCGGGCGGCTGGTGGGGGCGCAAGAGCACCCCCGCGAAGGTCGAGACGTACACGCGGTGGTCGTTCTACCTGATCGCGCTGTCCGAGCCGTTGGTGATCGGCGTGACGGCCCTCGGGCAGGTGGAGGCGCGGCTCGCGCTGCTGTTCATGGTGCCGGTCGTCGGACACGTCTCCCTGGCCCTGGTGCTCGTCTCCCGCGCCCTGGACTGGACGGCGGGCCGGCGCCCCCAGCCGCTGCGGCTGCTGGGGGCAGTGGGCGCCGCGACCGCCGTGCTCGCGGTCACCTCCCTCGTCCTCACCCGGCACGGCCCCGACGGGGAAGGCGCCGAGACCGTCCTGGGCGCGATCTTCGGCACCACGGTCACCTACGGCGTGGGCATGATGGCCCTCGCCATGAAGGAACGCCGGCGCGTCGTCTGGCTCGTCGCCGGATACGGGGTGGGCGCGGGCCTGGTCGCCTCGGCGCTCGGCATGCCCGCTCTCGCCGCGCTGAGCATGGCCGCGTTCATGACGGCCGCCAGTGGCTTCATCGCCGCCACCTCCTGCTTCTCCGTCTGGCTGCTCAACGCCGTCTACGCCCTCGACGAGGCGCGGGAGACGCGGGCCCGCCTCGCGGTCGCCGAGGAGCGGCTGCGCTTCGGCCGCGACCTGCACGACGTGATGGGGAGGAACCTGGCCGTGATCGCCCTCAAGAGCGAGCTGGCCGTCCAGCTCGCCCGGCGCGAACGGCCCGAGGCGGTCGAGCAGATGATCGAGGTGCAGCGCATCGCCCAGGAGTCCCAGCGGGAGGTGCGCGAGGTGGTGCGCGGCTACCGCCGGGCCGACCTGGAGGCCGAACTCAGCGGTGCGAGGGGAGTGCTGAGGGCGGCCGGGATCGACTGCGAGGTCAGCGGCGAGACCGACGGGCTGCCCGCCGAGGTGCAGTCGGCCCTCGGCTGGGTGGTCCGGGAGGCGACCACCAACGTGCTGCGGCACGGGGACGCGAAGACGTGCACCGTCACGGTGCGGAGGCCGGAGGGACGCGTGGTGCTGACGGTGCGGAACGACGGGGCGGCCGCCCCGCACGGGTCGTCCCGCGCGGGCGGGACGGGACTGGCCGGGCTGCGGGAGCGGCTGTCCGACGTGGGCGGCACGCTGGACGCCGGGGAGGCCGGGGACGGCGAGTTCCGGCTCGTCGCCGAGGTTCCGCTCACCGCGCGTCCCGCGCTGGAGGTCGCGTCGTGACCGACGTGGTGCGGCTGCTGCTCGCCGACGACGAGCACCTGATCCGCGGGGCGCTGGCCGCCCTGCTGTCCCTGGAGGACGACCTGCTGGTGGTCGCCGAGGCCGCGTCCGGCCCGGAGGCCCTGGCGATGGCGCGGGCGCACGTCCCGGACGTCGCCGTCCTCGACCTCCAGATGCCGGGCGCGGACGGTGTGAAGGTCGCCACAACCCTGCGGGCGGAGCTGCCCGGCTGCCAGGTGCTGATCGTGACCGGGCACGGACGCCCGGGCCATCTCAAGCGGGCGCTCGCGGCGGGGGTGCGGGGGTTCGTCCCCAAGACCGTCAGCGCCCAGCGGCTCGCGGAGATCATCCGCACCGTGCACGCGGGAAACCGCTACGTCGACCCCGAGTTGGCCGCCGACGCGATCGCCGCCGGCGACTCGCCGCTGACCGCGCGCGAGGCGGAGGTGCTGGAGCTGGCGGCGGACGGGGCGCCCGTGGCGGAGATCGCGGAGCGGGCCCGGCTGTCCCAGGGGACCGTGCGGAACTATCTCTCCTCCGCCGTCTCCAAGCTCGGCGCGGAGAACCGCCACACCGCGGTGCGTCTCGCCCGCGAGCGCGGTTGGGTATAGTGGTGCTCGCGCCACGGCGCAGCAGGCGAACGTAGCTCAGTTGGTAGAGCGCAACCTTGCCAAGGTTGAGGTCGCGAGTTCGAACCTCGTCGTTCGCTCAGAGGACGAAGGCCCCGGTCGATGACCGGGGCCTTCGTCGTGTGCGCCGTACGGTTCCCGGGGCCGGGGGTGTGCCCCGGCCCCGGAACCCGGTGTCAGCTCCAGGTGATGCCCGTCAGGCGCTCGTACGCCTCCACGTACTTCGCCCGGGTGGCGTCCACGACCTGCTGCGGCAGCGCGGGCGGAGGCTGCTCGCCCTTCCGGTCCCAGCCCGACTCCGCCGAGGTCAGCCAGTCCCGCACGAACTGCTTGTCGTACGACGGCTGCGCGCGCCCCGGCTCCCACTGGTCGGCCGGCCAGAAGCGGGACGAGTCGGGGGTGAGCACCTCGTCCGCGATGACCAGGCTGTCCCCGTCGAAACCGAACTCGAACTTGGTGTCCGCGAGGATGATGCCCCGGTCCCGGGCGATGTCGCGGGCGCGGGAGTAGGCGGCGAGGGTGGCCTGGCGCAGCTGGGCGGCGGTCTCCGCGCCGACCTGGCGGGCGACCTCCTCGTAGGACACGTTCTCGTCGTGCTCGCCGACGGCGGCCTTGGTGGCCGGGGTGAAGATCGGGGCGGGCAGCTCCGAGCCGTCGACCAGGCCGTGGGGCAGGGCCAGCCCGCAGACCGTCCGGCTCTCGTTGTACTCGACGAGGCCCGAGCCGGTGAGGTAGCCGCGGGCCACGCACTCCACCGGGACCATGTTCAGCGACTTGCACACCAGGGTGCGGCCCGCCCAGTCGGCGGGGGCACCCTCGGGGAGGTCGGTGCTCAGGACGTGGTTGGGGAGCAGATCGGCGAGCTGGTCGAACCACCACAGGGAGAGCTGGGTGAGCACCCGGCCCTTGTCCGGGATCTCGGTGGGCAGTACCCAGTCGTAGGCGGAGATGCGGTCGCTGGCGACCATCACGAGGTCGCCCGCCTCGTTCCGGTACAGCTCGCGCACCTTGCCGGTGTGCAGATGCACCAGGCCCGGAACCTGGATCGGCTCGGGCTTGTCGACGAATCCGGACACGGTTCCTCCGCGTGATCGAACAGAAGGGACGCCCGCAGCGCTCCCGGCTCCCGCGCGAACTCCCGGAGGGTGGTGGCGGGAGGGGGCCGGACGGTACGTCGATTCTCCCGTATGTGCGGACGGGACGGCGGTCGGGGTGGTGCGGCCGGGTTCGGCGGGCCCGGGTCCGCGCCCGCCGTCAGTCGCGTTTGCGGATGCGGTCGAGCAGGTTGGCGGTGGCCCGCTGGACGCGCGGGTCGGCGTGCCCCGGCCGGTCCAGCGCCGGCGACCAGGCGAGCGTGCCCGAGGCGAACACCCACGCCCCGGACGGCGCACGGTACAGGGACGTCTCCTGATGGCGCCGGGCGCCCTGCCGGTCGCCGTACGGGGAGTGCGCGAGCAGGACGCGCTCCTCGTGGGCGGGAAGCGGGGTGCGCGGGTAGTAGCGGTCGGCCCCGCCCGCGACCAGGCCGTCGAGGACGTCGCCCTCGCGCGCGCCGGTCCCCTCCCACAGCCAGTGACCGGCGTTGCGGACGATCAGCGGGCGCGGTCCCGGCACCGGGCCCGCGTACTGGATGCCGAGCAGCAGCTGCTCCGCGCGGTCGATCTCCCGCCACGGCGCGGGACCCGACCGGCCCCGGCGCCTGCCGCAGGTCAGCAGGCGGTCGGCGCCGGACGGGGAAGGCGCCAGCTCGATCTGCCGGTGCAGGGTGCGGGCGGAGAGGAACACCAGCGAGGTGCCGTGATCGCGGGCGCGCTCCACGGCCGTGCGCATCCGCGCCGTCCAGTACTCGTCCGGGCCGGGGAAGACGACCCCCCGGTACCGGGCCGGGTCGACGCGCCCCGCGTGCAGGTCGCGGGCGGTGGCGTGGGCGAGGTCGAAGCCGTAGCGCTCCGCCCAGCGGATGACGTCGTAGGCGTGCCCGGCGTGCGGCGGGAGCCCGTCGCCCGCGTACGGGCGGTCGAAGGTGACGGTCGTGACCGGGTCGTCCGCCTCGTGCTCGTCGTCGGCCGGGGCGAGGCTCGCGCGGGTGCGGCCGTCCGCCGCCGGGTAGGCGTTGTACGCCTGCCAGGTCAGGTCCGGCAGCACCAGCAGCAGGTCCGCCGGCCGGTCGTCCCGCACGGTGAACGGGACGTGCGCCTGGTGCCGGCCGTCCTCCGTGGCCAGCACGGCGACGTACGCGCCGGTGTTCCAGTACGTCGGGACGGGCAGCCGCCAGGACCGCCACCAGTGGTGGCAGGAGACGGTGCGCCCCGCGGTGAGCGGCGGAAGCTGCGCCGTGCCGTGGAGGCGGGGGCTCGAGGCGATCTCGGCGGCGCCCCGGCCGTCGTAGTGGCCGATGCGGTGGACCGTGACGCGGAACGGGCGGGGCGGGTCGACGGTGACGTGGAGGTCGACGGAGTCGCCGGGGGCGACGGCGGAGGGGGAGGCGAAGCCTTCGATGCGGCCGTCGGCGTCGTGGGGCGGGGTGGCCGGCCAGGGGAAGGCGACGGGTGCGAAGGGGTCGCCGCCGTCGGGTGCCGGTGCCCCTGTGCCTTCGTGCCGGATCCGCTCCGGTCGCATGCCGTTCCCCCTCCCCTGAGCGTGAACGGCCCCAGCACATCACATTCCGCACGGGTGTCGTCACCGTTCGTCGTGCGTGCGTTGAAGTGGAGGAACGCGCTCCGGGTGGGGCGGGCGGGGTGCGGCTCAGGCGAGGCGTACGGGCTTCTCCGGGCGTATGCCCTGCCGGGCGAGCCAGGTCCTGAGGCCCGCGGGGTCGCCGTCCTCGATGAGGGTCAGCACCTGGGGCGGGAGGTCCGTGGCGCGGGCGCCGCCGACGAGGAGCGTGGGCCCGTCGAGCCAGTCGAGGCCGGGGACGGCGCCCACGGTGTCCATCGCCGCGCAGCAGACCATCGCGGTGATGTGGTCGGCGAGGAGTTCCCGTCCGGTGCGGGGCGGCTGGAGAGGGAAGAGGGGAAGCGCGCGGTCGTCGCGGAGGGGGTCCGGATCGGACGCCGCGGCGGCCTGGGGGGCGGCGGCCGCGGCGGCCTCCTCGCGGGCCAGCTCGGCCGTGAGGCGCGCGGCGAGGGCGGCGCTGCGGGCGGTGCCGCCGCCCAGGTCGTCCTCGTCCGGGACGACGGCCGGGGCGGGCGCCGGGGGCAGGTCGGGCGTGGTGGACAGATGGGTCAGGACGCGGGCGAGCGTGGGGCCGTCGGGGGCCCGGGTCTCCTCGTCCGCGGGCGGGACGCGCAGGGCGTCGAGTATCCGGTGCAGGCGGGCGGCGTCGGTGCGCCACTTGCGGTCGACGACCTCCTCCGGATAGTCGCCCCAGTGGACCGGCGACCAGTCGGGGCCGGTCTCCGCCGGGCCGCCGTGGAAGAGGCGGGCGGCGAGCAGGGAGGTGGCCTCGTCGACCGCGCCGGGCTCCTCCAGCAGGTCGCAGGCGGGGCGCTCCCCGAGCCGGGAGGCGAACCCCTCGGCCAGCCGGTCCCGGCGGGACAGCTCGGTCAGGGCGGCGACCACGCCCGCGTTGAGCCGGGCGGGCCAGCGGCCCATCCGCCAGGCGGGCAGCGCCACCCGGGTCAGCAGCCGGTCCCAGCCCGCGTAGGCGAGGCCGACCTGCTCCTGGGCGACGATCCGCAGGCCGTAGTCCACGGCCTTGGCGCGCTCGGCCGCGGCGGCGGCGACCCCGCGCTCCATCTCGGCGGCGTGCACCCGGCTGCCGTGCAGCAGCAGGCGGGCCACCCGGCCGGCCCCGGCGAGCACCGCGCGGGTGACCGGCCCGCGGTCCGCCGCCGACGTGACGGCGACCGCGGCGTCCAGGCCCCGGACGAAGCGCCGGGCGGCGGCTATGTCCGGGTGCGCCGCCGGTCCCGTGCCGGCGACGACCGGGGCGAGCAGGGCGCGCAACTCGGCCACCCGCATCCACCACAGGAACGGCGAGCCGATGACCAGCACGGGCGCGGCGGGCGCGCGGCGGGAGGGCCGGCCCGCGCGGGCCACGTCGTCGTGCTCCTCGGGCGGCGGGGGCGCGTGCGCCGGATGCGTACGGTCCTCCAGCCAGCTGTCGCAGTCCGGGGTGAGCGCTATCGCGGACGGCGCGGGGACGCCGAGGCGGTCGGCGAGGTCACGCACCATCCGGTACAGGTCCGGCGCCGACTCCTCGGCGATCGGCACGGTGGGGGTGACGGCGGGCCGGGCGCGGGCGACGACCAGGGCGACACCGGCGGCGAGCAGCAGCACCAGCACGGCGAGAGGGGTGACGATCCGGCGGGCCACGTCCCAGCCGGGGCCGGTCATGTGGCCGGTGGAGCCGCCGGCCAGGAGGATCACCGCGGCGGCGGCGGGCAGCAGCGCGACGGCCAGCGCCCGGCTGCGGACCCGCAGCACGGCCAGCGCCCGGGCTCTGGCGCCCGGAGCACCCTGCTCCCTTCCCGCACCGCTCGTACTCATGGCCCGCCCTCACCCCCTCCCGGCGCCTGACACGGTCCTGGCTTGCCCATGCCCCCACTGTGGCACCCGCCACCGACATCGCAATGCCGGTGGGCCAAGTGCCGGAACGCTTGCGCGGCACCCTAGTTGGGGCCCCGGCCCCCGTCAGCCGGATGGCACATCGCTCACTCGATGGAATGGCTTTGGGGAGAGGTGGTCGACGGACGGCAAGGGTCAGGCCCCGGATCCTGGAGGGATCCGGGGCCTGTGGTGACCTGGGCGTCGTGCGGGCCGGTTACGCGCCCTCCGCCGCCTTCCGCGCGATGTCGGTGCGGTGCTGGGAGCCGTCGAGGCGGATACGGGAGACGGCACGGTAGGCGCGGTCGCGGGCCTCGGTGAGGTCCTCGCCGGTCGCCGTCACGGACAGCACGCGCCCGCCCGCGCTGACGACCGTGTCGCCCTCGAGCCGGGTCCCGGCGTGCAGGACGTACGCGTGCGGGGCGTCCTGGGCGGCGACCTCGTCGAGGCCGGTGATCGGGTCGCCGGTGCGCGGGGTGCCGGGGTAGTTGTGCGAGGCGACGACCACGGTGACCGCGGCCTCGTCGCTCCAGCGGAGCGGCTCCAGGTGGGCGAGGTTGCCGGTGGCGGCGGCCATCAGCAGCCCGGCCAGCGGGGTCTTCAGGCGGGCCAGGACCACCTGGGTCTCCGGGTCGCCGAACCGGGCGTTGAACTCGATCACGCGCACACCGCGCGAGGTGATCGCGAGACCGGCGTAGAGCAGACCGGAGAACGGCGTGCCACGGCGGCGCATCTCGTCCACGGTCGGCTGGAGCACGGTCTGGAGGACCTCGTCGACCAGTTTGGGGTCGGCCCAGGGCAGCGGGGAGTACGCCCCCATGCCGCCGGTGTTCGGGCCCTCGTCGCCGTCCAGCGCGCGCTTGAAGTCCTGCGCGGGCTGGAGGGGCACGACGGTCTCGCCGTCGGTGACCGCGAAGAGGGAGACCTCGGGGCCGTCGAGGAACTCCTCCACGACGACACGCTCACAGGCGGCGGCGTGCGCGCGGGCCGCCTCCAGGTCGTCGGTCACGACGACGCCCTTGCCGGCCGCGAGCCCGTCGTCCTTCACGACGTAGGGGGCGCCGAAGGCCTTGAACGCCGCGTCGGCCTCGTCGGGGGTGGTGCAGACGTAGGAGCGGGCGGTGGGTACTTCGGCGGCCGCCATCACGTCCTTCGCGAAGGCCTTGGAGCCCTCGAGCCGCGCGGCCTCCTTGGAGGGGCCGAAGACGGGGATGCCCGCTTCGCGCACGGCGTCGGCGACCCCGGCGACCAGGGGCGCCTCGGGGCCGACCACCACGAGGTCCGCGCCCAGCCGCACGGCCAGCGCGGACACGGCGGCGCCGTCGAGGGCGTCGACCTGGTGCAGCTCGGCGACCTCGGTGATGCCGGCGTTGCCGGGCGCGCAGTGCAGCGCGGTGACATCGGGGTCGAGGGACAGGGAGTGGCACAGGGCGTGTTCGCGGGCGCCGCTGCCGATGACGAGGACCTTCACGGGGGTCAGCCTAACGGCAGACGGCGGGCACGCTTTGTGCGGGCTTCCGAAGGGGCGGGGAGCGCAGTGTTGTGTGTTCCTCCGAACGAGCTGGTCAGGGCGTTGCCGGAGCCGGGGTGCGGACGGTTGCCGCGACCGGGTGCGGACGGTTGCCGCGACCGGGTGCGGACGGTTGCCGCGACCCGGGTGTGGATAGCGGGGCCCTGCCCGTCGTACTCGCCCGTGCTACTCGTTCGTGATCTCCTCGACCACCGTCGCGCCCAACTCCCGGACGAGGAGCTCCTTGCCGGAGAGGGCTGACTCGTCGAGGTCGGGGTCGTCGTCCTCCGGGATGTCGTCCTCGGGCGAGACCGGGGGCGGCTCGGGGGCGGCGGGCCGGGAGGGGGCCGCCGGGGCGGGCGCCGAGGGCGCGGAGGACGGAGACGCGGGGGCCGGCGGCTGGGGGGCGGAGGGGCTTCGGGTGTCGCCGGAGCCGCCGCTCGGTGCTCCGTAACCACCACCACCGGGTGCTCCGTAGCCGCCGCCACCGCCACGGCCGCCGGACGGGCCGCCCGCGGGGCCGGACGCGGCCGGGGTGCCACCGCCGGACGGGTCGACGACCGCTTCGATCTTCCACTGCACGTTGAACTGCTCGGTCAGCGCCTGACGCAGCACGTCCTCGCTGCCGCTGCTGAGGAAGTTGTCGCGGGCGCCCGCGTTCACGAAGCCGAGCTGGAGCGTCGTGCCGTCGAAGCCGGTCACCTGGGCGTTCTGACTGAGCAGGATCCAGGTGAAGCGGCGGCGGTTCTTGACCGTCTCCAGGATGTTCGGCCACAGCATGCGGGGGTCGAGGCCGCCGCCTCCGCCGCCGGACGGAGCGGGGGGTGTGGCGGGCGCCGAGGGCCCCGAGGGCGCGGACGGAGCCGCGGGGGCCGGCGGGGCGGTGGACTGCGGTGCCTGGGACCTGCTCGCGCCACCGCCCGCGGAGGCGGCCGTGGGCCAGCCGCCGGGCCGCCGTCCCGCGCCGCCGCCGCCCGCCGGGGCGGCGGTGGGCCAGGCGCCGGGGGCGGGGGTGGCGGGTGCCGACGGAGCGGGTGCCGGTGCGGCGGCCGCCGGGGGTGTCTGGAGGGCGGGGGGCGGAGTCGGGGCGGGAGCCTGCGCCTGGGGCTGAGGCTGGGGTTGTGGCTGCGTCTGGGCCGGAGGAGTCACGGGCGACGGAGGCGTCGGCTGGCCCTGTGCCCGTACGGCGGCGCGGGCCGCGGCGGGGCCGCCGCCGGGCTCGACGACGTCGTGCGCGGCCGGAGCGGCCGCCCCCTGGTGGGCCTCCGGGCCGGGGACGTACCCCATGGCGGGAACGCCGGCGGCGGCACCGCCCGCGGAGAACTGAACCCCGCGCTCGATGCGGTCGAGCCGGGCCATCAGCGAGCGCTCGTCGCCGTACGCGGCGGGCAGCAGCACGCGCGCGCAGATCAGCTCCAGCTGGAGCCGGGGCGAGGTGGCGCCGCGCATCTCGGTGAGACCCTCGTTGACGATGTCGGCGGCGCGGCCGAGCTCGGCGGGCCCGAACGTGCCGGCCTGCGCCTGCATGCGCTCGAGCACGTCGGCGGGGGCGTCGATGAGGCCCTTGTCCGCGGCGTCGGGGACCGCGGCCAGGATCACGAGGTCGCGCAGCCGCTCCAGCAGGTCGGCGACGAAACGGCGCGGGTCGTTGCCGCCCTCGATCACCCGGTCGACGACCTCGAAGGCGGCGGCGCCGTCACCGGTGGCGAAGGCCTCGACGACGGAGTCGAGCAGCGAGCCGTCGGTGTAACCGAGCAGGGAGGTGGCCATGGCGTACGTCACGCCCTCCTCCCCGGCGCCGGCGAGCAGCTGGTCCATGACGGACATGGAGTCACGCACGGAACCGGCGCCGGCCCGCACCACCAGCGGCAGCACGCCCTCCTCGACGGCGATGCCCTCCTTCGCGCACACCTCGCCGAGGTACTCGCGGAGCGTGCCGGGCGGCACCAGCCGGAACGGGTAGTGGTGCGTGCGCGACCGGATCGTCCCGATGACCTTCTCGGGCTCGGTGGTCGCGAAGATGAACTTCAGATGCTCCGGCGGCTCCTCGACGACCTTGAGCAGCGCGTTGAAGCCGGCCGACGTGACCATGTGGGCCTCGTCGATGATGTAGATCTTGTACCGGCTGGACGCGGGCCCGAAGAACGCCTTCTCCCGCAGGTCACGGGCGTCGTCCACACCACCGTGCGAAGCGGCGTCGATCTCGATGACGTCGATCGAACCGGGGCCGTTGCGCGCGAGGTCGCGGCAGGACTGGCAGGTGCCGCACGGGGTGGGGGTGGGTCCCTGCTCGCAGTTCAGGCAGCGCGCGAGGATCCGCGCGCTGGTCGTCTTGCCGCAGCCGCGGGGCCCGCTGAACAGGTACGCGTGATTGACCCGGTTGTTCCGCAGGGCCTGCTGCAGCGGGTCGGTGACATGCTCCTGCCCGATGACCTCGGCGAAGGACTCGGGTCGGTAGCGGCGGTACAGCGCGAGAGACGACACGTCTACGAGGTTATAGGCGCGCACCGACAACCGGACCGGCCCGCCGGGGAACGCAAGCGCCCCCCACGCACCCGCCAGAGCCAACCTACCCTTGCTGCCTTCCGGCCCTGGGGGAGTTCAGTCAGATAGCGCCGCGTGAGGGGCTACGCAGAGGCTACCTCATCCGCCGGGCAGGGAACGAGTTCGCGAGCACTCCTCTCGGTCATGTAATGTTTCCGGCGGAGGATTCGCCTAGAGGCCTAGGGCGCACGCTTGGAAAGCGTGTTGGGGGCAACCCCTCACGAGTTCGAATCTCGTATCCTCCGCCAGTGCCTCACCGGGCACGAAGTCGAAGGGCCCCACCGTTCGCGGTGGGGCCCTTCGACGTTGCCCGACTCCACCCGTCGAGCGTGACCCCCGTCACATGCACGGGGAGGCTTTGTGGCCGCGCCTGCCCAGGTCAGCGGCGTGACGCGGTCGTCGCCGTCCCAGTCTGTGCCCACGGACACAGCGGGCGCGGCGCACAAAGGCGCATACTGAGCCATGACCAAGCCCTCGGCGCCGAAGCGTCATCTGCCCACCAGCCCCTTCAAGGCCCCGGTCGCACCGGCCCCCAAGCACTTCGACACCGGTGATCAGGTCACCCACGACGTGTACGGCCTCGGCCGGGTGGTCGGCATCGAGGACGGAGTCGCGGCACTCGTGGACTTCGGCTCGTCGCAGATGCGGATCCTGAGCCCGTACCCCAAGATGACCAAGCTCTAGGACCACCGTGCCCGCTCCGGGCACGCCAGGCCCGCTCAGTGGCCTGTGACGAAAGGCAGACCTCTCATCGACTCCACATCGCTGTTCTCGGCCCCGACCGGGCAGGCACGCAGCTCCACCGGATCGCCGCGTCCGACGACGCAGCCGTTCCAGGCTCCGGACTTCGGCGAGGACGAGACCCTCTGGACCGAGGACGCGCAGCAGCCCGCCCCGGACACGCACGCGCGGCGTCCCAGGTCGGCCTAGCGACGGTGGCGACCCGGCAACGTCGCGCACGGAAAACTGCCGTGGCCGGGACAAGCCCGCGTAAGTGAGGCGATGGCACGCTCCCCGCATGAGCAGCGTGCCTGAAGTGACGTGCCGTACCCGCTCGAAGCGGCTTCCGTGGTTCTTCGTCGCCGCCGGTGCGGCCGGGTTGCTCCTGGTGGTGGCCCGCCTCGTGATCACGGGCGGGCCCCCCGACCGGTGGGTGCTCATCGGTCTTCTTCTCATGCCGCTGGGTGTCGGCGGCATGTACGCCGCCGTCGTCCGCGTGCACGCCGACGCGGACGGACTGTCGTACCGCACGCTGCTGCGCCGCCGCGGCGCCCGGTGGGAGGACATCGCGGACGTGCGGGTGAACCTGCAGCGCGGCCGTCACAGCGACATCCACCGCGTCGAGGTCGTGACGCGCGGCGGTGCCGTCTGGCGTCTGCCTCTGCCGGTGGGCCCGTCCTCCGAGGGACAGGACACCTTCGACGGCACCGTCGAGGAGCTGCGCGCGCTGCACCGGCGGTGCGGCACACCCGAGTCGGACCATCTCGTCGTGATCACCGTCCGCACGGCCGGGCGCCGTGGCGGCCTGCCGGCCGTGGTGTGCGCCCTGTTCCTCGCGGGCGCCGCGCTGGCCGCGTGGTTCGTGCCGGTGGTGGCGGAGACCAAGCTGGCATGGACGTCGGCCGCCCCGTGCGCGGCGGAGGGCGCAGCGCACGACCGGGACTGCCTGACGACGCTGTCCTCCGTGATCGCCCGCACCGAGGTGGAGAGGGGCAAGGGCAACAGCTACCTCTACTTCGCCGGCGGACGGCCGATCGACCGGCTGGCGGTGTCGAGGGAGGGGGCTCGGGGCTTCGAGGCGGGCGACCGTGTCCGACTCACCGTGTGGCGCGGTCAGGTGCGGGAGGTCGTCGGCGAGGAGCACGCGTGGCGCGAGCACTTCCCCGCCTCCGGTGAGGTCACCGTGGTCGCGGCGCTGTGCGTGCTGGCGGCCGGCATGACGGGCGGCGTGATCGTGCAGCGCCGTCGCGGACGCCGCCTCCCCGCCGACGAGGTCATGCCGTCGTCGGCACCGTTCGCCGGCGCCGCCGTCGGCACGGCCGTGTGGGCGCTGCCGTACTGCTACCAGCACCCGACCCTCGTGCCGGACACCTCCGGGGACGTCGTCTGGGCCGGTCTCGGATCGCTGGCCTCGCTCGCCCTCGTCGTCCGGGCCTGGCGCGCGACCCGCGTCCGCCCGCCCGGGACGCCGGACGGCACACCCCTGGACGACGAGGACGTCTTCCTGCCCGCCCGGTTCCTGGAATCCACGGACTACAACCCCAACGGCTTCGGCACCCACATCGTCCTCGGCGCCGACGGGCCCGCCGTCACGCCCCACCCGGGCCCGGGCCGCTTCGCGGCACGCCCGATCCCGGTGGAGCGGCTCGTCGTCAGGACGGTCCGCCGTCCACGCGGCGGCGACGGCGACACCGTGCCGAAGAGCTGGGACGTCGCCGAACTGGGCGACGGGGACAGGGTGATCCGCCTCGCGGCCGCCCCTGCCCACCTGGGCCGGATACTGCGGGCCTTCACCGCCACCGACGAGGCTGCGCCCGCCGGAGGTCCGGGCGAGAGGTAGCTCTCGCCCTGCCCTCACCGCCTGATCCGCACCCCCCGCTCCACCGTCACCTGGTCGATGTCCGAGACCCGGACCGTCAGTTTCATCGTCCAGGCGCCCTCCAGGGGGAGGGTGAGGTCGTTGGTGGCCCAGTAGCCGCCCCGGTCGGTGAGGCCGGCGTCGATGGGGCCCACGTCCTTGGACGGGAGGGTGAAGGTGACACGGAGTTCCGGGACGAAGGACAGGGCGCCCTGGGGGCCGAAGACCACCGCCTGGAGGCCGTTCTCGCCGACGCGGCCCGGGTCCATCGTGAGCTGGACCGTGCCGCTGCCGCCGGGCGTCCCCGTGTCGTAGGGGACCGTGAGGGCCTGGGCGCCGGGCAGGCCCGCCACCTGCGGCGCGGGCGCCTTCGCGGCCTCGGCCTCCGCCCGGGAGGGCAGGGTGCCGGTCAGCACCGTGGTGACCAGCAGGACGGCCACCGCGACCACCACCTCCGCCAGGACGGAGCGGCGCAGGGCGCGCCGGTGGACGGCTTCCGGTCCGACGGCTTCCGGTGGGGCGGTGGTCACGTGCGTCGTCCTCGGTTCGGGGGGCGGGCCCGACGCGCCCACCAGCGCCGGTACGCGTTCCCCGGCCACCGCCGGGCGGGCCAGCAGCGCCGTCCAGCGGCGGGACAAGGCCGCCGCGAGCAGCAGGAACACCGTCGCGGCCAGCTTCACGGCGAGCGTGCGGCCGTACGCCGTCCCCGTGAGGGCGGACCACGAGCCGAGGCCGCGCCAGGACTGGTAGGCGCCGGTGAGGACCAGGACCGTCACCGACGTGAACGCCAGGCAGGAGAAGCGGGCCACCGTGTCGTACGGGGGCGGGGTCTTCGCCCGGTGGAGGGTGAGCAGCAGGGCGGTGAGGCCGCCGAGCCAGGCCGCCATCGCCAGCAGGTGCAGCACCGACGACGTCATGGCCACCGGGACCTGGATGCCGGCCGAGGCGTGCTCCGCCGACGCCCATGTCAGGGCCAGCCCCACGGAGAAGGCCGCGCCCGCCGTGACGCGGGTGCGGAGGGTCCGGTGGCGCAGGACCGGGAGGAGCAGGGCCGCCGCCGACAGGAGCAGCACGCGCGCCAGGAGCGCCATGCCCGGACGGCCGCTCAGCGTGTCCGGGAACGCCGACACGTCCAGCGCGGTCGCCGGTGACGTGCCCTTCTCGTAGGGCGAGCGCAGCACCAGCAGCGCCGCCGTCGTCACCAGCAGCGTCCACCAGCCGAACAGCAGGGGCGCCCGCAGCGGGCCCGTGTCCGGCGGGCGGCACAGGGCCGCGAACGCCGCTGTGCCGATGAGCAGCGCGGCCGCGATGTAGGCGAGGTAGCGGCCGGTGTCGTAGAGGCTCTTGGTGACCGGGTGTTCGGCGTGGTCCTGGGGCGCCGCGGGCGGGGTGGGGGACGGCTTGCCGACGGAGAAGGTGAACGCGCCCGAGACCGGATGGCTGTCCGCCGAGACCACCCGCCACGCCACCGTGTACGTGCCCTCGTCGAGGTCCCGGGGCAGCGCGGCGCGGGCCGTGTCGGCGGCGCCGGCCGCGTGTTCGGGCTCCTCCATGTGGACCCGGCGGTTGTCGGGGCCGTAGATCCGGAAGGAGTCCTCGAGCAGGCCCACGGACTCGGTGAACGTCAGGGTGATGTGGGTGGGCGCCGTCCTGACGACGCTTCCGTCCTCGGGGTCACTGGCGCGCAGGGCCGCGTGGGCGCTCGCCGGGGCCGCGCCCGCGAGGAGGAGCACCAGCAGCGTGCCCAGCAGCACCCACGCCCGCAGGGCCGGCGACCCGCCGCCCGCCGCCTCACCGCGCCGTCGCTCCACGTCGTTCCCGCCTCCCGGCCGTCCGCCTCCCGTGGAGTACGGACGGGACGCCCGGTCCGCTCAACGCGGCGAGGACGCCTTCACCACGGGGGCTTCACCAGGTGGGGCGGGACGTCGCCCCTCCGTCGACCACCAGGTCGTGGCCGGTCACCCAGGACGCGAGCGGGGACGCCAGGAACACGCAGGCGTCGCCGACGTCCTCGGGGCGGCCGAGGCGGCCCACGGCGGACGCCTCACGCCAGCGGCGCACGCCCTCCGGCCAGGTGTCCTCCAGGCCGTCGCGGTCGATCAGGCCGGGCGACACCGTGTTGACGCGCACGCCCCACGGCCCGTACTCCAGGGCCGCCGAGCGGGCGTGCATCACCACCGCGGCCTTGGCGGCGCCGTAGTGCGCGTGGCCGGGGGCGGGGAAGCGGGCCTCGACGGAGGCGACGTGGGTGACGGAGCCGCCGCCCTGCTCGCGCATCAGCGCTGCCGCCGCCTGGGTGCAGGCGAAGACGGCGGTGAGGTTGGTGTCGACGACCGCGCGCCAGTCGGCCGCCGTCATCCCGGCGAGCTCCTGGACGGGCTGGACGCCCGCGTTGTTGACCAGCGTGGTGAGCCGGCCGCCGAACCGTTCGGCTGCCTCCGCCACGAGCCGGTGGCAGGCGTCCTCGTCGGTGAGGTCGGCCTTCAGGACGACGGCCCTGCCACCCGCGTCCCGGACGGCGGCCGCCGCCTCCTGGGCGGACGCGACGGAGGTGCGGCAGTGCAGGGCGACGGCCGCGCCCTCCTCGGCGAGCCGGCGGGCGATGCCCCCGCCGATGCCTCCGCCGGCGCCGGTGACCAGGGCGACCTGGCCGTGCAGCAGTCCGCGCCCGCTCATGGGCGGCCCAGTTCCGCGACGAGGGCGGCCCGGTCCGGGTAGCGGGCGGCCAGCTCGGCGGGGTCGCCGTGTTCGTAGCCCTCGTAGGTGAAGCCGGGGGCCATCGTGCAGCCGAACAGGGTCCAGGAGCCGCCGTCCGCGACGCGGGCACCCATCCAGGTGCCGGCGGGGACGGTGAGCTGGACGTGCTGGCCGCCGAGC
Organism: Streptomyces althioticus; assembly: GCA_014649355.1. GTDB lineage: Bacteria > Actinomycetota > Actinomycetes > Streptomycetales > Streptomycetaceae > Streptomyces > Streptomyces althioticus. The sequence goes on from BMSW01000001.1 coordinate 62,992, forward strand.
ACGTCGGGGCCGAGCACCGGGGTGCTGCTGGTGCCGTCGGGGGCGAGCAGCAGCATGCTCAGCGGATCGCCGAGGTAGTGGTGCCAGGTCTCGTCGGCGGGCAGGCGGTGCAGGGCGGAGAAGTCGCCGGGCCCGGCGGTGAGCAGGGCGACGATGGCGGTGCCCTCGGGGCGGCCGTCGGGCCGGGCGGGGCCGGCCCAGGTCTGCCGGAACCGGCCTCCCTCCCGGGGGATCGGCTCCAGTCCGAAGTGGGCGACGAGGTCGTCGGGGGTCACCCCCCGAAGGCTACCTCCCGGGTGAGGAACGCGAGTTGTGCGTGCTTCTCCGGGAGGTACACGTCCGGCAGGTCGACCTCGGGCAGCACCACCCGGGGCCCGGTGGTGAAGCCCTGTCGCGCGAACCGGGCGACCGCCTTCTCGTTGGCCACGTCCGGGTCGACGACGATCCGCCGCCGGTCCAGGCCCAGCAGGACGAACGTGGAGACGGCGGCCGCCAGCCCCGCGGTCCAGCCGGAGCTGCTCCCGCCCGGCTCCGGGGGCGCGAGGAGCAGGTGCATGCCGATGTCGCCCGGCTCGACGGGGTAGCACTCGCCCACCCGGTCGGCCTCCGGTTCGTACGTCTGGAGCAGCGCGGCCGGCTCGCCGTCCTTCACCACGAGGTACGCGTGGTGGGTGTCGAGGGTCTCCATGTGCACGTAGATCTCGGAGACCTGCTGCTCGGTGAGGCCGTTCATGCCCCAGAACACGGCCCGTTCCTCGCTCACCCAGCGGTGCAGCAGGGGCGCGTCGGCGGCCGGGTCCAGCGGCAGGACGCGTACGGCGCCGAAGCCGTCGACCTTCTGCTCGTGGACGGCCGGGCGGGAGGCGTACGGGTCAGACATCGGTCTCCTTCGTCAGCTGGGCCCAGTCGGTGACGACCGGGGCCAGGTCGCCGGCGAGCCACAGGGGCTGCTGGTCCCGGTGATGGGGTGATCCGGGGCGGCCGGAGGCGCCGTGCGGCACCACCCAGCGGCTGTCCTCGCGGCGGGCCAGGTCCCAGACGTAGCGGGCGGCGGGGCCGCGGGCGGCGAGGTCGGTGATGCCGGGCACGGCGGAGGTGCACAGCACGCAGTCGTGGTCGCCGGACAGGCCGGGCTCCTCCCGCGGGTCCTCGGCCGCCAGGGCTCGCCAGGGCGCGAGGCGGTGGGTGTCGCCCCAGGCGCCGGAGGGCGGCGCGGCGGCCACCTCCTCGAGGGCCGCCCGGACGACGGCGGGGCGGTCGATGCCGAACAGGTCCTCGGCCGCGAGCAGGTGCTCCAGGGCGAACCCGATGCGCGGGACCAGCGCGAGCCAGGGGCGGAAGACGTCCGGGTACGGCGGCGGCGTGGCGGCGGCCGCGAGGGCGGGCTCGGCGGCCAGACGGCGGACGACCGCTCCGCGCAGGGCCGCGAAGGCGGCGGCGTCGGCGCTGTCGGCGTCCATGTGCCGGTCCCAGGCGAGCAGCCGCGCGCGCAGGGCGGACGCGGGTGCGGTGAGGTCGGGAGCGTCGAGCGCGGCCAGGTGGTCCAGGAGGGGCGCGGCGGAGGCGAGGTGGGTGTCGGTGTGGATCTCGGCCATGCCGGCGGCGGACCAGCGGTGCCGGCGGGCGAGCAGGGCGGCGATGCGGCGGGCGCGGTGCGGCGGGGCGAACTCCACGCCGAGCGGGGCGGCGGGTCCGCGCTGGTTGGCCATCACGGCGACGCCGTCGTCGAGACCGGCGCGCGGCGGCTCGTGCCAGCCCCGCCACTCGTGGCCGGGCTCCCACGCGGGCACCAGGCGGACGCGGTTGGCGTCGGAGCGCACGGGGACGCGGCCGGCCACCCGGTGCAGGGTGCCGCCCTCGGTGTCGGCGGCGAGGAGGACGTTGACGGGCTCGGCCCACAGGTCGGCGGCGCGGTCCACGTCGGCGACGCGGCGGGCCCGCAGCAGCGGCAGCAGGGCGCCGAAGCCGAGGTCGCCGGTGACGCGGGGCGGGTACCGGAGGGCGACGGCGAGCGGGGGCTCCCCCGGCTCGGGCACCCCGCCGTCGAGGCCCTCGGGGCCGCCGATGACGACGGGCCCGCGCTCGGTCTCGACGACCTCCACCTCGACGGGGTCCTCGCCCGCGACCTCGACGGTCTCGGTGTGCCGTGCGGCCCGCCGCCAGACGCCGTCCGGGCCGAGCGCCTCGATGCCGGCGCCGGTGCGCCGCAGCCGCTCGCGGTAGAGGTCCTGGTAGTCGGCCATGGCGTTGGTGATGGCCCAGGCGACCGTGCCGGTGTGGCCGAAGTGGGCGATGCCGGGGACGCCCGGCACGGCGAGGCCGACGACGTCGAACTCCGGGCAGGACAGACGTATCTGCTGGTAGACGCCGGGGTCCTCGATGAACCGGTGCGGGTCGCCGGCGATCACCCCCTGCCCGGTGACCGTGCGCTCCCCCGTGACCAGCCAGCCGTTGCTGCCGGAGGTGCCGGGTCCGTCGGTGGCGAACAGGCCGACCACGTCCGCCCCGAGGCGCGCGGCGGCGTGGTCGCGCCACAGCTTGGCGGGAAAGCCGGTGAAGAGGAGGTGCGTGGACAGCCACACGGCCAGCGGCGTCCACGGCTCCCAGCGGCCGGGGAGGACACCGGCGCGCGCGAACTCCGGGGCGTCGTGCCCGTCCAGGCCCTCGTTCACCCCGGTGACGTACGCCCGGATCCAGTCGGCGGTCTCCGGGTCGCGCTCCTCCAGGCGGGCGAGGCAGCGGCGGGCGGTGTCGGCGATCCGGGCGCGCCGGACCAGCACGTCCCAGGACAGCTCGCCGGCGCCGAGGAAGGAGGCCGAGGTGCCCTGGGCGCGGTGACGCTCCACCTCGATCTGCCAGCCGCGGTCACGGGCGGTCACCAAGCCCTGGAGGCGCGCGAGTTCACGCGCTCCGTCCGCCCGCAGATGGGGAATCCCCCAGGCGTCCCGGAAGATCGCACCGGACACTGTGCCCCCACTTCACTTTAGGTTAGGCTCCCCTAAGTTACCCCGTGACGTGACGGGATCGTACGCGAAGGGTGAGAACGCGATGGGGCAGGGGCGGGGTTGGGAGGGCGCGGTCCTCAGACTGCTGCGTGCGAAGGACTTCGAGTTCACCGTGACGGGCGCCGAGGACGTCACCGCCGACTACCGGCGGCTGACCTTCACCGACGGCGGGATGCTGGCCACCACCGGGGTCCACCCCACGATGTGGGTCCGCCTGTGGTTCGACAACGCGGGCAAGCCGCACCAGCGCGCGTACACCCTGGTCGACCCGGACCCCGCGGCCGGCACGTTCGCCCTGGAGTTCGCGCTGCACGAGGGCCGCGCCAGCGACTGGGCGCGGGCGGCGAAGGCCGGGGACACCGTCGAGGCGACCGTGCAGGGCACGGGCTTCGAGCACCCGGACCCCTCCCCGTCCCATCTGTACGTGGTCGGCGACCCGGCCTCGCTGCCTGCCGTCAACTCCCTGCTGGGCGCCCTGGGCGACGCCCCGGCGACCGTCTGGTTCGAGGGCTCCCTCGACGGGCTGCCCTGCGTGGCCGACCCCGCGCGGCACGAGGTGCGCGAGGTGCCCCGGCGGGACGCGGGCGCGGCCCTCGTGGAGCGCGTCCGCGCCGACCTGCCGGACCTGCTGGCGTCCGGGGCCGACCCGTACGTGTGGATCGCCTGCGACACCGCGACCACCCGCGCGCTGGGCGCCTTCGTCCGCAAGGAGCTGGGCCTGCCCAAGCAGCGGGTGCAGGCGCTGGGGTACTGGCGCCCGAGCTGACCCGCGACGCGCGATCAACGGGGCGACGCGCGATCATCAGGGGCATGGACGTCACACTGCACCTCGCCCAGGACCCCGACGCCGACCGGCTGCTGGGCCGCAGCCCGCTCGCCGCGCTGACCGGGATGCTGCTGGACCAGCAGATCCCGATGGAGTGGGCGTTCAAGGGCCCGGCGACGATCGCGCAGCGGCTCGGCGCGGACGACCTCGACGCGCACGAGATCGCCGCGTACGACCCCGAGGCGTTCGCCGCGCTGCTCTCCGAGAAGCCGGCGGTGCACCGCTACCCGGGGTCGATGGCGGGCCGCATCCAGCAGCTGTGCCGGTACCTCGTCGAGCACTACGACGGAGACGCCGAGGCGGTCTGGCGGGGCGTGGAGGACGGCCGCGAGCTGCTGAAGCGGCTCCAGGACCTGCCCGGGTTCGGCAAGCAGAAGGCGCAGATCTTCCTCGCCCTCCTGGGCAAGCAGCTCGGCGTCCGCCCGTCCGGCTGGCGCGAGGCGGCCGGGGCGTACGGCGAGGAGGAGTCCTTCCGCTCGGTCGCGGACATCACGGGCCCTGAGTCGCTGGTGAAGGTGCGGGCGCACAAGCAGGAGATGAAGGCGGCGGCGAAGGCGGCGAAGGCCGCCAGGAAGACGGGGGCGTGACGGGCGCCGCGGGCCCGCTCAGCAGGCGTACCGGGGGCGGGTATGCGAGCTGGGGGTGGCGTACGGAGCGTCCCGTGAGGGCGCGCGACGGGCGCGCGGACCGTTATCCGACGGTTTCGGGCGTCTTTTGCGGCGGCGTACTGCGTCGCCATGGCTGCGCCCGGAACGTCTCGACCGGTAGGCTTTCCGTGTGATCTTCAAGCGCATCGGAAACGGCCGGCCGTACCCCGACCACGGCCGGGAAAGCACCCGGCAGTGGGCGGACGTGGCGCCGCGCCCGGTCCGCCTCGATCAGCTCGTGACGACCAAGCAGCAGCTCGACCTCGAAACCCTCCTCGCCGAGGACTCGACCTTCTACGGCGACCTCTTCGCGCACGTCGTGAAGTGGCAGGGCGACCTGTACCTCGAGGACGGACTGCACCGCGCGGTGCGCGCGGCGCTCCAGCAGCGCCAGGTGCTCCACGCGCGCGTTCTCGAACTCGACTGACACCCGTCGAACCCTCTGACGGCCCGGTTTGGCCCTTTCGGGTTGGACTGCACCCAGTCGAATGATCATCTAGTAGGCATAGCAGCCCAGGCGCACTACGCTGCGCTCATGAGCATGCTCACTCCACCCGGCATGGGCGGCCAGTACCGCATCACGGGTGACAAGTACCCGCGGATGCGCCGGCCCCGGCGGCGCGGCAAGCTCGTCGTGCTGACCGTCGCGTCCGTCGCCGTCCTCGGCGTGGGCGGCTGGGGCACGCTGCAACTCATCGACGTGTTCACCGGCGGCGGTGACTCCGCCTCCGCGGCCGGCACGAAGGCCGCGTGCGGCACCACGGCGAAGCCCTCGGCGAGTCCCGCCGGGGCCGCCAAGCCGCTGCCCCTCCCCGGCACGATCACCGTCAACGTGCTCAACGCCACGACGCGCAGCGGACTCGCCCAGAAGACCGCCGACGAGCTGAAGAAGCGCGGCTTCAAGGTCGGCGAGGTCGCCAACGCGCCCGAGACGTTCGACAAGAAGGTCAAGGGCACCGGCGTGCTGCTCGGCCCGGCGACCGCGCTGGACACGGCGCTGCCGGTGCTGGGCACCCAGCTGGCCGGTGCCGAGCGCCGCACGGACCCGGCCCGCAAGGGCGTCGAGCTCGATCTGATCATCGGCGACGCGTTCCGGGGGCTCACGGCGAAGGCGGACGCCGACAAGGCGCTGACCGCACTGGCCAACCCCGAGCCGGCACCCGCCTCGAAGAAGAACTGCTGACCCTCCGGGCCGTCGGGCACGGGGGGGGCGAGCCGCGGAGTTACTCCGCGGCTCCGTACATGCGGTCGCCCGCGTCGCCGAGGCCCGGGACGATGTAGCCCAGCTCGTTGAGGCGCTCGTCGACCGACGCCGTCACGACCGTCACCGGCGTGCCGGCCAGCTCGCGCTCCATGACCTCGACGCCCTCCGGCGCGGCCAGCAGCACCACGGCGGTCACGTCGTCCGCGCCGCGCTTGATCAGCTCCTGGATGGCCGCGACGAGCGTGCCGCCGGTCGCCAGCATCGGGTCCAGGACGTACACCTGACGCCCGGAGAGGTCGTCGGGCATGCGCGTGGCGTACGTGGACGCCTGCAGCGTCTCCTCGTTGCGCACCATGCCCAGGAAGCCCACCTCGGCGGTCGGCAGCAGTCGGACCATGCCGTCCAGCATGCCGAGGCCGGCCCGCAGGATCGGCACCACCAGGGGGCGGGGGTGGGACAGCTTCACGCCCGTGGTCCGCGCCACCGGCGTCTGGATGTCCACCTGTTCGGTGCGCACGTCGCGCGTGGCCTCGTAGGCGAGCAGGGTGACCAGCTCGTCGGCGAGACGGCGGAAGGTCGCGGAGTCGGTGCGCTGGTCGCGCAGCGTGGTGAGCTTGTGGGCGACCAGGGGGTGGTCGACGACGTGGAGACGCATGGCGTCAACCCTAACCGGGACGCGGAGGGCCGGCGTCCCCGTGCGTGGCAAGGGGATGGGGCGCCCGTCACCCCTTCGCTGGCGTCAAACCGCCCGGTCGGGGGAAGGTGGGAGGGACGGACTGGGGTGATGAAGCAATGCCTGAGCAGGAGGATCGCTATCCGTCGGCCGGGGCGGCCGGGGCTTCCCGGGTGTCCCGGGGAGCCGAAGGTGCCGGGAGCGGCGGGGGCGGCGCCGGCGGCGAGGTGGACTGGGAGGCCGAGCGTCGGCGACGGCGGGCGCGGTTCCTGAGGGAGCTGGCGGAGGCTCGGGCGTTGCGGGACCGGGTGCAGCCTCGGCGGGCGAAGGCGGCGCGGTTGCGGCATGCGATGCGGATGCGGACGTTTCGCTGGTAGCGGGGTTTTCGGGTTTTCGGGCGGGGTGGCCCGGTCCCGTTCGTTTTCAGGCACCGGTGCCTGTGCGGACGGGGGGTGCTGCGCACCTGGCGGCTGAACGGGTGCCGTCGCGCCCACGCGTGCCTTGTTTCCAGGCACCGCGCCTGTGCCGACCCGGGGGGGTGTCTGCGCACCTGGCGCCCGCAGGGTGCCGTCGCGCCCACCCGTGCCGCCCCAGCGGCACGACTGCCCGCGGAGGGCGGGAGGCGTGGCCGCGTAAGGCGAGCGGCGTGGCCGCGGGGTGCGTGAGTTGGCCGGGGTGGGTGCGACACGCGGGGTGGGCCGTGGGGGAAGGGGACCGTGGGTCCCTTTGACGTGCCGCGCTTCCGTGGCGGGATTGTGCGCGTACGATCCGGTCGTGGCGGCGACAAGCGCGCTGGACCGCGATCGAAACTGCCGGACACAGGGAGCGGAAGACGTCCCCTGACGGCCTTGTTTCTGCCACGATTCCCAGTGGGCGGGGTCTCAGCTCCGCATACCCGCCCGCACACCTCCGCCGGGGGGACCCCCAACCGGCACGCCTATGACCAGTGGGAGAGTCACGGTGTACTTCGCCGCACTGCTCGCGCGCACCGAAGACGGGTGGGAAGCGAGCGACACAGAGCTCGACGATGTGGAAACCCTGTCGGATCTCGCCGACCTGGCCCGGGAAGCCTCCCCTGACGAGGACACCGTGCTCGTGCTGATCGAGCAGGAGGACGGCTGGTTCGGCGTCGTCCGCGTGGACGGTGAGGAGGATCCCAGGATCTACGTCTCCGACGCCGCGGCGGCCGCCCGCAGCAGCTACGGGGAGATCCTGCTCACCGACGAACTGCTCGGCCGGCAGCCCGGGGACGACGGCCCCGATCTGGACGCCCTCGACCTCGACGGCACGGAGGACGGTGAGCCGGACGACGAGGACGCCGACGGCGCCCCGTCCGCCGCGTCCGGCGAGTCCGTCCCGCACGGCCCCGTCGGTGACGCGCAGGTCCTGGAGGACCTGGGCGTGACCGAGAAGGAGCTGCGCTCGATGACCCAGGACGCCGTCTCCGAGATCGCCGAGGTGCTGGGCGCCTCCGAGGTGCTGGAGACCGTCCGCTGACCGTGCCGACCACCACCCCCGCGCCCGGCCTCCCGGACCCGGTGCGCGACCGCTGGCGGGAGCCGATGCGCCTCGCCCTGGACGAGGCCCGCCGGGCCGTCCCGGGCGGGGACGTCCCCGTCGGCGCCGTCGTGCTGGCCGCGGACGGGGTCACCGTGCTGGCCCGCGCCCACAACGAGCGCGAGGCGGTCGGCGACCCCACCGCGCACGCGGAGGTCCTGGCCCTGCGCCGGGCCGCCGAACGGGCCGGGGAGTGGCGGCTGGCCGGCTGCACCCTGGTGGTCACGCTGGAGCCCTGCACGATGTGCGCGGGCGCCGTCCAGCAGTCCCGGGTGGACCGGGTGGTCTACGGCGCCCGGGACGAGAAGGCCGGCGCGGCGGGATCCCAGTGGGATCTGGTCCGCGACCGGCGCCTCAACCACCGGCCCGAGGTGATCGAAGGCGTGCTCGCCGAGGAGTGCTCGCGGCTGCTCACGGAGTTCTTCCGGGGACGCTGAATACCGATTTCGATCCACGCGCCACCGTGCTGTAAGGTCTCCCTCGGTAGCGTGTCCGAGCGGCCGAAGGAGCTCGCCTCGAAAGCGAGTGTGGCGCAAGTCACCGAGGGTTCAAATCCCTCCGCTACCGCTTGAGAAGGGCCCCGTCGTCAGACGGGGCCCTTCGTGCGATCATGGGCCCGCTCGATGCACGCGTGACAGCAGTGACAGCCGTGACAGGGGAGGGCCGCGATGGCGGTGAACGCGAAGAAGGCCGCCGTCTATCTGGTGGTGGTCTTCGTGCTGTACGTGATCATCACGGACCCCGAGACCGCCGGCGACTACGTCACCATCGGGTTCCAGGGCATCTCGGACGCCGCGAAGGCGATCGGCGACTTCATGACCTGGCTGGCCGCGGGAGGCAAGTGATGATCCGGCACCTGGTGCTCTTCAAGCTGAACGAGGGCGTCCGCCGCGACGACCCGAAGGTCGCCGAAGGCGTGGAGGCCTTCCGCGCGCTGGAGGGGAAGATCCCGGAGATCCGCTTCTGGGAGTGCGCCTGGAACATCAGCGACCGCCCCATCGCCTACGACTTCGCCATCAACTCCGCGTTCGAGGACGCCGAGGCGCTGCGCCGCTACGTCGAGCACCCGGACCACCAGGCGGGCGTCGGACTGTGGCGCGAGTTCGCCACGTGGGTGATCGCCGACTACGAGTTCTGACGCCCCCTCCGCACACCGTGCACCGAGGCCCCCCGCCGTGCCGGCAGGGGGCCTCTCGGCGTCCGGCGCCCGCCTTCCGCCCTCAACACGGAATATGCGGTGCTTGCACACAGTGAGTCAGTCTTGTGATGCTATGACCGCTTTTGACGGATGAGTTGACGGACGATGTGAGCGAATGAAGAGGTGGCGTTGACCGTGTCGGCCAGTTCCGCGCCACCCCAGGACGAGGTGTCCCCCGACGCGGTCCAGACCCCCGCCAAGCGCCGTGGCGCGGACACCAGGGCCCTGACCCAGGTGTTGTTCGGTCAGCTCAAGAACCTGGAGCCGGGCACGCCGGAGCACGCCCGCGTGCGGGCGGCGCTCATCGAGGCGAACCTCCCGCTCGTGCGCTACGCGGCCGCCCGCTTCCGCTCCCGGAACGAGCCGATGGAGGACGTCGTCCAGGTCGGCACCATCGGCCTCATCAACGCCATCGACCGCTTCGACCCCGAGCGGGGCGTGCAGTTCCCGACCTTCGCGATGCCGACCGTCGTCGGCGAGATCAAGCGGTACTTCCGGGACAACGTCCGCACCGTCCACGTACCGCGCCGGCTGCACGAGCTGTGGGTGCAGGTCAACAGCGCGACGGAGGACCTCACCACCGCGTTCGGGCGCACCCCCACCACCGCCGAGATCGCCGAGCGGCTGCGCATCTCCGAGGAGGAGGTGCTGTCCTGCATCGAGGCCGGCCGGTCGTACCACGCCACCTCGCTCGAGGCCGCGCAGGAGGGCGACGGGATGCCCGGCCTGCTGGACCGGCTCGGCTACGAGGACCCCGCCCTGGACGGCGTGGAGCACCGCGACCTCGTCCGGCACCTCCTCGTGCAGCTGCCGGAGCGCGAGCAGCGCATCCTGCTGCTGCGTTACTACAGCAATCTGACGCAGTCCCAGATCAGCGCCGAGCTGGGCGTCTCGCAGATGCACGTGTCCCGGCTGCTGGCCCGCAGCTTCCAGCGGCTGAGGTCCGCAAACAGGATCGACGCGTAACCGTAAAGAGCGAATCGCCCGACGGCGCGAATCTGCTTTCTTTCCGTCCGATACCCCGTCAGACCCCTTGTTTCCAGGGCTGATTCGCATCTCGCATGTCGACATGTCACTACAGCGCGTTGCCGACATGTGACATTCTGCCGGAAGCGCGTTTGCCGGAGCCTCGGCGCCGGTATTCAGGTGAAGGCTGCGTTCCTCGGATCGGGAGCGTTCGCCGCGACCGTCCCGCGACCCAAAGGGGGTGGCATGTCCGCAGAACAGGGCAGCTCGAAGGTGCTCACGCTCGCGGAGAGCGAGTCAGCTCCCCATGCTCTCGACGCACTCGGCCCCATCGACGAGGGCCCGTCCCTCGCCGCCGCACCCGCTCCGGAGGTCCCGGAGACGGCGGCCCTCGACACCCGCACCCTGTCCCGCTCCCTGTTCCTGCGGCTCGCCGTCCTCGACGAGGACAGCCCGGAGCGCGCCTACGTCCGGGACACGCTGATCGAACTCAACCTCCCGCTCGTGCGGTACGCGGCGGCGCGGTTCCGCTCGCGCAACGAGCCGATGGAGGACATCGTCCAGGTCGGCACGATCGGGCTGATCAAGGCGATCGACCGCTTCGACTGCGAACGGGGCGTGGAGTTCCCGACGTTCGCGATGCCGACGGTGGTCGGGGAGATCAAGCGGTTCTTCCGCGACACGTCCTGGTCGGTGCGGGTGCCGCGCCGGCTCCAGGAGCTGCGGCTGGCGCTGACCAAGGCCGGCGACGAGCTCTCCCAGAAGCTGGACCGCTCCCCGACGGTGAGCGAGCTCGCCGCCGTGCTGGGCGTGTCCGAGGAGGACGTCGTCGACGGCCTCGCGGTGGGGAACGCGTACACGGCGTCCTCGCTGGACTCCCCCGCGCCTGAGGACGACGGCGGCGAGGGCTCCCTGGCGGACCGCCTCGGCTACGAGGACACGCCGCTGGAGGGCGTGGAGTACCGGGAGTCGCTGAAGCCGCTGCTGGCGAAGCTGCCGCCGCGTGAGCGGCGGATCATCATGCTGCGGTTCTTCGCGAACATGACGCAGTCGCAGATCGGGGAGGAGGTGGGCATCTCGCAGATGCATGTCTCTCGTCTGCTGACGCGCACCTTGGCCCAGCTGCGGGAGGGGCTCATCTCGGACTGACGTCCGCGGACGTGCCTGCGAGCGCGGGGGCGCTCGGCCCTTTCAGGGCCGGGGGCCTTCGCGCTCCTCGTTGCGGCGGCGCCGCGCACCGCTTTTCCGCGCCTGCGGGCGGGGCGGGTGGCGGTCGCTTCGCGGGAGCGGGGCGGTGGGGGTTGATCGCGCAGTTCCCCGCGCCCCTTGAGGGCGTTGTCGTCGCCGTGCCGAGGGAGTGGACCGGGGACGGTCACCCGCCCGTGCGGGGCGGTGGGGGCTGGGCGCGCAGTTCCCCGCGCCCCTTGAGGGCGTGGCCGCCGAGGGGGTTCCCCTCGGCGGCCTTCCCTTTTACTTCAGTGCGAGCCAGGCCACCGCCGCGATGACGGCGACCGCGGCGACGATGCCGATGATCAGGCCGATCCGCGGGCCGCCGCCCGTGGCCGCCGGTTGGCCGGCCTCCGGAGCCTCGTCGACGAACGCGCGGAACATCTGGGTGCTGCCGGCGGGGTCGTGATTGCCCTGCGGGCCCTGGGTGTTAGCCATGGACCGAGACCCTAGCGAATCAGCGTCCGGGGCCCCAAGCGGGGCGGGATCCCACGGGGAAACCCCTCCCACCTGCGTGTTTACTGACGCGATTACTTGTCTTTGCCAAGTTTTGGGTCCGGACAGGCCGTTTTTATTTGCCTTCAGCAACCATCAATCCCTACGGTTGCTTTAAGCAACGAAACGGAGGTGCCATGGCCGAGTCGGCACAGTACGAGGAGCTGGTCCGGCAGTTCAGTGCCTTCGGCGCCGTCAAGCGGGAGATGAACCGGCTGATGCCGTCGGACTGCCCGAGCGGCTCCGCGGCCGTGCTGACCGTGCTGGGCCGCCATGGCGACATGCGCATGAGCAGGCTCGCCGAGCTGCTGTCCGTGGACATGTCCGTCACCAGCCGGCACGTCACCCATCTGGCCGAGCGCGGCTGGATCGAACGCTCTCCCGACCCCGCCGACAAGCGGTCCCGCATCCTGCGCCTCACCCCGGCCGGCGAGACCCGGCTCGACGAGCTGTTCCGACGCACGACCCAGCTCCTCGCGGAGCGGCTGGGCGACTGGTCGGACGAGGAGGTCGACGACCTCACCCGGCTGATGGCCCGGCTCAGGGACAGCTTCGGCGACCCGCGCACCGTGCCCCGGCAGGCGTCTCCGTCACTCGAACAGACCACCCGTACACCCGCAAGCACGTAAGAGAAGGAAGTCCATGGCAACGACCACACCGAACGGTGTGCGGGCTCATGCCAAGCACGGGGGAGGCTCCTCCACGGACGCTCCGATGACCCATCGGCAGATCATGGAGGCGCTGTCCGGGCTGCTGCTCGGCATGTTCTGCGCCATCCTGTCGTCGACCATCGTCACCAACGCCCTGCCCGAGATCGTCTCCGACCTCGGCGGCGGCCAGAGCGCCTACACCTGGGTCGTCACCGCCTCGCTGCTGACGATGACCGCCTCCACCCCTCTGTGGGGCAAGCTCGCCGACCTCATCAGCAAGAAGGCCCTGGTCCAGACGGCCCTGGTGGTCTTCGTGATCGGCTCGATCGTGGCCGGCACGGCGCAGAACCCGGGCATGCTGATCACCGCGCGCGCCATCCAGGGCCTCGGCGGCGGCGGTCTCGCCGCGCTGGCCCAGATCATCATGGCCGCGATGATCTCCCCGCGTGAGCGCGGGCGGTACTCCGGCTACCTGGGCGCGACCTTCGCGGTCGCGACCGTCGGCGGCCCGCTGCTCGGCGGCGTCATCACCGACACCAGCTGGCTCGGCTGGCGCTGGTGCCTCTACGTCGGCGTCCCCTTCGCGCTCATCGCGCTGGTCGTCCTGCAGAAGACGCTGAACCTGCCCCTGGTGAAGCGGGAGGTCAAGGTCGACTGGGCCGGCGCCTTCTTCGTCACCGCGGCTGTCTCCCTGCTGCTCGTCTGGGTCACCTTCGCCGACGACAAGTACGACTGGATGTCGTGGCAGACCGGTGTGATGGTCGGCGGCGCGGTCGTGCTGACGCTGATCTTCCTGCTCGTCGAGTCCAGGGCGAGCGAGCCGATCATCCCGCTGCGCCTGTTCCGCAACCGCACCATCACGCTGGCGTCGCTGGCCTCGCTGTTCGTCGGTATCGCGATGTTCGCGGGCACCGTCTACTTCAGCCAGTACTTCCAGCTCGCCCGGGACAAGTCCCCGACCATGTCGGGCGTCATGACCATCCCGATGATCGGCGGTCTGTTCATATCGTCGACCGTCTCCGGCATCATCATCACCAAGACCGGCCGCTGGAAGGCCTGGCTGTTGACGGGCGGCGTGCTGCTCACGGCGGGCCTCGGCCTGCTGAGCACCATCCGCTACGACACCCCGTACTGGCACATCGGCCTCTTCATGGCGCTGATGGGTCTCGGCGTCGGCATGATGATGCAGAACCTGGTGCTCTGCACGCAGAACCAGGTGGCCCCGAGCGACCTGGGCGCGGCCTCCTCCGTGGTCACGTTCTTCCGCTCCCTCGGCGGCGCGGTGGGCGTCTCCGTGCTCGGCTCGGTGATGTCGTCCCGGATCAGCACCTACGCGGCGGACACCATCGGCACGCTCAGCCCGCAGGAGCAGGCGGCGGCAGCCAAGGCCTCCGGCAGCGGCACCATCCCCGACATGGACCTGCTGCCTCCGGGCATCCGCACCTGGCTGGAGAGCGCCTACGGCCACGGCATCGCCGACATCTTCCTGTACGTCGCGCCGGTCGCTCTGCTCGGCTTCCTGGTGACGGTCTTCATCAAGGAGGTCCCGCTGCGGACCACCGGCGCGCTGGCCCAGGCCGCGCAGGAGCAGGCCACCGCGGCCGGCGACCCGGTCGCCCCGACCGCCGCCGAGGCCGCCACCGTCCCGGCCGGGGGCGCCGCCCCCGCCGTCGCGGAGACGCAGGCCGCCGCGGAGGACACCTTCGCCCAGCCCGTGTCCGCCGTCGCCACCGCGGCCCGGCCCGAGGAGTCCGCCTCCTCCGGCATCCCGGTGCGCGGCTTCGTCCGGGGCGCCGACAGCACTCCGGTGCCCCGCGCCGCGGTCACGCTGATCTCCCTGGGCGGCCGCCAGCTGGGCCGCTCCGTGGCCCAGGAGGACGGCTCCTACGCGGTGGACGCCCCCTCGGCGGGGTCGTACGTCCTGATCGCCGCCGCCGACGGGCACCAGCCGCAGGCGTCGACGATCGTGGTGAACGGCGAGCCGGTGTCCTACGACGTCCTGCTCAGCGGCACCAGCGGCATGACCGGTGTGGTCCGCGCGGCGGAGACCGGGCAGCCGGTGAAGGACGCGATGGTGATCGTCACCGACGTGCGCGGGGACCTGCTGGCCACCGGGACCACCGGTGAGCAGGGCGAGTTCTCCTTCGCCGAACTGGTGCCGGGCACGGTGACCGTCGCGGTGAACGCCGCCGGGTACCGGCCGCGCGCCCTGCCGGTCGAGATCGGCGCCACGGGCGTCACCCGGGTCGAGGCCGACCTGGAGACCGGCGCCCATGTCCGGGGCGTGGTCCGCGCCCCGCACGGTCCGCTGGCCGACGCCCGGGTCACCCTGGTCGACGCGGCGGGCAACGTGGTCGGCACGGCCACGACCGGCGACGACGGGGCGTACGCCTTCGCCGACCTGGACGGCGGCGAGTACACCGTCATCGCCACGGGCTACCCGCCGGTGGCGAGCGCCCTGACGGTCGCAGGACCCGGTGTCGACGACCACGACATCGAGCTCGCCCACCCGGGCGAGTAACCCGAGTCCCGGCCCGTGGCGGGTTCGCGCGTCCTGTAGCGGAGACGCGCCCCGCCGCGGGCCGGTCGTATCACGACCTTTTTATGAGCCTTTGCAGGGAGAAGACGGGATGCCACTGACCGCGAGGATCCGCACCCGGGACGGATGGGCCGTGTCGCACGCGGTCGTCACGCTGACCGACGGGACGGGCAGCCAGGTGCTGCGTGCCGAGGCGGACGCCGAGGGCGCCGTCCGGGACGCCACCGAGCTGGCACCGGGGGCGTACACCGTCGTCGTGACCGCGGTCGGGTACGCGCCGGCCGCCGCCAGCGCCCTCGTCACCGCGAGCGGACGCGCCGAGATCGGGACGGTGACGCTGGCCCGCACCGGGGGCACGGAGCTGCCGCCGCCCGGCCCGTGGACCGTCGACCCGGCGCACTCGAGCGTGGCCGCGGTCGCCCAGCACCTGGGCATCTCCAGCGTGCGCGGCCGGTTCACCGACTTCACCGCCCTGGTGGAGATCGCCCCCGACGACGTCACCAAGTCCCGTGTGGAGGCGGTGATCCGGGCCGAGTCCATCGACACCGGCAACAAGATGCGCGACACCCATCTGCGGTCGCCCGACTTCCTGGACGTCGCACGGCACCCCGAGATCACCTACCGGTCCACGGGGCTCACCCAGGCGGGCACCGACCGCTGGACCGTGCACGGCGAGCTGACCATGCGCGGCGTGGTCCGCCCGGTCGACCTGGACCTGGCCTACCTCGGCACCGGCGCCGACCCGTGGGGCGGCACCCGGGCGGCCTTCCGGGCCACGACCGAGCTGCACCGCGAGGACTTCGCGATGAACTACAACCAGGTCGTCCAGGCCGGCATCGCCGCCATCGGCACCACGCTTCGGGTGGAGCTGGACGTCCAGGCCGTGCAGGGCGAACAGCTCCCGGAGGGCTGAGCGCGACGTCTGGACCTGCACCGCTGTCCGTCGCGTCCCGGACGTGGTGCAATGGGCGAAGGGTCAGGAAGCGGCCTTGCCGATTCCGGACGACCGATTCCAGGTGAATGCCATGGCCCTTCCCCCCTTCTCCTCCGAGCGCGTGATGCTCCCGCTGCCGTCGGAGATCGACTTCCGCAACGCCGACGGCCTGTTGCCGTTGATCATGTACCAGGCCCGCTCCGGCTCCGAGGGGCCCGCCCGGGTGATGGTCCTCGACCTGTCCGGGACCCGCTTCATGGACTCCCAGGGCATCCGCCTGATCAACGACGCCCGCAGGCTGCTGCTCCCCCACACCAAGGTGCACCTGGTGGCCCTCCCGGAGAGCGTCGCGGGCCGCGTCCTGGAGGTGACCGGGCTCCGCCGCGACGTGCCCGTGTACGACAACCTCTCCGAGGCGATGGCGGCCTAGGCTGACGCCATGGCACCCGACATCGCGACCAACACCCGCGTCTCCCTCGACGAGTTGCTCGACTTCGTACGCCCCCGGCACCACGCGATCCTGCTCACCCGCCGTTCCGACGGCGGGCCGCAGGGGTCGCCGCTGACCTGCGGCGTCGACGACTCCGGGCGGATCGTGGTGTCCACCTACCCGGAGCGTGCCAAGACCCGGAACGCCAGGCGTGACCCGCGGGTGAGCCTCATCGTCCTCAGCGACGACTGGAACGGCCCCTGGGTGCAGATCGACGGCACCGCCGAGGTGCTGGACGCGCCCGACTCGGTGGAGCCGCTGGTGGAGTACTACCGGAACATCGCCGGTGAGCATCCCGACTGGGACGAGTACCGCGCGGCGATGGTGAAGCAGGGCAAGTCGCTGATCCGGATCACCCCGGAGCGCTGGGGGCCGGTGGCGACGGGCGGTTTCCCGGCGCGGCTGGCGGAGAGCGACTAGGACCACGCCGCGTGCGCGGCTAGCCGCGGCTGCGGGCGACCATCGCCTCGATGCCGGCGACCAGCAGGTCCAGGGCGAAGCTGAAGTCCCGGTCGAGCATCTCCTCGACCGTGTCGCCGCCCCGCGCCTGCATGATCCGGGCCGACCGGCCGACGACGTCGGAGGCGTCCGGGTCGCGCAGCACCTCGGTCATGGCGCGGTGGTGGTACTCGTCGGGGGTCAGGCCCGTCGAGGCGACCCGCTCGCGGAAGTGGCCCTCCACCGCGCCGTGTCCGTACACGAACTGGAACACGGCGGCGATCGCCCCGGTCACCTCGTGCTCGGGCAGGCCGGTGCGGCCGAGGACCCCCTGGACGGCGCCGGAGAACCGCAGCGCGTGGGGGCCGATGTTGAGGAAGCGTCCGACGAGCGCCGGCAGCCAGGAGTGCCGCACCAGCAGCGCCCGGTACTCGCGGGCCAGGGCGCGCAGCTCCTCGCGCCAGTCCGCGCCGGAGTCCGGCTCGGGCAGGGCGAGTTCGCCGAAGGCGCGGTCCAGGGCCAGTTCGAGCAGGTCGTCCTTGGTATCGACGTACCAGTAGACGGACATCGCGGTGACGTCGAGCTCGGCGGCGAGGCGGCGCATGGAGAACCTCTCCAGCCCCTCGGCGTCCAGCAGCCGCACGGTGGCCCCGGTGATCCGGTCCCGGTCGAGACCGGAGGGCTGACCTCCGCCGCGCCTGCCGCCCCGCTCCCGGTCCTCCAGCCAGACACTGGGCCGTGGCGTCTTCCCGGACCGCTGGTCTGCCCTCACCATGGCGCACCTTCCTCGACTCGCCGACGCCGGTTCATGCTAGGCGTCCGCCCCGTCCCGCGCGGCCCGCGCGTCGACGCGGTCGGCGCGGCGCAGGAGCGACGCCGCGATCAGTCCGCCGAGCAGCACCGCGACCGAGCCGACGAGCAGGCTCGTCTCCAGACCGGAGGAGAACGCCCCGGTGATCTCGGCGCGTTCGCGGTCCGATCCGGCCGCGGCCAGCGCCGCCGGCAGCGAGGCCGCCGCGACCGGCACCAGCGCGGCGAAGCGCGCGTTCAGCACGGCGCCGAGGACGGCCACGCCGAGTCCGTTGCCGAACTCGGCCAGCGTGCCGTTGATCCCGGCGCCGACGCCCGCCTTCTCGCGCGGCACGGAACTCATCACGGCGTGCGCCATCACCGGGCTGCCGATCGCGGTGCCGGCGCCGATCAGCACCAGACCGAGCAGCGTGCCGCCGTACCCGTGGCCGGTGAGCGTGGCGATCGACACCAGCCCGGCCGCCATCAGTCCCATGCCCACCGCTATGGACAGCGGAGTGCCCATCTTCGCCGACCACTTGGTGCCGACGCCGGTGAAGTTCAGGGCGACGACGGTCAGCGCCATCGGTGCGGTGCGCAGACCCGCCTCCAACGGGCCGTAGCCCAGGACGAACTGGAGGTACTGGGTGAGCAGGAAGAGCGCGCCGCCCATCCCGAAGGTGATCAGCACCAGGCCGCCGACCGCGCCGGTGAAGCGCCGGTTGCGGAAGAAGTGCGGGTCGAGCATCGGATACGGGATCCGGCTCTCCCAGTACGCGAAGACGCCGAGCACCACGGCCGCCGTGCCCGCGCTGACGGCCACCGTGCCGGACGTCCAGCCGTGCTCGGGGCCGGAGATGATCGCGTAGACCAGGGCCGTCATGCCGATGGTGGAGAGCACCGCCCCGACCAGGTCGGGCCGGTCGCCCTGACGGTTGCGTGACTCGGGGACGTACGCGGCGACGGCGGCCAGCGCCAGGGCCACGACCGGCAGGTTGATCAGGAAGATCGACCCCCACCAGAAGTGGTTCAGCATGAACCCGCCGACCAGCGGACCGGCGGCGAAACCCAGGGAGTTGACGGCGCTCCAGATGCCGATGGCCTTGGGCTGCTCCTCGGGCGTGAAGATCTGCATGACCACGGCGAGGGTGGTGGTGAGCAGCAGCGCCCCGCCGACGCCCATGCCCGCCCGCGCGGCGATCAGCTGCCCCGAGGACTGGGCCAGCCCCGCGACCAGCGACCCCGCGCCGAACAGAGCGAGGCCCACGATCAGCATCTTCCTGCGGCCGTAGCGGTCGGCCGCGTTGCCGGCGCTGAGCAGCAGGCCCGACTGCACCAGGGAGTAGGCGTTGATCATCCACTGGATGTCGGCGGTCGAGGCGTCCATCTCCCGGGTGAGGGAGGGGATCGCCACGTTCAGCACCGTGTTGTCCAGCAGCACGGTGAGCTGGGCGAGGCAGATGACTCCGAGAATCAGCCAGCGTCGCGCGTGCCCCCGGGGGACCGCGTCCGCCGGCGCGGAGTCCGGGGACGGGTCGGGGGCCGCGGCGGGCTGCCCCGGCGAGGACGTGGTCATGCTGTACACCGTAGAACACCTCTCTTACGGTGTACAACGGGGGTTGTGGGACGGGGTCAGCTTTCGGACGTGGGGCGGGTGAGGTCGTAGAAGGTGGCGGAGCCGGCGGTGACCTGGGTGAAGTGGGCCTCTACCCAGGCGGTGATCCGTGAGGCGGTGCCGTCTCCCCGGCCGCCGCCTCCTCCCGGGATGAAGTAGTGGATGCGGCCGTCCTTCACGTACCGCTGGAACTGGGCGAGGGTCGGGGACGGGTCAGTGCCGTTGAAGCCGCCGATCGCCATGACCGGTTCGCCGGTGGCGAGCTGGTAGCTCGCGGCGTTCTGCGCGCCGACCGTCGCGGCGGCCCAGGTGTGGTCGGCGGCGTCGGTCTCCAGCAGCCGGCGTGCCTCGGCGTCGACGTCGGTGCCGCCGAGGAGACCGCCCACGCCGGTGCCTCCGCGTGCGCCCCGGCCGGGGGCTTCCGTGGTGGCTCCGCCGGGCGGGGCGCCCGTGCCGTTCGTGTTCGGCGGGGCGCCGCCGGGGAAGCCGCCGGTGCCGTCGGTGTTCGGCGGGGTGCCGTTCTGCGGGCCTCCGCCCCCACCGGGGCCGCCGCCCTGGCCGGGCATGCCCCCTCCGCCGGGTCCGCCACCACCCGGGCCTCCGTCCTGGGCGCCGCCCGGCGGACGCCCGCCGCCTCCCCTGCCCGCCGACGCGGGACCGGCCGTGACGATGGAGCCGGAGTGGCCCTCCCGCACGGTGCTCAGGGTGTACGCCGTCGGGCCGGCCAGGGAGGCCGCGACACCCAGCGCGGCCGCCGCGAGCACCACCCGGCGTCCCGCCCGGCCCGCGAAGACCAGCCCGAGGGCGGCGGTCAGCCCGCCCACCAGGACGAGCCACCGCAGCCACGGCAGGTGGTCGGGCGTGCGGTGGAGCAGGACGTAGCCCCACACCGCCGTCACCGTGACGGCCCCCGCCAAGGTGAGGGCGGCCCAGGTCTCCCGCCGCCTTCCCCACAGGACCGCCGCGCCCATGCCGGTCACGGCGGCCAGGTAGGGGGCCAGGGCCACCGTGTAGTACTGGTGGAAAATGCCGGCCATGAAGCTGAAGACGGCGGCGGTCGTCAGCAGCGAGCCGCCCCACACGAGGAACGCGGCACGGGTGACGTCGGTCCTGCCCGCCTGACGGGTCACGACCAGTGCGGCGACCAGCAGGATCAGCGCGGCGGGCAGCAGCCAGGAGATCTGGCCGCCGATCTCCTCGTTGAACATCCGGTCCCAGCCGGTCTCGCCCCAGCCTCCGCCGCCGCCCGGGCCGCCCCCGCCGCCGACGCTGCCGGTCTCGTCGCCGTTGAGCCGGCCGAGGCCGTTGTAGCCGAAGGTCAGCTCCAGGAAGCTGTTGTTCTGCGAGCCGCCGATGTACGGCCGTGAGGACGTCGGCCACAGTTCGACCACCGCGACCCACCAGCCGCCGGACACCACGAGCGCGACGGCCGCGAGCGCGAGCTGGACGCACCTCCTGCGCGGGCGGACGGGGGCGCAGACCGCGTAGACCGCGGTCAGCGCCGGGAGGATCAGGAACGCCTGGAGCGTCTTGGTGAGGAACGCGAAGCCGACGGCGACGCCCGCCCACACCAGCCACTTGGTGCGGCCGTCCTCCAGGGCGCGGACGACGAGGTGGCAGGCGACGGCCATCAGCAGCGCGAGCAGCGCGTCCGGGTTGTTGAAGCGGAACATCAGCGCCGCGACCGGCGTGAGCGCGAGGACCGCGCCCGCGAGGAGGGCGGCGCCGTGTCCGGCACGTCGGCGCACGGACGCGTGCACGACGGCGACGGCGCCGACCCCCATGAGCACCTCGGGCACCAGGATCGCCCAGGAGTTGAGCCCGAACAGGCGCACGGAGAGGGCCATCGGCCAGAGCGCGGCCGGGGGCTTGTCGACGGTGATGGCGTTCGCGGCGTCGAGCGAACCGAAGAAGAACGCCTTCCAGGACTGGCTGCCCGCCTGCACGGCCGCGGAGTAGAAGGAGTTGGCGTAGCCGGAGGCGTGGAGGTTGCAGAGGTACAGCAGACCGGTGGCGAGGAGCAGCGCGAAGAGGGCGGGACGGGCCCAGCGGGGGGTACCGGCTTCGGCGTGGGTGCCGTGCGGCGCGGATGGCGGGTGGGGGCCGTGCGGCGCGGATGGCGGGTGGGGGCCGTGCGGCGCGGACGCCGTGTGGGTGCTGTCGGCGGTGCCCCGCGCTCCGGGCGGGGGCTGGTGGCCGCCGTCGGCGGGATCGGGTGCGGCTTGCGGGCCGTGCGGTGGGGGCGCCGGGCGGGGTGCCTCGGTGGCGGGGTTCGGTTGCGGGTCGTGCGGGGTGGTCATCGGGTGGTCCTCGGGTCGTCGTCGGCCTGCGGAGTGGTCCGGGAGGGAAGCGGCGGGCGGGCCGGGGCGAGGGGTGGCGTGAAGGGCGTCTCCGGCCGGGGATCGGGGTCGGATCCCGAGGTGGTCCGGGAAGCCGTGTCCGGGAAGACCCAGGCGCGGAACAACAGGAACCGCAGGACGGTCGCCGCCAGATTGGCCACCACCAGGACCGCCAGTTCCGTGGAATGGGCCGGGTCGCTGCTCGCCGCGTCGAGGGCGGCGAGCGAGCCGCTGGTCAGGGCGAGGCCGATGGCGAGGACGACCAGGCCCTGCGCCTGGTGGCGGACCATGCCGCCGCGCCCCCGCACCCGGAACGTGAGCCGCCGGTTGGCTGCCGTGTTGGCGACCGCCGACACGAGCAGGGCGAGCCCGTTGGCGAGCTGGGCGCCGGTGACGGCGCGGAAAGCGCTGTAGAGGAGCAGGTAGAACGCCGTGGACAGGACGCCGACGGCGCAGAAGCCGACGAGCTGGCGGGCCAGTCCACGCGGCACGTCCGCGAGTTCCCGGTCGCGCGGGTCGTCGCCGAAGGGCCGGGCGAGCCGGTCCAGCGGCAGCGCGCCGGTGGCCAGCGCCCTGCCGATCCGCCAGACGCCCTTCAGGTCCTCCATGGCCGTCCGCACGATGTGGACGGAGGAGTCGGGGTCGTCGACCCAGTCGACCGGCACCTCGTGGATGCGCAGCCCCGCCCGTTCGGCGAGCACCAGCAGCTCCGTGTCGAAGAACCAGCCGCTGTCCTCCACCAGCGGCAGCAGCACCTGCGCCACGTCACGGCGGATCGCCTTGAACCCGCACTGCGCGTCGGAGAAGCGCGCCTGGAGCGAGCCGCGCAGGATCAGGTTGTAGCCGCGGCTGATGACTTCCCGCCTGGCGCCCCGCACCACCCGCGCGCCGCGGCTCAGCCGGGAGCCGACGGCGAGGTCGGAGTGCCCGGAGATCAGCGGGGCGACCAGCGGCAGCAGGGCGTTGAGGTCGGTGGACAGGTCCACGTCCATGTAGGCGAGGACAGGCGCGTCCGACGCGGACCAGACGGTCCGCAGCGCCCGGCCCCGGCCCTTCCGCTCCAGCCGGACGGACCGCACCTCCTCGAGCCGCCGCGCCAGGTCGGCGGCCACGTCCGGGGTGCCGTCCGTGGAGGCGTTGTCGGCGATCGTGATGCGGAACGCGTACGGGAAGGTCCGGGTCAGGTGCTCGTGGAGCCGGCGGACGCTGGGCCGGAGGTCCTTCTCCTCGTTGTGGACGGGGACGACGACGTCCAGGACCGGTGTGCCGGCCCAGGCGGCCGGAAGGTGCTCCCGAGCCGGCAGCGTGCCGGGACAGTGATCGGTTCGCATGGGAGCGACCCTGGTCAACCGCCCTGTCGTGCCCCTGTGGTGAGGCTGTGCCACAGCTGTGGGTCAGGCGCGTCCGGTGCGGCGGCGGGCAGCCGCAGGGTGAACACCGTCCGTCCGGGCGTGCTCGCGACCGTCACCGAGCCGCCGTGCGCGGCTGTCACCGCCCGCACGATCGCCAGCCCCAGACCCGTCGAACCGGTGGCCCGGGTGCGGGCCGAGTCGCCGCGCGCGAACCGTTCGAAGACGTGCGGGAGCAGCTCGGGCGGGATGCCGGGCCCGTCGTCGGCGACGTCCAGCCGCAGCCACGGGCCTTCGCGGCGCACCCGTGCGGTGACGGTGGTGCCCGGCGGGGTGTGCGTACGGGCGTTGGCGAGCAGGTTGACGAGGACTTGCTGGAGCCGGGCGGCGTCGGCGGTGACCGGTGCGGGCGCATCGGGCAGGTCCAGGCGCCAGTGGTGGCCGGGTCCCGCGGCGCGGGCGTCGCTGACGGTGTCCACGACGAGCGGCAGCAGGTCGGTCTCCTCGAACCGCAGGGGCCGTCCGGCGTCCAGGCGGGCGAGCAGCAGCAGGTCCTCCACCAGCAGGGTCATCCGGCCGGCCTCGGACTCGATACGGCGCAGCGCGTGCCGGGTGTCGGGGCCGGTCTCCTCCCGGCCGCGCCGGGTCAGTTCGGCGTAGCCGCGGATGGAGGCGAGCGGGGTGCGCAGTTCGTGGGAGGCGTCCGCGACGAACTGCCGTACCCGGGTCTCGCTGAGCTGGCGGGCGTGCAGGGCTCCGTGGACGTGGTCGAGCATGCGGTTGAGTGCGGCGCCGACGCGGCCGACCTCGGTGTGCGGATCGCACTCGGACTCCGGGACGCGCTCCTTCAGCGTCACCTCACCGCGATGGAGGGGGAGTTCGGCGACGCGGGTGGCGGTGGCGGCGACCCGGCGCAGGGGACGGGTGGCCACGCCGACGATGACGGCGCCGGCCAGGGACGCGGCGACAAGACCGGCGGCGGTGACGCTGATCTCCACCAGGATCAGGGTGGTGACGGTGGCGTCGACGTCGGCGGTGGGGACGGCGACGTAGAAGGCGCCGTTGGGGCCTTCCGCGTGGAGGACGCGGTAGCCGCCGAGGCCGGGGAGGTCGGCGCTGTGCTCGCGCCCGTCGCGTGGCACGCCCTCCAGGGCGGCGAGCTGCGCGTCGGTGAGACGCCCGGCCTCGGGCGTGAGGACGCCGTTCACCTCGCGGGAGTCGCTGACCACCCCGTCGGTCACCGCGCCGTTCACGACGGTGGCGCCTACGGTGCCGAACATCTGCGGGCCCCTCGTCACGAAGTCGAGGGCGTCCCCGTGCGGGCCGGGGCGCGGTCCGTCGCCGGGCGGGCCGCCCGTGGCCCGCATCGCCACCTCGCGCAGCTGCCCGTCGAGCTGCTCGTACAGATGGGAGCGGAGGGCCAGCGTGGTCACCGTGCCGATCACCGCGCACACCACCGCGATCAGCGTGACGGACGCGACGACGAGCCGCGTCCGCAGCGTGCGCGGACGCGGCCGCAGTGTGCGCGGACGCGGCCGCACCGCCTCGCTCACGCCACCGCGGGCTTCAGCAGGTATCCGGCGCCGCGCCGGGTGTGGATCATCGGCTCCCGGCCCGCGTCGATCTTCCGGCGCAGGTAGGAGATGTACAGCTCGACGACGTTCGCCTGGCCGCCGAAGTCGTAGGACCAGACGCGGTCGAGGATCTGCGCCTTGCTGAGCACCCGGCGCGGGTTGCGCATCAGGAAGCGCAGCAGCTCGAACTCGGTGGCGGTCAGGTGGATGCTCTGCCCGCCGCGGGTCACCTCGTGGCTGTCCTCGTCCAGGGTGAGGTCGCCGACCACCAGCAGGGCGTCGGAGCGGCGGCCGACCGCGTGGGAGCGGCGGATCAGCCCGCGCAGCCGCGCGACGACCTCCTCCAGGCTGAACGGCTTGGTCACGTAGTCGTCGCCGCCCGCGGTCAGCCCCGCGATCCGGTCCTCGACGGCGTCCTTCGCGGTGAGGAACAGCACGGGCACGTCCGGCAGTTCGCGCCGGAGGCGGCCGAGGACGGTGAGTCCGTCCATGTCGGGCAGCATCATGTCCAGGACGACGGCGTCGGGCCGGAACTCGCGCGCCGCGCGGAGGGCGCCCTGGCCGTCGTCCGCGCTGCGGATCTGCCAGCCCTCGTAGCGCAGGGCCATGGAGAGCAGCTCGGTGATCGACTGCTCGTCGTCCACCACCAGCACCCGGACGGAGCTCCCGTCCGGCCTCAGCAGTTCCGTGCGCCCCTGGGGCGAGATCGTGGTCATACCGGACACGTTCGGGGAGTCCCCTGAGAGCACCCTTGCGTCTGTCTGTGTTTTCCCTGAGAAATCCACAGGCGTTTCTCAGGCGGGCGGCTCCGGGGCGTCCGGCAGGCCGAACAGCCGGGCCGCGTTGTCGTGGCACACCGCCCGCAGCCAGTCGTCGCCGAGTCCGAGACCCGCGAGGGCGTCGAGCTGATGGGCGTACGGGTAGGGGATGTTGGGGAAGTCGGTGCCGAGCAGGACGCGGTCGCCGAGGGCGGCGAGGCGGGGGAGCGCACGCCGGGGGAACGGCGCCATCCGCTCGCTGAAGCCGGTGAACGCCATGGTGGTGTCGAGGCGGACCTCCGGGTACCGCTCGGCCAGGTCGAGGAAGTCCTCGTACTCGGGCATGCCCAGGTGGGCGACGACCACCCGCAGCCGGGGGTGACGGGCCAGTACGCGGGCCATCGGTCCGGGGCCGGTGTGCTTGCCGGGGGCGGGGCCCGAGCCGCAGTGGACCACCACCGGTGTGCCCGCCTCGGCGAGCAGGCCCCAGCAGGCGTCGAGCGCCTCGTCGGCGGGGTCGTACCCGCCGACCTGGACGTGCGCCTTGAAGACGCGCGTCCCGTGCTCGACCGCCTCGCGGACGTAGGCGGCGGCGCCGGGCTCGGGGAAGAAGGTGGAGGTGTGCAGGCAGTCGGGGGTACGGCGGGCGAAGCCGACGGCCCAGTCGTTGAGCCAGCGGGCCATGCCCGGCTTGTGCGGGTAGAGCATCGCCGTGAAGGCGCGCACGCCGAACGCGCGGAGCAGCGCGGCCCGTGCGGCCTCGTCCTCGCGGTACGTGATCGGCCACTCGACACCACCGGTGAGCGGCCCGAGCTCGTCGAAATACGCCCACACCTTGTGGAGAACGCGCTCCGGCATGAAGTGCGTGTGCACGTCGACGAGGCCGGGGAGACCGAGATCCTGCCAGAAACGGCGGACCTCGACGGATTCGGCGGATCCGCCGGCACCAGCGGGCGCGGCAGTCCCGTCGGTGCCGGTGGTCACGGCGGTCCCGTCGGTCCGGTCGGTTCCGGCAGGACCGACCGGTCCGCCAGTTACGGAAGTCCCGTCGGTTCCTGTGGTCGCGCCGGACCGGGTAGTCCCGGTGTCCCCGACGGCGCCGGCCGCCCCGGCCGCCCCAGCGACTCCGGCGGCTCCGGTGGTCATGGCAGTCCCGTCAGTTCCGGCGGTCACGGCAGACCCGTCGGTTTCGCCGGTTGCGCCTGTCCGGCCGGTTCCGGCGGTCACGGCAGGACCGACCGGTCCGCCAGTCACGGAAGTCCCGTCGATTTCGGTGGTCGCGGCGGTCGTGGCGGCCCTGGTAGTCCCATTGACCCCGGCGGGCCTGGCGGCTCCAGCAGTCCCGGCGACTCCGGCCGCACCAGCGGCTCCGGCGACTCCGGCAGCTCCGGCAGCTCCGGCGATCCTGTCGGCCTCTGGGGTCCCGCAAGTTCCGGCAGCCCCGACAGCCGTGGCGATCCCGTCAGTCCCGGCGGCCTCGGCAGCCCCGGCGGTCTCGGGAAGCTCGGGAGCCTCGGAGGCCACGTCGGTCTTGGACGCCACGTCGGTCTCGGAGGGCTCGGAAGCCTCGGAGGCCACGTCGGTCTTGGACGCCACGTCGGTCTCGGAGGGCTCGGAAGCCTCGAAGGCCACGTCGGTCTCGGAGGCCACGTCGGTCTCGGAGGGCTCGGGAGCCTCAGAGGCCACGTCGGTCTTGGAGGCCACGTCGGTCTCGGTAACCGCATCGGTCTCGGCCGACGGAGTCGGAAGGTGCGCGCTCATGCCGGACACGATCACCCGCGGGGGCGGGGGCGGTCCAGCCCCCGTTCTCCGTCTCCGCCGCTCAGAACAGCCCGTCCTGCGCCGTCGGCCGCTCCTTCAGCGCCCGCACCGGCACCTCGACCCGGCGTCCCCCGCCCGGCACCAGCTCCCAGCCGGGCAGCAGGCGGGTGTCGAGCACGAGGACGCCCCGGTCCGTCGCCAGATGCAGGTCGGGACCGGCGGCCGCCACCAGTTCCCCGCTCAGCGCGCCACCGGCGGCCAGCTCCCCCACCACGCCCACCGGTGCCGGTGCCTCCGCCAGCCCGAACGCCTCCACGTGGTCCACGGGACGGAAGGGGGCCGGTTCGAGCGACTCCGGCCAGCCGGTGAGCCCCAGCGCCCGCGCGTGCAGCCCGGCGATCTCGGCGGCCCGCTCCTCCCCGGCCGACGGGAGCGCCGCCCGCGCCGCGCGCTTGGCGGCGTAGGGGATGCGGTCGGGCACCCGCAGGGCGGCACGCAGCAGTTCCTCGGTGCGGCGCGCCGCCATCAGCGGCCCCGTGCCCAGCCAGCTGAAGCAGATCGCGCCCTGCTCCAGCAGCCGGGCCGGTCCCCGCCGCTCGGCGGTGATCCCGACCTTGGTCATCCCGGACCCGAACCACGCCAGGTAGACCCGGTACGGCCGCGGGTCGTCCGCGAGCGTGTCGGCGGCCACCGAGTGGGCCCGGTCCAGACGGGCGCAGTCCTCGCAGCGCGGCCCGGTGCTCCGCGCGGACACCCGCGCGGCGAGCGGACACCTGTTCCCCCGTGCTCCCACGCAGGTCCGCGCTCCCCCTTCCGCGACCCCGAAGGCCACCGTCTTCCCCCAGGTCAGCGCCGAGCGCCGGCCCCCGTCCCAGATCAGCACGGGACCGCCCGCCGTCCAGCTCAGTCCCGCACACCGCCATGCCTGTGCCATCCCGGCCGAGGGTAGAGGGGACCACTGACAAGGGGACCACTGACAGCAGCCCGGCTCAGCCGCCCACGCCCACCGCGTCCGTCTCGGCGGGGGCAGCCGGCGCGGACGCGACCGGACGTGCCGGCGCCACGGCCGTACCGCCCCTCCGTCCCGCCATCCGGCACCCCAGGCACTCCGCGTGCCCCGCGCGAGCCCCGCTGTCCCGCACCCGCCAGCTCCACTCCTCCCGCGGCCGGGGCCCCGACGCCTTGCCCCACCCGGCGAGGTGGAGGGCCCAGGTGACGAGCAGGGCGAGCACGTCGACCGCCGCTCCGGCGGCGAGCAGCGGCCCCGAGACGGTGCAGACTCCCACGCCCAGGAGGGCCGTTCCGGCGAGGGCGATCCCACAGCCGGTCCAGCCGGCGACCGTGTGCCCGTGGTCATATGGATGCGCGCTCATGTCTGCCCTTCCGCGGCGTCGGCGTTCCCTCCGGACGACGGACGCCTCCAGATGTCTCACGTCCTAAGGAATTTACAACAGAAATATCTCACGAGCTAAGAGGAATGGGGAGTCCCGTCATGCACGCCAAGCCGCGCCCGCCCGCCACGCAGCAGGAGGCGATGGGGGCGATGGACCGACTGATCGCGACGCATCTGATCGGCCAGCAGGAGATGGCCCAGGTCATGGGCCTGAACGTGACCGACGTGACCTGCTTCGGCTTCGTCCTGGAGGCGGGGGACGACCTGCTCACCGCCGGCGAACTGGCGGAGCGCGTCCACGTCACCACCGGCGCGATGACCGGCGTCCTCAACCGTCTGGAGCGGGCCGGCTTCATCACCCGCCGCCCCGACCCCGCCGACCGCCGCCGCGTCCGCGTGGCCGCCGTGCCCGACGCGGTGGCCCTGGCCCGCCGGCTCTACGAGCCTTACTACGCCCGTCTCGCCGACCTGTTCGCGGACTACTCCGCCGAGGAGGTGGCCGTACTGAACGACTGGTTCCGGCGTGCCACCGCGCTCGCGGACGCCTTCCGCGAGGAGAGCCGCACCAAGAGCTGAGCCGCGCGGGAACCCGTACGAGAACTGACCCGGGGTCACCGCCGAGGTGCCGGGCGGGGCCCGCGGTGCCAGTCTGGGAGGGATCGAACCGCTCGGGGACATCCGGAAGGTCGGGAAACATGGCCAGCAATGTCAGCGGTACGGGCTTTCGCGGGACGGGCCGGGAGGCCGAGAGCCCCTGGGCGGCGAGCTGGACGGTGGCCGCCGCGTTCCTGATGGTGTTCGGCGGCGTCATGGCGATCTTCGAGGGCATCGCCGCCATCGCGCGGGACGACGTCTTCGTCGCCACACCCAACTTCACGTACTCGTTCAGCCTGACCGGCTGGGGCTGGGTGCATCTGATCCTCGGCGCCCTGGTGGCCGCCGCCGGCCTGGCCCTGTTCAAGGGGGCCACCTGGGCCCGCGCCGTCGGCGTCGGACTGGCCGGGCTGAGCATGATCGCCCACTTCGTGTGGCTGCCCTACCAGCCGGTGTGGTCGATCGTCCTCATCGTCATCGACGGCTTCATCATCTGGGCCCTGTGCGCACCTCGCCGCGAGTCCCCGGCGCAGTAGGTCGCGCGCCCGGCGGCCGGTCCGGCGCCTGGCCCTGGGTGGTCCAGGCAGCCGGGCTGACCGCGATGGTCACCGCGTACTTCCTGCTGCCGCTGGACCGGCTGGGCCCGCGCCGGCCGGTCCTGAGCTGGGTGCTCTTCGGGGCGGCCCTCGCGCTGATCGCCGTCCTGCTGCTGATCCAGGTCGCCCGGGTGCTGCTGAACGTCCCGGGCGTCCGTCCGGGGCTGGTGATCCCGCCGCTGATGTGTTTGTCCGTGCTGGTCTTCGCGACCGCCTACCAGGGGCTCGCCCAGCACCCCGGCGAACTGGACGGCATCGCCACGCGCCTGGACTCCCTCTACTTCACGATGGTCACGCTCGCGACCGTCGGGTACGGGGACATCACCCCGCGCGGACAGTCCGCGCGCCTGGTCACGATCCTGCAGATCCTCTACAGCTTCATCTTCCTCACGGCGGCGGCCACCGCCCTGACCAACCATCTGCGCAACGCCCTGCGCCACCACGGGGGCGCGGACCCGCCGCGATGACCCCGCACCGACCCCGCGCGACCCCGCACCGGCCCCGCGCCCACATCGCGCACCCATGTGACCGGCGTCACAATGAAAGGAGCAGGGTGCCCCTCGGGCCCCCGGGGACCGCACCCCCCAGGACCCCGGACGCACACCGGCCGGACGCCTCGCGAGGCCCGCGACGCCGCCAGGGCACGGACGCCGCCGAGGCGCGGGACGCCGTTTCGTCCGCCCGCGGCCCGCCTCCGGTTCCGCACTGCTCCAAGGGGTGTCCGCACATGAGCGGCATGGACGCAACCGCACTGGACAATCTGCGCAAGGCCCTGCGAGGCCCCCTCGTGACGCCGCAGGACGCCGAGTACGACGAGACCCGCTCCGTCTACAACGCCATGATCGACCGCCGTCCCGCCGCCGTCGCCCGCTGCACCGGCACGGCGGACGTGCGCTCCACGATCGCCTTCGCCCGGCAGACGGGCGTCGAGCTGGCCGTGCGCGGCGGCGGACACAGCGGGCCCGGCCTGTGTCTGGTCGACGGCGGGCTCACCCTCGACCTGTCCCTGATGCGCTGGGTGCGGGTCGACCCGGTGACCAGGACGGCCCAGGTCGGCGGGGGCAGCCAGCTCGGCGACCTGGACCACGAGACGCACACCTTCGGGCTCGGCGTGCCCGCCGGCATCAACTCCACCACCGGCGTGGGCGGTCTCACGCTGGGCGGCGGCCACGGCCACCTCACCCGCACGTACGGACTGACGATCGACAGCCTGGTCGCCGCGGACGTGGTCCTGGCCGACGGCAGCGTCGTCACCACCACCGAGAAGGAACACCCGGACCTGCTGTGGGCCCTGCGGGGCGGCGGCGGCAACTTCGGCGTGGTCACGTCCTTCACCTTCCGGCTGCACCCGGTGCACACGGTCGGCGTGGCGGCCACGGTGTGGCCGGTCGAGCAGACCCAGGAGGTGCTGCGCTGGTACCGGGAGTTCCTGCCGTCGGCGCCCGAGGACCTCAACGGCTTCTTCGCCGTCATGACCGTCCCGCCCGCGCCGCCCTTCCCGGAGCCGCTCCACGGACGGAAGGTGTGCGCCGTCGTCTGGTGCTACACCGGCGACCTGGAGGGCGGGCGCCTCGACGACGTGCTGTCCGTGGTGAACGACCCCGCCCCGCCGGCCTTCCACTTCGCCACGCCGATGCCGTACCCGATGCTCCAGACGATGTTCGACGACCTCGTGCCCAAGGGGCTCCAGTGGTACTGGCGCGGCGACTTCTTCGACACGGTCACCGACGAGGCCCTCGCGGTGCACGAGCGGTTCGGGCGGGAGCTGCCGACCGGCCTGTCGACCATGCACCTGTACCCGGTGGACGGGGCGGCCCACGACGTCGCCCCGGGCGAGACGGCCTGGGCGTACCGCGACGCGATCTGGTCCGGCGTCATCGCCGGCATCGACCCCGACCCGGCCAACGCCGACCTGATCCGCCGGTGGTGCGTGGACTACTGGTCGGCGCTCCACCCGCACTCCATGGGCGGCGCCTACGTCAACTTCCTCGGCGAGACCGGCGACGCCGACAGCGTCCGCGCCACCTACCGCGACAACTACGCCCGCCTCGCGGCCGTCAAGCACACCTACGACCCGGACAACTTCTTCCACGCCAACCAGAACATCCCGCCGGCGGCCTGAGCGGCGCCGGGCCGGTCGGGTCGCGGACGGGCCCGCCAGGTGGCTGCGTGGGAGGGCATGCCGAAAACTGGGGCGCAGGACGCGACGGATCGACCGGGGGCCCTGGGGATGCAGCGGTACCAGCGCGAGGAGCGCTTCAGGCGGATGGCCTGGCCCCGTGCCCTGCCGCCCGCCGTGATCGTCGTCGCGGTCGTCGTCGACCTCGCCTGGCCGCCGTTCAACACCTTTCCGCTGCTGGCGACCGTGTCGGTGACGGCGGCGCCCGTGTACTCCCTGGCCCGGACGGTCATCAGCGGTGGCGTGGCCCTTCTGACGGGCTGGCTGCTGGCCTTCCGCGAGAGCGGGGAGGTGATCTCCCGGCCGAACGTCATCGGCTTCACGACCCTCGTCACGCTGACCGTCGTCGCGGCGTTCCTCAACCGGATCTTCGCGCGCGAACGCGAGCAGCTGAGGACGTCGCGCCAGGTGGCGGAGACGGTCCAGCGCGCCATGCTGCCCACCGTGCCCGAGCGGGTCCCGGGGCTGGCCCTGGCCACCCGGTACCAGGCCGCGCAGGAGGAGGCCCTGATCGGCGGCGACCTGTACGCGGTCCACGACACGCCCCACGGGCTGCGCATGGTGATCGGAGACGTCCGCGGCAAGGGCACCCGGTCGGCCACCCTGGTCAACGCCCTGCTGGGCGCCTTCCACGCGGCGGCCCTGCAGACGCCGGACCTGCCGTCGGTCGTGCAGGCCGCGGAGATCCAGGTGCAGGACGTGAAGGCCCGCGAGGAGGACGCGCCCTACGAGGACTTCGTCACCGCCGTCTTCGTCGAGATCCTCCCCGACCGGTCCGCGTTCCGCATGGCGAACCGGGGGCACCCGCCGCCGCTGCTGGTCCACGGGGGCCGGGTGACGGCGCTGGAGCCGAAGGAGCCGTCGCTGCCGCTGGGTCTGGGCGACCTGGCCGGTCCCGTCGTCCCGGTGGACCGGTACGACCTGCCTCCCGGTGCCACGCTGGTCCTCTTCACGGACGGCATCGTCGAGGCCCGCGACCGCACCGGCGCCTTCTTCGACCCCGTCCCCCCGCTCACCGGCCCCCTGCCGGCGGACCCCGGCGCCGTGCTGGACGCCATGCTGGCGGCCCTGTTCCGGCACACCGACGAACTCGAGGACGACGCGGCGGCCCTGGCGGTGACACGGCTCCCGGACGAGGGAGGCGAGGAGTCCGGTGCCGCGATGCGGCCCAATCCGGCGTCGCGGTTCTAGGCCGCGTCCACGGTCGGGGTGTGGTCCACCCCGACCGGGAAACCGCCCGACCGGCCGCGGATCTCCAGCGAGTGCTCCCCGGGTTCCAGCGCGGGCAACTGGACCCACAGTCCGCACCCGTGAGCGGTGGAGGACCCGTCCGTGCCGGTGACGGGGTTGCCGACGCCGTTGCGGATCTCGACCGACTCCGCCTGGTGGGCGTCGGCGTCGACCTTCTCCCCGTCCAGAACGGCGGACCCCTCGGCGGTCGCCTTGAAGTCCGCGCAGTCCGCCGGTGTGCCGAACATGTTCACCAGGGGGAAGGCCAGGGGCACCCCCTCGGGGACGGCGCACGCCCGCTCGGCCCGGGTGCCGAACGTGCCGGCCAGGAACCACACGTCCTCCGGCTGGTCCCGCCCGCACGCGCTCCCGTCCTCGTCGGCGACCGGGTTGGTCGCCCCGGGCTCCGTCGACGCCCAGGTCCACCACCGGCCCTGCAGTTCCTCGGACGAGAGCGGCCCCTCGGCCGTGTCCGCCCCACCGCCGCATCGCGCGAGCACGGCGCCCAACGCCAAGGCGGCGATCCCCGCCCCGGCCGTCGCGATCCTCATGACTTCCCTCCCACACCGCACGGAAGCCCGACCCCCCGGTCGTCGCACGATGTGCGGGCACCTTATCCATGAGCCGGACGCGACGAACGCGGCATCCGGAACCGACGAGCCCGTGAAACACCGAAGGCCCCGGATCTCTCCGGGGCCTTCGGTCTGTGTGCACTCGGCAGGATTCGAACCTGCAACCTTCTGATCCGTAGCTCTATGTGGATCGTTCGGTGGCGGTCATACCAGTCGCCCTACGGCCGTCCGTGGGCGCCCCTGGGCAGGAAGGGTTGCTGCGGTTGCGGTACTTCGCTGCTGTACCGCACTCCACGCACGGAACCCGGCGGCACATAGACAAGTCCGCGGCATGTGGAGCGCGAGTCAAGCTCTCTGTGAGCGACGGCCAGTTCGCCAACGCCCCGCAACTCGGCACAGTAACGTGTCATCGTTACTTGTCATCTAACCAGGTGTCCTACGAGACATGATCCAGGCATCGTATGGCACCCGCTAGAACGGCAAGTCGATGTTGCCCAAGGTGTCTCTTCAAACAGGCAGCAAGCATCAAGTCCGTGCCATGCTTGCTGCATGACGACCCATCACCACGGTCTTAACTCGCCCCAGGCACAGAGGGAGACGCCTCTCGGGCAACCTGAGACCATCAAGCTCATCCTTGATCGTTCTCAACGTCCGACACGTACGGTGCCGATCCGTCGAGCCTTCCTTCAGAGGGAGGCGAGCAAGGGCGGAACAAAGTCACCCGGGGCTCTGGCCACTCTGGTGCGCCGCTCCGCTAAACGACCCTTGGACTTGTACCTGTTGCTCAGTGCTGTGACCAGTGGCGGAGACTTCTCTGTCACCGAGTGGTCCACGACGTGGGCTCGGTCGGTGGGCATCTTCGACGAGGCAGCAGGGACCACCGCAGTGTCTCGCGCGTGGAAAGTCCTTAAGGAGCTGCAACTCATCTCCCGAGCTCGCGGCGAGGGCGGCAAGTCAACCATCACGAAGCTGCACGAAGACGGCTCTGGACGGCCGTACACGTCGCCGGGTGAGAATCTGGGAGACCCCTACTTCCAGCTACCGTACGAGTACTGGGACAAAGGCTGGCACAACGCGCTCTCCCTCCCAGGGAAGG
The DNA here is from genome assembly GCA_014649355.1 of Streptomyces althioticus. Classification (GTDB taxonomy): domain Bacteria; phylum Actinomycetota; class Actinomycetes; order Streptomycetales; family Streptomycetaceae; genus Streptomyces; species Streptomyces althioticus. Next base: position 97,686 of record BMSW01000001.1, read on the forward strand.
CCATGCTCCTGATCGCCTTGAACCAGCGGAAGCTCGAGTTCACCCTTCCCCAGGAGCGGATGTTCGAGTGGTATGGCATCTCCGCCGACAGCGCCGGCAAGGGCATCAGCGAGTTGCAGAAGCACGGCATCCTCGTTCACGTCGACGACGAGTGGTTCGACACTCTCAAGACTCGATCAGGCCGGGGCTCGCGTCACGTGTACAGCTTGTGGCCGCCCTTCACCCCTCGCGCTCTCGGAGAGCCGACGACCGACGAGAAGGCCGCCACTGAGGTTTCTTCGGGCACAGCCCCGAAGGAATGAAGATCGCACCGCTCCGCATGTGGTTGGCGCCCGGACGGAGCGGTGCGACATCACCAGCACACATCACTGGATTTTCTGGAGTACCTCTTGAACAAGCACTCCCTTGGACTCCCCTCTACGGGACGTCCCGCTCCACACTCTACGACCCGGTGGCGCCGCCGTAGCCGTCGCTACCTGCGCATTGTTCTCATGAACGCCCTAAAGGGCGCGGCGTACACGCTCGGCGGCGCAGTCGTCAGCTGGCTGATTTGGCGGATGCAGGCAGGCTGACATCCCACCGTCTCCGCTCGACAAGCTGCGAGAACGGCCCCTGCCAAGGGAGACTTGGCGAGGGGCCGTTCCCCATTTGGTGGGACAGCGGCCAAGCTCAGACGGCTCGCAGACGACGCACGTGTGAGACGAATAGGGTGTTTCGGTCAGGGTCCGAAAAGCCTGCCATTTCGGCAATCTCCTCTCGGCTGAGCCCCTTATCTGCCATGGCTTCGCTGATGCTTTGGGCCAGAGTGGGCATCTCAGGAGGCAGCTCGTCACTCAGGGGTTCCCGCGTTCGCCAGCCGCGGTTACTCAGCGACTTATACAGACTTGTGCGCTTGGCTGAGCTGATCACCTGAAGATCGTAAGCGCGCTCGATGATGGCCTGCATTGACGTGCCCCACTCTCGCTTGAGGTCGTGCAAGCGCCCCAACGTGAGGTTTCTTAGCTGCGGGCGGATGACTTCCTCAGGCATCAGGAACTCTGCCGCGAACCGAGCAGCTTCCTCCTCCATCGTGAGGGTTAGCTCGGATGAGTGGAGGCACAGGTGACCGAGCTCATGCCCCACGGTGAGACGTAGGCGATCAACGGGCGCTGTGACGTTGATCATCATCACTGGGTAGTCATCTACCCACTGAGAAAGACCGTCCACGCGAGACGTCGCAAAGTCCTCTGCCATGACAATGCAGCCGGCTGCCTCCACCCACCGGACCAGCGACCTCACAGGACCGATCGGCATGCGCCACTGCATCCGAAGCATGCGCGCAGCGTCGGCAGCATCCGTGTCGATGGGATCAAACGTCGGGATGCGTTGCTCAGCCCGAAGCGATACTTCCTCCATCAAGTGGCGGACGTGCATGCGGTACATGTTCAGCTTGGCCTCGAGCTGCCGCCACGTCGTGGCCTTCGCAGTCGCCCGCTTCCGCATGTGAGCGTCCACAGCCATCGCCCCGCGGATGGAACTGGCGCCTTTGAGGAAAGTAACCGTCACACCCAAGGCGCCGGCGAGCCGTGCCAGCGCCTCACTCTCAGGCTCGCGTAGATCGTTCTCGTAGCGGGACAGGGCCGCTTGGGTTACCCCAGCGGCCTCTGCCAACTCTTCCTGGGTGATACCAAGGGCCCGGCGAGCTGTTGTAATCGCTTCGCCGAGACTGCTCATTTCGACCCATCCTCCGTTGTTTCGCGCCTGACAGGTTCCGGCACGTTGATCGACGGGAGCGAGGGCTCGGGGGCCGTGGGCCGGACAGGCTGGGCCGTGCCACTGCCTCCAGCTTCGCCAACGTCAGGCAGAGGCACCAGCCAGACCACTTCGTCTTGCCCGTCGCGCAGCGACAGTACGGCCTCACCGATCTCCCGCGAGTCAGCTTCCCACTCGTACCCGGCTACTAGGCGCACTTCCTCCAGTCCAGGAAACGTGTCCTGAACCCCCTGTGCGAAAAACTCCAGAGCAGTCTGGGTCGGGTAGCTGCTGACCTGCCCATCTTCACGGTGCCGCTTGATCCGCAGACGATAGCTGACCCCGACGACGACCTCTCGCGTGGGCTCCCCATGACTGAGAGTCACCCCAGGGTGACCGTCGAGAAGGGACGTGAGGTGGGACCACAAACGATCGTGAATCCAGTTGGCCAATCCGCGCTCGCTTGCCTCTGCCACCCACGTGGGGTTCCAGGCACGGTAAGTCCGCAGGTCACCGGCTGCAAGCTTCACTGATCGAGCCAGGCTGTGGGTGACCTTCTCGCCTAAGCCCGACAACACCTCATGGGATGAAGGGTGGGAATTCATGCCGGAAAATATACCGCCCCTGTAGATCGGATTGTCCAGAGGAACGACAACATGCGTCCCGTATCCGTTCAGACCCCTGTGCAGCCGCACCCGCAGCACTTCCTCAGCAACCACCCTCCCCAGCTCCCATCCCGTCCGCCGTCGACCCACACACCGTGGAGCGGGCGTGGTTCAGGGCGTCCAGGTGGAGCGCGCCACTGTACGAACGACCTGGACGCCCTGGGCCGCGTCTGCTCGGCTCTGCCTGGGTCGATGGTGGACGGGATGGGAGCACCCCGCTCATGCCACTACCGGCCCGCGGTCGGCGACGGTGCCCCCTCCATCCCGGTGCCGGCCGATCCCCCGCCGGAGGCATCGTCTTGACGGCAGATCGTTCCGTGGGGTGCTCGCCTCATGGCTTCCGGCCCAACCCATCAGTGGGCGCGCGTCGGCGCAGCGCGGGCGGAGCGGGCCGAAGGCAGGAGCGGCGCCCGGAGCGGAGCCGGGAAGCGCGCCCGGCGGAGCGGAGCGCAGCCGGGGCTTGATGAGGTAGAGAAACCTGTAACAGCTTTCGTTGCGCTGGTCAGGTCGAAGATGTCGCGGCGGTCGTGAGTCGGCTCGTGTACCCGGCTTGGCACAGGCGCTCGTATGCCTCGGCCACGTCGCCGGGTACTGGCTGGCGGATCATGAATCCCTGATCCGGGTAGATCATCAGCCGTTGCAGGGCACCGACCAACATGTCGATCACCAAGCGGGCGTCGCCGATGGAGTCGACGTACTCGGCGAAGGTCATGGGTGTGGAAGCGCTGACGACTTCGACCTCGGGCCAGAGCTTGCGTGCCGTGGCGTACGCGCGCCGCTCCTCGTACGGCTTGCTGATCAGCAGCACGGAGGCGACCTCTACCCCACTCTCCTCCAACAGCTTCCGGGAGAAGCGGATGTTCTCGCCGGTGTTCCGGGCGTGCGGTTCCACGAGGATGGCCTCGCTGGGGACCCCCAGCTCCAATGCCCGCTCGCGGTAGTGGACGGCTTCGCCGCGGGGCATGCGCTCCCGCGTCGTCGGGCTGGTGGCTCCGGTGAACACGAGCAGGGGGGCCATGCCGCGCTTGTACAGGTCCACGGCGGTGTCAGCGACTCCCAGGTCGTGACTGCCGAGTCCGATGGCCACCGAGCACGGCCGGGGGGCATGGCCCATCTGGTGGTAGTCCCATACGCGCCGGGCGTCGGCCCAATCCTGCGTCGAGATCACTGCTGTCCTTCTCCGTCCCTCGCCGAGTCGGGCACCTTGAAGTCGTACTCCCACGCGAAGCGTGATGCCGCGTGCACCCCGATGGCGAACTCCACGACGGTGCCGTCCGCCGTGTAGGTCGTCCGGTGCAGCTCGACCACCGGTTCGCCCGGCGGCAACTGGAGCTGCTTCACCTCGGCCGGTGTGGCGGCGCGAGCGAACAGCTGCTCCTTCATGTGGTCGATCTCGTAACCCGCGTCGTACAGCACGCGGAATCCGCCGCCTCGGCCGGCGGGGCCCGGGGTGGGGTCGACCAGTCGCGTCCCTTCCACATGCTCGGGCCGGTAGTAGCTGGTCAGCGTGTGCGTCGGTTGGTCGCCTTCTTTGACCAGGCGGGCGCGTGCGTAGACCTCCGCGCCTTCCGGCAGCCCGTGTGCAGCTGCGACCTCCGGCGGTGCCACGACGCGGCTCACCGTCTGGGTCTGCTCGTTCCGGCGGTAGGTGCGGCCTGATGCCACGCGGTCCGCGATGAACGCGACCTCGTCGCCGTCTCGCCACTTGGCCTTGTCGTAGCGGGCAATGCCCAAGCGCTTGAGGGGGACCTGCTGGCGCACGACAGTGCCGTGGCCGCGTGAAGAGGTGACCAAGCCCTCGGCTTCCAGTGCCTTGTAGGCGGCGTGCACGGTTGCCTTGGAGCCTTCGCCGGCGTCGACGAGTTCTCGGATGTGAGGCAAACGCTGGCCAGGGGCGTAGTCACCCCTTCTGATCTGCTCGGCCAGCTTATCCGCCAGCTCCCGCCACTTGGACGCCATCTCGAACCCCTCTCAACGAGGTCTAGTGAAACATAGTCCTAGGACTGTTGACAGTCCTAGGACTGCGGTGCACTATCTCTCTCAGCGGCTCGCAGTCCTAGGACAGCGAGCGTCATGCAGTCCGGTTTGGGCTGCCTCGTCTTCAACGCTGGGAGAACTGATGCCGTCCTTCAAGATCGACACGTCGTCTGCGGTGGTGTTCGTGGCGACCGCGCCGGTGCCGAAGCTTGCCAACGCCAAGACCGGGGAGCGGGCGATGGACCGGGAGTCCGGGGCTCCGCTGTCGACGGTGGGCCTGCTGGTCTCGGACGAGGGGGAGGGGAACCTCTACCAGGTGACCATCCCGGAGACGGGCCTGCCCGAGGGTCTCCAGCCGGGTATGCCGGTGCGGGTCGTCGGGCTCAAGGCGCGGGACTGGGAGAACGAGTTCAACGGCCAGAAGCGGCACGGGATCTCCTTCCGTGCGGTTGCGATCACCCCGGCGGCCTGACCATGAGTGACTGGACGTTGTGGCTGGAGGCCACGGGGGCGTTAGCGGGGGCCGGCGGTGTCGGCTACGCCAAGGCGCGGGCTCCGCGCGTGTACTGGTCGACGGTGGGTCTGCCGCTGACCTGGGGCCGGTTCGCCTGGTCCTACCGCTCCACGATGGACGTGTGCGGGCTGACGGTACAGCCGACGGGCCTGCGGGCGTTCATGACCCGCAACCTGGCCCGCCGTGAGGTCCGGCCCGTCGCGCCGAAGGTCCGCCGCATCCGCCCGACCTCGACGGGCCTGCGGGTGACGCTGCGGCTGCCGGCCGGTCTGGAGCCGGTCGACGTGGCGGTGTCCTCGGAGCGGCTGCGGCACGCCTTCGGGGTGCAGTCGGTGACCGTGGCGGAGACCAAGCCGGGCTATGTCGAGCTGCGGATGACGGGTTACGACGTGCTGCGCCGGGTGCGTCTGCCGCGCAAGGCCCGGCCGCGTGACCTGGTGGTGCCGGTGGCGCTGCGGGAGGACGGCACGGTCTTCGAGCGGGACTACCGCAAGATGCCGCACGCCCTGACCCTGGGGGCGAACTCGTCGGGGAAGTCCATGTACCAGCGCAACCTGGTGATGGGCCTGGCGAAGCTCCCGGTCGGCCTGGTCGGGATCGACTGCAAGCGCGGTGTCGAGCACAGCCGGTACCTGCCCCGCCTGTCGGCGCTGGCCACCGATCCGGACATGGCCGGCCGCCTGATAGACGCGCTGGTGCTGGAGATGAGCGAACGGTTCGATCTCCTCGCCCTGCACGGGGTCTCCGACCTGTGGGACCTGCCCGAGAAGCTGCGGCCGGTGCCGCTGGTCGTCCTCGTCGACGAGGTGGCGGAGCTGTTCTTCGTCACCTCCAAGAAGGAGGAAGCGGCGCGGGACAGGACCGTGATGCAGCTCGTGCGGCTGGGGCAGATGGCCCGCGCGGTCGGGATCCACCTGGAGGTGTGCGGGCAGCGCTTCGGCTCCGACCTCGGCCGCGGTGCGACCGCGCTGCGGGCTCAGCTCACCGGCCGTGTGGTGCACCGCGTCAACGACAAGCAGACGGCCGAGATGGGCCTGGGCGACATCGCCCCTGAGGCGGTCGTGTCCGCGACCTCGATCCGGGTGGACCGTCCCGGTGTCGCGGTGGCCGGTGACACCTCCGGTGGCTGGTCACGCATCCGCACCCCGGAGACCACGCCGGCGCAAGCGGCAGCCGTCTGCCGGGAGTACGCCCACCTCACCCCGGACCTGCCCTTCCTGGCCTCGTTCCGCCCGCCCGTGGCGATCCCGCCGATGCCCACCACACCCCCGTCCGTCCCGCAGTCCTGACCACTGAGGGGAGGTGAGGACGTGTTCCGCTCGATCCGCATCGATGCCGTGCTCATCCAGGCCGTGATCGCCGGTGCCCTGTCCTTCGCCCACCTGCACGACCTCGCCGAAGCGGCCGGACAGTCCGGCTGGAAGGCGTGGGCCTACCCGGTCTCCGTCGACCTGCTGCTGGTGGCGGCCTGGCGTCGACTCCGCGGCGCCCGCCGGGACCGCTCGGCCTGGACGTGGTTCGTCATCGCCCTGGTCGCCTCCCTCGGCGCGAACGTCGCGACCGCCGGACTCCTCGACCTGGCCAACGTTCCCGCCTGGCTGCGCATCCTCGTCGCGGGCTGGCCTGCGCTGGCCTTCCTTGGCGGCACCCTCCTCGTCCACCAGCCCACCGAACCCGCACCGGCATCCGCGCCCGCGGCTTCCGCTGATCCCGCGCCGGTCATCGACCGCCCCGACGTGGCGGACGAGGGACCGGAGATCGCCCCGGCCGAACCGGTCCCGGCTCTGCCGGAAGCCCCGGTCTCGGTGCCGGTGGTGCCCCCGGCTCTGGTCGACCACGCACGCAAGGTCGCCACCGAGCATCGCACCCGCACCGGGAGCGACATCGACACCGCCACCCTGCGCGCTCGCCTCGGCATCCCGGAAGACCTCGCCGGCGCGATCGTCGCCCAACTCGCCTGAAAGGAGGTGAACCCGCGTGCGCCCGAACCGCTTCTACGACGTGATCCGCATCGGACCCGTGCAGGTCGGCACGTTCAGCAACGGCCGTGGCCAGACCCGTCACACCGCCGCCTGCACCGCCCCCGAGTGCGGCTTCTCCACCGAGCACCGCGACCGCTCGGCGGCCGAACTCGCCGCCCGCACCCACCGCTGCACCTGAGAGGAGGACACCGCCATGCAGCTCCCCGAGGACCAGCTCCGCGCCGGTCACATCCCCGCCGACGTCTACCGGCGGCTCCCGCCCGGCACCGACGTGCACAAGGTCGTGATCGTGCAGGAAGCGCCCCGCTCCTACACCGGGCCGATCGTGCTGACGCTTGTCGTCGTCACTGGGTCCATCGCCGTGCTGCTGGTCATCGCCTTCGTCGCCCAGGTCGTGGCCGGCGCTGCCGTCGCGGTCCTGTCGGCCACCAGCGGACTCACCTACACGATCAACCGCACGGCCAAACGCCGGGCTGTCAGCAAGTAGCGCCCTCCGGGGCGGCCTCGGTCGCCAAACTTCCGCCGCCCCGGACGGCTCCACCCATCCAGATCCAACGGACCCGAAAGGGAAGCCTCATCATGCCCCAGCACGCCCAGAACACGCGTGTCTGCCGCGACTGCGACGGCTTCGCCACCGCCGCGATCACCACCGGCACCCGACACCGCGACGGCACCCGCATTACCCTCCGCGTCGCCTGCCCGGCCTGCAAGGGCACCGACACCGCCCGCCGTGTGCGCCCGCTGCGGGCGGTGATCAAGTGACCGACACCGCCACGATGGCGGGCCTGGACCCGGCCACCCTCGCCGACGTGCTGAGGCTGGCCGGGTCTCCCGGCTTCGACCGCATCCAGGACCAGATCCGCCGTACCGGCGGCTGCACCGACCCGATCCGCCTGACCGGCTCGACCGTCACCCGCGACGCGGCCACGGGACAGGTGCTGCACTCCTACTCCACCGACACCGAGCCCGGCGGGGTCCTGCGCGTCGCCTGCGGCAACCGCCGCGCCTCCCGCTGCCCGGCCTGCGCCTGGACCTACGCGGGCGACACCTACCACCTGATCCGCGCCGGCCTCGTCGGCGACCCCGCCAAGGGCACCCCCGAGACGATCCGCGACCACCCGCGCGTGTTCGCCACGCTCACCGCGCCGTCCTTCGGCCCGGTCCACAACCGACCCGGCAACCGGCCCTGCCGCTGCGGCACCCGCCACGCGGAAGACGCCCCCGAGCTGGGCACTCCGCTCGACCCGGACACCTACGACTACGCGGGCGCGGTGCTGTGGAACAACCACGCCTCCGAGCTGTGGCGCTACTTCACGATCTACCTGCGCCGGGAGATCGCCAAGCGGGCCGGACTCACGCAGAAGGCCGCAAGCGAGCAGTCACGGGTGTCGTTCGGGAAAGTCGCCGAATACCAAAAGCGCGGGGCCGTGCACTTCCATGCCGTGATCCGCTTCGACGGCCCGGCCGGCCCCGACGACCCGCCCCCCGCGTGGGCCACCCTCGACCTGCTCACCGACGCCATCCATGCCGCTGCCGCCCGCGTGGCAGTCGACGTACCCCCGTCCGGGGACCAACCGGCCCGGACCCTGCGATGGGGCGCCCAGCTCGACGTACGCCCGATCCGCGCCTTCGGCGACGGCGAGGACATCACCGAGCAGGCGGTCGCCTCCTACGTCGCCAAGTACGCCACCAAAGCAGCCGAGACCACCGGCACCGTGGACCGCCGCATCGGCAACAAGGAAGCCCTGGTCCTCCTCGACGTCCCCGAGCACCCGGCCCGGCTCATCGCCGCCTGCCTCGACCTCCACCCGCTCTACCCCGACCGCAAGCTCCGCGACTGGGCACACATGCTCGGCTTCCGCGGCCACTTCTCCACGAAATCCCGCCGCTACTCCACCACCCTCGGCGAACTCCGCCAGACCCGCGCCAACTACCGCGCCGCCCAACAACGCGCCGCCCTCGGCCTGCCCGACCCCGACGACGAGGAAGCAACCACCCTCACCCTCGCCCACTGGACCTACGCCGGCCACGGCCACACCCCCGGCGAATCCTGGCTCGCCGCCAACATCCGCCGCGACATCCAGCACAACCGCAACACCGCCCGCGAGGAACTACCCGCCCTGCTCGACCTGGAAGGAACCGCTACATGACGACGGCTGTGATCACGCGCAAGTGGTACACCACGGCAGAGGTCGCCGAGATGCTCGGCTTCGGCCTGTCCAAGACCAAGATGCTCGTCCTCACCGGAGAGATCCGCTCGGTCAAGATCGGCCGCAACCGCCGCATCCTGCCGGAGTGGGTGGACGAGTACGTCGAGCGCGTCACCGCTGACGTCACCGGGTGGTCGGCATGAGCGGCAAGCGCGGCAACGGCGAAGGATCGATCTACCCCTATAAGAACGGCTACGCGGCCTACGTCTGGGTCACCAAGCCGGACGGCAAACGGGCGCGGAAGTACGCCTACGGCAAGACGAGGGAAGAGGTCCACGAGAAGTGGCTCAACCTTCACGCGGAGGCCAAGCGCGGGCCCGTGGCCACCCGGCACCCGACGGTGGGCGCGTTCCTCTCGTACTGGCTGGACTCGGTTGTGAAGCCGAACCTGGCTCCCCTGTCGTACGTCTCGTATGAGGGTTCCGTCCGGCTGTACATCGCTCCGCACCTCGGCTCGAGGCGTCTCGACCGGCTCACGGTCCGGGATGTCCGCGAGTGGGTGACCAAGATGTCCACGGTCTGCCAATGCTGCGCCCAGGGCAAGGACGCCAAGCGGGAGCCCCGCCGTCGTAGGTGCTGCGCGGTCGGGGAGTGCTGCGAGTCGTACCCGTCCCGCCGCGTGGTCCAGGCCGCCCGTGATGCTCTGCGGGCCGCCCTGACTCACGCGGTCGCTGAGGAACTGATCAGCAAGAACGTGGCCTCGCTGGTGAAGGTGCCCAAGCCGCGGCGCCGCCGGATCAAGCCCTGGTCCGTCGCGGAGGCGAGCCAGTTCCTCACGGATGCCGCCGCGCGCGACGACCGCCTCTTCGCGGCCTGGGTCCTGGTGCTCTGTCTCGGCCTCCGCCGGGGTGAGGTCTTGGGGCTGACGTGGAAGTCCGTGGACTTCGAGCGGGGCGAGCTGTACGTGGACCACCAGATTCAGCGAGCTGGGCGTCAGATCCTGCACCGGGAGACCAAGACGGAGGACTCCGACGACTTCCTTCCCCTGCCGGCACTCTGCCTCAAGGCGCTGCGGATGCGCCGTGCCCAGCAGATCGGGGACCGGAAGGCTGCCGGGGAGCTCTGGCAGAACAGTCACGACCTGGTCTTCACCACGAAGTACGGCACGCCGATCGAGCCGGGCAACCTAACCCGCATGTTCGCGCTGCGGGCTCGCCGCGCCGGACTGCGGGAGATCCCGCTCCGGAACACCCGGCACACGTGCAGCTCGCTCCTGGTGGCGCTGAAGGTGCACCCGAAGGTGGCGCAGCGCATCCTGAGGCACTCGCAGATCGCCATGACGATGGAGGTCTACGCCGAAGCGAGCGAGGAAGAAGTGCGGGCCGCGATCGGCAAGCTGTCGGACGCGATGGGCGGCACCGGTTGATGCGGTTGCTGTACTTCGCTGCTGTACGGCCCTGAAACGCAAGAGGCCCCGGATCTCTCCGGGGCCTCTCACCTGTGTGCACTCGGCAGGATTCGAACCTGCAACCTTCTGATCCGTAGTCAGATGCTCTATCCGTTAAGCTACGAGTGCTTGTCTCTTCATTTGTCTCGCCGCTCCCGGCCCTTTCGGCCCGCTCGCGGCGACAGGAAGAACATTACATGACTGCCGCCGCCATGTGAAATCCGATTGCCCCACCCCTTGTGACCTGCGGAAACACAGTGCGGGGCATGATCGGCGGGACAACGACGAAGCCCCGGCCGCTGGGGCCGGGGCTTCGTGTTCGGGGCGGAGGCGGAGGGATTTGAACCCTCGATGGGCTTTAAGGCCCAAACCGCATTAGCAGTGCGGCGCCATAGACCGGACTAGGCGACGCCTCCATGCACAACCTGCTGCGCGCGGGCGCGAGTGGGTGGTGCGTGCCGATGATGACACAACCGCGTGGCGTGTCACCAATCGGTCCCCACGGTACTAGGCGCGGAGCCCGCAGGGCAAAGCCCTGACGACCGGCACGCCGTCGTGGCGCAACGTCCCGCCTCCCCGCGCGTTGATCACGGCATGACTGCTCTGCCCTCCTCCCTGTCCTCCGTGCCCGGGCGACGCGGCCTCGTCGCGCTCGCCGCCGTCCTCGCCTCGCTCGCCGCGTTCCCCTCCCCGGCACGGGCCGGGGAACCGGTGCCGGACGGCGACCGGCTCACCGTCACCGTGCGGGACGCGGGCGGCGGGGCGGACGGGACGTACGAGGTGCGGTGCCGGCCGAGCGGCGGGACCCACCCCGACCCTGACGCCGCCTGCGCGGCCGTCGAGCGGCGGACGCGGTGGGGCCAGGACGCCTTCGCGCCGGCGCCGCGGGACGCCGTGTGCACCATGCAGTACGGCGGCCCCGCCACCGCCCGGATCACCGGCACCTGGGCGGGCCGCCCCGTCGACGCGACGTACGACCGGACGAACGGATGCGCGATCGAGCGGTGGGACCGGCTGGTGCCGCTGCTGCCCGAGGTGGGCCGGGCCCCGGGTGCGCCCGGGGCGTAAAGGTCCCGCGAAGGTTCGCGGTGCGTCGGCCCAGGCAGGCGCGGTTCCGGACGTACCGGGCGTCACATCACCGTCACCTCGGGGTGCGATGTGCGTCCCATCCGGCGTCCCCGGCGCACCCCCAGCCCTTAGACTCCCTCCCGTGACACGTTGCGGGCCCGTTGGCAAGATGGCCCGAGCGGTCGGCACGTCGCGGTAACAGGGAGGAAGCGTCTCGTGAGCAGCAGGCCATCCCGAGGCGCTGCTCGCCTCGCAGCCATACTGGACGCGCTTCCCGACGCCCTGGTGCTGGTCAACGCCAACGGGACGGTCGTCAACGCCAACACCATCGCCCTCGAGGCCTTCGAGGCGCCGGGCACCGCCCTGGTGGGGCGCGGGCTGCTCGACCTGCTGCCGGAGTTCGACAGCAAGCTCATTCCCGGTTCCATGCGGCGGCCCGACCACATCGACCCGCGCGGACGCACCAAGCCGACCCGGATGACCGCCCGGCGGACCGACGGCACGGAGTTCCCCGTCGAGGTCACCAGCGCCAATCTCGAGAACACCTCGCAGGCCTACGACAGTTACGGCTACACCGGCGACGAGCTGCTGATGCTCGTCGTCCGGGACCTCTCCGGCACCGTCGACACCGAGGCCGAGCTGGCCCGTTCGCAGCGGCAGACGGAGATGATCCTGCGGGCCGCCTCCGAGGGCGTCGTCGGCACCGACACCGACGGGCGGATCGTCCTGGTCAACCCGGCCGCCGCCCAGATCCTCGGCTACCGGGCCGGCGAGCTCGGCGGACGCGAGCTGCACACCCTCGTGCTGCACTCGCGCGCCGACGGCTCTCCCTTCCCGTACTCCGAGTCCCCGCTCGCCGACACCCTGCGCTCCGGCCGCAAGCACCGCGTGCGCGGCCAGGTCCTCTACGCCAAGAACGGCGACAAGCTGCCGGTCGACCTCACCACCGCCCCGGTGCGCGACGGCGACCAGCTCGTCGGCGCGGTCATGACCTTCCTCGACCGCCGCCCCTACGACGCCCTCCTGCAGGAGAAGGAGGACGCCGAGCGGGAGCACGCCGAGGAGCTGGAGCGGCTCGCCGAGGAGCACGGCTCCGAGCTGACCGCCCTGCGCCAGAGCCACGTCACCGAGGTGGAGGAGCTCCGCGAGAAGCACACGGAGGAACTCGCCGCGTACGAGGAGCGGTACGCGGCCCTCGGCGAGCGCGAGAAGGACCGCTACGAGGCCCTCGCCGCCCGCCACGAGCAGCTGCTCACCCTGCTCGGCCGCTCCCTGCGCGGCCCGCTCGACGAGCTGCGCCGTGAACTGGCCGCGCTCGCCGCGGACGACGCGGGCCAGCTGTGGCCCGAGGCCAACCAGGTGCTCCACCACCTGTCGGCCGGGTACGCCCGCATCACCACCCTCATCGACAACGTCCTCGGCTACCAGCAGCTCGACTCCGGCACCGAGAAGATCGCCCGTACGAAGGTGATGCTCGACGCGGTCGTCGCGGCCGGCGTCGACGGGGCCGTGGAGCTGATCGGCCCCGGCCGGGTGCAGTTCGCGGTGCACGCGCCGCCCATCGAGGCCGAGGTGGACGCGCGTCTGCTCGCGACCGCCCTCGCCCATCTGGTCGCGGACGTCGCCGGCGTCGACGCGACCGGCAACACGCCCCTGTCGGCGGGCGGTTACCTGGACAACACGGTCGTCGTCGCGGCGGCCCAGCGCGGCGAGGTCGTCCGCATCGAGGTACGCGGCCCGTACAGCGGCGGCGACCCGGTGCACGAGCCGATCGTGCGCGGGATCGTCCGGGCGCACGGCGGGGTGCTCCAGACGCACGAGGTGCCGGGGATGAGCGGCAGCGCGTTCGTCCTCGAGGTGCCGATCGGCGGCGGGGCGGGGTCCGTCCCCCAGGAGGCCGCTCCCCAGGCCGAGGAGGCCGCCGCTCCCGCCGGGCCCGCGCCGGGCGGAGGACGGCGCCGGGCGCGGCGCGCGTCCGTCGACGCGTTCCTGGACAGCGACGTGCCCGGCGGTGACGGCGAAGGCCCGGCGGCTCCGGCCGCGGAGGCTCCCCAGCCCACCGGGCGGCGCAGGCGGCGGGCGGCTCCGGCCGAGCCCGCGCAGGCGCAGCAGCCACAGCAGGCGCAGCTTCCGGCGCAGGCGTCCGGTGAGGGCGCGGCCGCGTCCGGCGGTACCGGGCGGCGGCGTGGCCGTCCCGCCGAGGACGCGGCGCCCGCGGCGGGCGCCGAGGTCGAACTCGCCGGTGCGGCGGCAGGGGCAGGGGTGTCCGAGGGCGCCGTCGTCACCGCGGCCGAGCACGCGGCGGGCGCCGCGGCCTCCAACACCGGGCTGGGCGGGACCGTACCGCCGCAGGGTGTGCCCGCGCCGTCCGGACGCCGGGCCCGGCGTGCGGCCGGTGAGCAGCAGGCCCTCGCGCCGGCGCTGCCCGCGGGCGGCGAGGCGGACGGGGCTCCCGGCGCGGTCGCCGTGCACGTGCCCGCCCAGGGCGCGGGACCGGACCAGCAGCCGCAGCCGACGGGACGGCGCCGACGTGCGCTGGCCGCCGCGAACGAGCGCGCGGCGGCGCAGGAGGCCGCCCCGCGCACGGTGTTCGCGCTGCCGCCGGTGGCTCCGGCCGGGGCGGACCAGGAGGAACAGGCGGGACAGGCCGCCGGGCAGCCCGCGCAGGCCGGGGCCCCGGGTCAGGCCCCCATGGCGCCGGGTCAGGTGCCGGGGGGTCAGGAACTGCCGGCCGCCCAGGGGGTCGTGCCGGTGGCGCCGGGTGCCGCGCCGAACGGTGTGGCTGCCGGTCCGGTTCCGCAGCCCGTGGCTCCCGCCGCGGGTCAGGCCGTACCTGCGCAGCAGCGGGCCGCCGGACCGAACGCCGCGGCTGCGGGTGCGGGCGCGGCTCAGCCGGCCGGGACCGACGGGCAGCCGGTGCCGCCGCATCAGCCGGTGCCGCAGCCGGCGGCGCCTCAGTCCGCCGCAGCCGACGCACAGCAGCAGCCCGTGCCGCCGAACGCACCCGCCCCCGGGGCCGCGCCCCAACCTGCCGCGCCGGGCCTCCAGCCCGTCGGCCCGAGTCCGCAGGCCGCGCAGCCCGTACCGCCCGACCAGCAGGCCGCACCGCAGCCCGCCGGGCCGAACCTCCAGCCCGTCGGCCCGAACGCGCAGCCTGTTCCGCCCAGCCAGCAGGCGCCGCAGCCGATCGCGCCGCAGGCGGCCGGGCCGGAACTTCAGCCCGTCGGGCCGCATGCCCGGCCCGCCGCGCCCGGTCCCCAGTCGGCCGACGCCGCCGCACAGGCGCAGCAGCCCGTACCGCCGAACCCGAACCCGCAGGCCGCGCAGCCCGCCGACGCCACCGCTCAGGCCCCGCAGCCTGGCGCCTCCGCGCCGCAGGCCGGCGCGCAGCCCGCTCCCGCGCCGCAGGGTGTGCCCGCCGCCGATGCCGGGCGGCACGACGCCGTGCCGGTGGACCAGTCCGAGGACCACACCCCGCCGCAGCCGCACCCCACCAGCGCGCCCACCGGCCGCCGTCGGCGTGCGGTCACCCCGCCGGCCGATGCCGCGCAGGCGCCGGGCGCTCCCGAGCAGTGGGGGGCGGCGCCCCCGCAGGGCGCCGCGGCCCCGCTCCCTCCGGCCCAGCCGCTGCCCGCCGAGGCCCCGCCCGCCCAGGGCGCGCCGCAGCCCGCCCAGCCCGCGCCGGGCGCGGCCACCCCGCCCGCCGGGACGCCGGCCCCGCAGCAGTGGCCGACCGCCGGTGACACCTCCGGCGCCGGAGCGGCGCCCGTTCCCAACGCGCCGCAGCCCACGCCGTCCGGCGGCACCCCGCTGCCGCCCGAGGGCGCGCCCGCGCCCGCCCGGCCGGCCGCCCAGCCGCTGCCCGCCGAGGCCGCCGCGCCGGTGGACCCGAACTCGACGCAGGGCCGTGCGATCAGCGTGCGGACGCTGGGGCAGGGCGTGCCGTTCAACCGGCAGGCCGCCCAGGTCCAGCAGCCGCTGGCGTCGGCCACGCCGCCCCCGCACCAGCCGGGCGGTTCCGGACGCCGCCGCAAGCTCGGCACCCGCAGCGACCAGGCCGCGGCGAACGGCCAGACCTCCGGCGGCGGGCAGGCTCCCGGCGCCGCCCAGGGCGCCCGCCCGCACCCGCAGCAGGCGGAGCCCGTACCGCCCGCCGGTCAGGCGCCCGCTCCGCAGCAGGACCGCAGCCCGGCCGCCGCCCTCGCCCAGCCCGCGGCGCAGCCGACGCCGACGCCGGCCGGGCAGTCCCGGCTCGCGCCGGCCGCGGAGGCCGCCGGACGCTCGTACGCGATAGGGGCGCCGGACGCGGACGCCGCCGAGGGCCCCGAGCCGCTGGACGGTCCGGGCGGGGCCGTGGAGGTGGCGGACCCGCCGCGTCCGCAGCCGATGGACGACGAACTGCCGCCGGAGCCGCTGGACAACCCGCGCCGGCTGCTGGTGTGGCCCGCGCCGGACGTGTCGACGCAGCAGGCGCTGAGCGACCGCGGTTACCGCCCGGTGATCGTGCACTCCCGTGAGGAGGTCGACGCGCAGATCGCGGCCTTCCCGGCGGCGCTGTTCGTCGACCCGCTGACCGGGCCGATCACCCGTACCGCCCTGCAGTCGCTGCGTCAGGCGGCGGGCGCGGCGGAGGTGCCGGTGATGGTCACCGCCGGACTCGGCCAGGCCTCCCGCGACGCCGCGTACGGCGCCGACCCGGCGGTGCTGCTGAAGGCGCTCGCGCCGCGCGACAGCGAACAGCACCCGCCGCGCGTCCTGCTGATCGAGGAGCACGCGGAGATCGCGCTGGCCCTGACCGGCACGCTGGAGCGGCGCGGGATGCAGGTCGCGCGGGCCGCGAGCGACGCCGACGCGGTGACGCTGGCGGGCCAGTTCCGGCCGAACCTGGTGGTGATGGACCTGATGCAGGTGCACCGCCAGGCCGGGCAGGCCGGCATCCTCGACTGGCTGCGCGCGAACGGGCAGCTCACCCGGACCCCGCTGGTCGTCTACACGGCCGCCGTCGACGCGGCGGACCTGCCGCGGCTGGCCTCCGGCGAGACGGTGCTGTTCCTCGCGGAGCGGTCCACCAGCGCGGAGGTGCAGGAGCGGATCGTCGACCTGCTGTCGCGGATCGGGACCAACTGACGGGGCGGGTACGGGCCGTGGACACGTACGGCGCTTACGGCACATACGGCACTCACGACACGTAGGGCGCTTACGGCACGTAGGGCGCGGACAGCGCCGCGCCGGGCGGTGGGCGCGGATGGCGCGCTCACCGCCCGGCGCGTGTCCGGGACCGGGTGCCGGTCAGAGCTGCGTGACGTCCAGCGCACCCTCGGCGTACTGGCGGCGCAGCACCTTCTTGTCGAACTTGCCGACGCTGGTCTTCGGCACCGCCTCGATCACCGTCCAGCGCTCCGGCAGCTGCCACTTGGCGATCTTCCGCTCCTCCTGGAGGAAGGTGCGCAGCGTGGTGAAGTCGGCGGCGGAGCCCTCCTTGAGGACGACCGTGGCGAGCGGGCGCTCGCCCCACTTGTCGTCGGGGACGGCGACCACGGCGGCCTCGGCGACGTCCGGGTGCGCCATCAGCGCGTTCTCCAGCTCCACCGAGGAGATCCACTCGCCGCCCGACTTGATGACGTCCTTGGCGCGGTCGGTCAGGGTGAGGAATCCGTCGGCGCTGATGGTGCCGACGTCGCCGGTCTTGAGCCAGCCGTCCTCGCTGAACTTGTCCGCCGGGCGGAGGGGTTCGGCGTCGGGGCCGTTGTAGTACGCGCCGGCGATCCAGGGGCCGCGGACCTCCAGCTCGCCCGCGGACTCGCCGTCCCAGGGGAGGCGCTCGCCGCCGGGGCCGGTGAGGCGGGCCTCGACGCCGGCCGGGAAGCGGCCCTGGGTCAGCCGGTAGGCGAACTCCTCGTCGGTGCCGACGGCGTGGGCCGGCGGGCGGGCGATCGTGCCGAGCGGGGAGGTCTCCGTCATGCCCCAGGCGTGACAGACCCGCATGCCCAGCTTGTCGAACGCCTCCATCAGCGAGGGCGGACAGGCGGAGCCGCCGATGGTGACCTGGGTGAGGGAGGAGACGTTCCGGGGGCGGGCGGTGAGCTCGGCGAGCAGGCCCTGCCAGATGGTGGGGACGGCGGCGGCGTGCGTCGGCTGCACGCTCTCGATCATCTCGGCGAGCGGGGCGGGCTGCAGGAAGCGGTCCGGCATCAGCATGTGGACGCCGGTCATGAACGTGGCGTGCGGCAGGCCCCAGGCGTTGACGTGGAACTGCGGGACGACGACCAGGGAGATGTCCTGGTCGGTGAGCCCCATCGACTGGGTCATGTTCACCTGCATCGAGTGCAGGTATATGGACCGGTGGCTGTAGACCACGCCCTTGGGGTCGCCGGTGGTGCCGGAGGTGTAGCACATGGCGGCGGCGGCCCGCTCGTCCAGCTCCGGCCAGTCGTAGGCGACGGGCTGTCCGGCGATCAGCTCCTCGTACTCGTGCACCTGGACGTGGGTGTCGGCCAGGGGGGAGCGGTCGCCGGGTCCGGAGACGACGACGTGCTCGACGGTCTTGAGGTGCGGCAGCAGCGGGGCTATCAGCGGGATCAGCGAGCCGTTGACGATGACCACGCGGTCGGCGGCGTGGTTGACGATCCACGCGAGCTGCTCGGCCGGCAGGCGCAGGTTCAGCGTGTGCAGCACGGCGCCCATGGAGGGGATCGCGAAGTACGCCTCGACGTGCTCGGCGTTGTTCCACATCAGGGTGGCGACCCGCTCGTCGCCGCGGACGCCGAGGTCCTCGCGCAGGGCGTGCGCCAGCTGGGCGGCCCGGGAGCCGATCTCCGCGTAGGAACGGCGCTGCGGGTCCCCCTCGCCGGTCCAGGTGATCACCTGCGAAGTGCCGTGGATCGACGACCCGTGGGTCAGGATCCTCGAGATCAGCAGCGGTACGTCCTGCATGGTGCTCAGCACGGCGTCCTCCTGGGCGACATTGCCTGGCGTCGGTACGGGTTGCGCTGATTGTGCGCACATACCGCGCGGTATGTCACTAGGGGAGCGGATGATCGATCACGCTCCGCCGGACGACGTTCTGCGTCAGGTTCCCCTCCTGTTCCCCCTCAACTCCGAACAAGCCCCAGCTCAGCGTCCTCGCGGAGCTTGCCGAGCGCCCGCGACACCGCCGACTTCACCGTCCCGACCGAGACGCCGAGCACCTCCGCCGTCTGCGCCTCGCTGAGATCCTCGTAGTACCGCAGCACGACCATCGCCCGCTGGCGCGCGGGCAGCCGCATGACCGCTCTCCACATCGCGTCCCGCAGGGCCTGCTGCTCGGCGGGGTCGTCGGCGGTCGGCAGCGGGTCCGGCTCGGGCAGCTCGTCGCAGGCGAACTCGTCGACCTTGCGCTTGCGCCACTGCGAGGTCCGCGTGTTCACCAGCGCCCGGCGGACGTAGCCGTCCAGCGCCCGGTGGTCCTCTATCCGCTCCCACGCGACGTACGTCTTGGCGAGCGCGGTCTGCAGCAGGTCCTCCGCGTCGCTGGGGTTTCCGGTCAGCGACCGGGCGGTCCGCAGGAGCACCGGCTGGCGGGCCCTCATGTACGACGAGAACGACGCGTACGGGAGGGTCTGCGTCGCCGGGGCGGCGGCGTTCGAAGCGCTGGTGCAGACGGGTGTGGTCATGTCGTCCACGCTAGGAGCGGGGCCCGCCCGGCGGATCGCCCGCAGGTCCCGAAGCCGGGTCCCCCTCAGGTCGTAGGGGTGGGGCTCACCTCACCTCCCAGAGGTGGACGAGCGGATGAGGGGCCTTACGGGTCCCCCCTGACGTACCGCGCGCCGTCTCGAGGACCGGCCGCCCGGTGCGGCGGCGCCGAAGCGCCGCCGCGACCGACGTCCTCCCCCCTGTCCGGCATCCCCCTTCTCCCCCCGGATCTCCCCCTTGCCTACGCGGTCAGAGCGCCGGCCACCAGAAGGGGGCGAAGCTGATGGCCACGTTGTCCTCGCCCTGGTTGACGGTCGTGAACGCGGAGCCGTTGACCTGGGCGGTATTGCTCTCGTTCTCGGCGCCGGCCCCTACGGCCTGCTGCTGTGTGGTGGCGGAGTTCCCGAAGTTGTCCCCGCCGACTCCGGTACCGAGGGCGCCGACGCCGTTGTCCGCCGTCGCGACTCCCGCGAAGAGCGCGGCCGCGAGCGGGAGAGCGGCGGCGGCGGCGATGACACGGGCGGTACGGATGCTTGCCATGTTTGTGTTCCCTCCAGAACCAAGGACGCACCGGGTCGAGGCCGTCCATGTGTGCACTACGACTGTGAACTGCGGTTTTCACCAGGGAAGTTGGCCCCCCGCCCTGATGCTGTGCACGACGTCGCAAGATCAGGATTGCCCACCGGACGCCACGGAACCACCTTGTAAGCCGTGATTCGCACGCAAGCGTGAGAAGCCGCCGATAAACCCCGAGTCGACCCTGATTCGGGGCCTGTTCGACCCGAGGTGGCGACGACCCCGGCGCCCCAACGGAGGAAGCGTTTCGGCGTCCGCCCGACGGAAGCCTTCACCCTCGGGTGGCACCCCTTACCCCCTTCCCTTCTTCGAACGCGTGTACGAACATAGAGGCATGGCCACCACCGACCGGCAGGCCACGACGCTGGCCCTCGCACACGCCCTGTCAGCCGCCGAACGCGGGCTGGCCGTCATCCCGCTGTCCCGCACCAAGCTCCCGGCCCTGCGCTCCCCCCACCGCGACGAACCGTCCCGCCCGCCCTGCCACGGCGAGTGCGGCCGCTTCGGCCACGGCGTGTACGACGCCACCACCGACCCGGCGCGCATCCGCGCCCTGTTCGCCGCCGCGCCCCGCGCGACCGGCTACGGCATAGCCTGCGGCCTGCCCCCGCACCACCTGATCGGCGTCGACCTCGACACGAAGAACGGCACCGACCCCGGCGCCGCCCTCCGCGCCCTCGCCTCCCGGCACGGCTTCACCGTCCCGCCCACGGTGGTCGTCCTCACCCCGAGCGGCGGCCGCCACCTCTGGCTCAGCGGCCCGCCCGACGTCGTCGTCCCCAACTCCGCCGGCCGCCTCGCCCCCGGCATCGACATCCGCGGCGCCGGCGGCTACCTCGTCGGCCCCGGCTCCCGTACGGAACACGGCGCGTACCGGGCCGCGCCCGGCACCGCCGACCTGGCGCCCTCGCCCTGCCCTCCGGCCCTGCTGCGTCTGCTGCTGCCGCCACCCCGCGCCCACCATCCGACGCCCCCGTCGGCCGGTGACCACGGGCAGGGCCTGGTCCAGTTCGTCCTCGCGGCGCACGAGGGCCAGCGCAACACCCGGCTCTTCTGGGCGGCCTGCCGTGCCTACGAGGACGGCATCGGCCCCGAGCTGGTGGATCCCCTGGTCGACGCGGCACGCGCCACGGGCCTGTCCGAACGCGAGGCACGCGCGACGGTCGCGTCGGCCGCGCGCTTGACCGGCCGTTGAGGCGACCGGTCCTCCCCTCCCCGGCCCCCACGCCCTTCCGCGCACGCGCCCGAAATTCGAAAGACCCGCATGCACCAGCGTCTTAAAGTGCCGACCATGGCACTCTCCCGCGTCGTCCTCGCCTCGGGCCGCTCCGTCGACCTGACCGAACTGCACCTGTCGGCGACGTACGGGAACGTGCTCGAGGGATACCCGTGCAAGCCGCTGAACGACCTCGCGATCGCCGGGCTGCTCCGGTCCGCCGAGCGCTTCCACCCGGGCGCCCCGGTGCACCTGATCCCGCCGCCGCGCGAGTACCCCGACCAGTTCGCGGGCGCCTTCGGCCCGGTGGAGGTGCTGCCCGCCGTGACCTGCGTGGGCAGCTTCCGGTCCGAACCCCTCGACCCCGCACACGACCGTGCCCTGTACCGCTCCCGCCTCACCGTGGCCTGGTTCCAGCAGACGTCGCACATCCCCTCGGGGTACGACGCGGCGACCGAGCTGCTGGACGTGGACTGGGAGCAACTCGCCACCGACGAGGAACTGTGACCGCACCTGTCCCTTCCGCCGCAGGCCGGATCGCCCTGCTCCGCTGGCAGTTCGACCTGACCTGGTCCCTGTTCGAGTACCACCTGGAACGTCTGGAGCCGGAGGACTTCCTCTGGGAGCCCGCCCCGCTCTGCTGGACGCTCCGCCGGTCGCCCCAGGGCGCGTGGGTCCCCGACTGGGCGGACACCGAGCCCGACCCCGTACCGGTGCCCACCGTCGCGTGGGTGAGCTGGCACATCGGCTGGTGGTGGAGCGTGACGCTGGACCACGCGCGCGGGGAGCGCCCGCGTGAGCGGACCGAGATCGTCTGGCCCGGCGCGGGGGAACCCACGCTCACCTGGCTCCGCTCCCTGCGCACGGAGTGGCTCGCCCACCTCGGCACCCTCACGGACGCCGACCTGGACGCCCCGGCGCCCTTCCCCTGGCCCGACGACCCGTCGCACACGAAGGCGCACATGCTGGCCTGGGTGAACGCGGAGCTGATGAAGAACGCGGCGGAGATCGGGCAGCTCCGCATGGTGCGGGCGGCGTCATGAACCGTGACGCCGCCGCCCGGCGGCCGTGGTCCCTGCTCGACCTCGACAGGGCGTTCCGCGCCTGCTGGGCCGCCGACACGTGCTCACCCGACGACCTGCCCGACTGGCGCCCGGACAACCCGTCCGTGGGCCACTGCGACATCACGACGCTGGTCGTCAACGACCTGTTCGGCGGCGATCTCCTCGTCGCCGACGTCCGCCGGGCCGGCTCCCCGCACGGCTACCACTGGTGGAACCGCCTCCCCAACGGCGTCGACCTCGACCTGACGCTGGAACAGTTCCAGGCGGGCGAGGCCCTCTCCCCACCCCGCACGGTGACACGCCCCCCGGGCCCACTACCCCGCCGCCACCCCGAGTACGAGCTCCTCCGCGCCCGTCTGACGGAACACTTGGGCCCGCTGCCGTCGGCGGGCGGCGTCCAGTCTCCGCGGGGAGACGGTGGAAGGGGGGAGTTGCCGTGAACCAACGGTGGCCGGAAGGACGGTACGCCGACCCGGATGCGGCGAGGGCGCGCTACGAGGCCGACACGAGCGCGGCCCGCCGCTCGGCCCGGGAAGCACTCCGCGCCGACCTGCCCGCGGCCCACCTGGGCCTGGCAGTGACCGTGATCGCGTGCCTCCTCGTAGGAGCGGCCTGGTCCCCCGCTGCGGCATGGGCCGTCGCCGGCGCCTTCGCCGCGCTGTTCACCATCGTCCTGACGACAAGGCTCGTCACCGGAAAAGGAATCCGGTCCGCCGTGCGCACCGCCTACACGGCCACCTTCGGCTGGGCGGACTGGATCTGATCGGCGCTCCACGGCCGGCCGACCGCCGATGTTGTCACCCGGCCCCCATCGCGGAGACCAGCGCGGCCCCGGCGCCGAGGACGACCAGTTGGACGATGCCGGGGATGCGCCACCCCAGGGCGAGGAGGCCGCCGCCCGTCAGGACAGCGCCGCCGCCCAGGAGCCACATCGCTTGCGCCGCCGTCTGCGACGCACCCGACGCCGCGGAGCCGCCGCTCTCGTAGCCGTCGGCCCAGCCCGCTACTCCGACGCAGTACACCGACACGGCGATGAGCACGAGGTCGACAAGAAGCAGCGCCACGCCGACGCCGATCTGCGGACCGGTGGAGGGCTTATCCACCGGGTGCGTTTCTGCTGGGTTCATGCGGTCAGTGTGATGGCGCGGTGGGCGTCGCACATGAGTTCAGGTACTCAGGTGTGCCACTCTCATCGGCCCTCGGTCACCGTGCCCTCGAGGAAGGCCCGCACCGTCGCGGCGAACCCGGCAGGGTCGGTCTCGTGAACGGTGTGTCCCGTCGCGAGCTGGGCGAATCGGGTGTTGGGGCGGCGGGCCGCCATCTCCTCCGCGTGGGCCTCGGTGAGCGTGTCGCTGCGCGTGCCGTGGACGAGCAGGGCGGGGCAGTCACTGGCGAGCCAGTCGTCCCAGTGGTCGCCGTTGACCTGTCCGACGGAGGTGACCATGTCCTCGGGACGGAAGGCGAGACCCCAGCCGTCGGGGTATTCGCGGACGGCGTCGGTGAGGTAGCGGGCCGACTCCCCGAGTTGTTCGACAAGCGCCGCGCGGGTGGGTGCCCGGTGCGGCCATGCCAGGCAGAAGGACAGGTCGTCCTCGATCTCGGCGCCGATGTCCTCGACGACGAGTGCGCTGACCAGTTCCGGATGGCGCGCGGCGAGCTGGTAGGCGTTGACCCCGCCCATCGAGTGGCCGAGCACCACCGGCCGTTCCAGGCCGAGATGAGCGATGAGCGCGGCAGCATCGCGGACGTATCCCTCGCGCGAGAAGTCCGGTCCCCTGTCGGAGAAGCCGTGCCCGCGCTGGTCGAGGGCCACGACACGCCAGTCCGGGCTGAGCGCCTGCGCCAGGTGGGAGAAGGTGCGCGCCTCGTTGAAGTGGCCGTGCAACGCGAGCAGAGGTCGCCCCGGACCGCCGAAGTCGAGGTAGGACAGGCGGCGCCCCTCAACGGTCATGGCCGCCCGCAGGGGTTCGGGCTGGGATGTCGACATCATGATGATCAGCCTGCCACCCTGCCGGTGCCTGTTGGCTCGACTTATGCAAGCCGACGACCTGCTGGAGTACTTGACTTTCCGTCGGACGTCACTGTGGCGGAACGTACGTCGCGGAGCTTGGCCGATCCAGTTAGGTGGCGCTGTACTGCCTCCGGGTGGGTGCCCGGTTGACCAGCTCAGCGGCGTTCCGCGTACCGGCGCGTGAGCCGGCCGCCGCCCCATCCTCCGGCGACTGCGGCTCCTACAGCAGCGGGCCAGGCAACCGTCTCCGGAGCCCCCAACGCTGACAGCAACGCACCCGCCACGCCGAACGCGGCTACGGCACCGGCGACCCACAGCGCGAATCCGAGCCTCTCCGCCGTCCAGTGTTCCGGCCTCATCCACTCGCCCCCTCCAGCCTGTTGGCCACATGAGGCGACCGGATCCCGCAGGCGCCCCGTAGGACCCGCGTACCCCCTGCGGGCGGGGTTTCGCCTGCCGGGATGCTGCACGGCCGCCATAGCCCCCTGAGCGGCTGGACGGCGAGGAGGACAAGATGAACGCCTGATCAAGCGGGGTCCGGAGGAGTACGAGGGCGGGGCCGAGGGGGCATGGCTCCTGGCCGCAGGTTGGCCACACGCGCTGGCAGAGGTGGGATGCCTGCGACTCACGGTGAGGCAAGGCGCACGCAGAGAGGGTGCCCCGGGTGGACGGGACACCCTCTCTGACCTGCAACGTTCATCACCTGCGCGGAGGCGGTGGGATTTGAACCCACGGTGACATCGCTGCCACGACGGTTTTCAAGAGCGTCGGGATGGCAAGACTCAACCCCCGTATGAGCTGCGCAAACGCCCCAGTCAGCCTGCTCCATCAACTCATCGGCCCATACATGGCCCACAGAGTCGCCAGAGAGCAGGGTGACGCGTCACTTGGGCAGATCCCTCTCGGCAGTCGCGTCAGGGTGGTACAAGCGCTCGAAGTTGCCTACCTCACGTGGGTCGTGAGCTCCACCATCAGCCCAAGCATCCCTCGGGAGGATCTCACCGTCGGCAAGGACGAGCCAGGCAATGAGCGGGTACGCATGGACGGTTCCGTCCTCCTGCTTGTACTCGGCCATCCAGCCTCCCCCAGGAAGGGCGGCCACCACTGGATTGATCTTCGGGTCGATTGTCATGGAGTAAGTGTGACGTCTCCAAGCCTTCCTTACGGCCGCCTTTAAGAGACTCCCGTGACCGAGGAAGCGGGCGCGAGACGCAAGACAACCTAGCCCTATTCAGGCTTCGCACCTACCCGCCAGGGCTTTTTCGCCTTCCCACTCCAAGGCGTCCCTCGCAATTCTCCTGGATTGCGAGGTCGCGGCTGCAAAACGGCGGCGATATCCCCCCGGTAACCCACAGTATAAAGCAATGCGAGACACAACCAATAGTTTGCCAGCATTCCAGCTTCCGCCCACTGGTAGACCGTATAGTCATCATATTGCTGCTTAGTCGGATGTGTAGCAACATTGCGCATCTTGATGACGGCACCCAATACGTCCACCCCCGATTTATCATTTCGAGCCAGACGACGCCTTACGGCAGACAGTTGCTTGAAATGGCGAGGCACCGCGAGAGTGATACCCATTTCATCTAGTAGCTGTCGAACCTCCCACTCCGTTCCCTTTGTTTTAGGGATCGCATTTTTCCATCTACCCGGGGTGTATGGGCCGATCGTAACGAAGGCATAGTAGGTCAAAAGTTGGAGGCCCGAGATTGGCAGTGCCGCGCGCAGATGGATGTCGACGTCGACATTCGCCGCAATATAGTAGGCCAAAGCGTTCTTAAAGGATCGCAAATTACTTTCATTGCCCGTGAAGTCAAGTACACAGGAGACAACGGCACCTACTTGCCTTGCAGCACATGTTGACTCAAGCCAGTCGCTAGAACTTCGCAGTGGGTCCACAGGTGATGTAGCCCAAAGTGTCCAACTCGGCACCCCACGCAGATACCCCACGGGCAGCAGACATGGAGTTCTACGCCCCAACGCCAGGGAAACCCCATATCCGATCCGTGTGAGGACTGAGATTGCCTCGCGACTGGTGAAAGTTCCCCCGTCTGTACGCAAGATCCTTCCAGCGTGCGTGAACGAGTATCCCCCGATGCCTTTAAGCTCTTTCCAATTGACACCCTGAAGAAGATCGAAATGGACCGTCCATCCATCCCCAGTTGCCGTCGTTCGTCCACGCCAGGAATACTCGGGCGCCTCAGGATCGCATACCATCGAGGCGTCGTTAGCAGTCCACCCGTTTGGAACAAGGAATCTGACTTCTTCCAGGCGTGTTCCGTCGCCTAGCTCCACATGAACATCTTTCTCCACGTGCATATCCCCCGAAAGTTCCACCTCATCTGATGAGTCGGGTGGCTGCGGGATGCGCCCATCACTCAACGGCAGCGTGAGACTCGCCCTGTTCCGCCAGATCCCGTCACTGGAGTCATGGCCACCGAACAGTTCTTCAAGGTCCTTGAGCGTGGAATTCCGTGCACCCCTCATCCTGATTCGAGGCGTTGGCTGCCACGTAAAGAAGACGTTTCCCGAATATGGACGGTCAGTGCGATCCGAGAAGGCCAACTGTCCGGAATAGAGAGGAACGTCTTGACTTTCCACACCGGGGTGATAGTGATGAGTGATAGCGTCCGGATGACGGTGCGTGATCACATACGTCTTACCCTCGGAATCCTTTAGGACACGTGTAACAACTCGCGTACCGTCCGGATCGAAGTCAACAGTAACATTGGATTCACTTACTTTTTTTGAATTCTCCGTCATGCGATCTCCGCCTCAGAGTCAATGAAACTAATGATGATCTGCGCGTTTCAGGGGAATGGATTCCTGTCACCGCTTGCGTGGCTCCATCTGTGCTGGCGTTGCCACGCACCGGAACCCTGTGTCGTCGTCATGCATCGTGTCGTTGGCATCGTTGGGGATGGCCGGCACTCCGCAGAACAGGGGACTGGTAAAGGCGCTTCCGCGGAGTTCATAGCGCCCGGGACTTGTCGCCGTCGCAAGCCATTCCCACACGTTGCCCACCATGTCGTAAACGCCATAGGGCGAAACCCCGCTGTGATACCGAGAGACTGACGTCGTGCACTCCACACCTGTCTCCCGGACATTGCACTTGGCGGCAGTCTTCTGATCTCCCCACGGGAAAGTGCGCCCGGAGGTGCCGCGCGCCGATTTCTCCCACTGTTCGGCTGTGGGCAGCGACTTACCCGCCCATTCTGCGTATGCCTGCGCGTCTCGCCAAGTCACGTGCACGACAGGGTGGTCATACAGGTCGCGGGGACATCGGCCGTTCTCCCAGTGCTCGGGCACAGCGTGCCGAGTGGCTGCACAGAACCGCGCGTAATCGGCGTTGGTCGTCGGAAACGTATCTATGTGGAATTCGTCCACCCACACAGGCTCATCGTCCTCCCCGGACAGAAAGATTCCTTCCGGAACGTGCGCCATTAGTTTTCCATCGCCGGGGTGCTTCACGTATTCGCCACTGCTGGTCTGGTCGCCGTCGGGCTCGATGATGGCGTATGCGGGTACGTCGTCCACCGCCAAGATCCCGACGAAGCGTCCTTGCGCGTCCTTATCAGCTTTGGCAAGCAGCGTATCTAAGGCGGCTTGGTTCACCATGCGAATTGATGCTTCTTCACCGTCCGCTTCCCACCGGGAGACGATGCGATCGGACACCCCGAGCTTCTCGGCAAACTCCATAAGGCTCATGCGTACGGCTTCGCGCATCGCCTTGACTTCGCGCCCGGTCCATTTCGTAACGAGTGGCATGGTCTACCTCTGTCGTGATCGCCGCCCCAAGGGCCGACGGATCGCACTTACAGTCGGTCGCCGGGAATCCCGACGTAGCCGACGCGCAGCGCTTCGAGCACGGGGTGATCCTGCGGGAACTGCACGTCGTCGATCGCGCTGACGGAGCGCACGCCGATCGTTGTGTTCGTGGCAAAAGCGGCGGCCATGTTGGGAAGGTCGGCGAGCTGTACTGGGGCTGTGACCTGTTTGGGAGCGTCCAGGCTCTGGAGTAGGAGCATCGTCGTACCGGGGAGGACAGGGGCGTCCGGCCAAACGACAGTCCCGTTCTGGTCGACGAAGCCCAGATTCCACGTGCCGCCCTCAGAGACGCAACCGTCCGGCTCGACGAACACCGCATCGTCGAAACCGGCGAGCTGTGCCTCACGCCGAATCCGGAGCTGCGAGTGGAGACCGATGTGCTTCACCGCCGCGCTATCCCGGGTGAAGGTGAAGGTCTTGGCGGTGAGCGGGGGCGGGGGCATGGCTCCCGCCGGCCGCAAGTTCACGAGAACGTGGGGGTCCTTGGCGTCACTGGGACGTCCAATGTCGATCCCGGGGTCGAAGACTGTGACTCGCAGACCAGCAACCCCGTTGACGCCGTCCGCTGCCTCACGGATGTAGCTCAGAGTCCGTTCACGGTCCAACTCCACCCCGAAGACGATGCGGCAGTCCCGTACCAACCGATCGAGGTGGAGCGACAGGCCCCGAATCGTGCCGTCCTCCATGCGCATGGAGGTGAAGTGGCCGTAGTTCGTGAGGGCAAGGCTCTGGAGTTCATCGAGGGTGACGGGTTTCCCGTTCAGTTCAGCCATACGGCCAGTCTTACAGCCCCTGACACGCTGCCAACACCCACCCGAGAAGCCAAAGTTCGGATTAGTTCGGTGCGAGCGCGGCGAGAGTACGTACTCACCGAGCGCTCGCCGGGACACGCTATGAGCATGATGGCGGACACACCACGAGAGACGCTAAGCGCCGGGCTCCTCCTTGGCGGGACCCACGACCGCCTCAAGCTGCTTGACGCGCTCGACGAGGCCGGCCAGTTCGGTCGAGACGCGCGCGACCTCGGCTTGCAGCTGGGTCAAGCGCTGAGCGGCCTCACGGGGCGCCTGCTCTCCGGGAGCGGGGTCGCGGACGTAGGTGCCGCTCCCAGTGCGGCCCTCCACCAACCCTTCCTCCTGGAGTTGTGCGTAGGCGTTCTGCACGGTCATCAGGGCTACACCGAGCTTTTTGGCGTAGGCCCGAGCGCCGGGCAGGCGGTCACCAGGGCCGAACGTCCCTGCGGCGATTTCGTCTCTGACCCTGGCTGCGATCTCGCGGGCGTTGAGCTTCGGCTGTGAGTCCACCCCGAAAGCGTACTTGACCTAGGTCGTTTGTAATTAGGTCGCCAGACCGCTTGACGCCTCAAAGTGACCTAGGTAGCTTTCACATCAACGGCAGGCGACCTAGGTCGCTTTGCGTAGGGGCCATTGACCTGCGCGAACAGCGCCCGGATGCACGGCCCGGAGCACGCGCTGTGGAGAACTCAACAGAGTGCCGACCCAGCCACCTGAACACGGGTGGTCGATGGGTGCGGGTCACCATCCCGACCGCCCATGTCGGGCCGGGTGACCTGCCCAGATCCGCCCTTCGGGGCGGTGACTGGCATTGCGTGATCTGACATCCGCAAAACCTTCGCGGGGCGTTCGATGCCCTGCCTGAGCACCAGTGCTCACGGTCCCCGACACCTCTGCCGTAGGCGGCGCGAGGTGCCGGGGAGCCGCGGTCGCTCGTGCTTTGCGAGAGGACCTGTCCCCGTACGGCGGGCGGCTCCCGGGGTGCCTCCCGGGAGCCGCTGTTCGGGCCGTACCTACTGCTAGGGAGACACGACCCATGAAGCTCATCGTTGCTGTTCAGGAGCCCGTTACTGAAGGGCTCCCCGACGCGGAACCGTCCTGGCGGGACCTTCACGCCATCGAGTTGGAGCGCCCGCTGATCGACGCGGAGATGGACCTGCTTGACGTCCAGATCAGCCTGCTGGACCGGCCGGCGTCGGAGATGGATCAACGTCGTCTGCGCCGAGCCGCGAACAAGGTGCTGGCCGCCCGCCGCACGGTGACCAACCGGCTCGGGACGGGGGACGCCGCATGACCGGCACTACCGTCACGACGTCGCCGCGCAAGCTCACCCGCGGCCAGGCGCTCGTGCTGACCGCGGCATTCGTGCCGATGGCCGCGACCGGCGGGTTCGGCGCGATCGGCACGTTCTCCAACATCAGCCACATGTACGGCGAGGGCACCGCGGCCGGTGCGGTCGCGGCCGGTGAGGGCGCCACCGCGGTCCTCGCGCTGGTCCTGCTCGGTCTGACGATGCTGGGCCAGGCGTCCCCGTGGCCGGTGCGCGCCGGGCTGTGGGCCCTGCCGGCGGCAGCGTCGGCGATGTCGGCGATGGCCGCCCCGGATGCGGGCCGCGTGGTCATCTACGCCCTGACCCCGATGGGCATGTCTGTGTCCGCCGAGGGCGCCGCGTTCCTCGCGCGCCGCATCGTCGTCCACCGCGATGGCCGCGACCCGGAGGCCGAGCGCAAGACGGCCGAGCTTGTACAGGCTCTCGCCTACCACCGGGCCCGTGCCGCCAACCACCCCGACGCCAAGGTCCAGGCACAGTCGGAGCGAGAGTCGTGGAAGCTCGCGGAGAAGGTCGGCGTCGGTGACGTCACGCTCGGGGCGCGGCTGGTGGATGTGCAGCGCGAGCGCGTCACCGAGGGCGCGGATGCCGCGCTGGCCGCCATGTTCGGCACGCCCGTGACGCCGACCGTCACGCCCCTCGAATCCGGCCTGGTGACTGCACCTGCCCTGCCTCCCTCGGACACTGCCCGCGAGACAGGAGACACGCAGGTCACCGGCCTGCCTCCCGGCCCGCACAGTGAGTGTGACGACGGGCGTGACGCCGCCGTGACGCCGGACGTCGAACCGCCCGCCGAGGACACCGCGCCGTCACGGGATGAGGAGATTCACCTTCCGGCCGTGACGCTCGCTGACGTGGCGATGGTCGCGGGTGTGACGGTCCCCGAGCCGGGGGCCACGCTCTCGGATGCTCAGCTGGTCGTGGTGCTGCGGTTTCTGCGGCACTCGCAGAACCCGCCGCTGTCGTATCGGCAGGCCGCGACGGAGTTCCGCGGGCAGGGCTTCAAGGGCGCCGAAGACAGGGTGCGTGAGGCGTGGACCACGCTCATGGCCGCCGAGAGCACGTCGTGAGCCTGCCCGTCCACCGCTGGCGCCTGGCCCCGAAAGGCTACGCGACCTACCGGCAACTGCGCGCCTTCGGTCTGCGGCCCGGCGGGCAGGACGTCGCCGCCCAGCTCGAACGCCAGCGGCGCCGACGCGGCCCGCTGGTCGCCTACCTGTACCGCATCGACCAGGCCAAGCCGGTGCGTCCGATGACCCCGGGCCGGTGGGCGGCCCTGGCGAAAGCCAACTCCGCCCGCCGCGTCTGCCCCGAATGCCGACGCGACGTCGGCTACGTCATCCCGCCCTCGCTGGGCATGTGCGGCTCCTGTGCCGCCCCCGAGGAACAGTGCGCCGCCTGAACAGCGCATCCCCATGAAGCCGCAGGGCCCCAACGCATCCCTTCCACCGGCGCGTTCGGGCCCTGCTTCTCACTCCGGAAGGAGTGCTCTCAGCATGACCGACATCAGTACGGAAGCGGTAGTGGCCCCCGCCACCACCGACACCCCGCCCGCCCCGGCCCCTGCACAGGTTGTGGACAAGGCGGATGAGCAGAAGAACAGCCAGGTAGAGGATGCCCCGGGTGGTTGGCCGGTCGCGCCGCTGGCCCTGTCCGGGGCCAACGCCACGGTCTCCACGATCGCGGGGGCGGGGCTGGTCGGCGGGCCGGTCGCCGCGGCGGTCGCCACGACCGGCATGGTCGTCTTCGGCACCCTCGCCTCCTACCGCAGCCGAAACCCGCGCCCGAAGCAGGCCGCGCGCCGGGCCGCAGCGCGTACCGCTGCTCGCCAGCACGCCGCCCGACACCGCTCCGGCGGTCTCAACACCGCCGGCCGCAGGACCGGTTCAGGTGGCGGTCGCACGGCTGGCGGGCCGGGCAAGGTCCCCGGTCAGAAGCGGCGCGGACCGGGCGCCGGGCTTGGGCCAGGCGCGGCAGGTCGAGGACGGTCCGGGGCGACCAAGCACAGTGCTCCGGTCTCCCTGAACAAGCCTGCCGGGCTCAAGAGCGGCGGTCGTGGCGGTGCGGCGGGAGTGCTGTCCAAGGCGGGACAGGTCAAGGCGCTGCGGAAGGCTCAGAAGCAGGCCGGAGCGTCCCGCGCGCAAAAGCGCGAGCAGACCTCTGCGGCCCGGCGCGCGGTGGCCGACGCTCGCCGCAATGCCCTCAAGCCCCACATGGCGCGGTCGTGGTCGGGTGGTCTGGCCGGTCGGATGCTCGGGGGTGCGGGCCGGAAGGCGCGTGCGTTGAAGCAGGCGGCCATCGCCAAGCAGCGTGCCGGCCAGGATGCGGCCACCGCGCGGAAGGTGGCCGACGGGCGGTCCAGCGTGCGCAAGGCGCCCGCCCGGCAGGCCGCGAGGAAGGCCCTTCGCCGCTCTGCAGCGCGCTTCCACGGGCGCCGCGCCCTGGCCGCACTGCTCGCGCTCCCGATCGGTCTGCTCGGGTTCCTGTCCAGCCCGTTGGGTCGGAAGTTGGGCCTGCCCTGGCTGGTCCACCCCGGCCGGCGCCTGTACCGACGGCTGACCGGTGCGGCCCGTAAGCAGCGCGCCGAGCGCGATACGGCGATCCGTGAGGAGCAGGCCGCCGCGGAGGACGCGGCAGAGCAGAAGGCCGCCGAGGACGTCACCGATGGGCTTGGGGACCGGGTGGAGCGCCCGGACGGACCTGTCCCGAACTACACCGACCGCACGTCACCCAGTGAAGGAGAGCACGTGTCCGGATTCCAGTTCGAAGAGCACGCCGCCGAGATGGAGCAGGCCGCCCAGGCCTACGACCCCGAGAACGCCATGGAGATCCTCGCCATGGTTGAAGGGCTCCCGGCCGCGCTGACCAGCGTGGCGAACGTGATGAAGACCCTTGCCGAGCGGGCCGACAGTGAGTTCCCGCTGGAGAAGGAGGTCGCGGACGGCTTCAACGACATCTTCGGCGCCCTGATGAGCGCGGTCGCTGTCGCGGAGGACATGGGCCCGCTGTTCCGGCAGGCCCACGAGCAGGACATCGCCCGTCACGAGGACCCCCGCAACGGCCCCGAGGCCGAGAAGGGCTGGAACGTCTGACATGAGTGCCACCACTGCCGCGAACAAGAAGAAGCAGGCGGACAGTGGCCCGGTGCTGGACTGGAGTGCCGGTCACGGACCCGTGACCGGCGCCCTGTCCGCGACCACCGGAGCCCTGGCCATCGCCACGACCGGCGCCGCAACCGGCATGCCGCCCCTGTGGGCGCTCGCTGTCGGGGGTGCCGGCGCCCTCGGTCACACCGTCGCCGGGCTCAAGGTCCGCAACGCGGGCCGCACCCTCGCCTTCAAGGCCGCGTCCTGGCTGATCGGCGCCGGGTGGACCACCTGGGCCATGACCACCGGCCCCCTCTCGTGGGCCGCCCTCGGCTCCCTCGCCACAATCGGCGTCGGCATGGGCGCCGGCGCCCGATCCGTCGCTCTCTACGAAGAGGCCCGCGAGGAAGAGGCCCTGGCCGCGGAGCGGCGCCAGATCGCGCAGGAGATGAGTGCGGAGCGTCGCCAGATCGCCGCGGAGTGGGTGGAGCGGATCCGCCGGATCTGCAACATCACCGTGCGCGTGCTGGCCGTGGAGATGTGGGAGACCGGCAACGGCTACTCCCTCGACCTCGAACCGCAGGGCGGCACCACCTACGACCGCATCGCCCAGTACGCCGCGGCCCTGTCGGCGGACGCGAAGCTGCCGCACGGCTGCACCGCCGCGGTCGGCCCCGGCGTACACCAGGGCCGGGCGATCGTGGACGTCACCACCCGCAACGTCCTCGCAGAGGCGCGCACCTACCCCGAGGACTACACGCCGCTGTCGATCCTGACCGGAATCCCCTGGGGCTTCCGCACCAACGGTGACGACGTGCTCGCCTACCTGCGTGAACAGTGCGCTCTGGTCGTCGGGCCGACCGGGTCGGGCAAGACGAACATGCTGCACACGATCCTGGCCGGACTCGCCCGCGCCGAGGACGTCCTGACGTGGGTGATCGACCTGAACGCCGGGTCGGCCGGCCTGCCCTGGGTGCGCCCCGCCCTGAGTGGCGAACTGAAGCAGGCGGACGGGAATCCGGTGCGGCCCGGTGTGGACTGGCTCGCCGGGACCTACGAGGAGGCGCTGAAGCTGCTGGACGCGGCGATCGCGGTCGGTCTGCACCGCAAGCGCGCGTACCAGGAGCTGATGGCCAAGCACGACACGGACCTTCTGCCGGTGAGCGCGAAGATTCCGCAGATCATGCTGGTCATCGACGAGGGCGCGGAGATCCTGGTCAGCACCGACCGGCGGATGAAGGAACTCGCCAAGCGGATCTATGAGTTCATCCGCATGCACCGCTCCATGGGTGGTCGCACGATCATCACCGCGCTCGGTGCGACGGGCAGCGTGCTGGGGAACCTGCTCATCCGCCGTGAGGCCAAGGTGCGCGTTGCTTTGACCGGTGGCGAGACCGAGGGCATGGATCTCTCCAAGATGTTCCCCGGTCGGCGCGGGCTGCGCGTGGATCAGGCGCCGTTCAAGGGTGCCGGCTTCATGGGCACCCCCGAGTCGCCGGGCGCGCTGTTCAAGGCGTGGCGGATCAAGCCCTCCCAGATCCGGGACATCACCGTCGCCACCAGCGACCGGCACCCGCGTCTGGACGCGGTGTCCGCGAATGCCGCGGGCGCCGACTACGCACGGCGGTGGGACGCGGAGCGCACGGCCTGGATGCGCGACCTCATCCCGGAAGCGACCGGCACCGAGCAGTCGGCGCCCGGTGCCGGGGCTGGGCTGAACCTGTCCGCCCACCGCACGGGGACGCCGCGCGGGGACGACGACCTGTTGCGCCGGTTCCGCGAGGAGATCGACGCTCAGTTCGCCACCGCACCCGACCCCGACACCCCACCGCCCGCGGTGGGGCTGAACCTGTCCGCACTGCGCAAGGAGCAGGACAGTCCCGCGCAGCGGGCCGCGCTCGCCGCACTCCTCGCCGCGGGCCGGGAAGGGACGGGCGCATCCGCGATCGCTCGTGCGCTGGCGGACGAGTACGGCACGACGCGGCAGACGGTCGTGGGCTGGCTCAAGACGTGGGCCGACGAGGGCACCGCGGTGCGGGTCGGGGAAGGCACCAAAGCCCGCTACGTCCACCGCGATCACATCCCTGAGTCGCCCTCGGGCGAGTAGTGCTTGTCGCTTGTCACCCGTCCCGCACGCACACCCCTTCTCGGGGTGTCGTGGGGGTCGGAAACGGCTTGTGACCTGCAAGGCGACAAGCGACAAGACAAGCAAGGCGACAAGACAAGCGACAAGCCGCACGACAAGTCAGACGACAAGCCATCGGCGGGCAGCACCCGGGTTTCAGGTGCCGCCCGCCGGCCGTTGCCCAAGGGGGCCGCTCATGATCGTGACCCTGTCCGCCGTCGCCCTCTTCGGGCTCCTGACGTTCGTCCTCATCCGCTCCCGCTACGTCGGCCCGGGCGCCGCGCTCGCGGTGTTCCTCTTCGGGTTCTTCACCGCCGATACCGGAGCCTCCACCGCCATCCGCGCCGCCATACAGGCTCTCATCAACGCCGCATCCACCATCGCCTGATCTACCGGAAGGGAGACACCTGCCGTGAGCGAGACCGAGAACGCCGCCACCGACTGGTGGCCGCGCATGAGCGATGACGCGGCCAACGCCGAAGCCCGCCGCATCATCGACGACGTCTACCGGCCCGCCCCGCCCCCGGCGCCCATCCCGACGTCCTACCACGACGACACCGAGCCCCCGACCGTCGGGGACGCGCCGCCGGTCTGGCAGGACGACCGCCGGATCGTGCCCGCCTGGGCTGCCGGAACGGCGGTCGCCTCCATCGGGATCGGCGCCGGCACCACCGGGGTCGGATGCGGGATCTGGCTCGTGCTGAAGGGATTCGCCTCCATGTCCGTGACCGGCGTCGTCTGCATGGGCGTCCTCCTCTCCGGCATCGCGTTCGCGGCCCTGTCCATCGGCGCCGCGTTCTCCCGCGCCAGGCGCTCCGTCTCCAAGGCGGTCTACACCGGGCCGGTCACCAAGAACACCCACGTCACCACCCACACCCTGGGCGCGTTCGCCCGCTCCCACACCCATCTGCACAACTGACAGGAGCCTGCCGTGACCACCCAGACAACGAACGCCGCCACCCTGGCCGACCAGGCCGCCGAGGCGATCCGCGGCATCAACCACACCACGCGTACGCCGGGCGAGGGGTGGCAGTACCCCGGTGACGCCTACACCCTCATCGGGACACTCGCCCACCTGTCCCGCATGCTTCCGCAAGCCATCACCCAGGCAATCCAGCCCGTGACCGACGCGCATCAGGCCGACCGGCTCACCGTCGATGACGGCACCGATCCCGCTCAGGCCGCATCACGCGCCGTGCAGACCACCCGCCTCGCCATCAGCCGCGCCATGCACCTGTCGCAAGCCCTGGACGCCGTGCACTCCGCCCTGGCTCCCCTCGGTTGCCGGGTGGATGACGAGCCGGAGGAAGAGCCGTGCGGGGAGGGCATGTGCCAGTGCTACTGCGTCGGCGTCCTGCACGCCTGCGGGTGCGACTGCCCCCGATGCCCGTACTGCCAGCAGGACCCCGAGAACTGCGACTGCCCCGACCAGTAGCTGCGCCAAGGGCGACCCCCGCGTCTCGCCAAAGAACCGGGGTCGCCCTTGCTCGCCAGTCACCCTTCAAGGAACTGGAGACATCCAGCATGACCCAACCCTCCGACATTCGGCGAGAGCACCTACGCACGGCGCTCGACCTGGCCGCCTCAGGCATTCCGCCGCTGCCCCTACGGGCGGGCAAGGTCCCGTTCGCCAACTGCCGCCGCTGCGCCAACAACGCCTGCGGCGGTCGACCCAACATGAAGACCCCGGGGCCCTGCGTCTGCCCCGGCCCGTGCCACGCGTGGGCGGCCGCGACCACCGATCCGGACGTCATCACCTCCGGGCCCTGGCGCCGCGCCTGGCTGCGAGCCGAGGCGGTCGCCTACCACCCCGGCGGCGCCGACCTGACGGTCGTGGACTGCGACAACGCCGACGCCATCGCGTGGGCCCGCAAGACCCTGCCCGCCACCCGGACCGTGCCCACGACCCGCGGTGAGCACTGGCTCTACCGCGGGACGATGCCGTCGGCCAACGGCGTGAGGCCCGGCGTGGACATCAAGTCCACGATGGCCTACGCCCGCTGGCTCGGGTTTGGTACTGGCACCATGGCCGCGCTGCCGGATTTTGTGCGCGCGCTCACCGCAGCCAAGCCCGCGGCCCCCGTACCCGTGAGGGTTCCCGCGCTGGTCGGGGGCGGGGAGTGCCGCCACCGCACGCCCGCCTACCTCGAACGCGGGGTCGCCATGGCCGTACAGCGCATCACCGAGACGTCCAGCGGCGTGCACGCGGCCGTGTACCGGACGTTCCTGGCCGTGCTGTCTACGCACGGCCGGTGCGGCTGCCTCACCGAGGACCACGTCGCGCGCCTGTTCACCGCCGCGCAGGCCAAGGGCGAGACCTCCCGGCACTGCACTGAAGCGTGGACCAACGCCCGCACGCGATTGGGGCTGTGAGCATGGAAGACGACGACAAGAACCCGGCCCGGAAGGTCATCGCGGACTACGCCCAAGAGCGCTTCCGCTACTTCCGCACCGCCGACGGCACCGTCTACGCACAGCGCAAGGGCCACCCCGTGGCCCGCCCGATCCGTTCCCAGGGCACCACCGGAAGCCACCGCCAAGAACTCATGGTCGGCCTATTCAAGGACGGGCTCGGCACGTTCAACGGCACCGCGATGAAGGAGGCACTCGACTTGATCGAAGCACTCGCCCTCACCGAGCAGGTCCAGCCCGTCCACATCCGCGTCGCACCCGGCTTGGACGGGGCCACCTGGCTGGACCTTGGCCGCAACGACGGCCAGTCCGTCCGCATCCACCCCACCGGCTGGGACATCCGCACCCCCGACCCGGCAGAGGTGTGCTGGCGGCGCACCCAGCTCACCGGCGAACTGCCCCTGCCCGCCAAGGACACCAACGGCAAGGGCATCGACCTGCTCTTCAGGCTCTGCAACTTCGCCAACGCCGAAACCGAGTGCCTGGCCATGGCCTGGCTCATCGGCTGCCTAGAACCCTCCGTGCCCGTCCCCGCCCCCTTCCTCACCGGCCCCCAAGGCGCGGGGAAGTCCACGGGCGGACGGATGCTCATTCGGATCATCGAGGGCATGACGGGGGACCTCCGCAGGGCCCCGAAGGACGAGGACAACCTGATCGCCGCCGTCGCGGCGGGATGGGTCACGGCGCTGGACAACCTCTCCCACATGACCCCGGACCTGTCCGACGCGATGTGCTGCATCGTCACCGGGGCCGAGAGCGTCAAGCGGGCCCTGTTCACCGACGGAGACGTCTTCCGCGCCCGCTACCGCCGCCCCCTGCTCCTGACCGGCATCGACGTCGGCGTCATCCGCCCCGACCTCGCCGAACGCCTCCTGCCGCTGCGCCTGGAACGCCCGAAGGTGCGGCGCACCGAAGCGGAACTGTGGGCGGAGTACGCCGAAGCCCTGCCCGTCATGCTCGGCTCCCTGCTGGACCTGACCGTCAAGGTCCGCGCCGCCACCGCGGAGACGCCCACCGACCTGCGCATGGCGGACTTCGCCCACCTGTGCGCCCAGATCGACGAAGCGATGGGCCTCGGAGCGCTGGCGGCCTACCGGGCCGGGCTGGACGACCTCAACGACGACGTCATCGAGGGCGACCTGCTCGCGCAGACCGTGCTGCAGTACGCGGCCGGCATGCAACCCGGGGCACAGGAGCGGATGACGTCCGCCGAGTGGCTGCACCATCTCACCCGGCTCTACAGCGGCGAGGACTGCCGCCCGCTGCCCAAGGGGTGGCCGACCACCGGCAAGGTCCTCTCCGACCGGCTCAAGCGCCTTCAACCCACCCTCGCCGCCCGCGGCCTGCTCGTCGACTGGGGACGCACCCGCGAAGCCCGCTACATCGAGCTGACCGAACCCGCGCCGGCACCCGGGCCGCAACAAGGGGCCGCGTTCTGAACGCGAGGTCACCGCACAACAGCAAGAAGAGCACCCGGGGCGACGCGGCGGTGGGTGCTCCTCTTGCTGTTCGGTGCGCAGCACCGCCCGAAGGACGCGCCGCGCAGCGGCTCCTTCTTCACGTTCTAAGCCGCACACGACAACAGACACCACCCCTCTTTTTTTCCTAAGTAGGGGAACGCTGCGTCACCTGCGTCACACGAGACGGAAAACGGCCCCTGACCAGCCGGAAAGAGCGTGACGCAGAGCCGATCCGTCTGCGTCATTCTGCGTCACCTGCGTCACGCCCCCGTGACGCAGGTGACGCACCTCAACCGCGCTCCGTCACAGATTCCCGCAGGTCAGGAGCCTAAATGACGCAGGTGACGCTGTGACGCAGAAATCCGAACCTCGGACAGGTACGCGCTCCGCCATGACCAGAGCCCCAAAGGAGACGCCCGTGGCACGCCCCCAGATGCTCAAACTCGCCGAAGTCCTAGAAGAGATCGACATGAGCCGCGCCGCCTTCTACCGCATGCGCGCCCGCGGCCAAGCCCCCCGCCTCCGCAAGCTCCCCAACGGCCAACTCCGTGTCAGTCGCGCCGACCTGGACGCCTGGTGGGAGCGCTGCGAGCAGCACGCCGCATAGATCACATCGCTTCAACGGGGCCCGCGCTGAGCGCGGGCCCCTCGTCACATCTGGAGAGACATGCTCACGTACGACGTCGATATCTGGTCCATTCGCAAGCGCGCCGGCCGCCCCAAGCCGTGGGAGCTGCGCTGGAGGGTGGGCGAGCGTCCTCACTCCCGCAGTTTCAAGTTGAAGCCACAGGCGGATGGGCGCCGTGCCGAGTTGATGGCGGCACTGCGGGACCAGCAGCAATTCGACGAGGAAACGGGACTTCCCACACGTGAGTTGATGGCTCTCACCTCTCCCTCCTGGTACGAGCACGTGACGGAGTACGTCCTCATGAAGTGGCCACGTGCCGCCGCCAAGCACCGGGCAAGCATCGCGGAATCTCTCGCGGTCGTGACGCCCGTGCTCGTCACCAGCAAGCGGGGGGCGCCTCGCCCTTCGGTGCTACGTGACGCGCTCTATCAGTGGGCATTCCGAGCAGTCCGTGGACCGGAGGGCGCTTGGGTGCCCCGCCATCTAGCTCAGGAACCCCCGGTGGAGATCCGCACGGCACTGGAATGGGTCGCAGCCCGCTCCATCAAGGTCAAGGACTTGGAGGACCCGGCCCTCCTCCGCCCCGCCCTTGAAGCCCTCTCGCTCCGCCTGGACGGGGCTAAGGCTGCCGAGAACACCGCCCGCCGTAAGCGCATGGTCCTGAGCAACGTCCTCCGCTACACGGTTGAGGAGAAGGGGCTACTCTCCTCCAACCCTCTCCCGCGAGTGGACTGGACTCCGCCCGAGAGCGACGACGAAATCGACTTCCGGTACGTGCCGGACCCCCGCTTGGCGAGGTCGCTGCTCGGGGCAGTCCGCGACTCCGGGCCGCGTGGTCAGCACCTCCACGCGTTCTTCGGATGCCTCTACTACGCCGCCATGCGACCTGGCGAGATCGTCGCGCTCACGGAATCTGACTGCACCCTGCCGCCCAACTCTCCCGACACCGTTCAGGAGTGGGGCGAACTCCTGCTCGGGGAGAGCCGCCCGGAAGTTGGCGGCGGCTGGACGGATGAGGGCACGTCGTACGAGAAGCGGGGGCTGAAGCGTCGTAAGCAGGGTGCGACGCGGACCGTACCCATTCCGCCCGTACTCGTGCACCTCCTGCGTCAGCACATCGAGCGCTACGGCACTGCCGATGATGGTCGGCTCTTTCGG
Organism: Streptomyces althioticus; assembly: GCA_014649355.1. Lineage (GTDB taxonomy): Bacteria > Actinomycetota > Actinomycetes > Streptomycetales > Streptomycetaceae > Streptomyces > Streptomyces althioticus. Next base: position 138,579 of record BMSW01000001.1, read on the forward strand.
GCCTCGCGGGGCGGGCGTATCCCGTCCACGGAGTACTGCGACCTATGGGAGAGAGCGCGCAAGGCGGTGCTTTCGCCCCGTGAGGTGAAGTCGGACCTCGCCGCCGTGCCTTACTCCCTCCGGCATGCGGGAGTCTCGCTCTGGATCAAATCGGGGGTGGACCCGGCGGAGGTCGCCGCTCGCGCCGGCCACAGCATCGCAGTGCTGTACCGCTTCTACGCGAAGATCCTCAAGGGCGGTCAGCAGCACTCCAACGATCTGATCTCTCGCGCCCTGCAAGACGGCGACACCCTCTGATCCTGGCCCACAGATGGCCCATACGCACTGGTCAAACCCGGGATACGGGCGAGCCGGGGTGAGACAGGGTGAACGCAGAAGGGGTGCCGCTCCGGAGAGTGGCACCCCTTCTGACCTGCAACGTCTACGACCTGCGCGGAGGCGGTGGGATTTGAACCCACGGTGACATCGCTGCCACGACGGTTTTCAAGACCGTTCCCTTCGGCCGCTCGGGCACGCCTCCCCGCGCCGGCCGGTGATCGGCGGCGCGGGGACAAGGGTAACGGGTGCGGGGGTGGCGGGTGGGGTCAGCTGTCGCCCACGCGGGAGCCCAAGGTGAGTTCCGTGGTCCGCTCCTTGCCGCCGCGTTCGTAGGTGATCGTCACCTCGTCGCCGGGCTTGTGCGTCCAGATCTCGCCGATCAGCGTCGGGCCGGAGTCGATGACCCGGTCGTCGAGCTTGGTGATGACGTCACCCGGCTTCAGGCCCGCCTTGTCCGCGGGGCCGCCCGGGTCGACGGGCTCAGTGCCGCCCACGCCCTGCTCGGTGATCTTCGCGCCGTTGGTGGTGTCCTCCAGGGAGACGGACGCGCCGATCTTGGCGTACACCGGCTTGCCGTTCTCGATCAGCTCCTGGGCGACGTACTTGGCCTGGTTGATCGGGATGGCGAAGCCGAGGCCGATGGAGCCGGCCTGGCCCGTGCCGAAGCCGCCGTTGCTGGTCGACTGGATCGCGGAGTTGATGCCGATCACGTTGCCCTGCGCGTCCAGCAGCGGACCGCCGGAGTTGCCCGGGTTGATCGACGCGTCGGTCTGCAGCGCGCTCATGTAGGAGGCCTTGCTCCCGCTGCCGTCGCTGGAGGCGACCGGGCGGTTCTTCGCGCTGATGATGCCGGTCGTCACCGTGTCGGACAGGCCGAAGGGCGCGCCGATCGCGATGGTCGAGTCGCCGACCGCCACGTCGTCGGAGTTGCCCAGGGTCAGCGGCTTGAGGTCCGACGGCGCGTTCTTCAGCTTGATGACGGCGACGTCGTACCCCTGCGCGTTGCCGACGACCTCCGCCTCGTACTTCTTGCCGTCGGGGAACGTCGCGGAGAGGTTGCCGCCGTCGACGGCTTCCGCCACCACGTGGTTGTTGGTGACGATGTGGCCCTGCTTGTCGAAGACGAAGCCGGTGCCCGTGCCGCCCTCGCCGCTGCTGCTCGCCGCCTCGATGGTGACCGTGCTGGGCAGCGCCGCCGCCACGACCGCGGCGACCGTGCCCGGGTCGCGCTTGACGTTGCCGCCGGTGGTGCCCGCCGACACGGTCGTCGAGCCGCCGCTGTCGTTCTCCCGGGCGAGCGTGTAGCCGAGGCCGCCGCCCAGGCCACCCGCGACCAGCGCGGCCACCAGGACCGCGGCGACGAGCCCGCCGCGCCCGCGGCCGTTCTTCGGCGCGGGCTGCTGGTGCGCGGCACCCCAGCCGGCGCCCCAGCCGCCACCGCCCTGGCCCGCGGCGCCGTGTCCCGCGCCGCCGGCGCCGTACGCCGGGGTGGACGGCGGCGGGGGCGGCGGCCAGGACGGGTCGGGGGCGGAGGTGGACTCGCCCCGGTCGTGGTGGGCCTGGGAGGCCGGGGGGCCGTAGGGGTCGCCGGCCGCCGGAGCCGACCCCGGGTGCGCGCCCTGGGGTGCGGAAGCAGCGGGAGCATCCGCCGGGGGCGGCGGAGCCGACGGGGCCGGGGGTACCGCGGTGCCCTCGTTCTCGGTGCTCACAGCTTGTCTCCTCGATCCACGGCTGTTCGGTCTCGGTCGCACTCGGGCCCGCATGTCACGCGCGCCTGACGCCCGGCGCGACGCGGATGGAGCTGTGCACGTCTCTTTGTATGACGTCAGCTTTTCCCACACGCCGTCAGGGCACCGTAAGCCGTTCCTGTGGGTCCGGGGTCATTCTTTATATAGGGCATTACTCACGTAAGGTGCGCCACTCGATGGCTCCGACCGGACTGCCGTACCGATCACGCCACACCGCCCGCCCACCGGCCGACGCGCGGTGGCACCATGACGCGGTGACCCACGCACGTCAGCACCTGACCCGAGTCGTCGCACACCGCGGGGCGTCCGAGGACGCCCCCGAGCACACCCTGGCCGCGTACCGCAAGGCGATCGAGGACGGCGCGGACGCACTCGAGTGCGACGTACGCCTCACCGCCGACGGACACCTGGTGTGTGTACACGACCGTCGCGTCAACCGTACGTCGAACGGGCGCGGCGCCGTGTCGGCGCTCGAGCTCTCCGATCTCGCCGCGCTCGACTTCGGCTCGTGGAAGACCCGGGACGCGGCCGGCGGGCCCCGCGTCGAGGAGCCCGACTGGGAGCACCGCCCCGAGGACCGCGAGGCCACCTCCGTACTCACCCTGGAGCGGTTGCTGGAGCTCGTCGCCGACGCCGGACGCCGGGTGGAACTGGCGATCGAGACCAAGCACCCCACGCGCTGGGCGGGGCAGGTCGAGGAACGGCTGCTGGTCCTGCTCAAGCGGTTCGGGCTGGACGCGCCCGTCTCCCGCGAGGACTCGCCGGTGCGCGTCATGAGCTTCTCCGCGCGCTCCCTGCACCGCGTGCGCGCCGCGTCCCCGACGATGCCGACGGTCTACCTCATGCAGTTCGTCACACCGCGGCTGCGCGACGGGCGGCTGCCCGAGGGCGTGGACATCGCGGGTCCCTCGATCCGCATCGTGCGCAGCCACCCCGCCTACATCGAGCGCCTCAAGCGGACCGGGCGCCAGGTGCACGTCTGGACGGTCAACGAGCCGGCGGACGTCGACCTGTGCGTGGGTCTCGGCGTGGACGCCATCATCACCAACCGGCCGCGTGCGGTGCTCGACCGGCTCGGGCGCTGAGCTGCGAAGACGCCTCTTCGGTACGGATGGACGCGGTGCGGCCCGGCTCGGTCGGTGGCCCGCGAACCCGGCGGATGACAGGCCGGAAGCGGACCCCGGAACCCTCCCAGAGCGTCGCATCCGTCCCGTGTGTCCCAGTGGTTGTCGCCCACCTCTTGACCCACGGGACCGGTCGCCCACATCCTCATATCTCGGCCACATCGACGAAATCCAGCCATGTGACTACGGGGAGTGCTCCGGCGCGTTCGGTGCGTATTCGATCGTTCCAAGTGCGTCACCGCGCGCGGATCGGCCGGTTTCCGGTTCAGGCCGATGGGGCATCCACACCGTGGCGTGGGGCGAAGGAGGTCTCGGGGGTGGCGTTGGTGGTGGCACAGGAGGTGCCCACGTCGTCGAGCATGGCCGTGCCCCATGGCCCTGCGGGCGTGGGGAAGGCGAGGCGCCGGATGCGCACGCAGCTGCGTGACGGAGGCGTCCCGGAATCGGTCGTCGACGATGCCGTACTGATCCTTTCCGAGCTGTTGAGCAACGCGTGCAAACACGGCCGGCCCCTGGGCGACAGCCTGGCGGGCGACGGCGACGTGCGTGCGGCCTGGCGGGTGGACCCGCGCGGTCGGCTCGTCGTCGAGGTCACCGACGGGGGCGGTCCGACCCGCCCAGCGCCTGCCACCCCGTCGGTCACCGCGCACGGCGGCCGCGGGCTCAACATCATCTCCGCGCTCTCCGACGACTGGGGCGTGCGCGACGAGGTGCCCGGGGAGGTCACGGTGTGGGTCGTCGTCCACGAGGACGTGCACGACCCGGACGCCGGGAGCTGCCACCGCCGCGAGGACTTCGCGGCACGGGTGACGGCCCCGCCGGTCGCACGCCTCACCGGGCTGGACTTCGCGGACGTCTTCGACGACCTGGACTGACCGCCCACGGTGCCGGGGCAGGCTCCCCGGCAGCCCGCACCTCGTGAGGCTCCGCCCGCAGCCCACACCTCGTGAGGCTCCCCCGGCAGCAGCCCGCACCTCGTAGGGCTGCCCGACACCCTGCACCGTCCAGCTCTCCCGAGAGGGCCGCCACGGGGCGCTCCGGGTTGTCCACAGGCCACCCCGTCGTCCACAGGTTCCCGTCGGCCGTGGCGCGAACGGCTAGGCTCGCGCCGTACGAGACGAGCCGTAACCGGGAGACACCCACGATGGCCAAGAAGCGACCTCAGACGAAGGCCAAGCGCCCGCAGCTCACGGACGGGCAGATCCCGGTCGTCGGCGCGCGCGAACCCTGCCCCTGCGGCAGCGGCCGCCGCTACAAGGCGTGCCACGGCCGCGCAGCCGCGCAGGCGGTGACCGAGCTGGTGCACCGCCCGTTCGAAGGCCTTCCGGGCGAGTGCGACTGGGTGGCGCTGCGCGAGCTGGTGCCCGCCGCGACCGTCGAGCTGACCCTGAAGGGCGGCCTGCCCGAGGGCGTCCCGTCCGTCACCCTGGCCACGGTGCTTCCGATGGCCTGGCCGGCGCTCCGCCGCGACGACGGCTCGGTGCTGCTCGGCCTGCAGAACGACACGCCTTCCGGCGACCTCAGCCGCGATCTCGCCGACACGCTGCAGCGCGCGCTGACCGCCGAGCCGGGCACCCCGGTGCAGGCCCGCCGTGCGCCCGCCGACGGCTCCCGGCTGCAGGACCTGCTCGACCCGGAGGGCGCTTTCGAGCCGGTCGTGCACGACGGGTTCGAGTTCTGGGTCCCGGACCCGGAGAACGCCTCGCCGGACGTCGCCGCCTCCCTGGAGCGGGCGAACGCGGCGGCGATCCCGACCGTGAAGCTGACGGGCGTGGACTCCGCGTACTGGTGCGAGACGCCTGAGAAGAACCACCTGCGGTGGGTCATGCCGCACGCGGAGGAGCAGCTCCTGGACGCGCTCGCGCGGCTGCACGCGGCGGGCCGCTCCTCACTCGGCGAGGGCACCCGTCTGGTCGGCTCCTTCCGCGCCCACGGGCTCACCGTGCCGGTCTGGGACCTGCCGAGCGAGGTCCGCGCGGACGACGTGGAGAAGCCGGCCGCCGAGTTCGCCGAGCGGCTCGCCGCCGCACTGGCGACCGACGCCCCGCTCACCGCGGACGAGCGCCGGGCGCGCGGCGGTCTGACGAACCGCCAGGTCACGCTGAGCTGAGGCGCCGCGCACCCGGCTTCCCGCGGGTGTCCCGGGCGGGCCGAACCGCCCGGGACACATCTCCTTACGCTCGCGTAACTCCCCGTACTCACAAGCCAGTCGGTGACTGGAAACGCCGAGATCGAATTTGCTTACCGCCGATCTCTTGTTACCGTTCCAGTAGCCCGGTTGCTGGTGCATCCCCCGTCGCCAGCAACCGGGTCTTTGTGTGCCCGCCACACGCCCTCCGTCCGGGCCTCCGCACGGGCTCCCGGCGCCGGCCGCTCCGCATCCCGGGCCGGCACACGGCCTCCCCGGGCGTGGGTACAGGGACGCGTCTCACCGCTCTCTCCCCGACGGCGAGTTGCTCCCGGCCCGCAACAGCAGCCGCCCCTCCCGTCCACCGCCCGCGTGGGCGGCGAACTCCGCGACCGCCGTGTACCGCAGCGGCTCGCCCTCCAGACGTACGCGCGGCGTCTCGCACAGGGACGGGTCGTCCCCCGCCCCCGCCACGCACCGGCTCCGCACGCTGTGCCCGTCCGGACCGAGCAGGGACAGGGTCGCGTCCAGGGGCGCGCCGGTGGTGTTGCGGTAGTACGTCCGCGCCCACACGTCCTCTCCCCGCACCACCACGCACGTCTGCGCCTCCACGCCGTCGGGCGAGGACAGGGCGGGGCCACAGCGCAGGGCGGTCGACACAGGCGCGCCCGGCGGCGCCTCGTCCGCCGTCGGCGCCCGCACCAGGACGTCCCCGTCCTCCGGGACGCGGATCTCCGTTGCGCCCCACTCGGAAGCGTGGCCTCCGGGGACGCGTCCGTCGGGCGCGTTTCTCTTCTCCGCGGGGATCTCCGCAGCACTCTTCTCGGGGACGGAAATCGGACGCAGATCGTCCGGCCCGGCCGAGGGATGGTTCCGGCCGTCGTCCTGGCCCGCGCAGGCGACCGCCAGCGGCAGCGTGAGCGCGCAGGCCGCCGCGACGCCCGCGAGGGCGGTCGCTCGGACTCTGCGGGACGCCCGGGCACGTCCCCCGGCATGACGCGGCATGTCCCGGGAAGATAGCGGCCCCGCACGGGCTGCCGGGCGCGGCGCGCGACGGCGCCGCCTACATCTCGGGGGCGCTCACACCCGTACGGGTGAGGGCGTCGACCAGCACGTCCACCACGGCCTCGACGTCGGGCATCCAGGGCGACGCCGAGCCGGGCAGCGGCGCCCGCTCCCAGCGGATCTCCCCCTGCGCGGTGACCGACGGGGGCAGGGCCAGGTAGCCGCCCTCGCCGTGGAAGCGGAGGGAGCCGGGGACGAAGTCCTGGGCGTACAGCAGCTCGCCCAGCTGCTCCAGGGAGTACGGCTTGACGAGGATCGCCCAGCGGGTCGGCGAGGCGACGACCGGGCCGAGCCGCATCCCCCGGCGGTCCAGCGCGGCGAGCGCGCGGGCGGCCGGCAGGGCGGGCAGGGACACCGCGCACGGGGCCTTGCCGCCGGTGGCGAGCACGATCGGTGCCGTCGGCCGGTTGGTCCACCACCAGCGCACCATCCGCGCGTCGGTGGTGGCGGCGAGAAGGCCGGGGTCGAACGGATGGGCGCCCGGCACCGTGCACTCCGGGTCGGGGCAGGCGCAGCGGGACCCGTCCTGCGGGTCGGCCGCCACGCCGGGGAGTACGGGCCACTGCCACTCCGCGGCGAAGGTCAGGGCCGCACCGATCAGATCGGGCCCCTCGTCACCACGCCGGGACAGGAGCCTGCGTCGCCTTCCGAGGATCTCGCGCATGAGCGCTCGTTCCTTTCCGTTGCACGCCTGGCAACACCGTGGACCATTCACGTCATGTGTCGATCACTTCACTGTGCGTACCTGTTGGCGCATCACACCCCCGCGCCGGGCAGGGGGAACCCCCAGGGGCCGGGCATGGGCTGCCTCCGCGGCCGTTCCACCCATACAGCGTCTATCAGAAGTACGGGTACGGCGTGGGGTGGCGAAGTCTGGCGTTTACCGTCGCGCGTGTTTCTCTCCGCCTCCGCCACGGGAGGATGGGGCACGGTCGTCGGTGGTTAAGACGCCCGGGTCCGTCGCCAGGTTCCCGGGCGGTTCCCAACCACCCCTGGCCTTCTCCGAGTACGTACCCATCACGACCGCTGTGACGCTCCGTCGAGCAAGGCCAGTCGACCGCAGTAAGCCTCCCCCTGAGGCAGTTTCAAGCCAACTTCGCATTTCGGCAAGAGTTCCATCGGGAGTTCTTCTCGGTCACACGGACACCAGGAATCCCAGCAGGACAATGCTGGACATCTCCTCACGAGTACGTGTACATGTGGAGACACTGCCGGCGACGCAGAACGACATGGGGGTTTGCGATGCTTTTGAGCAGTACGTACCGGCCGGAAAGCCGGACGCCATGAACGCTCCGCACCCTCCGAAAGTGGCCGGAATCGATTCAACGGTTCCCGCCCCCGCACACACTGTCGCGCCCGCCACGGGTACCACCCCGTCCGCCGCGTCACACCCCCACAGCGCCCCGGGCGCGCTGCTCCAGGACCGCCTCGCCGGCTGGGTCTCGGACCTCACCACCCTGCACGAACTGACCGAACGACTGGTCCGCGCCGGCACGCTCGACGCCGCCCTGGACGAACTGCTGCGCGCGGGAGCCGCCCTGGTGGGCGCCCGGCGCGGGCTCGTCGCCCTGGAGCCCGCCGACGGGCGCGGGCCCTCCACGACCGTCGGGCTGGGCCTCGGCCGCGCGGACCTGGGCCACTTGGAGACGGTGCCGCGCGGCGCCCTGCCGCACGGCCGGATCCTCGACGGACTGCCCGGCGGGGACGACGGCGTCGCCGAGCCCGACCTGTTCGCCGAGCAGAGCCTCGACCCCCGGCACCGTGAGGTGGCCGCCCGCCTCGGCTACGCCGCCAGCTACGCCCTGCCCCTCGCCACCGACACCGCCGGACGCCTCGGCGCGGTCGTCTGGCTGTACGACGAACCCGCCGAACCCGTCGAGCGGCAGCGCCACCTCGTCGGCCTGTACGTCCGGCACGCCGCGGAGCACCTCGCCCGGCTCCTCGAACTGGAGCACACGCGCGCGTCGATGGCCACGATGACCGAGGAGCTGCTGCCCTCCCGCCTGCCGCGGGTGGCAGGCGTGCAGCTCGCCGCGCGCCATCGCACCTGCCCGAGCGGAGGCGGGGACTGGTACGACGCGCTGCCGCTGCCGGACGCCGCGCTCGGACTCGCCGTCGGCTCCGTCACCGGGTCCGGCCCCAGCGCCGTCGCCGCGATGGGCCGGCTGCGGGCGTCCCTGCGGGCGTACGCCGTGATGGAGGGCGAGGACCCGGTTGCTGTCCTCTCCGACCTGGAGCTGTTGCTGCGGCTGACCGAGCCGGCCCGGTCGGCCACCGCGCTGTTCGGCTACTGCGAGCCCGCGGTGCGCCGGATCACCCTGGCCGGGGCCGGGCACAGCCCGCCGCTGCTGCTCGGCGAGCGCCGCACCGAGTTCGTGGAGACCTCCGTCTCGGCCCCCCTCGGGATGCTCGCGTGCTGGGAGGCGCCCAGCGTGGAGGTGCAGGCGGAGGCGGGCGACACGGTGCTGCTCTACACCGACGGCCTGCTGCACCGCACCGGCGACCCGACCGACCGCGCCTTCGCCCGGTTGCACGCCGCCGCGGCCGGGGTGCCGCGGGCGCTGCGCCGCGACCCGGGCGCCGTCGCCGACCACGTACTGCGGGCGGTGCTGCCGGAGGGCGCCGAGGACGCGGACACCTCGGAGGACGTGGTGCTGCTCGCGGCGCGCTTCGACTGATCCGCCCGTCCCGCGCGCCGCTCACCGCGCGTGCTCCCAGGTAACAGGCGCTTCCCCGGTTCGTCCGTTTCCGCCCGACCGTACGATGGGGGTGGTCCAGTGCCGTATCGAGGAGGATGACCGTGGCGGAGGAGCTGCCGGAGACCCCGGAGACTGCCGACGAGGAGCCCGTCAAGCAGCGGAAGAACGGCCTGTACCCGGGCGTGTCCGACGAGCTGGCCGAGAACATGAAGAGCGGCTGGGCCGACACCGAGTTGCACGACCTGGAGCCGATCGCCCAGGCCGCCGAGACCGCCGCCCGCCGCGCGGCGCTGTCCGCCCGCTTCCCCGGTGAGCGCCTGGTGATCCCGGCGGGCAACCTGAAGACCCGCTCGAACGACACGGAGTACCCGTTCCGGGCGTCCGTCGAGTACGCCTACCTCACCGGCAACCAGACGGAGGACGGCGTCCTCGTCATGGAGCCGACGACGGACGGCCACCAGGAGACGATCTACCTCCTGCCCCGCTCCGACCGTGAGAACGGCGAGTTCTGGCTGGACGGCCAGGGCGAGCTGTGGGTGGGCCGCCGCCACTCCCTCACCGAGGCCGAGAAGCGGTACGGCATCCCCGCCTCCGACGTCCGCGAGCTGGCCGGCGCGCTGCGCGAGGCCACCGGCCCGGTCCGTGTGGTGCGCGGCTACGACGCCGGGATCGAGGAGGCGCTGACCGACAAGGTCACCGCCGAACGCGACGAGGAACTGCGCGTCTTCCTCTCCGAGATGCGGCTGGTGAAGGACGACTTCGAGATCGGCGAGCTGCAGAAGGCCGTCGACTCCACCGTGCGCGGCTTCGAGGACGTGGTGAAGATCCTCGACAAGGCCGAGGCCACCAGCGAGCGCTACATCGAGGGAACGTTCTTCCTGCGCGCCCGCGTCGAAGGCAACGACGTCGGCTACGGATCCATCTGCGCCGCGGGACCGCACGCCTGCACCCTGCACTGGGTGCGCAACGACGGCCCCGTCCGCTCCGGCGACCTGCTGCTGCTCGACGCCGGTGTGGAGACGCACACGTACTACACCGCCGACGTCACGCGGACGCTGCCGGTCAACGGCCGTTACACCGAGCTGCAGAAGAAGATCTACGACGCGGTGTACGACGCCCAGGAGGCGGGCATCGCGGCCGTGAAGCCGGGCGCCAAGTACCGCGACTTCCACGACGCCGCGCAGCGCGTGCTGGCCGAGCGGCTCGTCGAGTGGGGCCTGGTCGAGGGCCCGGTGGAGCGGGTGCTGGAGCTGGGCCTGCAGCGCCGCTGGACGCTGCACGGCACCGGTCACATGCTCGGCATGGACGTCCACGACTGCGCCGCCGCGCGCACCGAGACCTACGTCGACGGCACGCTGGAGCCGGGCATGGTCCTCACCGTGGAGCCGGGCCTGTACTTCCAGGCCGACGACCTGACGGTCCCCGAGGAGTACCGGGGCATCGGCGTCCGCATCGAGGACGACATCCTGGTCACCGAGGACGGCAACACGAACCTGTCCTCCGCCCTGCCCCGCCGCTCGGACGAGGTGGAGGCGTGGATGGCAGGCCTCAAGGGCTGAGTCGCCCCTGCCACGCATGAACGAGGGCCCCTCCCGGATCGCCGGGGAGGGGCCCTCGTCGTGTGCGTCAGACCGCCGTCAGCGGCGCGTCCTCGCGCCACTTGAGGATCTTGTCGAAGCTCACCACCGCGCCGCCTCGCCCCGGCTTGTTGCCGATGTGGACGTGGTCGGCCAGTTGCTCGATGAGGCACAGGCCACGGCCGTGCTCCGCCTCGGCCGGGACGGGCTGGGGGCGGGGGCGGGACCCGGCGGCGGGGAAGCCGGGGCCGGCGTCGGCGACCTCGATGCGGCACTTCTCGCCGTCGAGGTAGGCCGTCACCCGGAACGCCTCCGAGGTGTGGTCGCGTGCGGCGCCGCCACCGTGCTCCACGGCGTTCGCGCAGGCCTCGCTGAGGGCGACGGACAGGTCGTAGGAGATCTCGGGATCGACGCCCGCGGTCTCCATGGTGCCGAGCAGCAGGCGCCGGGCGAGCGGCACGCTGGCGGCATCACGCCGCAGATGGAGTGACCACCAGATGCTCATGCTCCAGCCTCCTGGCTGCGGCTCGACATACCGTTACGTATTGCCCTGAGTGGTGACCTGTAAGCGCGAAGTTGACGTGACACCGCCCATATGGCGGGTGTACGGGGGAGCCGATCGGTGTATGTGGGACGCCGCACCGCACAGGTGATCTTACGGTCGTACCTCATCTTGCGGACCTGGCGTACGGCGCCCCGGGGGCTGGTGCGATGATGAGGCCGCCATGTCTGCCCCTTATCCGCGCACGACGCGCGCCGGACGAGGACTCCGGATCCTGCGGGCCGCGGTGTTCGCCGCGGTCTGCGTCGTGCTGGCCGGGGCAGGCCACTCGCTCGCCTCCTGCGACGCCGTCCCGCTGTGGACGCTCGGCGCGGGATTCCTCGCGGCGGTCGCCGTCGCCGTGCCGCTCGCCGGGCGCACCCGCCCGCTGCCGGTGATCACCGCCCTGCTGGCCGGCGGGCAGACCGCGCTGCACACGCTGTTCGGACTCGGGCAGCACGGCGCGGGCGCGTCCGACGCCTCGCTGGTCGCCCAGGCCGCCCGGCTGTGGTGCGGCCCCGGCACGATCAGCCCGGCCCAGGCCGAGCGGCTCCTCGCCGACGCCCGGATCCTGCCGCACGGGCCGGGGGCCCACGGGGCCGACGCCGTGGCGGGCCCCGTGGGGTCGCTGCTGCCGTCGCTGCCGATGCTGCTCGGGCACGTCCTCGCCGCGACGGTCGCGGGATGGCTGCTGCGCCGGGGCGACCTGGCGCTGCTGCGTCTGGCCGAGCTGTCCGCGCAGGGAGTCGCCGAGGGCGCCCTCGTGCGGTCGCTGCGCGGGGCGCTGGCCCTGGTGCGGGCCCTGCGCGCCGGACTCCCCGGCGCCCCCGAGGCCGGCCCGGTCACCCCGCGCACCGCGCTGCTCCCTCCGCTTCCCCCGCGCTCCGCGGGCCTGCACCACACGGTGATCCGCCGGGGTCCCCCGGCCTCCGTCTCCGCACTCGCGCTCGCCGCCTGACGCGGGGCGACCCACCGGTCCGGGGTTCCGGACGGGACGAGGGACGCCTCCGTGCGGCACGCCTGTGCGCCGGTCCCGCCGCGTGCGCCGGGCCGTCGTCCCGCCCAGCGGAGCGACCGCCGTCCGCGCCGCGTATCCCTCACCGTCCGTGAAACCTCTACGAAGCGGAGTGCTTCTGCCATGAAGGCTTCCCGTATCGCCGCCGCCGGTGCCGTCGCCGGCGCCGCCGTCCTCGCCGTCTCCTCCCCCTGCTTCGCGCACGTCAGCGTGCAGCCCGAGGGTGAGGCCGCCAAGGGCGGCTACGCGGTCGTCGGCTTCAAGGTCCCCAACGAGCGGGACAACGCCGCGACCACCAAGCTCGAGGTCACGTTCCCGTCGGACCACCCCCTGTCGTCGGTGCAGCCGCAGCCCGTCGAGGGCTGGGACATCAAGGTCACCAAGTCGCGCCTGGCCGAGCCGCTCGAGGTGCACGGCAAGAAGATCGACGAGGCCGTCACCAAGGTCACCTGGACCGCCAAGGGCGAGGGGATCGAGCCGGGCTTCTTCCAGAAGTTCCCGGTCTCCGTCGGCACGCTGCCCGAGGACACCGACCAGCTCGTCTTCAAGGCCCTGCAGACGTACTCCAACAAGGAGGTCGTCCGCTGGATCGAGGTGCCGCAGGAGGGCCAGGACGAGCCCGACAACCCGGCTCCGGTGCTGACCCTGTCCGCGCCCGCCGAGGACGGCCACGGACACGGCGCCGCCGCCGACGACAAGGCGTCCGACGACGCGGAGCAGGCCTCCGCCGAGACGACCGCCGCGTCCGGCGACTCCGGCGGCACCGACACCACCGCCCGCGTGCTGGGCGTCGTCGGCATCGTGGTCGGCGCCGCGGGCGTCGCGTACGGCGTGCTCGCCGGGCGCCGGCGCTCCGCCTGAGCCTTCCCTCTCCACGGCGCGCACCGGGCCCGGCCCGCGGCCTCCCGGTGCGCGCCGCACACCCACCTTCAGGACCATCCCATGCGCAAGAAGACCCTCGCGGCGGCGGCTCTGCTCGCCGTCGTCCCGCTGACCCTCACCGCCTGCGGAGGCGACGACGGCGACAGCGGCTCGCCCGTCTCCGTGGTGTCCGAGGAGAACGGCGGCCAGAAGGCGGCCACCGTCCTCGACAAGCCCTTCGAGAAGCCCGACCTCGTCCTCACCGACACCCGGGGCAAGCCGTACGACTTCCGCGAGCAGACCGCGGGCAGGCCCACGCTGATCTACTTCGGCTACACGCACTGCCCCGACGTCTGCCCGCTGACGATGAACAACCTCGCGGTGGCCAAGAAGCAGCTCCCGAAGGAGCAGCAGGACCAGCTGCGGATCGTGTTCGTCACCACCGACCCCGAGCGGGACACCCCGGCCGAGCTCGGCACGTGGCTCAAGGGCATCGACTCCCAGGTCGTCGGTCTGACCGGTGACTTCGCCACCATCCAGGCCGGCGCCCGCACCCTCGGCATCTCCATCGACCCGCCGCGCAAGGACGACAACGGCAAGACCGTCTCCGACCACGGCACCCAGGTCATCGCCTTCTCCCCGAAGACGGACGGCGGTTACGTCCTCTACGGCGAGGACGCCACCGTCGAGGACTACACCCAGGACCTCCCGAAGATCATCAAGGGGGAGAACCCGTGAGGCACCGCGCGGCCGCCGCCCTCGCGCTGGCCGGCGCGCTCGCCCTGACCGCGTGCGGCGGTTCGGACGACGGCTCGGCACAGCTGTCGGTAGGCGCCGCGTACATGCCGCAGCCGGTGTCGGACCTGGCGGCGGGCTTCCTCACGATCACCAACGACGGCGACGCCGCGGACCGGCTGACCTCGGTCAGCAGTGACGTCGCCCGCCAGGTCACCGTGCACGAGACCGTCGACGGGGCGATGCGGGAGGTCGAATCCCTCGACATCCCGGCCCACGGCAGCCTCGTCCTGGAGAGCGGCGGCAACCATCTGATGTTCGAGCAGCTGAAGCGCAAGCCGAAGCAGGGTCAGAAGGTCTCCGTCGAGCTGCGCTTCGCCCACTCCGACCCCGTCACGGTCGAGCTGCCGGTGAAGCCGGCCACCTACCGCCCGACGACCGGACACTGAGGGAGACACCCCCGTGACCCAGACCATCGCCCCCCGCGTACGGACCCTGGTGCTGCTGATCCTGGCCGTCGCCGGCGCGCTCCTCGCCGGGGCCGCTCCCGCCTCCGCGCACGCCGCGCTGACCGGCAGCGACCCCGCGCAGGGGGCGGTGGTCGACACCGCGCCCTCGCAGGTCTCGCTGACCTTCTCGGAGCCGGTCGCGGTGGGCGACGACTCGGTGCGGGTGCTCGACCCCAAGGGCGAGCGTGTGGACAAGGGCGACCCGGCCAACCCCAGCGGGACCACGTACAGCGTGCCGCTGGTGAGTGGGCTCCCCGACGGCACCTACACGGTGGCCTACCAGGTGGTGTCCGCCGACAGCCACCCCGTCGCCGGGGCCTTCACCTTCTCCATCGGCGCCCCCTCGGAGACCACCGTCTCGGTCTCCGCGCAGGGCTCCGACGACGGCCTGGTGGGGTGGCTCTACGGCTTCGGCCGTTACGTCTCCTACGCGGGCTTCGTCGTCCTGGCGGGCGGCGCCGCCTTCGTCCTCGCCTGCTGGGCGCCGGGCGCCCGGGTGCGGGCGGTCCAGCGTCTGGTCGTCTCCGGCTGGCTCGCGCTCACCGCGGCGACCCTGGGCCTGCTGATGCTGCGCGGCTCCTACACCACCTCCGGGAAGATCGGCGACGTCTTCGACCTGGAGCTGCTCGGCGACGTGCTCCAGACCAAGACGGGCGCGGCCCTGGTGTCGCGGCTGCTGCTGCTCGCGGCGGCGGCGCTGTTCATAGCGGTGCTCTTCGGGGCGTACGCCCGCACGGCGGACGGCGGCGCCCCGGACCACGCCGCCGAGGGCGACGGCGAGGGCGACGGCGGGGAGCCGGACAAGCGGGACCTGACCTTCGGGCTGGCCCTCGGCGGGACGGTCGTCGCGGCCGGGCTGGCCGCGAGCTGGGCCATGTCCGAGCACGCCTCGCAGGGTCTGCAGGCGGGCGTGGCCATGCCGGTCGACGTGGTGCACCTGCTGGCGGTCGCCGCCTGGCTGGGCGGACTGGCCGCCCTCCTCGTCGCGCTCCACCGCGCCCCCGTGGAGACGCCGGTCGGGCGGGACGCCGTCCGACGGTTCTCGCGCCTCGCCTTCGGCAGCGTGGTGGCGCTGGCCGTCACCGGCGTCTACCAGAGCTGGCGGCAGCTCGGCTCCTGGTCCGCCTTCACCGACACCCGGTACGGGCAGCTGCTCCTCGTCAAGATCGCGCTGGTGGCCGTGATGGTCGCCGTCGCCTTCCTGTCCCGCCGCTGGACGCAGCGGCTGGCCGACGCTCGTGTGTCGGTGGCGACCGAGGAGGCGGCAAGGAGCGAGGAGACCGAGCGGGCCGAGGAGGCCGAGGAGGAGAAGCAGCCGGCCGGCACGGCCCCGGCCGAGGCATCCGGCACGTCTGCGGTGTCCGAGGCGGTCGAGGCGGCCGAGGCGCCCAGGGCGTCCGATGCGGAGAAGGCCGAGGCCGGCCATGACTCCGTGCGGGCCGCGCAGCTCGCCCGGCAGCGTGCCGCGACGGAGGCCGCCCGGCAGAAGCGGTTGCGGGACGCCGACCCGAACCGCTTCGGACTGCGCCGCTCGGTGCTCGCCGAAGCGGGCGTCGCCGTCGTCCTGCTGGCCGTGACCACCGTGTTGACGCAGACCGAGCCGGGGCGCACCGAGCAGGACGCGAAGGCGGCCGCCGCCTCCTTTTCGTCCTCGGCCTCGACGACCGGGCAGGGCAGCGGTGCGGTGAGCCTGACCATGCCTTTCGACACGGGCGGCACCAACGGCAAGGGTGTCGTCTCGGTCGACCTCGACCCCGCCCAGGCCGGTGACAACGCCCTGCACGTCTACGTCGAGGGGCCGGACGGCACGCCCGTCGACGTGCCCGAGGTGAAGATCGCGCTCACCCTCGCCGCCCAGGACATCGGGCCGCTGCCCGTCACACCCGACCACATCACCACCGGACACTGGTCGGCGAGCACAGTGCAGATCCCCATGGCGGGCGACTGGAAGGTCGAGGTGACCGTGCGGACCTCCGACATCGACCAGGTGACCGTCTCCAAGAACGCTCAGATCGGCTGAACCACCATGGCTGACCCTTCCCTGTCGCAGACTCGCATCCCCGAGGAGGACACCCGGACGGAACCCACCGCCGCCGGCATGTCGCGGCGACGCCTGCTCGGCACGGCCGGCGCCACCGGACTGGTGCTCGGGGCGGCCGGCGGTGCCGTCGGGTACGCGGCGGCGCCCTCCGGAGCCACCCCCCTCACCTCGGTCGGCGCCACAAAAGTGCCGTTTCACGTGAAACATCAGCCGGGTATCACCGAGCCGCTCCAGTCGCGCGGCCATCTCCTCGCCTTCGACCTTGCGCCCGGCGCCGGGCGCAGGGAGGCAGCCGCACTGCTGCGCCGCTGGTCCGACACCGCCCGCCGACTGATGGCCGGGGAGTTCGAGGCCGAGGGCGACAGCGACATTGCCCGTGACGCCGGACCCTCCTCGCTGACCCTGACCTTCGGATTCGGGCACAGCTTCTTCGCGCGCACCGGGCTGGAGCAACAGCGTCCGACTGCCCTGGACCCGTTGCCCGCCTTCTCCTCCGACCGCCTCGACCGGGCCCGCAGCGACGGAGACCTGTGGGTGCAGATCGGCGCCGACGATGCGCTGGTGGCCTTCCATGCCCTGCGCGCGGTGCAAAAGGACGCGGGTGCGGCGGCCCGGTTGCGCTGGCAGATGAACGGCTTCAACCGCTCGCCGGGCGCCACCGCCCGCCCGATGACCACCCGCAATCTGATGGGCCAGGTCGACGGAACCCGCAATCCGAAGCCCCAGGAACCCGACTTCGACGAGCGGATCTTCGTTCCGGAGCAGGGCGAGCCCGCCTGGATGGCGAACGGCTCCTACGTGGTCGTCCGCCGGATCCGGATGCTGCTGGACGACTGGGAGAGGCTGTCGCTCAGGGAGCAGGAGGGCGTCATCGGGCGGCGCAAGGCGGACGGCGCCCCGCTCTCCGGCGGTGACGAGAAGACCGACATGGACCTGGAGAAGACCGACGCCCGGGGCAATCTGGTCGTCCCCATCAACGCGCACGCGCGGATCACCCGGCCCGACCAGAACGGTGGGGCCGCGATGTTGCGCCGGCCGTTCTCCTACCACGACGGCATCGACGCGGACGGGACTCCGGACGCCGGCTTGCTGTTCGTCTGCTGGCAGGCCGATCCCCTGCGCGGCTTCGTGCCGGTGCAGCGCAAGCTCGACCGGGGCGACGCGCTGACGCCGTTCGTCCGTCACGAGACGAGCGGGCTGTTCGCGGTCCCGGGCGGGGCGGCGGAGGGCGAGTATGTGGGTCAGGCGCTGCTGGAGGGGTGAGAACCGCCCGGAGTCACCCTCCGGAGCTCTCTCGGGAGGGGCTGTCGGCGTGGGCCCATTAGGGTGAGGTCATGCCAGCGAGCTATGCGTATCTCGGCCCAGAGGGCACCTTCACCGAAGTCGCCCTGCGCACGCTTCCCGAGGCGGCCACGCGTGAGCTGATCCCGTACGTGTCCGTGCAGTCCGCGCTCGACGCGGTGCGCGCCGGCGAGGCCGAGGCCGCTTTCGTCCCCATCGAGAACTCGGTGGAGGGCGGAATCACCACCACTCTCGACGAGCTGGTCGCGGGCACCCCGCTGATGATCTACCGCGAGGTGCTGCTGTCGATCACCTTCGCGCTGCTGGTCCGCCCGGGCACGAAGCTGTCGGACATCAAGACGGTGACCGCGCACCCGGCGGCCCAGCCGCAGGTGCGCAACTGGCTGCGCACGCACCTGCCCGACGCGCTGTGGGAGTCGGCCGCCTCGAACGCGGACGGCGCGCGGCTGGTCCAGGAGGGCCGGTACGACGCGGCCTTCGCCGGTGAGTTCGCGGCGGCCCGGTACGGGCTGGAGCCGCTGGAGACGGGCATCCACGACGCGGAGAACGCCCAGACCCGGTTCGTGCTGGTGGGCCGGCCCGCGCGTCCTGCGGCGCCGACCGGCGCGGACAAGACCTCGGTGGTGCTGTGGCAGCGCGACGACCACCCGGGCGGGCTGCGCGACCTGCTGGGCGAGTTCGCCACCCGGGGCATCAACCTGATGCTGCTCCAGTCGCGGCCGACCGGTGCCGGCATCGGCAACTACTGCTTCTGCGTCGACGCCGAGGGCCACATCTCGGACCGCAGGATGGCGGAGGCGTTGATGGGGCTGAAGCGGATCTGCCTCCAGGTGCGCTATCTCGGCTCGTACCCGAGGGCGGACGTGCAGCCGGGCGAGGTGCGGCCGCCGTTCCCGGGGACGTCGGACGAGGAGTTCGTGGGGGCGGCGGACTGGGTGGCGCGCTGCCAGGACGGCCGGTTCTGACCGGTCCACCGCCGGTCCTACCTGCCGATTGTCTTTATCCACAGAAGTTATCCACAGGCCTGCTTCTCGATCTGGGGACAAGTCGATACCCGAGGGGTCTTCGGTCGACAAATCGCCCTACAGGCCATGATCACGTTCATTGCGCCGCGTCTCACCCTTCGTCCACTTTTTTGAAGGGATCGATCCTTTAGAGGGAGGGCTTTCCACTCGAAAGTGGCGGCAGAGCGAGTTCCTGCGTGAATGTCCGTCGCCGGCCAGGCGTTTCGGAGTGATCAATTCCGACGTCCACAGATCTTCCCCACAGCCTGTGGATAACTTTTCGCGCGATGTGGACAGCTGTGGACAGTGCGGCCCCAAGTCCCGTTTCGCACAAGGGTTTCCGGTCAACCCTGAGCCCTGGGACCGACTCTTTCAAGCGGTCGCACCCCTTTTATTGACCTTGAGGAACACAACGGATAATTCATCAGTAAAGGGACACAGATCGCGTCACCGCGATAGTGAGTCGTGAGCCCTCACCCCACACCGGTAGCCTTGACCGCGTGATTGACCTTCGCCTGCTCCGTGAGGACCCCGACCGTGTGCGCGCTTCGCAGCGCGCCCGTGGAGAGGACGTCGCGCTCGTCGACGCCCTCCTCTCCGCCGACGAACGGCGCAGGTCGTCCGGCGTCCGCTTCGACGAGCTGCGCGCCGAGCAGAAGTCGCTCGGCAAGCTCATCGGGAAGGCGGCCGGTGACGAGAAGACCGACCTGCTGAAGCGCGCCGATCAGCTCAAGGCCGACGTCAAGGCCGCCGACGCCGAGCGCGCCGCCGCCGACGCCGAGACCCAGGAGCTCCTGCTCAAGCTGAGCAACCTCGTCCACCCCGACGTGCCCGTCGGCGGCGAGGAGGACTTCGTCACCCTGGAGACGCACGGCACCATCCGCGACTTCGCCGCCGAGGGCTTCGAGCCCAGGGACCACCTGGAGCTCGGCCAGCGCCTCGGCGCGATCGACGTCGAGCGCGGCGCCAAGGTCTCCGGCAGCCGCTTCTACTTCCTCACCGGTGTCGGCGCGCTGCTCGAGCTGGCCCTGGTGAACGCCGCGATGGCGCAGGCCACGGCGGCCGGCTTCACGCCGATGCTGACCCCGGCGCTGGTGCGCCCCCAGTCGATGGCCGGCACCGGCTTCCTCGGCCAGGCCGCGCAGGACGTCTACCACCTGGACAAGGACGACCTGTACCTGGTCGGCACGTCCGAGGTGGCCCTGGCCGCCTACCACATGGACGAGATCCTGGAGGCCGACAAGCTGCCGCTGCGCTACGCGGGCTTCTCGCCCTGCTTCCGCCGCGAGGCCGGCTCGCACGGCAAGGACACCCGGGGCATCTTCCGCGTCCACCAGTTCGACAAGGTGGAGATGTTCTCCTACGTGGCGCCGGAGGACTCCCAGGAGGAGCACCGTCGGCTGCTGGAGTGGGAGAAGCAGTGGCTGACGTCGCTGGAGCTGCCGTTCCGCGTCATCGACGTCGCCTCGGGCGATCTGGGCTCCTCGGCCGCCCGTAAGTACGACTGCGAGGCGTGGATCCCCACCCAGGGCAAGTACCGCGAGCTGACCTCGACCTCGGACTGCACCGAGTTCCAGTCGCGCCGCCTGCAGATCCGGATGCGCGAGGACAAGAAGGCGCGCCCGCTGGCCACGCTCAACGGCACGCTGTGCGCCGTCCCGCGCACCATCGTGGCGATCCTGGAGAACCACCAGCAGCCCGACGGCTCGGTCCGTGTGCCCGAGGTGCTGCGTCCCTACCTGGGCGGCCGGGAGATCCTGGAACCGGTCGCCAAGTGAGCGGCGCGTCGTCCTCCTTCCCGTACCTGCTGGTCGCCACCGACCTGGACGGCACGCTGCTGCGTGACGACCACTCGGTGTCCGCACGCACCCGTGAGGCGCTCGCCGCGGCCACCGCGGCGGGTGCCGCGCACATCGTCGTCACCGGCCGCGCTGTGCCCTGGACCCGACCGATACTCGAGGACCTCGGCTACCAGGGCCTCGCGGTCTGCGGCCAGGGCGCCCAGGTGTACGACGCCGGCGCGGGACGGCTGCTGACCTCCGTGACGCTGGACCGGCAGCTCGCCGGGGTGGCGCTCGCCAAGATCGAGGCGGAGGTCGGCCCGCTGCACCTGGCGGCGAGCCGGGACGGCCTCGACGGCGAGGTGCTGGTCGGTCCGGGCTACGACGTCGTCGGCAAGCTGCCCGCGACGCCGTTCACGGACGCCTCCGACCTGTGGGCCGCCCCGCTGAACAAGCTGTACATCCAGCACCCCGAGCTGACCTCGGACGAGCTTGCCGCGGCGGCCGAGCGCACCGCGGGCGGTTTCGTCACCGTCGTCATGGCGGGCGAGGGCATCGTGGAGCTGCTGCCGCTGGGACTGTCCAAGGCGACCGGGCTGTCGCTCGCCGCCCGACGCCTCGGCGTGAAGGCGGCGGAGACGATCGCCTTCGGCGACATGCCCAACGACATCCCGATGTTCGCCTGGTCCGGCCACGGCGTCGCCATGGCCAACGCCCACCGCGAACTGCGGGCGGTCGCCGACGAGGTGACGGCGTCCAACGAGGACGACGGCATCGCGGTGGTACTGGAGCGCCTGCTGGGCTGACGCCCGGCGGTTTCACGTGAAACGCGTTCGGCGGAGGATGCACGGATCGAACGTGCGCGGGCTCTCACCCGACCACGGCTTAGCAAGCCGGTGCCTTACCACTCGGCCAATCCTCCGGGTGGGCGGCCCACGCGCGGTGTGCGCGCGCTCGAAGCGGCCGCCCCGGGCGGTCCTCGGGGGGACTCGACGGAGCAGTAGGGATTACTCCGGAGTCCGCCTCGGGCCGCCCCGACGGGAGCGGAACGTACTGCCGTGCATGGGCATTGTCCCGCTCCTCCCCGGCTCACGGTCGCCGGGAGGTTCCCGGCGATGCGGACACCTCACTGTGCCCGGCCGGACCCGCCCGACGCCACCGAATAAATCACCGCAGGACATGACGAAGGGCGGTGCCGCCACACCGGCGGCACCGCCCTCGCGCACCTCGGGGCGTGTGCCCCTCACTCCTCGCCGGCGAGCGTCAGCGTGCGCAGCTTCTGGCCGGCGTACCAGGTGGCCAACACCGTGACGGCGGCCAGCGCGACCGTCGCCGTGGTCAGGCCCACGTCCGAGGTGACCAGTTCACCGCCGGCCACCTTCTCCGCCACGGCGAGGGACCACTGCTGGACGCTCAGCGTGCGCGCGCCGGGCACCAGGGAGCCGAACAGCGCCTCCCAGATCAGCGCGTACACCAGGCCGAAGACGACCGCGTGCCGCGAGACCGTGCCGAGCAGCAGGAACAGCGCCGCGTAGGCGATGGAGGCGACCAGGGCGGCCACCGTGTAGGCGACGGCGACCTGCTGGCCGTTGCCGTTGAGGATGAAGCCCGCGATCAGCGTCGGCACCGCGGAGAACACCATGGTGACGGCGACGGCGACGATCAGCTTGGTGTAGATGATCGTAGGCCGCTTGATCGCCTTGGACAGCAGGTACACCACGGAGCCGTCGTCGATCTCCGGGCCGATCGCGCCGGTTCCCGCGATGACGCCGATGATCGGCACCATCGTGGCGAGCGCGAGCCCGCCGAGGACGTCGGCGGCGGTCTGGTCGTCGGCGCCCGCGAGGGCGCGGACCGCCAGCGAGATGACGATCAGCAGCAGGGGCAGCGCGCCCAGGATGAGGGCCCGGCGACGGCCGAGCAGGGCCCGGTAGGTGAGCCGGGCGACTGTGGGGTCGTACATCAGGGCCTCCTACGCCGCGACCAGGTACGAGAACACGGACTCGAGGGACTCGTCGGACGGCGAGACCGTGAGCAGGCGGATGCCGTGCTCCCTCGCGACCTTCGGCAGCAGCGCGGTGAACCGGCCGAAGTCGACGGCCTGGATGCGCAGGGCGCCCTCGGTGACGTCGACCTCGATGCCGGAGGTGGACGGGTCGGCGATCAGCGCGGCCGCGAGGGCGCGGTCGTCGCTGGAGCGCACCAGGTAGCGGTGCGGGCGGTCCGTCATCAGACGGCGGATCCGGCGGAAGTCGCCGCTGGCCGCGTGCCGTCCGGCGACGACGACCTCGATGTGCCAGGCGAGCTGCTCGACCTCCTCCAGGATGTGCGAGGAGAACAGCACGGTGCGGCCCTCGTCGCCCATGCGCCGCAGCAGGTCCATCAGCTGCATGCGCTGGCGCGGGTCCATGCCGTTGAACGGCTCGTCGAGCAGGAGCAGCGACGGGTCGTGGACCAGCGCGGACGCCATCTTCACGCGCTGCCGCATGCCCTTGGAGTAGGTGGCGATCTTCCGGTCCTGCGCGTACTCCATCTCCACCGTGGCGAGTGCCTTCTGGGCCGCCTTGGCGCCCAGGCCGTGCAGCTCGGCATTGGCGAGGACGAACTCGCGTCCGGTGAGGAAGTCGTACATCGCCTCGCGCTCGGGGACGATGCCGATGTGGCGGTAGATCTTCTCGTTGCGCCACACCTGCTCGCCGTCGAGGGTGACGGTGCCGGTGGAGGGGGCGAGGAAGCCGCCCATCATGTTGATCAGGGTGGACTTGCCGGCGCCGTTGGGGCCGAGGAGGCCGGTGACGCCGGGGCCGATGGTCATCGTGACGTCGTTGACGGCGACCACGTTGCCGAACCAGCGGGAGACGTGGTCGATGCTGAGGGTTGTCACAGCCCCACCTTCTTGTAGCGGCGCATCAGGAGAGCGTGGGAGCCGACGATCAGGCCCAGGGTCACCAGGACGAAGAAGATGCCCTCGTTCCGGTCGGGGCCGACCCCGCCGGGGAAGGCGGAGCTCGCGCCCAGGTAGGCGGACTGCACCCCGTCGATGAGGGTGATCGGCGAGAACAGGCCGATCAGGATGCCCGCGTCGCCGCTGCCCTGGACGTCGGCGATGGCCTGGAGGGTGGAGACGGCGCCGTAGGAGATGGTCAGGACGGCGATCACGGCGGCGATGCCGAAGCCGCGGCGCGGCGTCACCGAGGCGATGACCAGGCCGATGCCGGCGAAGAGCAGTGAGAGCAGGGCCACGGACACCAGTCCCTGTGCGAATCCCTTGGTCTGGTCGGTGAAGTCGAGCTCGGCCAGCAGCGCCCCGACGTACAGCACCAGCAGGGGCGCGGCGGTGAGGATGAACAGGGCGGAGGCCAGCGCGGCGTACTTGGCGCGGACGTAGTCGCCGGTCTCGATGGGCCGCGAGAAGTACAGCGGCACGGTCTTGAAGCGCAGGTCGCGGGAGACCGACTGGGGCGCCTGCGAGGCGACGTACAGGCTGATGACGGCCTGCATGACGATCGCGTAGCGGGTGTAGTCCAGCGGCAGTTCCTTCGCCTTGGTGGCGACGGCGACGGCCACCATGATGGCGGCCGGCACGCACATCACGACGAACAGCAGCATCGGCAGCACCTTGGACTTCGCCGAGCGGCCGAGGCCGTAGGCGCCGCGCAGGGACTGCGAGTACAGCGACATCCTGGCGTACGAGCGGCCCAGGCGGGGGCCGTCATAGGAGCGGTAGCCGATGTTGTGGATACGGGAGTCACCCGACGGGGTGGCTGGTGCCTGCACGGACTGCTCAGCCGCCATGGCCGACCGCCTCCTTCCGCTGTGCGTCGTCGTCGTTCGTGAAGACCTCGGCGATCTGGTGCCGCCGCTGTTCCATGCGCACCAGGCCGAGTCCCAGGTCGGCGATCACGTCGCGGACCAGGTCGTAGGTGTCCTCGCCCTGCGCGGTGAGCAGCAGGATGTGCCCCGCGCCCGGCAGTCCGCTGCCGTCCTGGACGGTCACCCCGCGCGCGTGCAGCGCCTCGCGCACCGCGCCGGTGCCGTCGGGGTGCTCGTCGGTGTCGGTGACCTCGATCGCGAGGGTCGTGGTGGTCTGCGTGAAGTCCCGGGTGGAGGAGGAGCGCAGCAGCTTGCCGCCGTCCACGACGACGACGTGGTCGCAGGTGCGCTCCAGCTCGCCCAGCAGGTGGGAGGTGACCAGGACCGAGATGCCGAAGTCCGTGTGGATACGGCGGATGAGACCGAGCATCTCGTCGCGGCCGACCGGGTCGAGGCCGTTGGTGGGCTCGTCCAGGAAGACCAGCTGCGGGTCGTGCACCAGGGCCTGCGCCAGCTTCACCCGCTGCTTCATGCCGGTGGAGTAGCCGCCGATGGGGCGGTAGCGCTCCTCGTACAGGCCGACGTGGCGCAGGGTGTCCGCGGTGCGCTCCCGGGCGGCGGTGGCCGGCAGGCCGGACATGCGCGCCATGTGGACGACGAACTCGGTGGCCGAGACGTCCGGTGGGAGGCAGTCGTGCTCGGGCATGTAGCCCACCCGTTCCCGGATGGCGGCGCCCTCGGTGGCGACGTCGAGTCCGAGCACTTCGGCACGGCCCTCCGTGGCGGGGGACAGACCCAGCAGGATCTTGATCAACGTGGACTTGCCGGCCCCGTTGGCTCCGACGAGCCCGGTCACACCGGGGCCGACGTCCACGGAGAGCCGGTCAAGCGCGGTCACCCGGGGGTACCGCTTGCTCAGGCTTTCGGTCGCGATCACAGTCACATCCCTGAAGGTAGTGACCCGTACCACTGCGGTCGTCAGACCGCGGGGCCGTCTTGGGGTCCGTCTGGAGTCGTACGCGCCCGTAGGGGACGCCCTGCCTGAGAGTTGTGCACGGCTCGGGGTGCACTGTTGACGGCTTGTCTCACAGCTGCGAGATTCGCCGCTGTGACGGGACTCGAGGGTGCGCGGCAGCGGTGGGTGCGGACGGGCGGGGTCGAGCTGTGCGTGGCCGAGCTCGGTGACCCGGAGCGGCCGGCGGTCGTCCTGGTGCACGGCTACCCGGACAGCAAGGAGGTGTGGTCGCGGGTCGCGCCGCGCCTCGCCGAGCGGTTCCACGTGGTGGCCTACGACGTCCGGGGTCACGGCGGGTCCACGGCGCCGCGTCCGCTGCGCGGCGGGTTCACGCTGGAGAAGCTGACGGACGACTTCCTGGCCGTGGCGGATGCGGTCAGCCCGCACCGTCCGGTGCACCTGGTGGGGCATGACTGGGGCTCGGTGCAGGGGTGGGAGTTCGTCACGGCGCCGCGCGCGCGGGAACGGATCCTGTCGTTCACGTCCGTCTCCGGCCCCTCGCTGGACCACTTCGGGCACTGGATCAAGAGCCGGGTGTCCCGCCCCACCCCACGCCGGGCGGGACACCTGCTGGGCCAGGGCCTCCGGTCCTGGTATGTGTACGCGCTGCACACGCCCGTGCTGCCCGAGCTGGCCTGGCGCGGGCCGCTCGGCCGGTACTGGCCGCGGCTGCTGGAGCGCATGGAGCGGGTGCCCGGCGACGGCTACCCGACGACGTCCCTGCCGTCGGACGCGGCGCACGGCGCCTGGCTGTACCGGGACAACGTGCGGTCCAGGCTGGGCGACCCGCGTCCCGACGCCTACGCGCACGTGCCGGTGCAGCTTGTCACGCCGCTGGGGGACCGGTTCCTCTCGCCACGGCTCCACGACGGGCTGGAGGAGTGGGCGCCCCGGCTGACCCGGCGCACGCTGTCGTCGGGCCACTGGGTGCCGCGCAGCAGGCCCGACCAGCTGGCCACATGGATCGCCGATTTCGTGACGTCCGTGGAGGACGGGCGGCCCGAGGGGCGGGCCCGGGGCCGGTACGCCGACCGGTTCGGCGGGCGGCTGGTGCTGGTGACGGGCGCGGGGAGCGGTATCGGACGGGCCACCGCGCTGGCGTTCGCCGAGGCGGGCGCGCGCGTGGTGGTGGTCGACCGGGACACCGGCGCGGCGCTCCGCACCGCCGGTGAGGCGCGGGCGCGGGGTGCGGCGGACGCCTGGGCGGAGACGGCGGACGTGGCCGACGAGCAGGCCGTGGAGAAGCTTGCCGAGCGGGTCACCGCCGCGCACGGGGTGGTGGACGTGCTGGTGAACAACGCGGGCGTCGGCCTGGGCGGCGCCTTCCTCGACACCACGACGGAGGAATGGAAGCGGGTCCTCGACGTCAATTTGTGGGGCGTGATCCACGGCTGTCTGCACTTCGGGCGGCGGATGGCGGAACGCGGGCAGGGTGGCCACATCGTCAACGTGGCGTCCGCGGCCGCGTTCCAGCCCTCGCGGGCGCTGCCCGCCTACGGGGCGTCGAAGGCGGCTGTGCTGATGCTGAGCGAGTCCCTGCGGGCCGAGCTGGCGGAGCGCGGGGTCGGTGTGACGGCGGTGTGCCCGGGGTTCGTCAACACCGGCATCACGTCCACCGCGCGGTTCGCGGGCACGGACGCGGCGGAGGAGCGGCGCAGGCGACGGAAGGCGGCGCGGCTCTACCGGATGCGGAACTACCCGCCGGAGAAGGTCGCCGCCGCGGTGCTGCGTGCGGTGGTCCGCGACGAGGCGGTCGTGCCGGTCACCCCGGAGGCGCGGGCCGCGTACGCGCTGGCGCGGTGGCTGCCGGGGGCGGCGCGGAGGCTCGCGCGCGTGAAGCCCCCGGTCTGAGGGGCCGGTTGTCCACAGAACCCCTCGTTCCGCTGTGGATAACCTCACTTATCTGTGGATCAAACCTTCGGATGTAAATCGATCGCGTGATGCGCGTCTCTCCCGGCAGTCTGAACAGATGGACGAAAGACGCACCGTGCGGGTGTCGAAGTACCTCTCGAAGCATCTGCGCCACCAGCCCGAGCGGATCGGGCTGGCCCCGGACGCGGCCGGCTGGGTGGAGATCGACGCGCTGATCGCCGCGGCGGCGGACCACGGTTTCCCGATCACCCGGGAAGAGCTGGACCACGTCGTCGCCGCCAACGACAAACGGCGCTTCGCCGTCGAGGGCTCCCGGATCCGCGCGAGCCAGGGCCACACCATCCCCGTGGACCTCCAGTTGCCGACCGCCGTACCCCCGGCCTGGCTGTACCACGGCACGGTCGCCCGGAACCTGGACGCGATCCGCGCCGAGGGCCTGCGGCCCATGGACCGGCACGCCGTGCATCTCTCCGCCGACCGCGAGACCGCCACCCGCGTCGGTGCCCGCCGGGGACGGCCGGTGGTGCTGTCGGTCGACGCGGGCGCCATGCACCGCGACGGCCACGTCTTCCACATCAGCGCCAACGGCGTCTGGCTGACCGAGGCCGTTCCCCGCCGGTATCTGCGCTTCGGCGAGAGCCGGTAGGCCATGATCGACGGCATGGAGCACCTGCCCACCACCGAGGCCGCCGTCACCGCCCTCCGTGCCCTCGCCGACCGGTACGGACGCGAGATCGAGGTCACTCACGACATCGGCGCCGACCAGACCTCGCGCCGCACCGCGGCCGGGGTCGGTGTGACCACGGACCCCGACGGCTCCCTGCCGCACGAGGCTCATGTCGAATTCGGCGGCCTGCCCCGGGTGCGGGTGCGTCTGTTCCCGGAGGACGACGCGCTGATCGACGTCGAGGGCGTCGAGTGCCCCGACATCCCCCGCGACGACGTGCCCGCCTTTCTGCGTTCTCTGTTCGACGGGCTGGCGTATGTGAGGGCGCGGCGCTTCCCGCCGGGCTACTTCCTCGTCGTGCCGCTGCCAGGGGACCGGACGCACAAGGAGTTCATCCCGATGATCGTGCTCACTCCCTGGCTGAGCGCCCGGGTGCGGTGACAGGGGAGCAGCACGGGTCCACGACGGCTCGGGTGTTTCACGTGAAACCGGACGCGCCGCTTAGGCTCGGTGGCATGAGCCTGCGTCTGAGCACCGTGATCCTCCCGTACCGCCGCTGGCACGAAGGAAGCCGTTCCGCCTGGGTGCGGGCCGAGGAGCTGGGCTTCCACGCGGGCTACACCTACGACCACCTGTCCTGGCGAAGCTTCCGCGACGGCCCGTGGTTCGGGGCCGTCCCGACCCTGACCGCCGCCGCGGGCGTGACCGAGCGGATGCGTCTGGGCACCCTGGTCACCTCTCCGAACTTCCGGCACCCGGTCACCCTGGCCAAGGAGCTCATCTCCCTCGACGACATCTCGGGCGGCCGCGTCACCCTCGGCATCGGCGCGGGAGGCACCGGCTTCGACGCCACCGCCCTCGGCCAGGAGCCGTGGACCCCGCGCGAGCGCGCCGACCGCTTCGCCGAGTTCGTTCCCCTGCTGGACCGGCTGCTCACCGAGGACGCCGTGTCGTACGAGGGCGACTTCTACCAGGCGCACGAGGCGCGCAACATCCCCGGCTGCGTCCAGCGGCCCCGGCTGCCCTTCGCCGTGGCGGCAACCGGCCCGCGCGGACTGCGGCTCGCGGCCCGGTACGGACAGGCATGGGTGACCACCGGCGACCCGAAACTGTACGAGGACGGCACACCCGAGCAGTCGGTTCAGGCCATTCGCGCTCAGGCCGAGAAGCTCGCCGGCGCCTGCGCCGAGATCGGCCGGGACGTGACCGAGCTGGACAAGATCCTGCTGACCGGGTTCACCCCCGACCGGGCCCGCCCGCTGGAGTCCCTGGACGCCTTCGTCGACTTCGCCGGCCGCCACGTCGAGCTGGGATTCGACGAGATCGTGCTGCACTGGCCCATCCCGGACTCCGACTTCGCGGCGGACCAGAAGGTCTTCGAACGGATCGCGATGGAGGCCCCGGCGCAGCTGCGGTGAACGAGAACGGGCGCCGCCCCTCCGCTGCGGGACGCGAAGCCGCTGGTGAGGTCGGTAATCACTCAGATGTGCGGAGTCCCGCACGGCCGTGCGGGCATATGCGGGACAATGAGCGGGTGACCTCAGCGATCCGAGAGCCCGAGACCCCGGCCGCCACCACCCCACCGCGGCTCATCGCCACCGACCTCGACGGCACCCTGCTCCGCGACGACAAGTCGGTGTCCCCACGGACCGTCGCCGCCCTGGCCGCCGCCGAGGAGGCCGGCATCGAGGTCTTCTTCGTCACCGGCCGCCCGGCCCGCTGGATGGACGTGGTCAGCGACCATGTGCACGGCCACGGCCTCGCCATCTGCGGCAACGGCGCCGCCGTCGTCGACCTGCACGGCGGCCCGGGCGCACACCGCTTCGTCAAGGTGCGCGAGCTGCCCCGGAACAACGCCCTGGAGGCGGTGGGCCTGCTGCGCGACGCCGCCCCGGGCACGGTGTACGCGGTGGAGCAGACCTACGGCTTCTACCAGGAGCCCGCGTACCCGAAGCTGCACATGGAGGTCCCGGACGACCTGGCGCCCGCCGAGGAGCTGCTGGCCGACGGCTCGCCCATCACCGCCGAACCGGTGCTCAAGATCCTGGCGTTCCACCCCGAGATGGAGCCGGACGCGTTCCTCACCCTGGGCCGGCTCGCCATCGGCGACCGCGCCACCGTGACCCGCTCCAGCCCGAGCGCCCTGCTGGAGATCAGCGGGCCCGGTGTCTCCAAGGCGAGCACCCTCGCGCTGTGCTGCGCCGAACGCGGCATCTCGCACGAGGAGGTCGTCGCCTTCGGCGACATGCCGAACGACGTCGAGATGCTGACCTGGGCGGGCCGTTCGTACGCGATGGGCAACGCCCACCCGGACGTGCTGGCCGCCGCGTCGGGCCGCACGGTCGCGAACAACGACGACGGCGTGGCCGTGGTGATCGAGCAGCTGCTGAACGGGCGGATGTAGGTCCACGGACGGTTCGCCGGGGCGGATCGGCGGCTTCCGGCGGCCGCCGCTCAGAGGGGCACTCCGCGTCCGGTGAGCCACGGCACCGGGTCCACCGACGATCCCATCTCCGGGGTCACCCGCACCTCGAAGTGCAGGTGCGGGCCGGTGGAGTTTCCGCTGGTGCCGGACTGCCCGATCCACTGCCCGGGGGACACCCGCTCCCCCTGGTCGACGGCGACGGCGGCCAGGTGCGCGTACTGGGTGTAGTAACCGCCCGGGTGCGCGACCACGATCTCGATGCCGAACGCGCCGCCGCAGGACACCTTCACCACGGTGCCGCTGCCCACGGCCCGCACCGACGTCCCGATCGGCACGGCGAAGTCCTGTCCGGTGTGCCGGTTCGCCCAGCGCGCGCCACCGCTGCCGTAGGAGGCGGACAGCTCGTACGTCTCCACGGGCGCCACCCACGGGGTGGTGTACTCCACCGGCGGCTGGTCGAGCCGCACGGCGCCACGGCAGGAGCCCGCCGCCACCGAGGCGTCCGCCTCGCCCTGGAGCTTCCACCGTGCCGTCTCGAGCTTCTCCTCGATGTCCCGCTGCAACGCGGCGAGTTCCTCGTTCCGCCTCTCCAGCTTCTCCCAGGCGGCCGCCGCCTTCGCCTCGTCCCGGGCGAGCCGCGCCTCGGCCCGTTCGCTGCGGCCCAGTGCCTGGTCCAGCGTCACCTCGGCTTGCTGGACGACACGCTGACCGCGCATCAGCTGCTCGGGATCGTCGGCGAGAAGCAGGTGCGCGGTGAGCGGCAGCCCGCCGCCGTCCCGGTACTGGGAGCTGGCGATCCGGCCCAGGTCCTCACGGAGCCCGGTGGCCTCCTGCCGCTCGTCGTCGAGCCGCTCCTCGAGCTGCTGTGCCAGCTCCCGCTGCTTCTCCGCCTCCTCGCGCCCGGCCTCGTACCGCTCGGTGGCCTTCGCCGCCTCCTCGTACAGCCGCGCCACCTCCGTGCTGACGGAGGTGGCGCCGTGGCCGGGGGCGTGGGATCCGTCGCCGTCGGCGGGCCGGGCGGCGAGCACGGCGAGCGCGCAGAACAGCACGGCGACGACCAACGGACGGCGGCGGGTGAGACGCATGCCTGCGATCCTGTCCCCGGCCCGGGCCGGGAGGCGCGCTCAGGTCGTACACATGGGGGACGACACGCCCCCGGACGGATGCTTCGGCGGCCGTCCGCGAGCCCGGCGTCACTGACGAGGCGTCAACGTCCGGTCGGTGAACGCCGCTCAGAGAATCGAACTGGAGGTCAGGCACTCCCCGGATCGGGTGCCTGATGCCGATGTGGCTGCCGTGGCCCGCGTGACCCGGTGATCCTTGTAGGGCGCAAGCAACGGGCTGCAGACCGGTGTCCTGCGCATGTCCCCCACGCGTTCCGGCGCGTGGAGCGTGCGTAGTCCCACGCACGCGATGCACCTTCACAGGAGGATCTGCCATGAACGTTCTGACCGAGCTGCTCGCCGGTGTCGTCCACCTCGTGGGCTGGCTCGTCTGACGTGCCGGAGGGGGCCGTCCCGACGCTGTGTCGGGGCGGCCCCCTCGTGCGTGCGCGGGCGTCGGTCAGGACACCGCCACCAGTGCTTCCGCCTCCTCCTCCCGCACCGCCATGTCCCGCAACGGCCCGTCGACGACGCGCAGTTCCTCGAAGGGTCCGCGCTGCACCACCTGTCCCGCGTCCAGCACGATCACCTCGTCCACGGCCTCCAGGCCGGCCAGCCGGTGGGTGACGAGAACGGTGGTGCGGCCCTCGGTGGCGGCCAGCAGATCGGCCGTGAGCGCGTCCGCGGTCGGCAGGTCGAGGTGCTCGGCGGGCTCGTCCAGCACCAGCACGGGGAAGTCCGCCAGCAGGGCCCGCGCCAGGGCGAGCCGCTGCCACTGCCCGCCGGACAGCCGCGCGCCGTGCTCGCCCACCATCGTGTCCAGCCCGTCCGGCAGCCCGTCCGCCCAGTCCAGCAGCCGGGCCCTGCGCAGCGCGTCGTGCAGGTCGGCCTCGGTCGCGTCCTTCCGCGCCAGCAGCAGGTTCTCCCGGACGGAGCTGTTGAACAGGTGCGCGTCCTGTGCGCACAGCCCCACCATGCGCCGTACGTGGTCCCCGTCCAGGGCTCGGGCGTCCACGCCGGCGAGCGTGTACGTCCCCGCGCCCGGGTCCAGGAAGCGCAGCAGCACCTGGGCGAGCGTCGTCTTCCCGGAGCCGGAGGGACCGACCACCGCGACGCGGCGGCCCCGCTCCAGCGTCAGGTCCAGCCCGGCGAGCGCGTCCCGTTCCTGCCCGGGGTGGCGGGCGGTGAGCCCCCTGAGAGTGAGCGGGAACGGCGAGACGGGCGCCTGCCGGGGCGTCTCCGGCTCATGTACGGGCGGCCGCGCGTCCAGCACCTCGTACACGCGTTCCGCGCTGCGGCGCACCCGCTGCCGGTACCGCACCGCGAGGGGCATACCGAGAACCGCCTCGAACGCGGCCAGCGGGGTGAGGACCACCACGGCCAGGGCGACACCGTCGAGCCGCCCGGACGCCACGCCCTGCACACCGACGAACGCGGCGGCGGCCACGGTCAGCCCGGAGATCAGCGCGGTGAGCCCGTCCCCGAGACCGGTGACGGCGGCGGAGCGCGACGCGATGCGGGTCAGCACGCCGTCGGCCCGCCTCGTCCCCTCGGACCGGGCGGGCAGCGCCCCGGCGACGGTCAGCTCGGCGGTGCCGCTCAGCAGGTCGGTCACCCGGGTGGCGAGGTCACCGCGGGCCGGGGCCAGCCGGCGCTCGGTGCGCCGCGCCACGGCGGCGGTGAGCAGCGGCACGACCGCGCCCGCGAGAAGGAGCCCAGCCGCCAGCACGGCACCGGCCTCGGGCAGCAGCCACGCGGTGAAGCCGGCGGACAGGGCGGACACGGCGAGGGCGGCGCCGGCCGGGAGCAGCCAGCGCAGCCAGTAGTCCTGGAGCGCGTCCACGTCGGACACCAGCCGGGTCAGCAGGTCGCCCCGGCGGGTGCCGCGCAGTCCGGCGGGCGCGAGACGTTCCAGCCGCCGGTACACCGCGACCCGGGTGTCCGCCAGCATGCGCAGCACCGCGTCGTGGGACACCAGCCGCTCGGCGTAGCGGAACACGGCCCGGCCGATGCCGAAGGCGCGCGTCGCGGTGACGGCCATCATGAGGTACAGCACCGGCGGCTGCTGCGAGGCGCGGGAGATGAGCCAGCCGGATGTGGCCATGAGGCCGACGGCGCTGCCCAGGGCGAGGCTGCCGAGCAGCAGCGCGAGCGTGATCCTCCCCCGCCGTGCGCCCGACAGGGCACGGACCCGGGCGAGCACACGGCCGGAAGCCGGCTCGGCGAGTGCGGCCGGTTCAGGCACGGAGTCCTTCTCGGAGGCGGTGCCCGGCACCGTGTCCGCGTCCGCCCGGCCCGCGGCGACGGCCACGGCCTCGTCGCGAACCTCGGGCGCCGTCAGCCGGACCACCCGGTCGGCGACGGCGAGCAGTGCCGGGCGGTGCACCACGAGCAGCACCGTCCGGCCCTCCGCCAGACGTCGTACGGCTTCCACGACCTCGGCCTCCGTGGCCCCGTCGAGGGCGGCCGTCGGCTCGTCGAGCAGC
This sequence comes from Streptomyces althioticus, assembly GCA_014649355.1. Lineage (GTDB taxonomy): Bacteria > Actinomycetota > Actinomycetes > Streptomycetales > Streptomycetaceae > Streptomyces > Streptomyces althioticus. The sequence goes on from BMSW01000001.1 coordinate 172,408, forward strand.
AGCACGGGACGGTCCGCGAGGAACGCGCGAGCCAGCGCGAGCCGCTGCCGCTGCCCGGCCGACAGCCCCGCACCGTCCTCGCCGAGTACGGTGCCGACGCCGTGGGGGAGGGCATCCACGAAGTCCAGCGCGCCCGCGTCCCGCAGCGCGCGCCGCACCGCCGCGTCGTCCGCGTCGGGCCGGGCCAGGCGGACGTTCTCCGCGATCGTCCCGGCGTACAGATGGGGCCGCTGCGGCACCCAGGCGACGTGGCGGTGCCACTCGGCGAGGTCGAGCCCGGTGAGGTCGGCCCCGCCGACGCTCACCCGGCCCGCGTCGGGACGGACGAAGCCCAGCGCCGCGCTGAGCAGCGTCGACTTCCCGGACCCGCTCGGCCCGACCAGGGCGACCGTCTCACCGGGGGCGACGGTGAACGACACGTCCGCCACGGCGTCCGTGGCCCGGCCCGGGTAACGGACGGTCACGTCCTGGAAGGCGAGGGCGCCCTGAGGCACCGCGCCCTTCCCCGCCGCGAGCACGGGCGTCTCGAGCACCGTGAAGATCTCCTCGGCCGCGCCGAGACCTTCCGCAGCCGCGTGGTACTGCGTCCCCACCTGGCGCAGCGGCAGATATGCCTCCGGCGCCAGGATCAGGATGAGCAGACCGGTGTACAGGTCCAGCTCGCCGTGGACCAGGCGCATGCCGATGGTCACGGCGACCAGCGCCACCGAGAGGGTGGCGAGCAGTTCCAGCGCGAACGACGAGATGAAGGCGATCCGCAGCGTCCGCATGGTCGCGCGCCGGTACTCGGCGGTGATGGTGCGGATCGACTCGGCCTGCGCCTTGGCCCGCCCGAAGACCTTCAGCGTCGGCAGCCCGGCCACGACGTCAAGGAAGTGCCCGGACAGCCGGGACAGCAGCAGCCACTGCCGGTCCATCCGGTTCTGGGTGGCCCAGCCGATCAGCACCATGAAGACGGGGATGAGGGGCAGGGTGCCGACGATGATCGCCGCCGACACCCACTCCTCCGTGACGATGCGCGCCAGCACGGCGGCCGGGACGACCACCGCGAGGCCCAGTTGGGGGAGATACCGCGAGAAGTAGCCGTCGAGGGCATCGACACCCCGGGTCGCCAGGGTGACCAGCGACCCGGTGCGCTGCCCGTCCAGCCAGCCCGGGCCCAGGGTCGTCGCCCGGTCCAGCAGCCTCCCCCGCAGCTCGGACTTCACAGCGGCGCTCGCCCGGTGCGCGGCCAGCTCGGTCAGCCAGCCGACCAGGCCCCGGCCGGCCGCCACCGCGACGAGCAGCAGCAGCGGCGTGCGCAGCTCACCGACGGACCGGCCGTCCTGGAAGGAACCGACCACGATCTCCGCGATGAGCATGGCCTGGGCGACGACCAGTCCCGCGCCGACGGCCCCGAGGCCGACGACCGCTGCCAGGAAGCCCCGGGTGGCACGCGCGTACCGGAGGAGGCGGGGGTCGATCGGTTTCACGTGAAACACACCCTCAGTGCACGAGGTCGGCGATGTGCTGGGTGCCGATCCGCTTGCGGAAGACCCAGTAGGTCCAGCCCTGGTAGAGCAGCACCAACGGGGTGGCGACGACCGCGAGCCAGGTCATGATCTTCAGCGTGTAGGGGCTGGAGGAGGCGTTGGTGACGGTCAGGCTCCACTCCGGGTCCAGGGTGGAGGGCATGACGTTCGGGAACAGCGTCAGGAAGAGCATGGCCACCGCGGCCACGATGGTGACGCCGGACAGGGTGAACGACCATCCCTCACGTCCCGCCTGGTTGGCCCCCAGGGCGGCGACCAGCGAGGCGACCGCCACACCGAGCGCGACCAGGCTGGCCCCGTCACCGCTCTCGGCCTGCGTCCACAGCAGGAAGACCAGCGCCAGCGCGGCGGTGACCAGACCCACCTTCAGAGCCAGCTTCCGCGCCCGCTCCCGGATGTCCCCGACCGTCTTGAGGGCCGTGAACACCGTGCCGTGGAAGGTGAACAGGCTCAGCGTGACCAGGCCGCCCAGCAGGGCGTACGGGTTGAGCAGGTCCCAGACGGTGCCCACGTACTCGAAGTCGGCGTCGAGCCTGACCCCGCGCACGATGTTGCCGAAGGCGACCCCCCAGAGGAACGCCGGGAGCAGCGAGGTCCAGAAGATCGCCGTCTCCCAGTTGCGCTGCCAGTTCTCCTCGGGCCGCTTGGCCCGGTACTCGAAGGCGACCCCTCGGACGATCAGGCAGATCAGGATGACCAGCAGCGGCAGGTAGAAGCCGGAGAAGAGGGTGGCGTACCACTCGGGGAAGGCGGCGAAGGTGGCGCCGCCGGCCGTGAGCAGCCAGACCTCGTTGCCGTCCCACACCGGCCCGATGGTGTTGATGAGCACCCGCTTCTCGGCCCGGTTCCGGGCCAGCAGCCGGGTGAGGACACCGACCCCGAAGTCGAAGCCCTCGAGGAAGAAGTAGCCGGTCCACAGGACGGCGATGAGGACGAACCAGACGTCGTGCAGTTCCATGACAGTGCAGCTCCCTCGGCCTAGTACGAGAAGGCCATCGGCTTGTCGGCGTCACGGACGTCGCCGCCGAGCTTCGTGGGCGGGTTGAGGTCGGAGTCGCTCAGCTCGGGCGGCCCCGCCTTGACGTACTTGACGAGCAGCCGGACCTCGATGACGGCCAGCACGGCGTAGAGCAGGGTGAAGACGGTCATCGAGGTGATGACCTCGGCCTGGGACACGCCGGGGGAGACCGCGTCCTCGGTGCGCATCACGCCGTAGACGACCCAGGGCTGACGGCCCATCTCGGTGAAGATCCAGCCCCAGGCGTTGGCGATCAGCGGGAAGGCCATCGTCCACACCGCGGCCAGCCAGTAGAGCCGGGTCAGCCGGGAGCCCAGCGGCTTCTTCAGCAGCACCAGGTGCGGCACCTCGTCCTCGCCGGTGCGGTACGCGGCCGGCAGGAGGAACTTCTTCCGGGTGAGCCACAGCCCCAGCAGGCCCACCGAGAAGGAAGCCATGCCGAACCCGATCATCCAGCGGAAGCCCCAGTAGGCGACGGGCACGATGGGCTTGTAGTCGCCGGGACCGAACTTCTCCTGAAGCGCCTCGTTGGTGTCGTTGATCCCGGGCACGTAGGACTCGAAGTCGCTGTGGGCGAGGAACGACAGCAGGCCGGGGATCTCCAGGGCGACCTCGTTGTGCCCCTTGTCGACGTCGCCGTAGGCGAAGACGGAGAAGGGCGCCGGCTCCTCACCGTCCCAGAGGGCCTCGGCGGCGGCCATCTTCATCGGCTGCTGCTCGTACATGACCTTGCCGAGGGTGTCGCCGCTGATCGCGGTGAACAGTCCGCCGACCGCCAGGGTCACCAGGCCGAGCCGCAGCGAGGTGCGCATCACCGGGATGTGCTTCTTGCGCATCAGGTGGAAGGCCGCGATGCCGACCATGAAGGCGCCGCCGGTCAGGAAGGCCGCCGAGAAGCTGTGGAAGACCTGGTTGAGCGTGGTGTTCTGGGTGAGCACCAGCCAGAAGTCGGTGAGCTCGGCGCGGCCCTTCTCGCCGTTGATCCGGTAGCCGACCGGGTGCTGCATCCAGGAGTTGGCGGCGAGGATGAAGTACGCCGACAGCAGCGTGCCGATCGACACCATCCAGATGCAGGCCAGGTGGATCTTCTTCGGCAGCCGGTCCCAGCCGAAGATCCACAGGCCGATGAAGGTGGACTCGAAGAAGAAGGCGATGAGCGCCTCGAAGGCGAGCGGGGCGCCGAAGACGTCACCGACGAAGCGCGAGTAGTCGGACCAGTTCATGCCGAACTGGAACTCCTGCACGATGCCGGTGACGACGCCCATCGCGATGTTGATCAGGAAGAGCTTCCCCCAGAACTTCGTCGCCCTGAGGTACTTCTCCTTCTCCGTCCGCACCCAGGCGGTCTGCAGCCCGGCGACGAGGGCGGCGAGCGAGATCGTCAGGGGAACGAAGAGGAAGTGGTAGACGGTGGTGATACCGAACTGCCATCGCGCCAGGGTCTCCGGCGCCAGAGCCAGATCCACGTCGTCGCTCCTTACTTCGCCGTGGTGCAGCCGCGCGGGGCCCGCTCCATCCCCGGCCATGTCGGGAGAAACGGGATGCGCTTGTGAACGCGTTCACATTCACAAGCAATTATGACCTACTGCTTTTCCGACCCGGAAGGGGGGTCCTGTGTGACGTCAACCCCTTCGCCGGACACGCCCCGGCGGGCCCCGCGGCCGGCCCCGGACGCACGGGAGCGGCCGGCGATCGCTCCGCCGGCCGCTCCGTGTCCGCGCAGGTCGAACCTGCTGTCTCCGCAGGTCAGCCCTGTGCGCCGAACTCCCCGGTGACCTTCAGGAAGATGTCGTTCGCCTCCGTCTCACCGATGGTGACCCGGACACCCTCGCCGGGGAACGGACGGACGACCACACCTGCCTGCTCGCACGCCTGCGCGAACGGCACGGTGCGCTCCCCCAGCCGCAGCCACACGAAGTTGGCCTGGGTCTCGGGGACCGTCCAGCCCTGGGCACGAAGCCCGTCCACCACCCGGTTGCGCTCGCAGACCAGGGAGCCGACCCGGCCGATCAGCTCGTCCTCCGCCCGCAGCGAGGCGACGGCCGCCTCCTGGGCGATCTGGCTCACACCGAACGGCACCGCCGTCTTGCGCAGCGCCGCGGCCACCGGCTCGTGCGCGATGGCGAAACCGACGCGCAGCCCGGCGAGACCGTAGGCCTTGGAGAAGGTGCGCAGGACGCAGACGTTGGGCCGCTCGCGGTAGATCTCCACGCCGTCCGGCACCTCGGGGTCGCGGATGAACTCGCGGTAGGCCTCGTCCAGCACCACCAGGACGTCGCGGGGCACCCGGTCGAGGAACCGTTCCAGCTCGGCGCGTCGCACCACGGTGCCGGTCGGGTTGTTGGGGTTGCAGACGAAGATCAGTCGCGTCCGGTCGGTGATCGCGTCGGCCATCGCGTCCAGGTCGTGCACATCGCCCTCGGTCAGCGGTACCTTCACGGAGGTGGCGCCGCTGATCTGCGTGATGATCGGGTACGCCTCGAAGGAACGCCAGGCGTAGATCACCTCGTCGCCGGGGCCGGAGGTGGCCTGCAGCAGCTGCTGGGCCACGCCGACCGAGCCGGTGCCCGTCGCCACGTGGGACGCCGGCACGCCGAACCGCTCGGCCAGCTCGGCCGTGAGGGCGGTGCAGGCCATGTCCGGGTAGCGGTTGAAGGAGGAGGCGGCGGCCGTCACCGTCTCCATCACGCCCGGCAGGGGCGGATAGGGGTTCTCGTTGGAGGACAGCTTGTACGCCGCCGGGCCGTCGGCCGCCGCGGGCTTGCCCGGCTTGTAGGTGGGGATCCCCTCCAGCTCGGCGCGCAGCTTGGGGCTCGTCTCGCTCACCGCAGTCCTCCTCGCGAAGACCGGCGGCACATGACCGCCGCCGACATCCAATACTGCTCACCTTATGAGGATTCGGCCTCGCTGCGTATAGGGGCGACGACCGGGGCCTTCCTTCTCCCGCGTCACAGGGACAACACCGGAAACATCGCCCGTACGGGTGTGAAGGGCGTGCGGGTCAGGGGCGCGCCGCACATATATCTATGCGCCGGTGGTTCGCGCCGTGGCGCGCGTCACCCGTGCAGGTGAGTTGAGACCTCTTCGCAACATCGCACCCTCGCCAGGCACGCATGCACGGACACGTCAGGGACTGTCATTGAACCGTTCAACACCCGTGGTTTCCAAGGCGATTGATGTGAAATGATCATGCAGAAACGTGCCTGTCAACGCGTGCATATGCGTCCGCCCTACCCCACCGCATGAGCCCTACTATCGGCTCGCCATGACAGCAGCAGGGAAGCACCAGGTGAGCCGCGCGGAAACCTCACGCCGAGGCAGCCGGCCGGGTCGAGCGGGCATCAGGGACGTGGCCGCCGCCGCCGGAGTCTCCATCACGACCGTCTCCGACGCCCTCAACGGCAAGGGCCGGCTCCCGGACGCCACCCGGCGCCACGTCCGCGAGGTGGCCGACAGACTGGGGTACCGCCCCTCGGCCGCCGCCCGAACGCTCCGCACCGGGAAGTCCGGACTCATCGGCCTGACCGTGACGACGTACGGGGATGAACCTTTCACCTTCACGGAGTTCGCGTACTTCGCCGAGATGGCGCGGGCCGCCACGTCCGCCGCGCTCGCCCGCGGCTACGCCCTCGTCATCCTGCCCGCGACCTCGCGTCACGACGTGTGGTCCAACGTGGCCCTGGACGGCACGGTGGTGATCGACCCCTCCGACCAGGACCCGGTGGTCAGCGAGCTGGTCCGCCAGGGCTTACCCGTGGTCTCCGACGGCCGCCCGGCCGGTTCCCTGCCGGTCACGGCCTGGGTCGACAACGACCACGAGGCCGCCGTGCTCGGCATCCTCGACCACCTCGCCGACGCCGGCGCCCGCCGCATCGGCCTGCTGACCGGCACCACCACCGACACGTACACCCACCTGTCGACCACCGCGTACCTGCGCTGGTGCGAGCGGGTGGGGCAGGACCCGGTGTACGAGGCGTACCCGGCGCACGACCCGTGTGCGGGCGCCGTCGCCGCCGACCGGCTGCTCGCCCGACCGGACCGCCCCGACGCGGTCTACGGCCTCTTCGACCCCAACGGCACGGATCTGCTCGCCGCGGCCCGCCGCTACGGACTGCGCGTGCCGGAGGACCTCCTTCTCGTCTGCTGCAGCGAGTCCACGGTGTACGCCAACACCGAGCCGCCCGTCACCACGCTCTCCCTGAAACCCCGCCGCATCGGTACGGCGGTGGTGCAGCTGCTGATCGACGCCATCGAGGGCGTCGATTCGGACCAGCCCGTCGAGCAGGTGATACCGACCGAGCTGATCGTGCGCACGTCCTCGCAGCGCCGGCCGCCCCGCACGACGGTCAGCCCGCCGAGGTCGCCGCAGGGCACATGAACACCCGGGGGGCGCGAAGGGCCGGGGAACCAGGGGGAACGCCCCGCTTCCGGAGGGGTGAGGCGAGGCGGCACCCGGCCCGCTCGGGGCTCCCGGGGAAGACGGACCGGCCGTCCTGCGGGACGGTCCGGCCGACGGGGGCGGGTGCGGGGACGTGCGCCCCAGGGACGACGCGCGGAGTGCGCGCCGAGGGATGACGAAGGGACGAACCGGAAGCAGGACGACCGGCACGGGCGGCGGAACGGGCGCGGAAACGGAATCCGGACCACCCGCCGGACCGACCGGACGGGCCCCGGTCAGGCGGTCGTGGAGCGTTCGAGGGACGGCCGCGCGCCGGTGTCGAACACCATTCGACGGGCCGGAGACCACCGCAAACGGGGCGAAAGCCCCGATGAACCGGAGTCCTGTTCTGATTCACCACCCCTGGGTCATCACACGGCGCGATCCGCATTCCTATGATGGGCCCACGACACCGCGGGCCGCTGCGACCAGGCAGTCCGACGCGGTGCAGATGCGGCGCGATGGTGGAGGGGTCGATGACTCAGGGGGCCGGTCAGGGACCCGAGGTGGAGCGGACGGCGACGTTGCGCGACTTCCGGGTACCCGCGTACGTCCACGAGACCGGTCCGTACGTCCACAGCAGCACGCACCCCGGTGACGTCGTCCCGCCGTCCGAGGAGGCGTACCCGGAGGGGTACACGCCGACCCAGCGGGACCTCCCCGTCATCAACCGGGGGGACACGGTCCAGGTGACCGTCGACCCCGTAGCCGCGCCCGCCCCCCAGCCCGCCACCGGCAAGGGGCCGCTGTACGTGGTCGGCGACGTCCACGGCTATCTGGACGAGCTGCTGGCCGCCCTCCAGGAGCAGGGCCTCGTCGACTCCGCGGGCAACTGGTGCGCCGGAACCGCGCGCCTGTGGTTCCTCGGCGACTTCACCGACCGCGGTCCGGACGGCATCGGCGTCATCGACCTGGTGATGCGGCTGTCCGCCGAGGCCGCCGCGGCAGGCGGGTACTGCAAGGCCCTCATGGGCAACCACGAGCTGCTGCTGCTCGGCGCGAAGCGGTTCGGCGACACGCCCGTCAACTCCGGCGCGGGCACCGCCACCTTCCAGGCGGCCTGGCTGCTGAACGGCGGCCAGAAGACCGACATGGACCGCCTCCAGGACCACCACCTGCAGTGGATGGCACGCCTCGACGCCGTCGAGGAGGTCGACGGCCACCTGCTGCTCCACTCCGACACCACCGCCTACCTCGACTACGGCCGTTCGATCGAAGAGGTCAACGACACGGTCCGCGAGACCCTCACCCGCAACGACGCCGACGAGGTCTGGGACCTGTTCCGCAAGTTCACCAAGCGGTTCTCCTTCCGGGACGAGGGCGGCGCCGACGCGGTGCGCTCCCTGCTCGATACGTACGGCGGTACCCGGGTCGTTCACGGCCACAGCCCGATCCCGTATCTGCTGGGCGAGGTCGGCTCCGAGGACGGCGAGGACGACCGCGGCCCCGCGGTGGCCGAACCGCACGTGTACGCCGACGGACTCGCCATCGCGATGGACGGTGGCGTGACGATGGCAGGAAAACTGCTGGTACGACAGTTGCCGCTGACCAACTGAGGGGTGCGCGGGCCGCGTTGAGGCGGCCTCGGACCGCATCCCGGGGACGGCAATTTCCGCAGACCCCCTGTCACGGCGCGCCGTCACCGCTCTACCATCGGCTTATCCGTAGCAGGCTCCCCTCCGTTTCTGCCCGACGGCTCGTCAGCATGCCGAGCCCCAAGCCCTACGGAGCATCGGGGGATGCACATGAACAGCGTTCCGCAGCACCTGCTGAACGAGGACCGCCAGGACTACGAGCGGATTCTCGATGAGGCGCTGCGCTCCGCACCACACAACCCGGAGCTGGCCGCTGTGGGACAGCGGCTCAACTCGGAGCAACTGCGCACGATGGCGCTGAACGCCACCGCGCTCATCAGCGTGGCCGCGGCGACCGAGTACCAGCACTACGTGAAGGTCCGCGAGGAGGCCCGCAGGCCGCCCGCGGTCACCCCGGCCGTGCGCGACGCCGGCGCCGGTGAGCCGGGCGCCGGCGGCGCGGCGGGGTTCGCCGCGTCGGTGGGCGAGATGGCCGAGGCGGCCGGAGCGGGGGTGGCGGCGGTCGTCGCCGTCCTGGCGCCGGTCCTCGCCGGAACCGCCGCCGCGATATTCCTGCTCGTCGGCTTCGTGCTGCGGGCGTTCGATTCCGACAACGAGTTCGCGGGGACGCTGCTGACCACCGGCTGGGTGTTCGGCGCGGTCACGGCAGTCGCCATCCTCGTCGCCGGGGCGGGTCTGCTGCTCACCGCGCTGCGCAACAAGCCGTCGGCGCTCGGCGGGACGTACCGCGAACTCGACGAGGAGGTGGCCCAGGCCAGGGAGGCCTGGCGCGAGGCGCTGCTGGAACGGGGCATCGTGCCGTTCCTGCGGGATGCGCTCGCCGACCCCGCGGGGGCCACGACGCTGCAGCACACGGCGCCGCCCGCGCCGGGCAGCCGTATGCCGCACCTGGGGTACGACCGGCCGGGCTTCTCCAGCCCCGACGACGGGGCGCACCGGGGCACCCGCCCCAGCTACTCCAGCCCGGACTACTCGAGCCCGGACTTCGGAGGTCCGGAGCACCAGCCGGAGTAGCGCTCTCGGCAGCGCGACGGGGACGCACGCCGCACGGCCGGCGTACGTCCCGGGGGCCGGGGCGTCAGAGGATGCCCGCCCCTCGCGCCGCCTTGATCCACTGCGGGAACTCGGACAGCAGCCGGTCGTACAGCTCCGCGTCCGGGACCGTGCTGATGTCGTCGACGGAGAAGAAGCCGACGTTGTCGACGCGCCGGCCGGGCAGCGTGTCGAACCGCTCCAGCACGCCGTAGCCGGCCTGCCCGAGCCCCACGAACTGCCAGAACACGGGCTCCTCGACGGCCTCGCGCAACTGCTTCTCGATCTCGGCGTTGCGGTAGACGCCGCCGTCGGAGAAGAACAGCACGAGCGTGGGGGCGGACGTCGGGTTCTCCCGTACGTAGGCGCGCACCTCCGCGATGACCTTCTGCTCCTCGTTCTGGATGCCCACGTCGCGCATGTCGACCTGGCTCGGGTCGAGGCCCCTCCTGCGCTTGCGCCGGAACAGGGAGATCTCCCCCACGCGGACGTGCAGCCGCAGCCACTCGGGAAGCTCACCGAGCCGCAGGTCCGGCAGCCGGGCGGGGTTCGTGGCGAACGTCCAGGCCTGCATCTCGCCGTCGTCGTCCAGCTGGGCGGCGACCGCCGCCATCCGCTCGACGACGTCGGCGACGACGCCCTTGGAGTACAGGAAGGACATCGACCCGGAGGCGTCCAGCACGAGGATCACCCGTGCGGTGACGTCGGCGGCGCCGTGCTTGCGCAGACTGACCGCGACCTGCTCCTTGCGCAGCGACAGCCGCTTGCGCATGTCGACGGGCAGCTGCTCCTCGCCCTTGCCGAGGCGGGTGGCGCCGGACGGGGGCGGTGCCGGGGTGGGCGGCGGAGGGGGCAGCGGCGCGGCGACGAGGGGTGCCTGGGCGGGGTCGTCGACGGTGATGCCGAAGTCCGTGGCGAGTCCGGCGAGGCCGGAGGCGTACCCCTGGCCGACCGCGCGGAACTTCCAGGCGCCCTGCCTGCGGTACAGCTCGCCGCCGATGAAGGCGGTCTCGGAGCCGGCCGCCATGGCGAAGCGGGCGATCTGGGCGCCCGAGGCGGCGTCCAGCAGCCGCAGCACCAGTCCGGGCGCCTGCCCGAACGTCCCGCCGTCGGCCGAGGCGCCGAGCACGATCCGCTCGACGGCCGGCTCCACCGAACGCAGGTCCACCTCGACGGTGTCGGTGGCGGTCCCGTCGGCGTGCTGCTTGCCGAGGTGCCGCACGGCCCCGGAGGCGTGCCGCGGCTGGTTGTAGAACACGAAGTCCCCGTCGTCACGCACCCGCCCCACCGACGTCAGCAGCAGGGCCGACGCGTCGATGTCGGGCACACCGGGCCCCGCCGTCCAGGCGAGCTCGGCCCGCACGACGGGCGCCTCGACGGAACAGTTGGACCCCTTGCTCATCGCCCACACGACCATGGCCCCAGTCTGCCGACCTCGGCACGAATGCACGAGATGACCCACGGCGCGACCTCGGCCGACCGCGGGCTCACCCCTCGCGCGGCCGGGGTCCGGTGCGAGTCGCCGTCGCAGCCGTATCCGAGCACGGGGTCATGGGCGGCGGCTTCGGCCAGCCGTGCGGTCTCCGCCGGTGTCCTGGGCCGGCGGTAGACGTACTCCGTCACGTACTGGCCGCCGTAGAGGACGTGCCGGGGCGCGGAGACGCGGTCTGCGTAGGAGAGGGTCACCAGCCGAGCCCAGGGCCCGGTCCGGCCCGCCCCACGGAACCGGTGGCCGGAGCACTGTTCCGGTCAGCCGCACGGGCCTTGCCGGAACAGTGCGTCCAGGACACTCGACGTTCAGTCCGCGATCGGCAGATACACCCGGTTGCCCGCCTCCGCGAACTCGCGGGACTTCTGGGCCATGCCCTCCTCGATCTCCGTGCGGCTGCCGCCGTGCTCACGGCGGATGTCCTGGGAGATCTTCATCGAGCAGAACTTCGGCCCGCACATGGAGCAGAAGTGCGCCGTCTTCGCCGGCTCCGCCGGGAGGGTCTCGTCGTGGAACTCACGGGCCGTGTCCGGGTCGAGGGCCAGGTTGAACTGGTCCTCCCACCGGAACTCGAAGCGCGCGTCGGACAGCGCGTCGTCCCACTCCTGCGCGCCCGGATGCCCCTTGGCGAGGTCGGCCGCATGGGCCGCGATCTTGTAGGTGATCACGCCGGTCTTCACGTCGTCCCGGTTGGGCAGCCCCAGGTGCTCCTTGGGCGTGACGTAGCACAGCATGGCCGTGCCCCACCAGGCGATCATCGCGGCGCCGATGCCCGAGGTGATGTGGTCGTACGCGGGGGCGACGTCCGTCGTGAGCGGGCCGAGCGTGTAGAACGGCGCCTCCTCGCAGATCTCCTGCTGAAGGTCGATGTTCTCCTTGATCTTGTGCATCGGGACGTGTCCCGGTCCCTCGATCATGGTTTGCACGTCGTGCCGTTTGGCGATCCGGTTCAGTTCGCCCAGCGTCCGCAGCTCCGCGAACTGCGCCTCGTCGTTGGCGTCCGCGATGGACCCTGGCCGCAGACCGTCGCCGAGCGAGTACGTCACGTCGTACGCGGCGAGGATCTCGCACAGCTCCTCGAAGTGCTCGTACAGGAACGACTCCTTGTGGTGCGCCAGGCACCACGCCGCCATGATCGACCCGCCGCGCGAGACGATGCCCGTCTTGCGGTTGGCGGTGAGCGGCACGTACGCGAGCCGGACGCCCGCGTGGACCGTCATGTAGTCCACGCCCTGCTCGGCCTGCTCGATGACCGTGTCCTTGTAGATCTCCCAGGTCAGCTCCTCGGCCTTGCCGTCGACCTTCTCCAGCGCCTGGTAGAGCGGCACGGTGCCGATGGGCACGGGGGAGTTGCGCAGCACCCACTCCCGGGTGGTGTGGATGTTGCGGCCGGTGGAGAGGTCCATGACCGTGTCGGCGCCCCAACGGGTCGCCCAGGTCATCTTCTCCACCTCCTCCTCGATGGAGGACGTGACCGCCGAGTTGCCGATGTTGGCATTGACCTTCACCAGGAACCGCTTGCCGATGATCATCGGCTCGATCTCCGGGTGGTTGACGTTGGCCGGCAGCACCGCGCGGCCCGCCGCGATCTCCTCGCGGACCACCTCGGGGGAGACGTTCTCCCGGAGCGCCACGAACTCCATCTCGGGCGTGATCTCGCCCCGGCGCGCGTACGCCAGCTGCGTGACGGCCTTCCCTCCGCGGCCCCGGCGTGGCAGCCGCGGCCGGCCGGGGAAGACCGCGTCGAGGTTGCGCAGTCCCCCGCGCGGCGAGGTGTGCTTGATCCCGTCGTCCTCGGGACGGACGGGACGGCCCGCGTACTCCTCGGTGTCGCCGCGGGCGACGATCCAGTTCTCGCGCAGCGGGACCAGTCCCCGGCGGACGTCGGTGTCGACGAGTGGATCGGTGTACGGGCCCGATGTGTCGTACAGGGTGACCGACTGCCCGTTGGTGAGATGCACCTGACGGACCGGCACCCGCAGGTCGGGGCGGCTGCCCTCGACGTACGCCTTGTGCCAGCCGATGGACTTCCCGGCCTCCGCGGCCTCCGACGTCTCCGTCGGGTTCTGCGTGGAGGCAGGCGTGCGTGCGTCCTTGTTGGTCATGAGACCTACTCCCTACGCCGGCATTACCCGGTAACAGGTTCGGCGGTCGACGCAGCGGTTTCCGTCTGCCGACGTCCCGTGTGAAACATCACCCGCTGTCGGTGATGTTTCACGTGGAACATCGCTGGGACGGAGGTCAGCGCCCTCTCAGCCCGGTGCTCCGAGCTCCCGCGTGTACAAAAGGTGCCTCCACGCTAGCGTCATTTCTGGCGCGCTGAACAGAGGGCCTCCTTCCTTCTTGCGATGATCGGTCGGTGACCTCGAACTCTCCGCCTCCGTACCCGCCGTCCGAGCCACCGCACGGTGCCGACGCCCAGTCCGGGCACGGCCCCGGGCAGTGGCAGGGGCACGGTCCCGGGCAGGGACGCACGGGACCGCACGAGCACACCGGCTCCCACCGGCGTTTGGCCACGCCAGGGACGCCGGGTGATTCCCCGCCCACGACGAGCGGACACGACCACGGGCACACCCACGGTCACGCCCCGGTCCACGGTCACGGGCACAGCCACAGTCACGGACCTGCCGCCCCGGTGTCCCGCCATCTCCGCAAGGTCATCGCCGCGGTCCTCGTCCCCTTCACGGCGGCGGTCCTCGTCGGCCTGGCCGTGCTGTGGCCGGGCGGCGCCCCCGCCCACGAACGCACCGGCGTCGGCTTCGACCGCCAGACACAGCAGGCCACGGTCACCGAGGTGGTCGCGGTGGACTGCGCCTCCGCGAACCCCTCGGCCGGCGTCCCGACCGGTGACACCTCCACCGCCGAAGGCTCCTCGGCCCAGCAGCGGGCGAACGGCACCTGCAAGAAGGCGACGATCCGGGTCGACACCGGCACGGACAAGGGCCGGACGTTCACCGAGATCGTGCAGCCGGACCAGTCGCGGCAGTTGAGCGAGGGCCAGGGGGTCGTCGTCGCCTACGAGCCCTCGGCGCCGGAGGACCTCCAGTACTCGGTCGCCGATGTGAACCGCCGCTTCCCGCTGGCGCTGCTGGCCGGTGTCTTCGCGCTCGCCGTGGTGGCCGTGGGCCGGCTGCGGGGCGTCATGGCGCTGGTCGCGCTGGCGGTCAGCTTCCTGGTGCTCAACTTCTTCATCCTGCCGGCGATCCTCGAGGGCTCGAACCCGCTGGTCGTGGCGGTGGTGGGAGCGAGCCTGATCATGCTGCTCGCGCTGTACCTCTGTCACGGGCTGTCGGCCCGCACGTCGGTGGCGGTGCTCGGCACCCTGGTCTCACTGCTGCTGATCGGCGTCCTGGGATCGGTGTTCATCGGCTGGTCGGCCCTCACCGGCAACACCGACGACAACACCGGCCTGATCCACGGCCTCTATCCGGGCATCGACATGAGCGGCCTGCTGCTCGCGGGCGTCATCATCGGCTCGCTCGGCGTCCTGGACGACGTGACGGTCACCCAGACGTCCGCCGTGTGGGAACTGCACGAGGCCAATCCGGCGATGGGCCGCCGCGCGCTGTACCGCGCGGGCATCCGCATCGGCCGCGACCACATCGCGTCCGTGGTCAACACCCTCGTCCTCGCCTACGCGGGCGCCGCACTGCCGCTGCTGCTGCTGTTCTCCGTGGCGCAGAGCGGTGTGGGGACGGTCGCCAACAGCGAACTGGTCGCGGAGGAGATCGTGCGCACGCTGATCGGTTCGATCGGCCTGGTCGCCTCGGTGCCGGTGACCACGGCCCTGGCCGCGCTGGTCGTGTCGGCGGACCGCCCGGCGGAGCGTGCCCCGGTGCCCGGTCAGACGGCGGCGCACGACAAGGCCGTCGGCCAGGCGCCGGAACCACGGCCGGCCATGGCGCGCGGCGGGCGCGGCCGCCGCCGCAAACGCTGACCCACCCACGGGCCAAGGGCCGGGGGCGCGCTGAAGCGTTACGCCACCGGCCCACCCGGTCGGCTCAACGCGTCAGCCGGCGCTCTGCTCCGCGAGGATGCGGTCGAGCGCGTCGTCGAGGTGGGCGTCGAAGTCGGCGAGCGCCCCTTCCTGCCCCAGCGGCACCAGCTTGTCGGTGCGGTCGAGGAAGGCCACGAGCGGGGCGGTCGACGAGCGGAACAGCGCCTGGTCGCTGCCGACCTGGAGCCGGATCAGCACCTCGCCCAGGGTGTCGGGGTCGACCGGCGCGACCCGCACATCGCCCTCGCCGCAGGGCCTGCCCACGCCGTCGACCAGCAACTCCCTGCCGAACGCCCACGTCACCGGGGCGTCTCCGGGCAGATGGAAGGTCAGCCGCACCGCGTAGGGATCGCAGGTGTCATAACGGAGCTCCACCGGAATGCGGAAGGAAAGCTCCTCCGACACGAGAAAGCTCATCATGACCTCTGCCTGTACGGATTCGCGCATCGCCTACCCCGTCATTCGCCGCGGACTGGCCGGGCATGGACCCTGACACTCAAGGGAATCTTGCTCAACGTACACAGCAGATCACAAGGAGTGAGTTTTCAGATACTGATAGACAGCGCCAGCGAGCCCAGCAAGCAGCGCATTTCGGCCTGCAACCGCTGGATCGTCGGGAGGAGACGGTCGGCCTGGTGCACGGGCAGCGAGACGGCCACGGAGGCCGCTGTGGCGCCGACCCTGAGGGGGATCGCGGCGCACACCGTTCCCAGCGCGTATTCCTGCCGCTCCATCGCCAGGGCGGTCTCGCGGGCCCGTTCCAGGCTTCGCAGGAGGCTCGCGGCGTCGCGCACCGTGTACGGGGTGACCGGGCGCACCGGGTAGCGGTCGAGGTGGTCGCGCCGGGCCGCATCGTCCAGCTGCGCGAGCAGACACTGGCCGAGGGCGTGGGCGTGGGCGGTCTCCCGGAAGTCGGCCCACTCCTCGACGGCCGGATTGGCCGGGGTGTCGGCCACGTCGATCAGACCGATCTCGCCGTCGCGGTAGACCGCGTAGTAGACGGGGACGCCCACCGCGTCCCGCCAGCGGGCGAGGGTGTCGGTCACCGTGCTGCGACGTTTCTGCTGTGCTCCGCTGCTGCTCAGCCGCTCGGCGGCCTCCCCGAGGAAGAACAGGCCGCGGTCGCGGCGCAGATAGCCCTCGTGCACCAGGGTGCGGAGCAGGTGGTAGGCGGTGGGCAGCGCCAGCCCGGTCTCCCGGGCGAGCTGCTTGGCGGGGGCGCCCTGCTCGTGCGCGGCGACGGTCTCCAGCAGGCGCATGGCGCGCTGGACCGAGCCGATGAGGGTCGCGCCGGGGGCCGAGGTGTGCGGCGCCGGTGAACGGGGCTGCGGGGGGACCGCGGTCCGTGGGGCGGGGGCGGTGCCAGTCGTGGCCAAGGGTCACTCCCGTAACGCGAGGGGGCAGCCCGTGCGGGGAACACGGGTGGTGGGGTCGCCGCTCGCGGGGACCGGCCCCGCGTCGAGTTCCGGACTCTAACCGTCCGTCACCGTACGCAGGAGGCCCTGCGCGGAAACTTCCCCCACCCGAGGGAACCGGCGTATCCCGTTACCGCCCCGCCGGTTCCCGCCGGCTCACCAGTCGCGTGAGGAGGAGCTCGCCGTGAACTTGCGCACCACGTAGATCAGTCCGCCGACCAGGGCGACGAAGACGAGCGCCTTGAAGAGCAGGCTGATGACGAAGTAGGCCACGCTCGCTATCAGGCCGCCGAACACCACGAGGGCGATGACCGGCACCGCGATCCACTTCACCCACCACGGCAGTCCCGTGAAGATCTCTCGCATGGCCTCGTCCTTACCTCTCCGCCCGCTGCCTGCCGGGTCGTGTCGATGATGTCCGCTCTCGATGCTAGGGCGGCCGGGGGCCGGACGGGGGCCTCGGACCCCTTGTCCTCCCCTGACCCGTCCCCTAGGGAACCCCGAGGCCCTGCCTCAGCTCTCCGGCGGAGAGAACACCACCAGGACCCGCAGGTCCTCGCTGATGTGGTGGAACTTGTGCGGAACCCCGGCGGGCACGTACACGACGCTGCCGCGCGCGACCTCGGTGGTCTCCGTGCCGACGGTGATCGAGGCGCGGCCGCTGACCACGAAATACACCTCGTCCTGACCGTGCGGCCGCTGCGGATCCTGGGCGCCGGCGTCCAGCGCGTACAGGCCGACCGACATGTTCCGTTCCCGCAGGAACTGCAGGTACGCCCCGTCGTTCGCGGCGCGTTCCGCTTCGAGTTCGTCCAGCCGGTATGCCTTCACTGGTCCCGCCCCTGCCCTCACTGCCCGATCACGACGCTGTCTGCCACGATCAGACACATGAAGAATTTCCTAGTCAAGACGATCGCCAACGCGGGAGCACTCGCCGTCGCGGTCTGGCTCCTCGACAAGATCACCCTGACCGGGGACAGCACCGGCAAGGAGATCGGCACCCTGTTGCTGGTGGCACTGATCTTCGGCGTGGTGAACTTCCTGGTCAAGCCGGTGGTCAAGCTGCTGAGCCTGCCGCTGCTCATCCTGACCCTGGGCCTGTTCACCCTGGTGGTGAACGCCCTGATGCTGCTGCTCACCTCCTGGCTCGCCGACCAGCTCGACCTGAGCTTCCACGTGGAGGGCTTCTGGACGGCCGTCCTGGGCGGTCTGATCATCTCCGTGGTCTCCTGGGCCCTGAACATGATCCTGCCCGACGGGGACTGACCACCATGACCTACCGCGTCTGCTTCGTGTGCACCGGCAACATCTGCCGTTCCCCGATGGCCGAGTTCGTCTTCCGTACCCGCGTGGCGGAGGCCGGTCTCGAGGACCTGGTCGAGGTCGACAGCGCCGGTACCGGCGGCTGGCACGAGGGCGAGGGCGCGGACCCCCGCACCGTCGCCGTGCTGCGGGAGAACGGCTACGGCGCCGAGCACACGGCCCGGCAGTTCGACCCGTCCTGGTTCCGCGGGCTCGACCTGGTCGTCGCCCTGGACGCCGGCCACCTCAGGGCACTGCGTCGTCTCGCCCCCACGGAGCGGGACGCGGAGAAGGTCCGGCTGCTGCGGTCGTACGACCCGGCGGCCGGCGACGACCTCGACGTGCCCGACCCGTACTACGGGGGACCCGAGGGTTTCGACGCGTGTCTTGAGATGGTGGAGGCGGCGAGCCACGGACTGCTCGCCGCGGTACGTGAGCAGGTGGAAGGACGGGCGGCATGAACGACGCGACCAGGGGCACGGGCGGACCGGGCGACGGTACCCGTGCGGTGCGGGCCGGGCTGCCCGAGCCGGTGAAGCACGAGCCGACCCTGCCCGGGCCGGTGTTCGCGGCCCACTTCCATCTGCCGGGCGACCCCACCGGCCCGTACACCTACGGCCGGGACGAGAATCCGACGTGGACTCTGCTGGAGCGGGCGATCGGCGAGCTGGAGGCCCCGGGGCGTGACGACGTCGAGACGCTCGTGTTCGCCTCGGGCATGGCCGCCATCTCCGCGGTGCTGTTCTCGCAGCTCCGCGCGGGGGACGCGGTCGTCCTGCCGGACGACGGCTACCAGGCGCTGCCGCTGGCGCGCGCCCAGCTGGAGGCGTACGGCATCGAGGTGCGCACCGCGCCGACCGGCGGCGACGCCCAGCTGGAGGTGCTGGACGGCGCGAAGCTGCTGTGGATCGAGACGCCCTCGAACCCCGGACTCGACGTGTGCGACGTGCGGAGGCTCGCCGAAGCGGCCCACGCGCGGGGGGCTCTGGTCGCCGTCGACAACACCCTGGCGACGCCGCTCGGCCAGCGCCCGCTGGAGCTCGGCGCGGACTTCGCGGTGGCCAGCGGCACCAAGCAGCTGACCGGCCACGGTGACGTGCTCCTCGGGTACGTCACCGGCCGCGACGCCGAGGCGATGGCCGCGGTGCGGCGCTGGCGCAAGATCACCGGCGCCATTCCGGGGCCGATGGAGGCGTGGCTCGCGCACCGGTCGATCGCCACGCTGCAGCTGCGGGTGGAGCGGCAGAACGCGACGGCGATGCGGCTCGCGGAGGCGCTGCGGGAGCGGCCGGAGGTCACGGGTCTGCGGTACCCGGGGCTGCCGGACGACCCGTCGCACAAGATCGCGTCGCAGCAGATGCGCCGCTACGGGTGCGTGGTGTCCTTCACACTGCCGTCCCGCGAACGGGCGGACGGCTTCCTCGAGGCCCTGCGGCTCGTGGACGACGCGACGAGCTTCGGCGGCGTGCGGTCCACGGCGGAGCGGCGTGGCCGCTGGGGCGGGGACGCGGTTCCGGAGGGATTCGTCCGCTTCTCCGTCGGCGCCGAGGACCCGGAGGACCTGATCGCGGACGTGCTGCGGGCGCTGGACGTGACCGCGGGCTGACCGGCGGACGTCCGACCTGCGACACCCGCTGCGGACGGTCCGAGCCTCCCCCCTCGTGGCTCGGACCGTCCTCGGTTCTGCGCGCGAAGAACCGCGCGACTTAGGCTAGTTGACTGACTGTCAGTGTCCAATCACCGTAGCGACAGCGACCTATCGACAAATTTATAGTTGGTCCCGTCCGGTCCGCGGCGGGCCGACGAGGGAGGGTGCGTGCCGTGGATCTGGCCTTGCTGCGGACCTTCGTGACCGTGCACCGGGCCGGTTCCTTCACGCGCGCGGCGGCCCTGCTGGGGCTCTCGCAGCCGGCGGTCACCTCACAGATCAGGACCCTGGAGCGGCAGGTCGGACGGCCTCTGTTCCTGCGGCAGGCGCGCGGGGTGACGCCGACGACGATCGGCGACGAACTCGCCCACAAAACGGCTCCGCACCTGGACGCGCTGGTGGAGATAGCCGAGTCCCGGCTGGAGGAGGACTCCTCCTTACGCACCTTGCATCTGGCCGGGCCGCCCGAGTTCACCGCCGAGCGGGCGCTGCCCGCGCTGACGGAGCTGACCGGCGAGGACGGCCACGGCTTCGCGCTCCGCGCCTCCTTCGGCACGGCGGACGAGGTCCTCGAAGGGCTCGCCGCCGGCCACCACGACCTGGCCATCAGCACCGTCCGTCCACGTGGCGCGCTGCTCTCGGCGACGGCGCTCTGCGACGAGGAGCACGTCCTGGTCGCCGCGCCCGGCTGGACCAGGCGGATCGGCGTGGCGGCGCTCCGCCGGGCCGGCCCGGCCGCCCTCGAGCGGGTCCCGGTCGTGGAGGTGCACGAGTCACTGCCTTTCGTCTCCCGCTACTGGGCCGCCGTGTTCGACTCCCGTCCGGTGTGTCCGGGCACGGTGATCGTCCCGGACCTGCGCGCGGTGCTGGCGTGTGCCACGGCGGGGGCGGGCCTCGCCGTGCTGCCGCGCTACCTCTGCGCGGGCGCGCTGGAGCGCGGCGACGTCCTTGCCCTGTACGAGCCCACGGTGCCTCCGCTGCGCACCTATTTCCTGGCCGTCCGCACCGGCACGCTGGCGATGCCGCACATCGCACGGGCCCATGAATGGCTGGAGCGGGCGGCCGCCGACTGGTGCTGACAGGGGTGCCGGCGGCACGGTGTCCACGCGGCCGGAGCAAGGGCGTCCGGCGATGTTTCACGTGGAACCAGCTGGGCCACATTTCCCCCATGACCGTCCGACCCGTGGTCAAGCGCACCGCCCGAGCCGTTCTGCTGGACGGCGATCACCTGATCCTGATCAAGCGCACCAAACCCGGTGTGGACCCGTACTGGGTCACCCCCGGCGGCGGGGTCGAGCCGGAGGACGCGACCGTCGTCCACGCCCTGCACCGCGAGGTGTACGAGGAGCTCGGCGCCAAGATCACCGATGTGGTGCCGTGCTTCGTGGACACCGTGGAGCACATCGGCGAGGACGAGGGCTCCACCGGCGTGAAGGTGCAGCACTTCTTCGTCTGCCGTCTGGAGTCCATGGACCCGTCCCTGCGGCACGGTCCGGAGGTCGAGGAACCCGCCGGCGAGTACGAGATCGTGCGGGTGCCGTTCACCCGGGTCGGCATCGCCTCCGTGCACCTCGTCCCGCTGTCCCTGCGGCACTACCTCGACGGCAACATCGAAGGGGTACGTGCCCTGCACGCCTCCGACCTGGGCTGATCCCGGCCGGACGGGATGGCCAAAAGCACGTACGCATCTGCGGAAACAGGTGGACGCCGAAGGCTCCGGTCGGACAGCCTGACGTGCGTGCCGACACCTTCTCTCGACGCCCTGCCCATCCGCCGTCTGACGCTCCGCGATCTCACCGCCTGCGCCGACCTGTCCGAGGACCGGGGGTGGCCCCGGGAGGAGCACAAGTGGGGACTCCTGCTCGCGGCCGGACGCGGTCACGGCATCGACGCCCCCGACGGCGGTCTGGCGGCTGCCTGCGTCGTCACCGAGTACGGACCCCGGGAGCAGCCCTCCCTGGCCGCCGTGGGCATGGTGCTCGTCGCGGAGCGCCACTCCCGGCAGGGCCTCGGGCGCCGGCTGATGCGCCATGTGCTGGAAGAGGCGGGCACGACTCCCCTCACCCTGCACGCCACGCCTCTCGGACGGCCGTTGTACGAGGAGCTCGGTTTCAAGGTCACCGGGCAGGCCGAGATGGTGCGCGGCCACTTCGTCCCGTCCGGCCGGGCGGACGTCCTGACCCGCACGGCCACCGCCGACGACCTCCCTGCAATCCTGCGGCTGGACGAAGAGGTCTTCGGCCTGGACCGGACCCACATCGTGACCCGCCTGCCCGCCTTCGCGGACCAGCTGCGGGTGGCCGAGGAGGACGGACGGATCATCGGCTACGCCGCCGCATGGCCCAACATGCACACCCACGTCGTGGGCCCGCTGATCGCCCGGGACACCGCGACGGCCCAGGCTCTCATCGCCTCCCTGGCCGCCCACACCAACCGGCCGCTGCGCACCGACATCGACGTCCGTCACGGCGCATTGCTCGACTGGGTGAAGGAGCACGGCCTCGCGCCGGTCGCGTTCAACGCCGTCATGACGCACGGCATCACGGAACTCCCCGGGGACTGGGGCCGGCGGTTCGCCCCGGTGACGGTGGCGGCCGCCTGACGGCAGGCAGACGGCGACGCCGGTCCCGCATGCGGTGCGGGACCGGCGTCGCCTCGTAGTGCGCCGTATGGCACGTGATGTGCGTTGTACGGCTGTCCTGTGCGACGTCCGGGGCGTGGCGCCCGTCCGACGTCAGGCGAGGGACTCCACGGCGGCCGTGGCGAAGCCGTGGTCCTGCTCCGGGGCGCCGCCGCCGACACCGACGGCGCCGATCAGCCGGCCGTCACGCCGTACGGGCACGCCGCCGGCGATGAAGAGCAGCGGCCGGTCGAGGGCGGTGGGGAGGGTGTGGAAGAGGCCGCCGGGCTGCACGGCGTCCACCAGGTCGGCGGTGGGGGCGTTCAGCTGCAGCGCGGTGTAGGCCTTGCGCGTGCTGGTCTCGCCGGAGATCAGCACGGCACGGTCGTCCCGGCGGAAGGCGAGCAGGTGTCCGCCCGCGTCGAGGACGGTGACGCTGACGGTGACGCCGGCCTTCTCGGCGGCCTCGACCGCGGCGGTGACGAGGGCTTCGGCGTCCGCGGTGGTCAGCGGGGCGACGGCGGTGGTGGTCATGAGGTGGTTCTCCTTGCGGTGGGTGCGGTGTCCGTCGTGACGGACGGGAGGGGGGCCGGCGGGCGCGGGGACGGCCCTGGCCCCGCGCCTGGAGGCGTCGCTGTTCAGTGCGTGGCGACGGTCGGCCGCTCCGCGGGGACCGTGCCGGAGGCCGGTGTGCCGGCCGCCCGCTCGCGGCGCTCGAGGCCGGCCGAGAGGACGGCGAGCGCCAAAGCTGCCGCGGCGAGGACGGCGCCGACCCAGTTGGGGGCGGTGTAGCCGAGCCCGGCGGCGATCACGAGGCCGCCCAGCCAGGCGGACAGCGCGTTGCCCAGGTTGAAGGCGCCGATGTTGAGCGCCGAGGCCAGGGTGGGCGCGCCGTGCGCGTGGTCCAGGACCCGCTTCTGCAGCGGAGGGACGGTGGCGAAGCCGAGTGCGCCGACGAGGGCGATGGTGACGGCCGCGGCGATCTTGTTGTGGGCGGTCAGGGTGAACAGCGCCAGGACGGCGGCGAGCGCGCCGAGGGACACGTACAGCATCGGCATCAGGGCGCGGTCGGCGTACTTGCCGCCGACCAGGTTGCCGCCGACCATGCCGAGGCCGAACAGCACCAGCAGCCAGGTGACGGAGCCGTCGGCGAAGCCCGCGACGTGCGTCATCATCGGCGCGATGTACGTGATCGCCGCGAAGACGCCGCCGAAGCCGAGCACGGTCATCGCCATGGCGAGGAGGACCTGCACGTTCTTCAGGGCGGCCAGCTCGTGGCGCAGCCGTACGCCCTCGGGCTTGGGCATGTCGGGCACGAGCTTGGCGACGCCCAGCAGGCCGACCACGCCGAGCGCGGCGACGATGCCGAAGGTGACGCGCCAGCCGAGGGACTGGCCGACCAGGGTGCCCAGCGGCACACCGACGACGTTGGCGACGGTGAGACCGGTGAACATCAGGGAGATGGCGCCGGCCCGCTTGTCGGGGGCGACCAGGTCGGCGGCGACGACGGAGCCGATGCCGAAGAAAGCGCCGTGAGCCAGGGACGCGACCACCCGTCCGGTCAGCATGAGGCCGAAGCTGGGGGCCAGCGCCGAGAGCAGGTTCCCGACGACGAAGAGGCCCATCAGCAGCATCAGCATGCGCTTCCGGGAGATCTTGGTGCCGAGCACGGTCATCAGGGGGGCGCCGAACATGACACCCAGGGCGTAACCGGTCACCAGGTAACCGGCGGTGGGGATGGAGACACCGAAGTCGCCCGCGACCTCGGGCAGCAAGCCCATGATCACGAATTCGGTGGTGCCGATCCCGAAGGCCCCGATCGCGAGGGCCAGAAGCGCGAGAGGCATGGGGGAACAGACCTTCCAGAGATTGCGGGAGCGCTTAACGAGACTAGACAATAATTGCAGACGCGGGATATTTGCAAGCGCTGGATATTGCGGCCGTGGTCTACCCTGGAGTCAGACGCTGCTGGACGGAGGAACCACCCCATGACAGCCACGGATCCCGCACTCACCGCCCTCTCCCAGGGTTGGTGCGCTCTCTCGCTGCTGCACGGGAGGATCGAGGCCCACATCGAGCGCGCACTGCAGGCCCGGCACGATCTGAGCGTGCGGGAGTACTCCCTGCTCGACGTGTTGAGCCGGCAGCACACCGGTGAGGGCGGCCATCTGCAGATGAAGCAGGTCGCCGACGCAGTCGTGCTCAGCCAGAGCGCCACCACCCGGCTGGTCACGCGACTCGAGGACCGCGGCCTGCTGGAGCGGTATCTCTGCCCCACCGACCGCCGCGGCATCTACACCGACGTCACCGAGGCCGGCCTCGAGCTGCTGGAGGAGGCGCGGCCCACCAACGACACCGCGCTGCGCGAGGCGCTCGACGAGGCGGCGAAGAACCCCGAACTCGCCCCCCTGGTCCGCGCCGTGGAGACGCTGAAGGCGCCGGTGCCCGCTTAGGCTGCGGGCATGGAAGATCTTGAGATACGGCCCGCGACCACCGATGACGTACCGGCGATCGTCGCCATGCTGGCGGACGACCCCCTGGGCGCGCAGCGGGAGTCTCCGGACGACCTCGCGCCCTACCTGACCGCGATGGAACGGCTGCGTACCGACCCGAACCAGCACCTTGTCGTCGCCGTCCGGGAGGAGCGGGTCGTCGGGACGCTTCAGCTCACGATCATTCCAGGACTGTCCCGGCGCGGCGCCACGCGCTCGGTCATCGAGGGCGTACGCATCCACGCGGACGAACGCGGTGGCGGTCTGGGCACCCGGCTGATCGAGTGGGCGATCGACGCCTCCCGCCGCGAGGCCTGCCAACTGGTCCAGCTGACAACGGACAACAGCCGCACCGACGCCCACCGCTTCTACGAGCGGCTCGGCTTCACGGCATCGCACGTGGGCTTCAAGCTGGCGCTGTGAGGAAGCGGCCGTGTTTCACGTGAAACACGGCCGCACGTGTACGTCCGGGCGCCCGCGGGGTCTACGAAAGACCCCGCCACCCGTCGGCGTCCACGCCGCCGGGTACCGCAGCGCCCTCCTCGTACGGCTGCCGGGTGAACACGAAGGAGCCGAGGTCGAGGTGGCTGACCGTGCCGTCCGGGCGCCGTACGGGCTTCAGTACCTCCCCGGCGTAGTAGCCCTCGAGCCCCACCCAGCCGTCGTCACCGTCCGGACGGAAGCGTGAACGCCGCCCCTTTCCGGAGAGCGGCTCCAACGCGAGCAGCCCGTCGGCGGACAGCCGCAACCCGAAGGCGTACGTCCCCCAGTACCACTGGCCCACCAGGTCGAGCGCGGCGGAATCGGCCTTCCGGAGCGGCCGCCAGGGCGCGGGGATGCGAGGTTCCGCCTCCGCGACGATCCGCACCAGGTCCGCGGCGACGGTGAAGGGCGCCGGCCCGGAGGTGCAGTTGGCGAGAACCACCGCGCCGACGTCGTCGGCGAGGCTCATCGTCAGGCAGGCCAGGAACCCCGGGAGCGAGCCGGTGTGCCCGACGAGCGCCCTGCCGTGCTGATGACGCAGCTCCATCCCCAGACCGTAGGCGTAACCGTCGGCCACGTCCGCCGCCTCGGCCGGCGCCGCCGGCGTCCTCATCTCCCGCACCGACTCGGCGCTCAGCACCCGCTCGTCCCCCGCGGCCAGGAAGGCCGCGAAGCGTGCCAGGTCGCCGGTGGTGGACCACAACTGCCCGGCGGGAGCCATCACGCCCAGGTTCTCCAGCGGCTCGGGCTGCATCACGTCGGCCCACGGATGCACGGCCCAGCCGCCCGCGTGCGGCGCCACAGGCTCGACGGTGGTGCGGTGCAGCCCCAGAGGTTCCAGCACCTCACGCCGTAGGACGTCCGCCCACGGCGCCCCGCGCAGCTCCTCGACCAGCGCGCCGAGGAGCGCGTAGCCGGGGTTCGAGTAGTGGAAGCGCCGCCCCACGGGGTGGATGAGGGGACGCTCCCCCAGGACGTCGGCGAGGTCGGGACGCAGGGAACCGGGGGTTCGCTCCCACCAGGGGCCGGGCGTCTCGGCGGCCAGGCCGGCACGGTGGGCGAGCAGGTCGACGACGGTCACCTCACCCACACCGGTGCCGGGCAGGTGCCTCTCCAGCGGGTCGGCGAGGTCGAGCAGCCCTTCGTCCCTCAGCCGCAGCACCAGGACGGCGGTGAAGGTCTTGGTGATCGAACCGATCCGGTACTGGACATCGCCGTCCGGGGCCTCGCCCTCCATCGAGGTCCGGGTCCCGCTCCACACGGTCCTCCCGTCCCGCACGACGGCCGCGACGAGCGACGGCGCCCGCCCTTCCCGCTGCGCGACGGCGACCCGGTGCAGCAGCGCCCGCCGGGTACCGGGCAGCAGTTCTTCCTGAGGTGACGTCATGCCACCAGTTCAGCAGGTGAGCCGTGCCGACACGCCCGGGTGTGTCGCGGCGCCTCAGGTCTGCGCCATGTCCACGAACCGCGAGTAGTGGCCCTGGAAGGCGACCGTGATCGTGGCCGTCGGGCCGTTACGGTGCTTGGCGACGATCAGGTCGGCCTCGCCCGCGCGGGGAGACTCCTTCTCGTACGCGTCCTCGCGGTGCAGCAGGATCACCATGTCGGCATCCTGCTCGATGGAACCCGATTCACGCAGGTCGGAGACCATCGGCTTCTTGTCCGTGCGCTGCTCGGGACCACGGTTCAGCTGGGACAGCGCGATGACCGGGATCTCCAGCTCCTTGGCGAGCAGCTTGAGGTTACGGGACATGTCCGAGACCTCCTGCTGACGGCTCTCGGCCCGCTTGGAGCCGCCGGACTGCATCAGCTGGAGGTAGTCGATGACCACCAGCTTCAGGTCGTTGCGCTGCTTCAGCCGCCGGCACTTGGCGCGGATCTCCATCATCGACAGGTTCGGGGAGTCGTCGATGTAGAGCGGGGCGGCCGAGACGTCCGGCATCCGCCGGGCCAGCCGGGTCCAGTCCTCGTCGGTCATCGTGCCGGACCGCATGTGGTGCAGGGCGACGCGGGCCTCCGCGGACAGCAGACGCATCGCGATCTCGTTGCGGCCCATCTCGAGCGAGAAGATGACGCTGGGCAGGTTGTTCTTGATGGAGGCGGCCCGCGCGAAGTCCAGCGCGAGCGTCGACTTGCCCATCGCGGGACGCGCGGCGATGACGATCATCTGACCGGGGTGCAGGCCGTTGGTGAGCGAGTCGAAGTCGGTGAACCCGGTGGGCACACCCGTCATCTCGCCGCTGCGCGACCCGATCGCCTCGATCTCGTCGAGGGCGCCCTCCATGATGTCGCCGAGCGGCAGGTAGTCCTCGCTGGTGCGCTGCTCGGTGACGGCGTAGATCTCCGCCTGGGCGCGGTTGACGATCTCGTCCACGTCGTCGTCGGCCGCGTATCCCATCTGGGTGATGCGGGTGCCCGCCTCGACCAGGCGGCGCAGCACCGCCCGCTCGTGCACGATTTCCGCGTAGTACGCGGCGTTGGCCGCCGTGGGCACCGTCTGCACGAGGGTGTGCAGGTACGACGCCCCGCCCACCTTGTTGATCTCGCCGCGCTTGGTCAGTTCGGCGGCGATGGTGATCGGGTCGGCCGGCTCACCCTTGGCGTAGACGTCGAGGATGGCGGTGTAGACCGTCTCGTGGGCCGGCTTGTAGAAGTCGTGGCCCTTGAGGATCTCGACCACGTCGGCGATGGCGTCCTTGGACAGCAGCATGCCGCCCAGCACGGACTGCTCCGCCTCCAGGTCCTGGGGCGGGACCCGCTCGAAGGCGGAGCCTCCCTCGTCCCACACGCCCCGGTCCGGGCCGCGGTCGTGCTGCTCGTCACGGCCTCTGCCGTGGTCGCCCGTACGGCGGGAGGCGGGCAGACGATCACTGGGACCGCTGTCGGCCCACGGGTCGTCCAAGGGCTCGGAAATGCTCACCGAGCCACCTCCTCCCGTCCGCCGGAGCGGATCTCGCCGTGCCCCTCAGTTCTACGGCACGACACTGACAAATAAGGGGCCCAACTCCGCTTGTCGCACGCCGGTTTTATGACGTTTCCAGAACCGGTGGACGGAGCAGGTGCCGGACCACCGTAGGCCTGTCGGCACCGTCAGCCAATCTGGTTATCCACAGGCCGTGTGGATGACGGGCCCAGAGCTGTGGAGAACTCCGCGAAACCTGTGCACGAGGCGGTGGACAGCGCTGTGAACAAGCCCGTGAACACCCTGTGAAGGGGCGTCTGATCTGGCACTTTGCCGTCCACCGGCTGTGTAGAAGAAAAACTTTCCCACGGGGATCACAATCGGTTCGACAGGTGTACGCAACCCCACACCCTGAGCCACAAAGTAAGGGTCGCAAACTGCTGGCATCTCTTACCTGTGGATGATTAGATTGGTGCACATGACACAGGCCCCCGCGCGCCCCAACGCCGCCCGCCGCCGGCATGACCGAGAGATCGTCATGCTGGCCGTCCCGGCCTTCGGCGCCCTCGTCGCCGAGCCCCTGTTCGTGATGGCGGACAGCGCCATCGTCGGCCATCTCGGCACGGCACAGCTCGCCGGCCTCGGCGTCGCGTCGGCCCTCCTGGTGACCTCGGTGAGCGTCTTCGTCTTCCTCGCCTACGCCACCACGGCGGCCGTCGCCCGGCGGGTGGGCGCCGGCGACCTCCCCGCCGCCATCCGTCAGGGCATGGACGGCATCTGGCTGGCCCTGCTGCTCGGCGCCGCCGTCATGGCGGTCGTCCTCCCGACGGCGCCCGCGCTCGTGGACCTTTTCGGCGCCTCCGAGACCGCCGCCCCGTACGCCGTCACCTACCTGCGGATCTCGTCGTTCGGTATCCCGGCCATGCTGATCGTGCTCGCGGCGACCGGAGTGCTCCGCGGACTCCAGAACACCCGGACCCCGCTCTACGTGGCGGTCGCCGGCTTCGTCGCCAACGGCATCCTCAACGTCGTCCTGGTCTACGGCGCCGGCCTCGGTATCGCCGGGTCGGCCTGGGGCACCGTGATCGCGCAGTGCGGCATGGCCGCGGTCTATCTGGCCGTGGTGCTGCGCGGCGCCCGTCAGCACGGGGCCTCCCTGCGACCCGACGCCGCCGGCATCCGGGCGTCGGCCCAGGCAGGCGCACCGCTCCTGGTGAGGACGCTCTCGCTGCGGGCGATCCTGTTGATCGCGACGGCGGTCGCCGCCCGGCTGGGCGACTCCGACATCGCGGCCCACCAGATCATCCTCTCCCTGTGGAGTCTGCTCGCCTTCGCCCTCGACGCCATCGCCATCGCGGGACAGGCCATCATCGGGCGCTATCTCGGAGCCGGTGACGCGCAGGGAGCACGGGACGTGTGCCGACGCATGGTCGAGTGGGGCGTGGCCGTCGGTGTCGTCCTGGGCGTGCTGGTCGTCCTGGCACGGCCGGTGTTCCTGCCGCTCTTCACCAGCGACTCCGCGGTGAAGGACGCGGCGTTGCCTGCCCTGATCATCGTGGCGCTGTCCCAGCCGATCTGCGGCATCGTCTTCGTGCTGGACGGTGTCCTGATGGGCGCGGGCGACGGGCCGTATCTGGCCTGGGCCATGCTCGTGACCCTCGCCGTCTTCACCCCGGCCGCCCTGCTGGTGCCCGTGCTCGGGGGTGGGCTCACCGCACTGTGGGCCACGATGACGCTGATGATGGCCGTGCGGATGCTGACCTTGTGGCTGCGTTCCCGCTCCGGCCGCTGGGTCGTGACCGGCGCGGCGCGCTGACCGTTTCACGTGAAACAACGCGCCTCATGCGGAACAGCGCGCCTCACGTGGAACCTCGCGCTCAGGCCGGCTACCCGTGAGCCCCTGGCAGGAACAGCGATGGGGGCCGCACCCTGACGGATGCGGCCCCCATGCTCACTGCTTCAGCGAGCGCTGCCTTCAGGCGGCGACGACCTCGATGTTGACCGTGGCGGCAACCTCGGGGTGCAGACGCACCGACGTCTCGTGGGCGCCCAGCGTCTTGATCGGCGAACCGAGCTCGATGCGGCGCTTGTCGACCTCGGGGCCACCGGAAGCCTTGATCGCCGAAGCGATGTCGGCCGGGGTGACGGAACCGAAGAGACGGCCGGCGTCGCCGGAGCGGACGGCCAGGCGGACCTTGACGCCCTCGAGCTGGGCCTTCACCTGGTTGGCCTGCTCGATGGTGTGGATCTCGTGGATCTTGCGAGCACGACGGATCTGCTCGACGTCCTTCTCGCCACCCTTGGTCCAGCGGATAGCAAGCTTCCGCGGAACCAGGTAGTTGCGAGCGTAGCCGTCCTTGACGTCGACGACGTCGCCCGCGGCACCGAGGCCGGAGACCTCGTGGGTAAGGATGATCTTCATGAGTGGGTCACCCTTCCCTTATCGCGCGGTGGACGTGTAGGGCAGCAGCGCCATCTCACGGCTGTTCTTCACGGCCGTGGCGACGTCACGCTGGTGCTGGGTGCAGTTACCGGTCACGCGGCGGGCACGGATCTTGCCGCGGTCGGAAATGAACTTCCGCAGCATGTTCGTGTCCTTGTAGTCCACGTACGTGACCTTGTCCTTGCAGAATGCGCAGACCTTCTTCTTCGGCTTGCGCACAGGCGGCTTCGCCATGGTGATTCTCCTGTGTGATCAAGAAGTGTGGGTACGGCCCGCCCTAGAAGGGGGGCTCGTCCGAGTAGCCGCCGCTGCCGCCGGAGCCACCGCCCCAGCCGCCGCCACCGCCCTGCTGGCCACCGGCGGGAGCACCGGTCGCCCACGGGTCGTCGGCAGGAGCGCCGCCGCCCTGCTGGCCGCCGCCGGGGCCGCCGCCCCAGCCGCCGCCCTGCTGGCCGCCGCCGCCACCGCCGCCGTAGCCGCCCTGGCCGCCGCGGCCGGTGGTCTTGGTGACCTTGGCCGTGGCGTTGCGCAGGCTGGCGCCGACTTCCTCGACGTCCAGCTCGTAGACCGTGCGCTTGACGCCCTCACGGTCCTCGTAGGACCGCTGCTTCAGCCGGCCCTGCACGATGACGCGCATGCCTCGCTGGAGCGACTCGGCGACGTTCTCCGCCGCCTGACGCCAGACGGAGCAGGTCAGGAACAGGCTCTCGCCGTCCTTCCACTCGTTCGTCTGGCGGTCGAAGGTGCGGGGGGTCGACGCGACACGGAACTTCGCGACGGCCGCACCGGACGGGGTGAAGCGCAGCTCGGGGTCGTCGACAAGATTGCCGACGACCGTGATGACGGTCTCGCCTGCCATGGGGGAACCTCTCGGCGGGTTTGCTGCTGGCTGCTTGTGCTGCTACTCGGATCCCGGGATCAGCTGAGCGGAGCTCAGTGGGTCTCGGGACGGAGGACCTTGGTCCGGAGGACCGACTCGTTCAGGTTCATCTGGCGGTCGAGCTCCTTGACGACCGCAGGCTCGGCCTGCAGGTCGATGACCGAGTAGATGCCCTCGGGCTTCTTCTTGATCTCGTACGAGAGACGACGACGGCCCCAGGTGTCGACCTTCTCGACCTTTCCGCCGCCGTCACGGACGACAGAGAGGAAGTTCTCGATCAGCGGGGAGACAGAGCGCTCCTCGAGATCGGGGTCGAGGATGACCATCACCTCGTAGTGACGCATGTGGAACCCACCTCCTTTGGACTCAGCGGCCACGGTCGTTCCGTGGCAGGAGGGTCGTGATGCGTTGCGCAACGTTGCCTGTCAGTAGAACAGCCGCCACTGACAACGGGGTCGGGCGGCGGGCTTCCGGGCCGGACGGAGGGGTCGTGACCCTCTCCTGCTCCCGCCTGGATCTGTCCGGACAGACACCGGTGCAGACGCTACAGAGTACCCGCACAGCGGCTTCCGGTTGAAATCCGGCCGTGAGGACCGTCAATCTGGACACATCGGGTGTGTACGGCGCTACGATGCGCCGCCCTTCGCAGGAGGTGCCCATGGCACAGGCAATGCGACCCAACACCGCCGGCGGACTCTTCGCCACCGACGGCAAGCCCCATCCGCTCCAGGACACCCTGCTCGCGGTGACCCTGGTGCTGGGGCTCACCGCCTTCATCTCGGCGCAGTTCCATCACCTGCACCTGCTCAGCTCCTGGACCGGCCTGATCGGCGTCCTCACCGGGGCGTACGGCCAGTGGGTCTCCGTCACGACGCGCGAGCGTTTCGGGCTGATCCTGGGCCTCGGTCTGGCGGCGGTCGGCTTCTTCCTGGGCATGGCGCACGGCGGACTCTTCGGCGGAGTCGTCGACTGACGCCGCCACCACCCGCCCCTTCCACACATCGTCCACTGCCCCGGCCGCCCGCCGGCCGGGGCGAAGGTCCCGTGCGCCCAGACGGGCCGCACCCGGGGCGCAGTAGGCTTCGCGCGAGAGCCGGAGCCCCTGAACCCATGGGGACACACCAGCCCGAGGAGCGCCCCGAATGAGCCTGACCCTGAGGACCATCAGTCGCGAGCAGCATCTGGCATACATCCAGAGCCTGCCGTCGGCGAGCCACATGCAGGTCCCGGCCTGGGCAGACGTCAAGGCGGAGTGGCGCTCGGAGAGCCTCGGCTGGTTCGACGACCGCACCGGCGAGATGGTCGGCGCGGGTCTGGTGCTCTACCGGCAGCTGCCCAAGATCAAGCGCTACCTCGCCTACCTGCCCGAGGGTCCGGTCATCAACTGGTTCGCGCCGAACCTCCAGGAGTGGATCGAGCCGATGCTCGCCCACCTGAAGCAGCAGGGCGCCTTCTCCGTGAAGATGGGCCCGCCGGTGATCATCCGCCGCTGGGAGGCTCCCACCATCAAGCGGGGCATCCAGGACCAGGACGTCAAGCGCCTGCGTGACCTGGAGGCCGACTTCATCGAGCCCCGCGCCTTCGAGGTCGCGGACAAGCTGCGCCGCATGGGCTGGCAGCAGGGCGAGGACGGCGGCGCCGGCTTCGGCGACGTCCAGCCGCGCTACGTCTACCAGGTGCCGCTGGCGAACCGCTCGCTCGAAGAGGTCCACAAGAACTTCAACCAGCTGTGGCGCCGCAACATCAAGAAGGCCGAGAAGGCCGGCGTCGAGGTCGTCCAGGGCGGCTACGAGGACCTGGCCGAGTGGCAGCGGCTGTACGAGATCACCGCTGTGCGCGACCACTTCCGGCCGCGCCCGCTGTCGTACTTCCAGCGGATGTGGACGGCCCTCAACACCGAGGACCCCAACCGCATGCGGCTGTACTTCGCGCGGCACAACGGCGTGAACCTGTCCGCGGCGACCATGCTGATCGTCGGCGGGCACGTCTGGTACTCCTACGGCGCCTCCGACAACATCGGCCGTGAGGTCCGCCCCTCGAACGCGATGCAGTGGCGCATGCTGCGCGACGCCTACGCGCTCGGCGCCACCGTCTACGACCTCCGCGGCATCTCCGACTCGCTGGACGAGACCGACCACCTCTTCGGCCTGATCCAGTTCAAGGTCGGCACCGGCGGGCAGGCGGCCGAGTACCTCGGCGAGTGGGACTTCCCTCTCAACAAGCTGCTCCACAAGGCGCTCGACATGTACATGTCCCGCCGCTGATCCGCGCTTCGCCGCGGTATCCGTCTTCGTAGCCCGACGGCTTCCGTCGCCTCCCATACCTTTGTTACACCGCAGCCACGAGAAAGGTTCCAGGTCCGGCCATGGCGCTCACGCTCTACGTCGACACCGCGCGCTGGCGGGCGCATCACAAGCACGTGCAGGAGCAGTTCCCGGGGCTCGTCCCCGTCTGCAAGGGCAACGGCTACGGCTTCGGCCACGAGCGTCTCGCCGAGGAGGCCACACGGCTGGGCACGGACGTCCTGGCCGTCGGCACGACGTACGAGGCCGCGCGGATCAAGGACTGGTTCGGCGGTGACCTGCTGGTGCTGACGCCGTACCGGCGGGGCGAGGAGCCGGTGCCGTTGCCCGACCGGGTCATCCGCTCGGTGTCGTCCGTCGACGGCGTGTACGGCCTGGTCGGCGCCCGCGTCGTCATCGAGGTGATGTCCTCGATGAAACGGCACGGCATCAGCGAGCAGGACCTGCCCCAGCTGCACGCCGCGATAGAGAACGTCCGGCTGGAGGGCTTCGCCATCCACCTCCCGCTGGACCGCACCGACGGATCCGACGCCGTCGAGGAGGTCATCGGCTGGATGGACCGGCTGCGGGCGGCCCGACTGCCGCTGCACACGATGTTCGTCAGCCACCTCAAGGCCGACGAGCTGGCCCGCCTCCAGCAGCAGTTCCCGCAAACCCGTTTCCGCGCCCGGATCGGCACCCGGCTCTGGCTGGGGGACCACGAGGCCACCGAGTACCGCGGCGCGGTCCTGGACGTCACCCGGGTCGCCAAGGGGGACCGGTTCGGCTACCGGCAGCAGAAGGCCGCCTCGGACGGCTACCTGGTGGTCGTGGCGGGCGGAACGTCCCACGGGGTGGGGCTGGAGTCCCCCAAGGCCCTGCACGGCGTCATGCCGCGTGCCAAGGGCGTCGCCCGGGCGGGCCTCGCGACCGTCAACCGGAACCTCTCGCCGTTCGTGTGGGCCGGCAAGCAGCGCTGGTTCGCCGAGCCGCCGCACATGCAGGTGTCCATCCTGTTCGTGCCGTCCGACGCACCGGAGCCCCAGGTCGGCGAGGAGTTGGTGGCCCATCTGCGGCACACCACGACCCAGTTCGACCGGCTCGTCGACCGCTGAGACAATTCCGGGACCCATCGCGAAGGGCCGTGCACGGACGTTCCGTGCACGGCCCTTCGCGTGGTCCGCGGGCGCCTCCCGACCGTTCGCTCAGAGCGAACCGCCCTCGGCCGGCGTTCTGCCCCAGTCGACCTGAGGCGCCTCGAAGTGGGCCGCGTGGCGCGCGGGACGCGCCGCGGGGCCGAGCACGAAGACGTCCTCGGCGCCGTCCAGCACGCCACCCGAGGGGTCGTCGTCGCCGGAGCGGCGCACCGGGTCCCGATCCGGCATCAGGATGTCGCGGACGACCATGACGCACAGGAAGAGCGTCCCCGCCAGGTGCGCGCCGATGGCCCAGTGGTAGCCGTCGGTGGGCAGGCCCTTGTGGGCGTCCCCGCTGGTCGTGTACGCGAGGTACATCCAGATGCCCAGGAAGTACGTCACCTCGCAGGCCTGCCAGATCAGGAAGTCACGCCACTTGGGCCGGGCCAGCGCCGCGAGGGGTACCAGCCACAGCACGTACTGCGGCGAGTAGACCTTGTTGGTGAGGATGAACGCCGCGACGATCAGGAAGGCCAATTGCGCGAAGCGCGGCCGGCGCGGCGCCGTGAGTGTCAGGGCCGCCACGCCCGCGCAGCACAGCAGCATCAGCAGCGTCGCGAGCGTGTTGACCGTCTCGGTGGCGATCGGGTCGTCCGAGTTCTGCGCCAGGATGAGCCAGAAGGACCCGAAGTCGACGCCGCGTTCCTGGCTGAACGTGTAGAACTTCGACCAGCCGTCGAAGGCGAACAGCATCACCGGCCCGTTCACGACGATCCAGGCGACGGCGGCTCCGCCGAGCGCCGTGCAGTACTGCCTCCACCGGCCCGCGCGCCAGCACAGCACGAGCAGAGGTCCGAGGATCAGTACGGGATAGAGCTTGGCGGCCGTGGCGAGGCCCAGCAGGACACCGAAGGCGAGGGCGCGGCCCCGCGACCACATCAGCATCGCGGCGGCCGTCAGAGCGACCGCCAGCAGGTCCCAGTTGATGGTGGCGGTCAGCGCGAAGGCCGGGGCGAGAGCGACGAGCAGACCGTCCCAGGGCCGCCGGGCGTGGGTGCGCGTCACGCACACGGCGATGACGGCCGCGCACGCCATGAGCATCCCGGCGTTGACCATCCAGTACCACTGCTCCTGGTGCTGGATGCTGCCGCTGCCCGGGGTGAGCCACGCGGCGACCTCCATGAAGACGCCCGTCAGGACCGGGTACTCCAGGTACTCCATGTCCCCCGGGAGCCGGTCGAAGTACGGCACCAGCCCGTCGGCGAAGCCGCGTCCCTGGTACAGGTGTGGAATGTCCGAGTAGCAGGCGTGCGTGTACTGCGAACTGGCGCCGAAGAACCAGGCGCCGTTGTAACAGGGCGCCTTCTGCACCAGCCCGAGCGCGAACACACCGATCGCCACGAGCGCGATCACCCGCACCGGGGTCCACCAGGATCTGCCGAGCAGGGCACGCCGGCCGATCGGTCCCCCGATCAGTTCGCTGCCGGCCGCTGCGACCCGGTCCTCCTCCGTCGGCCGCACCGGGTCCGGCTCGTGGACGCTCGTCGTTTTTCCACTGGGCATGCCGCACATCCTGCCGTACCTGTGCGGTGATACGGCGAGGGCCGCCGTACCCGTCGGGTACGGCGGCCCATGTTTCACGTGAAACGCCCACATCGGGCGTGTGACGGCTCAGCCGCCGGAGCCTCCGAACAGGCCGCCGTTGCCGCCGCCCCGGGGACCTCCGGGGTCCTCGCTCTCGGTGGGATCGGGCGACGAACTCGCGCCTCCGTCGGTGCCGCCGTTGTCACCACCGCCGTTTCCGGTCCCGCCGTCGTCCTCTTCCTCGTCCCGGCAACGGAAGTCGAAGGGACCACAGGTCTCGGTCTCCGTGGGCGGGGGCGGGGTGGTCACCGTCTCGGACGGCGTCGGCGACTCGGACGGCGTCGCCTCCTCGGTCTCCGTCTCGGTCGGGGTCGGCGACGGTGCGCCGACCCCGTCGGCGACCTCGCCGATCTTCTCGGCCTTGGGGAAGCCGGGGTCCGACGCACCCTTCAGCGCGACCTTCATGAACTCCGTCCACACCTCGGTGGGGATGTCACCACCGTGGATCGAGTCCTTGCCCGCCGTGCCGTTCATGGAGAGCAGCTTGTGGCTCTTGGGGTCCTCACGGAACATCGTGACCGCGGTCGACAGCTGCTGGGTGTAGCCGACGAACCAGGCGGACTTGTTCTCGTCCGTGGTACCCGTCTTGCCGGCCGCCCGGCGCCCGAGCTCCTTGGCATGCTGCGCCGTACCGTTCTCGATCACGTTCTCGAGCACGTCGGTGACGTTGTTCGCCACCTTCTCGGGCATCGCCTGCTTGACCCGCGGCTTCTCGAAGTTGGGCAGCTCCGAGCCCCGGTACTTGACCTCGGTCACCGAGTACGGCTCGGCCTGCTTGCCCGACGCCGCGAACGTCGCGTACGCGTCCGCCATACGGATCGCGCTGGGCGTGGACGTACCGAGCGCGAACGAGGCGTTGAGGTCCGCGAAGCTGTCCTTGAGGATGCCGGACTTCTGTGCGACGTCCGCCACCTTCTTCATCCCCACGTCCATGCCCAGCTGCACGAACGGGGTGTTGACCGACTGCTCCATCGCCTTCCGCAGGCTGATGTAGCCCCACGGCTTGTCGCTCTCGTTCTCCTGGAAGAACGGGGTGTTGTCCTTCTTGAGGACGTAGGAGCCGTCGTTGTTCAGGATCTTCAGGTGGTCGTTGCCGTTGTACTTACTGGCCGGCGAGACGCCCACACCGTTGGTCTTGTACGTGCCGTGCTGCATCGCCGCGGCGAGCACGAAGGGCTTCCACGTCGAACCGACCGGGACACCGGAGGTGTCGGCGTTGTTGACGAAGTGGCCGTTCTCGAACCCGGGGCCGCCGTACAGGGCGACGATGGCGCCGTCCTTGGGCTTCACCGTGGCCGCGCCGAACTGGACGTGCTGGTCCTTCTCGCGCTTCGGGTCGATGTTCTCCTTCTCGACCTTCTTCACGGCCTTGGCCAGCGCCTCGACCTTGTCCTTCTCGAAGGTCGTGTAGATCTGGTAACCGCCCTGGTCGAACTGCGCCTCGGAGATGTCCGAGTTCTTCAGGACGTACCGCTTGGCCGTGTCGACCAGGTAGCTGACCTGGCCGGTCATGCCCTTGGTGGCCTTGCGGCCCTGGGGCATCGGGTACCTCTTGATCGCCTCCTGGTACTCGGCGGTCGAGAGGTGCTCGTCCTTGTGCATCTGCTCGAGGATCCAGGCCCAGCGCTCCTCGGACCGCTTCCGGTTGTCCCGGGCGTTCGCCGAGCTGTCGATGCTCTCGTTGCCGGCCGGGTCGTAGTACGTCGGGCCCTTGAGGAGGGCCGCGAGGAAGGCGCACTCGCTGGGCGTGAGGTCGACCGCGTCCTTGCCGTAGTACGTCTGGGCGGCGGCCTGGATGCCGTAGGCGCCGCGGCCGTAGTAGGAGGTGTTCAGGTAGCCCTGGAGGATCTCGTCCTTGGAGAGCTTGGTGCCCACCTTGATGGAGATGAACATCTCCTTGAACTTCCGGGAGAGCGTCTGCTCCTGGGTCAGGTAGGTGTTCTTCACGAACTGCTGGGTGATCGTCGACCCGCCCTGGGTGTCACCACCGGTCGCCATGTTGCCGAGCGCGCGGGCGATACCCATGGGGTCGATGCCCGAGTCCTTGTAGAAGCTCTTGTTCTCGGCCGAGATCACCGCCCAGCGCATGGCCTCGGGGATCCGGTCGAAGCTGATGTTCTGCCGGTTCTGGCCGCTGCCGGTGGCGACCATCTGGGTGCCGTCTTCCCAGTAGTAGACGTTGTTCTCGGACCGCGCCGCGGCGTTCTCCTCGCTGGGGACGCTCACCATCGCGTACCCGATCCCGGCCACGGCGACGAGGCCGCCGAAGAAGGCCAGGCACAGGCCGGACACGAGCTTCCAGGACGGCAGCCAGCGTCGCCAGCCGTCCTTGTCGTAGCGCGGATAGTCGATGATCTTCTTCTTGGCCGGAGGAGCCGCACGCCCACGTCCGCGCCCGGGTCCGGCGGCGCGGCGGGACCCTCCCCGCTGTGCCGCGCGTCGTGCCTCGGCACGGCTGCCGTAGGTGCGGGCCTCACCCCCCGCACCGCGTGTTCCCGACCCATAGGAATCGGACGGAGATCCGGTGGCGCCTCGCGGTGCCGCTCGGCGGCCGGAGGACGAGCCGGACTGGCCGCGTCGGGCCGCGGCACGTCCGCCTCCCTGCGGCTGCGGCGGTTTGCGACGGTGCTCGCTCATCGAACGACTACTCCTCGGGCAGGCGCATCTCTGCGCGCCTGGAAACGGCGGCTGGTTTCCGGTCCCCCCGAAGTACGGATGCGGCGCTCGGCGCATTCATCCGTACTGCACCGGGGACAAGGACGCCCCCAGTCGTCACTCGGTTCCCGGTGGTCTGCATGGCGCACAGACTACGCACCGCCAAAACCCCCCGGGCGCAGAAGTTCACCTCAAATCAGGCAACTTGCTCGCAATGAAACGGTGATGTGATCCCGTTCACTCTCCCCCCTCTTGTCGCTCCCGGAAGGTCGTTCTATCGTCGTGATGTATCGAGTCGATACATCAGCGCGACATAAAGGCGGCCGTGAGCCGCACACGAGCCCATCGGGGCACGACCAGGGCAGAGGGGAGGCGACGATGAGCCGGCGTTCCGGAATCCTCGAGTTCGCCGTACTCGGCCTGCTCCGCGAGGCCCCGATGCACGGGTACGAGCTGCGCAAGCGACTCAATACGTCACTGGGTGTGTTCCGTGCGTTCAGCTACGGGACGCTCTATCCCTGCCTCAAGACGCTGCTCGCCAACGGCTGGTTGATCGAGGAACCGGGGAACACCACCGAGGACGCCCTCGCCGCACCGCTGGCCGGGCGCCGCGCCAAGATCGTCTACCGCCTGACGGCGGAGGGCAAGGAGCACTTCGAACAGCTGCTCGCCCAGACGGGACCGGACGCGTACGAGGACGAGACGTTCGCCGCGCGGTTCGCCTTTTTCGGGCAGACGTCGCGCGACGTCCGTATGCGCGTGCTCGAGGGCCGCCGCAGCCGGCTGGAGGAGCGCCTCGAGAAGATGCGCGCCTCCCTGGCCCGGACCCGGGAGCGCCTCGACGACTACACGCTTGAGCTCCAGCGCCACGGGATGGAGTCCGTGGAGCGCGAAGTGCGCTGGCTGAACGAGCTCATCGAGAGCGAGCGGGCCGGCCGGGACCTCAAGGGGTCCGCCGCCGGGGGGCCCGCTCAGCAGGACACCACATCTGGAGCGACGGGCGACCTGCCCCGGTCCGGGGACGACCCCCGGCCGGATTCGCCCGGCGACACCGCCACGTGAGAGTCCGCGAGGACCTCACTCGTACACACAGGGAGCAACCGGAATGGGTTCGGTTCGCGTAGCCATCGTCGGCGTGGGCAACTGCGCCGCATCGCTGGTGCAGGGAGTCGAGTACTACAAGGACGCCGATGCGGCGGCCAAGGTGCCGGGCCTGATGCACGTCCAGTTCGGCGACTACCACGTCGGTGACGTCGAGTTCGTCGCCGCCTTCGACGTGGACGCCAAGAAGGTCGGCCTCGACCTCGCGGACGCCATCGGCGCCTCCGAGAACAACACCATCAAGATCTGCGACGTTCCCCGCACCGGCGTGACGGTCCAGCGCGGCCACACGCTCGACGGTCTCGGCAAGTACTACCGCGAGACCATCGAGGAGTCCGCCGAGGAGCCGGCCGACGTCGTGCAGGTCCTCAAGGACAAGCAGGTCGACGTCCTCGTCTGCTACCTGCCCGTCGGCTCCGAGGACGCGGCGAAGTTCTACGCCCAGTGCGCCATCGACGCCAAGGTCGCCTTCGTCAACGCCCTCCCGGTCTTCATCGCCGGCACCAAGGAGTGGGCGGACAAGTTCACCGAGGCGGGTGTCCCGATCGTCGGCGACGACATCAAGTCGCAGGTCGGCGCCACCATCACGCACCGCGTCATGGCGAAGCTGTTCGAGGACCGGGGCGTCATCCTGGACCGCACGATGCAGCTGAACGTCGGCGGCAACATGGACTTCAAGAACATGCTCGAGCGCGACCGCCTCGAGTCGAAGAAGATCTCGAAGACGCAGGCCGTCACCTCGCAGATCCCCGACCGGGAGCTCGGCGAGAAGAACGTCCACATCGGCCCGTCCGACTACGTCGCCTGGCTGGACGACCGCAAGTGGGCCTACGTCCGCCTCGAGGGCCGCGCCTTCGGTGACGTCCCGCTGAACCTGGAGTACAAGCTCGAGGTCTGGGACTCCCCGAACTCCGCCGGTGTCATCATCGACGCCCTGCGCGCCGCGAAGATCGCCAAGGACCGGGGCATCGGTGGCCCCATCCTGTCGGCCTCCTCGTACTTCATGAAGTCGCCGCCGGTGCAGTACTTCGACGACGAGGCCCGTGAGAACGTCGAGAAGTTCATCAAGGGCGAGGTCGAGCGCTAAGCGCGACCACCGCGGGCAGTCGGGGGTCTCCGGGTCGAATGTCCCGGAGACCCCCGTCGTATGTGAGGCTGTGCCCCATGGCCGTCGTCCGTGACCTGCGCGTTCTGCTGCGCTTCCAAGGCTTCCGGCGCCTGCTCGCCGTCCGGTTGCTCTCCCAGGGCGCCGACGGCGTCTTCCAGGTCGCGCTCGCCGCCTATGTCGTCTTCTCGCCCGAGCGGCAGACCTCCGCCGCGGCCATCGCCTCGGCCATGGCCATCCTGCTCCTGCCGTACTCCGCGGTCGGCCCCTTCGCCGGCGTCCTGCTGGACCGCTGGCGCCGCCGCCAGGTGTTCCTCTACGGAAACCTGCTGCGCGCCCTGATGGCGTCGGTGACCGCCCTCCTGATCCTCGTCCGGGTCCCCGACTGGCTCCTGTTCGTGGCCGCGCTGTGCGTCACCGGCGTCAACCGTTTCGTCCTCGCGGGGCTGTCCGCCGCACTGCCCCGCGTGGTGGACGCAGAGCGGCTCGTCATCGCCAACTCCCTGTCCCCGACCGCTGGGACGCTCGCCGCGACCGCGGGCGGCGGGCTGGCCTTCGTGGTCCGGCTGGTCGTCTCGGACTCGGACGCGGCCGTGGTGCTCGTGGGCGCCGCCCTCTACCTGTGCGCGGCCCTGTCGGCCCTGCGTATCGCCAAGGAACTGCTCGGCCCCGAGCGAGCGCTGGTGCATCCCCGGCTGTCCACCGCCCTCTCCGGCACGCTCGCCGACCTCGTGGCGGGCGTACGTCATCTCGCGGCACCCGCGCGCCGGGACGCGGCCTGGGCGCTGACGGCCATGTTCCTCATGCGCTTCTGCTACGGCGGGATGCTCGTCATGCTGCTGATGCTCTGCCGGTACCACCTCACGTCGACCACGGACGAGGGACTCGCGCTGCTCGGACTGGCGTTGGGGGCGTCCGGCGCCGGCTTCTTCGCCGCGGCCGTGCTGACCCCGTGGGCCGCGGGGCGGATGGGCCCCGGCCGGTGGATCGTCACGTGCGCCGCGGCGGCGGCCGTGCTCGAGCCGGCGCTCGGCCTGCCGTTCGCCACCGGCCCGTTGCTGGCGGGGGCGTTCGTCCTCGGCCTGTCCACCCAGGGCGCGAAGATCTCCACGGACACCATCGTCCAGGCCTCCGTGGAGGACGACTTCCGCGGCCGGATCTTCTCGGTCTACGACGTGCTGTTCAACGTGGCGTTCGTCGGAGCGGCGGCCGTGGCCGCCCTGGTGCTCCCGTCTGACGGACGTTCAGTCACGCTGGTGGTAACAATCGCCGTTATCTACGGAGCAGTAGCGGTGGCTATGGCCCGGTTTGAACGCCAGTAAGTGTCACATCAGTGCCACGAAGCGAGAACTGACTACAGAGTTGTCGGTGCGGACCGATAGCTTACGTGGGTCTTATCGACGCGCCTTTCGCGTCAAGCGCCTACGTAACAGGGGGACCCCCAAGTGACCACTCCGCCGCCCCAGGGCAACCCGTTCGCACAGGGCCAGCAGCAGCCCTACGGCCAGCCCCAGGGCCAGGCCCCCTTCCCGCAGCAGGCCGGTCAGCCCGGTTTCCCGCCGCCGGGAGCCCCCGTGCCCCCGCAGCCTCAGGGCCGCAAGATCAGCTTCAAGACGATCAAGAACATCGTGATCGTTCTGATCGTCGCGGGTGTGGCCATCGGCGGGTGGATCGCCAGCCGTGACGACGCCGCCGCGGCCGCCGTGGGCGACTGCATGCACCGTGGCAGCACGGACGACAACGACCCGGACCTCGAGGTCGTCGACTGCGGTGACGCGAAGGCGCAGTACAAGGTGCTGGCCAAGGTCGAGGGCGACTACTCCGGCCTGACCGCCCAGAGCAAGTGCGAGGCCGAGGCCAAGGACTTCGAGTACGTCTACACGGAGACCAACGGCAGCAAGAGCTTCCTGCTCTGCCTCAAGGACAAGTAAGAACGACGTCGGGGGCGGTGTTTCACGTGAAACACCGCCCCCGAACCGTGTGCGGGGTCATGTTTCACGTGAAACATGACCCCGTTCCCGTTGTCAGCCCTGCTGTGCGGCCCACCACTCCTTGAGGGCGTTCAGCGCTTCGTCGTGCTCCATCGGGCCGTTCTCCAGCCGGAGCTCCAGCAGGTGCTTGTACGCCTTACCGACCTCCGGGCCCGGCTTGATACCCAGGATCTCCATGATCTGGTTGCCGTCGAGGTCCGGTCGGATGGAGTCCAGCTCCTCCTTCTCCTGCAGCTGGGCGATCCGCTCCTCCAGACCGTCGTACGCGCGGGAGAGCGCGGCAGCCTTGCGGCGGTTGCGCGTGGTGCAGTCCGAGCGGGTCAGCTTGTGCAGTCGGCTGAGCAGCGGTCCCGCGTCGCGGACGTAGCGGCGGACGGCGGAGTCCGTCCACTCTCCCGTGCCATAGCCGTGGAACCGCAGATGCAGCTCGACCAGCCGGGAGACGTCCTTCACCAGCTCGTTGGAGTACTTCAGCGCGGTCATGCGCTTCTTGGTCATCTTCGCCCCGACCACCTCGTGGTGGTGGAACGAGACACGGCCGTCCTTCTCGAAGCGGCGGGTGCGGGGCTTGCCGATGTCGTGCAGCAGGGCGGCGAGGCGGAGAGTCAGGTCGGGTCCGTCCTCCTCCAGGGCCATCGCCTGCTCCAGCACGATCAGGGTGTGCTCGTAGACGTCCTTGTGCCGGTGGTGCTCGTCACGTTCCAGGTGCAGGGCCGGCAGCTCCGGCAGCACGGAGGAGGCGATCCCGGTGTCCACGAGCAGGGTGAGGCCCTTACGGGGGTGCGGGGAGAGGATCAGCTTGTTCAGCTCGTCCCGGATCCGCTCAGCTGAGACGATCTCGATGCGTCCCGCCATGTCCTTCATCGCCGCGACGACCTCAGGGGCCACCTCGAAGTCGAGCTGGGCGGCGAAGCGCGCGGCCCGCATCATCCGCAGCGGGTCGTCGGAGAAGGACTCCTCAGGCGTCCCCGGCGTGCGCAGCACGCGCTCGGCGAGGTCCTTCAGACCTCCGTGGGGGTCGATGAACCTCTTCTCGGGGAGGGCGACAGCCATCGCGTTGACGGTGAAGTCACGACGGACGAGATCGTCCTCGATGGAGTCGCCGTAGGACACCTCCGGCTTGCGCGACGTGCGGTCGTACGCCTCGGAGCGGTAGGTGGTCACCTCGATCTGGAAACTCCGGTCGGTGTCCCCGACCCGCGCCTCCTTCTGGGCGCCGACCGTTCCGAAGGCGATGCCGACGTCCCAGACGGCGTCCGCCCAGGGCCGCATGATCTTCAGGACGTCCTGCGGGCGGGCGTCGGTCGTGAAGTCCAGGTCGTTGCCGAGGCGGCCGAGCAGCGCGTCCCGCACCGAGCCGCCGACCAGGGCGAGTGAGAACCCCGCCTCCTGGAAACGGCGGGCTAGGTCGTCGGCGACAGGGGCGACCCGCAGCAGTTCACTCACGGCGC
The DNA here is from genome assembly GCA_014649355.1 of Streptomyces althioticus. Classification (GTDB taxonomy): domain Bacteria; phylum Actinomycetota; class Actinomycetes; order Streptomycetales; family Streptomycetaceae; genus Streptomyces; species Streptomyces althioticus. The sequence goes on from BMSW01000001.1 coordinate 217,059, forward strand.
GGTCCTGCACCTGGCTCAGGGCACTGGTTGCTTCGTTGGCGTTCGGCACAACAGAAGAGGGTACGTGGCCCGCACGGCCCCGAGCGCCCGGAAAAGACGCCAGGACGGACACCTGTGGCGATCATGGACAAGGCGTGCGCAGTTCGATCTTGGGCGCCGGTCCGCGGCACTTCCCCTCCTCGCACCTCGTTACCATGCCTGGACGCACATTCCGACGACCACTGACGACGACAAGGGACGGGCGAGCGCGTGGCCGAGGCGGCAGACTTCCAGGGGACCAGTCCCTCACCTGCCCGCCGCTGGCTGCGGCGCACCGGTGCCGTGCTTGCAGGGACGCCCCTCCTCGCCGGACTCCTCCAGCTGCCCGCGGGATCCCCCGCGGCGGCCGCGACCCCGGCCGCGCCACCGGCCGCCTCCGACAACGGCTCCGTGGCTGTGTCCGTGGACTCCCTCACACCCGGCGCCCCCACCGAGGGCGACACCGTCACCGTCTCCGGGACGGTCACCAACAAGGGCAAGAAGGCCGTCACCGACGCCTCCGTCGGCCTGCGGGTGGGCTCGCTGCTGGACACCCGCTCGAGCATCGACCGGGTCGCCAAGAACTCCGGTGACGTCGACAGCCCCGTCGGGGCGGAGATCGACGACAAATACACCGAGAAGTTCTCCAAGCTCACCCCCGGCGTCTCGCAGCCCTACACGATCTCCGTACCGGCCGACGAGCTGGACCTGGGCCAGGACGGCGTCTACGACCTGTCCGTCACCCTCACCGGCGAGACCTCCGACCAGCCCTGGGAGCAGACGCTCGGCGTCCGCCACACCTTTCTGCCGTGGCAGCCGGACGAGCTGGACACCAAGACGAAGACGGCCTTCATGTGGCCCCTGGTGTCCACCGTCCACATGACGGCGGAGACCGGCTCCGACGAGGAGCAGACCCCCGTCTTCCACGACGACGAGCTCGCCGCGGAGATCTCCCCGGGCGGCCGTCTGGACCGGATGGTGGCCCTCGGCAAGGACCTCGACGTCACCTGGGTGATCGACCCCGACCTGCTCGCCTCCGTCGAGGCGATGACCACCCGCTACGAGATCCCCGGCGAGAACACGGACGACCAGAACGTCGTCGGCGGCCACCAGGAGGTCGCCAAGCGCTGGCTCACCGAGGTGCAGAAGGCGGTGGCGGACAAGGAGGTCGTCGCGCTGCCGTTCGGCGACCCCGACCTCGCCTCCCTCGCCCACCACGGCACGTCGGTCACGGGTTCACTGCGCCACCTCAAGGAGGCGACCGACGTCGCCGCCCGCACCGTCGAGTCGATCCTCCACGTCGCGCCCAGCACGGACTACGCCTGGCCCGTCGAGGGTGCCGTGGACCCCTCGATCATCAAGGTCTCGACCTCGGCCGGCGCCGACAAGGTGATCGTCCGCGGCGACACCTTCGAAGGCGGCCGTGACCTGACCTACACGCCGACCGCGCCCCGCCCCATCGGCGGCGGCACCACGGCCGTGGTGGCGGACGCGCGGCTGTCCACCGTGTTCGACGGCGACATGACCAGGGCCTCCGCCTCCACCCAGGCGGTGCAGCGCTTCCTGGCCCAGAGCCTCACCCTCGCCCTGCAGACGGACCGTCCGCGCAGCGTCGTGGTCGCCCCGCAGCGCACCCCGTCCGCCGCCCAGGCCCAGACGATGGCCGAGGCCATCGGCGCTCTCCAGAACAGCACCTGGTCGCAGTCGCAGGACCTCACGGCGGCCGCGAAGTCCAAGCCTGACCCGGCAGCCGGCACCGAGGTGCCCCCGGCGTCCGCGTACCCGAAGTCGCTGCGCAAGCAGGAGCTCCCGCGCTCGGCCTTCGAGCAGATCGCCAGGACGCAGGACAAGCTCGACCGCTTCAAGGTGGTCCTGTCCGACCAGTCCCGCGTGGTGACGCCCTTCGGCCGCGCCCTGAACCGGGGCATGGCGGCGTCCTGGCGCGGCCGGCCGGCCGAGGCCGCGATCTACCGCAGCGGCGTCGAGACGTACCTGGACACCCTCATCGGCCAGGTCCGGCTGATCGAGAAGTCGGAGACCAAGCTCTCGGGCCGCAGCGCCACGATCCCCGTGACGGTCCAGAACAACCTGGTGCAGGGCGTCGAGCACCTGGTGCTCCGGCTCACCTCCACCAACCCGACCCGTCTGGAGATCGACGGCAACGCCTACGAGGAGCAGCCCGTCACCGTCTCCGGCGGCCACAGCCAGTCGGTGAAGTTCACCACCAACGCCAACGCCAACGGCCGGGCCACCGTGGTCGCCCAGCTGTACACGCAGGACGGACGGCCCTACGGTCAGCCCGTCACGTTCGACGTGAAGGTCACCGAGATCACCGCGACGGTGATGCTGGTCATCGGCGGCGGTGTGCTGCTGCTCGTCCTGGCCGGCTTCCGGATGTACACCCAGCGCAAGCGCGCCGCGGCCCGGCAGGCCGAGGAGCGGGAGCAGGACGACGCGGCGGACGAGGCGGGCGCCGGCACCGACGCCGACAGCGACGGCGCGAAGAACCCCGAAGCGTCCGAGGAGCGTCCTACCGAGGAGTCCGCACCGGACACCCGGGGGGACGCCCCGGAGCAGCCGAGTGACCCGGCCCCGGACACCGCTCCGGAAAGCGCCGACCCGTCCGGCACGGGTGAGAGAGTGGACCGTTGAGAAGGTCGTGGCCGGTGGGCCAGGGACGATGAGGTGGGGTAACCATGAACGCGCCGTACGACGGTGACCGCGGCGATGCCGCGGCCAACTCGGGCCATCCCGAGTCGGACCCCGCCGGGGGTCCGCCGCCCGGGCACGACCAGGCGTCACAGCCACCCGCCGACCCGTACGTCCAGGACGCCTACGCCCAGGACCCCTACCGGGCGCGGGACATCGACGCCCAGGACCCGGTCGCGGAGGCGCTCTACGACCGGTCGGCGCACCCGCCGCCCCCGCCCGGCGCCCAGCAGCCGCAGCAGCCCCTCTACGGGCAGCCGCCCCAGTCGCCGTACGCGCCCGACCCCCGGGTGTGGGCACGGACGCCCGCCCCGGAGCCCGACGGCCCGACCCAGCACCTCCCGTACGGCGACGACCCGCGCACCACGCAGTACGTCGGCGTGGACGACCTCGTCGGCCAGGCGGGGGAGCAGCGCCACGAGCCGGACGCCTTCGCGCACCTCTTCCGCGACCAGCAGCAGAGCGGCGCCTTCCCCGACCAGCACGGCGGCCAGGCCCGTCCCTCGGGCGGCCCGCACGCCGGACAGCCGGCGGGCGGCCCGCAGCAGTACGCCGCCGCCCCGGTGCCCGGGCCCGCCGCCCCGACGCCCGGCCACTACGCGGGCGCCACTCCGCCCCCAGCGGCGGAGTCGGCGGCCCCGGAGCCCGCCGCCACGCCCGCGCCCGCGCCGAAGAAAGGCGGCCGCGCCGGCGGTCTGCTGAAGTCCAGCGCCGTGATGGCGGCGGGCACGATGGTGTCCCGTCTCACGGGCTTCATCCGGTCCGCGCTGATCGTGTCGGCCCTGGGCCTCGGCCTGCTCGGTGACTCCTTCCAGGTCGCCTACCAGCTGCCGACGATGATCTACATCCTCACCGTCGGCGGCGGCCTCAACTCGGTGTTCGTGCCACAGCTCGTGCGCGCCATGAAGGACGACGACGACGGCGGCGAGGCCTACGCCAACCGGCTGCTGACGCTGGTGATGGTGGCGCTGGCGCTGCTCACCGCGGCAGCCTGGCTGGCTGCCCCCCTGCTGGTGCGCGCGCTGTCGAACCCCGTCGCCTCGGACCCCGCGGCCAACGAGGTCGCCGTCACCTTCACCCGGTACTTCCTGCCCTCGATCTTCTTCATGGGCGTCCACGTGGTGATGGGTCAGATCCTCAACGCGCGCGGCCGGTTCGGCGCGATGATGTGGACCCCGGTCCTGAACAACATCGTCATCATCGTCACGCTCGGCACTTTCATCTGGGTCTACGGCACTGCCGCGGACTCGAAGATGCAGGTCTCGAACATCCCGCCGGAGGGCCTGCGGCTCCTCGGCATCGGCGTGCTGCTGGGCCTCGTGGTGCAGGCCCTCGCGATGATCCCGTACCTGCGGGAGACCGGCTTCCGCATGCGGCTGCGCTTCGACTGGAAGGGCCACGGCCTCGGCAAGGCGGCGATGCTCGCCAAGTGGACCATCCTGTTCGTCCTCGCCAATCAGGCGGGCGCGCTGGTCGTCACCCAGCTGTCCACCGCGGCAGGCCTGGACTCGGACGTCGAGGGCACCGGTTTCGCCGCCTACGCCAATGCCCAGCTGATCTGGGGTCTGCCGCAGGCCATCATCACGGTCTCCCTGATGGCCGCCCTGCTGCCGCGCATCTCCCGCTCGGCGGCGGAGGACGACGGGGGCGCCGTCCGCGACGACATCTCCCAGGGGCTGCGGACCACCGCCGTCGCGATCGTGCCCATCGCCTTCGGTTTCCTCGCGCTCGGCATCCCGATGTGCACCCTGATCTTCGGGTCCTCGGGCACCAGCGAGGCCACCAACATGGGCTACATGCTGATGGCGTTCGGCCTCGGCCTGATCCCCTACTCCGTGCAGTACGTGGTCCTGCGCGCCTTCTACGCCTACGAGGACACCCGGACCCCCTTCTACAACACGGTCATCGTGGCCGCCGCGAACGCGATCGCCGCCGGTGTCTGCTTCCTGGTGCTGCCGGCCCGCTGGGCCGTCGTCGGCATGGCCGCCTCGTACGGCATCGCCTACGCCCTCGGCGTCGGTGTGGCCTGGCGCCGGCTGCGCAAGCGGCTGGGCGGCGACCTGGACGGCGCACGGGTGCTGCGGACCTACGCCCGCCTGTGCATCGCCTCCGTCCCGGCCGCCCTGCTCAGCGGCGCGGCCTGCTACGGCATCAGCAAGGTGCTGGGCCAGGGAGTCCTCGGCTCGTTCGCCGCGCTGCTCGGCGGCGGGGCCGTCCTGCTGGGCGTCTTCTACGTCGCCGCGCGCCGGATGCGCATCGACGAGGTCAACTCGTTGGTCGGTATGGTCCGGGGACGCCTGGGACGCTGAGGCAGGGGGTAGGCGCACAACCATCACCGGCCCCCGCGTGTCGTGCATAGCGGCGGACTGTGGGCACAATTGGGTTCGGCGTCGGACTGCGCGCGACGGACGCCGGGCCGACGCGCAACGGATGGGGAGGCAGGGAACGACGGTGGCGGAACGGAGCACAGCTGCCGTCGACGTGGCAGACAACAGCGGCGAGCAGCCGCTGACCGCGGAGGCGGACCAGTCCACGGCCGACGGGGTGGCCAAGAACCGGGAGCAGGACACGGACAACGACGAGGCACAGGAGAGCACCGGGGCCGAGGGTCCCGCGACGACCTCGCCACCGGAGCTGCACAGCGGCCACAAGCTGGCCAGACGCTACCGCCTCGAGGAGTGCGTCACCCGTCTGGACGGGTTCAGCAGTTGGCGTGCCGTGGACGAGAAGCTCCGCCGTGCCGTCGGCGTGCACGTCCTCCCCGCGGACCACTCGCGCGCCCGGTCCGTGCTGGCGGCGGCCCGCTCGTCGGCCCTTCTGGGCGACCCGCGGTTCGTCCAGGTCCTCGACGCCGTCGAGGAGAACGACCTCGTCTACGTCGTCCACGAATGGCTGCCCGACGCCACCGAGCTGACCACCCTTCTGGCCTCCGGTCCGCTGGAGGTGTACGACGCCTACCAGATGGTCAGTCAGGTCTCGAGCGCCATGGCGGCGGCCCACCGTGAGGGCCTCGCCCATCTCCGTCTCAACCCCAACGCGGTCCTGCGCACCTCGACCGGCCAGTGGCGCATCCGCGGCCTCGCCGTCAACGCGGCGCTGCGCGGGGCCGGCTCGGACACTCCGCAGCGCACGGACACCGAGTCGATCGGCGCCCTGCTGTACGCGGCGCTGACCCAGCGCTGGCCGTACGAGAACGACGCCTACGGCATGTCAGGTCTGCCGAAGGACATCGGTCTGATCCCCCCCGACCAGGTCCGGGCCGGCGTCCACCGCGGCCTGTCCGAACTGGCCATGCGCGCCCTCGCCAACGACGGCGCCACCGCCTCCCGCCACGAGTCGCCGTGCACCACTCCCGAGGAGCTGGTGAAGGCGATCGGCGAGATGCCCCGCATCCGCCCGCCGGAGCCCGCCTTCGCGGCCCCGCCGGACTACCAGCGCACCACGTACCAGCAGGGCTCCTACGGTCGTCCCGCCGCCTCTCCCCGCGTCACCCAGCCGACACCGGTGCCGCCTCCTCCGCTGCAGAGCCGGACCGGCAAGGCACTGAAGTGGGCTGTCTCGGCGCTGCTGATCGCCGCTCTGGGGCTGGGCAGTTGGCAGCTCGCGGACGCCCTCATGGACCAGGGCGGCACGGCCGACGACACCACCAACACCCAGACGACGGACGGCGACGAGAAGAACGTCCCGAAGCCGGAGCGCGGCAAGCCGATCGCCATCTCGGAGCTGCACGACTTCGACCCGTTCGGCCAGGACGGGTCCGAGTACCCGGAGAACCTGCCCAAGATCCTGGACGGCGATCCGGCGAGCTACTGGCAGACCAGCTACTACGAGAGCTCCGACTTCGGCCGGCTGAAGCCGGGTGTGGGCGTCGTCGTCGACCTCGGCAAGAGCCAGGACGTCGGAAAGGTCGACGTCACCTTCATCGGCAGCACGTCCGTCGAACTCCGTGCCGCGCCCGGGGACGCGCAGTCCCGGCCGACGTCCTTCGACTCGTACGACAAGGTCGCCGAAGGGGCGGGCACCAGCGTCTCCCTCGCGCCGAAGGACGCCGTGAAGACCCGCTACCTCCTGGTCTGGCTGACCGAGCTCCCAGTGCAGGCCGACGACGGACGGTGGCGTGGCCGGATCGCGGACATCAAGGTGACCAGCTGAGGCCGGCCGCGTCGAGGGAGGGGATCCGATGGCGGACGGCGCCGCATACGACGGAGTGAGCGACCACGATCTGCTCACCCGGCACGTCGAGGGCGACGCCGACGCCTTCGGTGAGATCGTGCGGCGGCACCGCGACCGGCTCTGGGCCGTGGCCCTCCGGACGCTGGGGGACCGCGAGGAAGCCGCTGACGCCGTCCAGGACGCCCTCGTCTCCGCCTACCGGGCCGCCCACACCTTCCGCGGCCAGTCGGCCGTCACGACGTGGCTGCACCGCATCACGGTGAACGCCTGCCTGGACCGAGCCCGCAAGGCCGCCTCCCGGAAGACAGCGCCGGTCGACGACACCGAGCGTCTGGAGCAGCTCCTCGAGCCGCACGAGTCGGCCTCGGCCCCCGCGGAGCGCAACGATCTGCACCGGCAGCTGATCGAGGCCATGGGCACCCTCCCGCCCGACCAGCGGGCCGCCCTCGTCCTGGTGGACATGCAGGGCTATCCGGTCGCCGAGGCGGCCCGCATCCTCGACGTGCCCACCGGCACGGTCAAGAGCCGGTGTGCCCGCGGCCGCGCGAGACTCCTGCCCCTGCTCACCCACCTGCGCCCGGGAGGCACCGGTGAGGAGGAGCACAGAGGCAGAGGACGGAACCGGAAAGGGGGGACATCCGTCCCACCCGCAGCGGGTCCACGGCAACCGGACCCACCCGACACAGGACCGAACGACCCGGCTGCAGTGAAGGGCGGAGGTGGGCGAGCGTGACGTCGACGACCGACAAGGCGGAGCACCCGGACGTCACGGAGATCTCCGACCTCACTGAAGGTCTCCTCCCGGCGGACCGCAGGGACGACATTCGCGAGCATCTGGAGCGGTGCGAGCTCTGTGCCGACGTCCACGCCTCGCTCGAGGAGATCCGCGGACTGCTGGGCACGGTTCCGGGTCCACCGCGGATGCCGGCGGACGTCGCGGGGCGCATCGACGCGGCGCTGGCCGCCGAGGCACTCCTGCATGCCACGGCACCCGCGACCGAGGGCGAGGACGACACCGCCTCCGTCGGAACAGCGACGGCCGAAGACCAGCCGCTCCGTGTTTCACGTGAAACATCGACGCCTCCCTCCGACCGACCTACGGGCCGCCCTCGCTCCTCGACCACGGGGCCGGGCCGCAAACCGCGGATGCGGGGCAGGAGCCGCCGAGCCGTCCTGGGTGCGGCGTTCGCCGTTGCCGCACTGGGTCTCGGTTCCGTGGTGTTGTCGTCTCTGAACGGCGGCGGAGGCCCCGATGACGAGCATCGGACGACGACCGCTGCGGACACCTTCTCCGAGGGCAAGCTGGAGAAGAAGGTCGACGATCTGCTCGCACGCAGCCCCGAACAGAACAAGGGAGCCCGCTCCCCCCACACCTTCGGCATGGAGTCGGACTCCCCCGGCGCGAACCCCAGGGTGCTGACGAAGCCCGAGGTCCCGCAATGCGTCCAGGAGGGCATCGGCCGTAACGATGCCGCGCTGGCCACCGAGCAGGGCGTTTATCAAGGCAAGGCCGCTCTGCTCGTCGTGCTGCCCGATGCCTCCGACGTCACGCGCGTGACCGCGTACATCGTCGACGCGACCTGCGTGGAGAACACCTCTCCGTCCACCACAGCGAAGGTGCTGCTGGAGCATTCCTACGCGCGCTGACGCACACGCGTGGTCTTGGCCCTGCGTGGTATCCCGTACGGTGTGTGGCCCCGGCGTGCCCGCCGGAGCACCGCCCGCGCGTGCTCGGGCACGGCGGGAATGCGGGCCCCTTAGGATCCGTTGGGTGGGGTGAGAGTTCCGAAAGAAGCTCCCACCGGTCGAACGACGCCAGACCAGAGACGAGGAATTCAGCCGTGAGCGACGTCCGTAACGTGATCATCATCGGCTCGGGGCCCGCCGGCTACACGGCGGCGCTCTACACCGCCCGTGCGTCGCTGAAGCCCCTCGTGTTCGAGGGCGCTGTCACCGCCGGCGGTGCGCTGATGAACACCACCGACGTGGAGAACTTCCCCGGTTTTCAGGACGGCATCATGGGCCCCGAGCTCATGGACAACATGCGGGGCCAGGCGGAGCGCTTCGGCGCCGAGCTCGTCCCGGACGACGTCGTGGCCGTCGATCTGACCGGTGAGATCAAGACCGTCACGGACACCGCCGGCACGGTTCACAAGGCCAAGGCAGTGATCGTGACGACCGGTTCGCAGCACCGCAAGCTCGGGCTGCCGAACGAGGACGCCCTCTCCGGCCGCGGTGTCTCGTGGTGCGCCACCTGTGACGGCTTCTTCTTCAAGGACCAGGACATCGCCGTCATCGGCGGTGGCGACACCGCCATGGAGGAGGCGACCTTCCTGTCGCGCTTCGCCAAGTCGGTGACGATCGTCCACCGCCGTGACACCCTGCGCGCCTCCAAGGCGATGCAGGAGCGCGCCTTCGCCGACCCGAAGATCTCGTTCGTCTGGGACAGCGAGGTCGCTGAGATTCTGGGCGACCAGAAGCTCTCGGGGCTGAAGCTGCGCAACGTCAAGACGGGTGAGCTCTCCGACCTGGCGGCGACCGGTCTGTTCATCGCGATCGGACACGACCCGCGGACCGAGCTCTTCAAGGGCCAGCTCGAGCTGGACGAGGAGGGCTACCTGAAGGTCGACGCGCCGTCGACGCGCACCAACATCACGGGCGTCTTCGCCGCCGGTGACGTAGTGGACCACACCTACCGCCAGGCGATCACCGCGGCCGGTACCGGCTGCTCGGCGGCCCTCGACGCGGAGCGCTTCCTCGCCGCTCTCGCCGACGAGGACAAGGCCGAGCCCGAGAAGACCACTGTCTGACCCCCTCTCCCCACGCACCAACGATTAAGGAGCCCGCTGTGGCCGGCACCCTGAAGAACGTGACCGACGATTCCTTCGAGCAGGACGTCCTCAAGAACGACAAGCCTGTTCTGGTGGACTTCTGGGCCGCCTGGTGTGGTCCGTGCCGTCAGATCGCTCCGTCCCTCGAGGCCATCGCCGCCGAGTACGGAGACAAGATCGAGGTCGTCAAGCTCAACATCGACGAGAACCCGGGCACAGCCGCCAAGTACGGCGTCATGTCCATCCCGACCCTGAACGTCTACCAGGGTGGCGAGGTCGCCAAGACCATCGTCGGAGCCAAGCCGAAGGCCGCGATCGTCCGCGACCTCGAGGACTTCATCGCCGAGTAAAACGCCGTGAGCCGCTTCCACGGCGGTGCATGTTTCACGTGAAACACGAATGGGCCGACCCCCTTGGGTCGGCCCATTCGTGTGAGTGGAATCAGAGCGGCCGCAGCGCCGGCTCTTTCTGCACGGCCCCCAGCAGTCGGTCGAGCGCCATCTCCACGTCTTCCTTCCACGAAAGTGTCGACCTCAGTTCCAGACGCAACCGAGGGTGAGCGTGGTGCTGGCGGACCGTCTTGAAGCCCACGGCGAGAAGATGGTCCGCGGGCAGCACACAGGCCGGCTCCTTCCAGCGAGCATCACCGAAGGCTTCGATCGCCTTGAAGCCTCGCCGCAGCAGATCCTTGGCCACTGTCTGCACCATCACGCGACCGAGTCCCTGTCCCTGATAGTCGGGCAGGATGAACGCGGTGATGAGCTGGACCGCGTCGGGGGACACCGGGCTCGTGGGAAACGCCGTGGATCGCGGCACATAGGCCGGGGGCGCGTAGAGGACGTAGCCGACGGGGACCTCGTCCACATAGACGACACGTCCGCAGGAGCCCCAGTCGAGCAGGACCGCCGAGATCCAGGACTCCTTCTCCAGCATCGCGGTGCCCGCCCTTACGGCTGCTTCGCCGCTGACGGGGTCGAGCTCCCAGAAGACGCACGACCGGCAGCGCTGGGGGAGGTCCGGAAGGTTGTCCAGCGTGAGCGGTACGAGCCGACGGCCCATGAAGGCTGTTCCTCGCTTCCTTCGCCCGCTGCCACACGGGCGGCGGTCAGAGCACTCCGTTCCCTGAGCAGGCTGCCGAGGAAGCCGCTGACGACGCCCACCCCCAGTCCCGCGCTCATCAGTCCGGTGCGGCTCGTCATTCGCATGGCCCCTGCCTAGCTCTCAGAGGTGTTGCCGGGTGGATGCGCCATATACGAACGCATCGTATCCATGAAGCGATTCGCCCGATACCGCCACAAGGCAAAGGGCGGACCGTGTTCCGGTAGGTACCGGACACGGCCCGCCCTGGCGGCTCTCAGGCCGAGCGGAGCGGCTCCTCAGGAGTCGGTCTCCTCGGTGTCGTCCTCATCCACGAGGCTCTTCTGGAGCACCGGGCCCTCTCCCGGGGCGAGGGTGCCCAGGATGCGCTCCAGGTCCTCCATCGAGGCGAACTCGACGGTGATCTTGCCCTTCTTCTGGCCGAGGTCGACCTTCACCCGCGTCTCGAAGCGGTCCGAGAGTCGCGTCGCCAGATCGGACAGGGCCGGGGACACCCGGGCGCCCGCCCGCGGCCCCTTGGAGCGCTGAGCCTTCTGCGGCCGCGAGCCCATCAGGGTCACGATCTCTTCGACGGCCCGCACCGAAAGACCCTCGGCCACGATGCGGTGGGCCAGCCGGTCCTGCTCCTCGGAGTCCTCGACGGAGAGCAGGGCTCGGGCGTGCCCGGCGGACAGCACTCCGGCAGCCACACGGCGCTGCACGGTCGGGGACAGCTTCAGCAGACGGAGGGTGTTGGACACCTGCGGCCGGGACCGGCCGATGCGGTCGGCCAGCTGGTCGTGCGTGCAGTTGAAGTCCTTGAGCAGCTGGTCGTAGGCGGCGGCCTCTTCCAGCGGGTTCAGCTGCGCCCGGTGGAGGTTCTCCAGCAGCGCGTCCAAAAGAAGCTTCTCGTCGTCCGTGGCGCGCACGATGGCCGGGATGGCGTCGAGGCCGGCCTCGCGGCAGGCACGCCACCGGCGCTCACCCATGATGAGCTCGTAGCGGCCGCCGCCCACCTGGCGCACGACGACGGGCTGGAGCAGGCCGACCTCCTTGATGGAGGTGATCAGCTCGCCCAGAGCGTCCTCGTCGAAGACCTCGCGGGGCTGCCGCGGGTTCGGCGTGATGGCGTCGAGGGGGATCTCCGCGAAGTGCGCACCCACGGGCGCGGCCGGCACCGACGGGCTCGCCGCTGCCGTGTCCTCCGTTTCACGTGAAACGGAAGCCAGAGTGGCGACCTTGGCGGCAGCCACTCCGCGCTCGTTCGGCAGCACGGGGACCGCTGCGGGCGACGGGGAGGCCGTCCCGCCCAATGCGGCCGGCGGCACCGTCTTCTCTGTCGGGGCAGCGGGGATCAGTGCTCCGAGCCCACGACCCAGCCCCCTCCGTCGCTCACTCACTGCACGCCCTCCACCATGTTCGGATCAGTCTGCTGTGCGCCGATGTGCGCCTGCGACGCGTCGTACCGGACACCGACGCCCCTCAGCGCGATCTCGCGTGCCGCCTCGAAGTACGAGAGAGCACCGCTCGATCCAGGATCGTAAGTCAGCACCGTCTGTCCGTAGCTCGGTGCCTCGGAGATACGGACGGAGCGGGGGATGCTGGTGCGCAGGACCTCGTCGCCGAAGTGGGTGCGCACCTCCTCGGCGACCTGGGAGGCGAGTCGCGTCCGGCCGTCGTACATGGTGAGCAGGATCGTCGAGACGTGCAGGGCGGGGTTGAGGTGTCCCCGCACGAGGTCGACGTTGCGCAGCAGCTGCCCGAGTCCCTCCAGCGCGTAGTACTCGCACTGGATCGGGATGAGCACCTCCTGGCCGGCCACCAAGGCGTTGACCGTGAGGAGGCCGAGCGACGGCGGGCAGTCGATGAGGATGTAGTCCAGCGGCTGCTCGTAGGCCTGGATGGCCCGCTGCAGTCGGCTCTCCCGCGCCACCAGTGACACCAGCTCGATCTCCGCACCGGCGAGATCGATGGTGGCGGGGGCACAGAAGAGACCCTCGACATCGGGGACGGGCTGGACGACGTCTGACAGAGGCTTGCTCTCCACCAGTACGTCGTAGATGGACGGCACCTCGGCGTGGTGGTCGATCCCCAGGGCGGTGGACGCGTTGCCCTGCGGGTCGAGGTCGATCACCAGGACGCGGGCACCGTGCAGAGCGAGCGAGGCGGCCAGGTTGACGGTGGTCGTCGTCTTCCCGACGCCGCCCTTCTGGTTGGCGACCACGATGACGCGGGTCTGCTCGGGTCGCGGCAGCCCCTCACCGGCACGGCCCAGAGCCTCCACCGCCAGTTGGGCAGCGCGACCGATGGGAGTGTCGTCCATCGGAGGCGGTGTTTCACGTGAAACATCCGCCCCCATCGATTCGGTACGGGGACCGGGGACCGGATCGGTCATCGGTCCCGCGATGTTGGCGTCGGACCGCAAGGATTCACTCTCCTCGACTTCAGGCTCGCAATGAACAGAGCCTCCCATGCCTTCGGGGTCGCGAACCAGTGAGGCCTGACGTTCTGTGGAGAAATCCACCTCTGTGGACATCTCCGTGCCCCGTGAGGGGGGAGGTGACTCGCGTGGAGCGGAGCTCTCGCCGAGGGAGCCCAGGGGCTTCCGTTCACGAGGTTCGGCCGCAGCGCGGCCCCGACTGATGATGCCGTGCAGCAGTGAGCGACGTTTCACGTGAAACACGATGCACAGCGGCGGAGGCGGTGCTGCCGCGACACTCCGGCATGTGTGGGTGAGGCAGCTTGTGTGGAGTACGCCCGGCCCCGAGGACCGGGCGCGTTGTCCCGAGGTACGTCTCCGCCCCGCGAGACCCCTCGCACTCCATGGCGAGGGGATACAGCTATCCGCGTCGGCGTCGGGCACGTCCAGTGCGGGCAGCCTTGGCGCGCTTGGCGGCGAAGCGCACACCGCCGGGGCTCTCCCCGACCTCGACCCGCACCACCGTGGACAGCGGATCCACGACGCCCTCGCCGACGTGCACGATCGACGTGGTCACGGCGCCGAGCTTGCTCAGGGCGGTGGAGGCGCTCTTCAGTTCCTCCTCCGCGGTGTCTCCCTTGAGCGCGAGCATCTCCCCGTACGGCCGCAGCAGGGGGATGCCCCACGTGGCCAGACGGTCGAGCGGCGCCACGGCCCGGGCGGTCACCACATGCACCGGGGGCAGCTTGCCCATGACCTCCTCGGCGCGTCCCCGGACCACGGTCACATGGTCCAGGCCGAGCAGCTCCACGACCTCGGTCAGGAAGTTGGTGCGGCGGAGCAGCGGCTCCAGCAGAGTAATCTTCAGGTCCTCCCGGACCAGCGCCAGCGGGATGCCCGGCAGACCGGCACCCGAGCCGACGTCGCACACGGTGACGCCCTCGGGCACGACCTCCGAGAGCACCGCGCAGTTCAGCAGATGCCGCTCCCACAGGCGGGGCACCTCGCGTGGTCCGATCAGACCGCGCTGCACGCCCGCCTCGGCGAGCAGCTCAGCGTAGCGGACCGCGTCCGCGAAGCGTTCGCCGAACACCTCACGGGCCTGCTCGGGCGCGGGGGGAAGCTCCGCTGCCTCCGTCACGGGGGACCGTCCTTCCGTACCGTGCCGGCGCGGGGCGCCGACACCAGAACCAGAACTACCAGGCTGACAAAGAGCGGCCCCGCCTGCGCAACAGACGGGGCCGGTGGAACGGTGGAGCCGATCAGGCGGGAAGCACGACGACGAAGCGCTGCGGCTCCTCGCCCTCGGACTCGCTGCGCAGGCCGGCCGCCTTGACCGCGTCGTGCACGACCTTGCGCTCGAACGGGGTCATCGGGTCCAGCCGCACGGCCTGTCCGCTGCTCTTGGCCTCGGCCGCGGCCTTGGCCCCGAGGTCGGCGAGCTCGGTGCGCTTGCGGGCGCGGTAGCCGGCGATGTCGAGCATCAGGCGGCTGCGGTCGCCGGTCTCCCGGTGGACCGCGAGGCGCGTGAGCTCCTGGAGAGCCTCCAGCACCTCGCCGTCACGGCCCACGAGCTTCTGCAGATCGCGGGTGCCCGTGTCACTGATGATCGAGACAGAGGCGCGGTCGGCCTCGACGTCCATGTCGATGTCGCCGTCGAGATCGGCGATGTCGAGCAGACCCTCCAGGTAGTCCGCCGCGATCTCGCCCTCCTGCTCGAGGCGGGTCAGGGTGTCTGCGCCCTCGGCAGCGGCCGCGGTGGTGCCTTCCGTCACGGGATGGACTCCTTCTTACTTCTTCGACGGGGACTTGGGCCGCTGCGGGCCCTTGCGCTGTCCGGACTGGGCCCTGCTGCGCGTGGAGCCGTTGCCGGCCGGCTTGGCATTGCCCTTGCTGCCGCTCGGCTTGGCGTTCTGCGGGTCGTCGGCCTTGGTCAGCGAGGTGGGTTCACCCGCCGGCTTGGCCGCGCCGGAGTGACGCTTGGACTTGGGCTGCCGCTTGGGCTGCTGCCGCTTGGGGGCGGCGGTGGTCGTCGTGCCGTCCTCGGCCTGGGCGGCGGCGCCGTTCTCGTTCTTGACGACGGTGCCGTCGGTCTGGGCGGCGAGGCCCGCCTTGTTCAGGCCGTTGATGAACTTGCGCTCGTACTCGTTGCGGTCGCGGCCCTTCGCGACGATCGCCTTGACGATGGCGCGTTCCCGGCGGTTGCGGGTCTTGCCGTGCTTGGCGACGTGCTTGGAGAGGCGCTCCAGGTAGGCGGCCTGGGCCTTGGAACCCGGGGTCGGGTTGTTGTGGATGACGTACATCTGCTGGCCCATGGTCCACACGTTGGTGGTCAGCCAGTAGACGAGGACACCGACCGGGAAGTTGATGCCGAAGACGGCGAAGATGACGGGGAAGACGTACATCAGCATCTTCTGCTGCTGCATGAACGGCGTCTTCACCGTGGTGTCGACGTTCTTCGTCATCAGCTGGCGCTGCGTGTAGAACTGCGACAGCGACATCAGGACGATCATGATCGCCGTGACGACGCGCACGTCGGTCAGCGACGAGTTGAGCGCCTCGACCTTCTCGGGGCTGTCCGTGAACTTGGCCGCGAGCGGGGCACCGAAGATGTGGGCCTTCTGGGCGCTCTCCAGCAGTCGCTCGTTGATCACGCCGATGGTGTCGTTCGACGCGATGCTGTTGAGGACGTGGTAGAGGGCGAAGAAGAAGGGCGACTGCGCCAGGATGGGAAGACACGAGGAGAGCGGGTTGGTGCCCGTCTCCTTGTAGAGCTTCATCATCTCTTCGGACTGGCGCTGCTTGTCGTTCTTGTAGCGCTCCTGGATCTTCTTCATCTCCGGCTGGAGCGTCTGCATGGCGCGCGTCGCCTTGATCTGCTTCACGAAGAGCGGGATCAGGCAGATGCGGATGAGAATCACCAGGGACACGATGGACAGGCCCCAGGCCCATCCCGTGTCAGGCCCGAAGAGGGAGCCGTACACGCTGTGGAACTGGACGATGACCCAGGAGACAGGTGTCGTGATGAAGCTGAAGAGGCTGGCAATCGTGTCCACTAATCATGCTCCTTGGGCATGGGACGAGGTCTCAGCGGCCGGGCCCGACGGACTCGTAGGACTTGTGGGAGAAGCCTGTCCCTCGGTGGCCGGTTCGGCGGCGGAGGTCCCGCCCTTGCGTGCACGCCAGGCGTTACGCAGCATTTCGTGCCACCGCGGGCGCTTGCGCGGCGGGACATGGTCCACACCGCCGAGCGACCACGGATTGCACCGCAGGATGCGCCAGGCCGTGAGTGCTGTTCCCTTGACGGCACCGTGCCGGTCGATGGCCGTGTAGCCGTAGTGAGAGCACGACGGGTAGTACTTGCACACCGGGCCCAGCAGCGGACTGATCGTCCACTGGTAGAGCTTGATCAGTGCCAGCAGCGGGTACTTCATCGCGCGCCCCCTCCCAGCAGCCGCTGCAGAGCGGCGTCCAGGTCTCGGGCCAGCTGTGCGTGGTCGGCGTCGCCCGCGGGGGGCAGCGCTCGTACCACTACCAGGCTACCGGGGGGCAGCTGGTCGACTCGCTCGCGCATCAGATGGCGAAGCCTCCGCTTCACCTTGTTGCGCACCACTGCTCCGCCCACGGCCTTGCTCACGACGAAACCCGCACGCGTCGGGGGAGCGCTCTCCCCAGGCGCATGCGGGTCCGTTGCACCGCTACGAAGATGGACGACGAGGTGCTGGCGCCCGGCCCGGCGTCCTCGTCGTACCGCGGTCGCGAAGTCCTCGCGCCGCCTCAGCCGGTTGTCGGTGGGCAGCACGACGTCATGACCTGATCGGGATCAGGCGGACAGACGGGCGCGACCCTTGCTGCGGCGGGACGCGAGAATCGCGCGGCCGGCACGGGTGCGCATACGCAGCCGGAAGCCGTGGGTCTTGGCGCGACGACGGTTGTTCGGCTGGAAGGTGCGCTTGCTCACTCGGGGGCTCCAGAAAGAATCGGTGTTTGCGGGGTGCCGTCCTGGCTGTCACCGTGCGCCCACGAGTAGCTCGCGTTACGCCCGAGTGCACCGCTGACCGATCAATTGTGCGCGATCTGTGCCCATCGGAGGCAGGCGGCAGCAGCCATCGACAACTCGACTTGGTTACGGTACGCGCGGCTGCGCCATTCGGTCAAACCGGCGGGCGCCGGGGGACACTTGTCCACAGCCTGGGGACAACAACTTGAACCGTACCGGTCGCGCTGACTACCGTGACTGGACTCCGATTCGTTCCCTTGACCCTTCACCACCCGATTTACATCCCGACCCGTCCCCCGCATCACACGATCGAGGGACCTGTGAGAGAGCGTGCCCTGTGGCTGACGTACCTGCCGATCTTGCCGCAGTGTGGCCACGCGTACTGGAGCAACTGCTCGGTGAGGGCCGCGGGCAAGGTGTCGAGAGCAAGGACGAACACTGGATCCGGCGCTGCCAGCCGTTGGCCCTGGTCGCCGACACCGCACTGCTCGCCGTGCCCAACGAGTTCGCCAAGGGCGTGCTCGAGGGCCGTCTGGCCCCGGTGGTCAGCGAGAGCCTGAGCCGCGAGTGCGGCCGCCCGATCCGCATCGCGATCACGGTCGACGAGACCGCCGGCGAGCCGCCGGCCACGCCCCCGCCCGCTCCCCGGCCGCAGCCGCGCTACGAGGAGCCGGAGCTGCCCTCCGTGCACCCGGAGCGGCAGGACCACCGCGAGCGTCCGGACCACCGCGACCGCCAGGAGCGTGAGCCGTACCAGGAGCGCGAGTCCTACCAGGACCGTGAGCCGTACGGCGGGTACGACCGCCGTCGCGGCGGCGACCAGCAGCAGGGCCGGCCGGACGACCAGATGCCGTCGGCGCGCCCCGCCTACCCGTCGGAGTACCAGCGTCCCGAGCCCGGCTCCTGGCCGCGTCCCTCCCAGGACGACTACGGCTGGCAGCAGCAGCGGCTCGGCTTTCCCGACCGCGACCCGTACGCCTCGCCGTCCCAGGACGCCTACGGCTCCCCGCAGCAGGACGCGTACGGGCAGGATCCGTACGGCACCCAGGACTCGTACGGCTCGGACTCCTACGGCGGCCCGTCCTCCCAGGACTACCGTCCCCAGCCTGTGGAACGCCCGTCCTACGACCAGCGCTCCGACTACGAGGCGTCCCGCGGCGACTACGACCAGCGCGACGACCGCCGCCGCGACCTGCCCGAGCCGCCGCACGGCTCGGGGCACGTCCACCGCGGCGGCCCGGTGGGCCCGAATCTGCCGACGACCGGCGCCCCCGGCCCCCTGGCGGCGCAGCCGGCACCGGCGACGGGGCCCGGCGAGCCGACCGCGCGGCTGAACCCGAAGTACCTCTTCGACACCTTCGTCATCGGCGCGTCCAACCGCTTCGCGCACGCGGCCGCGGTGGCCGTCGCGGAGGCGCCGGCGAAGGCGTACAACCCCCTGTTCATCTACGGGGAGTCGGGCCTCGGCAAGACGCATCTGCTGCACGCCATCGGGCACTACGCGCGGAGCCTCTACCCGGGAACGCGCGTGCGGTACGTGAGCTCCGAGGAGTTCACCAACGAGTTCATCAACTCCATCCGCGACGGCAAGGGCGACAGCTTCCGCAAGCGCTACCGCGAGATGGACATCCTGCTCGTCGACGACATCCAGTTCCTGGCGGACAAGGAGTCGACGCAGGAGGAGTTCTTCCACACGTTCAACACGCTCCACAACGCCAACAAGCAGATCGTGCTGTCCTCCGACCGGCCGCCCAAGCAGCTGGTGACGCTGGAGGACCGGCTGCGGAACCGTTTCGAGTGGGGACTGATCACCGACGTCCAGCCGCCGGAGCTGGAGACGCGCATCGCGATCCTGCGCAAGAAGGCGGTGCAGGAGCAGCTCAACGCCCCGCCGGAGGTGCTGGAGTTCATCGCCTCCCGCATCTCGCGCAACATCCGCGAGCTGGAGGGCGCGCTGATCCGGGTGACGGCGTTCGCGTCGCTCAACCGGCAGCCGGTGGACCTGGGGCTCACGGAGATCGTCCTCAAGGACCTGATGCCCGGGGGCGACGACTCGGCCCCGGAGATCACGTCGACGGCCATCATGGGCGCGACCGCCGACTACTTCGGGCTCACCGTCGAGGACCTGTGCGGCACCTCGCGCGGCCGGGCGCTGGTGACGGCCCGGCAGATCGCCATGTACCTCTGCCGTGAGCTGACGGACCTGTCGCTGCCGAAGATCGGCGCGCTGTTCGGCGGGCGCGACCATACGACGGTGATGCACGCCGACCGGAAGATCCGCAATCTGATGGCCGAGCGCCGGTCCATCTACAACCAGGTCACCGAGCTGACCAACCGCATCAAGGCCGGCTGACGGCCCGCACGCACCCTTGAGGGCGCCCCTGGAGAGATCCGGGGGCGCCCTTCTTCATGCGTCCGGAGCCCGCCCCGGCCTCCGAAGCCCGCCCCCGGCCCCGGAAGCCCACCTTCGGCTCCGGAAGCCCACCTTCGCCCTCCGGAAGCCTGCCTCGGACCTCCGGAAGCCCGGTCCGCGCGCTTCCGGTGCCCATCCCATGCCTCTCCGAGCCCCGCCCCCTGACACCGGACCGAGCGCCCTGTTCGATTTCCACCGCGGGTTACGGCCTTCCTCCACAGATTCGGCGACTTTTTCCCGTCCACACGCTGGGGACCGGAAAGTTGTCCCGACACCGTCCACAGCCGCCCCTGGTGAGAAGCTGTCTGCCCAGGTCACCTGCCTGTGGATCCGTGGACGAACGATCTCCACAGACTGTGGACGACGAGACGATCCACAGCCTGTGCATCAAGTTGTCCACGGGCTTCCCACAGGCTGCGGCCGGTTGTCCCCAGTGATCGGCCGCTTCTCCACATGGCTGTCCACTGTTCGGCAACGTGACGCGCCTTCTCACCGGCCCGAGTGAAAGCCGTCACATCGAGCTGCCGGAGGGGGCTGTGGGAAAGGAGCTCAAACCTGGGGACGCGTCTGGGGAGAAGTCGGCCTCCCCTGTGCACGGGATGTGCAGAACTTTCCGTTCTCCACAGTGAGGCCGGGTTGTCCACCGCCCCCGCCCACAGGCCCCGTGGACAAAAAACCGGCTCTGAGCTGCGCAAACGAGGTTATCCACGGTATCCACAGGCCCTACTACTACTCCCGACTAGAGAGAGCGAGGAATTCGTTTCGAAGAGGGTCCTGTGCACAACTCGCTGTCTCGGCCCCGCCTGCCACTCGTCACGACTTGACCCCGACGGGCACCTTAGTGTCAGTGCGGTGCGTCAGACTGGACCCCGGTGTCCTTCCCCTCAGAGGGGCCGACGACACCGAGTCAGACGACGAAGCCAGGCACAGGGCGAGAAGCGCCGGCAACAGCAGGAGGCGGCAACAGTGAAGATCCGGGTGGAACGCGACGTACTCGCGGAGGCAGTGGCCTGGGCGGCTCGCAGCCTCCCGGCCCGTCCGCCGGCGCCTGTCCTCGCCGGCCTGCTGCTCAAGGCCGACGAGGGCCAGCTGAGCCTGTCCAGCTTCGACTACGAGGTCTCCGCGCGCGTGTCGGTGGAGGCCGAGGTCGAGGAGGAGGGCACGGTGCTGGTCTCCGGCCGCCTGCTCGCCGACATCTCCCGCGCCCTGCCCAACCGTCCGGTGGAGATCTCCACAGACGGTGTACGGGCCACGGTGGTCTGCGGCTCCTCGCGGTTCACACTCCACACACTGCCTGTGGAGGAGTACCCGGCCCTGCCGCAGATGCCGAACGCGACGGGCACGGTCCCGGGCGAGGTCTTCGCCTCCGCCGTGCAGCAGGTCGCCATCGCGGCCGGCCGCGACGACACCCTGCCCGTCCTCACCGGTGTGCGCATCGAGATCGAGGGCGACACGGTGACGCTGGCCTCCACCGACCGCTACCGCTTCGCGGTCCGCGAGTTCCTGTGGAAGCCGGAGAACCCGGAGGCCTCCGCGGTCGCCCTGGTGCCCGCCAAGACCCTGCTGGACACGGCCAAGGCGCTGACCAGCGGCGACCAGGTGATCCTGGCGCTGTCCGGCTCCGGCGCCGGCGAGGGCCTGATCGGCTTCGAGGGCGCGGGCCGCCGCACCACCACGCGTCTGCTGGAGGGCGACCTCCCGAAGTACCGCACGCTGTTCCCGACGGAGTTCAACAGCGTCGCCGTGATCGAGACCGCCCCCTTCGTGGAGGCCGTGAAGCGCGTGGCCCTGGTCGCCGAGCGCAACACCCCGGTACGGCTGAGCTTCGAGCAGGGCGTGCTGATCCTGGAGGCCGGTTCCAGCGACGACGCACAGGCTGTGGAAAGGGTCGACGCCCAGCTCGAGGGCGACGACATCTCCATCGCCTTCAACCCGACGTTCCTGCTGGACGGCCTGAGCGCCATCGACTCCCCGGTGGCCCAGCTGTCGTTCACCACGTCCACCAAGCCGGCGCTGCTCAGCGGCCGCCCGGCGATGGACGCGGAGGCGGACGAGGCCTACAAGTACCTGATCATGCCGGTGCGACTCAGCGGCTGATCCGCCGCCCGCGGCGAAGCCGCAGGTGGGGACGGGCGTGTGAGCGCGTATGCCCACAGATGTGCGCGAGCGTCCGGGTTTAGGCTCGGACGCCGGCACGCAAGGTGCCGTCACGTCCCGTCGCAACCTAAGGAACACATCTGATGGAGCTCGGTCTCGTCGGTCTCGGCAAGATGGGCGGCAACATGCGCGAGCGGCTGCGCCGCGCGGGCCACACCGTCTTCGGGTACGACCGCAACCCGGACCTCGCCGACGTCCACAGCCTGCGCGAGCTTGTGGGCAAGCTCAGCGGCCCCCGTGTGGTGTGGGTGATGGTCCCGGCCGGTGGGCCGACCCAGTCCACGGTCGACGAGCTGGCCGAGCTGCTGGAGCCCGGTGACGTCGTGGTGGACGGCGGCAACTCCCGCTGGACCGACGACGAGAAGCACGCGGCCGAGCTGGCGTCCAAGGGCATCGGCTTCGTCGACTGCGGCGTCTCCGGCGGCGTCTGGGGCCTGGAGAACGGCTACGCGCTGATGTACGGCGGCTCCGAGGAGGACGTCGCCAAGGTGCAGCCGATATTCGACGCCCTCAAGCCGGAGGGCGACTTCGGCTCGGTGCACGCGGGCAAGGTCGGCGCCGGGCACTTCGCGAAGATGGTCCACAACGGCATCGAGTACGCCATGATGCAGGCCTACGCCGAGGGCTGGGAGCTGCTGGAGAAGGTCGACTCGGTGACCGACGTCCGGGAGGTCTTCCGCTCCTGGCAGGAGGGCACCGTCATCCGCTCCTGGCTGCTCGACCTGGCGGTCAACGCGCTCGACGAGGACGAGCACCTCGACGAGCTCCGGGGTTATGCACAGGACTCCGGTGAGGGACGCTGGACCGTGGAGGCCGCCATCGACAACGCGGTCCCGCTGCCGGCGATCACCGCCTCGTTGTTCGCGCGGTTCGCCTCGCGTCAGGAGGACTCGCCGCAGATGAAGATGATCGCGGCGCTGCGGAACCAGTTCGGCGGCCACGCGGTCGAGAAGAAGTAGTCCACAGGGACGTCGTCCGTCCACAGGACCGATGTCCGCGGAACCGATGTCCACAGGACCGCGCGGCGGTCCACAACGCCGGAGGAGGTCGGCGGAACGACCATGCACGTCACGCATCTGTCACTGGCCGACTTCCGCTCCTACCCCCGGGTCGAGGTCCCGCTCGACCCCGGGGTGACGGCCTTCGTCGGGCCCAACGGGCAGGGCAAGACGAACCTCGTCGAGGCGGTCGGCTACCTCGCCACCCTCGGCAGCCACCGGGTGTCCTCGGACGCGCCGCTGGTGCGCATGGGAGCCGACCGCGCGATCGTCAGGGCCCAGGTCCGGCAGGGCGACCGGCAGCAGCTGATCGAGCTGGAGCTCAACCCGGGCCGCGCCAACCGCGCCCGCATCAACCGGTCCTCGCAGGTCAGGCCGCGTGACGTGCTGGGCATCGTACGGACCGTGCTGTTCGCGCCCGAGGACCTGGCACTGGTCAAGGGTGACCCGGGTGAGCGCCGGCGCTTCCTGGACGAGCTGATCACGGCGCGCTCCCCGCGCATGGCGGGCGTGCGCTCCGACTACGACCGGGTGCTCAAGCAGCGCAACACGCTGCTGAAGTCGGCGGCGCTGGCCCGCCGGCACGGCGGCCGCACCCTGGACCTGTCCACGCTCGACGTGTGGGACCAGCATCTCGCCCGCGCGGGCGCGGAGTTGCTGGCGCAGCGCCTGGACCTGCTGGCCGCGCTGCAGCCGCTGACCGACAAGGCGTACGAGCAGCTGGCGCCCGGCGGCGGCCCGGTGGCGCTGGAGTACAAGCCGTCGGCGCCGGGCGAGGCGCACACCCGTGAGGATCTCTTCGAGCAGCTGATCGCCGCGCTCGCGGAGGTTCGCAAGCAGGAGATCGAGCGCGGGGTCACCCTGGTCGGCCCGCACCGCGACGACCTGCTGCTCAAGCTGGGCCAGATGCCCGCCAAGGGCTACGCGTCGCACGGCGAGTCGTGGTCGTACGCGCTGGCGCTGCGGCTCGCCTCCTACGACCTGCTGCGGGCCGAGGGCAACGAGCCGGTGCTGGTGCTCGACGACGTCTTCGCCGAACTCGACGCGCGCCGCAGGGAGCGGCTGGCGGAGCTGGTGGCCCCCGGCGAGCAGGTGCTGGTGACGGCCGCCGTCGACGACGACGTGCCGCACGTGCTGGCGGGCGCGCGGTTCGCCGTGTCCGAGGGGACGGTGGAGCGCGCGTGAGCGAGGAGCGGCCGCCCGCGGGCGGAGCCGGCAAGGGCCCCGAGCCGTCGGGCGTCGACCTGGCGCGCGTGGCGCTGCGCGCCGCCCGGGAGGCGGCACGCGCGCGCGGGGACGCGGCGCAGCAGAAGAAGCAGGCGCGGCGCGGGGGCCTGCGCTCCGGCGCGCGTGGTGACCGGCGCGATCCGATGGCGCTGGGCGCGGCGATCAACCGGCTGCTCACCGAGCGCGGCTGGGAGGCCCCGGCGGCGGTCGGCGGGGTGATGGGGCGCTGGCCGGAGATCGTGGGCGAGGACGTCGCCAAGCACTGCGAGCCGGAGCGGTACGACGAGGACGAGCGGGTGCTCGTGGTGCGCTGTGACTCGACGGCCTGGGCGACCAATCTGCGGCTGCTGGCGCCGACGCTCGTGGCGCGTCTCAACGACGACCTCGGGCACGGCACCGTGCGGCTGATCAAGGTGGTGGGACCGGCCGGTCCGGCCCGCCGTTACGGGCCGCTGCGCGCCCCGGGAAGCACCGGCCCGGGCGACACGTACGGGTGATCCGGGGGCTTTTTCCGCCCCGCCGCACGTACGTGAGAGACATCACATCAGGGCGTCCGAGCACCGCGTTCGCGGGCCGGACGCCCGCTTCGTCGTGCCGTCGGAAGCGGGTGCGAACCGCCACCTGACTCCTAAGTAGCCAAGGGTTGACGGCCGGAAGCGCTGAGTGCCCTCGTGGGGCCTCTGGAGCCCCCATCCGCATATCGGGAGTCGGACGAGGCCGTTTCCGGGCGGCACATGCGGACTCAGGTGCCCGCAAACCCCCATCGATGTCAGCGCTACCGGTAGACTGGAAGACAATCCCGCCCCGATCGTGGGGACCGCCCGGGAAGACGCTGAGCAACGCTGATCAAGGCTTACCAACGCAACATGCCGCAGCCGCTCCGGCAACCTGCCGACGAGCCCGGCTCGTGCTGTGCCAGAAAGGGCGCTTCGTGGCCGATTCCGGCAACCCCAACGAGAACATCCCGTCCACCGACACCGCCGCCGGCGCCGCGGCAGGCTCCTCGACCGGAGACGCCACGTCGTACGACGCGAGCGCCATCACCGTCCTCGAGGGCCTGGACGCGGTCCGCAAGCGACCCGGCATGTACATCGGGTCGACGGGCGAGCGGGGCCTGCACCACCTGGTGCAGGAGGTCGTCGACAACTCGGTCGACGAGGCGCTGGCCGGCCACGCGGACACCATCGACGTGACGATCCTGGCCGACGGCGGCGTCCGCGTCGTCGACAACGGCCGTGGCATTCCCGTGGGCATCGTCCCCTCCGAGGGCAAGCCCGCCGTCGAGGTCGTCCTCACCGTGCTGCACGCGGGCGGCAAGTTCGGCGGCGGCGGTTACGCGGTGTCCGGCGGTCTGCACGGCGTGGGCGTGTCCGTGGTCAACGCGCTGTCGACGCGCGTCGCCGTCGAGGTGAAGACCGACGGCTACCGCTGGACGCAGGAGTACAAGCTGGGTGTGCCCACCGCGCCCCTGCAGCAGCACGAGGCGACGGAGGAGACCGGCACGTCGGTCACCTTCTGGGCCGACGGCGACATCTTCGAGACCACGGACTACTCGTTCGAGACGCTCTCCCGGCGCTTCCAGGAGATGGCGTTCCTGAACAAGGGCCTGCGGATCAACCTCACCGACGAGCGCGAGTCGGCGAAGGCGACCGCCGGCGCGGACGAGGCGGGCGAGGACGAGAAGCACGAGGTCAAGAGCGTCGCGTACCACTACGAGGGCGGCATCGTCGACTTCGTGAAGTACCTCAACTCCCGCAAGGGCGAGGTGGTCCACCCCACCGTCATCGACCTCGAGGCGGAGGACAAGGAGCGGCATCTGTCGCTCGAGGTCGCCATGCAGTGGAACGGCGGCTACACGGAGGGCGTGTACTCGTTCGCCAACATCATCCACACCCACGAGGGCGGTACGCACGAGGAGGGCTTCCGTGCGGCGCTGACCTCGCTGATCAACAAGTACGCGCGCGACAAGAAGCTGCTCCGCGACAAGGACGACAACCTCACCGGTGACGACATCCGCGAGGGTCTGACCGCGATCATCTCGGTCAAGCTGAGCGAGCCGCAGTTCGAGGGCCAGACCAAGACCAAGCTGGGCAACACCGAGGTGAAGACCTTCGTGCAGAAGGTCGTCTACGAGCACCTCGCCGACTGGCTGGACCGCAACCCGAACGAGGCCGCGGACATCATCCGCAAGGGCATCGCGGCGGCCACCGCGCGCGTGGCGGCCCGCAAGGCGCGCGACCTGACACGCCGCAAGGGCCTGCTGGAGACGGCGTCGCTGCCGGGCAAGCTGTCCGACTGCCAGTCGAACGACCCGACCAAGTGCGAGATCTTCATCGTCGAGGGTGACTCCGCCGGCGGCTCGGCCAAGTCCGGCCGGAACCCCGAGTACCAGGCGATCCTCCCGATCCGCGGAAAGATCCTGAACGTCGAGAAGGCGCGCATCGACCGGATCCTGCAGAACCAGGAGATCCAGGCGATGATCTCCGCGTTCGGCACCGGCGTGCACGAGGACTTCGACATCGAGAAGCTCCGCTATCACAAGATCATCCTGATGGCGGACGCCGACGTCGACGGCCAGCACATCAACACCCTGCTGCTGACGTTCCTGTTCCGCTTCATGCGGCCGCTGGTCGAGGCCGGGCACGTGTTCCTGTCCCGTCCCCCGCTGTACAAGATCAAGTGGGGCAAGGACGACTTCGAGTACGCGTACTCGGACCGCGAGCGCGACGCGCTGATCGAGATGGGCCGCAACGCCGGCAAGCGCATCCGTGAGGACTCCGTCCAGCGCTTCAAGGGCCTCGGCGAGATGAACGCCGAGGAACTGCGCATCACCACGATGGACCAGGAGCACCGGGTCCTCGGGCAGGTCACCCTGGACGACGCCGCCCAGGCCGACGACCTCTTCTCCGTCCTGATGGGCGAGGACGTCGAGGCCCGCCGCGCGTTCATCCAGCGCAACGCCAAGGACGTCCGCTTCCTCGACATCTGAGTCGGTCTCAGCTGACCGCACCAGGAAGGACCTTCACCAGCAATGACCGACGAGAACACTCCCGTCACGCCTCTCGAGGACCCGGACGCGGCCGGTATGCGCGTCGAGCCCGTCGGGCTCGAGACGGAGATGCAGCGCTCGTACCTCGACTACGCGATGTCCGTCATCGTGTCGCGTGCGCTGCCCGACGTCCGTGACGGCCTCAAGCCCGTCCACCGCCGTGTGCTGTACGCGATGTACGACGGCGGCTACCGCCCCGAGCGCGGCTTCTACAAGTGCGCCCGCGTCGTCGGCGACGTCATGGGCAACTACCACCCGCACGGCGACTCCTCGATCTACGACGCGCTGGTCCGCCTCGCGCAGCCGTGGTCGATGCGGATGCCGCTGGTGGACTCCAACGGCAACTTCGGCTCCCCGGGCAACGACCCGGCGGCGGCGATGCGCTACACCGAGTGCAAGATGGCGCCGCTGTCGATGGAGATGGTCCGTGACATCGACGAGGAGACCGTCGACTTCACGGACAACTACGACGGCCGCTCCCAGGAGCCGACCGTCCTCCCGGCCCGCTTCCCGAACCTGCTGATCAACGGTTCGGCCGGTATCGCGGTCGGCATGGCGACCAACATCCCGCCGCACAACCTGCGCGAGGTCGCCGCCGGCGCCCAGTGGTACCTGGAGAACCCCGAGGCGTCGCACGAGGAGCTGCTGGACGCGCTCATCGAGCGCATCAAGGGCCCCGACTTCCCGACCGGCGCCCTGGTGGTGGGCCGCAAGGGCATCGAGGAGGCGTACCGCACGGGCCGCGGTTCGATCACCATGCGCGCGGTGGTCGAGGTGGAGGAGATCCAGAACCGCCAGTGCCTGGTGGTCACGGAGCTGCCGTACCAGACCAACCCCGACAACCTCGCGCAGAAGATCGCCGACCTGGTGAAGGACGGCAAGATCGGCGGCATCGCCGACGTGCGCGACGAGACGTCCTCGCGGACCGGCCAGCGTCTGGTCATCGTGCTGAAGCGGGACGCGGTCGCCAAGGTCGTGCTGAACAACCTGTACAAGCACACCGACCTGCAGACGAACTTCGGCGCGAACATGCTGGCCCTGGTCGACGGCGTGCCGCGCACGCTGTCGCTGGACGCGTTCATCCGCCACTGGGTGACGCACCAGATCGAGGTCATCGTCCGCCGTACGCGCTTCCGGCTGCGCAAGGCCGAGGAGCGGGCGCACATCCTGCGCGGCCTGCTGAAGGCCCTGGACGCCATCGACGAGGTCATCGCGCTGATCCGGCGCAGCGACACCGTCGAGGTCGCGCGCGGCGGCCTGATGGACCTCCTGGAGATCGACGAGATCCAGGCCAACGCCATCCTCGAGATGCAGCTGCGCCGGCTGGCCGCCCTGGAGCGCCAGAAGATCGTCCAGGAGCACGACGAGCTCCAGGCGAAGATCAACGAGTACAACGAAATCCTGGCCTCCCCGGTCCGACAGCGCGGCATCGTCAGCCAGGAGCTGGCCGCGATCGTCGAGAAGTACGGCGACGACCGCAAGACGAAGCTGATCCCCTACGAGGGCGACATGTCCATCGAGGACCTGATCGCCGAGGAGGACATCGTCGTCACGGTCACGCGGGGCGGCTACATCAAGCGCACCAAGACCGACGACTACCGGGCGCAGAAGCGCGGCGGCAAGGGCGTGCGCGGGGCGAAGCTCAAGGAAGACGACATCGTCAACCACTTCTTCGTCTCCACCACGCACCACTGGCTGCTGTTCTTCACCAACAAGGGCCGCGTGTACCGGGTGAAGGCGTACGAGCTGCCGGACGCGGGCCGGGACGCGCGCGGGCAGCACGTGGCGAACCTGCTGGCCTTCCAGCCGGACGAGACCATCGCCCAGATCCGCGCCATCCGCGACTACGACGCGACGCCGTACCTGGTCCTGGCCACCAAGGCCGGCCTGGTGAAGAAGACCCCGCTGAAGGACTACGACTCCCCGCGGTCCGGCGGTGTCATCGCGATCAACCTGCGCGAGCAGGAGGACGGAACCGACGACGAACTGATCGGTGCCGAACTCGTCTCGGCCGAGGATGATCTGCTCCTGATCAGCAAGAAGGCACAGTCGATCAGGTTCACGGCGACGGACGACGCGCTGCGGCCCATGGGCCGTGCCACCTCGGGCGTCAAGGGCATGAGTTTCCGCGAAGGGGACGAGCTGCTCTCGATGAATGTTGTTCGACCCGGTACGTTCGTGTTCACTGCCACAGACGGCGGGTACGCGAAGCGGACCGCTGTCGACGAGTACCGCGTCCAGGGCCGCGGTGGCCTCGGCATCAAGGCCGCCAAGATCGTCGAGGACCGCGGTTCCCTCGTCGGCGCGCTGGTGGTCGAGGAGACCGACGAGATCCTCGCCATCACGCTGTCAGGTGGTGTGATTCGCACGCGAGTCAACGAGATCAGGGAAACCGGCCGTGACACCATGGGCGTCCAACTGATCAACCTGAGCAAGCGCGATGCCGTGGTCGGCATCGCCCGTAACGCCGAAGCAGGACGCGAGGCGGAGGAAGTCGACGGCGACGTGGCCGTGGACGAGTCCGCCGACGGGGACGCGACCACCGGTACGGAC
This sequence comes from Streptomyces althioticus, assembly GCA_014649355.1. GTDB lineage: Bacteria > Actinomycetota > Actinomycetes > Streptomycetales > Streptomycetaceae > Streptomyces > Streptomyces althioticus. Next base: position 246,683 of record BMSW01000001.1, read on the forward strand.
CAGGGCGAGGCGCCCGCGTCCGAGTAGCACGAGGAGTGAGTCACGTGAGCGGAGCCACGGGCGCCGGGCCGGCCGGTACCAGTACGGGAACGGACGGCGGCGGCCGTGGCTCCGCCGCGCGGGCGGCAGATCCGCACACGACCAATCTCAAAGCGATCAAGGCGCCCGACGCCTCCTCGACCAGACGTGGATCCCAGGGGGGAACCGTGACGGACACCCGAGGCCAGCAGGCCGCACCCGGTCAGGGTGGGGCCCAGGCGGCCTCACCGCTGCCGGGGGAACGGCAGCCGCAGCAGCAGGCGGGCCCGTACCACCCGCCGCAGGCCTACCCGGCCCAGGCCGGCGCCGCGGCCGGCCGCACCGGCGCGGTACGGCGTCCCCGCACGGGCGCCAGCACCACCCCGCGCGTGCGCAAGGCGCGCCTGCGCGTGGCGAAGGCCGACCCGTGGTCGGTCATGAAGGTCAGCTTCCTGCTGTCCATCGCACTCGGCATCTGCACGATCGTCGCGGCCGCGGTGCTGTGGATGGTCATGGACGCCATGGGCGTCTTCTCGACCGTCGGCGGCACGATCTCCGAGGCGACCGGCTCGGAGGGCTCGAACGGCTTCGACCTGCAGTCGTTCCTGTCGCTGCCGAACGTCCTGATGTTCACGACGGTCATCGCCGTCATCGACGTCATCCTGGCGACGGCGCTGGCGACCCTGGGCGCGTTCATCTACAACCTGTCGGCCGGTTTCGTGGGCGGCGTGGAGCTCACCCTGGCCGAGGACGAGTGACCAGCTCACCGGGCGCCCGCGGGCCGCGCTGACGGCCCGCGGAGAACCGATTTTGGGACTGCCGCGGTCGTGCGCTAATCTTCAGGAGTCAGCGCGCGGGACACACCCCCGCAAAGCGCGGCGGGGCTATAGCTCAGTTGGTTAGAGCGCATCCCTGATAAGGATGAGGCCACAGGTTCAAATCCTGTTAGCCCCACCAGCGAGAAGACCCCCAACCGATCATGGTTGGGGGTCTTCGGCATCTGCGGGTGCCGTGAGCCGCTGCGTGCCCGGGCCGGGTACCGGCGCCAGGGGCGTCCGATGGGGGAGGAAGGTGTGGCCTGTGCGCGGGCGGGGGCATGACGTGCTGTGGGGGACGGTGCGGGTGGTGCTGGCCGTCGTGCTGCTGGGGGTGGCGTGGCAGGCGGCACGGACCGCGGAGCGTGATCGTTCCGCCGACCTCGACTTCCCACGCCTGGCGATACAGGACGCTCAGGGGCGGGACACAGGCGGGCTGAAGGTGTGCGGGGACCGGTACCCGGAGCCGTTCTGCCTGCGGGCGGAGCATGTGGCGGTGGACGAGGTACTGCTGAAGCTGAGGAAGAAGAGCAGCGCCCGCTACCAGTTCGAGTTCGGCCGGTCCGGCGGGCGCACGCTGGCTCTCAAGCTGGACGTCGGATACGCGGACCGGGACCTCGTGGAAGCCGTCGGCAGGCGTGGGAAGGCAACCCTGTACTGGTGGCGCGATTCGGTGCGGCTGCTGGAGGTGTCGGCGGGCGGTGAACGGCGGATGCTGCGCACAGCGCACTATCCGGGCCGAGAGTTCGTGTTCCCCGCCGCGTCCGGGTCGGTCCTCGCCGGACTGGGCGCGGCGTTCCTGTGGTCGGGACTGTGGCGGCTCGTCCGCGGGGGCGTGTCCCGGTTGAACTGGCCGTGGCAGACGACGGTGCCAGGGGCGGCCTTCACCCTGGCAGGGCTGGGCGGGGCCTGCAGCGCGGTGTTCGCGGCGCATTCGCCCTGGACGATGGCGTGGACCGCGGGTGTCGTGGGTGCGGTGAGCGCGGTGGGCGCGGCCTGCTGGGCGTACCGGACGGCCCGGCGCAGGAAGCTGGTGCTGGAGCGGATGGAGCCCGTCGTGCCGGTGGCCGAACGCCGCTTCGGGGGCACCGTGTGCGGTCCGGGCCCTTGGGAGGCCCTGTCGATGGGGGTTCTGCGGACCGGCCCGCAGGGGCTTGCCGTCGCACCCGGATCGGTCGCGGACACCGGCAGCTTCGGAGTACGGCCTTTCCCCGGGTCGTTGCGCCTGGTCCGGGTGCGGCCACCGCACCGGGACGACCCGCTGCGGTTGCGTTTCGTGCGCTACGGGCGGACGGACGGGGCGGAGGACACGCAGATGACGCTCGTCGCCGAGTGTGAGGCCGTGGGCGGGCCGGTGTCCGGCGCGCGCGTACTGATCGGCGCGGGCAGCGAGGACCTGCCGTACGTGCTCGGCGCCCTGTCTGCTGCCACGCCGTCCCCGCTCCCCGAGCCCTCCGCCGCCGGCCGGGACAGTTAGGCGCGTCGAAGGCGGCAGTGGGCCGGGGGTTTTTGTGATGCGCGGCCGGCGTCAGGTGGTTACGGTCGCCGGATGACATCCGATCCCATGCCGTTCGCCGCGGACGTCGCGGAGCTGCCCAAGGCGGAGTTCGCCTTTCCCGGTCCGTTGCGTGACCGTCTGGTCGCGGCGGTCCTGGACGGCTCCAAGACCGCCACGACGGGGCTCGTCGCCGAGTACGAGCACGCGGGGGAGCCCCTGCCGGAGGCCGGGGACCGTTCGGTGCTCGTCGACTCGGAGGACCGGCCGGTCGCGGTCCTGGAGGTGACCGGGGTGCGCGTCGTCCCGCTGGCCCGGGTGGACACCGCTCACGCGGTGGACGAGGGGGAGGGGTACGCCGGGGTGGCCGAGTGGCGCGCGGGCCACGAGCGGTTCTGGGGCGGCGCGGAGATGCGTGCCGCGCTGGGCGACCCGGACTTCGCCGTCGACGACACGACGCCGGTCGTCCTGGAGCGCTTCCGTGTCGTCGCCGACCTGCGCGGCGCCGGCTGAGCCGTGACACCTCTCGCGTGGCGCGGGGTGGGGCGGGGCGGTACGGTCGCGGGCTCGTGCTTCCGATGGGAAGGTGAGGCCTCATGGCGAGTCGGATCAGTGAACTGGTGCTGGAGTGCCGTGACCCGGAGCTGCTCGCGCGGTTCTGGTGCGAGGTGCTCGACTTCGTGGAGCTGGACCGTGACGGGGAGGACATCGAGATCGGCCCGCGCGAGGGGTTCGGCGGGGCGCGGCCGACTCTGATCCTCAGCAAGCAGGAGCGGCCGCAGCCGGACAGGACACGGCTGCACATCGACGTGAACGCCACCGACCGCGACCAGGACGCCGAGCTGGAGCGTCTCCTGGCGCTCGGGGCGCGGCCGGCCGACGTGGGACAGACCGGCGAGGAGTCGTGGCATGTGCTCGCCGACCCCGAGGGCAACGTGTTCTGCCTGCTGAGGAGGCGTCTCGACCCGCTCTGAGAGCCCGTCCGGGGCCCGGCGGTAGCGGGACGGGAAGTTCGACCAGAGCCTCACAGGGGCTCACGACGCCGTGTGCGGGCGCCGGACGCGGACATGACCCGGACCCCGGTCGGAGACGACCGGGGTCTTCGTTCTCTGTGCTCGTGTCGTGCCGTTGTGCTGTACGCAAGTTCGCCAGGACTCCGGTGAAGCAGCGACGGCACGAGGAGGGTCGGGTCTGCGGGGCAGCGGGGCCGCGGCGGCCTCAGCGTTGCAGGGGGATCCGGGCCGAGGCGGGTGCGGGCAGGGTGGTCGCCGTGTCCGGGGAGCAGTGCGCGGGGACCAGTTCAGAGTCGGGGCGGCGTTCCGTGGAACTGTCCTGTTCCGCTTCGATGTCCTCGTCGGCCGTGTCCGAAAGGGGCCGGTGCCGGCAGCTGGGGGACTTGCCGTGCGCCTCGGCGTGGATGCGCTGCTTCATCGTGGGGGGCAGTGCCCTGATCGAGGACCAGGACCACGGGGCGGCCGTGGGCGTGGGCGCCTCGGTCTTCGGAGCGCTGTCGCTGTTGCGCGCCTTCTGGGTCTGGGGTACGGCCGCCGCGGCGGCGGTGGTGACGAGACCGAGCGCCGTGCACAGCGCGAGGAAGGCGGTGACAACGGCGTTCCACAGCTGCATGACCTTGTTCCTGGCCATGACCCCTCACTTTCGGGTTGGGCGATTTGCGTACTTTCCTCATGATGTGTATGAGGGCCTCGAAGTGGTGGACCGACGCCCGCGCCGCGTGGATGTTCAGATGAACACCACTCGGATGGGTGCATGAAGGCAGGAAATCCCTGGTTACGGGAGGAAACGGAGCGAAAACACCGTGCGTGCGGGTGTGATCACCCTCCGATCGGACCGTCCGCGTCGCGTCGATCCGGTTGCCCCGGGCGGCAGTTGGAGGCGGCCCGGCAGGTCACCGATCGGTATCGGCCGGTGTGTATAGTCGGGCGCCAGAGGTCCCCTACGTCAAGGAAAGACGAGGTCGCGCGGTGAAGAAGCTTCTCCTGGTCGCACTGGCCGCCATCGGCGGGCTCCTCGTGTACCGCCAGATCCAGGCGGATCGCGCCGAGCAGGATCTGTGGACGGAGGCGACTGACTCCGTGCCCACGGGTTCGTGAGTACCGACATACGACGCTGAACAGACCCCGGCCGCCTGCGCGGTCGGGGTTTTGTGCGTCCGGGGCCTTGTGGGCGGGCCGCGCCCCCGGTGCAGGATGGGCGGCGGCACGGAGCGGGACCCGGTGGCGACGAGGGGGGCGCGTGAGGGGACGGCAGGGCACGGCGCGGCGTACGACGGCACGGCGACGGTGCGGCGCCGTGGGACGCCCGGTCCTGGCGGCCGCTCTCGGGCTGGGGATCGCCCTCCTGGGACAGCCCGCCCGGGCCGCAGGGCAGGACACCGTCCCCGCGTACGCCTTCGCCAAGGACGCGCGCCGGATCGAGGGCGCCGCGAGCACCGCCGACGCCGTGGAACTGGAGCCCGGCCGGACCTACCGCAGCACCCTGCCGCCCGACGCCAAGGTCCTCTTCCGCCTGGAACTGGACGACACGGAGACCGCGTACGCCTCCGCCACCGCCGTTCCGCCGCCCGGGACAGGCGTCTCCGTCGCCGACGGCGTCAAGGTGACCGTGGAGGACGCCGACGGCCGCTCCTGCGACGCGGACACGGCGACCTTCGGAGCGCCGGGCAGCCCTCATCCGGTCGCCGCGTGGGCCATGCGGGAGATCTCCTCCAGGCGAAGTCTCTGCGCCGAGGCCGGGACGTACTACGTGACCGTCGAACGCGCCGCCCCCGACGCGCGCGGCGCCTCCCCCGACCCGTGGGAGCTGGAGCTCAGCACGGTGTCGGAGCCCGGGACGAGGACTCCGGACGGCACCGCGGCGCCCGGGGCGTGGGACTCGGCCACGCCCGCCCCCGTCCAGGGAACCGCCCGACGCCGTTCCGGCGGCGCGGGGTTCGCGCAGGCGGCCCCGCTCGGTGAGGGCGTGTGGCGCGACGACATACGGCCGGGCCAGACGCTCTTCTACCAGGTCCCCGTCGACTGGGGCCGGCAGTTGCACGCCACCGCCGAACTGGGCAGCTCCGGCACGGACGCCTCCCGCTACGTCGCCTCCGCGCTCACCCTGGACCTCTACAACCCTGTGCGCGGCCAGGTCGAGGACCTGTCCCTCGGCTACGACGGCGGCCAGAAGTCCAAGGCACTCAAGCCCTTGCCGCCGGTCGCCCACGAGAACCGGCACGCCTCCGGGCAGCAGGTCTCGGCGGTGCGGTTCGCCGGCGCCTACTACCTGGTCGCGCACCTCTCCCCGCAGGTCGCCGAGCACTACGGCGACGGACCCGTGCCGCTGACGCTGCGCGTGCGGCTGGGCGGGACGGCGCGGAACGCGCCCGACTACGCGGGCGGGACCGTGCCGGAGGACGTCTTCACCGTCGACGACGGCGGCGCCGCCTCGACCGGCAGCGGCGGCGCGGGTGACGAGACGCTGTACCGAGTCCTCGCGGCGGGCGGCATCGGCGCCGGGAGCGCCCTGGTCGTGGGGCTCGGTATCTGGACGGTGGTGGCCCGGCGCCGGGGCGCGGCCCTTCCCGAGTGACCCGGGGACGGCGCCGCCGGTGGCGCGTGCGCCGTCGGCGAGGCCTGTGGCGCCGATGGAGCGTGCGGCGCGGGTCAGATGCGGGTGAGCGCCCAGAAGCCCACGGCGTAGCACGCCAGCGCCAGCAGCAGCACGGGGACGGCGACCCGCGCCGGAGGACCGGGCCTGCGGGTTCCGCGTCGGCGGTGGGAGCGGGGGGATGGTGCGCGCTGTTCGGTCACCGTGTCCGGATGCGGAACCTGTGACGACCGTGCGGTGTATTCAGCAGTGGAGGGGTCGGGACGCACGGCCGGTGGCGGCAGGGGGGAGCGCAGCTGATGGGTCGCTTCGTAGGGGGAGACCTCGTGCGCCTGCTGCTGGTGGCCGTACGGGGGATGGGGCGCGTACTGCGGGGGATGTGGGGGGTGCTCGGGGGAGCGCGGAGGGGGGACCGAGGCGGGCCGGGGCGGCGGCAGGGGGAAGCCGCCGGTGTCCGGGCGGGCGGCGGGCCGCGACCCGGCGCCGGACGGAGTGGCGACCGGCGGAGCGGCGGGGGCGGCCGTGCCGTTCCGTGGGTCGGGAGGGGCCGTGCTCCAGGCGGGGCGCGGCTCGGGCTCCACGCCGTCCCCGACGCCCTGCCCCGCCGTCCCGCCGCCCTCGTCGCCACCCACCGGCGGCCCACCTGCGTCCGGACGCAGCCCGGAGGCCCTCTTCTCCGGGCCGGTCTCGGTGAACCCGGGGGGCAGCGGACCGAGTTGGTCGAAAATTTCTATCAGCTCGTCGTCGGGGCCGGGCTCCGGCAGCAGCTCCGCCGCCGCGGCGAGCGCCTTCCGCGCCCCCGTCGCCGTGCGGAAACGCGCCTCCGGATCGGGCTGCAGCAGGGTGGCCACCACCTGCCACAGCGGTTCGGGGATGCCCTGGGGCGCACCCGGCGTCCCGTGGTCGGCGAAGTACTGGATGAGGGCCTTGGCGTCCGGCTTGGCGCCCTCGAGCAGATACAGCGCGACCAGGCCCACGGCGAAGAGGTCCGCGGGAAAGTCCGGCTCGGCGCCCATCATCTGCTCCGGGGCCAGATACCCCGGGGTGCCGACGACCAGGTCGGTCTCGGTCAGCCGGGGCTCTCCCAGACGCATCGCGATGCCGAAGTCGGACAGCCGCAGCTTCGGCCTGCCCCGGCCGGTGGCCTCCAGCAGCACGTTGGCGGGCTTGACGTCGCGGTGCACCACGTCCTCCGCGTGCACCGCGGCGAGCCCTGAGAGGAGCTGGTCGAGGAGGGTGCAGACGAACGCGGGCGGCAGCGGACCGTAGTCGCCGACCAGGTGCACCAGGGAACCGCCGGCCACCAGGTCCATGGTGAAGAGGACCTTGTCGTCGTCGGCGGCCCAGCTGGTGGGGGCGAGCACATGTGGATGGTCGATGCGCAGTGCCTGCTCGCGCACGAAGCGCAGCAGTGAGTGGGCGTCGCTCTGCAGCAGCACCTTCGCCGCCACGTAGCGGCGACGTCGGTGGTCCCAGGCGCGCCAGACCGCGCCCACACCCCCGCGTCCGATCGGATCGACCAGCTCGTACCGGCCGGCGAAGACCTCACCCATGGCTGTGCGTCGCTCCTCCCCCTGAGGTGTCCCCCTGTCTCTCCCCCACGACGCGCCGTACGACTCCCCCTGTGCCCCGGTGTCCCCCTGGCCCCCACGTGTCACCGGCGGCCGAACCCCCATCGGCCGCCGGGCGGTGCATCAGCTCTGGTGTGCCTGGTAGTGCGTGACCGCGTCGGCCGTGCGGCCGGCGCCGTAGACCCGGAGGAACTCCGCCAGCTCCGGATGGGTGGGCGCGAGGGAGTCCGCGGCGTCGAGGATGTCACCGGCGGCAGCCACCGACCGCAGCAGGGACTGGATCTCACGGACCACGCGCTTGACCGTCGGAGCACCTGAACTGCTCGTGGTCTGCGTCGTGTTGGTGAGGACGGAACCCCCCTGGGACTTCTTGATCTCCTCCATGCGCTCCGTCGCCTCGGCCGCGCTGACGCTGCCGTCCGCGACCTGCCCCGCCAGGTCCTGGAGCAGCTGCACGCGCTGGACCACCGCCGGATTGCCGATCTTCGCCCGCTGGCCGCTCATCAGCTGCGACAGCATCGGGGCGGACAGCCCGAGCACCCCCGCCAGACGGGCCTGGTTGAGACCCAGGTCGTCTATGAGCCTACGGAAGAGCGCCCCCAACGGCTCCCCGTACCAATTCCGCTGCAGTTCCCGCGCTCTGGCGGTGGCTTCCTGCTGTGCGGCGTCCATTGCGTCTCCCCATCGCTTCCCCATGAACCGTGGGTTCGCTAGAGCGAACCACGCCACGCATCTTACGGAGAGTGGTTGGTCACGGGGACCCCCAATCTTTTTGCGGAATCCCCGGGGGGACCCGGTACTCTGGTCCCGGACGCCTGCCGGGATCTGTTCGCCCTGGTGGACGTATCCCCTCCGGGGCCTTAGCTCAGTTGGTAGAGCGCTGTCTTTGCATGGCAGATGTCAGGGGTTCGACTCCCCTAGGCTCCACGGAGAAGACCCCTCCACTGCGGCAACGCGGTGTGAGGGGTCTCTTGTTTCACGTGAAACGACGCGGCGGGACAGAGGCCTCAAATCCTCTGTCCCGCCGCGCCGTTCGCGCCGTTCCTCATGCTGACGGTCAGCTTCCGCGGTCACTCCTCGTCGCGCTTGGCGGCCTCTTCCTCGGCCTCCTTGGCCGCTACCTCGGGGTCCAGGCTCCCCACGTCACTGCCGTCCACGGAGGTCAGGGTGGTCGGGCCGGACACGTCCGTCGCGGCCGGCGGTTCCACCAGCCAGTCGGGGTTGGCCTGCTTGTCCCACCACTTCCACGCGGCGTAGGCGCCTCCTGCTACGGCGCCCACGATCAGCACGACCTTGGCCGCACGGCCTGCCGCGGCTCGCCGCTGCTGCTTGCGCACGAGCTTCTGGATCTGCCGGGCCGTGACCTGGCCCCGCAGAGCGGCGAGCGCGGCCGCACTCCTGGCCGCGGCCTCCTCCCGCGCGGGTCCGGCGGCGGCCACCGCCTGCTCGAGCACCGGCCGGGAGTACTCCGCGGCCTGGCGCGCGGCGAGGCGCGTACGGACGGCGGCCTGCTGGGCGGCCTTGTCGACCTTCGGCGGCACGTGGGTGCGGGCCTGTTCCAGATACGGCTGCACGCGGGCGTCGTACTGCACACGCGCCTGTTCGGCGGCCACGCGGGCCTGTTCCGCGGCCTGCGACACCTTGGGCGCGAGCCGTACGCGGGCCTCCTGTGCGTAGTGCGCGGCCCTGACCTTGGCCGTGTCGGCGTAGGGCGCCACCACTTCCGCGGCGTGCAGCACGCTGTCCTTCGCCGAACCGGTCGCGGCGCGCACGCTGTCGATGCGGGTCACGAGTTCCTCCTCCTCGGTGGCGTACGGTATTTCGACTTTCCACCCTTTTCCGGATCATGCCTGCCGGGTCGGCGAGCGGCATGCGTGGACGGGCGAACGGGTGCCGTCCCCGGTGGCCGACGGCGGTGGCGAGGGCAAGGGGGGCGAATGCGGTGCAACGGGTGTTTGTCGCCGACGATGCCACGGATCGGCACGATGTGCCCCCGGCGCGGAAGGACTCGTGACGGTTTGCGCGAGCGGTACGGCCTCGGACACCCCTCGTGTACCGGGGCCGGGCGACTGGGCGGCCGGTCCGTGCGAGGATCAGGGAGTCACGGAAAGACAACGGAAGGCACATCGTGGCTACGCAGCTCTACGCCACCCTGAAGACCAATCACGGCGACATCCAGGTCCAGCTCTTCCCGGACCAGGCGCCGCAGACGGTCAAGAACTTCGTCGAGCTCGCCAAGGGCGAGCGGGAGTGGACCAACCCCCAGACCGGGCAGAAGACCACGGACAAGCTCTACGACGGCACGGTCTTCCACCGGGTGATCAGTGGCTTCATGATCCAGGGCGGTGACCCGCTGGGCAACGGCACCGGCGGCCCCGGCTACCAGTTCGGGGACGAGTTCCACCCGGACCTGCGCTTCGACAAGCCCTACCTGCTGGCGATGGCCAACGCGGGCCCGGGCACCAACGGCTCGCAGTTCTTCATCACCGTCTCCCCGACGGCCTGGCTGAACCGCAAGCACACGATCTTCGGCGAGGTCGCCGACGCCTCCAGCCAGAAGGTCGTCGACAGCATCGCCTCGACGCAGACCAACCCGCGCACCGACCGTCCGCTGCAGGAGGTCGTCATCGAGTCGGTCGAGATCCGCGAGGGCTGAGCCCTTCGCTCCCCCGGGTGCGAAAGCCTCCAAGGGAACCAATCGCCCCGCTCATCCGTAAGGATGGGCGGGGCGGGGCTTTTCCAACGACCTAGGGGATCTTCATGGACGACCAGGCCGCCGGCGGCCGGCAGGACGCCCAGCGCGTCCCCGGCTGTTATCGCCACCCGGACCGCGAGACCGGCGTCCGCTGCACCCGGTGCGAGCGGCCGATCTGCCCGGAGTGCATGATCGAGGCCTCGGTCGGTTTCCAGTGCCCGGAGTGCGTCCGTGGCGGCGGGAGCACGGGACACGCGCCGTCGGCCTCCATGCCCCGCACGCTGGCCGGCGGGACCGTCGCCGCGGATCCCCGGCTGGTGACCAAGATCCTCATCGGGATCAACGTCGCGGTCTTCCTCGCCGTGACGATCGAGAGGTCGCTGCTGTCCGATCTCTACCTGGTGGGCGCCCGCCCGCCGGCGCCGTTCACACCCCACCAGGGCGTGGCGGCCGGTGAGTGGTACCGCCTGGTGACCTCGATGTTCACGCACGAGGAGATCTGGCACATCGGCTTCAACATGCTCAGCCTGTGGCTGCTGGGCGGGCCGCTGGAACAGCATCTGGGCCGGGCGCGCTACCTCGCGCTGTATCTGATCTCCGGCCTGGCGGGCAGCGCCCTGACGTATCTGCTGGCCGGGGGAAGTACGGCGTCCCTCGGGGCGTCGGGCGCGGTCTTCGGACTGTTCGGCGCGACGGCCGTGCTGATGCGCCGCCTCCGCTACGACATGCGGCCGATCATCGCCCTGCTGGCGATCAACCTCGTCATCACCTTCAGCTGGAGCGGCATCGCCTGGCAGGCCCACATCGGCGGGCTGGTCGCCGGTGTCGTCATCGGTTACGCGATGGTGCACGCCCCGCGGGAGCGGCGGGCGCTGGTGCAGTACGGGACCTGTGCGCTGGTGCTGGGCGCTGTCGTGCTGCTCACCCTGGTCAGGACCGCGCAGCTCACCTGAGCCGGGGTTTGTCCACAGACGGTGCCGGATCTTGTGCACATCGTGCGAGGCGCGAGCCGTGTTCGGTCACTGACCGCTGTTGCCGCAGGTCAGACCGCATACGAACAGACTTTCGGTTGGTGGTGTTTCTGTCACACCGGCGTCAACCTGGAAGAGGGTTATCCACAGATCGGGTCGCCTATCCACATGTGGACAAGGGCTGTGGATAACTCAGGGGATAACCCTGCCCAGAGCTGCGGATCCCTCCGGGCAGGGCAGGGCTCAGCGGCCGGCCGGAGCCGTGCGCCGAGTCCGGTCCGGCGCTACTTCCACTGCGTGGAGACGCCGAACCCGGCGGCGATGAAGCCGAAGCCCACCACGATGTTCCAGTTGCCCAGCTGGTCGATGGGCAGCGAGCCGTCCGTGACGTAGAAGACGACGATCCAGGCCAGGCCGATGAGGAACAGCGCCAGCATCACCGGCGCGACCCAGGCGCGGTTGGTCAGCTTGATCGCGGCCGTCTGCTTGGCCGGAGGCGGCGTGTAGTCGGCCTTCTTGCGGATGCGTGACTTCGGCACGAGGGTCTCTCCTGTCGATGCGCTGCGTGGCCGCGCAGGGTCTGGGTCGGGCTCGGGGCAGCGTACAAGGGGACTCTGAGTGCTCCCCCGGGCGTCCGTTAGCGTAGTGCTTCTACGGCGCCGAAGGAGATAAGGGTACGTTGAGCAATTCTGCCGACTCCCCGGGGACGGAATCCAGTCCCGCGGCCCGCCCGCGCCGTCCGCGTCCGGTGCGGGTGCTCACCGCGGGCATCTTCGCCCTCGCGGGCCTCCTCTTCTTCGTCAGTTTCGACACGGCCAAGGGCACCAACATCCGCACGGACGCCTCCCTGCTGAAGCTGTCCGACCTCATCCACGAACGCAGCCGCAAGAACGCCGAGCTCGACGAGTCCAACGGCGCGTTGCGCAAGGACATAGAGGCCCTCGCCGAGCGGGACGACGGCAGCACCGAGGCCGAGGACGCGCGGCTCGCCGCGCTGGAAAAGCACGCCGGCACCCAGAAGCTCAAGGGCAAGGCGATCACCGTCACGCTGAACGACGCGCCGCCGGACGCCACCGCCAAGCTCCCCGGCTATCCCGAGCCGCAGCCGGACTATCTGGTCATCCACCAGCAGGACCTCCAGGCCGTGGTGAACGCCATGTGGCAGGGCGGCGCCGAGGGCATCCAGGTCATGGACCAGCGGCTGATCTCCACCAGCGCCGTCCGCTGCGTGGGCAACACCCTGATCCTCCAGGGCCGCGTCTACTCCCCGCCGTACACCGTCACCGCGGTCGGGGACCCGGAGAAGCTGAAGAAGGCGCTCGCCGCCTCGCCGGCGATCCAGAACTACATGGTCTACGTCAACGTCTACGGCCTGGGCTGGAAGGTCGAGGACGAGGGCACCACCACCCTGCCCGGCTACTCCGGCACCGTGGACCTGCACTACGCCGAACCCCTGGACTGACACCCGCCGTCCCCCGCCCGGCCGGTTTCACGTGGAACATGTGCGCGGTATCGAGGCGATCGGCTCCACGGCACGTACTGAGGGGTGCGCACAGCGGACCGGTCGGCTTGTCACACAGCCTGTGGAGGCCGGGAAACAGAGGGCGTTGCGCCGTTAGTCTGGTGGCGTACGGCGTGGGTCTGGTGCCGTGGTACGACGGAAGGGACGGCATGTACAGCTGGATCTGGCGGCATCTGCCGGGCAACGGATGGGTGAGGGCACTCATCTCACTCGTGCTGATCACCGTCGTGGTCTACGTGCTCTTCCAGTACGTCTTCCCGTGGGCGGAGCCGCTGCTGCCCTTCAACGATGTGACGGTGGACAACCAGTGAGCGCGCGCATTCTCGTCGTCGACAACTACGACAGCTTCGTCTTCAACCTGGTCCAGTACCTGTACCAGCTGGGCGCCGAGTGCGAGGTCCTGCGCAACGACGAGGTGTCCACCTCGCACGCCCAGGACGGCTTCGACGGCGTGCTGCTGTCCCCGGGGCCCGGGACCCCTGAAGAGGCCGGGGTCTGCGTGGAGATGGTGCGGCACTGTGCCGCGACCGGCGTGCCCGTCTTCGGCGTCTGCCTCGGCATGCAGTCGATGCAGGTGGCGTACGGCGGCGTCGTCGACCGCGCCCCCGAGCTGCTGCACGGCAAGACCTCCCCGGTGACGCACGAGGGGAAGGGCGTCTTCGCCGGGCTGCCTTCCCCTTTCACCGCCACCCGGTACCACTCGCTGGCCGCCGAGCCGGCCACGGTGCCGGCCGAGCTGCAGGTCACGGCCCGCACCGAGGACGGCATCGTGATGGGCCTGAGGCACCGTGAACTTCCTGTCGAGGGGGTTCAGTTCCACCCCGAGTCGGTGCTGACCGAGCACGGCCACCGGATGCTGGCCAACTGGCTCGCGGAGTGCGGCGACCCGGACGCTGTGGCGAGGTCTGCGGGGCTCGCCCCGGTGGTGGGCAGGTCCTCGGCGTGACGGCGCTGCGCCCCGAGCGCGAGTCCGGCGCCCACGGTTACGGCGCCGGCGACCAGGGCACCTCGTACGGCGGGCAGCCGTACGGGGTCCAGGGTGCGTACGGGGTTGAGGGCGCGCACGGGGCCGACGGTGCGTACGGGGACGGCTGGTACGGGCAGGCGGCGGGGCCCGACCCCTACGCGGGCGGAGCCGAGGACGCGACCGCGCAGCTCCCGCCGATCGACGAGGAGACCGTCGCGCTGCGCATCCCGGACCCGCCGCCGCGGACGACGCGCGAGGAGCCTCCGCCGACCGGCGGCCGGGCGGCCCGCAGGAAAGCCGCCAGGAAGCGCCACGGACGCCGTGGAGGCTCTCACAAGGCCGGGGACGGGTCGACCACCGGGAGAGCAGGTGACAGCGCCTCTGAGGGGGCGCCACGGGCTCCGCTGTCCCGGGTCGAGGCGCGCCGTCAGGCACGGTCGCGCAAGGCCAGTCCGGCGGTGATGGCAAGCCGCGCCATCGGCGAGGTGTTCATCACCACCGGCGTGCTGATGCTGCTGTTCGTCACCTACCAACTGTGGTGGACGAACGTGCGTGCGCAGGCGCAGGCCGGCAAGGAGGCCAGCGACCTCCAGCAGGACTGGGCGAACGGCGAGCGCAAGCCCGGCGCGTTCGAGCCCGGGCAGGGCTTCGCGCTGCTGCACATACCGAAGCTGGACGTGGTGGTGCCGATCGCCGAGGGCATCAGCAGCAAGAAGGTGCTCGACCGGGGCATGGTCGGCCACTACGCGGAGGGCGCGCTGAAGACGGCGATGCCGGGCGACAAGTCCGGCAACTTCGGTCTGGCGGGGCACCGCAACACGCACGGGGAGCCGTTCCGGTACATCAACCGGCTGCAGCCGGGCGATCCGATCGTCGTGGAGACGCAGGACAAGTACTTCGTCTACAAGACGGCGTCGATGCTGCCGGTGACGCCGCCGAGCAACGTGAGCGTCCTCGACCCGGTGCCCAAGGGCTCGGGTTTCACCGGACCGGGCCGCTACATCACGCTGACCACGTGCACACCTGAGTTCACCAGCAAGTACCGCTTGATCGTCTGGGGTCAGATGGTCGAGGAACGGCCGCGCAGCAAGGGCAAGCCGGATGCGCTCGTCAGTTAAGGGCAGAGGAAACGTGGCAGCGACCGCCGACGACACCGCACAGCACACGCACGCGTCCCCGCCTCCCCGGGGGCGCCGCCGTCTGGGGCCGGTGGCCATGGTGATCAGCTTCTTCGGGGAGATGCTCATCACCGCGGGGGTGTTGCTCGGCCTGTTCGTCGTCTACTCGTTGTGGTGGACGAACGTCGTCGCGGACCGCGCTGCGGACCGGCAGGCGGACAAGGTCCGCGACTCCTGGGCGCAGGAGTCCGACGGCGCCGAACGCGACGCGCCCGCCGTCTACGACAGCAAGAACGGCATCGGCTTCCTGCACGTGCCCACGATGAGCGGCGACGACATCCTCGTGGAGAAGGGCACGTCGATGAAGGTCCTCAACGACGGCGTGGCCGGCTACTACACGGACCCCGTGAAGGCGACGCTGCCGACGTCCGGCAAGAAGGGCAACTTCTCCCTCGCCGCGCACCGGGACGGCCACGGCGCCAAGTTCCACGGCATCCACAAGATCAAGAAGGGCGATCCGATCGTCTTCGAGACGAAGGACACGTGGTTCGTCTACAAGGTCTACGGCATCCTCCCGGAGACCTCGAAGTACAACGTGGGCGTCCTCGGCAAGATCCCCGCGGAGTCCGGCCGTGAGAAGGCCGGCCACTACATCACGCTGACGACCTGCACGCCGATCTACACCAGCAAGTACCGCTACATCGTGTGGGGCGAACTGGTCCGCAAGGAGAAGGTGGACGAGAACAGGACTCCTCCGGAGGAGCTGCGCTGAGCGGCTCGCCTTCTACGGCTCCCCTTCTACGGGACAGCAAGAAGCCCCGGTCCCCTCGGAAGAGGGGGCCGGGGCTCTCGTCGTACTACGGGGACCCGCGGGTCAGCCGAAGATGCCGCCGTTGCCGCCACCGCCGCCGCCACCGATGGTGGTCAGGGTTACTCCGGTCCCCTTGTCCACCTGAGCGTCCTGGGGCGGGTTGGAGAGGATCACGCGGGCGTTGGGATCGTTGGGGCCCTGCACACCGGCGACGGAGAGCCCCGCCTCGCCAAGCTTGCGCTGGGCGTCCTCCAGCCGCTCGCCGTAGATCTTGGGCACGGCCACCTTCTCGGCTTCCTTGGCCTTGCCGATGAAGATCGTCACCTGGGTGTTCTTGGAGACCTGGGCGTTCGGGTCGGGCGAGGTGCGGATGACCTTGCCGACCTGATTCGGGTCGTCGGTCTCCTCGTCGACGCAGTTGCTGGTGAGGTTGCTGGCCGTCATCTGAGCCTGGGCTTCCGCACAGCTCTTCGTGAGGACGTCCGGGACCGTGGACTTCTCCTCCTCCTTGGCGACCGTGAGGGTGACGGTGGTGCCCTTCTCCACCTCGTCGCCCAGGTCCGGCTTCTGCTCGATGACCGTCCCCGGCTCCTCGCCGCTGATCTCTTCCTCGACCTCGACGACGAACTCGTACTTCTCCCCTTCGAGTTCGGCCTTGGCGTCCTCGAGCTTGTCGCCGATCACGCTCGGCACCGCGACCTTGGGAGCACCGGTGGAGACGACCAGGCTGATGGTGTCCCCCTTCTCGACCTTGGTCCCCGCCTCGGGGTCCTGCTCGCAGATGTTGCCCTTGGTCTGGTTCTCGCAGGGCTTCTCCGTGAAGCTCAGCTTCAAGTCGGTGTTGTCGGCCCGCTTTTGCGCATCCGCCTTGGTCTCACCGACGAAGTTGGGGGCCGCGACGGTGTTGTTGTCCACGCCGTCGCCGCTGATCGCCCAGCGGCCGATCAGGACGGCGCCGATCAGAACCAGGACACCGGCCACGACCAGCAATATCGTGCTGGTGTTGTTCTTCTTCTGCGGGCGGCGCCGGCTCTGGCGTTCGTCGTAGCCGTAGCCGCCGTCGTCCGGGTTCATGGGCGGCAGCATCGAGGTGGCGCCCGCGCCGGCGTCCGAGCGCAGGGCCGTCGTCGGCTGGTCGTCCGGGTAGCCGCCGTAGCCGACGGCGCCCATGGCGGCGGTCGCCGCGACCGGCTGGCCGTCGAGGCAGGCCTCGATGTCGGCGCGCATCTCGTCGGCCGACTGGTAGCGGTAGTCGGGGTCCTTGGTCAGCGCCTTCAGCACGATCGCGTCCATCTCGGGCGTGATCTCGGGGTCGAAGACGCTCGGCGGCTGCGGCTCCTCCCGTACGTGCTGGTACGCGACCGCGACCGGGGAGTCGCCGACGAACGGCGGCCGCACGGTGAGGAGTTCGTACAGCAGGCAGCCGGTGGAGTACAGGTCGGACCGCGCGTCGACCTGCTCGCCCTTGGCCTGCTCCGGGGAGAGGTACTGGGCGGTGCCGATGACGGCGGCGGTCTGGGTCATCGTCATGCCGGAGTCGCCCATGGCGCGGGCGATGCCGAAGTCCATGACCTTGACCTGGCCGTTGCGCGTCAGCATGACGTTCGCGGGCTTGATGTCGCGGTGGACGATGCCGGCCCGGTGGGAGTACTCGAGGGCCTGGAGGATGCCGATGGTCATCTCCAGCGTGCGCTCGGGCAGCAGCTTGCGACCGCTGTGGAGCAGCTCACGGAGCGTGGAGCCGTCGACGTACTCCATGACGATGTACGGGATGGAGACCCCGTCGATGTAGTCCTCGCCCGTGTCGTAGACCGCGACGATCGCGGGATGGTTGAGCGAGGCGGCCGACTGGGCCTCCCGGCGGAACCGGGCCTGGAAGGACGGGTCACGCGCGAGGTCCGCGCGGAGCGTCTTCACTGCCACGGTGCGGCCGAGGCGGGTGTCGTGCGCGAGGTAGACCTCCGCCATTCCACCGCGACCGAGCACCTGGCCCAGTTCGTACCGGCCGCCGAGGCGACGCGGCTCTTCCATAGCTACCTACCAGCCCTCTCCGTCGGTCCCGACCGGCACTCTTGTGCGGTCGGAGGCTGCGTTCCGGGCCTACCGTACCCGGCTCTTTTTCTGTGCCCTGGCAAAGTGCGTCAGCCGATACAGGACCGGTACCGCAACGTGCACCGATGTGAAGCAGACGTGACCGGGGTCACTGCTTGCTCTTGAGGACCGCCTCCATCACGCTCTTCGCGATCGGGGCCGCGAGACCGCCACCGGAGATGTCGTCCCGCACCGCGTTCTCGTCCTCGATGACGACCGCCACGGCGACGGGCGCACTGCCGTCGTCGGTCTTGGCGTAGGAGATGAACCACGCGTACGGGTTCTTGCTGTTGTTCTCACCGTGCTGGGCGGTACCGGTCTTGCCGCCGACCGTGACGCCGTCGATCTGAGCGTTGGTGCCGGTGCCGTCCTTGACGACCGTCTCCATCATCGACTGGAGGATCTGGGCGTTCTCCGGCGAGACCGGCTCGCTGAACTTCTCCGGGTCGGTCTTCTCGATGGTGTCCAGACCGGGCGTCTGCAGCTCGTCGACCATGTACGGCTTCATCAGCGTGCCGTTGTTGGCGATGGCGGCGGCGACCATGGCCATCTGCAGCGGGGTCGCCGCGGTGTTGAACTGGCCGATGGAGGACAGCGCGACCTGCGACGGCTCCATGTCCTTGTCGAACAGGGAGGCGCTGGAGCGGACCGGGGTGAAGTGCTCCTCGCCGAAGCCGAACTTCTTCGCGGTCTCCAGCATCTTGTCGTTGCCGAGGTCCGTGCCGAGCTTGCCGAAGACGGTGTTGCAGGACACGCGCAGCGCCTCGCGGAGCGTGGCGTCCTCACAGGGCAGGTTGCCCTCGTTCTTCAGCTCGGTCGTGGTGCCCTTCATGATGTAGGGCAGCGGGGTGTCGGTCTTCTGGTCCGCGTCCTCGACCATGCCGTGCTCCAGCGCCGCGGCGGCCGTGACGACCTTGAACGTCGAGCCGGGCGGGTACACCTCACGGAGCGCCCGGTTCAGCATCGGGTCGTCCGGGTTGTTCTTCTTCTGCAGCTTCTCCCACGCCTTGGCGTCCGTCTCCAGGCTGTTCCCCGCGATCGTGGACGGGTCGTACGACGGGTACGAGGCCAGCGCGAGGATCTTGCCGGTGGACGGCTCCAGGGCGACGACGGAACCCTTGGCGCCCTGCTTCTTCAGGCCGTTGTAGGCGGCCTTCTGGGCGGCGCCGCTGAGCGTGGTGACGACGTTGCCGCCCTGCTTCTTCTTGCCGGTCAGCATGTCGAGCGTGTTGCGGAAGAAGAGCCGGTCGTCGTTGCCGGTGAGGATGCCGTCCTCGATGGACTCCAGCTGGTTGGCGCCGAAGGCCTGGGAGACGTAGCCGGTGACCGGCGCCCACATGGCGCCGTTCTTGTACGTCCGCTTGTAGGCGAAGTCGCCGCCGGTCGTCTTGTGGCCGGTGATGGGCTCGCCGTCGACGATGATGTCGCCGCGCGGGGTGGCGTACCGCTCGATCGCCACGCGGCGGTTCTTCTCGTCCGTGCGGAGCTTGTCGGCCTGCGCGTACTGGATCCAGTTGTTCCGGACGAGCAGGGCGAGCATGAGCAGGCCGCAGAAGATGGCGACCCGGCGCAGGGGCTTGTTCACGGGCGGACCACCTGGGTCATCTCGGCGTCGGGGTTGGAGACGGGTGCGGGCGCCGGGCGGCGGGCGGTGTCGCTGATCCTCAGCAGGATGCCGATCAGCGCCCAGTTGGCGATCACGGAGGAACCTCCGTAGGCCAGGAACGGCATCGTCATACCCGTCAGCGGGATGAGGCCCATGACGCCACCGGCCACCACGAAGACCTGGAGCGCGAAGGCGCCGGAGAGGCCGATGGCGAGCAGCTTGCCGAACGGGTCGCGGGCGGCGAGCGCGGTGCGCACGCCCCGCTCCACGATCAGCGCGTAGAGCAGCAGCAGCGCCATGACGCCGGCCAGGCCCAGCTCCTCGCCGAAGGTGGCGAGGATGAAGTCGGAGTTGGCGGCGAAGCCGATGAGGTCGGAGTGGCCCTGGCCCCAGCCGGAGCCGAGCGTGCCGCCGGAGCCGAAGGCCCACAGCGCCTGCATGGCCTGCTCGGAGTGGACGATGCCGTCCTGGACGCCGGCGCGGCTCAGCTCGAACTCGCGCATCGGGTCGAGCCAGGCCTGCACACGTGTCTGGATGTGCGGCTCGAAGCTGGCCACGCCGACGGCGCCGACCGCGGACATCAGCAGACCGAACACGATCCAGCTGGTCCGCTCGGTGGCGACGTACAGCATGATCACGAACATGCCGAAGAACAGCAGCGAGGTACCGAGGTCGGTCTCGAAGACCAGGATCAGGATGGAGATGATCCAGACCACGATGATCGGGCCGAGGTCACGGCCGCGGGGAAGATAGAGGCCCATGAAGCGGCGGCTGGCGAGCGCCAGGGCGTCGCGCTTCACCATCAGGTAGCCCGCGAAGAACACCGCCAGGACGATCTTGGCGAACTCACCGGGCTGGAGCGTGCCGAGACCGGGGATCTTGATCCAGATCTTGGCGCCGAAGACGTTGTGGCCGAGGCCCGGCACCAGGGGCAGGAGCAGCAGCACCAGCGCGCCGGCCATCGAGATGTAGGTGTAGCGCTGCAGGACGCGGTGGTCCTTGAGGAAGAACAGCACGGCCACGAAGAAGGCCACGCCGATCGCCGAGTACATCAGCTGGCGTGGCGCCGCTTCCACGAAGGTCCGGCTGGCCTGGAGCTTCTCGGACTGGTCCAGGCGCCAGATGGCGACCAGTCCCAGGCCGTTGAGCAGCGTGGCGAGCGGCAGCAGCAGCGGGTCCGCGTACGGGGCGAACTTGCGCACGGCGAGGTGGCCCAGGCCCGCCATCAGACCGAGGCCCAGGCCGTAGCTCAGCAGCCCGGCGGGCACCTGGTCGTCGAGGGCGAGGCCCACGTTGGCGTAGGCGAAGACCGGGATGACGACGGCGAACACCAGCAGCGCCAGCTCGGTGTTGCGGCGGCTGGGCGCGCCGATGGCACCGATCGTGGACGTGTGCTGCGTCGACGGGTTGGAAGTACTGCTCATCGTGTGACAGGGCCTCTCACGGCTTGCCTACTGCTTACCGCACAGCGAGACGACCTTCTGCTCTTCCTCCGAGAGGCTGGGGCCGGGGCTGGTAGTGGGTGCGGTCGTGGACGGGGTCGTGGACTGCTCCGGGTCAGGGGCCTTCGCCGAGTCGGAAGGGTTCGGCGACGGCGATGCCTTGGACGCGAAGGAGGCGGGCGTGGTTCCCGTGGTGCCTCCGGCCTCGCCCTCGCCGGTGCGGGCGCTCTTCTCGCTGTCGGTGGCGTGCCGCTCGGCCTGCTTCTTGCACGCGGAGGCCTGGACGGCCAGTTCCTCGATCTTCTCGCGCGCGCCGTAGAGATCGCCCTCGACGATGGTCGCCTCGACCTGCTTGCGCTGGTAGGGCGGCAGGTACTTGAGTTCGATCTCGGGGTGGTCCTTCTCGACCTTCGAGAGGGACACCCAGGCCAGGTCCTGGTTGATGCCCCGGTACAGCGCGACGTGCTCGCCCTTGGCGCCGACGTAGTACTGCGTCTGCGTCCAGCGCCATCCGCCGTACAGTCCGGCGCCGATGACGGCCAGCGCGAGCAGGCTGTACACGGACCTCTTGATCCACCGGCGGTTCTTGGCGGGCTTGACGAAGTCGTCGTCGCCGTAGCCGAAGCCGTCGGTCTGGATGAAGCCGGTGACGTCGCCGCTGCCGGGCGGGCCGAACTCGCCGCCGCCCCCGCCGCGCCGCCGCCCGAGGCCGGAGGCACGGCCCGCGGGCGTCTGCATGATGCCGTTGTCGTGCTGCTGGTTCTGGTTCTCGGCGACGGCGCCGACCACGACCGGGGTGTCGGACAGCTGACCGGCCAGGGTGTCCCCGGTGTCCAGGTCGAGCA
The DNA here is from genome assembly GCA_014649355.1 of Streptomyces althioticus. Lineage (GTDB taxonomy): Bacteria > Actinomycetota > Actinomycetes > Streptomycetales > Streptomycetaceae > Streptomyces > Streptomyces althioticus. The sequence goes on from BMSW01000001.1 coordinate 268,256, forward strand.
CGTCGGCGACGATCACCGTGATGTTGTCGGGCCCGCCGCCGCGCAGCGCCAGCTCGATCAGGTTCTGGACCGTCTCCTCGGGGCCCTGGTAGCTGGCCAGGGCCTCTTCGAGGGTCTGGTGGGAGACCACGCCGGACAGGCCGTCGGAGCAGATCAGGTAGCGGTCGCCGGCCCGGACCTCGCGGATGGAGAGGTCGGGTTCGACGTGCTCGCCGCTGCCCAGGGCCCGCATCAGCAGGGACCGCTGCGGGTGGGTGGTGGCCTCCTCCTCGGTGATGCGGCCCTCGTCCACCAGACGCTGCACCCAGGTGTGGTCCTGGGTGATCTGGGTGAGGACGCCGTCGCGCAGGAGGTAGGCGCGGGAGTCGCCGACGTGCACCATGCCCAGGCGCTGGCCGGTCCACAGCAGCGCGGTCAGGGTGGTGCCCATGCCCTCGAGCTGGGGGTCCTCCTCGACCATCATGCGCAGTTGGTCGTTGGCGCGCTGGACGGCCGTGCCGAGGGAGGTGAGCAGGTCGGAGCCGGGCACGTCGTCGTCGAGGGCGACGATGGTGGAGATCGCCTCGGAGGAGGCGACCTCACCGGCGGCGGCGCCGCCCATGCCGTCGGCGATGGCGAGCAGGCGGGGACCGGCGTAACCGGAGTCCTCGTTGCCCTCCCGGATCATGCCCTTGTGCGATCCGGCGGCGAAGCGCAGGGACAGACTCATGCGCACCTCGCCCGTCGGCTCCGGGTACAGCCGGTCGTGTCGAGCCACACTGCCCACCCTCCGGTCGGGAGCGCGCCGGGACCCTGGGTGAGGACCCCCACCGCGTGCTCGCTCCGCTCGCTCATTCTCGTACTACTTCCGCAGCTCGATGACGGTCTTGCCGATGCGGATCGGTGCGCCCGGCGAGATCGGCGTGGGGGTCGTCAGCCGGGTCCGGTCCAGGTAGGTGCCGTTGGTGGAGCCCAGGTCCTCGACGATCCACTGACCGTCGCGGTCCGGGTAGATCCTGGCATGGCGGCTGGAGGCGTAGTCGTCGTCCAGCACGATCGTGCTGTCGTGCGCCCGGCCCAGGGTGATGGTCTGGCCCTGGAGCGCCACGGTGGTGCCGGTCAGGGTGCCCTCGGTCACGACCAGCTTGGTGGGGGTGTTGCGGCCGCGGCGGCCGCCGGAGGGCTGCTGGCGCTGCTGGGGCGGCGCCTGGCGGGCCGCCTGCTGCCGGCCGGCCTCGCGCCGGGATCCGCGCTGGGTGACGCGAGTGCCGAACAGATCACTCCGGATGACCTGCACGGCCACGATCACGAACAGCCACAGAACGGCCAGGAAACCCAGCCGCATGACCGTGAGGGTCAGCTCTGACATTGCCCCCGCTTCACCCTTCGGCTTGCCTATAGATAACGGTGGTGCTGCCCACGACGATCCGCGAGCCGTCGCGGAGCGTAGCGCGGGTGGTGTGCTGCCCGTCCACCACGATGCCGTTGGTGGAGCCGAGATCCTGGATCGTCGAGGGCGTTCCGGTCCGGATCTCGCAGTGCCGGCGGGAGACGCCGGGATCGTCGATCCGCACGTCGGCCTCGGTGCTGCGGCCCATCACCAGGGTGGCGCGGGAGATCTGGTGGCGTGTGCCGTTGATCTCGATCCAGTAGCGGGTGCGTCCGCCGGGCACGGGGCCGGGGGCCGCGGCCGGCGGGTAGCCGTAGCCGCCGGGGCGGCCGGGAGGCGGTGCGGCCGGCATGGGCGGGGCGCCCGCGGGGGCGGCCGGCGGGTAGCCGTAACCTCCGGGACGGCCGGCGGGCGGGGGCGGAGCGGCCGCGCCGGGGGCCGCCGCCTGGCTGGCGGAGGAGGCGAGCGTGCGGCTGCGCACCCGGTACAGGCCGGTGTCGAGGTCCTCGGCCTTCTCCAGGTGCACCTTGATCGGACCCATGAACGTGTAGCGCTGCTGCTTGGCGTAGTCGCGGACCATGCCCGCGAGCTCGTCGCCGAGCTGCCCGGAGTACGGGCTGAGCCGCTCGAAGTCCGGTGTGCTCAGTTCCACGATGAAGTCGTTGGGCACGACGGTCCGGTCGCGGTTCCAGATGGTGGCGTTGTTGTCGCACTCCCGCTGGAGCGCACCGGCGATCTCCACGGGCTGGACCTCGGACTTGAAGACCTTGGCGAAGGTGCCGTTGACCAGACCTTCGAGACGCTGCTCGAACTTCTTCAGGACTCCCATGGGGCACCTCCTCCGTCGCTGCCGTCCTGTGTACTGCCCCGTGCACGGTTGCGTGCACCGCTTACCTGGTACTGCTTACTGATCGTATCCACGCGCCGCCCGATCGGCTGGTTCCCCCTGTCCGCCCGGCCGCCGGGTGTCGACGCCTGACGAAGTTCCCTCCGAGGCTCCTCTTCGAACTCCATCGGCCGTGGTGGTGCCCGTCGTTCTGCCATGGATCGTAGAGGGGGCCACAGACCAGTGTCCCGCACCCGGCGGTCGACTCCTTCCGTCTCCTGGGCAGACGGACGCCACCGGTACGAGGTTGATACGTGGGGCGGTCATGGCCGCGACATGAACGCGGGTGCGGCGCGGCCCCGTGAACGGCGGCGGGCTCACGTGGGGAGCGCGGGGACGGCAGGCCGGCGGCCCGGGCGGGTGTGAACGGGATGCCTTGCGGGAGCGGTCGTGGCGTCGTCGCCGGTCGGAGGCGGCCCCCGGATAAGGGATGTGAATCCACCCCGGCCAGCGTGCTAATGTTCTCGATGTCGGAAGGCGCCAGGCCCCACGGGCCAAGGACCGGAAGACACACCCAATGCGCGGGTGGCGGAATAGGCAGACGCGCTGGATTCAGGTTCCAGTGCCCGAAAGGGCGTGGGGGTTCAACTCCCCCCTCGCGCACACCGTCGAAACGGGCGGCATCCACCGGATGCCGCCCGTTTCGTATGTCCGGAATCGCAGTCCGCCGGGTATGCGTGTGAGGAACATCTCATGATCGAATGGCCTGCGCGGGGGTGGCGCAGAGGTGGCAAGAGCGGCGAACTCCCGTCGTAACGGACCGGGTGCGGGTGCGGGTGCGGTCGGGGATCGGACGGCCGGGCATGGTCGAACGGACGGCCGCTCGGGGGTGTGGCGAGGACGCCCGGCTGTCCACAGGCTGTGCGTCATCCACAGGGCTGCCGCCCGCGCGCCCGTCGGCTGTACGGTCTGCTCGATCGATGTCGGCAGGTGTGCACCGCACACATGTGCAGGGGGGAGGCCGTCGTGACGAGCGACGTCCGAGCCGAAGGGGTTGCAGGGGACGCCGAGGTGTCCGGAGCCGCGGGCGCGGAGACCGGACCGCGGCTGCCGCAGGTGCCGGGATTCGGCCGTTGGCCCGCCGCAGGCACACCCAAGCGAGAGGGCAAGGCGCTGCGCGCACGGGTCCCCCGGAGCGTCCACGCCGTCCTGGACCTGGACGCGTCCCGGCCCGACGCCGTCACCGCCGTCGAGGAGTCCGGCCGCGGCCGGCTGCCCGAGCTGACGCCCATCCGCGTCGGCCGGATGGCGGCCACCCCGTTCGCCTTCCTGCGCGGCTCCGCCGGCCTCATGGGCCACGATCTCGCCCGCACGCCCGTCACCGGGATCGGCGCCCAGATCTGCGGCGACGCCCACGCGGCCAACTTCGGCCTCTACGGCGACGCCCGAGGCGGCCTGGTCATCGACCTCAACGACTTCGACGAGACCGTGCGCGGCCCTTGGGAGTGGGACCTCAAGCGGCTCGCCGCCTCCCTCGTGCTCGCCGGGCGGGAGGCCCGGGCGGACGAGGGCGTCTGCCGTGCCGCCGCCCACGACGCGGTGGGCGCCTACCGGCGCACCATGCGGCTGCTGGCCAAGCTGCCGGCGCTGGACGCGTGGAACGCCATCGCGGACGAGGAACTGGTCTCCCACACCGACGCGCACGACCTCGTCGGCACCCTGCAGCGGGTCGCCGAGAAGGCCCGCTCCAACACCAGCGGCCGCTTCGCCGCCAAGTCCACCGAGCGGACCGAGGACGGCGGACGCCGCTTCGTCGACGCCCCGCCCGTGCTGCGCCGCGTCCCGGACGCCGAGGCGTCCGCCGTCGCCGCCTCCCTTGAGCAGTACCTCGCCACGCTCCCGGCCGACCGCCACCCCCTCCTCGCCCGGTACGCGGTGCACGACGTGGCGTTCCGCGTCGTCGGCACCGGCAGCGTCGGCACCCGCTCCTACGTCGTGCTGCTGCTCGACCACCGGGGCGAACCGCTCGTCCTCCAGGTCAAGGAGGCCCGTCCCTCCGCCCTGACGCCGCACCTCCTGGCCGCCGGCTTCGACGCGCCCGAGCCGGAGCACGAGGGCCGCCGTGTGGTCGAGGGCCAGAAGCGGATGCAGGTGATAAGCGACAACCTGCTGGGCTGGACCACCGTCGACGGGCGTCCGTACCAGGTGCGGCAGTTCCGCAACCGCAAGGGCAGCGTGGACCCGGCCGCGCTGGCCGCCGACCAGATCGACGACTACGCCCGTATGACCGGCGCCCTGCTGGCCCGCGCCCACAGCCACAGCGCCGACCCCCGTCTGATCGCCGGGTACTGCGGCAAGAACGACGAGCTGGACGAGGCGGTCGCCGCGTTCGCCGTCGCTTACGCCGACCGCACCGAGGCCGATCACACGGACCTGGTGGCTGCCGTCCGCGCGGGGCGGATCGCTGCGGAGATGGGGGTCTGAGCCGGTCCGCCACGGGACGTCCCGGCCCCGCGGCGGCGCACGCCCCGGTGACGGGGCGTGCCGTCCCCGCAGGTGGCCTACGCTGTCCGGGTGACGACCTCGGAAGGTGACCAGGGAGAAGGCGCCGGCGCGCAGGGCACGCCCGCCGGTGACGGTGCGACGCGGCCCGAGGAGCGGCTGGAACAGGCCGTGCGGGCGGCGGAGAAGGCGCTGATCGAGTTCGAGATCGCCGTGGAGACGTTCCGCGTCGAGGTCGAGAACTTCTCCCGGCTGCACGAACAGAAGCTCGGCCCCATGTACGCCCGCCTCGAGGAGCTGGAGGCCCGGATCCTCGAGATCAGGGCGGCCCGCAGCGACGACCCCGAGGACCGGCGGAAGGCCGACGAGGCGCGCGCCCGGCTGATGCCGATCCCCGGCGTCGAGGAGCTGATGAACGGCTGGATGGACGGGGACGGACTGTTCCCCGAGGCCACCGCCATGCTCACGGACCAGCCCGTGCGTCCCCCGCAGCGGGTGCGGCCCAGCGAGGAGGCCCGCAAGCTCTTCCGCGAGCTGGCCCGCAAGGCGCACCCCGACCTGGCGCAGGAGGAGAAGGAGCGCGTCCGCCGCGAGGAGTTCATCACCCGCGTCAACGCCGCCTACGCCCGCGGCAGCGCGGACGAGCTGCGCGAACTCGCCGAGGAGTGGGCCGCGGGGCCTGAGCTGAAGCGCGTCCCCAGCCCGGCCGAGGAGCTGTACGCCCGCCTGGAGTGGCTCTCCGAGCGCAAGGAACTGCTCACGGTGCTCGCCAGGAACCTGGAGGAGAGCGCCATCGGCTCCATGCTGCGGCTGGCGCCCGACGACCCCGACGGTCTCCTCGAGGACATCGCCGCGCAGCTGCGGGCCCAGGTGGCCGAGCGCGAGGCGCAGCTGGCGGCACTGCAGGACTGAGCCGGCCTCACGGGCGGCCGTCGGCGGACAGCGGCCCCGTGGACGGCGGCCGTCCGGCGCGCCCGTTCCGGTAGCGTCGGGGGCATGAGTTTTGGAGCTGGTGTGCCCACGGTCCAGGTCGGCGACCTCAAGGACGGCGACTTCCTGCTGGACGTCCGTGAGGACGACGAATGGAAGGCCGGTCACGCCGAAGGCGCGCTGCACATCCCGATCAGCGAGTTCGTCGCCCGCTACGGCGAGCTGACCGAGGCCGCCCCGCAGGACGGCCGGATCCATGTGATCTGCCGCTCCGGCGGACGCTCGGCCCAGGTCACCATGTACCTGGCCCAGCAGGGCATCGACGCCGTGAACGTGGACGGCGGGATGCAGGTGTGGGAGGCCGCAGGGCGTCCCGTCGTCACGGACGACGGACAGCAGGGCCACGTGCTCTGACGGTCGTCCGGCACGCCCCGGAAGGCGTGCCCTGGCTGGTCCCGCCCCCTGGGACGGGGCCAGCGCGTGGCCTCAGCGGTGTCAGTGCCGCCGCGCCTCTGAGCGGTCAGGCGCCTCAGCGGTCGAAGTCCAGCTCGACCTTCTCCGTGACCGGATGCGACTGGCACGCCAGGACGTATCCCGCTTCCGTCTCCTCCGACTCCAGGGCGAAGTTGCGGTCCATCCGCACCTCGCCGGAGACCAGGAACGCGCGACAGGTGCCGCACACGCCGCCCTTGCAGGCGTAGGGCGCGTCCGGGCGGTTGCGCAGCACCGTGTCCAGCAGGGACTCGCCCGCCTGGACCGGCCAGGTGCCGCCGCGTCCGTCGAGCCGTGCCGTCACCGTGCTGTGCGCGGGGGCGGCCGAGGACCCGGCGGGGGCGGACGGCCCGGAGTCCACGTGGAAGATCTCCTGATGGATCCGGGCGCGGGAGACGCCCAGTCCGCGCAGCGCCCGCTCGGCGCCCTCCACCAGTCCGTACGGCCCGCACAGGAACCAGCCGTCGACCTGGCCCACCGGCAGCAGCGCCGGGAGCAGCGAGGCCAGCCGCTCGCGGTCCAGCCGACCCGACGGCAGCCCGGCCTGCTGCTCCTCCCGGGAGAGCGCCGTCACCAGCTGGAACCGGTCGGGGAAGCGGTCCTTCAGGTCGGCGACCTCCTCCAGGAACATCGTCGAGGCGGTCGTCCGGTCGCTGCGTATCAGGCAGAACCGGGCCTCCGGCTCGCGGGCCAGGAGCGTCGAGGCGATCGACAGCACCGGGGTGATGCCGCTGCCGCCGACGACGGCCGCGTACAGGCCGGGAGCCGGGGGGAGCGTGAAGCGTCCCGCGGGGGTCATGACCTCCAGCTCGTCGCCGAGGTCGATCTCCTTCAGCGCGTACGTGGAGAACGCCCCGCCCTCCACCAGCCGCACTCCGACCCGCAGGGTGCTCGGCGCCGCGCCGTCGGGGGCGGGGGAGCAGATCGAGTAGGTGCGGCGGATCTCCTCGCCGTCGGCGACGCGGCGCAGCGTGAGGTGCTGCCCGGGCAGGTGGTGGTACTCCTCGCGCAGCTCCGGCGGGACGGCGAGAGTGAGGGCGACGGAGTCGTCGGTGAGCCGGTCGACCGCGGCCACCCGGAGCCGGTGGAAGCGGGCCATCACAACTCCTTGAAGTGGTCGAACGGTTCACGGCAGGCCAGGCAGCGGCGCAGCGCCTTGCACGCGGTGGAGGAGAAACGGCTGAGCAGCTCGGTCTCGGCGGAGCCGCAGTGCGGGCAGCGGACGGGCTCCCGGGTCCCGTCGGCGGCGCCGCCCTCGCCGGTGCGCGTGGGGCCCAGCTCGACCCGCACGGGCCCGGACGCGGCGCCCGTGCGCGGCGGGGCGATGCCGAACTCCCGTAGTTTGCGGCGGCCTTCGTCGGTGATGTCGTCGGTCGACCAGGCGGGGGCCAGGACCGTGCGCACCGTGACCTCACGGACGCCGTGCTCGCGCAGCACACGCTCTATGTCGAGGCTCATCACCTCAACGGCAGGGCAGCCGGTGTAGGTCGGGGTCAGGTCGACCTCGACGCGGTCCGTGCCATGCGCCCGGACCGCGCGGACCACGCCCAGTTCGCGCAGGGTCAGCACGGGCAGCTCCGGGTCGGGCACCGAGCCGGCGAGCTCCAGCAGCTGCTCCTCCAGGGGCGTCAGGGGCGTGGCGGTCACCATGTCGCCCCCGGGTGACTGCGGTGCAGGTGCTGCATCTCGGCGAGCATCCGGCCGAACGGCTCGGTGTGCAGGCCCTGGCGGCCGGCGCCGGCCTTCCAGGCTCCCGAGCGGGGGCCGTCGGGGACGGTGAGCGTGGCGCGGCCCAGCACGTCCTCGACCGCTTCCCGCCAGGCGCTCTCCAGGCCGGGCCAGTCGATGCCGTCGATCCCCTCGACGGGCTGGAACATCTCGCCGGTGAAGCGCCACAGCGCGTCCACGGCCCGCTGCATGCGCGCGTGGCTCTCGTCCGTGCCGTCGCCGAGGCGGAGGGTCCACTGCTCGGCGTGGTCGCGGTGGTAGGCGGCCTCCTTGACGGCCTTGCCGGCCAGCGGGGCGAAGGGGCCGTCGCCGGCGGCCAGCCGGTCGTACAGGAGGTGCTGGTAGACCGAGAAGTACAGCTGGCGGGCGATGGTGTGGGCGAAGTCGCCGTTGGGCTGCTCCACCAGCTGGAGGTTGCGGAAGGCGCGCTCCTCGCGCAGGAAGGCCAGTTCGTCCTCGTCGCCGGCCATCGACAGCAGCACGCGGGCCTGGCCGAGCAGGTCGAGCGCGATGTTGGCGAGGGCGACCTCCTCCTCCAGCACGGGGGCGTGCCCGGCCCACTCGCCGAGGCGGTGGGAGAGCACCAGGGCGTCGTCGCCGAGGGCGAGCGCGGCGGCGGTGGTGACGGTGTCCGCGGCGGGTGTCGTGGTCACAGGTGCTGCACCCCCTCGGGGATGTCGTAGAAGGTCGGGTGCCGGTAGGCCTTGTCGGCGGCCGGCTCGAAGAAGGGGTCCTTCTCGTCGGGCGAGGAGGCCGTGATCGCGGAGGACGGCACGACCCAGAGGGAGACGCCCTCGCCGCGGCGGGTGTACAGATCGCGCGCGTTGCGCAGGGCGAGCTCCGCGTCCGGGGCGTGCAGGCTGCCGGCGTGGGTGTGGGACAGGCCCCGGCGCGAGCGCACGAAGACCTCCCAAAGCGGCCAGTCGGTGTGGGTCATGCGCGCGTCGCTCCCGTCGTGTCGTTGCTGTGCTTGGCGGCGTGGGCCGCTGCCGCCTCCCGGACCCAGGCGCCCTCCTCGTGGGCCGTCCTGCGCCGGGACAGGCGCTGGTCGTTGCACGGGCCGTTGCCCTTGAGGACGTCCCAGAACTCCGACCAGTCGATGGCGCCGAAGTCGTGGTGCCCGCGCTCCTCGTTCCACTTCAGGTCCGGGTCGGGGAGGGTGAGGCCGAGGGACTCGGCCTGCGGGACGCAGATGTCGACGAAGCGCTGGCGCAGCTCGTCGTTGGAGTGCCGCTTGATCTTCCAGGCCATCGACTGCGCGGAGTGCTGCGACGCGTCGTCGGGCGGGCCGAACATCATCAGCGACGGCCACCACCAGCGGTCCACCGCGTCCTGGGCCATCGCGTGCTGCTCCGGGGTGCCCTTGCTGAGGGCCAGCAGCAGCTCGTACCCCTGGCGCTGGTGGAAGGACTCCTCCTTGCAGATGCGGACCATCGCGCGGGCGTAGGGGCCGTAGGAGCAGCGGCACAGGGGGACCTGGTTGGTGATCGCGGCGCCGTCCACCAGCCAGCCGATGGCGCCGACGTCGGCCCAGGTCAGCGTCGGGTAGTTGAAGATCGAGGAGTACTTCTGGCGGCCGGCGTGGAGCTTGTCGAGCAGCTCTTCGCGGCTCACGCCGAGGGTCTCGGCCGCGCTGTACAGATACAGCCCGTGCCCTGCCTCGTCCTGGACCTTGGCCATGAGGATGGCCTTGCGGCGCAGGGAGGGGGCGCGGGTGATCCAGTTGGCCTCCGGCTGCATGCCGATGATCTCGGAGTGCGCGTGCTGGGCGATCTGCCGGACCAGCGTGGCGCGGTAGGCGTCCGGCATCCAGTCGCGCGGCTCGATCCGCTCCTCGGCGGCGACAGCCGCGTCGAAGGCGCGCTGGAAGGCGTCTGTGTCGCCGGGGCCCGCCGGTGCGTCGTACGCCGTCGGACTGCCGGCCGTATCGCGGGCGGCTGCTGTCGCCATGGGGTCCCCCTCGACCTGGATGCTTCCCGGAGCACGCTCCCGACCGATCGTTCGGTTCGTGCGGTTCCATGGTGAGACGGGGGCCGCGAGGTGTCAACCGCTGTGGATAACCTGCCGGTGCCGGCCGCCGGAGCCCGTGGGGCGGCCGGATGTGGTGACCGCCACGGGACGGAGCGCCGACGGGACTGTGCCCGGACGGCCGGGGCTGAGTACCGTTCCGTGCGACGCGGCGGAGCGGTCGGGGCCCGTACGGCGAAGGCCGCAGGGCCGGGCGGACGCGGCAAGGGACCGGGACTTGGGGATCGGGGCGGGATGGACGCGCAGGACAAGGGCTCGGGCGCCCGGCACCGGCCCGCGGAGCCGGGCGTGCCGGGTCCGCGCGCCCCGCTGCCGGAGCCCGCGGCGCCGGCGGACGCACCGTCCGCGGCGCAGCCGCCGTCCCCGGACGGCGAGGAGACGGCCGCCGCCGGGCAGTCGTCGCGCGACCCCGCCGACGGACCCCGCACCGGCGTCGCCGCCCTCTCCCCGCGCTACCAGATCGGTGCCGCGCTCGCCCTCGCGATCGTCGCCGCCGCGGTCTGCGTGCACCTCGGTATGACGTTCCTGCACGTGGCGCCGCCGAACACGGTGAGCAAGAAGCACAGCGGGACGATCGCCGACTGGATCTACCCGGAGTTCGAGCAGAACTGGAAGCTGTTCGCCCCGAACCCACTCCAGCAGAACGTGTCCGTGCAGGTCAGAGCCGAGATCCGGACGCCGGACGGCGGCAGCCGCACCACTGGCTGGTACGACCTGTCGGCGCAGGACGGACGGGCCATCGACGGCAACCCGGCGCCCAGCCACACGCAGCAGAACGAGCTGCGCCGCGCCTGGGACTTCTACGTCTCCACGCACGACGACGACAACCGCCCGGTGGGCCTGCGCGGGGCGCTGTCCGAGTCGTACCTGCGGCGGATCATGGTGATGCGGCTGGACCGCGCGGACGCGGCGGGGCGGGACGGAGAGGTCGCGCGCGTCCAGGTGCGCTCGCGCACCACCCAGGTGCCGCCGCCGTCGTGGAGCGGGGAGAAGGTGTCGGACAAGGCCGTGTACCGGGTGCTGCCCTGGTGGCTGCTGCCGGAGGGCGAGACCCGGGGAGGCATCGGATGAACCGCCTGTCGCTGGCGGTCTCCCGGGCCATCGCCCGGGTCACCGACTCCGCCCTCGGGCCGTACCAGACGGCCGTGCTGCGCATCGGCCTCGCTCTCACCTGGCTGCTGTTCCTGCTGCGGGAGTACCCCCACCGGCAGGAGCTCTACGGCCCGAACAGCCCCTGGTCGTGGGACCTCGCCGCCCAGCTGGTCGGGTCGAACGACGCCTTCACCGTGCTGCTCTGGTCGGACAGCCGCCTCTGGTTCGAGGCGGTCTACGCGCTGGCCGTGCTGTTCAGCCTCCTGCTGCTGCTCGGCTGGCGCACCCGCACCATGGCGGCGCTGTTCATGGCCGGCGTCCTCACCTTGCAGAACCGCAGCGTCTTCATGGGCGACGGCGGCGACAACGTCCTGCACATCATGGCGATCTACCTCGTCTTCACCCGCTGCGGCCAGGTCTGGTCCCTGGACGCGCGGCGGGCGCGCCGGGCCGCGGAGGCACGCGCGCGCGGGGAACGGACGCCCGACCGGGCGGGTCCCGCGCTGTGGGCGGTCCTCGGCCTGGTCCTGCTTCTGGGATCGCTGTCGGGCCGGACGGACGGCGACTGGTTCATACCCGCGCTGCTGTGGGCGGTGTGGCTCGGGCAGGCGGCGTGGTGGCTGGTCGGACGCCTGGCGAGGACGGACCAGCCGCGCGTTCTGCTCGACGTGGTCGCGAACGTCGTGCACAACGGCGCACTGCTGGTGATCATGGCGGAGGCGTGCCTGATCTACGCCACGGCCGGCTGGTACAAGGTCCAGGGCTCCCGCTGGCAGGACGGCACGGCGGTCCACTACCCGCTGCACCTGGAGTACTTCTCCCCCTGGCCGTCGCTGGCGGAGCTGCTCACCGCGAGCGGCACCCTGGTGATGCTCGTGACCTATGTGACCGTGGCGGTACAGGTCGCCTTCCCGTTCACGCTGTTCAACCGGCGGGTCAAGAACGTCCTGCTGAGCTTCATGATCCTGGAGCACGCGGTGATCGCCGTGGTGCTCGGGCTGCCCTTCTTCTCCCTGGCGATGATCGCGGCCGACGCCGTCTTCCTCCCCACGTCCTTCCTGCGCCGGACCGGCCGCGCGGCGGCACGCGCGCGGGAGCGGCTGCAGCCGCGCGAGGACGCGGCACACGTCCCGGCGCAGCGACGCCCGGACGGTGCGCCCGGTGGTCCGCCCGCCGTGGATCCGGCGGAGGCCTTCCCGGTGACCGGCCAGGTGCCCGGGACGCGCACGTAGGCTGCTCGGCATGACCGACCCCGTCCACGACCCGTCCGCCGCGCCCCCGGAGAGCCCGGTGGACCGGGCGGATCCGGTGGCCGTATGGCGCCGGGCCGCACCGGACGCGGTGCTGCTCGACGGCTTCCACGCGCTCAAGCACGCCGTACGCTTCGGCGCCGAGGTGCTCGTCGCGGTCACCGCCGACCGGGCCGCCGCCCTGGCGCTCGCCGACGAGCTGGCCGCGGACGTCCGGGACGCGCTGGCGGCGCTGCTCACGGAGGTGCCGCACGCGACGTACGCCTCGCTGGTGCCGCGACCGCACCCCACCGCCGTCGCCGCGCTCGCGGTACGACCGGACCGCGCGGGCAACCTGGCGAAGCTGGCGCACGCCCCGCGCACCGCGCCGGTGGTCATCCTGGACCAGCCGCGCAACCTGGGCAACGCCGGCGCGGTCGTCCGGCTGGCCGCCGGCTTCGGGGCGACCGGCGTCGTCACCACCGGGACGCTGGACCCCTGGCACCCCACCGTGGTGCGCGGCGGGGCGGGGCTGCACTTCGCCACCGCCGTGGAACGCCTGACCGTGGGCGAGCTGCCGCCCGGGCCGCTCTTCGCGCTGGACCCGGAGGGCGAGGACATCCGCTCCCTGAAGCTTCCGGACGATGCGCTGCTCGCCTTCGGCTCCGAGCGCACCGGGCTCACGGCCGAGCTGCGGGCGCGGGCCGACCACCTGGTGGCGCTGCCGATGCGCCCCCAGGTCTCCAGCTACAACCTCGCGACCAGTGTGGCCATGACGCTGTACCACTGGAGCGCCACCGGGGGCGCATCCGCCTGAGGCGGCTCAGGCCTCCTTGCGCACCTCGACCACCCGGAAGCGGTTGGCCACGAAGGCGCCGTCGCACAGGGCCGCGTTGGCCGCCGGGTTGCCGCCGGAGCCGTGGAAGTCGGAGAAGGCGGCCGTCTGGTTCACGTAGACCCCGCCGGTGAGGTTCAGCGAGAGCTGCGCGGCCTCCTCGAGACAGACCTCCGTCACGGCCTGCTCGACCTCCGGGGAGGTCGTGTACGCGCCGACGGTCATCGCGCCCTTCTCCTGGACGGTGCGCCGCAGCAGCTCCGTCGCGTCGGCGGCCGAGTCCACGGCGACCAGGAAGGAGACCGGGCCGAAGCACTCGCTCATGTAGGCGGCCTCGGCGTCCGGCTTGGCGCCGTCCAGCTTCACGATCACCGGCGTGCGCACCACGGCGCCCGGGAAGTCCGGGTTGGTGATCTCGCGGGAGGGGAGCGCGACCTCCCCGAGACCGGCGGCGGCCTCCAGGCGGGCCTTCACGTCCGGGTTGACGATCGCGCCCAGCAGGGCGTTGGCGCGGGCGTCGTCGCCGAGCAGGCCGTCGACCGCCTTGGCCAGGTCCGCGGCGACCTCGTCGAAGGACTTGGGGCCCTGGTCGGTGGTGATGCCGTCGCGGGGGACGAGCAGGTTCTGCGGGGTGGTGCACATCTGGCCGCTGTACAGGGACAGGGAGAACGCCAGGTTGGACAGCATTCCCTTGTAGTCGTCGGTCGACTCGACGATCACCGTGTTGACGCCGGCCTTCTCCGTGTACACCTGCGCCTGGCGCGCGTTGCCCTCCAGCCAGTCTCCGAACTCCGTGGAGCCGGTGTAGTCGATGATGCGGATCTCGGGGCGCGTGGCGAGCGTCCTGGCGATGCCCTCGCCGGGCCGCTCGGCGGCCAGCGCCACCAGGTTCGGGTCGAAGCCGGCCTCGGCGAGCACCTGGCGGGCGACCTGGACGGTGAGCGCCAGCGGCAGCACCGCGCGCGGGTGCGGCTTGACCAGGACCGCGTTGCCCGTGGCCAGGGAGGCGAACAGGCCCGGGTAGCCGTTCCACGTCGGGAAGGTGTTGCAGCCGATGACCAGGCCGATGCCGCGCGGCACCGGGACGAAGGTCTTGGTGAGGGCGAGCGGGTCGCGCTTGCCCTGCGGCTTGGTCCACTCCGCGGTGTCGGGCGTGCGCACCTGCTCCACGTACGCGTAGGCGACGGCCTCCATGCCGCGGTCCTGCGCGTGCGGGCCGCCGGCCTGGAACGCCATCATGAACGCCTGGCCGGAGGTGTGCATGACCGCGTGGGCGAACTCCATGGTGCGGTCGCTGATCCGCTTGAGGATCTCCAGGCAGACCACCGCGCGGGTCTCCGCGCCCGCGTCCCGCCAGGCGCGCATCCCGGCCTTCATCGCGGGGAGCAGCACGTCCAGGTCCGCGTGCGGGTAGCTGACGCCCAGCTCGACGCCGTACGGGGAGGTCTCGCCGTCCACCCAGCCGTCCGTCCCGGGCTGGTCCAGCTCGACGCGGCTGCCGAGCAGGGCGTCGAAGGCGGCCTTGCCCGCGGCCATGTCCAGGCTGCCGTTCTCCCCGTACGCCTTCGGGTGCTCGGGGTGGGGGGACCAGTACGCGCGCGTGCGGATCGCTTCCAGGGCCTGGTCCAGGGTGGGACGGTGGCGGGCGATCAGCTCGTGCGCGGTGAGTTCGGCGGCCATGCGGGACCAACTCCTCGTCTGGAGAACTCTTCGTCGAGCTCTTGGACCTGTGCGGAAACGTAGTCAGGAACGGGCGGTCAGAGTTAGAGTAACCGAACGATCGGTCGGGACAAGGGGGTCCGCCGCATCTGTGGAAAACACCGTGCGGGAGGATCGCGCACATGACAGCACTCGACCTCAGCAGTCCCGTGGCCGTGGTCGGCACCGGCACCATGGGGCAGGGAATCGCCCAGGTCGCGCTGGTCGCGGGCCATCCCGTGCGGCTCTACGACGCCGCCCCGGGCCTGGCCCGCAAGGCCGCCGACGCGATCGGCTCCCGGCTCGACCGGCTGGTGGAGAAGGAGCGCCTCACCGCGGACGAACGGGACGCGGCGCGCGCCCGGCTGACGCCCGTCGACGACCTCTCCGGACTCGCCGGCTGCTCCCTCGTCGTCGAGGCGGTCGTGGAGCGCCTCGACGTCAAGCAGGAGCTGTTCCGGGCGCTGGAGGACGTCGTCGCCGACGACTGCCTCCTCGCCACCAACACCTCCTCCCTGTCGGTCACCGCGATCGGCGGCGCGCTGCGCGTCCCGGGCCGCTTCGTCGGCCTGCACTTCTTCAACCCGGCACCGCTGCTGCCGCTCGTCGAGGTGGTCTCCGGCTTCGCCACCGACGTCGACGCCGCCACGCGCGCGTACGAGACCGCCCGTGCCTGGGGGAAGACGCCGGTCGCCTGCGCCGACACCCCCGGCTTCATCGTCAACCGCGTCGCGCGCCCCTTCTACGCCGAGGCCTTCGCGGTGTACGAGGCGCAGGCCGCGGACCCGGCGACGGTCGACGCGGTGCTGCGCGAGTCCGGCGGCTTCAGGATGGGCGCCTTCGAGCTGACCGACCTCATCGGGCAGGACGTCAACGAGTCGGTGACGCACTCGGTGTGGCAGGCGTTCTTCCAGGACGTGCGCTTCCGGCCGTCCCTGGCCCAGCGCAGGCTGGTCGAGTCCGGCCGCCTCGGCCGCAAGACCGGCCACGGCTGGTACGACCACCGGGAGGGCGCCGAGCGCCCCGCGCCGCACACCGCCGAGCCCGCCGAGCCGCCCGCCTACGTCGTCGCCGAGGGCGGCCTGGGGCCCGCCGCGGAGCTGCTGGACCTGATCCGCGAGGCGGGCATCGAGGTGCGGGAGGCCGAGGAGGACGAGGGCACCCGCCTGGTCCTGCCGAGCGGCGGGCAGCTCGTCCTGGCCGACGGACAGCTCGCGGCGGAGTTCGCCGACGTCGTCTACTTCGACCTGGCACTGGACTACCGCAGGGCCACGCGCATCGCCCTCTCCCACGCCGGGCACACCTCGGCGGAGACCGTCGCCCAGGCCACCGGGCTGTTCCAGGCGCTCGGCAAGAAGGTGAGCGTCATCGGGGACGTGCCCGGGATGATCGTGGCGCGGACGGTGGCCCGGATCATCGATCTCGCCGTCGAGGCGGTGGCCCAGGGCGTCGCCACCGAGGAGGACGTCGACACCGCGATGCGCCTCGGTGTGAACTACCCCCTCGGACCGTTCGAGTGGAGCCGTCGCCTCGGCCGCGGCTGGGCCGGGGCCCTGCTGGACGAGATGCACGAGGTGGACCCGTGCGGCAGGTACGCGCCGTCCCTCGCGCTCTATCGGTACGCGTGCGCCACCGACCAGCGGGAGGACACCCCATGACCACCGCCAAGCGGGACACCTACACCCCGGAGACGCTGCTGTCCGTGGCGGTCCAGGTGTTCAACGAACGCGGCTACGACGGCACGTCCATGGAGCACCTCTCCAGGGCCGCCGGCATCTCCAAGTCGTCGATCTACCACCACGTGGCCGGCAAGGAGGAGCTGCTGCGCCGCGCGGTCAGCCGGGCGCTCGACGGTCTCTTCGGGATCCTCGACGAGGAGGACGCGCGCGTGGGGCGTCCCGTCGGGCGTCTGGAGTACGTCGTACGGCGCATGGTCGAGGTGCTGATCGCGGAGCTGCCGTACGTGACGCTGCTGCTGCGGGTGCGGGGCAACACGGACACCGAGCGCTGGGCGCTGGAGCGGCGGCGCGAGTTCGACCACCGGGTGGCCGAGCTGCTGAAGGCCGCGGCGGCCGACGGGGACGTGCGCGAGGACATAGAGGTGCGGCTGGTGACCCGGCTGGTCTTCGGCATGATCAACTCCATCGTGGAGTGGTACCGGCCGGACGGACGCGGCATGGACGAGCGCGAGGTGGCCGACGCGGTGGCGCAGCTCGCCTTCGGAGGACTGCGCAGGGCGGGCGACGGGCGCGGGTGACCGCGGCGGAAAACGGGTGGGCGGCGGGCGGCCGGAGGCCTACCCTCGCTGCCGATGGAGATGTCCTTCCGGAAGCTGCCGGACAACCAGCACGAGATCCTGGTACGGCGTGACAAGGGGCCGGACGTCCGGCTGCCCGCCCAGCCCGCCGGACCGTCGATGCCGCACGACCTGGTGCACGCGGTGGTGGAGACCGCGCTCGGCATCGACGACGGCTTCTGGGGCGCGACGGCGCGCGGCGCCACCTTCCAGGGGTTCGAGCTCGTCTCCCCGGGCCGGCACCGCCGCTCCGGGATGAAGGTGCTGCGCCGGGGCGGTGACGCCGTGATGGACGCCGAGCTGCGCGTGGCCTGGGCCTACCGTGCGTGGAGCGGCCTGCCCACCGAGGGACGCGGAGTGGGATCGGCACCGCTCGACGCGCAGGCGCTGGCCAGGACAGGGCCGCGGCTGGACGCCGCCGCGAAGCGCTGGGCCGCCGTGCCCGTCGGCGGGGAACTGGTGTGGCGCTGGGGAGTGGACGGCTAGACCGCTGCCAGGTCCTGGATCACCACTGCGGTTCCAGGTCCTCCTCCTCGAACACCAGCAGCGTGCGGGTGCTGAGCACCTCGGGAATGGCCTGAAGTCGTGTCAGCACCAGCTCGCGCAACGTCCGGTTGTCGGGCGTGTGCACCAGCAGCAGCACGTCGAAGTCGCCGCCGACCAGGGCGATGTGCGAGGCGCCGGGGAGCTGCCTGAGCTGCTCGCGCACCGTGCGCCAGGTGTTCTGCACGATCTTCAGCGTGATGTACGCCGATGTGCCGTGACCGGCGCGTTCGTGGTCGACGCGGGCGCCGAAACCGCGGATGACACCGTCCTCGACGAGCCGGTTGATTCGCGCGTAGGCGTTCGCGCGGGACACGTGCACCCGCTCGGCGACCGACCGTATCGACGCGCGGCCGTCCGCCTGCAGCATGCGCAGGATGTCCTGGTCGATCGCGTCGAGGGGCCGCGCCGGCGGCAGCGGCCCCGTCCCCTCCTGACCCTCGGCCATTTGTTCAGATGCCACCCGCCCCCACCTCTCAGCCGTGGACGTCCTGCATTCATCCCACGCTGTGGAGAACCGTTTGTCCACAGCCTGACGCCACCCGTAGCCAAAATGTGCCGGCGACCGAACAATCGGTTGGTGAGGCGCGTCACAGACGCCGCGCCTCCGTCAGTCGTCCCACGAGGAGGTGCCGTCATGACGGTCATGGAGCAGCGGGGGGCTTACCGGCCGACCCCGCCGCCCGCCTGGCAGCCGCGTACCGACCCCGCCCCCCTGCTGCCGGACGCGGAGCCGTACCGCGTGCTCGGCACGGAGGCCGCGGCGAAGGCCGACCCGGAGCTGCTGCGCCGGCTGTACGCGGAGCTGGTGAAGGGCCGCCGCTACAACGCGCAGGCCACCGCACTCACCAAGCAGGGCCGTCTCGCGGTGTACCCCTCCAGCACGGGCCAGGAGGCGTGCGAGGTCGCCGCCGCCCTGGTGCTCGAGGAGCGTGACTGGCTGTTCCCGAGCTACCGCGACACCCTCGCGGTCGTCGCGCGCGGCGTGGACCCCGTCGAGGCGCTCACCCTGCTGCGCGGCGACTGGCACACCGGCTACGACCCCTACGCGCACCGGGTGGCCCCGCTGAGCACCCCGCTCGCCACCCAGTTGCCGCACGCCGTGGGACTGGCCCACGCCGCCCGCCTCAAGGGCGACGACGTGGTCGCGCTCGCCATGGTCGGCGACGGCGGCACCAGCGAGGGCGACTTCCACGAGGCGCTGAACTTCGCGGCCGTGTGGCAGGCCCCGGTCGTCTTCCTCGTCCAGAACAACGGCTTCGCGATCTCCGTCCCGCTCGCCAAGCAGACCGCGGCCCCGTCGCTGGCCCACAAGGCCGTCGGCTACGGGATGCCCGGCCGCCTGGTCGACGGCAACGACGCGGCCGCCGTGCACGAGGTCCTCGCCGACGCGGTGCGCCGCGCCCGCGCGGGCGGCGGCCCCACCCTGGTCGAGGCGATCACCTACCGCGTGGACGCCCACACCAACGCCGACGACGCCACCCGCTACCGCGGCGACGCCGAGGTCGAGGCGTGGCGGGAGCACGACCCGATCACCCTGCTGGAGCGGGAGCTGACCGGCCGCGGCCTGCTGGACGAGGCCGGCGCCGAGACCGCCCGCGAGGACGCCGAGACCATGGCCGCCGATCTGCGCGCCCGGATGAACCAGGACGCGCAGCTCGACCCCATGGACCTGTTCACGCACGTCTACGCCGAGCCCACCCCCCAGCTGCTGGAGCAGCGGGAGCAGCTGCGGGCCGAGCTGGCGGCCGAGGCCGAGTCGGAAGGAGCGCGGCCATGACCACCGTCGCCGTGAAGCCCGCCACCATGGCGCAGGCCCTCACGCGCGCGCTGCGCGACGCCATGACCGACGACCCGTCCGTGCACGTCATGGGCGAGGACGTCGGCACGCTCGGCGGCGTCTTCCGCATCACGGACGGCCTGGCCAAGGAGTTCGGCGAGGACCGCTGCACGGACACGCCGCTGGCCGAGGCGGGCATCCTCGGCACGGCCGTCGGCATGGCCATGTACGGGCTGCGGCCGGTCGTGGAGATGCAGTTCGACGCCTTCGCCTACCCGGCGTTCGAGCAGCTCGTCTCGCACGTGGCGAAGATGCGCAACCGCACCCGCGGCACGATGCCCCTCCCCCTCACCATCCGCATCCCCTACGGCGGCGGCATCGGCGGCGTCGAGCATCACAGCGACGCGTCCGAGGCGTACTACATGGCGACTCCGGGGCTCCATGTCGTCACGCCGGCGACCGTCGCCGACGCCTACGGCCTGCTGCGGGCCTCCATCGCCTCCGACGACCCGGTGGTCTTCCTGGAGCCCAAGCGGCTCTACTGGTCCAAGGACGCCTGGAATCCGGAGCAGCCGGCGGCCGTGGAGCCGATCGGCCGTGCCGTGGTGCGACGCCCGGGGCGGAGCGCCACCCTGATCACCTACGGGCCGTCACTCTCCGTCTGCCTGGAGGCGGCGGAGGCGGCCCGGGCCGAGGGCTGGGACCTCGAGGTCGTCGACCTGCGCTCGCTGGTGCCGTTCGACGACGAGACGGTGTGCGCCTCGGTGCGGCGGACGGGACGCGCGGTCGTCGTCCACGAGTCGGGCGGTTTCGGCGGCCCGGGCGGGGAGATCGCGGCCCGCGTCACGGAGCGCTGCTTCCACCACCTGGAGGCGCCGGTGCTGCGTGTGGCCGGGTTCGACCTGCCGTACCCGCCGCCGATGCTGGAGCGTCACCACCTCCCCGGTGTGGACCGGATCCTGGACGCCGTGGGGCGTCTGCAGTGGGAGGCCGAGAGCTGATGGCACAGGTGCTGGAGTTCAAGCTGCCCGACCTCGGTGAGGGGCTCACCGAGGCGGAGATCGTGCGCTGGCTGGTCGAGGTCGGCGACGTGGTCGCCGTGGACCAGCCGGTCGTCGAGGTCGAGACGGCCAAGGCGATGGTGGAGGTGCCCTGCCCGTACGGCGGTGTGGTCACCGCCCGCTTCGGCACGGAGGGCACCGAACTGCCGGTCGGCGCCCCGCTGCTGACGGTGGCGGTCGGCGAGACGGCGGACGGCCGTCCCGCCGGCGACGGCAGCGGTGCGGGCACCGACGGCGCGAAGGACGGCGCGAGCGGCCGGGAGCCGGCCGCCGAGGGCTCCGGCAACGTGCTGGTCGGCTACGGCACCTCCGAGGCCCCGGCCCGGCGCCGCCGGGTCCGCCCCACGGCCCCCGTGGTGAACGGTCGGCCGCGGGCGCCCGAGCCCGTGCGGGAGACGCGGGCCGACACCCCGCAGGCCGCCCCGAGCACCCCGGCCGGCCGGGCGGCGTCCGCCGACGGCCCGGTTCCGGTGATCTCCCCGCTGGTGCGCAGGCTGGCCCGGCAGAACGGCCTGGACCTGCGGAAGCTCACCGGTTCCGGTCCCGACGGGCTGATCCTGCGCGCGGACGTGGAGCACGCGCTGCGCGCCGCCGGCACCCAGGACCGCCCGGACACGACGACGGCAGGCGCCGCCCCGGCCGCGGCCGCCCCCGCCGCGAGCACCGCCTCGGTCACCCGCGTCCCCCTCAAGGGCATCCGGGGCGCCGTCGCCGACAAGCTCTCCCGCAGCCGCACCGAGATTCCGGACGCGACCTGCTGGGTGGACGCCGACGCGACGGAGCTGATGCGGACCAGGGCCGCGATGAACGCGGCGGGCGGGCCCAAGATCTCGGTGCTGGCGCTGCTGGCCCGGATCTGCACGGCCGCGCTCGCCCGCTTCCCGGAGCTCAACTCCTCGGTGGACACCGAGGCCAGGGAGATCGTCCGGTACGCGGACGTGCACCTCGGATTCGCGGCGCAGACCGAGCGGGGGCTGGTCGTCCCCGTGGTCCGCGACGCGCACGCGCGGGACGCGGAGTCGCTGACGGCGGAGTTCGCGCGGCTGACCGAGGCGGCGCGGGAGGGCACGCTGACGCCCGCACAGCTCACCGGCGGCACGTTCACCCTGAACAACTACGGGGTGTTCGGCGTCGACGGGTCCACGCCGATCATCAACCACCCCGAGGCCGCCATGCTGGGCGTCGGCCGCATCGTCGCCAAACCGTGGGTGCACGAGGGCGAGCTGGCGGTCCGCCAGGTCGTTCAGCTCTCTCTCACCTTCGACCACCGGGTGTGCGACGGAGGCACGGCGGGCGGGTTCCTGCGGTACGTGGCCGACTGTGTGGAACAGCCGGCGGTGCTGCTGCGGACGCTCTGACCGTCACCGGCCGGCTTCACCCGCCCCCGTGCGGGCCGGTCGTCCCTTCCCGCGTGCCCCTGCGTTCCCTGTGATCGCGGGGGCACGCATACTCGGGGGGTGACCGAGAACCAGCCACCCGCCGCGTACGACGCCGTCGTGCTCGCCGGCGGCGCGGCCCGGCGGCTGGGCGGTGCCGACAAGCCGGCCGTGCGGGTCGGCGGACGGCCCCTGCTCGACCGGGTGCTCGCCGCCTGCGCCGACGCCCGCACCACGGTGGTCGTGGCCGGTCCCCGCCCCACCGCGCGCCCCGTGACCTGGGCCCGCGAGGACCCGCCGGGCGGCGGCCCCCTCGCCGCGCTCGACGCCGGCCTGCGGCACGTCACCGCCGAGGACGTCGTGCTGCTCTCCGCCGATCTGCCCTTTCTCGACGGCCGTACGGTCACCGCGCTGCTGGGCACCCTGCGCCGGGGTACGGCCGACGGTGTGCTGCTGACCGACTCCGACGGCCGGGACCAGCCGCTGGTCGCCGCGTACCGCACGCCGTCCCTGCGCCGTGAGCTGGCCGCGCTCTCCGCCGCGCACGGCGGTACGGCCGGGCTCCCCCTGCGTCGGCTCACCGGTGCCCTCGACCTTCTCCGTATCTCCGACCCGGTGGCGTCCTTCGACTGCGACACCTGGGACGACATCGCCACTGCCAGGGCACGCATCAGGGAGCATGGACACGTGTTGGACGAATGGATCTCCGCAGTCAAGGACGAGCTGGGCATCGACCTGGACGTCGACACCGGCGTGCTGCTCGACCTCGCCCGTGACGCCGCCCACGGGGTGGCACGGCCGGCCGCCCCGCTGACCACCTTCCTGGTCGGCTTCGCGGCCGCGCGGGCGGGCGGTGACGCCGACGCCGTGGCCGATGCGGCGCGCAAGGCCGTCGCGCTGGCCAACCGCTGGGCCGAGGAGGACACCCGGGACGCGACGCCCGCCGCCCCCTCCTCCGGCACGGAACCCGAAACCCGTACGGACGCCGGATGACCCCGCGCACGCCCCGGGCCGGTGAGGACGCCGACGACCTCGACGTCGAGGAGGCGCTCGCTCTCGTGAATGACGCCCGCACCCCCGCCAACCGGCCCTCCGGCGACCGCACGCGCCGCAACGGCGGCTCGCACGGCAACGACGGCCCGCACGGCGTCCCTGCCCCCGAAGCCCCCCTGCACCGTGACGGCACCGACTGGGCGGAGGCCCGCGCGACCGCCGAGCGCGCCCCCCGCCTGCGCGGCGGCCACCGCGGCGGACACCTCACGCCCGTCTCGGTGCCGCTGTCCTCCGCGCTCGGTCTCACCCTGACCGCCCCGTTGATCGCGCTGACCGACCTGCCGTCGTTCGACACCTCCGCCATGGACGGCTGGGCCGTGTCCGGCCCCGGTCCCTGGAACGTGCGGGAGGAGGGGGTCCTCGCCGGACACACCGCGCACGCGCCGCTGACCGACGGGGAGGCCGTCAGGATCGCCACCGGTGCCCGCATCCCGCCGGACACCACCGCCGTGCTCCGCAGCGAGCACGGCCGTACTGACGACAGCGGCCGGCTGCACGCCACCGCAGCGACCCGGGCGCCGCACACCGTCTCGCACGGCCAGGACATCCGCCCCCGGGGCCAGGAGTGCCGCAACGGCGACCAGTTGCTGCCCGTGGGCACGCTGGTCACTCCGCCGGTGCTCGGCATGGCCGCGGCGGCCGGGTACGACACGCTCACCGTCGTGCCCCGGCCCCGTGCAGCGGTGTTCGTGCTCGGTGACGAGCTGCTCGGGGAGGGGCTGCCGCACGACGGGCTGATCCGGGACGCGCTGGGCCCCCTCCTGCCGCCGTGGCTGCGCGCGCTCGGCGCCGACGTGGTCAACGTAGGGCGGGTCGGGGACGACGAGGACGCCCTTCACCAGGCGCTGACGGCCTGTGAGGCCGACATCGTGGTCACCACGGGCGGCACGGCCGCGGGCCCGGTCGACCATGTGCACCCCACGCTGCGGCGTCTCGGCGCCGAGCTGCTGGTGGACGGGGTCGCGGTGCGTCCCGGACACCCGATGCTGCTGGCCCGGATCGCGGAGAAGCGGTACCTCGTCGGTCTGCCGGGGAACCCGCTCGCCGCCGTGTCCGGCCTGGTCACGCTCGCCGAGCCGCTGCTGCGGACCCTGGCGGCCCGGCCTGCCCCGGAGGGGTACACGCTGCCGCTCAGGGACGCGGTGCAGGGGCATCCGCACGATACGCGGCTGGTGCCCGTCGCCCTGCGCGGTGACCGGGCGCTGCCGCTGCTCTACAACGGACCGGCGATGCTGCGCGGGATCGCCGCGGCGGACGCGCTGGCCGTCGTACCGCCCGGGGGCGCGAAGCCCGGATACGAGGCGGAACTGCTGGACCTGCCCTGGGCGTCCGGGGGAATCGGGGTGTGTTTCACGTGAAACTTCCGGGCCAGGACGCCATCGCCCGTCAGGCCGACGAACATCTGGTCACGTACCGGGTCAAGCTGCCGCGCAAACTGGTGGAACACCCGATCCGCCAGGTCGCCAAGCGGCTGTCGATGGCCCTGCTGGTGCTCGTGGTGACGGCGTTCGTCGTGTACGCCGACCGGGACGGGTACACGGACAACTCGGACGGTTCCGTCGACCTGCTCGACGCGTTCTACTACGCGACCGTCACCCTCTCCACCACGGGCTACGGCGACATCACGCCGGTGACGGACGCGGCCCGGCTCACCAACATCTTCGTCATCACGCCGCTGCGGGTGATGTTCCTGATCATCCTGGTCGGCACCACCCTCGAGGCCCTCACCGAACGCACCCGGGAGGAATGGCGACTGAACCGCTGGAGGTCCACGTTGCGCGATCACACCGTAGTCGTCGGGTTCGGGACCAAGGGCAGGTCCGCGATCAGGACGGTCTGTGCGACGGGGCTCCGCAAGGAGCAGGTCGTGGTGGTCGACCCCAGCGCCAAGGCGATCGAGGCGGCCACGGCGGACGGGTACGCGGGCGTCATAGGGGACGCGACGCGCAGCGAGGTGCTGAAGCGGGCCGAGCTTCAGCGGGCCCGCCAGGTCATCATCGCCACCCAGCGCGACGACACCGCGGTCCTGGTGACGCTGACGGCGCGCCAGCTCAACCGGAACGCCAAGATCGTCGCCGCGGTCCGTGAGGAGGAGAACGCGCCGCTGCTCAAGCAGTCGGGCGCCGACGCGGTCATCACCAGCGCCAGCGCGGCCGGGCGGCTGCTGGGCCTCTCCGTGCTGAGCCCGGCGGCGGGCATGGTCATGGAGGACCTGATCCAGCAGGGCACCGGTCTCGACGTCGTGGAGCGGCCGGTCATAAAGGCCGAGGTGGGCAAGACCCCGCGGGAGCTGGACGACCTGGTGGTGAGCGTGGTGCGCGGGCACCGGGTGCTCGGCTACGACGACCGGGACGTCGGGACGCTGGAGCTGACGGACCGGCTGATCACGATCGTGCGGGCCACACCGGTCACGCAGATCGCGCCGGACGTCCGCCCGCTGCGCAGCTGAGCACGCCGTTCCGGCCGAGCGCGCCGTTCCGGCCGAGCGCGCCGTCCCGCTGAGCACGCCGTCTCGGCCGAGCGCGCTGTCCCGGCTGGCACGCCGTCTCGGCCGACCACGCCGTCCCGGCGATG
Organism: Streptomyces althioticus; assembly: GCA_014649355.1. GTDB lineage: Bacteria > Actinomycetota > Actinomycetes > Streptomycetales > Streptomycetaceae > Streptomyces > Streptomyces althioticus. Next base: position 293,668 of record BMSW01000001.1, read on the forward strand.
AGACACGGCGACGGCCCCGAGGATCCGGTCCCCGGGGCCGTCGCCGTGTCGTGAGTCGTGCCGTGAGCCGTGTCGTCTACTTCCGGTTGTACAGCCGCATCGTCACCGGTCCGAAGACCAGCACGAACAGGGCCGACCAGCCCAGCGTCCACATGATGTCCGCGGCCGGCCAGTCACCGGCCATCAGGCCGCGGACCGCCGACGCCAGGTGGGTCACCGGGCTGTTGTTGACGAAGGCCTGGAGCCAGCCGGGCATGGTGCGCGGGTCGACGAAGACGTTGGACAGGAAGGTGAGCGGGAAGATCACCATCATGCTGACGCTCATCACCGACTTCTCGGTGCGCAGCAGCAGGCCGAACATCGTCCAGATCCACGAGAAGGCGAACGAGAACAGCAGCAGCAGCGCGATGCCGGCGACCACCCCCGGGAACCCTCCCCCGGCGCGGTAGCCGAGCAGCAGTCCCACGGTCAGCATGACCACGGAGGCGATGGTGTAGCGCAGGGCGTCACCCAGGAGGTAGCCGACCATCGCCGAGGGCCGCCAGATCGGCAGCGAGCGGAAGCGGTCGAAGACGGCCTTCTCGATGTCGACGTTCACCGAGATGCCGGTGTACATCGTGATCATGACGACCGACATCACGAGGATGCCCGGCAGGACGAACTGGATGTAGTCCGTCGGCGACCCCGCCAGCGCACCGCCGAAGAGGTACGTGAACATCAGCAGGTTCATGATCGGGAAGGCGGTGACGTCGAACAGCTGCTCAGGCACGTGCTTGATCTTCAGCATGGCGCGCCAGCCGAACGTCACGGACGTGGACAGCGAGCTGGGCCGCTGCGGCCGCTCCTTGGCGACCAGCAGCGCCGCCAGGGACTCGGTGCTGACGGGTGCGAGTTCCTTGGTCTCCGTGCTCGTGGCCGTGCTCATGCCGCCACCTCGTCCTTCGTGTCGCCGGCGGCGTCGTCCGCGCCGGTGTCGTGGCCGGTCAGCGCCAGGAAGACCTCGTCGAGGCTCGGCTGGCCGAGGGAGAAGTTGTCGACGGTGACGCCGGCCCGGGACAGCTCGGTGAGCGCCCGTGCCGCCTGGTCGGCCGCGCTGTCGCTGGTCGCGGCGTTGAGCCGGGCGGTGAGTGCCACGGGATCCGGTTCCAGCTGCACCTCCGCGAGCAGCAGGTCGCGCAGCAGCCGCGCGGCGTCGGCGCGCCGCTCGGGGTCGCGCAGCCGCAGATGGACGGTCCCGGCGCCCACCGACGCCTTGAGCTCGCCCTTGGTGCCCTCGGCGATCACCCGGCCCTTGTCGATCACCGCGATACGGGAGGCGAGCTGGTCGGCCTCGTCCAGGTACTGCGTGGTCAGCAGCACGGTGGTGCCCTGGGCCACGACCGCGCGCACGATGTCCCACACCTGGTTGCGGCTGCGCGGGTCGAGTCCGGTGGTGGGCTCGTCGAGGAACAGCAGGTCCGGCGTGTTGAGGATGGACGCGGCGATGTCGATGCGGCGCCGCATGCCGCCCGAGTAGTGCTTGACCTGTTTGCCGGCCGCCTCGGTGAGGCCGAACGCCTCCAGCAGCTGGGCGGCGCGCTCGCGGGCCGCGGCCTTGCGGTGGCCGAGCAGCCGGCCCAGCAGGATCAGGTTCTCCGTGCCGGTGAGGTCCTCGTCGACCGACGCGTACTGGCCGGTGAGGCTCACCCTGGAGCGGACCGCGTCGGCGTCGCGCACGACGTCGTGACCGAAGACGCGGGCCTCGCCGCCGTCCGGGCGCAGCAGGGTGGCGAGCATCTTCACGGTGGTGGTCTTGCCGGCGCCGTTCGGGCCGAGGACGCCGTAGACCGTGCCGGTGGGCACGGTGAGGTCGACGCCGTCGACGGCCCTTGTCTCGCCGAAGGTCTTGACCAGGCCCGCGGTCTCGATGGCCAGGCCGGACGTCTGCGTGCTCATGCTTCGGGTCCTTCCGCGTGCTTGGGCTACGCATGGAGAGACTTTTACCGTGGCGCAAAGTCATCGGTCGCGCACGCGCATTTTTGGCGCCTGCGCCGGGGTGGGGGGTGTTTTCAAGAGCTGGCGCCCCTGGCCCTCGGGTTTGCGCAGTTCCCCGCGCCCCTTGGGTGCCTCCTCCCCCCTGCGTCGGGTGCGGGTTTTCGGGGGCTTCGCCCCCGGACCCCCTTTTGCGCAGTTCCCCCGCGCCCCTAGGGGGGTGCAGTCCCCTGTGTTTCCTCGGGGGTGCAGTCCCCTGTGTTTCCTGGGGGCGGGGTGGGGGCGGAGTAGCGTCCCTCTTATGTATGCGATCACGATTCCCGAACCCGGTGGGCCCGAGGCGTTGGTGTGGGGGGAGGTGGACGATCCGGTGGTCGGTGAGGGGGAGGTCCTCGTCGACGTGGTGGCCACGGCCGTCAACCGGGCCGACATCCTGCAGCGGCAGGGCTTCTACGACCCGCCGCCCGGCACCTCGCCCTACCCCGGGCTGGAGTGCTCCGGCCGGGTCGCGCAGGTCGGGCCGGGGGTGAGCGGCTGGGCCGTCGGCGACGAGGTCTGCGCGCTGCTCTCCGGCGGCGGTTACGCCGAGAAGGTGGTCGTGCCCGCCGGGCAGCTGCTGCCCGTCCCCGAGGGGATCACCGTCGACCGGGCCGCCGCGCTGCCCGAGGTGGTCTGCACGGTCTGGTCGAACGTCTTCATGGTCGCCCACCTGCGCCCCGGCGAGACGTTCCTCGTGCACGGCGGCTCCAGCGGCATCGGCACCATGGCCATCCAGCTCGCCAAGGCGGTCGGGGCGAAGGTCGCCGTGACCGCGGGCACCAAGGAGAAGCTGGAGCGTTGTGCCGAACTGGGCGCGGACATCCTGATCAACTACCGCGAGCAGGACTTCGTCGCCGAACTGCGGGAGGCCACCGACGGCAAGGGCGCGGACGTCATCCTCGACAACATGGGCGCCAAGTACCTGGACCGCAACGTCCAGGCCCTCGCCGTGAACGGCCGTCTGGTCATCATCGGCATGCAGGGCGGGGTGAAGGGCGAGCTGAACATCGGCGCCCTGCTCGCCAAGCGCGCCGCGATCACCGCCACCACGCTGCGCGCCCGGCCGGTGGAGGAGAAGTCCGCGATCGTGGCGGCCGTACGGGAGCACGTGTGGCCGCTGGTGTCCGGGGGGCATGTCCGTCCGGTGATCGACCGGGAGATCCCCATGCCGGACGCCGCCGAGGCGCACCGGGTCGTGGAGGACAGCTCCCACATCGGCAAGGTCCTGCTGGTCACGCCCCGTTGAGCCGCGCCTGGGCAACGGTCAGCGCGCCCCGCTTTCCTGACGCATCCGCAGCCCCAGGAAGGCGAGGGCGAACCCGAGGCCCATGAGGACGAGGCCGCTGCCCAGCGGCAGGATCCGCAGCACCGGGCCCACGGTGGTGCCGGCGGCCGCGCCCGGCTCGGCGGCCCGCGAGGACGTGGCGGGCGCCGGGGCCGCCGCCGAGGACGCGGGGCCCGAGGGCGCCACGCCGTCGGAGCCGGCCGGGGTCCCCTCGGCCGTGTCGTCCTCCGCCTGCGTGGACGTGTCGAGCCGGGCGTCCGGCCGCCGCACCCCGTCGTCGTCCGGGCGTCCGGCCGCCTCGCGGGGGCCCGTGCCCTCCTCCTCGGTGCGGTCCCGGTCCCGCCGGGGCGGCGTGGCGTCCCGGGACTCGCCGTGCCCGGTCTCCTGCCGCCCGGGCCGGTCGCGCCCCTCGCCCGGACCGTTCCCGGTCCGGGTCGCGGAGGGGGAGGCCGGGCGTGAGGGAGAGGCCGGGGCGGAGGGGGAGCGGGACGCCGTGCGGGTCCGGTCGCTCGCGTCGGGGCCCGGCGTCCGCTCCGCCCCGTACGCCACGCCGGCCGCACCCGGCGGACCTGGGAACGGGCCGTACGGCAGCAGCACGGCCCCCGCCCCCAGAACGAGCGTCGCCCCCAGTGTGCGCAGCCATGGAGTCACGGCCGGGACCTCCCGCGCCGGCCGGTGCTCGGCCGCACCGTCGGCAAGTTGGGACGGATGGACGCCAACAGCCTCGCAGCGGCGGACGGGACCGGCATGTCGGACAGGGCCGTACGGAGGACCCGCCGCCGCGGCCGCTTCCGGGGGCGCACCGCGCCGTGGAGGGGGTGTGCGCGACAATGGTCGAATGGAGATGCCGAGGAACGAACGGTCGCCGGAGAATCCGCAGATCCTGGTCGTCGGCCAGGACGGCATGGCGCTGAGCGGCGGCAAAGGGGACGAGGAATCCCGTGGGACCCCGGTGACGGAGCAGGTGGAGCAGCCTGCGAAGGTCATGCGGATCGGCAGCATGATCAAGCAGCTGCTGGAGGAGGTGCGGGCGGCCCCTCTCGACGAGGCCAGCCGTAACCGCCTCAAGGAGATCCACGCCAGTTCGGTGAAGGAGCTCGAGGACGGCCTGGCGCCGGAGCTGGTCGACGAGCTGGAGCGGCTCTCCCTGCCCTTCACGGACGAGGGCACCCCCAGCGACGCGGAGCTGCGTATCGCGCAGGCCCAGCTGGTGGGCTGGCTGGAGGGTCTCTTCCACGGGATCCAGACGACGCTCTTCGCCCAGCAGATGGCGGCGCGGGCCCAGCTCGAGCAGATGCGCCGCGCGCTGCCGCCGGGTGTCGCCGAGGGGTCCGAGGACTCCGACCACATGGGCGGCCGCTCGGGCGGTCCCTACCTGTAGGACGCCTCACGGAGCGGGGACGCCTCCCCGCCCATGACACGCCCCATGACAGAGGAAGGGGCCCGGCACGGATGCCGGGCCCCTTCCGTACGTTCCGGTGGTGTCAGGAGGTGGGCGGGTTGCCCGTCGAGACCTTGAGCGTGATCTTCGGCATGTTCTCCGGGTCGACGTCGGTGCCGGCCGGCGGGAACTGCTCGCGGACCGAGCCCTCGCCGTAGGTGTTCTCGTCCACCTTGACGATCGTCAGCTTGTCGCCCCAGCCGGCGGCCTGGAAGCACGCCTTCACCGAGGCTATGTGCTTGAACTTGAGATCGGGCAGCCGGATCAGGTCGGGGTCGTTGTACGACTCCTGCGGATCCTCGCACTTCTCCGGGTCGATCGTCTTGGACGTGTCGGGGCCGCGGTAGCCCTCGGGCTTCGCCGTGGCGGAGGCGCTGCTGCCGCCGCCGGCCTCGGGGTCCTTGTCGTCCCCGTTGTTCAGGGCGATCGCCGTGATCAGACCGCCGACGGCCAGCACCGCGACCAGTACGGACGCAACGATGACCGAGGTGTTGCGGCCGCGCGCCTGACCGCCTCCGCCGGAGCCCTGCGGGGAGATCGTGTACGGCGGGGGCGTCGACGGACCCTGCGGGGCGTACGGGCTCGGCGTCGGGTAGCCGCCCTGCTGCGGGTAGCCGTACGACGGAGCGGGCGTGGCCGGGGCCGGGGTGCCGTACGGGTTCGGCGGGGGCGTCGGCTGGTACGGCGTCTGGACGCTGCCCGCGGGTGTCTGCCCGGACTGGTCGACCGGCGGGAACACCGCGGAGCCGACACCGGCGCCGCTGGGCGTCTGGCTGCCGGGCACGATGCTCGGCGGGGCCGCCTGGAACGACTGCGCCACCCGCAGGCACTCCCCGCGCATGGCCTCCGCGCTGGGGAAACGCTCGTTGGGGTTCTTCTTCAGGGCGCGGGTGATCAGCGCGTCCAGGGCCGGCGGCAGCGAGCGGTTGATCGAGGAGGCGACCGGCGGCTCCTCCTGCACGTGCGCGTAGGCGATGGCGAGCGGCGAGTCCGCGTCGAACGGCAGCCTGCCGGTGACCAGCTGGAACAGCATGATGCCGACCGAGTACAGGTCGGAGCGGGCGTCGACGCCCCGGCCGAGCGCCTGCTCCGGGGAGAGGTACTGCGGGGTGCCGACGACCATGCCGGTCTGCGTCATCGACGTCACGCCGGACTGCATGGCGCGGGCGATGCCGAAGTCCATCACCTTGACCACGCCGCGCTTGGTCATCATCACGTTGCCCGGCTTGATGTCGCGGTGGACCAGGCCCATCTCGTGGCTGATCTCCAGCGCCGCCAGCACGTCGGCGGTGATCTTCAGTGCCTTGTCGGCGGGCATCGCGCCCTGCTGCCGTACGTCCTCGTCGAGCACGGAGCCGAGCGGCCGGCCCTCGACGTACTCCATGACGATGTACGGCGTCGTCATCCCGTCGACATCGTCCTCGCCGGTGTCGAACACCGAGACGATGTTGGTGTGCGTGAGCTTCGCCACGGACTGGGCCTCGCGGCGGAAGCGCTCACGGAAGGCCTGCTCCCGGCCGAGTTCCGTGTGCAACGTCTTGATGGCGACCTGGCGGTCCAGCACCGTGTCGTAGGCGAGATGCACCGAGGCCATGCCACCCTGGCCGAGCAGGTCCCGCAGTTGGTAGCGTCCGCCCGCGAGCGCCCGCCCCGTGTGCCGGCCCTGTGCGCCGTCCTGGCTCATGTTCCGCGTCCCCCGTAGCCTCTCCGGCGTCCGGCGCCGCCGTCGGTGACCTGTCTCGTCGTGACTCGTCGTTGTCGTAGATCGAAAGTGCTATTCCCGGCCAAGTCTGCCCCAGGGCACCGACACGTCAAGCGCGGTGCCCGTTCCGTGACCGTACGCGAAAGAAGCGTCGCGGAAGCGTTACAGCGGTCGTACGGCCGGTACACGGAATTTGCACGACGGTACGGCCAGCGGGTTTGATGACCGGTCCGTCGCGTGCCGGATCCGGCAGCCCGACCCGGACCGGAGGCCCCGGCAAAGGCTGTAGCGTGGCCGACGGAGACCGTAACAACACCGCGCGCACCGCGGGCAGAAACGACGGCGAGGACTGATGGCACAGCAGCAGCGCGCTCAGGGCCCGTCCGACCCCGAGGCGACTGGCGGCGGCATGTCGGACGCGCCGGACAACTGGGGCAACGGCGGGCTGGTCGGCGACGGCCGGTACCGGCTCACGCACCGGCTCGGCCGGGGCGGCATGGCCGAGGTGTTCGCCGCGGAGGACGTACGTCTCGGACGTACCGTCGCCGTGAAGCTGCTCCGCTCCGACCTGGCCGAGGACCCGGTGTCCAAGGCGCGCTTCACGCGCGAGGCGCAGTCCGTGGCCGGACTCAACCATCACGCGATCGTCGCCGTGTACGACTCCGGCGAGGACACGATCGGCGGCCAGTCCGTGCCGTACATCGTGATGGAGCTGGTCGAGGGCCGCACCATCCGCGACCTGCTGATGAACGCGGAGGCGCCGGGCCCGGAGCAGGCGCTGATCATCGTCTCGGGCGTCCTGGAGGCCCTGGCCTACTCGCACCAGCACAACATCGTGCACCGCGACATCAAGCCGGCCAACGTCATCATCACCAACAACGGCGCCGTGAAGGTGATGGACTTCGGCATCGCCCGCGCCATGCACGGCGCGTCCACGACGATGACGCAGACCGGCATGGTCATGGGCACCCCGCAGTACCTCTCCCCGGAGCAGGCGCTCGGCAAGGCCGTCGACCACCGCTCCGACCTGTACGCGACCGGCTGCCTGATGTACGAACTGCTGGCGCTGCGTCCGCCGTTCACCGGCGAGACCCCGCTGTCGGTGGTCTACCAGCACGTCCAGGACATCCCCACGCCTCCCTCCGAGGCCTCGGACGCCTGCCCGCCCGAGCTGGACGGGCTCGTGATGCGCTCCCTCGCCAAGGACCCGGACGACCGGTTCCAGACGGCCGAGGAGATGCGCGGTCTCGTCCAGTACGCGCTGCAGATGCTCTACGAGCAGGGCGGCCACACCGGCACCTGGAACACCGGCCCGGTCGACATGCACGAGGGCCCGCGCACGCCCCCCGCCGGGTACGCCGGCACCGCGGCCATGGCGCACCCCGAGCAGTCCGGCACCACGGCCATCCCGCAGCCGATCCTGCCGGGCGGGTACGGCGGCGGTGACGACGGCGGCTTCGAGGGCCACGGCAACCGGGGCAGCGGCCGCGGCAAGCTGTGGATCCTCGCGGTGCTCGCGGTGATCGCCGTCGCGGCCGGCGTCGCCCTCGCGCTGAACAACGGCGGGGGCGGGGGCGAGGGCGGCAAGACCGACACCTCGCCGTCCGTCTCGCAGAGCACGAAGGACGAGTCGCCGAGCGAGTCGCCGACCGACCAGGAGACCGAGGAGACCACCGGTCCCGACACCGACCCGGGCTCCGGCTCCGGCGGCAACGGCGGCTGGACCCCGAGCTACGAGCCGTCGTACACCCCGACCCAGCCGGACACGGAGGAGCCGACGCAGGAGCCGCCGGCGACGCAGCCCACCGAGACGGGCGGCACCGAGGACGGCGGTTCGGAGAACGGCGGCACCGAGGACGGCGGCGGCGACAACGGCGGCACCGAGACCGGGGGCACCGAGACCGGCGGCACCGGTCCCGGCGGTGCGGGCGCCGGCGGCGCCGACGCGGGCGGCGTCAACGCCGGCGTGCCCGGAGGCTCGGGCAACTGACCGGCCCCGACGCACCACAACCGAACATTCCGCCCTCCCGGAGGGCACCGCGTGACGTCCCCTGCGGCACCCCGTGCCGCAGGGGACGTCTGCTCTTCCCGTGCCCGGCTCGGCCGGGATAACGTGCCGTTGCTCCGGCCTCCTGCAAGGCTGTGACCAGCGCGCCTTCCGGGCCTTCCTCGATTTACTTGGATATCCAAGCAAAATCGCAGGTCAGAGGGGGTTTCACAGAAATGTGGAGCACTGGGTAACGTGCTGTGTGCAGGGCGCTCGCCGGGGCACCTGTCACGCCTGTTCCCGGCCGAGTGGCACCCACCCCGTGCCCGGTGGTCGGAACAGGTGAGCCGCACTGGCCTACCGGCAACCCCGGGGGCCGGACCGACGGAGGAGCACACGTGACCGTGGAGAGCACTGCCGCGCGCACACCGCGACGCAGCGCCGGAAACAAGGCCGGCACCACCGGCACCAAGCGCACCACCAGCACCACCAAGAAGGCCGCAGGCGCCGCGAAGAGCGCCGAGCCCGCCCTCGTGCAGCTGCTGACGCCCGAGGGCAAGCGCGTCAAGAACGCCGAGTTCGACAAGTACGTCGCCGACATCACGGCCGAGGATCTGCGCGGTCTGTACCGCGACATGGTGCTCACCCGTCGCTTCGACGCCGAGGCCACCGCGCTCCAGCGTCAGGGCGAGCTGGGCCTGTGGGCCTCGCTGCTCGGGCAGGAGGCGGCGCAGATCGGCTCCGGCCGGGCGCTGCGCGACGACGACTACGTCTTCCCCACCTACCGCGAGCACGGCGTCGCCTGGTGCCGCGGGGTGGACCCGACGAACCTGCTCGGCATGTTCCGCGGCGTCAACAACGGCGGCTGGGACCCGAACGGCAACAACTTCCACCTGTACACGATCGTCATCGGCTCCCAGACGCTGCACGCCACGGGGTACGCGATGGGCATCACCAAGGACGGCGCCGACAGCGCGGTCATCGCGTACTTCGGCGACGGCGCCTCCAGCCAGGGCGACGTGGCCGAGGCCTTCACCTTCTCCGCGGTCTACAACGCGCCCGTGGTGTTCTTCTGCCAGAACAACCAGTGGGCGATCTCCGAGCCGACCGAGAAGCAGTCCCGCGTGCCGCTGTACCAGCGCGCTCAGGGCTACGGCTTCCCGGGCGTGCGCGTGGACGGCAACGACGTGCTGGCGAACCTGGCCGTCACCAAGTGGGCCCTGGACCGGGCCCGCGCCGGCGAGGGCCCGACGCTCGTCGAGGCGTTCACGTACCGCATGGGCGCGCACACCACCTCCGACGACCCGACCCGCTACCGCACGGACGACGAGCGGCTGGCCTGGGAGGCGAAGGACCCGATCCTGCGCCTGCGCCGCCACCTCGAGGCCGCAAACCACGCGGACGAGGGATTCTTCGCGGAACTGGAGACCGAGTCCGAGGCGTTGGGCAAACGGGTGCGCGAAGCGGTCCGTGCCATGCCGGACCCGGACCACTTCGCCATCTTCGAGAACGTGTACGCGGACGGTCACGCGCTGGTGGACGAGGAGCGGGCGCAGTTCGCCGCCTACCAGGACTCGTTCGCGGACGAAGACGGGGGTAAGTGACATGGCTGAGAAGATGGCTCTGGCCAAGGCGATCAACGAGTCGCTGCGGCGCGCCCTGGACGCGGACCCGAAGGTCGTCGTCATGGGCGAGGACGTCGGCAAGCTGGGCGGCGTGTTCCGGGTGACGGACGGCCTGCAGAAGGACTTCGGCGAGAGCCGCGTCATCGACACCCCGCTCGCCGAGTCGGGCATCGTCGGCACGGCGATCGGCCTGGCCCTGCGCGGCTACCGCCCGGTGGTGGAGATCCAGTTCGACGGCTTCGTCTTCCCCGCGTACGACCAGATCGTCACGCAGCTCGCGAAGATGCACGCCCGCGCGCTGGGCAAGGTCAAGATGCCCGTCGTCGTGCGCATCCCCTACGGCGGCGGCATCGGTGCGGTGGAGCACCACTCCGAGTCGCCCGAGGCGCTGTTCGCCCACGTGGCCGGTCTGAAGATCGTGTCACCGTCGAACGCGTCCGACGCGTACTGGATGATGCAGCAGGCCATCCAGAGCGACGACCCGGTGATCTTCTTCGAGCCGAAGCGCCGCTACTGGGACAAGGGCGAGGTCGACACCGAGGCGATCCCCGGCCCGCTGCACAAGGCGCGCGTGGTCCGCGAGGGCACGGACCTGACCCTCGCCGCCTACGGCCCGATGGTGAAGCTCTGCCAGGAGGTCGCCGACGCGGCCGCCGAGGAGGGGCGCGACCTGGAGGTCCTCGACCTGCGCTCGGTCTCCCCGATCGACTTCGACGCCGTCCAGGCGTCGGTGGAGAAGACGCGCCGTCTGGTCGTCGTGCACGAGGCGCCGGTGTTCTTCGGCTCCGGCGCGGAGATCGCCGCCCGGATCACGGAGCGCTGCTTCTACCACCTGGAGGCCCCGGTGCTGCGGGTGGGCGGCTACCACGCGCCGTACCCGCCGGCCCGTCTGGAGGAGTCCTACCTCCCGGACCTGGACCGGGTGCTCGATGCCGTCGACCGCTCGCTGGCGTACTGAGGAGAGGGTCGTGACGACGATGACGAACGCGTCCGTACGCGAGTTCAAGATGCCGGACGTGGGCGAGGGCCTCACCGAGGCCGAGATCCTCAAGTGGTACGTCCAGCCCGGTGACACCGTCACCGACGGCCAGGTGGTCTGCGAGGTCGAGACGGCGAAGGCCGCCGTCGAGCTGCCCATCCCCTACGACGGCGTGGTCCGTTCCCTGCACTTCCCCGAGGGCACCACGGTCGACGTGGGCACGTCCATCATCGCGGTGGAGGTGGCGGGCGGCGCGGCCCCGGCGCAGGAGGCGGCCCCCGCGGCCCCCGCCCCCGCCGCGGAGCCCGAGCAGCCCGCCGAGCAGCCCGCTGCCCGTCAGCCGGTGCTGGTCGGCTACGGCGTCGCCACGTCCTCCACCCGCCGCCGCCCGCGCAAGCAGGCGCAGGACCCGGCGGCCCGGCAGGCCGCCTCCGCGGTGCAGTCCGAGCTGAACGGCCACGGGGCGGCTCCGGCGGCCCCCGCCGCCCCGCCGGCCGCCCCCGCGGCTCCCGTGGCTCCCGCGGCTCCCGCGGCTCCCGCCCAGCGTCCGCTGGCGAAGCCGCCGGTGCGCAAGCTGGCCAAGGACCTGGGCGTCGACCTGGCCACGGTCACCCCGACCGGCCCGGACGGCGTCGTCACCCGCGAGGACGTCCACGCGGCCGTCGCCGCGGCCCAGGCCCCGCAGCAGACGGCTCCCGCGGCCCAGCCGGCCGCCCCGGCCGTCCCCGCCCCGGCGGACTTGCCCGCGGCCCCGGCGTCGTACGACTCCGGCCGCGAGACGCGCATCCCCGTGAAGGGCGTCCGCAAGGCGACGGCGGCGGCGATGGTCGGCTCGGCGTTCACCGCCCCGCACGTCACGGAGTTCGTGACGGTCGACGTGACCCGGACGATGAAGCTGGTCGAGGAGCTGAAGCAGGACAAGGAGTTCGCGGGCCTGCGCGTGAACCCCCTGCTGCTGATCGCCAAGGCGCTGCTGGTCGCGATCCGCCGGAACCCCGACATCAACGCCTCGTGGGACGAGGCGGCGCAGGAGATCGTGGTCAAGCACTACGTGAACCTGGGCATCGCGGCGGCCACCCCGCGCGGTCTGATCGTGCCGAACATCAAGGACGCCCACGCCAAGACGCTGCCCGAACTGGCCGCGTCCCTGGGTGAACTGGTGTCCACGGCCCGGGAGGGCAAGACCTCCCCGTCCGCCATGCAGGGCGGCACGGTGACGATCACCAACGTCGGCGTCTTCGGCGTCGACACGGGCACGCCCATCCTCAACCCGGGCGAGTCCGCGATCCTCGCGGTCGGTGCGATCAAGCCGCAGCCGTGGGTCCACAAGGGCAAGGTCAAGCCGCGCCAGGTCACGACCCTGGCCCTGTCCTTCGACCACCGCCTGGTCGACGGCGAGCTCGGCTCCAAGGTCCTCGCCGACGTGGCGGCGATCCTGGAGCAGCCGAAGCGGCTGATCACCTGGGCCTGACGGCCGGACGTACGACAGGAGGGGCGCCGCACACCTGGTGTGCGGCGCCCCTCCGCGCGTCCGGGGGACCTGGGCAGGTCAGATCTTGCTGAACGCGTAGTTCATGAGGGCCTTCGCGTCCTTCTCGCGCTGGGCGGCGGAGGACGAGGCGAGGACGGTGCCGACCACCGTCTTGCCCTTGCGGGTCGCGGCGAAGACCAGGCAGTACTTGGCCGTCGGGCCCGAGCCGGTCTTCACGCCGAGGGTGCCGCTGTAGCTGTTCAGCAGGGTGTTGGTGTTGACCCACGGCGCCATCGTGCGGGTGCCGCCCGTCTTGGTCTTCGTCTTGGCCGTGTACTTCTTCGTCTTCACGATCGAGCGGAAGGTCGCGTTCTTCATGGCGCTGCTCGCGATCTTCGTCAGGTCGCGCGGCGTCGACCAGTTCTTGCCGTTGCCGATGCCGTCGAACGAGTCGAAGTGGGTGTTCTTCAGGCCCAGCTTCTTCGCGTCGGCGTTCATCTTGCCGATGAAGGACTTCACCCGGGCCGCGCGGGTCGAGCCGGTGCCGAACTTGTCGGCCAGCGCGTACGCGGCGTCGCAGCCGGAGGGCAGCATCAGCCCGTAGAGCAGCTGGCGGACGGTGACCTTGTCGCCGACGATCAGCCGCGCGGACGAGGCGTTCTTCGACACGATGTAGTCGCTGTACGCCTTCTGGATCGTGACCGTGGCGTTCAGGTTCAGGTTCTTCTGGGCGAGCACGACCTTCGCGGTCATGATCTTCGTGGTGGAGCCGGTGGAGCGGCGGGTGTCCCCGAGCTTCGTGTACAGCGTCTTGCCGTTCGCGTTGTTGATCACGAAGCCGCCCTTGGCGACGACGGACGGAACGGAGGCGGCCGCCTGCGCCGGCGCCGCGTAGAGGGCTCCGGAGGCGAGCACGGCGCCGGTGGTCACGACGACGCCGGCGGCTCTGCGGACACGGATGCCCTGGATGGCGATATTCAAGTCAGATACCCCGATTTACCGTGAATGGCCAAGCTGCGCGGCCGGGTTGAGGAGCGGCCGCACGGAAGGGGCCGCACGAGTCTGACGCGTACGCCGAAGGGATGGTTGTACGGGAGAAGGGCGCGTTTTCCCGGCACGCGCCGTTCCGCATCGTGGACGCGCCCCTCCATGCGTACGTGTTGTATCTATGCTGTCCACATGAGTGTGTCCGCCCCCGCGAAACGTCCCCCCGCAGCCGACCGCGTCTACGCCCACGTCAAGCAGGGCGTGCTCGAGCGCACGTACGAGGGTGGGACGCTGCTCACGGAGGGTGAGCTGGCCGAGGCCGTGGGCGTCTCCCGCACCCCCGTGCGCGAGGCCCTGCTGCGGCTCGAGGCCGAAGGGCTGATCAAGCTCTACCCGAAGAAGGGCGCGCTCGTGCTGCCCGTCTCCGCGCAGGAGATCGCCGACGTCGTCGAGACCCGGCTGCTCGTGGAGGAGCACGCGGCGCGCAAGGCCGTGCCCGCGCCCCCCGGTCTCATCGCGCGCCTGGAGGAGCTGCTCGCGCGCCAGAAGGAGGAGGCGGCCGCGGGTGACTTCGCCGCGGCTTCCGTCACCGACCGCTGCTTCCACGCCGAGATCGTCCGCAGCGGCGGCAACGAGATCCTCTCCCGCCTCTACGACCAGCTGCGCGACCGTCAGCTGCGCATGGGCCAGGCCGTGATGCACTCCCACCCCGACCGCATCGCCAAGACCCTCGCCGAGCACGAGGAGATCCTCGGCGCGCTGCGCTCCGGTGACGCCGACGCGGCCGCGGACGTCGTCCACCGGCACGTCGGGTGGTTCTCCCACCTGGCGCGGGGAGAGGTGCGATGAGCGGCACCGCCACGCGCGCCGCCGGCACCCTGCCCGGCGACCCGCCCGGAGGGCGGCGCGCGCTCGCCGTCTGGGGGATCGGCGTCTCCGTCTACTTCGTCGCCGTCATCTTCCGCACGTCCCTGGGCGTGGCCGGGCTCGACGCGGCCGACCGCTTCGACGTGGGCGCCTCCGCCCTGTCGACGTTCTCCATCCTCCAGCTGCTGGTGTACGCGGGCATGCAGATACCCGTCGGCCTGCTGGTGGACCGCCTCGGCACCAAGAAGGTGCTGAGCCTGGGCGCGGTGCTGTTCACCCTCGGACAGCTCGGCTTCGCCCTCTCCCCGTCGTACGGCATGGCGCTCGCCGCCCGCGCGCTGCTCGGCTGCGGCGACGCGCTGACCTTCATCAGCGTGCTGCGGCTGGGCACGCGGTGGTTCCCCGCGCGGCGCGGGCCGCTGGTCGGCCAGATGGCCGGACTGATCGGCATGGCCGGCAACCTCGTCTCCACGCTGGTCCTGGCCCGGCTGCTGCACGGCATCGGCTGGACGGCGGCGTTCGCGGGCAGTTCGCTCGCGGGGGTCGTGGTCCTCGTCCTGGTGCTGCTGTTCCTCAAGGACCACCCCGAGGGCCACGAGCCGGAGCCGGTCTCCCACCAGGGCGCCGCCTACGTCCGCCGGCAGATCGCCGCGTCCTGGCGGGAGCCGGGGACCCGGCTGGGGCTGTGGGTGCACTTCACCACGCAGTTCCCCGCGATGGTGTTCCTGCTGCTGTGGGGCATGCCGTTCCTGGTCGAGGCGCAGGGGCTGTCCCGCGCGGTGGCCGGTGAGCTGCTCACCCTGGTGGTGCTGGCCAACATGGCCGTCGGCCTCGTCTACGGCCAGGTCGTCGCCCGGCACCACGCGGCGCGGCTGCCGCTGGCGCTCGGCACGGTGGGCTCGACGGCCCTGCTGTGGGCCGTCACGCTGGCCTGGCCGGGGGACAGGGCGCCGATGTGGCTGCTGATCGTGCTGTGCGCGGTGCTGGGGGCCTGCGGCCCGGCGTCGATGATCGGCTTCGACTTCGCCCGCCCGGCCAACCCGCCGGAGCGGCAGGGGACCGCCTCCGGCATCACCAACATGGGCGGGTTCGTCGCCTCCATGACGACGCTCTTCGCCATCGGCGTGCTGTTGGACGCCACGGGCGACGACTACACGGTCGCCTTCTCGGCGGTCTTCGTCCTCCAGGCGCTGGGCGTCACCCAGATCCTCCGCCTGCGGAGGCGGGCCGCGCGGCGGGAGCGGGAGCGGCTGGTCGCCAGCAGGGTGTCGACGGTCCACGTCCCGGCCTGAGTCACCGCACCGGCACCAGCGTGAGGTAGGCGAGCCCGAGGACGCCGCGGTAGCTCATCCACTGGGCGCGGTGCCGGTCGAGACGTTCCCGGGTCTCGGCCGCCCGGGGGTGACCCGGGTGCTCGGCCAGCCACACCTCGGTGTCCGCCTGGTACGCCGACTCGAACTCCTCCCACTCGCCCGCGTCCGCCGTCTCCGTCCACTCCGGGCGGAAACCGGCCTTCACTGCGAGGTCCAGCAGGGTGCCGAGGTCGTGGTGGTCGGTGGCGGTCGCGCCCGGCCACATGCCCGCGAGCTCGGCCTCCGTCGGCGGACGCTGCCAGAAGCCCTCCCCGAGCAGCACGCGGCCCCCGTCGGCGACCAGGCCGCGCAGCGCCCGCAAGGCGTCGGAGACGAGCGCGGGCGGCTTCCGCGTGGTGAGGGCCTGACTGGACCCCACGCACAGCACCAGATCGACCGGGCCACGGGACGTGCCCGTCGCCGACTCCTCCACGAACTCCACCCGTCCGGCCAGCCCCCGCTCCTCGGCGGCACGCCGGCCCCGGGCCAGATCCTCGGCCCTGAGGTCGATCCCGACCCCGGTGCATCCGGGCGCCGCCTCGAGAACCCGGAGCATCAACTCACCCCATCCGCAGCCGATGTCGAGGACGGTGGCGGGACCCGTCCGCGCCAGCCGCTCGACCAGCCGGCCCGCGCGGTGCTCGGACAGGGGACCGTGGAAGGTGAGCCGGGCCAGCCGCGGCGGCTCGGCGGCGAGGGGCGCGGAGGGCGTGTCGGTGTCGGTCACGGCGGTGACGGTAGCCGCCGCCGGGCCGGCGGCGACACCGGTTTTCGCCCCGCCGCGCCGCCGGTCACGGCGTCACCGTGAAGTGGCGGAGGATCGCCGCGGCCAGGTCCTGGTCGCCCTCCGTCTTGATGCGGTCGGCGACCGAGTCCACCGTCACGCGGCCGCAGGCCAGCCGGACGCACGTCTCCCAGTCGAGGGTGAGCGTGGCGGCCGGGCCGAGGGCGGGGGCGGTCTCGAGGGTGCCGCGGCCCTGGATGTCGACGCGGACCGTGCGCAGGAACTCCACCGGGCCGTGGACGTCCACGACCACCGCGGAGCTGCGCGGCGCCTGCGCCAGGTCGGCGACCACGCGCGGCAGTTCGTCGAGCAGGACGTCGCGGGCGACGAGCGCGCCGGGGGAGTCGAGGTCGCCGGGGCGGCCGAGGGCCGTGCGGAGGTCCTGCTCGTGCGCCCACACGTCGAACGCGTGCCGGCGCATCGACTCCTCCAGCGTCAGCTCCGTGCCCAACGGCCCGCGCACCTTGGTGCCGGGGTCGCGGGACTCGTTGCGCAGCTGGCGGTTGCGCCGGATGATCATCAGCTCCAGCTCGGAGGTCATCTCCGGCGCCGTGTGGTGGCGGCGCACGTCGACCTGCATCTCCATGTACCGCTGGTGGTCGTTGGTGACGTGGAACAGGTCGCGCGGCAGCGTGTGGATCGGCCGGGGGTCGCCGTACATCTCCGAGTCGAGGCCGATGACGTGGGAGACCACGTCACGGACCGACCAGCCCGGGCAGGGCGTGCGCCGGTTCCAGTCGGCCTCCGGCAGCGGCTGCACCAGCTCGGATATCGCCTCGATGGAGTGGGACCAGGCGTCGGCGTAGGGCTGGAGGGCGGGATGCAGACTCACGGAACGGGACCCCTCGGCGGTCGGTACACGGGCAGGTTGTGGCGGCGGTGCCAGTGGGCGATGGCTGCACTGCGCGGGTGTCTCGGGTCTCCCCCGGTTCTCGGCTTCGCTCGAACCGGCGGGACCCCCAAGTTACGCTGCTGACAGGCACCCCGGCAGTGCTTTCGTGTGACGATCGTAGGCCCGTGGACGCGGGTCGAATGCCAGGACGGTGGTAGTGTGCGCGCTTCCTTGCTGCAAGTCGCCGTGAACGAGGACGAATCGGTCGATTCGCGTCGGCGCCGGGTGGCCGCCCTGGTGCGCGATCAGGCCGGGGCGGACCTCGTCGTCCTCCCCGAGCTGTGGACCACGGGCGCCTTCGCCTACGAGGGGTTCGGCACCGAGGCGGAACCCCTGGAGGGACCGACGTACGAGGCGATGGCCAAGGCGGCGAGCGAGGCCGGCGTCTGGCTGCACGCGGGGTCCGTCCCCGAGCGGGATCCCGACGGCACCCTGTACAACACCTCCCTGGTCTTCTCCCCGTCCGGCGAACTCGCCGCGTCCTACCGGAAGATCCACCGCTTCGGCTTCGACAAGGGCGAGGCCGTGCTGATGGGGGCGGGCGAGGAGCTGGTGACGGTCCGTCTGCCGGACACCGTCGTGGGCGTCGCGACCTGTTACGACCTGCGCTTCCCCGAACTCTTCCGCGGTCTGGTCGACGCCGGCGCGGAGACCTTCGTCGTCCCGGCGGGCTGGCCCGAACGGCGCCGCGCGCACTGGACGCTGCTGGCGCGGGCGCGCGCGGTGGAGAACCAGGCGTTCGTCCTCGCCTGCGGAACGGCCGGGACGCACGCGGGAGTTCCGCAGGCGGGCCACTCCGTCGTGGTGGACCCGTGGGGCGAGGTCCTCGCCGAGGCGGGCCCCGGCGAGGAGGTCCTGACGGTGGACTTCGACCCGGCGACGGTGGCGGGCACCCGGGACCGCTTCCCGGCGCTCAAGGACCGCGTCCTCGGCCTGGACCGCCCCCGCCGCTGACCGGGCAGGACGCGCGCCGGTCCGGCGGTCGCCGGGCTACTCCTCCCGCTCCTTCTCCGCCAGGTGGATCACGCACACCGCCACGGCGATCAGCAGCGCCGGGTCGGCGTCGTCGCGCACGATGTCGACGCCGTAGGTGTCGCGGAGGGTGAGCATGCGGCGGGAGATCACCGCGAGGAGTTCGCCGTCGTACTCGACGGCGAACTCCCGGTCGAGGATCCGCCCGCTGACGTCCAGCTCGGTGCTGCCGTCCGCCAGGGACACCCGGTAGTGGTTGCGCAGCAGCGACAGCCGCTTGCGCCGCACCGTCGCGAGCGGCTCGTCGCCCCGCTCGATCACCATGGTGTCCCGCAGCGCGAGCATCTTCTTGTGGATGTCGATGAGCACGTGCCCCTGGGCGTCCTTCAGCTCGAAGGTGTCCCGCAGCCGCATCGCCTTGCCGTCGACGAGGAAGACCTTGTTGCCGCGGTCGTCCTCGATCCAGTAGTCGTCCCCGATGCCGAGGATCCGGTCCCGTACGAGAAATCTCATGCGCCGAGGGGTTCCCCGCCCGGCCCCTTCCGACGCCGCCGCTAGGCCGACGGGCGGAGCCGGTCCCCGCCCGCGTCCGGTGACCGAGGGTGGCACGCTGGACGTATGGACGACGCCGCCTCCGCTCCTCCCGTCCGCCGCTCCGCACGCGTGCGGGCGCCCGAGCTCGCGGGGGAGGGCGGCTGGCTGAACACGGGCGGCGCCGCGTACACCCTCGCCGGCCTGCGCGGACGCGTGGTGCTGCTGGACTTCTGGACGTTCGCCTGCATCAACTGCCTGCACGTCGTCGACGAGCTGCGTGAGCTGGAGGAGCGGCACCGCGACACGCTGGTGGTGATCGGCGTGCACTCGCCGAAGTTCCCGCACGAGGCGGAGCACGCGGCGGTGGCGGACGCCGTGGAGCGGTACGCGGTCGCGCATCCCGTCCTGGACGACCCCGAGCTGACGACGTGGACGCAGTACGCGGTGCGGGCGTGGCCGACGCTGGTGGTCGTCGACCCGGAGGGGTACGTCGTGGCCAC
The DNA here is from genome assembly GCA_014649355.1 of Streptomyces althioticus. GTDB lineage: Bacteria > Actinomycetota > Actinomycetes > Streptomycetales > Streptomycetaceae > Streptomyces > Streptomyces althioticus. Next base: position 313,056 of record BMSW01000001.1, read on the forward strand.
GTACTCCGGCGAGGGGCACGTGCCCGAGATCGGGCGCCTGGTGACCGAGCTGGAGGCCGAGCACGCCGCGAAGGGCACCCTCCGGCGCGGCGACCTCCCGTACGCGCCGCCGGAGCCGGAGCCGACGGTGCTGCGGTTCCCCGGCAAGGTGCTGCGGCTGCCGTCGGGGACGTTCCTGGTCACGGACACCACCCGGCACCAGGTGGTGGAGCTGGCCGAGGACGGGGAGACGGTCCTCCGGCGGTTCGGCAGCGGCGAGCGGGGTCTGGTGGACGGACCGGCCACCCTGGCCCGCTTCCAGGAGCCGCAGGGGCTCACCCTGCTCCCCGACGGCGCCGTGGTCGTCGCCGACACCGTCAACCACGCCCTGAGGCGCCTCGACCCGGAGTCGGGCGAGGTCACCACCCTCGCCGGCACCGGCTCCCCCTGGCGCCCCGGGAACCCGACGGACGGCCCGGCCCGGGAGGTGCGCATGTCCTCTCCCTGGGACGTCGTCCGGTGGCGCGACAAGGTGTGGATCGCGATGGCCGGCATCCACCAGATCTGGTCCTACGACCCCGCCGCCGGCACGGTCGCCCGCGAGGCCGGGACCGGCGGGGAGCAGCTCGTCGACGGGCCGGCGACGGAGGCCCTGTTCGCGCAGCCCTCGGGGCTCGCGGTGACGGCGGAAGGGCTGTGGGTGGCCGACTCGGAGAGCTCCGCGCTGCGCCTGCTGGACACGGACGGACGGGTGCGTACGGCCGTCGGAGCGGGACTGTTCGCCTTCGGGTACCGGGACGGGCCCGCGGACGGGGCGCTGCTCCAGCACCCGCTCGGAGTGACCGCGCTGCCCGACGGCTCCCTGGCGGTCTGCGACACCTACAACCAGGCCCTGCGCCGCTACGACCCGGCCACCGGCGAGGTGACCACGCTGGCCGGTGACCTGCGTGAGCCCAGCGGCGCGGTGGTCGTCGGCGAGGACGTCGTGGTGGTGGAGTCGGCGCGCCACCGGCTGACCAGGCTGCGGCTGCCCGCCGAGGTGCTGGGCCCGCGGACGGACACGGAGAGGTCCGTCACCGGGGTCGCCGTCGGTCCCGTGCGTCTGGACGTGGTCTTCACCCCGCCGCCCGGCCAGAAGCTCGACACGCGGGACGGCCCCGCGACCCGCCTGCTCGTGTCCGCCTCACCGCCCGAGCTGCTGCGCAGCGGAGAGGGCGCGGGGAGTGACCTCTCCCGCGCCCTCGAGACGGACCCCGCCGTGGGGCAGGGGGTGCTGCATGTCGTGGCGACGGCGGCTGCGTGCGACGCCGACCCGGGGGTGCTCCATCCGGCCTGCCATGTGCACCGCCGTGAGTGGCGGCTGCCCGTGCGTCCCGGCGCGGGAGGCACGGACCGGCTGGTCCTGGAGCTGTCCGGTGCGGACGGCCCGGGTCCGGCGTCCGGTCAGGCGCCGTACCCGTCGCTGTAGCCGTCGCGCGTGTGGTGGTGCGCACGCGCCGGGTCGTCGACCACCGGGGTGGCGGGGGGCACCACGACCCGCCGACGCCGGGCGATGCTGCTGAAGGTCGCGACGCCGATCAGTCCGACGATCATGAAGATGATGCCGACCAGGTCAAGGTTGACACCCTGCATGTCCCAGTCGGTCGCGAACGTGAGGATTGCTCCCACGGCGATGAGGATGATGCATCCGCCGAGGCCCATAGGTGTCGCCTCCCTGTCCGGTCTTTCCGGTGCGACCCGAGTACCCGCGGGGAGGGCTCCCATGCGCCGCCCGGCGCACGGGAGTTGACCTTCGCTCAGGACGCCGCTGGTGGGAGGCGGTCCGAACTAGCCCTCCAGGAAGGCCGTCAGCGCGTTCGCCAGCAGGAACGGGTCCTTGGCGCCGCAGAGTTCGCGGACGCTGTGCATCGACAGGATGGCCACGCCGATGTCGACCGTCCTGATGCCGTGCCGGGCCGCGGTGATCGGGCCGATCGTGGTGCCGCACGGCATCGCGTTGTTGGAGACGAACGTCTGGAAGGGCACCCCGGCCTTCTCGCAGGCCGCGGCGAACACCGCGCGGCCCGAACCGTCCGTGGCGTAGCGGTTGTTGACGTTGACCTTGAGGATGGGGCCGCCGTCGACGCGCGGGTGGTGCGTCGGGTCGTGCCGCTCCGCGTAGTTGGGGTGCACGGCGTGGCCGGTGTCGGAGGACAGGCAGACGGTGGCGGCGAAGGCGCGGGCCCGGTCCTCGTACGTCCCGCCGCGGGCGAGGACCGAGCGCTCCAGGACGCTGCCGAGCAGCGGGCCGTCCGCGCCGGTGTCGGACTGGGAGCCGTTCTCCTCGTGGTCGAAGGCGGCGAGCACGGGGATGTACGGCAGCTCCGGGCCGCGTGCGGCCGCCGCGGCGAGCGCGGCCGTGCCGGCGTGCACGGACAGCAGGTTGTCCATGCGCGGGCCCGCCACCAGCTCGCGGTCGCGGCCCAGGTAGGCGGGCGGCTCGACGGGGTGCACCATCAGGTCCCAGCCGGTGACCGAGCCCTCGGCGAGCCCCGCGGTCTCCTCCAGGAAGGCGATGAGGTCGCCGTCGCGGACGTCCTCGCCCAGGCCCCACACCGGCTGCATGTGCCGCTGCTTGTCGAGCTTGAGGCCGTCGGAGTTGACGGCGCGGTCCAGGTGGATGGCGAGCTGGGGGACCCGCAGCAGCGGCCGGTCCACGTCGACCAGGCGGGTCGTGCCGTCGCGCAGGGACAGCCGCCTGGCCAGGCCCAGGTCGCGGTCGAGCCAGGAGTTGAGCAGCGGTCCGCCGTAGATCTCCACGGCCACCTGGCGCCAGCCGTGCGCCCCGCTGTCGGGCCGCGGCTTCACGCGCAGGTTCGGGGAGTCGGTGTGGGCGCCGACGATCCGGAACGGCGTGTGCGCCGCGGCCCCTTCGGGGACGTACCAGGCGATGATCGCACCGCCGCGCAGCACGTACTTGCCGCCTGCCGTGCCGTCCCAGGCGTCCGTCTCCGCGACCTGCCTGAAGCCCGCCTTCTCCAGCCGCTCGGCGGCGTTCGCCACGGCGTGGTACGGCGTGGGGCTCGCCGCGAGGAAGGACATGAGGTCGTCGGTGTGGCCGCGGTCGAAGCGGGGGGGTTCGCTCATGGGTTCACCTTAACGAGCGGGAGGGCCCGCCTCCCTGTGCGGGAGCGGGCCCTCTCGGAGCGGGGAGGGACTAGAACGCCGCCTCGTCCAGCTCCATCAGGTCCAGCTCGACGCCCTCGGCGACCTTGCGGGCCAGGGTGACGCCCGGCAGGACGTTGGCCGCGAAGAACTTCGCCGCCGCGATCTTGCCGGTGTAGAACGCCTTGTCCTTGGCGGAGGCCGTCGGGAGCTTCTCGGCGGCGATCGCGGCGTGCTTGAGCAGCAGGTAGCCGACGACGACGTCACCGGAGGCCATCAGCAGGCGGGTGGTGTTCAGGCCCACCTTGTAGATGTTCTTGGTGTCCTTCTCGGTGGCCGCGAGGTCGGTGAGCATCAGGCCGACGATGGCCTCCAGCTCGACGGCCGCCTTGGCCAGGTGCTCGCGGGCGCCCGCCAGCTCCTCGCCGCCCTCGCCGACCGCGAGGAACTTCTTGATGTCCTCGGCGAGCGAGTTCAGCGCGGCGCCCTGGTTGCGGACGATCTTCCGGAAGAAGAAGTCCTGGCCCTGGATCGCGGTGGTGCCCTCGTAGAGGGTGTCGATCTTGGCGTCCCGGATGTACTGCTCGATCGGGTACTCCTGCAGGAAGCCGGAGCCGCCGAAGGTCTGCAGCGACTGGGCGAGCTGCTCGTAGGCCTTCTCGGAGCCGTAGCCCTTGACGATCGGCAGGAGCAGGTCGTTCATCGCGTGCTCGGTGGAGGCGTCCTCGCCGTTGGCCTCCTTGAGCTGGATGGCGTCCTGGACCGAGGCGGTGTACATCACCAGGGCGCGCATGCCCTCCGCGTACGCCTTCTGCGTCATGAGCGAGCGGCGCACGTCGGGGTGGTGGGTGATGGTGACCTTGGGGGCGGTCTTGTCCATGAAGTTCGCCAGGTCGGGACCCTGGACGCGCTCCTTGGCGTACTCCAGGGCGTTGAGGTAGCCCGTGGACAGCGTGGAGATCGCCTTCGTGCCGACCATCATGCGGGCGAACTCGATGATGCGGAACATCTGGCGGATGCCGTCGTGCTTGTCGCCGATCAGCCAGCCCTTGGCGGGGTGCTTGTCGCCGAACGTCATCTCGCACGTGTTGGAGGCCTTCAGGCCCATCTTGTGCTCGACGTTCGTGGCGTAGACGCCGTTGCGCTCGCCCAGCTCGCCGGTCTCGAAGTCGAACTCGTACTTCGGGACGAGGAAGAGGGACAGGCCCTTGGTGCCCGGGCCCGCGCCCTCGGGGCGGGCGAGCACGTAGTGGAGGATGTTCTCCGACATGTCGTGCTCACCGGACGTGATGAAGCGCTTCACGCCCTCGATGTGCCAGGAGCCGTCCTCCTGCTGCACGGCCTTGGTGCGGCCGGCGCCGACGTCCGAGCCGGCGTCCGGCTCGGTGAGCACCATCGTGGAGCCCCACTGCTTCTCCGTGGCGATCTTCGCGATGTGCTTCTGGACCTCGTTGCCCTCCTCGAAGAGGATGCCCGCGAAGGCGGGGCCCGAGGAGTACATCCACACGGCCGGGTTGGCGCCCAGGATCAGCTCGGCGTAGGCCCAGATGAGGGAGCGGGGCGAGGTGGTGCCGCCGATCTCCTCGGGCAGGCCGAGCCGCCAGTACTCGGAGTCCATGAAGGCCTGGTAGCTCTTCTTGAAGGACGCGGGGACCGGCGCCGTGTTGGTCTCCGGGTCGAAGACCGGCGGGTTGCGGTCCGCGTCGGCGAAGGACTCCGCGAGCTCGTTCTCGGAGAGGCGGGCCAGCTCCTCCAGGATGCTCTTAGCGGTCTCGACGTCCATCTCCTCGAACGGGCCCGTGCCGTACAGCTTGTCGCGCCCGAGTACCTCGAAGAGGTTGAACTCGATGTCGCGGAGATTCGACTTGTAGTGCCCCATGGCGACGGCTCCGTTTGAGAGGGATCGGCGAGGGACTGATTCCTCGCAACTGATTCACGTACCGACAAGTAGCTACGATGATGCTACCCGTCGGTAATAAGAAGCAACCCCGATCCGGACATCTGTGACCCAGCCCTCGCGCCGGGTCAGTAGTCTGTGCGCCATGTACGGCTACGACCAGAGTGCGGGGACCCAGCAGGGTTACGTGCCGCCGCAGCAGACGATGCCGGGCGGGTACGGGCAGCAGGCGCCGGCGTATCCCGAACCGTCCGCGCCCTCGCTCGCCGACGCCGTGCGCGCGTTCACCACGGGCCAGATGGCGGCGGAGGACTTCCAGCAGATCTTCGCGACGTCCAAGGTCTACTGCCCGCGCGGTGACAACCCCGGCTTCCTCGCCCTGCACAACACCCAGCAGCCCGTGATCCCGATGTTCACGTCGCTCAAGGAGCTGCGGCGGTACGCCGGCAAGGAGTCCAAGTACTTCGTGATCACCGGCGCCGAGGTGATCGACCTGCTGCCCACCGGCTACGGCTTCGTCCTCGACATGGAGGGCGAGCACCGGATGGTGTTCGACGCCAAGGCCGTCGAGCAGATGGTCGAGTTCGCGATGCGCCGTATGTATGGCTGACGCCCGGCCCCACGACCGCACGGAGCCCGGAGGGAATTCCCTCCGGGCTTTGTCGGTTCGGGGTGACAAGAAGTTCAACGCTCAACTAAAGTGGGCGTACCCGAGGAGGTACCGATGCCTGCAATCGACGGGATCTTCGACCACCAGGACTCCAACGGCGGTGGCGGCACCATCACCAACGGCGACACCCAGTGGATGACGGCCGGCGCCGGTCTGCTCCACATCGAGGCGCCGCCGGAGCACCTGGTGATGTCCGGCGGACTGTTCCACGGCCTCCAGCTGTGGGTGAACCTCCCCGCCAAGGACAAGATGATGGCGCCCCGCTACCAGGACATCCGCAGCGGCAGCGTCCAGCTGCTCACCTCCCCGGACGGCGGCGCGCTGCTCCGCGTCATCGCCGGTGAGCTGGACGGACACGAGGGCCCGGGCATCACGCACACGCCGATCACGATGATCCACGCCACGCTCGCCCCCGGCGCGGAGGTCACCCTGCCCTGGCGGGAGGACTTCAACGGCCTGGCGTACGTCATGGCCGGGCGCGGCGCGGTGGGCGCCGAGCGGCGTCCGATCCACCTCGGCCAGACCGCGGTGTTCGGCGCGGGCGGCTCGCTGACCGTCCGCGCGGACGAGAAGCAGGACTCCCACACGCCGGACCTGGAGGTCGTCCTGCTCGGCGGCCGGCCCATCCGTGAGCCGATGGCGCACTACGGGCCGTTCGTGATGAACACCAAGGACGAGCTGATGCAGGCCTTCGAGGACTTCCAGAAGGGCCGCCTCGGCACCGTCCCCGCCGTCCACGGCATGACGGAGAAGGGCCCCGACCAGGACTGAGTCCCGGTCCGTGCGCAGGACGTCGCGGCGACGGCCCCGGTCACCCGGGGCCGTCGCCGTTCTTCTGCTCGTAGAGCTCGAACCAGATGCTCTTGCCGCGGCCGCGCGGGGCGACGCCCCAGGTGTGGGCGAGGAGCTCGATCAGCAGCAGGCCGCGGCCCGAGGACGCCAGCTCGCCCGGGCGCCGCGGATGCGGGAGATCGTCTCCGGAGTCGGTGACCTCCACCCGGATACGGCGGCCGTCGCCGCCGTCCGTGACCTCGGCGAGCAGCAACGCGTCGGAGTCGGTGTGCACCAGCACGTTGGTCAGCACCTCCGACAGCAGCAGCACCGCCGAGTCCACCTGGTCCGGCGAACCCCAGTCGTGCAGCAGCTCGCGCAGCTGCTGCCGGGCGACGGACACCCGCTCCGGCTCGGCCTGCGCCACCGTGAGCGCCGTGCGGCGCACCGGGGGCGGGGGCGTGTCCTCCGCGCCGCAGCCGCAGTCGGCGCCCTGCCGGGTGAGCAGCAGCAGCGCTATGTCGTCCTCGCGGCGGTCGGCCAGCGGCCCGGTGGTGTGGTGCGACGAAGGGCCGTGCACCGCCTGCACCAGCGCGTCGGCCAGCTCCTCCTGCGTGCCGCGGTGCCGCTCGAGAATGTCCCGCAGTCGCTGCCAGCCGGTCTCCAGGTCGTGTCCGCCGGTCTCGATCAGCCCGTCCGTGCAGATCAGCAGCGTCTCGCCGGCCTCCAGGATCAGCCGGGTGGTCGGGTAGTCGGCGTCCGGGTCGATGCCCAGCGGCAGCCCGCCCTGCGCCGACCGGGTCAGCACCGTCCCGTCGGCCATCCGGATGACCGGCTCGGGATGCCCGGCGCGGGCCACCTCCAGCACTCCGGTCGCCGGGTCGACCTCGGCGTACAGACAGGTCGCGAAACGCAGATCGGTCGAGTCCTCGCCGATGCCGTGCAGGAAACGGGAGGCGCGGGACAGCACGGCGTCCGGCCGGTGTCCCTCCGAGGCGTACGCCCGCAGGGCTATCCGCAGCTGTCCCATCAGCCCCGCCGCCCGTACGTCGTGCCCCTGCACGTCACCGATGACCAGCGCGAACCGTCCTCCCCCGGACCTCGTCCCGGAGGCGCCCCCGGGCAGCGGGATCACGTCGTACCAGTCACCGCCCACCTGGAGGCCGCCGCCGGTCGGCACGTAGCGGGCGGTGACGTCCATGCCCGGGATGCCCGGCCCGAGCTTCGGCATCATCGTGCGCTGGAGCCCCTCGGTGAGCTCCTTCTCGGTCTCCGCCGTGCCCGCGCGGGACAGCGCCTGGGCCAGCATCCGGGCCACCGTGGTCAGCACGGACCGCTCGTCGGGGGTGAAGGCGACCGGGTAGGCGAAGGCGGCCAGCCAGGCGCCCATGGTGCGGCCGGAGGCGGTCAGCGGCAGGAACGCCCAGGACTGGCGGCCGAAGCGCTGGGCGAGCGGCCAGGTGAGCGGGTAGCGCGCCTTGTACTCGTCCGGGGAGGAGATGTAGACCGCGCGGCCGGTGCGCACCACCTCGGCGGCCGGGTAGTCGGTGTCGAGCGGCATGTAGAACGGGCTGTCGGCGCCGGGCTCGTGCCCGTGGTGGCCGATGATCGTGAGCCGGTCGCCCTCCACGCCGAACACGGCCAGGCCGTCCGGGGTGAACCCCGGCATGGAGAGGTTGGCGGCGACCCGCAGCACCTCCTCGGTGGAGCGCGCCTCGGCCAGGGCGCGGCCGGCGTCGAGCAGGAACGCCTCTCGGGAGCGCCTCCAGTCGCCGGTGACCGCGCTGCGTGCGGCGGGTGTGCCCGGCGCCGGCTCGGTCACCTCCTGGAGGGTCCCGGTCAGGACGTACGCCTTGCGCTCGGGCTCGTAGGAGGGCTTGGAGCGGCTGCGGACGACGCGGACGACGTTGTTCTGGTCGTCCATGATCCTGATACGCACCTCGGCGAGGGTGCCCTCGGCGACGGCCAGCTGGATGATCCCGGTGATCTCGTTCCAGTCGACGGGGTGGAAGCGGGCCCGGACCTGCGCCTCCGTGAGGGTGGCCGGTTCGGCGGACAGCCCGAGCAGCCCTGCTGCGACGGCATCGACCGTGACCTCTCCGGATGCGGTGTCCCAGTGCCACACGCCGGTTCCGAGGGCGGCGAGGACGTCCCCCAGGGCGGGCAGGGGCTCACCAGTGCGCATTGCACCACTTTAGGAAGATGCTCCCGGAAACTTCCACCCATGTCGTTTGGCCGACCCCTTGGATGACCTTGACCGGCCCCCGCGAAAGGGCGGAGCGGTGATCTTGGCCCGGCCGGTAGGCTTGGGGGGAGTTTCACGTGAAACAACGACCCCGATCCGCGAAGGCTGGATGAACGACGATGCATCGGTACAGGTCCCACACCTGCGGCGAGCTCCGCGCCTCTGACGTCGGCACCGACGTCCGGCTGAGTGGCTGGCTGCACAATCGGCGCGACCTGGGCGGCATCCTCTTCATCGATCTGCGCGATCACTACGGGATCACCCAGCTGGTGGCCCGTCCGGGCACCGAGGCGTACGAGGCGCTCGACAAGCTCTCCAAGGAGACCGTGGTCCGCGTCGACGGCAAGGTCGTCTCGCGTGGCGCGGAGAACGTCAACCCCGACCTGCCGACCGGCGAGATCGAGGTCGAGGTCTCCGCGGTCGAGGTGCTGGGCGAGGCGGCCCCGCTGCCCTTCACCATCAACACCGAGGACGGTGTCAACGAGGAGCGGCGTCTGGAGTACCGCTTCCTCGACCTGCGCCGCGAGCGCATGCACCGCAACATCATGCTGCGCACCCAGGTCATCTCGGCGATCCGCCAGAAGATGACCACCCTGGGCTTCAACGAGATGACCACGCCGATCCTGTCCGCGACCTCCCCCGAGGGCGCGCGCGACTTCGTGGTCCCGTCCCGTCTGAACCCGGGCAAGTTCTACGCGCTGCCGCAGGCCCCGCAGCAGTTCAAGCAGCTGCTGATGATCTCGGGCTTCGACCGCTACTTCCAGATCGCGCCCTGCTTCCGTGACGAGGACGCCCGCGCCGACCGCTCGCCGGGCGAGTTCTACCAGCTCGACGTCGAGATGAGCTTCGTCGAGCAGGAGGACGTCTTCCAGCCGATCGAGAAGCTCATGACCGAGCTGTTCGAGGAGTTCGGCAACGGCCGTCACGTCACCTCGCCGTTCCCGCGGATCCCGTTCCGCGAGGCGATGCTGAAGTACGGCTCCGACAAGCCGGACCTGCGCGCCCAGCTCGAGCTCGTCGACATCACCGACATCTTCGAGGGCTCGGAGTTCAAGGCGTTCGCCGGCAAGCACGTGCGCGCCCTGCCGGTGCCGGACGTCTCCGGCCAGCCGCGCAAGTTCTTCGACCAGCTGGGCGACTACGCGGTCTCGCAGGGCGCGAAGGGCCTCGCCTGGGTGCGCGTCGGCGAGGACGGCTCGCTGACCGGCCCGATCGCGAAGTTCCTCACCGAGGAGAACGTCGCCGAGCTGACCAAGCGGCTGGCGCTGGCCCCGGGCCACGCAGTCTTCTTCGGCGCGGGCGAGTTCGACGAGGTCTCGAAGATCATGGGCGCGGTCCGCGTCGAGGCCGCCAAGCGCGCCGGCCACTTCGAGGAGAACGTCTTCCGCTTCTGCTGGATCGTCGACTTCCCGATGTACGAGAAGGACGAGGAGACCGGCGCGATCGACTTCTCGCACAACCCCTTCTCGATGCCGCAGGGCGGCCTTGAGGCTCTGGAGAACCAGGACCCGCTGGACATCCTGGGCTGGCAGTACGACATCGTCTGCAACGGCGTCGAGCTGTCCTCCGGCGCGATCCGGAACCACGAGCCCGAGATCATGCTCAAGGCGTTCGAGATCGCGGGCTACGACCGTGAGACGGTCGAGGAGAAGTTCGCCGGCATGCTCCGCGCGTTCCGCTTCGGCGCCCCGCCGCACGGCGGCATCGCCCCCGGCGTGGACCGCATCGTGATGCTCCTCGCCGACGAGCCGAACATCCGCGAGACGATCGCCTTCCCGCTCAACGGCAACGCCCAGGACCTGATGATGGGCGCGCCGACGGAGCTGGAGGAGGCGCGGCTGAAGGAACTGCACCTGTCGGTGCGGAAGCCTCAGCCGAAGTAGTCCGTGGCGTAGGCGAAGGGCCCGGAACCTGGCCGGTTCCGGGCCCTTCGCCTTGCTCAGAACAGGTCGACGGACTCCTTGAGCACCCCGGCGAACGCACCGTAGGCGGCACACCGGACGGAGTGCCGCCGCCGGCGGCGCCGGGCGAACCCGACGGCGAGAAACACCGCGAAGACACCGCAGACCACGACCCCCGCGACCGGGCCGACGACGACGGACGCGAGCCCCGCGACACCGCCCCAGAGGGCGACCGGCACCAACGACCCGCGCAACAGCGTCCGGAACGGAATGGGCCGCGCGCCCGCGGGCAGCACACCCTGGTGGAACACCTCGATGTGATTCCGCGTGACGCAGTGCTCGGGGCGCATGCCGGACATTCGATCACCGGAGGCGAGGGATCAGGAAGAGGCGGTGTCGTCCTCGCCGCTGAAGAGGTCCTCGGCCTTGGAGACCGTCAGGGAGCGGTCGAACCAGGTGGTGAGGGTGTCGAGGTCGGTGCAGCCGGTGATGCGCTCGCGCGCATCGTCCGAGACGACAAGCCCACGCACCTTCAGCGCGTGCAGGATGTCTTCCGCCTTGCCTTCCGCCTTCCCCTCCAGGTACTTCTCCTCGAAGAGCGTCCCGTGTCCCGGGAAGTGGGTGACGACGTTCTGCATCAACTTCCTCCAACTTGCCTTGGCCGAAGTGGACTCCAGCCCGACTTCCACGACTTCGAACCAGTACCGCGTGACGTCCGGCTCGAAGGACACGAGTCCGCGGGCGACCGCTTCCAGTATGGCCGCGGACCGCTTGCTCTGGCTGTGCACGATGGCCGAGAGGGCGGCGAGGGCGGGTTGCTGGGCCACCACCGCCTCGTCGGTGACCTCCGGGACCGTTTGCGGTCCCAGCACGAAGGGCCGGGTGACCTGCGTGGTCCACGGGCCGACCGAGCACTCGAAGGGGCCCATGGCCCATGCGGCCGTCGAAGGGTCGCGGCACACGGCGACCAGCAGGACCGGCAGGTCGTACTTGGCGCGCAGATACGAGACGTAGTACGCCCAGTTCCTGGCCTTCTCAGGATCCTTCTTCGTCTGGGCCTCGACGGCCAGGACGAAGTGTTCTCCCATGTCGGGCTCGAACATGAGCACCGTGTCGGCGCGGCGCTCCATCGGACGGATCTCGGTCGTGTCCGGGGAGAGCTCGTGGAAGTCCGTCTTCGCCGGCGGCGGCAGCCCCAGTGCCTCGAAGACGGGGGCGAGCGCCTCCGGGTGCTCCTGGAAGAGCCGGTGGGAGGCCTCGTGGGTGGCGGTGACCATGAGCGGCACGGTAGGGCGCTCATGGTCCCGCGTCGGCTGCTACTCCGGTGTGTTCACCCGTTCGAGGGTGGAAGGAACGTTCCCGCCGGTCAGCGGGCGACGAACTGGGTGAGGATGGCCTGGACCTCGTAGATGTCGACGCCCTTCGTGAAGGTCTTCTGGATCGGGGTCGGGGAGCTGGAGATCCAGATCTTCAGTTCGGCGTCGAGGTCGAAGTGGCCCGCGGTCTCCACGGCGAAGTGGGAGATGCTGCGGTACGGGATCGAGTGGTACTCGGTCTTCTTGCCGGTGATGCCCTGCTTGTCGACCAGGATCAGTCGGCGGTCCGTGAACAGGATCGTGTCGCGTATCAGCAGGAACGCCGCGTGCACCTGCTCGCCGTGGCCCAGGAGCCGGGCGTAGTCCTGCTGGGCCTTGGCCGGGTCGACGGTGTGCGCGTTGCCGAAGAGTGCCATGGTTCGGGTTCCCCCCACGTGTGGTCGTTCGTTCCTCACGCGATCTTCGCAAAGGGTGCGGCCCCGGGAGAAGCGTCGTGTTCTCCCGGGGCCGTCCTGTAGCGCGCGTGTTACGCGGGACGGTGGGACGTGAGCGACTGCGTGCCCAGGACCGACAGCAGGCGGAGCTTCTCCGCGGCCTCGCTGCCCGGTTCCGCCGAGTACACGAGGATGCGCAGGTCGTTGCCCTCCACGCGCAGCACGTCGCAGTCCAGCGTCAGCGCGCCCACGTCGGGGTGGTCGATCGTCTTGACGGAGGACTCCACGCGGCCCACGGCCCCCGAGTCCCACAGTTCGGCGAACCGGTCGCTGCGCGCCCGCAGTTCGTCGATCAGTTCGCGCAGCCGCAGGTCGGCCGGGTAGCGGCCGGCCACGGACCGCAGTTCCGCGACCACGCGCGTCTCGAAGTCCCGGAGCTCCTCGGGCGTGCGCCGGATCCGGCCGGGCGGGCCGAGGAAGTGGTTCCAGACCCGGTTGCGTGCGAAGCCGCGCAGGGCGGACGGGTCGCCCATCAGCGCCGCGTACATCGGGTTGGCCACCAGCAGGGTCATCGCCGCGTCCAGGACGACGACCGGGGTGTCGACGAGGCGGTCGAGGAGCCGCTGCACGCTGGGCGTGAGATAGCAGGGCACCGTCTCAGGCCCGGGCGGGGCGAGCCCTGCCAGCAGGAACAGGTGGGCGCGTTCGGCCGGGTCCAGCCGCAGGGCGCGGGCCAGCGCCTCGACGACCTGGGACGAAGGGCTGGTCGCGCGGCCCTGTTCGAGACGGACGATGTAGTCGACCGAGATACCGGCGAGCATGGCCAGCTCCTCCCGTCGCAGCCCCGCCGCCCGCCGCCGTCCGCCTTCCGGCAGACCGGCCGACCGCGGGGAGACCCGGTCGCGCCAGCGGCGCAGCGCCCGTCCCAGCTCCGTCGTCGCCATGTCTCCAGTGAACCGCGCGGCGACGGCGCGTGCCTGGTACCGCGAGTCCCAGGAAAAGGAGTCGCCTGGCTGCCCCGGCGGGGCGGAGTGACAGTGAAGCCATGACTACGACACTGATCACCGGAGCCAACAAGGGCCTCGGATTCGAAACCGCCCGCCGCCTCGTCGAGGCGGGTCACACCGTCTGGGTCGGCGCCCGGGACGCCGAGCGGGGCCGTCAGGCAGCCGAACGCATCGGGGCGCACTTCGTCCAGCTCGACGTCACCGACGACGCCTCCGTGGAAGCGGCCGTGAAGACCGTGGAGGCCGAGGGCGGCCTCGACGTCCTGGTCAACAACGCCGGCATCGAGCCCCGCGGCGAGGGCAACGCGATCCCCAGGGGTGAGGACACCACCGTCGAGGAGATGCGCACCGCCTTCGAGACGAACGTCTTCGGCGTCGTCCGGGTCACCCACGCCTTCCTTCCGCTGCTGCGCCGGTCTCCCGCGCCGGTCGTCGTGAACGTCAGCAGCGGCCTGGCGTCCCTGACCCGGCTGTCCGACCCCGAGTCGTTCGCGCACTTCTACCCGGCGATCGCCTACCCGGCGTCCAAGGCCGCGGTCAACATGATCACCGTGCAGTACGCGAAGGCGCTGCCGGACTTCCGGGTCAACGCCGTGGAGCCGGGCTTCACCAGGACCGACCTCAACGGCAACACCGGCACCCAGAGCGTCGAGGAGGGCGCGGAGATCATCGTCCGTATGGCGACCGTCGGCCCCGACGGGCCCACGGGGACCTTCAGCGATCGCAGCGGACCTCTGCCCTGGTGACAACCACCGGCTACGGCACACAAGGGCGAAAGGCCCGGGAACGCGGAGTTCCCGGGCCTTTCGGTGTGCGTGGTGCGTGTTACGCGGCCGGCTTCTCCTCCAGGCGGGGGAAGAGGACCGCGCCCTTGGTGACCGTGGAGCCGGCGGGGAGGAGGCCCCAGGTGGCGGACTCCTGGACCTTCTGGTCGGCGAGGGCGCCCAGGGCGGGCTCCGCGCCGAGGGAGTCCCACAGCTTCTGGGAGGTCTCCGGCATCACCGGGTTGAGCAGGACGGCCACCGCGCGGAGCGACTCCGCGGCCGTGTAGAGGATCGTCGCCAGGCGGGCCTTGCCCTCCGGCGAGTCGTCCTTGGCGACCTTCCAGGGCTCCTGCTCGGTGATGTAGCCGTTGACCTGCTTCACGAAGTCGAAGACCGCCAGGATGCCGCCCTGGAAGTCCAGCTCCTCGCCGATCTTCCGGTCCGCCTCCGCGACCGCCTTCGCCAGGCCCTCGTGGATCGCCTTCTCCGCGTCGCCGTCGGCCGTCGCGGCCGGCAGCTCGCCGCCGAAGTACTTGCCGACCATCGCCGCCACGCGGGAGGCGAGGTTGCCGTAGTCGTTCGCCAGCTCGCTGGTGTAGCGGGCGGAGAAGTCCTCCCAGGAGAAGGAGCCGTCCTGGCCGAAGGCGATCGCGCGCAGGAAGTACCAGCGGTACGCGTCCACGCCGAAGTGCGAGGTCAGGTCCTGCGGCTTGATGCCGGTCAGGTTCGACTTGCTCATCTTCTCGCCGCCGACCATCAGCCAGCCGTTCGCGGCGACCTTCCCGGGCAGCGGGAGGCCCTGCGCCATCAGCATGGCCGGCCAGATGATCGCGTGGAAGCGGAGGATGTCCTTTCCGACCAGGTGCACGTCGGCGGGGAACGTCGACTCGAACTTCTCCGGGTTCTCGTTGTAGCCGACGGCCGTCGCGTAGTTCAGCAGCGCGTCCACCCACACGTAGATCACGTGCTTGTCGTCCCACGGGACCTTGACGCCCCAGTCGAACGTCGAGCGGGAGATGGAGAGGTCCTGGAGGCCCTGGCGCACGAAGTTCAGGACCTCGTTGCGCGCGGACTCGGGCTGGATGAAGCCCGGGTTGGCCTCGTAGTGCGCGAGGAGTTTCTCGCTGTACTCGCTGAGCTTGAAGAAGTAGTTCTCCTCGCTGAGGATCTCCACCGGCTTCTTGTGGATCGCGCACAGCTTCTGGCCCGCGTACTCGCCCTCGCCGTCGAGCAGCTCGCCGGGGAGCTTGTACTCCTCGCAGCCCACGCAGTACGGGCCCTCGTAGCCGCCCTTGTAGATCTCGCCCTTGTCGTACAGGTCCTGCACGAACTCCTGGACGCGGTCGGTGTGCCGCTTCTGCGTGGTGCGGATGAAGTCGTCGTTCGCGATGTCGAGGTGCTCCCACAGGGGCTGCCAGGCCTCCGTGACGAGCTTGTCGGCCCAGGCCTGCGGGGTGACCCCGTTCGCCTCGGCCGTGCGCATGATCTTCTGACCGTGCTCGTCCGTGCCGGTGAGGTACCACACCTTCTCGCCACGCTGGCGGTGCCAGCGGGTGAGCACGTCGCCTGCGACGGTCGTGTAGGCGTGGCCCAGGTGAGGAGCGTCGTTGACGTAGTAGATGGGGGTCGTGACGTAGTACGCCTTCGCCCCCTGCTTCTCTGATCCAGTGGCCGCCATGGTCGAAATCCTACTGGTCCCGGGGAGATCGACTCACACGCGTTTCGGGGGGTGGACGGGGGTGGCGGACGGGTTCCGTCCGTGCCTCCCCGTCCACCCCCCGGGTGGCGAGCGTGGTGATTCCTACGGGCGCCAGTTCGCCAGTACGCCCTCGTACAGCTCCTTGTCCGTGAGCTCGCGCGGCGTGGAGCCCGCGTGGAAGAAGGCCGTGTTGTCCGTCTTGAGCTTGCGGAGGTAGTCGAACGCCTTGTTGTCGTGCTCGCCGAAGGCGACGAAGGAGAAGAACACGTCGGGGTGGTTCTCCGCGGCCTCGGTGAGGGCCTTGGTGGCCGGGGTCTTCGCGTCGGGGGCGCCGTCCGTCTGGAAGATCACCAGGGCGGGGGTACCGGCGGGCTCCTTCGCGTGCTGCTCGAGGACGGCCTCCACGGCCGCGTGGTAGCTCGTACGGCCCATCCGGCCGAGGCCCGCGTGCAGCTCGTCGATCTTGTTCTCGTGGTCGGTGAGGGTCAGCTCGCCGGTGCCGTCGAGTTCGGTGGAGAAGAAGGTGACGTGGACGGTGGCGTCGGTGTCGAGGTGCGCGGCCAGGGCCAGGGTCTGCTCGCCCAGGGCCTGGGCGGAGCCGTCCTTGTAGTACGGGCGCATGGACGCGGAGCGGTCGAGGACGAGGTGGATCTTGGCGCGGGCGCCGGTGAGGTTGTTCTTGGCGAGGACGGTGCCGGCTGCCTTGTAGGCGGTGGTGAGGGGGGTGTTGCGGAGGGCGGAGGCGGGGGTGGCGGGGCCCTGTGCGTCGGTCTCGGCCTCGGCCTCGGCTTCGCCTTCGGCCGGGTTTTCGTTCCCACCCGCACCACCCGTGCGGGTCTCGTCGTCGGGTGCGGGTGGCCCCTGTGGGGCCTGCTCGCCGTCGGCGGCCGCGGGGGTCACCTCCGGCGCGGGTTCGGCCTCCGGCGCCGGTTCCTCCTTCGCCTCGGGCTCGGAGGTCACCTCGGGCTCGGACGCGGCCTTCGGCTCGGCCTTCGCTTCCGGCTTCGGCGTGGCGGTGGCCTCGGCATCCGGCGCGGACGCGGCCTTCGCTTCCGGCTTCGCCTCCGCAGTGGCCTTGGGCTCGGGCTCGACCGCCGCCTCCGGTTCCGGGTCCGCTTCCGACGCGGCCTCGGCAGCCGCCTTCGGCTCCGGGGCCGGTTCCGGCTGCACCTCAGGCCCGGCCTCGGCATCCGCGTCGGCCTTCGGCTCAGGCCCGGCCTCGGTATCCGCGTCGGCCTTCGGCTCAGGCTCGGCCTCCGACTTCGCCTCGGGCTCCGCATCGGCCTTCGGCTCGACCTCGGCCTCAGGCTTGGCCTCCGACTTCGCCTCGGCCTTCGGCTTGGCTTCCGGCGCAGGCTTGGCCTCGGCTGCGGGCTCGGCCTTCGGCTCGGCAGTGGCCTCGGCCTCAGGCTCGGCTTCCGGCGCAGGGTTGGCCTCGGCTGCGGGCTTGGCTTCCGGCGCAGGCTTGGCCTCGGGCTCTGCCTCGGCCTTCGGCTCGGCCTCGGTCTCAGGCTTGGGCTCCGGCTCAGGAGTCGAATCCTGCTCGGCCTCGGCCTCGGTCTCACCCGCGGGCTCAGCGGTCGGTTCCGGCTTGGCCTCGGCAGCCGGTTCCTGAGCCGCTTCGGGGGTCGAGTCCGGGGTGGCCTCAGCCTCGGGCTTCTTGGCCTCCGGCCCGTCGGCCTTCGGCTCCGCCGCCTCCGGCGCCGTCTCCGGCGCCGCCTTCGCCTCGGGCGTCTCCTCCGGGGCCGGAGGCGTCTCGGACTCGGCGTCGGATGCCTTCGGCTTCTTCTCCGTCTCCGACGACTGCGCGGGCCGGGGGACCTCCACCTTGTCGAACGCCGACCTCACCAGGTCGTGTTCGTCGCTTTCGCGTTGTTCCGGGACCGTCGCGGTGGTGGACGGGTCGGGCGTCGTCGGGGCCGCCGTCTCCGTCGCCTCGGCGGCCGGCGCCGCACCCTCCGCTTCGGCGGACTTCGCTTTACGTGACCGGCCGAACGCGTTCCGCAGGAGAGTGAGAATGCCCATGTGCGCAACCCTTCGCGTGAGTTGATGCCCGTCAAACCCTGGCCAGGACGGACACGTAAGGTTAGCGGCCCTTGGGGGCGATCTTGGGCAGGGTGGGATGTGCGGGATCGTATCTGTCAAGGGCGTGATCCGGCCTGTGTGGGGTCGATGTTCCGCTCCGGCGTACGCCCGTGATGCCGTTCCGGGTTCACCCGCCGTTCACTCCCGCGCCCGGTCGCCGCACCCGTGGGCTCCTACGGTCGCGCTGACACCCCGGGCACGCCAAGGAGAGAACACGTGCGCAAGCTGCTGCCGTTGATCGGAACGCCGTCCGGCCCGCACCCCGCCGGCCGGTCCGCCCTGACCTGCCGTTTCCGGTGTGGTGACGCCTGTTTCCACGAGGTGCCCAACACCAGTGACAACGAGTACGTCGGTGACGTCGTCGCCGGCGCCCTCAGCCGCCGTTCGGTGATGCGGGCCGCCGCCGTGGTGACCGTCGCCGCCGCAGGCGCCGGCGCGGCCGGTGTCGCCGCCGCGCCGCAGGCGGAAGCGGCCCCGGCCGCGCACGGACGGCCGCATCCGCACAAGGGCGCACGCGGCCTCCGCTTCACCCCCGTCCCGCCCAACACCCGTGACGCCGTCACCGTGCCGGACGGCTACCGGCAGAACGTCGTCATCCGCTGGGGCGAGCCCGTCCTGCGCGGCGCGCCCGCCTTCGACCCCGAGCGCCAGAGCGCCCGCGCGCAGGCCGGACAGTTCGGCTACAACTGCGACTTCCTGGCGCTGCTGCCGCTGAAGGGCGAGCGGAACCGGCAGTTGCTGGTCGCCAACCACGAGTACACCGACGAGATCCTCATGTTCCGGGACTACGACCCGGAGAACCCGACGCGCGAGCAGGTGGAGATCGCCTGGGCCGCGCACGGGCTCGCCGTCGTCGCCGTGGAGGAGGACCGCGGGAACGGCCGGCTCACGGCCATGAGCCGGCACCACCTCAACCGGCGGCTCACCGCCACCTCCGAGTTCCGGCTCACCGGCCCCGCCGCCGGGTCCGACCTGGTGAAGACCTCCGCCGACCCCACCGGCACCCGCGTGCTCGGCACCCTCAACAACTGCTCCGGCGGCACCACCCCGTGGGCCACCACCCTGCACGGCGAGGAGAACTTCAACCAGTACTTCGCTAACGGCGGCAGCGCCACCGACAAGCGGTACGGGATCGGCACCGGCGCGACCGAGCGCAAGTGGGAGCGGTTCGACAAGCGGTTCGACCTCGCGCAGGAGCCGAACGAGGCGCACCGCTTCGGCTGGGTCGTCGAACTCGACCCGTACGACCCGCACTCCACGCCCCGCAAGCACACCGCGCTCGGCCGGTTCAAGCACGAGGCGGCGACCGTGCGGCTCACGCACGACGGGCGGCCGGTCGTCTACTCCGGCGACGACGAGCGGTTCGACTACTTCTACAAGTTCGTCGGCAGCAAGCGGATGCGGCACGGCAACAGCCGCGCGGCACGCGAGCACAACCTGTCGCTGCTCGACGAGGGCACCCTCTACGTCGCGAAGCTGACCGGAGACTCGCCCGCGATCGAGATCGACGGCACGGGCAAGCTGCCGAGGGACGGCGAGTTCGACGGCAGCGGCGAGTGGATCCCGCTGGCCACCGCCACCGCGCACGGCGCCGTCTCGCACGTGGAGGGCATGACCGCCGAGGAGGTCTTCGTCTTCACGCGGCTCGCCGGCGACAAGGTGGGCGCCACCAAGATGGACCGGCCCGAGGACATCGAGCCGAACCCCGTCACCGGCAAGGTCTACGTCGCGCTGACCAACAACTCCAGCCGCGGCACGGGCGCCAACCCCAAGGCCGACGAGGCCAACCCGCGCCACGCCAACAAGCACGGCCACGTCCTGGAGCTCACCGAGCGGTGGAACCGGCCGGAGAGCACCCGCTTCGCCTGGTCGCTGTTCCTCGTCGCGGGCGACCCGGAGGATCCGTCGACCTACTTCGCCGGGTTCCCGAAGGACGCCGTCAGCCCGATCTCCTGCCCGGACAACGTCGCCTTCGACGCGCACGGCAACCTGTGGATCTCCACCGACGGCAGTGCCCTCGGCTCCCACGACGGCCTCTTCGGCGTCGCCACGCGCGGGGAGCGGCGCGGTGAGCTGAAGCAGTTCCTGACCGTGCCGACGGGCGCCGAGACCTGCGGCCCCGTCGTGCAGGACCGGCGGGTGCTGGTGGCCGTGCAGCACCCGGGCGAGGTGGACGGAGCGACCGTGGCGCGTCCCGCCAGCACCTGGCCCGACGGTCCCGGCTCGTACGTCCGACCGGCGGTCGTCGCGGTGTGGCGCGCGGACGGGCGGGACATCGGCGTCTGACGGAGGACCGGTGCCGGCCGGGGGTCGCTCAGGCCCCCGGCACCAGCTCCTCCAGCCACTCGCGGTACGCGGGCGCCTGCCGGGCGACCTCCTGGTAGGCGTCCGCCAGGTGCGGGTAGACGCCCTCCAGCTCGGTGTCCGTACGCGCCGCCAGCAGCAGCCGTACGCCCAGCGGGTCGCCGGCGATGCGGCGGACGGCCGTGTCGGGGCGGGAGGGGGAGGTCGGCTGGCAGACGGTGACGACCTCGCCGATCGCGACCAGGGACGCCGCCGTGTGGTAGTCGCCGTGCAGCACGGGCGGGTCGATCCCCGCCTCGCGCAGCATGCGCCGTACCGCGTCCCACTCGCCGTCGACCGCGGGGTCGATCATCCAGCGGTCGTGGGACAGGTCGGAGAGGTCGACGACCGGGCGGGCCGCGGCCGGGTGGTCGGCGGGCAGGGACACGAACTGCGGTTCGCGCGCGATGAGGACGCGGGTGCGCAGCCCGTCGGGCACGCGCAGCGGGCAACCCTCCACCTCGTGCACGAACGCCACGTCGAGCTGGCCGTCGGCGACCATGCGCAGCAGGGCGTTGGCGGAGACGTCCATGTGCAGGGTGGGTTCCTGCCAGTGCCGGCGCAGGCGGCGCAGCCAGCCGGCCAGCGCGCGGCTCGCGGTGGAGCCGAGGCGCAGTTGGCGGCCGCCGAGGGCGGCGGCGCGGGCCTCGGTGACCAGGGAGCGCAGCTCGGTGACGAGCGGGCGGGCGCGGCTGAGCACCAGCCGGCCCAGTGGGGTGGGGCGGCAGCCCGTGCGCGCGCGGACGAACAGGGCACCGCCCAGCTCCTGTTCGATGCGCCGCAGCTGCGTGCTCAACGAGGGCTGGGCCACGCCGAGCTGGCGTGCGGCCCGGTGCAGGCTGCCCGTGTCGGCGATCGCGCACAGTGCCCTGAGGTGCCGGACCTCAAGCTCCATGTCCTGGGAGGGTAAGCGGGAAGTTCAGGTTTCACCAGACACCCAAACCCCGCCTGTGCAGGCGTAGTCGGGCGTCTGCGACACCGGATCCCGGGTGGCGTGCGGCACATGGCCGGACCCGGGCGATAGCGCGGTCCTATCACCGGTTGCCATCATCACAGCCGCCGCACGGGCGCGGACACTCACCGGTGACACGTGACTCACCCCCCACCGAAGGAGTCATCGATGCGCCTGCGCATGCCCCTGTCCGTGCTGTCCGCGGCCGGTCTGAGCCTGACCGCGCTCGGTCTGGGCGCCGCCCCGGCCGGCGCCGCCGAGGCCCCCCTCGCGCCCGCCGGCTCGTACGCCACGTACGCCGGTTCGTCCGAGGAGGCCGCGGCCAACCGCGCGTTCTTCGAGGCCGTGCTGAAGTCCGTCGCCGAGAAGCGTGCCGCCGACCCCACCGGCGCCGCCGCGGTCACCGTCGTCTACAACGCCTCCCAGGCGCCGACGTTCGCCAGCCAGATAGCCCAAAGCGCCTCGATCTGGAACAGCTCGGTCTCCAACGTGAGACTGCAGTCGGGCACCTCGGGCGCCGACTTCTCGTACCGCGAGGGCAACGACTCGCGCGGTTCGTACGCGTCGACCGACGGTCACGGCCGCGGCTACGTCTTCCTCGACTACGCCCAGAACCAGACCTACGACTCGACGCGGGTCACCACGCACGAGACCGGTCACGTGCTGGGCCTGCCGGACAACTACTCCGGTCCGTGCAGCGAGCTGATGTCCGGCGGCGGCCCCGGCCCGTCCTGCACCAACGCCTACCCGAACTCGGCCGAGCGGTCGCGGGTGGACCAGCTGTGGGCCAACGGCTTCGCCGCCGCGCTCGACAAGGCGGAGAAGGCGCTGGAGAAGTCCGGCCGCTGATCCGCGCGTGTCCCGTCCGGTGCGGGCCGTCCCCTCCGCGGGGGCGGCCCGCACCGCCGTGTCACCGGCCTGCGTGCAGGGTGAGGTCGACCAGGACCGCGCGGTGGTCGCTGTCACCGAGGCCGAGGAAGCGGGCGCGGTCCGCGGCGAACTCCTCGGAGACCAGGATGTGGTCGATCTGCGCGCCGAACGCCGGGGCGGTGCGGGCGGGCCAGGTCGGCGTGCGGTCGGCGCCGTCGAGACGGGCCGCGTCGCGCAGTCCCGTGTCGAGGATGCGGCGGAACGCGGCGTGGTCCTGGGAGGCGTTGAAGTCACCGGCGAGGACGGTCGGCACGTCGCGTGCGGCCCGTGCCGCGTCGCGGATCCCGGCCAGCTCCCGCTGCCACACCGGCACCTGGTCGGGGAACGGCGGCACGGGGTGCGCCAGCAGCAGACGTACGGTGCGGCCGCCGACGTCGGCGGTGGCGCCGGGCATGCCCATCGTGCCGGGGACCGGCGGGGTGGGGGTGAGCGGGAGACGGCTGAGGACGACGGAGCCCTTGGAGCCGTCGCCGTCGACGGCGCTGCGGTGCGGGTGGGTCGCGGACAGGTCGCGCTCCAGGACGGCGCCGCAGCGTCGGTCGCACTCCTGGACGAAGACGAGGTCCGGCTTCTCACGGCGTACGGCGTCGACGAGCGGGCCGGTCGCCCTGCCGTACTCCACGTTCGCGGTCAGCACCCGCAGCTGGGCGACGGGCGGGCCTGTCGGGTCGTCCGTCTTGCCGTACGGCTCGACGTACCAGGCCAGCAGGCCGAGCAGGGCGACGCCCCACACGGCGCCGGTCCACCGGCGGGCCCGCAGGGTGAGGAGGAGGCCGACGGCGGTGGGGAGCAGCAGCCAGGGCAGGAACGCGAGGAGCTGGGGTACGGGGGTGACGGCGTCGGTGTCGGCCGCGCGGCAGCCGACGACCACGCTCACGCCGGCGAACAGCAGGGCGGCGAGCCAGGCGCCTGGACGCCGCGGCCGTGCGGCCCCGTCCCCCGCAGTCTCCAAAGTCGCCGCCTCCTGTCGAACGGGTTCGGGTCCGATCTTGCCTCAGGCGGCACCTGGGCAGCGCGCCTTGCCCCTGGCGGCAACCCGGCTGCCGTGGATCGTCGTCCGCCGACTGCAGCCCGTCACGGGTTGATCGCGCAGTTCCCCGCGCCCCTGGGGCGGCACGGGGGCGCAGGCGGCACCTCTGCAACGCGCCTTGCCCCTAGCGGTAACCCGTCTGCCTAGGTCCGCCGTCCGCCGGCTGCAACCCTTCGGGGGCTGGTCGCGCAGTTCCCCGCGCCCCTGGGGCGGCTGGTCCGGGGGCATCGTGTCGCTGGGGCGATGGGGGTGGGCGCGGGCACCTGTGCAGCGTGCCTTGGTTGGACCTGCGTCCCTAGCGGTAACCCGTCTGCCGGGAGACGCCGTGTGCCGGCTGCGGGCCGTGGGGGGCTGGTCGCGCAGTTCCCCGCGCCCCTGGGGCGCTGTCCGGTTCGGGGGTGCCGTGCTTGCGGCGGAAGGCGGAGCAGGTCAGGGCGACTGCCGCCCCCACGGCGAGGAGCGACCAGGACGCCGTCCACAGGGTGCCCGTGAGGGCGTCGTAGACCGCGCCGGCCGCCGGCCGGTGGACGTCGTCCGGGAGGTCGGCCAGGGTCAGCCGACGACCGGCCGCGACCGCCAGGGCGAGGAGGGCGCCACCCAGCGCGGCCCCCAGCCCGGCAGCGATGAGGACGCGGCGGCGGGACGCGGCTGCCGCGACGCCGGTCACGGTGAGGGCGACGGCCGTGAGGGGCAGCCACAGGGCGGTGGCGTCCAGCAGCCGGTACCCCTGGCGCAGCCCGGCCACTTCCTCGGCGGGGACCACGGGGATGTCGGTGTGCTCGACGGGGATGCGGTGGGCGTAGGGCATGTGGTCGGCCTCGAGCCGCTGCTTGACCTGTGCGGTGACGGGGGCGAGGTCGACGGTGACGGGTCCGGCGGAGGGCGCGTCGTCGCGCAGGGCGTCCAGCACCGCGTCGTGGAGCGCGCGGTTCCCGGCCTCCCACGCCGTGCGGAATGCGTCCGTACGGGTGAACGACTCGATGGCGTCCCGGACGAAGGGGCCGACGGCGGCGTCGCCGGCGGTCCGTGTCTGCAGTTCCCGTACGACCTCGTCGCCGACGGCGTCCGCGACGGCCTCGCGTACGGCGGGGTCGGCGGCGAGGGGGGTCATGGTGCGGACGTAGCGGCCGGTGTCGGCGAGGCCGAAGGCGGCCCAGGTCGCGAGGATGCCGAGGGGCATGAGCAGGCAGGCGACGGCGACGCATGCCGCGCCGATCCTGTCCCGCACCCGTTGGGTGCCGCTCCCCGAAGCCACGTATTCAGGCAACCTGCCTGGTCCCACGGACGCGAGCGGGGCACCCCCGAACGGGGAGGCGCCCCAGGGGCGCGGGGAACTGCGCGATCAGCCCACGACGGGCTGCAGTCGGTAGACGGCGCTACCAGGCAGACGGGTTGCCGTCACGGGCGCGGGTCCAGGCAAGGCGCGCTGCAGAGGTGCCGCCTGCGCCCACCCTCCCCCACTCTCGGCTTCGCTCGAGCGGGAGGTACCCCCATCGCCCCAGCGGCACGACTGCCCGCAGACGGCGGGGAGCGGGCTCCCCCTTCACCCCCGCGGCACGACTGCCCCGAGGCCAGGCGCCCTAGGGGCGCGGGGAACTGCGCGATTAGCCCTCGACGGGCTGCAGTCGGTAGACGGCGCTACCAGGCAGACGGGTTGCCGTCACGGGCGCGGGTCCAAGCAAGGCGCGCTGCAGAGGTGCCGCCTGCGCCCACCCTCCCCCACTCTCGGCTTCGCTCGAGCGGGAGGTACCCCCATCGCCCCAAGCGGCACGACTGCCCGCAGGCGGCGGGGGCGTCGCACGAACCGCCTCACTCCCGGCGGTGCCCCTCCGCGTCTTCCTTCGTGTAGTAGTGGTAGAACAGCAGCAAGAACGTGCCGACCATCACCCCCACCCCCAAGGCGACCGAACGGTAGATGCTGCCGTTGGACTGGCTGAAGAGGAAGCCGACCGCGATGCCCGCGAAGGCGGCCCACGCCAGGGCGTGGAGGCCGCGGTGGAGTTTCGGGGCGACCGTGAGCAGGGTGACGAGGACGACGGCGAAGACGAGCGCGGTGAGGAAGCCGAACAGCAGGTTCCAGCCGGTGATGGGACCGCCGTAGCGCCGGTTCGCCGCGGCCCAGAAGCCGTAGACCAGCGCCGCGAGGACGGGCAGGACGATCCGGGCCGCGCGATGGGTGCGGGCGTCGAAGACGTCGGTGGTGCGGCCCTGTTCGATCATGCCCCGGTTCCGGGGCGCAGCGTGCGCCATGGGAGCACTCCTTCCTCCGTCCCCCGTTCATCCAGGGCACACCTGCCGGGCCCCCGCGGCAACTCGATCGCCCGAGGGAGGCGCAGGGAGGAAACCCCGGTGGGAGGGGATGCGCCCGTCACGGGCGCGTGTTTCGCTGGGGCCGTGAGTCCGGCCACCACAGGACACGCCCTGCCCGAGCCGTACCCGACGGCCGGGCCGGGTGACGTCATGGAGCGCCAGAAGCTGCTGCGCGTGGGAGGCCGCAGTGTCTCCTGGGTGCCTCCGCTGCTGCTGCTCGTGGCGATCGCGGTGGCCGACTACAACACCACCGGTGAGTTCCGGATCATCTCCTGGATCGTGCTGGTGCCGGGCATCGCGGCCGCGCTGTGCGGGGTGTGGGGCACGGCGGTGTTCGCGGTGCTGTCGATGGGCGCGTACACCGTCGTCGACAACGCCTGGCCGCACCAGTTCCAGGCGGGCCTGCCCGACTTCATCCTGGTGGCCCTCGGCGGCGTCCTCGCCACGGCGGCGTGCGCGGTGCGGGTGCGCGGGGAGCGGCGGGCGCTGCACATGCGGGACGTGACGGACACGGTGCGGCGCACCGTGCTGCGGCCGCTGCCGCCCGGCTGGGGCGGCCTGGAGCACGCGGGCGTCTATCTCACCGCCGACGCCCAGGCCCGGGTCGGCGGCGACTTCTACGACATCCAGCCGGGACCGCACGGCACCCGCGTCTTCGTCGGGGACGTGCAGGGCAAGGGCCTTGGCGCGGTGGAGACGGCGGCGGTGCTGCTCGGCACGTTCCGTGAGGCGGGGTTCCACGAGGAGGACCTGGCGGTGGTCGCCGACCGGCTGGAGGCGCGGATGGTGCGCCACCGCGCGTACACGACCGCCCTCGGCCGCGCGGACGGCGACCGGTTCGCCACGGCCGTGCTGCTCTCGTTCCCCGCGGACGAGGACGACGCCGTCGACACGGTCGTCTTCGGCCATGAGCCCCCGCTGGCGGTGGGCCCGTCGGGGGTGCGGCGCCTGCCGGTGGCCGGGGGGCTGCCGCTCGGCTACCGCGACCTGGCGCCCGGCAGCCTCCCGGTGCGCCGGGTGCGTCTGGGCCTCGACGAGACGCTGCTGGTGGTGACGGACGGGGTGACGGAGGCCCGGGACCGGGAGGGGCACTTCTTCCAGGTCGCGGAGGAGGTGCGGCGGGCGGTGGCCGCCGACCCGCGGCTGATGGCCCCCGGCCGGCTGGTGCTGGTCGTACGGGACGGGACGCTGCGGCACTGCCGGGGGCATCTGGCGGACGACACCACGGTGTTCGCGGTGCGGCGCGGCAGGGACACGGGGGCCGGCGGCAGGGACACGGGGGTCGAACGTGGCGAAGGGGGACGTTCACCGCTGTGACGCCCCCGTTTGCGACCGCAGCGGTTACGGTGCTGCCGTGGGTGATCGACAGGGGGAGGGGACCATGCCCGGGACCGTGCTGCTGCTCGCGGCGTCGCCACTGGGCCGTGGGCGGCTGGTGGACGCGGCGTCCGTGCTCCCCGTGCTCGCGGCGGTGCCCCCGTCGGTGCTGTCCGGCGCGGACACCGCGAACGTCGTGGAGCTGGCCGACCCCCTGGAGCCGCAGGCGGTGCTGACCCGGCTGCGCGCGGCGGCCGCGGCGCCCGGCCCGCTGACGGTGTACGTGGCGGGGGAGCTGCGCCTGGACCGCAGGCAGCGGCTGCCGCACCTGGCGCTGGCCCGCACCACCCCGGCGACCGTGCGGTACACGGCGCTGCCCTGGCACTGGTTCCGGGACGAGCTGCGGCTGCGCCCGGCGGGCGCGACGACGCTGTTCCTCGATCTGCACGCCGACGCGGACACCTGGCGGGCGCTGTGCGAGCCGCCCGCGCCGGGCCGGCCGTTCCCGCTGGACTGCGGCCGTGACGCCGCCGTTTACGGTCGCGTCGCACCCCCGCCGTCGCGGCGCGGTGTGGCGGCGCCGGCGTACATGAAGGCGCTGGCGACGCTGTTGCGCAGCGGGCGGCGGCTGCCGGACGAGGAGCTGCACCAGCGGACGCTGGCGCGGATCACGCCGGAGGGCGCGGGCACGGACCTGGTGCTGGCGCAGCGCGGTCCGCTGCCGGGTGATCCCCACGCGGCGGTCACGGCGGCCGTGCGCGCGGGACGGCACGCGGAGGCGGACGCGCTGGCCGCGCGCCTGGAGCAGGCGGCGGGGCTCGCGCACGGCCCGGTGTCGGAGGAGGCGCTGCACTGGACCGAGGTCCGCGCGGACCTGGCGATGCTGGCGGGCGACGCGGCGCGCAGCTGCGGTGCGTGGATGGCGCTGGCGGGCACCCGGCTGGCCGCCGGGCAGCCGGCCGACGCGCCCGCCGTGGAGGCGGCCGTGGACCGCGCGCACCACCAGTGGGGCCGGGTCGACGATCCGGTGCGGGTACGTGAACTGGGGATGCGGCTGGTGGAGTTGAGGAGCCGGGTGCCGGGGCGCCGGGAGGGGGCCGCGGAGCACGTGCGGCGCCGGTTGCGTGAGGTGCAGGGGCGCGGGGCGATGCCCGCAGGACACCTGCGTACGGACCCTCCCCAGGGAGCAACCGCGGTGCCATGATGGGGAGTTATGGCTGAGGGGGACGGAGTGGCCGACCAGGACATCTGCATACGGCTGGACGGGAACGCGACGGAGGGTGACGTCACCGCCCTGCGCAACTGGCTGGAGCGGGAGAAGCCGCTGGACGACCTGTTGCGGGACGGCAGGCTGCGGCTCTTCGAGAGGCCCGCGACCGACCGCGGCGGCGCGCCGATGGGGACCAGCCAGGAAATCATCATTGCCGTCACGTCGGCGGGCGCGACCGTGGTGTTCCAGGAACTGCTGGAGCAGGTCAGGAACGGTGTGCGGGCCTGGCGGGACAACCGCCGCCAGGTCGAGGACGGCGAACCGCCGCAGGGCAGAGTCGAACCGGTGAACCGCGACGACAGGTAGGCCGGTGCAGCCCGAGGACGCGGGGGAGCCGATGGACCGTGCGCTGCTGATCTGTGTGTCCGACTACCGCTACACGGAGCCCCCGCACGGGGTGTCGGGCAAGCTGCCGGCCGTGAAGAACAACCTGCCCGTGCTGCGCGAGGCGCTGGTGCGTGCGGGGGTGTTCACCCACGAGGACATCGTTCCGCTGTCGTCGCCGGACTTCGCCGAGGCGGCACGGAAGCTGCAACGGGTCGCCAGCGAGGCCGGCGGCCTGCTGCTGGTCTACTTCGCGGGGCACGGGGCGATCCCCAGCGGGGGCGACGAGCTGTATCTGCAGCTGTGCGACGCCCAGGTGTTCGCCGGCGAGCACACGGTGTTCAACGCCGCCGTGTCGTTCAGCGACCTGATGGGGACGGTGCTGGCCACGAGTCGCGCGGACCGCATCGTGGTGGTCCTCGACTGCTGCTTCGCGGGCAACGCGGCCCGCGTGTGGGAGCACTTCGAGGACAAGCGGCGCGTCGTGCTGCTGATGAGCGTGCAGGCCAACCACCGTATCGACGCGGGCGCCCCCGACACCCCCACGCCGTATACGGAGAACCTGGCGGAGCTGCTCGGCCGGGAGGGCGGCACGACCGTCTCCCGTCTCACCGCCCTGCTGCGGCAGCGCATGGCCGAGCAGAAGCGCCGCACCCTGCGCAACGAGCCGTGGCAGCCGCAGCTGCGCGCCGACGCGGGCGCCGAGGTGACGCTGGGCAGGAAGGGCCCCGAGGTTCCGCTCCTGGTGCCGGGCGGTTCCGGCCCGGCGGGCCCGGGCCCCGACCCCGGCACGCCGGGCCCCTCCCCGCGTCCGCGCCGCCGGCTGCCGGCGTGGACGGCGGCGCTGTGGCGGCGCCCGCGCGCCCTGGCGGCGACGTGGTCCCGTGCGCGGCGCCGGCGTCAGCACGCCCGCCGGGGCGCGGGCGGGGGGAAGCGGCCGTCCAGAGGCATCCTGCTCCGGTTCGCCCTGCCGGTGCTGGTCGCCCTCGGCATGCTCGGCGTCGGCCTGTACGGGCCGCTGGGCCTGGCCGGCGGGGACGACACCCACTGCGCCCCGCCGCTCGAACTGCGCGTGCTGACCGACCCGGACCTGGAGGACACCTTCCGCACGGCCGCCGACGCCTACCTCACCTCCGAGGCGAACACCACCGAGGCGGGCTGCCGGCGCACCGGCATCACCGTCTACAGCGCGGGCTCCTCCGACGTGGTCGAGGCGCTGCGCCGGCACACGGACGCCTGGAAGGAGCCCGGGGCCGACGAGGTCGACCCGCAGCGCGACATCGGCCCGCAGCCGGACGTGTGGATCCCCGCCTCCCGCGCCGAGGTCGACCGGGTGCTGGAGCAGCAGGACACGGACGCCGTCGCGGAGCTGGAGCCGGGGGAGCGGCCCCTCGCCCGCTCCCCCGTCGTGCTCGCCGTGCCGTCGCGCCTCGCGCCCGAGCCGCTGAACGAGGTCACCGGACGGCCCCTGACCGAGATGATCGAGGCGCTGACCGCGCGCGCCGAGGACACGGGCGTGCGCCGCCCCGACCCCGAGTTCACCGACTCCGGACTGCTCGCCACCGTCGGCCTGTACGGCGACACGGCGGCCGTGGCCCGCGGGGAGACCATGGTCCGGCAGCCGGGACCGCCCTCCCCCACGGCCGGCGATCTTCTGTGCGCCCTGCCCGACGACGACGCCGTGGACGACCGCACCGCCGCGCTCGTGCCGGAGTTCCTGCTCATCAGCGGGGTCGACTGCGAGGGGACGGTCCGCGCCCCGCGCACCGCGCTGTACCCCGCCGACGTGCCCGGCATGGACCCGGTGTTCGTGCGGGTGCGCTGGGACGGCGGCGAGACCGACGCCACGGCCCGGGACGCGGCTGTGGCCTCCTTCCGCGACTGGCTGGCCGGCGAAGGCGGCGAGGAGGTGTTCGCCCGGTACGGGTTCCGTGACCCCGACAGCCTGGAGCCGATCGACGAGGACGTGGACCTCGACGTCGTGTCGTACGCGCCCAGCCCGCTCGACGCGTCGGCCGGGCGGGACGAGATGGAGCGGGCGCTCGGCGCCTACCAGGCGTACGGCGGTCCCGGACGGGTGCTGTTCCTGCTGGACAGCTCCGGTTCCATGGCCGGCCTGTGGGAGGGACCCAGCGGCGGACCCGGTCTGCTGCGGCAGACGCTGGGCGGTCTCGGCTCCGACGACGAGTACGGCGTCTGGGCGGTCGCCGACACCGGCGACGGCCCGTACGAGACGCTGCTCGGGTTCGGCAGGCACTGGCGGCGGGACGCCGAGGAGGCCGTCGACGAGCGGGCCCGGGTGCGCGACGCCTCGGCCGACCCGCACGCGGCGCTGCTCGCGGCGTTCGACGAGATGGAGGACCGGGGGGACGACGGCCGGCCCCAGATGATCGTGCACATCACCGACGGCCGGCACGGCTCGTACCTGGAGGGCGGACGGCTGCGGGAGGTGCTGGACCGGGCCGGGGCGGGCGGGGTGCCGGTGACCGTGGCCGTCCTGGGGAGCGGAGGCTGTGACGAGGGCCGCCCGGACCAGCGGATCGCCGAGGTGAGCGGCGGGCGCTGCCTGGACGCGGGGGACGACGTGGGCGCCGCCCTGCACGACGAGATCGCCCGCATCGGAACGGGGGACGACTGATGCCGCGACGGCTCACCGCGCTGCTGGCGCTGCTGCTGCTCGCCGCCTGCACGGGCGGCGGGGGCGGGACGCCCGAACCGGCCGCCGAGGAGAAACCCGGCACGATCGTCGTGGCCAGCGGCCGGGACGTCACCGGCAGCAACGGTGTGCGGCAGCGGCTCATCGACGCGTGGAACCGCGCGCAGCAGAAGGCGGGTTCCAGGTACCAGGCGCGGCTGGTGGAGCTGCCGGGCAGCGCCGACGAGCAGCGCAGCCAGCTGCTGGGCGCCCTGCAGTCCGGCAGCGCCCGGTACGACGTGGTGAACCTGGACGTGACCTGGGTGCCGGAGTTCGCGGAGGCCGGGCTGGTGCGGGCGCTGCCCGACGACCTCGTCGACGCGGACGTCATCGACCCGGTCGCGGAGACCGCCCGGTGGGACGGGAAGGTCTACGCGGTGCCGTTCAACAGCGACGTCGGCCTGCTGTACTACCGGGCCGACCTGCTGCGGAAGGCGGGAGTGGAGGAGCCGTACGTCCCGGAGGGCTTCACCTGGGAGCAGCTGCGCGGGCACATCACCACCCTGGACGACCGGCTCGGCGCCGAGGACTTCGCCAACGGCTGGACCACCCAGCTCGACGCGTACGAGGGCCGCACGGTCAACGTGATGGAGGCGTTCGCCACGGCGGTGCCCGGCCTGAGGCTGGTGGACGAGGACGGCCGCTACACGGGCGACGTGGAACAACTGCGGCGGGGGGTGCGGGAATTCGTACGCCGTGTCGACCCGGCGTACGTCTCCCCCGACGCGAAGAAGCACGACGAGGCGGAGTCGACCAGCGAGTTCACCGTGGGGCGTACGGCCTTCCTGCGCGCCTGGCCCTCCGCCTACCCGACGCTGTACCGGGCCTTCGGGAAGCGGCTGGGGGTGGCGCCGCTGCCCGGTCGGGCGGTGCTCGGCGGGCAGAACCTGGCGGTGACCACGACGTCCGAGCGGGCGCGGAAGGCGACCGAGCTGATCCGGTTCCTCACCGGGCGGCTGAGCGAACGCTGCCTGCTGGAGGCCGGGTTTGCGGCGACCCGTGGTTCGGCGTACGGCCGTTCGCCGCGGTGCCCCGCGGAGATCTCCGCCGCTCCCGCGCCGTCCCCGACGGGGGAGCCCGACGAGGTGCCGCGCGGGGACGGGGGACGTCCCGGGCTCTCGGACCTGAAGCTGAGGAAGGCGCTGGAGCGGGCCGTGCACCGCCCGAGGACACCGCTCTACGGCGCCTTCACACAGACCCTGATCACGCAGCTCGGCCCGCTCGTCGAGGCGGGCTCGGCCGATGAGGACGAGCTGGACAGGACGGCGCGGCGCCTGGACGAGGCGCTGCGCAGGGCCCTGCCCGGCTGAGGTGTCTCCGTGGCCGTCGCCCTACCGCTCCGCGGCCTCCACCTCCGCCGGTGCGGTGGTCCGGGAGCCGGCGTCCGGGGCGGCCGCCTTGGCCGGGCCCGCGTTCGCCGCCAGGACCAGCGCCGCGACCGCGGCGAGAGCCGCGATGAAGCCACGGGCGTAACGCTCGGTGGGGCGGGTGCGTTGCAGCACGGCGACCTCGCAACAGCGACGGGTTAAGCAGAATTAATTCGCGGTTTAACCTAGGGGCTGTCCGACGCGAACGGCAAGGGGCACTGGGGGAGTTGGCATGGGGGAGCGGGACGAGCCGGGCACGATCGGGCGGCGGGTGCAGCAGCTGCGCGTGGCGCGCGGACTGACACAGAAACAGCTGGCGGAGCCGGTGTACACGCCCGCCTACATCTCCACCCTGGAGGCCGGCCGGGTGCGCCCCTCCGACGACGCGCTGCGGCATCTCGCCGAGCGGCTCGGAGTCGAGTTCGACGAACTGGCGACCGGGCGGTCGGCGCGCCGGGTGACCGAGCTGCGGCTGCGGCTGACCGAGGCGCAGCGCGCCCTCGCCGTCGGGGAGGCGGAGTCGGCGGTGGAGCAGTACACGGGGCTGCTGGCCGAGGCGGAGGCGCAGGAGCTGGCGGAGGAGCAGGCCGCCGCGCTGCTCGGGCTCGGTGAGTGCGCGCTGGACACGGGCGACCTCGCCGACGGGCGGCGGTACTTCGAGGAGGCGGAGGCGCGGCTGGCGGACGCCCCGCTGCCGGCGCGGGTGCCGGCGCTGCGCGGCCGGGCCGTCGCGCACTACCTCGCGGGGGAGCTGCGGTACGCGGTGTACCTGCTGGAGAGCACGATCGACGAGCTGAACCGGGGCGGGCTGCACGACCCGGACGCGCTGCTGCTGCTGTACGCCAGCGTCATCGGGCCCTACATGGACATGGGCGCGCACGCGCGGGCCGCGCAGGCCGCGGAGGTCGCGCTGGCGCTGGCCCCGCAGTCCGGCGACCCGGCGCTGGTGGCGCGCATGCACCGGTCGGTGGCCCGCACCCTGCTCGCCGAGGGCCGTCTCGCTGAGGCGGACGCGTCGCTGGCCAAGGCGGCCGAGCTGTACCGGGGCCTTCAGCTGCGCACCGAGCTGGCCAACTGCCACTGGATGCGCGGCTACGTGTACGCGCAGAACGGCGAACTGGAGCGGGCCGAGGCGGAGATGCGGGAGGCGCTGCACATGCTGTCCGCGGCCCGCGCGACCCTGTACAGCAGCCAGCTCACCGTCGAACTGGCCGACGTGCTGCACCGGCGCGGGCGCTCCGAGGAGGCGGCGGAGCTGCTGCGGGACGTGCTGGGCGGGCTCTCGCCCGAGCGGGGCGCGGTGCACGCGGCGGCCGCGCACCGGCTGCTCGGCATCATCGCGGAGGACGCCCGCGACACGGACCAGGCGGAGGAGCACTACGTGCGCGCGCTCAGCCTGCTGGAGCGCGCGGGCGCGGCGGGCGACCTCGCCGACCTGTGCCGCCTCCTCGGCGACCTCCTCCGCCGCACGGGCCGCGTGGAGGCGGCCCTGGACGCCTACCGCACAGGCCTGGGCCACCGCACGGCCCCGGGCACGACCACCTTGGGGCCGGCGCCGGCGCAGCCTCCGGTGTGAGGGGCGGGGACGGGAGCCGGCCCCGACGGACGACCGCCCCGGACCGGCGTCCGGCCTCGCCGCTCCGGTCGGCCGAGGGCATGCCGCCCGTGCGCACCGGACCCGCGCGCCCGGCCCGCGCCCGTCGCCTGCGCCCGCCGCGTCGAAGCTTCCGGCCAGTGCCCCGGTGTCCCGGCCCGCGCCCGCTCCGGCGCGGGGCTGTGACGGCCGGCCCGGCCGTCACGCCCGCGGCCGCGTGGGCGCCTTCAGCCGGTGACCCGTACGCGCTCGCGCTCCTGGCGGCGTCCCGGGTGCCCCGCCCGTATCCTCACGCCCCGCATCCCATCCCCGACCGGGGCCCGGCCCTGCGCTGTCCCCCGGTTTCGGGTGCGCCGCCCCGGGTAGTCGGTCCGCGTTTCTGCTGGTGAGGGGATGTGGTTGGCGTGCGGCCCGGGGACGGCCCGGGGGGTGGGCGGGACAGCGGGGAGTACGAGCGGGCGGTGGGGGCCATCGCGGCGGGGCTCCGCGGGGCCGGGCCCGCCGAGGCGCCGGAACGGCTGTGCGCGGTGGCCGTGGACCTGCTGCCCGTGGACGGCGCCTCGGTGTCGCTGCGCGGGGACAGCATGCCCCTCCAGCTCGCCGCGTCCGGAGGTCGCGCGGCGCGGCTCGCGCAGCTCCAGGCCACCCTCGGTGACGGCCCCTGTCACCACGTGCTGCGCACCGGCGCGCCCGTCCTGGCCCGCGACCTGGAGGACGGCTCCTGCGCCGACCGCTGGCCCGTCTTCTCGCAGCAGGCGCTCGGCTCCGGTGTGCGCGCCGTGTACGCGCTGCCCCTCGGTTCGACCGCCGTCTGCGTCGGCACCCTCGACCTCTACCGCGCCTCCCCCGGCAGCCTCACCGACCACCAGCTGCAGGTGGCCCTGCTGGTGGCCGGCGTGATGACCGTCGCGCTGACCGACCTGCCGTACGACGCGCGCGACGCCGGCGACGGCTGGCTCAGTGGGCTGGCCGCCGACCACGACCGCGTGCACCAGGCGGTCGGCATGATCATGGCGCAGCTCGGCGTGGGCGCCGACGAGGCCCTGGCGCGGCTGCGCGGCGACGCGTTCGCGCACGACCTCACCGTGCTGGAGGCGGCCCTGGACGTCGTCGCCCGCCGGCGCCGTTTCGACACCCCTTGACCGCCCGGCCCTGATGATCAAGTGCCGTGGACGGCTTAGGCTTTGTGGTCATGGACATAGCCATCCTCTTCTGCTCCACCGTCGTGGTCCTCGGTGTCGCCTCGATCCAGAGCCAGCTGACCCGCTCCGACCGCCGCGTGGCCCGGGTCGAGCGCAAACTCGACGCGGTCATGCGGCACTTGGGTCTGGAGGAGGAGGTGCCGAGGAAGGACGAGATCCTCGCCCTCGTGCGGGACGGCAAGCAGGTGCAGGCGATCAAGCTGTACCGCGAGACCACCGGCGCGGGCCTGAGGGAGGCCAAGCAGGCCGTCGACGCGATGAGCTGACCACGGCGGCACCGGCGCCGCCGTCCCTTCCCGGCCACGGCGGCACCGTCGCTCCGGCTGTGCCGGCTCCTCAGACCCGGAGCCGTCCCTGGCGTGCGACCTCCGCGAGGCGGTCCGCGCCGAGTTGGGTCATCGCCTGGGTGACCTCGGCACGCACCTCGCCGAAGCCGCCGTTGGTGAGGACGATCGTGTCCTCGCCGACGCGGACCGCCGCGAGGTCCACGGTGAGGCGGGCCGGGGCGGTGTCCGGTGCGCCGCCGGTCAGCGTCACGCGCAGCGCGGCGCGGGCGTCCCCGGCGGTGTCCGGCAGCGGCAGCTCCGTCACCTCGACGTCCTGCGTGCCGGACCGGGCCGTCTTCGCCCGGAACCGCGCGCACGTCTCGGGCAGCGTGCGCAGCCACTCCAGCGCGCGCTCCACGTCCTCCGGCCCGTGCGCGCCGATCTGCTCGCGCAGCTGGGTGCCCTCGGCGGTGTCGTCGAGGGTGACCGAGGCGCGCGGCCCGGCCGGCACGCCGAACGGCTCCTCCGTGTAGAGGACCTCCAGCAGCCGCCGGCAGTCACCGTCGTCCGCGGTCGCCTTCAGCGTGCCGTCCCGCCACAGCGCGGGCCCCTGGGCTGCGGCCCACGGGGGCCCCAGGTCCGCCTCGGTGATCAGCGCGGCCTTCAGCTGCTCGTCGTTCAGCACGGGCGTGGACCGCCCGGTCACCGCGGAGGACGACGCCGTCGCCGAAGGGGAGGGCGAGGGCGCGGCGGGCGGCTCGGTCACGCCCTGGGGCAGCGCCCGCGGCACGTCCCGCTCGTAGGCCACGCAGGCCGCAGTGATCAGCAGGACGGTGACCGACAGGGCGGAGGCGACGAGGGTGCGGGCACGGGCCGGGGCACGGGTCATCGGGATGCCTCCTGGGTGCCGGGCCGTCCACGGGCGGACGTGGCGGTCGTGGTGGACGTGCTCCTACGGCACCACCGGCACAGGCCTCCCACCAGCGCGGCGAGCCGTCCGGGTGAGCGGCCCGCACGCCTGTCCCCTGCGCCGCGAAAACCGCGTGCGAAAACCGCGTGCGCCCGCCCGCCGCCCGTTGCTACCGTCCGCGGCATGCAGCGCGCCCATGTGTCCCGCACGACGACGCCGGAGACCGTCCCGGCGCGCTGACAGCTGACCACTGACGAAGCCCCGGGGCGAGTGCCCCGGGGCTTCGCCGCGCGTGGTGCTCGCCTCCCGACCCCGAGGAGGACGCCGTGCGCGACCTCGACCACCGACGCCTCGGCCGTGAACTCGGCCTGTTCGACACCGACCCGCTGATGGGCGCGGGCCTCCCCTACTGGCTCCCCGACGGCGCCGTCGTACGGCACACCCTGGAGGAGTACGTCCGTGAGGCGGAACGCGCGGCCGGCTACCGGCACGTGTACTCGCCCGTGCTCGGCAAACGCGAGCTGTACGAACTCTCCGGGCACTGGGACCACTACCGCGACGACATGTACCCGCCGATGGACGTGGGCGGGGAGCAGATGCTGCTGCGTCCCAGCCTGTGCCCGCACCACGCCCTGATCTTCCGCTCCCGCACCCGCAGCCACCGCGACCTGCCGTTCCGGATGGCCGAGCTGGGCGGCATGTACCGCTCGGAGCGGTCGGGCGTGCTCGGCGGGCTGACCCGCGTGCGGGCCATCCAGCTGAACGACGCGCACATCTTCTGCACCCCGGACCAGGCCGTCGAGGAGGCCGCCGGGGCGCTCGGGCTCATCTCCCGCGCCTACGCCGACCTGGGCATCCGTGCCGCCCGGCACCGGCTGTCGCTGCCGGGCGGCGGGGGGAAGTACGTCGCCGACCCTGCCCTGTGGCGGCGGGCCACCGCGCTGCTGCGCGAGGTGCTGGAGGCGTCCGGCGTCCCGTACGAGGCCGTCGAGGGCGAGGCCGCCTTCTACGGTCCGAAGATCGACGTGCAGATCACCGACCCGGCGGGCCGCGAGTCCACCCTGTCGACCGTGCAGATCGACTTCCACCAGCCGGAGCGCTTCGGCCTGCGGTACACCGGCCCGGACGGCGCCCGGCACCGGCCGGCCATGGTGCACCGCAGCGTCATCGGCAGCGTGGAGCGGGCCGTCGCGCATCTGCTGGAGGAGCACGGCGGCGCGTTCCCGCCGTGGCTGGCCCCGCTGCAGCTGGTGGTGCTGCCGGTGGGCGAGGAGCAGGAGGAGCACGCCCACGCGGTCGTGCGGGAGGCGGTCGCGCTCGGGCTGCGGGCCGAGGTGAGCGGCCGGGCCGAGGGCAGTCTCGGCTCCCGGATCCGCCGGTCACGGCTGGTGCCGTACCAGGCGGTGGTGGGCGCACGGGAGGCCGAGGACGGCATGCTCGCCGTGCGACTGCGGGACGGGCGGCGGCCCGGCGTGCTGCCGGTGGCGGAATTCCTGCGACGCGTGGAGGGGCGGGTGCGCGCACGCGGGACCGCGCTCTGGGAGCCCGCGTAAGGTCGACGGGCAGACCTCGCCCGACGAAGGAGTCCGTGGTGCCCGACGGCCGTCAGCAGGTTCCGGTGATCATCGACTGCGACACCGGCGTCGACGACGCCCTGGCCCTGCTGTTCGCCGTGCGGCACCCCGGGATCGACCTGCGGGCCGTCACCTGCGTCGCCGGGAACACGGACGTGGACGGCGTCGTCCGCAACACGCTGACCGTGCTGGAGCGGGCGGGCGCGGCGGACGTCCCGGTGGCGCGGGGCGCCGAGCGTCCGCTGATCGAGGCGCCGCGCTCCGCCCGCCACGTCCACGGCCACGACGGCATGGGCGACCTCGCCCTGCCCGCCCCGCGCCGCACCCCGGTGGACGCGGACGCGGTGACGCTGCTGCGCCGCGAGATCCTCGCCTCGCCCCGCCCGGTCACCCTCGTGCCGACCGCGCCGCTCACCAACATCGCCCTGCTGCTGCGGACCCATCCCGAGGTGACCCGCAACATCGAGCGGATCGTGTTCATGGGCGGCGCGGCGGGCGCCGGGAACGCCACCCCGGTGGCCGAGTTCAACGTGTGGCACGACCCGGAGGCCGCCGCGATCACGCTCACCGCGGGCGTGCCGATCACCATGTACGGGCTGGACGTGTTCACCCGGGTCGTCGTCCCCGGCGACGACGTGCGGCGGCTGCGCGCGAGCGACGAACCGGGCGCCCGGCTGGCCGGCGACCTGCTCGCCCACCGCCCCGCCCACCCGGACAGCCGTCCCGACGACCCCGGCGAGGACTCCGGCGGCCTCGGTGACGCGGGCGCGCTGTGCGCGGTCGCCGACCCGGAGGGACTGACCACCCACCGCCTCCCGGTCGAGGTGTCCCTGGCCCCCGGCCCGGCGCGCGGCCAGACGATCGTCGACCGCCGTCCCCGCATCGGGGAGTCGGAGCTGCACGAGGGCACCCGCGAGCAGACGCTGGTGGACGTCGGCCTGGACGTGGACGTGGAGCGCTACGTGAAGCTCTACCTGACGACGGTCGAACGCTTCCCGGCCTGACCGGACGTCTGTTCGACCTCGGGCGCTTCCCCCGGGCGTGCGGTCCGCCACACCCGGGGGGAATGGCACCCGGTTACCGGTGCGTTCGCTTTTACGGTGTTCTGGTCAGTTTCTCCGCCGGTACCCGCACACCCAGAGGAGACCCCGCGTGACCGACCGCCCCACCGCGCCCGACCCCCGGCCGCCGCACCCCGCCCCCGACGCCACGCCCGACCTCTCCTCCCGCGACCCCGACTGGTGGCGGCAGGCCGTCGTCTACCAGATCTACCCCCGCAGCTTCGCCGACGCCGACGGCGACGGTCTGGGCGACCTGCGCGGCATCACCCGGCGCCTCACGCACCTGTCCGCGCTGGGCGTCGACGCCCTGTGGCTCAGCCCGTTCTACCCGTCCGAGCTGGCCGACGGCGGCTACGACGTCGCCGACCCGCGCGACGTCGACCCGCGCCTGGGCACCCTCGACGACTTCGACGCGCTGGTCCGCGAGGCGCACCGGCTCGGCCTCAAGGTGATCGTCGACATCGTCCCCAACCACACCTCCCACCAGCACGTCTGGTTCCAGGAGGCGCTGCGCGCCGGGCCCGGCTCCCCGGCCCGCGACCGCTACGTCTTCCGCGACGGCCGCGGCGGGAGCGGCGAGCTGCCGCCCACCGACTGGCAGTCCGTGTTCGGCGGCAGCGCGTGGCAGCGGGTGCCGGACGGGCAGTGGTACCTGCACCTGTTCGCCGCCGAGCAGCCCGACCTGAACTGGGACCACCCGGACGTCCGCGAGGACTTCCGCACCACCCTGCGCTTCTGGTCGGACCGGGGCGTGGACGGCTTCCGCGTCGACGTGGCGCACGCCCTCACCAAGGACCTCGAGGAGCCGCTGCGCGACCTCGGCGACCACGCGGCGGGCGGCGAGACGGCCCTCGTCGACTTCGCGCCCGGCACGCACCCGTTCTACGACCGCGACGAGACGCACGAGATCTACCGCGACTGGCGGAAGATCTTCGACACCTACACCCCGCCGCGTACGGCCGTGGCGGAGGCGTGGGTGCCCGGCGCGCGGCGCGCCCTGTACGCCCGCCCGGACGAACTGGGCCAGGCCTTCAACTTCGAGTACCTCGAAGCCGCGTGGGACGCGGACGAACTGCGCCAGGTCATCACCGACTCGCTGGCGACCGCGCAGGCGGCCGGCGCCTCCGCGACCTGGGTGCTGTCCAACCACGACGTGGTCCGGCACGCCTCCCGGCTGATGCTGCCGCCCGGCACGGACACCAACGCCTGGCTGCTGTCCGGCGGCAGCGCGCCCGCCGTCGACCCGGAGGCGGGACTGCGGCGGGCCCGCGCCGCCACCCTGCTGATGCTGGCGCTGCCCGGTTCGGCGTACGTCTACCAGGGCGAGGAACTGGGCCTGCCCGAGGTCGCCGACCTGCCCACGTCCGTCCTCCAGGACCCCATCTGGGAGCAGACCGGCCACGTCCGCAAGGGCCGTGACGGCTGCCGCGTCCCGCTCCCGTGGACCACGGCCGGCCCGTCGTACGGCTTCGGCGCGAACGGCGCGTGGCTGCCGCAGCCGCCGTCGTTCGCCGCATACGCCGTGGAGGCGCAGGACGGGGTGGAGGGCTCCACCCTGGAGCTGTACCGCACGGCCCTGCGGCTGCGCCGCAAGCTGATCGACGGCGAGACGCTGAGCTGGGCGGAGGAGACGCCGGAGGGTGTCCTCCAGTTCGACCGGGGGGACGGCTGGCGCTGCGTGACGAACCTGTCCGGCGCGCCGGTCCCCCTCCCGGCGGGCGAGGTCGCCCTCACCAGCGCCCCGCTGTCCGGCGGTCACCTGCCCCCGGACACGACGGTGTGGCTGACGCGCTGAGGTCTGACGCGGTGAAGTGACGGGTGGCGGCGCCGGGCCGGTGCCGCCACCCGGACGGGGGTCGTGGGCGGGCGGGTGGTGAGGCGGGCCCTCAGAGTCGGTCGCAGGTGTGTCCGACGTCCGGCGTACAGGGAGCCCGTCCTCGATGAACAGGTCCAGCAAGGCAGCGGCCGCCGTGGTGACGGCGGCCGGGTTTCTCACGGGCGGGTGGGCGGCCGCCGGGCCCGCGTCCGCCGTCGACGGGGGCGCCCCGCCGCCGCGCGACCGGGTGCTCTGGGGTTCGGTGACGGTCCCGCCCGGACGGGACGGCATCGTCGAGGCGTCGGGGCTGTCCGGGCCCGCCCTCGGATTCGGCTCCAGCCTGACGCTGGTGGCCCCGGCCGGGGCCAAGGTCACCGGCGTACCGCTCACCGCCGCCGGCTACCGGGGCGAGGTGGCCGCCGACGGCCGCAGTGCCGCGTACACCGCCACGTCGGCGGAGAGCCCGTGGCAGACGGGCACCTTTCCCTTCGTGGTGGCGGTGCCCGCCGACGCCGTGCCGGGGACCCGGCTCGACGGATGCGTGCTGCGGCTCGCGGACGCGGGGGGCGCCGAGCGGGCGAGCGGGGGGTGCCAGGTGACGGTGGGGCTGCCGTCGCCGGTGCTGTCCCGGCCCGAGTCGGGGGTTCCGCTGGGGAACCGGCCGACCGCGTCGGGCACGGCGTACCCGGGGGCGCGGGTGACGGTGTCCGACCAGGACGGGAACGAGGTGTGCGGCGACACGGCGGGGGCCGACGGGGCGTGGAGCTGCGCTCCCGGCCGTGATCTGCCCGCCGGGGCGAACCGGCTGCAGGCGACCGCGACGATGAACGGCGTGTCGGCGTCGAGCGAACAGATCCAGGTCAGCGTGGGCTCGCCTCCCACGGAGGCTTGAAGCCCCCGAAGGGGCGCGGGGAACTGCGCGACGAACGGCAGGTCAGGGCGCCGAGCCTGAAAACGAGCCCCACGCCCGACCCGGCCCGGGTCACACGTGCCCCGGGCCCCCGCTGCCGAACGCCCCGCTGGACCCCGGCAGCCACCGCTTCCTCTGCTGGTCCTTACCGGTCCTGGTGCTCGCATGGTGCAGCTCGTACGGCATGAGCCGTGAACCGCTGCGAGGCGTGAGGGGTATCTCGTCGGGCTCCCGCATCTCCCGCATCTCGCGCACCGCGCCGCCGTCCGGCAGCTTCGGCTGTTCGTCGGGCTGGGGGCGCGGGGACTCCTGGTCCATGTACCGCATTCCCGCGCGGACGGCCCAGACCAGGGCACCTGCCACGATGATGCCGCCGATGAAGGCCGCTGCCACGGCCCACTGGTGGTCGCTGGCGGCCAGCTGTACAAGCGTTGCCGTGTTCATGTTTCCGAGTATGGACCAGGAAATGTGATAAAGCTCCCGCTATGCCCGAATTGGGCCGCAGTCCCCATTCGGCTCTGCCGGGAGGCGGCGCCCCGCACGGGGTGGCAGGCTGCGGCCAGAGGGAAGGCCGGGACGGGCCGTCGCGTCCCCACGTGTGCAGCTCGGGGCCCGGCCCCGGCCTTCCCGTCTCCGTTCCGCCGCTACACCGTCGTCCTCCCGGCGACCGGCTCCGGCGCCTGAGCCGCCCGGCCGGAACCGCCGTCGCCGTCGAGCCGCGGCGCCTCCCGGAACAGCCTCCCCGGCCACCAGAACCGCCGGCCGAGGTCCAGCGCCAGCGCCGGCACCATGACCGTGCGCACCAGGAAGGTGTCCAGCAGGACGCCGATCCCCACCAGCACGCCCATCTGCGCCATCGTCACCAGCGGCAGCCCGGCGAACACCGCGAAGGTGGCCGCCAGCACCACACCGGCCGAGGTGATCACCCCTCCGGTGCTGGTCAGGCCCTCCAGGACGCCCCGCGCGACGCCGAGCCGCGCGGTCTCCTCCCGCACCCGGTGCATGAGGAAGATGTTGTAGTCGATGCCCAGGGCCACCAGGAACACGAAGCCCATCAGCGGGATCGACCAGTCCACGCCCGCGTAGCCGAGGACGTGCTCGAAGAGCAGGTTGGACGCGCCGAGCGCCGCGAGGTACGACACCACCACGGTGGCCAGCAGCAGCACCGGCGCGACCAGCGCCCGCAGCAGTCCGACCAGCACGGCGAGGACGACCAGCAGCACCACGGGCACCACGGTGGTGAGGTCACGGTCCGCGGCGCGCGCGGTGTCCAGGCTCTCCGCGGTGGTCCCGCCGACCAGGGCGTCCGCGCCGTCCACCGCGTGCACGGCGCTGCGCAGCGCGTCGACGGTGTCCTTGGCGGCGTCGCTGTCCGGGGCGTCCTCCAGCACCACCGACAGCAGGGTGAGGGAGCCGTCGGGCGTGCGGTCGCCGCCCGGCTCGACCCGGGCCACCCCGTCGACCCCGTCCGCGGCGGTCCGCACCCCGCCCGCCGCGGCGGTGCGGGTGACGATCTGCGCGGGGTCGGAGGCGCCGGACGGGAAGTGCTCCGACAGCCGCTCCTGCGCGACGACGGACTCGGGCTTGTCCTGGAACATCTCCGACTGGGTGAGCCCCAGCGAGATCCCGGCCGTGGACAGCGCGAGCACCCCGGTGACCGCCACCGACATCAGCCACGACCAGCGAGGACGCCGCGCCACCAGGGCGCCGATCCGGGACCACACCGTGCGCTCCTTGCGCGCGGGCGTGCCGAAGCGGGGGACGAACGGCCAGAACACCCAGCGTCCGGCGAGCACCAGCAGCGCGGGCAGCACCGTGACCATGGCGAGGAACGCGCAGACCACGCCGACCGCGCCGACCAGGCCCAGCGAACGCGAGGAGTTGATGTCGGCCAGGGCGAGGCAGGCCAGGCCCACGGCGATGGTCCCGGCCGAGGCGAGCACGGCCGGTCCTGAGCGGGTGAGGGCGATCCGCATCGCCCGGTGCCGGTCCTCGTGCCGGTGCAGTTCCTCGCGGTAGCGGGCGATGAGCAGCAGCGCGTAGTCGGTGCCGACGCCGAAGACCAGCACCATCAGCACGCCCGCGCTCTGCGGGTCGACGGGCAGCGAGGCGTGCCTGGCGAGCAGGTAGGTGGACGCCTGGGTGAGCACCGCGGCGAAGCCGACCGACAGCAGCGGGAACAGCCACAGCACCGGGCTGCGGTACGTGATCAGCAGCAGGGCGGTCACGACGAGCCCGGTGGCGATCATCAGGGTGGCGTCGAGGCTGTCGAACACCGCGACGCTGTCGGTGAGGGAGGCGGCGGGGCCGCCGACCTCGACGTCCGTGCCGGGCGGGGCGTCGGCGCCCGCGATGTCGCGCAGGGCGTCGACGGTGTCGGTGACCTCGTCCTCCGTGTCCAGCGGGACCACCGTCATCAGCGCCTCGCCGTCGTCCGACGGCACCGGGCCGGTGATCCGCTGCCCCTCGGCCGTGAACCGGTCGAGTGCGGCGCGATCGGCGTCCGCCGCCTCCCGGGCGCCCGCCCCGGTGTACACGACGACCACGGGCATGACCGTGTCCGTACGGAACTTCTCCAGCTCCGTGTTGACGCGGGCGGACTCGGCGCCGTGCGGAAGGAAGGCGTTGGGGCTGGTGTCCTCGACGTCGCCGAGCTTCCCGGCCAGCGGGCCGAGGGCGACGGCGACGATCAGCCAGGCCGCGAGCACGGCCCACTTCCCGCGGCGCCCGCCGGGCGCACGCGCGATGCGCTGCAACAGGGCGCGCATGAGTACTCTCCTTGGTGTGAGGCGCACAGCCGGCCGGTGACGGCCGGCGCGGGGCGCACGGATCCCGCACCACGGCGCTCAGGGTGTGACGACCTGCCGCGGTGCTCGGTTCGGGGTGTGTCCGGGGCGTGTGCTTCCTCCGTACGGCCGGGAGTTGCCGCTCCCGGCCGTACACCTGCGCGCACCCGCGGACCGGGTCACTCGATCTCGCGCATCATCTTCTCCATCGACCCGACGGCGAGCCGGGTCTGTGCCAGTTCCTCCAGCAGCCGGCGCTGCTCCTCGGCGGAACGGCGCTGCAACTCCACGGTGTCCTCCAGGAGTTGCGCGTACCGCGTGGCGAGCTCCTTGTACTGCTCCTCGCGCGCGG
The DNA here is from genome assembly GCA_014649355.1 of Streptomyces althioticus. Lineage (GTDB taxonomy): Bacteria > Actinomycetota > Actinomycetes > Streptomycetales > Streptomycetaceae > Streptomyces > Streptomyces althioticus. The sequence continues at coordinate 357,977 of BMSW01000001.1, forward strand.
CCAGCAGGCGGGCGCGCCAGGTGGCCGCCACCTGCCAGACGATCACGATCATCAGGGTGAAGAACCCGGCCGCGCCGACGGCCCCGACCAGCACGCCGAGTTCTTCGGCGCCGGCGGCCTGCGTCACCAGTTCGTCGTTCACTTCGCTTCCTCTTTCGCGCCTCGGTCCGAGCGGCCCGTGCCGCGGTCGGCGGTGCCCGCGCCGTCGTCGGTGAGCGTCGCGGCCGCGCGGGCGACGGTGTGCGGGGTGAGTTCGCAGACGAACGGCGTGACGTCGTAGTACTTCACCGTCTTGCCGTCGTCCGCGGATTCGAGCGTGCCGGTGACGAGGCCCGCGGCCTCCAGCCGCTGCAGGTGCATGTGCAGCAGCGGCCGGCTGATGCCGATCTCGCGCGCCAGCGCGCTGACGTACGTGCGGTTCTCCACGAGCGCCGCCACGATCCGCATCCGGTGCGGGTTGCCGAGCGCGGTCAGGATCTTCAGCAGAGCGTCACCCGTGGGCGCCGGCGGCGGGACCTCGGGCATCAGGGCCCCTTTCCCTCGTACCTGTCAGAAAAGGCTGACAGGGGTCCGAGGTACCTGTCAAAGATTTCTGACACATCTCAGGGTCGGATGGGGGATCCCTCAGGGTCGGCTCCGGGAGGCCCCGACGGCGGGGTGCGCGGGCCGAGGCGCACGGGGAGTGCGGTGAGTCCTCGGAGCAGCGTGCCGGCGCGCCAGGTGAGGGCCTCGGGGTCGGCGTCGAGGGCGAGAGCGGGGTGCCGCTCCAGGAGCAGGTTCAGGGCGACGACGGCCTCCGCGCGGGCGAGCGGGGCGCCGAGGCAGTGGTGGACGCCGTGTCCGAATCCCAGGTGGCCCTGGGGGCGACGGGTGAGGTCGAAGCGGTCCGGGTCGGGGAAGGCGAGCGGGTCACGGGAGGCCGCGGCCAGGGAGACCAGCACGGCGTCCCCGGCGGCCACGCGGGTGCCGGCCAGTTCCAGCGGCTCCGCCGCGAACCGGAAGGCGCCCGCGTGCACCGGCGAGTGGAGCCGCAGCGACTCCTCGACCGCCGCGCCGGCCAGCTCCGGGCGGGCGCGCAGCAGGGCGAGCTGGTCCGGGTGCGTGAGCAGAGCGAGGACGGTCGCGGAGATCAGGTTGACGGTCGTCTCGTGCCCGGCGACCAGCAGCAGGAAGGCCATGCCGAGCTGCTCCTCGGGCGAGAGCGCGCCGGACGCCTCGGGAGCGGCCAGGCCGGCGAGCAGGGTGCCGTCGGGGGTGCGGGCCTTCCGGGCGATCAGGCCGGTGAGGTAGCCGGTGAGCGCGGCGGCCGAGGCGGCGGCGGCCTCCGCGCCGGTGGGCGTGACCAGGTCGTTCGACCAGGTGTGGAAGTCCTCGCGGTCTTCCGCGGGCACGCCGAGCAGGTCACAGATCACGGTGACCGGCAGCGGCAGCGCGTACCCGCCCACCAGATCGGCGGTGCCCGCCTCCGGCATCCGGTCCAGCAGGCCACGGGCCACGGCCTCGATCCGGGGGCGCAGCGCCGCGATGCGGCCCGGGGTGAAGTGGCCGGCGACCAGCCGCCGCAGCCGGGTGTGGTGCGGCGGGTCGCTCTGCAGCATGTTGCGGCCGACCGCGTGCCCGCCGTCGCTCTCCCAGCCGGCCGAGTGCCGGATGTCGTTGCGCAGCCGGGGATCCGTGAGCGCGGCGCGTACCGCGTCCCGGGTCACCACCAGCCAGGCGTCCCCGCTGCCGGGGACGTGCACCCGGTGCACCGGACCTTCGGCGCGCAGGGCCGCGAGCCGGTCGAAGGGGAAGGGCGTCGGCGCCCACTCCAGGGGCGCGGGTCCGTCGGCGCACACGGTGTGTCCTCTCGGGGAGCGGATCATAAGCGGGGAATGGTCCCCAGTTTCCTGCGGGACGATAGCATCCGCCCGGGGAGCACTCCCCGGTTCGTACGGAGGAACCCATGACCGTCGGTGAAGGACCCGAGACGCCCGCCCCGCCCCGGCTGCGGCGGGACGCGCGGCGGAACCGGGAGCGGCTGGTGGAGGCGGCGCACGCCGTGTTCGCCGAGCAGGGACTCGAGGCGCCGCTGGACGTGATCGCGCGCCGCGCCGGGGTGGGCAACGCGACGCTCTACCGCCACTTCCCCACCCGCGCCTCGCTCGTGGACGCCGTGTTCTGTGACCAGCTCACGGGAACGATGGAGGCGGGTGAGCGCGCGCGCCGCGCGCCCGACGCGTGGGCCGCCCTGACGGGCTATCTCGACGCCGTGTTCGCCACCCTTGCGGCCGATCGCGGCACCAACGACCTGATGACCACCCGTCTGCCGGACGTCGAGACGCTCGGCGCGGTGCACGCGCACAACCGCGAGACCGTCGACGTGCTGCTGGAGCGCGCCCGCGCGCAGGGCAGCGTGCGCGCCGACGTCACCACCGAGGACCTTCTCTTCACCCTGGCGGCACTGGGCCGCGCCGTGCCGCCGCTGGCCGTCGCCGCCGGCCCCGACGCCTGGCGACGCCCCCTCACCCTGTTCCTCGAAGGGCTGCGCGGGCCCGCGCGTGACCCCGGCCCGCTGCCCGGACGGCCGCTCGACGAGGAGGAACTGGGTCAGGTGCTCGGGGAGATGGGACCCCACCGGGCCAGGCCCACGGACGGGTGAACCGGCGGAGCCGCGGCGGACGACAAGGCGCAGCCGAGGACATCTGTACGCGCCACGACAGATTTTCCGCCGAGGCGACTAGAGTTTGTCGGTGGGGAACCTGTCCCCGTGGCGGACCGTGACGCTGTGGTCCGCGGAAAGGTGCGTATGCCCTCGGAAAGTCAGCCGTACGCCGACGGCCGGCAGCCGGACCAGGACCGGCCGCCCGTCGCCGACCGGCTCGACGACGACCACTTCCCGGCCTACACCATGGGCAGGGCCGCGGAACTGGTCGGAGCGACACCCGCGTTCCTCCGCGCTCTCGGTGAGGCGCGGCTGATCACCCCGACCCGCTCGGACGGTGGTCACCGGCGCTACTCGCGCCACCAGCTGCGGCTCGCCGCCCGCGCCCGCGAGCTGGTCGACCAAGGCACACCGGTGGACGCCGCGTGCCGCATCGTGAGCCTCGAGGACCAGCTCGAGCGGGCCGAACGGACGAACGAGGAGCTCCGCCGGCAGGGTGCCGACACGGTCCACGGGCATCGCTGAAAATCTGTCCCGGCCGGCGCAGGATTTCCTCCCCGCCCGCGAGAAATTCCTTTCGCTAAACATGCCGTCCGGGTTTATTCCAGTGATTTTCCTCGCTTGCCGAGAATCCTTTCCGTGCTAGGCTGACGTCAGTTGCAGTTGTGGTTGCCAGTTTGAACCGGTTCTCCGGGCAGGTGATCATCGCGACGATGTAGGGATTCGTGAAGTGCGATTCCCGCACTGTCTCAGGAGAAAATTATGGCCACCGGTACGGTCAAGTGGTTCAACTCGGAAAAGGGCTTCGGCTTCATCGAGCAGGACGGCGGCGGCGCTGACGTGTTCGCCCACTACTCGAACATCGCCACCTCGGGCTACCGCGAGCTCCAGGAAGGCCAGAAGGTGACCTTCGACGTCACCCAGGGCCAGAAGGGCCCGCAGGCGGAGAACATCGTTCCCGCCTGACCTTCCTGACCTGCACGCAGGTTTGGATGAGCGGGTGCTCGCACGTCATGTGCGGGCACCCGCTTTTCGTTTGTCCACGGACATTCTTTCCGTACGTTTTCCGCCGCGCCCCGGCGTGACGGTCAGCGCGACGAGCGGAACGCCCTCGCACGCAGCGCGTCCACCGCGATCCGCGCCGCCGTGCCGATCACCGCGTCGGCCGCCGGAAGGGTCGCCGCCGTGTGGGCGGTCCGGGTGAAGACGGCGACCGCGTAACGGCCCCCGTCCGGATACTCGACCACACCCACCTCGTTGCGCAGGGTCGGCAGGCTCCCGGTCTTTCCGGCGACATGGACGTCGTCGAAAGGAAAACCCGAGGCCAGACGGTGCGGCCACACCTGAAGTCCCATGATCCGCCGGATGGCGGCGCCGTGCTCCGGGGTGCACGCCTCGTCCCGCCACACCGCGCCCAGCAACCGGGTCATGTCCCGCGGGGTGCTGCGGTTGGTGCGCGCCGGGTCCAGCGCCCGCAGCCGGCTCACCACCCGCGGATCGGCCAGCGCACGCGCCCCCTCCGGTCCCGCGTCCTCCTTGACGGTGGCCAGCATCTCGCCGAAGGAGTGCACCGCCCGCGTCCTGGTGAGGCCCAGCCGGTCCGTCGTCGCGTTCACGGCGTCCAGACCCACCCGGCGCAGCAGCAGGTCCGCGGCCGCGTTGTCGCTGACCGCCATCATCAGATAGGCGAGGTCGCGCAGGGACATCCGGGCGGCGTCCAGCATCGCCGCCACCCCCGTCGGCCCGGCCGTCCGCCCCTTCGGCACGCTCTCGACCTGCTCGGTCAGGTCCAGCGCGCCCCGCTCGGCCTGTTCGTGCAGCGCGACCAGCAGACACAGCTTGTGGACGCTCGCCGTGCACACCGGCTGGTCGCCCCCGGCGTCGAGCTGCTCACCCGAGTCGATGTCGAGCGCGTGCAGCCAGCCGGTGACCCCGGCGTCGGTGAGGGCCGCGCGGATGCGGGCGACGGCGTCCGTCACAGCCAGTACTCCGATGCCGGTCGCAGATGCAGGGGACGGGCCGGCACGTCGGGGACCGCGCCGGCGGCGGTGCGCAGGGCGTGCGTGGCCGCCTCCGCGAACGCCTGCACGGCGGCGTCGCCGCGCCCCTTCGGCCAGGCCGCGGAGTGCCGCAGCGCGGGCGCCCCGCCGGTCAGCGGACGCCACACGACGTCCGCCTCCCCGTTCCCCTGCCCCGACGGGGCCGCGTCACGCGGGCACAGCGCGACCGCCCCCGAGGACAGCACGAGTCCCTTGACGAAGCTCGCGCCCTGGCCGTGGCGGACGGCGCCGGGGGTGAAGCCGCCGCGGGCGCAGGTGGTCAGCAGCTCGTCGTAGAGGGCGGGGGCCGCCGTGCGGGGGAAGAGGATCAGGTCGCGGCCGGACAGCGCGGGCAGCGGGACCTCGTCGAGGGCGGCCGCCGCGGCGCCGGCGGGCAGCAGCACGCCCATCTCCCGGCGCAGTACCGGGCCCAGCTCCAGGCCCGTCACGTCGCACGGGTGGTGGACGACGCCCACGTCCAGGTCGTGCGCCGCGAGCCGGTCGAGCTGCTGGGCGGTGGACAGTTCGTGCAGCTCCAGCTCCAGCCCGGCGTGACGCCCGCCGAAGTCCGCGAGCAGGGCGGCCACGGTCTCGCCGGAGAGGTCCGGGGGCAGCGCGGCGCGCAGCAGGCCCGTCTCGCCGTCGCGCACCCGTCGGGCGGCGGCGAGGAACGACTCCGTGCGGGACAGCACCTCCCGCGCCTCGGCCAGCAGCAGCGTCCCGGCCTCTGTGATCCGCACCTGACGGCTGGTGCGCTCGAACAACCGCACGCCCAGCTCGCGCTCGAGCCGCTGCACGCGCTGCGAGAGAGGGGGCTGCGCCATGCCGAGACGGGCGGCGGCACGGCCGAAGTGTGACTCTTCGGCAACAGCCACGAAGCACTCCAGGTGCCGCACCAGGTCCACGACCAGTCATCATATCGAGTGCTTATCGGTCCATGATTGATAGCGGACTTGGACGGATGGCCCTCGTCACTGCTGTGGTCGGGGCATGAACACGTTTCCCTACCTTCCCCGTACCGGTCCCCGCCGCCGCCCCCGCACGGCGGTCAAGGCGCTCGTCGCCGTCACGGCGGTCGCCGCGGTCGGCGTCGGCGGCGCCTGGGGCGCCGGGCTCGGCCCCTTCGCGGGCGAGTCAGGGCCCGACCCGGAGGCGGTGGCCGAGGCCCGCGCGTTCCTCGCCGACTGGGCCGCCGGGCGCCTCCCCGACGCCGCCGCCCGCACCACCGGACCCGACCGCGCCCAGGAGGTGCTGAGCAGCTTCACCGCCGGGCTCGACATCGAGAAACCCGTGCTCACCGCCGGGAAACCCGTGGAGGACGAGGAGTCCGGCGGGCGCGCCGTCACGGTGCCGTACACCGCGCGGATGCCCGTCGCCGGCCTCGGCACGTGGACGTACACCGCCGAACTGCCGCTGCGCAAGCGGGGCGGCGAGTGGAAGGTGGACTGGCGGCTGTCGCTGGTGCATCCGCGGCTCAGCGGCACGGAGAAGTTCCGCCTGGAGCGGGAGGAGGCCGAGCCGGTCCGCGCGGACGACCGCGCCGGCCGCACCCTGTCGGCGGCCACCCACCCCTCCCTCGGCCCGGTCCTCGACCAGCTCGCCCGCTCCACTCCCGGCGGAGGCCCGCGCGGGGCGGTGCTGCTCGTCGACCGCGTCACCGGGGAGGCCCGCCGCACCGAGGCGGCGTTCGGCCCGAAGACGCCCGAGGACGGGAGACCCGTACGCACCACCCTCGACGCCCGCTGGCAGTCCGCCGCCGAGCAGGCCCTGAAGAAGGCCGGCGGGAAGAACGCGGCGCTGGTCGCCCTGCGCGTGGACGACGGACAGATCCTCGCCGTGGCCAACTCCCCGGCCGACGGCTTCAACCGCGCCGTCTCCGGCACCTACGCCCCCGGCTCCACCTGGAAGATCGTCACCAGCAGCGCCCTGCTGCTGAAGGGCGCGGTCGACCCGGACGACGTCGTGGACTGCCCTCGCTACCTCACCGTCGGCAAGCGGTTCCAGAACGTCGAGACCTCCGCCCACCCGGGCGCCACCTTCCGCAAGGCGTTCACCGAGTCCTGCAACACCGCCTTCATCGGCCTGCGCGGCCGGCTCGGCGACGGCGAGCTCGGGGAGGTCGCGGGACGGTACTTCGGCGTCGGCCAGACCTGGCACGTGGGCGTCCCCTCGTACGACGGGTCCGTGCCCGAGCCGCGCGACGCGACGGAGAAGGCCGCGTCGATGATCGGCCAGGGCCGCGTGCAGGCCAACCCGCTGATCATGGCGTCGGTCACCGCGACGGCCGTCTCCGGCCGCTTCCACCAGCCCGTCCTCGTCGCCGGCACCGAGGACACCACCAGGACCGAGCCGCTGCCGCCCCGCGTCGTCGGCCAGCTCCGCACACTGCTGCGCGCCACGGTCACCGAGGGCACCGCGCGCGCCCTGGCCCCGCTGTCCGGGGAGGTCGGCGGGAAGACCGGCACCGCCGAGGTCTCCGACGAGCAGGAGAACAACGGCTGGATGGTCGCCCACCGCGACGGCGTCGCCGTGGCCTGCGTCGTCGAGGAGGGCGTCACCGGCGGCGGCTCCGCCGGACCCGTGCTGCACGCCCTGCTGTCCGCCGCCCCCAGCTCCTGACCCCCGCCTCCGAAGGACGTACCGTCATGACCGCACGCCTCTCCCGCCGCTCGCTGCTGCTGACCGCCGCCCTCGTCCCCGTGGCCGGCTGCGCCACCGACGCCCCCGACCGCACCCCGGCCGCCGGCTCCTCCGCGACCCCCGGCCGCGGCACACCGTCCCCGGTCAGCCCCCGGAACCTCGCCGCGCTGGAACGCGAGTACGGCGCCCGGCTCGGCGTCTTCGCCGTCGACACCGGTACCGGAGCCACTGTCGTCCACCGCGCCGACGAGCGCTTCGCCCTCTGCTCCACCTTCAAGACCCTGGCCGCCGCCGCGGTCGTGGACCGGCGCCCCGGCGCCCGCCTGGACGAACGGATCTCCTACGGCGCGGCCGACCTGGTGCCGTACTCGCCCGTCACCGAGAAGCACACCGGGCAGGGCATGACCCTGCGCGAGCTGTGCGACGCGGCCGTCCGGTACAGCGACAACACGGCCGGCAACCTGCTGCTGCGGGACATCGGCGGCCCGCGCGGCCTCACCGCGTACGCGCGCCGGCTCGGCGACCGGGTGACCCGGCTGGACCACACCGAGCCCGAGCTGAACAGCAACCCGCCCGGCGACCCGCGCGACACCACCACGCCCCGCGCGATCGCCGCCGACTACCGCGCCCTCGTGCACGGCGACGCCCTGCCCGCCGCCGGGCGCGCCCTGCTCACCGACTGGCTGGTGCGCAACACCACCGGCGACGACCGCATCCGGGCGGGCGTGCCGCGCGGCTGGAAGGTCGGCGACAAGACCGGCACCGCCGAATGGGGCCGCGCCAACGACGTGGCCGTGCTGTGGCCCGGCGGCGGCCGCTCACCGCTGGTGCTGTCGGTGCTGACGGACCGCCCCGACCGCGCCGCGTCCGGCCAGGACGAACTGGTGGCGGAGGCGACGCGGCGGGTGCTGGACGTGCTGGGGTGACGCCCCCCGGTCAGTCCTGGCGGGGCGCCGCCTGCTGGACCACCTCGAAGGACCACAGGGTGGCGTCGGTGGCCGCCGGGCGCGGCTTGTCGCCCTGCGGGCCGGCGTGGGCGGCCTGCCCGCGGCCGTCCCTCCAGCGCTCGAAGTCCTCCTCGCTGCGCCAGCGGGTGTAGACGAGGTAGGTGTCGGTGCCCTCGACCGGGCGGAGCAGCTCGAACCACTCGAAGCCGTCCGAGCTCTCCACCGCCCCGGCCCGCGCGGCGAACCGCTTCTCCAGGGTCTCGCGCTGGTCCTCGGGAACCGTGAGTACGTTGATCTTGACGACGCTCATGTCGCGATTGTCCCGCAGCCCCCGTCCGGACCGCCGGTCGGGGCCGCGCGGTCAGCCGAGGCAGATCACCAGCAGGCAGAGGCGGGGCTCACGCGGCTCGTCGGCGGGCGGCGGGGTGCTGGGCGTCGGCTGGGCGGACGAGCCGTCGCCCTGGTCCGACCCGCCGTCGCCGCCCGTGTCGCCGCTGCCGTCGTCGGCGGAGGGCGGGGGCGTGGAGGGGCGCGTGGGGGCCGTCGAGCCGCCGGAGCCGGGGGCTTTGCCGCCGGTGCCCCGGCTCGCCTCGGAGCGGTCGCCGGAACGGGACACCGACTCGGACGCGTCCGAACGTCCCCCGGCGGGCACCTCGGTGGCGGCGGCGCCGTCGGTGTGGGTGCCGGACGGGGGCGCGGTGGTGGTGGGCGCGACCTCGGGACGCGCCGTGCTGCGGCGGTCCTCGGCCCGCGGCGGGGCGGTCGTACGGTCCGGGGAGACGGACGGGGCGTCGGCCGCCTCGTCCGTGGTGCCGCCGGCGCCGCCCATGCCGTGCAGGTCGGGAGCGGTGGCGGCCTGCGTACGGTCGCCGCCGCCCCGGTCCGTCGAGGCGAGGGTGATGCCGCCGCCGACGAGCGCCACGGCCGTGGCGACCAGGGCGCGCCGCTGCGTCTTCCTCCAGCGCGCCAACTGCCGCCGCCGCGCGGCACGTCCGGTGGCGGGGCCTGCCGGCAGGGCATGCGGAAGGTCGGCGGCGGGGCCGCCGGTCTCCTCGGGCGACGCCGTACCGGCGGGCCGCGCGGTTTCCTCGTACGACGCGGCCCCGGCGGACCGAGCCGGGGCGGCGAACACCGCGGCCTCGGTACGGCGGGCGGGGACGACGGAACGTGTGCCGTCGGCGGGTGGAGCGGCCTCCCCACCCGGCCGGCCGACGCCGCCGACGCGCGGGGCGTCGCCCGCCAGAGCACCACCGAGGGTGCGCGCGGCGCCTGCGGAACCGGCGGGGCGTGCGAGGTCGTTGGGCCGCGTGGCGCCGGTGGCCCGCGCGGACCCGCCCGGCCCGGAGGGCTCATCTCCGGGCGCGCTGGGCCGCGTGGAGTCGAGGAAACCCGTGCTGCCGGTGGGACGTGCGGAACCGCTCGGCCGCGGGCCGCCGTTGGGCCGCCCCGTTCCTGCGGGTCCTCCGGCGCCGACCGGCCATGTCGTGTCGGAGGCGCGTGCGGAGGAGGCGGGTCGGGTCATGTCGGTGGACCGTGCGGAAGCACCCGGCCGCGCGGGCCGGTTGGGCCGCGCGGTGTCGGAGGACCGCGCGCCGTCATGGTGCCTCGCGGCTCCGACGAATCTCGTGGAGTCGGTAGGCCCTGGGCCGTTGCTCGGCCACGCGGGCTCGTCGGGCCGTGTGGAGTCGATGGACTCCGGGCCGCCGTGCGGCCGCATGGGGTCGGCGGGCCGGCCGGCGCCGGCGGGCCATGTGGTGTCGGCGGACCGTGCGCCGTCGAGGGGGCGTCCGGCGTCGGAGGGTCGCGCCGAAGCGGCCGGCCGTGCGGGATCGTTGGGTCCCGTGGAGAGGAGGGGCCGGGGGCCGGCGTCGGGGCGCGGGGGCTGCGTGGAGCGGGCGGGAGCGGTGAACCAGCCGCCCTCCGCGGGTGCTTCGGCGGCGCGGGGCGCCGATCCCGTCGCCGCTCGTCCGGGCACGCGGTGGCCGCCCACCGTGCCGCCGGGGGCGATGTCGGGGGCGTAGGCGCCGCAACCCGGGCAGACCAGGGCGCCGTTCAGGTGCCGACGACACGTGGAGCAGTAGTCCATCCGCTGTCTTCCTGAGGTCTCGTACCGGGCGTCCACGCAGGCGCGGCCGGCCCGGTCCGGGCAGGGACCAGTCACGCTAGCCAGGCCCACGGCCCCCTGTGTGCAGCCCGTGTGCCGCTCCTGCGCACATTCTCGGCGTGCCCCGGGTGAAGGTCGTGAGCACGCGTGCCGCACCACCGCACAACGGACACACTGCTGAGCAACGTTCTGGGCCCGGCCGGACGTCGGCCCCGACGCCGTACCGCGTGCCGCGTCGGCCGTCCAGCTCCACCCCCATGCCGCACGCCCCGCCCGGAAGGCATCCCCACCTTGAAGCCCCGTACCACCGCTGCCGCCGCACGCCGTTGCGCCCTGCTGCTCACCGCCTCCCTCACGGCCCTCTCCCTCACCGCCTGCGGTGCGCTCGGATCGAGTGACAACGATGACAGCGCGGACGCGCGCGCCGACTACGACATCACCGTGGGCCTGCTCCTGCCCGACCGGGACACCGCGCGGTTCGAGCAGTTCGACTACCCGCTCATCAAGGAGCGCATCGCCTCGCAGACCAACAAGCAGGGCGAGGTCGTCTACGCCAACGCCGACGGCAGCAAGGAGAAGCAGAGCGAGCAGTTCCGGCAGATGATCGGCCGGAAGGTCGACGTCATCCTCGTGGACGCGGTGGACGCGTCCGCCGTCGCGCCCGACGTGCGCCTCGCCAAGCGGGCGGGCATACCCGTCATCGCCTACGACCGGCTCGCCGAGGGCCCGATCGACGCGTACGTCTCCCACGACAACGAACTCGTCGGCCAGGTGCAGGGCCGCGCCCTGGTCAACGCGCTCGGGGAGAAGGCCCAGAACAAGAAAGTCGTCATGATGAACGGCGAGCCAGCCGACCCGAACACCGCGCTGTTCAAGAAGGGTGCGCTGGGCGAGCTGGACGGCGCGGTGGACATCGCCGCGTCGTACGACACCAGGAAGTGGCTGCCCGAGGTCGCTGCGGAGAACATGCGCAAGGCTCTCAAGAAGGTCGGCGCCGGGAACGTCGCCGCCGTCTACTCGGCGAACGACGGCATGGCCGGCGCCGTCATCGAGGAGCTCCAGCAGGCGGGGGTCGGCGAACTGCCGCCGGTGACCGGGCAGGACGCGGACCTGGAGGCGGTGCGCCGGGTCGTCTCCGGCACCCAGTACATGACGGTGTACAAGTCCTTCCTGCTGGAGGCGACCGGGGCCGCGGACATGGCGGTGGCGAAGGTGCAGGACCGGGCGATCCAGTTCGACGCGCTCGCGCAGGACGTCATCGACAGCCGGTCGCGGAAGGACATCCCGGCGATGCTGGTGCCGGTGGTCGCCCTCACCCGGGAGAACATCGAGGACACGGTGATCGCGGACGGCGTCTACACCGTCAAGGAGATCTGCACCCCGGCGCACGCGGACGACTGCGCGGAGATCGGGCTCACCGGCTGAGAGTGACGCGGGTCACGTCCGGCCGCCGATGAGTTCGGGTCCTTGCCCCGGTCTTCATGACTGTAGGTGTCCGCGAGCGGAGGAAGGACCGGTCGTCATGAGCGCACAGGTGAAGGGCCCCGCCAGCTATTTCCCGTCGATCGAGAAGAAGTACGGCCGCCCCGTGGCCGAGTGGAAGGGGCTCATCCGCTCCTCGCCGCTGACCCGGCACATGGAACTGGTCGCCTGGCTCAAGACCGAGCACGGCCTGGGTCACGGGCACGCCAACGCCCTGGTCGCCCACACCCTCGCGGAGAAGGGGTGACCGCGGGGGTGTGGCGGTGGGTGTGACCGCGGGGCGTGGCGGCGGGTGCGACCGTGGGCGTGGCGGCCGGGCGTAAAGGCGGGCGCGGGCGCCGGGGGCGTGCCTAGGATCGCGGCATGTCTGCGCCCACGAGCGACGTGAACCGGTTCCTGGCCGCCAGGCCCCGTCTCGAGGCCATCGCCTACCGGCTGCTCGGCTCCGCGAGCGAGGCCGAGGACGCCGTGCAGGAGACGTATCTGCGCTGGCAGGGCGCGGACGCCGGGCGGATCGAGGTGCCCGAGGCGTGGCTGACGAAGGTGCTCACCAACATCTGCCTCAACCAGCTCACCTCGGCGCGCGCCCGGCGCGAGACGTACGTGGGCCAGTGGCTGCCCGAGCCGCTGGTCGCCGGGGATCCCATGCTGGGGCCCGCCGACACCGCCGAGCAGCGGGAGTCGGTGTCGTACGCGATGCTCGTGCTGCTGGAGCGGCTGTCCCCGGACGAGCGCGCGGTGTACGTGCTGCGGGAGGCGTTCGGCTACGCGCACAAGGAGATCGCCGAGATCCTCGACGTCAGTGAGGCCGCCAGTCAGCAGATCCTGCACCGGGCGAGGAAGCACGTGGCGCAGGGCAGGGCGCGGCGGGAGATCGACGCGGCCGAGGCGCGGCGGGTCGTGGAGGAGTTCCTCGCGGCCGCCACCAGCGGACGGACCGAGCCGCTGGTCGCGCTGCTCACCCGGGACGCCGTCGCGGTCGGCGACGGCGGCGGGAAGGTGCCGGCGCGCGCGAAGGCGTTCGAGGGCGTCAAGGCGGTGGCCACGTTCCTGCGGGGCCTGTTCACACCGGGCGCCGGGAAGCGGGCCGTGGCGGGCGGGTCGCCGGAGCTGTACGCGACGACCGCGAACGGCGATCCGGCCGTCGTCGCGGTCGTCGACGGGCGGGTGATCGGCGTGATGTGCCTGGAGGTCACCGAGGACGGCATCGCGGCGGTCCGCAGCCAGGTCAACCCCGACAAGCTGGAGCGCGTGACGGAGCGGTGGGCCGCCGTCGACCACGGGGAGCCGCTGGTGAGGGACGTCTACTGACGCGCTGCCGTGATGTGAAGCAAGTCACATGGCGAAGGTGTCAGGGATCGGCGGGCTGCCCGGTTCAAGGGGCGAACCAGTCGACGACAGGAGCCTGCCATGCAGCACCGCATCATCGTCCTCGGAGCCGGATACGCCGGAGCCTCCGCCGCCGGACGCCTGGCCAGGCGGCTGCACCGCGACGACGTCTCCCTCACCCTCGTCAACGCCGAGCCGGACTTCGTCGAGCGGGTCCGCAACCACGAGCTGGCCACCGGACGTGAGCTCACGCACCGGCCGCTGGCCGACGTGCTCGCCGGGACCGGTGTCGACCTGCTGGTCGCCCGGGTCACCGCCGTCGACGTCGACCGCAAGGTCGTCGCCGTCACCGGCGACCGTGGCGCCGAGGAGCTGGCGTACGACACGCTCGTCTACGCCCTCGGCAGCCGCTGGGACGACCACGGCGTCCCCGGCGCCGCCGAGCACGCCCACGAGATCGCCGGGCGGCCCGGCGCGCTGCGGGTGCGCGAGCGCCTGGCGGGGCTGACCGCCGGGCAGCCCGTGGTCGTGGTGGGCGGCGGCCTCACCGGTCTCGAGGCGGCCACCGAGATCGCCGAGTCGCGTCCCGACCTGGAGGTCACCCTCGCCGCCCGCACCGGCCTCGGCGACTGGCTGTCGCCCAAGGGGCAGGGCCACCTGCGGGCGGTGTTCGACCGGCTCGGCATCACCGCGCGCGAGAACGCCGAGGTCACGGCCGTGGACGACGGCCGCGTGGTCACCGCCGACGGGACGGTCCTGCCGTCCGCGCTCACCGTGTGGACCGCCGGCTTCGCCGTCCACCCGATCGCCCGCGCCACGACCCTGAAGGTCGGTGACACCGGGCAGATCGTGGTCGACGACACCATGCGCTCGCTCTCGCACCCGGACGTGTACGCCGTCGGCGACGCGGCGCTGGTGCAGGGGCCCGGCGACAAGCCGCTGCGGATGTCGTGCGCCACCGGCACGCCCACCGCGTGGCAGGCCGCCGACGCGATCGCGGCCCGCCTCACCGGCGGCAAGCTGCCGCACGTGCCGCTGCGGTACTTCAACCAGTGCGTCTCGCTCGGCCGCAAGGACGGACTCATCCAGTACGTCACCGCCGACGACCGTGCGAAGAGCGCCGTGCTGACCGGCCGCGTCGCGGCCCTCTACAAGGAACTGATCTGCAAGAGCGCGGCCTGGGGCGTCGCCCACCCGACCCTGGGCCTCCCCACCCGCCGCCGCCGGATCACCCACCCCGCCCCGACGGCACCCGTGACCCCGGCCCCGGCCCCGGAGTCGGCCGCCTGACGGATCCTCAAGGCCCGCCGAATGGGCGGGCCTTGAGGTGTGCGGGCATCCCGGCCGGGGAACAGGGACATGCCACCCCGCAGGTGAGGAGTTCCCCATGCCCGGACGCCCCGACCGCCCACTCCTCCGCCGCCTCTACGGCGACGCCTTCGCCCTCGGCTACCTGGGCGTCTGCGCCGCCCTCACCGTGTGGGCGTTCGCCGCGAGCGCGGGGGAGAACGAGGACGCGTCCCTCGCGGGCGTCGTCCCGGTCCTCGCCACGGCCCCGGTCAGCGTCGCCGCCCTGGCCCTGCCGGGAGGCCGGCCCGCCTTCGTCCTCGCCGTGGCAGCGGGAGCACTCGTCAACGCGGCGCTCATCACCTGGTGCGCACGCCGCCTGCGCGGCGAGAAGAAGCGCTGACGCGGGCGCCCCTACCGGGGCGGCGCCCTCGCCCGGTGCATGTCGCGCCCGGCATCGGCCCGCCTCCAGTGACCCGGAGGGAGGGGGTGTTGCCGCTGCCCACCTGCCTGACGGGTCGGGCGCCGTGACGCGTTGTGCAACTCGGCGCTGCGGGGTGCCGCCTGCGCCCACCCGTGCCGCCCTGGGGGTACCTCCCAGGCGGCGGGGGCGGCGCGCCCTTCAGGGGCGCGGGGAACTGCGCGACCGGCCGTGTACGGCCCGCACTCACCGATGAACAGTGCGTGGCACCCGCAGGGCCTGCGCGGGTACCGCATCCGTACGCGCCACGCGGCACGGCGTGAGGGGCCCCGGCCCGGACGGTTCCTCGTACCACGCTCCCCCGGCGCCCCGCTACCGCGCGGACGAGGTGACTCGGGGCGCGCCCCTCACATACCCGCCGTGTCGAACACGTCCACCGCCGCGAGGAGGTCCTCCGGTGTCTTCTCGCCCAGGCGTTGTTCGGACCAGATGGTCTTGTCCTGGCGGCCGTGGCGTACGCCCCAGTGAGCGCTGAGACGCATCACGATGTACAGACCGCGTCCGCCCTCGTCCCCGGCGCGGGCGTGGCGGAGGTGGGGGCCCGCGCTGCTCGCGTCCGTCACCTCGGCGAGCAGGCGTTCCTCGTCGTGGATGAGGCGCAGCCGGACCGGGCCCTCGCCGTGCAGGATCGCGTTGGTGACGAGTTCACTGACGATGATCTCGGTGGTGAAGGCGCAGTCGTCGAGGTCCCAGGCGGCGAGCTGCTGGGCGACGATCCGGCGGGCCGTGCCGACGACGGAGGCGTCCGCAGGCAGCGTCCAGTCGCCGATCCGGTCGGGCGGCAGGCACTCGGTGCGGGCGAGCAGCAGGACGGCGTCGTCGTGGCGGGAGGGCGCCATGCGGTAGACGGCGGTGTCGCACAGCTCCTGGAGCGGCCGCGACGGGGTGGCCAGCACGTGTTCCAGGCGGTGCACGGCGTCCGCGTCGCCGTCGCCGTCCTCCTCGGCGCCCAGCAGCCCGTTGGTGACGTGCGCGACGAGGCAGCCCGGCGGGAGCTGGGCGACCGCCGGGACGTACGCGGCGCCGCCCTCCGAGCCCAGCGGCGGGCCCAGCGGCACGTCCACGTGGATCGGTGAGCCGTCGGGGTCGACCAGGACGGGGGCGGGGTGTCCGGCCCGCGTCATGGTGCACTGCCGGGAGACCGGGTCGTAGACGGTGACCGCGCAGGTCGCCAGGTAGGGGTGGGCCCCGCGGGAGTCGACGGCCGTGAGCTGCCCGGCGACCTCGTCCAGGTGGGTCAGCACCTCGTCGGTCTCCAGGTCCTGCAGGGCGAGGGTGCGCAGTGCGACCCGCAGCTGTCCCATGGTGGCCGCGGCCTCGATGCCGTGACCGGCGACGTCCCCGACGACCAGCGCCACCCGGGTCCCCGACAGCGGGATGACGTCGAACCAGGCCCCGCCCGCGCTCTCCGGCAGATACACGTGCGCGGTCTCCACCGCCGACAGCCGCGGGGTCACGCCCGGCTGGAGCCGCCGCTGGAGGGTGGACGCCACCGCGTGCTCACGGCGGTAGCTGCGCGCGTTGTCCAGGTGCACGGCCGCGGTGGCGGCGGCCTGCCGGGCCACGTCCAGGTCGGCGTCCTCGAAGGCGTCGACCCGGCTGCGGTACAGCGTCAGCAGCCCCAGCACGGTGTCCCGCGCGGTGAGCGGCGCGACGATCATGGAGTGGACCTTCCGCCCGAGCAGGACGGCGAAGCCGTCCGGGTCCGTCGCCAGCCACGGGTCGTCCGGGGTGACCTGCACCAGCCGCGCGTGCGTGTCGCTGAGAGCCTGGGTGTAGGGCGTGGGGAACGGGAAGGGGCGGCTGTCGCCGGTGCGCCGGGACGGCTCGACGGAGCCGGGGGCGGCGAACGCGATCCGGCGCAGCGGCACGGACGTCGGCAGGGGACCGGGCGGGGGTGCCGCCCCCGAGGGGTCGTCGTCCAGCAGGTCCACGGACGCCGCGTCGGTGAAGTCCGGCACCAGCGCGTCGACCAGGGCGTCCGCCGTGGCCCGCACGTCGAGCGTGTTGCCGACGGTCCGGTGCACCGTGCTGAGCACGGCGAGACGGTCCGCCGCGGCCTGCCGCTCGGTCACGTCCTCCACCACGCCCACCAGACCGGGGCCGTCGCGCAGCGGGAACAGGGACACCTCCACGGCGAGCGTCCGGTCGGGGTCGGACGGGGAACGGCCCCGCAGCAGCCGCCCGCGCACCGGCTCGCCGGTCGTGGCGACCTCGTCGATCAGCTGCCCGAGTTCCGGTTCCATGTCGGGCGCGAAGTCCCGTACGTCGTGGCCGACGACGTCCTCGGACGGAAGGGCGCGCACCCCGCGCGCGGACGGGTTGTACCGGGTGACCTTGCGGTCGGCGTCGAGCACGAACAGACCCTGGGGCGAGCCGGCGAACAGCGCGTCCAGCACCGCGGTGTCGTCGACGGGACCGTCCGGCACGGCGCACTCCCTTCGCGGGCCATCCCCCTCCGGCCTTCTCTCACCTTCTCGCATCACCCGCACGCGGCAACTCGGCCGGACGGGTCACAGCGTCCGCAGCACCAGCACCGCCACGTCGTCACTGCGGTGCGCGCTGCGCCGTACGTCGTCGACGAGCACGTCGGCGAGACCGTCCGCGTCCAGGTCACCGGCGTCCGCCAGGCGCGCGGCGAGCGCGCCGACGGAGTCCAGCAGGTCGGTGCCGGGCACCTCGACGAGGCCGTCGGTGTAGAGGACCAGCACGGAGCCGGGCGGCAGGTCGACGTGGGTGCACGTGTAGTCGGCGGTGGCATCGACGCCGAGCAGCAGGTTCGGCGGGACGCGCAGCACCTCGGTGTGCCCGTCGGGCCGGCGCAGCACCGGCGGCGGGTGCCCGGCGCAGGCCAGTTGCGCGCGATGCCGGGCCAGGTCCAGGTGGACGTAGAGGCAACTGGTGAACAGGCCCGGGTCGAGGTCGGTGAGCAGGCGGTTGGTGCGGGCGAGCACCTCGGCGGGCGGCGCGCCGGCCGTGGCGTGCACGGCGGTGCGCACCTGCCCCATGAGGGCCGCCGCCCGCACGCTGTGCCCCTGGACGTCGCCGATGGCGGCCGCCGCGGTGGTGTCGTCGAGGCGGATCAGGTCGTAGAGGTCGCCGCCGATCCCGGCGTGGCGGCCGGCGGGGAGGTAGCGGGCGGCGACGTCGAGGCCGTCCAGCCGGGGCAGGCGGTGCGGCAGCAGTCCCGCCTGGAGGGTGTGGGCGAGGCTCTGGTTGACGTCGTAGAGGCGGGCCCGGTCGAGGGCCTGGGCGACGAGCCCGGCGAGGGAGGTGAGCAGCGCGCGTTCCGCGGGGGCGAAGGTGTGGGGCCGGTCGTAGGCGAGGACGAGGGTGCCGACGGGGACGCCCGACGCGAGCAGCGGCAGGAAGCACCAGGCGGCCATGTCGTCGAGGCGGATGAGGGAGGGGTGGGCGCGGCGCAGTTCGGAGAAGGCGGCGTAGAAGGCGGGTGTGCCGTGGGCGAGGCACCGTGCGGCGGGGTCGTCGGCTGTCAGGGGCACCCCGTCGAGGCGGCGCATCAGCTCGTCGGTCCAGCCGCGGTGCCCGACGATCCGCAGCCGGCCCTCCTCGGCCGTCATCAGGGCCAGGGCCTGCGCCCCGGCGGCGGGCAGCACCAGGTCGGCGACCCGCTGCGTCACGTCGGCCACCCCGACCGCCTCGGACAGCGTCGCCGCGAGATGCATCAGGTGGTACACCGCTGCGGCCCGCCCGGCGGCGACGGGCGCGGGGGCCGGGGACTGCCCGGGGTCGGGGACGCCCGGCGCGACGGCGGGCGCGATGCGCACGCTGATGCCCGTGCCGTCCGGGTACAGCCGGAAGGACAGCCAGCGGCCGGGCGGATGGAGCACGGTGAACGACGTGGGCCGGCGGCTGTACACGGCGGCCCGGTAGTTGTCCTGCGCGACCGGGGTGTTGAGCCACGGCAGCGCCTCCCACGGGCGGTGTCCGAGCAGCCGGGACCGCGCCGTGCCGAGCAGCCGGGCGGCGGTGTCGGTGACGAAGACGATCCGCCCGTCGGCGTTGAGGGAGCAGCATCCGCCGGGCAGGCGTTCGGCGAAGGCGTCGGCCGGTTCCCGGGGCGTGCCGGTGAGAACGTCCGGCGGAGGTGTCAGACGCGTGGTCCCGTCGGCGGACGGGAGGCGGCCGCCGTGGTGGGCGGCGCGCATCAGCTCGCCGAGCCGCCGGCTCAGGGTGTCGATGGTGGCGCGCTCGGCCCGGCTCAGCTCCTTGGGGTGCGATCCGGGCCACTGGAGCACCAGCCCGCCCCACACCGTGTCGCCGGCCGTGACGGCGGACGCGGCCAGGCTGAAGGGGTACGGCAGGACGACGGCGAGCTGCGGGTAGTGGCGGGCCACCTCCTCCGGCCCGCCGAGCCACACCAGACGCCGGTCGCGCAGCGCGTCGGCCACCGGGGAGTGGTGGTCCAGCCCGACCCGGGTCCACGGCAGGGCCACGTCCCAGGGAACCCCGCTGAGCACCACCAGCCGCAGCGTCCGCTCCTCCTCGGACAGCAGGTACAGGCCGCCGACGTTGGCCCCGGTGTCGCGCATCCCCTGCACGACGGTGCGCTCCAGCGCCTCCACGGCTGACTCCGTCCCGGCACGGAAGGGGCGGCGCGCGCCCGGCGGCGCACCCCTCGGGCCCTGACCCTGTGGACGTCCGGGTGATCCGCTCCGCGCGGCCGCCGCGGCCGGGCCGTGCCGCCGCCCCGGGCGCCCATACCGGGACGATACGCCCGCCGCGCGGGGCGGGCACCCGGTGGCGGGCGGGCCGGGCGCACCCACGGACGCCCGCGGGGAAGTCCGCGCGGAGAAACTTCCCCGCGGGTGTCATCCGGCGGGCGGGGAGCGGGGGTTTGTACGGATGGAGAGGCGCCCTCCGTCCGTCAGACCGCCTGGGCCCGCGAGGGCCCGTGTTCCACGAGGAGTCGCCGCATGAAGCGGACCCTGAAGTACCTGGCCGGTGCGGCCGTCACGGCCGCCGTGGCCGGCATGGCCACGATGTCGTACGCGGCGCCCCACGACACGGCCGGCCGGGCACCGCACTCCGCGACGGCGCCGGCGGCCGCCCCGGCCGCGGCCCCCGCGGCGAAGCACGCCCCCACCCCCCGCATCGTCCAGCCGGGCGAGCGCGTCACCGGCGCGCCGGGCTTCGAGCTGTGGCTGACGCCCGAGGGCAAGCACTGGACCACGCCGGACATGCCCGAGGGTCAGTTCCGCAGCGTCGTCGACGGCAACGTCGATCTGAGCAGCCCGGGCGTCTCCGTGCAGTCCGAGGGCACCCCGGACCGCGTCCACCTCTCCGGCCTGTACTACGGCGGCAAGGGCACGGCGTCCACCGTCGAGCTCCGTACGGCCGCCGGAACCGTCCACGGCAAGCTCATCGAGCTGCCCGGCCGTCCCGGCTGGGGCGTCTGGTACGCCGTCGCCGAGCCCGCACCGAACGACGGCTCCCGGCACTTCGTCTCCGAGGTGACGGTCCGCACCACCAAGGGCAAGGTCTACGCCTCGATCTCACTGCGCTGACCCCGCGGGCGGGGGACCGGCCGGTCCCCCGCCCCGGCCCACTCCCCCATACCCGACGCAGAGGAATCTGTCCGTGCCGCACGAGACGTCCGCCGCCTTGCCGGAACACCCCGACTTCGCCGCCTACGCGGGTGCGGCCTGGGCCCGTCTGGTGCGGACCGCCCTCCTGCTCACCGGGGACTTCCACGAGGCCGAGGATCTCGTGCAGACCACGCTCGCCAAGGTGTACGCCCGCTGGGGACGCGTCCCGCCGGACGACGTCGACTTCTACGTCCGGCGCTCCCTGGTCAACAACAACATCAGCCGGACCCGCAGACGCCGGGTCACACATCTGCTGATGCCGTTCCTGCCGGAGCGGGTGCACCAGTCCGACCGAGGTCACGCGGAGTCCGTCGAGTCGCGTGCCGCGATCACCGAGGCGCTCGCCTCGCTGTCCACCCGGCAGCGGACGGTGCTGGTCCTGCGCTACTGGGAGGACCTGCCGGAGACCGCCATCGCCGAGGTGCTCAACTGCTCGCCCGGCACGGTCAAGACGCATGCGCGGCGCGGCCTCGAGGCCCTGCGCTCCCATCCCGCGTTCGCCGCCGCCGAGCGCCCGCACCCCCTTCCCGGAGCCCGCCCATGAACCACCCCGATCCCGCAGCGGAACGGGACGCCGAGCCCGCCGAGGCCGGACGCCTGCGCGAGGCCCTGGCCGCCGCCGCGTACGACGTCACCCCGTCCCGGGTGCCGCTGGCCGCCGTGGAACGCCGCGGCAGGATGATCCGCCGCAGGCGCCGTACGACGGTGCTGGGCGCGGGCTGCGCCGTGCTGCTCGCGCCGCTCGCCTTCGTCACGCTGCACGGCCCGGACGACGGCGGCCGGGTCACGCGCCCGGCCGCCGTCGTGTCCGCCTCGCCCACGCCGTCCGCCTCACCGACCGTGTCCGCGCCGACGCCGCGCATCGTCGATCCGGGCGAGCGGGTGACGGCGGCGCCGGGGTTCGTGCTGTGGCTGACGGAGGAGGGCAAGCACTGGACGACGCCGGACATGCCGGAGCTCGACCAGTTCCGGAGCGTGGTGGACGGCAACATCGACCGGGGCAGTCCTGGCGTCTCGATGCAGTCCGAGTCGTCGCCCACCAGGGCGTACCTGTCGGGCCTCTACTACGGCGGGGAGGGGACGGCGTCCGTGGTCGAGGTCGCGTCGAAGGACGGACCGGTGCGCGGAAGCCTGCTGGAGCTGCCCGGAAACCCCGGGTGGGGCGTCTGGTACGCCGTCGCCGACACCGACGACCTGGGAGGGATCACCGTCCGCGACACCGAAGGCCGCGTCTACGCCACGCTTCCCTGACCGGGGGGAACGGGGGAGGGCGGCCACGACACCCCCCAGCCGGTGTCGTGGCCGCCCGTTTCTCTCTCCCCGCGTGCCTACTTGCTGACGGCGAACCGCATCAGGGCGTGCTCGTCGCCCTGCTTGATCTTGCCGGTCTCGTTGATCACCTCGAGCTTCCAGCTGTTGCCGACCTTCACGGCCTTGGCGACGGCGCAGCCGTTGTCCTGGCTGAGCAGGCTCGGCCAGATGTCGGCGACCTGCTGGCTGCTGCCGCCCGTGGCGTCGTAGACCTTGAAGCTGATGTTGCGGGCCTTCTGGAAGGAGCTGCCCTTCTTGTAGGCGGCCGCGACGAACACGATCGAGGTGATCGCGCCGGGCAGGCGGGAGAACTCGACGGTCACCGTCTCGTCGTCCCCGTCACCGTGACCGGTCTGGTTGTCGCCGCTGTGCAGGAGGGAGCCGTTGCCCATCGGGTCGAGCGAGTCCAGGCCGGCCAGGCGCACCGGGTCGCCGCCGGACATCGCGATGGCGATCAGGTCGAGGTCCGTACCGGTCTTGCGGCGCAGCTTGCCGAGCACTCCGCCGCTGGATCCGGCGGTCGGGTCCCAGGAGACGCCGATGGAGAGGTGCGTGACCCCGTCCAGGTCCGCGGGGCCGTCTTCCTTGGTCAGCGTGATCATGAACGAGCCATCCTTCGTCGACGGGTGTACGGCCTTGAGTCTGCCTGGCGCCGCACCATCCTGAACAGGCGGGTCTGCCCTGAAACGCGATCGTTGCGGACGCTCAGCGCACCGGGAAGCCGAAGGAGTAGCCCTCCTCCTTCAGCCAGGGCAGCACGCGGCGCAGCGCCTCGACGGTCTGCGCGCGGTCGCCGCCGGCGTCGTGGAAGAGGATCGTCGGGCCGTTGGGCAGCTCCCGCTGCACGGTCTCGACGATGGAGTCCGCGCCCGGCTGCTCGAAGTCCTTGGTGTCGACGTTCCAGCCCAGCGGGCGCATGCCGCGGGAGGCGGCGACGGCGCGGCTGTGCGGGGTGAACGCACCACCGGGCGCGCGGTAGTAGAGGGGGCGGACGCCCCCGGACGCCTCGGTGATCATGCGCTCGGCGTCGAGGATCTCCTTCGACTGGTACGCCTCGGACTTGCGGTCCATGGCGGTGTCGTGGGAGACGGAGTGGTCGCACAGCACGTGCCCGTCCGCGACGATCTCCTTGACCAGGCCGGGGTGGGTCCGCGCCTGGACGCCGGTGAGGCAGAAGGTGGCCTTCACGCCCTCCTCGCGCAGCAGCTCCAGCACCTGGGGCGTCCAGCGCGGGTCGGGGCCGTCGTCGATGGTGATGTTGACGCCGCGGGGGCCGGCGTCGGAGGCGTGCGCGATCGTGGGGGAGACCCGCTTCACGGCGGCGGGCTTCGCGGCCGCGCCGGCCTCCGGGGTGCCGTTCACGACGTCGGCCTGGGCGGTGTACACCGAGGCGCCGACGGCGAGCATCGTCACCCCGAGCGCCGCCCCGGCCACCTTGCCGTACCAGCTCCGTCCACCGCCGTGCCGCGCCATGTCCCGCCCCGCTTTCCTGCTGTCGCTCGTCGCCCGCGTCCCGGGCTTCTCCGGGAACCACTGGGCAGGACGGGACACGGACGTCCCCGGATGCGTCCGTTACGGATCACGGACACATCCGGGGACGTTCGCGGACAGAACGGGGGTGCTCGCACGGACCGGGGGCCCGGTCACCGTGGTGACCGGGCCCGGGGGGTGGTGCGGTGGCGCTGAGGGGCGCGTCACCATCGGTACCAGCGGCCGCGACCACCGCCCGCGTTCGTGGAGCGCATGACGAAGCCGAGCAGCCAGATGACGAGGACCGCGATGGCGATCCACCACAGGACCTTCACGGCGAAGCCGGCGCCGAACAGGATCAGGGCAAGAAGCAGAACGAGCAGCAAGGGAACCATAGTTATCGACCTCCTGCCGCTCCGTTTGCCCTCGACCCGCAGTCGCACACCTCGATGTCGCCTTGTTTGTGAAGGAGAAGTGGGGGCACCCGTGGCCTCACGACACAGTGCCCGAACGCTACGAGGAGGCATGTTCCGTGAGTGCCGGTGAGAAGGCCAAGGCGAAGACCGAGCAGGCGCAGGGCAAGGCCCAGGAGGCCCTGGGACGCGCCGCCGGGAACGAGCGCATGGAGGCGGAGGGCCAGGCCACGAAGAGCAAGGGCGACGCCCGCGAGGCCAAGGAGAAGACGAAGGACGCGTTCAAGCACTGACCCGCTTGTCCCACGCCCGTGTGGGGCCGCCCCGGTACGCATCCGGGGCGGCCCCACACGGGCGTGTGTGTCAGTGCGGCGGCGGCAGAGGGTGCAGGGCGTTGTTCACCGAGCAGCCGCCTTCGCCGGGCATGCGTTGGATGCGGGGTGGCATCCAGACGTCCGTCCCGCCGGGGCCGACGACGGCGAGGACGCAGTCCGTGGGGGAGTGGTGGTCGGACGGCGGGGACAGCAGGATGCCGACGCGGCCGTCCTCCGTCTTCACCTGTGTCGTGATCGCCGGGTCCATGTCCAGTGAGGCGAGCACGCGGCGCACCTCGGCCTCGTCCGCGTGGCCCCCTTCGGGGACGCGTGGCAGTTTCTCCATGAGCGCCTCGGCCGGCACCTGCGGTGGCTCCGGCGGCGGGGCGAAGCGGAGCGGCGGGCCGTCGGGGCAGTCGACGTCCCGGGCCTCCTCGCCCCACTCCACGCTCGGTGACACCCGTAGGGAGAAGCACCGCCGCACGGTGACCGTCTGCGGGTCGAGGCCCGACTCGAGCGCCGAGCCCGTGGTGCGGATGATCAGCTCGACACCCTTGCCGTCGTGCGTTCCGGTGCCCGTCACCCGCAGCACCTCCACCCCGTCCATGGCCGATGCCGCGTACCCCACTTCGTCTTCCGTGCGCGGCCGTTGGCTGTCCAGGCGCTTTCCGACGGTCGTGGCCTCCGCACGTGCGACGTCGGTCGCCTTCTCGTCGCCCGACTTGACCAGCCCGCAGGCGGTCGAAGCCAGCAACACCGGTGCGAGCAGCAGTAGTCGACGCATGGGCCCACCCTTTCCCGTCCTCTCCCGGTGCACATCGGTCCGGATACTCAGATCGGCCCGGCGAGAGCCGTAAGGATTTCGTCATGGCTCGTGCGGCCCGGCGCGCCCGGTCCCCCTGTTGACTGACGGAACCGAAGGAGCGCGAAGGGTGAGGCGACATGGGACGCGTGCGTGACGGACTGTTCAGACCGTGGACGGCCGTACTGCTGGCGGGGGTGACCGCCGTGGCGGGCTTCGGGCTGTACTGGTTCCAGCCGTGGAAGCTGTGGCAGGACGAGACGGTGCGGGAGGCGCTGCCCGGGACCGCGACGACCGCCCCGGCCGCGCCGACGGCCCCGGGCGCGGCACCGTCCGGCTCGGCGTCCGCCGCGCCCCCGGCCGGCCCGGTGACCCTGGCGAGCGGTGAGCTGATCAGCCATGAGCACGCGACCACCGGCACGGTGAGCCTCGTGCGGCTGGCCGACGGCAGTCGAGTGGTGCGGCTGGAAGGGCTGGACACCAGCAACGGCCCTGACCTGCGCGTGTGGCTGACCGACGCGCCGGTGAAGGAGGGGCGGGCCGGCTGGCACGTCTTCGACGACGGCCGGCACGTCGACCTCGGGGCGCTGAAGGGCAACAAGGGAGATCAGAACTACGCCCTCCCCGAGGACGTGGACCTGTCCGCCTGGACCAGCGTCAGCATCTGGTGCGACCGCTTCGACGTCTCCTTCGGAGCGGCGGAACTCGCCCCGACGATCTGATTCCGGGGGCCTGACCCCGCCGGCCAGGCTGCGCCGGGGGCCGGTCAGACGGCGGGTCCGGTGACGAGATCACCCTCCTCGTCGTACGGCCAGGCGTTCGCCACGCAGCCGTTCAGGCCCTTGATCTGCTGCATCATCACGGGCGCGAGCCGCCCCTCGCCGCCGCAGGTCATGTGGGAGTGGCCGAGGAAGTGGCCCATCTCGTGGTTGATGATCAGCGCGCGGTAGTCGTGGATGGGTCCGTCGAAGGTGGGGGAGCCCTCGGCCCAGCGCCGGAGGTTCACCACCACCCCGCCCGGCACCTCGCAGTTGTACTCGCCCCCGGTGTCCTGCCCGATGCCCTCCCAGCACAGGGCGTCCGCCGTGGCGGGCGTGGCGATCTTGATCGAGAGGTCGTGCGGGGCGCCCGCGCCCACCAGCCGGAACGCGTTGTCCGGGTCGTGGGCCCAGCCGCGCGGGGCGCCCAGGATCCCGGCGATCTCCTCGGCCGCGTCGGACGGCGAGACGTCCAGCCCTTCCTCCACCTCCACGACGTACCGCAGCGGCCGGGACCCCTCGCCCACCGTCTCCCCGCCGGCCCGGGCGGTGACGAACGTCCCGCTGCCCCGCTCCGGCACCTCGATCGTCGTCCGGCTCGGGGAGGGGGAAGGCTCGGTACGGGTGGGAGAGGGAGTGGGGGTGGGTGTCGGAGTGGTCCGCGAGGGCCGTACGTCCGGTGCACCCTCCTGCGGGCGGTCCCCGCCCCGCAGTTCGGCCCGCAGCATCGCCGCCGCGCCCAGCAGCGCGACCGCGAGCAGCACGGTCAGCAGCACGCGCCCGCGTCTGCGGGGGCGTGTGCGACGGCGGGAGGACGCCCGTCGTCCGCCGGTGCGGCGGGCCTCCGCGCCTCTGCGGGTGGGGGGTGCGGATGGCCTCTCTCGTACCGAATCTCGTACCGAACGCATGGCAGGTCAATCTGGTCGTCCCAGTTGATCGCCCTGAGCCCGCGAGGTCACGGAAGGGTAACGACGTCCGGTGGTCCGGGGGGCGGGGCGGCCGCGTCCGCCGTGCACCCGCCCTGCTTACACTGCCGCAATGCCACGGATCCTGATCGTCGAGGACGACTCCATCGTGCGGCAGGCCGTGCGTCTGGGCCTGAGGCACCAGGGGCACGAGGTCGTCGCGGTGGAGACGGGCGAGGAGGGGCTGGAGCAGCTCCGCGCCGTCCGTCCCGACGTCGTCGTCCTCGATCTGATGCTGCCCGGCATGTCCGGCCTGGACGTGTGCCGCCGGATCAGGGAGCGCGACCAGGTGCCGGTCATCATGGTCACGGCCCGGGGCGACGACATCGATGTCGTCCTCGGTCTGGAGACGGGGGCGGACGACTACGTGGTGAAGCCCGTGCAGGCGCGGGTGCTCGACGCGCGCATACGCGCCGTCCTGCGCCGGCACGACGCCTCCCCGCCGGACGGCGCGCGGCCCCGTCCGGAGACGCACGGCGACCTGGTCGTCGACCGCGCCGGGCTGGAGGTGACCCACCGGGGCGAGCCCGTCACCCTCGCCCCCTCCGAACTGCGCCTGCTGCTCACCCTCTCCGCGTCACCGGGACAGGTGTTCAGCCGCCAGCAACTGCTGGAAGCGGTGTGGGAGCACGGCTACCACGGCGACATACGTCTCGTGGACGCCTGCGTGAAGCGCCTGCGCAACAAGCTCGGCGAGGGCAAGGACCCCCGCTACGTCCAGACCGTCCGCGGCTTCGGCTACCGCTTCGGCACCGGCCGCGCGTGAACGGCGACCCGCCCGCGGAGCAGCGGAACACCTGGGAGCCGAGGGACATCTCGGACGCGGGGAACACCTCGGACGCGGGGAACACCTCGGACTTGGGCAACACCCCGAACAGGGCGGACACTTCGGACCCGGCGCCGCTCGCCGCCCCCCGCCGCCTCTTCCGCGCGGTGGTGTCCCGCATCCCGCTCCCCCTGCGCGGCCTGCGCTCCCGCCTCCTGATCTCCTTCGTGCTCGTCGCCATGGCCAGCTCGCTCGGCACCGGCGCCCTCGCCTTCCGCGAGGCGCGCACGGGCGTGCTCCAGCAGAGCCAGGACTCCGTCATCAACCGCTTCCGCGCGAGCGTCGAGGCCGTCGCGCCCGCCGTCCCGCACGCTCCCGCCGCGTCGGACCTCCAGTGGACGGTCAACCAGATCCTCCACGACAACCGGCTGTCGGGCTGGCGGGTCATGGCCACCTACGGCGACCGCCGCGCCTACGCCCCCACACCCCGGTTCACCCGGCCCAGCCCCGAGATGCTCCGCTCCGTGCGGACGCGGCGCGCGGCGGTGTTCCAGCGGGTGAACGTCGACGGCAGCCCCCGTCTCCTCGTCGGCATGCCGATGACGTACACGACGGCCGACAGCGGGGAGACGCGCCTCTCCGGGGTGGTGATGTACCTGGAGGTGCCGCAGACCGCGGAGGAGGGGTACGTCGAGGCGATGGTCAGCGGCATCGAACGGGCCACCCTGGTGGCGCTGTGCCTCGCCGTCGTCCTGGCGCTGCTGGCCGCGAGCGGCGTGCTGCGCCCCGTACGGGCCCTGCGCGGGGCGACGCGCAAGATGGCCGCGGGCCGGCTCGACGTACGGCTCGAGGTGACCGGCTCCGACGAACTGGCCGACCTCTCCCGCTCGTTCAACGAGACGGCCGCCGAACTGGAGCGGACGGTGGCGGAACTGCGGCGCTTGGAGGCGCGGGGCCGTCGTTTCGTGGCGGACGTCTCCCACGAACTGCGCACCCCGCTGGCGGCGATGACGGCCGTCACCGACGTGCTGGACCAGCGGGTGGAGGGTGAGACGGGCGAGGCGCTGCGGCTCGTCAGCGAGGGCACGCAGCGGCTGAGCGTGCTGGTCGAGGACCTGATGGAGATCTCCCGCTTCGACGCGGGCGCGGCGCGGCTCAACCGCGACGACATCGACCTCGCCGAGTCCGTCCGGCGCACGGTCGCCTCCCGCTGGCGCCCGGAGGAGGTCGAACTGCTGCTGCCCGCCCCGGGCGAGCTGCGCGCCCGCGTCGACCCGCGCCGGCTCGACGTGGTGACCGCCAACCTGGTCGGCAACGCCCTGCGCCACGGCGAACCGCCGGTCCGGGTGACGCTGGGGAGGCGGGGTGATGCCGCCGTCCTCGAAGTCACCGACAACGGCCCGGGCATCGCCCCGGACACGCTGCCGCACATCTTCGAGCGGTTCTACAAGGCGAGCACCTCACGGGCGAGGAGCGGGAACGGCAGCGGGGACGGGGACAGCAGCGGCCTGGGCCTGGCCATCACGGCGGAGAACGTCCGCCTCCACGGCGGCCGCATCCACGCGGCGAACCGCCCGGGTGGCGGGGCGGTCTTCACGGTGGAGCTGCCGCTGGACGGGGACGACGAGGGAGGCGCGGAGTGAGACGCGGGACTCGGCTTTTCCTGGCGTGCATGGGGCTCACAGTGCTGGCGGGGTGCGGGGTCCCGACGTCCGACGTCATCGAGGCGGGTGCCCCGGCGAGTGGCATGCCGGGGCCGTCCCTGACGACGGATGTGCCGGAGCCGGCCACCGTCCCCCTCTTCTTCCTGACGGACGGCGAACTGACGGCGTACCCGCGCCCGGCGACGGACGCGGCCGACCTGACCTCGGTGGTCCGACTCCTCCTCGAGGGTCCCAACGAGAAGGAGAGGGTGTTGTCGGCGACGACGGACCTCCCGCGCCTGTCGGGCGCGCCGTCGGTGACGGTGGCCGACGGCCACACGATCAGGGTGACCCTCCCGGACACCCCCACGCCGGTGTCCCGCGACGCCCTCCTCCAACTGACCTGCACGGTCCGCTACGCCGCCGCCCCCTTCCCCCACCCCTCGGGGGCGGACCGCACCCCCCGCCTCCAGGTGACGGGCACGTCCTGGACGATGACGTCCCCGACGACGTCCTGCCCGGCGAAGCCGTCGGCGGAGCCGTCGGCGGAGGTGAGGACGGGGGGTCAGTTCCACGGGGGCGAGGGCGACTGAGCGCCGGCTCGAATCCGTGTGTCAGTCCCCGTTGCTACGGTCCGGCGCCATGTGGACGAAAGAGACGGTGGCCGGCGGACCGGCGTGGCGGCACGTGCCCTCGGGAGTGGTGTTCCGGGAGGTGCCCGGCGGGGCCTTCCGCATGGGCCTGTCGGACGAGGAACTGGACGCGCTGCGCGCCATCGACGAGGCCGACGCCTCGGACGATTCCCTCGAGGGCTTCCTCGCTCGTGCCACGAGCATGCGCCCGGTGCGGGAGGTACGGGTCGAGCCCTTCCTGATCGCCCGCCACCCGCTGACGGTCGCGCAGATACGTCACTGGCTGCCCGACTACGAGGACGAGTTCGCCGAGTGCGACGCGACCGTGGCCCGTGTGAGGGACGACGACCTGGACGCCGTGCTCGCGGTGTTGCCCTTCCGGCTTCCGAGCGAGGCGGAGTGGGAGTACGCGGCGCGCGCGGGCACGACGACGCTCACCCACCGCGGTGACGCGATACCGGACGAGGACGGCATCCTCGACGTCTTCGCCGACGAGACGCCCGTGGCCGCGTCCGAGAACGCCTTCGGGCTGGCGGCGGTGGGCTGCGCGAACGAGGTGTGCGCCGACGCGTGGATCCCGCACTTCGAGAACGCGCCCTCGGACGCACGCCCCCGCACGGGCGACGGCTCCCGGGTGGTCCGCGGAGGCGGCGGTGACCTCTCCCCGTGGCAGGGCTGCGACGAATGGCTGCTGCTGCTCTCGGCGTTCCGTTCCGAGCTCGACATGTTCACCGCGATCCGCCCGGTGGCCCCTCTGCCGGCCCCGGGCGACCGCTAGGGGGGCGGCTAAGTACATACACCAAGGTGGTACATGGACTACCCTTGGTACATGTCTCTGAAGCGCACGAACGTCTACGCCGACCCCGAGGACCTGGCGATCATCAAGGAGGCCGCCAAACGCCGGGGCATAAGCGAGGCCGAGATCATCCGGCAGGGGATTCATCTGGCCGCCATGGCCAACCGCGTCTGGGACGAGCCGCTGTTCTCGCGCACGGTGAAGGGCCGAGGGCGCACGCCGTCGAGGGCGGAGGTGCGCGACACGGTCGCCGATGCCGTCCGGCGTGAGTCCGACGAGGATCCCGGAACCGCCGCGTGATCATCCTCGTCGCCGACACGTCGGGTCTGCTCGCCGCCCTCGACTCGACGCATCCGGAGCATCAGGCGGCGAACGAGGCCGTCATGGCCGCGGGCCTCCTGGTGATGTCTCCGCTCCTGCTGGCGGAGCTCGATCACGTGGCCACGCGGGAGTTCGGACGTGAGGTGGCCGTCGGTGCGGTCGACGACCTGCGGCGCTGGATGGGCCGGGGCCGGGTCGTCCTGCCCGAGATCACGGAGGACCACCTGGCCGCCGCCCAGTCCGTCCGGCTCCGTTACAAGGGGCTCGACCTGGACCTCGCCGACGCGGTGAACGTCGCCCTTGCCGCCGACTACGACACGGACGCGGTCCTCACCCTCGACCGCCGCGACTTCCGTGCCGTACGCCCGTTGAGCCGTCACAAGGCCTTCCGGGTGCTGCCGGACGACCTTCCGCTCTGACGGCGAGCGGTGCCGTTCGTCCACCCCCGGACGAACGGCACCGCGGCCTCTCGTCGAGCCGCCTACTTCGCCGCCTCCAGCGCCGCCAGGGCCTGTGCCCAGCGGACGTACTTCAGGTTCGCCAAGTCCGCGACGGTCTTCACGCCGAACGCCTCCTGAAGCAGTTCGCCGTCACGGTCGGAGACCCCCTTCAGTGCGGCGACGGGGGCGTCGAGGATTTCCGGCAGGCTCTTGTCCGCCCACGCCTTGTCCAGCACCTTGTCCAGGTCGATCGAGGCCATGATTGTCGTCTCCAGGGGTGCGCGGCCCGGGCGGGACCCGGACCTGAGTCTCTACAAATGTGTAGAAGAATAGGCGCGTCCCGTGGACCGGGGGCGGTCTTCCTCCCGACCGTGCCGGAAACGGCCGAATACCACCCCTGACCTGGCCGGACACCCCACGGCGGTGCGGTGGACCCGAGCACCCCGACGCACGATCGCCGGCACCCGGACGCGGTGCCGTACATGCGAGGAGAAACACCCGCACGATGTCCGAGCTGTCCGAGCTGTCCGAGCTGCCTGAGCTGCCTGAGCTGCCTGAGCTGTCCGAGCAAGAAGCGCCGCGCCCGGCCCGTACGGCCCTGGCCGCACGGGCCCGCGCCGTCACGGAGGCGCACTGGTTCACCGCCGCCGTCGTCACGCTGATCCTCGCCAACGCCGCACTCCTGGGCGTCGAGACGTACTCCGGCCTGGCCGCCGACTGGCACCGCTGGTTACGGACGGCCGAGCACGTCTGCCTCGCCGCCTTCACCGCCGAGATCCTCCTGCGTCTGGCCGCCCACGCCGACCGCCCCCGCGACTTCCTCAAGGACCCCTGGAACCTCTTCGACCTGGCGGTCGTCCTCTGCGCCTTCCTGCCCGTCCTGCGCGAGAACGGCACGGTCCTGCGCCTGCTCCGCCTGGCCCGCGTCCTGCGCACCGCCCGCTTCCTGCCCCAACTGCGCGTCGTGCTGGTCGCGGTGGTCCGCAGCCTCCCCGGCACCCTCAGCTTCCTGCTCGTCGGCGCGCTGCTGCTGTACGTCTACGCCATGGTCGGCTGGGTCTTCTTCGGCCGCGCGGACCCCGAGCACTACGGCTCGCTCGGCCGCGCCGTGCTCACCCTGTTCCTGCTGATGACCCTGGACGGCGTGGGCGACGCGGTCCACGCCGGCTTGGACATCTCCCGCTGGAGCCTCCTGTACTACGCGTCCTACGTCCTGCTCGCCTCGTTCGTCCTGGTCAACGTCCTCATCGGGGTGGTCCTCACGTCCCTGGACGAGGCTCGGGACCTGGACCGCGAAACCCCGCGGGCGGCACCCCCGCCCGCGGGTGACTCCCTGCGCCTCCGCGTCGAGGAGGCCCGTCGAGCCCTTGACGCCCTGGAGCGCGAACTGTCGCACGCGCCGTCCCCGCCGGCGGACTCCCCGCCGGCGCCGTCCACGCAACGGCAGGTGTAGAAGGGGCAGTCGACCGACGGTCACATCCTCTTCACATCACCATCATCGTATGAACACCTTAGGTATGCTCCGGATGCTCCATTCGCACCACTGAGGGGGGAACCTCATGATCATCCGGCGCACCGTGACCGCTGCCGCCGCCACCGCCGCCGTGGCCGCGCTCGCCCTCACCGCGGCGATACCGGCGCACGCGGCCGAGTACTCCTCGGCGCTCAAGATCAAGGGCGTGCAGTACGACGCCCCCGGGCGGGACTCCAACAAGTGCTCCGGCGGGAACACGAAGAACGAGTACCTGACGATCAAGAACTACTCGAAGAAGTCGAAGGTGAACCTGAAGGGCTACAAGGTCAGGGACAAGGCCGGCAACACCTTCGTCTTCAAGTCGAACCACATCCTGGAGCCGGGCGACTACGTCCACCTGCGCGGGGGCCGGGGCACCGACTCGGACGGCAAGAACGTCGTGTACCGCCAGAACTGCAACTTCATCTGGAACAACGACAAGGACACGATCTACCTCTACAAGCCGGGCGGCAAGCCGGCCGACATCCACGCCTACACCAAGAAGGCGCACGACAAGGACGGCAACGGCTACATCAAGTACCACGGCTGAGACCCCGCCGAGGCTCCCGGGGGGCCGGCCCGACCCGCGCGCCGGCCCCCCGCGCCACCGTCCGGTCGGATCAGCGGCTCGGCTTCATGACGTGCCCGAGGGCGACAAGACCCACGCCTATGACCGTGACGGTCGGGTAGTCGAACCCGCTGAACGCCGCCAGCAGCGCGCCGGTTCCCCACACCCTCGGCCGCCGCACACTGCGTTGCAGCCACCGGCCTGGCATACGGCCCAGCAGAAGGCCGTGGATTCCCAGCACCACGCATGCCAGCCACAGCGTGAACACTGCGACTCCTGCAGCCAGCACCGCGGTCGCGAACGCCGTCCCCACGGCTCACCCCCTGTAGCCGCACTTCGGCGGCTGGAGGTCAGTCTGGCACGGCGACGCGCTCCCGGCCCGGGCCTCGGCCCCACCGCACCAGCGCCACCCCCCGCGCGAAGACCACCGCCCCCGCCGCCAGCGCCCCGCCCGCCGCGAACACCGCCAACGCCGGCCAGGCGTACGTCGTCTGTGCCAACGTCCCCGCCCGGAACATCAGCAGGCCCAGTAGCGAGCCGAGTTGGGCGAACGCCAGGACAGGCAGTGTCAGCGGCAGCAGCCGCAGCACCGTCCACCACCACGCACGCCCCTCCCGGCGCCGCGCCCACACCCCCGCCCGCAGCACACCCCGCACACCGAGCCCCACCGCCGCCACCGTCAGCGCGGCCAGCACCCAGTCCGCCGTCATCGAGAACGGCTTCTCCACCTCCGGCTCCTCACCCCGCGCGAGGTCGACGAGCCCCGAGGTGATCTGCGCGGCGTCGTCCCCGGCGAGCATGCCCGTGTTGGTGACGACCGCGATGCCGACCCCGCTGTCCGGCAGCAGCGTGGCCGTGGCGTTGTGGGTGAGGAGCTGGCCGTTGTGCTGGATCACCTCGGTGCCGGAGTCGTCCCGGTGCCGCAGCCACCCGATCGCGTACTCGGTGTCCGCCGGCACCGACGGCGGGGTGTGCGTCAGCGCGACGGTACGGGCCGTGGCGACTCGGCGGCGCTCCGCGGAGACGCCCCCGCCGTTCTGGGCGATCAGCCACCGCGCGAGGTCGTCGGCGGTGGTGACGACACCGTGGCCGCCCGCCGTGAACCACCGCGGGTGCGAGCGCGCGACCACGGTGCCGTAGGCACGGACGTACCCCCGCGCCCCGTCGGGCATCTCGCCCGTGGAGTCGACGGACACGGTGTCCGTCATCCCCAGCGGCCGGAACACCTCCGCGGACAGGTACTCGGCGAACGGCCGGCCGCTCACCACCTCCACCAGCCGTGCGGCGACGAAGTAGTTGGGGTTGTGATAGCGGTACCGGCTGCCGGGATCGGCGGAGAGCGGCGCTCCCCTCATCGCGGCGACGGCCTCCTCCAGGGTGTGCGGCTGCGCCCGCGTGAGATCCGGGTACGCGAAGTCGTCCATCCCGGAGGTCTGCGTCAGGAGCTGCCGGACGGTGATCTCCCGGTGGCGCCCGTCGGCCATGACGAACTCCGGCAGGTACCGGACGACGGGCCGGTCCAGCTCCACCTCACCCGCCTCGACGAGCTGCATCACCGCCAGCGCGGTCATCGCCTTCGACAGCGAGGCGACGGGCAGCCGCGTCCGCTCGGTCATGTCCCGCCCGGACGCGGTGTGCCCGTACCCGGCCGTGTGCACGACCCGCTCGCCCTTCGTCACCGCGACCACCGCCCCGGGCAGCCCGGTCTGCTTCACGTAGTCCTCGACGAACCGGTCGACGGAGCGCGCGTCGAGCACGGCCCCGGACGACGACGGGGCGGCGGAGGCAGCCGGTACGACACCGACGGAGAGCGCACCCGCCAGGCCGATCGCGGCCGTGACGGTGCCGAGGACAGAGGTCAGCTTCATGCCGCCCAGTGCACCCCGCACCACCCCTCCGGCACACGGGCACGCACACGAGTTCCGGAGGTGGTGCACGCACTACTGTCCCGCGCCCGCGGCCTCGCTAGGTTCGACGGATGCGACACCGGACCGCCTGGCAGGCGCTGGGCCAGAACCCGTTGAAGGTGCTCGGCTCCAGCTGGCCGTGGCGCTCACTCGCGTACCTCACGACGGGCGTCGCATGCGGCGCCGTGACCGTCTCGGCCCTCCTCGTCCTGCTCGTCGCGGGCGTCGTGTCGCTCGTGGTGCTCATCGGCGCCCCGATCCTCCTCACCGTCGCGCTGTCCGGCGTCCTCACCCGCTTCGGCCACGAGGTCCTGGCGGCCGTGGGGGACGCGGACACCTTGGCCACCGCCGTCCGTGAGCACGCCCCGGACATCGTGGTCACCGACGTCCGCATGCCGCCGGACAACACGGACGACGGCCTGCGCGCGGCGGTGGCCCTGCGCCGCGAACACCCGGGCCTGCCCGTCCCTGGTCCTCAGCCAGTACATCGAGCAGTCCTACGCCGCCCAGCTGCTCGACCTGGGCAGCGACAGGGGCGTCGGCTACCTGCTGAAGGACCGCGTCAGCGCGGTGAGCGAGTTCGTCGACGCGGTCACGCGGGTCGCGGCGGGCGCGACGGTCGTCGACCCGGAGGCCGTACGCCCCTCCTCAACCGCCGCCGAGACCCCCTGCAACGCCTCACCCCACGCGAACGCGAGGTCCTCGCCCTGATGGCGGAGGGCCGATCGAGCGCAAGTCCGCCGACGGTGCCGGCCTACGCAGGCGCCTGACCGCCGGCCGCGTCGAACAGCCAGCGCTCGATCTCGTCGACGCCGACATCCCGCCCGAGCCGCTCGCTCTCCTCGGCGGCCCAGCGGTCCAGAAGCGAGCAGTACCTGCCATAGGTGTGTGTCGGCCAACGGCCGTACCCGATCGAGTCCCACCCGCAGGTTCCCTTGAGCGTCGTGACTACGCGGGAGTCAAGGATCGCGCAGGGGTGACGGACCGAGCCCGCGCCGGCGAAGTACAGGAGCTTGGTCGAGAACGCGGGACCCAAGTAACGGATGACGTTGCGCCCTTTCGGGTGCAGCACTTCATATGCCTGCGCCGCGTCGGTGGTTGCCGCCTCGCAAGCCCATCGCAGTGTCTTCACGACATGGTCGGTTCCGTCCGCGACGGCTCGTATACGCCTCCGATTGAGCCGAAGCTTCATGCCGCTGCCCCAGGCGAGGACACGCCACATGGACCGCAGGAGCTCTTCGTCGGACAGGCCAGGCAGGTCTGCTGCGTCCTCGAACAGGTCTCCGCGACTGAGAACGCCGCGACCAGCGACCGGCGCACCGGGGAGATCTGCGGCGGCAATCTCGGCATTCCACCACGCCGCTGCTATGGGCACGGCGTGATCATCGATCCGCTGTGCCCGCGGTACGTGGAGAGCCTCTTGGCAGGCGTGCGGCAACGGCAGGCGGGACAGGTCAGTGGGCGCCATGCCGTAATTCTGTCGCGCCGCACAGCTCCTCACGAGACGATCTCCCCTATGACGCAAACGGCGTGGGTCGAGGAGTTGGCGTGGGCGCAGGGCCTCATCTCACCGGACCCCGCCGAGCGCGCTGTCGCTCTCGCACGTCACGCCCGGGCCCGCGGTGAGACCGAGGTCGCGTTCGAGCGGTTGCACGAAGGGCCGTTCCCCAGGCTGCTGTTCGGCATCAGGATGCGGGCCTACCAGGCGGCCGCCGCACGCTGCTTTCCCGGAGCTCTGTGGAGCCGCAGCGACTACGCACGCGGGGAGATCGGCACCTGGCCTCGGCTGCCGCTGGCCCTGCTCTTCCTGGAGTGGGAGGCGCGTTTTCCACAGGAGTGGACGGAGCACGCCAAGGACTGGGGGGCGAAGAGGGTTCTGATCCGTGATGTGGCGGCCACCCGGCACGACCAGGCTCTGCGGGCCAAACTGGTCGATCTGGTCGAGCTGGCGGTCCAACGGCCCTACCGGTGCAAGGACCGGGAGTACGTCCGCGTGGCCCGGGCGGTGGACGGAGACGACCTGCGTGACCGGCTCCGCAGAGCACAGCGCTCTGAGAGCCCTGCGGCGCAGCTCCACGCGAGTTACGTGCTGCGGATCCTCGACCACCCCGAGACACCGAACACCCGGCATGTCTGGCGCACGTGGCTGGCGGACAGGCCGGCACTCGAACGACAAGGAACCTCCGGACCGTAGACCGGTCCGACGGCGACTGCCGCTGTCGCGTCACCGATCGCCGGTTTCAGAACGGAGGGTCGTCGGAGTAGCCGTCTTCAGGACCCGGGACCCGTGGCTCGGGTAGGGGGCCGGGTTCCACACCCCAGGTCACGAGGCACCACCGGGCGAGGAATCGGTACCCCCGGTACTCGCTGGCACTCAGCGTGCTGCGTACCAGCGGCACGACCTCCGGTACATGGACGGCGAGTTCGGGCAGGGCGAGCGTCGTCGCAGCCGCGTGCACCGCGGCTTCCCGGACCGGAAGGTCGGCATCGGTGAGGTACGGCTGAGCCGCCTCGTAGATCAGCGGGAGGACCGCACGCACCGCGGCGACGTCATCAGGCCGTCCCGGGCCGTCTGCGTCGTAGGTCGCGTCGAAGGCGAGGTCGCCCAGCCATTGCAGGAGTGCCGCGCGCATGGGCCGGGGGCGCTCCTCATGAAGGTAGACGCCCGAGGTCATCGTCCGGGGGTGCCCGAGGATGGCGATGACGAAGCGAGCGGCCGGGGCGGTGACGCCATAGATGGTGTTCTGATGGGTCACGGCCTGCCAGAGGTTGTGTACCGCGGTCCGCTGGACCTCCTCGTCGTCATCCAGCAGCTCGGCCAGAATGTCGGGGGTCGCCGGGGTCGCGTGGGGGCAGCACCGTTCGAGGCCGCTCCAGTCTGTCTCCAGGAGGAGTGCCCAGGGGTCGATTGCCTCACTGCCGCCACTGATCGTCACCGCCCAAGTGTCGGGTGCGGGTCGAGCGGTACCGCGAGGGGGCTGCTTATCGGCGGGGCTTGCCCTGGTCGCCCGCCATGATGCGATGCCCCCGTGGGGCGTGTGGGCGTCCGGGCAACAAAGAACCCCCGGGTCACTGACCTGGGGGTTTAGTATGGAGCGGGTGACGAGAATCGAACTCGCGCTCTCAGCTTGGGAAGCTGATGTTCTACCATTAAACTACACCCGCGCAAGATCCAGATCCGCTCCCTCGGGAGTGGTCCGGACGCTCGCTCACTGTACCTCATCGCAGGCCCCCGGTGTCCAAGACCCGGGGGTCTGACGGTGTTTCAGGGTGTGGAAGCGGCTGCGGCGGGCACACGGCGGGGCGTACCGTGAGGGCGTTGTGCGCGACCGGGGTGCCGCCTGGAGCGCCGTTCCTTTCATCCCGTAACGTGGCTTTTGTCGTCAGGGCAGCAAGCCAGACGCGGCTCTTGGGGAAGGGACTCTTGGACTTGATGGAGCGCACCGTCGTCCGCTGTGCCGATGGGCACGTGTTCACCGCCGCCTCGTTCCCGATGCAGCAGGCCGAGCGCCTCGGCCCCGGCCGGCTGCTGCGGTGTCCGCGCTGTGCGCGGCTTCGCAGCGTCGTGCCGGTGTCCTTGCAGAAGAGGTAGCCGGGCAGGGTCGGCAGGGAAACCCGCAGACAGAGGGCGCAGGCGCGCGGGGCGGCCGGTTTCGGTCGCCGCGCGCGCCTTGCGTATTCTCGGGGCGTGCTTCTCTCAGACAAGGACATCCGGGCCGAGATCGACGCCGGGCGGGTGCGGATCGATCCCTACGACGCATCCATGGTGCAGCCGTCCAGCATCGACGTACGTCTCGACCGCTTCTTCCGGGTGTTCGAGAACCACCGCTACCCGCACATCGACCCCTCGGTCGAGCAGGTGGACCTCACCCGGCTCGTGGAGCCGGAGGGGGACGAGCCGTTCATCCTGCACCCGGGCGAGTTCGTGCTGGCCAGCACGTACGAGGTCATCACGCTGCCCGACGACCTCGCCTCCCGCCTGGAGGGCAAGAGCTCGCTGGGCCGGCTCGGCCTGGTGACGCACTCCACGGCCGGCTTCATCGACCCCGGCTTCTCCGGGCACGTCACCCTGGAGCTGAGCAACCTCGCCACGCTCCCCATCAAGCTCTGGCCCGGTATGAAGATCGGACAGCTCTGCATGTTCCGGCTCACCTCGCCGGCCGAGCACCCGTACGGCAGTGAGCGGTACGGCTCCCGTTACCAGGGGCAGCGCGGGCCCACCGCCTCGCGGTCCTACCTCAACTTCCACCGGACGCAGGTGTGAGCGGCATGCGCGAGAACCTCAGCTACGAGCAGTTCGGCGTCGCCGTCCGCGAGCTCGCCCAGACCATCGCCGACGACGGCTACCGGCCGGACGTGGTGCTCAGCATCGCCCGCGGCGGCGTCTTCGTCGCCGGCGGCCTCGCCTACGCGCTCGACTGCAAGAACATCCACCTGGTCAACGTGGAGTTCTACACGGGCGTGGGCACGACCCTCGAGATGCCCGTCATGCTCGCGCCCGTCCCCAACGCGATCGACTTCACCGACAAGAAGGTGCTGATCGCCGACGACGTCGCCGACACCGGCAAGACTCTCAAGCTGGTCCGCGATTTCTGCCTCGACGCCGTCGCCGAGGTGCGCAGCGCCGTCATCTACGAGAAGGCGCAGTCGCTGGTGAAGTGCGAGTACGTGTGGAAGCGCACCGACGAGTGGATCAACTTCCCGTGGAGCGTCTTGCCTCCAGTACACACCTCGGGCGAGGTGCCGAAGACGAACACAGAAGCACTCTGACGTGTGATGAAGCGCGCGCTTCTCGGGCTCCTCGGCGACTGCTGAGGGGCCCTTCTGCGTTGGTAGTGAGAGGCCCCTGACCTCGGAAGGCGTGGCGCCTGAGATCGACAGCTGCCGCAAGATGTACCGAGAGATGGACGCGGACTCGCACGGTGAGATTGACGGTGTGGCCACGAGCTTCATGGACTTCGACTGCGTGACCAATGCGTGCAGTGAGCTGCGGGACACGCGGACAGTGGCGCTGTCGACGTGGGATTACACACTCAGACTGCTCACGTCGCCGAGCTGGTGAAGCGGGGGAAGTTTCGCACCGCCCGAGTGACTTCCGTGTTCCACGTGAAACGCCGAAGCTCGACTCCTTGAGGCACACGCCTTGACCTTGACGCTTACTGTCAGTGCGGTGCGTCAGACTGGTTCCTGCGGCCGCAACCGCTGCTGGGAACGGCAGCGGCCCCCTGGGTCTAGCAGGAGGCCGCTCACACCGTTGGGACGGCGTCCAAGTGGGGCGCGCCACTGTACGAACGACCTGGACGCCCTGGGCCGCGTCTCGCTGGGGACCCCCAGCTTCAAGGCCCGCTCGCGGTAGTGGACGGCTTCACCGCAGGGCATGCGCTCCCGCGTCGTCGGACTGGTGGTTCCGGTGGCAACGAGCAGGGGGGCCAGGCCACGCTTGTACAGGTCCACGGCGGTGTCAGCCACCCACAGATCGTGACTGCCGAGTCCGATGGCCACCGAGCACGGTTGAGGTGCATGGCCCATTTGGTGGTAGTCCCATACGCGCTGAGCGTCGGCCCAATCCTGCGTAAAAATCACTGCTGTCCTTCTCCGCCCCTCGCCGAGTCGGGCACCTTGAAGTCGTACTCCCACGCGAAGCGTGTCGGCCGGCCGGGTCCTGAGGGGTCTACGTCCCCTCCACGTGTTCGGGTCGGTAGTAGCTGCGGGGGCGTGCCAGACCGTTACCTCCAGACCGGCTCGATCAGGCTGGGGTCGAACTTCCGGTGTCCCCGTCCGGCCGGGTTGATGATCACGGCCGAGAGGCTGTGCAACACGATCTCCTGCTGACGCTCGATGGGTAGTGCGAAGAACTCCTCAACGGTCAGATTCGCCGCTTCGCCTTTGGCCTCGGCCTGCTTCTGTTCCTTGTAGAAGCGGGCCCGCTCCAGTTTCAGTTCGTCGCGAAGTCGTTCTTTGGCCGGTAGGAGCTGCAGGAGCGTGGCCACCGTGATCTGCTTCGATCGCTCGGCCTCAACGAGCTGAGCGATGTCGTGGGTGACCTGTTCCAACTCGTTCTCACGGGACCACCTTTGATGACCGGGGATGGTGGTGACTGCTGCTCGTGTGCGCTGCTCTTCGAGCACGAGTTGAGCTATCAGCCTGTCGACGGGCTCCCCGGTGCGGCTGACCTTGCCGCAGCCGCCGTTCACCACTGAGCACTGGTACGTGTACCTCGTTGCCTTAGATCCTGGTTCCCATCGGCTGTTGTTCTGTCCTCGGATCTTGGTCTTGCACAGGCCACAGCGGGCAATACCCGAGAGCAGGTACTTACGGGCGAGGGACTTGCCGGGATGCTTCTGCTTCCGCTCGGCGACTGCTGCGCACACGGCCTCCCACTCTTCCAGGGTGTTGATCCGCTCCCAGTTGCCCTTGACCGGCTCGCCATCCTCGCCGAGCAGGATTTCACCGTGATATGTGCGGTAGCCGACCAACCTCGGGCTCGTCAGGATCTGCTCGACGTGGTGATGGGCCATGCGCTTGGTACCTGCTCTTGGGTTGCCCAAGCCCTGTTGCTGCCACCGGGTCCGGATGGTTCCGATGCGCACGCCGGCGAGAATCTCCCGCTGAGCCTCACGGATGGCCTCGGCCGCTACCGGATCGACCTTCGTGCGGTCGTCCTTCCTCCAGCCGTAAGGCGCCGGTCCGCCGCTGTCCTTGCCCTGTTGGGCCAGCTCGAGGTGCTTGCGTTTGATCCGGCGTGACGCATCGTGCGACGACTTGTTGGCGAACGCCACCATGATGCGGGCCATCGTGCGGCCGTCCGGCGATCCGAGGTTGATGTCGTTGGTGACGGTGGCGAACTCCAGGCTGGGGCGCTCGTCGAAGATCTCGATGAGACGTTCCAGGTCCCGCGGCTGTCTGGCGAGGCGGTCCAGGTCGTAGGACACGATGGCGTCGAGGAGGCCGGCGCGCAGATCCCTCAGCATCAACTCGAACTCGCCGCGCACGACATTGCGCTTGAAGGCCGACACGTCGTTGTCCTCGTAGGTCTTCACGACCTGCCACGATCGGAGATCGGCGAGGCGTTCGCAGTCCTGCTGCTGCCTCGCGACCCCCAGCGACTCGCCCTCGTCGTCCCGCGAAATGCGGGTGTACACCCCGACTTTGCGCGCCACGGTCGGCCCTCCCCCTGCCTCCTGAGCAGGGTTAGGCTACTACCCTCATCGAGGCAAGTCAGCCAAAACGTCCAGCCGCCCATCACGCCCTCCGGTGAGGCCCCCGCCGTGAACCGGGAAGCCCTCTAGGCCCGGTCACAGCAGGCCCGGTCACAGCGTCACGACGATCTTCCCGCGCACGTGCCCGCCCTCCGAGTGGGCGTGCGCCTTCGCGATCTCCTCCAGCGGGTACGTCCGCTCCACGCGCGGCGTGTAGCGGCCCTGCGCGCCGAGCGCGGCCGCCTCGGCGAGCCACGTCGAGTCGTTGACCGCGTCGGCCACCCGTACGCCCAGGCGCCCCGCGCCCTGGTGGTCGGCGACCGTCACCACGCGGGACGGGTCCCCCGCGATCCTCACGAGCTCCCCGAGCGAGCCCGACGCGGCGGTGTCGAGCACCAGGTCGATCCCCTGCGGCGCCACGACCGCCAGGCGCTCCGCCAGGCCCTCGCCGTACGTCGTGGGGACCGCCCCCAGCTCGCTGAGGAACGCGTGGTTGTGCGGGCCCGCCGTCCCGAACACCGTGGCCCCCGCGGCGACCGCCAGCTCGACCGCCGCGCCGCCGACCCCTCCGGCGGCGCCCTCGACCAGCAGCGTACGTCCGGAGAGCGGGCCGAGCGCCTTCAGGCCGCTCAGCGCCGTGACGGCGCCCAGGGCGGCCCCGGCCGCCTCCGCGTCGCTCCACTCCGCGGGCGCCGGCGCCCAGGCCGACAGCACCGCCAGCTCCGCCGTCGCGCCCGTCACCCCGCCCAGGCCGAAGACGCGGTCGCCGATGCCCACGCCCTCCACTCCGGCGCCGGTCCTGTCCACCCGGCCCACGGCGTCACGGCCGGGGATCGCCGGCAGGTCCACGGGGAGAACGTCCCGCACCGCGCCGCTGCGCACCTTCCAGTCGACCGGGTTGACGCTCGCCGCGGCGACCCGGATCCGTATCTCGCCGGGGCCCGGTGCCGGGTCGGGGGCCTCCTCGACGGTGAGCACCGTCGTGTCGCCGTACTCGTGGTAGCGGGCTGCGCGCATGCTGATCTGCCTCCTGGGCCGGAGAAGCCGGAATGACTTCGACACCCGCGACGCTAGGACCTGACGTCGGCGTCAGATGCAAGTCGCACGTTGTACGCACGTCAGGTGACGGCCGTCGATCGGAGGGGCCCGTAT
Organism: Streptomyces althioticus; assembly: GCA_014649355.1. Taxonomy (GTDB): domain Bacteria; phylum Actinomycetota; class Actinomycetes; order Streptomycetales; family Streptomycetaceae; genus Streptomyces; species Streptomyces althioticus. The sequence goes on from BMSW01000001.1 coordinate 401,509, forward strand.
GCGGATCGGTGAGGTGGCGCGGAGGGCCGGGGTGAGTGTCCGGGCGCTCCGCTACTACGAGGAGCAGGGGCTGCTGCCCGCCGAGCGCGGCCCCGGAGGCCAGCGGCACTACCCCGCCTCCGCCGTCGACCGGGTCGGCCTGATCCGGCAGTTGTTCGCCGCCGGGCTGGCCAGCCGTTCTGTGCGCGAGGTGCTGCCGAGCGTGTACTCCGGCTCGGTCCCGCCGGGGCTCGTGGAGCACCTGGAGAACGAGCGGACGCGGATCAGCGAGCGGATCGCGGAGCTGTCCGAGGCCCGGGAACGGCTCGACGCCGTCATCGCCAACACCCGTAACCCGCCGCCGGAATGCCGCCATCCACGGGAGTGATCCACGGGAGTGAGGGAGCAAGAAGAAGGGCTCCCCGCGGGGAGCCCTTCACGCCGGCGCGTCCGTCAGAACGTGCCGAGCTTCACGATCGACAGCAGCGCGATCAGCTGGATGGACGACGCGCCCAGGGCCTTCGGCCAGGGGAGGTCGTGGGAGCGGCTCACCATCAGGGTGAGCAGGGCGCCGCCCGCCACCCAGGTGACCCAGCCGAGGAGCTGGACGAACATCGCGTCGCCGCCCGCGAACGTGGCGAAGACCAGGCGCGGGGCGTCGCTGATGGACATGATCAGCATGGACAGGCCGACCGTGGGCTGCCAGGCGCCGTTGCCGCCGAGCTGGCGGGCCAGCGTGTGGGTGACCATGCCGAGGACGAACGCGCTGATCACCATCGCCACGGACGTCGTCAGCACGATCGGGATCGCGTTGGACAGCGTCGCGTTGATGGCGTCCTCGCGGGCGCCGTCGAAGCCGAAGACGGCGAGCAGGCCGTAGAGGAACGTCACGACGAGGGCGGGGCCCCACATCGTGTAGTCGCGCATCTGCAGGAACGTCTGCTGCGGGGACAGGACGATGCCCTTCAGCAGGGCCTTCCAGTGCAGCCGCGGGCCGACGGGGCCGGCGGGCGGCTGGTAGGCGTCGTCCTGGTGGTACGGGTCGTCGATGGAGAACGCCTGCGTGTGACCGGGGTTGTTGGCCGCGTACGGGTCGTGCGGGACGCCCTGGGGTCCGGCGGGGTAGCCGCCGTCACCGAAGTACTCGGGCTCGCCGTGACCGCCGTGGCCCCCGCGCCCGCCGTAGCCGCCCGGGCCGCCGTGACCGGCGTGCGGCTGCGGCCAGGGGCTCCCGCCGCCCGCCCCCTGCCCGTAGGCGGGCGGCTGCGGTGCCTGCGGGTAGCCGTACGACGGCGCCTGCGGCGTCTGCCGCCCGTGCGGGGGGTGGGGCGGGCGCCCCTGAGGCGCACCGTCGTTGTTCCGTCCGCGTCCGATCCTGAATCCAGCCACGTCCTCGAACGTACCTGTTCCCGGGCGGCCGTGTGCCGGGCCCCGGCCACGTGGACGGGCATTGCTGCCGAGCTGTGACATCCCCTAAGGGGAGTACCCGGACCCGCCCCGGGGGGCAGGTCCGGGCGGCTGATCAGGAGTTGTTGTGGGACGGGCCGAAGAACTCGATCTCGGCGATCGCCACCTGCTTCTTCGGGCCCGCGTCGTAGGCCGACCGCAGGACGAAGCGCACGGCCGTCACCTCGCCGACCCGGAACGCACGGCGCTGGCCGCCCGCGCTCTGGTCCAGGGTGAGGGTCCTGGTGATCTTCTCGCCGTCGGCGAGGGTGATCTGCGCGTCGATACGGCGCGGAAGGGCCGACTCCGAGAGCTGGTCCGCGCGGGGCGAGGTGCCGGGGGTGATCACCAGGTCCAGCAGCCGGGTCGGCTGGTCGAAGGTGACCTCCAGCCACTCGCCCTCGGCGGCCTGGTCGATGCCGGGGCCCCACCAGGTGTTGTTCAGCTTGTCGAAGGCGAGCCCCGCGCCGTGCCCGGTGTACGACCGGGACGCCTTCACGGCGGACGGGCCGACCGGGGCGCGCTTGGCGAAGTGGTCGCGGGTGGCCTGGATCATCGTGCCCAGGTTCATCACCAGGGCGACGACGAGGCCGATCACCACGGCGCCGACCACCCAGTTCCACACCCGGCCGAACCCCCGCCGCAGACGCGGCCGTTCGCCCGCCCACGCCGGCTCCGCGGTGCGGTCCGCGAACATGCGGCGCCACCACGGGAGACGCTGCGGGGCGTCCTCGCCGCGCGTCATCGACATGGCGCAGCGTGCGCAGAAGTGCCGTTCGGGGCGGTTGGGGGTGGAGCACCAGGGACACGGGACACCGCCCTCCGCGTCGAACTGCGGTCCCACGGCGCGGACCTCGGGGCGGCGGGCGGCCGTGCGGCCGGGCAGCACCGGGGCCACGTCGGGGTCCTCGGGCCTCTCGCGCGGCTCGCTGTCGGCGACGGGGACGAGGAGCGAGCGGGCGCGTTCGCGTTCGCGTTCGGACGCGTCGGCGTCGGCACCCTGCCGGTCGCGGGGCGGCTGGGTGGTCGCCGACGGCACGGCGGGCAGGGGTTCGGTGTCGTCCTCGGCGTCGGTGAGCTGGTCCCGGTCGTCCGGGGGGAGGACGGTCGGGGCCCGGTCCCGGCCGCCCCGATCACTCGCGACGGCAGACGCCACACCGCCGGTACGGCCCGCCCCGGCCGGGCCGCCTGTGCCGTCCATGCCGGCCGCACTGCCGTCACCGGCCGGGACGGCCCCGGCGTCACCGGAGGCGCCGGCCGACCCGGCCGAACCGTGGACCCCGGCGGTGGCGAAGCCACTGGAAGTTCCGGCCGCACTGGCCGACCCGGCGGCACCGTACTCCCCGGTGCGGGCCGAGCCACCGGAAGCGCCGGCCGTGCCGGCCGTGCCGGCCCTGGTGGCATCGGAAGCGCCCGCCGATCCGCCCGGCCGGGCGTCACCGTAGGCCCCGGCGGTACCAGAGCCACCGGTCGCTCCGGCCGCTCCGGCGTCACCGTGGCCCCCGGCGCCGGCGGAGCCACCGGCAGCACCGGCCGTGCCGGCCCTGGCCGCACCGGAAGCGCCCGCCGATCCGCCCGGCCGGGCGTCACCGTGGGCCCCGGCGGCAGAGGAGCCACCGGAAGCGTCGGCCGCACTGGCCGACCCGGTGGTGCCGGAGGCGCCGGCCGACCCGGTGGCACCGTAGCCCCCGCCGCCCCCGGCACCACCGGAAGCTCCGGCCGCCGAGGCCGGGACCGCGGGCTCCGTACGGGCCCGTTCGGCGCGGCCCGCGCGGCCGCTCCCGTCGGCCCACCCCAGCACCGCTCCGCAGGAGTCGCAGAAGGACTGGCCGGGTTCCGCCGGGGTGCCGCAGTCGGCGCAGCGGGAGGCGGTCCGGCCGCCCGGGCCGGAGGACGGGCTGGTCATCTGTCGGTGGTCCTTTCGGCGACGGCCGAGGCGACGACCTCGACCGTGTACGGCATGTGGGCGGGGCGGGCGGCCGCGACGAGGGTGTCCAGCCGGTGGTGGTCGGCCGGCGTCGGGTCGGGCAGCCGGAGGGTGACGTGCAGGTGGGGCCGGCGGTCGCCGGGGACCGGGCCGAGCGGGCGGGCGTGCCAGGCGGCGGCGCCGCTCTCCCGGATCTCGGGCGGTACGCCGAAGACCAGGCGTACGGCCTCGGACAGGCCGCGCCGGGTGCCGCGCACGCGGTGCAGGCGGGCGGCGGCGGCGACGGCGGCCCGCAGGCGCAGCTCCGCCGGGAGGGCGCCCGCGCGGCCGGCGTCGGCCGTCCCGCGGCTCACCGGTCCGGTGCCGGAGGCGATACCGCCGCCGCTCACCGGACCGCCGCCGGGCCCGACGCCGTCCGCTTCGACGCCCGCCCGGCCGACGCCGGGGCGGACGCCGTTGCTCTCGGCGAGGGCAGGACCCACGCCGGAGCCCGCACCGGAGGCGCCCGCAGGATCGGCGCCAGGTCCGACGCCGCCGACCCCGCCGCCCGCATGGCCGGCGCCGGCCGTTCCCGCGTCCGCCGGACCGACGCCCGGGACGCCTCCGGGACGGACGCCGTCGGTCCCGGCGAGGGCCGGGCCCGTGCCGGGGCCGGCACCGGAAGCGCCCGCCGGGCCGACGTAAGGCCCGGCACCGGAGGCGCCTCCCGGACCGACGCCGTCGGTCCCGGCCCCCTCCGTCTCGATGCCCTCCGTCTCCGCCCCCACCCAGTCGGCCAGCCAGCGGGTGAAGTCCAGTGGGGCGAGCGCCGGGTCGAAGTAGGAGTCGAGGTTGTCGAGGACGACCAGGAACGGTGCGAGGACCTCGTCGAGACCGGCGACGAACCGCTGGGCCAGGTCGTCGTCCGCGAAGATCGCGGGCAGCATCGCGCCGATCGGCGCCGACGAGCCCAGCCCGTCGACGGAGCCCCTCATGCGCCGTCCCCGATCACGCGGACCCGGTGGTCGAAGGAGAACACCAGGGACGGGGCGGACAGGTCGATGCGGTCGGTGGCCTCGCCGCGTTTGCCGGTGATCGGGTCGGCGGGGTGCAGCAGCACCTGGTCGACGAGTTCGACGCCGGGCACGCGCTGGAGCACGGCGAAGATCTCGCCCGCCTGGACGGGACGGCCGAAGGGCCAGCCGGTGCCGTCGGCGCCGCCGGTGAGCGGGTCGAGGTGCCGGTAGAGGGCGTCGTGCGCCTGGCGGCGGACCCGGTCGGTGTCGGCGCCGCGGAAGGCGTGCACGGTCGCGACGACGGTGACGCCCTGGTAGTACGGCGGGCCGACGGCGAGCCGCGTGCCGATCAGGCGGCGTTCGTCGAGGTGGCGGGTGATGCGGGAGAGCAGCGCGTCGCCGGGGACGAGCTGCTCGAAGCGGAGCCGCCCGCCCGGGTCGGGCACGGCCTGGGGGACCACGAGGACCCGGACCGCGTAGGCGCCGTGTTCGCTCTCGTCGCCCTCCAGGCAGGTGATGCGGGCGGTGTCGGGGGCGGCACGGCGGGCGAGTTCCTCGTAGTCGCGCAGGGTGACGGCGCGTTCCTGGGCGCGCAGCGTGATGGGCGCGCGCCGCTTCGCCTCCTCGACGGTCTCGCCGTCGACGCCGCCACGCGCGGCCTCCCGGTTGACGACCTCGGCGACGTACGGCACGGAGCGGCGCAGGACGCGGACGGCGCCGCGGGCGACGTTGCCGGCCCTGCCGCCGCCGGTGCGGTAGCGCAGGGCGCGGATCACGGCGCCCTTCGGGGGAACGGCGCCGTACTGGCGCAGGGTGCCGTCGGGTTCGCGGACGGCCGGGCCGAAGGCGATCTCGCCGGTGGTGGCGTCGAGGGTGACGTGCCGGTCGTGCGGGCGGGAGCCGGCGAAGTGGGGGACGACCTCCCAGTCGGTCCAGCCGCCGTGCTCGGCGGTCTGGAGCAGGACAGGAGGGGTGTCGCCGACGACGGGCGCGTGCGCGAGGCGCAGCCGCTGTCCGGGCAGGCCGGTGGACTCGCCGAGCGCCTCGTCGCGGACGGTCTCGGCGTGCACGGCCGAGGTGGTGCCGCCCAGGGTGTACGCCTCGGCGGCCCGGACGGACGGGGAGGTCGTGTAGAAGGGCTGGCCGGGGAGGGGTTCGGTGACGCGGCAGCGCAGCCAGCCGCCCTCGTGACCGCCGTTGCGGGACAGCACGTGTCCGCCGGGGACGTGCAGGACGACCTCGCCGGGCCGGTTGAGGCCGCCGGTGACGTCGCGTTCGACCTCGCACTCGGCCCAGCCGTCCTCCGTCCACGCCTCCCACACCAGCGGCGGCTGGCGCGGGTCGACGCCGACGCCGTCGACGCGGCTGTCCAGCTCCAGGGCGACGGCGCAGTGCGGGACGGCGGCGCTCAGCCCGAACAGCATGCAGTCGCCGGGTGTGGGCGCCTCGGAGAAGCAGAGGACGTCCTTGCCCTCGGCGAGGTCGTCGGTGCGGTCGGCGACCGGCTCACCCTGCTGCTGCGCGGCGATCCTGCGCAGCGAGCAGGGCACGAGGGCCAGGTCGCGTTCGGTGGCGAAGACGACGGCCTCGTCCCGCTCGGTGCGGGTGGTGGCGGTCTCGGTGCCCTCGGGCACCACCACCGGGTCGTCCTGCGGCGCGGACAGCCAGAAGGTGACGTCGGTGCGGGCGGCGGTGGGCGGGAACCGGGTGATGCCGACCAGGTCGAGGAAGGCCAGGTGGTTCTTCTCGGGCACCCGGTTGAGGCGGTACACGACTTGGTCGGCCATGTGGGCGACCGCCTCGATCAGGGTGATCCCCGGGTCGGAGACGTTGTGGTCGGTCCACTCCGGGGCGCGCTGCTGGATGTAGCGCTTGGCGTCGTCGACGAACTGCTGGAAGCGGCGGTCGTCGAGGTTGGGGGAGGGAAGGGCCATCAGCGGTCGCTTTCGGGGTGGGGGCCGGACTCGCCCGCACCGGCCGTGCCGCTCGTGCCGGGCTCGTCGTGGGAGGGGATGACGTAGAAGGGGAAGACGAGGCTGCGCGGGTTGTTGGTGCCGCGGATCGAGTAGCGGACGTCGATGTGGAGCACGCCCTCGCCGGGGCCGGCGGTGACCTGGACCTCCTCGACCTCGATGCGCGGCTCCCAGCGGTCGAGGCTCGTGTACACCTCGTGCTGGATGCGGCCGGCGGTGGCCTCGTTGACCGGGGCGAAGACCAGTTCGTGGATGGCGCAGCCGAACTCGGGGCGCATCGGCCGCTCGCCCGGCGCGGTGGCCAGGACGAGCCGGATGGCCTCCTCGATCTCCTTCTCGCCGCTGACCAGGGCGATGCCGCCGGTGGGTCCGATGCGCATCGGGAACGCCCAGCCGGAGCCGACGAACTGCTCGGCCATCAGATCACCGGCTTTCCGTTGGCGGTGAGCAGCCCCATGATCGGCACGGTGGCCGCGCGGATGCCCACGCTCGCCGCCGCGTTGATCTGCACGCTGCCCATCGCGGCGAGGCTGGCGAGGCCCGCGGCCTTCAGCGACAGGGCGCCCTTGGCGTCCACGTTCACCGCGCCGACGGAGGAGCTGAGGGTGACCATGCCGCGCCCCTGGAGGGTGAGGGGGCCGCCGCTCTTGATGGTGACCGACCGCTTGCCGTCGAGGGTGAGGTCGGTTCCGGCTTCGACGGACACGGACCGGCCGCCCTTGATGACGACGGCGCCCTCGCTGTCGACGGTGATCTCCGTCTTGGTGCGGTCGAGGTTGATGACCAGTTTGTCGTCGCCGGAGACGATCCGGACGCCCTGCTTGCGGGCGCCGTTGGTCTGGCTGAGCAGGTCGACGCGGTTGGCGTCGCGGTCGGACAGGGTGTGCCGGACCGCCCGCCGCTTCACGGTGTCGTGCAGCGGCACGTCCCGCACCGGGGACGGCTTGTCCACGCCGTTGTAGAGCCCGCCGACGACGAACGGGTGGTCCAGGGCGCCCCGGTCGAACGCCACCAGCACCTCGTCGCCCACGTCGAGCGGGAAGACGCTCCCGCCGCGCTTCCCGCCGAGCTGCACGGTCCGCGTCCAGTCGGAGACGTAGGTGTCGTCCAGCCACGGGAACTTCAGCTTCACGCGGCCCTGCTTCAGCGGGTCCTGCACGTCGGTGACCAGCGCGTTGGCGACGCCGGGCAGCCGGGGCGCGGCAGCGGCGCCGCTGCCCCCGCCGCCGGAGGTGAGCCCGAACAGGGAGCGCCACTGGCGTCCGCTGACGGTGATCCAGGTTTCGTAGTGCTTGCCGTCGCCGAACACGTGCCGGGCGGACGTCACCGTGTACTTGCCCTCGAAGGGCGCGCCGACGTCGGTGAGGGTGACCGGCACGCCGGGCCGCAGCTTGGGGTTGCCGCGCACGACGACCTCCAGCTCGGCGAAGGAGGAGGTGACGTCGTCGGCGAGCGAGTCGGCGGCGTACTTCACCTCGTTCTGCCGGTCGTAGGGCTTCTCCGTCTCGACGAGGGTGACGGTCCCGAAGGCGGAGGCGGCCTTCTGCGGGGTGGTGCCGATGTCGATGCCGGGGTGGGCGGTGGTCGGCGCGGTCGCGGTCAGTTCCTTCTTCGCGACGACGTCCCAGCCGCGGGCCTCGACCCGCCCGAACTGGTCGGCGGCGGTCACCGCGGCCCGGCAGCGCAGCACGTCGGTGCCGGCCTGGAGGACGTACGGGCTCTTCTCGCCCGGGGTGCTGGTGGGCGGCGCGCCTGACGCGGGGTCGGGGCCGGTGAACTGGAAGCGGCCCTCGGCGTCCAGGGACATCACCCGGTCGTTCTCGTCGGCGAGCCGGGACAGGAAGTCCCAGTCGGTGACGTTGGCCTGGCTGATGAACTCGTAGACCGTCCGGGTGCCCTGGACGGTGCCGAGTGTCAGGCCGTCCTGCGCGGCGAGCGTGCGGGCGATGTCGGACGCGGTCTGGTTGCGGTAGGCGGCGACGCGGCGGCGGCGCATCATGCGGTGCCCGCGGTCGTAGCCACGGATCACGGTGAAGGTGCCGGTGCCGTCGTAGTCGGTCTCCATGCCGGTGACCTCGCCGGTCAGCAGCGGGTCGCCGGCGCCCTTGCCGTGCGCGACGGGCGCGATCACCACCTCGGTGCCGAACGTGATGCCGAGCTTGCCGAGCACCAGGCCGTGCGCGTCGCGGAACGTCACCCGGAACGCGCCGGGCACGCCGGCGCCCAGGTCGACCCAGCCGCCGACCAGCAGCGGGGCGAAGTAGGGCGGGACGGGCTTCCCGTCGAAGGTGACGTCGACGATGTTGGAGAAGGAGGGCTTGACCATCGGTTACGCGACCTCCCCGGCCGCCGGAAGGATCAGTTCGGTGCCGTTGGGCAGCCGGGACGGGTCGTCGATGTCGTTGGCCTCGGCGATCGCCCGCCAGGCCGCCGCGTCGCCGTACTCCCGCCAGGCCAGCGACTGGAGCGTGTCGCCCGCGACGACCCGGTGCACGCGCCGCGCGGTCAGCGCGCCCGACGTCGGGTTCTGGCCCTTGGTCTGTCCGGGGATCTCGTTCAGCTCCACCTGGCAGGCCGCCCGGATCGGCACCCCCGTCGTCCCGAACAGCGTGTAGGTCGCCTGCACGCTCCCGATGTACGCCGTGAACCGCGCCGTCGAGAACGACCCCCATTCGAACACCACCCACGGCGTCGACGGCTGGTCCGCGGCGATCGACTTCGCGGTCACCTCGCAGCAGGAGAACAGCGCCTCGACCTTCTTCAGCACGCTGCTGTCGCCCGGGTCGCCGGAGGAGTCGAGGAAGATCTCCATCGACAGGCTGCGCCCCTCGGCGCCCATGAACTCCGGTAGCGGGCCGTCGCGCAGGGCGGCGGACGGGGTGCTCTTCCACTGGGCGCGGCGCGTCAGGGTCAGCTGCGCCGGGTTGAAGTCGAAGTCGAAGGTCCTGATCAGACCGCCCGGTGTGGTGCTGTCGCCGATGGGGGGCTCGTGGATGGCGAGCGTGGCGCGCACCAGGCTCTTGCCCGCGCCGCCCGTGGAGCCCTTGCCTCCCTTGCCTGCCATGTCCTTCGTCTCCGTCCTGGTGTCGTTCCGGTCGTGCTGTGGTGCGGGGCGTGGGTCAGTCGGTGAAGCCGTGGTGGGCGATCTCCAGGACCTCCGTGGCCACGCCCGGGTTCGCGGGGTCCAGGGACGGGCCCTGCCAGCTCACCGGCAGCACGTCGATCAGCCCCCAGCGGGCCACCTCGGACCCGTCCGCGCGCAGGGCCGAGATCTGGGCGGTGGGGCGGGTGACGCCGGTCGTCACGGACGAGATCCACGCGGCGACCTTCGACGTGTCCGGGGTCAGCGGGCGGGTCAGCCGGATCGTGGAGAACGTGACGCGGGTGGGCAGTTGCCACACGAAGCCGTTGTTGCCGCCCTCCTGGTACTGCTCCACCTCGACCGTCGACGCGAGCCCCTCACAACCGTTGAAGGCGCCGAGGCTCTCGCCGTCGATGGTGAGGGTGAAGAAGATCGTGGATCCCGGATCGAGATCGCTGGGCATCGCGGGGCCTTTCGGGGGCGTCGTCGGGCGGGTGGTTCAGGTCAGGCGCGTGGGTCGCGGAGGCGGCCGATGCGTTCGCGGTCCATGCGCAGTTCGGTCCGCAGGAGCCGGGTGAGCGGGCCGACCAGCCGGTGCGTCAGCTCGTCGAGCTGGCCGTCGGTCAGCGCCCGGGGGTCGAAGGGGGGCGCCCCCGGCGGACCGCCCGGCCCCGGGTGCGGATCGTGGGCGCTGTACGGAGGGGGCGGGCCCGGGTCGTACGGCGGGGGCGGGCCCGGGTCGTACGGCGGGGGCGGTGTGGTGGGCGAGGGGGGTGGCGGGGGCGCCGCCGGGGTGGCGCGCTGTACGGGGAAGGAGTGCGTGCTCGCCGGGCGCGCGGGCGCCGACGGAGAGGTGGGCGCGGGCGTGACGGGTGCGGTGCCGCGTCGAAGGGGAGCACCGAGGCCGGTGCGCGCGGTGGGCGCGTCGGGTCGCGTGAGGGGCTGTACGGGAGTGCCCGCCGCTCCGTCGCGGGAGGGCCGCGACGGGGAGGGTGAGGGTGAGGCGGTACGGCTCTCGGCGGCCGGGGTGTCGGGCGTGGACGGTGCTGCCGGAGGCGTCGGGCGCCCTGCCGCGAGCCGCTGGATGGGAGGCCCGACAGGGGCGGGCGCGGAGACGGGCGCGGCGGGCGACGGGACGGTACGGGCCGGCCTCGGTACGGCGACGGAGGTGGACCCGAGCGGAGGCAGCACGGTACGGCCACGCGCGGGCGTCGGCGCATCCCCGGAGGGGGTACGGCGGTGCGGCATGGGGGAGTTGAGGGGAGCGGCGGGAGTGGCCGGGGGCCGGGTTGCGGGGGCGGCCGGCTTGCCCACCTTGGGTGCAGGTAGGGCCGTGGAGGCGGGTGCCGTGTTCGGGGCGGTGGCCCGCTGGACGGGTGCCGCGTCGGGTGCGGGGACCGCGAGGGGGCGGACCGGGACGTCGGTCACGCCCGGCGTGCCGGCTCTGCGGACGGCAGGCGTCTCGGGTGCGGCCGGCGAGGTGGCTCGGGGTGCGGCGCCGGGGGCGGGGGTGCGGGGCGGGGCCGTGTCGGGCGTGCTGGTGCGCTGGACGGCAGGCGTCCGGGATGCCGGTGGCGTGGTGGTTCGGGGCGGGGTCGTGGTGGAGGGAGCCGGGGTCGCGGTGGAGGGAGCCGGGGCCGGTGCGCCGCCCCGCCGAACGGGCGCTGCCGCGGACGCCGGTGGCATGGCGCCGCGGGGCGAAGTCGTGGTGGAGGTGGCCGGTGCCGTGACCGGGGCGCTGGTCCGCTGGACGGCAGGCGTAGCCGGAGCCACGGGGACGGCGACGGCCCGCGGCGGGGTCGCGGTGGAGGCAGCCGGGCCCGACGTGCTGGTTCGCTGAACGGCAGGCGCCCCGGCCACCGTTGGCGTGGCGGCCTGGGGCGGGGTGCCCGGCGCACCCGTCCGCCGGACGGCGCGCGCCTCAGGTGCGGAGACCGAGGCGGGCCGGGGCGGGGCGTCGGTCGCGGGCCGGACCGAGGGCGTCGGCGTGGCCGGAGCCACGGGGACGTCGGCGGCCCGAGGTGGCGGCGCGGCAGGGAGCCGCCGCAGGGGTGCGACGGGCACCGAGGAGCCGGGCCGGGAAAGGCGCTGGACCGTGGCCACGGGAGCAGCGGCCGGCGCGGGTATGCCGTCCCCGTCGCCCGCTGCCTCTCCCGAGCCGTCGGGCTGCCCCACCGTCGCGCGCCGCACCGCCGGAGCCTCGGCCGGCGCGACCGGCGCGACCGGCGCGACCGGCGCCCCCTGCGTGACCGAAGGGCGTGCCGAAGGCACCGGCGCCTCACGACCCGTGGGCACGGGTGAAGCGCTCCCTGGGCCGCCGGACGGACCGGAGGACTCGGGCGTCCGCGCGGCCGGAGCGCCCCCGCCGGACCGGGCCGCCCGTCGCTGCACGGCGGGCGCGGTCCGCCGCAGAGGTACGGCCGCGGGCGCGGGACGAAGGTGCGGGGCCGCAGGCGACAGCGCGGACGGCGCGGACGGGGCCAGCGCACGGGTCGGCGTCAGGGGCCGCACCGGAGGCGCCGCGCCGGCGGGCACGGGTGCCGGCGCCTGGGCCGTTCCCTCCGACGCCTGCGGGACGGCCCGCTGACGTACGGATGCGCTGCCGGACTTCCGCTGGACGGACGTCACCGGGGCGTCCCCGGCCACGGGAGAGCCCGGGTCCGCGCCGGCGACCGGCGGAACCGGCGAGGGCGGGGAGGCAGAGGCGGCCGAGGAAGCCGAAGCCGTCGAGCGGGCGACGGGAACGGACGACGGGGAGGGCGCCGGCAGGCCTCCCGGACCCGCCGCGCGCGGCTCGGACGCTCCCGCTCCCGCCCCCGCTTCCGAGGGCGGAGCCGTCAACGGCGCCCCGAGCAGGGGCCGTCGACGCGGCGCGGACGGCGTACCACCGCTTCCCCCGGAGCCCGCCGGGCCACCGCCTACGGGACCCGAACCGGAGCCCCGCGTCCCCACCGGAGCCGTCTCGACCGGCGCCGTCTTGACCGGAGCCGTCCGGACCGGCACGGTCTCGACCGGAGCCGTCCGGACCGGCACGGTCTCGACCGGAGCTGTCCGGACCGGCACCACCGCGACCGGCAGCGCCCTCCGCTGCACAGGCGCCGCCGCGGATCCCCTCGCTTCGGTCAGGGACGCGGAACGCCGCGCGGGAGAGGGGGAGGACGTCACCCTGAGGGGAACCGCCGCGCGCTGCACCGCCGGAGCCTCCTCACCCCCCGTCGGGCCACCGGCCTCCTCCGCGGGCCTCGCCACCGGCAGGTCGAGCGTGGGCAGTTCCAGCCCTCCGGACGGCCGCGCCGACGCGGTGAGGACACCCTCGACCAGCCCTCCGGGCGCGCCGTCCAGGACGGCGTGGGAGAGCGTGCCCGCGAAGGTCGGGTTCTGCCAGGTGCTCAGCCTGCCGCCGAACCCGGCGTCGGCGACCGGCCACGACGGCCGTGACGTCGCCCGCTGGATCGGCGGCAGCGCGGGCCACGCGGCCGTACGCACGGGCGTCTGAGGAGCCGCCGGGGTGCGGCCGTCGTCCGCGGGGGCCGCGGGCGCGCCGCCCTTCCGCCGCAGGCGGTCGAGGAGTCCCATGCCGCGTCAGCCTTCCGCCGACGCGCGCGTGACGAGCGCGGTGATCTGCTCCGTGTACCGGCGGCGGTCACCGTGTTCGAGGTCCAGGATGTCCTCCAGGCTCCAGTGGAAGTGGTAGGCGATGTACGCGATCTCCTCGTGCAGCCGGTCGGTCGCGTACGTCACGATTCCCCCAGGCGGCTCCCGCCGAGTTCGACCTCGAACGGCTGCTCGCAGTGGGGGCAGGTCACGCCGGCGCGGGTGTGGCCCTCGGCGTTGACCTGCCGGTAGAAGTCCTGCAGGAAGGCGAGGTCGGAGGCGAACATGTTCTCCACGACCCCGTCGTGCACCATCGTGAGCGTCCCCAGCCGGGTGATGACCCGGCCGAGCAGCACCACCGACAGGTAGGCGGGGTTCTCCTGCACCCGGACGTCGCGCAGCGGGACCAGTTCGTCCCGGGCGGTCGCGAGCCGCATCGTCCCGTGCTTGTGGACGGTGCCGTTCTCGTCGACGTAGCCGCGCGGCAGTTCGAAGGGGAACTCGGTGCGCAGCGCCCCCGAGGCGGAGCCGGCCGTGGCCTCCTCGGGCTCCGCGGCGGCGGCCGGAGCCGCCTCCGCGGGGCCCGGGCCGGCCGGGAGGGCTCCCGGCCGGGCGGCGGTGGTGCGTCGCATTACTCGATGACCAGTTCTTCGAACGTGATGGTCACCGTCTCGGTCAGCGCGGAGGCCTCGCCGGCCTTCACGGTGCTGGTGTCGATCTTGCTGCACCAGGCGTTGCGCATGTTGTACCGCTTGACCGGATTGTTCTGGTAGTCCATCACCATGATGGTCGCGTTCTTGCGGGCGGTGCCCATCGCGCCGTTGACCGACTCGTTGATCCACTCGTTGAACGCGGGGGACTGGGTCATGCCGCGCACGACCGTGCAGGTGCCGGCCTTCTTCACGCCCGGCATCTTCTTGGTGACGGGCTTGCCCTGGGCGGAGACCTGCTGGTACTCGATCACGTCCTGCTCGATGCTGAGGCCGCTGACCTCGGCGAGGTACTCGACCATGACGCCGTCGATCTGAAGGCCGAAGTTGTGTGAGGTGAGGGCGTCACCCGGCTGCAGACTCATCTGTCGTTACTTTCCTTCACAGAGGGGGAGTTCGGAGGGAGGGCGGAGTGCGGGGGTCTCCCTACTCCTCCAGCTCCCCGCTCCCGCTGGAGAACTGGGCCAGCCGGAAGATCACGAACTCGGCGGGCTTGACCGGGGCGATGCCGATCTCGCAGACGACCCGGCCGAGGTCGACGGACTCCGGCGGGTTGGTCTCCTCGTCGCACTTGACGTAGAAGGCCTCCTCCGGCCGGGAGCCGAACAGGGCGCCGGAGCGCCACTCGTTGACGAGGAAGGCGGAGACGTTGCGCCGGATCCGGGCCCACAGCTGGTGGTCGTTGGGCTCGAACACCACCCACTGGGTGCCGATCAGGATCGACTCCTCCAGGTAGTTGAAGTACCGGCGGACGTTCAGGTAGCGCCAGGCCGGGTCGGAGGCCAGGGTGCGGGCGCCCCAGACGCGGATGCCGCGGCCGGGGAAGGCGCGGATGCAGTTGACGCCGATCGGGTTGAGCAGGTCCTGCTCGCCGCGGGTGATCTGCAGCTCCAGGTCGACGGCGCCGCGGACGACCTCGTTCGCGGGCGCCTTGTGCACGCCGCGCTCGAAGTCGTTGCGGGCCCAGACGCCGGCGATGTGGCCGCTCGGCGGGACGGTCCGGCTCTGGCCGCTCGCCGGGTCGAACACCTTGATCCACGGGTAGTACAGCGCCGCGTACTTGGAGTCGTAGCCGGCGGTCTCCTGGCGCCAGACGCGGATGTCGCGGGCGTTGAGGCCGGGCGGCGGGTCGATGACGGCGACCCGGTCGCCCATCAGCTCGCAGTGCGCGATCAGGCCGAGCTGGACGGCCTTGACGGCCTCCAGGTCGATGTCGCCGCGCTGGTAGGCGGCCATCAGGTCGGGGACGGCGACCATGGAGATCTCGTCCACGGCCTCCAGGCCGCCGAAGCCGGTGCGGTCGGCGGAGTCGCCGACGTACTCGGCCGGGCCCGGACGGACGGCGCCGTCGGCGGTGGCCGGGACGGCGGGCGCGGGGGCGGGCGGCGCCGCGAGAGCCACGGTCTGGTTGTCAGGACGGGCGAGCTGCGCGGCGGGCGCAGCCTCCTGCACGGTGATGAGCTTGGAGCGCTCCTTCACCTGCGTGACGACGTAGGTGCGGCTGCTCTTCTTGGCGCTGACGTCGAACGTCTCGACGGGACGGTCGCCGTCCTTGACGGTGAGCCGGAACCGCTCGGCGGGACCGTCGCCCTCGGGGTCGGAGACCTCGACGCTGAGCGGGCCGGACCCGGCGGCCACGGCGGTCACCGTGAAGGTGCCGAGCTGGGCGGGCGTCCCGGTGGGCAGGGCGGCCGGCGCGGGCGCGCCCGTCACCTCGGCGGGCGTGCCGGACGCCTCGCCCGCGGCGCCGCCCTCGACGCCGCCGACCCGCACCACGTAGGCCGCGCTGCCGCCGTTGTTGAAGAAGCCGTAGACGGAGTGCGCCAGGTAGTACCCGTCCGTGAAGGCGCCGAAGGCGGCGACGAACTGGGTCCAGTTGGTGACCAGGGTCGGCTCGTTCAGCGGGCCGGTGGGTGCGAGGCCGACGAAGGCCGCCACCGAGGTGCCCACTCCTTCGATGGGGCGCGAGCCGCTGGCCACCTCCTCGACGTAGACGCCCGGCGACAGGTAGGACGGCATGCTCTGCTCTCCTCGGGGTACGAGTCAGGTCTGTACGCACCCTCGCGCGCGCGTCGCGCCCGCCGGAACGGCTGGGAGTGCCGTGTGCGGGGCACGGCCGCTGCCCGTAAGGGCAAGGCGTCCCGCGTCTGCCCCCGAAGCTGCCCCGACGGCCATTCCCCGCCCCACGCCCGCCTGGCAGTCTGCGGACCGACGTGTGTCCACCGTCGAGGGGAGCGCCCGTGCGCGGGCAGGAAGACAGCCAGAACCAGGCACGGAAGCCGGGCGCCCGGCCGTCGAAGCCGCGTGCGGAGGCCGGCCGTCCGGCCGGCACGACGGCTGCCCGGCTGCTCGCGTTGCAGCGGACGGCGGGGAACGCCGCGGTGGCGCAGGCCGTGGCCGAGGAGCGCCACCGGCACGACGCGAACTGCGGCCATCAGCCCGGACAGGACCGGCCTTCGGTGCAGAGGTCGGCCGTGCACCAGGTGCTGCGCAGCGCCGGCCGCCCCCTGGACACGCCTACGAGGACGGAGATGGAGGCCCGGCTCGGCGCGGACTTCGGCGACGTGCGGCTGCACACGGACGCCGTGGCCCAGCGGTCCGCCGAGGAGATCGGCGCCCGCGCCTACACCTCGGGCAGCCACGTGGTGGTCGGCCGGGACGGCCTGGACAAGCACACCCTGGCGCACGAGCTGACGCACGTCGTCCAGCAGCGTCAGGGGCCGGTCGACGGTCACGACCACGGCGGCGGGCTCAAGGTCAGCGACCCGGGCGACCGCTTCGAGCGCGAGGCCGAGGAGAACGCCCGCCGCGTGATGAGCGGAGCGCCACCGGCGCTCTCCGAGGCGGCCGGGACGGCGGGCGCCCAGGGCCTGCAGCGGGCCGTGGACACGGGGGAGCCCCGGGTCCAGCGCGTTCCGGAGACGGCGGAGGCCGCCGCGCCGGGGTTCCGGCAGACGAAGCCGACGGCGGAGGAGGACCGGGACGTCACCCTGCGCATGCTGGACCGGATGTCCCGCATCGCGCTGGACAAGATCAAGACCACCAACAGCCAGTTCGTCGACAAGAAGAAGAACCCCGTCCGCAGCGCCAAGAAGATCACGCCCCATCTGGCCGTGTCCCTGGAACAGGACGGCTACCTCGCGATCGCCGGGAACACCGGCGACAAGAAGGTGACCGAGAACGACAAGAAGGTCGTCGAGGCCGAACTGGCTCGGTTCGTCAACGGTTCCGACGAGGTGGCACGGGCCGAGGACGCACAGCGCAGCAGGGCCGGCAGGGACCAGACCAAGGTCCGCGCGCTGGTCGAGGGCTCCTACCTCGGCGAGCACAGCGGCGCCGGAGGGCTGGTCGCCGTGAAAAAGGCCCTGGAGGACGGGAAGGTCCGGTGGTACGCGGTCGGTGGCGCCTCGGAGCCGAACACCTCCCAGCACGGTGAGATGACGGTCCTCGGACAGCATGTCGCGAAGTGGCTGAGCAATCCGAGAGCGAAGGACGAGGCTCCGGAGAAGGTCATGATGGGCGGGGTCAAGCTGGCCTGCGCCTGCTGCGAGTGGGCCTTCCAGGCCGTCAACGAACACATCGGGCGGGCCACCGGGTACGAGGTGGTGGCCGCGGGCGCCCATGGACAGTTCTTCCCGGGCTGGCTGATGCCGGAGTGGATGAGGGAACACGAAGCGGTGGTGAACGCCGTCCGTCAGAAAGCCGAGGCGAACGGCAAGGAGTTGACGGAGCAGTGGGTGATCGACGGCAAGATGTCGACGGAACGCGTCACCCACGACCCCGACGACTCCGCCTCCGAATGGGAGGAGCGCTGAGCCGGGCACGCTGTTGCCTTTCCGGGCAGCCGGTCCTGCCTCGCAGCCTCCTGACGCCCTTGGCGCCTCCCCGTAGCGTCGACGCGTGAGCCTTTGGACTTCTCTTGAGCCGGCGTCGGCGACGGTCGACCCGGGCGGCCGTACGACGGTGCGGCTGCGGGTGCGCAACACCGGTGACGTGGTGGACGAGTACCGGTTCGAGCCGGTGGGTGACCTCGCGCCGTACGCGCGGGTGGAGCCGCCGTCGCTGCGCCTGTACCCCGGGACCACCGGGACCGTCGAGGTGTCCTTCGACGTGCCGCGCACCCCGGACGCGGCCGCGGGGCCGCATCCGTACGCGGTCCGGATCACGCCGACGGAGCACCCCGAGGCGACCACCGTCCCCGAGGGGAACGTGACGGTCACGCCGTTCACCGAGGTGCGGGCCGAGCTGGTGCCGCCGGTGGTGAAGGGGCGGCTGCGGGGCAAGCCCGTGCTCGCGGTGGACAACGTGGGCAACACCAGGGTGACCGCCTCGCTGAGCGGCAGCGACAACGGTGACCAGCTCTCCTTCGACCTGGACCCGGGCAACGTCCAGATCGAACCGGGGCGGGCGGCGTTCGTGAAGGCCCGGCTGAAGCCCCGGGAGATCATCTGGTTCGGCTCCAAGCAGGAGCGTCCCTACACGCTCACGGTGCAGCGCTCCGGCGTCGACCCGCTGGGCGTGGAGGGGAAGTTCGTGCAGCGCGGCTTCCTGCCGGGCTGGCTGGCCACCGTGCTGGCGACGACGGTCGCGCTGGCCGTCGCGTTCGTCGTGATCTGGCTGACGTACAAGCCGGACGTGCGGTCGCTGGCCACGGAGAAGACCGCGCAGGCCGAGGCCGGCGCCATCCCCGCGCCGCAGGCCTCCGCGTCCGCGCCGCTCACCCTGCCGAGCGCCCCGGCGTCGCAGGAGGTGAAGCCGCCCGAGCAGGAGGCGCCCGGCGGCGGCAGCTCGGCCGAGGCGGGGTCCGGCGAGAAGGAGGAGAAGCCGGCCTCCGGGGGCGGCGGCGGTGGAGGCGGCGGCGAGCAGCAGGCCGAGTCCGAGCCGCTGGTCGGCGACCAGATCGTGGGCGTCGGCTCCGACCGGTGCGTCACCGTCCCGCTCAAGAAGGGCAAGGCGAACGACGGCACCGCTCTGGTGATCCAGGACTGCGACGCGAAGGCCGCGAACCAGCGCTGGGAGTTCCGCGGCGACGGCACCGTCCGCTCCATGGGCATGTGCATGGACGTGGCCTGGGCCTCGCGGGACGACGGCACGCTGATCCAGCTCGCCCGGTGCAGCGGCAACCCGGCGCAGACCTTCGCGATGAGCCCCGCCGCCGACCTGGTCAGCGTGATGGCCGACAAGTGCGTCGACGCCATGTGGAGCGGCACCGCCAACGGCACCGGGCTGCACCTGTGGACGTGCGGCGGAACCCCCAACCAGAAGTGGACGCTGCGCACCCCGTGACCCCGGCCGGGGCGGCTACCAGGTGCCCTCGCCCGGTACCAGCCGCCCCGCCTTGCGGTACTCCCGCCGCGCCCCCTCCAGCAGGTCGGCCGTGGTGACCGTGGCGTCCCGGTCGGCCGCCGCGTAGGCGGCGGTGACCACGGCGCTGCGGATGGACCCGCCGGCCAGCTCGAAGTCCCGCGCCACCCGCGACACGTCGACGTCGTCCGCGCACGGCACGCGGGACAGGCAGTGCTCCCACAGCGCGAGCCGCTGCCCGGCGTCCGGGAACGGGAAGTCGACCACCAGGTCGAGGCGGCGGGTGAACGCCTCGTCGATGTTGGCGCGCAGGTTGGTGGTGAGCAGCGCGATGCCGTCGAAGGACTCCAGACGCTGGAGCAGGTAGGCGCTCTCCATGTTGGCGTACCGGTCGTGGGAGTCCTTGACCTCGGAGCGCTTGCCGAAGACCGCGTCCGCCTCGTCGAAGAGCAGCACGGCGTCGGTGCGGTCCGCCTCGGAGAAGACCCGCTCCAGGTTCTTCTCGGTCTCCCCGACGTACTTGTCCACGACGGAGGAGAGCCGTACGACGTAGAGGTCGAGGCCCAGCTCGGCGGCGACGACCTCGGCGGACAGGGTCTTTCCGGTGCCCGAATCGCCCGCGAACAGCGCGAGGACGCCCCGGCCCCGGCCGCCTCCGGCGCTGAGGCGCCAGTCGCCGAGCACCCGGTCGCGCAGCCGGGCCCGCCGGGCCAGTTCGCGCAGCTGGGTCAGGGGCGCCTCGGGCAGCACCAGGTCGTCCCAGGTCACCGCGGGCCGGATGCGGCGGGCGTGCTGCTCGAGACCGGACGTGGACTGCTGGCGGGCGGCGAGCCGCAGATGGCCGGGGGCGAGGGGAGTGCCGTCGAATGCGGCGAGGGCCCGCGCGGCCCGCACCGCCCGCGTCACCCGGTCGGTGCCCAGGTGGTAGGGGGCGACGGTGGCGGCCAGGTCGAAGCCGGGTCCGTCGGTGCCCGTAGGGGCATCGGGGTCCGCGTCGCGCAGGGCGGCGGCCCAGGCGTGCACGGCGCTCGTGCCCAGCCGGGGGGCGTCCAGCACCAGCGGGTCGTCGTCGCACCACTGCGGGTCGTACGGCCGGGAGCCGGTGAACACCACGGGCACATCGGGCACCGACAGTGCCCGCACGAGTGCCCCCGGGTCGTCCTGCGGCACGGAGACGACCAGCGGGCGGTCCAGCAGCCGGGCCTCGCGGACCAGGGCGGCCAGCGGTTCCCCGGCGTGCGGGCCGCGGGGCGTGTAGTGCAGGGCGCCGCCGGGCAGCGCCATCGCCGCGTGCGCCAGGCCCTCGCCCTCGCGGTGCTCGCGCAGGTAGACGGTGAGCGGCTCCTCCTTCAGCCGGGCGGCGAGCCGTCCGGTGAAGCCGTCCTCGCCGGGGGGCTCGGTCGGTACGGCGAGCGGGCGGACGCGCCCGGCGAGCGACGGGTCGGGGGTGTCGTCGCCGAGGAGATGCGCGACGACCCGGCCCGGCACCCGCAACGTGCGGCTGAGGAAGGGGCGTTCGGGCTCCTCGACGTCCAGCAGGGCGCACGTCCGCAGGGGTGCGGAGGGGTGGAACACCGCGCGTGCGTCGGGCCGGTGCACGGGTGCGCCGGCCAGGTCGAGCGCGAGGCCGGTGGTGGCGCGGCGGCGGCCCACGTCGTCGTTGAGGTAGCCGTACAGCGGCTCGAGGGACCGGTCGAGGTCCGGGGCGAGCGCCGCCAGCAGCACCGTGACCTCCGGCGGGCGCAGGCCGAGCCGCCGCGCGAGCGGGCCGAGCCGGTCGCCGGGGGGCTCCTCCTCGTCCGGGCCGTCTGGCAGGGGCGCGGGGGTGGTGTGGAGGTGGTGGCGTGCGGCCGCCTCGGAGACGTAGAGGCCGCGCAGGGGGTCGTCGGCGGTGGGGTCGTCCGCGGAGCGGAGCTCCACCAGCCGGGCGACGCGGGCGCGGAGCCGGGTGACGCGGGTGAGGAGGGCGTCGGCGGGGTCGGGGTGCGGAGTGTTCACCGGGTGCGCCGTCCGCCCTCGATGTGGTGCGGGCGGTGGGCGCGGGTGGTGTCCTGGGCGCCGTCGACGGAGCGGACCCGGACGACCGCGCCCTCGGTGACCGGCGGTCCGGCGTCGTACTCGGGGTACGACGGGAACGGGACCAGCGCCACCAGGTCCAGGGACGGCTTGAGCTCACCGCCGAGCGCGGACCAGATCTCGGCCAGCGACCGCGACTCGGTCTGCGTCCCGGCGACGGACAGGGTGACCGACAGGCCCAGCGCGGACAGGGCGGGCGGGAGTTCGGCGGGCGGGAGGATCTCGCGGGGGAGCAGCGTGGCCAGCGCGGCCGACAGCAGGCGGTGCTCGTCCTGGGGCTGCCGCGTCCAGGCGGTGACCAGGTAGGACAGGCGGAACCAGCGCGGCGGCATGCGACGCCGCACCACCTGGCCGGTGTCGTCGGTGACCGCGACCGTGCCGCGCTCCCGCCGGGAGACCTCCTCGCGGATGTCGTACAAGTAGGCGTTGAGGGCGGGCGCGTTGCGGCGGGCCGCCCAGTCGCGGGTCGGGGCGTCCAGGGACACCTCGACGCCCGAGCCGGCCAGGGCGCCGCCCTTGAGGAGCCCCTTGAGGACCTCGTCCACCTCGTGGATCACCGTCGTACTCCTGCTCTGCCGTCGCGCGGTCCGCGGGCCGCGTCACCGCCGGACGTCTCACTCACCGCCGGACGCCTCACCGCCGGACGCCTCACCGTCGGCGCTTCACCGCCGGGTCCCGTCGATGGTGCCGGGGGCGCGCCGCGCCGGGTCCGGCGCCGGGGCGGACGCCCGGGCACGGGACGGTGCCCCCGGGGCACCAACCCGGCTGCCTCAACGGTCAGATGTAACCTTCCCGAAGGGCGTACGCGACGGCGTGCGCCCGGTTGCGGAGGTGCAGCCGGGTGGTGATTCCGTGCAACACGTTCTTGACCGTCCGCTCGGAATACGCGAGTTTCCCGGCGATCTCTCCGGTGTCCAGCCCTTCGGAGACGAGCCGCAGGACGTCGACCTCGCGGGCCGTCAGCCCGCTCACGGGGGCGCCGGAGTGGCCGGCGGACGTGCGGTGCAGCGTGCCCACGCGGTTGATGAGCCTGCCCAGCAGGTCGCCGGGGAGGTCCCCGTCGCCCCGCGAGGCCGCGACGACGGCGCGTACCAGCCGCTGCGCGGTGGCCTCGTGACGCCAGACGATCGCGCCGACGCCGCACTCGACGACGTCGAGCAGCTCGCTCTCCCGGATCGCGCCGACCACGAGCACCGCGCGGCTGCCGTCGCTGCGGACCAGCTTGCGCATCCGCGTCAACAGGTCGTCGTCCAGCTGGTCGTTGACCAGGAGGGCCACGGTGCCGGGGCCGGGCCGCCCGTCCTCCACCAGGTCGATGACCGGGTGGCGGCGCAGTTCGCTGGCGGCGCCGGCCCGGGAGATCGGGTCGGGGGCCTCGACCACCACGGGGATGCGGCTTCCGGGCCCGGTGGGCACGGCCGTGTCCGGGCCTGTCGACGACGTGCTCTGCAACCGATTCCCCATACCCGACCGTGCGACCGCCGCCGGGGCGGCCGCGTCCGACGCTGCGGATCCACACTCCTGTGGCGGGTGGGGTTCGGACAATCGTGGAGAACCACGAGACGCACCACGAGACCGGGGCGCGCGGGCACGCACGCCTCCGTGACCTGGTCACGGTTCTGCGCGCATGGAACACGACCCGGTCCCCCGCGTCCATACCCGCGGCGCGGATTCACCCCTCAGGTTCACTTTCTGCCTCAACAGGCCGTTCGCGTACGCCCGTCGGGGCACCCGTACGCCCTTTTCCGCGTCCTTCAGACCGGGGCCGGTGTCCGAGGCGGCACCGTCCCCCGCCCACGATCCACCCGGCCCAGGAGGAACCCGTGCCGTTAGCAGAGCCCCTGAGCGAACGGGACGACGCCCTGCGCCTGCTGGCCGCGCAGGGCGAGCGCGCCCGTGCCGGCGCGGGCCGTCTCGTCCTGCTGCGCGGCGCCACCGGCACCGGACGTACCGCGCTGCTGGGCGCCGCAGCCGAGCAGGCGGCCGGGCGGGGGATGCGGGTGCTGCGCGGGCGCGGCACGCCGGACGACGGGGGCGCCGACTGGGGCGTCGCCCGGCAGCTCTTCGGCGCCGACGCGGACTTCCTCCGGGAGCCCCCGGCGTCGGCCGGCACGTCACCCGCCGAGCACCGGCGGACGCAGGGCGCGCTGCTGTGGCGGCTGCTGGAGACGTACGCGCGGCGCGGCCCGCTGTTCGTCGCGGTCGACGACGCGCACGCGGCCGACGCGGCGTCGCGCCGCTGGCTCACGGAGGCGGCCAGGCTGGTCGACGGGCTGCCCGTGCTGCTCGTGGTGACCGAGCGCAGCCAGTACGACATCGACCCGGCCGGCCACGGACTCGCCCACGGGCTGTCCCCCGCCCTCGTGCACACCCACACCCTCGCCCCGCTGAGCGCGGGCGCCGCCGCGGACCTGGTGCGGGCCGCCTTCCCGGACGCCGAGCCCGGCCGGGTGGCGGACTGTGTGCGCGCCGGGGCGGGCAACCCGCTGCTGCTGCGGGCCCTGCTGCACGACCTGTCGTCCTGGACGGAGTCCGCCGCGGAAGGCACCTCGGCCGCCCTGCCCGAGACGTGCGCCGCGCTGTACCCGGGGGCGTACCCGGACGTCGTCTCGTGGTGGCTGGCCGGCGCGGGCGGGTCCACGGCGCGGGCCGCCCGCTGTCTGGCCGTCCTGGAGAGCGGGGAGGCGGACCGGGCGGCCGCCGCCCGCACCCCGGAGCCCGCGGGTGACGGGATCGGGCGCGACTGGTGCCCGGGGTACTGCCCCGACGAGCGCCGTGACACCCAGGCGCGGATCGTCGCCCGCATGGCGCAGGCCGACCCGGACCGGGTGACCGGCTGGCTCACCGCGATGACCCGCCTCGGCCTGCTGCGGCGGGACACGGACGGACTCCACCGGTACGCCCACCCGTTGCTGCGGGACGCCGTGCTGAGCGGCTGGACGAGCGGGCGCCGCAGGGAGGCGCACCGGGCGGCCGCCGAGGAGCTGATGCGCGAAGGCGCCCCGGTCGGCGCCGTGGCCTGGCACCTGTACCACGGTGCCGCGGTGGCCGAGCCGTGGGCGGTCGACGTGCTGCTGGACGCGGCGGCCGAGGAGGTCCGCGCCGGCCGGCCGCGCTGCGCGGTGGCGTTCCTGCGGCGCGCCCTGGACGAGCCGATGGAGCCCGTCCGCCGGGCCACCGTCCTGATCCAGCTCGGCTCCCTGGAGTGCGCCGCCCACCCGTCCGGCGGGCTGCCCCGGCTCGCCCAGGCGGTACGGCTGCCCGGCGGCTCACGGGACCGGCTGCGGGCGACGGTCGCCCTGGCCACGGCGCTGGCCCGCAGCGGGGACGTCGCGGCGGCGCGGCGGATGCTGCGGGAGGAGGAGCGGCGGCTCGCCGGGCGCCCCGGTCCGGTGCGGACGCTGCGCGCGGTCACCTTGCTGCTGTCCGACGCCGCCCCGCAGGTGTCACGCGCCGGCCACGAGCCGCCCCCGCCCGGGCCGGAGGGCGACGGGCCGGACCTGCTGGACGCGGCGCACCGCATGCTGGCGGTGCGGCACGGGGCGACGGCGGGGCAGATCTCCTCGCGGGAGGCGATGGAGCGGATCCGCGCGCTCACCGAGGGTCCCGCGGACCCGGTCGCCGTGCCGTTCCTGTACGGCATGGCCGCGCTCGTGGCGCACTGGGCGGACGAGCTGGACGAGGCCGAGCGGCTGATCCGGCGGGCGCTGGACCCGCTGGGGTCGTTCCTGCTGCACCCGATGCACCACATCCTCACCGACATGCGGGTGGACGTCGCGGCGGCCCGCGCCGACTGGGACGCCGTCCTCGCCGAACCGCACGCCCGCACAGCGCGGATCCGGTCGTCGGGGCCCGGTCCCACCAGCGCCCACACCCAGGCCGTGATCGCGCTGGTGGAGACCGACCGGCGGGAGGAGGCAGCGCGGCTGGTGGACGGCTTCGACCTGCCGACCGCGGCGGACTCCTGGCGCACGCACCGCTTCCTGTACGCGCGGGCGGTGCTGCGGGCCGCGTCCGGGCAGCCGGAACGGGCACTGGAGGACTTCCTGGAGTGCGGGCGGCGGCAGGCGTCCCGGGAGGCGCACCTGTCCGTGGTGTCGCCGTGGCGGGTGGGCGCGGCCGAGTGCCTGCTCGCGCTGGGCAGGCCGCACGAGGCGCTGGAGCTGGCGGCGGAGGAGGTGCGGCTCGCCGAGGTGTGGGGCACGGCACGGGCACGGGGCCGGGCGCTGCGGATGCTGGGTGAGGCGACGGGCGGCCGGCGCGGTCTGCGGCTCACGGCGCGGGCGGTCGGACTGCTGCGGGCGGCGCCGGGCGGGGCCGAGCTGATCGCCGCGCTGATCGCGCACGGGAGGCTGCTCCTCGCGCTTCGGGAGCGCTCCCAGGCGCGGGCGGCGCTGCACGAGGCGGTGGAACACGCGGAGCGTCTCGGGGCGGTGCGGCTGCGCCGCGTGGCGGAGGACCTCCTCCACGAGGGCGGGGCCCGCCGCGCCGGCGCGCCCCGCACGGGCCCGCAGGCCCTGACGGACAGCGAACGCCGCATCGCCGGTCTGGCGGCCGAGGGCCGCACCAACGCGGAGATAGCGGCCGCCTTCCACCTGGCCCGCCGCACGGTGGAGACCCATCTGACGGCGGCCTACCGCAAGCTGGGCATCACCCGCCGCACGCAACTCCCGGCGGCCCTCCCTCCGGCCCCGTACCACCCCGCGGCCCGGGCCGGCTGACGGAGGTCCGGGGACGGCGAAGGGGCCGCCCTCGCGGGCGGCCCCTTCACTGCACGGGGTGGGCTACTTCACCGGCTCCGGCTCGGGAGCCGGTTCCGACTCCTCCTCGCCGGCCGGGTCGACCGGGGTCTTGACCGACTCCAGCAGGAGCTGGGCCACGTCGACGACCTGGGTCGACTCCTTGGCCTTGCCGTCGTTCTTCTTGCCGTTGACCGAGTCGGTCAGCATGACCAGGCAGAACGGGCAGGCGGTGGAGATGATGTCCGGGTTCAGGGACAGGGCCTCGTCGACGCGCTCGTTGTTGATGCGCTTGCCGATCCGCTCCTCCATCCACATCCGCGCGCCGCCGGCGCCGCAGCAGAAGCCCCGCTCCTTGTGGCGGTGCATCTCCTCGTTGCGCAGGCCCGGGACCTTGCCGATGATCTCGCGCGGCGGCGTGTAGATCTTGTTGTGGCGGCCCAGGTAGCACGGGTCGTGGTAGGTGATGAGGCCCTCGACCGGGGTGACCGGGATGAGCTTGCCCTCGTCCACCAGGTGCTGGAGCAGCTGCGTGTGGTGGATGACCTCGTAGTCGCCGCCGAGCTGCGGGTACTCGTTGCCGAGGGTGTTGAGGCAGTGCGGGCAGGTGGCGACGATCTTCTTCGCCGACTTCGGCTTCCGCGACTCCTCGGTCACCTTGCCCTCGTCGTCCATCTCCTCGCCGAAGGCGGCGTTGAGGGACATGACGTTCTCCATGCCGAGCTCCTGGAACAGGGGCTCGTTGCCGAGGCGGCGGGCGGAGTCACCGGTGCACTTCTCGTCGCCGCCCATGATCGCGAACTTGACGCCCGCGATGTGCAGCAGCTCCGCGAAGGCCTTGGTGGTCTTCTTGGCGCGGTCCTCCAGGGCGCCGGCGCAGCCGACCCAGTACAGGTACTCGACCTCGGACAGGTCCTCGATGTCCTTGCCGACGACCGGGACCTCGAAGTCGACCTCCTTGAGCCACTCCAGGCGCTGCTTCTTCGCCAGGCCCCAGGGGTTGCCCTTCTTCTCCAGGTTCTTGAGCATCGTGCCCGCCTCGGACGGGAACGCGGACTCGATCATCACCTGGTAGCGGCGCATGTCGACGATGTGGTCGACGTGCTCGATGTCCACCGGGCACTGCTCGACGCAGGCGCCGCAGGTGGTGCAGGACCACAGGACGTCCGGGTCGATGACGCCGTTCTCCTCGGCGGTGCCGATCAGCGGGCGCTCGGCCTCGGCGAGGGCGGCGGCGGGCACGCCGGCCAGCTGCTCCTCGGACGCCTTCTCCTCGCCCTCCATGGTCTTGCCGCCGCCGGCCAGCAGGTACGGGGCCTTGGCGTGCGCGTGGTCGCGCAGCGACATGATCAGCAGCTTCGGGGAGAGCGGCTTGCCGGTGTTCCACGCGGGGCACTGCGACTGGCAGCGTCCGCACTCGGTGCAGGTGGAGAAGTCCAGCAGGCCCTTCCAGGAGAACTGCTCGACCTGGGAGACGCCGAAGACGTCGTCGTCACCGGGGTCGGTGAAGTCGATCGGCTTGCCGCCGGAGGTCATCGGCTGCAGGGCGCCCAGGGCGGTCCCGCCGGTGGCCTCGCGCTTGAACCAGATGTTGGGGAAGGCGAGGAAGCGGTGCCAGGCCACACCCATGTTGGTGTTGAGCGAGACGACGATCATCCAGACGAACGACGTCCCGATCTTGATCATGGCGGTCAGGTAGACCAGGTTCTGCAGCGTCCCGGTGGACAGCCCGTCGAAGGCCTGCACCAGCGGGTACGACGCGAAGTACGACGCCGAGTAGCCGTCGACGTGGTGCAGGGCGCCCTCGAGGCCGCGCAGCACGTAGATGGCGAGGCCGATGGTGAGGATCACGTACTCGACGAAGTACGCCTGGCCGGCCTTGGAGCCGGTGAAGCGGGACTTGCGGCCGGGCCGGGACGGCAGGCTGAGCAGGCGGATCACGATGAGCGCCGCGATGCCCAGGACCGTCATGACACCGATGAACTCGATGTACATCTCGAACGGCAGGAAGTCACCGATGACCGGCAGCACCCAGTCGGCCTGGAAGAGCTGGCCGAAAGCCTGGGCGAGGGTCGGCGGCAGGGTCAGGAAGCCGACGGCGACGAACCAGTGGGCGATGCCGACGATGCCCCACCTGTTCATGCGGGTGTGGCCGAGGAACTCCCGCACCAGGGTCACACTGCGCTGGTAGGGATTGTCGGTCCGGGTGCCGGCCGGGACCGGCTGGCCCAGCTTGAAGTACCGGACGAACTGGCCGATCGCGCGTGCGAGCAGCGCAACGCCGACCACGGTCAGGACCAGCGACACGATGATCGCGGCGAGTTGCATGGGGGCTCCTCGGGCCTGCGAGGGGTTCAGGGTGTGGAAGTGGGTTGTCGGGGGCTCACCGGGGCGTGCTGTCCGGCTTCCCCGAGATTACTAAGCGGTAACTTATGCAGTCCGTCTGAGACTACCCCCATCTCCGGCCGCACTGTAGCCGGGCACGGGGTGATCTGAGTCGCTGAGGGTTGCCTATGCGGGCGGCCCGCGATGGCGTCCCGGAGTCGATCGTGTTATTCACGCCAAATCAGTCCATACGCCCCTAACTTATATCCGTGCTCTACGGGATCACCGCCGCCGCCACCGCCCTGCTGTTCTCCGCCCTCCTCACCGGGGTGCTGCGGACCCCCGCCCTGCGTCTCGGGATCACCGACCGCAGGCGGCGCCGGCCCTTGCCGCTGTCCGGGGGAACGGCCGTCGCACTGGCCACCGTCCTGGTCGCGGGGGGCGCCGACGCCGCCGGTCTGCTGCCCCTGGGGGCCGGGGTCGGCCGGGTGGTCGCGGCCGCCGGCTGCGTCGCCCTGCTCGGCCTGGCCGCCGACCTGAGGCGGCTGCGCTGGTGGGTCACGCCGGCCGGGACGGCGGTCGCCGCGGGCTTCGTCGTGCCGTACGAGGAGACCGGCGCGGCCGCCGGAGCGGCGGCCGTGGCCTGGATCGCGGTCGTGACCACCGCCTTCCGCGGACTGGACCACGCCGACGGGGTGGCCGGAGCGGTCGGCGCGGTGGGCGCGTTCGGGGTCGCCGCGTGCGCCACGGCCGAGCTGATGGACGGCCTCGCCGCGCTGCTGGGCGTGCTGGCCGCCGCGCTCGCCGGGTTCCTGCTGCACAACTGGTTCCCCGCGCGGGCGGGCCTGGGGTCGGCCGGCGCGCTGTTCACCGGGTTCCTGCTGGCCGCGTCGGCGGTCTTCGTCCGGGCCGGGCAGGGAATCGGAGCCGGGGCGGCCGTGCTGTACGCGCTGACGGCGGTCGCGTGTGCGGACGCGGCCCTGGTGGTACTCGGGCGGCGGCTCGACCGCCGGGCGGTCACCCGCGGGCGCCCCGACCATCTCGGGCACCGGCTGCGGCGGCTGGGCCTCGCGCCCCGCGCGGTGCCGGTGCTGCTCGGCGCCGGGTCCGCGGGAGGGGTGCTCGTCGCGGTGTGCGTGCACACCGGCAGGCTGCCGGCGGGGGCGGCGTGGTGGGTCGCGGCGGCGGCCGCCGTGCCCGTCCTGGTACTGGTGAGGCGCCCCGTCACCCCTGTTTTCCGTCCGCGTCAACGTGTCGCCAGCACGTCGTCGCAGGTCAGCGAGCGGTTGCGTGTAAGGAGCGGATAAGAGTTGAGTCTGCTCGACTCAGCTCTGTTGACCCGGCGGCGGCCGTCATGCATGCTTGAGTCTGTTCCACTCAAGTCAGCTGGAGGAATCGAAATGGCACGTGCGGTCGGCATCGACCTGGGCACGACTAACTCCGTCGTCAGCGTTCTGGAGGGCGGCGAGCCCACCGTCATCACCAACGCCGAGGGCGCCAGGACCACGCCTTCCGTCGTCGCCTTCGCCAAGAACGGTGAGGTGCTGGTCGGCGAGGTGGCCAAGCGCCAGGCCGTGACCAACGTCGACAGGACCATCCGGTCGGTCAAGCGCCACATGGGCACCGACTGGAAGATCAACCTGGACGGCAAGGACTTCAACCCGCAGCAGATCAGCGCCTTCGTGCTGCAGAAGCTGAAGCGGGACGCCGAGGCGTACCTGGGCGAGAAGGTGACCGACGCGGTCATCACCGTCCCGGCGTACTTCAACGACGCCGAGCGCCAGGCGACCAAGGAGGCCGGCGAGATCGCCGGTCTGAACGTGCTGCGCATCGTCAACGAGCCGACGGCCGCCGCCCTGGCGTACGGCCTCGACAAGGACGACCAGACGATCCTCGTCTTCGACCTCGGTGGCGGTACCTTCGACGTCTCCCTCCTGGAGATCGGCGACGGTGTCGTCGAGGTGAAGGCCACCAACGGTGACAACAACCTCGGTGGTGACGACTGGGACCAGCGCGTCGTCGACTACCTGGTCAAGCAGTTCCAGGCCGGTCACGGCGTGGACCTGGCCAAGGACAAGATGGCGCTGCAGCGTCTGCGTGAGGCCGCCGAGAAGGCGAAGATCGAGCTGTCCTCGTCCACCGAGACCTCGATCAACCTCCCCTACATCACCGCGTCCGCCGAGGGCCCCCTGCACCTCGACGAGAAGCTGACCCGCGCCCAGTTCCAGCAGCTGACCGCGGACCTGCTCGAGCGCTGCAAGACCCCGTTCAACAACGTGATCAAGGACGCCGGCATCTCCGTCAGCGAGATCGACCACGTCGTCCTGGTCGGCGGTTCGACCCGTATGCCCGCCGTCGCCGAACTGGTCAAGGACCTGACCGGCGGCAAGGAGGCCAACAAGGGCGTCAACCCGGACGAGGTCGTCTCCATCGGCGCCGCGCTCCAGGCCGGTGTCCTCAAGGGCGAGGTCAAGGACGTCCTCCTGCTGGACGTCACCCCGCTGTCCCTCGGCATCGAGACCAAGGGCGGCATCATGACCAAGCTGATCGAGCGCAACACCACGATCCCGACGAAGCGCTCCGAGATCTTCACGACGGCCGAGGACAACCAGCCGTCGGTGCAGATCCAGGTCTACCAGGGCGAGCGCGAGATCGCCGCGTACAACAAGAAGCTCGGCATGTTCGAGCTGACCGGTCTGCCGCCGGCGCCGCGTGGCGTCCCGCAGATCGAGGTCTCCTTCGACATCGACGCCAACGGCATCATGCACGTCACGGCGAAGGACCTCGGCACCGGCAAGGAGCAGAAGATGACCGTCACCGGCGGTTCGTCGCTCCCGAAGGACGAGGTCGAGCGCATGCGCCAGGAGGCCGAGAAGTACGCCGAGGAGGACCACGCCCGCCGCGAGGCCGCCGAGTCCCGCAACCAGGGCGAGCAGCTCGTCTACCAGACCGAGAAGTTCCTCACGGACAACGCGGACAAGGTGCCCGGCGAGATCAAGACCGAGGTCGAGGCCGCCGTCGCCGAGCTGAAGGAGAAGCTCAAGGGCGAGGACACCGCCGAGATCCGCACGGCCACCGAGAAGGTCGCCGCCGTCTCGCAGAAGCTGGGCCAGGCCATGTACGCCGACGCCCAGGGCGCGCAGGCCGCGGGCGGCGCCTCCGACGGCGCCGGTGAGGCCAAGGCCGACGACGACGTCGTCGACGCCGAGATCGTCGACGAGGACCGGAAGGACGGTGCGGCGTGACGGAAGAGACCCCGGGCTTCGACGAGCAGCAGCAGCCCGATGTCCCTTCCGGCGCACCGTCCGAGGACGCCGAGCCGCAGGCCGCCGCTCCCTCTCCCGAGGAAGAGGCGGCCCCGGCCGGGGACACCGAGCAGAACGCCGCTCTGGTGGCCCAGCTGGACCAGGCCCGCACCGCGCTGAACGAGCGCACCGCGGACCTCCAGCGCCTCCAGGCCGAGTTCCAGAACTACCGCCGCCGTGTCGAGCGGGACCGGGCAGCCGTGAAGGAGACCGCCGTGGCGAATCTCCTGACCGAACTGCTCCCGGTGCTGGACGACGTCGGCCGGGCCCGTGAGCACGGCGAGCTGGTGGGCGGCTTCAAGTCGGTCGCCGAGTCGCTGGAGACCACGGTGGCCAAGCTGGGCCTCCAGCAGTTCGGCAAGGAGGGCGAGCCCTTCGACCCGACGATCCACGAGGCCCTGATGCACTCCTACGCGCCGGACGTCACCGAGACGACGTGCGTGGCGATTCTGCAGCCGGGGTACCGCATCGGCGAGCGCACCATCCGCCCCGCGCGGGTGGCCGTCGCCGAGCCGCAGCCCGGCGCGCAGACGGCTCCGCCGGCCGAGGAGGGCTCCGAGGCGCAGGCCGACGGGGAGAACAAGGAGAGCGGTGGCCCGGAGGAGGGCTGACGTTATAGCTGACGCAGGGAAGGAGGGACGTCGGGGATGAGCACCAAGGACTTCATCGAGAAGGACTACTACAAGGTCCTCGGCGTCCCCAAGGACGCCACCGAGGCCGAGATCAAGAAGGCGTACCGGAAGCTCGCCCGCGAGTACCACCCGGACGCCAACAAGGGGAACGCCAAGGCGGAGGAGCGGTTCAAGGAGATCTCCGAGGCGAACGACGTCCTCGGCGACCCCAAGAAGCGCAAGGAGTACGACGAGGCGCGCGCCCTCTTCGGCAACGGCGGGTTCCGCCCGGGGCCGGGCGCGGGCGGCGGTTCGTTCAACTTCGACCTCGGCGACCTCTTCGGAGGTCAGGCCGGCGGCCAGGCGGGCGGCTTCGGCGGCGGCCTCGGTGACGTCTTCGGGGGCCTGTTCAACCGGGGCGGCCCGGGTGCCACCCGGACCCAGCCGCGCCGGGGCCAGGACATCGAGTCCGAGGTGACGCTCAGCTTCACCGAGGCCATCGAGGGCGCGACGGTCCCGCTGCGGATGTCGTCGCAGTCGCCCTGCAAGGCCTGTTCGGGCACCGGCGACAAGAACGGCACGCCGCGCGTGTGCCCGACCTGCGTCGGCACCGGACAGGTGGCGCGGGGCTCCGGCGGCGGCTTCTCGCTGACCGACCCCTGCCCGGACTGCAAGGGCCGCGGACTCATCGCGGAGGAGCCCTGCGAGGTCTGCAAGGGCAGCGGCCGGGCCAAGTCCTCGCGGACGATGCAGGTGCGCATCCCCGCGGGGGTGAGCGACGGCCAGCGGATCCGGCTGCGCGGCAAGGGCGCGCCCGGCGAGCGCGGCGGCCCCGCGGGCGACCTGTACGTCGTCGTGCACGTCGGCACCCACCCGGTGTTCGGCCGCAAGGGCGACAACCTGACGGTCACGGTGCCGGTGACGTACCCCGAGGCGGCCCTCGGGGGCGAGATCCGGGTCCCGACGCTGGGCGGTCCGCCGGTGACGCTGAAGCTGCCGCCGGGCACACCCAACGGGCGCACCATGCGCGCCCGCGGCAAGGGCGCGGTCCGCAAGGACGGCACCCGCGGTGATCTGCTGGTCACCGTCGAGGTGAGTGTTCCCAAGGACCTGTCGGGGAAGGCTCGTGACGCCCTGGAGGCGTATCGCGAGGCAACCGCGGACCAGGATCCGCGGGCGGAGCTGTTCCAGGCCGCGAAGGGAGCTTGATGCGATGGACGGCCGTCGACGCAACCCGTACGAACTGACCCAGGACACCCCGGTCTACGTCATCTCGGTGGCGGCTCAGCTCTCGGGGCTGCACCCGCAGACGCTGCGTCAGTACGACCGTCTGGGACTCGTGTCGCCGGACCGTACGGCGGGCCGGGGCCGTCGCTACTCGGCCCGTGACATCGAACTGCTCCGTCAGGTGCAGCAGTTGTCGCAGGACGAGGGCATCAACCTGGCCGGAATCAAGCGCATCATCGAACTGGAGAACCAGGTCGCCGCCCTCCAGGCCCGCGTGGCCGAACTGGAGGACGCGCTCGACGGCGCGGCGGCGGCCATGCGGCAGCGCGAGGCCGCTGTGCACGCCTCGTACCGTCGTGATCTGGTGCCTTACCAGGAGGTGCAGCAGACCAGCGCGCTGGTGGTCTGGCGTCCCAAGCGTCAGCAGCAGTCCGACTGACGGCGCGCGCCGGCGAAGTGGGGCCCGTGGGTTCGCAGAACCCACGGGCCCCTTCTCTTATCCACGACCACACCTGTGGCTATGGTATGCCTGCGTGTCCAGGTGATCCCCGCGATGTGTCCGCAGGACTTTCACGAGTTCAGCGCACCGTGTCGTGTTCATCTCGTTAAGTGGCTGCCTCTTGACGCGGTGGGCGCCGAAGCGTTGGCTTTTCAGTCACATGGGCCGCAAAGCTGTGCCCACGTCCAATACGCACCTGAAGTGAGCCCTCGCATGCGTCGTATCGCCATATCCGTGGCCGCCGTGTCCATGTCCGTCACGCTCGCCG
The DNA here is from genome assembly GCA_014649355.1 of Streptomyces althioticus. Classification (GTDB taxonomy): domain Bacteria; phylum Actinomycetota; class Actinomycetes; order Streptomycetales; family Streptomycetaceae; genus Streptomyces; species Streptomyces althioticus. The sequence goes on from BMSW01000001.1 coordinate 435,569, forward strand.
GCTGCGGCATGCTCGACGCGACAGGCAGCAGCGACGACGCCGGCCCGGCCAAGGGCGACGACATCACGGTGGGCCTGCTCCTCCCGGAGAAGGCCAACACGCGCTACGAGCAGTGGGACTACCCCATGTTCAAGAAGAAGGTGGAGTCCCTCACGGACAACAAGGGCAAGGTCGAGTACGCCAACGCCGAGTCGGACGCGGACAAGCAGGCCGGCCAGATGCAGCGCATGATCGAGAAGCAGGTCGACGTCATCGTGCTGGACGCGGTGGACGCGCACGGCATCGCGGAGAGCGTCACCAAGGCGAAGGAGGCCGGCATCCCGGTCATCGCCTACGACCGGCTCGCCGAGGGCCCGATCGACGCGTACATCTCCTTCGACAACTCCCTCGTCGGCGAGGTGCAGGGACGCTCCCTGCTGGAGGCGCTGGGCGGCGACCTGTCCATCACCGACAAGGTCGTGATGATGAACGGCTCGTCGACCGACCCCAACGCCAAGCAGTTCAAGGCCGGGGCGCTGTCCGAGCTCAAGGGCAAGGTCACCATCGCCAAGTCCTTCGACACCAAGGACTGGGACCCGAAGAACGCCGAGAAGAACATGAAAGAGGCGATCAGCGAGATCGGCCTCGACAACATCGAGGGCGTGTACTCCGCCAACGACGGCATGGCGGGCGGCATCGTCAAGGCGCTGCGCGCCGCCGGCGTGACCAAGCTGCCGCCCATCACCGGCCAGGACGCGGAACTCTCCGCGGTGCAGCGGATCGTGACCGGCGAGCAGTACATGAGCGTCTACAAGTCCTACCCGGAAGAGGCGGAGAACGCCGCGGAGATGGCCGTGGCGAAGGTCCAGGGCCGGGACATCCAGTTCGACGCCCTCACCCGCGACCGTGTCGACAGCCCCACCGAGCAGGACATCCCGTCGCAGCTGGTGCCGGTGGTCGCGCTGACCCAGGACAACCTGGAGGACACCGTCATCGCCGACGGCTTCTACGAGGTGTCCGACATCTGCACCGGCGACTTCAAGGACGCCTGCGCGGAGATCGGGCTCAAGTAACCCCGTACGCCTCCGTACGAATTCGGCCACCCGCCGGTCCCCGGGCCGGTGCGGTGGCCGGTCCCGTGTTGCACAGCAGGTTCCGGCCGCGCATAGTTGCGCTCGCGGAAGGACGCTGAACCGGGGGTGGGATGGGCGATGGCCGGGCACGGGGCGGACGAGCATCCGCACGGTGCTGACCGACTGTGCGAGACCGGGGACCGCGTGTACTCCCGGGCCGTACGGCGCGGACGGCTGCCGCGCCGGGAGGCCGAGCGGGTCCCCTGCCTGATGGAGCTGGCCCTGCTGCATCCCGACCCGGACGACATGGACTGGCTGGTCCCCACCTCCCCGCAGGAGGTCATGACGCGGCTGCTGCGCGGCATGTACGACGAGGTGAGGGCGAGTCAGCGCCGGGTCGGCTCGGCGGTCGCCGCCTTCGAGTGGTACGCCGGTCTCGGCCGCCAGGTGCCGGCGGGCGGGGCGTCGGAGGGCCCCGCGATCCGTGTGCTGGACGGACTGGCCCGTATCCAGGCCGCGATGGACGAGGCGACGCAGGCGTGCACCTCGGAGGTGCTCACCGTCCAGCCCGGAGGCATCCGGCGCGAGGCGGAGCTGTCGGAGGGCCTGCACCGGGCGATGGCGCTGCGCGGACGCGGCGTGCGGATGCGGGACCTGTACACCCATGTCGCCCGGCACGGGCACGGGTTGCTCAACTACCTGGAGCTGATGGGCGACGCGGTGGAGGCGCGCACGCTGGACGAGGTCATCGAGCGGCTCATCCTCTTCGACCGCACGGTCGCCTTCATCCCCGCGAACTCCGAGCGCACGATGGCCCTGGAACTGCGCCACCCGGCGCTGGTGGAGTACCTGGGCACGGTCTTCGAGCGGCTGTGGCGGCTCGCCATCCCGCTGACGGCGCCGCTCCCCGACACGGGCATCGAGGGCATCTCGCACCGCGAGCAGTCCATCGCGGCGCTGCTGGCGGAGGGGCACCAGGACGCGGTCATCGCGGAGCGCCTGGGCATCAGCGTCCGCACCTGCCGCGCCCACATCGCCCGCCTCTCGGAGACGCTGGGCGCGGCGAGCCGTACGCAGCTGGGGGTGCGGATCGCCCAGGCGGGGCTGGACAAGCCCCGGGGCCCCGAGGTCACTCTGTCCGGTCGAGAATCCCGGACTGCCCGATGAGGTAGCCGAGCTGGGCCCGGCTCTGACTGCCCAGCGTCGCGGCGAGCTTGGCGATGTGGACGCGCGCCGTGCGGATGTTCATGCCCAGCCGGTCGGCGATGACGGCGTCGGTGTGCCCCTCGACCAGCAGTCGCGCGATGGCCCGCTGGCGGGCCGTGACACCGCCCAGGGAGGGCGGCTGGACGGCCTGCGGGTGCATGGGGGTGGCGAGCCGCCAGAAGCGGTCGAACATGTTCACCAGGTAGCCGACGACCGCCGGGTGCCGGACCTCCAGCGCGATGTCGGAGTGCCCCTCGTCGTCGCCGGGGATGAAGGCGACCGACCGGTCCACGATGATCATGCGGCCGGTGACCTCGTCCAGGGTGCGGGCCTGGGCGTCTCCCCTGAGCTGCTCGTACCGGGCGACGACCAGGGGGATGTGCCGCTGCGTGTGCGGGTAGATCACGCGGATCCTGCCGCCCCGGTCGAGGAACTGCTGGTCACGGACCATGGCGGCGGCCTGGGCGGTCCTCGCGTACTCGGACGTCTGGTAGTTGTTCGGCGGCTGGATGCACAGGACTTCCCGCGTGCCGTCGGCCAGCGCCTGCGCGATGGCGCCGTTGATCCGGTGCAGGCCGCTCAGCAGGGAGAGCGTGGGCGTGCCCGCCTCGCCGTCGGGTCCGTCGCCGGTGCCCATGAGCGCGTGGAAGGTCTCGGCCAGCCACTCCTCACGGCGCCGTTCGGCCGCGATGCGCTCCCCCGAGCGGCGCAGCAGCCTCTGGAGGGCGACCGCGGGGGGCAGCGGCTCCAGGGCGTCCAGGTCGTCCACGGCGGGCCGCAGCAGGCCCAGATCGACCGCGCAGGGGGCCGCCTGCGCCTCGTCCGCGTCCAGCCGTCCCTCGCGCAGCGCCCGCTCGTACAGCCCGGTCCCCGCCGGGCACAGCTCGTCCGCCCCGTGTTCCGCGTGCGGCGCGCGGGTCACCGGGGGCCGCCGTCCTGGTCGAGGATCCCGGACTGGGCGATGAGGTAGCCCAGTTGGGCGCGGCTGCCGCTGCCCAGGGTCGCGGCCAGCTTGGCTATGTGCGCCCGGCAGGTGCGGACGTTCATGCCGAGCCGGCGCGCGATGGCCTCGTCCACGTGGCCCTCCACCAGGAGTTTCGCGATGGAGTGCTGCACCTCCGTGAGTCCGTCGGGCGCAGGTTCGTAGGGCGCGCCCGCGTTCAGCGACACCGCGCGGGTCCACATGAACTCGAAGACCTTGATGAGGTAGCGCACCAGGCCCGGGTGGCGCAGTTCCAGGGCCACCTGCCGGTCCTCGCGGATGGGGATGAAGGCGACGGTCTCGTCGAGGATGATGAGCCGCTCCACCAGTTCGTCGATGGTGCGGTACTCCACCTTGGCCGTGTCGAAACGCGCCACGTAGGCAAGGGTCTCGGGGCTGTGCCGGGCGGTGTGCTGGTAGAGGGTGCGGATGCGCACCCCGCGCTCGGTCATCTGCTGGTCCCGCTCCAGCGCCTGGGCCAGCGTGTGCTCCAGGCGACGACCCCCCGGCTGTACGCTCAGCATCTCGGAGCGGCATTGCGAGGTGGCCAGGTCGAGCGCCGCGTTGATCCGGTCGAAGCCTTCCAGCACGGTCATCGAGTTGGTGCTCGTGGTGGCCTGGGCGCTGAGGGCCATGAACGGCTCGAAGGCGTCGGCGAGTTCGATCGACATCCGCCGGCGTTCCGTGATTTCGCGCTCCAGCGGGTTGAGCCGCTGGGCCAGCGCCACCGCGGGCGACACCGGCCGCAGCCAGGTGGGGTCGTCCGGATCCGGGTGCAGCAGGGCCAGTTCCATGAGGCAGGGAGCGGGGTCCGCGTCGCGGCGCGGGATGCGTCCCGCACGCAGCGCTTCGCCGTACAGGCGGCTCCCGGCCTCGCACAGTTCGGTCACCGCATGGGGATGTGCGTCATTGGTCCGATTCGTAGTCAAATCTCCACCCCCCAGGGTCCTGAACATGCAGGAACATGATGCACCGATTGTGTGGCCATGACGTGCCCGAATGAGCCATCGTCTTACGTGACGGGGGAAGGGTGACTTTCGAGTGAGGACGAAGCCGACTATGCGCAAGAGAACGCTTCGCTCGGTACTTGTCGCCGCCTTCTCCGCCGTCGTGGCCTTCGGAGTTCTGAGTGGCCTGGCCGGCGCGGAGGGCGACGTCCGGGCTGACAGCAGCTGGGGAGCGGGAGCGACAGGGGTGACCCTGCCGCCGGACAGCAGCTGGGGTCCTGTGGCTCCCCGGACCACAGACGACAGCAGTTGGGGTTGAGCGATGACCACCCCACCAGACGACCGTTCCTTCCGGCGCGAGATGGCGACCGCCTACCGGTCCGGATGGCACTTCATCGACCTGGTCACCGCGATCCCCCACAGCGGTGACTCGTTGATGGTGACCGTCTTCGGTGAGCCCGTGGTCGTCACCCGCGACGAGGACGGCGACGTGCGGGCGTACCGGTGCCTGCGCCGGCCCAGGGGGGCGCCGAAGCCCGTCCGGTGTGCCATCCGGTACGGCATGATCTTTGTGAACCTGGACCAGCGGGACCACCGGCAGGTGGAGCCCGACTCCCGGTCCCCCCGGACCATCTCGGCCACCCCCCGCAGTGCCTGACGCGATTCCCCCGTCGTAACAGATCGCGCAGGTGCTTCCCCCCGCAGCGGCGTCACCGTGACCTGAACACGGTGACGCCGCTGCAGTTTTGGGGGACATTTCCGGGAATCGGCCGGATCGGGTGATGGCCGGAAGCCGCCGCTTTCCGGCGATGATCACACCGCTCCTCACCCGCGCCCCATCGCCCGCGTGAGCGCGATCTCGATGACGACCCGGTCCGGGTTGGGCCCCGGCATCCGTCCGTACCGCTCCGCGTACCGTTCCACCGCGTCCTGGACGCGTTCCGGCTCCGTGCGCACCCGCGCGCGTCCCTCCAGCGTCGCCCACCGGCCGCCGTCCACCTGGCAGACCGCGACGGGCGCGCCCTCGTCCCCGGCCGCCCGGATGTGGCGCACCTTCGCGCTGGTCCGGTTGGTGATCACCCGTGCCAGCGACTGCCCGGGGTCGTAGGTGACCCCGACGGGTACCAGATGCGGCGTGCCGTCCGGGCGGAGCGTGGTCAGCGTGCACAGGTGCCGCTCGCGCCAGAAGCTGAGATAGGAGGCGTCCGGATCGCCCGGATCGACCGAATACGTGAGGGCCATGCCCCGGAACTTAGCCCTCGGACCCTCGCGGGTACTACCTTGAGTGGAATAGACTCAAGTTTGTGGACGTTGGCAGAGTCAGCCAGACGCACGCCGAGGGTCATCGAAGGGCATCAAGGAGGAGAACGGACACGTGGACGCCGAGCTGACCAACCGGAGCCGGGACGCACTGGCCGCCGCCGGCAACCGGGCCCTGACCGAGGGACACCCCGACCTCACCCCCGCGCACCTGCTGCTCGCCCTGCTCGCCGGGCAGGAGAACGAGAACATCACGGACCTGCTCGCCGCGGTCGACGCCGACCAGGCCGCCGTGCGCGCCGGGGCCGAACGTGTCCTCGCCGGGCTGCCGAGCGTCACCGGGTCCACGGTGGCGCCGCCCGAGCCCAACCGTGAACTGCTCGCCGTCGTCGCGGACGCGCAGTCCCGCGCGCGGGAGCTGGGCGACGAGTACCTGTCCACCGAGCACCTGCTGATCGGCATCGCGGCCAAGGGCGGGGCCGCCGGGGAGGTACTGTCCCGGCAGGGCGCCACCGCGGACAAGCTGCAGGAGGCCTTCCAGAAGGCGAGGGGGACGCGCCGGGTGACCACTCCCGACCCGGAGGGCCAGTACAAGGCCCTCGAGAAGTTCGGCACCGACCTGACCGCCGCCGCCCGCGAGGGCAGGCTGGACCCCGTCATCGGACGGGACCAGGAGATCCGGCGGGTGGTGCAGGTGCTGAGCCGCCGTACCAAGAACAACCCCGTGCTGATCGGTGAGCCGGGCGTCGGCAAGACCGCCGTCGTCGAGGGCCTCGCCCAGCGGATCGTCAAGGGCGACGTGCCCGAGTCGCTGAAGAACAAGCGGCTGGTGGCGCTCGACCTGGGCGCGATGGTCGCGGGCGCCAAGTACCGCGGCGAGTTCGAGGAGCGGCTGAAGACCGTCCTCGCGGAGATCAAGGAGTCCGACGGGCAGGTCGTCACGTTCATCGACGAGCTGCACACCGTGGTCGGCGCGGGCGCCGGCGGCGATTCCGCGATGGACGCGGGCAACATGCTGAAGCCGATGCTCGCGCGCGGTGAGCTGCGCATGGTCGGCGCGACCACGCTCGACGAGTACCGCGAGCGGATCGAGAAGGACCCGGCGCTGGAGCGGCGCTTCCAGCAGGTGCTGGTCGCCGAGCCGTCCGTCGAGGACTCCATCGCGATCCTGCGCGGCCTCAAGGGGCGGTACGAGGCGCACCACAAGGTGCAGATCGCCGACAGCGCGCTCGTCGCCGCCGCGACCCTCTCCGACCGGTACATCACCTCCCGCTTCCTGCCGGACAAGGCCATCGACCTGGTCGACGAGGCCGCCTCCCGGCTGCGCATGGAGATCGACTCCTCGCCCGTCGAGATCGACGAGCTCCAGCGCGCCGTGGACCGGCTGCGCATGGAGGAGCTGGCCCTGAGCAAGGAGACGGACCAGGCCTCCAAGGAGCGCCTGGAGAGGCTGCGCCGCGACCTCGCCGACAAGGAGGAGGAGCTGCGCGGCCTCACCGCCCGCTGGGAGAAGGAGAAGACCTCCCTCAACCGCGTCGGTGAGCTGAAGGAGAAGCTGGACGAGCTGCGCGGTCAGGCCGAGCGCGCCCAGCGCGACGGCGACTTCGACACCGCGTCCAAGCTGCTCTACGGCGAGATCCCGGCCCTCGAACGCGACCTGGAGGCCGCCTCGGAGGCCGAGGAGGAGGTCGCGAAGGACACCATGGTCAAGGAGGAGGTCGGCGCGGACGACATCGCCGACGTCGTCGCCTCTTGGACCGGTATCCCGGCCGGCCGTCTGATGGAGGGCGAGACGCAGAAGCTGCTGCGCATGGAGGACGAGATCGGCAAGCGGCTGATCGGGCAGTCCGAGGCCGTGCGGGCCGTCTCCGACGCGGTGCGGCGTTCGCGGGCCGGGGTGTCCGATCCGGACCGGCCCACCGGCTCCTTCCTGTTCCTCGGCCCGACCGGTGTCGGCAAGACCGAGCTGGCCAAGGCGCTCGCGGACTTCCTCTTCGACGACGAGCGGGCGATGGTCCGCATCGACATGTCGGAGTACAGCGAGAAGCACAGCGTCGCCCGGCTGGTCGGCGCGCCCCCCGGCTACGTCGGCTACGAGGAGGGCGGCCAGCTCACCGAGGCGGTGCGGCGCCGGCCGTACAGCGTGGTGCTGCTCGACGAGGTGGAGAAGGCGCACCCGGAGGTCTTCGACATCCTGCTCCAGGTGCTCGACGACGGCCGCCTCACCGACGGCCAGGGCCGCACGGTGGACTTCCGCAACACGATCCTGGTGCTGACGTCCAACCTGGGCAGCCAGTACCTGGTGGACCCGGTCAGCTCCGAGGAGGAGAAGCGGGAGCAGGTCCTGGAGGTGGTCCGGGCGTCGTTCAAGCCGGAGTTCCTCAACCGCCTGGACGACCTGGTCGTCTTCTCCGCGCTCAGCAAGGCCGAGCTGGAGCGGATCGCGAAGCTCCAGATCGAGGCGCTGGGACGGCGGCTCGCCGAGCGGCGGCTCACCCTGGACGTCACGCCCGAGGCGCTCCAGTGGCTGGCCGACGAGGGCCTGGACCCGGCGTACGGCGCGCGGCCGCTGCGCCGGCTGGTGCAGACCGCGATCGGTGACCGGCTCGCCAAGGAGATCCTCTCCGGCGAGATCAAGGACGGCGACACGGTCCGGGTGGACCGTTTCGGGGACGAGCTGATCGTCGGCCCCGCCACGGGCAAGACACTCTGAGTCACGGTTCCGGTTCCCGGGCCCGACGTGACGTGCGGATCTTCGCGCGCGCACGTTGGGCCCGGAGCCTTTCCGGGTACCCCGGACCTGACCGGATCGAGTCAGCCCTCGGCTGACAGGCCCGTCGGGGCTTGCCACCCCCCTCCCCGCATGGGGGAGGATGGCGGGATCCGTACGAAGGGAAATTCACGGTGACCATCGACCCGTCCTCGATTCCGAATTTCGGGGGCCAGCAGCCCGAGCCGCAGCCCCAAGGACCGGCGGGCCCCGTCGTCCCGGATCAGGACCTCGTGAAGCAGCTCCTCGACCAGATGGAGCTCAAGTACGTCGTCGACGACGAGGGTGACCTCGCGGCGCCGTGGGAGCAGTTCCGCACGTACTTCATGTTCCGTGGGGAAGGCGACCAGCAGATCTTCTCCGTCCGGACGTTCTACGACCGGCCGCACCAGATCGACGAGAAGCCCGCGCTCCTCGAGTCCGTCGACGACTGGAACCGCCGCACGCTGTGGCCCAAGGTGTACACGCACACCCATGACGACGGCACGGTCCGCCTCATCGGCGAGGCCCAGATGCTGATCGGCATGGGCGTCAGCCTGGAGCACTTCGTCTCCTCGACGGTCAGCTGGGTGCGGGCCGCCATCGAGTTCGACAAGTGGCTCGTCGAGCAGCTCGGCCTGGAGCAGGAGATCAACGACGCGGACAAGCCCGACGACGACGCGTAGCCGCCCTCGCGCGCGAGCGGCGGCGCCGGCCAGGCGCGCGCCGCAGGGAGCCCAGCCCGGCCCGGAGGCCGGCCCACGCGGCCGGTCGCGGGACCGGGCTCTCCCATGCCCGGCTTCCGGCCCGCCGGGCCCGCCTATTCTGGGGACATGACAGCCCAGCCCGCCCCGCGCGACGACGACCGAGGCGGCCTGCGCGCCTCCCACGACGACCGGGAGGCGGTGGTGGAGCAGCTGCGCGACGCGGCGGCCGAGGGACGCATCGACCTCGACGAGCTGGACGAGCGGCTGGAGCGGGCGCTCACCGCGAAGACCTACGCGGAGCTGGACGCCCTCACCGCGGACCTGCCGAGGCCGCCGTCCCCCGCCGACCTGCCACCCCTGGAGCTGTCGGGCGGTTACTACGGGGCGTCCCGCGGCCCGGGCCCCTGGGACGTTCCCGGGCGGGTGATCGCACGCGGCGGCCTGGCCGGGGTGAAACTCGACTTCAGCCGCGCCCGGTGCCGCTTCCCCGAGGTCACGGTGGAGGCGTACGGGGAGTCCGCCGGCGTCGTCATCGTCATCCCCGACGGCTGGGTGGCCGACACCACCGCCGTGAAGTCCGGCCTGGGCGGCCTCAAGGACACCACCACCCCGGACCGCCTCCCCGGCACCCCCTTGATCCGCGTCGTCGGCTCCGGCGGCATGGCGGGTGTGGTGGTGCGCCACCCGAACCGGTGGGAGCGGCGGAAGCTGGGGAACGACCCGGCACGGGCCTAGCCGCGGGTCGGCGTGCTCCCGATCCTGCGGGTGAGGCGGCCGATCAGCACGGCGTTGACCAACCCGGCCAGGACCATCCCGGCGGAGAAGACCAGCGTCCCCAGCCAGGGGGTCGCGTACTCGGCCGGTGCCGACACCGCCGCCGCGAGGAAGCTGAGCGGTGCCGCCGCGAGGAGCGGCCAGATGCCCGCGAACCCGGGGTCCGGCGACAGCAGCACGGCGTACAGGAACGTGCCCAGGGCCGCCGCGACCACGGCGACGTAGATCCGCGCGGGCCAGTTGTCCACGGCGGCCGCGAGCAGCGCGCGTCGCGGGCGCGCCGGGGGCGCCTGCACCGGGGGCCGGTCCGGTCTGTGGTCCGGCGTGCGGACCGGTCTGCGGATGAGCGCGCCGAGCGCGGCGGCGTTCGCCAGGGCGCACAGCAGCATCCACCCGACGAACACCACGGCCGCCGCCACCTCGGCCGCACCGCCTCCCGCCACACCGTCCCCGACGGGCACGAACATGGGCAGGAAGGAGAGCGGCGCGGTGAGCATCATCGGCGCCATGGCGATCGGGCTGTCCGGGGCGAGGAACATCGCCGCGACGCCGACGGCGACAAGGCCCAGGTAGGCGCGGGCGGGCAGGCTGTCCGTGGCGAGTGCGAGGAGGCGCCGCGGGCGGAAGCGGTCGGAGGTCGGCATCGAAGGCCCTTCCTGGAGCCGGTACGGGTTGGTGATCACCACAGTGACCGTCAGGGCCGTGCCCCGGCATGAGTACCGGTACTCACCGTCGGCGCTACGGCACTCACCCGTATCTCCGTCAGGGGCAGGCGGTCCCCTCCAGCGCGCACTCCGCCCACACCGTCTTGCCCACGGGCTCACGGGGCTCCCAGCCCCACCGTTCCGCCAGGACGTCCACCAGGAGCAGGCCCCGTCCGGACTCGCCCTCGGGAGGTGTCACGGGTGTGGCCAGGGGCGGCCGCTTGTCCGCTGCGGCGTCGGCGACCTCGGCCCGGATCAGGCCCGCCGTCCGGTCCAGCATCAGCCGTACGCCGAAGTCCCGGCCCGGGACCCGCCCGTGCCGTACGGCGTTCGACGCCAACTCCCCGACGACCAGGGCGATCGTGCACGACACGTCCGACGCCGGCGGATGCCCCCACCCTTCCAGACACCGCACGGCGAACCGCCGGGCGAGCCGCGCACCGTGCGGGGAGGAGGGGAACTGCGCTGCGGCCGTGGGGGCGAGGGGTTCTGTGAGCACGGCGCGGTCCGTCCTTCTCTGTGAGTGACTTGTCACGTTCCGTGGTCAAGGTTCGTCGGCTCGCCCTACTCTCAAAAGGGGGTGCGGGCTTACCTTTCAGGCCGTAAGGAACGGAAGTGACGCTTTGGCCAACGGGATTGACCCCAGCACGTCGATGGCCGCGCTGTTCGGCGCGCGGGTGCGGAGACTACGGACGGCGGCCGGGCTCACCCAGGCCGAACTCGGCGCGCTGACCCACGTGGTGAGCACCCGGATCACGCAGATCGAGCGGGCGTCGGGGGCGAAGCCGACGCTGGAGCTGGCGCGGGCGCTGGACACCGCACTCGGTGCGGACGAACTGCTCGTGGAGCTGTGGCCGTACGTGTACCGGGAGGCGTTTCCGGACTGGTCGCGGAAGTTCATGGAGTACTCGGAGCGGGCGGTGGCCGTTCGGCAGTACGCGGCGCATGTGGTGCCGGGTCTGTTGCAGACGGAGGATTACGCGAGGGCCGTGCTCGCCCTGGACGCCCTGCTCACCGGTGAGGAGCAGCTGGAGGAACGCGTCGCAGTCCGGATGGGACGGCAGGACCGGCTGAGGTCACCGAACCGGCCGGAGCTGTGCGTGATTCTGGACGAGGCAGTGCTCCGGCGCCCGATCGGCGGCGCGGCGGTGATGAGGAAGCAGTTGGAGCGCTTGCTCGATGTCGCTGACGACCGCCACGTCACGTTGCAGGTGCTGCCGTTCGACCAGGGCGGGCACGAGGCGATGGGCGGCTCGTTGACCGTGCTGACGCTTCCGGGCGGCTCGGACGTGGCCTACACGGAAGGCGCGGACTACGGGCAACTCATCGAAGAACCGTCCAACATCGCGCGCTACAAGCTGATTTACGATCGGCTGAGGGCGACAGCCTTGCCCCCGATCATGTCGCTCGACGTGATCCGGTCTGCGATGGAGGGCACCTACCGTGGCGCGAATGTCCCGTCCCGATCTGACCGGCGCCGCTTGGCGCAGGAGCAGCTACAGCAATCAAGCCGGGGGCGATTGCGTGGAGGTGGCCGACGGCCTCCCCGGCCTCGTCCCCGTCCGTGACAGCAAGGCCCCGCAGGGGCCGACCCTCCGCTTCGAAGAGGCCTCCTGGACCGCCTTCATAGGCGACCTGAAGTCCCGCCGCTCCTGAGGCGAACCGGGCCCACCGATCCCTCGCCCGCGAGGTTCCGGTGGGCCCCTGGCCTCCCCAAAGAACCGGGAGAAAGAACTACCCACCCACCCACCCTCCCCGCCGGACGGGCGCGCTTCACTCGTGCGAGTGACCGGCTTGCGGGTGCGGGATGCGGGCCGTTACGTTCGCCGCGACAACCGCAAACAGATACGGCCCCCGGCCGGGACTGGCATCCCGAACGAGGGCCTGACCGATCAGGAAGAGCACACTTCCCGATGGCTGACTCGCAGTCTAACGCGCGCCTGCGCGCCGACGCCGGTGCTCCGCGCTCCGGCGTGATCCACGTCCGCACCCGTCTCACGGCCGACTTCACCGTGGTCGCCAACGCCCTGGCACAGCGGCGCGGCAGCGCGGTCACCGTCGGCGTCGCGGTGTACATCCTGTCCCTGCCCAGCGGCACGCCCGTGACCATCGCGGCCCTGTGCGCGCACTTCACGGAGGGCGAGATCCTGATCTCGCGGGCGCTGAGGGAGCTGGAGGCGGCCGGGTACCTGGAGCGCCGCCGCGAGCGCACGCCCGCGGGGCAGATCCGTACGCGGACGTACTTCTACGACGTCCCCGGCGGCACCCCGGAGCCGGACCCGGACGGTCCGCCGGACCCGCCCCTCCCTTCCAAGCGTCCCGTGGCCGACGAGACCCCCGCCGAGGAACCGTCGGTGGCGCTCACAGCGGCGGACCCGCAGGCGATCTCCGTCCTGGCGTCCCTCCGCCACGTCGATCCACGCCTGGTGCTGTCCGGACGGGAGGCCGTGCGGCTGGCGCCCGCCGTCACCGCGTGGCTGGCGGCCGGTGTCACACCCGCCCAGATCACCAGAACGCTGACGACAGGCCTCCCCGACCGCTTCCTGACCCGACCCGCGGGCCTCCTCGCCTTCCGCCTCCGCGAAACCCCGCTGCCCGCGCCGCCACCCCCGGAGCCCGTCGCCCGCCCGGCCGTACCGCCCCTCCAGACCTGCGACGGCTGCGACCGAGCCTTCCGCGCACCCGCCCCCGGCCACTGCCGGGACTGTCGCTCGGCCAGGACTGGGTTGCCGGCCGCCGCCTGACCTCGCGATTCGGACCGCTTGACCGGCCCGCACGCAGGGACGAGACTGGGATGTATTACATCTGTCATACACGAGGGGAGGCGAGGATGGCCGCCAGGACGGGGCGAAAGGGCCATGCCGCGACCGCCGCACCCGGGAAAGGCGTCCAGGCGGCGCCCCGGACGTCGCCGACGCGCCGGAAGCAGGGCGACAGCGGCGCGACCAGCGTGGCCCAGGTGCGGCTACGCCCGGACGAGTTGGCGGATCTGCACCAGGTGATGCGGACGCTTCAGCTCGGCTCGCTCTCCGAGGCGCTGCGCGAAGGCCTGCGCCTGCTGTCCCGAGAGGCCGCCGAGGTCGCCGCCTCTCAGGAGATCCGCGACTTCTACGAGGGCGCTCAGGCGCCCACTCCCGAGGGCGTTCGGCCTGCCACGGAGGACGAGCTGGCGGCAGCGGACGAGACCGAGTGGTGACCGTCGGCTCCCCGCTCCGGGGTGAGGTGTGGGGCTGCGCGCTCCCCGCCCCGACCGGCCCGCACCCCGTGGTCGTCCTGACGGTGAACCGGATCGCCGAGCCGTTGTCGGCCGTGACCGTCGCCGTGATCACCGGGACGTCCGGCCCGGCCTCCACCCACGTCCCGGTCGGACCCGACTGCGGGGTCACCAAGTACGACGAGTCGTACGTCAACTGCACCGACCTGCACACCGTGGACAAGCCCAGGCTCCGCCGACGGCTCGGCCTGCTGGCGCCGAGCGAGCTGAGGAACGTGGAGGAGCGCCTGCGCGTCATCCTCGGGCTGGTCTGAGCGAGGTTCAGCGAGTGCCCGCGCTCTTGAGGCGGGCCGCCGCCTCCTCAAGTACCTGACGGCGCTTGCAGAAGGCGAAACGGACGAAGGGGGCGCCCATGTCCTGGTGGTCGTAGAAGACCGCCGTGGGGATGGCGACGACGCCCGCGCGTTCCGGGAGGGCGCGGCAGAAGGCGATGCCGTCGGACTCGCCGAGGGGGCGGATGTCGGCGGTGACGAAGTAGGTGCCGGACGGGCGGTAGACGGTCAGTCCGGCGTCCTCCAGGCCCGCCGCGAGGACGTCCCGCTTGGCGAGCATGTCCGCGCGGAAGTCCGTGAGGTACGACTCGGGCAGGGCGAGCGCCTCGGCGACCGCGTACTGGAAGGGGCCCGCGGAGACGTAGGTGAGGTACTGCTTGGCCGAGCGGACGGCCGTGACCAGCTCGGGGGAGGCGGTGATCCAGCCGACCTTCCAGCCGGTGAAGGAGAACGTCTTGCCCGCGCTGGAGATGGTGACCGTGCGGTCCCGCATGCCGGGGAAGGACGCCAGCGGGACGTGCTCGGCGTCGTCGAACACCAGGTGCTCGTAGACCTCGTCGGTGACGACGAGAAGGTCCCGCTCGACGGCCAGCTCGGCGATGGACGCCAGCTCCTCGCGGGTGAGGACCGTCCCGGTCGGGTTGTGCGGGGTGTTGATCAGCAGCAGCCGGGTGCGGTCGGTGACGGCGTCACGCAGCTCGTCCAGGTCGAGGCGGAAGCGGCCCTCGGCCGGGCGGAGCGTGACGGGGACGCGGGTGCCGCCGGCCATGGCGATGCTGGCCGCGTACGAGTCGTAGTACGGCTCCAGCGCGATCACCTCGTCGCCCGGCTCGACCAGCGCGAGCAGGGAGGCGGCGATCGCCTCGGTGGCGCCGGCGGTGACCAGCACGTCCGTGTCGGGGTCGAAGGACAGGCCGTACCGGCGCTGCTGGTGCGCGGCGACCGCCGTGCGCAGCTCGGGGATGCCGGGGCCCGGCGGGTACTGGTTGCCGCGCCCGTCCCGCAGCGCCCGCACGGCGGCCTCCCTGACCTCCTCGGGGCCGTCGGTGTCGGGGAAGCCCTGCCCGAGATTGATGGCCCCGGCGCGCAGGGCCAGCGCCGACATCTCGGCGAAGACCGTCGTCCCGAACTCCGCGAGGCGACGGTTGAGAAGAGGACGATCAGTGGAGGTCATGCGGGCCATCCTCCGCCGGATCGCGGGCGTCCTCAAGCACGGCCGGGCCGCCGCGTCGCCCCGGCGGCGCTCACGTCCGGTCGGCCTCCCACCGCGTGACGCGCGCGACGCTCTCGAGCATCTCGGTGAAGGCCTCGCCGTCCCAGAGGACCGCGTTGTACTCCGCCGGGATCATCGTGCCGTTGACGACCGCCGTGGGCGTGCCCGGGCCCCGCGGATCCGACGGGCCGCCGGCCTTCTCGTACGCCTTCTGGGAGGCGGTGACGAAGTCGCGGTACTTCATGGTCCTGACCGCGTCGTCGAACTCGGGGCCGCGCAGTCCCTCCACCTGACCGGCGAGTTCGAGGAGGAACGCGTCCGTGTAGCCGTCGACGACCTCCTCGGGCTGGTTGGCGTACAGCACCTCGTGGTACTCCGCGAACTTGTCCTCCTCCAGCGCCGCGCGCAGCGCGTTGACCGCCTTCTTCGACCCGCTGCCGCCCACCCGGTCGTCCAGGAAGGACGCCAGCGTGTACTCCGTCCTCGCGGTCCCCTCCAGCGTCGCCCGGCGCAGCTCGGGCCCGGCGCCGGTGGTCTCGAACTCCTCGCAGACCGGACACCGCGGGTCCTCGTAGAGATGCACCGTCACCGGCGCGTGCGGATCCCCGACCCTGACGGTCGTGCCGTCCCGGCCCAGCTCCTCCGGCAACTCCTCCACGGACCGGTACGGATCGGCCAGCCCGTCCCGCTGACCGCACGCCGCCAACGCCAGGATCCCCGCCGCACACACCACGGCCCACCGCACAGCACGCACCTCGCGCCACCCCTCCCCAGGAACAGCGCGACCTTAGGACATGTCCACAGCAGAAGCACCGCATTTGATCAACAACCCGGCCCCCGGCCCACCGCCGGGCGGGAAACCTCTGGAGTTGCTCAACTCTGCTTTGGCGCGGAAACGGGGAGGGCATGTCCCGGTCACACCGTGAGCCGGGCACCCACGGGGGGATGCCGCGGGGGACCACGGGGGACATGGAAGGAGGGTGGCGCCATGTTCGTCGGCATCATCCTGGTCGTCGGATTCGTCCTGCTCGTGACGTGCGCCGTGCGGGCGTCCCGGGGCTCGGGAGCGGGCTCCGGCAGCGGCGGCAGCTCCTCCGGCGGCCACTCCGGTGGCTGGTGGGCCGGGGACGGGGGGAACAGCGGGGGCTGTGGATCGTCCTCAGGCGGCGGCTCGTCCTGCGGAGGCGGGTCGTCCTGCGGAGGGGGCGGATGCGGCTGACACGGGGCAGCGCGGCTCCACTTCGGGAGAACGCATCCGCGGCAGCGGGGTCCGCACCTGGGGCGGGCCCCGCTGTGGTGTCTCCGGCGGTGGTGAACCTTCCGGTTCCGGTTGGTGACGTGTGCGCCGGGGTGCGTCGAAACCGGGGGCGTACGCCGTAGTTGAACACGTGAGCTGTGGAGCCCCCGAGGGGATGGAAAGCCCACGAAGTTGGGTAAAAACGCTGTGGTGGCGGCACAGTTCATGATTCCCTATAAATCAACCAGCGCAGCCATCGGATCTCCCCGCGGACCCTCTTCCGGCCGGGCGACCGGGCTGACGGGCCGAGTCCCCGGTCCCCGGGGTGCGCGGACCCGAATCTCTCCCCTGTGTGCTTGCGGAGCCGATCCATGCTCACGACCCTGAACACCGCCTATTCAGATACGCGCGCCGCCGATCTCGCCTGGGCTCTGGGCCGCGAGCCGCTTCCGGCGCTGGCCGCCCTCGACCTGGAACTCCAGGGCGCGAAACTCCAGTTGAGACTGCTCGGCGCCTCCCACCAGGTGCTGCTGGAGGAGGAGCGGGGCCTCTGCTCCGAGACGGTGGCGTGCATCCCGGGCAGCAGCACGCCGCTCCCGCTCGGCGTGGCCAAGCGGGTGGACGACTGGGAGTACGAGTTCGCCGCCCGGGTGGAAGAGCTCCCTCCGGGGGCCTTCGCCGGCCGGGCGCAGGAACTGCTCGCCCTGGTCTCCGACCACCCGCAGGGCCTGGCCGGCGTCTTCCCCGGCAGCCCGCACGCGTTCACCGCGATGCTCGCCCGCTGTCACGAGGGCCAGTTCCAGTGGCGCACCTGGCACGCGTACCCGCAGGACGGCCAGCTCGTGGCCACCCGGACCCGGGTCGGAGCACGCGTCGCCGCCCACGCCGAGGCCGTGCGGGCGTAAACAAATATCACGCGTGTGGGTGACGTTGTGCGATGAGTGCGTGACGTAACGTCCCTGGGGTGATCGATCGGCAGGCCCCCGTTCCGCCCGGCTCCACGCAGACCTGGGACGGGCCGGACGGCCCCTGGGCAGACGCCCCGGGCGGCGGGGGGAGCGTGGTGCCGCTGCCCGTGCGGCAGGGCACCGGGCGGTGGCTGGTCCTCGCCGGGGTGTTCGTCTGCGCGGCGTGCGGACTGGTGTACGAGCTGGAACTCGTCGCGCTCGCCACGTACTTGATGGGCGACTCCGTCGCCCAGACCTCCGTCGTGCTGTCCGTGATGGTCTTCGCCATGGGCATCGGCTCGCTCGCCGCCAAGCGGCTGCGGCGGCACGCGGCGGCCGGGTTCGGCGCGATCGAGGCGGCCCTCGCCCTGGTCGGCGGAGGCAGCGCGATGGCGCTGTACGCGGTGTTCGCCTGGACCGGCGACTGGGGCGGGGTGTGGGCCGACGGCCCGCGCTGTCTGCTCGTCGCGTTCTCCCTCGCCACCGGGTTGCTCATCGGCGCCGAGGTGCCGCTGCTGATGGAGCTGATCCAGCGGATCCGGCGCCAGGACGCCGGCGGCGCGGTCGCCGACCTGTCCGCCGCGGACTACGTCGGCGCGCTGGTCGGCGGACTCGCCTTCCCCTTCCTTCTCCTGCCCGTGCTCGGCCAGTTGACGGGCGCCCTCATCACCGGCGCGGTCAACGCCGTCGTCGGCGGCGCGCTGGTCCTCGGGCTGTTCCGGCGCGACCTCAGCCGGCGCGCCCGCCGTCTGCTGCTCACCGCCAACATCTGCGTGCTCGCGCTGCTCGCCTCGGCGGCCGTCCTCGTCGACGACTTCGAACGCGCCGCCCGGCACGCGCTGTACGGCCCCGACGTACGGGTCGCCGTCCACACGGACGTCCAGGAGGTGCTGCTCACCGGCGGGCGGGACGGGCGGCCGCTCAACCTGTTCCTCGACGGACGGCTGCGGGTCGGCGGACGCGACGAACTCCGGTACCACGAGGCCCTCGTGCACCCGGCGATGACCGGGCGGCATGCGCGCGTGCTGGTGCTCGGCGGGGGTGACGGGCTCGCCGCCCGCGAGGTGCTGCGCCATCCCGGCGTCCGGCGGGTCGACGTCGTCGAGCTCGACGCGGGCGTGGTGCGGCTGGCCCGCACCGACCCCGCCCTGTCCCGGCTCAACGCGCACTCCCTCGACGACCCGCGCGTCCACGTGGTCACCGCCGACGCCTTCGACTGGCTGCGCACCGCGCCCGCCGGGGTCTACGACGTCGTGGTGTCCGACCTGCCGCACCCCGGGATCACCGCCAGCACCAAGCTGTACGCACAGGAGTTCTACGGCCTGGCCCGGCAGGTGCTCGCGCCGGGCGGGCGGCTCGTGGTGCACGGGGGCGCGGTGGAGTCGCGGGCCCGCGACTTCTGGACCCTCGACGCCACCCTGCGCGCGGCCGGCCTGCGCACCACCGCGTACCGGGTGCGCGGACGGCAGTCCGGGTACGCGGCCGGACCCGACCGGGGGCCCGCGGACACGGCCCGCGCCCACCGCGACTGGGGGTTCGTGCTGGCCGCCGACCGGCACACCCCGTGGCCCCGCCTCGACCCGGCCGGGCCCCGGCCCCGCACGCTCACCGACGCGTCCCTCGCCGCGGACGTCCGAGCGGCGGAACGCACCCGGGTGCCCGGACTCCCGCCGTCCACGCTGGTCCACCCCCGGTACAGCGACTGACGCGCCGCGACTTCTCGCGGACGGGGGTGCGGTACGGCGCGGCGTGGGTAGGCTCCGCACTCATGGAGCACGAGGTGTTCGTTCCGGTCGAGGCGCAGCGGCTCAGGGAGGTGCTGGGCGACCCCGCGCGGGTCGCCCGGGCGGTGCCCGGGCTCCAGCACGACGCCGGTGCGGAACCCGTCACCGGGCGGCTGAAGGTACGGATCGGCGGCTCCTCCATCACCTACCGCGGGTCGGTGCGGGTGTCCGCGCGGGACGACGGCGGCTACGCGGTCGAGGGCGAGGCGTCCGAGTCCCGGGGTGACGGGACTGTCCGGCTGTCCCTGCGGCTGACCCCGCGCCCCGCCGACACGGGCACGACGCTCGTCGTCACGGGCACCGCCACGGCGGACGGCCGCGTCAAGGACCTCCCGCAGGACGCGGTCACCTCGGCGGTCACCCGCCTGCTGACCCGCTTCGCGGAGAACCTGGCAACGGCGACGAAGGAGGACACGACCCCGCCGGAGCCCGAGGACACGACCCCGCCGGAGTCCGAGGACACCACCCCGCCGGAGTCCCCGGAACAGCTCGCGGCCGGCGAGGCGGGGGGCACGGTCCCGCCGGGGTCCCCGGAACAGCTCGCGGCCGGCGAGGCGGAGGGCACGGTCCCGCCGGAGTCCCCGGAACAGCTCGCGGCCGGCGACTTCGAACCCGGCGCCACGACGGACTTCGAAACGACCCCCGACGCGGAAGACGCCCCTCCGCCCCCGCCGGAACGGGGGAGCGGCGCCGCCCCGGACGAGCCGTCCGGCCCGCCAATGCCCCCCAGCCCCAGCGCCGAGGGCGGCCCCACCGCGAGCACCCCGCCCGCCCCGGAGGGTGACTCCGGCCCGGGGGGCGAGTCCGCGCCGAACGCCCTGCCCGGCAAGGAGGGGAACGCCTCGCCGGACGCCCCGCCCGCCCCGGAGGGTGTGTCCGGCCCGGGGGCCGAGCCGGCACCGGACGCCGTGTCTGCTGCGGGGGACGACGCCTCGTCGGGGACCGGCCCCGCTCCGGGTGCATCGCCTGCCTCGGCGGAGGACGGCCCGGCGGACGAGTCGGCCTCGCACGCCGCGCCCGGTCCGGACGCCGCGCCTGGCCCGGCAGCCGGCTCCCCTCCGGACGCGGGGTCCGGCGCCGAGCCGGAGACCCCGGACGCCGGGGCGGTGCCGGCGACTCCCGAGCCCCTGGACGCGGAGTTCACGAGCGGCATCGACGGGCGGCCCCTCCCCGGGGACGACGATGACGACTCCCTCGCGGAGGCCGCGCACGCGCGGCGGACGATGATCGGGCGCAGCGCCGAGGAGGTCGACCACGCACCCCCACGCGGCCGCTACGCCCCGGTCCCGGCCCCCCAGACGGTCTCGTCCTCCGCCCCCCTCCGCTGGGCGGCCCCCGCAGCGGCCCTGGCGGTCGCCTCGGCCGTGGTCGCCATCCGAGCCCTACGGCGTCGGCGCTGAAGCCCTCTCCCACCCCACGTGAGTGATCACCCCGCTAGGGTCGAGGCGTGAGTAACGAACACATCACGCTGACCGCGGGTGACGCGGAGGTGGACGTGCTGCCGGGGAACGGCGGGCGGGTCGGGGGGCTGCGGCTCGGGGGTGTGGAGCTGTTGCGGCAGGGGGAGCGGTTCGGGTGCTTCCCGATGGTCCCCTGGTGCGGGCGGCTGCGCGACGGCCGGTTCATGGACGGCGGCACCGTGCGGCAGATGCCGCTCAACGCGCCCCCGCACGCCATCCACGGCACCGCGCGCAACGCCCCCTGGCGCACGGCCCGCAAGAGCACCGACGAGGCCGTGCTGACGTACGACCTCACGGACCCGTGGCCGTACCCGGGGCGGGTCACGCAGCAGGTGTCGCTCACCGGGGACGCCCTGACGCTCACGATGAGCGTCGAGACGCACGGCTCGTCGTTCCCCGCGCAGATCGGCTGGCACCCGTGGTTCCTGCGCAACCTCGGCGGCGAGGACGTGACGATCGGCTTCGAGCCCGCCTGGCAGGAGGAGCGCGGCGAGGACCACCTGCCCACGGGACGCCGTATCGACCCGGGGCCCGGCCCGTGGGACGACTGCTTCGGGATGCCCGACGGCGTCGACGTCACCCTGACCTGGCCGGGGCAGCTCCAGCTGAAGGTGACCAGCCGCGAGAAGTGGGTCGTCGTCTACGACGAGCAGGACGAGGCCGTCTGCGTGGAGCCGCAGACCGGACCGCCGGACGGGCTGAACACGCACCCGCGCCTGGTCACCCCGCTGGAGCCGCTGGAGGCCTCCACGACCTGGACCTGGACCCGGCTTTAAGCTGACAGGCATGACGGACACGCGTGGCGCGCTGCTGCAGCAGATCAAGGACAAGGCCGTGGTGCACGGCAAGGTGACCCTCTCCTCCGGTCTGGAGGCCGACTACTACGTCGACCTGCGCCGCATCACGCTCGACGGCGAGGCGGCTCCGCTGGTCGGCCAGGTGCTGCTGGACCTGACCGAGGAGCTGGAGTTCGACGCGGTCGGCGGGCTCACCATGGGCGCCGACCCCGTCGCCGCCGCCATGCTGCACGCCGCCGCCGCGCGCGGCCGGACGCTGGACGCGTTCGTCGTGCGCAAGGCCGCCAAGGCGCACGGCCTCCAGCGCCGCGTGGAGGGCCCGGACATCAAGGGCCGCCGCGTGCTGGTGGTGGAGGACACCTCCACCACCGGCGGCTCCCCGCTCACCGCCGTGGAGGCCGTGCGCGAGGCCGGCGCCGAGGTCGTGGCCGTGGCGACGATCGTCGACCGGGCCACCGGCGCCGCCGAGAAGATCCGCGAAGGCGCCGGGGTGCCGTACCTGTTCGCCTTCTCCAAGGACGAACTCGGCCTGGACTGACCGGCCCCGCCTTCCACAGGGCGGACGGCGGGATGGACGTTCCGGCCGAGTCTGGAAGGATGTGACCGACAATGACGTCGCATCCAAGGTTCCAGGTCAGGGCCGACAGTACGCAGCACCCCACACCGCACTCTTAAGGAGCGGACAGATGCCCATCGCAACTCCCGAGGTCTACAACGAGATGCTCGACCGGGCGAAGGCAGGCAAGTTCGCCTACCCGGCCATCAACGTCACCTCGTCCCAGACCCTGCACGCGGCTCTGCGCGGCTTCGCCGAGGCGGAGAGCGACGGCATCGTGCAGATCTCCACGGGCGGTGCCGAGTTCCTGGGCGGCCAGCACAACAAGGACATGGTGACCGGCGCCGTCGCGCTCGCCGAGTTCGCGCACATCGTCGCCGAGAAGTACGACGTCAACATCGCCCTGCACACGGACCACTGCCCGAAGGACAAGCTCGACGGGTACGTGCGTCCGCTGCTCTCGGTGTCCGAGGAGCGCGTCAAGGCCGGCCGCAACCCGCTGTTCCAGTCCCACATGTGGGACGGCTCCGCGGAGACCCTCGCGGACAACCTGACCATCGCGCAGGAGCTGCTGGAGCGCGCCCAGGCCGCCAAGATCATCCTCGAGGTCGAGATCACCCCGACCGGCGGCGAGGAGGACGGCGTCTCCCACGAGATCAACGACTCCCTCTACACGACGGTCGACGACGCGATCCGCACCGCCGAGGCGCTGGGCCTGGGCGACAAGGGCCGCTACCTGCTCGCCGCGTCCTTCGGCAACGTGCACGGCGTGTACAAGCCGGGCAACGTCGTCCTCCGTCCCGAGCTGCTGAAGGAGCTCAACGAGGGCGTCGCCGCCAAGTACGGCAAGCCGGCCGGCGCGCAGCCGTTCGACTTCGTGTTCCACGGCGGCTCGGGCTCCTCCGAGGAGGAGATCCGCACCGCCCTGGAGAACGGCGTCGTCAAGATGAACATCGACACCGACACCCAGTACGCGTTCACGCGTCCGGTCGCGGACCACATGTTCCGCAACTACGACGGCGTCCTGAAGGTCGACGGCGAGGTCGGCAACAAGAAGACCTACGACCCGCGCACCTGGGGCAAGCTGGCCGAGGCGTCGATGGCCGCCCGTGTCCTGGAGGCCTGCAAGCACCTGCGCTCCACGGGCACCCGCATCAAGTAACCCGGCGCGTCCGGCCCGCACGCACGCACACGAAAGAGCCCGGCACCTGCCCAGGTGCCGGGCTCTTCCGTATGCTCCCGGTATGCCCGATGTCCGGCTGGCGTCCCCCCAGGGCAGGTGGATCCTGTTCACCACGGTCCTCGGCTCCGGCATGGCCCTGCTCGACTCGACCGTCGTCAACGTCGCCCTGCCCCGCATCGGCGAGGACCTCGACGCCGACCTCGCCGCGCTCCAGTGGACCGTCAACGCCTACCTGGTCACGCTGGCCGGGCTGATCCTGCTGGGCGGGGCGCTCGGCGACCGGTTCGGGCGGCGCCGGGTCTTCGTCGTCGGCGTGCTCTGGTTCGCCGCCGCCTCCCTGCTGTGCGGGATCGCGCCGAACGAGGGCGTGCTCATCGCGGCCCGCGCCCTCCAGGGCGCGGGCGGGGCGCTGCTCACCCCCGGCTCGCTCGCGCTGATCCAGGCGTCCTTCCACGCCGACGACCGGGGCCGCGCGGTCGGCCTGTGGTCCGGCTTCGGCGGCATCGGCGCGGCCGTGGGGCCGTTCCTGGGCGGCTGGCTGGTGGACGGACCCGGCTGGCGCTGGGTGTTTCTGATCAACGTGCCGCTCGCCCTGCTGTGCGCGCCGGTCGCCGTGCGCCATGTGCCGGAGTCGTCCGGCGCAGAGGCGAAGGGACGCTTCGACGTGCTCGGCGCGGCGCTCGGCGCGGTCGCGCTCGCGCTGGTGACGTACGCGCTGATCGGGGCCGGTGACGGGTCGCCGCTGGTCGTCGTGTCCGCGGTGGCGGGGCTCGCCGCCGCCGTCGGGTTCGTGCTGGTGGAGAAGCGGCGGCCGGGTCCGATGATGCCGCTGGAGATCTTCGCGTCCCGCCAGTTCTCCGCCGTCAACGGCGTCACCCTGTGCGTGTACGCGGCGTTCGGCGGGTTCTTCTTCCTCGCCGCGCTCCAGCTCCAGGTCGTCGTCGGCTGGTCCGCCCTCGCCGCGGGGACGGCCCTGCTGCCGACGACCGCCCTGATGCTGCTGCTCTCCGCCCGCTCCGGCGAGCTGGCCGACCGGATCGGGCCGCGCCTGCCGCTCACCGTAGGCCCGCTGCTGTGCGCCGCCGGGGTGCTGATGATGCTGCGGGTCGGGCCCGGCGCCTCGTACGCCGTCGACGTGCTGCCCGCGCTGCTGGTGCTGGGCCTCGGCATGGTCGCCCTGGTCGCGCCGCTCACGGCGTCCGTGCTGGCGTCGGTGGACACCGCGCGGGCGGGCCTCGCCAGCGGGGTCAACAACGCGGCCGCCCGCGCCGCCGGACTGCTGGCGGTGGCCGCGCTGCCACTGCTCGCCGGGATGGGCCCGGAGGCGTTCCGGCAGCCGGAGCGGTTCGACGCCGCCTTCGACCGGGCGATGCTGCTGTGCGCGGGCATTCTGGTGGCCGGCGCGCTCCTCGCCGCGGCGACCGTGCGCCGTCCCGCGCCCGGCTGCCGGCGCCCGGAGTGCCGTACGCACGGCAGTGTGGCCGTGCCGCCGCTGGAGGCGGACCCGCGCCGGGGGAGCAGCATCGCCTGATGTACGAGACTGGACCCATGTCCATTCACGAGAACCTCCTCGGGGGCCCGCCCCCGACCCACCTCCCCGACGACCCCGGGCCGCGCGAGCTGCTGGCGTCCGGCGCCACCGCCGCCGAGGTCGCCGGCCGGTACCCGACCTCCTCGCTGGCCTGGGCGCGGCTCGCCGACGAGGCGTTCGAGCGGGACAGCGTCGTCGAGTCCTACGCGTACGCCCGCACGGGCTACCACCGCGGCCTGGACGCGCTGCGCCGCAACGGCTGGAAGGGCCACGGCCCCGTGCCGTGGGAGCACGAGCCGAACCGCGGCTTCCTGCGCGCCCTGCACGCCCTCGCCCGCGCGGCGCAGGCGATCGGCGAGCAGGAGGAGTACGAGCGCTGCAGCCAGTTCCTGAAGGACTCCTCGCCCACGGCGGCCCAGGTCCTGGGCTGAACCGGCCGGAAAACGGAACCTGATCACCGCGAGGCCCGTCTGCCCGGCAGGCGGGCCTTGCGGCGGTGGGGGACGATTGCGCAGGATGCACCGTGGGGACCGGGGCCCCCGTGCCGGTAACGGCAGGGGCGGACCGCTACCCGGAGAACATTTCAGGAGACAGCGATGTCCCACGAGGCTCACGAGCCCGAGACCCCGCATCTCGCCCCCAAAATTGATTGGAGCCAGGGCACGACGCCTTACGAGGACTACGTCAAGGCCGACGTCCTCACCCACCTCCAGCACACCCTCTCGGACGATCCCGGAGAGATGGTCTTCCTGGTCACCACCCAGGTCATGGAGCTGTGGTTCACCGTGATCGTGCACGAGTGGGAGACCGCGGCGCAGGCGCTGCGCCGCGACGACGTGCCGACCGCGGTCGACGCGCTGCGCCGCTCACGGCGCGAGCTGGAGGCGCTGAACGCCTCCTGGCGGCCCCTGGCCGGGCTCACCCCGGCCCAGTTCAACTCCTACCGGAGCGCCCTCGGCGAGGGCTCCGGCTTCCAGTCGGCGATGTACCGGCGCATGGAGTTCCTGCTCGGCGACAAGTCCGCGTCGATGCTGGTCCCGCACCGGGGCGCGCCGCGGGTGCACGCCGAGCTGGAGAAGGCCCTGCACGAGCCCAGCCTCTACGACGAGGTGCTGCGGTTCCTCGCCCGGCGCGGCCACCCCGTGCCGAAGGACGTGCTGGAGCGCGACGTGTCGCGGAAGTACGAGCCGTCGCGCGAGGTCGAGGAGATCTGGACGGCCGTCTACGCGGGCGACGAGCGGGACGAGGTCGCGCGGCTCGGCGAGGCGCTCACCGACGTCGCCGAACTGGTGTGGCGCTGGCGCAACGACCACCTGGTCGCCACCCGCCGGGCCATGGGGTCCAAGACCGGGACGGGAGGGTCCGCCGGAGTGGCGTGGCTGGAGAAGCGGGCGCAGAAGAACGTGTTCCCCGAGCTGTGGACGGCGCGGTCCTATGTCTGAGCTGACACGGAAGGCGGAGAAGCTGGACGCGGGTGACGAACTCGCCGCCAAGCGCGCGGAGTTCGTCCTCGACGGGCCCGAGGGCGCGGTCTACCTGGACGGGAACTCGCTGGGCGCGCTGCCCGTCGCCGTGCCCGGCCGGGTCGCGGACGTGGTCGGCCGCCAGTGGGGCGAGATGCGCATCCGCTCCTGGACGGAGAGCGGCTGGTGGACGGCGCCGGAGCGGATCGGCGACCGGATCGCCCCGCTGGTCGGCGCGGCGGCCGGGCAGATCGTGGTGGGCGACTCCACCAGCGTCAACGTGTTCAAGGCGCTCGTCGGCGCGGTACGGCTGGCCCAGGAGAACGGCCCCGGTCGCGACGAGATCCTGGTCGACGCGACCACGTTCCCCACGGACGGCTACATCGCCGGGTCGGCGGCCCGCATGACCGGCTGCACGCTGCGTCCCGTGGAGCCCTCGGAGGTGCCGGGCGCCCTCGGGGAGCGCACGGCCGCCGTGCTGCTCAACCACGTGGACTACCGCACCGGCCGGCTGCACGACCTGCCCGCCCTCACGGCGGCCGTGCACGCGGCGGGCGCGTACGCCGTCTGGGACCTGTGCCACAGCGCGGGCGCCCTGCCGGTCGGCCTGGACGCGCACGGCGTGGACCTGGCCGTCGGCTGCACCTACAAGTACCTCAACGGCGGCCCCGGCTCGCCCGCGTACCTGTACGTGCGGGCGGACCTCCAGGACCGCTTCGACTCCCCGCTGCCCGGCTGGAACTCGCACGCGGAGCCCTTCGGGATGCGCTCCGAGTACGCGCCCGCCCAGGGCGCGGTGCGCGGGCGGGTCGGCACCCCCGACATCCTCTCCATGCTCGCCCTGGAGGCGGCGCTCGAGGTGTGGGACGGGGTGACGGTCGAGGCGGTCCGCGCCAAGTCCCTCGCCCTGACCGACTTCTTCCTGGAGTGCGTCGGGGAGTACGTCCCCGAGGGCCGCGCGGAGTGCCTCACCCCGCTGCCGCACGCGGAACGGGGCAGCCAGGTCGCCCTGCGCTGCGCCGACGCCGGTCCCGTGATGCAGCGGCTCATCGACCGGGGCGTGGTCGGCGACTTCCGCCACCCGGACGTGCTCCGCTTCGGATTCACCCCGCTCTACGTCGGTTTCGCCGACGTGGAACGGGCCGCGCGGGTGCTCGCCGAGGAACTGGGCTGACCCGGCGGGGCCGGGACGGCGGTGTCCCGGCCCCGTTCCCGCCGGTCAGGCGGGGCCTCCTGGTGAGAGCGGCGGGCGAAGTGCTGGTACCGTCCCGCCCGAACGGCCGCGTACACGCCCGGTCCGGTCGAACCACGTTGTATCGCTGAGAGGTTGGAGCATGACGGACGACGTCGCAGCCGCCCGGGCCGCCGCCGAGGAGAAGTCGGCCTTCTCCCACCCGCCGGTCGATCCGGACACCACGGCGGCCTACGGCGACGACCCCGACCACGTCATCGACTTCTGGACGCCGCGCGGCGGGAGCGGACCCGCGCCGGTGGTCGTCGTCCTGCACGGCGGCGCCTGGCGCGCCCCCTACGACCGGCGTCACGTCAGCCCGTTCGCCGCGTTCCTCGCGCACCGCGGCTTCGCCGTGGCCAGCGTCGAGTACCGGCGCGGCGCGGCCGGGGCGGACGGCGGCGACCCCGTGGCCGGGCGCTGGCCCGACACCTTCGACGACGTCGCCGCCGCGATCGACGCCCTGCCCACACTGATACGCGAGCACCTCCCGGCGGGCGACCCGCGCCGCATTGCCCTCACCGGCCACTCCGCGGGCGGGCACCTCGCCCTGTGGGCCGCCGCCCGGCACGTCCTGCCGGCCGGTTCGCCCTGGCGCACCGACGCCCCGGCGCCCCTGCGGGGGGTGGTCGCCCTCGCCCCCATCGCGGACTTCGAGGTCGCCGACAAGCTCGGCGTGTGCGGCGGCGCCACCCGTGAACTCCTCGGCGGTGACGACCATTTCGCCGAGCGCAGGCCGCACGCCGACCCGGCGCTGCTGCTGCCCACCGGTATCGCCACCACCCTCGTCCAGGGCGGCGCCGACATCGACGTCCCGCCCGCGGTCGCCGAGTCGTACGCGGACGCGGCGGCGAAGGCCGGCGAGGTCGTCGGGGTCACCCTGCTGCCGGACGTCGGCCACTTCCCGCTCGTCGATCCCGCGGCGGACGCCTGCGCGGTCGTCGCGGAGGAGATCGCCCAGCTCGCGTGGTGAGCCCAACTCCCCTGAGGAGCAGGCCCCGTCATACCACTAGTACCTGAGAGCTACCCCGCGGATGAGTCCCCCGGTGGGACGCGGGTTACAGACCACGCTCCGTAACTTCCTTTCCTGACAGGCCCGATGGGCGGGCGGACGGGAAGGAAGCGCGATGGAGCAGGGGCGCGAGCGGGGGACTCCGGGCACGACACCGGGTGGCGCGGAGATCACGGCGCACCGCCTCGCGGGCCGGCTGCGGCGCGGTCTGCTCGCCGCTCTCGTCGCCGCCGCCGTGGCCGTGCCCCTCGCCGGGGCCGCCGGCCCGCAGGCCCCCGCCCCGCCGCCCGCCCGGCTCGCGCCCCCGGCCGTCGCCGGACTCGACGCGACCTACGCCGCCCACCGGGCCAACGCCGCCGAGGCGGCCCGCACCGCGGCCGACCACGGGTACCGGGACCGCGCGGCCACCGAACACGCCCTGGCCACACGGCAGTTGCTGCACTTCGACGGACGCGGCGCCGGCCTGGTCACCGAGGTCCTCGGCGACCTCGCGCACGCCGACCGCGTCGCCGTCCTGGTCCCCGGGTCCGACACCGGCATCGACACCTACGACCGCTTCCGCGCCACCGCCGTCGCCCTGCACCAGCGGCTGACGCGGGAAGCGCCCTCCGGCGTGCGCACGGCGGTCGTGGCCTGGCTCGGCTACGAGACGCCCGGCACGGTCAGTCCCTCGGTCGCGACGACCGGCCGCGCGGAGGAGGCGGCGCCCGAACTGCGCGCCCTCGTCTCCGACTTGCGGTCGGTCGCCGCCCCCCGCGCCCGCGTCTCCCTGCTCTGCCACTCCTACGGATCCGTCGTCTGCGCGCGGGCCGCCGCCGGACTCGACGCCGACGACCTGGTGTTCCTCGGCAGCCCCGGCACCGGCGCCGACACCGCCGCCGATCTGCGCACCCGCGCCCGGGTGTGGGCCGCGCGCGGCGCCGGCGACTGGGTCGGACACGTCCCGCACCTCGACGCCACCCTGTTCGGCACCACCGTCGGCTTCGGCACCGACCCCGTGTCGGAGGAGTACGGCGCCCGCGTCTTCGCGGCCGGCGACGGCGGACACAGCGACTACTTCGCCCCCGGCTCCCTCTCCCTGGCCAACCTCACCCGCATCGTCCTCGGCCACACCCAGGAGGTGACCCGATGACCCGCCTGACCGTCGCCGTACGCGACACCGCCGCCCGCATCGACGCGGCCACCCCCGCCCACCGGGACCGCGCCGTCGACGCCCTACGGGCCTTCGCCGTGCTCGGCGTGGTCCTCGGGCACTGGCTGGTCACCGCACTGGTCGCCGACGGCCGCAGCCTGCGCACCGCGAGCCCGCTCCAGGACATGCCCTGGCTGGCCCCGGTGTCCTGGGCCTTCCAGACCCTCGCCGTGTTCTTCCTGGTCGGCGGGCACGTCGCGACCCGCTCGTACGCCTCGGCGCGGGAGCGCGGGACGCCGTACCGGCGGTGGCTGCACGCCCGGCTGGCGCGGCTGTTCGGGCCGGTCGTCGCCGTCCTCACCCTGTGGACGGTCGTGACGCTCGCGCTGCTGCTGTCCGACGCCGACTACGGGACCGTACGGACGCTGGTGAAGCTGGCGCTGTCCCCGATGTGGTTCCTGCTGGTCTTCGCCGCCCTCACCGCCGCGACCCCGCTGGTCGCCCGGCTGCACCCGCTGTGGCCGCTGGCCGTCGTCCTCCACGTCGACGTGCTCCGCTTCGGTCTCGGCGCCGCCGACGGACTGGGCTGGCTGAACCTCGCCGCGGGCTGGCTGGTGCCGTACACGCTGGGCGCGGCCTGGACCCGGGGCGAGCTGCGGGGCCGCACGTCCGGGTGGGTGCTGCTCGGCGGCGGTACGGCGGCCACGGCGGCACTGGTCATGTGGGCGGGGTATCCGGCCGCGATGGTCGGGGTGCCGGGCGCCGAGGTGTCCAACCTCAACCCGCCGACCCTGGCCGCCGTCACCTTCGGCCTCGCCCAGTGCGGGCTCGCGCTGCTGCTGCGGGACCGGCTGCGCCACGCGATGCGGAGTCCGGTCGCGTGGGCGGCGGTGGCGCTGGTCAACCTGTCCGCGATGACGGTGTTCCTGTGGCACCAGACCGCCCTGATGGCCACCACCGCCGTGCTCCTCCCGGCAGGCCCGCTGCCCGGCCTGCACACCGTCCCCGACGGCCTCGGCTGGGTCGCCGCCCGGCTGCCCTGGCTGATCGCCTTCGTCCTCGCCCTCGCGGTGTGCGGGGCGGCGTTCCGGTCCTGGGAGCGGGGCGGCGGCCGACGGCGGGTGCGTCCGTCCAAGGTGGTCCGGGCGCACCACCCGATGACCGAGAGAGCCCCGCATGTCTAGGCTGAACGGCGTGGCGGACACGGGGGTGGAGCACATACGGCGCTGGCTGGAGGTCCTGCGCGAGGACCTGCTCACGGCGCGGGCTGATCCCCTGCCGCCGTCCACATGGTTGCGGTGGCTGCCCCACGGGGTGGTGTGCCTGGCCGCCTTCGGCGTGTTCATCGGCGGCCTCCCGCAGCTCATGGACCACGGCGGGGTCCCCTTCGGGATCGCCCTCCTCGTCGCGCTCGCCCACGGCTGCGCCATGGTGCTCGCGCTGTGGCGGCCGATACCGGGCTGGTGGGCGTCGATGGCCGCGACGGTGGTCGGCGCGTTCGCGGTGCGCGCCGAGATGGTCGTCGGCGACGACGACTCCTTCAGCTGGCCGTGGAGCTCGGCGGGGCTCATCGGGCACCTGTTCGTGATGCTGCTGCTCGCTCTGCGGGTGCGCACCCGGGTCTCCGTGGAGGCGCTGGCGCTGACCGCGCTGGTCACCTGGGTGCTGCAAGGGTGGATCGGCGCGCGGGACTACCAGTCCACCGGTCTTCTGTCGGTGATCCTCTGCGCCGTCGTGGTCGTCCTCGGCATCGCCCTGCGCGGCCGCCGCGAGGCCCGCGCCCAGCTGGAGCAGCAGACCACGCTCACCGCCGAGGAGCGGGCCCGCCGCACGCTGCTGGAGGAACGCAGCCGCATCGCACGCGAGTTGCACGACGTGGTGGCCCACCACATGTCGGTCATCTCCATCCAGGCGCAGGTCGCCCCGCACCTCGTGAAGGACCCGCCCGACGAGCTCAGGGAGAACCTCGCCGGCATCCGGCAGAACGCCGTGGAGGCGCTCACCGAACTGCGCCGCGTGCTGGACGTGCTGCGCTCCGAACACCCCGCCCCCGGCGAGCGCGCGGACGCCCCGCAGCCCACCCTCGGCCGGCTGGAGGCGCTGGTGGAGAACACCCGGGCCGCCGGACTCACCGTGACCACCGAGGTCACCGGTGACCGCCGGCCGCTGCCGCCCGGCGTGGAGCTGTCCGCGTACCGGATCGTGCAGGAGGCGCTGAGCAACGTGCTGCGGCACGCGCCCGGCGCGACCGCGCACGTCACCCTCGCCTACGGGCCGCACGCCCTGCGGGTGCAGGTCGTCAACACCGCCCCCACCCGGGAGGCGCCGCCGTCCGCGGGGGCCCGGCACGGGCTGCTCGGCATGCGGGAACGGGCGGTCATGCTCGGCGGCACGCTCACCGCCGGGCCCTGGTCCGGGCGCGGCTTCCGCGTCGAGGCCCGCCTCCCCGTGCCCGCACCCTCCGTCACCGACCCCCTCCCCCAGGACGGCACCGCATGATCCGCGTACTGATCGCCGACGACCAGCAGATGGTCCGGCAGGGCTTCACCGTGCTGCTGAACACGCAGCCCGACATCGAGGTCGTCGGCCAGGCGGTGAACGGTCTGGAGGCCGTCGAGAAGGTCGCCGAACTCCCCCCGGACGTCGTCCTGATGGACATCCGCATGCCCGAACTCGGCGGCATCGAGGCCACCGCCCGCGTCACCGCCGCCCACCCCGAGGTGAAGGTGCTGGTGCTGACGACCTTCGACCTCGACGAGTACGTGTACGAGGCGCTGCGCGCGGGCGCCTCCGGCTTCCTCCTCAAGGACGCCTCCGCCGAGCAGCTCGCCGAGGCGGTGCGGGTGGTGGCGGCCGGGGACGCGCTGCTCGCGCCGGGCGTCACCCGCCGGCTGATCGCCGAGTTCTCCCGCCTGGACCCGCGGCCCCGCACCCCTCTGCGCCAGAAGGTCGACGGCCTCACCGAGCGGGAGACGGAGGTGCTGGCGTTGATCGCGCAGGGCCTGTCCAACGCGGAGATAGCGGTACGGCTCGTGGTCGCCGAGCAGACCGTGAAGACGCACGTCGGCCGGATCCTGGTGAAGCTGGGTCTGCGCGACCGCACCCAGGCGGCGGTGTTCGCGTACGAGTCGGGGCTGGTGCGTCCCTCCGGTTACTGAGCCCGCGCGGACCGTCGGGTAACCCGTGCGCGGCCTGCGTAGTACCTGAGACGGACGCCCCGGAACCCCTCTCAGCGGGGACGACCGGGGTCACCCGCCCGGCCTACCGTGTGAGCGTGACCGAGACGACGCACCAGCAGTCCCCGCGCTCCGGGGACGGGGACCGCAGCCCGGAGTACCGGCTGGCCCAGAACGCCCTCCAGGGGCTGCGCCAGGACCTGTTCCACGACCCCTTCGCCTACCGTCCGATGGGGCCCCGGCCGACGACCGGCCCGCTCCTGCGCCGGCTGCCCCCGCGGATGCGCACGGCGGCGGAACGGCTCCCGCACGCGGTGGTGGGGGCGATCGCCCTGCTCACCCTGCTGATCGGCGCCGTCTCCGGCAGTGAGCCCGGCGGCGACACCAGGGCCCTGCTGGCCGGTCTGCTGTGCGCGCTCCCCGTGGTCGCCACGCTGACCCGGCCGGTCGGCGCGTTCTGGCTGTCGATCGCCGTGAGCCCGTTGACCGCGCTGCTCAACGGCGGCGGCGTGGACTGGCCGTGGATGCCCGGCGCGTTCGTCAGCCACCTCACCGTGCTCGTGGTGGTCGCCCTGCGCACCCGGCCCCGCACCGCCGTCTGGATGTGGGGCGTCACCGCCGCGTACGCGCTCCTGTCGGACATCTTCATCGGCGGGTCGTACTACTACACCAACGGCGGACCGATGCTGATCACCTCGGCGTTCGCCCTGCTCCTCGTCTGCCTCTGGCACGTCCGGCACACCGCGCAGCAGGAGGTGACCGCCCAGCAGACGGTCACCGCGCAGGAGCGGTCCCGGCGCACCCTGCTGGAGGAGCGCACCACCATCGCCCGCGAACTGCACGACGTGGTGGCCCACCACATGTCGGTGGTCGCCATCCAGGCCGAGGCCGCGCCGTACCGGGTGGAGAACCCGCCGGAGGAGCTGGAGCGCGCCTTCGCCACCATCCGGGAGAACGCCGTCGCCGCCCTCACCGAGCTGCGCCGCATCCTCGGCGTGGTCCGCGCCGAGGACTACGAGGCCCCCGACGCCCCGCAGCCCACCCTCGCCGACCTGGACGCCCTCCTGGTGAACGTGCGGGACGCCGGGCTGACCGTGGAGAAGGTGGTGACCGGCGCGGTGCGGGAGCTGCCGCAGGGCGTGGAGCTGTCGGCGTACCGGATCGTGCAGGAGGCGCTGAGCAACAGCCTGCGGCACGCGCCCGGCGCGAGCGCCCGCGTGGAGATCGGGTATGTTCTCGGCGGACTCGGGGTGCGGGTCGTCAACGGTCCGATGCCCGAGCCGAGCCTGGTGAAGCCCTCACCCGGAGCCGGTCACGGCATCACGGGGATGAGGGAGCGGGTCGCCATGCTGGACGGCGAGATGACCGCGGGACCCACCGAGGACGGCGGTTACGAGGTCGCGGTGTTCCTGCCGGTCGCCGCGGTGAACGAGGGTGACGCATGACCATTCGCGTGCTGATCGCGGACGACCAGATGATGGTGCGCGAGGGCTTCTCCGTGCTGCTCAACGCGATGCCGGACATCGAGGTCGTCGGCGAGGCCGTCAACGGCCGTCAGGCGGTCGACAAGGTCCGCGAACTCGCCCCCGACGTCGTCCTGATGGACATCCGCATGCCAGAGCTCAACGGCATCGAGGCGACCCGCGAGATCGTCGCCGCGGACGGCGCGGCCAAGGTGCTGGTCCTGACCACCTTCGACCTCGACGAGTACGTCTACCAGGCGCTGCGCGCGGGCGCCTCCGGCTTCCTCCTCAAGGACGCCTCCGCCTGCCAGCTCGCCGACGGCGTCCGGGTCGTCGCGGCCGGCGAGGCGCTGCTCGCCCCGTCGGTCACCCGGCGGCTGATCACCGAGTTCTCCAAGCTGTCCGACGCGCCCCGGCTGATGCCGTCCGCGCAGGCCGCGTACGGGGACCTCACCGAGCGGGAGACGGAGGTGCTGGTGCTGATCGCGCAGGGCCTGTCGAACGCGGAGATCGCCGGGCGGCTGGTGGTCGCCGAGTCGACGATCAAGACGCACGTCAGCCGCATCCTGGTGAAGCTGGGCCTGCGCGACCGCACCCAGGCGGCCGTCTTCGCCTACGAGGCGCGTCTCGTCACGCCGGGCTGAGCCGGTGCGGCCTAGGGTGAGGCACATGGAACAGCGCATCACCCTGATCACGCTGGGGGTCACCGACCTCGCCCTGTCGAAGGCCTTCTACGAGGCCCTGGGCTGGCGGGGCCAGGAGGTCCAGGAGACGGTCTTCTTCCAGGCGGGCGGGCTCGGACTGGTCCTGTGGAGCCGGGAGAAGCTGGCCCGGGACTGCGGCCTCGCCCCCGGGACGCCGGGCGGGTTCGGCGGCATCGTCCTCGCGCACAACGTCCGCTCCGACACCGAGGTCGACGAGCTGCTCGCGGCGGCCGACCTGGCCGGGGGCACGGTCACCAAGCCGGCCGTGTTCAACGAGATCGGCTTCTACTCGGGCGTCTTCACCGACCCCGACGGCCACGCCTGGGAGGTCGCCCACAACCCCGGCCTCCCCCTCGCCGAGGACGGCACGGTCACCCTCCCCGACTTCGGCGCCGCCTGACGGGCCGAGCGGCACCCCTGGTCAGAGGGCGGGGCGGCGGACTACCGTCCGTCCATGGCAGCTCCTTCCGACCTCGCTTTCGACCCGTGGGACCCCGCGTTCGTCGCCGACCCGTACCCCGCCTACGCCGCGCTGCGGGAGCAGGGCCGGGTGCGGTACTTCGAGCCGACCGGCCAGTGGCTGGTCGCCCACCACGCGGACGTCTCGGCGCTGCTGCGCGACCGGCGCCTGGGACGCACCTACCTGCACCGGTTCAGCCACGAGGAATTCGGCCGTACCCCGCCCCCGCCGGAGCACGAGCCGTTCCACACGCTCAACGACCACGGCATGCTCGACCTCGAACCGCCGGACCACACCCGCATCCGCCGCCTCGTGTCGAAGGCTTTCACCCCGCGCACGGTCGAGCGCCTGCGGCCGTACGTGCGCACGCTCGCCGACGAGCTGGTGGCGGGGCTCGTCGAGGCGGGCGGCGGCGACCTGCTGCTGGACGTCGCCGAGCCGCTGCCGGTCGCGGTGATCGCGGAGATGCTGGGCATCCCGGAGTCCGACCGCGCGCCGCTGCGGCCCTGGTCGGCGGACATCTGCGGCATGTACGAGCTGAACCCGTCCGAGGAGGCCGCGGCGAAGGCGGTCCGCGCGTCGGTCGAGTTCTCCGGCTACCTGCGCGACCTGATCGCCGAGCGCCGCAAGAACCCCGGCGACGACCTGATCTCCGGCCTGATCGCCGCCCACGACGAGGACGACCGGCTCACCGAGCAGGAGATGATCTCCACCTGCGTGCTGCTGCTCAACGCGGGCCACGAGGCGACCGTGAACTCCACGGTCAACGGCTGGTGGGCGCTGTTCCGCCACCCCGACCAGCTCGCCGCCCTGCGCGCCGACCACTCCCTCGTCCCCACCGCGGTCGAGGAGCTGATGCGCTACGACACCCCGCTCCAGCTCTTCGAACGCTGGGTGCTGGACGAGATCGAGATCGACGGCCAGGTGATCCCGCGCGGCGCGGAGATCGCGATGCTCTTCGGCTCCGCCAACCACGACCCGGCCGTCTTCGCCGACCCGTCCCGCCTGGACCTCACCCGCCGCGACAACCCGCACATCTCCTTCAGCGCCGGCATCCACTACTGCATCGGCGCCCCCCTGGCCCGCATCGAACTGGCCGCCTCGATGACAGCCCTCCTGGAACAAGCCCCCACCCTCCGCCTGGCGGCGGAACCGGTCCGCAAGCCGAACTTCGTGATCAGGGGACTGGAAGGGCTGGCCGTGGAGATCGGGTGATCACTCCTTCGGCTGATCACCGGCTGATTCTCGGTTGAGGTACGTGCGTGGCCCGTCACGCTGGTGTCCGCCTGCGGAGGGAGGCACCATGACGGTTATGGCAGAACGTGGGTCGTCCCAGTTGTCGGTGGACATGTTCGAGC
The DNA here is from genome assembly GCA_014649355.1 of Streptomyces althioticus. Lineage (GTDB taxonomy): Bacteria > Actinomycetota > Actinomycetes > Streptomycetales > Streptomycetaceae > Streptomyces > Streptomyces althioticus. Next base: position 472,203 of record BMSW01000001.1, read on the forward strand.
GGATCGCGGAGTTCGCCGAACGTGAGGACGAGACCGTCAGGTTCGAGTTCATCGACGGACGGATCGGGCTCAGGAAAGTGACCCACGGCAACCACGGCGCGATCATCATGTGGCTGGTCCGTCAGTGCATGCAGGCCAGGCCCGAACTCGATCTCAGCCCGGTGCAGGGGCTGAAGGTGGAGTCCTACCGCAAGGGCCGGGCCCTGCCGGACGCGGTGCTCGCCCCCGTCGCCCACTTCGCGGGGCAAGGGGACTGGGCGGACACCGAGGGCGTGCTGATGACGGTGGAGGTCACCTCCTTCGACTCGGACACGCATGATCGCGACCGTGTGGAGAAACCCCAGGCCTACGCCGAGTCAGGGATCCCCGTCCATCTGCTGATCGACCGCGACCGCCGTTCCGTCCTCGTACACAGTGACCCGGACCCGGTGGTCGGCTACCGGAACGTCCTGAAGCGCCGGTTGGGTCAGAAGGTCGTGCTTCCCGCCCCCGTCGGAATCGAGTTCGACACCGAGGAGCTCAAGCCGTACATGGACTGACCCCCCTGCTGCCGCGGTGCGTTCCGTCGGGGAGGCTCCCGGGTGGGGTGGAACTACTTCGTCTCCAGGTCCCGTCGGCGGAAGCCGGTCAGGCCCAGCCACAGCAGGGCGACGGCGACGAGGGTCAGCAGGGCGAGCGGGGTCCAGCGCATGTCGGCGGCGGGCAGGCGGGGGATGTGGCCGAAGGGGGAGAGGTTGTTCGTCCAGTCCGGGAACTGGAGGATCTGGCCGAGATAGCCGACGACGAACGCGTACACCGGCACGGCCCAGGCCGCCCGGCTCGCCCGGGGGAACCAGCCGAAGAGGACCACCGCCACGCCGACCGTGACCCACAGGGCCGGTGCGTACGCGAGAGCCGCGCCCGTCAGGTCGGGCACCAGCCCGGCGTCACCGGTCGAGGCCGCGCCGGCCAGGCCGAAGCCGAGCCCGGCCAGCGCCAGGACGAGCGTGCCGCCGCCCAGGGCCACGGCCAGATGGCCGCCGACCCAGCGGGAGCGTGAGAGGCCGGTGGCGAGCAGGGGCTCGGCGCGGCCCGCCGTCTCCTCGGAACGGGGCCGCAGGGCCGCCGTCACGACGTACACGGACGCCACGACCGTCAGGACGACCATGACCATCGAGGCGAAGGACTCGACGACGCTCGCCCCGCCGATGCGCTCCAGGGCCTCCTCGATCTCGTCGATGCCCGCCAGCATGTCCTCGGCGTCCCCCAGGATCGACCCGTACATCGCGCCCATCAGGAACAGGCCGGCCCCGAAGCCGGCCAGCGGCCCCCGGTGCAGGCGCAGGGCGAAGCCGACCGGTGTGGTGAGCGCGGCGGAGGCGGTGGGGCTGCCCGGTTTCTGCGGACGCAGTCCCGCACCCACGTCCCGGCGGGTGGAGAGCCGGAACCCCGCCGCCGCGCACCCCACCGCGCACAGCAGGCACAGCAGCAGCGGCCACCAGCGGTTGTCGACGTACGGGTAGCTGCGCTGCACCCAGCCGATCGGGGACAGCCAGGACAGGGTGTCGCTCGTGCCGCTGTCGCCGGCGGCGCGCAGCGCGTAGGCGGTGCCGATGACCGCGAGCGCCGTCCCGGACGCCCCGCGCGTGTGCGCGGTGAACTGGACGGTGACCGCGGCGACCGCGGCGAAGACGAGACCGGCGGCGGCGTGGGCGAAGCCGTAGACCAGCGAGCCGCTCGCGTCGACGCCCTCCAGGCCCAGGCCGGTCAGGCCGAGGGCCAGCAGCAGCGCGAGGGCGAGGTCGGCCAGGGCGGCGACGGCGAGGGCGGCGGCGAGGTGGGCGTGCCTGCCGACGACGGCCGAGCGCACCAGCTCGGCGCGGCCCGTCTCCTCCTCCGCGCGGGTGTGCCGCGTGACGATCAGCACGCTCATCAGGCCGACGAGGACGGCCGTGAAGCCGATCATCTGGTGGCTGAGGAGGGAGCCGAAGCCGTCGTCGGTGAGGTAGTGGCGGGGGCCGGACATGGCCAGGCCGGCCGGGCTGTCCACGCTTCTGACGGCGTTGGCGCGGTCCTCCGGGTCGCTGTACAGCGTCCTGAAGCTGTTCGCCGTCATGAGGGTGGACAGGAACAGGGCCAGGATCCACACCGGGAGCCGGACCCGGTCCCGGCGCAGGGCGAAGCGGATCAGGGTCCGGGTGCCGGCCAGCGCGTTGCCGCCCGTGACCGGTGCGGCGGGCGCCCGGGTGCCGGGTGCGGCGGTGGCGGAGGTCATCGCGGCTCTCCGTCCGTGCCGGGTGCGGTGGTGTGCCCGTCGGCGCCGGCACCGTGCCCGTTGGCGGCCAGCTCGTCGCCGTAGTGGCGCAGCATCAGCTCCTCCAGGGTGGGCGGGTGGCTGACCAGGCTGCGGACTCCGAGGTCGGTGAGCGCGCGGACGGCGGTGCCGACCTGGGGGCCGTCGACGGTGAAGCGGATCCGGCCGGTGGCCTCGTCGACGGTCCGCAGGTCGTGGACGCCGGGCAGGCGGGCGAGGTCCGTGGCGGGCCGTTCGGTCTCCGCCTCGACGGTGGTGCGGGTCAGGTGGCGCAGTTCGCCGAGGGTGCCGGACTGGACGGTCCGGCCCTGACGGACGATGCTCACGCGGTCGGCGAGCTTCTCCACCTGGGCCAGGATGTGGCTGGAGAGCAGCACGGTCCGCCCGGCCGCCTTGGCCTCGGCGATGACGTCCTGGAAGACGACCTCCATCAACGGGTCGAGCCCCGCGGTCGGCTCGTCGAGCAGCAGCAGCTCGGCGTCGGAGGCGAGCGCGGCGACGATGGCGACCTTCTGCCGGTTGCCCTTGGAGTAGGCGCGGCCCTTCTTGGTCGGGTCGAGGTCGAACCGCTCGACGAGTTCGGTGCGGCGCCGCTCGTCGAGGCCTCCGCGCAGCCGGGCCAGCAGGTCGATGGCCTCACCGCCGGTCAGCCCCGGCCACAGCTCCACGTCACCGGGGACGTAGGCGATGCGGCGGTGCAGCGCCACGGCGTCGCGCCACGGATCCTGCCCCAGCACCTCGGCGGTGCCGGAGTCGGCGCGCAGCAGACCGAGCAGCACGCGGATGGTGGTCGACTTGCCGGCGCCGTTGGGGCCGAGGAAGCCGTGGACCTCGCCGGTCCCGACGCTCAGGTCGAGCCCGTCCAGCGCGCGGGTCCGGCCGAACGTCTTGCGCAGCCCGGACACGGAGATGGCCTTCGTCATGGCCCGGAACGTACGCCATCTTCAGAAAGTTGTGAAGATAGAAAACTGATTGAAGATAGTTAGACTGATCCGCACCTCGTCCGAGCTGGGGAGAAGGCTGGAGCATGGCGGAGCAGAGCGGGACGGCCCGGGACCCGGAGGCCGTCTCGAAATTCGTGGAGCACTTCGCCGCGCAGTTGGTGGAGGCCGGCCTCCCGCGCATGCCCGCCCGCGTCTTCGCCGCCCTGCTCGCCTCCGAAGAGGGCGTGCTGACCTCCGCCGCGCTGAGTGAGGAGCTCCGGATCTCACCGGCCGCCGTCTCCGGCGCGGTCCGCTACCTGGGACGCCACCACATGGTCTCCCGCGAGCGCGAACCGGGCTCCCGCCGCGAGCGCTACCGGGTCCACGGCGACCAGTGGTACCAGGCCCTCACCAACCGCGAGGCCGTCATCAGGCACTGGGAGGGCGCCCTGCGCGAGGGCGTCGCGGGCGTCGGCGAGCAGACCCCGGCGGGCCGCCGCCTGGCCGAGACCCTGGCCTTTCTCGAGTTCCTGGAGAAGGAACTGGAGGCGATGATGGCCCGCTGGCGCACACAGCGGGAGGAGCGGTTCGGCGGGGGCGGGTGAGATGCGAAAAGGCGATCCGCCAGTGACGGTGCCGGTACGCTGAGTGATGGCTGGTCCGGCACGAGGGGAGGGCGCATCATGACAGTCATGGCTGAGCGACCGACGACACGCGGTACCGAGCCCGACAGCTTCGAGAACCTGCTGAGGACTCTCGGCGAGCTGGACGTGCCCGACGGCTACAAGGCCGAGATCGTCAGGGGGAGCATCGTCGTGTCGCCGTGGCAGAAGGCCTACTACCTCAGGGTCATGGAGCTGATCTGCGACCGACTGCGTCCGCATCTGCCCGACGGGCACCGCGTCAGCGGACTCCCGGCGCTGTACGTGTTTCCCGGAGTCGAGCGCGCCTACGGCCCCGATGTGCACGCGGCTCACGAGTCGGCACGGGAGAGCATCAGCCACCACCTGGACGGCGAGGCGCTCTCCTTCGTCGCGGAGCTGACCTCGCCGTCGACGCGGGACGCCGACCTCCACGACAAGGTGAGCGTCTACGGCAAGGCGGGCGTCCCTGTCTACCTCGTCCTCAACATGCAGGACGAGGAGGCCACCGTCTACTCGAGCCCGTCGCCCGAGGTGGGGTACGAGGAGAGCCTCACCAAACCGTTCGGCGAGAAACTCAGTATCCCCGACCCGTTCGGCTGCGTCCTCGACACCTCTGGGTTCGCGGCCCCCGGAGCCCGTCACTAACGCGACGGGACCGTCAGCCCCCACGCGCCCTCCCGGACCTCCCACGTGCGGGTGCGGACCGGGCCGGAGACCGCCGCGTCGGCGCGGTAGCGGAAGTGGGCGCCGGAGACCGTGATCGTGCGGGCCTCCGCCGACAGGGGGGTCGCCTCCGCGCCGACCGAGACCGGGCGGACCTCGACGTGGGCGGTGCCCGAGGCGCCGGGGACGACCGAGACGGCCTCCACCGACTGGTGCAGGTCGACGAGCGTCTCCCCGTCCACCTCCACCCGCAGCCGCGTCGGCCCCGACCCCGGCGCGGCGGGCGGCCGGGCGGGCGCCAGGGTGCGCACCAGGGAGCGGCAGGTCCGCAGCCAGGGGTGGGTCACCCCGTCGGCGGCGTCCCGCTCGGGGGACACGGCGCCCAGCGGAGGGATCCGCAGCGCGCCCAGCACCACCCCGTCGCTGTCGTCGACCATCAGGTCCATCCGCCGCTCCGCCCCGTCCAGCACGGCCCGTGCCGCGGCCACCGCCCCGGACGGCACGCCCAGGGCCCGGGCGAGCGACACCGAGCCGCCCACGGGCACCAGGGACAGCGCGCACCCGGCCAGCTCCCGCTGCCGGTGCAGCAGCTCCACCGCGCGCACCAGCGCCCGGTCGTCGCCCACCACCACCGGACGCCGTGAGCCGCGCCGGGCGAGCGCCCGGGCGAATTCCTCGGGGCCGTCCGGCAGGCACACCTTCGCGCCGGCCGCACCCGCGCGGAGCACGTCCCGCGCGATCCGGACCGACTCGCCGTCCGCCCGCCGGGCGACCGGATCGATGACCACCAGGAGCTGATCGGACGTCGCGGAAGATGTCCCGGATGTCGCCACCTCGGCCATGCCTCGCTTCCTCGGGTAGCATCTTTGTGCAAGAGCCCCTTTGCGCTATTGCGCCAGGGGCTTCGTCTATTCCGGGGCATCCGGTCCGACGGTTGGCGGCCAACGGTGGTCGCGGTGCACGCGGCGGAGATCCTCCGTGTGCGCCCCTGACCTTGGACATGCCCCGCCCGGAAGGGGTGTACGCGCGTGCCCGCACTTGTGCTGCTCGGTGCTCAGTGGGGTGACGAAGGCAAGGGAAAGGCGACGGACCTGCTCGGTGGTTCCGTCGACTATGTGGTGCGCTACCAGGGCGGCAACAACGCCGGCCACACGGTGGTCGTGGGCGATCAGAAGTACGCCCTGCACCTGCTCCCTTCCGGGATTCTCTCCCCCGGCTGCACGCCGGTCATCGGTAACGGCGTCGTCGTCGACCCGTCGGTCCTGCTCTCCGAGCTGAGCGGTCTGAACGAGCGCGGCGTCGACACGTCCAAGCTCCTGATCAGCGGTAACGCGCACATCATCACGCCGTACAACGTGACGGTGGACAAGGTGACCGAGCGTTTCCTCGGCAAGCGGAAGATCGGCACCACCGGCCGCGGCATCGGCCCGACCTACGCCGACAAGATCAACCGCGTCGGCATCCGGGTGCAGGACCTCTACGACGAGTCGATCCTCACCCAGAAGGTCGAAGCGGCGCTCGACGTCAAGAACCAGATGCTCACCAAGCTCTACAACCGGCGCGCGATCGCCGTCGGCCAGGTGGTCGAGGAGCTGCTGGACTACGCGGACAAGCTGGCGCCGTACGTCGCCGACACCGTGCTGGTGCTGAACCAGGCGCTGGAGCAGGACAAGGTGGTCCTCTTCGAGGGCGGCCAGGGCACCCTGCTCGACATCGACCACGGCACGTACCCCTTCGTCACCTCGTCGAACCCGACCGCGGGCGGCGCCTGCACCGGCGCCGGCGTGGGCCCGACGAAGATCAGCCGGGTCATCGGCATCCTCAAGGCGTACACCACCCGCGTCGGCGCCGGACCGTTCCCGACGGAGCTGTTCGACGAGGACGGCGAGGCGCTGCGCCGCATCGGCGGCGAGCGGGGCGTCACCACCGGCCGTGACCGCCGCTGCGGCTGGTTCGACGCGGTGATCGCCCGCTACGCGACCCGGGTCAACGGCCTGACGGACTTCTTCCTCACCAAGCTCGACGTCCTCACCGGCTGGGAGCAGATCCCGGTCTGCGTGGCGTACGAGATCGACGGCAAGCGCGTCGAGGAGCTGCCCTACTCGCAGACCGACTTCCACCACGCGAAGCCGGTCTACGAGATGCTGCCGGGCTGGAACGAGGACATCAGCAAGGCGAAGTCCTTCTCCGACCTGCCGAAGAACGCCCAGGCGTACGTGAAGGCCCTGGAGGAGATGTCCGGCGCCCCGATCTCCGCGATCGGCGTGGGCCCGGGCCGTACCGAGACGATCGAGATCAACTCGTTCCTCTAGGCCTGCCTGTCCGTGCCCCGGCGCCCGCGTGGGCGCCGGGGCACAGACATAGCCTGGACGTGTACCGCCGCGTGCATCGACGTGGAAGAGGGTGAGTGCGATGCGCGTGATGCTCAAGGCGACACTGGACACGGAGAAGTCGAACGAGCTCATCCGCAGCGGGAAGCTGCCCGAGCTGATGAGCGAGACCCTGGAGCGGCTGCACCCCGAGGCCGCCTACTTCGGGCCGCTCGGCGGCCGGCGGACCTGTCTGCTCGTCCTCGACCTTCAGGACAGCTCACAGATCGCGCCCACCGGCGAGCCGTTCTTCTCGGAGATGCACGCCGAGGTCGAGATGACCCCGGTGATGAACGCGGAGGACCTGCGGAAAGGGCTCTCCGAGCTGCGGTGACGCTCAGCTGAAGACGATCATCGAGCCCTGGGCCAGGCTCCGCGTGGCCGCCGCGTGGAGACCGAGCCACACGTGCCGCTCGCGGGCGAACGGGCTCGGGTCGTAGGGCGCGGGGACCGCCGGCTCCTCCAGCTCGGTCGGGGCCCGCGGCGGCTCGGGCGCGGCCGGCGGGTTCGCCGGGTCGATGCCGATCGACGGGGCGACCAGCTCCAGTTCGCGCAGCAGCGCGTGCGAGGAGCCCAACGGGCCGCCTCCGGCGAGAAGTTCGTCGCTGGACAGCGGGCTCGGGAAGTCCACGGGCACGTACGCGCCCGCGTGGTCGTAGTGCCACACCAGGTGCGACTGCTGGGCCGTCGCCTCGAACATCTCCAGCAACTGCTCGTAGTCGCCGCCCAGTTCGTCCACCGGGGTGACCGGGAGACCGCAGACCTGGAGCAGGTACACGCGCCGCAGGAAGTGCAGGGCGTCGTAGTCGAACCCGGCGACCGGGGCGACGTCGCCGGTCAGTCCCGGCATGTACTGGTACACCGGCACCGGCGGCAGTCCCGCGTCGGCCAGCACCGTGTTGTACTGCGCGAGTTCCTCGGCGAAGGGGTTGTCGGGCGTGTGGCACAACACGTCGACGAGCGGTACCAGCCACAGGTCACAGGCCAAAAGAGGACTCCTCGCATCGCGCGGTCGTCGGGTGGGACGTCCGGGTCCGGGAAGACGGTTCGGGACAGGGGTCAGGGAAGCGTATCGGCGTCCCGGGCGGACCGATCCTCCTGTGCGGGCCGTCGTACAGGTCCTTTACCCGCCGTGTCGGCCGTCAGGCCCTCGACGAGGGACAGGGAGTAGGCGGTGTACGCGTCGAGGATGGCGCGCGCGGCGGCCGTGTCGCCGTCGGTCAGGGCGTCCACCAGCTCGGTGTGACGCGCCCAGAGACGGCCCCGTGTGTCGGGCAGCTGCCGCAGGTGCTGCACCACGTACACCCACATCTGCACGCGCAGCCGGTGCAGGAAGTCGGTGAGGTACGGATTGCCGAACGCGGACGCCAGCTCCCGCCAGAACCGCAGGTCGTAGCCGATCAGCACGGTGACCTCGCCGGCCAGGGCCGCGCGCCGGGCCTCCTCGCCGCGCCGCCGCACCCCCGCGAGGTGCGCCGCGAGGCGCGGCTCGTCGGGCCGCAGGCGGGGTGCGCCGCCGTGGGTGAGCGCGTGGAACATCCCCTCGGTGACCAGGCTGCGCGCCTCGATCATGCCGCGGAAGTCGTCGGCGGAGTACTCGTGCACCCGGAAGCCCCGGTGCTGGTCGGCGTCCAGCAGGCCCTGCGCCGACAGGTCGACCAGCGCCTCCCGCACGGGCGTCGCGGACACCCCGTACTGGTCGGCGATCTCCTTGACGGTGAACTCCTGCCCCGGCTGGAGCCGCCCCGCCAGCACCTCGTCACGGAGCGCGTCGGCGATCTGCTGCCGCAGGGTGCTGCGGGTCACGGCGACGGTGCCGAGGCGGGGCATGGTCGGGGCGTCTCCCTCATCGCGTTCGAGTGGCGTGCTCGCAAAAGTCCACGGGCACGCCACCTTACGCGGTTCGACGCCGGGGCCGGATGTTCGAACGGGCGCGAGGGGAGACCCCTCGCGCCCGCTGCGAGGCCGGTGGCTCAGCCGGTCACCTCACGTGCTCGTCGGCCACCGACAGGGCCGCGTCGAGGGCCGCCAGGCCCTCCTTCAGCTCGGCCTCACTCGTGTTGAGCGGGGGCACGACGTGGGTGCGGTTCATGTTCACGAACGGCCACAGGCCGGCCTTCTTCGCGGCGGCGGCGAACGCGGCCATCGGGGCGTTCGCCTCGCCGGACGCGTTGTACGGCACCAGCGGCTCCCGGGTCTCCCGGTCACGCACCAGCTCCACCGCCCAGAACATGCCGGTGCCGCGCACCTCGCCGACGCTCGGGTGACGCTCGGCCAGCTCCCGCAGACCGGGGCCGACGACGGACGCGCCGAGGGAGGCCGCGTTCTCGACGAGGCCCTCCTCCTCCATCACGTTGATCGTCGCGACGGCGGCGGCGCAGGCCAGCGGGTGCCCGGAGTAGGTGAGGCCGCCCGGGTAGGGGCGGGTGGCGAAGGTGGCCGCGATCTCCGCGGAGATGGCGACACCGCCCAGCGGGACGTAGCCGGAGTTCACGCCCTTGGCGAAGGTCATCAGGTCCGGCACGACGTCGTACAGGTCGGCCGCGAACCACGTGCCGGTGCGGCCGAACCCGGCCATCACCTCGTCCAGCACCAGGACGATGCCGTACTTGTCGCACAGTTCGCGGACGCCCGCGAGGTAGCCGGGCGGGGGCGGCATGATGCCGGCGGTGCCCGGGATGGTCTCCAGGATGATCGCGGCGATCGTCGAGGGCCCCTCGAAGGCGATCGTCGTCTCCAGGTGCTCCAGCGCCCGCGCGCACTCCTGCTCCTCGGTCTCGGAGTAGAAGCGCGAGCGGTACAGGAACGGCGCCCAGAAGTGCACGACCCCGGCGGTGGCGCTGTCGGACGCCCAGCGGCGTGGGTCGCCGGTGACGTTCACCGCCTGCTGGGTGCCGCCGTGGTACGAGCGGTACGCGGAGAGCACCTTGGGCCGGCCGGTGTGCAGGCGGGCCATGCGCAGGGCGTGCTCCACGGCGTCGGCGCCGCCGTTGGTGAAGAAGATCTTGTCCAGGTCGCCGGGGGTGCGCTCGGCGATCAGCCGGGCCGCCTCGGAGCGCGCCTCGACGGCGAACGCGGGCGCGAACGTCGTCATCCGCGCCGCCTGCTCCTGGATCGCGGCGACGACCTTGGGGTGCTGGTAGCCGATGTTCGTGTAGACGAGGCCGCTGGTGAAGTCCAGGTAGCGGCGGCCGTCGTAGTCCCAGAAGTACGACCCCTCCGCCCCGGCGACGGCGAGCGGGTCGATGAGCTCCTGCGCGGACCAGGAGTGGAACACGTGCGCACGGTCGGCGGCCTTGACGGCCGCACCGGCCTCGGGGTTGGGCTGAGGGGTCATGCGCCCGAGCGTAGGCGGAGGCGGTGGACGAGCGACATCGGCGGGGTGTCTGCGGTGCGGGGGTTTCCGCGACAGGTTGTCGACAAGGGCGGGGACTTGGGGAGGGGCGAGTGGCCGGGCGAGTGATTGACAGCTTGCTGTCATGGTGACAGACTGCTGTCATAGCTCGCCGGAGGAATCGAACCCAGGGAGCGGTCATGACCCGCAAGCCCGTGCATCTCGCCCTCTACGACACCTGGGCCGACTGGGAGACCGGTCACGCCACCGCGCACCTCGCCCTCGCGGGCTTCGAGGTCCGCACCGCGACCCCCGGCGGCCGGCCCGTCACCAGCACCGGCGGCCTCCACGCCGGCCCCGACCTCGCGCTGGAGGAGCTGCGCCCCGAGGACAGCTCCCTGCTGATCCTCCCCGGCGCCACCGCCTGGGACGAGGGCGACGACCTCGCCCCCGTCGCGCGCACCGCCCGCGCCTTCCTCGACGCGGGCGTGCCGGTCGCCGCGATCTGCGGCGCCACCGCCGGCCTCGCCCGCGAGGGCCTGCTCGACGACCGGGCGCACACCAGTGCCGCCGCTCCGTACCTCGCGGCGACCGGATACGCGGGCGCCGGGCGGTACGTGGAGGCCGACGCCGTCACCGACGGTCCGCTCGTCACTGCCGGACCGACCGAACCCGTCGCCTTCGCCCGCGAGGTCCTCCGCCTGCTCGGCGCCTACGACGACAAGGCGGTCGACGCCTGGTACCGGCTGTTCCACCACTCCGACCCGGCCGCGTACGCCGAGTGGACGGAGGCGGTGAGCCGGTGAGCCGGGAGGAACAGGACCTGCTCGGCCGGGCCGCGCTCGGCGCCTTCAAGCTCAACGGCCAGTTCCTCGCGGTCGCGGAGGAGCTGGCCAGGCCCGCCGGGATCACCGCCGCACGGTGGCAGGTGCTGGGCGCCGTGCTCGGGGAGCCGCTGCCGGTGTCCGGGATCGCCCGCGTCATGGGCATCACCCGGCAGAGCGTGCAGCGCGTCGCCGACCTGCTGGTGGAGCAGGGGCTCGCCGAGTACCGGCCCAACCCCGCCCACCGCCGGGCCAAACTCCTCGCCCCGACCGAGGAGGGGTACGCGGCCGTCCGCCGCATCGACCCCGGCCACGCGGCCTTCGCCGCACGGCTCGCGACGGCGTACCGGGAGGCGCACGGGGAGGAAGGGCTCGCGGAGGCGGTACGGGCGCTGGAACGCCTGTCCACGGTGCTCGACGGCCTCGGCCCGCCTGTTACGGAACCGTAGACGTCGCCCGGCCCGGCCGGCACCGGCCCGCCACTATCCTCGATCCGTTGCTCACTGCGGGGGGAAGGCGGCGCAGCGATGGACCAGCTCGGGATCGGGGATCCGCAGACGATCGGGGGCTACCGGCTGCTCGCACGGCTGGGCGCCGGCGGTATGGGCCAGGTCTACCTCGCCCGTTCCGACCGGGGACGCACCGTCGCCGTGAAACTGGTCCGCGAGGAGCTCGCCCGCCAGGAGGAGTTCCGCGCCCGCTTCCGCCAGGAGGTGCGGGCCGCCCGGCAGGTCGGCGGCGACTGGACCGCACCCGTGCTGGACGCCGACACCGAGGCGGCCGTGCCGTGGGTGGCCACCGGGTACGTCGCCGGGCCGAGCCTCCAGCAGGTGGTGGGCCACGACCACGGGGCGCTGCCCGAGCGGTCGGTACGCATCCTCGGCGCGGGCCTCGCCCACGCCCTCAAGGACATCCACGCGGCCGGGATCGTCCACCGCGACCTCAAGCCGTCCAACGTCCTCGTCACCATCGACGGGCCCCGCGTCATCGACTTCGGCATCGCCCGCGCGCTGGAGACGGTCACCGACGGCGGACTCACCCGCACCGGCGCGCTCGTCGGCTCGCCCGGCTTCATGGCGCCCGAGCAGGTGCGCGGCGACCGCATCACGCCCGCCTGCGACGTGTTCTGCCTCGGCTCCGTGCTCGCCTACGCGGCGACCGGCGCGCTGCCGTTCGGCACCGCCGACAGCGGGGTGCACGCGCTGATGTTCCGCATCGCGCAGGAGGAACCCGACCTGGCGCAGGTGCCCGAGGGGCTCGCCGACCTGGTGCGGTCGTGCCTGCGCAAGGACCCGGCGGCCCGGCCCACGCTCGACGAGGTGCTGGCCGCCACCGGCGCGGAGGACACGGTCGCCGACGGCCGCTCCCGCGATCCGTGGCTGCCCAGCGCGCTGGTCGCCCAGCTCGGCCGGCACGCCGTACGGCTCCTCGACGCGGAGGACCCCCAGGCGCCGGCGCCCTCCGGGGAGCCGGGAGGGGAGGCGCCCGCCGAGCACGCGCGCGCCGCCGACGACGGCGCTGTCCCGCCCCCGCCGGGGCAGCCCGGCGTGAACCACCTGCCCACGGTCGTGGTCGGCCAGGGCGGCGCCCCGGCCCCACCGCCGGGACCGGCACCGGGACCCGCGCAGGGTGGGGCGTACGGCGGAGGCGCCTACGGCCAACCGCAGCAGCACCCGCAGCCGCCCGCGTACGGCTACCCGTACGGCGGCCACGCCGCGGGCGCGACCCCGCCCTACGGCCCGCCGCCGTACGTTCCCCCACCGCACGGGCCGCGCCGCGACAACCGCTCCACCGCGCTGCTCGTGGTGATCGCGCTGGTGGTGGCGCTCGCCGCGGGCGGCAGTGTGTACGCCCTGATGAGCGGCGCCCGGGACGACGACCGCGCGGGCGGCGACCCGTCGACGCCCGCCGCGCCGAGCAGCGCACCGCAGGGCACCGGCGACGCGGCAACCACCGACGACGCGCCGCCCGAGGAGACGCGCTCACCGAGCGGCAGCGAGCCCGAGGACGGGACGGTCCCGGAGGAGTTCCTGGGCCGCTGGTCGACCACCATCGACAACGACAGCGGCTCCCACAGCCGCCGCCTCACCGTGCGGCAGGGCGAGGCCGGCGACACGGTGATGTCCCTGGTGGCCGACGGCCCCACCGGCGACGGCACCTACCACTGCGTCTTCGAGGCCCGCCTCACCGACGCCTCCGACGGCCGCCTCCGGATCGGCCCCTCCACGGTCACCGTCGGCGAACCCCGCTCCGCCTGCACCCCCGGCTCCGCCAGCGAGATCACCCTGCTCCCGGACGGCACCCTCCGCCGCGAAAGCACCGGGACGGGCGAACAGCTGACGTACACCCGCGACTGACCGTCGCGAGCGCCCGGGCCGCGGCGCACCCGCACGGTCAGCCGATGCCGGTCAGCCGATGTCGAAGGCCATGTCGGTCACGTACCACTCGTCGTCGAGCTTCGACGACTCGATGCCCACCTCGAGCTGCCCCTTCTCCAAGCCGGTGGAGTTGGACAGGATGACGTCCTCCAGGGTCCGGCCGTCGATCGTGATCTCGTCGGCGGAGTAGCGCGCCCTGTCACCGTCGGCCGGCGCCCCGGTGACCTCCACGCTCGGGTTCTCCGCCCCGGAGGAGGGGGTGAACGACTCCTGGAACGCGCCGATGCTCTTCCGGATGCGCTTGCCCTGCGCCGAGTCGTCGGCGCAGGTCTCCTCGGAACCGGTGGTGGGCGGCGGGCCCTCCTCGCCCATCAGCAGGCACGCCTGCTCCACCTCGCCCTTGACGACGGCGGTGACCCATGCGGCGACCGTCGCCTCCGGGGAGGAACGGTCCGCGGTGGACGAGGACGCCGAGGCGGAGGCGGAGGGGGCCTGCGGGGACGCCGAGTTGCTCGTCGTCGCCTTCGCGTCGGTCGTGGAGCCGTCCTCGCTCGAACAACCGGTGAGACCCACGGCCGCCGCCAGCAGTCCCGCGGCCACCCACCCCACCTGCTTCGTTCTGTCGCTCACGCACACCGTCCCGGTCGTCACGTCGTTGTGGAGGGCACCCCCTGTCACGGACGCAACAGGGGGCACCAGTCACAACTCGAAGACGCGTTCGAGGAAGGGGTGGTTCCCCGGCTCAGGCCTGCTTGCGGCGGCGTATCAGCAGGAGGGCACCGGCACCCACCACGAGCATGCCCACTCCGCCCACGGCCAGCGGCAGGGTGCCGGAGTCACCACCGGTCGCGGCGAGGTTCCCGGCGTCCTCGGTCCCGGACGCCTCCTGCCCCTGGCCGCCGCCCTGGACCTCGGTGCCGTCGGCGCCGTCGGGGAGCCCGTCGCCCGCGTCGGTGTCCGTGCCCGTGTGCTCCGGGGCGGGGGCGGAGGTCTTCTCCGGGGTCTTCCCGGCCGTGGAGAGGGCCTCGCCGTCGAGGGCGACCTCGACCTCGGCCCGGCCGTCGCCGGACGAGACGACGGCCAGCGACACCTTGCTCGCCCTGTCGGTGAGACGGGTGACGGCGTCCGCGTCGGCCGGGGCGTCGTTGCCGGCCGTCTTGTTCGCCTCGGTCACGTCGATCAGCGTCGAGGCGCCGTAGTCGCCCCCGGGGACCCGGTAGGCGTGCACCCCCTCGATGTCCTGGTCGAAGGAGCCGGCCGCGTGGCGGTACTCCACGACGAGCCGGTCCTCGCCCATCGGGATGTCCAGGGCGCGGACGCCGTCGCCCTCACCGTGCAGCGAACGCAGCGTGTACGTGCCCGACGCCGTGACCTTCACCGTCTCGCCGTCGGTGAGCCAGCCGGCCCGGATCATCTCGGGAGCCGAGATGCCGGCGGCCGGACCGCCGCCGCCCATGATGGACTTGGCGCTCGTGCCGGCGGTCTCGCAGCCGGCCAGGTCCCCGTCGGTGCACAGGGAGCGGGTCTGGTGTCCGAGGCCCAGATTGTGGCCGAACTCGTGCCCGACGACGCCGAGTCCGCTGTCGGTGCCGTAGAGGTTGATCCAGGTGTAGGGGCCGGGCACGGAGCCGAGGCCCGCCCAGTCGCAGCCGGTCTTCTGCGCGGGGAAGACCATCGACAGGCTGTCGTAGTCCTCGCCGCGTACGAGGCCCTGTCCGGCCAGGGCCTCCTGCGTCAGGGTGTTGATCTTCGAGGCGTCGCAGCTCGCGTCCATCGGCAGCGTGATCGGCCCCGCGTACTGGCCGTCGACGGCCGGTGTCACGCGGTACCGCCCGCGGGACAGCTCGGTGAAGAACGAGGCGAGCGAGTCCTTCTTCGCGCCGAAGTAGGTTTCCGGCGTGCTCTCCTTCACCTTGTCGGGGTGCTGGAACGCGCTGTCGGCGAACTCCACCAGGACCGGGAGCGTCCTGCGCTCCACCACGGCGTCGTCCGCGTGCGCCGGGGCGGGGAAGAGGCCGGCGGTCAGCGCGGTGATGCCGGTGGCCAGGGCGATACGGCCCAGGGCGGTTGTCTTCATGGGTCCTTGTCCTTCGGAAGTGATCGGGAAGTGCTTCCGGAAGGGGAGGAGTCCGCAGTTCGGCGGGCGTCCCGCGACTTTGCCCGTTCTTTACTCTCCGAGCAGTCGGGGTTCGAAACGGAACCTCATGGAGGCCGAGCCGTAGTAGTAGCGCGTGGTCCCGGTCGCCGGGCTGTGCGCCTGTGCCTTGTCCGCGCGGGCCCACTCGACGAGTCCCAGGTAGCGGGTCCCGTCGGCGTCCCGCAGAGCCGCCTCGCCCGTCGCGCTGTCCGCCCACAGGTTCCACAGCTGGCCGGCCTGCCCGGCGTCGCAGGGCTGCTGGTCCACCGGCGCGTGGTCCTCCGTACCGCCCGACCGTGCCAGGTACATCCCGGTCGCCTCGTTGAGGACCTGCACCCGCGAGCGGTCCCCCGCGAACGGCTCCGCGAGCCGCCACTGCTGAGCCGCGGTGCCGTCGCACCCGGCCTCCACGGGCCGGACGCCGGACCGCGCCGCACCGCCGGGAATCTCCATGCAGCCACCGGTCGACACGAAACGCAGGGTGCTCGGCCCGCCCAGGGCGGTCGGCCGGGTGCCGGCGGACACCGCGGGCGCCGAGGGGGAGGACGACGGGGAAGGGGAGGCGGTCACCGACGGCGTCGGCGGTGGCGAGGACGCTGCGGACGCGCGTGGGGCCGGGGCGGAGGAGGGGGCGGCGCTCACCGCCGGAGCAGGCCGCTCCGGCTCACCGCCGCCGTCGGGCCACCACGCCCAGCCGCCCAGCAGTACGGCCACCGTGCCCGCGGCCAGGACCCCGGCCTTCACCCCGGTGACCCCGCCGCCCACGGCGGGTCCGGCGGCCGTCGCCGCGGTCGCCCGTGCCTTCACATAGGCCGGCCCGCCGAACAGCAGCACCGCGGCCGGAAGCACGGAACGCAGCCGCTGGTTGAGGTCGGTCAGTTCACGGACGGCCCTGCGGCACCGGCCGCACTCCTCCAGATGCCGTTCCAGGCGGACGTCCCGGCGCGGCCGCCGGGAGCGGCGCACCGCCGCGGCGAGACGCCCGCTGCACCTGCGGCACTCCTCGCTCGCCGCGCCCTGCTCGGCGTGCGCGACGAGATACGCCTCCCGCAGGCCCTCACGGGCCCGTGCCGTCAGCGAGGTCACACCACTGGGAGTCAGCCCCAGCAACGCCCCCACCTTCGCGGCGGGTTCCTCCTCGACGACGGCGTGCCAGAGCACCGCCCGCCACCGCTCGGGCAAGGACCGGAACGCCGTGGCGACCAGCCCGCCGTCCTCGGCGCGCACCACGGTGCTCTCACCGCTCTCACCGCTCCGCACCTCGGGTGTGCCGCGCAGCCATTCACCGAACTCGGGGGTGAGGTCGACCTGCCGCGCCCGGTCCGCCCACTGGGCCGCGGTGTGCCGGACCACGGCCAGCAGGTACGGGCGCCACGCGTCGGCGGGGCCCTTGCCGTCGCGGACCGCCTGCACCGTGCGCGTGAACGCCTCCGACGCGAGGTCCTCGGCGGTGTGCGGGTCCCGGCAGCAGGTGCGGGCGTAGGCGGACACGGCGTCGGCGTGACGGTGATAGAGCTCCTCGACCGCAGCCGGGTCACCGCCGTCGCGCACGGCCGCCGTCAACAGCGCGTCCGTCCACCCGCGGTGGGAGACACCGTGCTCGGTCATGGCCCGCACTCGATCCGGTTCCGTACGACGATCGAACAGCAGTCTGACAGACCGCCAGCCCCACCCGGCCCTCCGGCCACACCGCGGGCAGTCGTGCCGCAGGGCGGCACGGGTGGGCGCGGACGGCACCCCGCAGACGCCGGGCTCGCGCAGACACCCGCCCGTCCACACCCGCACCGGCGTGTATCAACGCCCCGCGCGCATCAACGCCCCGCGCGAGTTACCGCACACCCGAATGCGCCCCCGGCGACACCTCACCGCGCCTCCGGCGGCCGCTGCCGAGGCATGTTCGGCCGGGCCCCGTTCGGCGCGGCGGCGAACCGTCCGACGGGCAGCGCCGTCTCGGCCCGCCCTCCGCCGGCCAGGGCGGACCGCACCCCCAACGGCACCCCGCTCCGGAACTCCATCATCCAGTCCGCCGTCTCCACCCGGACCAGCTCCGTCACGTCCTCGGTGAATCGCCGCAACACCGTCAGGCACCGCTCCGCGGCCTCACTCGCCGTCCCCTCCGCGGGCCCCAGCACCTCCCGCACGCACTCCGACGCCCAGTCGAACTGGAACGCCTGCAGCCGCCGCTGCACGGCCTGCGCGGTCGCCACGTCCCGCATCCACCCGGACGTCATCCCGAAGAAACGATCGGCCGCCACACACGCCACGGCGACCAGCAGCGCCAGATACCCCCACGGCGTGACACCGTCCACCGCACCGGTCAGATCGAGCAGCGGCAACGCGGCCCCGGCCAGCGCCCCCACCGCCGTACCGGCCCGCAGCGCCCACGCGCACCGCCGCTTCCACATCCGGTCCTCGAGGTACCACGCGGCGGTGTCCAGCGCCCCGCGCTCCACCCACCGGTACAGCTCGTCCAGCCGCGCGGCCGGCTCCCCCCAGTCCCCGAGCGGGAACGCCCGGCCGACGGGGTCGCCCGGACGCAGCCCCGCCGCGCCTTCGCCCCGCCCGTCGTGAGGCCGACCCTCGGGCTGCATCTCCGGCTGACCCACCCGGTATCTCCCCTCCTGAACCGACCTGACCGACCCCGCGCGCACGCACCGTGCGCGGTCGGCCGGTCACGCGTGGTGCTCGCGCGCCGGGCCCTTCCTACCGCCCAACGGGTGGGCGCGTCGGGGGTTCGCGCGCTTTTACGCCCGGAAGAAGGCGGTCATCGGGTATAGGGCCCCGGAACGGACTCACCCGAAAGAGTGCCGGGGCAACGGCCGTCCCGAGCACGTAGGCTCGTGCCGAGGGTGCGGCGGTCGCACCCGGACGACGTGGCGACCCGACGTCGACCCGACATACCGACCCAGGAGCTGATCGTGATCCCCGGTGGTGGCCAGCCCAACATGCAGCAGCTGCTCCAGCAGGCCCAGAAGATGCAGCAGGACCTGGCCAAGGCCCAGGAGGAGCTGGCGCGCACGGAGGTCGAGGGCCAGGCGGGCGGCGGCCTGGTGCGGGCCACCGTCACCGGCTCCGGCGAGCTGCGGGCGCTGAAGATCGACCCGAAGGCCGTGGACCCGGAGGACACCGAGACCCTCGCGGACCTGGTCGTCGCGGCGGTCCAGGCGGCGAACGAGAACGCGCAGACGCTGCAGCAGCAGAAGCTCGGCCCGCTGGCCCAGGGCCTCGGCGGGGGCGGCATCCCCGGTCTCCCCTTCTGACGAGGGGCGGCAGGCCGGGGCTTCCCTGTCCTCCAGGGCTTCTAAGCAGGGCCCCGGCCCTCTACCGTACGTAGTGAAGGAACATCAGGAAGGACGGCAGTCCGTTGTACGAAGGCGTGGTCCAGGACCTCATCGACGAGCTGGGGCGGCTTCCCGGCGTCGGTCCCAAGAGCGCGCAGCGGATCGCCTTCCACATCCTGCAGGCGGAACCGACGGACGTACGGCGTCTGGCGCAGGCGCTGATGGAGGTCAAGGCGAAGGTCCGCTTCTGTGCGGTGTGCGGGAACGTCGCGCAGGAGGAGCGGTGCAACATCTGCCGCGACACCCGGCGCGACCCCGCGGTCATCTGTGTCGTGGAGGAGCCGAAGGACGTCGTCGCGATCGAGCGCACGCGTGAGTTCCGCGGCCGCTACCACGTGCTGGGCGGCGCGATCAGCCCGATCGACGGGGTGGGCCCCGACGATCTGCGCATAAGGGAGCTGCTGGCCCGGCTGGCGGACGGCACGGTCACCGAGCTGATCCTCGCCACGGACCCCAATCTCGAAGGCGAGGCCACGGCCACGTACCTCGCCCGCATGATCAAGCCCATGGGCCTGAAGGTCACCCGCCTGGCCAGCGGCCTCCCGGTGGGCGGCGACCTGGAATACGCGGACGAGGTCACGCTCGGCCGCGCCTTCGAGGGGAGACGACTCCTAGATGTCTGACGCCACGCTGCACGCGACCGACCACAACCCGGACGACTTCGCGGTCCAGATCGCCGATCAGATCGAGAGCTTCCTGGTGGCCGTCACGGAGGTCGCGAAGGGCGCAGAGCCGGACTCGGCGGTGCCCTTCCTCCTCCTGGAGGTGTCCCAGCTGCTCCTGGCCGGCGGCAGGCTGGGCGCCCACGAGGACATCGTCCCCGACGAGCGCTACGAGCCGGACATGGGCCCCGAGCCGGACGTGGACGAGCTGCGCGAGAACCTGGCGCGGCTGCTCGACCCGATCGACGTCTACTCCGAGGTCTTCGACCCCTACGAGCCGCGCAAGGCCCCGGTCCCGGCCCGCATCTCCGACGACCTCACCGACGTCATCACCGACCTGCGCCACGGCATGGCCCACTACCGCGCCGGCCGTACGTCGGAGGCGCTGTGGTGGTGGCAGTTCTCCTACTTCTCCAACTGGGGCTCCACCGCGTCCGCGACGCTGCGCGCCCTGCAGTCGGTCGTCGCGCACGTCCGCCTGAACCAGCCCCTGGCCGAGCTCGACGGCCTCGACACCGACCAGGGCATCGGCGACGACACCCTCGAGTTCGAGGCGGGCAAGGTCATGGCCGAGGAGATCGGCACCCCCCTGGGCGTGCGTCCGGTCACCTGAGGGGCCCTCGGATCACCTGAGGGGCCTTCGAGTCACCTGCGAGGCATTCGAGCCGGCGGTGCCCGGCGTCCCGCCGCGCCCGTCAGCCCCAGGGCGGCCCCTCGTTGATCCCGAACAGCACGGACATCAGCACCAGCAGCCCCAGCGGTACGACGACGAACGCCGTCTCCGGCCGTTCCCTGCGCAGCGCCTGCCACCCGAGCGCGACGAGCGGTCCCGACAGCCCCCCGGCCATCAGCGCCCACCCCGCCCCACGGCTGCCGGCCACGTTGAACGCGACGAACGCCGCCAGGACGAACAGCGCGGGAGAGGCCCACAGGTGCCGCAGCGCCTGCGGGGCTTCGACGTTGCTCATCGTTGTGTCTCCTTCCGCCCCACGGGGCGGTGCGCCGTCCCCCCGGCACGGCGCACCACCCCCACGCGACGAGTCCCGGTGTCTCAGACGAGGCCGCGGATGTACGTGTACAGCTGGTACTGGGCCTCGGCGCCGGCCGCGACCCAGGCGATGCGCACCGGGTGGTACCAGGGCAGGCCGTCCATGTAGGAACGGAACTTGCCCCAGTTCGACTTGGCGGCCTTGACCGCGCCGCTGTACACCTTGCCGCCGTGCTTCTTCAGCAGGTTGAACAGGGCCTTGGCGGCACCGCCGACGGCCCCGCGGGCCTGGACCTCGGTGGCAGTTCCGTCGGCCACGGCACGCAGGGACGTGGTGTCCCGGGCGTTCAGTTCGGCGGAGACGGCCGGGTCGGCGAGGAGCGCCCGGGCCTGAGCCCCGGTGAGGGCCGGCGCGGACGAGACCGCCGCGGGGGCCGAGGCGGTGGCTTCCGCGGCCTGGGCCAGGCTCGCGCCCGCCCCGACCGCCAGGACGGCAACGGCCGAAACAGCGGCCAGACGCAGAGTAGTGCGGGTCATGTACGATCTCCCTTGTGTTCAATCACAAGGGGAGGAAGCCCAAAAGGGCGACCTGGACTGGCGTGGAAACCGAAATGGTCCCCCCGCGGACTTCTTCCCCCGATTAATGTCCCCTCCGACCGTCACGTCACTTCGTGACGGCGGTTCCGGCGTCCAATCCGGCTGGTCAGGCCAGGTGTTCGACGCGGCAGGAATGTAACACGGAGGGTGATCATTTCGCCAATGGCTGTTTTCCGTCCGCCTGTTCGCGGGTCATGTATTTCAGTTTTGAATTCAACGTCCGGGGTTTGTCGGCGTCCCCCCCTGATTCCCCCGCGCTTCCGCACGTCGTCCCGGAGCTTGAGAAAACCCGGAGCGGAGCACGGGCGGCGCCGGTTGTGCCCGACACGTTCCGGCACGTCCAGCGTCGTCGGTCTTCCCGAACCCGTGAGCGTCAGCCCGGACACCCGGCCCCGAAGCTCTCGCCGACCGGAAACCGCCGCGTCGCGGTGTGACGCGGGGCACTTTTCGAGTGGCGGGGCTGAGGCTGGGCAGGAGCCCCTCGCGAGCGTCCGATGTCTCACCATGCGATATCGCGAAGGGTGGATTTTCGGACGTCGATAGACTGAGCGGACCGCAGCGCACACATATGTGGGCGGACTGTGGACAACGACGGACTGAGCGAGGAGCGCACGTGGGCCTTGTCGTGCAGAAGTACGGAGGCTCCTCCGTAGCCGATGCCGAAGGCATCAAGCGCGTCGCCAAGAGGATCGTGGAAGCCAAGAAGAACGGCCACCAGGTGGTCGCCGTGGTTTCCGCGATGGGCGACACGACGGACGAGCTGATCGATCTCGCCGAGCAGGTTTCCCCGATCCCTGCCGGCCGCGAGCTCGACATGCTGCTGACCGCCGGAGAGCGGATCTCCATGGCCCTGCTGGCCATGGCGATCAAGAACCTGGGCCACAACGCCCAGAGCTTCACCGGCAGCCAGGCAGGTGTCATCACCGACTCGGTCCACAACAAAGCCCGCATCATCGATGTCACGCCGGGCCGCATCAAGGCCTCGGTCGACGAGGGCAACATCGCCATCGTCGCCGGGTTCCAGGGCGTCAGCCAGGACACCAAGGACATCACCACGCTCGGCCGCGGCGGCTCCGACACCACCGCCGTCGCCCTCGCCGCGGCGCTCGACGCCGAGGTGTGCGAGATCTACACGGACGTCGACGGTGTGTTCACCGCCGACCCCCGCGTGGTGAAGAAGGCCAAGAAGATCGACTGGATCTCGTTCGAGGACATGCTCGAACTGGCCGCCTCCGGTTCCAAGGTGCTGCTCCACCGCTGTGTGGAGTACGCCCGCCGGTACAACATCCCGATCCACGTCCGCTCGTCCTTCAGCGGACTCAAGGGCACGTGGGTCAGCAGCGAGCCGATCGAGCAAGGGGACAAGCAGGTGGAGCAGGCTCTCATCTCCGGTGTCGCACACGACACCTCCGAGGCCAAGATCACGGTCGTCGGCGTGCCCGACAAGCCCGGCGAGGCCGCGTCGATCTTCCGCACCATCGCGGACGCCGAGATCAACATCGACATGGTCGTGCAGAACGTGTCCGCCGCGTCCACCGGCCTGACGGACATCTCCTTCACCCTCCCGAAGTCCGAGGGCCGCAAGGCCATCGACGCCCTGGAGAAGAACAAGGGCGCCATCGGCTTCGACTCCCTGCGCTACGACGACCAGATCGGCAAGATCTCCCTCGTCGGCGCGGGCATGAAGACCAACCCCGGCGTCACCGCCGACTTCTTCACCGCTCTCAGTGACGCCGGTGTGAACATCGAGCTGATCTCGACCTCCGAGATCCGCATCTCGGTCGTCACCCGCAAGGACGACGTGGCGGAGGCCGTGCGCGCCGTGCACACCGCCTTCGGTCTCGACTCCGACAGCGACGAGGCCGTGGTCTACGGAGGCACCGGCCGCTGATGACCGGCACCGCAGGGCCCGGACGCTCCGGGCGGCCGACGCTGGCGGTCGTGGGGGCGACCGGGGCCGTCGGCACGGTCATGCTCCAGATCCTGTCCCAGCGCGCGGACGTCTGGGGCGAGATCAGGCTCATCGCCTCCCCGCGCTCGGCCGGCCGCAAGCTGGCCGTGCGCGGTGAGGAGGTCGAGGTCGTGGCGCTCACCGAGGAGGCCTTCGACGGGGTCGACGTCGCCATGTTCGACGTGCCCGACGAGGTCTCCGCCGAGTGGGCGCCCGTCGCCGCCGCGCGGGGCGCGGTCGTCGTCGACAACTCCGGAGCCTTCCGCATGGACCCGGACGTGCCGCTGGTCGTCCCCGAGGTCAACCCGCACGCGGTGCGCAGCCGCCCCCGCGGCATCGTCGCCAGCCCCAACTGCACGACCCTGTCGATGATCGTCGCGCTCGGCGCGCTGCACGCCGAGTTCGGCCTGCGCGAGCTGGTCGTCTCGTCGTACCAGGCGGTCAGCGGCGCCGGTCAGGCCGGCGTGCGGACCCTGCGCGACCAGCTCTCCCTGGTCGCCGGCACGGAGCTGGGCACGCACCCCGGCGACGTACGGCGGGCCGTGGGCGACAACACCGGGCCCTTCCCGGAGCCGGTCGCGCTGAACGTCGTGCCGTGGGCGGGCTCCCTGCGCGAGGACGGCTGGTCGTCCGAGGAGATGAAGGTGCGGGACGAGTCCCGCAAGATCCTCGGCCTGCCCGCCCTCCCGGTCGCCGTCACCTGTGTCCGCGTCCCCGTGGTCACCGTGCACTCCCTCACCGTCCACGCCCGCTTCGAGGGCGAGGTCACCGTCGACAAGGCGCGCGAGATCCTCGCGACCGCCCCCGGTGTCGTCCTCTTCGACAACCCGGCCGCCGGGGAGTTCCCCACGCCCGCCGACGTCGTCGGCACCGACCCGACCTGGGTCGGGCGGGTGCGCCGGGCCCTGGACGACCCCACGGCGCTGGAGCTCTTCGTGTGCGGGGACAACCTGCGCAAGGGGGCCGCGCTCAACACCGCGCAGATCGCCGAACTGGTGGCCGCGGAGCGCAAGGCCGCCTGACCCGGGACGGACGGACCGCCGGCCGGGCATAAAAGTCCTGGATCACAGAGGATCCATTTGTAGGATCTGTGAGGGACTTGTGGGCCGGACCGGTCGGTCGAGCCACTTGAACATGCAACTTCCTGGGCCGAGGATTGCAGACGAGGATTCACCTCCCCGCCAGCCGCAACCGAGCGGAGGGCGGGGAGCGTCTTTGCGGTCACCCTTATCCGGGGCGTGGGGACGCTGCTTCCCAGACGTGGGGACGTCTGGAGCCGGGCGTGGGGACGTCCGTTCAAAATGGAACACAGGGGAAGAGCGGGACGCATGAGGGCATTCGGTGTGCTGTCGGTGGTGCTGCCTGACGCGGGTGGGCGGTGGACGGTACCGGTCGGCGCAGACGTGACGCCCGGCACGTACAACCCTCCCGGGGGGAAGTGTGTCCAACTGGCGTGGCAGAGGTACTCGACTTCACAGCGCCCCGTGGCACGGCGTTCCGGCCGCCTCGCGGCGCGCTCCGGCCCCGCGTGGCCGGCGCGTCCGGTGGCATGCCGGTGATCGCGCCCATGCCCGCAGCGCGCCCCGCCCGCATCCCCGGTCAGCGCGACGGCGCCGACGAGACGGTGGTGGCCGGCACCACGGTCGACCACCTCACCGAGACCTACCGCGTGCACTACCGCTCGCTGCTGGGCCTCGCCGCGCTGCTCCTCGACGACACGGCCTCCTGCGAGGACGTCGTCCAGGAGGCGTTCATCCGCGTCCACTCCGCCCGCAAACGCGTCCGTGACCCGGAGAAGACCCTGGCCTACCTGCGCCAGACGGTCGTGAACCTGTCCCGCAGCGCGCTGCGCCGCCGCATCCTCGGCCTCAAGCTGCTGTCCAAGCCCATGCCCGACATGGCGAGCGCGGAGGAGGGCGCGTACGACCAGCTCGAACGCGACTCCCTCATCAAGGCGATGAAGGGGCTTCAGCGCCGTCAGCGCGAGGTGCTGGTCCTGCGCTACTTCGCCGACATGACGGAGGCGCAGGTCGCCGAGACGCTCGGCATCTCGCTCGGCTCGGTCAAGGCGTACGGCTCACGCGGCATCGCCGCGCTGCGGGTGGCCATGGAGGCGTCGGCATGAGCGACGGCCAGGACGCGCGGGACCCGCGCCCCGAGGAACGCGAGCCGGAGGGCTCGCGGGGCTCCTCCGGGGGCGCGGCGGACACCGCGAAGGGCCAGGAGGCCGCGGACGGCCGTACGGCCGGCGCCGGCGAGAACTCCGCCGAAGGCGACGGCGACGGCGGATCCGAGAGCGACCGGCGCCCGGCCGGATCCGGACGTACGGCGGACGCCGTGGGGGAGGATGGCTCCGCGGCGGAGCCGCAGGCCGAGGACGGGGAGGACACCGCACCGGACCGGGAACCGGAACAGGACGCGGAACCGGAAGCGGAGACGGAACCGGAAGCGGAGACGGACCCGGAAGCGGAGACGGACCCGGAAGCGGAAGTGGGTTTGGAGCCGGAGACGGACCGGGACGCGGAACCGGAGACGGACCGGGATGCGGACGCGGAACCGCAAACGGAAACGGACGCGGAACCGGCTGCCGCGGAACGCCGTCCGGACCCTGCACGGGGCCCGGACCACGGGGGCGTGCCCGAGGGGGACGGGCTCGCGCGGCTGCGCGCGCTCGTGACACCGCACGGGCAGAACCCGAGAGACACGCACGCTGGGAACGGAACTGTGAACGACGGCCGGGACGAACAGGGCCCCGACGGGCTCGACTCGGACGAGCTGCACCTGCGCACCCTGCTGCACCAGGCCGTCCAGGACGTGGAGCCGAGCGACGGCACCCTGGACTACCTGCGCCGGGCGGTCCCCGCCCGCCGTGCGCGCAAACGCCAGGCACTCGTCGGCGCGGCGGCGGCCGCGCTCTTCCTCGGCACGGCCGTCCCCGCCGTCGTCCACGTCTCCACCACCTCCGGCTCGGCCGCCAACCCGTCCGCCGTCGGCCACGCCTCACAGGCCCAGGGCGGCACCGGCCAGGGCAAGGACGCCGGCAACGGCGAGACCACCGCCGGCGGCGCCTCCGACGAGATCGGCGACGACCGGAAGGACCCCACGAAGGAGGGGGACAAGGCCGGCGCGAGCACCGGGACGGGCACGGGCGCCTCCGAGGGCGCCGACCCCTCGGCCGGCACCACGGCGGACGCCCCCGCCTGCACCGCCGACCAGCTCGGCCCGGCCACCGCGACCAGCGCCGCCCCCGACTCGGCGGGCGCGGTCTACGGCTCTTTCCGGGTCACCAACGTCTCCGGCGCGGCGTGCGTCGTCGACGGCCCGGGCACCGTGGGCGCGACCCCGCAGGGCGCGGCCGACCCGGCGAAGATCGGCACCGCCCGGCATGTCGCGGGCGACGCGGCGGCCGCCCTGCCGGACCCGTCGCTGGAGGCGGCGACCGTGGTCCTGAAACCGGGCGAGGCGTACGAGGTGCGGTTCGCGTGGGTGCCCTCGGAGACCTGCCCGGTCCCCGGCGACACCGCGGGCGGCGGCACGGGCGGCCCCTCAGCGGACCCGACCCCGACCGGGGAGCCGACGAACACGGCCGGCGCGTCCACGGGCACGGGCACCGCCCCCGGCACGACGACCCAGCTCCTCCGCCAGGACGGCGGCACCGAGGGCAGCGTGGCGGTGACCTACACGACGACCACCGGCTCCGGCTCGGCCACCACGACGGTCACCAACGCCTGCGCGGGGACGGTGTACTGGACGGGCCTGCTGACCCTGGCGTAGGGCGCGCCGCCTGGGCGGCCTGGAGGCTTGGGTTGCCTGGGGCTTGGGGCCTGGGGCCTGGGGCCTGGGGCTTGGGGCCTGGGGTCTTGGGCCCGGAGGGCTCGGGGGGTCACACCCCCGAGGTGCTCGACGGCTCCCGTTCCGTCACCGGATCCGCGGACCCGGCGGGCTCGGTGGACTCGGCGGCGACGTCGGTCGGTGCGATCCCCAGCTCCGCGTCCCGTGCGAGTTCCACCTCGCGGCGGAACAGGCGGAACCACATGAAGATCACGAAGCCGACGAAGGCGAACCACTCCGCGGTGTAGCCGAGGTTCTGGAACGCCTTCAGGTCGAGGCCGGTGCCGCCCGGCGCGGTCGCGGGGACCGCGGTCATGCCCGAGT
Source organism: Streptomyces althioticus (assembly GCA_014649355.1). Classification (GTDB taxonomy): domain Bacteria; phylum Actinomycetota; class Actinomycetes; order Streptomycetales; family Streptomycetaceae; genus Streptomyces; species Streptomyces althioticus. The sequence goes on from BMSW01000001.1 coordinate 499,462, forward strand.
CGCCGTCGTTCAGGGTGACCCAGGCGTCGTAGACGTCGTACGGGACGAGGTTGATCAGGGAGGCCGCGCTGATCGCGGCGGTCTGGCCCTGCGGGAGGCCGCTGCGGGCGCTGACGCCGTTGCTGCCGGGGGTCTCGGAGGCCTGGAGCGCTCCGGTGACGGTGACCTCGCCGGCGGGCGGCGCGGGCGCCTTCGCCGGGTCGGGCTCGCCGGGCAGCCAGCCGCGTACGACGGGCAGGGCGCGGCCGGTGTCGGTGCGCAGCAGGGTCAGGACGTAGTAGCCGTCCTTGTCGTCCAGCGTGCGGCCGGGGACCAGGAGCTGCGTGTCGTACCGGCCGGTCGCGGTGGCCTGCTTGCCGGAGGTGGCCTTGGTCACGGGCAGCAGGTCGTCCAGCGGCCGGGGCGTGTCCTTCTTGGCGTCGGCGACCTGCGCCTCGGCCTCGCGGTGGTTGTCCACCCGGTCCTCGAACCGGCCCAGCTGCCAGGACCCCATGAACACGCAGAAGGGGATCGAGAGCAGCAGGAAGACGTTGATCGCCCACCAGCGGGGGGTCAGCAAGAACCGGTACACGCCCTCAACGGTACGGGCCCGCGGACGGTTCCCGTGCCGCGGGGTCGCCTGCGGGGCGGCCCTCGGAGGGCCCGCGCGAGTGCCCGGTGACGGGCCGTACGCGGTCCGTTCGTCACATCGTGTGAAGGGTCCGGTGGAAGTTCCGCAGGAAGTTGTCCACAGGCTGGGGACCGAGGACGCGCGATGCCCGTCCGGACGGGCAGTATGGGGTCATGACTGAGAGCAACGGGTCCGACGCGCCGGACCGGGCGGACCACCAGACCGAGCGAGTGCAGCAGACCGGGGAGATGCCGGACTGGGAGAAGCGCTTCCGCGCGCCCCGGGTGTCCCTCCCCGACTGGGCGGAGGACGCCCCCGACCGTTCCCTGTTCGTGTCGAACGCGACGGGGACGTACGAGCTGTACGCATGGGACCGGGCGACCGGTGAGCAGCGCCAGGTGACCGACCGGCCGAACGGCACGACGGACGGGGTGCTCTCGCCGGACGGCGAGTGGATCTGGTGGTTCGACGACAAGGACGGCGACGAGTTCGGCGTCTGGCGCCGCCAGCGCTTCTCCGGCGGCGAGGACGAGCTGGCCGCCCCGGGCCTGGACCCCTCGTACCCGGCGGGCCTCGCGCTGGGCCGCGACGGCCGCACGGCGGTCGTCGGCCGTTCCACCGACGAGGACGGTACGACGATCCACCTGGTGCGGACGGGCGAGGCGCCGGTGGAGCTGTACCGGCACCGCGAGTCGGCGGGCGTCGGCGACCTCTCCTACGACGGCTCCCTGATCGCCGTGGAGCACACGGAGCACGGGGACGCGATGCACTCCGCCCTGCGCGTGATGCGCCCCGACGGCACCACGGTCATCGAGCTGGACGACACCCGCGGCGGCACCGAGGAGCTGGGCCTGGAGGTGCTGGGCTTCGCCCCCGTGGCGGGCGACACCCGGCTGCTCGTCGGCCACCAGCGCCGCGGCCGCTGGGAGCCCATGGTGTGGGACGTGGCGACGGGCGAGGAGACCGACCTCGAACTGGACCTCCCCGGCGACGTGAACGCCGAGTGGTACCCGGACGGCAGCGCCCTGCTCATCGCCCACGGCTTCGAGGCCCGGGGCGAGCTCTTCCGCTACGACCTCGCCGCGCGCCGGCTGGAGAAGATCCCCACGCCGCGCGGGGCGGTCTCCGGTGCGACGGCCCGGCCCGACGGCACCGTGGAGTACCTGTGGTCGTCGGCCGCGCAGCCGCCGGCGGTCCGCTCCACGTCCGGCGGTGTGGTCCTGGACCCGCCCGGCATGAAGTCGCCCGGCTCGGTGCCGGTGGAGGACGTGTGGGTGGAGGGCCCGGGCGGCCGCATCCACGCGCTCGTGCAGAAGCCGGCCGGTGCGACCGGCCCGCTGCCGACCGTCTTCGAGATCCACGGCGGCCCGACGTGGCACGACAGCGACTCCTTCGCGGCGGGCCCCGCGGCCTGGGTCGACCACGGCTACGCGGTGGTCCGCGTCAACTACCGCGGCTCCACCGGGTACGGCCGCGCCTGGACGGACGCCCTGAAGCACCGGGTGGGCCTGATCGAGCTGGAGGACATCGCGGCGGTCCGCGAGTGGGCCATCTCCTCCGGCCTGGCCGACCCCGGCCGGCTGATCCTCACCGGCGGCTCCTGGGGCGGCTACCTGACCCTGCTGGGCCTCGGTACGCAGCCGGAGCACTGGGCGCTGGGCATCGCGGCGGTCCCGGTCGCCGACTACGTCACGGCGTACCACGACGAGATGGAAGCGCTGAAGGCGATGGACCGCACCTTGCTGGGCGGCACGCCCGAGGAGGTCCCCGAGCGCTTCGAGGCGTCGTCCCCGATCACCTACGTCGACCAGGTGAAGGCCCCGGTCTACATCTCGGCGGGGGTGAACGACCCGCGCTGCCCGATCCAGCAGATCGAGAACTACGTGAAGCGGCTCGAGTCGCGCGACGCGGTCCACGAGGTCTACCGCTACGACGCGGGCCACGGCTCGCTGGTGGTGGACGAACGGATCAAGCAGATCCGTCTGGAACTCGACTTCGCGGCCCGTCACCTGCCGAGCTGACGGCGCCTGCCGCGCGCCGGGGGGACGCACGACTCCCCCCGGCGCGGGGTGGCCCCGAGCCCGTCACGCCGGGAGCGGCCCCCGCCCTTCCCAGCCGCGCCCTTTCCGACCGCGTGCGCCGGCTCCGGGCGACTTCCCGCCTGACCGCGCGATTCCGCGCCTGACCGCGCGACCGCGCGACTGCGCGACTCGCGTCTGACCGCGCGGCTCCGTCCCTGCCGGGGCGGAGCGACAGCGCGTCCCGAAGCACGAGGTGCTGTCGCACGCCCCGCGCGCACGCCCCGCGCTCGTTGGCACGACGAGGCCTGCCGCGTGCTGCCGCTTGGATGTCCCGCGACCGGCGGGACGCCGATCACCCCGGTCGGCAGCGCACCCCGCCGCGATCAGCGCGGGCTCCGCGTCCGCCGTCCCAGCAGTTCCGCCAGCCCCCGGCGGGTCGCCGCCAGGACCACGCGGTCGCCGGCGCGCAGGACGTACGTGTCCGGCAGGTCCCACACCAGGCCGGAGCCCGGCGGCTCGGCACCCGCGGTGGCGCCCCGGGCGGCCGTGTCCAGGGCCAGCACCCGCCAGGCCCCCGGCCGGAACGCCTCCGCGACCGTGCGCCCCTCCAACTGCGGATGCCCGTCGACGACCACGGCCGCGAACAGCAGCACCCGCCGCTCCACGGGAATCGCGCCGAGGATCTGGCGCCCCATCATCGCCCCGGCGAAGGCCGGCGCGGCCAGGTGCGACACGGACCGGCTCCGGGTCAGCGCGGCCGGGTGCGCGGTGCGCAGCGTCCGGTAGACGGCCTTGGCGAAGTCGTCGTCGTACAGCCGCAGCACCGCCCGCAGATCGGGGCGTACGGAGCGGGCGTAGAGGACGGACTCCAGGTTCGTGGTGTCGATGCTGGTCAGCGCGAGCAGCGCGTCCGCGCGGTGGATCTTCGCCGACTCCAGGACGCCCTCCTGGGTGACGTCCCCGACCACGACCGGTACGCGTAACCGCCGGGCGACGGCCATGCCCCGCGCCTCGGGGTCGGCCTCGACGCACACCACGGGGATGTGCAGTTCGCGCAGCCGGGTCAGCACCCGGGTGCCGATCTTGCCGAGCCCCAGCAGGACGACGTGCCCGCTCAGCCCGCGCGGCGGCTTCCGCAGCGCGGACGCGGTGCGGAAGGTGCCCAGCGCCTCCAGCACCGCGGCCAGCAGCACCGGAAGCAGCAGCAACCCGACCAGCCCGGACAGCAGTTGGAGTATCTGCTGTCCGAGCGGCGCGTCGACCGCGGGGTCGTTGATGGCGAACAGGTCCAGCAGCGTGATGTAGATGGCGTGCAGGGGGTGGTCGTCGGTCACCAGGATCAGCGCCACCGCCAGCGCGACCACCGCGGCCACCAGCCCCGCCAGCGACCAGCGCAGCCGCGCCGAGAACAGCGAGGCGAACGGCATCACCCCGGCCCGCCGGGCCGGCAGCGGGGGACCGGAGTACGACACCTGCTCCAGCACCACCGTGCCGCGCCCGGTCGCCGCCGCCACCGCCTCGGCGTCCGGCAGCAGCTGGGGCCCGTCACCGCTGTCCTCCGAACCCTCCGCGCCCGCCGGGTCGTTGCTGGTCGCGGACAGCAGTGCCAGCGTGCACAGCCCGGGGTCGGCCACCTCCCCGGGCCGCGGCGGCCGGCGCTCCACCGCCCGCAGCAGCAGGCCCTCCGCGTCGACGACCTTGCTGGTGCCGACGAGGGCGGTGGCGACCAGCGCGGGCGCGGTGGTGTCGGCGTCGGACAGCACGGTGGTGGCGATGTCGGCGCCGTGGCCTCCGTGCCCCCCGTGGCCGCCCCGGTGGCCCGCCGACGTGCCGCCCGCCACTTCGGCGGCCTGGTCGAGCAGTTCCTCGATGTGCTGGCCGAGCCGCCGGTTGTAGAGCCGCAGCACCAGGCGCAGCCGGGGATTGAGCCGGCGGGCGGTCAGCGCGGCGCGGATGTTGGTCTCGTCGTCGTCGTACACGAGGGCGAGCGCGGCGGCCCGGTCCACGCCCGCGTCGGCGAGCACGGCCTCGCTCGGCTCGGCGGCCTCCATCACCCGTTCGTCGGGGACGAGGGTGTCGTCGGAGCCGCCGGAGCCGCGGTTGACGGCGGTCACCATCCTGCCGAACAGCGCGGCGGAGGCGGCCCGGGCCCGTCCGGCCATCGGCTGGGGCGGGGTGCTCCGCGAGGGGGGCACCACGAGAACCACCTGTTCCCGGTACACGCCGCGCAGTTCGGTGGCGAGGCGGTGCGCCAGCCCGTCGTCGCCGCACACCACCATGTGGGCGGACGGATCGCTGGGCGGGGCGGGGTTGGGAAGGAGGCTCACCACAGGGCAGAAGACTGCCTGATCTTGACCGGTGGTTCCAGGGCGCACGACTAGCATGACGGGCGCACAGGCGAGGTGGACGCCGTACACCGGGGCGCCCGGTGTGCGCGAGGGACGCGGGGAGAGGGGTGGCGGTGATGCCCGGTCGTACGGGCCGGACGCACGGGACCGGTCGGCCGGATGGGACCGGTCGGTCGGACGGGACCGGTCGGTCGGACGGGACCGGTAGGACGGGTCGGACCGACGCGGTCCGTCGGCCCCGCACGCCCCTGAGCCGGCAGCGGGTGCTGTCCGCCGCCGTCGCCCTCGCGGACGAGGGCGGGGCCGACGCGCTGAGCATGCGGAAGATCGCCCTGCGGCTCGACGTCGTCCCCATGGCGCTCTACAAGCACGTGGCCAACAAGGACGAACTGCTCGACGGCATGATCGACACGGTCGTCGGCGAGATCGACCCGCCGGTCGAGGGCGCGGACTGGAGGACCACCGTCCGGCTGCGGGTGCTGTCGGCCCGCCGCATGCTGCTGCGCCACCCGTGGGCGTCCGCGGTCATCGAGACGCGGATGAAGGAGCGCGCCGCCCCGACTCCGGCGGTGATGGCCTACCTGGACGGGATGATCGGCGTGTTCCGCGCCGGAGGGTTCTCGCTCGACCTAGTGCACCACGCGATGCACGTCATGGGCAGCAGACTGCTGGGGTTCTCCCAGGAACTGTTCGTCGACTCCCCGACCCCCGCCGCGCCTACGTCCTGTCCGACCCCCGCCGCGCCCGCGTCCTCCCCGTCCCCCGAGGAAATGGCCGCGCGTTACCCGAACATCGCCGAGCTGGCCCAGGCGGTCGCCCACGACAGCGGGTCGGTCGTCGGCTCCGGCTGCGACGACCAGTACGAGTTCGAGTTCGCGCTAAACCTGACCCTGGACGGCCTCGAACGCCTCCGTGGCGCGGCCGCCGCCGACCGACGACGCTGACGGCCCTCTTGCCAGGTGTACGGCGTACACCCATCATGACAGGTGTACGCCGTACACTCACCCCCCACGTCCACCCCCGGTGCGATGGAGGCGACAGGATGAAGGCGATCGTCCAGGACCGTTTCGGCCCCCCGGACACCCTCAGGCTCACGGACGTCGACCGCCCCGGGCCGGCGGCCGGACAGGTGCTGGTCCGCGTGCGCGCCGCAGCGGTCAACCCGTACGACTGGCACATGCTGCGCGGCGACCCCTACGCGGCCCGGCTGTTGGGCGGGGTCGGCCTGACCCGCCCCAAGCAGCGGGTGGCCGGGATCGACGCGGCGGGAGAGGTGACGGCGGTCGGCGCCGGGGTGTCGGGGCTGAGCCCCGGCGACGAGGTGCTCGGCTTCTGCCCCGGGGCCTTCGCCGAGTACGCCGTCACCACCCCGGACCTTCTGGCCCGCAAGCCCGAGAACCTCACCTTCGAGCAGGCGGCGGCCGCCCCGATGGCGGCGGTGACCGCGCTGCGCGGCATCAGCACGGTGGGGCGGGTCCGGGCGGGACAGAGCGTGCTGGTGAACGGGGCGGGCGGCGGGATCGGCACGTTCGCCGTGCAGGTGGCCGTGTCGCTGGGGGCGGAGGTCACCGGCGTGAGCGGCCCGGACAAGGCCGATCTGGTGCGCTCCCTGGGCGCCGCGCACGTCGTCGACCACACCCGCGAGGACTGGACGGACGGACGCCGGCTCCACGACGTGATCCTCGACAACGTCGGCGACCGGCCGCCGTCCCGCACGCGCCGCGCACTGACCCCGAGGGGCACGCTGGTGGTGAACGGCGGAGGATCGCCGGGGCGGGTGTTCGGCGCGATCGGCGCCACGCTGGGCGCGCTGGCACTGAACGCCGTGGTGCGGCAACGGCTTGCGGTGATCCTCCCGGCGGCCCCGTCCGGCCCGACACGGGCGGACCTGACCGCGGTGACCGAGCTGCTCGGTTCCGGCCGGCTCACCCCGGTGATCGGCCGCACGTACCCCCTCGCGGACGCCGCCGAGGCCGTACGCCACGTCGAGCAGGGCCATGCGCTCGGCAAGACGGTCCTCACGTTGGGGTGAGCCGGGACGCGCCTGTGCAAACCGTGACGTGGCGCGTCCCGGGCATGGGGGACGACACCCATGCCGCGCGTCATCCGTGCGGGTGCCACCCCTCCATCAGTGGGTGTCGTCACGGATGGCCTCGGTTTCCGCGACGGGTGAAGGTGTGATCACCACACTTCGTAGCCCCCTGCCGCCGCCTGGTGCGCGCGTGGGGCGCCGAACCACTCGGAGGGAGTCCGCACCCTGATGCACGCGGCGCCGCAGCGAACCGGCCTGGACGACGACCTGTTCCCCTTCGGCAGTCCGCGGTGAGCGTCACGGCGTGGATGGCGGTGGCGGTCTTCGCCGCCGTCTATGTGCTGATCGCCACCGAGTGGGTGCACCGGGTCGCCGCAGCACTGGGCGGCGCGGTGCTGATGCTGCTCATCGGCGCGACCGATGCCGAGCACGCCTTCTTCTCCGAGGACTCGGGCATCGACTGGAACGTCATCTTCCTGCTGCTCGGGATGATGCTGATCGTCGCGGTGCTGAAACGCACCGGCGTCTTCGAGTTCATCGCCATCTGGGCGGCGAGACGGGCACGCGGGCGGCCGTACCGGCTGATGGTGCTGCTGGTCGTGGCGACCGGCTTCCTGTCGGCGTGGCTGGACAACGTCACCACGGTGCTGCTGATCGCGCCGGTGACGATCCTGGTCTGCCGACGGCTCGGGTTGCCGGCGGTGCCGTTCCTCATCGCCGAGGTGATGGCTTGCAACATAGGCGGCGCGGCGACCCTCATCGGGGATCCGCCCAACATCATGATCGGCTCCCGGGCGGACCTGTCGTTCAACGACTTCCTGGTCCACATGACGCCCGTCGTCGTCGTCCTGATGATCATCTTCGTGCTGATGTGCCGGGTGATGTTCCGCAAGGCGTTCCACTACGACCCCGAGCGCGCCGCGTCGCTCATGGAGCTGGACCCGAAGGCGGAGATCAAGGACAAGCGCCTGCTGCTGATCAGCGGTGTGGTGATCGTCGCCGTGATGGTGTGCTTCGTGCTGCACACCTGGCTCCACATGGAGCCCTCGGTGGTGGCCATGAGCGGCGGTCTGCTGCTGCTCGCGCTGTCCCGGCTCAGCCCCGGGGACGTGGTCAAGGACGTCGAGTGGGAGACGCTGGCGTTCTTCGCGGGACTGTTCGTCATGGTCGGCGGGATGGTGCAGACGGGCATCATCGGCGACCTGGGTGAATTGGCCGCGGAGGCGACCGGCGGCAACCTCGAGGCGACGTCCATGGCGCTGGTCTTCGGCTCCGTGATCCCGTCGGCGATCATCGACAACATTCCGTTCGTCGCGTCGGTGAGCCCGATCGTCAGCGAGATCGTGGCGTCGGCGGGCGGCTCCGGCGAGGCGGAGATGCTGTGGTGGTCGTTCGCGCTGGGTGCGGACCTGGCCGGAAACGCGACGATCATCGCGTCGTCGGCCAACGTGGTGGTGATCGGCATCGCCGAGCGAGAGGGCCATCACATCTCGTTCTGGCAGTTCAGCAAGTACGGCCTGATCGTCACGGCGGTGACCGTGTCGGTGGCGGCGGCGTACGTCTGGCTGAGGTACTTCGCACTGGCCTGAGCGGCGTTGCGTCACCGGCGGAACACGGTGAGCTGCCAGGCGTTTTACGCGCCTCGTACATGTATGCGACGTACAGGAAATTTGTCGTACGGTAAACTTTACCTGGCCTTGGGGCTCTGTTGAGCTGCCGAACGCTCAGTCCGCGAGACGCGGACCCGGATGCGAGGGGGGACGTGACATGAATCGACGCGCAGTACGCCGCGACACGGACCGGCCCGTGCGCATCGACATCACCCCCCGCGACAGCGTTCCCGAACCCGGCGCCACCGTCTCCGGCGCCTGACCCGCCCGGCCGCCCGCCCCTCCGTCAAGGGCGCGGCAGCCCGCCCGTACGCCACCGCCCGCCCGACCGGGCCCCGGCGTCGCGCCGTACGCGGACCAGGACCACCCGCCGTCACCCCACACCGCACCCCGCGGACCCCGCGCGCGACCCGGCGCCCCGCCGTCCGCCCGCGCACCACCCGAGCCCCTTACAGGCACTGACGCCGCCGTCACCGACCCGGAGGACCGACGCCCGTGCACAACACCGCCACCATGCTCATCGAACTGGGCGCCATCATCCTCGCCCTGGGCCTGCTGGGCCGCCTCGCCGGACGCGTGGGCTTCTCGCCCATCCCGCTCTACCTGCTCGCCGGGCTCGCCTTCGGTCACGGAGGCATCCTTCCGCTGCAGGCCAGCGAGGAGTTCACCGCCGTCGGCGCCGAGATCGGCGTCATCCTGCTGCTGCTCATGCTGGGCCTGGAGTACAGCGCGTCCGAGCTGGTCACCAACCTGAAGACGCAGTACCCGTCCGGGGCGGTGGACTTCGTCCTCAACGCGGTACCGGGCGCGGTGGCGGCGCTCATCCTGGGCTGGGGCCCGGTCGCGGCGGTCGCGCTGGCCGGTGTCACGTGGATCTCCTCCTCCGGCGTGATCGCGAAGGTGCTCGGGGACCTGCGCCGGCTCGGCAACCGCGAGACACCGGTGGTGCTCGGCGTCCTCGTCATCGAGGACCTGGCGATGGCGGTCTACCTGCCGATCCTCACCGCCGTGCTGGCGGGAGCCGGTCTCGCGGGCGGCTCGGTCACCCTGCTGATCGCGCTCGGCACCGTGGGCGCGGTCCTCTACCTGGCACTGCGCCACGGACGCCTGATCAGCCGCGCGGTGTCCTCGGACAACGCGGAGATGCTGCTGTTGGTCGTGCTCGGCCTGACGCTCCTCGTCGCGGGCGTCGCGCAGGAACTGCAGGTGTCGGCGGCCGTCGGCGCGTTCCTCGTGGGCATCGCCCTGTCCGGTGAGGTCGCCGAGGGCGCGAGCAACCTGCTCACCCCGCTGCGGGACCTGTTCGCCGCCGTCTTCTTCGTCTTCTTCGGCCTGTCCACCGACCCGGCCGACATCCCGCCGGTGCTGGTCCCGGCGCTGCTCCTGGCGATCGTCACCGCGTTCACGAAGATCGGGACGGGCTGGTACGCGGCCCGGCGCGCCGGCATCAAGGGCGCGGGCCGCTGGAGGGCGGGCGGCACGCTGGTGGCGCGCGGTGAGTTCTCCATCGTCATCGCGGGCCTCGCGGTCGGCGTGGAGCCCCGCATCGGCCCGCTGGCCACGGCGTACGTCCTGATCCTGGTCGTCGTCGGCCCGCTGACCGCGCGCTGGACCGAGCCGCTGGCCCGCAAGCTCACCGGCCGTCCGGAGACGCCGGTCGAGGCGGAGCGGGTGGCGTCGGAGCCGGCGAAGGTGTGAGGGCTACTCGCGGCCGAGGATGTCGGCGGCGACGCCGACGCCCTCGCGGGTGCCGATGACGATGAGGGTGTCACCGCCGGCCAGCCGGAAGTCCGGGCCCGGCGACGGGATGGCCTCGGCGCGGCGCAGCACGGCGACGACGGACACACCGGTCTCGGTGCGCATCCGGGTGTCGCCGAGCACGCGCCCGTTCCAGTAGGAGGTCGACGGCAGCTCGATCCGCTCGGCGACCAGCCCCAGCTCGGCCGTCGCCAGCAGGTTCGGGCTGTGGTGCGAGGGAAGCAGTGCGTCGACGACCGTGGCGGCCTCCTCGGCGTTCAGCTTCAGGCACACCGCGGTGTCGTCCGGGTCGTCCCTGCGGTAGACGTTCAGCGTCCGGGAACCGTCGAGATGGGCGATCACCGACAACCGCCGCCGCTCCCGCGTCACGAGGTCGTAACGCACCCCGATCCCCGGCAGCGGAGTGTGCCCCATCCGCCCAGCGCCGCCCATGACCGTCCCCCTACACCGTCTCGAATTCACCTACGGGCCATGACCGACGGCACCCTACGGCACGGGGGGTCGGGGGGCGACATCCGGGCCGGGGGAGCGGCAGCTCTCGTCGGCCGAACCCCTCCGATATATCGAGGCGTGTGTACTGATATACGTCTCGATGTTCAGGGAGGGTGTTCATGAGCAGAACCGTCATCGACCTCGACGACGAGGCCCTGGCGGCCGCGGCGAAGGAACTGGGCACGACCACGAAGCGGGACACCATCAACACCGCTCTGCGTGAAGTAGTGGCCCGCAACCGCCGCCTGCGCGCCCTGGGTGAAATCCAGGACCTCGCGGACGAAGGGGCTTTCGACGCCGAGTTCCTCCTGGACAAGCGCAACTACCGGGGCGGTCCCGCGAGGTGAGCGTGGCCGACCACCTCATCGACACCTCGGCCCTGGTGCGCATGCTGCTGCGTCAGGCGACCGCGGAGTGGGAGCAGCGGATGGGGGCGGGCTTGCTTGGTCGCCCTGTGCGACCTGACCGAACTCGAAGTGCTCTGTTCTGCGCGATCGGCGGCGGATCGTGAGGCCCTGCGGGAGCGCCTGAACCAGTTCACGTGGTGCGCCATGCCCGATGGCATCTACCGGCGCGCACGAGTCGTCCAGCGGGACCTCACGGCGAAAGGTGAACACCGCAGTGCCGGCGCGGTCGACCTCCTTGTGGCCGCCGTCGCGGAAGAGTCGGGACTGACGCTGTTGCACCACGACCCCGACTTCGAGACCCTCGCGCGCGTCACGGGGCAGCCGGTCCGGATGATCGATCTGAAGTAGTCGATGGTCGTGCTTCGCCGCGGACTGTGGATTCGACCAGGTCGCGCAGCGCACGGAGTGCCGTGTCCATGGCCTGGGTCCCCACTCGGGTGAGGGCGATCCGGGTACGTCGCCTGGACGGGGAGTGGTCGGCAGGTCGTTTCGAGTGGCCGCCCGCCGCCCGTAGAATCGAACGTGTGAGCGACCAACCGTCCCGACTGGAGCTGCTGCGCTTCGCGCGGCGGGTGGTCGTGCAGCAGGCGACGGCTGCCGTGCGGCAGCTCGATGGTTGGATCGCGGACGAGGAGCGGCGCGAGGCCGAGCGGCGACGGGGTGAGGAGATGCGGCCTCCGCCTCCGGAGTGGCTGCTCCAGCACGGGCTGAACCGGAGAAACGTGGACGCCGTCCACGTCGGAGACTGCTGGGCGGCCGCGAAGTCGGGCAGGTGTCGCCCGGCGTCGCGCGAACAGGTGGTGGAGGCGCTGCGGCACGGCGTGCCGGCGTGCGCGCACTGCCGCCCGGACACGGCGCTGGGCCTCCTGGACAACCCGTGACGGGAGCAGCTCAAGCGTCGTCACACCTCTCCAAGACCAAGCGCGCCGAACCGTCTTCGAGCCCGTTGCTCTCCTCCAGATGGAGATGAGCACCATCGGGCGTGCCGTCCTGGGCCAGTGTGAGGAGGTGGCCGGCCAGGGTCTTCAACCCGGCGGAGTTGGCCTCGATGACGATCTCCCCGCCCAGGTTGCGGACGTTGATGCGTGCGCCTGCCTCCCAGGTGAAGACTCTGGTGGTTCCGTCGGTCACCACGCTCAGGTGAGTGGTCATCGACGGCGAGGTGCTGGGTTCAGGGGCCATGCTCAAGCATCGCGTATTCGTGCAAGCGTCCCGGCAAGCATCTTCTCCTTCGTTACTCCCGACGTCGGGACGTCAGCCTGTGGCCGCCCGGATTGCTAGCTGCTGACACCGGTGAGCTCTGTGAACGCAACTGTTCCTGAGGAACCGATCAGGAAGCCGATCAGAACACCGCCCCAGAAGTCCTCGACGTTGATGAAGGACTGTGCCTCGGACTTCCGTGCTGCGAGGACGATCGCGGCCGTGCTCAGGATGACCGCGAGCACGAGGGAGCCATTAGCCGTCCCAAGATGGTCGTGAAAGAGAGGGACGGACATCGACTGGTGCCGAGGCGGATGGGTCGGCAGGCTCAGCTCCACCGCGTCGATCCAGACGGGCACCGCGAAAGGGTTCTTGACGTGCGAGTAGACGATGAAGTCCGTACCTGAGTACACCTGCGGGACGGATAGATAAACCGTGAGCCTCCCGAAGGTTCACCGGGCGCGATTACGTACGCTGCGCCCATGCGACCTGTGGCGAAGAGTGACCTGACGGGGCGGGCACGGCTGCGCGAGGCGGCCCTGGAGCTGTTCGCCGAGCGCGGCTTCGAGGCGACGTCGACCCGCGCGGTCGCGGCGGCAGCGGGTCTTTCCCCTGCCTTGGTGACACGGCACTTCGGCTCCAAGCAAGGCCTGCGCGCGGCGGTCGACGCTTACGTCCTGGACCGCATCGCCGAGCAGCTGCGCGCGGTCGACCCGGCCGCCGACCTGATGGCCTCCCTAGGCTCTGCTTCCGCCAACGTGTTCGGCTCCGACCCTGTCCTGCGCGGCTACCTGCGTCACGTCCTTCTGGAGGGCAGCGCGGCCAGCGCGGAACTCTTCGGCAGGCTCCTGTCCGGCGCCCGCGCCGAGGTCGACCGTCTCTCGGCCGCCCACCAGGGCGAGGGGGAGGGCCCGGACGCGGAGTGGGCCGCGTTCCAGATGCTCTGCCTGATCCTCGGCCCCCTCCTCCTGGAACGCGTCATGCAGCCCCAGCTGGACGAGCCGATGTTCGCCCCCGACGTCCTGGCCCGCCGCAGCGCAGCCAACCAGAAACTCCTGCTGCGCGGCTACTACGGGCACCTGGAAGGGAAGGCCGGGGGATAGCACCAGTGCGGAGTGTACGCGTGTTCACCATCATGTATGCATGTATACCCGTCGTGTTGAACCCTCGCCGGACACTGTCACGACCACCGCACAGCACGCAGCCGGCCCGAGCCGTCTCGCGTGGCTCGACAACCTTCGCATCGCCCTGACCATCCTCGTCGTCGTCCACCACGCCGCACAGGCATACGGCCCTGCCGACTGGTGGTACGTCGAGAAGCAGCCCAAGTCCTCGGTACTGGCCACGCTTTCCGCGGTCGACGGCGCGTTCTTCATGAGCCTGTTCTTCTTCGTCTCGGCGGTCCTCGTGCCTGGTTCGTACGGTCGCCGTGGAGCCCGCCGCTTTCTCACCGGCCGCCTTCTGCGTCTTGGCGTTCCGCTCCTCGTCGGCGCACTGACGATCGTGCCCGGCCTGATGTACGCGTACTACGTCCACTACCGCGGCTACGGCCCGCTCCCCTTCGGACGCTACTTCGCTGACATTTACCTCGGCCTCGGTGACGAACCCGCGGACTGGACCGGCCCGTCCTGGCCCGACCTGCAGTTCGGCCATCTCTGGTTCATCCAGAACCTGCTCGCCTACAGCGTCCTGTACGTGATGTGCCGACAGGCGGCACGCCTGCTGAAGCGACGCGGCCACCGGAAGCACACCCGTCAAGTGCCCTCCCACCGCTCCTTGGTGCTGCTCACCGTCGCCCTGGCGGCAGCGACGTTCCTGTTCCGCCTCAAGTACCCCTTGGACACCTGGGTCCCGGTCCTCGACGTCCTCCAGGTCGAACCGGCCCGCCTCCCGCAGTACGCCACCTTCTTCACCCTGGGCGTCCTCGCTCACCGCTACGGCTGGCTGCGCCGTTTCGATGCCCGCACCGGCTGGCTCTGGCTGATCGCCGGATTCCTCGCCGTCACCCTGCTGTTCGCGGTCGGGGCGGATGCGCCGGCCTTCGCAACCGGCGGTTTCAACGGAGCCTCGGCGCTCTGGTCGACGTACGAAAGCTTTTTGTGCGTGGCGCTCAGCGTCGGCCTGCTCACTCTGTTCCGCGAGACGCTGACCGGCACGAACCGGCTCACCCGCGAACTGTCCGCCAGTTCCTACACGGTGTACATCGTGCACCTGCCCATCGTGGTGACGGTGCAGTACTTCCTCGCGGATCACGGCCTGACGGCGACGGGAGCCTGGCTCATTTCGTCCGGGGTCGGCGCGTCGGCCGCCATCGTGGCCGCCGCCGTGATCCGCCGGCTCCCTGGAGCCTCAAGAATCCTATGACGTGGAGCACTCCGCTTGGCGGCCGGGCGGCGGCGGTCTCTTCCACGGATCGTCCCGCTGCCAGCGGGGACTTGGCGTGTGCCAGGCGCAACAGGGTCCGGTAATGATGCGGTGGGACTCCGTAAGCCTGCCGGAAACTCCTGATCAAGTGGTGGCGCTTGCTGCAACCGGCCACTGGGGCAGAGTCGTTGAGCTCGAAGTTGAAGGCCAGTTGGCTGTGGAGCATCTCCCTTACGTGGCGAACATCCGCATGCCTGGCGAGCAGGACGTTCAGGAGGCGGATCAGCGACGACTCGAGATCCCACTCGTCCTCACCGTCCGCCAACCCTCGGTGGCCGGTGAAGAGGCCGCGGTCTGACTACGTCACCCCGTGAAAGCGCGGCCGGCCTGTGCCGACCGAGCAACCGCCATGTGGACCACGTTCGCCGCGACCGTCGGTGGAGGCGCCGTCGGCCTCACCGGCCCAACGTTCATCGTCGTCGCCACCTCCCAGGAATACCGCAACCGTGCCGCGCAGACCGTCTCCCCTGTTCCTGACGACCACGGTCCTCGCATCGCTGGTCACCCTGCCGCAGCCGACCTGGGCGCTCGGGGTCGAACTGCTGGTCGCTGCGGCGGCGAGCGCGAGTCTGCTCTCGGTGCCCGACCACGCGGCCCGCCGTGGCACGTCCGAGCACGCGCGTCCCGTCCTCGTCGTCGCGCTCGTCGCGTATGGACACGCACACGAAAACAGGTGGGGCACCTAGGAACGTTCCTAGGTGCCCCACCTGCTGTTATGGCTGTCGGGGTGGCGGGATTTGAACCCACGACCTCTTCGTCCCGAACGAAGCGCGCTGCCAAGCTGCGCCACACCCCGGTGTCGCTCGCTGTCGCGGCGACGACGTTTACTTTAGCCCACTGGTGGCTAGAGACGAAATCTGGTTTTCGGGCGGGTGTGGTCCAGGGCCACCAGGAGGACCGCCACGGCGTAGATCGCGAGTCCCACGAGGAGCGCGTTGGCCAGCACGCTCCGGTAGCCGTCGCGGGCCACGTCGAGGAACGGGTAGAGATAGCGGCCGGCGGAGCCGGGGAGCAGCTCGCCCCGGGCGAGGGTGAAGGCCAGGTACGCCAAGGGGTACAGCAGCCACGTCGTGGCCTGGCGCAGGTGCATGCGGGCCGGCGGTGTCAGGACCAGCCAGTCCAGCAGCGCGGCGACCGGCAGCACCGTGTGCAGCAGGTGCCCCGCGACCGGCTCGAGCCATGTCATGTCTCCTCCGCCGGAGCCCGTCGCCATGGCGTACGTCGGCGCGGCGTCCGCGAGGGCGATGTGGTGGACCAGGGCCGCGACGACCACGTACAGGAGCGCCGCCCCCGTGACGGCGCCCGGCAGGGGATGGCGGGCCGTCCACGCGCGGCGCGCCGAGGCGAGCGTCACCAGGGCCAGCAGCGCCGTGCTCTGGATCACGAAGTAGCTGAGTACCCGGGTGGGGCTGCCGAGAAGGATCTCGGTCAGCACGGCCGCCGTCGCCAGCACGGCCAGGGCCAGCCGGTACACCGCGGTCAGCGGCCGCCGCACCGGCGGTACGACGGCTCGGGCGGGGACGGCGGAGGGGAGCAGCTGCGGAGCCGTCCGCGGGAGGGCGGGGAGGTCCGGGATGTCCCTGGGTATCGGGGCGGTCATGCCCCCAGCGTGGGACGGCCGCCGGGGCGCGGCGACGTGGCGTGGGCCGGTCGGGTTACCCGTACGTCGGACAACCCGCCGGCCGTCGCCGACACGTCAGGCGACCCGTCGGCCGTCGCCGACACGTCGGACACCCCGCCGGCCGTCGCCGATACGTCAGGCGGCCCGCCCGCCGTCGCCGATCCTCAGCGCGACACCAGCGTCAGCAGCGTCGCCTCCGGCGGGCACGCGAAGCGCACCGGCGTGTAGCGGCTCGTGCCGCAGCCCGCCGAGACGTGCAGGTACGACCTGCGGCCCTCCGCCGTGTGCGTGGACAGGCCCTTCACGCGGTCCGTGTCCAGGTCGCAGTTGGTGACCAGGGCGCCGTAGAACGGGATGCACAGCTGTCCGCCGTGCGTGTGGCCGGCGAGGATCAGCGGGTAGCCGTCGGCCGCGAACGGGTCCAGCACCCGCAGGTACGGCGCGTGCACCACGCCCATCGAGAAGTCCGCCCCGGCCGACGGGCCGCCCGCCACCTCCGCGTACCGGTCCCGCTTGATGTGCGGGTCGTCCAGTCCCGTCAGCTCGATCGACGTGCCCTCGATCTTCAGGGTGCCCCGCGTGTTGGTGAGGTTGAGCCAGCCGGCCGAGTCGAAGCCGTCCCGCAGGTCCTCCCACGGGTTGTGGACGGCGTCGACGACCGGCGGGTTGCCGTTCAGGCCGTGGCGGCCCTGCACCTTCTCGACCAGGTAGCGGGCGGGGTTGCGCAGCCGGGGGCCGTAGTAGTCGTTGGAGCCGAAGACGTAGGCGCCCGGGAACTCCATGAGCGGGCCGAGCGCGTCCAGGACCTCGGGGACGCCCTCGGGGTCGGACAGGTTGTCGCCCGTGTTGATCACGAAGTCGGGGCGCAGGCCCGCCAGCGAGCGCAGCCACCGCTGCTTCTTGCGCTGGCCGCCGACCATGTGGATGTCGGACACCTGCAGCACGCGCAGGGGGCGCATCCCGGAGGGGAGGACGGGCGCGGTCACCCGTCGGAGGCGGAAGGAGCGGGCCTCGAAGCCCGCGGCGTACAGCAGTCCGGCGGCGCCGGCCGCCGTGATTCCCAGGGGGATTCGGTATCGCGCGCGCATGAGCCCATCGTGTCAGACCCCGAGGGGTCCTCCGCACGGCCCACGACCCACGGGGGCCACTCCTCCCGGGAGTTCACCCGCGGACGTACCGAGGCCCCCGCAAATCAGCAGGCGCGGCCGCGACCGCACCTGCGACAATCAAGTCATGACCACGCTCAAGTCGAAGCTGCACGACGACCTCAACGCCGCGATCAAGGAGCGCGACGAGCTCCGCTCCTCGACGCTCCGGCTGACGCTCGCCGCGATCACCAAGGAGGAGGTCGCGGGCAAGGAGAAGCGCGAGCTCTCCGACGACGAGGTGCAGAAGGTGATCGCCCGCGAGGCCAAGAAGCGCCGCGAGGCGGCGGACGCCTTCGCGCAGGGCGGCCGCGCCGAGCAGGCCGAGCGGGAGAAGGCGGAGGGCGAGGTGCTCGCCGGCTACCTGCCCAAGCAGCTGTCCGACGACGAGCTGAACGCGATCGTCGCCCAGGCGGTCGAGGAGGCCCGCGCCGCCGGCGCCGAGGGGCCGCGCGCCATGGGCGCCGTCATGAAGATCGTGAACCCGAAGGTGGCCGGTCAGGCGGAGGGCGGCCGGGTGGCCGCCGCCGTGAAGAAGCTCCTGGCCGGCTGAGACGCCGCCACGACGACGTACGGCCACACGGACCCACGGCCACAGGGACCCACGGCCACAGGGACCCACGGCCACAGGGACCCACGGTCACATGAACCCACGGCCGCAAGGCCCCACGGCCATGAGAACCCACGGTCACAAGGCCCCACGGCCACAAGAACCCACGGTCACAAGGACCCACGGCCATGACCCACGGCCGTAGAAGCGTACGGCCACAACACAGTGCGGCCCCTTCCCCACCCGGGGAAGGGGCCGCACCCCGTTGTCGGTCGACCGTCAGTCTCGCCCGTCAGTCCCGGCCGCCCGGCCCGTTGCCCGGGCCTTGGATGAAGCCCTCGGGGAAGGTGAAGCCCGGGTCCGGCTGGCCGCCGTTGCCGCCGTCACCGCCCCCGTTGCCGTTGCCGCCGTTGATCAGGCCGCCGATGAAGCCGTCGTCGCCCTTGCCGTCGTCGCCGCGGCCGCGGCCCTTGTCGCGGTCCTCCGGCTTCTTCGGGTCCGGGATGTGCACCCGGTTGAAGTCCGGGGCCTCCTTGCCCTCCAGCGCGCCGTTCATCGCGTCGCGCCAGATGGGGCCCGGGACGGCGCCACCGAAGACCAGCTCGTGGTACTGGCCGCCGATGCTGATGTCCCGCATCTTCACCTTCTGGCTGGCGCTGCCCACCCACACGGCGCCCGACATGTTCGGCGTGTAGCCGACGAACCAGGCGTTCCTGCGCTCGTCCGTCGTACCGGTCTTACCGGCGTTGGCGCGGCCGTCACCGAGGCCGGCCTGCTGACCGGTACCGGAGTCGATCACGCCCCTGAGCAGCTCGTTCACCGTGTCCGCCGTCTTCTCGCTCATCGCGCGCGAGCACGTGGACTTCGGAACCGGCAGGGACTTGGACTGGTCACCCGTCTTCTGGGTGATCGACTCGATGGCGACCGGCGTGCAGTACATGCCCCGCGAGGCGAAGGCCGCGTAGGCGCTCGCCATGGTGAGGGGCGACAGACCGGTGGAGCCGAGGGTCATCGAGGACGGCACCTCGGGGATCTTGTCCCCGTTGCCCTGCACCACGCCGAGCTTGTCGGTCATGGTCACCACCGGGCACATGCCGATGTCCTCGATCATCTGCACGAAGTAGGTGTTGACCGACTTCGCCATCGCGTCCCTCAGCGCGTACGGCCCGACCTCGGACTCGTCCTCGTTCTCCAGCTTGTAGCCGCCGTCGTTCACCCACGGCTTGTCACAGCCGCGCACGGTGTCCGGGTACGGCATCTCGTACGGCGAGGAGTACTCCTGCGTCGGCGGCCGGCCCTCCTCCAGGGCGGCGGCGGCCACGAACGGCTTGAACGTCGAACCGGTCGGGAAGCCGAAGTTGGAGCCGCCCCAGGCGGAGTCCACGGAGAAGTTGATCTCCGTCTGGTTCTTGCCGTAGCCGTACGGCTTCGACTGGCCCATCGCGACGATCTTGCCGGTGCCCGGCTCCACGAGCGTCGACGCGGCGGCGACCTTGTCCGACTCGTAGACGTGGTCCTTGAGCGACTCCTGCACCGACTTCTGGGCCTGCGGGTCCAGCGTCGTGCGGATGGTGAGGCCGCCCTGGTTCCAGACCTTCGCCCGCTCCTCGCGCGTCTTGCCGAAGACCGGGTCGTTGAGGAAGACCTTCTCCACGTACTTGCAGAAGAAGCCCGCGCCCTTGGCCGCGGTGATGCAGCCGTTCTTCGGCTCGCTGACCTTGAGGCCCAGCGGGGAGCGCATCGCCTCGGCGGCGTCCTCCGGGGAGACGTCCCCGACCTCGGCCATCCGCTTCAGCACGATGTTGCGCCGCTTCTTCGCCTCGGCCTCGTCGTTGACCGGGTCGTAGCGGCTCGGCGACTGGACGATGCCGGCGAGGAGCGCGGCCTCCTGGAGGTTGAGGTCCTTGGCCGGCTTGGAGAAGTAGCGCTGGGACGCGGCCTCGACGCCGTACGCCTGCTGGCCGAAGAACGTGATGTTCAGGTAGTTCTCGAGGATCTTCTTCTTGCCCAGCTCCTCCTCGACCTGGATCGCGTACTTCAGCTCCTGGATCTTGCGGCCGATGGTCTGCTGGGTGGCCTGCGCGACCTTCGTCGGGTCGTCGCCCGCCTCCTCGACGAAGACGTTCTTCACGTACTGCTGGGTGAGCGTCGAGGCGCCCTCGGAGACCTCGCCGCTGCGGGCGTTCTTGTTGAGCGCGCGCAGCACGCCCTTCAGGTCGACCGCCCCGTGCTCGTAGAAGCGGGAGTCCTCGATCGCGACGATCGCCTTCTGCATGTACGGCGAGATGTCCTTGAGGTCCACCACCGTGCGGTCCCGCGAGTAGACGGTGGCGATCAGGCCGCCGTCGGCGTCGAGGATGGTGGTGCGCTGGCTCAGCGGCGGCGTCTTCAGAGCGGCCGGGAGCTCGTCGAAGCTCTCCACCGACCCCTTCGCCGCCAGGCCCAGCGCGCCCACCGCCGGCAGCGCGATGCCGGCCATGACGGCACCGGCCAGGACACTGACACCGAGGAACTTGGCGGCCTGCTGCGTGGAGGACAGACCACCGCCCGAGCGCTTCTTTGGCATGGGAGCAGCCTACGTTCTCATTCGCCGGACAAGCGTATATGCCTTGGCCTAAGCTGCACTCAACTGTCACAGCAGTGAGGCCACGTATCAATACGTCCGGCGACCCCGAATCGTTCCGGATCTTTTCGACTTTTTTCGTACGAGTGAAGTCGAGGAGCGTGGAGACCGTGTCCGGATCGCCTCGTGTGTCACGCGGCGCCCGTTGTGACGCAACTGAACTGACCCGTCATGCCCCGTTTGTCACGCATGTCGCCCCCTCACTCCCCCGGGTGATCTGCCGCTTACCCATAGTCCGTTCGGACCATTCAAGATTGGGCCCGCTGGGGGTGTTGCGCTGTGCCCACCTTCCGTAACGTCCTCAACTGGCGGCGGTGAATATGCCGCTGCCGCCGTGGGGGAGCCTCGATTCGGGAGAGGACGGCGCCGGTATGGGCTGGGTTACCGACTGGAGTGCGCAGGCTGCCTGCCGCACTACCGATCCGGATGAACTGTTCGTTCAAGGAGCAGCGCAGAACAGGGCCAAGGCGGTGTGCACCGGCTGCCCGGTGCGCACGGAGTGCCTGGCCGACGCGCTCGACAACCGCGTCGAGTTCGGCGTGTGGGGAGGCATGACGGAGCGTGAGCGCCGTGCGCTGCTGCGCCGGCGGCCGACCGTGACCTCCTGGCGCCGGCTGCTGGAGACCGCGCGCTCGGAGTACGAGCGTGGCACGGGCGTCGTGCCGCTCAACGACGACCAGGTCTACGAGGACTACGCGGCGGTGAGCTGAGCTCTCGGTGAGGGCTCTCGGGGGGTCCTCGGCGTGCCCGGTCCCGTGACCGGGCCCACGCGGTTCACCTTCGGCGGTGGGCAGGTCCGGTCCGTGGACGCGGGGTGTCCCGGACGGTCAAGGGCGCCTTGCCGTGTGCGAGGGGCGCCCTGTGCGCCCGGGGCGTGCGTGAGCGCCGGCGCCTGCCGGGTCGTACGCGGGCGCCTGAAGAGTGCCCACGGTCGTGGCTGTCGTGGCTACGGTCACGCCCGAGCGCGGGGACGCCTGAGGCGTACGCCGGCATGCCGGGCGCCCCTGTGGCCGCCGACCGGTGCGCGGGGCGCGCGCCCCGCGGCAGACGGCGCCTGCGTCCACGCACCCGAGCGCCTGTGACACCGGCGCCTCGTTCCAGGCACCGCACCCGGACCGGGCTCACCGCGCCTGTCTGCCAGGAGGCCGGACGCCCCTCAGGGCGTACCGGACAGCTCCGCGCGCCCCGCCGCCAGGCGTTCGCCGATGTCGCGCAGCCCCGCGAGGTCGTGGACGTCGCCGGGCAGGGCGGCCACCTCGGTCATCGCCACCTCGGGGTGGAGCGCCGTGAAGCGGTCACGCGTCCGCCGCTCGCGCGCGAGCAGCTGCATCCGCTCCGCGTGCAGTCTCAGCAGACCGGCGGTGAGACGCTCGACCGAGCGCTCGCCGTCCGTCGCAGTCGGTTCGTCTTCGGGAGCCGCGCCGTCGACGTCCTCGGTGGCGGGGGAGCCTCCGTCGGTGACGTTACGCGCGGGTGATTCTGAACTGCCGTACGTGTCGGGAGAGTTACGAAGTCCAGCTTTCCCGTCCGGCTGATCCACAATGCGGGAGTCCTCAAGATTTTCCGCGGCGGCCAGCGCCCGCTCGGCCGACAGCAGGTCGGCCCCGCTGCCGTGCACCCGGTTGAGGACCAGACCCGCCAGCGGCATGTCCTCCGCGGCCAGCCGTTCCACGAAGTACGCGGCCTCCCGCAGCGCGTCCCGCTCGGGCGCCGCGACCACCAGGAACGCCGTCCCCGGCGCCTGGAGCAGCTTGTACGTGGCGTCCGCGCGCGTCCTGAACCCGCCGAACATGGAGTCCATCGCCGCCACGAACGTCTGCACGTCCCGCAGCAGCTGACCGCCGAGCACCTTGCCGAGCGCGCCGGTCATCATCGACATCCCGACGTTCAGGAACTTCATCCCCGCACGGCCGCCCACCTTGGCCGGGGCCAGCAGCACCCGGATCAGCTTGCCGTCGAGGAACGAGCCGAGCCGCTTGGGCGCGTCCAGGAAGTCCAGCGCGGAACGCGACGGCGGGGTGTCGACCACGATCAGGTCCCACTCGTCCCGCGACCGCAGCTGTCCCAGCTTCTCCATCGCCATGTACTCCTGCGTGCCGGCGAAACCGGCGGAGAGCGACTGGTAGAAGGGGTTGCCCAGGATCGCGGCGGCCCGCTCCGGGTCCGCGTGCGCCTCGACGATCTCGTCGAAGGTGCGCTTCATGTCGAGCATCATCGCGTGCAGTTCGCCGCCCGCGGAGTCGTCGATGCCCTTCACCCGGCGCGGGGTGTTGTCGAGGGAGTCGATGCCCATGGACTGCGCGAGCCGGCGCGCCGGGTCGATGGTGAGGACCACCACCTTGCGGCCCCGCTCCGCCGCCCGCAGGCCCAGCGCCGCGGCCGTGGTCGTCTTGCCGACGCCGCCCGAGCCGCAGCACACCACGATCCGGGTGTCCGGATCCTCGATCAGCGGGTCGATCTCCAGCGCGCGGGCGGGCGAGAGGTGCTCACGGACCGGGTCCTGGTCCTGCGCCGGTTCCGGACGACGGCTCATGACATCCCCTGCTTCCGGTCGATCCGACTCGTGACGGGGCCGATGCGGTGGTGCGGGCCGCCCGGGACGTTCTCCCGGCGTTCCCGGCGGGGCGTACGGCCGCTCATGACACGCCCTGCCCGCGCAGCTTCCGCGCCAGCGCGTACAGCCCGGCCAGGTCCATCCCCTCGGCCAGCAGCGGAAGTTCGTGCAGCGGCACGTCCAGCTCCGCCAGCACCGCGCGCTGCTCCGTCTCCAGCGTGTACCGCTCGGCGTACTCCTCCGCCTGCGCCAGCAGCGGCTCCACCAGCCGCTCCGCGTGCCCGCCGCGCCGCGCGCCGCCGAGCCCCGCCGAGGACAGCGAGCGCGCCACGGCGGGACGGGACACGCTCCCGACGAGTTCCAGGTCGGCGGCGTCCAGCACCTGCGGCCGCACCATGTTCACGATGACCCGCCCCACCGGCAGCCGGGCCGCGCGCAGCTCCGCGATGCCGTCCGCGGTCTCCTGGACCGGCATCTCCTCCAGCAGGGTGACCAGGTGCACGGCCGTCTCCGGCGACTTCAGCACGCGCATCACGGCCTGCGCCTGATTGTGTATCGGGCCGATCTTGGCGAGCCCGGCCACCTCGTCGTTGACGTTGAGGAAGCGGGTGATGCGGCCGGTCGGCGGGGCGTCCATCACGACGTAGTCGTAGACGAACCGGCCGCCGCGGTCCTTGCGCCGCACCGCCTCGCAGGCCTTACCGGTGAGCAGCACGTCCCGCACGCCGGGGGCGATGGTGGTGGCGAAGTCGATCGCGCCCAGCTTGCGCAGGGCCCGGCCGGCGCTGCCGAGTTTGTAGAACATCTGGAGGTAGTCCAGAAGGGCCAGTTCGGGGTCGATGGCGAGGGCGAACACCTCCCCGCCCCCGGGAGCGACGGCGATCTTCCGCTCCTCGTACGGCAGCGCCTGCGTCTCGAAGAGCTGCGCGATGCCCTGCCGGCCCTCGACCTCGACGAGAAGCGTCCGCTTCCCCTCCTCGGCCAGGGCCAGCGCCAGAGCGGCGGCCACCGTGGTCTTGCCGGTTCCGCCCTTGCCACTCACGACCTGGAGCCTGCTCACGCCTTCGAGCCTAAATGCTCACCGCGCGTGGCGGCGGCTCCGGGTGATGTTCCCGCCTCCGTGTGCCGTCCCGGACGGGGTGACGGCGACGCGGGCGGCGGTCGCGGCAGCGGCTAGAGTCGGCCGCATGACGAAGTGGGAATACGCGACTGTGCCGCTGCTCGTCCACGCGACGAAGCAGATTCTGGACACCTGGGGCGAGGACGGCTGGGAGCTCGTCCAGGTCGTGCCCGGGCCGAACAACCCCGAGCAGCTGGTGGCCTACCTGAAGCGCGAGAAGCAGGCATGAGCGGCGTCGTCGAGTCCCGGCTGGCCGAGCTGGGCCTGACCCTGCCCGAGGTCGTCCCGCCGCTCGCCTCGTACCAGCCCGCGGTCGTCTCCGGCCGGTACGTGTTCACGTCCGGCCAGCTGCCGATGGTGGACGGCAAGCTGCCGGTGACCGGCAAGGTCGGCGCGGAGGTCACCCCCGAGGAGGCCAAGGACCTGGCCCGCACCTGCGCGCTGAACGCGCTCGCCGCGGTCAAGTCCGTCGCCGGTGACCTGGACCGCGTCGCGCGCGTCGTGAAGGTCGTCGGCTTCGTCGCCTCCGCCGCGGACTTCACCGGCCAGCCCGCCGTCGTCAACGGCGCCAGCGAACTGCTCGGCGAGGTGCTCGGCGACAAGGGCGTGCACGCCCGCAGCGCGGTCGGCGTCGCGGTCCTGCCGCTGGACGCGCCGGTCGAGGTCGAGATGCAGGTGGAACTCACGGAGGCGTAAGCCCTCCGGGCGGGCCGTCCCCGGATCTCCTCCGGACCACGCCGCCGTCGATCGCCGTACGCCGCCCCGGCCGGCCCCGCGCCTGCCGGGGCGCGGCATGTCCGGCCCCGGGCGGGGGTGCGGGCCCGGGCGCCCCGCGCCTCCGGCCGCACCCCTTCGCCCCGAACGTACGCCGCCCTGGCCGGTCCCGCGCCTGCCGGGGTGCGGCACGTCCGGACCCCGGGCGGGGGTGCAGGCTCGGGCAACCCGCGGCACCGGCTGCATTCCCTCCGCCCCGAACACACGCCGCTCGCACCCCATCCGCCGCGAACGTACGCCGCCCCGGCTGGCCCCGCGCCTGCCGGGGTGCGGCACGTCCGGACCCCGGGCGGGGATGCGGCCTCGGCCACCCCACGCCACCGGCGGCCCCCCTCCGCCCCAAGAGGCACTCGAACATCCGGGCGTCTCGGGATAGCCTCCGGCCATGGCGAATGCGCAGGCTGGCGGGCAGTGGTACCCGCCGGAGTGGCCCGAGCGGATCCGAGCGCTGGCGAGCGGTGAGCTGGCACCCGTCACGCCGAAACGCGCGGCCACCGTCATGCTCCTCAAGGACACCGGCGACGGACCCGCCGTGCACATGCTGCGCCGCCGTACGTCCATGGCGTTCGCGGGCGGCGCGTACGCCTACCCCGGCGGCGGCGTCGACCCGCGGGACGACGACCGGCACGTCCGCTGGGCCGGACCCTCGCTCGACTGGTGGGCCGACCGGCTCGGCGTGGACCGCGCCGGCGCCCAGGCGATCGTCTGCGCGGCCGTGCGGGAGACGTACGAGGAGGCCGGCGTGCTGCTCGCCGGCCCCGCCCCGGACGCCGTGGTCGGCGACACCACCGGCGCGGACTGGGAGGCGGACCGCGCCGCGCTCGTCGCGCGCGAGCTGTCCTTCGCGGAGTTCCTCGACCGGCGCGGCCTGGTGCTGCGCTCCGACCTGCTGGGCGCCTGGACCCGCTGGATCACCCCCGAGTTCGAGCCGCGCCGCTACGACACGTGGTTCTTCGTCGCCGCCCTCCCCGAGGGCCAGCGCACCCGCAACGCCTCCACGGAGGCCGACCGCACGGTGTGGATCACCCCGCGCGAGGCGGCCGGCGGCTACGACCGGGGCGAGCTGCTGATGATGCCCCCCACGATCGCGACCTTGCGCCAGCTCGTCGCGTACGGCACGGCCGCGGAGGCGCTCGACGCGGCGCCCGCGCGGGATCTCACGCCGGTGCTGGCCTCCGCGCGCCTGGTGGACGGCGAGATCGTCCTCTCCTGGCCCGGGCACGACGAGTTCACCAAGCACATCCCGACCGGGGGAGCCCCCGCATGACGGACGCCACCGCCCTTCCCGGCCAGCCGCGCGGCGGGGTCCTCTCCGGTCCCGCGACCGCGCGGGCCGTCAACGTGCTCGCCCCGAACGCCTCGGCGATGACGCTGGACGGCACGAACACCTGGATCCTGTCCGAGCCTGACTCCGACCTCGCCGTCGTCGTCGACCCGGGACCGCTGGACGACGGGCACCTGCGGCACGTCGTCGGCACCGCCGAGCAGGCCGGCAAGCGGGTCGCCCTCACCCTGCTGACGCACGGTCACCCCGACCACGCCGAGGGCGCCGCCCGGTTCGCCGAGCTGACCGGCACGAAGGTCCGCGCCCTGGACCCGGCGCTGCGCCTCGGTGACGAGGGACTGGCCGCCGGGGACGTCGTCACCGTGGGCGGCCTGGAGCTGCGGGTCGTACCGGCCCCCGGCCACACCGCCGACTCCCTGTGCTTCCATCTGCCGGCGGACCGGGCGATCCTGACCGGCGACACCGTGCTGGGACGCGGCACGACCGTCGTGGCCCACCCCGACGGCCGCCTCGGCGACTACCTGGACACCCTGCGCCGGCTGAGGTCCCTCACGGTCGACGACGGCGTCCACACGGTCCTGCCGGGACACGGGCCGGTGCTGGACGACGCCCAGGGCGCTGTCGAGTACTACCTCGCGCACCGCGCCCACCGGCTCGCGCAGGTGGAGACGGCCGTCGAGGACGGCCACCGCACGTCCTCCGAGGTCGTCGCCCACGTCTACGCCGATGTCGACCGCTCCCTCTGGCCGGCCGCGGAGCTCTCCGTGCGCGCCCAGCTGGAGTACCTGAAGGAGCACGGCCTCATCTGACGGCACGCCCGCGTGACGGCACGCCCGCGCCCCCACGGCCGTGGGCCGTGGGGGCGCGGAGAAGCCGGGGTGACGCCTCAGCGGGAGCGCTTGGCGAGCCGCTCCACGTCGAGCAGGATCACCGCGCGGGCCTCGAGCCGCAGCCAGCCGCGCTGGGCGAAGTCCGCCAGGGCCTTGTTGACCGTCTCGCGGGACGCGCCGACCAGCTGGGCCAGCTCCTCCTGCGTGAGGTCGTGCACCACGTGGATGCCTTCCTCCGACTGCACGCCGAAGCGGCGCGAGAGGTCCAGCAGGGCGCGCGCGACGCGGCCGGGGACGTCGGAGAAGACGAGGTCGGACATGGCGTCGTTGGTCTTGCGCAGCCGGCGGGCGACGGCGCGCAGCAGCGCCGTGGCCACCTCGGGGCGGGCGCTCAGCCAGGGCGTGAGGTCGCCGTGGCCCAGGCCCAGCAGCTTCACCTCGGTGAGCGCCGTGGCGGTCGCCGTGCGCGGGCCCGGGTCGAAGAGGGACAGCTCACCGATCAGCTCGCCCGGGCCGACCACGGCGAGCATGTTCTCGCGGCCGTCGGGGGAGGTGCGGTGCAGCTTCACCTTGCCCTCGGTGACCACGTACAGGCGGTCTCCCGGGTCGCCCTCGTGGAACAGTGAGTCGCCCCGTGCCAGGGTCACCTCACTCATGGAGGCGCGAAGCTCCGCGGCCTGCTCGTCGTCGAGCGCCGCGAAAAGCGGGTTCCGCCGCAGAACGTCGTCCACGAGTTCTCTCCTATTCGACCTGCTCAGGGGATCTTGGTTCCCCTGCGTGCCAGGGGACCGTGGTTCCCATTTTGCCGGACCGTCCAAACAGTGTGATCTGTCACAAGGATGCCGCACGGGTCGGCCGGGGTATGCGGCAGGGGTCCAATTGGACGCCGATCTTCAGGGTCCGGGGCGGATGTCCGTGCCGGGTCGTAGGCTGGCCGGGTGTCCAAAACGCCGGTGAGAGCACAGGCCGAGGGGGCTGCGCGGGTGAGTGCAGAACGCGATTCCGCTGTGGGCGAACAGGTCTCCGATGGCGGTAGGAAGACGGCGAAAGCCGCGAGGACGGCTGCCGCCGCGGGGCCCGCCTCCGCGAAGAAGGCCGCACCTGCGCGGAAGACGCCTGCGAAGAAGGCCACGGCGGAGAAGGCCACGGCGGAGAAGGCCGCGGAGAAGAAGGCCACGGCGGAGAAGGCCACGGCGAAGAAGTCCGCCGGGAAGAAGGCCGCAGCCGACAAGGCCGCTCCCGCCCGGAAGCCCGCAGCGAAGAAGGCGTCCGCCAGGTCCGCCAAGAAGGCCGCCCCCGCCAAGTCGTCCGCCGCTCTCAAGAAGGCTCCCGCCCCCAGGAAGCAGGTCGTCGCGCCGAAAAAGGCGACCGCCTCCGTTCCGGCCGCCCCGGCGAAGACGGTCGCCGCGCACCCGCAGGGCGAGTCCCGCACCGCGCTGGTGCGCAGGGCCCGCCGTATCAACCGCGAGCTCGCCGAGGTCTACCCGTACGCCCACCCCGAGCTGGACTTCGAGAACCCCTTCCAACTCGTCGTCGCCACCGTGCTGTCGGCCCAGACCACCGACCTGCGCGTCAACCAGACGACGCCCGCGCTGTTCGCGAAGTACCCCGCCCCCGAGGACCTGGCGGCCGCCGACCCGGAGGAGGTGGAGGAGATCCTCCGCCCCACCGGCTTCTTCCGCGCCAAGACCAAGTCCGTCATCGGTCTGTCGAAGGCGCTGGTGGAGCAGTTCGGCGGGGAGGTGCCGGGCCGGCTGGAGGACCTGGTCAAGCTGCCCGGCGTGGGCCGCAAGACCGCGTTCGTCGTGCTCGGCAACGCGTTCGGCCGCCCCGGCATTACGGTCGACACCCACTTCCAGCGCCTGGTGCGCCGCTGGAAGTGGACCGACGAGACCGACCCGGACAAGATCGAGGCGGCGGTCGGCGCGCTGTTCCCGAAGAGCGACTGGACCGACCTCTCCCACCACGTCATCTGGCACGGCCGCCGCATCTGCCACGCCCGCAAGCCCGCCTGCGGCGCCTGCCCGATCGCCCCGCTCTGCCCGGCGTACGGCGAGGGCGAGACGGACCCGGAGAAGGCGAAGAAGCTGCTGAAGTACGAGAAGGCCGGCCAGCCGGGCCAGCGGCTGAAGCCCCCGCAGGCGTATCTGGACGCCGGAGGCAGACCGGCCCCGCCGCTGGGGGCCGGATGAGGGCGGTCCGGGCACCCTGGCGTGCCGCGGAACGATCTCGCGGGCGTCGCGCGTTGGACGCGTGGGACGGGGCCGGACGACGGGGGTGGGCATGACGCGCGCGAGCGGGACGCAGGGGGGCCCGGTGGCCCTGAGCAGGGACGGGCTGCCCGCGTGGCTGGACCCGGTGGTCCACGCCGCCGAGACGGTCCGGCCCACGCAGCTGAGCCGCTTCCTGCCGCCGAAGGACGGCTCGGGGCGGCAGTCCGCCGTCCTGATCCTCTTCGGCGAGGACGAGCGCGGGCCCCAGCTGCTGCTCATGGAGCGGGCCAGTTCGCTGCGCTCGCACGCCGGGCAGCCGTCCTTCCCCGGCGGCGCCCTCGACCCCGAGGACGGCGACCCGCAGGGCGACGGACCGCTGCGGGCGGCGCTGCGCGAGGCCGAGGAGGAGACCGGGCTCGACCCGTCCGGCGTGCAGCTCTTCGGCGTGCTCCCGAGGCTCTACATCCCCGTCAGCGGCTTCGTCGTGACGCCCGTGCTCGGCTGGTGGCGCGATCCCACCCCCGTCGGCGTCGTCGACCCGAACGAGACGGCGCGGGTGTTCACCGTGCCCGTGGCCGATCTCACCCACCCGGACAACCGCGCGACCGCGATCCACCCCAGCGGCTTCCACGGACCCGCGTTCCTGGTCGAGTCGGCCCTCGTGTGGGGGTTCACCGCGGGGGTCATCGACCGGTTGCTGCACTTCGCGGGCTGGGAGCGCCCCTGGGATCGGGACAAGCAGGTCCCGCTGGACTGGAGGGCGTGACAGGGTGAGCGCCGTGCTGCGTAGGACGAGGCGAGGCTTGAATCGGTGAACGTGCTGGACATCCTGCTGCTGGTGGCAGCCGTGTGGTTCGCCGTGGTCGGATACCGACAGGGCTTCGTCGTCGGCATCCTGTCGGTGATCGGGTTCCTCGGGGGCGGCCTGATCGCCGTCTACACGCTGCCCGTCGTCTGGGACGCGGTGACGGACAACTCCGAGGTGGGCACCACCGCCGCCGTCGTGGCGGTCGTGGTGGTCATAGTGTGCGCCTCCGTCGGCCAGGCCCTGACCACCCATCTGGGCAACAAGCTCCGCCGGTACATCACCTGGTCCCCCGCCCGCGCCCTCGACGCCACCGGCGGGGCCCTCGTCAACGTCGTCGCGATGCTCCTGGTCGCCTGGCTGATCGGCTCCGCCCTCGCCGGGACGACGCTGCCGACGCTCGGCAAGGAGGTGCGCGGCTCCAAGGTGCTGCTCGGCGTCTCCCGGGCGCTGCCGGACCAGGCGGACATCTGGTTCGCCGACTTCTCGTCCGTCCTCGCGCAGAACGGCTTCCCGCAGGTCTTCAGCCCGTTCGCCAACGAGCCCATCACGGACGTCCGTCCGCCCGACCCGGCGCTCGCGGGCAGCCCTGTCGCCGCCCGCGCGCAGCGCTCCATCGTCAAGGTGACGGGCACGGCGACCAGCTGCGGCAAGGTGCTCGAGGGCACCGGCTTCGTCTTCGACGACCGGCGCGTCATGACCAACGCCCATGTGGTGGGCGGCGTCGACGAGCCGGTCGTGCAGATAGGCGGCGAGGGCCGCATGTACGACGCCACGGTCGTCCTGTACGACTGGAAGCGCGACATCGCCGTGCTCGACGTGCCCGACATGGACGCCCCCGCGCTGCGGTTCGCCGCGGAGGACGCGAGCAGCGGGGACGGCGCGATCGTCGCCGGCTTCCCGGAGAACGGCGCGTACGACGTCCGCGCGGCGCGGCTGCGCGGGCGCATCACGGCCAACGGCCCCGACATCTACCACCGCGGCACGGTGCGCCGCGACGTGTACTCGCTGTTCGCGACGGTCCGTCAGGGCAACTCCGGCGGCCCGCTCCTCACGCCCGAGGGCGAGGTGTACGGCGTCATCTTCGCGAAGTCGCTGGACGACGACCGGACGGGATACGCGCTGACCGTGGACGAGATCCGCGAGGACATCGCCAGGGGCCGCAGCGCCGCCCAGGAGGTGGACAGCGACAAGTGCGCGCTCTGAGCGGTAACGGGACCGGCAGCTGCCGGGACGTCAGGAACAGCCGGACGGGCCGTCAGCCCCGCGGGTGACGGAGCCTGACCGATACCCAGCGCGCACGGCGGCGGAGAATGCGCGGGATGCCGACCCTGAGATCCGTAGCTGCCATCTGTGGTGCACCGCCTCGCTGGTGGGAGCCCACACCGCTCGCCGAGCGGCGATTGCGGCTTGCGTCACTGTAGTCGTGCGTCCAGCCCATACCCGGACGTGTGCCCCCGCCCCAAGGTCCATAACCGCCTGAGGGGCCGCCAATTGGCCTATGCGCCAGGCAATTGGCGTTCGTATGACCGGTCGGCCCGTCAGCGGTCCGGCTCGGGATCCTTCAGCCAGTTGATCAGCTCCGTCGAGAAGGCCACCGGGTCCTCCTCGTGCGGGAAGTGACCCAGCCCGTCGAACAGCCGCCAGCGGTACGGCGCTTCGACGTACTGCCCCGAACCCGCCGCGCTGCGCGTGCGCACCACCGGGTCCAGGGAGCCGTGCAGATGCAGCGTCGGCACCCGTACCGGGCGCTTCATCCTGCGGTTGAACTGGATGCCGTCCGGGCGGGCCAGCGACCGCACCATCCACCGGTACGGCTCGATCGAGCAGTGCGCCGTGGACGGGATGCACATGGCCCGCCGGTAGGTCTCCAGGACCTTCTCGTCGGGCGGCTGCGGCCCCGACCACTCCTCGATGAGCCGGGCCACCATCGCCCCGTCGTCCGCGGTGAGCCGCCGCTCCGGGATCCAGGGGCGCTGGAAGCCCCAGATGTGCGACTGGGCGGCCGTCTGCCGGGCGTCGGCGAGCATCGAGGAGCGCCACCGCCGCGGATGCGGCATCGAGGACACCGCGAGCCGCCGGACGAGCTTGGGGCGCATCGCCGCGGCCGTCCAGGCGAGGTAGCCGCCCAGGTCGTGGCCGACGAGCGCGGCGTCCGGCTCGCCCAGGGAGCGGATCACGCCGGTGACGTCCAGGGCGAGGTTGGCCGGGTCGTAGCCGCGCGGGGTGCGGTCGCTGCCGCCGACGCCCCGCAGGTCCATGGCGACGGCCCGGAACCCGGCGTCGGCGAGCGCCGTGAGCTGGTGCCGCCAGGTCCACCAGAACTGGGGGAAGCCGTGCAGCAGCAGCACCAGCGGGCCGTCGCCCAGCTCCGCGATGTGGAAGCGGGCGCCGTTGGCGGCGACGTCCCGGTGGACGAGTCCCGGGGCGTCCGGGAGGTCCAGGCGTACGACCGAGGCAGGTTGCGCCGAAGGAGTGGCGGGGTCCGTCATGAGGACGAGCGTGCCACAGCCTCGATGGCCTCGGGGCCACGGTGCTCGGGGAGGGCCGGACGCGGGTGCGGCTTCGCCTTCTGCAGCACGCCCGCCGTCTCCTTCACCGAGGCGGCGACCTTCTGCGGACCGCGGCCCTTCTTGGCCTTCTTGGCGAACACGATGCCGATGAGGGCGAGGAGCCCCGCGATCAGGCAGTTCGCCGCGAAGGACAGCAGGAAGCACACCGCCATGTTCCAGCCGCTCCAGGTGCGGATGCCGTAGGCGAGCGCGAAGTTCAGCATCGGCAGGGAGAACAGCAGCAGCACGCCCGCCGCCATGAACGCGCCGCCGCTCGTCGCGCCCCGCTTCACGTCCTGCCTGAGCTGCGCCTTCGCCAGCGCGATCTCGTCGTGCACCAGCGCCGACATCTCCGCCGTCGCCGTGGCGAACAGCTGGCCGATGCTGCGTTCGGCGCCGACCGGGCTGCCGTCGGGTGCGCTCATCGCGGTCTCCCTCTTCTCCGTACGCCTCGCGTACGTCCGTCGTGCCTGCGCGGGACGGTCCCGTTCTTTTGTACCGTCTCGTCAGATCATGCCGGACCGTCGTGCCGATCGCCTGCCCCGCCCGGCACTTGTGCAAGCGCGTCTCGCGCGGCGGCCTTCTCCCGGGCGAGCCGACGGTGCTCGGCGGCCTTCTTCTCCAGGATGTCGGCCATACGGAGGTGGTACTCCGGGTCGTCCTGCTCGTAGACGTCCGGCACGCCGCTCAGGTCCTCGTCCCGCTCCTCCTCCTCGGCCAGCTTGCGGTACTTGGCGTTCCTGATCTTCAGCAGGACGGTCGCCAGGACGGTGGCGAGGACGGAGCCGGTGAGGACGGCGGCCTTCACGCTGCCGGCCATCGTCGCGTCGTCTTCGAAGGCCAGCTCGCCGATGAGCAGCGAGACGGTGAAGCCGATGCCGGCGAGCGTGGCCACCGCGAACACGTCCGGCCAGGCCAGGTCGTCGCTGAGGGAGGCGCGGGTGAACCGGGACGTCAGCCAGGTGCCGCCGAAGATGCCGAACGTCTTGCCGACGACCAGGCCGAGGACGACGCCGAGCGTCTCGGGCTGGGTGAACACCTTTCCGAGCGCATCGCCGGAGACCGCGACACCGGCGCTGAACAGCGCGAACATCGGCACGGCGAAGCCCGCCGACAGCGGCCGGACCAGGTGCTCGATGTGCTCGCCGGGGGACTGCTCCTCGCCCTCCTCGCGGTGGCAGCGCAGCATGAGGCCCATGGCGACACCGGCGATGGTGGCGTGGATGCCGCTGTTGTACATCAGCCCCCAGATCACCAGGGCCAGCGGCACGTACACGTACCAGCCGCGCACCCGCTTGCGCAGCAGCAGCCAGAACACGACGAGGCCCGCGACCGCGCCGCCGAGCGCGGCGAAGTTCAGCTGGTCGGTGAAGAAGATCGCGATGATCAGGATCGCGAACAGGTCGTCGACGACCGCGAGGGTGAGCAGGAAGGCGCGCAGCGCGCTGGGCAGCGAGGTGCCGATGACGGCGAGCACGGCCAGCGCGAACGCGATGTCGGTGGCGGTGGGCACGGCCCAGCCGGCGAGGGAGCCGCCGCCCACTCCGGCCGTGAGCGTGTAGACCAGCGCGGGCGCGATCATGCCGCACAGGGCGGCGACGACGGGTAGCGCGGCGGCCTTCGGGTCGCGCAGGTCACCGGCGACCAGTTCCCGCTTGAGCTCGACGCCGGCGACGAAGAAGAAGATCGCGAGCAGGCCGTCGGCCGCCCAGTGCGCGACGGACAGGTTCAGCCCGAGCGACGAGGGGCCGAAGTGCCAGTGGCTGACGGTCTCGTAGCTGTCACCCAGCGCGGGTATGTTCGCCCACAGCAGCGCGGCGACGGCGGCGAGCAGCAGCAGGACACCGCCGACGGTCTCCGTGCGCAGGGCCTCCGCGACGAAGTTCCGCTCGGGGAGGGAGAGCCGTCCGAAGCTCTTGCGGGGGGTGGGGGTGGGGGCGCTCACAGGCATTTCCTCTGGTGGACGGGCAGCACGAATCGTGTGCCGACCAGACTTCCCGGCGCTCCATGAGACTACTTTTGCCGTTCTTTAGCGTAGCTAACGTGCCCCCCGGCCGCACCAGCAGCATCTGTGACCCGGGCGCGGAGCGGCCGACGGTGCCTTGGCAGGGGAACAGGCAGGGGCGTGGGGCTGACCTGCGGAGATGGCGGCCGGCCGGCGAGTCCGCCGAGCCGTGCCCGGACGTCGCGCGGGAGCCGGGCGTGGTTCGCCTCACAGATCGCGGCCCGCCACACAGGACGCCGCCCGTGCCCCCACGAGCGGGGGCACGGGCGGCGGTGCACTGGTCCGGACGGGTGCCGGCGGGCTGGGTCTCGCCCTCCGGCACCCGTCCGGGCAGGTGTGCCGGTCAGTCCTCGCTCGGCGCGGCCGGAAGCTTCGCCTGGATGAGGTCCATGACCGTGGAGTCCGTCAGCGTGGTGACGTCCCCGAGCTGGCGGTTCTCCGCGACGTCCCGCAGCAGACGCCGCATGATCTTGCCGGAGCGGGTCTTCGGCAGCTCGGCCACCGGCAGGATCCGCTTGGGCTTGGCGATCGGGCCGAGCGTGGCGCCCACGTGGTTGCGCAGCTCGCCGACGAGGTCCTCGCTCTCCGCCGCCGTGCCGCGCAGGATGACGAAGGCCACGATGGCCTGGCCGGTCGTCTCGTCCGCGGCGCCCACCACGGCCGCCTCGGCGACCGACGGGTGGGAGACCAGCGCGGACTCGACCTCCGTGGTGGAGATGTTGTGGCCGGACACCAGCATCACGTCGTCGACCCGGCCGAGCAGCCAGATGTCGCCGTCGTCGTCCTTCTTCGCGCCGTCACCGGCGAAGTACTTGCCCTCGAATCGCGACCAGTAGGTGTCGATGAACCGCTGGTCGTCGCCCCAGATGGTGCGCAGCATCGACGGCCACGGCTCGGTCAGCACCAGGTAGCCGCCACCGCCGTTGGCCACCTCGTTCGCCTCGTCGTCCACGACCGTGGCGGAGATGCCCGGCAGCGGGGTCTGGGCGGAGCCCGGCTTGGCGGAGGTCACGCCCGGCAGCGGGGAGATCATGATGCCGCCGGTCTCGGTCTGCCACCACGTGTCGACGACCGGGGTGCGGTCCGCGCCGATGTTCTTCCGGTACCAGATCCACGCCTCGGGGTTGATCGGCTCTCCGACGGAGCCGAGCACCCGCAGCGACGACAGGTCGAACTTCGCGGGGATGTCGTCCCCCCACTTCATGAACGTCCGGATCGCGGTGGGCGCCGTGTAGAGGATCGTCACGCCGTACTTCTGGACGATCTCCCAGAAGCGGCCCTGGTGGGGCGTGTCCGGCGTGCCCTCGTACATGACCTGCGTGGCGCCGTTGGCGAGCGGCCCGTAGACGATGTACGAGTGCCCGGTGACCCAGCCGACGTCGGCCGTGCACCAGTAGACGTCGGTCTCCGGCTTGAGGTCGAACACCGACCAGTGCGTGTACGACGTCTGGGTCAGGTAGCCGCCGGAGGTGTGCAGGATGCCCTTCGGCTTACCCGTGGTGCCCGAGGTGTACAGGATGAACAGCGGGTGCTCGGCGCCGAACGCCTCCGGGGTGTGGACGCTGCTCTGGCGGTCGACCACGTCGTGCCACCACACGTCGCGGCCCTCGGTCCAGGCGACGTCCTGGCCGGTGCGGCGGACGACGAGGACGTGCTCCACGCTCTCCACGCGGCTGACGGCCTCGTCCACGGCCGGCTTCAGGGCGGAGGGCTTGCCGCGCCGGTAGCCGCCGTCGGACGTGATGACGACCCGTGCGTCGGCGTCCTGGATGCGGGTGGCGAGGGCGTCCGCCGAGAAGCCGCCGAAGACGACCGAGTGCGCGGCGCCGATGCGGGCGCAGGCCAGCATCGCGACGGCGGTCTCCGGGATCATCGGCATGTAGACGGCGACCCGGTCGCCCTTGCGGACACCCAGCTCCAGCAGGGCGTTGGCGGCCTTGGAGACCTCGTCCTTGAGCTGGGCGTAGGTGATGGCGCGGCTGTCGCCCGGCTCGCCCTCGAAGTGGATCGCGACCCGGTCGCCGTGCCCGGCCTCGACGTGCCGGTCGACGCAGTTGTAGGCGACGTTCAGCTCGCCGTCCTGGAACCACTTGGCGAACGGCGGGTTCGACCAGTCGAGGGTCTCGGTGGGCTCCTTGGCCCAGGTCAGCCGGCGGGCCTGCTCGGCCCAGAAGCCGAGCCTGTCAGCCTTGGCCTGTTCATACGCCTCCGCGGTGACGTTGGCGTTCGCGGCCAGGTCGGCGGGGGGTGCGAAGCGTCGCTCCTCCTTCAGGAGGTTGGCCAGGCTTTCATTGCTCACGGCATCTGCCTTTCCCAGGGTGTCCGTTGTGTCCCAGGCCACAGCTCATCAGACCCGGGGGCACGCTGACAAGGGTCGACGGGAAATTGGTTTAGACCTGTCGGGGTCGTGTCGTGCGGTTGCCCGACACCCCTTCCCACGGGGCGCCGGGCAACCTGGTTCAAGTGGTGTAACGCCTCTCACACCTGGCGCGCGTCACACCGCCAGGTCCACCTCACGTACCCGGTCGAAGACCCTCTCCTCCTCCTGTTCGGCGAGGAGGTACGCCTGGGCCTCACCCACGTGGAAGTACACCCCGTGCAGTTCGAGCGTCCCCTTTTCCAGCGCGCGGGCGACCGACTCATGGGCGCGCAGGTGCTCCAGCTGCTGCACCACGTTGGTCAGGCAGAGCTGCTCGACGTCGTCGGCGGGGGCCCGCCCGGCCAGCCGGGGCGCGGGCGCACCGGGGTCGCGCAGCCGCTCCAGACTCGGCCCGCCGTGCCGCAGCCAGCGGCCGAGCGGCGTGACGGCGGGGGAGCCGGGGCGGGAGCCGAGGAGGGCCTGCATGGCACCGCACCCCGAGTGGCCGCACACGGTGATCGACCGCACCGCCAGCACGTCGACGGCGTACTCGATGGCGGCTGCCACCGAGTCGTCGCCTCTCTCCGCACCGGGCGGCGGCACCAGGTTGCCGACGTTGCGCACCACGAACAGGTCGCCGGGGCCGCTGGAGGTGATCATCGAGGTGACCACCCGGGAGTCGGCACAGGTCAGGAACAGCTGCGACGGCTGCTGCCCCTCCCGCGCCAGCCGGGCCAGCTCGCCGCGCACCAGGGGCGCCGTGCGGCGCTGGAAGGTGCTGAGGCCGCGCACCAGCTGACGTCCGCCCGGGGCGTGTCCGCGGGCCGGGGTGCCCGGATCGGCGGGCCGGTGTGCGTCGGCGCTCGTGCGGGTCGTGTCCGGGCGGTCCCCGGTGTCCGGGGCGGGGGAGGGCCGCTCGCACTGGTGGTTGCGCCAGGCCGTCCAGGGGCGGCAGCGGCAGTCGCCTGTGGTGCCGGGCTCCCCGTCGTGCGCCGGTTCGGTGGAGAGTGCGCCGGGTTCGGCGATCCGCACCCCCGAGCGTCGGCCGGTGATCTCCACGGTGCCGCCGCGCGCGGTGTGCGTGTTCTGCCAGTCCTGCAGCGTCTCGTACGCCGCGTGGTCCATGAAGGACCCGTTCAACGACACCACCGCATCCGTGCCTTGGGGGACGAGGTGAAGGGCCCGGCTGAGCCGTGGCACCGCGAGGAACGTCAACTGCCCGCGCACGTGCACGTGATGGACGCCGCTCTCCTCCTCGTGGGTGATCCGGGTCCGGGTGAGCCGGTGCAGGGCCACGCCCACGGCCACGGCGATGCCGAGCGCCACGCCCTCCAGCACCCCGAGCGAGATCACCCCGAGGGCGGTGACGGCGTAGACGAGGACCTCGCGGTGGCGCGTCACCGTGCGGATGTGGTGCAGGGACACCATGCGCAGGCCGACCGCCATGACCAGCGCGGCGAGGGCGGCGAGCGGGATCAGCTCCAGCAGCGGGACCAGCACCAGCGCGGCCGCCACCACCAGGGCGCCGTGGATGATCGTGGCGTTCCGGCTGACGGCGCCGGCGTGGACGTTCGCCGTGCTGCGGACGGCGACGCCGGCCACGGGCAGACCGCCGAGCGTGCCGGAGACCACGTTGGCCGCGCCCTGGCCGAGCAGCTCCCGGTCAAGGTCGGAGCGGACGGGGCTCGGCGCGCCGGGGCGGGCGGCGGCCAGCTTGTCCACGGCCGTCGCGCCGAGCAGCGACTGCACGCTGCACACCAGCGTCGTGGTCAGCACGGCCGCGACGAGACCGAGCACGGGACCCTCGGGCAGCCCGGCCAGCGCGTGGCTGTGCCACGACGGCAGGTCCACCACGGGCAGCACCAGTCCGGCCGCCGCGGCGACCGCGGTGGCGCCCGCGACGGCGACCAGCGCGGCGGGCATCCGGCGCAACAGGTGTCCGGCGCGTCCGGGCATCCGCGGCCAGAGGAGCAGGACGGCCAGCGTCAGCACGCTCACCGCCAGCGCGGCGGGGTCGAGGCGCGCCAACTGCGCGGGCAGGGCGCGGAGGTTGTCGGGTACGGAGCTCTGCGGCTCGCCCCCGAGGACGATGTGCGCCTGGGCGACGGCGATGGTGACGCCGATGCCCGCCAGCATGCCGTGCACGATCGCGGGGCTCACGGCGAGGGCCGCTCGGGCCACGCGCAGACAGGCGAGGCCGAGCTGGGCGAGGCCGGCGAGGACGGTGACGGCGCAGGTGGTGCGCCAGCCGTACTGGTGGATGAGGTCGGCGGTGACGACCGTGAGTCCCGCCGCGGGGCCGCTCACCTGGAGCGGCGAGCCGCCGAGCCGTCCGGCGACGAGCCCGCCCACGGCCGCGGCGACCAGGCCGGCCTGGAGGGGCGCGCCGGTGGCGAGGGCGATGCCGAGGGACAGGGGGAGGGCGATGAGGAAGACCGCCACGGCGGCCGAGAGATCGGCGCCCGCGACGCGGAAGCGGCGACTGCGGCCGGGCGGCGGGCTGTGCGGGGGATGGGCTCGTTCGGTGTGCGCCGATTCGGTGGCGCCGGCGGGAAGGCAGGCTGACATGGACTCCCGTCTCCTTCGGGTCTGCGCGGTCGCGTGACGGTGGGGGCCCGCTCGGGCGGAGCGGTCGCGGCCGTGGGGCACGGCCCCAGAACGGCGGGATGTACTGACTCTCAGTAAACAGATCGTAATTGCGAGTAAAGGACCGGCATAGACTTTCCGGGCAAATGGCGGCAGGCGTCACCCCGAGGGGTGAAGTGGCCATTTCATCGGCTTGTCGTATTAATTCACTTCTTCTTTCCGTGCGAGGTTGACGGCGCGGTCGGCATGGACCGGCCCGGCACCACACAACGCCTCATCGAGCTCGGCCCGAGAGAAGGAAGAAGGTGGGCTAATGGCCGCCACCCACAGGATCGCCACGGGCACCGTGATCACCGCGGTCTGCCTCGCCGCGCTCGCCGGCTGCGGAACCGGCGGCGGAGGGGGGCAGGGCGGGCCGGAACAGGAGAAGGCGCAGCCGGCCCCCGCGCCCAAGAACGTCGTCCGGCTGATCGGCGACGGCTCCACCGCCTACACCGGCGCCCAGCCGCACCTGCCCAAGCCGGAGCGGCTGAAGCCCGGTGAGAAGCCCCCGCAGTTCGTGGTGTTCTCCTGGGACGGCGCGGGCGAGGACAGTCAGAAGCTGTTCTCCCACTTCCGCAAGGTCGCCAAGGAGAACGACGCGACCATGACGTACTTCCTCAGCGGCGTGTACCTCCTGCCGGAGGAGAAGCGCGACCTGTACAGCCCGCCGCAGCACTCGCCGGGCCGCTCCGACATCGGCTTCAACGACCAGCAGGGCATCGCCGACACCGTGAAGCAGCTGCGGCTGGCCTGGCTCGAGGGCAACGAGATCGGCACCCACTTCAACGGTCACTTCTGCGGCAGCGACGGAGGGGTCGGCGAGTGGTCGGTGGAGGAGTGGAAGGAGGAGATCGCCCAGGCCAAGCAGTTCGTGAAGACCTGGAAGACCAACGCCGGCATGAAGAACGAGGCCCCGCTGCCCTTCGACTACGACAAGGAGCTCATCGGGGCCCGCACACCCTGCCTGGAAGGGCAGAAGAACTTCATGAAGGCCGCCCGGGACCTGGGCTTCCGCTACGACACCAGCGGCGTCAACAACCAGGTCTGGCCCCAGAAGAAGTCCGGGCTGTGGGACCTGTCGATGCAGCTCGTGCCCTTCCCCGGGCACTCCTTCGAGCAGCTCACCATGGACTACAACTTCATGGTGAACCAGTCCGGCACCACCACCCAGGGCGACCCCTCCAAGCACGAGATGTGGGGCGACCAGATGCGGGACGGCCTGCTCCAGGGCTTCGAGCGCGCCTACAACGGCAACAGGGCGCCCCTGATCATCGGCAACCACTTCGAGTCGTGGAACGGCGGCACGTACATGCGGGCCGTCGAAGAGGTTGTCGAGACGGTGTGCACCAAGTCCGACGTGCGGTGCGTCTCCTTCCGCCAGCTGGCGGACTGGCTGGACGCGCAGGACCCGGCGACCCTGGAGAAGCTGCGCTCGCTGGGTGTCGGCGAGGCCCCGAAGAAGGGCTGGAAGACCTTCCTGGCCTCCGGCCCCGCCCCGGCCCCCAAGGGCGCGCCGGGTTCCCCCGCGCCGAAGGGGTGAGACTCAGGCCCCGGCGGTGACGCTCTCGCCGAGCACGAAACCGGGGTCGACCTGCGCCGCCAGGTCGGCCCCGGTGCGCTCGTTGCCCCACGACTCGGCGTTCTTGAGGTGGAAGTGCACCATCTGGCGCGTGTACCGCTCCCAGTCCCGCCGCTCGTACGTCGCGTCGGCCGCATCGCGCAGCGTGCGCAGGGCGAGCCGGTTGGACTCCTCCAGCGCGGCGAACCGCGGCGGGCGGCCCTTCTCCATGGCCCGCACCCAGTCCGAGTGGCCCACGGTCACCAGCAGGTCGTCCCCCACCTCCGCGCGCAGGAAGTCGAGGTCGTCCGGGCCTTGCACCTTGTTGCCGACGACCCTCAGCGCCACGCCGAAGTCACGGGCGTACTCCTTGTACTGGCGGTAGACGGAGACGCCCTTCCGGGTCGGCTCGGCGACGAGGAACGTCATGTCGAAGCGGGTGAACATGCCGGACGCGAAGGAGTCCGAGCCGGCCGTCATGTCGACCACGACGTACTCGCCGGGGCCGTCCACCAGGTGGTTCAGGCAGAGCTCCACCGCTCCGGTCTTGGAGTGGTAGCAGGCGACCCCCAGGTCGGCGTCGGTGAAGGGGCCGGTGACCATCAGACGGACCGTGCCGCCGTCCAGCCGCACCGGGCGCGCGCAGGCGTCGTAGACCGGGTTGTCCTCCTGGACCCGCAGCAGCCGGGAGCCCTCGCCGGGCGGGGTCGTCTTGATCATCGTGTCGGCGGACGCGATGCGCGGGTTGCTGCCGCGCAGGTGGTCCTTGATCAGCCGGAGGTGTTCGCCCATCGCGGGGAGGGCGGCGGCCTCCGCCTCGTCCAGGCCCAGCGCGGCCCCGAGGTGCTGGTTGATGTCGGCGTCCACGGCGACGACCGGGGCGCCCTCGGCCGCGAGATGACGGATGAACAGGGAGGACAGGGTCGTCTTTCCACTCCCGCCCTTCCCAACGAAAGCAATTTTCATGTTCACGAAGCGTAGTGCCTCGATAGCTGTACGTCACAACGGGGCGTGAAGAAGACCACTCCATCGTGGGGCGGGCGTCCGGGGTGCGTAGGGTCGTACTCATGAGTACGACGGGCGCGACCGCCGATCCCCTCGCGGCCCTGGGCAACCTGCCCGGTGTGGCCGACTCCGTGGAGTCCGTACGCAAGGCCGTGGACCGGGTCTACGGGCACCGGGTCATGCGGCGGCGCAGCAACGAGATCACCTCCGAGGCGGCCCTGCGCGGCGCCCGGGGTTCGGCGGCGCTGTCCGGCGCGGACTGGGCCCTGGAGGAGGTGCGGCGGCGCAGCGACTTCAGCGGCGACGACGAGGCGCGCACCGTGGGCGCCGCGCTGCGGCTGACGGCCGAGGCGGGCCAGCTGCTGTCGATCTGGCGGCAGTCGCCGCTGCGGGTGCTGGCGCGGCTGCACCTGGTCGCCGCCGCCGACAAGGCCGAGCATGTGGGCCGTCCCCGCCGGGCGGGCGAGCCGGTCGACGAGCCCCTCGTCGACCTGCCCCTGCCGGGCGCCGACGAGATGCACGGCCGCCTGGAGGGTCTGGCCGAGATCGTCATCGCGGGGGGTTCCGCGCCGGCGCTCGTGACGGCCGCCGTGGTGCACGGCGAGCTGCTCGCGCTGCGGCCCTTCACGTCCCACAACGGCCTGGTCGCGCGCACGGCCGAGCGGATCGTCCTGGTCGGCAGCGGCCTCGATCCCAAGTCGGTGTGCCCGGCCGAGGTGGGGCACGCCGAGCTGGGCCAGGACGCCTACCAGGAGGCGCTGCGGGGCTACCTGTCCGGCACGGCGGAGGGCATGGCCGCCTGGATCGCCCACTGCGGACGGGCCGTGGCGCTGGGTGCGCGGGAGTCCACGGCGGTGTGCGAGGCGCTGCAGCGCGGAGCGGCCTGAGTGCGGCCGTAGGGCACGCGGCTGGGGTGGAGAGCGCACTGGCCGGGGGCTGAGGGGCTTGGCGCGAGAATGCGGCGGTACGAATACTCGTACCGCCGCTGGCACGTCCACCGCGTTACCAAGCGTCCTCGATATGTGCCCATCAGGCCGGGGACTTTGCCCGGCCTGGTGCGGCTGGCCCGTAATCGACGGGTCGACGTCGCGTGGGTGCGCGGTTTCCATGCGCGGTCCGTGGGGCCTTAAAGCGTTTCGGAGGTCGTCCTCTCGGACGTCCTTGGTCTCGCGGGCCGTCAACTCCTTTGTACTCCGGCTTCCCGGAGAGGGGAAGTCCTGGCCGCGTTCCTTTACTTTTGGGCTCAAACGAGCAGTAAACGGACGCCGAAATGGCGAACGCGTCCCGGAGCGGGGACGCGCGGCGAAGAGAAAGTACGTTCAGGCAACGGTCGAGCGGCGCCGGCTCGCGTACCAGACAAGGCCCGCGGTGGCCGCCGCCGCGCCTATCGCGGCCGCCGCGACAAGAGCGGGACGCGGCGGAACGGAGAACGCGGGGAAACGCTGCTTCAGCCGCACCGGCCGGTGGAAATCGAGGATCGGCCACTCCCGCGCCAGCGCTTCCCGGCGCAGCGCGCGGTCCGGGTTCACGGCGTGCGGATGTCCGACGGCCTCCAGCATCGGGATGTCGGTCACCGAGTCGCTGTAGGCGTAGCAGCGGGACAGGTCGTATCCCTCGGACGCGGCCAGCTCCCGGACCGCCTCCGCCTTGGTCGGGCCGTACGCGTAGTACTCGACCTCGCCGGTGAAGCAGCCGTCGTCGCCCACCACCATGCGCGTGGCCACGACACGGTCGGCGCCCAGCAACTCGCCGATCGGCTCGACCACCTCGGCGCCCGAGGTGGAGACGATCACCACGTCACGCCCGGCGGTGTGGTGCTCCTCGATGAGGGTGGCGGCCTCGTCGTAGATGATCGGGTCGATCAGGTCGTGCAGGGTCTCGGCGACGATCTCCTTGACCTGCTGCACGTTCCACCCGCGGCACAGCGCGGACAGGTACTTCCGCATCCGTTCCATCTGGTCGTGATCCGCACCGCCGGCGAGGAACACGAACTGGGAGTACGCGGTCCGCAGGACGGCCCTGCGGTTGATCAGTCCGCCTTGGTAGAAGG
The DNA here is from genome assembly GCA_014649355.1 of Streptomyces althioticus. Classification (GTDB taxonomy): domain Bacteria; phylum Actinomycetota; class Actinomycetes; order Streptomycetales; family Streptomycetaceae; genus Streptomyces; species Streptomyces althioticus. The sequence goes on from BMSW01000001.1 coordinate 544,041, forward strand.
ACTTGCTGAAGGTGAGCGTGCTCGACTTCGCAATGACCGTCTTGTCCAGGTCGAAGAAGGCGGCTGTGCGGGGCGACAAGTGGTTTTCCACGCCCCTGAGCATAGGCGCAGCCCATTCGGCGTAGTGTGTGGCGCGTGGGTTTGCCTGAGAGGGCCCTCGGGTACACCATGGAAGTCACGGATCGTTCGCGACCGTGCTAACCCGGCCCGACTCCTCCCCCCCCCGAGTCGGCCGTGGGGACGACCCCCGCTCTCCCCCCCGGCGGGGGTCGTCGCATGTCCGGACGCATTTTCCGCCGCTTTCTCCCCCTTTTCCTCACGTGCGGGTCCGCACGGGGAATTGATTGTCATGTGCGCGATCGATTACGGAGAGTGGTGGTCGAGGTGCTCTGCGGTGATCGGCCAGGCCACTCCGTGGTTTCGCACAGACGCAATGGCGGTCTCACCGGTACGGGTGACCGCGATATCCACAGTCACCGCCTCGTCCACAGTTTTCCACCAAGATCCCCACGATTTCCGGCGCCGCTGCACTGTCATTCCCACGCGTCCCGATCGCCGCGAGTGCACACCCGCTTCCGCTCGGCCGGGACGTGCCCGGCCGGAATCCTCCGGCCGGTCCGCGGGAGGCCGCAGCGCGGTCCTCCCCCACCTGGAACCGGCGGGCCCGAGGGCCGCGCGAGGTAGGGAGCACTGGGACGACATGACCGGAACCGTCACACACGACCCGCCCGGAGGGAACCGGCCGGGCGCACCGCTGATCGTCACCGAGGACACAGGTCTCCTCGACGACCTGCTGCGCCTGTGCGCGGCCGCCGGCGCCACACCGGAGGTCCACCACGGGCTGCCCGGGCCGCGCGGAAGCTGGGAGGCCGCGCCGCTGGTCCTCGTCGGTGACGACGCCGCCCGGCGGGCCCGCGGCGCGCCCCGCAGACAGGGGGTGGTGCTGGTCGGCCGCGACCAGGACGACCCCGGCGTGTGGCGGCGGGCCGTCGAGATCGGCGCCGACCACGTGCTGATGCTGCCCGACGGCGAGCAGTGGCTCGTCGACCGCATCGCCGACGTCGCCGAAGGCGTCGGACGGCCCGCGCTGACCGTCGGCGTCATCGGCGGCCGGGGCGGCGCGGGCGCATCCACCCTGGCGTGCGCCCTCGCCGTCACCTCCGCCCGCGAAGGACTGCGCACCCTGCTGGTGGACGCCGACCCGCTGGGCGGCGGACTGGACGTGGCGCTCGGCGGCGAGACCGCGAAAGGGCTGCGCTGGCCCGCCTTCGCGTCGTCGCACGGCCGGGTCGGCGGCGGCGCGCTGGAGGAGTCGCTGCCCGAACTGCACTCGCTGCGCGTGCTCAGCTGGGACCGCGGCGACTGCCTCTCGGTGCCGCCCAGGGCCGTGCGCGCGGTCCTCGCCGCCGCCCGGCGCGGCGGCGGAGCCGTCGTCGTCGACCTGCCGCGACGCGTCGACGAGGGCGTCGCGGAGGTCCTCGCCCAGCTCGACCTGACGCTCCTCGTGGTCCCCGCCGAGCTGCGCGCCGTCGCGGCGGCCGGCCGCGTCGCCTCCGCCGTGGGCATGGTCATGCGCGACCTGCGCGTCGCCGTCCGGGGACCGTACGCACCCGGTCTGGACGACCACGAGGTGGCTCGGCTGCTCGGCCTGCCCCTCGTCGGTGACGTGCCGGTCGAACCCGCCCTCCAGCGCCCGTACGGCACGGGACGCCCGCCCGGAGTGACCGGACGCGGCCCGCTGTCCCGCTTCTGCCGCGCGTTCTGGGAGCGCGCGCTGGTGGAGGCGAGGGCGGCATGAGCGGCATGGGGACGACCGGGGCGGCGATGCCTCCCGGGCTGCTCGACGGGGTGCGGCGACGGCTGGCCGAGAGCGGCGCCGAACCGACGCCCGCGCGGGTGGCGCAGGCCCTGCGCGAACAGGGCCGGGTGCTCGGCGACGCCGAAGTGCTCGGCGCGGCCGAGCAGTTGCGGTCCGAGCTGGTCGGCAGCGGGCCGCTGGAGCGGCTGCTGTCCGACCCGACCGTGACCGACGTGCTCGTGTCCGCGCCGGACCGGGTCTGGGTGGACCGCGGCGGGGGCCTGACGCTCACCTCGGTCTCCTTCCCGGACGAGCCGTCCGTGCGACGCCTGGCGCAGCGGCTCGCCGCGGTGGCCGGCCGGCGCCTGGACGACGCACGGCCCTGGGTGGACGCCCGTCTCCCCGACGGCACCCGGCTGCACGCGGTGCTCCCGCCCGTCGCGGTGGGCGGCACCTGCCTGTCCCTGCGGGTCGTGAGGCCGCGCGCCTTCACCCTCTACGAACTGGTGGCCGCCGGGACGGTGCCGCCGGGCGGGGACCAGGTGCTGCGGGCCCTGATGGACGCGCGGCTGTCCTTCCTGGTCAGCGGTGGCACGGGCACCGGCAAGACCACCCTGCTCAGCGCCCTGCTGGGGCTGGTGGGGCCGGACGAGCGGATCGTGCTCGCGGAGGACTCGGCCGAGCTGCGGCCCGACCATCCCCATGTCGTGCGGCTGGAGACCCGGCCCGCCAACCAGGAGGGCGCGGGACTGGTGACCCTGGAGGACCTGGTGCGCCAGGCCCTGCGGATGAGGCCTGACAGGCTCGTCGTGGGCGAGGTGCGCGGGCCCGAGGTGGTGCATCTGCTCGCCGCGCTCAACACGGGACACGAGGGCGGCTCCGGCACGGTGCACGCCAACGCCGCCGGCGACGTGCCCGCCCGGTTGGAGGCGCTCGGCACGGCGGCGGGCCTCGACCGGTTCGCCCTCCACAGCCAGCTCGCGGCCGCGTTGTCCGTGGTGCTGCACCTGGTGCGCGACCGCAGCGGCAGGCGGCGGATCGCCGAGGTGCACGTCCTCGAGCGCGACCCCTCGGGGCTGGTGCGGACGGCCCCGGCACTGCGGTGGGGACCGGAGACCTTCGTCGCCGAGCCAGCCTGGCCGCGCCTGCGGCACCTGCTGCGCGCCGCGCGGGACGAGGAGGCCCGGGCGGGGCGAGAGGCGGTCGGCGCATGAGCGGGGTGACCGGGACGACGGTGGGCGCGGCGGTGGCGTGCCTGGGGTCGGCGGCCTGGGTGCTGGGCGGCGGACATCGGGAGGCCCGGAGGGCGCGGGCGCTGGCCGGGGACGACCGGGGGCTCGAGGGACGACCGCTTCTCACGGCGGCGGCGGACCGGCTTCGGGCGCGACTCGGCGTCGAGTGGACGTCGTTGGCTGTCGGCGTGGTGCTCGCGGTGCTCGGGGCGTCGGTGCTGCCGGTCGTCGCGGGGGCGGCCGGGGTGCCCGTGCTGCGCAGGGTGCGGCGGGCGGCCGCGGGGCGCAAGGAGCGGGACGACCGCGGGGACGCGGTGGTCGCTCTGTGCGGGGCGCTCGCCGGGGAGTTGCGGGCGGGACGGCAGCCGGGTGAAGCGCTGTTGGCGGCCGCCCGGGACTCCGGAGGGCTCGGTGGTCATCAGGCGGCCGTGCTGGCGGCGGCGCGGTTCGGCGGCGACGTGCCGGGCGCGCTCACGGCGGCGGCCCGGCAGCCCGGCGCCGAGGGTCTGCGCGGACTCGCCGCGTGCTGGCGGGTGGCGGTGGACCAGGGCGCGGGACTCGCGGACGGCCTCGACCGGCTGGAAGCGGCCCTGCGTGCCGAGCGGGACCAGCGGGCCGACCTGCGCGCCCAGTTGTCCGGTGCCCGCGCCACTGCGGTGATGCTCGCGGGGCTCCCGGTGGTCGGGCTGGCGCTGGGCGCGGCCCTGGGCGCCGATCCGCTGCACGTCCTGCTGCACACACCGTCGGGGACGGTCTGTCTGGCGGCCGGCGGGGTGCTGGAGGGGCTGGGCCTGTGGTGGGCGCTGCGGATCATGCGCGGGGCCGAGGAGGCGGCGGCATGAGCGGCGACGTCGTCCACAGGCTGGGGACGGTCGCGGGGGTCGCCGCCGTGCTCGTCGGGGCGTGGGCCTGGTGGCACCGGTTCCGGTGCGAGCGGCGGACACGACGGCGGCTCGACGCGCTCGCGGCCCGGGAACGGCGAAGAACGGGAGTGCGCCCCCCGTCGCTCAGGGCCGCGCGCGGACGGCTGCCGTACGTGGCGGTCGTGGGCGCCGGGTGGGTGACGGTGGGCGGGATCGGCGGTGTCGGGCTGGGGCTGGTCCTGGCGGCGGGACTGTGGCGGTGGCACCGGCGGCAGACGCGGGCGGCCCACGGAGCGAGCGCGCCCGACTCGGCTCTGGCGGCACGCCAACTCCCGCTCGCCGCCGACCTGCTGTCCGCCTGCATCGCGGCGGGCGCCGGACCGGTACCGGCGGCGCAGGCCGTCGGGGAGGCCCTGGGCGGCCCGGTCGGGGACGCCCTGGCGCGGGGCGCCGCGGAGGTGCGGCTCGGCGGTGAGCCGGGAGAGGCCTGGCGCCGGCTGGCCGCCCTGCCCGGCGCGGTCCCGCTGGCCCGGCTGCTGGAGCGGGCCGACGTGTCGGGTCTTCCGCTCGCCGCACCGATGGGCCGGCTCGCCGCGGAGGCGCGGGCCGAGTGGTCCCGTGCGGCGACCACGCGGGCCCGGCGGGCGGCGGTCCTCATCAGCGCGCCGGTGGGCCTGTGCTTCCTGCCCGCCTTCATCGCCGTCGGCGTCCTGCCCGTGGTGATCGGGCTCGCGGGCGGGGTGCTGGGAGGGGGTGGGTGAGGAGGCGAGTGAGGAGGCGCGGCGGACGACGAAGGACGACAGCAGACGACGAGAACCGGCGACGACGGGTGACGACAACCGGCGACAGCCAGGCGAACAGCCGGCGACGACAACCGGGCGAACAGCCGGCGACGACAACCGGCGATGACAACGGACACGGCACGTATGGAGGTTCGGATGTATCAGGTGGTGCGGGCGCGGCTGCGTGCCCTGACGGCGAGGGTGCGCGGGGCGCGGAGGGACGCCGGGATGGTGACCTCGGAGTACGCGATGGGAATCGTGGCGGCGGTGGCATTCGCCGTGGTGCTCTACCGGGTGGTCAACAGCGGCCCGGTCAGCACGGCCCTGCGGAACATCGTGCAGCAGGCCCTCGATGGCCGCATGTGACCGGGGACGCGGCAGATGGCGCGGTGGAGGGGGCAGCGGACGGCGCGGTGGACGGGGCGGCGGGAGGCGTGGCCTCTCGCGCGACAACGGGCGCGACCGCGGGTTCGTGACGGCGGAGGCGGCGCTGGTGCTGCCCGTGCTGGTGCTGTTCGTGACGGCGTTGGTATGGGGGCTGATGGTGGTGGCCGCGCAGATCCAGTGTGTGGACGCCGCGCGGGCGGGGGCCCGGGCGGCGGCACGGCAGGATCCGCCGGACGCGGTGGTCGAGGTGACCCGGGAGGCCGCTCCGGCCGGTGCGCGCGTCACGGTCGGCCGGGACGCCGAACAGGTCAGGGTGACCGTGGTGGCCAGGGCGCCGATGCTGCGGGCGCTGCCCTTCGAACTGCGGGAGGAGGCCGTCGCGGCGGTCGAAGAGGGGGTGGTCGCCGTGAGTACGGCGAGGTGAGGGACGCCACGCGGGGGCGCGACCGCGGCTCCGCCTCCGTGTGGTGCGTCGGCGCGGTCGCCGTGCTGTGCGTGGTGTTCGGGGTGGTGCTCGCCCTGGGGCACGCCGTGGTGGTCCGGCACCGGGCGGCGTCAGGCGCGGATCTCGCGGCGCTCGCCGCCGCCGACCACTGGGAGCACGGTGCGGCGGAGGCGTGCGCGCGGGCGGACCGGGTGGCCCGGGCCCAGGACGCGCGACTCGTGCGGTGCGTGATCACCGGCGAGGTGTCGGACGTGTCGGTGGCGTCCGGCGTGGGCCCGTTCACCGCGGAGGTCAGGGCACGGGCGGGACCTCCGGGTCCGGCGCAGCCTCCGCCGGCCCCTCGGCCGACGCGCTGACCCGGCCGTCGCACCCCTCGGAAGCCTCTGCCCCGCCGCGACGCCCCTCGGGAGCCTCCGCCCCCTCGGCCCCTTCGTCGGCCCGCTCCTCCGCCCCGTCCGCCTTCTCCTCGGGCGCCCCCTCCAGCAGCACGTCCAGGAGCCGCACGGCGCCCCGCTTGTGCAAGGGGTCGTTGCCGTTGCCGCACTTGGGGGACTGGATGCAGGAGGGGCACCCGGCCTCGCACTCGCAGGAGGCGATGGCCTGGCGGGTGGCCGTGAGCCAGGAGCGGGCGGTGTGGAAGGCGCGTTCGGCGAAGCCCGCGCCGCCCGGGTGGCCGTCGTAGACGAAGACCGTGGGGAGCAGGGTGTCGGGGTGCAACGGGACGGAGACGCCGCCGATGTCCCAGCGGTCGCAGGTGGCGAACAGCGGCAGCATGCCGATCGACGCGTGCTCGGCCGCGTGGAGGGCGCCGCCGAGGATCTCCGGGTTGATCCGGGCCCGGTCCAGCTGGTCCTCGGTGACCGTCCACCACACGGCACGGGTGCGCAGCGTACGGGGAGGGAGGTCGAGTTTCGTCTCGCCGAGCACCTCGCCGGTGATGACCCGCCTTCGCAGGAAGGAGACGACCTGGTTGGTCACCTCGACGGAGCCGAAGCAGAGGCGTCCGTCGCCCCAGGGGATCTCGGTGTCCGTCTCCAGGACGGAGATGGCCGTCGTGTCCCGGGCCACGGTCGTGTACGACGGGCTGGCCTGCTCGACCAGGGCGACGGAGTCCTCCAGGTCGAGGGAGCGGACGACGTAGGTGCGGCCCTGGTGCAGATGGACCGCGCCCTCGTGGACGCTGGTGTGCGCGGCGCCCGCGTCGACCGTGCCCAGCAGCCGGCCCGTCCCCGCCTCGACGACCTGGACGGGGCGCCCGCCCTCCCCGCGGATGTCGGTGAGGTCGGCGGCCCGCTCGCGGCGGGTCCAGTGCCAGGCCCGCGTCCGCCGGCGCAGCAGCTTCGCGGCCTCCAGCTGCGGCAGCAGTTCCTCCGTGGTGGGGCCGAAGAGTGTGAGGTCGTCCTCGGTGAGGGGCAGTTCCTCGGCGGCCGCGCACAGGTGCGGGGCGAGGACGTACGGGTTGTCGGGGTCGAGGACCGTGGATTCCACCGGACGGTCGAAGAGCGCCTCGGGGTGGTGCACGAGGAAGGTGTCCAGCGGGTCGTCGCGGGCCACGAGCACGGCGAGCGCGCCCTGCCCCGAGCGTCCCGCGCGGCCGGCCTGCTGCCACAGGGAGGCGCGGGTGCCCGGGTAGCCGGCGATGACGACGGCGTCCAGGCCGGAGACGTCCATGCCGAGTTCGAGGGCGTTGGTGGCGGCGAGGCCGAGGAGTTCGCCGGAGTGCAGGGCGCGTTCGAGGGCTCGGCGCTCCTCGGGGAGGTAGCCGCCCCGGTAGGCGGCGACCCGCCGGGTCAGGGACCGGTCGACCTCGGCGAGGCGCTCCTTGGCGATCACGGAGATCAGCTCGGCGCCGCGCCGGGAGCGGACGAAGGCGACCGAGCGGACGCCCTGGACGGTGAGGTCGGTGAGCAGGTCGGCGGCCTCGGCGGTGGCGGTGCGGCGGACCGGCGCGCCCTTCTCGCCGTGCAGCTCGGTGAGCGGCGGCTCCCAGAGGGCGAACACCAGTTCACCGCGGGGTGAGGCGTCGTCGGCGACCTCGACCACGGGCAGGCCGGTGAGGCGTCGGGCGGCGACGGCCGGCTCGGCGGCGGTCGCGGAGGCCAGCAGGAACACGGGCGACGCGCCGTAGCGGGCGCACAGCCGCCGCAGCCGGCGCAGCACCTGGGCGACGTGCGAGCCGAACACACCCCGGTAGGTGTGACACTCGTCGATCACGACGTACTTGAGCGCCTTGAGGAAGGAGGACCAGCGGGGGTGGGACGGCAGGATGCCGCGGTGCAGCATGTCGGGGTTGGTCAGCACGTAGTTGGCGTACTGGCGGATCCATTCGCGTTCCTCGAACGGAGTGTCGCCGTCGTGGACCGCCGCGCGCACCGAATGGCCCAGTGGCTGTGAAAGTTCCTTCACGGACCGGCACTGGTCCGCGGCGAGCGCCTTCGTGGGGGCGAGGTAGAGGGCGGTGGCGCCCCTGCCGTTCGGCGCCTCGGCCCCGTCCAGCAGCGTGGACAGCACGGGCACCAGGTACGACAGGGACTTGCCGGAGGCCGTGCCGGTGGCGACCACCACCGAGTCGCCGTCCAGGGCGTGCTCGGCGGCCCGCGCCTGGTGGGCCCAGGGGTGTTCGATTCCCGCGGCCCGCACCGCGGCGATCACCTCCGGGCGGATCCGGTGGGGCCAGACGGCATGGCGACCCGCACGCGGGGGCAAGTGCTCCGTATGAGTAATGCGGGAAGCCCTGCTCGGTCCGGACGCGAGCCGGTCCAGGACGTCGCTCGGCGCGGCGGTCCCGGATCGCGTGTCCGTCGGGGGTCGATCGGATCGGTGATTCTTGGCCATCGGCACCGAGTGTGTCACCGGCGTGACGGACAATGGGGCCAAGGCGTCGTGCACGCCTGCCGGTAAGTGATTGAATGCCATGGCGGCTGGCGAACCGTCCCGGGGGCTGAGCCGAGATGTCCCAAGGGCGACCGCTCGATAGCTAGGTGCTGGAGGATCCGTGGACCTGTCCCTGGCGACCGAGACCGTGGGCGATCGCACGATCGTCAGGGTCGGTGGCGAAATCGACGTATATACCGCGCCCAAGCTGCGCGAGCAGCTGGTCGAGCTGGTGAACGACGGCAGTTTCCACCTTGTCGTCGACATGGAAGGTGTGGACTTCCTCGACTCCACCGGTCTCGGCGTGCTGGTCGGCGGCCTGAAGCGGGTACGAGCCCACGAGGGCTCGCTGCGCCTGGTCTGCAACCAGGAGCGCATTCTGAAGATCTTCCGCATCACCGGCCTCACCAAGGTGTTCCCGATCCACACCTCGGTCGAGGAAGCGGTGGCGGCGACCGACTGACCACCCGCTCCTGGGCGGTCGTGCCCGGGCAGCACGAGAGACACCGAAGGGGGCCGGGCGTTCGGCGGCCCGGCCCCTTCACCGCACGCCCGTAGTCGCGAGGGGGATGCATGGCCACCGTCGAACTCCGCTTCAGCGCGCTGCCCGAGCACGTCCGGACCGCCCGGCTCGTGGCGGCGGCGGTGGCGCGCAGGGCCGGAGTGGACGAGGCCGTCCTCGACGAGGTGCGGCTCGCCGTCGGCGAGGCCTGCACCCGGGCCGTCGGACTGCACCAGCACGGCGGGATCTCCGCGCCCGTGAAGGTGCTGCTGATCGAGGAGGAGAAGCAGTTCTCCATCGAGGTCGGCGACGAGGCCCCGCACGCCCCCGTCCGGGCCCGCTCGGCCGACGAGGTGCTCGGCGACCCCGACGTGGAGACCGAGGAGGACGAGATGGGCCTCGCGGTCATCAGCGGCCTCGTCGACGACGTCGAGGTCAGTGCCGGGGAGAGCGGCGGATCGATCCGCATGAGGTGGCCCACCACGCCGCCGGCCGCGACGTTCACCTGACCGGTTCACCCGTACGCCGACCGTTTTCCGAAGGGCCCCCTGCTTGGGGGCCCTTCGGCATGTGCGGGTGCAGGGGACCGCGCTTACAGTGGTTCCCAGCGGAAGATCGCGTGAATTCGTTCACGATCCTCCGTGCCCGGGAAAATGCGATCACGAGAATGCTTCAAAGGCATTACCGATTTCCGGCCGGCAGGTCGCCGGAGATCAATGGTGAAGAGTGACTGCACGCCATTTACATTTCTCGCGGTCTGTTTAGATCAGGTTCCGGTACCTACAATCCCGTCCACATCTTGAGCTCAGCCCAAGCGTCAAGGAGGACGAATGGCGGGGCTTTCCATCTCATACGAGTCGGGCCAACCCACATCCCTCGCAGCCGCCGTGCTGACCGACGAGAACCGCGTGCTCGTGGTGACCATCGGCGTCGTGGCCCTGGCGGCGCTGGCCGTCGCGGCGGTCCTGGTGCGCCAGGTGCTCGCGGCCGGCGAGGGCACCGACGGCATGAAGAAGATCGCGGCCGCGGTCCAGGAAGGCGCAAACGCCTATCTGGCCCGCCAGCTGCGCACGCTCGGCGTATTCGCCGTGATCGTTTTCTTCCTGCTCATGCTGCTGCCCGCGGACGACTGGAATCAGCGTGCCGGGCGGTCGGTGTTCTTCTTGATCGGAGCGGCGTTCTCGGCGGCCACCGGCTATATCGGCATGTGGCTCGCGGTGCGCAGCAATGTCCGGGTCGCAGCCGCGGCCCGGGAAGCCACTCCGGCCGAGGGTGAGCCGGAAAAGGATCTCACCACCGTTTCGCACAAGGCGATGAAGATCGCTTTCCGTACCGGTGGTGTGGTCGGCATGTTCACGGTGGGGCTGGGTCTGCTCGGCGCCGCCTGTGTCGTGCTGGTGTACGCGGCCGACGCGCCGAAGGTGCTCGAGGGCTTCGGCCTCGGGGCCGCGCTGATCGCGATGTTCATGCGGGTCGGCGGCGGCATCTTCACCAAGGCCGCCGACGTCGGCGCCGACCTGGTCGGCAAGGTTGAGCAGGGCATTCCGGAGGACGATCCGCGCAATGCCGCGACCATCGCCGACAACGTGGGCGACAACGTCGGCGACTGCGCGGGCATGGCGGCCGACCTCTTCGAGTCGTACGCCGTGACGCTGGTGGCCGCGCTGATCCTCGGGTCCGCGGCGTTCGGCAACGCGGGCCTCGCGTTCCCGCTGCTGGTCCCCGCGATCGGTGTGATCACCGCGATGATCGGCATCTTCGCGGTGGCGCCCCGGCGCGCCGACCGCAGCGGCATGAGCGCGATCAACCGCGGGTTCTTCATCTCCGCGGTGATCTCGCTGGTGCTGGTCGCGATCGCGACGTTCGTCTACCTGCCGTCGTCGTACGCCGACCTCACCGGGGCGACCGACGAGGCGGTCCTGGCCAAGAGCGGCGACCCGCGGGTCCTCGCGCTGGTCGCGGTGGCCATCGGCATCGTGCTGGCGGCGCTGATCCAGCAGCTCACCGGCTACTTCACCGAGACCACCCGGCGCCCGGTGCGGGACATCGGGAAGACCTCACTGACGGGACCGGCCACCGTGGTCCTCGCCGGCATCTCCGTGGGCCTGGAATCGGCCGTCTACACCGCCCTGTTGATCGGCCTCGGCGTGTACGGGGCGTTCCTGCTCGGCGGCACGTCGATCATGCTGGCGCTGTTCGCGGTGGCGCTGGCCGGCACCGGTCTGCTCACCACGGTCGGTGTGATCGTCGCGATGGACACCTTCGGCCCGGTCTCCGACAACGCGCAGGGCATCGCCGAGATGTCCGGCGACGTCGAGGGCGCGGGCGCGCAGGTGCTCACCAACCTGGACGCGGTCGGCAACACCACCAAGGCCATCACCAAGGGCATCGCCATCGCCACGGCCGTCCTCGCGGCGGCGGCGCTGTTCGGCTCGTACCGGGACGCCATCACCACCGGCGCCCGGGAGGTGGGCGAACGGCTCAGCGGTGAGGGCGCTCCGCTGAGCCTGATGATGGACATCTCGCAGCCCAACAACCTCGTCGGCCTGATCGCGGGCGCGGCGGTCGTCTTCCTCTTCTCGGGGCTGGCGATCAACGCGGTGTCGCGGTCGGCGGGTTCGGTGGTCTACGAGGTGCGGCGGCAGTTCCGTGAGAAGCCCGGGATCATGGACCACACCGAGACGCCCGAGTACGGCAAGGTCGTCGACATCTGCACCAAGGACGCCCTGCGGGAGCTCGCCACGCCCGGTCTGCTCGCGGTGATGGCGCCCATCTTCATCGGGTTCACGCTCGGTGTGGGCGCGCTCGGCGCCTTCCTGGCCGGCGCGATCGGCGCGGGCACGCTGATGGCGGTGTTCCTCGCCAACTCCGGTGGCGCGTGGGACAACGCCAAGAAGCTCGTCGAGGACGGTCACCACGGCGGGAAGGGCAGCGAGGCCCACGCGGCCACCGTCATCGGCGACACGGTCGGCGACCCGTTCAAGGACACCGCCGGTCCGGCGATCAACCCCCTGCTGAAGGTGATGAACCTGGTGGCGCTGCTCATCGCGCCCGCGGTCATCAAGTTCTCCTACGGCGCCGACAAGAGCGTCGGGATGCGGGTGCTGATCGCGGTGCTCTCCGCGCTGGTGATCATCGCGGCGGTGTACGTGTCCAAGCGGCGCGGGATCGCGGTGGACGACGACGAGGGCGACGCGGAGCCGAGGCCCAACTCGCCCGACCCGGCGGTGGTTTCCCGGTAGGGCGAGCCGGACACCGGTCCAAGGTGCGGGGGGGCGGCGCGGTTTGACGCGCCGCCCGCCCGCACGGTTTCCGGCCCGTGACCCTTGTCTCGCCTGGTGCAAATGGTTACAAAAAGTCTCTTACCGGACGTTCGGCAAGTGGGTGTAGGCCATCCGGCGTGTATGTTCCGGGGCCGAAGGCCATGGAAGGGACCAATCCGGTGAACAAGAAGCTCGCGGCCGCACTGTCCGGCGGTGCGGTACTGGTACTGGCGCTGACGGGATGCGGCGGCGACGACAGCGACGAGAAGCTGGACGCATGGGCGAAGGAGGTCTGCGACGGCGTGCAGCCGCAGGCCGCCAAGATCAAGGCGGCCAACACCGCCATCCAGAAGGAGACCTCGGACAACAGCACGCCGCAGGCGGTCCAGCAGGCCGACTCGAAGGCTTTCCAGGACATGTCCGACGCCTACAAGGCCATCGGCGCCGCCGTGACCAAGGCCGGCGCGCCCGACGTCGAGAACGGTGAGCAGAAGCAGCAGGACGCCGTGAAGGAGCTCAACAGCATCTCCGCGTCCTACGCCACCCTGAAGAAGCAGGTCGACGGCCTCAACACCAAGGACCAGGCGGACTTCGCCGACGGTCTGAAGGACATCGCGGCCGAGCTGGACAAGCTGAGCAAGAGCGGCAGCGACGCCCTCAGCGCGCTGGAGGAGGGCAAGGTCGGCGAGGCCATGTCCCGTCAGGCCAGCTGCCAGACCGCCACCGCGTCGGCGGGCGCGACCAAGAGCTGACGGCGTCCCGCGCGCTACGGGCCGCCCGGCTGACGGCGGCTCAGCGGCCGCGGGTGCGCGCCGGGTGGGGGCGGCGGCCACAATGGGGGGCGTGAGTGACGCCAGCCTGCCGCCCCTGCCCTCGTCCGACCGCACCGACGCCGCCGCCCGGCTGCGGGAGGCGCTGCTCGGCGCCTCCTTCACCGCCGACGGACTGCTCGATCTGCTCGGCGCCCCCGCGTACGCGGCGCTGGCCCGCAGCGAGACCGTGCCCGCGCTCCGCGCCACGCGAGGGGACACCCCGCTGGAGCTGCTCGTGCGGCTGTTCCTGCTCCAGCAGCCGGTGGAGCGCGCGGGACTGGACGGCGTCCTGCCCGTCGACGTCTGCCTGGAGAGCGGCTGGCTCCGCCCCGCGGGCGGGGACGCGCTCGCGGCGACCGTGGACGTCCGGCCGTACGGCGGGTCCGACGGCGAGGACTGGTTCGTCGTGTCGGACCTCGGGTGCGCGGTCGGCGGCGCCGGGGGCATCGGCAGCCGGGAGCCGGGCGTGGTGCTCGGCGTCGGCGGCGCGTCCACCACGCTTGCCGGCATCACGGTCCGTACGCCCGTGGGGTCGGCGCTCGACGTCGGCACCGGGTCCGGCATCCAGGCGCTGCACGCCGCCCGGCACGCCACGCGCGTGACCGCCACCGACGTGAACCCGCGCGCCCTGCACATCACGGCGCTCACCCTGGCGCTCTCCGGGGTCCCGGCCGCCGACCTGCGCGAGGGGTCGCTGTTCGCCCCGCTGCGGGACGACGAGACGTACGACCTGATCGTGTCCAACCCGCCGTTCGTCATCTCGCCCGGGGCGCGGCTGACCTACCGCGACGGCGGGATGGGCGGGGACGACCTGTGCCGCACGCTGGTGCAGCAGGCGGGGGAGCGGCTCGCCGTCGGCGGGTACGCGCAGTTCCTCGCCAACTGGCAGCACGTGGAGGGGGAGGACTGGCAGGACCGGCTCCGCTCCTGGGTGCCGCGTGGCTGCGACGCGTGGATCGTGCAGCGCGAGGTGCAGGACGTGACGCAGTACGCCGAGCTGTGGCTGCGGGACGCGGGCGACCACCGCGGGGACGAGGCGGAGTACCGGGCGCGCTACGACGCGTGGCTGGACGAGTTCGAGGCGCGCGAGGTCAGGGCGGTCGGCTTCGGGTGGATCACCCTGCGCCGGTCGGACGCGGCCGTGCCGTCGGTCACGGTGGAGGAGTGGCCGCACCCGGTGGAGCAGCCGCTCGGTGACACGGTCCGCGCTCACTTCGAGCGGCTGGACCACCTGCGGTCGCACGACGACGCGGCGCTGCTGGAGGCGCGCTTCGAGCTGGCTCCCGAGGTGGTCCAGGAGCAGGTCGGGCTGCCCGGCGCCGAGGACCCCGAGCACGTCGTGCTGCGGCAGAACCGCGGGATGCGCCGGGCGACCAAGGTCGACACCATCGGCGCGGGGTTCGCCGGCGTCTGCGACGGCACCATGACCGCGGGGCGGATCCTGGACGCCATCGCCCAGCTTCTCGGTGAGGACCCCGTCCTGCTGCGGGATCGCACCCCGGCGCAGATTCGGCTGCTGGTCGAGCAGGGGTTCCTGAACCCGGTGGGTTGAGGGGCCCTTCGCCCCTGGATCCCGGGTGCGGGTGGTCGGTGGTTGCCCGCGCAGTTCCCCGCGCCCCTTCGCCGCGCGTTCACCGCAGCACCCTCAAAGGGCGCGGGGAACTGCGCGACCAGCTCCCACCGCCCCGCGGCCGACGACGACACGGCACCACGCCCAGCCCACACGAGGCCCCTCAGGCCACGCACGCCACAGTGACACGCACCTACACCCCTGTGTCGTGCGCCGCATCTTTCACGCCCATGTCGGCCCCGGCGCCGGGCCGTCCGGAACCCGCGGACATATCCGGAAGCGGACCGAGCCTGCCCGCTTCCGGTCACCCCGCCGCCCTCCCGAGCCGCTCCGTTCACCTCCGGTTCGTCCCCCCGCCGCCCACGCGTGGGAGCGTCCCGAGCAGTCGGCGCAGGGACGGACGAGAGGGGGCGCGGGCGACCATGGAGAGCGGGCCTGCGATCTACGCGGGGACGGTGTTCTGCCTGTTCGGTGCCGGTCTGCTGGCCTGGACGGTGTCCCGTGCGCGGCAGCACCGTCCGGTCGCCCTCGGTGTGAACCGCGTCGCATCGACCATGGTCGCCGGATCCGTCGCGCTCGTCTCCCTGGCCCTCGGCGCCTGGTGCTTCGGCCGTCTCTGAGGCGCACCGAGGTCGGGACCCCGCAGTAACCGAAGGATCGCACTCCGCATAAGAGCGGGCGGAGTCTGGACACTCCGGGCGGCAGGAACGGTGGTAGTCGGGTTACCGTTCGAGTGGCCGTTGCGGGCTTTTCCCGTTTGACACGGGGGCGGGATGTACCGTCACACTCCGCAGCGTCACCATGACCCGACCCCGGGGTGAAGCGCCTGGGGAGGCCCGAGCGTCGACGGAGAGAAGAGCGAAGTTGTCCCCGACCAGCGAGACCGCGAACGGCGGCCGCCGACTCGTCATCGTCGAGTCGCCTGCCAAGGCGAAGACGATCAAGGGCTATCTCGGCCCCGGCTACATCGTCGAGGCGAGCGTCGGGCACATTCGCGACCTTCCCAACGGCGCTGCCGAGGTTCCGGACAAGTACACCGGCGAGGTGCGCCGCCTCGGTGTGGACGTCGACCATGACTTCCAGCCGATCTATGTGGTCAACGCGGACAAGAAAGCGCAGGTCAAGAAGCTCAAGGACCTGCTGAAGGAGTCCGACGAACTCTTCCTCGCCACCGATGAGGACCGCGAGGGCGAGGCCATCGCGTGGCACCTCCAGGAAGTGCTCAAGCCGAAGATCCCGGTCAAGCGCATGGTGTTCCACGAGATCACCAAGGACGCGATCCGGGAGGCCGTGGCCAACCCGCGCGAGCTCAACCAGAAGCTGGTCGACGCCCAGGAGACCCGCCGCATCCTCGACCGTCTCTACGGCTACGAGGTCTCGCCGGTCCTGTGGAAGAAGGTCATGCCCCGGCTGTCCGCCGGCCGCGTGCAGTCCGTCGCCACCCGGCTCGTGGTCGAGCGGGAGCGCGAGCGCATGGCGTTCCGCTCCGCCGAGTACTGGGACCTGACCGGCACCTTCTCCACCGGCCGCACCGGTGACGCGAGCGACCCGTCGACGCTGGTCGCCCGGTTGCAGACGGTCGACGGACGCCGGGTCGCGCAGGGCCGCGACTTCGACTCGCTGGGGCAGCTGAAGAGCGCGAACACCCTCCACCTCGACGAGGCGAACGCCCGCGCGCTCGCCGCCGCCCTGGAGGACACGCGGTTCGCGGTCCGCTCGGTCGAGTCCAAGCCGTACCGCCGCTCGCCGTACGCGCCGTTCCGTACGACGACGCTGCAGCAGGAGGCGAGCCGCAAGCTCGGCTTCGGCGCGAAGGCCACCATGCAGGTCGCGCAGAAGCTGTACGAGAACGGCTACATCACTTACATGCGTACGGACTCGACGACCCTGAGCGAGACGGCGGTCGCCGCCGCCCGCGCCCAGGTCACGCAGCTGTACGGAGCCGACTACCTGCCGCCCCAGCCGCGCACCTACGCGGGCAAGGTGAAGAACGCCCAGGAGGCGCACGAGGCGATCCGTCCTTCGGGGGACCGTTTCCGCACGCCCGCCGAGACCGGTCTGACCGGCGACCAGTTCAAGCTCTACGAGCTGATCTGGAAGCGGACCGTCGCCTCGCAGATGAAGGACGCGACCGGCAACTCCGTCACCGTGAAGATCGGCGGCACATCCGCCGACGGCCGGGACGTCGAGTTCAGCGCGTCCGGCAAGACCATCACCTTCCACGGCTTCCTCAAGGCCTACGTCGAGGGCGCCGACGACCCGAACGCCGAGCTGGACGACCGTGAGCGCCGGCTGCCGCAGGTCGCCGAGGGCGACGCGCTGAGCGCCGAGGAGATCTCGGTCGACGGGCACGCCACCAAGCCCCCGGCCCGCTACACCGAGGCGTCGCTGGTCAAGGAGCTGGAGGAGCGGGAGATCGGCCGCCCGTCGACGTACGCGTCGATCATCGGCACGATCCTCGACCGCGGCTACGTGTTCAAGAAGGGCACGGCCCTGGTGCCGTCGTTCCTCTCCTTCGCCGTGGTCAACCTGCTGGAGAAGCACTTCGGCCGGCTCGTCGACTACGACTTCACCGCGAAGATGGAGGACGACCTCGACCGCATCGCGCGCGGCGAGGCCCGCGCCGTGCCGTGGCTGAAGCGTTTCTACTTCGGCGAGGGCGAGGGCGCGGGCAGCGGCGCCGCCGCCGACGCCGGCAACGGCGACGGGGACCACCTCGGCGGTCTCAAGGAGCTGGTGACCGACCTGGGTGCGATCGACGCGCGCGAGGTGTCGTCGTTCCCGGTGGGCAACGGCATCGTGCTGCGGGTCGGGCGCTACGGCCCGTACGTCGAGCGCGGCGAGAAGGACACCGAGGAGCACCAGCGTGCCGACGTCCCGGCCGACCTGGCGCCCGACGAGCTGACCGTCGAGCTGGCCGAGGAGCTGCTCGCCAAGCCGAGCGGCGACTTCGAGCTGGGCACGGACCCGGCGACCGGGCACACGATCGTCGCCAAGGACGGCCGGTACGGCCCGTACGTGACGGAGACCCTTCCCGAGGGCACCCCGAAGACCGGCAAGAACGCGGTCAAGCCGCGCACCGCGTCGCTCTTCAAGTCGATGTCCCTGGACACGGTGACGCTCGACGACGCGCTGAAGCTGATGTCGCTGCCGCGCGTGGTCGGCGTGGACGCCGAGGGCCAGGAGATCACCGCGCAGAACGGCCGCTACGGCCCGTACCTGAAGAAGGGCACGGACTCGCGGTCGCTGCAGTCGGAGGAGCAGCTCTTCACCATCACGCTGGAGGAGGCTCTGGCGATCTACGCCCAGCCCAAGCAGCGTGGCCGGGCCGCGGCCAAGCCGCCGCTGAAGGAGCTGGGCACCGACCCGGTCAGCGAGAAGCCGGTCGTGGTGAAGGACGGCCGCTTCGGCCCGTACGTCACCGACGGCGAGACCAACGCGACGCTGCGCTCGGGCGACAGCGTGGAGACGATCACGCCGGAGCGCGGGTTCGAGCTGCTGGCCGAGAAGCGCGCCAAGGGGCCCGCGAAGAAGACGGCGAAGAAGACCGCCAAGAAGACGACGGCCAAGAAGGCCCCGGCCAAGAAGACGGCGGCGAAGAAGACGACCGCGGCGAAGAAGACCACGGCCGCCAAGAAGACGACGGCGAAGAAGACCGCCGCCAAGAAGACGGCCGCGGCGAACGGCGCGGAGGACTGATCCCCGTCCCGTAGGGCAGTGGAACCCCCGTCCCCTGACGCCGGGTTCCACCGCCCGTGACGCACGGGTTCCACCGCCCGGCGTTCGGAATGCGAACGTCCCGGCACGGTTCTGTTTCGGGACGTGTGCATGTCAGGCGCGTCGGCCCCGGGGTGTCCTCCCGGGCCGATAGGCTGAACGCATGACGCGAGCCGAGCAGCCCACGGCCTCCCCACCGGCCCCCGACGACGCCCTTGTCGCGGACTCCCGCGAGCGTGCCGTCCGCGCCCTGCTGCGCCGACCGCAGGTGAAACGGTTGTGGAGCGCACAGCTCGTGGGCGGGGTCGGCGACGTCCTCGCCCTCCTCGTGCTGGTGCTCCTCGTCCTGCAGGCGTCGGTCGCCGAGCAGGTGTTCGGCGGCGGGTACCGCGGAGCGGCGTTCGCAGTGGCGACCGTTTTCGGCGTGCGGATCCTCGCGACGCTGCTGTTCGGCGCCGTCCTCCTCGGCCCGCTCACCTCGCTCACCTCGCAGGACGGGCCGCTGGACCGCCGCTGGACGATGGTCGGCGCGGACGGACTGCGTGCCGCCCTGCTGATCGTGGCGCCGCTCTGGATCGACTGGACGCCCGGCAACGCCCTGGCGATCCTGCTCGTCACCGCGTTCGTGGCCGGCGTCGCCGAGCGTTTCTGGACGGTGTCCCGCGAGGGCGCCGCGCCCGCGCTGCTGCCCGGGCCGCCGCCCGAGGGGGCCAGCATCCGGCCGCTGCCCGACCACCTCGACGCCCTGCGCCGTCTGTCGTTGCGCACCGGCTTCGTGGCGATACCGCTCGCCGCCCTGACGCTCGTCGTCGCCGCCCTCTGCAACAACCTGCTCGGCACGGGCATCGAGTGGTTCGGCCAGCACCAGGCGGCCCTCGCCTCGTACGTCGCGGCCGGACTGTTCGCCGCGTCGCTGTCCGTCGTCACCTTCCTCGAACTGCCGGGCACCCGCACGCCCCGCCCGCGCTCACCGCTGGAGGGCCTGCGCCGCCCGCGGCACGCCGCCGGACCCGACAAGGGCCGCACCGGCGCGCTGCGGCTGCTGGTCGTCGCCGGCGCGTCCGTGGCCGGGGCCGTGGCGGCCGCCGTCGCCGTGGCCGTGCTGCACGCCAAGGACCTCGGCGGCGGGCCCGTCCTGTTCGGCCTGACGGTGGGCGCGCTCACCGGCGGCGTGGTCGTCGGCATCCGTACGGCGCCCGCCCTGCTGCCGTCGCTGTCGCGGCGGCGCATGCTCGCCCTCACCCTGGCCTTCACGGGCCTCGCGCTGCTCGCCGCCGGGCTCGTCCCGGACGTCACCAGCGTGCTGCTGATCCTGGCGCTCGCCGGCGTCGGTGCGGGCATGGCCGCGAACATCGCGCACACCCTGCTCGACCAGGAGACCGAGGAGCAGCGCCGGCCTCGGGTCACCGAACACCTGCACGCGGTCGTCCGCGTGTACGTCGGGCTCGGCGCGGTGATCGCCCCCGTCGTGGCGGCGGCCATCGGCCCGCACCGCCTGGAGAACGGCAAGTTCGTCTTCGCCCACGGCGGCGCAGCCTTCACGCTCATGCTCGTCGGCGCCCTGCTGCTGCCGGTCGCCGCGATGGTGCTGGCCAAGGTCGACGACCGGTCCGGGATCCCGCTGCGGCAGGACCTGCGGGACGCGCTGCTCGGCGGCGACGACCCCGCCCCCGCCTCCGCCGGAACCGGCTTCTTCATCGCCCTGGAGGGCGGCGACGGCGCGGGCAAGTCCACCCAGGCCGAGGCCCTCGCCGACTGGATCCGCTCCAAGGGCCACGAGGTCGTCCTCACCCGCGAGCCCGGGGCGACCCCCGTCGGCAAGCGGCTGCGCTCGATCCTGCTGGACGTCTCCAGCGCCGGCCTCTCGCACCGCGCCGAGGCCCTGCTCTACGCGGCGGACCGCGCGGAGCACGTGGACACCGTCGTGCGCCCGGCGCTGGAGCGCGGCGCGGTCGTCATCAGCGACCGGTACATCGACTCCTCCGTCGCCTACCAGGGCGCCGGACGCGACCTCTCGCCCACCGAGATCGCCCGCATCAACCGCTGGGCCACCGCCGGACTCGTGCCGCACCTGACGGTGCTGCTCGACGTGTCGCCGGAGACCGCCCGGGAGCGGTTCACCGAGGCGCCGGACCGGCTGGAGTCCGAGCCCGCGGAGTTCCACGCGCGCGTGCGCTCCGGCTTCCTGACCCTGGCGGCCGCCGACCCCGGCCGCTACCTGGTGGTCGACGCGGGCCAGGAGCCGGAGGCCGTCACCACGGTGATCCGGCACCGGCTCGACCGCGTCCTGCCGCTGTCCGAGGCCGAGATCGCCGCCCGCGAGGAGGCGCGCCGCAAGGCCGAGGAAGAGGCCCGTCGCAAGGCGGAGGAGGAGGCGGCTCGCAAGGCCGAGGAGGAGCGCCTGGAGCGGGAGCGCCAGGAGCAGCTCGCCAAGCTGCGCGCCGAGGAGGAGGAGCGCAAGCGGCGCGAGCTGGAGGAGGCGCAGCGGCGCGAGGCCGAGCGCCAGGCGGAGGAGGCCCGGCAGCGTGCCGAGGAGGCCCGCCGCCGCGCGGAGGAGGAGCGTCAGCGGCTGCTCGCCGAGGAGAAGGCCCGCGCCGAGGAGGAGGCGCGCCGCAAGGCCGAGGAGGAGCGCCGCCGCAAGCAGGCGGAGGAAGAGGCGCGGCTGCGCGCCGAGGCCGAGGCGCAGCGCCTGGAGAAGCAGCGCAAGGCCGAGGAGGCCCTGCTGCGCGCCGAGCAGGCCCGGCAGCTCGCCGAGCGCGCGGCCGCCGCGGCGGAGGCGGGCCCGCGCACCGCGGCGACCCCCTCCGAGGCCCCGGCCCGGCCCGCCTCGGGCCAGGACGCCGACGAGGCGCTGACCGTGCCGACGCCGGTGGTCACGCCGACCAACGCGACCGGCGGCCCCGTGGACGAGACGGCCGTTCTGCCGCGCGTCCGGGACGAGGAGGCCGCGCGGGACGCGGACCGTCCGGCGCCTGCCGACGCCGAGGTGACGACCGAGCTGCCCCGGCCGCAGGTGCCGGGCGCGGCCGACGAGACGGCGGTGCTGCCCCCGGTGCGCGAGGACGGGCCCGGTCCCGCGGGCGGCGCCGAGGAACCCGAGGACCGTACGCGTGAGCTGCCGCAGGTCGACGCCGGGAACGCCCCGCGCCGCCGGGAGCGTCCCGACTGGGCGGAGGAGACCCCGCTGGACGACCTGCCGTCGCTGGCCGACGAACTGCTCGGCCCGCACGAGGACGACCACGGCGACGACGACGGCCGTGGCGGCGGACGGTGGCGCCGGCGCTGAATCGCATGTTGTGCCGTGCCGGGCGTGCCTTCGGGCGCGCCCGGCACGGCTGTGTCCGGGGATCGTGGCTCAGGGATGTCGGTCCGGACCCGCACAATGGATCCGGCACAGTACGAACGCGAACGCGACGGAAGGGCGGGCTGACCCATGACCGTGTGGGACGACCTGGTCGGGCAGGAGCGGGTGAGCGAGCAGCTCGCGGCCGCCGCCCGGGACGCCGACGCGTTCGTCACGGCCGCGGCGAGCGACGCGCCCCCGCCCGAGGCGTCCCGCATGACGCACGCGTGGCTGTTCACCGGCCCGCCCGGCGCGGGCCGCAACCAGGCGGCGCGCGCCTTCGCCGCCGCCCTCCAGTGCGTCAGCCCCGACCGCGCCCTCGGCGGCGCCCCCGGCTGCGGCTTCTGCGACGGCTGCCACACCGCGCTCGTCGGCACCCACGCCGACGTCTCCACGGTGGCCGCCGTCGGCGCGGAGATCCTGGTCAAGGACATGCGCGACACGGTCCGCAAGTCGTTCACCGCCCCGGCGAACGGCCGCTGGCAGGTGATCCTCGTCGAGGACGCCGAGCGGCTCAACGAGAAGTCCGCCAACGCCGTCCTCAAGGCCGTCGAGGAACCCGCCCCGCGCACGGTGTGGCTGCTGTGCGCCCCGTCCGTCGAGGACGTCCTGCCGACGATCCGCTCCCGCTGCCGCCACCTCGTCCTGAGCACGCCGTCGGTGGAGGCCGTCGCCGACATGCTCGTCCGCCGCGAGGGCATCGAGCCGGACGTCGCCGCCTCCGTCGCCCGCGCCACCCAGGGCCACGTCGACCGGGCGCGCCGCCTGGCCACCGATCCGGCCGCGCGCGCCCGCCGTGCCACCGTGCTGAAACTGCCGCAGCGGGTCGAGGACGTCGGCGGCGCGCTGAGGGCCGCCCAGGAGCTGGTCGACGCGGCCGCCGAGGACGCCAAGCAGCTCGCCGAGGAGATGGACGGCAAGGAGACCGAGGACCTGAAGGCGGCGCTGGGGGCGGCCCAGGGCGGCCGGCTCCCGCGGGGCACGGCGGGCGTGGTCAAGGATCTGGAGGACATGCAGAAGCGGCGCAGGACGCGCACCCAGCGCGACAGCCTCGACGTCGCCCTCGCCCACCTCACCAGCTTCTACCGCGACGTCCTCGCGCTGCAGCTCGGCTCGCGCATCGCCCTCGCCAACACCGACGCCGAGGACGCGCTGGAGCGTCTGGCCCGCAGCAGCACGCCCGAGTCCACGCTGCGCCGTATCGAGGCGATCGCGGCCTGCGGCGAGGCGCTGGACCGGAACGTGGCGCCGCTGCTGGCGGTGGAGGCGATGACGATGGCGCTCAGGGCGGGATGACGCTCAGGGCGGGCTGAGCGGGGCGTCGTCGCTCGGTGGCGTAACTCGTCCGGGGCTCGGCGTGTACGCAGAGCTTCCGTGCTGTCGCTCACCGTTACGCTCCCGGTATGCACACACGGCGCACCCCCCGCAGGACCCGTACCGCAGCAGCCCTGTTCACCGCAGCCGCGCTGTTGTCGGCGGGCTGCTCCTCCGGCACCTCGACGAACACGACGGCCAGTTCACCGGTGGCGGGAGCGGCCGCCGCCCTCGCCCCACTGCCCGGCTCGACCCCGGCGGCCCTCGCCGAGTACTACGCACAGGAACCGGCGTGGCGCGACTGCGGCGTCCCCGGGTTCCAGTGCGCCACGGTCAAGGCGCCGCTCGACTACGCCGAACCGTCCGCAGGGGACGTCCGCCTCGCCGTCGCCCGCAAGAAGGCCACCGGCCCCGGCAAGCGGCTGGGCTCCCTGCTGGTCAATCCGGGCGGACCCGGCGGCTCGGCGGTCGACTACCTCCAGATGTACGCGGGCATCGGCTACCCCGAGGAGGTGCGCGCCCGCTACGACATGGTGGCCGTCGACCCGCGCGGCGTCGCCCGCAGCGAACCCGTCGAGTGCCTGGACGGACGCGCGATGGACGCGTACACCCGCACGGACACCACGCCTGACGACGAGAAGGAGACCGAGACGCTCGTCTCGGCGTACCGGACGTTCGCCGAGGGGTGCGGGGCGAAGGTGCCGAAGCTGCTGCGCCATGTGTCGACCGTCGAGGCGGCCCGGGACATGGACGTCGTGCGGGCGGTGCTGGGCGACGAGAAGCTGAGTTACGTCGGCGCGTCGTACGGCACGCTGCTGGGCGCGACGTACGCGGGGCTGTTCCCGGAGCGGACGGGACGGCTGGTGCTGGACGGCGCGATGGACCCGTCGTTGAGCGCGCGCCGCCTCAACCTGGAGCAGACGGAGGGCTTCGCCACGGCGTTCACGGCGTTCGCGAAGGACTGCGTGCGGCGCAGCGACTGTCCCCTGGGCGGCAAGGGCACGAGCCCGGAGAAGGTCGGCGAGAACCTGAAGGCGTTCTTCGAGAAGCTCGACGCCCGCCCGCTGCCGGCCGGGGACGCCGACGGCCGCGAGCTGACCGAGTCGCTGGCGACGATGGGCGTGATCGCCGCGATGTACGACGAGGCGGCCTGGCAGCGGCTGCGCGAGGCGCTGACGTCGGCGATGAAGGAGAACGACGGCGCCGGGCTGCTGGTCCTCTCCGACAGCTACTACGAGCGGGACGCGGGCGGGGCGTACTCCAACCTGATGTCCGCCAACGCCGCCGTCAACTGCCTCGACCTGCCGCCCGCCTTCGAGACCCCGGAGCAGGTGCGGGAGGCGCTCCCCGACTTCGAGAAGGCGTCCCCGGTGTTCGGCGAGGGCCTCGCCTGGGCCGCGCTGAACTGCGCGTACTGGCCGGTGCGGGCCACGGGTGAGGCGCAGCGCATCGAGGCGAAGGGCGCGGCGCCGATCGTGGTCGTCGGCACCACCCGGGACCCGGCGACCCCGTACCGCTGGGCGGAGGGCCTGGCCGGCCAGCTCTCCTCGGCCCGCCTCCTCACCTACGACGGCGACGGCCACACCGCGTACGGCCGCGGCAGCTCCTGCGTCGACTCCGCGATCAACACGTACCTGATCGAGGGCACCCCTCCGGCGGACGGAAAGCGCTGCTCGTAACCGGTGCGGCCACCCCCGGAGGCGACGGCCCCGCCCCGCCTCCGGGGGCGGTACGAAGCACCCCCGGAAACTGTGTAGACTTACCGACGTCGCTGATCGCACCATGGTGCACACGGCGCGCCGCCTTAGCTCAGATGGCCAGAGCAACGCACTCGTAATGCGTAGGTCTCGGGTTCGAATCCCGAAGGCGGCTCTTCTTCAAGCCCCGCACAGACAGTGTCTGAGCGGGGCTTCTTCGTTCCGGTGCGTTCACGCGCTGTTCCGGACCAGTTCCCCGGCGGGCTCGCCGAAGCCCGCGTCCCGGGCCATCACCACCGCCGTCGCCCGGTCGTGCACCTCGAGCTTGGTGAAGATGCGCGAGACGTAGTTGCGCACGGTCTTCTCGGCCAGGAAGAGCCGGCGGGCGATCTGCCGGTTCCCCATGCCGCCGGCCAGGAGCTCCAGTATCTCCAGCTCGCGGCTGGTCAGCCCCGGGAACCCGACGCTGTCGTTCAGGCCCTGCATCGCGGAGAAGTAGCGGCTCATGCGGGCCGCGACGCTGGGGCAGAAGGCGGCGCCGCCCCGGGCGACGACCTTCAGGGAGCGGAGCAGTTCGTCGGCCGAACCGAGGCGCGAGAGGTAGCCGTTGACGCCCGCCCGGAGGGCCGAGACGATCATCTGGTCGTCGTCGTTCTGCGCCACCACGATCGTGTGCGGCCGGGACGCCTCGTCGGGGAAGGCGGAGGCGATGTGCCGGACGCGTGCGGAGACGGTTCTGCTGGAGCACGGTTCGCTGAGGACGACCACGTCGGGGTGGAGGGCGGTGCCGGCCAGGTCCGACAGACATCGGAGGTCGTCCGAGTCGTCCGTGGCACGGCCGACGAGAGCGCACTCCTTATCCTGATCGACAATCGCTTCCAGCCCGGCGAGGGACACCGGGTTGTCGCTGACCACGAACAGGTTGACGGTCATCTCGTACATCCCCCAGAAATGCGTCGGCGTGGTGCGGACGGCGCCGGACGGTCCCCCGGGGGCACACGCGACGAAGGGCCGGTCCGTGTGCGACCGACTCCGGGCGTGATGCAGTCAGTTGTGGCGTGCGGTGGCCCCCGTGGCCATGACCTGTCGGCGCAGGCATGGTGTGCGTCGGAGCGCGCAGGGCGCTCGTGATGCCGAGTATGTGGACGCGTGCGGAGAGAACGCAAGGTCCCCCATGCCCCCGCACCGTCCGAGGGGTGAGTATCGGCCGGACCCCGCCGAACCACCGCGTTCCCGGCGTCGGCGGTGGTGGGGGCGGCTCCGGGCGCGCGCCCCGCAGGACCGCACGCCCGGGTGGGCCGCGGTGCGGGGCGGACGACACTGGCCGAAACGGTCACCGCGCGGCGCGACACGCGGACGCCCGGCCCTGCGCCCGTTGGACGGGCCGTGGAGCGAGCGCCTACGTTCGACGGCATGGGTGAGGGGTCCCGGAGGCGTGCGATCGTGCTGGACGGGGCTGCGGCCTGCGTGTTCACGCTCCTGCCGCAGGTGTCGCTGCTGCGGCCGGCCGTCGACGGCGGGACGGGCGGCGGCGTCCTGTGGCTGCTGTCCCTGGGCGCCGGACTCCCGCTCGTCGTACGGCGGTTGTGGCCCGTCCCGGTCTTCGTCCTCGTCCTGGCCGCCGCCTGCGGGGCGCTGGCCGCGGGCCTCGGACCGGCCGCGTTCCTGGCCGCCGCCTACGCCGTCTACACGGTGGCCACCACCCGGCGGCGCGACCCCGGGGTGTCGGCCGTCGCCGTCGCCGGGCTGTGCGCGGCGGTCGCGGCCCTGCTCACGCTGTCGGGCGGGCAGTCCTACCAGGGCGGCAGCACCGCCGTGCAGGCCGTGTTCGGCCTCCTCGTGCTCGGCGCGACCTGGGCGGCCGGCTCGGCGGTCAGGGAGCGCAGACGCAGTACCCGACGTGCCATCGAGCACGCCGCCGAGCAGGCGAAGACCGAGGAGCGCCTGCGTATCGCCCGCGACCTGCACGACGTCGTCACCCACAGCGTGGGACTCATCGCCGTCAAGGCCGGCATCGCCAACCACGTCGTGGCCACCCGTCCCGAAGAGGCGAAGGAGGCTCTGGCGGTCATCGAGGACGTCAGCCGCCGGGCGCTGCGCGACATGCGCGCCACCCTGACCGTGCTGCGCGGTGAGGACCGGAGCGACGCCGGGGACCTGCGGCCCGCCCGCGGCCTGGCGGACCTGCCCGCGCTGCTCGGGACCGCCGAGGCGGCGGGCGTCCGTGTCGAACTGCGCACCCGCTACGACCAGGAGCCGCCCGAGGGTGTCGCGCTGGCGGCGTTCCGCATCGTCCAGGAGGCCCTCACCAACGTGGTCAAGCACGCCGCGCCGACCGGCTGCCGGGTGGACGTCACGGCGCGGGAGGGCGTGCTGACGGTGGAGGTGACCGACGACGGCCCCGCCCCCGGACGCCGGACCACGGTGCCCGGCGGCGGCATGGGGCTGGTCGGCATGAAGGAGCGGACCGCCGCGCACGGCGGCACCCTCAGGGCCGGCCCCCGGCCCGGCGGCGGCTTCCGGGTGACGGCCACCCTGCCGTTCCAGGTCTGACAGCCCGACGGCCACCGACTCATCCTCGGGTATGAGGAGCGCCCGCGCGGCACCGCGCCGGGTTCCCGACCGCGGACCGATGCGGTCGCGGGGTGCCCGCCGCGAGACTCGACGTGTGATGCTTGCCGAGAGACTGACCAAGCGGTACGGGCCCGCCACCGTCGTCGACGACCTGTCCTTCACGGTGCGACCAGGGGTCGTCACCGGCTTCCTCGGGCCCAACGGCGCCGGGAAGTCCACGACGATGCGGATGATGCTCGGCCTGACCCGCCCCGACAGCGGCACGGCCACCGTCGGTGTACGCCCCTACCGCGACCTGACCTACCCGCTCCGGCACGTCGGCGCGCTCCTGGAGACGTCGGCCCCGCACCGTGGCATGACCGCCGTCGGCCATCTGTCGTGGCTGGCGCGCAGCAACCGCATCCCCCGCCGGCGGGTGGACGAGGTGCTCGACGCGGTCGGTCTGACGGGAGCCGCCCGTCAGCGGGTCGGCACCTTCTCCCTGGGCATGGGACAGCGTCTCGGCCTGGCGGCGGCCCTCCTCGGCGACCCCCCGGTCCTGGTGCTCGACGAGCCGGTCAACGGGCTCGACGCCGAGGGCATCCGGTGGCTGCGCGAACTGCTGCGCGCCAAGGCCGCCGAGGGCCGAACCGTCCTCGTCTCCAGCCATCTGATGGCGGAGATGGCGCAGGTCGCCGACGAGCTGATCGTGATCAGCCGGGGCCGCCTCCTCGCCGAGACCAGTGTGTCGGAGTTCATCGGACGCCATGGCCGGACGTTCGTACGGGTCAGGACCCCCGAACCGCTGCGGGCCGCGCAGGAGTTCCAGGCACAGGGCGCCGCCTCGGTGCGGCGGGCCGCGGACGGCGGCCTGGAGGTGGACGGCCTGCCGGCGGGCGAGGTGAACCGCATCGCCGCGGCGGCCGGCGTCCCGGTCGAGGAACTGAGCACCCACACCGGCTCGCTGGAGGAGACCTTCCTCAAGCTCGTCGACGACGGAGGAGATCCCACGCATGTCTGAGACGCTCGCGGCCGCTCGGGCGGAGTTCACCAAGATGCGGGCGATGCGCGCCACGTCCGTCGCGCTGCTGCTGTTCGTCGCCGTCAGCGTGTTCATCGCCGCGCTGGGCGGCTGGTCCGCCAAGGGCGCGATCGAGTCCGACAACCCCGGGCTGCGCTCCGACTTCACGCCCGAGCAGGCCGGCCTGGACGGCATCCTCTACGGCCAGCTCGCCCTGATCGTGTTCGGGGTGCTGATGATGTCCGGCGAGTACACGTCGGGCATGATGCGGGTCTCGCTGCTCGCGGTGCCCCGGCGCGGCCGGCTCTACCTGGCCAAGACGGCCGTCACCGCCGCCGCGGCCCTGGCCGTCGCCCTCCCGGTCACGGTCGTGTCGTACCTGGTCACCCAACTCGCCCTGGGCCCTCACGGGTCCACGCTCGACGCGGACGGCGTCCCGCGCGCCCTGGCCGGCGGGGTCGTCTACCTCACCCTCATGAGCCTGCTCGCCGTCGGGGTGGCGGCCGCCGCCCGCAGTGCCGTCCTCCCGCTGGCCGTGCTGCTGCCTCTGGTGCTGGTCGGCTCGCAGATCCTGTCCGTCATCGGGGCGACCAAGGAGGTGGCCCGCTGGTTCCCCGACCGGGCCGGCGCCCAGATGCTCACCGTCGACTCCGGTGACGCCGTCACCGGCCTCGTCGTGCTGCTCGCGTGGACCGCGGCCGCGCTGACGGCCGGCTGGGTGCGGCATCGCTCGTGGGACGGGTGACGGGACGGGCCTGAGTCATGTGCCCCATGCACGTGGGACATGGTCCCTCGTAGGTTCCCGGACAGGTCACGGAGCCGAAAAGGTCGGCCCGGGCCGTTCGACCCACGGGAGGAACCATGACCGCGATCTACGAGCCGCCCGCCCTGCAGGAGATCGGCGACTTCGACGAGCTCACCAAGTGCCTCGGCATCGGGAGCTGCAACGACTTCGCCGGCTGCGGTTACGCCGT
This sequence comes from Streptomyces althioticus, assembly GCA_014649355.1. GTDB lineage: Bacteria > Actinomycetota > Actinomycetes > Streptomycetales > Streptomycetaceae > Streptomyces > Streptomyces althioticus. Next base: position 573,188 of record BMSW01000001.1, read on the forward strand.
CGTCTGCTTCTGGTGATCGCACCGGTGCCGGTGTGCCCCTCGCGGCACACCGGCACCGCCCGGGGGGAGTGAGGCGACATGGAATTCACAGTGCTTCCGGACTGTCCCGCCGGCGCCGCGCTGGCGGACCGGGTGGCGGCACCGAAGCGGATCGACCACGCGTCGGGACGGCCCTGGATCGTGGGGGACTGGGCCGTGGGCGAGGCGACGGTGACCGAGGCCGGCATCCGCCGCCTGGCGGTGTTCGGACACACCCGGCCCGACGACGCGGGAACGGTCTCCGCGCTCGGCCGGATGCGCTCGCTGCACGACGTCGACCGGGTCGCGTCCCGGCTGCCCGGGGTCTTCCACCTCGTGGCCTCCCTGGACGGCGCGGTCCGCCTCCAGGGCTCCGTGGCAGGCGTACGGCAGGTCTTCACCACCCGGGTCGACGGGGTGACGGTCGCCGCGAGCGCCGTGGACCCGCTGCTGCGCCTCACCGGCGCGGGACTCGACGAGACCCTGCTGGCCGCCCGGCTGCTGGCCCCCGGCGGGGCGCCCTGGCCGCTCTCGCTGCGCCCGGTCCGCCGCGGCGTGGACGCGCTGCCCACCGGCCACTGGCTGGAGCTCGGCGCCGACGGACGGGCCCGCAGCGTGCGGTGGTGGGAACTGCCCGAGGCGACCCTCTCGCTGGAGGAGGGCGCCGGGGCCGTCCGCTCCGCGCTCACCGACGCGCTCGCGACCCGCGTCGCCCCGGACCGCACGATCAGCGCGGACCTCTCCGGCGGACTCGACTCGACCACCCTGTGCTTCCTCGCCGACGCGGCCGGCGCCGACCTGGTCACCTACCACGTCATGCCGCTCGACGAGGCCAACGAGGACACCGCATGGGCCCGCAAGGCCGCCGCGCATCTGCCGCACGCCCGCCACCACATGCTCGCCGCGGACCGCGCCGCCAACCTGTTCGACGTCGGCTACACCGCCGACACCGCCGACGCGGCGCCCGAGGGTCCCTCGACGTGGGCCTCGGGCCTCGCGCACATCCGGGACCTCGCCGGGCGGGCCACCGCCGAGGGCGCGGCCCTGCACCTGTCCGGGTTCGGCGGGGACGAACTCTTCGGGCGGATGCCCGCCTGCGCCTGGTCCCTCGCCCGCATCCGTCCGGCCGACGGCCTGCGGCTGGTGAACCGCTACCGGCTGGCCAACCGCTGGCCGTGGCGCAGCACCCTGCGGCAGCTCGCGGACCGTTCGACGTTCGCGCAGAACCTGATTGAGGTCGCCGGGCGGATCACCGCCCCGCCCCCGCCGGTCAACGAGCCTGACTTCGGCTGGGTGTTCGCGCCGCGCATGCCCGCCTGGGCCACCCCGGACGCGGTGGCCACCGTGCGGGACCTGCTGACCACGGCAGCCGAACGGACCCCGGAACCGCTGGACGCCGACCGGGCCCGGCACCAGGCTCTGTCCTCCGTCGTGTTCGAGGGGAACACCGTCCGGCAGGTCAACACCGCCGTCGCCGGCACCGGGCTGGTCTGGGAGGCGCCGTTCCTCGACGACCGGGTTCTCGAGGCGGCCTTCGCCACCCGGATCGACGAGCGGCTGGCCGCCGGACGGTTCAAGCCGCTGCTGACCACCGCCGTGCGGGGTCTCGTGCCCGACGACTTCCTCGCCCGCCGCGACAAGGGCGAGTTCAGCGCCGAGACGTTCCGGGGCATCGAACGCAACCGGGACCGGATCCTGGATCTCTGCGAGGACTCGCTCCTGGCCCGGCTCGGCCTCGTCGACCCGGTCGCCTTCCGGTCCGCGGTGCTCAACCCCGGGCCGATGTCCCATCACCTCCAGCCGATCCAGACCACGGTGGCGTGCGAGAGCTGGCTGCGGGCGCACCCCCAGGACTCCGGAGAGAACCGATGAAACTGAGCCTTGCCCGCGACGTCACCCTCACGCCCGTCGATTCCGGGGCGGTCCTGCTCGACGGCCGCCGCGGCCGCTACTACCAGCTGAACGCCTCCGGCTCCGCGATCCTGCACAAGTTGCTCGACGGCGACACGCCCGCCGCGGCCGCCGCGAGCCTGTCGGAGTCCGCCCCCGTCAGCGAGGAGCGGGTGCACCAGGACGTGCTGGCCCTGGTCCGCTCGCTGAGCGAGGCCGACCTCGTGGAGGTGACGCAGTGACCACGCCCGCCGTCGCCGAACAGGCCACGCGCCTCCCGCTGCACCGGCAGATCGCCCCGAGATGCGCGGCCGGCGCCGCCCGCCTGCTGGTCGGACTGCCCCCGGCCCGGCTGCACCGGGTGCTGCGCGTGCTGAGCAAGGGCTCCCGGCCCGCCGGGTACGCCCAGGTGGCACGGGCCCGGCGGTCCGTCGTCTCGGTCAGCACCCGTTGCGCGGGCCTCGGCTGCCTTCAGCGGTCCGTCGCCACCGTGCTGCTGCTCCGTGTCCGGGGCAGGTGGGCCGACTGGTGCACCGGCTTCCGGGTGCAGCCCTTCGCCGCGCATGCCTGGGTCGAGGCCGACGGCCGCCCGGTCGACGAGCCCGGAGAGGTCGGCGTGTTCCGCACCGTGCTGGCCGTGCGCCGCACCGGAGGCGGCTCATGACGGCGATCCGGGCCGAGGGCCTCTACGCGTACTACGGCACCACACCGGCCGTGAACGGCCTCGACCTGACCGTCCCCGAGGGGGCCACCTTCGGGTTCCTGGGGCCGAACGGCGCCGGCAAGACCACCACCATCAGCATGCTGACCACGCTGCTCAGGCCCACGGCGGGCCGCGCGGAGGTGGCCGGGTTCGACGTCACCACGCACGCCGCCGAGGTGCGGCGGAGGATCGGCATCGTCTTCCAGGAATCGACGCTCGACCTGGAGCTCACGGCCACCGAGAATCTGCGCTTCCAGGCCGACCTGTGCGGTCTGGGCCGGGCCGAGGCACGCGCCGCGGTGGCCGCGATGCTCGACATGATGGAGCTCACGGGACGCGACAGGACCCCCGTACGGCACTTCTCCACCGGTCTTCGCCGGCGCCTGGAGATCGCCCGCGGCCTGCTCGGCTCCCCGCGCGTGCTCTTCCTCGACGAGCCGACCACCGGCCTCGACACGCAGACCCGCGCGGCCGTCTGGCACCACCTGGACCGGCTCCGCGAGGAGCAGGGCATCACGGTCTTCTTCACCACGCACCAGCTGGAGGAGGCCGAGCACTGCGACCGCATCGCGATCTTCGACAGCGGCAAGCTGGTCACGGAGGGCTCACCGGCGGAGCTGAAGTCCGTCATCGGGGCCGACGTCGTCGACCTGCGCACCGAGGACGACCGGCTGGCCGTGGACCTGCTGTCCGACCGCTTCGGACTGACGGCCGAGAGCGTCCCCGGCGGGCTGCGGCTGAGAGTGCAGGACGGTGCCTCCACGGTGCCCCGGCTGTGCACCGGACTGGGCCTGACCGTGCGGTCGGTGACCGTCACCCCGCCCTCGCTCGACGACGTCTACCTGCACCACACCGGGACCGCGATCAGGGACAGCGGGTCCGACGCCCGCTCGCTCGACAGCCTCGGGGAGGGACTGCGATGACCCGGACCGACATCCCGCCGAGTGTCACCCTGACGAAACCGGCCCCGTCCTCGTCCGAGGCGCGTACCTGGCACACCGTACGGCCCTACGCGCTGCTGTGGCGGCGGGAGATGACCCGGCTGCGGCACAATCCGCTGCGCCTCGTCATGGGCCTGGTCACCCCGCTGCTGTTCCTGGTCGTGCTGGGCACGGGGCTGGAAGCGGCGTCGTCCACGCTCGGCAAGGCCCAGCTGAACGACTACCGGGCCTACCTGTTCCCGGGCGCGCTCGTGATGTCCGTGCAGGCCCCGGCCATCGCCGTGGGCATCTCCCTCGTCTGGGACCGCCGGCTCGGCATGCTGCGCCAGATGCTCGTCTCCCCGTTCCCACGGTCGAGCATCGTCCTCGGCCTCGCGCTCGGCGGAGCCACCACGGGTGCCGTCTACGGCCTCGCCCTGCTCGCCGTCGGAGGCATCGCGGGCGTCCGGTACACGCCGATGCTGCTGGTCGTCCTCGTCGAACTGCTGCTGGTCTCGCTGCTCTTCACCTCGTTCGGCCTTCTCGCCGCGGTCACCATCCGGCAGGTCGACACCTTCCAGATCGTGGTGAACCTCAGCCTCATGCCGCTGATGTTCTTCTCCGGCGCGATGTTCCCGCCCAACGGGCTGCCGGGCTGGCTCGACACCGTCGTCAAGCTGAACCCGCTGACCTACGGCGTCGACGCCGTGCGCCGGACCCTGCCCGGCCCCGACGTCCTCACCTCGGAGCAGACCCGGCTGATGCTCGGCGACTGGAACCCGCCCGTGTACGCGGAACTCGGTGTGCTGGCCGCCCTCACCGCCGCCGTACTGAGCCTTGCCACCTACCGGTTCTCCCGGACGCAGTGAAAGGGGGCCGGCCGTGACGTTCGTGCGGACATGGGCGGGCACCGCGGCCCGGATCGTCCTCGCGGCGGTCCTGGGCTACGCGGGCTGGGTGAAGGTCCAGGACCTCACGGAGGCCGGCCGTACCGTCGCCCTCTACCAGTTCGTCCCCGAGGAGAGCGCGCAACTCGTCGGCGCAGCGGTGGCGTTCGTCGAGCTGGCGCTGGCCCTGCTGCTTCTCGCCGGGCTCGCCACCCGCGCCGTGGCGGCCGTCACCGCCCTGCTGATGGTCACGTACATCGCGGCCATCGCCTCGGTGTGGGCGCGCGGGATGTCCATCGACTGCGGCTGCTTCAGCAGCGGCGGCACCCTCACCGGCGGTGCGGAACGGGGCTACGTCGTCGACATCGCGCGCGACCTCGCCTTCCTCGGCGCCGCCGCCTTCCTGATCACCCGCCCGCGAACCCGTTACGCCCTGGACCGCTGGGTCCTGGAGACGAAGGAGCGTTAGACATGCAGCCGTCGACGGACGCCCAGGTCCGGGAAATGGTGCACCGGCGCCGGCGGCGCCGCCGCACCGTGCTGGTGTCGCTCGCGGCGGTGGTCACGGTGCTCGGCGCCGCGCTCGTCGGCGCCGGGCTCGTCCGGGCCACCAACACCGAGCCCGGCGAGGCCCCCGAGGAGGTCCCCGCCGGCGTGGCCGCCGACCGGGCCGGCCTGGTCACGTCCGAGGGCCCGGTCCGGGTCGACCTCTACCTCGACTACCTCTGCCCGGAGTGCCGCATCACCGAGAAGGCCCTCGAGCCCAAACTGAGGAAGATGCAGGAACGCGGAGAGGTGCGCGTCGTCCACCACCCGGTCGCCTTCCTCGACGACCGCAGCGCACCCGCCGGCTACTCCACCCGGGCCGCGTCCGCCGCCGCCTGCGCCGCGGACCAGAACAAGTTCCAGCCCTACACGGCGGCGCTCTTCGACGAGCAGCCGCCGGAGCAGGGCCCCGGCCTCGACACCGACCGCCTGGTCGCCCTCGGCCGGGACGTCGGCATCACGGGCGCGTCCTTCGAGCGGTGCGTCCGCGACGGCACGTACCGGCCCTGGGTGACGTACGTGTCCGACGTCGCCGCCTCCCGCGGGGTGGCCCTCACCCCGACCGTGAAGGTGGCCGGCAAGCGCGTGGAGCTCTCCGGACCCGACCGGGCGAAGGCGTTCGTGCGGGCGGTGGAGGAAAGCCGTTCATGAGCCGCCTGACCGTGGCCCTGACCGGGGACTGCATGACGACGCGGGGCGCGCCGCTCACCTCCGACCCCGCCGCCGGCCGGCTGGGCGAGGTGCTGCACACGGCCGACTTCGCCTTCACCAACCTGGAGGTCGCGCCCGCCACCGGACGCGGCCACCCGGTGCCCGACGCGGCGAGCGGAGGCGGCCTGATCGCGGACCCCGCCGTCCTCGACGACGTGACCGCGATGGGTTTCTCGGCCCTGAGCTGCGCCAACAACCATGCCCTCGACCTCGGTACGGAGGGCGTCCTCGGCACGGCGGACCTGCTGCGGGCCAAGGGGGTGCCGTTCGCGGGGATCGGCGCCGACCTCACCGCTGCCCGGCGCCCGGTGTACGTGGACCGGCCGGCCGGCAGTCTGGCGCTGATCGCGTGCACCGCCACCTTCCGGGACGGGCAGGAGGCCGCCGTTCCGTCCCCCGACCTGCCGGGCCGGCCGGGGGTCAACCCGCTGCGGCACGGCGTGACGCTCCGGGTCACGGCCGCGCAGCTGGAGGCGTTGCGGGAGATCGACGGCGTCACAGGACTGCGGTCGCGGCGGGCCGAGGCGCGCACCCTGCTCGGGTTCGACCCCGCCATGCCCGGACCGGGCCGGCTCGCGCTGTTCGGCACCCGCTTCGAGACCGCGGACACGCCGGGCCTGACCACCGCCTGCGACCCTCGGGACGTCCACGACATCACCCGCTGGGTGGCCGAGGCGCGCCGCCGCGCGGACCTGGTCCTGGTCAGCGTCCACTCCCACGAACCCGGCCCGACACCCGAGACGCCCGCCGAGTTCCTGCGGGACTTCGCCCGCGCGGTGATCGACGCCGGCGCCGACGCCGTGGTCGGGCACGGCCCGCACATGCTGCGCGGTGCGGAACTGCACCGGGGCCGGCCCGTCTTCCACAGCCTGGGCAACATCGTCAGCCAGATAGAACTGGCCGACCGCGTCCCGGCCGAGGACTACGCGCGGGCCGGTACGGACGAGGCCCTCACCCCCGGCGCCTACTTCGAGCGCATCACCGCCCACGGCCGGCGCATGTTCGCCCCGCACCGCCGGTACTGGCAGTCGCTCGTGCCGGTGCTCACCTTCGACGACGGCGTCTTCACCGGCGCCCGGCTGCACCCGGTCGACCTGGGCTTCGGGCAGCCCGTGCACCGGCGAGGACGGCCCCGGCTGGCCGGTCCGGTCGACGCCAAGGAGATCCTCACCGACTTCGCGCGGCTCGCGGAGCCCTACGGCGTCACCGTCACCGTCGGGGACGACGGGACGGGGGAACTGGTGGCGGCGGAAACCTGACGGCGGCCGCCGGCCCGGCCGATAGAGTGCCGGAGAGACAGGCTGACGAGGCGTCGCACCGCCGGCCACGGCGGCGACCCGAGGTACGAGGGATGCGGAATGGCCGAGGCGGTCCGGGTCCTGATCGCGGACGACCAGGCGCTGCTACGCGGGAGCTTCCGGGTCCTCGTCGACTCGACTCCCGGCATGGAGACGGTGGGGGAGGCGGGGGACGGCGCCGAGGCCGTCGCGCTCGCCCGTGAACTGACCCCGGACGTCGTCCTGATGGACCTGCGGATGCCCGTCATGGACGGGATCGCCGCCACTCGCGAGATCTGCTCCGACGCGGCCCTGGCGGGCGTGCGGGTGCTGGCCCTCACGATGTTCGACATGGACGAGTACGTCTACCCGGCCCTCCAGGCGGGTGCGAGCGGCTTCATGCTGAAGGACGCCTCGCCGGACGACCTGGTCACGGGCATCCGCGTCATCGCCACCGGCGAGGGCGTGCTGGCCCCCTCGGTCACGCGCCGCGTCATCGCGAACTTCTCCCACCAGGACACGGCCGCCCGGCCGGCCCCCCGGCTGGTCGGCCTCACCCGGCGCGAACAGGAAGTGCTCGTGCTGATCGCCAAGGGCCTGTCGAACGCGGAGATCGCGGACCACCTGGTGATCAGCCTGCCCACGGTGAAGACCCACGTGAGCAGCCTGCTCTCCAAGCTCAACGCCCGCGACCGCGCCCAGCTGGTCATCGTCGCCTACGAGAGCGGCATCGCGGAGCGGGGGATGCCGCCGGCCTGAGCGGGTCGCGCCCCGCAGGCGGTCGCTTTGACCGCTCCGTCCCGCGTGGCAGGGGGTGCGGGGCACCGCTGAGTTCTCGCCGCCTCGTCGGTCGCGCGCACGACGGCTTCACGACCCAGGTGCAGGGCATGCCCGCGGCCGCCGTGCCCTTCACGAAGGGCTGGCGACGGAGCGGGTGCCGTTCCCGGTCGGCTCCGGTCCTCAGAACACCGGCAAGGCACTGAGCGACGTGCCGTCCACGAGGAAGACGCGGTTGGCGTCTCCCGTGATCCAGTAGCGGTCGCGGTTCCGGAGCACGGGAAACGTCCACGTCGGGCGCTGTTCCTGGGAGAGGTCCAGGGCCTGGACCGCTGCCTGTTCGCCGTCGGTGGCCACCGACCACAGTCCGCTGCCCTGCAGCACGAGCGGGCTGCCCGCGTCGCACTGGAGGAGACCGGTGTGGATCCAGTCGGTGGGCCGGCCCGTGCGGAGGTCGAGCCGCACCGGGAAGACGACCTCGGTCGCGTACACGGTCCGGCCGTCGACGGTCGGAGAGCTCCAGAAGGCGGGGTCGCCGCTGGGCTGGTCCGGGGTCTCGGTCGACCAGAGTTCCTTGCCGTCGGCGAGGTCGTAGGCGGCCAGCTGCCTGCCGGCCACGCACAGAGTGCCGCCCGACCGGTCGACGTCGGCCCGGCCCGAGTCGGTCAGCGACCGGTGCTGCCACACCTGCCGGCCGTCGGCGGTGTCGAGGGCCGCCACGGAGCCGTCCGCGGCCGTGACGACCAGCCTGCGCCGCGCGGCGAGGCCGCGTGACGCGGCCTTCTCACCGAGGTCCGCGTCGATCGGCACGGTCCAGCGGACCGTGGCGTCGGACCGGTTCACGGCGCGGATCCGGCCGTCCTCGGTGATCAGATACACCGCCTCGGCGTCCGCGTCGAGCAGTGAGGCGGCCCGCGCGGGCGCCGTCCATTTGGGCTCGCCGGTGGAGGCGACGAAGGTGACGAGCGTGCCTTCACGGTCCACGGCCGCCACCAGCCGGTCGGACAGGGACAGGTAGCGGCCCGTGGCTTCCACGTCCGGCGCCGACCAGCGGACCGAGCCGTCGACGACGCTGTGCGCAGCGATGCCGCCCTTCGCCGCCGCGACGACGAGGACGTCGCGGACGGGAAGGGGCGCCGCGGGGCGGTCGGAGAGCGCCGACGGCGCCTGCCAGAGCGGCTCGGGAGCCTCACCGAGGACGTAGTCGCCCTTCGCCGCGTCCAGAGCACGGGCCTTCGGGGCCGCGACGGCCGGAGGGATGTCGAAGGGGTCGTCGCCGTCCGTCCTCCAGTTCCACCATGCCGCAGTACCGCCGACGGCGAGCACGGAGGCGCCGGCGGCGAGCCCCGTCAGCAGACGGCGTCGGGATACGGGACGCGGTGCGCCCTCGTCCGGTACGGCCGTCAGCTCACGGACGCGCTGCTCCCGGAGTGTGATGTCCTGCGCGATCGGCCCGCCGCGCCACGCGCGGTCCGCGCCCGCGGGCGGAGCCGAGTACTGGACGATCTGGTCCGGGAGGGGCCGGGCCGCCGGGTCCTGGGCGAGACACGGTCCGATCAGCGGCCGGAGAGAGGGGGGTACCCGGTCCAGGCGGGGCGCTCCGTGGACGACCTCGTACTGCACGGCGGCGACGTGCGCCCCCTCGTACGCGTGCAGACCGCTCGCCGCGTACACGAGGACGGCGCCCAGGGAGAAGACGTCGGCGGGCGGGCCGACGCGCCGGCCGAGGACCTGCTCGGGGGCGCCGTAGCCGGGGGTGACCGGGGCCTGGCCGGTGGTGGTCAGGGTGAGGCCGTGTTCGGGGCGGGCGATGCCGAAGTCGATGACGCGGGGGCCCGTCGAGGTGAGCACGATGTTGGCGGGCTTCACGTCGCGGTGGACGAGCCCCGCGGAGTGGATGTCCTTGAGCGCGGGCGAGCCCCGCAGCCAGGGCCCGGACCGTCGGTTCGTCGAGCGGTCCGTGGGACCCGACCACGTCCGCGAGTGTGGGGCCGGCCAGGAACTCGGTGGCGATCCAGGGACGGCCGTCCTCCGTCCGGGCGTCCAGGACACGGGCCACCGTCGCGGACGTGACCGCCCGGGCCATCTGCGCCTCGCGGACGAAGCGGCGGGCAAGGCCGGCGTCGTGGGCCAGGTGCGGGTGCAGCACCTTCACGGCGGCGACGCGGCCCTCGCCGTCCCGGCCGACGTAGACCTTGCCCATGCCTCCCTCGCCCAGTACGCCGTGGACGCGGTACGGACCCAGACGGATCGGGTCTCCGGATTCGAGGGGCTTCATGGTGGGTGCGGCTTTCTGTGAGTTCAGGCGAGGGGGTACGCGGCGGTGTACGCGTCTCCGACGGCTATGAGCCCCTTGGCGGACCGGTGGGCGAAGTACCGCGCCGCGGCGGCCTTGACGGTGTGGGACACGGCGCCGGTCCGCAGGTCCGCCGTCATCAGCCCGGAGGGCACCTTGCCGTACACGAACGCGATTCCCGCGACGGGCGGTGTGCCGAGGTCGCCGGCCGTCACCGCCTGACCGGTCTGCGCCCACCGCCGGGCGCCGTTCGCGCTGTCGAGCGCGACCATGCCCTGGCCCTCCTCCATCGCGTACACCACACGTCCTTGGCGAAACAGCGGGTCAGGACCGGGACCAGGGCCGCGGGGACCCCGGTGAGGTCGGGTTCGGCGTAGCGGACGCGGTAGACGAGGTCGGCGTGCTGTCCGGTGCCGAAGGGCCCGTGTCCGGTGGCCGCGTACGTGAGGACCCCGGCCAGTGCGAAGACGTCACCCGCGGAGGTGTGCTCCTGACCGGTGGCCTGTTCGGGCGACATGAAGGCGGGCGTGCCCGCGGCCATGCCGGTGCGGGTGAGCCGGTCGTCGCCCAGGGCGCGGGCGATGCCGAAGTCGATGACCTTGGGACCGTCCGCCGTGATCATGATGTTGGAGGGTTTGAGGTCGCGGTGGACGACCTCCGAGGCGTGCAGCTGCCCCAGCGCTGCGCACAGCAGGGCGCCGAGGCCTCGCACCGTCGGCTCGGGGAGGGGGCCGGCGAGGGCGACGGCGTCGTCGAGGGGCGGTCCGATGACGTACTCGGTGGCCAGCCACAGGGTGTCCGCCTGCGGGTCGGCGTCGAAGACGCGGGCGCCGTGCACGGGTCCGATGACCCGGGCCGCGTCCGCCTCGAGACGGAAACGGGTGCGGAACGCGGGGTCGGTGGCGATACGGGCGTGCATCGTCTTCAGCGCCGCCGTACGGCCCGTGGCCGTGCGGGCGAGGTAGACGGTGCCCATGCCGCCGCTGCCCAGGCGGGCGACGAGACGGTACGGGCCGACGCTGTGCGGGTCGTCGTGGGTGAGCGGGGAGAACATCGGCTGTCAGTCCAGAGCAGCAGGGGGCGAGGGGAGTTCGGCGGCGAGCACCTGCGCCGACTGGCGCGCGAGCGCGGCGACCACGGCCGCCGGCAGCGGAAGCGGCGAGGCCGTGTCCGGGGCGGTCGGCGGATGCGCCGCCGCCTGGCCGGGGACGTCCGGGTCCAGGAGGGCGAGGACCTCGTGCGCCTGTGGGCGTCGGGCGGGATCACGCGACAGGCACGCCGGGATCACGACGCGGAGGAACTCGGGCAGTTCACGGCTCTCGGGCGCGGTGTGGCCGGTGCTCGCGTGGGCGAGTACCGCCCCGAGGGCGTACACGTCGCCCAGCAGGCGCGGCCGGCCACCGGCCGCCTGCTCAGGGGCGAGGCTGCCGGGGTCCAGGCCCGGCAGGTCGCTGCGCAGTTCACCATCGGGGGCGGCGGCCCGTGCCGCTCCGAAGCAGCTGAGGCGTGGGCCCTCGGTGGTGAGGAGGACGGAGGCCGGGGAGAGACCCGCGTGCGTGACGCCCCGGGTGTGGGCCATGGCGAGTGTGCCGGCGAGAGCGGTGGCCAGGGCGCGGACTGTGGGATCCGGAAGTGGACCGCCGTGGGCGCGCAGGGCCGCGGGAAGGGAGACGGCCGGGATGTACGGCGTCGCGCACCAGGGCAGGTCCTCCGTACCGCCGACCTCCTCGACCGGCAGGAACCCCGGTGTCGCCAGCCGTCGTGCGCCCTCCGCCTCGACCGCCCAGCGGGCCGGGTCCGCACCTGGGACCGGCAGACGGACGAGGAGCGTGCGGTCACCGTCGGCGCTGCGCGCGATGAAACGGCGTTCGGCGACGGCGTGGTCCGGTTCCCGCTCGAGCCGGGCGAGGATGCGGTGCGGCCCGGCCCAGGCCGGGTCGTCGTGACGCGGACGTTCCATGCGAGCTCCCCCGAGTCCGTGATGATCGCGAACGAGCCTACTCACGCGTCCCTGAGAGCCCGGGGCCGGTGTCGGCCGTCGCTGCGGCCGAAAAGAACGAGGCCCCGGTCGTTCACCTCTGGCGACCGGGTCCTCGTGAAGCGGATCCGCCGGCGGCGACACTCCCCCGAGTTGCGCTCGCGCGCGCACCCCCGGGCCGGATCCGATGTAGTGATCACATCAAACCTTGCCAACGGATGGCTAACATGAGGCCAATGGATTCCCCCTCGGTCACCCGGAAGGCAGTGGTGCGGCGTGACACGGCGCGGTCTGCGCTTCGGACTGCTGGGGACGCCCGTCCTCTACGGCGGTGAGCCGACCTCCGGTGAGCCGGCGCACGGTGAGCCGGCGCACGGTGAGCCGACCCCCGCGGACGCGGCACCCCCGCACACTCCCTGCACCCGCAACGGCACCCCCCTCCTCCCCGTCACCAGCCAAAAACTCCGCACCCTCCTCGCCGTCCTGCTGCTCGACGCCGGGCGGGTCGTCTCCGTCGAGGTGCTGAAGGACGCCCTGTGGGGCGGGGAGCCGCCCGTCTCCGCGCTGCCCTCGCTGCACAACCACGTCGCCCGGCTGCGCCGCCTCCTCGACGAGCCCGGCCGGCTCCTCACCGTGCCCACGGGGTACGTCCTCCGCGTCGACGACGGCGAACTCGACGTCCAGGTCTTCGACGCCCATGTCTCCGCCGCCCGTGCCGCCCGGGCCGAGGGTGACTGGGCGCGGGTCCGCCGCGAGTGCCGGGCCGCGCTCGGGCTGTGGCGGGGAAGTCCGCTGGGCGGGCTGGCCCCCGAGGTGGGCGGGTACGCCCTCGTGCGCCGCCTGGAGGAGGCGCGGCTGCTGCTCCACGAGGGGCGCTACGACGCCGAACTCGCCCTCGGCGACGACGGCCTGGCCGACCTCGTGCCCGAGCTGTCCGCCCTGGCCGCCGAGCATCCGCTGCGGGAGGCCTACCACCGTCAGCTCATGCTCGCCCTGCACCGCACCGGCCGTCAGGCCGAGGCCCTCGTCGTCCACCGTGATCTGCGCGCCCGTCTCGCCGACGAACTCGGCGTCGAGCCGGGGAGGCCCGTGCGCGAGGCTCACGTCGAGGTGCTGCGGGGGAGCGGGACGCGGGACGGCGCGTCCGGGTGGGTGCGGCCCGCGCAACTGCCGCCCGCGCCAGCCCATTTCGTGGGGCGGGCGGACGTGCGGGAGGGCATCGTCCGGGCGCTCTCCGGGACGGACGCGGCCGGCGCCGTCGTCCTCAGCGGGACGGCCGGTGTCGGGAAGAGCGCCCTCGCGCTCCAGGTCGCGCACGCCCTGGAGGAACGTTTCAGCGGCGGCCAGCTCCACCTCAACCTGCGAGCCACGGAACCCGGTTCCGCACCGCTGACCGTCGAAGAGGCCCTCACCTCACTCCTCCGCGACCTCGGAGTCCCCTTCGGTGACGTCCCCGGACACCCCGACGCCGCCTCCGCGTTGCTGCGGTCCCTGCTCGCTCCCACCCGCACCCTGCTCGTGCTGGACGACGCCGCGAGCGCGGCCCAGGTGCGGCCGCTGCTCCCCGCAGGACCCGGGTGCGGCGTCGTCGTCACCAGCCGGTCGCCCCTCACCGCCCTCGACGGCGCCGCCCGCTTCCCCCTCCGGCCGCTGAGCGACGAGGAGAGCGCCGCGCTGCTGCGCTCCGCGTCCGGGAGGGACGACATCACCGCCCGGCACCCGCTGGTCGCCCTCACCGGCCGGCTCCCGCTCGCGCTCCGCGTCGTCGCGGCCCGGCTCGCCGCCCGCAGGGCCCTCACCCCGGAGGCCCTCGCCACACAGCTCGCCGCCGCCGACAGCCGCCTGGACCTCCTCGACTACGACGACCTCGGCGTCCGCCGCTCACTCGACGCCGCCTTCGACGCCCTCACCGCCTCCGACCGCCGCACCGACCAGGACGCCGCCCTCGTGCTGCGCCACATCGGCGCCCTCGACCTGCCCTGCTGCGACGCCCGGTCGCTGGCCCGCCTCACCGGCGTCGACGAGGCGCGGGTCGAGGCGGCGCTGGAGCGGCTGGCCGACGTGGCCTTGCTGGAGGAGACGGCCTACGGGCGCTTCGAGCCGTACGACCTCGTACGGGACTACGCCCGCGAACGGGCGGCGGAGCCCTGCGCGCAGTCCCCGTCGGGGTGTCACTTCGCGTCGGCGTAGCACTCCACCACCGCCGTGGTGAAGGGGAAGCGCACCGGCGTCTCCCCGAACGCGATCCGCCCCGCCTGCTCGGCGGCCTCGCGGATCGCCGCCGTCACCGCCGCCGTCTCCTCCTCGGGGCAGTGCACGATCACCTCGTCGTGCTGGAAGAAGACCAGCTCCGCCGCCATGCCGGTCAGCGCCCGGCGCAGGCCCGCGAGCAGCAGCAGCGCCCAGTCGGCCGCGCTGCCCTGCACCACGAAGTTGCGGGCGAAACGGCCCCGGGCGCGGGCGTCGGTCGAGGCGTAGCCGGGGGTCCACGCGCGGGCCGTCTCGGGGTCCGTCTCGTCCCGCGCGACCGGGATGCCCGCCTCCTCCACCGCGTCGTCCGACGTCCGCGCGGCCGGCGGGCAGGTGCGGCCCAGCCAGGTGCGGACCAGCCGGCCCTCCTCGCCCGCGCGCGCCGCCTCGTCGACGTACGCCACGGCCTTGGGGAAGCGGCGGCGCAGCGCGGCGAGGTTCTTCAGGCCGTCGCCGGAGGTCTGTCCGTACACCGCGCCCAGGACGGCGATCTTGGCGCGGTCCCGGTCGCCGGAGAAGGCGCGCTCGGACACCGCCTGGTAGAGGTCGCTCTCCCGGCCGGCCACCTCCATCAGACCGGGGTCGCGGGAGATCGCCGCCAGCACCCGCGGCTCCATCTGGTCGGCGTCGGCGACGACGAGCCGCCAGCCCGGGTCGGCGACCGCCGCGCGGCGGATCACCTTGGGGATCTGCAGCGCGCCGCCGCCGTGGGTGACCCAGCGGCCGGTCACCGTGCCGCCCGCGAGGAACTCGGGGCGGAAGCGGCCGTCGCGCACCCAGTCCTGCAGCCAGGACCAGCCGTGCGCGACCCAGATCCGGTACAGCTTCTTGTACTCCAGGAGCGGCTTCACCGCCGGATGGTCCACCGACCGCAGCTCCCAGCGGCGGGTGGACGTCACCTTGATCCCGGCCTGCGCGAACGCCTTGACCACGTCGGCCGGGAGGTCGGGCCGGACCCGGCGGCCGAAGGCGGCGGACACCTCGTCGGCCAGCTCGGCCAGCCGGCGCGGCTCGCCGCCGCCCGCGTACCGCTCGCCCAGCAGGTCGTGCAGCAGCGCGCGGTGCACGTCCGCCCGCCAGGGCAGCCCCGCGCGGTTCATCTCGGCGGCGATCAGCATGCCCGCCGACTCGGCGGCCGTCAGCAGGCGCATCCGGTCCGGGTGCGCGGTGGCGTCGGTGCGCCGCTGCTGCTCGGCGTAGACCGTGAGCAGGTCGGCCAGCGGCAGCGGTGCCGCCTGCGGGTCGAAGAGCGACGACTGGGCGCCCGGGTCCGCGTGCCGCTGCGGCGGGTCGGGCGGCACGGGTCCGCCGCGCAGCCGGGCCAGCGCGGCCGCGGCCGAACGCGGCTCCCCGTACCGCCCCTCGTGGCCGAGGAGCAGGGTCTCGGCGGCCTCGACGTCGTACGCCCGCTCCACTCGTACCCCCGTGGCGAGCAGACGCGGGTAGACCTCGGCTGTGGACCGCCACACCCACCGGGCGACGCCCGGACGGCTCCGTACGGCCTCGGCGAGGTCCGCCTCGCGCCGCACCGGGCCCGAGGGCAGCCCGTCCGGGCCGAGGGGGGCGACGTCCACGCCACCGTCCTCGGCCGGAGCGAGCGCCCACCGGCCGGCCATGTACGCGAGTGTCGCAGGGGGGTGTGACAACGGCCTGGTGGGAGCGGGCCGGCCGGGCCGCGGATCAGCCCTCCCGCGCCGGCTCGTCCCCCGTCCTCGTCTCCACGTACTGCGCGAGCATCTCGGCCACGTACCGCTCGGTGGCGCCCTTGGTGACGCCGAGGCCGCTGAGCACACCGGTGCCGTTCTCGTGCTCCAGGAGGGCGAGCAGGATGTGCTCGGTGCCGATGTAGTTGTGGCCGAGGCGCAGCGCCTCGCGGAACGTCAGCTCCAGCACCTTCTTGGCCGCCGAGTTGTACGGCACCAGCTCGGGGGCGTCCTCGGCGGCGGGCGGCAGCGCCGCGCGCGCGGCCTCGCGGACCGCGTCCACGCCGACGCCCTGCTCGGTGACCGCCTTGACGGCCAGTCCCTGCGGCTCGGCCAGCAGCCCGAGGACCAGGTGCTCGGGGCCCATCTCCGCACTGCGGGCGGCCTGCGCCTCGTTGTGACCGGCCATGATCGTGTTGCGGGCGCGGGGCGTGTAGCGGTTGAAGCCCTGGCTCGGGTCGAGGTCGTTGCCGCCCTGGGGGACGAAGCGCTTCTGGGCGGCCTGCCGGGTGACGCCCATGCTCTTGCCGATGTCGGTCCAGGAGGCGCCCGAGCGCCGGGCCTGGTCGACGAAGTGGCCGATCAGATGGTCCGCGACGTCGCCGAGGTGCTCGCCGGCGAGCACCGCGTCCTGGAGCTGTTCGAGCGGTTCGTCGTGGACCGTCTTGATGGCCGCGATGAGGTCGTCGAGACGGACGGATGACTTGATGGCGGGGTTCTTCGACATGTGTCAACCGTAAGTTGACAGCAGAAGGGTGTCAACCCGTCGTTGACACTTCCGGGTGACGGGTCGCGGCGTGGCACGATCGGCCCTGTGAGTACGTCCGGCACCGTCGACCGCGCCTTCCGCTCCGCCCTTTACGACACGGGCGACGACACCCTCGACACGGGGGCCTCCCTGCTCGCCGCCGACCCCGCGGCGGACGCCGAGCTCGCCCGCCGAGGTGAGGACTTCGTCGCGTCCGCCTGGCAGCGGGGGTGGCAGCCCGCGGACGTCGTCCGGGTGGTGCGGCGGGAACTGGACGAGACGCACGCCCGGCTGGCCGGCTCGCTGATCCGGGCCCAGGCGCGGCGGGACGGGCGGGCGCGGGGAACGCGGTGGGAGGCGCAGGTCGCCGAGGTGCCGACGTCCGACGCGGCCGCGCGCGGTGACCGGTTCTCGTACGCCACCGCCGTCCTGGAGCTGTACCGGCTGCTGCTGCGGCTGCCCGCACTGGAGCCGCTCGACCAGGCGGCGGGAACGTCACCGTCCGGCGGGCGGGAGCGGAAGCCGGAGTCGCGGATGCTCGGGCGTATCCGGGCGCTGCTGGCGAAGGCCGAGGCGACCGGGTTCCCGGAGGAGGCGGAGGCGCTGAGCGCCAAGGCGCAGGAGCTGATGGCGCGGCACAGTGTGGACGAGGCGCTGCTCGCCGCGCAGGGAGTGGTCGCGGAGGGGCCGGACGCCGTCCGGATCGGGGTGGACCCGCCGTACGAGCAGGCCAAGGCGGTGCTGCTGGACGCGGTGGCCTCGGCGAACCACTGCCGGGCGGTGTGGAACGAGGCGTTCGGGTTCTCGACGGTGGTGGGGTTCGCGTCCGACCTCGAGGCGGTCGAGCTGCTCTACACCTCGCTGCTGGTGCAGGCGACCGGTGCGATGACCAAGGCGGAGGCGGCGCAGCGGGCGGGCGGGCGAAAGCGGACGAAGACGTTTCGGCAGTCTTTCCTCGCCGCGTACGCCCACAGGGTGGGGGACCGGTTGGCGGCGGCTGCGGCCGAGGTGCCGGTGGGGGGCGATCTGCTGCCTGTGCTGGCGTCGCGGGAGGTGGCCGTGGCCGAGCGGACGGACCGGCTGTTCCCGGCGACGGCCACGACGCGGTTGCGTGGGGTGAGTGATGTGGCGGGGTGGGAGGAAGGGAAGCGGGCGGCCGATGGGGCGCAGGTGCGGGGGCGGCGGCGGTTGCCGTGACGCGGGGGTGGTCGCCCCGACGCGGCGGCGCTGCTGACGGCGGGGTGCTGTGCGTTGCCGACTGCGGGTGCCGTCTGCGCCCACCCTCCCCCACTCTCGGCTTCGCTCGAGC
Organism: Streptomyces althioticus; assembly: GCA_014649355.1. Classification (GTDB taxonomy): domain Bacteria; phylum Actinomycetota; class Actinomycetes; order Streptomycetales; family Streptomycetaceae; genus Streptomyces; species Streptomyces althioticus. The sequence continues at coordinate 591,201 of BMSW01000001.1, forward strand.
GGGGGGACCCCCATCGCCCCAAGCGGCACGACTGCCCGCAGACGGGGGTGGGCGCGCCCGCCCCGGAAGGCGCGGCACGACTCCCCGCAGACGGTGGGGGTGCGCCCGCCCCGGACGGCGGGGCGGCCGGCCCTAAGAACCCAGGCCCTCCGTCGGGAGGCCCGGGGGCAGGGAGCCGCCCTCCGCCTTCGTGTACGTCTCCGTGCCTGCCGCGCCGTCCCACTCCACCGTGAGGGACTTTCCGTCGACCGACGTCACCGTCCCCTTCGTGCGGTCGCCGTTGCCCGTCGGGCACTTCAGGGCGAGCGTCGGCTCGGCGCCGCCCTTCGCCGTGCCGCTGCACACCGTGCCGCCCGTGGCGAAGAGGGCCGCCTCCTCGCCGGTGACCATCAGGACCACCGCCTTGCCGTCCGCGGTGGTGAGCCAGCTGCCCTCGAGGTCGCCGGCCGGGGCGCCGCTCGCGTCGGAGCCGCCCGTGCTGCCGCCGGAGTCCGCCGTCCTCGTGGCGGACGCGGTGGGCGCCGCGGAGTCGTCCGAGCCGCCGTCGCCGTCGCTGCACGCCGTGAGCCCGAACGCGCCGGCCAGGCACACCGCCGCGGCCGCCAGCCGTGTCCGCCGGGTGCGGGACCGCCCGTCCCGCGTGAGCGCCGGACCGACCCGGTCCACCGAAGTCTCCACAGTCACCGCTGGTCCCCTCCCTGGTTCCGGCCCGGGCGGCCGGACGACCGGTGTCAGCTAACAGGAACCGCCCCGCGCCCGGCCAGGGTTGCGTGACGGACCTCGCACCATCGACGCCGGCCCGCCCGGAACACATCACCGCCCACCCACCGGAAGGGCACATGAGGGAACACAATCGCCCCCGCTCGCGTCTCTAAGGCAGCGGGGCCCGGTAAAACGTCCGTCAAAGCGGACACCGGGCGGCGGGTGAGGCTGTAACCGCGCCACCACCCGCCGTGCACGTGCATCTGCCCCTGCATATGCACGTGAACGGAGTTATGATCCGGGTCAGTTGACCACTGCATCAATGGCCACACCAGCCGGTGCACCAGCGGGGAGCGACCTGTGGACCACGACGTGTACGACGGTGACGGGCACGACGGTGCCGGCGCGTCCGGCGTGTACAACGGCATGGCGGCCACGCGGCTGGACGGTGTGGCCTGGCAGAAGAGCCGGCACAGCAACTCGCAGGGGTCCTGCGTGGAGTTCGCCCGGCTGCCGGGCGGGGAGGTCGCGGTGCGCAACTCCCGCTTCCCCGACGGCCCCGCGCTCGTCTACACCCGCGCGGAGATCGAGGCCATGCTGCTGGGCGTGAAGGACGGCGAGTTCGACCACCTGGTCGCGAGCTGACCGCGGAGGGCGCGGCGCCGGGCGGGCCCGTCGGGCGCGACGCGCGTAGACAAGCGGCACGCGCGTGCGCCGTACGGGGATCAGGGCTGCGGGAGCCGGAAGAGCGCCCACACCACCTTGCCGCTGAGCGCGCCGGCCAGCGGGTGCCAGCCCCAGCTGTCGCTGAAGGTGTCGACCAGGAACAGCCCGCGTCCTGACTCGGCGGAGCAGTCCTCGGACAGGTCCTCCGGCTCCCGGGTGACCGGGCCCTCGTCGCTGGGGTCGCGCACCGCGCACACCAGCCGTCCGGTCCACCGCATCAGGTGCAGCCGCACCGGGGGTTCCGGGGCGGCCAGACGCGGGGTGTTCGCCGGCAGGGCGTGGCGCAGGGCGTTGGTGACGAGTTCGGAGACCACCAGGCAGACGTCGTCGAACCGTTCGCCGAGGTGCCACTGGTCGAGGGTGCCCCGGGTGAACCGCCGTGCCTCGCGGACCGCTTCGTAGCGGGCGGGCAGGGCGCAGGAGGCGGCGTCGGAGGCGGCGGCGAGGTTCAACGGCGGAAGGCCCTGCCGTAACGGCTCGAGCATGGTCGATCCATTCGTCCCCATGCGAGGCACTCCCGGGAATTCGCGGTCGTAGCGAGGCTGCGGTGGTGCGGGGCCCATGGTTTCGGATGCGCACAGCAGATGCAAGGGCAGATGCACGTGCAGCTGACCGAAATCAGCCCTGCCGTTCTGGTTTGTTGGGCAATTTTTCCGTCATCCCCGCGTCTCCTCCTGGCTGTTCTCTTGCCCCCCGGTTGCGCCTCGGTGCCCGTTCCGTGCCGCTTCCTGACCGGATCGAGCGGCGGAATTCCGTTTGTGTAATCGGTCGAGTACTGCTCGGAGTGTTTTAGTGGCAGACTGCGGGCCTTGAAGACGTTGGGGAGGCTGTCGAACGTGAGCGCGGGAGAGCCGGGATCGGTGGTGCGGCGCATGCTGCTCGGATCACAACTCAGGCGACTGCGTGAGGCGCGGGGGATCACGCGCGAGGCCGCGGGCTACTCGATTCGCGCCTCCGAATCGAAGATCAGCCGGATGGAGCTGGGCCGGGTGAGCTTCAAGACCAGGGACGTGGAAGACCTGCTGACGCTGTACGGCATCACGGACGAGCAGGAGCGCGCCTCGCTGGTCTCCCTCGCCAAGGAGGCCAACGTGGCGGGCTGGTGGCACAGTTACTCGGACGTCCTGCCCAGCTGGTTCCCCACCTACGTCGGCCTGGAGGGCGCGGCCTCGCTGCTGCGGGCCTACGAGGTGCAGTTCGTGCACGGCCTGTTGCAGACCGAGGACTACGCCCGCGCGGTGGTGCGGCGCGGCATGAAGAGCGCGAGCGACGCCGACGTGGAGCGCCGCGTGGCACTGCGTCTGGAGCGGCAGAAGTACCTGGTCGCGGAGAATGCCCCCGAGTTCCACGTGGTGCTCGACGAGGCGGCGCTGCGCCGGCCGTACGGCGACCGCGCGGTGATGCGCGGGCAGCTACAGCACCTGATCGACGTCTCCGAGCGGGCCAACGTCCGGCTCCAGGTGGTGCCGTTCAGCATGGGCGGGCACTCCGGGGAGTCCGGCGCCTTCACCATCCTCAGCTTCCCCGAGCCCGACCTCTCGGACGTGGTGTACCTGGAGCAGCTCACCAGCGCGCTGTACCTGGACAAGCCCGAGGACGTGGCTCACTACGAGAAGGCGCTCAAGGAGCTGCAGCACGACAGCCCGGGTCCCGCCGAGAGCCGCGACCTGCTCCGCGGGCTGCTGCAACTGTCCTGAAGCGCACCGGCGCCTGTCCCAAGAGACCCTTCAACTCCCTTGCGACACACGTACGATGACGTGTGATCACACTCCGGTGTGCTGATCGTGTTTCTGCTGACGCAGCGAGGGATCGAGGGATCACATGTCGTCGTACTTCACCGACCTGGCTCAGCAGTACATCGACGGTGAGTGGCGCCCGGGCACCGGCTCCTGGGACATCATCGACTTCAACCCGTACGACGACGAGAAGCTCGCGTCGATCACCATCGCCACGGTCGACGAGGTCGACCAGGCGTACCGGGCGGCGGCCCGCGCGCAGAAGGAGTGGGCGGACACCAACCCGTACGCCCGCCGCGCGGTGTTCGAGAAGGCGCTCCGGCTGGTCGAGGAGCGCGAGGAGGAGATCGCCGGGGCGATCGTCGCCGAGCTGGGCGGGACCCGCCTCAAGGCCGCCTTCGAGCTGCACCTCGCCAAGGAGTTCCTGCGCGAGTCGGTGCACCTGGCGCTCGCCCCCGAGGGCCGGATCCTCCCCTCGCCGGTGGACGGCAAGGAGAACCGCGTCTACCGCGAGCCGGTCGGCGTGGTCGGCGTGATCAGCCCGTTCAACTTCCCCTTCCTGCTGTCGCTGAAGTCCGTCGCCCCCGCGCTCGCGCTGGGCAACGGCGTGGTGCTCAAGCCGCACCAGAACACCCCGGTCGTCGGCGGCTCCCTGGTCGCGAAGATCTTCGAGGACGCGGGACTGCCCCCCGGGCTGCTCAACGTCGTGATCACCGACATCGCGGAGATAGGCGACGCCTTCCTGGAGCACCCGATACCGAAGGTCATCTCCTTCACCGGCTCCGACGAGGTCGGCCGGCACGTCGCGACCGTCTGCGCCTCCCTCTTCAAGCGCGCGGTGCTGGAGCTGGGCGGCAACAGCGCGCTGGTGGTCCTGGACGACGCCGACGTGGACTACGCCGTGGACGCGGCCGTGTTCAGCCGGTACGTCCACCAGGGCCAGGTCTGCATGGCCGCCAACCGCATCCTGGTCGACCGGGCCGTGGCCGACGAGTTCACCGAGAAGTTCGTCGCCAAGGTGCGCACGCTGAAGGCCGGCGACCCCCGCGACCCGGAGACCGTCATCGGCCCGGTGATCAACTCCCGGCAGGCGGACGCCCTCACCGGCGTCGTCGAGCAGGCCCTCGCCGAGGGCGCCACCGCCCTGGTGCACGGCGGACGCAGCGACAACCTGGTCGAGCCGTCCGTCGTCACCGGGCTGCCGGCCGACTCCGCCCTGCTGCGGCAGGAGGTGTTCGGCCCGGTCGCGTTCCTCGTCCCGTTCGACGGCGAGGAGGAGGCGGTGCGCCTGGTGAACGACACCCCCTACGGGCTCAGCGGCGCCGTGCACACCGGGGACGTCGAGCGGGGCGTGCGGTTCGCGAAGCGGATCGACACCGGGATGTTCCACGTCAACGACGGCACCGTGCACGACGAGCCGATCGTCCCCTTCGGCGGCGAGAAGCACTCGGGCGTGGGCCGGCTGAACGGCGACACCATGCTGGACGCCTTCACCAGCACCAAGTGGATCTCGGTGCAGCACGGCCGCAGCGGCTTCCCGTTCTGATCCGGCCCGCCCGTCCCTCCGGGCCGCTCCCGGTGCCCGCCGGGCGCGGCCTACGCTGGTCCGCATGTCAGTGATCCGTCTTCTCGTGCTCGGCGCGGTGCGCCAGCACGGGCGGGCCCACGGCTACCAGGTGCGCAACGACCTGGAGTACTGGGGCGCGCACGAGTGGTCCAACGCCAAGCCCGGCTCGATCTACCACGCGCTGAAGCAGATGGCCAAGCAGGGGCTGCTCGTCGCGCACGAGACCGCTCCCTCCACGGCCGGCGGCCCGCCGCGCACCGAGTACGAGGTCACCGAGCAGGGCACGGAGGAGTACTTCCGGCTGCTGCGCGAGGCGCTGACCTCCTACGACCAGAAGCCGGACGTGCTCTCGGCCGGGCTCGGCCTGATGGTCGACCTGGAGCGGGAGGAGGCCCTGGCCCTGCTGGAGCGCCGGCTGGCGTCCATCGAGGAGTGGCGCAAGGCGGTCACGGAGTACTACGTCCCGGAGAACGGGCCCGGTGAGCTGGGGCACATCGGCGAGATCATGGACTTCTGGGTCCACTCGGCGGACACCGGGGCCGCGTGGACGCGCGGGCTCGTGGCGCGTATCCGGGGCGGCGCCTACACCTTCGCCGGCGAGGGCGAGCCGTTCGTCGGTGTGCTCGCCGAGGGCGAGGAGAACCCGTACGCGACGCGGCAGCCGCATCCCGGGGATGCCGAGTAATCAAGTTTGACGAGTGAGGGTGGCGGGTAATACGGTGCGCGACGCTAGTCAAGTTTGACTAATGAAGGGGGCTTCAGTGTCCGACGCGGCGATCACCGTCGAGGAAGCACGCAAGACGTACCGGGGAGCCAGGGGATCGGGTACGGCCGCACTCGACGGACTCGATCTCACGGTCGCCCGCTCGACAGTCCACGCGGTGCTCGGGCCGAACGGCGCGGGCAAGACCACTCTGGTCCGGGTCCTGTCCACCCTGCTCCGCCCCGACTCCGGCCGGGTCGTCGTGGCGGGACACGACGTGGTGCGCGAGGCGTACCAGGTGCGTCTGCGGATCGGCCTGCTCGGCCAGCACGCGGCGCTCGACGAGGAACTCGGCGGCCGGCAGAACCTCGAACTGTTCGGCCGCCTCCACCACCTGGGCGCCCGGCGGGCCCGCGCCCGGGCGGACGAACTGCTGGAGCGCTTCGGGCTCTCCGGCACCGGCGCGAAAGCGGTGGCGAAGTACAGCGGCGGCATGCGGCGCCGGCTCGACCTCGCCGCCTCCCTGATCACCGAACCGGAGGTGCTCTTCCTGGACGAACCGACCACCGGGCTCGACCCGCGCGGCCGCGCCGAGGTGTGGGACGCGGTGCGCTCCCTGGTCGGCGGCGGGACGACGGTCCTGCTCACCACGCAGTACCTGGAGGAGGCGGACCAGCTGGCCGACCGGGTGTCGATGGTGGACTCCGGCCGGGTCGTCGCGGACGGCACGGTGGACCAGCTCAAGACGGCCACCGGCGGCGACCGCATCGACGTGGTGCTGCGTGACGCCGGACAGCTGGAGACGGTGGCGGGCCTGCTGCCCGCACCGCGGGACGCGGTCACCGTGGACGCCGACCGGCGGCTGCTGAGCGCGCCGGTCAGCGACCGCATGGCGGCCCTCACCGCCGTGGTGCAGGCCCTGCGGGAGGCCGGCGTCGAGGCCGAGGACGTCGCCCTGCGCAGGCCCACGCTCGACGAGGTGTTCCTGCACCTCACCGGACGCGACGAGCGAGTGAAGGAGGCAGCATGACCAGCACGGCGTACGCACTGGCCGACTCCTGGACCATGACCCGCAGGGAGCTGGCCCGCTGGGGACGGCAGCCGGCCGCGGTGGTGGTGAACCTGGTCTTCCCGGTGATGCTGCTGCTGATGTTCGGCTACCTCATCGGCGGCGGGCGCGGGGTGAGCGGCGACTACCTCGGCTACCTGCTGCCGGGGATGCTCGCGCTCAGCATGGCCTTCGGCCTGGAGGGCACGATGATCGCCGTCACCCAGGACATGAACAAGGGGGTCGTCGACCGCTTCCGGTCCATGCCGATGGCCGACGGCGCGGTGCTGGTGGGCCGCTCCGCCGCCGACATGCTCCAGTCGGTGCTCGGCCTGGTGGTGCTGCTCGGCGTGGCCGCCGCGCTCGGCTGGCGCACGGACGCGGGCCCGGGCGCGTTCCTGGGCGCGGTGGGACTGCTCCTGCTGCTCCGGTTCGCGATGCTGTGGATCGGCATCCACCTGGCGCTGGTGGCGGGCAAGCCCGAGATGGTGCAGGCGGTGCAGATCCTGGTCTGGCCGTTCGGCTTCCTGTCCACCGTCTTCGCCGTCCCCGAGTCCATGCCCGGCTGGCTCGCCACGGTCGCGCGGTGGAACCCGATCTCCCACACGGCCGCCGCCGTACGGGACCTGTTCGGCGTGCCCGGCGCCGAGTCCGGGCACGCGGGGGCCGCGGTCCTGTGGCCCCTGGCGCTGCTCGCGGTGTTCTTCCCGCTGGCGGTACGGCGGTTCGCCCGCCTCAGCAGGTAGGGCGCCCGTGGTCCGGCTCCCGTCCACACGGGAGCCGGACCACCCGGCTCAGTGATGGAAGCCGGTCGCCGCGTTCCTGTCCCGCGTGAGGGGGTGTGACTGGCTCCGCAGGTCCGGCAGCAGCCGGGTGAGGTCCTCGGCGAACAGGTCGGCGAGGTCCTCGGAGAAGCCGTTGCGGCACACCACCCGCAGCACCGCGAGGTCCTGACGGTTCGCCGGGAAGGTGTAGGCGGGCACCAGCCAGCCGGTCTCCCGCAGCCGCCGCGCCACGTCGAACACGTCGAACGCCGTCACGTCCGGCGCCGTGGTGAAGGCGAACACCGGCAGCTCGTCGCCCCGGGTGAGCAGCCGGAAGTCGCCGAGCGCCTCGATCCGCGCGGACAGTCCCGTGGCCACGTCCCGCGCGGCCTGCTGCACCGCGCGGTAGCCGTCCCGGCCCAGCCGCAGGAAGGAGTAGTACTGCGCCACCACCTGGGCGCCCGGCCGGGAGAAGTTCAGCGCGAAGGTCGGCATGTCGCCGCCCAGGTAGTTCACCCGGAACACCAGCTCCTCGGGCAGCGCCGCCGCGTCCCGCCACAGCACCCAGCCCACCCCCGGGTACACCAGGCCGTACTTGTGCCCGGAGGTGTTGACCGACGCCACCCGGTCCAGCCGGAAGTCCCACACCAGGTCCTCGTCGAGGAACGGCGCGACCATCGCCCCCGACGCCCCGTCGACGTGCACCGGGACGTCCAGGCCCGTGCGCTCCTGGAGGTCGTCCAGGGCCGCGCACAGCTCGGCGACCGGCTCGTAGGACCCGTCGAAGGTGGAGCCGAGGATGCCGACGACGCCGATGGTGTTCTCGTCGCACAGCTCCGCGGCCGCCGCCGGGTCGAGGTGGAAACGGTCGCCCTCCATCGGCACCTGACGGGGCTCCACCTCGAAGAAGGTGCAGAACTTGTCCCAGCACACCTGGACGTTGATGCCCATCACCAGGTTCGGGCGGGCCTCCCGCGAGGGGTAGCGGCCGGCGTTGCGCAGCGCCCAGCGCCGCTTCATGGCCAGCCCGGCCAGCATGCACGCCTCGCTGGAACCGGTGGTCGAACAGCCCACCGCCTTCGACGGGTCGGGCGCGTGCCACAGGTCGGCGAGCATCGCCACGCACCGCCGCTCCAGTTCGGCGGTGCGCGGGTACTCGTCCTTGTCGATCATGTTCTTGTCGCGGCACTCCATCATCAGCACCCCGGCCTCGGGCTCCATCCAGGTGGTGACGAAGGTGGCCAGGTTCAGCCGGGCGTTGCCGTCCAGCATCAGCTCGTCGTGCACCAGCTGGTACGCCGTCGACGGGGCCATGGGGCCGTCCGGCAGCCGGTGCCTGGGCGGCGCCTGGGTCATCCCCCCGACCGGGTTCGCGGGCCCCAGGAAGGGGTTGACGGACATCGGGCGCTCACCGGCCGGCCGGCCGGGGTGCAGCGGCATGGGTCCTCCGTAGGGGTCGGGCGGCCCGGGGCGGACCGCCGGGGGAGCGGGGTCACCTGACGGCCGTCCCGTCCGGCCGCATCTGCATGTGCGGGCGGCCGGTGACGAGCAGCCAGGCGGGGAGGGAGGCGAGGCAGAGCAGGGTGAGCATGCCGGGGGAGGCGACCAGGACGGCCGCGACGAACAGGCTCACCCAGCCCTGCCGGGTGACGGCCAGCAGCACGCCCAGGACGGCCGCCGACACCCCGACCGCCGGGTGCACCCCGGGCACCAGGGCGTGCGCGCACAGGCCGAGCGCCGTCCCGACGAACACCGAAGGGAAGATCCGTCCGCCGCGGAAGCCGCAGGACGCGGCGACCAGCAGCGCGGCCAGCTTCACCACCGTCATCACGGCGAACTCGCCCGCCGTCCAGCCGTCGGGGTCGGCGGCCAGCTCGGCGATCTCGTCGAGCCCCTTGAACAGCGTGAGGTGCCCGCCCAGGGCCGCGAGCGCGCCCAGGACCACCCCGCCGACCGGAAGCATCAGCATCGGGTGCCGCAGCCGCCGGAACGCGCCGTGCACGTACGGGAAGGCGTACACGGCGCACATGCCGAGCAGCGCGCCCGCAGAGGCCACCACGAGCGACGCCAGCAGATCGGCCCAGCCGGGCCCCTCGAACGGCGGCAGATGCAGGTCGAAGCTCGGCTCCGACACGAGCGTGGTGGTCAGCGCCCCGGCCCCGGCGGCGGCCAGCGGTGCGAACAGGCTGTCCCACAGCTGTCCCTTGACGCGCTGCCCGGCCAGCGCCTCGGAGATCACCAGCGCGGCGGCGACCGGCGTGCCGAACAGCGCGCCGATGGTTCCCGCCTCCGCGAGGGCCACCCAGCCCCGCCGGGCCGTCCTCGGGAGGACGCGGGCGCCGAACCAGACCGCCAGCGAGACGTTCACGGCGATGATCGGGTTCTCCGGTCCCAGACTCGGCCCGCCCGCCAGGACCAGCGCGGTCACCAGCACCAGTCCGGGCAGCACCGCGAGGGGCAGCACCGGCGCCTCCAGGCCGGTGGTCGCCGGGTCGGGGCCCGCGTGCCCGGGGACCTTCCACACCACCAGCCCGACGGCGGCCCCGGTGGCGGTCAGCACGGCGAACATCCACGCCACGGAGTAACGCCCCACGCCGAGCGCGTCCGGCAGGTACTGCCAGAGGGCGTGCTGCAGCTCCTCGGCGGCCGCGCTCACCCCCAGCAGGACCAGGCTCGTCACCACGCCGACCAGCAGCGCGGGCACGATGGTCGGCAGGAGGGCGCGTGCCGAGGCCGCCGGGGCGGTGCCGGGCGCCGGCTGCGTGCTGTCCTGGGCCACGCGCACACGATAAAGGGAGCGAAAGGGATAAACCGGTAACCCGCTTGCACCTCACGTGGCGTGAGGCCCCAGCCTGGAGCGCGCAAGGGAAGGGAGCGGACATGAGCTGGTCCGTGGGACAGGTGGCCGGGTTCGCCGGCGTCACGGTGCGCACCCTGCACCACTACGACGCCATCGGCCTGCTCGTGCCGAGCGGGCGCAGCCACGCGGGGCACCGGCGGTACGGCGACGCCGACCTCGACCGGCTGCAGCAGATCCTGTTCTACCGCGAGCTCGGCTTCCCGCTGGAGGAGGTCGCCGCGCTGCTCGACGACCCGGACGCGGACCCGCGCGCGCATCTGCGCCGCCAGCACGAGCTGCTGACCGCCCGGATCGAGAGGCTGCAGAAGATGGCGGCGGCCGTGGAACAGGCCATGGAGGCACGCACGATGGGAATCAACCTGACGCCCGAGGAGAAGTTCGAGGTCTTCGGCGACTTCGACCCCGACCAGTACCAGGAGGAGGTCCAGGAGCGCTGGGGCGACACCGACGCCTACCGCCAGTCGCGGGAGCGGACCGCCTCCTACACCAAGGAGGACTGGCAGCGGATCCAGGACGAGGCCGACGAACTGACCCGGCGCTTCGTCGCCCTGATGGAGGCGGGCGAGCCGGCGGACTCCGAGGCGGCGATGGACGCCGCCGAGGACCACCGGCGGGGCATCTCCCGCAACCACTACGACTGCGGGTACGAGATGCACACCTGCCTGGGCGAGATGTACGTCGACGACGAGCGGTTCACCCGCAACATCGACCAGGCGAAGCCGGGACTGGCCGCGTACATGCGGGACGCGATCCTCGCCAACGCCGTACGGCACACCGCCTGACGGTCGTGGCCCGGCCGCACCGGGCCACGACCAGCGGTGACCGCCCCACGGCGCCGGCTCGCGGCTTTCCACGGGGCGGGGCACAGTGCATCCTGGGTACCCCCGCGGAACCTGGGCTTCTACGGCTGCGTTCATAATTTGGGCAGCCAGCCCCGCCCTTGACCCCCAGCTGCAGGAGCCACATCCCCGTGACCACGCTTGCGCTCGGCCCCGAGTGGCTGAGCCCGGACTACCTCATCGAGACCTTCAGCCTCCCCGGCATCCTGCTGATCGTCTTCGCGGAATCCGGACTCTTCGCGTTCCTGCCCGGCGACTCCCTGCTGTTCACGGCGGGCCTGTTCGTGGCCGAGGGCACCTACATCAGCCAGCCGCTGTGGCTGGTCTGCACGTTGATCGTGCTCGCCGCCGTGATCGGCGACCAGGTCGGCTACATGATCGGGAAGTTCTTCGGGCCCCGCCTGTTCAGCCGGCCCAACTCCAAGCTCTTCAAGCAGGAGAACCTGGAGAAGGCCCACGAGTTCATGGAGAAGTACGGGCCCAAGGCGATCGTCCTGGCCCGCTTCGTGCCCATCGTGCGGACCTTCGCGCCCATCGTGGCCGGCGCCGGCCGGATGAAGTACCGCACGTTCCTCACGTACAACGTCATCGGCGGCATCGCCTGGGGCACGGGCGTCACCCTCGCCGGTTACTGGCTAGGCCAGATCTCCTTCATCAAGGAGAACGTCGAGGCGATCCTCGTCCTGATCGTCTTCGTCTCCGTGGTGCCGATCCTCGTCGAGTACCTGCGGGAGCGCGGCAAGAAGAAGCGCGCCGCCGCCGAGGCCCCGGCCGCGCAGCAGCACCCGCAGCCGCAGGTCATGGACGACGCCACCACCCAGCTGCGCCGCATCACCCCGGCCGCCGCGCCCCAGCAGCCCCGCCCGCAGCAGTACGGCGGCCAGGGCGGCTACCCGCAGCAGCAGCCCCACCAGCCCTACGGCGGCCACCCGAACGGCAATCCGAACGGATACCCGCAGCAGCAGCCCCGCCGGCAGCCGTACGGCAACGACCAGCAGCAGTACAACCAGCAGCAGCCGTACAACGGCGGCTACTGAGCAATCCCTGCCGGGCGGCGGGCGGTGCGCGGGTCAGAAACCCCGCGTCCGCTTCGCCGCCCGTCGCTTCTCCGCCGAGCCGATCCGCAGGAACAGCCGGGAGATCTCCGAACCGAGGTTCACCCCGATCGCGATGGCCATCGCCAGCGCCACCGCCTTGGTGAGCGACGTCAGACCCGAGTCGACCTCGTTCTGCGCGATGCCCAGCAGACCGAAGTACGTGGCCGAACCGGGCAGCAGCGGCCCGATCGCGGCCGTCGTGTACGGCAGCGCCGACGCGAACCGGTAGCGGGCCAGCAGCTGCCCGAACAGGCCGACCACACCGGCCGCCACCGCCGTCGACGCCACCGGCGAGATGTCACCCGCGTCGTGCATCGCCCCGTACACCACCCAGGCGACCCCGCCGTTCAGCGTCACCATCAGCACGGTGGACCGCTCCTGCTGGAGCAGCACCGCGAAGGCGAGCGACAGGCCCAGGGACGCGGCGATCTGGAGCACCGGCTGCGGGTCCGACCCGCCGAGCGCCGCGTCCGGCACCAGATTGGCGCCCAGCTGCACGCCGAAGTACAGCACCGTCAGCACGCCGATCACGATGCCGACGAAGAAGTACAGCACCTCCAGCAGACGCGCCGACGCCGTGATGTAGAAGCCGGTCAGACCGTCCTGCACGCCCGCCACCAGTGCCCGTCCGGGCAGCAGCGCGAACAGCCCACCGGTGATCACCGCGGACGCCTTCACGTCCGCGTGCGCCAGGGTCAGCGCCACCCCGATCGCGGCCGGCGGCGTCGCGGCCACCGTGAACTGGTAGAACTCCGGCAGCCCGCGCCCGGCGCACAGCCAGGCCAGCCGGTCGCCGAGCATGGCGCCGACCGCCGCCGCGACGAACACCAGCAGACCACCGCCGACCAGCACCGAGGCGGATCCGGCGAGCAGCCCGCTCGCGGCCGTCAGCGCCCAGCCCGGATAGGGGTGCCGGTTACGGCGCATCTCCGCCAGCCGCCGGTACGCCTCCTCCAGGGACACCTGGGTCTCGTCGTCGCTGAGGTCGTCCACCAGCTGGTAGACGGCCGCCAGCCGGGTGTAGTCGGGGCTGCGGCGGCGCACCGTGCGGGAGGCCGTCACCGGGTCGTCGACCAGGGACGGCTGGTAGGAGACGGCGAGCAGGGTGAACGTGACGTTGGGCTCGCAGCGGTCCAGGCCGTAGGAGCGGCACACGGCGAACATCGCCGCCTCCACGTCCTCGGCGCCCTCGCCGCCGGCCAGCAGCAGCTCCCCGATACGCAGGCTCAGGTCGAGCACGCGCGGCACGGCCGGGCCGGAGTCGTCGTGCCGCTGCACCGGCTCCGGGGCGGGGCGCTCGGTCACCGGCATGCGCAGCATCGTGCGCATCCGGTCCTGCCAGGGCACGTCCTTGGTCAGCCGGACCAGCGGGACGCCGGCCGGCGGGGTGAACGTGGCATGCCGGGCGCTGTACGTCCTCGGCGTGCTGAACGCCGAGCCCTCCGGCTCGGGCTGCGGGGGCGGGGCGACGTCCAGACCGTCCGGAAGGGCGAATTCCGAGGTGGTCTCGGACTCCTGTCCGGGCTTCTGCACGGCCAGCCCGTCCGGCAGGGCGAACTCGGACGTCGTCGACGACTCGTTGTCGGCGGTCGCCGCGAGACCGGAAGGGGGTACGAAGGCGTTCCTCGCTTCGTCCGACTGCGGCTTGCGGTCCTCCGCGTCCGTCACGTGCCTTTCTCTCCCTGCTGACGACACCGTCCTTCAGTGTGCCCTCTGCCCCGCCAGTATGCGCACGCAGCGCGACGACGGGCCGCACGCGTCGGCGTGCGGCCCGTCGTCACGTCCCGTGGTGCGGGGGCTCAGTGGCCGCCCTGGTCCTTGAAGCGCTTGTAGGACCGCTCGATCTCCGCCTCGGCGTCCACCCGGCCGACCCAGTCGGCGCCCTCGACGGACTTGCCCGGCTCCAGGTCCTTGTAGACCTCGAAGAAGTGCTGGATCTCCAGGCGGTCGAACTCCGACACGTGGTGGATGTCGCGCAGGTGCTCCACGCGCGGGTCCGTCGACGGGACGCACAGCAGCTTGTCGTCGCCGCCGGCCTCGTCCGTCATGCGGAACATGCCGATGGCGCGGCAGCGGATCAGGCAGCCCGGGAACGTCGGCTCGTCCAGGATGACCAGCGCGTCCAGCGGGTCGCCGTCCTCGCCGAGGGTGTTCTCGACGAAGCCGTAGTCGGTCGGGTAGGCGGTCGAGGTGAAGAGCCGACGGTCCAGGCGGATCCGACCCGTCTCGTGGTCCACCTCGTACTTGTTCCGCGAACCCTTCGGGATCTCGATCGTGACGTCGAACTCCACCGGACGCTCCTCCATGATCAGCACATCGTTCTGGTGGTTAAGTGTCCCTCACGCAGGTGTGTGATCGCGAAAGGGGCTGGTGGTCGTGCCAGAGCTGAGGCCTTGGCGGGCCGCGGGACCGCACGTCGTGCGGATCGCGGACGCCGTACGACCGCGTCTGGCGCGGGTCGCCGCGGCCACCGGGCCGTGGTTCACCAGGGGACGCCGGCCGGGATCGCCGCAGGCCCCACGGGTCGCCCGGCCCGGAACCGGCTGGTACACCGCGACCGCCGCCACCGCCGGTCTGGCGCTGGCCGCGGGAGTGGCGACCGCCGCCGGCCCCTGGGACTCCTCGGGTCAGCGTACGGCCGAGCGGCACCGGGCCGTGGCCCTGGAAGCCTCGCGTGGCACAGATCACGACGGATCCCGGGCGCGCGCCGGCACCCCGCCGCGCGGACCGCAGGCCGCCCCGCCCGCCCCGTCCGTGCTCACAGGCCTCGGCGGCACCGCCACCGCCGCCCGTTCGGCGCCCGCCGGGAAGGCCCTCGCCGCCGTCCTCGACCCGCTGCTGAAGGACCCGGTGCTGGGCCGCCGCTCCGCCGCCGTGGTGGACGCGGCGACCGGCCGCCGCCTCTACGGCGCGGACTCCGGGAACGCGCTCACCCCCGCCTCCACCACGAAGATCGCCACCGCGGTCGCCGCGCTGTCCGCGCTGGGCCCCGACCACCGGCTCACCACCCGTACGGTCTACGAGCCCGACACCGAGGAGGTCGTGCTGGTCGGCGGCGGCGATCCCACGCTCACCGCCCGCAAGAACGCCAAGGGGGCCGCGAGCCTGCGCGACCTGGCCGCCCGCACGGCGGCCGCCCTCGCCAAGCGGGGCGTGCGCAAGGTGACGCTGTCGTACGACACGACCCTCTACAAGGGCGACACGGCCCACCCGATCGGGCGGGGCAACGAGAACCTCGCCGCCGTCACCCCCCTGATGGCCGACGAGGGCCGCACCGACGACTCCTCCAGCGGACCCGTCAAGCGTGTCGCCGACCCCGCGGCGGAGGCCGCCCGGACGTTCGGCGACCTGCTGAAGGAGCACGGGATCACGGCCACGCCGCCCGGTCCGTCGAAGTCGACCACGCGCGCCACCACCCTGGCGGCGGTCTCCTCGCCGCCGCTCTCCTCGCTCGTCGAGCGCATGCTGACCAACAGCGACAACGACATCGCCGAGGCGCTCGCCCGGCACACCGCCGTGGCCACCGGCAAGCGGGCCGACTTCGCCGGCGCGGGGGCGGCGGTCACCGCCCGTCTGAAGGCGCTGAAGCTGCCCGTGAAGGGCGTCGTGATCAAGGACGGCAGCGGACTGGACCGGGGCGGGCGGCTCACGGCGGACCTGCTGACCGCCCTCCTCGTCAAGGCGGGCGACCCCGCCCACCCGGAACTGCGCTCCGCCCTCACGGGCCTCCCCGTCGCCGGCTTCACCGGCACGCTGTCCGGCCGCTACGCGGACGGGGCGGCGGGCCTGGTCCGCGCCAAGACCGGCACGCTGACGGGAGTCAACACGCTCGCCGGCACGGTCGTGGACCGCGACGGCCGCCTGCTGGCGTTCGCGTTCCTCGCGAACGACACGGCGGGGGCGGAGGCGGCCCAGTCCACCTTGGACAAGGCCGCGACAGCCTTGGCGACGTGCGGTTGCCGGACGCGGTAGGGGACTTCCGGGACGCGGTACGACGACGCCCTCCGTGGGCGTGGGGAGGCCGCACCCCTCCGGGCTGCGTGACAGCAACGCCCCTCCCGGGGCGCGGGCGGCGTCTTGTGCGGGGCTTGGCGGTGCCCTGTGAGGGGCGTGGACGAAGACGCCCCACAGGGGCGCGGGGAACTGCGCGAAGGGGGTCCGGGGGCGAAGCCCCCGAAATGGGCGGGGGAGTCTCCCTCACCTCTGCAGCGTGCGGCTGCACCGGCACACCTGGACGTGCGGCGTCCTGCCCCCCGTCTTCGGGGGCTCCGCCCCCGGACCCCCGTTCGCGCAGTTCCCCGCGCCCCTGAGGGCGCACTTCCCCGCGCCCCTGAGGGCGCAGTCCCCCGCGCGCGTGAGCGCGAAGCCCCCGCGCCCCTGTCAGGGCGCCGTACAGCCGCAGGCTGTGAGGATCTGCCCGTTTCCCCACCCCTCACGTACCGTTGACACATGACGAGCATCGGTGGTGCTGCCTCATCCGGCATGGTCGACTGGAACCTCGCGGTCGCGACCGCGACCAGGCTCATGCGGCCGGGCCCCGACGTGAGCCGGGACGAGGCCCGCGCCGTCGTCGCGGAGCTCCGCCGCCACGCGCGGTCCGCGGAGGAACACGTCCGCGGCTTCACGAACCTCGGCACGCCCGAGACCCATGACACGCCCCTCCTCGTGGTGGACCGCCCCGGCTGGGTGCGGGCCAACGTCGCCGGCTTCCGCGAACTGCTCAAACCCCTGCTCGACAAGATGCAGGAACGACGCGGCACGAGCCCCGGCAACGTGATGATGGGGGCCGTCGGCGGCAAGGTCACCGGCGTGGAGCTGGGGATGCTGCTGTCGTTCCTGGCCTCCCGCGTCCTCGGCCAGTACGAGACGTTCGCCCCCGCCACCCGGGACCTCCCGGCCGGCGCCAACGGCGGCGGACGGCTGCTGCTGGTCGCCCCCAACATCGTCCACGTGGAGCGCGAACTCGACGTGGAACCGCACGACTTCCGGCTGTGGGTGACGCTCCACGAGGAGACGCACCGCACCCAGTTCACGGCCGTGCCCTGGCTGCGGGACCACCTCGAGGGCGAGATCCAGGCGTTCCTGGCCGAGACCGACGTCGACCCGACGACCGTGCTGGAGCGGGTGCGCGAGGCCGCGCAGTCCCTGGTCGGCGGGCGTCCCGAGGGCGAGGAGGGCGACGAGGGGCGCTCCCTGGTGGAGATCGTGCAGACCCCCGCCCAGCGGGAGATCCTCGGCCGGCTCACCGCCGTGATGTCGCTGCTGGAGGGCCACGCCGACTACGTCATGGACGGCGTGGGCCCCGAGGTCGTGCCGAGCGTCGCGGAGATCCGCGAGAAGTTCCAGCAGCGCCGCGCCAAGGGCGCCTCCCGCCTGGACATGGCGCTGCGCAAGCTGCTCGGCCTGGACGCCAAGCTCCGGCAGTACCGCGACGGCGAGCGCTTCGTCCGCGCGGTCGTCGACGAGGTCGGCATGGAGGGCTTCAACCGGGTGTGGACGTCGCCGAACACCCTCCCCACCAAGGCGGAGATCGGCAAACCGGCGGACTGGATCACGCGGGTGCACCGCAAACCGGAGGCATAGGCGCCGAGCCCCTGTCGCGCGGGCGTCCGGGCGGTGGCAGACGGACGCCCCGCCAATCACCCGTCCGAGGGACCGTAGGCATGGGGCAGGCGTGCAATGCTCGGGGAACGGCCCGGTTCTGTCACCATCTACACACTCTGCGTGACCGACTCCCGGGCCCAACCCCCCGGACATCATCAGAAGGGAACCGGACATGGGTCCCCATCCTGCGGTCGCGGCGATACGCCTGGCGGTCCGCCGCGTCCTGAACGACATCCTCGCCGAACACGGCCGGACGCCCGGCCGCCTCACGCCCGACGAGCGGTCCTCCTCCCCGCTCGTGCTCGTGGCCTGCTCCGGCGGCGCCGACTCCATGGCGCTCGCCTCCGCCCTCGCCTTCGAAGCCCCCCGCGCCGGTCTGCGCGCCGGCGGCGTCACCGTCGACCACGGCCTCCAGCCGGGCTCCGGCCCGCGCGCCGTCGAGGTCGCCTCCCGGCTGCGCGAACTCGGCCTGGACCCCGTCGAGTCGGTCGCCGTCACCGTCGGCCGCGACGGAGGCCCCGAGGCCGCCGCCCGGGACGCCCGCTACGCCGCCCTCGACGCCGCCGTCGAGCGCCACCGCGCCGCCGCCGTCCTGCTCGGCCACACCCGCGACGACCAGGCCGAGACGGTGCTGCTCGGCCTCGCCCGCGGCTCCGGCATCCGCTCCCTGTCCGGCATGGCCGCGGTCTCGGGGGCCGACGGCCGTTACCGGCGCCCCTTCCTCCAGCTCGACCGCCAGACCGCCCGCAAGGCCTGCATGGTCCAGTCCCTGCCCGTCTGGGACGACCCGCACAACACCGACCCCGCCTACACCCGCTCCCGGCTGCGCCACGAGGGCCTGCCCGCCCTGGAGAAGGCCCTCGGCAAGGGCGTCGTCGAGGCCCTCGCCCGTACGGCCCAGCTCTCCCGTGACGACGCCGACGCCCTCGACGCCTGGGCCGGGAAGGCCGCGGCCGGCGTCCGCGACGACGACGGCCGCCTGGAGTGCGCCGCGCTGCACGACCTGCCGCCCGCCGTGCGCCGCCGCGTGCTGCGCCGGGCCGCCATCGACGCCGGCGCACCGGCCGGTTCGCTGTTCGCCCGCCACATCGAGGAGGTCGACCGGCTGATCACCGGCTGGCGCGGTCAGGGGGCCATCAATCTCCCCGGCCGGGTCGTCGCCCGCCGGCAGGGTGGCAGACTGGTGATTCGGCAGGGCTGAATCCGGACCCCACCGACCGCCTCAGGTCGCGGGGCGGACCGGACCGGCCGGTGGGACGACCGAAAGTGATGCGGGTGGACGCGAACGACATGGGTGCCGACCTCGAGAAGGTGCTCATCACCAAAGAAGAGATCGACGCCAAGCTGACGGAGCTGGCGGCGAAGATCGACGCGGAGTACGCGGGCAAGGACCTGCTGATCGTCGGCGTGCTCAAGGGCGCGGTGATGGTGATGGCCGACCTCGCCAGGGCGCTGTCCACCCCCGTCACGATGGACTGGATGGCCGTGTCCTCGTACGGGGCGGGCACGCAGTCCTCGGGCGTGGTGCGGATCCTCAAGGACCTCGACACGGACATCAAGGGCCGCCACGTCCTGATCGTCGAGGACATCATCGACTCCGGCCTGACGCTGTCGTGGCTGATCTCGAACCTCGGCTCGCGCGAGCCCGCCTCCCTCAAGGTGTGCACGCTGCTGCGCAAGCCCGAGGCCGCGAAGGTCGCCATCGACGTCGAATGGGTGGGTTTCGACATCCCCAACGAGTTCGTCGTGGGCTACGGCCTCGACTACGCCGAGAAGTACCGCAACCTGCCGTTCGTCGGGACGCTCGCGCCCCACGTCTACGGCGGGTGAACCGCGGCGGCCCCGGCCGCCGTACGTGATCGGGAACCCCGGCGGGCTCCGCGGCGTTGGAGCAGGCGTGGACGCCATTGGCGGCTGTCCCTCGCAGCGTCGGGGGCCGATGCTGGGGTACCGTCCGAAGAACAGCCTTTATCAAACTCACTATGGCAGGAGGGACGGGGCGGCACCGCTCCGTATGGATGGACGTGAAGCGATACTTCCGTGGGCCGGTCATGTGGATCGTGCTGGCCGTCCTTGCCGTGGTCGTGTTGATGCAGGTCGTCGGCTCGTCCGGCGGCTACAAGACGGTGGACACGGGCCAGGTCGTCCAGGCGATCAATGAGAACAAGGTCGAGTCGGCCAAGCTGACCACCGGCGACGAGCAGACCATCAAGGTCCAGCTCAAGGACGGCCAGAAGGTCGAGGACAGCTCGAAGATCCAGGCGAGCTACATCGGCGACCAGGGCGTCACCATCGCCAGCACGCTGCAGGACAAGTTCCAGAACAAGCAGATCCCTGACGGCTACACGGTTTCGCCGTCGAAGCAGAACCCCTTCGTGAGCATTCTGCTGTCCCTGCTTCCCTTCGTCCTCATCGTGGTCGTCTTCCTGTTCCTGATGAATCAGATGCAGGGCGGCGGCTCCCGTGTCATGAACTTCGGGAAGTCCAAGGCGAAGCTCATCACCAAGGACACTCCCAAGACGACGTTCTCCGACGTCGCGGGCTCCGAGGAGGCCGTCGAGGAGCTCCACGAGATCAAGGAGTTCCTGCAGGAGCCGGCGAAGTTCCAGGCCGTCGGCGCCAAGATCCCCAAGGGCGTGCTGCTGTACGGCCCGCCCGGCACCGGCAAGACCCTGCTCGCGCGTGCCGTCGCGGGCGAGGCGGGCGTCCCGTTCTACTCGATCTCGGGTTCCGACTTCGTCGAGATGTTCGTCGGTGTCGGCGCCTCCCGTGTCCGTGACCTCTTCGAGCAGGCCAAGGCGAACGCCCCGGCGATCGTCTTCGTCGACGAGATCGACGCGGTCGGCCGCCACCGCGGCGCCGGCCTCGGCGGCGGTCACGACGAACGCGAGCAGACGCTGAACCAGCTGCTCGTCGAGATGGACGGCTTCGACGTCAAGGGCGGCGTGATCCTCATCGCCGCGACGAACCGCCCGGACATCCTCGACCCGGCGCTGCTGCGTCCCGGCCGCTTCGACCGCCAGATCGCGGTGGACCGCCCGGACATGCAGGGCCGCCTCGAGATCCTCAAGGTGCACCAGAAGGGCAAGCCGGTCGCCCCGGACGTCGACCTCGGCGCCGTGGCCCGCCGCACGCCCGGCATGACCGGTGCCGACCTGGCCAACGTGCTGAACGAGGCCGCGCTGCTCACCGCGCGCAGCGACCAGAAGCTGATCGACAACAAGATGCTCGACGAGGCGATCGACCGCGTCGTCGCGGGCCCGCAGAAGCGGACCCGGATCATGTCCGACAAGGAGAAGAAGATCACCGCGTACCACGAGGGCGGACACGCCCTGGTCGCGGCGGCCTCACCGAACTCCGACCCGGTCCACAAGATCACCATCCTGTCGAGAGGCCGCGCCCTCGGCTACACCATGGTCCTGCCGGACGAGGACAAGTACTCCACCACGCGCAACGAGATGCTGGACCAGCTGGCGTACATGCTGGGCGGCCGCGCGGCGGAGGAGCTGGTCTTCCACGACCCGACCACCGGTGCCGCCAACGACATCGAGAAGGCCACGGGTCTGGCCCGTGCGATGGTCACGCAGTACGGCATGACCGAGCGGCTCGGCGCCATCAAGTTCGGCGGCGACAACACCGAGCCCTTCCTCGGCCGTGAGATGGCTCACCAGCGCGACTACTCGGAAGAGGTCGCCGCGCTGGTCGACGAAGAGGTCAAGAAGCTCATCGAGACCGCGCACAACGAGGCGTGGGAGATCCTCGTCGAGAACCGCGACGTCCTCGACAACCTGGTTCTGGCTCTCCTGGAGAAGGAGACGCTGGGCAAGGAGGAGATCGCCGAGATCTTCGCGCCGATCGTGAAGCGCCCGCCCAGGCCCGCCTGGACCGGCTCCTCGCGCCGTACGCCGTCCACCCGCCCGCCGGTCCTCTCCCCCAAGGAGCTGGCCCTGACGAACGGGGCGAACGGCGCCACGCCGGCCATCTCCACCACGAAGAGCGCCACGACGGACCCCGCCCCGCAGCCGGAGCGGACCCCGGAGGAGCGCCCCGAGAGCTGACACGAGGCCCTCGGAGCCCCTCAGGGCCCGGAATGGATGCCGCGTCCCCCTGGTTCTAGCCTGGGGGACGCGGCATTTTGCGTACCCGCAGTTCGAGACGCGTGCCCGTCACGCGTGCAGGCACAGGAACGAGGCACCCATGACCGACCCCGTGACGCTGGACGGCATAGCCCCCATCGGTGAGTTCGATGAGAAGCGGGCCCGGAACGCCGTGCGCGAGCTGCTGATCGCGGTGGGCGAGGACCCGGACCGTGAGGGCCTGCAGGAGACTCCGGCGCGCGTGGCCCGTGCCTACCGGGAGATCTTCGCGGGCCTGTGGCAGAAGCCCGAGGACGTGCTGACGACGACGTTCGACCTCGGCCACGACGAGATGGTGCTGGTCAAGGACATCGAGGTGTACTCGACCTGCGAGCACCACCTGGTGCCGTTCCGGGGCGTGGCGCACGTCGGGTACATCCCGTCGACCAACGGGAAGATCACCGGCCTGTCCAAGCTGGCCCGCCTGGTGGACGTCTACGCGCGGCGCCCGCAGGTGCAGGAACGACTCACCACGCAGATCGCGGACTCCCTGATGGACATCCTGGAGCCGCGCGGGGTCATCGTGGTCGTGGAGTGCGAGCACATGTGCATGTCGATGCGGGGCATCCGCAAGCCCGGCGCCAAGACGATCACCTCGGCGGTGCGGGGCCAGCTGCGGGACGCGGCGACCCGCAACGAGGCGATGAGCCTGATCATGGCGCGCTGAGCCGCGATCACGGACACCGCGGTCACAGACGCGAGGAGGGGCACGGTCCGGACGGACCGTGCCCCTCCTCGCGTCTCGGGTGTCTCAGGCCGCCGGGGCCGTGCCCGGGTGGTCGTCGTCGTCCTCGTCGTCCGGGAGCTTGCAGACGTGCTCCAGCCACTTGGCGGCCGCTATCACGGCGATGCCCGCCACCACGGAGAATCCGGCGTAGATGGCCTGGTCGCGGCGGGCGGGGATGTCCAGGGAGCCCAGCAGCACGACGAACGTGCCGCCGTAGAGGCCGGCGACGAGGGCCGCCACCAGGGCGCTGGCCTGGCCGAAGACCACCGCGCGGGCCGCCTGCAGCGGGTCGACTCCCTTGGCGTCCGGACGGCGCTCGCGCTGCGCCTTGAGACGGGCGCGCAGGGAGAGCGCGGTGGCCGCGAGGACCGTGGCGATCAGGGCGAGGACGATCGGCGCGGCCACGGGAACGCTCGGGAGGGTTCCCAGCGAGTTCCACAGGCGGGCGCCGGCCCAGGACAGGACACCGGCGACGACGAAGACGCCGGCCAGCACCCTGATGCGCAGCTCTTTCACGGTGTCCCTTCGCGTTCCCCCGGCCGGTGGCCCGGGCTGTGGCCGTCCTCGACCTTAACGGCTACTCGGGCAGCCGGAGTTCCAGGTCGGCGCGCGGCGTGACCCCGTCCCGGGTGACCGCGTCCAGCAGTTCGGCCACCGGACCGTGTCCGGGGAGCTCGGCGGCGGGGTCGGCGTCCAGCCAGGGGGCGAGCACGAAGGCGCGCTCGTGGGCGCGCGGGTGCGGCAGGGTGAGCTGCGGGTCGTCGGAGCGGAGGTCGGCGTAGGCGACGATGTCGACGTCCAGGGTGCGCGGGCCCCAGCGCTCGTCCCGCACGCGGTGGAAGGCCTCCTCGACGGCCTGGGCGCGCTCCAGCAGGGAGGACGGCGGCAGGGTCGTCCTCAGGACGACGACCGCGTTGAAGTAGGACGGCTGGCTGCCGGGCTCGACGCCCCACGGCTCCGTCTCGTACACGGGGGAGACCGCCTTGACCCGGATGCCCGGGGTGTCCTCCAGGGCGTCCACGGCCCCCTGGAGGGTCTCCAGACGGTTGCCCAGGTTGGCGCCGAGGGACACCACGGCCCGTTTCGGGTTCTGGAGGGTGGTGTCGGCGGCGTCCACCTGCTCGACCACGGAGGCGGGGACGGGCTGGACGGTCGGGTCGGTGTGGCCCGTGGTGGTCGGCCTGGTCATGCGCGGCTCCGGATGATGGTGACGGTCACGTCGTCGAAGGGCACGGTGATCGGCGCGTCCGGCTTGTGGACGCGCACCTCGACCTCCTGCACGACGTCGTGCTTCAGGCAGACCTGGGCGATGCGCTCGGCGAGGGTCTCGATGAGGTTGAGGGGCTCGCCCTCCACGACGGCCACCACCTCCTCGGCCACGATGCCGTAGTGCACGGTCTTCGTCAGGTCGTCGTCGGCGGCGGCCGGGCGGGTGTCCAGGCCGAGGACGAGGTCCACGAGGAAGGTCTGGCCCTCCTCGCGCTCCTTCGGGAACACACCGTGGTGCCCGCGGGCCCTCAGGCCGCTCAGCGCGACACGATCCACGCGAATCACTCCTGCTGTCGTCGGTCCGGCCGGTCGGTGCCCCGTGCGGACGGCACACCGGCCCGTCCTCGAATCTACCCGCGGCGGGCGTCGGCCCCCGCGGTCCGGGGTCGCGGCCGCCGGACGGGTTCCTCGGGCTCTTCGGTCCGTCTGCCCAGGGTGAACGGCATGCTCACGGGCCGGAAGGGGCGGAGGCCCCGGGTCGGGTGAGTTCCGCCACGTGCGGGTCAGGGCGGGGTCGGGGTGTCGTCGTCCTCGTCGTCGTCCTCCTCGGCGAGGACCGGGGAGGCGTGGTGCGACCAGAGCTTCCAGCCGGACGGGGTGCGCCGGTACACGTTGGTGGCGACGACGAGCTGCCCGACCAGCGGCCCCAGCTCCTCGCCCTCCGCGGGGGCGGGCCCTCCGCTGAGGATGTTCTCCGTGCAGGTCACCACGGCCGTGTCCCCGGTGACGGAGACGTGCACGTCGGTGAGGAAGAACTGGATGTAGTCGGTGTTCGCCATGATCAGCGCGTACGAGCGGAGCACCTCGCCGCGCCCGGTGAGCGCCGGCCAGCCGGGGTGCACGCAGGAGACGACGCCCGCGTCGGCGGGGTCGTGGTACTCCTCGTCGACGCCGAGGTCGGCAGGGGTGAGCCAGGCCGAGGCGACCTCCTCGAAGTCACCCCGCTCCAGCGCCTCGTAGAAGGCGGTGTTGGCGGCCTCGACCTGCTCGACGTCGGTGTGGGGTGCGGTCACCGGGCTCCTTCCGCACCGTGCTCGGGGGATGTGGGGTCGTCGTCGGGGCGCGCTTCCTGTATCGCGTGGACCACCCGTACGGCGTCGGCGCTGGCCCGGACCTCGTGCACGCGCACCGCCCAGGCGCCGGCCCGGGCCGACAGCGCGGAGACGGCGGCGGTGGCCGCGTCGCGTTCGCGGGCGGGCGGGGGCGGGGCGTCGGGGCCCGCCAGCACCCGGCCGAGGAACCGCTTGCGGGACGCGGCGACGAGCAGGGGGTGGCCGAGGCCCAGCAGACGGTCGAGGCGGGCGAGCAGCGCGAGGTCGTGCTCGGCGTCCTTGGAGAAGCCGAGACCGGGGTCGACGATCACGCGGTCGGCGGCGATGCCGCCTTCCAGGACTGCCTCCACGCGCGCGTGGAGTTCGTCGGCGACCTCGGCGACGACGTCCTCGTACACGCCCCGGACGTTGCCGCCCTCGAGGAAGCCGCGCCAGTGCATGACGACGAACGGGGCGCCCGCGGCGGCGACGACGCCGATCATGGCCGGGTCGGCGAGGCCGCCGCTGACGTCGTTGACCAGGGCGGCGCCGGCCGCGAGCGACCGCTCGGCGACGGAGGCGCGCATGGTGTCGACGGAGACGGTGACGCCCTCGGAGGCGAGCCCGCGGACCACCGGGATGACGCGCCTGAGCTCTTCGGCCTCGTCGACGCGGGTGGCGCCGGGGCGGGTGGACTCGCCGCCGACGTCCACCAGGTCGGCGCCCTGCGCGACCAGGTCGAGGCCGTGCTTGACGGCCGTGGAGGTGTCGAACCAGCGCCCGCCGTCGGAGAAGGAGTCGGGGGTGACGTTCACGACTCCCATGACCGCGCACCGGTCCCAGTGGGGGAGGCCCGCGACCTGACGGCGTCCGCTGTGAGTGCTCATACGTTCAGCGTAGGCCCAGGGAGGGTGCCCGGTGCCGCACGGGCCCGCCGCGCGGGAAACCCCGCGCGCGGACATTGGCGGCACCTTTCGGACCGCATTGCCGTGAGGAGGGACGCACGGAAGATCGGCGAGAGCGGGAAAGGAGCGGAATCGAGTCCCGGAGGGTCGGGGAGAAGCGGATCTCCTCCGGGAAGGCGCGGCCTGCGGCGAGCGGTCGCGGGAGAGGCGTCGAAACGGACCGGAAGGGGCGGGACGGAAGGGCGCCGGAGGGGGGAATCGGAGGGCGGGACGGGACCGGGGCGCACGGGTGGCGAGGCGCGGCCGGGGCCTCGGGACGGGGTGTCCGGCGGAGACCCCGGACAGGGGCCAACCGGAATGCGCGGAGGGCGAGTTGTCCGTCGGCCTGACCCCATAAAGGATCTTGACGAATATTCAATGGACCGCTTTTCACGCGTGGCCCGGTCCCTGACGGCATGTGAAACATTGCGTATAGCTTTCTTTTTGCGGGGCGGGGCACCATCATTCGCCTACGCGCGGTAAGTTTCTGGCCATGCCACGTGGACGTCACCGTCATTCCCCGCCTCTGCACAGGATGCTGCCCCCGTCGGCGATCGCAGGCGTGTCCGTCGTCTGCGCCCTGGCGCCGTGGGTGTTCACCCAACCGGTGGTGCTCCGTCTCCTGGCCGCGGCCGCCGCGGTCACGGCGATCGTGGGCGCCGTCGTGATGCGCCACTGGGACGCCCAGGCGGGCAAACGCGTCGCCGACCTCACGCGCGCGCGGGCGAGCGACGAGTGGCGTTTCGAGGAGAGGGTCGCCGAACTCGAGTCGGACCTCGAGGAGTCGCGTGAGCTGCGTATGAAGCTGGAGCAGCGGCTGCGCGCCAAGCGCGCGGAACTGGCGGGGCTGCGCAACGAGCACGCCGCGCTGCTGCGCCGGTACGCGGCGGCCGAGGCGGAGCGCGCGAACGTCCTCGAGGAGCGCCGGGTGCTGGAGATCGAGGCGGCCGTCCCGGCGCGCGCCCTGCCCCCGGGCGCGCCCGCGGCGCCCGCGGCGCCCGAGCCGGAACCCACGGTCCCCGAGGTGACGGCGGACGTGGAGCGGACGGAGGACGCCGGGCAGAAGGAGACGCAGGACGAGAAGTCCTCCGGTGTCTTCTCCCCGGAGGGGTCGAAGCTGTACCTGAAGGCCGACGCGGCACTGGCGCGGTTCGCGGCGAAGCCGGAGACCGACGAGCGGGTCCAGCCGGAGACCGACGAGCGGGCCGAGGCGGAGGCAGCGAGCGAGGCGGAGGCCGGGAGCGAGGCGGACTCCGACGCGCCGGAGGAGCCGGACGCACGGCCCGCCGTGCCGGCCGCGCGCAAGGAGAGCGCCCCCGGAGCGGCGAAGGCCGGGGACGCCCCGGAGAGCCCCGCCGTGAGGAACACCGCCCCCCGGGGCGGCGGCACCCCCGAGGACGACGGGCCCGAGCCGACGAAGCGGCGCAGGCCCGACCCGGCGCAGGAGGACGAGGCCGGGGGGCAGCCCCGGGCGGCCGGCGACCATGAGCGCGCGGCCGCCCCCACCGCACCGGCCGCCTCCGCCGCACCGGCCGCGCACCGGCCCGCCGGGCACTTCACGGTGCCGACCGCGGTGGCGGTCGTCCCGCCGACGCAGCCCGTGCGGCGGCCCGTGCAGGACGACGGGTTCGACTTCTTCGGCACCAAGAACGCCCGGCGCGAGGCGCTGGACGCCGTGCAGAACGAGGACCTCGCCGACGTCGTCGGCCAGGAGGCGCTGGCGCTGCACAAGGCGGAGGCCGAAGGGCGGTACAAGCCGGCCGCCGAGGAGCCGCGCGCCGGTCAGGTCATCGACCTGACCGCCCACGACGAGACCGAGCACATCGACGTCCAGGGACTGCGCAGCGCGGTGTCCTGAAACCGGCACCCGTCGTGAGAGAGGGCCCCGCCCAGGCGGGGCCCTCTCCCGTGTCCGGGGCCGGTCAGGCCATCCAGCGGTCCGGCAGGGCGTCCCTGCGCCCCGTGCGGGAGCGTTCCGCCTGGGCGTGCAGCAGGGCGGCGGCCTCCTCGGCGGGGCGCAGACGGGCGGTCACGGTGCCGTTGGCTCCGGTGTCCACATGGACGTCGGCGACGCCGTGCGCCCGCTGCCAGGGCCCCTGGGCGAGCCGTACGCTCTGCACCTTGGCGTGCGGCACCAACGAGAGGCTGCGCCGCAGCAGACCGTGCCGGGAGGCGAACACCGCGTCCGTGACGGCGAGCCCGTGGCCCCGCCACCACACCGGCACGCACCACCGCGCCCCGCGCGGCGGGCGGGAGAACGCCTCGGACGGGGGCACGGTCACCCCCGGCAGGACGCGCGCGACGACCGACTCCGCCATCGCACGCGGGGCCACCGGCAGCAGCAGCGAGTTGGACGAGCCGGCCACGTCCAGCTCCACGCGCACCCAGCCGCGCCTGCGCCACAGCAGCGGCTCGACCAGCCGCACGGTCTGCACCCGGCCGGGCGGCACCGTCTCGTGCGCCCGGTCCAGCAGCCCGTGGTCGATGCGGAGACCGTCGGGCGACTCGCCCAGCGTCCAGTCGTACTCGGCGACGAAGCGGCCCACGCTGCTCGCGCCCGCCGCGCCGAGCATCGGGATGCCGGCCGCGAGCACCGTCCACAGGCTGTGGGTGGCCGTCCACAGCAGGGGCAGGGCGACGGCGGCGACCAGCAGCCAGACCCAGGTCGCCGCGGTCAGCAGGAGCGAGACGGCCAGCACGCCCGGCGGCACCCGCAGCATCTGCTGGGAGGGCGCCTCACCGACCTCGTGGGCGGTCTCCGGGGCGAAGCCCGCCGCCCGCGCCAGCAGTTCCGCGCGCAGCGCCCGCGCCTCGCCGGCCCCGAGGAAGGCCAGCTCGTCCTTCTTGTCGGCGCCTATGACGTCGAGTTTCAGCTTCGCCACGCCCGCGACCCGCGCCAGCAGCGGCTGCGTGACGTCGATGGCCTGGATCCGCTCGAGACGGATGTGCGCGGTGCGCCGGAACAGCAGCCCGGTGCGCACCCGCAGCTCGCTGTCGGTCACCGCGAAGTGGGTGAACCACCAGCTCAGGAAGCCGTAGAGGGCGGCGGCCGGGATGAGTACGGCGAGCCCGAGCAGCAGCGTGGTCGTGGTGAGCCGGGTGAGCTGGCGCTGCGCGCCGTCGGGGTCGTGCACCGCCCAGCCCATCAGGACGGCCACCGGCGCCCACGCCCGCCGCAGCGGCGTGACGGGGTGCAGCCGCCGCTCGACGACGGGCGGCCGTCCGGTCACGTCCTCCTGGACGCCGGGCGCGGTCACAGCCCCGCCGACCGGGCCTCGCCCAGCTCGGTGAGCCGGTCGCGCAGCCGTTCCGCCTCGTCCGGGTCGAGCCCCGGGATGGTTGCGTCGGTGGCCGCGGCGGCGGTGTGCAACTGCACGCTGGCCAGCCCG
Organism: Streptomyces althioticus; assembly: GCA_014649355.1. Taxonomy (GTDB): domain Bacteria; phylum Actinomycetota; class Actinomycetes; order Streptomycetales; family Streptomycetaceae; genus Streptomyces; species Streptomyces althioticus. The sequence goes on from BMSW01000001.1 coordinate 620,343, forward strand.
AAGTGCCGCTCGACGGGCCCGGAGGTGACCTCCACGAGCTGCATCCGCCCGTACGGCACGACCGTCTCCTCGTGCCACAGCACGCCGCGGCTGATCAGCAGGTCGTCGGCGCGCTCGGCGTACCGCCAGGAGCGCCAGTTGCGCTCCAGCATCACCCAGCCCCACAGCAGCAGGGCCAGCGGCAGCACCGCGAAGGCGCCCCAGGCGGGCCCGGCCAGCAGGCCCGGCACCAGCGCGGTGGCCAGGGTCAGCAGCCCCAGCCACACCACCAGCAGCAGCCGCCGCATCGTCAGCAGCCCGGGCGGCAGCGCGCGCCAGACCGGCTCCGTACCGCCGTCCGGTTCCGTGCCGGCATCCGCCGCGGGCACGTCCGCCGTCACCGGCGTGGGCGTCCCCTGCGCGTCCGCTGTTCCCGTGTCGTGCGGGCTCCCCGTCTCCATGGGGCCAGCGTACGTACGACAGACTGTGTCCATGACTCCCACGACGGAGACCATGGTCGGAATCGGCGGCGCGGCGGAGAGCACCGACATGGTGCTCAACATCGGCCCGCAGCACCCGTCCACGCACGGGGTGCTGCGGCTGAAGCTGGTGCTGGACGGCGAGCGGATCGTCCACGCGGAGCCCGTGATCGGCTACATGCACCGGGGCGCGGAGAAGCTCTTCGAGGCCCGCGACTACCGGCAGATCGTCATGCTGGCCAACCGGCACGACTGGCTGTCGGCGTTCTCCAACGAGCTGGGCGTGGTCCTCGCCGTGGAGCGGATGCTCGGCATGGAGGTCCCCGAGCGCGCGGTGTGGCTGCGCACGCTGCTCGCCGAGCTGAACCGGGTGCTCAACCACCTGATGTTCCTCGGCTCCTACCCGCTGGAGCTGGGTGGCATCACGCCGATCTTCTACGCCTTCACCGAGCGCGAGAAGCTCCAGCACGTCATGGAGGAGGTCTCCGGCGGGCGCATGCACTACATGTTCAACCGCGTCGGCGGCCTCAAGGAAGACCTCCCGGCCGGCTGGACGGGACGCGCGCGTGCCGCGGTCGCCGACGTGCGTGCGCACATGGACCGCTTCGACGACCTGGTGCTCGGCAACGAGATCTTCCGCGGCCGCACCCGGGGCGTCGGCGCGCTGTCGGCGGAGGCGGTGCACGCGTACGGGGTGAGCGGGCCGATCGGGCGCGCCTCGGGCGTCGACTTCGACCTGCGCCGCGACGAGCCGTACCTGGCCTACGGCGAGCTGGGCGACGTCCTGAAGGTGGTCACCCGCGAGGAGGGCGACTGCCTCGCCCGCTTCGAGTGCCTGCTGGAGCAGACGCACAACTCCCTGGACCTCGCCGACGCCTGCCTGGACCGGCTGGCCCAGCTGCCGCCCGGCCCGGTCAACCAGCGGCTCCCCAAGGTCCTGAAGGCGCCCGAGGGCCACACGTACGCGTGGACCGAGAACCCGCTCGGGATCAACGGCTACTACCTGGTCAGCAAGGGCGAGAAGACCCCGTACCGGCTGAAGCTGCGCTCGGCGTCGTACAACAACATCCAGGCGCTCACCGAGCTGCTGCCGGGCACGCTGGTCGCGGACATGGTGGCGATCCTGGGGTCGATGTTCTTCGTCGTCGGCGACATCGACAAGTAGCCCTCAAGCGGCGAGGACGTCCCCGACGCCCACCGGCTGCACCAGCCACCCGAAGTCGCCGAGGCCGCCCTGCGCGGTCAGCTCCGCGGCCTCCCCGGCGGCGGCGAGGGCGCGGACGTACCCCGCCGGGTCGCTGCTCGCCAGGGACAGCGGGGGACGCCCGCCGGCGACGCCGAGCGCGCGCAGGGCGTCCCGCTGGGGCAGCAGGCGCGCGCCCGGCAGGGCGGGGGCGGCGGCGCACGCGTCCAGCGCGACGTGCGCCGTGAGGTCGCGGGAGCCGTCCGGAACCGGCGCCGTCTCCCGGCCCTCCCGGAACGCGGTGAGCGTCCCGAACGGCGGTCGCGCGCCGGCGGTGTGCGCGTAGTCCACGGCGACGGCGGCGCCGCGCGTGAGCGTGCCGACGGCCGCCGTCCAGGCCCGGTCCCGGGGGAGCCCGATCTCCGCGCGCAGGCCCTCCTCGGGCGGCAGCGGCCACCACCGGTCCAGCCAGTCCGCGTCGGGACCGGCGACCGGCTCCCCGAGGCGCTCGGCGCCGTCCGCCCGCACCCGCACGTACCGGGGCGTGCCGGACGCGTCCACCTCGGCGACGTCCACCGGCACGTTGTCCAGCCACTCGTTGGCGAACAGCATCCCCGTGACGCCCTCCGGCGGTTCGTCCCGCCACACGATCCGGTCGTCCAGGCCCGGGGGGCGCGCGGCCAGCTCGACGGCGCACGGACGCACACGGGCCGACACGTCCGTGGGGAGCGCCCCCAGTACGCCGGTGACCAGTTCGCCGCGTCCCGCCGCCATGTCCACGAAGTCCAGCGCGGGCGGGCGGCCGAGCGCCTCGTCGACCCGGCCCAGCAGCCGCGCCACGGCGCGCGCGTACAGCGGGGAGGCGTGCACGGAGGTCCGGAAGTGGCCGGCCGGGCCCGCGCCGGGCCGGCGGTAGAAGCCGTCCGGGCCGTACAGGGCCTCCCGGGCCGCCTCCCGCCAGCCGCGGAAACCGTCCTCCGCCGTCCCCCGGGTCCCCGCCGTCACCGCATCCCCGCGTCCGCCGTCGCCGTCCTCACCGAGCCAGGCTACGTGCGCGAACCGGACGGGCCTCCACCTTGGGGAGTACACGCGACGGGCGGGGATCGGCCCTCCGGTTGACCCCTGCACGCATTTTGCTTCCCTACGCTGGGTTACGTGCAGCGCCTCTACGACTTCCTCCGCAGGCACCCGACGTGGGTCGACGGCTTCTGGGCCGTGATCCTGTTCGGGATCTCGGTGCTCGGCGGAGCGACCGTGGAGGAGGGCCGGGGCACCGAGCTGCCCGCTCTGACCGTGCCGGTGATGTTCCTGCTGTCCGTGGTGGTGGCGCTGCGCCGCCGGATGCCGGAGCGGATGCTGGTCCTCGCCCTGGCCGTGGGTCTCGGCCAGCTGGTCCTCGACGTGCCGACGGCGCCCGCCGACTTCGCCCTGCTGGTGATCGTCTACACGGTCGCGGCCGTGGGCGCCCGCTGGGCCTCCCGCGTGGCGCTGACCGCGGGTCTGTGCGCCGCCCCGCTCGCGCAGCTGCGCTGGCCCAGCCCGCAGGCGAGCACGGCGGAGAACGTCGCCCTGTCGGTCATCCTGGCCGTGCCGTTCGCCCTCGCCTGGGTGCTCGGCGACTCCATACGCACCCGCCGCGCCTACTTCGCGCAGCTGGAGGAGCGGGCCGCCCGGCTGGAGAAGGAGCGTGAGGCGCAGGCCAAGGTGGCGGTCGCCGCCGAACGCGCCCGCATAGCCCGTGAGCTGCACGACGTGGTCGCGCACAACGTGTCGGTCATGGTGGTGCAGGCCGACGGCGCCGCCTACGTTCTCGACGCGGCCCCCGACCAGGCCAGGAAGGCCCTGGAGACCATCTCCTCCACCGGCCGCCAGGCCCTCGCCGAGATGCGCCGCCTGCTGGGCGTGCTGCGCACCGGCGAGCACCAGGAGGCCGGGGAGTACGTGCCGCAGCCGGGGCTCCAGCAGATCGAGGACCTCGTCGAGCAGTGCCGGGAGTCCGGACTGCCCGTGGACTTCAAGGTCGAGGGCACCTCGCGCGAACTGCCCCGCGGCGTCGAGCTGACCGCCTACCGGATCGTGCAGGAGGCGCTGACCAACACCCGCAAGCACGGCGGACCCAACGCGGGCGCCAGCGTGCGCCTGGTCTACTTCGACGACGGTCTCGGCCTGCTGGTGGAGGACGACGGCAAGGGCGCCCCGCACGAGCTGTACGAGGAGGGCGGCTTCGACGGCCAGGGACACGGCCTGATCGGCATGCGCGAACGGGTCGGCATGGTGGGCGGGACCCTGGACGCCGGACCACGGCCGGGCGGAGGATTCCGCATCAGCGCGCTGCTGCCGCTCAAACCGGCGCATTGACCTATACGCACGCCCCCTGTTGACACCTGTCACGCCCCCCCCCGCGGCACCCGACGACCGAGACGACCGAACGGAAGAGGCCCCGATGACGATCCGCGTGATGCTCGTCGACGACCAGGTGCTGCTGCGCACCGGTTTCCGGATGGTGCTCGCCGCCCAGCCGGACATGGAGGTCGTCGCGGAGGCGGGCAACGGCGTGGAGGCCCTGGAGGCGCTGCGGACCACCTCCGTCGACGTGGTGCTCATGGACGTCCGCATGCCGAAGCTGGACGGCGTGGAAGCCACCCGCCGGATCTGCGCGGACGCCGATCCGCCGAAGGTGCTCATCCTGACCACCTTCGACCTCGACGAGTACGCCTTCTCCGGGCTGAAGGCCGGCGCGTCCGGCTTCATGCTCAAGGACGTGCCGCCCGGCGAACTGCTCACCGCGATCCGCGCCGTGCACAGCGGCGACGCGGTGGTGGCCCCCTCCACCACCCGCCGGCTCCTCGACCGGTTCGCCCCGATGCTGCCCAGCAGCGGCAAGCAGCCCGAGCACAAGGAACTGGAGCGGCTCACCGAACGCGAGCGGGAGGTCATGGTGCTGGTCGCGCAGGGCCTGTCCAACGGGGAGATCGCCGCCCGGCTGGTGCTGTCCGAGGCGACCGTGAAGACGCACGTGGGCCGCATCCTCACCAAGCTGGGGCTGCGCGACCGGGTGCAGGTGGTCGTCCTCGCCTACGAGACGGGTCTGGTGCGGGCCGGCGGACACGGCTGAGCGGCGCCCCGGCCCCCGGTAGGGTGCCGCGCATGCTCCTGTGGATCAACGGCCCCTTCGGGGGCGGCAAGACACAGACCGCACACGAGATACGCCGCCGCCTCCCGGGCAGCGTCGTCTGCGACCCCGAGCAGCCCGGCTTCGGCCTCCACCGCATGCTGCCGCCCGAACTGCGCGGCGACTTCCAGGACTTCAAGGCCTGGCGGCAGGGCGTCGTGGAGGTCCTCGACCTCACCCTGACCCGGCGCGAGGGCGTGGTGATCGCGCCGATGACCGTCACCGACCCCGGACACTTCGCCGAGACCGTGGGACGGCTGCGTGAACTGGGCCACGACGTACGGCACTTCACGCTCCTCGCCGAGCGGGAGACGGTGCTGCGGAGGCTCAGGGAGCGCGGGCTCGGGCATCTGATCGGCGGCGGCCTGCGCCGGGAGAGCTGGGCGGTCGAGCGGCTCGACCACTGTCTGGAGCGGCTCACGGAGCCGGAGTTCGCCGAGCACTTGTGGACCGACCACAGCACCGTGCCGAAGACGGCCGACCGGATCGCCGTCCTCGCCGGCCTCACCCTGCGCCCCAACCACGAGGGCCGGCTGCGCACCCGGCTCCGCCAGGCGGGCGTGGGGCTGCGGCACATCCGCCTCGGTTGAACGCCGGGGCGTGCCCGGGCTCAGCGCAGGAGGCCCTCCAGGAAGTCGCTGCCGAGGCGGGCCACGACCGTCACGTCCAGCTGGTGCAGGACGTAGCGGCCGCGGCGGCGGGTGGTGATCAGGCCCGCCTTCTTCAGCACGCCCAGGTGCCGGGATATCTCCGGCGCGGTCATGCCGTGCATCTGCACCAGCTCGCCCGTGGTGTAGGCGCTGCGGGCCAGGTGGCGGCACATGCGCATACGGACCGGGTGGGACAGCGCCGTCATCCGCAGGGCGAGCTGCTCGACCGTCGGCGGTGCGGCGGGCTCCGGGGAGCCCGCCGGGTAGTGCAGCACGGGCTGCCAGCCGTGCCGGTGCAGCACCTGCAGATGCGGCCGGCCGAGGCTGGTGGGGATCAGCAGCAGCCCGCCGTCCCCGGTCGCGGTGTGGCCGTCGCCCAGCTTGTCGACGGTGATCCGGCCCGCCGCCTCGTCCAGCGTGACGGCGGACGACACCGACGCCAGCGCCTCGCCCGGGCCCTTGCGGCGCAGCAGATCCGTCCTGAGGCGGGCGTCCGCGGCGAGCTGGTGCCGCAGCCGGGACCACGCCTCCGCGAAGAACGCCTCGTCGCAGTCCTGGAGGAACTGCCGCAGCCACGCCCGGGTGCGCGGCGGGTCGGCCAGCAGCCGCTCGGTGAACAGCAGTTGCCGCGGCCCCCGCGCGGCGGCCAGCTCCAGCGAACGGCGGCGCAGCCCCTCGTCGGAGAGCGGGCCGCGCCCCGGCAGGTCGTAAGGGAGGGCGCAGGTGAACTCCAGGGCGACGTCGACGAACTGCTCGTCGGACAACTTGTCCAGCAGGTCCAGCTCCTCGGCCAGCGTGCCGCCGGGCAGCGCCCTACGGCCCGGGAGGCCGGCGCAGGCGAGGAACAGGTCGGAGAACGTCGTCCGCCACAGGAAGTCCGCCTCGCACATGCGGTCCGCGAGATGCGGGTCGAGGCGTGCGGTCACCGCCGTCACCCAGGCCTGGAGGCCGGGGTGGTGGGCCGGCTCGGACAGCGCGTGCAGCGCCATGCCCAGCTCGGCCAGCGGAGAGATCACGACGGCGATCCGCTCCGGCCGCAGCCCGCTGATGTCGATGTGCACGCCCATGCCCCCATGGTGCACCGGGCCACCGACACCGGGACCCCGATCGACGGCGGCCGTCGATCGGGGCGACGCGGTGCGGGCTACGCGCCGGTCAGGCGGCGGGCGAAGTCCGCGGCCGCCTCGCGGACGTCGTCGGCCGTCCACTCCAGGGCGGCGGCCCGGACGTAGACCTCGGTGAAGGTCAGACCGGGCCCCTTCGGGTCCCAGTGGTTCGCGAACAGCATGCGGCCGGTCTCCTCGCCCGCCCGGATCGCGGTCTCCGCCACGACCTCCGTCTCGTACGGCAGCCACACCTGGAAGTCGTAGGTGTGCGGCACCTCGGGGTGCACCCGGAAGAAGGGCAGCCCCCCTGCCTCCAGGCCCTCGCGCAGGGCGGCGGCCACCACGCGCGCGTGGCGCACGTACTCCGGCAGGCGGGGCAGCTCCCGGTCGAGCCCGATCAGCGCGGACAGGGCGGTCGGGAACTGCTGGAACACCGCGCCGCCGTACCGGTGCCGCCAGGTCCTCGCCTCCTCGATCAGTGAGGCGGGCCCGGCGAGGGCGGCGCCGCCGTAGGCGTCGAGGGACTTGTAGAACGACACGTAGACGCTGTCCGCGAGGCCCGCGATCTCCTCCAGGGACTTCCCGAAGTGCTCGGTGCACTCCCACAGCCGCGCCCCGTCGAAGTGGACGACCGCGTCGCGCTCCCGCGCGGCCTCCGTCACCTCGGTCAGCTCGTCCCAGGTGGGCAGCACGAACCCGGCGTCCCTCAGGGGAAGCTCCAGCATCAGCGCGCCGAAGGGCTCCGGGAGGTCGCGGACCTCCTCGGCGGTGGGCAGCCGTGGCTCGTTCGCGAAGTGCACCGGGCGCAGGCCGCTGACCTGGCTGAACGCGTTCCGCTCGTACACCTCCGGGTGGCTCAGCGGGTGCAGCGCCACCGCCGGGTCCCCGGTGCGTCCCGCCCAGCAGCGCAGGGCCACCTGCTGCGCCATCGTGCCGGTCGGGAAGAAGGCCGCGGCCTCCGTGCCGAGCAGGTCCGCCACCCGCCGCTCCAGGGCCTCCACGACCCCGTTGCCGTAGATGTCGGCGGTCTCGTCGAGGTCGTAGGCCTCGCCCGCCGCCTCCAGCAGCGCCAGCCGTTCCTTGAGCGGGGCGAGGAAGCCGAGGCGCGCCAGCACGCGCGGGGCGTTGCGCCAGGCCGCGATGCGTCGTTCACGCGGTGTGGGCGCGGCGGCCTCCTCCGTCGTCGGTCCGGTGCCGTCGTGGTCCGCCGTGTCAGTCATGCCCGCGATCATGCCCCGCGCCCCTCCGCGCGGTCACCCTCGATTCCGAACGAGGGCGGGCGGACGCGTCCACGGGAACCCACAGCCTGTGGACAACCGGTGGCCGCCGGAACCGATCGCGTTAACATGACGAGAAATCGTCCGGTACCCCGAGCGGACTGGAACGGGAAGGCCGCCGTCGCGTGAACACAACCCCACAGCCCGATCCCCGGGACCGCCCCGCGCGGCTCACCGTCGGCGTCGTAGGCGCCGGACGCGTGGGCCCCGCCCTCGCCGCGTCCCTCCAGCTGGCCGGGCACCGCCCGGTGGCCGTCTCCGCCGTCTCCGACGCCTCCCGAAGACGCGCCGGACAGATGCTGCCGGACGTGCCGGTGGTGCCGCCCGCCGAGGTGCTGGAGCGGTCCGAGCTGGTGCTGCTGACCGTCCCCGACGACGCGCTGCCGGAGCTGGTCGCCGGACTCGCCGAGACCGGCGCCGTGCGCCCGGGACAGCTCCTCGTGCACACCTCGGGGCGGTACGGCGCGAAGGTCCTCGACCCCGCCCTGCGCGCGGGCGCGCTGCCGCTCGCCCTGCACCCGGCGATGACGTTCACCGGCACCCCCGTGGACGTGCAGCGGCTCGCCGGCTGCTCCTTCGGCGTCACCGCGCCCGACGAACTGCGGCTGGCCGCCGAGGCGCTGGTCATCGAGATGGGCGGCGAGCCCGAGTGGATCGCCGAGGAGAACCGCCCGCTCTACCACGCGGCCCTCGCCCTGGGCGCCAACCACCTGGTCACCCTGGTGGCGCAGTCCCTGGAGCTGCTGCGCACCGCGGGCGTCGGCGCCCCCGACCGGATGCTCGGCCCGCTCCTCGGCGCCGCCCTCGACAACGCCCTGCGCTCCGGTGACGCGGCCCTCACCGGCCCCGTCGCCCGGGGGGACGCCGGCACGGTCGCGGCGCACGTCGCCGAGCTGCGCCGGCACGCCCCCGGGACCGTCGCCGGGTACCTGGCCATGGCCCGCGCCACCGCCGACCGCGCCCTCGCCCACGGGCTGCTGAAGCCGGAGCTCGCCGAGCCCCTCCTCGGGGTGCTCGCCGGACCGTCCGACGCGGCCGGCGGCACCGGAGACACCCCGGGGGACACGACATGAGCGGCACCGCCCGCACCCCGCACGCCCACCCCACCCGTACGCCCCCGCGCGCGTCCCAAAACGGAGCCGCCCGATGACCGCCACCCTGCTGCGCACCGCCGCCGACCTGCACGCCCGCGCGCGCACCGGCCGCCGTGCCGTCGTGATGACCATGGGCGCGCTGCACGAGGGCCACGCCACGCTGATCCGCGCCGCCCGGAAGATCGCCGGACCGGAGGGCGAGGTCGTCGTCACCGTCTTCGTCAATCCGCTCCAGTTCGGCGCCGGTGAGGACCTGGACCGCTACCCGCGCACCCTGGACGCCGACGTCGACCTGGCGGGGAAGTCCGGCGCCGACGCCGTGTTCGCCCCGTCCGTCGACGAGGTCTACCCCGGCGGCGAACCCCAGGTCCGGATCAGCGCCGGCCCCATGGGCGAGCGGCTGGAGGGCTCCTCCCGCCCGGGCCACTTCGACGGCATGCTCACCGTCGTGGCGAAGCTGCTGCACCTCACCCGCCCCGACGTCGCCCTCTACGGGCAGAAGGACGCCCAGCAGCTCGCCCTGATCCGGCGCATGGTGCGCGACCTGAACTTCGGGGTGGAGATCGTCGGCGTGCCCACCGTCCGCGAGGAGGACGGGCTCGCCCTGTCCAGCCGTAACCGCTACCTGTCGCCCGCCGAGCGGCGCACCGCGCTGGCCCTGTCGCAGGCCCTGTTCGCGGGCCGTGACCGGCACGCCGCGCAGGAGGCGCTGCGCGCCCGCGCCCGCGAGGTGCCCGCCTCCCGCGCGCGTGCCGAGGCGCTCAGCGCGATCGGCGAGTCCCGCGCCGCCGCCGACGCGCACGCCGTCGCCACCACCGCCGGCGGACCCGCCGCCATCCGTGCCGCCGCCCGCCTGGTGCTGGACGAGGCCGCCCGCCTCGACCCGCCGCTGCGACTGGACTACCTGGCGCTGGTCGACCCGTCCGACTTCACCGACATCGGCGACGGCTTCACCGGCGAGGCAGTCCTCGCGGTCGCCGCGCGCGTCGGCGCCACCCGGCTGATCGACAACATCCCCCTGACCTTCGGAACGTTCGGAGACGCCTCGTGACCAGCACAGGCATACGACTGCACGCGCCCGCGCCCGGATGGTCGATCGACGCGGACGCCGTGGTCGTCGGGTCCGGGGTCGCGGGCCTCACCGCCGCCCTCCGCTGCGAGGCGGCCGGACTGACGACCGTGGTGGTCACCAAGGCGCGCCTCGACGACGGCTCCACCCGCTGGGCGCAGGGCGGCATCGCCGCGGCCCTCGGCGAGGGCGACACCCCCGAGCAGCACCTCGACGACACCCTGGTCGCCGGCGCGGGCCTGTGCGACGAGGAGGCGGTGCGCATCCTGGTCACCGAGGGCCCCGACGCGGTACGGCGGCTCATCGCGACCGGCGCGCAGTTCGACGAGTCCGGCGACGGCGGCCTGGAACTGACCCGTGAGGGCGGGCACCACCGGCGCCGCATCGCCCACGCGGGCGGGGACGCCACCGGCGCGGAGATCTCCCGCGCGCTGGTCGAGGCGGTCCGCGCGCGGGGGATGCGTACCGTCGAGAACGCGCTCGTCCTCGACCTGCTCACCGACGCCGAGGGCCGCGCTGCGGGCGTCACCCTGCACGTCATGGGAGAGGGCCAGCACGACGGCGTGGGCGCGGTGCACGCGCCCGCCGTGGTGCTCGCCACCGGCGGCATGGGCCAGGTGTTCTCCGCGACCACCAACCCGGCCGTCTCCACCGGCGACGGCGTCGCCCTCGCGCTGCGCGCGGGCGCCGAGGTGAGCGACCTGGAGTTCGTCCAGTTCCACCCCACGGTGCTGTTCCTCGGCCCGGACGCGGAGGGGCAGCAGCCGCTGGTCTCCGAGGCGGTGCGCGGCGAGGGCGCCCACCTGGTCGACGCCGACGGCGTGCGCTTCATGCTCGGGCAGCACGAGCTGGCCGAGCTGGCGCCCCGCGACGTCGTCGCCAAGGGCATCGTGCGCCGCATGCTGGACCAGGACGCCGAGCACATGTACCTCGACGCCCGTCACTTCGGCGCCGAGATGTGGGAGAACCGCTTCCCGACCATCCTGGCCGCCTGCCGCGCCCACGGAATCGACCCCGTCACGCAGCCCGTGCCGGTCGCCCCGGCCGCCCACTACGCCTCCGGCGGCGTCCGCACCGACTCCCACGGCCGCACCACGGTGCCCGGCCTCTACGCGTGCGGGGAGGTCGCCTGCACCGGCGTGCACGGCGCCAACCGGCTCGCGTCCAACTCGCTCCTCGAAGGCCTCGTCTACGCCGAGCGCATCGCCGCCGACATCGCCGCCACCGGCCTCCACGCGCGCGTGCCGCAGCCGCTGCCCACGGCCGAGCGCCCCGCGCACCCGCTGCTCCCGCCCGAGGCGCGCCTCGCCATCCAGCGGATCATGACCCGCGGCGCGGGCGTGCTGCGCTCCGAGGCGTCCCTCGCCGAGGCCGCCGACCGCCTGCACCGGCTGCACGCCGACGCGCGCGACGCCCTCGACGAGAACGGCAAGACCGCCGAGCCCGGCGTCGACACGTGGGAGGCCACCAACCTGCTGTGCGTCGCCCGCGTGCTCGTGGAGGCGGCACGGCGGCGCGAGGAGACCCGCGGCTGCCACTGGCGCGAGGACCGGCCCGGGCGCGACGACACGGCGTGGCGCCGCCACATCGTCGTACGGCTGAATCCCGACCGATCGCTGGCGGTGCGCACCACCGACACCACAGACTTCCCCCCGACCCTCCCTCAGGCCCAGGAGCAGTGACAGCAGTGACCACCCCCGACCTTCCCCTCGTCTCCTCCGGCGGCTGTGGCGACGGCTGCGCCTGCGGCGCCGGCGAGGCGGACACGTACCTGGAGTGCGGGCTCGACCCCGCGCTCGCCCAGCTCCTGGCCGACGCGGGGCTCGACCCCGTCGAGGTCGAGGACATCGCCAACGTGGCCCTCCAGGAGGACCTGGCGCACGGCGTCGACGTGACCACCGTCGCGACCATCCCCGAGGAGGCCGTCGCCACCGCCGACTTCACCGCCCGGGAGGCCGGCACGGTGGCCGGTCTCCGGGTCGCCGAGGCGGTCATGTCGATCGTCTGCACCGAGGAGTTCGAGGTCGAGCGGCACGTGGAGGACGGCGACCGCGTCGAGGCCGGCCAGGTGCTGCTGTCCGTCACCACCCGCACCCGCGACATCCTCACCGCCGAGCGCAGCGCGCTGAACCTGCTGTGCCGGCTCTCCGGCATCGCGACGGCCACGCGCGCGTGGGCGGACGCGCTGGAGGGCACCAAGGCGAAGGTGCGCGACACCCGCAAGACCACGCCGGGGCTGCGCAGCCTGGAGAAGTTCGCGGTGCGCTGCGGCGGCGGCGTCAACCACCGCATGTCCCTGTCGGACGCGGCGCTGGTCAAGGACAACCACGTGGTGGCCGCGGGCGGCGTCGCGCAGGCCTTCAAGGCCGTACGCGAGCGCTTCCCCGACGTCCCGATCGAGGTCGAGGTCGACACCCTGCACCAGCTCCGCGAGGTGCTGGACGCGGGCGCCGACCTGATCCTGCTGGACAACTTCACGCCCGGCGAGTGCGAGGAGGCGGTGTCCCTCGTCGACGGTCGCGCGGCACTGGAGGCGTCCGGACGCCTCACCCTCGCGAACGCGAAGGCGTACGCCGACACGGGCGTCGACTACCTCGCCGTGGGCGCCCTCACCCACTCCTCGCCGATCCTCGACATCGGCCTCGACCTGCGCGCCGCGGAGTAGGACCGGCCATGCTGCTGACCATCGACGTGGGCAACACGCACACCGTTCTCGGTCTGTTCGACGGCGACGAGATCGTCGAGCACTGGCGCATCTCCACGGACGCGCGGCGCACGGCGGACGAGCTGGCCGTGCTCCTCCAGGGCCTGATGGGCATGCACCCGCTGCTGGGTGAGGAGCTGGGCGACGGCATCGACGGCATCGCCATCTGCGCGACCGTCCCCTCCGTGCTGCACGAACTGCGCGAGGTCACCCGCCGCTACTACGGCGACGTGCCCGCGGTCCTCGTGGAGCCGGGCGTGAAGACGGGCGTGCCGATCCAGTTCGACAACCCCAAGGAGGTCGGCGCCGACCGCATCATCAACGCGGTCGCCGCCAACGAGCTGTACGGCGGCCCGGCGATCGTCGTCGACTTCGGTACGGCGACGACGTTCGACGCGGTCTCCGCGCGCGGGGAGTACGTCGGCGGGGTCATCGCGCCCGGCATCGAGATCTCGGTCGAGGCGCTCGGCGTCAAGGCCGCGCAGCTCCGCAAGATCGAGGTGGCCCGGCCGCGCACGGTGATCGGCAAGAACACGGTCGCGGCGATGCAGTCCGGCATCGTCTACGGCTTCGCCGGCCAGGTCGACGGCGTGGTAAACCGCATGGCGCGGGAACTGGCCGACGACCCGGACGACGTCACGGTCATCGCCACGGGTGGGCTCGCGCCGATGGTGCTGGGCGAGGCGACGGTCATCGACGAGCACGAGCCCTGGCTGACGTTGATCGGCCTCCGCCTGGTCTACGAACGCAACGTGTCCCGCATGTAGCGCCCGCCGCGCCCGCCACCGCCCCAGCTGCGGGCAGTCGTGACGCCTTGCGACGCCTTGTGCGGGTTGTACGTGGCTGGTCGCGCAGTTCCCCGCGCCCCTTGAGGGCGTTTCGCCCTAGCTGCGGGCAGTCGTGCCGCTTGGGGCGGCACGGGTGGGCGCAGCGGCACCCCGGCGGCGCCGTGTGCAGGTCGTACGTGGCTGAGCGCGCAGTTCCCCGCGCCCCCGAGGGGGCTTCCGTCCCGTCCGCCGGGAGGGCCCCCGCCCACCCGGGTGGTGGGCGCGCCACACTGGCGATCTTTGGGTGGATTTGTCTGATTAGCGCGTATCGTCGCAGCATGCCCACGCCCTACGGATCCCGCGGCGGCCTGGCGTTCGGTGCGGAGGAGCTGCGTGTGCTCCGCCGCGCCCTCGCCCTCGCCCTGCACCCCAGCCCGGCCACGGCCGACGACGTCCAGGACTGCCTGCGCCTCGCCGCGTCCCTCGACGAGGCGACGCGCGAGAGTGCCCGGCTGCGCGCCTTCCTGGTGGCAGACCTCGGCCGCTACCGCGCCGCCCTCCCCGGCACCGCCGCCGGCTACCTCGCGCTGCTGGAGGAGGCGCTGGGCGCCGGATACCGGCCCCAGCCGGACGATCTGGCCGCCCTGCGCGCCCTGCGCGGCAACCCCACCGCGGCCGCCCTGTTGCGGCACTGCGAGCGCGTCCGGCTGACCGCCCTGCCCGGCGGCCTGGCCTCCGCGGGCCAGCAGCAGGAGCGCGAGCAGCCGCAGAAGAAGCCCGAGGAGCGGCCCTCGGCTCCGCACCCCGCGCCGAACCCGAGCCCCGAGCCCGCCCCCGCCCCCGGCACCCCCCGCCCGACCCGGCGGCCCGTGCCCACGCCCGGCGAGGTCTTCCCCCGGCGCAAACCCGCCACGCCGCCGGGTCAGCACCTGGCCGCCGGCTGACCCGCCCGCCTGGCTACTCTGGACGCATGGACTACGTTTCCGCGCTCCTGCCCCCGGTCGTCATGGCCGTCTTCTTCATCGGCGTGATCCGCGTCATCGTGAAGACGCAGGGCGGCGCCAACAAGACCAAGGAGGACGCCGCCGTCGACGCGGCCCTCGCCCGGACGGAAGGCTCGCCCGCGGGCAAGGCCGACGCCTGACCGGGACCACCCCGGCTCCTCAGGGGCGTACGACTCGCCGTCGTACGCCCCTTTTGTCATGGTTCGCCAGGCATCGCGGGCGTCCGGCACGCCATTGCCGGGATCTCCCACTATTGTTCTGAGTTGTGCCTCGCCCATTGGGAGAACTCGAAGACGCGGTCATGACGCGGGTCTGGAAGTGGAACCGCCCGGTGACCGTTCGGGAAGTCCTGGAAGATCTTCAGAAGGAACGGTCCATCGCGTACACCACGGTGATGACCGTTATGGACAATCTCCATCAGAAGGGCTGGGTGCGCCGCGAGTCCGAAGGGCGCGCCTATCGATATGAGGCCGTCTCCACTCGCGCCGCCTACGCCGCCGCCCTCATGAACGAGGCGTGGTCGCGCAGCGACAACGCCGCCGCGGCTCTCGTCGCGTTCTTCGGCATGATGAGCGAGGAACAGCGGCAGGCTCTCCAGGACGCCATGAGGATCGTCCAGCTCCCGCAAACGCCCGAAGCCGACGACGACAACGCCGCTACTCCCGCCGACGAGAACCCCGCCTCTCGTGACGAGCCCGGCGGGCGATAGCGTCCGTCCATGTCAGCAGACAGCCCCGAAGTCACCGCAAATGCCCTCACCGTGCGACGGGCGCGCACCAGCGATGTGCAGGCCGTACGCCGCCTCCTGGACGACTACGTCCGTCAGGGCATCCTGCTCGACAAAGCCACGGTGACGCTTTACGAGGACATCCAGGAGTTCTGGGTCGCGGAACGGGACGACAACGCGGAGGTCGTCGGCTGCGGCGCCCTGCACGTGATGTGGGAAGACCTCGCGGAAGTGCGCACTCTCGCCGTGAAGGCGGGCCTGAAGGGCGCGGGTGTGGGCCACCGCCTGCTGGAGAAGTTGCTGGAGACGGCCCGCTGGCTCGGTGTTCGACGCGTTTTCTGTCTGACCTTCGAAGTGGACTTCTTCGGCAAGCACGGCTTCGTGGAGATCGGTGAGACGCCCGTCGACCGCGATGTGTACGCGGAGTTGCTGCGCTCCTATGACGAGGGCGTCGCGGAGTTCCTGGGTCTCGAACGCGTGAAACCGAACACCTTGGGCAACAGCCGGATGCTTCTGCATCTGTGATCTGTGTCAGGGCCCCTATGCGGGTGCCCTATGTCCGAAACGCGCATGTTTCCGGGGTGTGCGCGGCCGCCTGTCCTCTGCCGGGGGTTTGTGTTTTTACGGCAAAAGCGGTTTGCTTTCCGAGGTACTGCAGTACTGCATATAACAAGGGGCGGCGATACGGCGGACGCCGGCTCACCCCGGCCCTCAAGTTATCGATGAAAGGAAATCCGGTGGCACAGAAGGTTCAGGTCCTTCTTGTCGACGACCTCGACGGCGGCGAGGCGGACGAGACCGTGACGTTCGCGTTGGACGGCAAGACCTACGAGATCGATCTCACCACCGCCAACGCGGAGAAGCTCCGCGGCCTTCTCGACCCTTACGTGAAGGGCGGTCGTCGCACCGGGGGCCGCGCTTCCGGCGGGCGCGGAAAGGCGCGTTCCTCCTCGGGCGGCAGCCAGGACACCGCGGCCATCCGCGCCTGGGCCAAGGAGAACGGCTACGAGGTGAACGACCGCGGCCGCGTCCCCGCGTCCATCCGCGAGGCCTACGAGAAGGCCAACGGCTGACCCACGCCCCGCACGGCGGCGCCCGCACCGGAGCGCCGCAGGCGCACGCGGTGGATCTGCGTCGCCACGGTGCCGACCAGACGCACGAGGTCCGGGGGGCCGTCACCGACCCCTCGCGGGCTCCTCGTGCCCATCGCCGACAGCGTCGGCAGCGAGGCCTCCGTCTCGCGACCCGGCTCGGGGGGCCGCAGCCATACGGCGGCCCCCTGCGGACTGTCCGGGCGTCCGTCACCGGGACGCCCCGCAGCCGGGTGTCCACGTGATGCGTCCGGCCCGGCCCCCGCGGTCCACGGGGCGGGGGCGTCCATGAGGCCGCCCTCGCCGAGCGCCCGCAGGTCGAGACCCAGCCCGCCCCACTCCAGCCACTCCAGCAGGCCCGGCACCTCGTCGGCGCCCCCCGGGGCGATCAGCAGCCCCATCCGGTCGCCCTGGACGGCGACCGGGAAGCCCTCCGCGGCCGTGCCCAGCCGCTCCAGAGCCGCACGGCCCGCCTCCGCGGGCACGTCCAGGACGTCGAAGCGCACGCCCACCACCAGCCGCGACGGAACACCGGGCACCGTGGGCCAGCCCAGGACGTTCTCGTACCAGAGGCGCGTCCGGTCGCCGTGACGCCCCTCGCTCACCTCGCGGGCGGGCAGGCCCGGCCGGCGGGGCGACGGGAGGGCGACGGAGCGGATACCGGCCATGCCCGGGGCAACGGCCGACGGACCCGCGGGTTACGCTGGGTGCCTGAACGTGTGCGCATGGTGTCGAACAAGGGGGCGTGCGGGGGTGAAGCGGGGCGCAAGGTTGTTCGCCCGTAGCGGAGGGAACCCGTGCACTCGGCATGGACAGTCAGTCGCAGCGGGTAAGACATCCCTAGTGGGAGGGGGCGACACGCAGGGCGGGACGGCTCCCGTTCGCCACGGGCGTACTGGCGAAGGGGGTAACTGCCTGGCCTGCGGGAACATCGTCTCGCACCATCGGGTTGGAGCAGATGTCGGCGTGAGCGGGGTCAGGAGGCCATCGACGGTGTCGGCAGTTGGAATGAGCGGTCCCCGCTTGCGGGACTAAGCTGCGGAAGGACAGGGAGGGGAAGTTCCCCCCACTGCCTGACCGCTCTGAGGAGCGATTAACGATGTTCGAGAGGTTCACCGACCGCGCGCGGCGGGTTGTCGTCCTGGCTCAGGAAGAAGCCCGGATGCTCAACCACAACTACATCGGCACCGAGCACATCCTCCTGGGCCTGATCCACGAGGGTGAGGGTGTCGCCGCCAAGGCCCTTGAGAGCCTCGGGATTTCGCTCGAGGCGGTCCGCCAGCAGGTGGAGGAGATCATCGGGCAGGGCCAGCAGGCCCCGTCGGGTCACATCCCCTTCACCCCCCGTGCCAAGAAGGTCCTGGAGCTGTCGCTCCGCGAGGCCCTTCAGCTGGGCCACAACTACATCGGCACGGAGCACATCCTGCTCGGCCTGATCCGTGAGGGCGAGGGCGTCGCCGCCCAGGTCCTGGTCAAGCTGGGCGCTGATCTGAACCGCGTGCGGCAGCAGGTGATCCAGCTGCTCTCCGGTTACCAGGGCAAGGAGACCGCCACCGCCGGCGGTCCTGCGGAGGGCACGCCTTCCACGTCCCTGGTCCTCGACCAGTTCGGCCGGAACCTCACCCAGGCCGCTCGTGAGTCCAAGCTCGACCCGGTCATCGGGCGCGAGAAGGAGATCGAGCGGGTCATGCAGGTGCTGTCCCGCCGTACCAAGAACAATCCGGTGCTGATCGGTGAGCCCGGCGTCGGCAAGACCGCCGTCGTCGAAGGCCTCGCCCAGGCCATCGTCAAGGGCGAGGTGCCCGAGACCCTCAAGGACAGGCACCTTTACACCCTGGACCTCGGCGCCCTGGTGGCCGGCTCCCGCTACCGCGGTGACTTCGAGGAGCGCCTGAAGAAGGTGCTCAAGGAGATCCGCACCCGCGGCGACATCATCCTGTTCATCGACGAGCTCCACACGCTGGTCGGTGCGGGCGCCGCCGAGGGCGCGATCGACGCGGCGAGCATCCTCAAGCCGATGCTGGCCCGCGGTGAGCTCCAGACCATCGGTGCGACCACGCTGGACGAGTACCGCAAGCACCTGGAGAAGGACGCGGCCCTCGAGCGCCGCTTCCAGCCGATCCAGGTCGCCGAGCCGTCCCTGCCGCACACGATCGAGATCCTCAAGGGCCTGCGCGACCGCTACGAGGCGCACCACCGCGTCTCCATCACGGACGAGGCGCTGGTCCAGGCCGCCACCCTGGCCGACCGCTACATCTCGGACCGCTTCCTGCCGGACAAGGCGATCGACCTGATCGACGAGGCCGGTTCCCGGATGCGCATCCGCCGGATGACCGCGCCGCCGGACCTGCGCGAGTTCGACGAGAAGATCGCCGGCGTCCGCCGCGACAAGGAGTCCGCGATCGACTCGCAGGACTTCGAGAAGGCCGCCTCGCTGCGCGACAAGGAGAAGCAGCTCCTCGCCGCCAAGGCCAAGCGGGAGAAGGAGTGGAAGGCCGGCGACATGGACGTCGTCGCCGAGGTCGACGGCGAGCTGATCGCCGAGGTCCTCGCGACCGCCACCGGCATCCCGGTCTTCAAGCTGACCGAGGAGGAGTCCAGCCGCCTGCTCCGCATGGAGGAGGAGCTGCACAAGCGGGTCATCGGCCAGGACGACGCCGTCAAGGCGCTGTCCAAGGCGATCCGCCGTACGCGCGCCGGTCTGAAGGACCCGAAGCGTCCGGGTGGCTCGTTCATCTTCGCCGGTCCGTCCGGTGTCGGTAAGACGGAGCTGTCCAAGGCTCTCGCCGAGTTCCTCTTCGGCGACGAGGACGCGCTGATCTCCCTCGACATGTCGGAGTTCAGCGAGAAGCACACGGTGTCGCGTCTCTTCGGTTCGCCCCCCGGCTACGTGGGCTACGAGGAGGGCGGCCAGCTGACGGAGAAGGTGCGCCGCAAGCCGTTCTCGGTCGTCCTCTTCGACGAGGTCGAGAAGGCCCACCCGGACATCTTCAACTCGCTGCTGCAGATCCTGGAGGACGGTCGTCTGACCGACTCCCAGGGCCGGGTCGTGGACTTCAAGAACACGGTCATCATCATGACGACCAACCTCGGCACCCGGGACATCTCCAAGGGCTTCAACCTCGGCTTCGCCGCCGCGGGCGACACGAAGACCAACTACGAGCGCATGAAGAACAAGGTCTCGGACGAGCTCAAGCAGCACTTCCGGCCCGAGTTCCTCAACCGCGTCGACGACGTGGTGGTCTTCCCGCAGCTCACGCAGAACGACATCCTGCGGATCGTCGACCTGATGATCGACAAGGTGGACGAGCGTCTGAAGGACCGGGACATGGGCATCGAGCTCTCCCAGTCCGCCAAGGAGCTGCTGTCCAAGAAGGGCTACGACCCCGTGCTGGGCGCCCGGCCGCTGCGCCGGACCATCCAGCGGGAGATCGAGGACTCGCTGTCGGAGAAGATCCTCTTCGGCGAGCTGCGCCCCGGTCACATCGTGGTCGTGGACACCGAGGGCGAGGGCGAGGAGCAGACCTTCACCTTCCGCGGCGAGGAGAAGTCGGCCCTGCCCGACGTCCCGCCGATCGAGCAGGCGGCCGGCGGCGCCGGCCCGAACCTGAGCAAGGACGCGTAAGCGCCCTGCCTCACGGCCTGTGAAAGGGGCCGGCACCCGCGAGGGTGCCGGCCCTTTTCGTGTGCCTGGGGACCGTCAGGAGAGCCGGCCGTCGTAGTCGGGGAGCTTGAAGGCGCGCTCGGCGTGGCCGCCGGAGAGGTCGGTGGCGCTGTTGCCGATGTTGGCGATGATCGTGTAACCCTTGCGCTCGATGTCGACGCGCTGCGCGGTCTTGTACTCGCCGACGTTCCGGAAGAGGTCGACGACACCCCGGACGTACAGGCCGGAGGACTCGTAGCCGGCGTGGTCGAGGTTCCACTCGGTCGGCAGGTAGATGATGCCGGGCCGGGCGGTGACGAAGAACAGGTCGACCCCGCGTTCCTCGGCGTACCGGGCGACCTCCAGGACCGGCTCGTTGGCGGGCTGCGGGAAGCTGAAGCCGAAGTCGGTCTCCAGCGCGGTGTTGTCGATGTCGAGGACGATCGCCTGCTTCTCGCCCGGCCGGGCGTCGGCGATGCGCTGCTTCACATAGGGCAGGGCCTGGTCCATGACGGCCCGGCAGTCGCGCTGCCAGGTGTCGTAGTCGACGTCCGCCGCGAGGGCGGGGGCGGTGGCGGGGATGGCGGCGGTGGCCGCCGTGGGGGCCGCCGCGGCGGGTGTGGCCTCGGCGGGTGCGGCGAGGGCCACCAGGGCGGTCGCGGAGACGGCGGTCACCGATACGCGGCGCAACCAGGGGCGTCGGCTTCTCATGTCGTGGGGGTCCTCTCACGTCCGTGACGCTGCCAACATGTCGTGTGCATGTTCGTGGGCGAGGGTGACGCGAGGTGAACCGTAGGGTTACCGGGCGGTAGGCGACCAGAGGCCTGCGCCACATTTCTGCACCCGCTTTTTCACTCCGCCGGTGACGTGCCGCACAGGAGCCACGTCACGTACGGCCCGGAATAGTAGTGGGGCATCGAAACTACATCGGGCATTTCGTGCGATAGGGCGCTCGACCGGCTTGAAATGGGGCTTTCAGTCCCTGTGAGCCGCGTCTCAGAGGCCGTGCATATCGGTTGGTGTCTACGAATTTCCGTCGTAGGTCACACCTTTGCGCCATTTCGGGCGAAAGGGTTACCACTGAATGGCCACCACGCCACGGGTCCCGTGAGCCGGTGGTTTCCCTCTGCCCCCTCCCCCATGAGGTTTCGATGTTCGAGCGCGTCACGTCCCGTTTCCCCCGTACGTCCGCCACCCGTACCCGTGCGGCCGTCCTGGCCGCCGGCCTGGGCACCTCGGTCGTCCTGGGAGTCGGGGTCGCGGCCGCCGTCGACAACACGGCCGCGTCCACCACGGCCGGCGCCGTGCAGGCGCAGGCGGCCGCCCAGTCCAAGGCCGCCGAGACGCAGGCGAAGGCCGTCCAGGCGCAGGCCGAGAAGGCCCAGAAGGCCGCCGAGGCGAAGAAGGCCGCCGCCGCCAAGGCCGCGCAGGCCAAGAAGGCGGCGAAGGCCGCGGCCAAGAAGAAGGCCGCCTCCTGGATCGACCCGGTGAAGTCCTACAAGCTGTCGGCGAGCTTCGCGCAGAATGGCGGCATGTGGGCGCACAAGCACTCCGGCCAGGACTACGCGGTCCCGACCGGCACCCCGGTGATGGCCGCCCACGGCGGCACGGTCGTGAAGGCCGGCGGCAACGGCGCCGGTGACGGCCCCGCGTACGGCAACGCCATCGTGATCAAGCACGGCGACAAGACGTACTCCCAGTACGCCCACCTGTCGTCCGTGAACGTGAAGGTCGGCCAGGTCGTGAAGACCGGCCAGAAGATCGCCTCGTCCGGCAGCACCGGCAACTCCAGCGGTCCCCACCTGCACTTCGAGATCCGCACCACCCCGAACTACGGCTCCGCCGTGGACCCGGCGAAGTTCCTGCGCAACCACGGCGTGACGGTCTGACCCGCGAGGAGCGGGCAGGAGCGACCGTCTAGTCGCCGGCCGTGTGCCGGTGGGCCTGGGTGATCAGATCGACGGCGACCTCGAGGACGGCTTCCCGCCGCTTCCCGGGGTCGCTTTCGACTTCCTGGAGGACGTGCATCCCGGCGTGCAGGGTGAACAGGGCGCTGATGCAGCGCACCTGGTCGACCAGGTCGGCGTCGGGGTCGATGAGGATGTCCCGCAGTCCGAGCATCTTCGTCTTGAACATGTCGCCGATGCTCAGCTCGCGGATCGTCGCCTGGTTCTCCTGCATGAAGCGGAAGAGCGGGGCGGCCTCCATCAGCGCCGCGCTGTAGCGGCGGATGATCTCCTGTTTGGTCTCCAGCGAGTGCGGCTGCCGGCGCCCCCACTCGATCAGGTCCTCGATCGGCCGGGAGAGGTCCTCGAAGATGGAGACGAGGATCTCTTCCTTGGTCTTGAAGTGGTAGTAGAGCGCCGCCTTGGTGACGTCCAGCCGCTCGGCGATCTCGCGCAGCGAGGTCTTCTCGTAGCCCTGCTCGGCGAAGAGGTCGAGTGCGACGTCCTGGATGCGCTGGCGGGTGTCCCCGCGGCGCCGCTGCTTGGTGCCGTCCATGGTGCCGCCCATCTTTCCCCTCGAACCCTCTTGACGAAAACTTACTTGACGACCGGCTAGTTGCGCGAGTAGCTTCGCGTCGAAGTCAACTAGCCGGGCGGCAAGTAAGTAAAGACGGGTCACCGAGGGTGGCCGGGGGAGTGGGATCCATGACGGACACAGTGGCGGCGGGGGCCGCACCGTCGGACGGCGTGAAACAGCCGCGGAGCGTGCGGGTCGTGTTGCTCGCCCTCATGATCGCGATGATGCTCGCGATGCTCGACAACATGATCATCGGTACGGCGATGCCGACGATCGTGGGTGAACTGGGAGGCCTGGAGCACCTCTCCTGGGTGGTCACGGCGTACACGCTGGCCACCGCGGCCTCCACCCCGGTGTGGGGCAAGGTCGGCGATATGTACGGGCGCAAGGGCTCGTTCATCACCTCCATCGTGATCTTTCTGATCGGCTCCGCGCTCAGCGGCATGGCGCAGGACATGGGGCAGCTCATCGCCTTCCGCGCGGTGCAGGGCCTCGGCGCGGGCGGTCTGATGGTCGGCGTCATGGCGATCATCGGCGACCTGATCCCGCCCCGGGAGCGGGGCAAGTACCAGGGCATGATGGCCGCCGTGATGGCCCTCGCGATGATCGGCGGGCCGCTCGTCGGCGGCACCATCACCGACAACTGGGGCTGGCGCTGGGCCTTCTACATCAACCTGCCGCTCGGCGTGATCGCCCTCGCCGCCATCGGCGTGGTGCTGCACCTGCCGAGGAAGCGGTCGCAGGCGGGCATCGACTACCTCGGCGTGGCACTGCTGACCGTCGGCATCACCGCGATCGTGCTGGTCACCACCTGGGGCGGCACCGAGTACGCCTGGACCTCCACGCGGATCATGGAGCTGACCGCCCTCGGCGTCGCGTCCCTGGTCGGCTTCGTCTTCTGGCAGACCCGGGCCGCCGAGCCGGTGGTGCCGCTGCACATCTTCCGCAGCCGCAACTTCACGCTGATGTCCGTCATCGGCTTCATCGTGGGCTTCGTGATGTTCGGCGCGACGCTCTTCCTGCCGCTGTACCAGCAGTCCGTGCAGGGCGCCTCGGCGACCAACTCCGGTCTGCTGCTCCTGCCGATGCTCGGCGCGATGCTGGTCACCTCGATGGTCGCGGGCCGGGTGACCACCAACACCGGCCGCTACAAGATCTTCCCGGTGGCCGGCAGTGTGCTGCTGATCGTCGGCCTGTACCTGCTGTCGACGATGGACACCGGGACCTCCCGCCTCACCTCCGGCGTCTTCATGGCCGTGGTCGGCCTCGGCATGGGCTGTTTGATGCAGATCACCATGCTGGTCGCGCAGAACAGCGTGGAGCTGAGGGACATGGGCGTGGCGTCCTCCACGACCACCCTGTTCCGCACCCTCGGCTCGTCCTTCGGCGTCGCGGTGATGGGCGCGCTGTTCAACCACCGCGTCCAGGACGTCATGGTGGAACGCGCGGGCGCGCTGGGCTCCAAGGTGACCGAGCAGTCCGCCCAGCTCGACGCGGCGAGCCTGGCGAAGCTGCCGGAGGCCGCCCGCGAGGCGTACCAGCACGCGGTCTCCTCCGGCACGCACGGCGCGTTCCTGCTCGGCGCGGTCGTCGCCGTGCTGTCGCTGGCGGCGGCGGTCTTCGTCAGGGAGGTCCCTTTGAAGGGCGCGGGGCCGCAACGGGAGGACGCTCCCGTTGCGGCGCCGGAGACGGTCTGAGAGGCGCGGAGCCCCCGGGGCGCCCGCGCGCCCGGACCCCGCAGCGGGAGGGCGTCCGCGTCGGTCTGAGACACCTGGGTTCCCGGGCGCCTCGTCCCCGGTAACCCGCAGCCGGGAGGGAGTGCCTTCGCGCGGTGTCCGCGTCGGTCTGAGACACGGCGGTTCCGCCCCCGGCCCCGCAGTCGGGGGCGGGAACGCCTTCGCGGCGGTGCCCGCGTCGGCCTGGTGGGCATCGGAGACCTCCGAGGCTCCCGTGCCCCGGCCCCGCAGTCGGGACGCGTGAAGGTCTGGGACACCGGGGCCTCCCGAGGGACTCACGCGTGCGGGCCCGCAGCGGGGGACGTCTCCCGAGTCGGAACCCGAGCCAGGGTCCGAGACGCGGGGAGCTCCCGGGGCGCCCGCGCGCTGTCGCAGGGGCTTCCGGGGACCCGGAAGCCCCTTCTCACTGGCCCAGGACCGGATAGCTCCCCGTGTTCGTCGGGGCGTGTTCCGGGAGCCACAGGACGGCCGCGGCGCCCTCGGGGGGTGTGTCGTGCGGGGCGCCCGGCGGGCGGACGTTGCGGAAGGTCAGGCGGGCGCCCAGGACGCGGGCCTGGCCGGCCGCGATGGTCAGGCCCAGGCCGTGGCCCCGGCCCGCCCGGTCCGCGCTGCCGGTGCGGAAGCGGCTCGGCCCCTCGGCGAGCAGCTCCTCCGGGAAGCCTGGCCCGTGGTCGCGGACCCGGACGACACGGCCCTCCACGGTGACCTCGACGGGCGGAGCCCCGTGCCGTGCCGCGTTGGCGAGCAGGTTGAACAGCACCCGCTCCAGCCGGCGGGGGTCGGTGGTGACCTCCGACTCGTGGACCACCCGCACGACCGCGTCCGGGTCCTTCGCCGCGACCCGGCGGGCGACGAACTCGCCGAGCAGGATGTCCTGCAGCTCGGCCCGTTCGGAGGCGCTGTCGAGCCGGGCGACCTCCAGGACGTCCTCGACGAGGGTGCGCATCGCCCGCGCCCGGTCCTGCACCAGCTCCGTGGGCCGGCCGGGCGGCAGCAGCTCCGCCGCGGTGAGCAGGCCGGTCACCGGGGTGCGCAGCTCGTGGGCGATGTCGGCGGTCACCCGGCGCTCCGCCTCCAGCCGCTGCCGCAGCGCGTCCGCCATGGCGTCGACCGCGCTGGCCAGGTCGTCGGTCTCGTCCCGCACCACCCCGCCGATGGCGTCCCGCACCCGTACGCCCGTCTCGCCCCCCGCGACCCGGTTGGCCGCCGTGGCCGCCTTGCGCAGCCGCCGGGACAGGTGCCCGCCGATGAGCACGCCGAGCGCGCAGCCGCCGATCACGGTCGCGACGGAGCCGATCCACAGGGCCTGGTCGAGGTCCTTGAGGATGTCCGAGCTGCGGTCGGTGAAGCCGGAGTGCAGCGACATCACGTGCCCGTTCTTCAGCGGCACCGCCGCCCAGATGTCCGGCGCGCCGCCCCGGTCGGCGACGTACGTGGCGCGGCGGCCCTCCTCGACCTTGGCGCGCAGCTCCGCCGGCAGCTGCGGGTCGTCGATCTTGGTGTTGGGGAAGTTCAGCCGCCCGGACAGCTCGTAGTTCCGCTGGGCGATCATGATGCGCTCGTCGGCCAGGTCGCGCGCGTTGTCCAGCATCGACACCCGGGCCGCGTTGTGCACGACCAGGCTGAGCGCGACCGCCACCAGCGCGCCGACCAGCGCGATGGCCGCGCTGAGCTTCCATCTCAGGCCCGCGCCGATGTTGGCCTGTCGTACGAACGCCGTCACCAGGCGCCGGAGGTGTCCCCGCATCCGCCCGCTCAGGCCTTCAGCTTGTAGCCGAAGCCGCGGACCGTCTCGATCCGGTCCTGGCCGATCTTCGCGCGCAGCCGCTGCACATGGACGTCGACCACCCGGGTGTCACCGCCCCACCCGTACTCCCACACCCGCTCCAGCAGCTTGTCGCGGCTGAGGACGGTGCCCGGCGCCGCGGAGAACTCCAGCAGCAGCCGCATCTCGGTCGGGGTGAGCGCGACCGGCCGGCCGGCCTTGCGCACCTCCATGCCCTCGGTGTCGATCTCCAGCTCGCCGAAGGCCAGCACCGGCCCGCCGTCCGCGTCGTCCTGCCCGCCGCCCGCGCCGCCCGCCCGCTCGAAGCGGCGCAGCACCGCGCGGATCCGGGCGACCAGGACCGCGCCGTCGAACGGCTTGGTCACGTAGTCGTCGGCGCCCGCCTCCAGGCCCAGCACCACGTCGATGGCGTCGGCCCGCGCCGACAGCATGATCACCGGCACGGTCGACTCGTCCCGTATCCGCCGGCACAGGCTGACGCCGTCCAGTCCGGGCACCATGACGTCGAGGAGCGCGATGTCCGGCCGGTCGGCCCGGAACGCCTCCAGGCCCGACAGCCCGTCGGGCATCGCGGTGACCGCGAAGCCGTCCCGCTCCAGCGTGAGCTGGGTGGCCTCTCGGATGACGTCGTCGTCCTCGACGAACAGGACATGGGTCTGGTCTGCCATCCCGCTGCTCTCAGTTCTCGTGTGGTACCGGACCGGGCGTGCCCCCGCACCCGCCCCGTCCTCGTGTCTGTGGCCCACTCCACGGGACGCACCGGCCGCGCGACGGGTTCACCCGTTCATCGTGCGAGGGACCGCCGGCGGTTCCCGCTGTGAGCCGTGTCTCAGCCCTCCGGCGCGGGTGTCGGCGCCGCGCCGGCGACCGGCCCGTACTCGTTGTGCGTGCGGTACTTCTCGTCGAACCGGCCCGAGAGCCAGCGGTACGTGATCACGACCTCGCCGGACGGGCTCGACACCGGGTCGCCGCGGTCGTAGACCTGCTTGGTGACCACCAGGTCCCCCCGGTCGATCTCGGCGTAGACCGGCGGCTCCTCCGCGCTGAACACGTTGACGTAGCCGTCGCCCTGGTGCCGGTACACGTACGCGCCGACACCGACCGCGTCGCCGCAGGTCAGCACGTTGACGACGACGTCGTCGCGGGCCTCGCCCGTGAGGTTGCCGTAGCTGACGTCCACCGGGTACTCGTCGGCCACGCAGGGCTTCAGCTCCCGCTTCACCTCGGCCGACACGGCCGGGTCCCCCTTGATCAGCCGCACCGCGTCCACCCGGGCGGGCGTCGGCGACGACGCGGTGGCGGGAGCGGCCGGGCCCGCCCCAGCGTCCACCCGCGCCGGGCCCTCGTCCCGGGCGCCGGTGCCGCTCGCGCCGCACCCGGTCCCGAACAGCACGACGGCGGCGAGCACGGCCGTCGCCGTACTCGCCGTCCGGGCGGTGGACCGGGCCCGTTCGGGCCCCGCGCCGGTCAGGCCGCGCAACGCTCCCGCTCCTCACGCTCCAGCGCGCGTGCGTCCGACTCGCGGGACTCCAGCTCCTCGCGGAGCCGGGCCAGCGCCCGATGCAGCGTGCTCTTGACCGTTCCGGCCGACATGCCGAGTGCGGCGGCCGTCTCGTCCGTGGACATCTGCTCCCAGTGTCGCAGCACCACGACGCTGCGCTGCTTCGGGGCGAGGACCTTCAGCACGTCCATCAGCAGGGCGCGGTCCGCGTACTGCTCGGTGGCGTCCTCCACGCGCGACTCGGGGAGCTGCTCGGTGGGCACCTCCTCCAGCTTGCGCGCCCGCCACCACTCCGTCCGCGTGTTGATCATGACGCGGCGCAGGTAGGCGTCGGCCAGCCGCTTGTCCTCGATGGTCTCCCAGCGGCCGTACGTGCGCACCAGCGCGGTCTGCAGCAGGTCCTGCGCCTCGACGGGATCCGGGACCAGACGCCGGGCGCTGCGCAGCAGCGCGTCCTGCCGGGTGCGGACGTACTCCTCGAACTCGAGCACCTCTCCCTGCGCCATGGTGTACCGCCTTCCGGTCCCCGTTCCGGCCCGCCCCCGCGGGCCGGCCGTACCGCTCGTGTTCCGTCTCGTGTGCTCCGGTCGAGCACGCGATCGAAACTACGGAGGCGTTGTCACGGCACTGTGCGGAGCACCCTGCGAGCAGCCCTCGGGTGTCCGTCGGTTGTGTAACGGAGGGACGAACGGGACGAAGCGGCGAGGCGTTCGGTACGGATATGCGGCGGTACGCCCGTCGTGCGTGATGCGACGGGCGTGAACCGTGTGACGGGCGAGGGCCCGGGTGAGGACCCGGACTCAGCTCAGCGGCAGCCGGTACAGGCCGCCCGGCATCGGCTCCACCAGGCCGTCCGACACCAGCCCGTCCAGCGCGCGGGCCCGCTGCACCGGCTCGTGCCACACCCGGTCCAGCGCCGCCTGCGGCACCGGCCCGTGGGCCTCCCGCAGCACCGCGAGGAGCCGGCCGCGCACCTGGCGGTCGGTGCCCGCGTACGTCTGTCCGCGGCGCGGCGGCCCGTCGTGCGCGGGCTTGCCCGCCAGCCGCCAGGCGCACTGCGCGGCGATCGGGCAGCGGTGGCACGCCTCGTTCTTCGCCGTGCACACCAGCGCGCCCAGTTCCATGGAGGCGGCGGCCCACCGGGCGGCCGTGGCCGCGTCCTCCGGCAGCAGCGCGCGGGCGAGCCGGCGCTCGGCGGCGGTGGTGGCGTTCGGCGGGTACTGCGTGCCGCTGACCGCGCGGGCGAACACCCGGCGGACGTTGGTGTCCAGCACCGCGTGCCGCTGCCCGTAGGCGAACGACGCCACGGCCGCGGCGGTGTACTCGCCGATGCCGGGCAGCGCCAGCAGCTGGGCGTGGTCGGACGGTACGTCGCCGCCGTGTCGTTCCGTTATGGCCACGGCGGCTCCGTGCAGCCGCAGGGCGCGGCGCGGGTAGCCGAGCCGGCCCCAGGCGCGGACGGCCTCGCCGGGCGCCTCGGCGGCGAGGTCGGCGGGGCGCGGCCATCGGGCCATCCACTGCTCGTAGACGGGCAGCACCCGGTTGACCGGGGTCTGCTGCAGCATGAACTCACTGACCATCACCCCCCACGCGCCGGCCTCAGGGCGCCGCCACGGAAGGTCCCGGGCGTGCTCGTCGAACCAGTCGATGACGGGGGAGTGCAGCGGCTCACCGGGAGCGCGCTCGGACACGGAATCGGCGGCGGTGCCGTACGGGGGCTTCGTGGGAGCAGTCATGACCCGTCGATCCTGCCACGCCGGGCCGCGCGGACGGCCGAGCGCCACGGGGAAGGGGCGTTCGTTCCCCGAGCGGGGCGGGTGCGTGCGTCCGCACGGGGGAGGAGGGGGCGGGGTCGGCAGCCGGGCCCTCCCGGAGGGTGACTTCCGGGGTGGGGTCGGCAGCCGGGCCCTCCCGGAGGGTGACTCCGGACCTGACGATCGGCAGGGGCCGGCACCCGGCGGCCGCTTGTAGCGTCGGGCGCATGGACCGTGCCCGTACCGCCGCGCTCGCCGGGCGCTGTCTGCTCTGGGTGTCGCTCGTCCTCCCGGGCGTGTGCGCCGGCGTGCTCGGGCTGAGCGAGCCGAGCCCCCTGTGGCAGCAGGCGGCCGGGCCCGGTGTGCTCGCCGCCGCCACGGCAGTGGCCCGCCGCCGTCCGCTCACGGCGTTCGTCCTGTCGGCGGCGCTGTGCCTGGCCGACGCGCCCGCGCTGTTCAGCCTCTCCTACGGACCCGCTCTCGCCGTGTTCGCCCTGCTGCTCGGGCTGCGGGCGGAGCGCACCGGTCCAGCCGCCCTGGGCTTCGCCGCCGTGGCCGCCGCCGGCACCGTGCGGATCGCGCTCGGCGGGGGCGACCCGGTCCCGCCGTCGCTGGTGATGACCGGCACCCTTCTCTTCGGGGGTGTCCTGCCCTGGTTGGGCGGGCGCTACTGGCGCCAGAGCCGTGAGCTGACCGCCGCGGGCTGGCTGCGGGCGGCCCGGCTGGAGGAGGAGCAGCGGCTCACCGAGGAGCGGGCGCGCCTGCGCGAGCGGGCGCGGATCGCGCAGGACATGCACGACTCCCTCGGCCACGAGCTGAGCCTCCTCGCGCTGCGGGCCGGGGTCCTCCAGGTCGCGCCCGACCTGCCCGAGCACCACCGGGAGGCAGCGGCCGGCCTGCGCGCTGCGGCCGCGGACGCCACGGACCGGCTGCACCGCATCATCGGCGTGCTGCGCGAGGACGACGACGAGCCGCTCCCGCTCGCCCCGGCCGGGGAGACCGTCGGACAGCTCGTCGCGCGCGCCGCCGGCTCCGGACTGCCGGTGCGCTGCGAGACCGGCGGCCGGCCGCCGGAGCCGGGCGGGATGGCCGAGCGGCTGCTGTACCGCGTGACCCGGGAGGCGCTCACCAACGCGGCCCGGCACGCACCGGGCGCCCCCGTCGTCGTGGAGCTGACCGGCGGCCCCGGAGCGACCGTCACCGTCACCAACGGGCCTGCCACGGAGCCGAGTTCCACGCACTCCGGCGGCGGCACGGGGCTGCTCGGGCTGCGTGCGGCTGTCACGGCCGTCGGCGGGACCTTCGAGGCGGGCCCGCACGGGGGCGGGTACCGGGTGCGGGCGCGCGTCCCCGAGCGGGCGGGCGGGCCGTCGGCGCCGTCCCGTGCGCCCTCCGCGCCCTTCACCCGCGCCCGCCGCCGGGTGGCGACCGCGCTGGGGGCCGCCGCGGGCGCGGGCGTCGCCCTGGTCGCGGCGGCGGCCGGCTGGTACGCGTACACCGAGACGCATGCCGTCCTCGAACCCGCCGCCTACGCCACCCTCCGCCCCGGCGCGCCGCTCACCTCCCTCGACCTGCCCGGCCGGCAGATCCAGGACCCGCCGGCCGACCGGGCCCCCGCCCCGCCCGAGGGCGCCGACTGCCGCTACTACCGTGCGAGCGGCGAACTGTTCGTCTCCGTCGACCACTACCGGCTCTGCTTCGACGACGAGGGCCGTCTGATCGCCAAGGACGTCGTCCCGCGCGCGGGCGGCCGGCCGGGCGCCACCCACGAGGAGTCCACGCGATGATCCGGGTCCTGCTGGCCGACGACGAGGCGATGGTGCGGGCCGGGGTACGCGCCATCCTGGACAGCGGGGGCGAGGCGGAGGTCGTCGCCGAGGCGCCAGACGGACGCGAGGCCGTCGAACTGGCCCGCGCGCACCGCCCCGACGTGGCCCTGCTCGACGTCCGCATGCCCCGCCTGGACGGGCTCGCGGCGGCCGAGGAGATCACCCGCACCGTCCCGGGCACGGCCGTCGCCGTCCTCACCACCTTCTCCGAACGCGCCTACGTGGCAAGGGCGCTGTCCGGCGGCGCCACCGGTTTCCTGCTGAAGTCAGGTGATCCGTACGAACTCCTCGCGGGCGTAAGGGCGGTGGCAAGCGGCGGTGCCTTCCTGTCGCCCAAGGTCGCCCGGTACGTGATCGACGGGCTCGGCGGGTCCGACGGCGGCGGGCGGCTCGCCCGGGAGGCGGAGGCGCGGGCCCGCGTGGAGGCGCTCAGCCCGCGCGAACGCGAGGTGCTCGCCCTGGTCGGGGCCGGACTGTCCAACCCGGAGATCGCCGCCCGGCTGCACCTGGTCGAGGGCACGGTGAAGGCGTACGTGAGCGCGGTCCTGGACCGGCTCGGCGTGCGCAATCGCGTACAGGCGGCGATCGTCGCGTACGAGGCGGGCCTTGTGGGCAGGTGACGGGCCGTCAGGGACGGCGGTGGGAGGCGTGGGGGAGAGCGGTGGCCCGTGGGCCGGGGCCGGTGATCCACCGCGCCACAGGTGCCGTTGAGCCGCGCACCGTGGCCGCGAGCCGTGTGGCGGGCCCTGCGGCCAGGGCCACGAAGGTCAGCGCGACTGCGGCGCCGAGCAGCAGGCCCGCGGCCACGTCGTGCGGATAGTGCACGCCCACGAACACCCGTGAGAACGCCGCGAGTAGAGCCAGCGGGACGGTCAGCCGGACAAGGGTGCGACGCACCAGGACGAGCGTCGCGGCGGAGGCGCCCGCGATGGTGGCGTGGTTGCTCGGGAAGGACCAGTCGCCGTACGGCGGGCACTCCGCCAGCGAGGGGGCGGCGCCGGCCACCGCACGGCACGGACGTTCCTCCGCCACCACGGACTTGAGGATTTCGCTGCAGACGTACGCCACAGCCGTGGCCAGGGGTGCAAGGGCCGCGATCGCGAACGCTCGGGTGTCGGAGCGCCGTGCGCGCCACCAGCCGAGGGCGAACAGCGCGACGAACACGAGGAGTCCGGCCTCCGTCCCGATCTCGGCCGTGTGCCGCAGCCACGCCGGGGCGTCGTGCGCGTGGTCGGTGATGTCGCGGTAGAGCCCGCTGTCCACGAAGTCCATGGTCACCGACCGTAAGGGAACGGCCGGAACGGTCACATCGAGCGATCGTCAGGTGTCGTACCTGACGGAAGACAAGGGTGGGCGGCCGGTAACCGGGATGATGATCCGGAAAAGTTGCGCGCTGAGCGGCGGGTGGGACAAGCGAACGCCCGGATCTCTCGTACAGTTTGCGCCGTGGGATCTCTGCGCAATCCGGTCGGGCCGCTTCCCTCCTCCATCTACTGGCGTCGGAGGGCCGTACTGCTGTCCATGCTCGCCCTGTTGGCGTTGTTGATCACCTGGGTCGTGGTCTCCGCCGGAGGCAACGGCAAGGGCTCGGACAACGGGGCCAACGGCAAGAATCCCGCGCCCTCCACCATCACGCCGGGGCCGTCCGGTTCGGGTCCCGCGATCAGTCAGGCACCGGGTGGGCGGGACGAGGCCGGGGACGGCGGGTCGGAGGGGGCCGGGGACGGTTCCGGTGACTCCGGGGGTTCGTCCGGCTCCGACGGCGAGGGCGGTGACTCCGACCCCGCGGATTCCGCGGGTGCCGGGGGCGCGGACGGACCGGGCGGCGGCGGCAGCGCCGGCGGCGGGTCCGAAGGCGGTACGTCGGCCGGGGTCGGCGCGGGGGACGCGCTGCCGGCCGGAACCGGGTCCGGACTGCCCAACTGCTCGGCGAACGCGGTCCGTTTCAGTCTGCGGAGCGAACGCAACACGTACGGGCCGGGGGAGACGCCGACGTTCCTGCTGACGGCGCGGAACACGTCGGGGGCGGACTGCAAGATCGATCTCGGTCCTGAGCGGACCGTTCTGACGGTGTCGCAGGCGACGGACGACGACACGTTCTGGGCGTCGGACGACTGCCCCGGGGAAGCGCGGAGTCTGGCCTTCCGGGTGCCGGCGGGAGACAGCATCACGTACACCGTGAAGTGGGACCGTAAGCCGAGTGCGGCGTCGTGTGCGACGCCGAAGGCGGGGGCGGCGAAGCCGGGGACGTATCTGGTCGAGGCGAAGGCGCCCGGGTTCGAGAAGGTGCGGACGTCGTTCGTGCTGAAGGCCGACTAGCGTCGTTTTCCGAGTCGCCTTCGGCTGCGGGCCGGTGGGGGCTTGGCGCGCAGTTCCCCGCGCCCCTTATGGGCGCTTCTTCGCCGGTGCTTCTTTACACGTAGCGTTCCAGGATGCTGCTTTCCGCCAGGCGGGAGAGGCCCTCGCGGACGCTGCGGGCGCGGGCCTCGCCGACGCCGTCCACCGTCTGGAGGTCGTCCACGCTCGCGGCGAGCAGTTTCTGCAGGCCGCCGAAGTGCTCCACCAGGCGGTCGATGATCGCGCCCGGCAGGCGCGGGACCTTCGCCAGCAGGCGGAAGCCGCGCGGCGACACCGCCGAGTCGAGGGTCTCCGGGGAACCGGTGTACCCCAGCGCCCGCGCCACCGTCGGCAGCTCCAGCAGCTCCGCGTGCGTCAGCGCGTCCAGCTCGTGCAGCGCCTCGTCGACCGTGCGGGAGCGCTTCGCGGTCGGCTCGGGGACGTAGTCCCGCACGACCAGTTCGCGCTCGGGCTCCACGCCCGCGATCAACTCGTCGAGCTGGAGGGCGAGAAGGCGGCCGTCGGTGCCCAGTTCGACCACGTATTCGGCGATTTCGGTGGCGATGCGGCGCACCATTTCCAGCCGCTGCGCGACCGCGGAGACGTCCCGGACCGTCACCAGGTCCTCGATCTCCAGCGCGGACAGCGTGCCCGCGACCTCGTCGAGGCGGAGCTTGTACCGCTCCAGGGTGGCCAGCGCCTGGTTGGCGCGGGACAGGATCGCCGCCGAGTCCTCAAGGACGCGGCGCTGCCCGTCGACGTACAGGGCGATCAGCCGCATCGACTGGGAGACGGAGACCACGGGGAAACCGACCTGCTTGGAGACGCGGTCGGCGGTGCGGTGCCGGGTGCCGGTCTCCTCCGTGGGGATCGTCGGGTCCGGGACCAGCTGCACGCCGGCCCGCAGGATCTTCGACAGGTCCGAGGACAGCACGATGCCGCCGTCCAGCTTGCACAGCTCCCGCAGCCGGGTCGCGGTGAACTCCACGTCCAGCACGAAGCCGCCGCTGCACAGCGTCTCGACGGTCTTGTCCGAGCCGAGCACGATGAGCCCGCCCGTGTTGCCGCGGAGCACGCGCTCCAGGCCGTCACGCAGGGCGGTACCGGGCGCCACGGCGCTCAGCGAGGCGCGCATCAGGCCATCGGAACCGGCACTCCCACCGGACTTTCCGGGAGCTGCTGCCCGGTCGTTGGCTGCCACTGCACTCCTCCGGTCGCAGGTTCTGGGCGCCCCCGCGCTTCGTACGGACGGGCGAGACCTGGGCAAAGTCTACCGGCGGTCCTCCTGCTCCCGTGGGGCCTCTCGACGACGGGAGCGGGGAAGGACCCGCAGCGCGTCCCCTATGTCCGCCACTTCCAGTACCTTCATGCCCGCCGGGACCTTGCCCGGATCGCCCGGCACCAGGGCGTGCGTGAAGCCGAGGCGGTGCGCCTCGGCGAGCCTGCGCTGCACGCCCGTGACGCGTCTCACCTCGCCCGCGAGGCCCACCTCTCCGATCGCGACGAGGTTCTTCGGCAGCGGGGTGTCGCTCGCGGCCGACGCCAGGGCGAGCGCGACGGCCAGGTCCGCGGCCGGCTCGGAGAGCTTCACCCCGCCGACCGTCGCGGAGTAGATGTCCCTTTTGCCCAAGGCGCTGATCCGGCCGCGCTGTTCCAGCACGGCCAGCATCATCGAGACGCGGGAGGTCTCCAGGCCGGAGGTGGTGCGGCGGGGGGAGGGGATCTGCGAGTCCACGGTGAGCGCCTGCACCTCGGCGACCAGCGGGCGGCGGCCCTCCAGGGTGACGGTCAGACAGGTGCCCGGGACCGGTTCGTCACGACGGGTCAGGAAAAGTCCGCTCGGGTCCGCGAGGCCCGTGATGCCCTCGTCGTGCAGTTCGAAGCAGCCGACCTCGTCGGTCGTGCCGTAGCGGTTCTTGACGCCGCGGACCAGGCGCAGGCGGGCGTGCCGGTCGCCCTCGAAGTGCAGCACCACGTCCACCAGGTGCTCCAGCAGGCGGGGGCCCGCGATGGCGCCGTCCTTGGTGACATGGCCCACGAGCAGCGTGGACATCCCGCGCTCCTTGGACGCCCGGATGAGGGCGCCCGCGACCTCGCGCACCTGCGCCATGCCGCCCGGGGCGCCGTCGATCTCGGGGGACGCCACCGTCTGCACCGAGTCCAGGATCAGCAGCGACGGCTTCACCGCGTCCAAGTGGCCGAGCACGGCGGACAGATCCGTCTCGGCGGCGAGGTAGAGGTGGTCGTCGATGGCGTGGATGCGGTCGGCGCGCAGCCGGACCTGACTCGCCGACTCCTCACCCGTGACGTAGAGGGTGCGGTGCTCGTCGCTCGCGGACTTGGCGGCGACGTCCAGCAGCAGCGTGGACTTGCCGACGCCCGGCTCGCCCGCGACCAGCACCACGGCGCCGGGTACGAGACCGCCGCCGAGCACCCGGTCCAGCTCGGGCACGCCCGTGGAGCGGGCGGTGGCCTGCTTCCCGTCGACCTGCCCGATGGGCAGCGCGGACGTGGTGACCCGGCCCGGCGCGGTCGTCCGCACGGCGGGTGCCGCACCGTACTCCTCGACCGTCCCCCAGGCCTGGCACTCGGGACACCGCCCGAGCCACTTGGCCGTCTGCCATCCGCACTCGGTGCAGCGGTAGGACGGACGGTCCTTGGAGGTCTTGGTACGGGCAGCCATGCCCAAAAGGTAACGGCCCCCTCTGACAACGGGGGTCCGCCCCCGGCCCGGAGGGGCCCGCGTGGCCACGCCGACCCGCCGGGCGCACCGCCGCCCGCGATGGCCGGCCCCCGGCCCGGCAGGCCGCCCCGACACCTCGACGGCGAGGGACGCCCGCCCTCGTGCGGGCCGCGGCGCGCGGCCCCCGTGAGCGGCGCACGGCCGGGCGCATCGGTTCTGCCGTGTGCGCCGACGGGCCCGGTCCGCCCGGGTGCCGAGGAGCCGGGGAGCCGGGGAGCCCAAGCGCCCGCATTGCCGACAAGCCCCTGTCCGCCGTGCGGGCGCGGTCCACCCGGTGGCCGGTGGCGCTCAGGGGATTCCAGCGGCCCGCAGCGGCTGAAGCCCCTTCCGCCGTGTGGCCGCGGTCCGCCCGGGTGCCGGGGAGGCCGGGGCGGGAAGCCCCGGCGGGGCTCAGGGGGCGCCCGCGGCCACGACGTAGCGCGCCTGCGTCCACGGCGTAGCGCGCCCGCGTCGTGGCCGCTCACGCGGCGGGGAAAGGTTCCTGTCCCCGGATTGAGGGATCGTTTCACCCGTACGGATTAAAAGTGCGCACGGCACCGGAAGGCGTCGCCGCCCGGCCCCTACGGTCGCCGAATGATGAGCAGCGGCCCGGACACCTCGACGCGTACGTCCACCCGTACGAACGGAACCCACCGGACGCACCGGGAAGCGCGCGACCGGGCGGCCGCGCGCACGCTGGCCCGGCGGCCGGCCGCCCGCTACGAGCCGCACTTGGACGGCCTGTTCACCTACTGCCTGTCCGTCCTGTGCGACCACGACGCGGCGACCGCCGCCCTGGCCGACGCGCTCCACCTCGCGGAGCGCCGCGACCGGCACGTCCCGGACGAACTCGGCGGCCTCCGCGCGTGGCTGTACGCCCTCGCCCGCTGGGCGTGTCTGCGCAAGCTGGCCGAGGCCAGGCAGAGCCGTCAGGCCTCCCACGCCGGCGGCCGTTCCGGCAGGAAGCGTGACTCCGCGGGCCACCAGGGAGCCTCCGCCGTGGCCCCCGAGGAGCAGGAGCGGCGCCGCCGTGAACTGGCCGCGCTGGCCTGGCCGGAGGCCGCCGGCACCAGCCCGGAGCAGCGCGAGGCGCTCGAACTCGCCGTCCGGCACCGTCTCGCCGCCCACGAGGTGGCCTCCGTGCTCGGCATGGCCCCGGCTGCGGCCCGCGAACTGCTCGCCACCGCTGCCTGCGAGGTGGAACGCACCCGTGCGGCGCTCGCCGTCGTCGAGACCGGCGCCTGCCCGGGCGTGGCGCACCTCACGGGCGACCAGGGCATGGTGCTCGGCACCACGCTGCGCCGCGAACTCGTCCGCCATGTCGACGACTGCCCGCGCTGCCGCCGTACCGCCGAGCGGGCCGTCCCGGGCCGGTGGCCCGGCACCAGCGTCACCCCGGACACCCTTCCGCTCGTGCCGGCGCCGACCGCCGCCCTGCACACCGCCCTCGCGCACCACCCACGCGCGCGTGGCGCCGCGCCCCGCTTCGACCGGCGCGGCTTCCCCATGAACCCCAAGGACCGGGTCGCCCGCCGTGACCGCCTCCGCGCGCGTGCCGTCACCACGACCGTCGTCGCCACGGTCGTCGCCGCGCCCGTGCTGGCGCTGTGGGCCGCCTACCGGGGCACCCCGGTGGGCGAGGGCGTGGGCGGCGGTCCGTCCTCCGCGCGCGAGGACGGCACCGTGGAGTTCGACGGCGAGGGCGGCGCCGGCTACGAGAACGCCGGCAACGCCGAGCCCCGCCCCACCACCCGCTTCGGCGCCGACGGAGCGCCGGACGTGTCCGTGGAGGTCGTCGAGGTCGCCGGCGCCGGGCACGAGGGCGCCGCGGAGCTCGGCGTGACGGCCGCCCACAGCGGTGACACCACACTGATCACCCTGACCGCGCGGGGCGACGGACCGGTCCGCTGGTCCGCGTCCACCGGCGCCTCCTGGCTCTACCTGAACCGCTCGTCGGGCACCCTCGCCCCGGGCGAGTCGGTCACGATCCGGGTCTTCGTCGACCAACTGCGCGAGCCGTCCGGCCACTGGCGGGCCACGGTGGCGATCTCCCCGGCGGGCTCGGTGGTGTCCATCGAGGGATACGGACCCGCCCCGTCGAGCCCGGTCACCGGCTCTCCGTCGGCCCCGGGCACCCCGAGCGGCCCGCCCCCGTCACCCTCGCACCCGGACCCCACGACGCCGTCACCCTCCGACCCCACGCCCACGGACCCGCCCTCCTCCTCGGACCCGGACCCGGAGCCCTCGACGGACGACCCCGCCCCGACCGACCCGTCCCCCACCGAGCCGTCGCCCTCGGACCCCGTGCCCCCGGAGCCGAGCGTCTCCACGCCCGCCGAACCGAGCGCTCCGGACCCGGAAACCCCGTAGCCATGAGAAGGCGCCCGCCCCCGCGCAGGGGACGGGCGCCGGTGACGCCGCGACGGACCGTCAGGACGGGTCCGCCGGGTGCGGCGCCAGCAGCGGCAGCTGCGACGCCAGCCGCTCCTCGCACAGCTCGACCAGGCGGTCGTACCCCGCCTTGCCCATCAGCTCGATCAGCTCCGGGCGGTAGGAGACGTACACCGGCTCGCCCGCGCCGTGCGCCGAGGTCGCCGACGTGCACCACCAGTGCAGGTCGTGGCCGCCGGGGCCCCAGCCGCGCCGGTCGTACTCACCGATCGACACCTGCAGCACGCGCGTGTCGTCGGGCCGGTCGATCCAGTCGTACGTGCGCCGGACGGGGAGCTGCCAGCAGACGTCCGGCTTGGTCTCCAGCGGCTCGCGGCCCTCCTTGAGGGCGAGGATGTGCAGCGAGCAGCCCATGCCGCCCTTGAACCCGGGGCGGTTCTGGAAGATGCACGAGCCCTGGAAGGGACGCGTCTGGCGCTCGCCGTCCTCGTCCTCCGAGATCCACCCGTTGCGGGTGCCCTCCGCGTGGTGCTGCCAGATGTCCGGTGTGAGACGCGCCACATGCTCGGCGACGCGCTTCTCGTCGTCCTCGTCGGAGAAGTGGGCACCCAAGGTGCAGCACCCGTCGTCCGCGCGGCCGGCCTGGATGCCCTGGCAGCCGCTGCCGAAGATGCAGTTCCACCGAGAGGTGAGCCATGTCAGATCGCAGCGGAAGACCTGCTCGTCGTCCGCCGGATCAGGGAATTCCACCCAGGCACGGGCGAAGTCGAGGCCCTGCTCGTCGTCGACAGGCGCCGGATGCGGCGCCTGCGGCGGGGCCGGCACCCGCGAAGGATCCCCGGCCAGCCCGGCCCGCTTTTCCTTCCTGGCCGTTTTGTCCGTCTTCTCGTCCTTCGCCTTTTTCGTCTTTGGCACCTGTCCAGGGTAAGTCGCCGCGGGCCCGCACCGGCACCGGTCCGGCCGTCGAGAAGCGGACGTCACGGCGTGCTGCGGGCAGTAGCGTTTCGTACATGAGACTCGGTGTCCTCGACGTGGGTTCGAACACGGTGCACCTGCTGGTGGTCGACGCCCACCCCGGCGCGCGGCCGCTGCCCGCGCACTCGCACAAGGCCGAACTGCGCCTCGCCCAACTCCTCGACGACGACGGGTCGATCGGCCCCGACGGCATCGACCGGCTGGTGACGGTCGTGCACGAGGCGCTCCAGGCCGCCGAGGACAAGGGCGTGGAGGAGCTGCTGCCGTTCGCGACCTCCGCCGTTCGCGACGCGAGCAACGCCGACGACGTCCTCACCCGCGTCCGCGACGAGACCGGCGTCGAACTCCAAGTGCTCAGCGGTGAGGAGGAGGCGAAGCTCACCTTCCTCGCCGCCCGCCGCTGGTTCGGCTGGTCCTCGGGGAAGCTGCTCGTCATCGACATCGGCGGCGGCTCCCTGGAGATCGCCTACGGCATGGACGAGGAGCCGGACGCGGCGGTGTCGCTCCCGCTCGGCGCGGGCCGCCTCACCGCCGGCTGGCTGCCCGGAGACCCGCCCGAGGCCGAGGACGTCCGCGCGCTGCGCCGCCACGTGCGCACGGAGATAGCGCGCTCGGTCGGCGACTTCAGCCGGTTCGGAGCCCCGGACCACGTGGTGGCCACCTCCAAGACCTTCAAGCAGCTCGCCCGCCTCGCGGGCGCCCCGGGCTCCGCCGAGGGCCTGTACGTCCAGCGGGAGCTGAAGCGCGAGTCGCTGGAGGCGTGGGTGCCGCGGCTGGCCGGGATGACCGCCGCCGAGCGCGCCGAACTGCCGGGCGTGTCCGAGGCCCGCGCGGGCCAGCTCCTCGCCGGCGCGATGGTCGCCGAGGGCGCGATGGACCTCTTCGGCGTGGAGCGCCTGGAGATCTGTCCCTGGGCGCTGCGGGAGGGCGTCATACTCCGCCGCCTCGACCACATGGGCCCCGCCTGACCCCCGACGGGGCCCGCCCCGAAGGCGCCGCCGCCCGCTATGGCAAACACCACAACGGCCGGGCGGTACCCCGCACCGCCCCCACCCCACCCCGTAACCTGAGGCTCGTGGCAGAAGCAAGGGACGTAGTCCGCATCCCGGATGCGAAGGTCG
Organism: Streptomyces althioticus; assembly: GCA_014649355.1. GTDB lineage: Bacteria > Actinomycetota > Actinomycetes > Streptomycetales > Streptomycetaceae > Streptomyces > Streptomyces althioticus. Next base: position 660,963 of record BMSW01000001.1, read on the forward strand.
CCCTGTCGACGGCCTCCGTCTACCCGGAGTCGACGGCGACGGCCTTCGAGATCGCCGCGCGCCTCGGGTACGACGGCGTCGAGGTGATGGTCTGGACGGACCCCGTCAGCCAGGACATCGAGGCCCTCCGCCGGCTCAGCGACTACCACCGCATCCCCGTCCTCGCCGTCCACGCGCCCTGTCTGCTGATCACGCAGCGCGTGTGGTCCACCGATCCCTGGACCAAGCTCCAGCGGGCCCGGGCCGCCGCCGAGAAGCTCGGCGCGTCGACGGTCGTCGTCCACCCGCCCTTCCGCTGGCAGCGGCAGTACGCCCGCGACTTCGTCGACGGCATCTGGCGGATGGCGAACGAGACCGACGTGCGGTTCGCCGTGGAGAACATGTACCCCTGGCGCTACCGCGACCGCGAGATGCTGGCCTACGCCCCCGACTGGGACGTGACCAAGGAGGACTACCGCCACTTCACGATCGACCTGAGCCACGCCTCCACCTCCCGCACGGACACGCTCCGGATGGTGGAGCGCATGGGCGACCGGCTGGGGCACGTGCACCTGGCCGACGGCCGGGGCTCCGCCAAGGACGAGCACCTGGTGCCCGGCCGCGGCGACCAGCCGTGCGCCGAGGTCCTGGAGGGGCTGGCGCGCGGCGGCTTCGACGGTCATGTCGTGATCGAGGTCAACACCCGGCGCGCCATGTCCAGCGCCGAACGTGAGGCCGACCTGGCGGAGGCCCTCGCCTTCACCCGCCTCCACCTTGCCTCGGCGTCCTCCCCTTCCTCCCTGTCCACCCCTTCCTCCCTCCGGGTCCCGCGGCGATGAACGGCGTCACCGCGAGCGACGGCCCCGGCGCCTCCCCGGACGGGACCGGCGCCCCCCGGCGCCGCGGCCGTCCCCCGGCCGCCGAGTCGGCCGGCACCCGTGCCCGCATCCTCGACGCGGCGCGCGAGGAGTTCTCCGCACGCGGCTACGAGAAGACGTCCGTGCGGGGCATCGCCAAGGCCGCCGGGGTCGACTCCGCCCTGGTGCACCACTACTTCGGCACCAAGGAGCGGGTTTTCGAGGCCGCCGTCGAGGTCGCCTTCGGACCGGCCCTCGCCGAGCGGGACGCGCTGCTCGAAGGGCCGCTCGACGAGGTGGGTGAGCGGATGACCCGCGTGATCATCGGACTGTGGGAGAACCCGGTCACGCGCACCCCGCTGCTCGCGATCGTCCGCTCCGCCGTCAACAACGACACCGCGGCCGCCGTCTTCCGCCGCCTCGTCGCCAGCCAGCTGCTGCGCCGGATCGCCGGACAGCTCGACCGCCCCGACGCGGAACTGCGGGCCGAACTGGCCGCCGCCCAGCTCGTCGGCATCGCGATGATCCGGTACGTGATCCGGGTCGAACCGCTCGCCTCGGCCGACCCGGAGGACCTCGTCCGCAGGGTCGCCCCCGTCGTGCAGGGCCACCTCACCGGGCCCTGAGCGTCGGACCTCTGAGACACGCGTCCCGTATTCCGGACACCCTGTCCCGCCCTCTGGATGACCGGCGTACGCTCGATGCAGTCAGAACTCTCTGGCGGAGACTCCCCGAAGGTCTGAAGGAGCGAGCGACGATGCCCGAGCTGAGGTCCCGCACAGTCACCCACGGCCGCAACATGGCGGGCGCCCGCGCCCTTATGCGCGCCTCCGGTGTACCCGGTGCGGACATCGGCCGGAAGCCGATCATCGCGGTCGCCAACAGCTTCACGGAGTTCGTCCCCGGCCACACCCACCTCGCGCCGGTCGGCCGGATCGTCAGCGAGGCGGTCGTCGCGGCCGGCGGCATCCCGCGCGAGTTCAACACCATCGCCGTCGACGACGGCATCGCCATGGGCCACGGCGGCATGCTCTACTCGCTGCCCTCCCGCGACCTGATCGCCGACAGCGTGGAGTACATGGTCGAGGCCCACTGCGCCGACGCCCTGATCTGCATCTCCAACTGCGACAAGATCACCCCGGGCATGCTCAACGCCGCGCTGCGGCTGAACATCCCCACGGTCTTCGTCTCCGGCGGCCCGATGGAGTCCGGCCGGGCCACGCTCGTCGACGGCACGGTCCGCACGCTCGACCTGGTCGACGCGATGTCGGAAGCCGTCAACGACAAGATCTCCGACGAGGACATCCTCCGCATCGAGGAGAACGCCTGCCCCACCTGCGGCTCCTGTTCGGGCATGTTCACCGCCAACTCGATGAACTGCCTGACCGAGGCCATCGGCCTCTCCCTCCCCGGCAACGGCTCGGTCCTCGCCACCCACACCGCCCGCAAGGACCTGTACGTCCGTGCGGCCGAGACGGTCCTGGACCTCACCCGCCGCTACTACGAGCAGGACGACGACTCGGTCCTGCCCCGCAGCATCGCCACCCCCGCGGCCTTCGAGAACGCCATGGCGCTCGACATCGCGATGGGCGGCTCCACCAACACGATCCTGCACCTGCTGGCCGCCGCCCAGGAGGCGGACGTCGCCTACGGCCTCACCGAGATGGACGCCCTCTCGCGCCGCGTCCCCTGCCTGGCCAAGGTCGCGCCCAACGTCGCGGGGGACCGCACGTACTACATGGAGGACGTGCACCGGGCGGGCGGCATCCCGGCCCTCCTCGGCGAGCTGCACCGCGCGGGCCTGCTCAACGAGGACGTCCACTCCGTCCACAGCCCGTCCCTGGCCGACTGGCTGAAGACCTGGGACGTCCGGTCCGGCTCCCCGTCCGCCGAGGCCGTGGAACTCTGGCACGCGGCCCCCGGCTGCAAGCGCTCCGCCGAGGCCTTCTCCCAGTCCGAGCGCTGGGACTCCCTGGACGTGGACGCCGAGGGCGGCTGCATCCGCTCCGTCGAGCACGCCTACTCCAAGGACGGCGGCCTCGCGGTGCTGCGCGGCAACCTCGCCGTCGACGGCTGCGTCGTCAAGACGGCCGGCGTCGACGAGTCCATCTGGACCTTCGAGGGCCCGGCGGTCGTCTGCGAGTCGCAGGAGGAGGCCGTCCAGAAGATCCTCACCCAGCAGGTCAAGGAGGGCGACGTCGTCGTCATCCGCTACGAGGGCCCCAAGGGCGGCCCCGGCATGCAGGAGATGCTCTACCCGACCTCGTACCTCAAGGGCCGCGGCCTCGGGAAGACGTGCGCGCTGATCACCGACGGCCGTTTCTCCGGCGGCACCTCGGGTCTGTCCATCGGCCACGCCTCTCCGGAGGCGGCCTCGGGCGGCACGATCGCCCTGGTCGAGGACGGCGACCGCATCCGCATCGACATCCCGAACCGCTCCATCGAGCTGCTGGTCGACGACGCGGAACTGTCCCGCCGCGAGGAGGCCCTCGCCGGCCGCTACGCCCCGAAGAACCGCGACCGCAAGGTCTCCGCGGCCCTGCGCGCCTACGCGGCGATGGCGACGAGCGCGGACAAGGGCGCGGTCCGTGACGTGACCAAGCTGGGCTGAGGCCCGTGCACGGCCCCGCTGCCTGTCACCAGGCGGCGGGGTCGCCCGCGTCCACGGCGAAGACGGTGCCGTCGGGGGCGGAGGCGTAGACGCGGTTGTGGGCGAGGACGGGGGCGGCCAGTGTCCCGGGGATCCGGTCGGACGCGGGTCCGAGCCGCGGCCGGGTCTGCCCCAGGAGCTTGCCCGTGCGGGCGTCCACGCCGAGCAGCCGTCCGTCGGGGGCGGAGACGTACACGTGCCGTCCGTCCGATACGGGCACCGAACCCCAGCTGATTCCCGTCTCCAGCCGCCACAGCTGTTCGCCGGCGGCCATGTCGACGGCGACGAGCGAGCCGCCCGCTCCCATGAGGTGCACGGTGTTGCCCCGCACTCCGGCCTCCGCGTCCGCGACCGGCACGGGCAGCGTGACCCGCTGGGTCTCGCCGGTGTCGGGCGTGTACCGGACCACGGCCGCGGTGTCCCCGTGGATGCCTCCGTCGGCCAGGAGGAACACCTGACCGTCGGCGGTTCCGGCCGGCGTCAGCGTCCCTTCGAACTCGGCGTCCCACCGCACGTCCCCCGTCGAGGGGTCGACCGCTGTGACGCGGGTCGTGCTCCCGTCGTCGGAGGTGGTCGCCGCATAGGCCGCGGGGTCCTTCTCACCGGCGAACGAGGTGAAGTAGGGCACGGCCTGGCCGGGGATCCGACGGGACCACACGGTCTCGCCCGAGACGCTGTCCACCCCCGTGACCATGCCGTCGGAGCCGGTCAGCAGCAGGGTGTCGCCCACCGCCCGGATCCCCTCGTAGGCCGGTGTGTCGTCCTGCTGCCACACCGGCTCGCCGGTGGCGGGGTCGAGTGCCTCCAGGTCGCCGATCCGGTCGAGTGAGGGATGGAGCAGGCCGCCGGACAGGACGGGCGGTTCGCTCCGCGTAGGCCCCGGCGCGACATCGTGCCGCCACACGGTGTGGCCGTCGGCCGGATCGAGGGCGAAGACCAGACCGGGCACCGCGCACAGCAGCTTCCCGGCCCCGTGCGTGCACTGCGGCACGCCACTGTCCTCCGAGGCGGGCACCGTCTCCCACACGGCGGAGCCGGCCGGCGCGCTCTGTGCCGCGGCGGTCCGTCGCGGCGGTTGCGCGTCGCCGAACGCTTGGAGCGCGGCGAGCCCGCCGAGCACGGCGACGCACAACACTCCGGTCACCAGGGCCGCCCGTCGGCCCGGTCGCCGCGGGAACCGCTTCACGGGTGCGTCAGGTCGGACCTCGTCGGCGGCTTCGTCCAGTGCGCCGGACGCCTTCGGTGCCTCGGGCAACTCCTCCGGTCCAGAGGTGCGTTGCGTCGGCACGAGGACCTGCGTGTCGTACTTCGCCGACACGGAGCGCAATTCCCGCATGAGCTCGTCGGGCGTGGGCCGGTCGTCGGGCTCCTTGGCCAGACACTTTCGCACCAACGGCGCGAGGGACTCCGGAACGCCCGTCAGGTCGGGCTCGTCGTGGACGACCTGGTAGGCGACGACGTACGGGCTGTCGGAGTCGAACGGACCGCGTCCCGTCGTCGCGTGCACCACGAGCGAGCCGAGAGCGAACATGTCGGCGGCGGGGCCCACGTCACGGGGGCTGCGGAACTGTTCGGGCGCCATGAACGGCGGTGTGCCGATCAACTTGCCCGTCTCGGTGCGCAGTTCGCTGTCCCGGGGCCGGGAGATGCCGAAGTCGATGACCTTGGGGCCGTCGTCGGCGAGCAGGACGTTGCTCGGTTTCAGATCCCGGTGCACGACGCCGACCCGGTGGATGTCCCGCAGCGCCTCCGCGAGCCCCGCCATCAGGCGACGCGACTGGTCCGGGTCCATGGGCCCGTTCCGGTTCACCTGTTCGGAAAGCGTCGGGCCGGGGATGTAGAGGGTGGCCATCCACGGGCGCTCCGCGTCGGGGTCGGCGTCGACCACGGGTGCCGTGAAGGCTCCGCTCACGCGTCGCGCGGCGGCCACCTCCTGCCGGAAGCGCCCTCTGAACTCGGGGTCCATGGCGTAGCGGGCGTGGACGACCTTCACCGCGACGCGCATGCCGGAGGGGCTGCGGGCCAGATGCACGACGCCCATGCCGCCGGAACCCAGACAGGACTCCAGACGGTAGTGCCCGGCGTATTCAGGAAGTTCCGCTTCCGCATCTGCCCCGCCGCTGTTCCGCTGCGGCGTCATGGAACCACCCCCGTGCTTCTCGTTCGCGCGCGCGACCGCTCGGAGCCTAGTCGATGGTGTGTACGGGACAGCTGCGGCGTGCCCGTCTCCTTGTGCGAAGGGTGAGGTGGTGTTTCATGAGTGACATCAGGGAATCAACGTGGCCCCATGACAGCCGTGGGGCGCGAAGGGGGAGGTTTTTCCATGTCTGTCGAGCAGAGCGGAGCCGTCACTGACGCCGAGGGCGCGGGGGAGGCGACGGCCGCGGCGTCCGCGCTCGCGACGTCGTACCCGGTGGCCCCCGGCTACCGGCTGAACGTCCGCAGCGGCCCCGGTACCAGCTATGCGGCCGTCCGTGTCCTGGCCGAGGGTGCCCGGGTCCGGATCAACTGCCAGACGCCGGGGACCCGGGTGACGGGCCCCTACGGCACCTCGAACATCTGGGACAACATCGGCAACGGCCAGTACGTCTCCGACGCCTACGTCCGCACCGGCAGTGACGGGTACGTCGCCCGCCGCTGCTAGTCGCCCGGTGCGCGGACGTCCCCCGGCTCCCCTCGACGGGGCGGGGCCGGGGGACGTTCCACGGTCGCGCGGGGGACGTTCCACGGTCGCGTGGGGGAGGAGTCACAATCGACCCGTGAGCGCAGAAGAGAACCCCGCGAACGGCGTCCCGGCCACCCCCGCCGGCCCCCAGCCCGAACCCCTCCGTTTCTTCGGGACGACCTGGGTCGACCACTCCCGTGGGTACGCCGCCCGCCGGCTGGGCGTGGCCGTCGGGTCGCTGGCCGCCGCGGCCGCCGCCTGCTTCGTGCTGCGGTTCGCCTACCAGGGGCTTCAGATCGCCGCCGTCGGCGGCTTCGTCTCGCTGCTCGTCGTCGTGATGTTCGCGGTCTGCAGCGCCCTCGCCTTCGGCCACACCTGGGGCTCCTTCTCCACCCGCCCCGACCCCGCCCGCCAGTCGTCCCTGCGCGGACTGCTGTCCATCGGGTTCGTCGGCTCGCTCCTCGCCTACTTCTTCCGCTCCCTCACCGAGGCCCCCGGCGAGAAGCTGCACCGCGCCGAGTACGAGCAGGCCCGCGAGGAGTACGACCGCCGCGTCACCCGCCGCTCCGGCAACCCTTCGCGCAAGCGCCGCCGCCGCGACACCTGACCCGCGTCCCGGCCCAACTCCCGGGAAAACCCGCACCCCACCTCCTGCCCCGCGGCGACCATGGCCGCATGACGCCATCAAGGGCCGACCAGGTCCCCCACACCGCCCGGGCCCACTCCTTCAACGCGGTCGCCGCGCAGTACGCGGACCACCGCCCCACCTATCCGCCCGCCCTGTTCGACGCGATCGAGGAGCTCACCGCCCGCCCGCTCGCGGGATGCCGGGTCGCGGACGTCGGCGTCGGCACCGGGACGGCCACCGCCCGCCTGCTCGAACGCGGCGCGCACGTCGTCGCCGTCGAACCGGGCGAGGGCATGGCGGGGGAGTTCCGCCGCCGCCTCCCCGGCACACCGGTCGTCCGCGGCGACGGCAACGCCCTTCCCCTCGCCGCCCACAGCGCCGACCTGATCACCTACGCCCAGTCCTGGCACTGGACCGACTCCGCCCGCTCCGTCCCCGAGGCCCTGCGCGTACTGCGTCCGGGCGGCGCCCTCGCCCTGTGGTGGAACACCAGCGCCGACGACGTCCCGTGGATCGCCGAGGCGTCCGCGCGGGCCGGCCGGCACTTCGGGCGGGACTTCTCCCGCGAGAAGGACGACATCGGCGCCGCGACAGCCGACCCCTCCGGCCGTCTGGACTTCACGCGCCGCACCGTCCGCTGGAGCCGCCGCATCCCCGTCGACGCCCACCTGGCGAACATCGGCAGCCACTCCGTCTTCCTCGTCCAGAGCCCCGACCGCACCGCCGCCTTCCTCGCCGAGGAGCGCCGCCACGTCCTCGAGGTGTTCCCGGACGGGATCGTCGAGGAGACGTACGACGTCGTCCTCCTCCTCGCCTCCAGGCCACCGGCGGCTTGACGCGTCCGCGCCGCCGGGAGGAGTATTCATCACATGATGAATTATTCCTCCCGGCCCCCGGAGGAGCCGGCCGTGCACGCCCAGGACCTCACCGTCGTCCGGGGATCCCGCACCGTGCTGCGCGGCCTCGGCTTCACCGTCCCGCGCGGCCGCATCACCGGCCTCCTCGGCCCCTCCGGCTGCGGCAAGTCCACGCTGATGCGCGCCGTCGTCGGCACCCAGGCCAAGGTCAGCGGCACCCTCGACGTCCTCGGCCGCCCCGCCGGCCACCCCTCCCTGCGCACCCGCATCGGCTACGTCACCCAGGCCCCGTCCGTCTACGACGACCTGACCGTCCGCCAGAACCTCGACTACTTCGCCGCGATCCTCGACCCGGGCAGATCCGCCGCCGACCGCCGCCACGACAACGTCACCCGGGCCATCGCCGACGTCGACCTCACCGGCCACGCCGACTCCCTCGCCGGCGCCCTCTCCGGCGGCCAGCGCAGCCGCGTCTCCCTCGCCGTGGCCCTCCTCGGCACGCCCGAGCTGCTGGTCCTCGACGAACCCACCGTCGGCCTGGACCCCGTACTCCGCCGCGACCTCTGGCAGCTCTTCCACGACCTCGCCGCCGAGCGCGGCGCCACCCTCCTCGTCTCCTCCCACGTGATGGACGAGGCCGAGCGCTGCCACGAGCTGCTCCTCATGCGCGCGGGCGAGGTCCTCGCCGACGGCACCCCCGAGGCCCTGCGCACCCGCACCGGCGCCGACACCGTCGAAGCCGCGTTCCTCAGGCTGGTCGACGAGGCCACCGCGGCCGCCCGCACCAAGGAGTCCTCCCGATGACCGCCACGAGCGGACTCAGCCTGCCGCGCACCACCGCCACCGCCGCCCGGGTCCTGCGCCAGCTCCGCCACGACCCGCGCACCATCGCGCTGATGATCCTCGTCCCGTGCGTGATGCTCTTCCTGCTCCGCTACGTCTTCGACGGCAGCGCCCGCACCTTCGACACCATCGGCGCCTCGCTGCTCGGCATCTTCCCGCTGATCACGATGTTCCTGGTCACGTCGATCGCCACCCTGCGCGAACGCACCTCGGGCACCCTGGAACGCCTGCTCGCCATGCCCCTCGGCAAGGGGGACCTGATCGCCGGCTACGCCCTCGCCTTCGGCGCCGTAGCGGTCGTCCAGTCGGCCCTCGCCACCGGCCTCGCGGTGTGGTTCCTGGACCTCGACGTCGTCGGCAGCCCCTGGCTGCTGCTCCTCGTCGCCCTGCTCGACGCGCTCCTCGGCACCGCCCTCGGCCTGTTCGTGTCGGCGTTCGCGGCGTCCGAGTTCCAGGCGGTGCAGTTCATGCCGGCGGTGATCTTCCCGCAGCTGCTGCTGTGCGGCCTCTTCACCCCGCGCGACGCCATGCACCCGGTCCTGGAGGCGGTCTCCGACGTCCTTCCCATGTCCTACGCCGTCGACGGCATGAACGAGGTCCTCCACCACGCCGACCTCACGACCGCGTTCCTGCGCGACATCACGATCGTCGCGGCCGTCGCCCTCCTGGTCCTGACCCTGGGCGCGGCCACCTTGAAGCGCAGGAGCGCATAACCAGCCCGTCCGGGCGGCGGGGGCGAATCAACCGCCCCGCACCCCCACGGGCCCGTCCGCCCACCGGACACCCCCGCCCCCACCACCCCCCGGATGGGACAATCGCCCCAGGACGACCCACCCCCGGAGGGCACCCCCAGCCATGACCCAGAAAGTCGCAGTCCTCGGCACCGGCAAGATCGGCGAAGCCCTGCTCAGCGGAATGATCCGCGCCGGCTGGTCCCCCGCCGACCTCCTGGTCACCGCCCGCCGTCAGGAGCGCGCCGACGACCTCCGCGCGCGTCACGGCGTCACCCCGGTCACCAACCAGGAAGCCGCCAAGACCGCCGACACCCTGATCCTCACGGTCAAGCCGCAGGACATGGGCACCCTCCTCGACGAGCTCGCCCCGCACGTCCCCGCCGACCGCCTGGTCATCAGCGGCGCGGCGGGCATCCCCACCGCGTACTTCGAGGAGCGCCTCGCCGAGGGCACCCCGGTCGTCCGCGTCATGACCAACACCCCCGCCCTCGTCGACGAGGCCATGTCAGTCATCTCCGCCGGCCGCCACGCCACCGCGGACCACCTCGCCCACGCCGAGGAGATCTTCGGCGCCGTCGGCAAGACCCTCCGCGTCCCCGAGTCCCAGCAGGACGCCTGCACGGCGCTCTCCGGCTCAGGACCTGCGTACTTCTTCTACCTGGTCGAGGCCATGACGGACGCCGGCATCCTGCTCGGCCTGCCCCGCGACAAGGCGCACGACCTGATTGTGCAGTCCGCGATCGGCGCCGCGACGATGCTCCGCGACAGCGGCGAGCACCCCGTGAAGCTGCGGGAGAACGTCACCTCCCCCGCAGGCACCACCATCAACGCCATCCGCGAGCTGGAGAACCACGGCGTCCGCGCGGCCCTCATCGCCGCCCTGGAGGCCGCCCGCGACCGCAGCCGCGAGCTCGCCTCCGGCAACAACGGCTGATCACCGGCCTACCGGGCCGCGGCCGGCGTCACCGCCTCCACGTCCGAGGCGGGGAGCAGCCCGATCGCCCGGTAGGCGGCGTCCACCGTCGGCCGCGCCATCCCCCGCGCCCGCTCGGCCCCCTCCCGCAGCACGGCCTCCAGATGGCCGGGGTCGGCGCACAACTCCTGGTGCCGCTTCCGCAGCGGCCGCAGCACCTCGATCACCGCGTCCGCGGTGTCTCTCTTCAGCGCCCCGTACCCGTCGTAGGACGCCGCCAGCTCCGCCGGCTCCCCACCGGTGCAGGCCGCCAGGATCTCCAGCAGATTCGCGAGCCCCGGCCGCGACTCCCGGTCGTAGACGACCTCGCTGCCGCTGTCGGTCACGGCGCGCATGACCTTCTTCCGCACCACGTCCGGCTCGTCCAGCAGATAGACGATCCCCGGCCCGGTGTCGTCGCTCTTGCCCATCTTCGAGACGGGGTCCTGGAGGTTCATCACCCGCGCCGCCACCGCCGGGTTGGTCGCCCGCGGCACGACGAACGTGTGTCCGTACCGCTGGTTGAACCGCACGGCGAGGTCCCGCGCCAGCTCCACGTGCTGCGTCTGGTCGTTCCCGACGGGCACCTCGTCCGCCCCGTACGCCAGGATGTCCGCCGCCATCAGCACCGGATACGTCAGCAGCGACAGCCGCACGCTCCCGCCCCGCCGCCGCTCACGCGCCGCCTTCTCCTTGTACTGGATCATCCGGCGCATCTCGCCGTCCGTGGCCACACACTCCAGCAGGTACGACAGCCGGGCGTGCTCGTCCACATGGCTCTGCACGAACACCGTGCACCGCTCCGGATCCAGCCCGGAGGCCAGCAGCAGCGTGGCCGCCTGCCTGCTCAGCCGGCGCACCCGCGCCGGATCGTGGTCCACGGTGAGGGCGTGCAGGTCGACGATGCAGAACAGCGCGTCCGCCCGGTACTGGTCCACCGTGGCCCACTGCCGCATGGCTCCGAGGTAGTTCCCCAGCGTCAGATGTCCGGTCGGCTTGATACCGCTGAAGACCCGAGTCATCTCTCTTCTCCCTACTCCTGTCGAGCGTCGGTGGCCGCCGCCCGGGGCGGCCGCCCCTCGAGCTCCGGAGGGAGAAAACGAAACGGCCGCCGAGGCGGCGGCCGTGAGGTGCATACGCAGGACGACCGCCGTCAGGCGGCCCACCAGAACTGGCTGTGCGTACGCGTCGTCATGCCCCGAGAGTACGCCCCCGGGCGGGGACACCGCAGCGAGTTGACACGCACCTGGGGGATCCGTAGTGTTCTCCGAGTTGTCCGACGTGAGCACCGACTCCGGTCGGCCCCGGACAGCCACTCCGCAAGTACCACTACTGATCGACGTCAGCAGCCTGTCTGCCGGCGCGTCATTGTCGTGCGTATTCGTGGAATGAGGAATCCGCACCCGAAAGGGAGCAGGACCCCGATTAGGTCGGGAGCCGGGAATCCGCTAAAGTCTCACTCGTCGGAACGGCCCGCAACGGCCGGAAAGACGAACCCCGCTGACTGGGGGTCAGAGCGAGAAACTGGATCTGATAAAGTCGGAACCGC
>BMSW01000002.1 GCA_014649355.1 Streptomyces althioticus
TCAGGACGGCGGCGGTGAGGCGGCGGGCGGTGATGTTCTTCGACACAGGTTCCCCCTGCTTCATGCGGGCACCGCCGGCGCTGGCCGGGACGGTGCCGGGTGCGGGTGCGGCCGGCTGGCCGCGGTCACACCCAGCCCACACTCCGCCCGCCATGTGGAGAAATAGTGTCCTGCGTTACAGATTCCGCATATTTCTGAGACTGTCGACTGCATTGTCCATTCATAGCGCGAATGCACTTAGTTGACGGTGTTGTCCGTTGATACTTGAGCCCTCCCTCTCAAGTCCGCCGTGGCGCACAACCCCGGAACGGGACCAGGCGTCACCCGATAGTGGGTAACAGGCTTCAGAGCGGGCGGCCTTCTTCTCGAGTGCGCCGCCCGTGTGGGTGCAATGGTCGTACCGGAGACCGCCGCGGCACTGCCGTTCATGCAGCTCGCGCCGGATGGTCAGCACGCGCCTTTCGCCGTACCCGGTCGGGTGACGCTGCCCGGACGCGCGAACCCCCGGCAGGCACGGGTGCGTCGTGCGGGGTATGAAGCCGATCAACGACGGGCACGTGGCCAAGCCGGGACTCGCGGTCGTGGAAGTCGCCGCCGCCGATGACGAGACAGCGTTCGCCGTCCAGGAACTGCTCGCCACACGGTGGGCGATCGCGCCGGCGGACCGCACCACCCACGAACCCGGCGAACCAGGCGTACGACTGCGCTGCCACCTGGACCTCAGGCAGCAGCTCGAGGCGTAGACGGGGAAGGGTTTCGGCGTGACATGGACGCTGCCGGAACCAATGCTCAACACCCCCGTAACAAGCCCTGACCTCCATCGGGCTGGGCCGTTTACGCCCTCACCCGGGGTCGGCCCCCTCCCGGCTACGGTAGACGCCCATGAACGCCTACGAGCGGGCCGTGCAACGCGCCCTTGTCACCACCGGCCATACCAACCTCACCTCCCGTCAGCTCGCTGCGCTCCTCGACCGCACCGAGGAAGCCACCCCGCACGCACAACACCTCCAACGCCTCCACCCCCAGCACGCCACCACCCGCGACCGCCTGCACGCCGCCGGCATGACCTGCGCGCAGATTGGCCTCCACGACGACGGTGACCCGGAGTTCCTCGACGCGCTGCTGCAGGAACTCGCCCACACATAGGCCCAGCAACAGCCCACTAGGGCCGCCGCCGGCGCCACGTACGTGGACACGAAGGCCGCCAGGCCGTCGCCCGCCGCTGCCAACAACGAAAACGCAGCTCAGGGCACGATCCGCTGCTGGAGTACTAAGGGTGTTGCAGAAGGCCGTGATCGCGCAGGTTGGAGCGTGGCTCTGGGGCTGTGTGGTCATGCGGCGAGGGCGAGGTTGTGCATGCGGGCGACGGCCTGGACGGCGTGGTGGAGGCCGTCACCGCGTTGCCGGCAGTCGCGGAGGATTTTGTAGTCCTTCATGCGGGAGAAGGTGTGCTCGACGCGGGCGCGGACTTTGCGATGCTGCGCGTTGTCCTCCTCCTCGCCCTTCAGTAGGGGCCGTCCGGGGCGTTTGCGGTGCGGGACGATCAGGCCGGTGTTGATGTAGGCGCCGTCGCCGAGGACCGTCACGCCCTCGCAGTGGTCGGCCAGGCCGGAGTCCCGCCAGGCCTTCGCGTCCGCCGTGTTGCCGGGCACCGGACGGTCCGCGGCCATCACCAGGCGCGTCTCGGCGTCCACGATGACCTGCACATTCGCCGAGAACCGGTAGTCACGCGAAGACGCTCCCACGTTGCGGTCGCGGACCGGGACGAGGGTGCCGTCCACGATCCACAGCCGGTCGGTGGCATCAGTGCCAGCTCGAACCGGCTCGAGCGCGAGCAGCGGACCGAGCCTTTGGATCACCCGGCACCAACACCTTTAAGCACCGCGTGGATAAGGGCACCCAGTGCGCCGGGGGAGGTTCGATGCTGCCGTGGACTCAGGAGCTCCCCACTGCCGGAGAGACGTGGGGAGCTCCGAGGGTGCGTGTGCCTCTGCAGAGGCAGGCTGTCGCGTTAGTCGATCTTCATGTAGAAGCGGTCGTTGGTCTCGGCGGGGCGGTCCAGGCCCTTGTCCCAGGCCAGCATCCGGTCGTCGACGTAGTACTCGCGCAGCATTCCGCCCGCAACGCGATTGTCCTTCGCCGGCACCGACTTCACTGAGAAGTCCCAACTGGCGTTGCCTGCACCTTCGAGAGTGGAGGCGAAGGGGTATTCGTCGCACTGTTCACCGGGGTTGGTTCCGTTGGGCAGGCCCGTGTCCCGGTACAGGTCACGCTGCGGTCCGGTCTTGAAGCAAGCGCCGTCCTTGTGGTCCTTGTTGGCCTTGGTCTCGTCCGGGTGCAGCTTCTTGGTGATGCGGTGCAGTCCGGGAGCGTCCTGGTTGACAGGGTCGTACTTGCCGGGGATCTTCTTGTCCCTCGGCCACGGCTGTCCGGGAGGGGCCAGCAGCGGGTAGGTCGAGCGCGGCTGGTTGAAGGCGATGTACAGGTGCTCGGCCACGGCGTGGTGGGTGGTGCCCCGGGTGTAGGTCAGGTGCGGGGTGACCTCGCTGAAGATGCACGCCTTCGGGTACTTGGCCTTGCCCTTGTTGAAATAGGTTGCCGAGTCGCAGCGCATCAGCCGCGGCGGGGTTTCCGCCCTGTTCAGCGTGGTGTATTCCTCATTGTCGGTGAACGCCTCGACGTACCACTGGTTGTAGGAGATCTTGTCGCGGCCTTCGCTGTTCTGCTCGCGGTTGTAGATGTCCCAGTTGGCCCAGATCGGGTTGTTGTCCCACGTCGCCCAAGGCATCGTGTACGAGCCGGGGCCTGCCCCGCAGACGTCGAAGTCCTGCGAGCACTGGCCCATCAGGCTCAGCGGCACGCCGGGAGCGACGAAGATGTTGTCGATGGGGCCCCAGTCGTAGTCCACCGAGTCCTTCTCGATCTGCGAGAAGATCCTCACCCGGCGGTCCTTGGCGTCACCCTGGCCGAAGACCCGCCACACCGCGCTGGTGGTGCCTTCCTTCTCGACCGGGACGCCCTTGCTGTCGATCTCCCAGTACTCGACCTGCAGGTTCCACCTGGCGCAGTAGGTGAAGCGGTTGTAGACCCGGCCGATGCCCTTGTCGGCGGCGTCGCCGTCGAGGCACGCGTTCAGGCGGTCCTCGTGGGGCATCTCCCCGATCGGCACCCACCCGCGGTGGTGCTCGGGAGTCGGGATCGGGTCGGCGGCTGTCCGAAGGCCTTGGGCTGCCTGCCGGGCGTTGTCGGCGGCCGCCTGCTTGGATGCGCGGTCGGCTTCCAGGACCGTCAGCGGCTCGGCTGCCTTCTTGGCGGGCTTGGCCGGTGCTGTGCGGTCGGGCTGGGTTGTGGGCGCGGGAACTGGGAGGCTCTTGTGGCCCTGCTCGCGGGCTTCGCGGCCCTGCGCGCGCAGGTCGGCCAGTTCCTGCTGGGAGATGCCGACCTTCATTCTGATCGTCTGGTCAGGGCCGGCGGCCGGATCGTCGGCTTCGGCGGGCGTTGGGACTGCGGCGGGCTGGGCGGTGGCCAGCTGGGCCGGAAGCACGAATGCCCCTGCCATCACAGCCGCGATCAGTGTGTTCCATCGCCATGTTTTGCTCAGCGACATGCGTTGAGAATCCCCCTTGATTCAGCCGGGTTCTGGCCGACCAGCGGTCACTCGGTCAGCCCGCTACACCGGCGTGGCAAACGCGGGCACCAGGTTCCAAGGGGGCTCATAGATAACACAAGGACATTTCAGGCCGAACTTCCCCAGCAGCAGGGGGTGATGAGACCGTCTGTGGCCGGCGTCACCCGCCTGCCGCACTCAGACCGCCCAGCCAGGGACCGTCGAAGTCCTCTTCCTGCAGCTCCACACCCGTCACCGCGCGCAGCGCCAGCACGACGCGGCCGGCAGCGTCCGCCGCAACCACCTGACCGGTCGGCTCGCCACCACGGGAGAAGCCCAGGGACAACAAGTTGCCGACCGTCTGTTCGGTGTCGGCGACCGCGTAGGGCAGTCGCCCGGTGATGGCATCCAGCTCGCACACCACCTGGCCGTCAACCGCCACGTGAACCATCAGCTGATTGGGGTCCTCGAACGCGGAAGCAGCCACCCGCCCGCCCGCAGACAACGCCTCGAGCACCGCACGATCCATCCCCACCCAGCCCAGGGCGCCCTCCAGCTCCACGATCAGCGACCAGCCGTCCCGCAGCTCGCGTCCGAGCAGCAACACCTCCGGCTGCGTGCCGTCGGCTTCCAGCCGCTCGGTCGCCAGCTGCATCCCGTCATCGACATCCGTCACATCGCGCACGCCCATACGCTCCAGCGCCAAAGCAGGCGCAAGCTGCGTGAGCGTCACACACCATCCTTCACCGAACAGTTCGGACAGATCCACCATCAACGTCTCCCTTTCTCCGACTGATGTCACCACCCTCCCGGTCTCTGCCCGCACCTTCAAGCAAGCCCTGCCCGGATCCGCCCCCGCCCGCAACAACTCTCGAAGCGGACCACATGGCGGGCGGGCGCCATGTTCCCCGTTCTAGTTGATCGTTTTGGCACGTACCTTCACGCGTGGATCCGTTGGATCAAGTCGATATGGGTACAGTGCGCCTCCTCGGCCATACTCCACCGCATGGGGAAGTAGATCAGCGGACCACTCGCTTCGCCGTGAGCACCCCCGCCCCCGACTCGACCCCGTTCGACCCGCACGCCTTCCCCGCCGATCTGGTCGCCACCCAGCGCCAGGCCGCCGAGCTGTACGCCGCCCTCCGCGCCCACCAGGCCACCCTCCACTGGCCCCGCGAGCCACACGACGGCTGGCCCGAGGAAATGGAGCAGGGCAAGGAACACCCCGACCGGCCCGCCTCCCCCGGCTGGGCCGAGGCCAAGGCGGCCGGGTTCGACCGGCTCCTCCCCGAGCTGCGCACAATCACAGCGCAGGTGCAGTGCCATCTGTGGTGGAAGCGCTGCGCGGCAGAGGGCATCAAAGGGCGAGGCCATGGTCGCCGCCCGCCAGGCACTCAGATACGCCGAAGGCACTGTCCCGCTCGGCCGAGGTGACGTAGAAACGGCCGCGCGACCGCAGGGGGCAACCCCTGGCGCTGCTCCCGCGCCGACTACCTGCAGGTCGCCGACAACGAGCTCGAAGTCCTCACCCGGCGCGGGCTCGTCAGGCCAGAGGAAGCTGCCCGAGCGGCCGACCACGATCGGCCTGAGCTTCCAGCACAGCAGCCACGTCCGGCCCCCTGGTGAAGGTGGGGCCGTCCCAGTACGCCGGGACCGCCACGGGCATGAGGCGCACCTCGGTGCCGTGGACGCGCGCGGCGTCGAAGAGGGCCTGCAGCATCTGCATGCCCGCCAGGTCGAGCGCACCGAGACGGGCATGCCACGTCTGGGGACTCCGGGTCGTACAAGGCGATTTGACGGAGCCGATCGAGTTGTTCCTGCCATTGAGAATCGGCAGCCGGCGCTGTCCGGATGACGGCCTCCAACACCCATGCGCGGTCGCGGCAGTTCGTCGAACTGGTCATACCGGGAACGGTAGGGCCGCCACTGACAACTCACCCGGCCAGGTGAATCCGGAGTTTGACCCCGGCCGTCCACGAACACGGGCGTGGACCCGATCCGAGAAGCGCACCTGTCCGAGCCCGGCTTGCTCGTCATCGACGTGGCGGGCCGTGACGATGCCACCGTCTTCGCACTTCAAGGCCGCGATCGCCCGCCTGTGGGGCTCCTCGACCGCCGAGCACCACCCGGGACGTCGGCCAGCCCGGTATTCGGCTGCGGCCGATCTGCGGCAGGTCCTCGAGGGGGCCTCCCCGCCGGAGCCGGAGCCGACGGCCACGTAGAAAGGCGTGGTCCGCCATCACGGGGGGGTGGCGGACCCGCCCGCATCCACGGTGCACACCCGTCCCCGGCGTGCCTGGCAGGCGGCGGAAGTCACCGTAGGAGAAGAGCGACTTCGTGCGAACGGCCGGCTTCAGGTGCGTGTACTTGGTCAGGCTATCGGTCCGTCCGTACCGCGCTCGCCGGCGCTGCAGGCCGGGCTATCCTCGATCTTTAGCGTGGGTCTGCCGACAGAGTCGGTGGACCCTTTCGCATTCCGGGGCGGGTGGTGGGCAGGCCGGTGGCCCGGCTGGGGTGGGTGAGGTCGTTGTCGGAACGGCGGAAGGCTGCAGGTCAGCCTGGGTTAGGCAGGAGCGCGAGCCGTTCGAGGGCCGCGACGGCACCTTCTACGAACCCCCCAACATCAACACCGCTTGACGAAAGCCATAGGGGCACCTTTTCGGGCTCCCGCGGCGTGCTGATGGGCCCGCACGGTTGTGAAGTCCACGCAGACAACGGTCCAGTCGACCGCACCGACCGCGTCCGAGTGCTGCTGGACGTGGGCCAGGAGGCGGTCCCAGGTGCCGTCGGCAGACCAGCGGCGGAAACGTTCATAGACCGCCTTCCACGGGCCATACCGCTCGGGCAGGTCCCGCTAACGAGCTCGTGCACGGTAAGCGGTGAGGCGTCGAGAATTGCGGCAGGTCGGTGTTCACAGCTGTCGTGCCGATGTCAGGTCCGCGGTCCGGTGGTGGGACAGCAGTCCGGCGACGGCCTGGACGGTGTCGCTCATGTGCTCGCGGCGGCCGAGGTGGCGGGCCAGGACCCGCCAGTTCTTCAGGTGAGCAATGCCGTGTTCGATCCGGATGCGTCGCGAGGAGTGGGCTTTGCGCTGTCGTTCGTGCATCTCCTCGTACCAGTCGGGGGTGTTCTTCTTGAACTTGCGGTGTGGTGGGGTGATCACCCGGCCGCCGGTCTGGGCGTCCAGGCCCTGGTAGCCGGCGTCGGCGAGGATTTCCATCGCGGGTCCGTCGGCCAGGAGCGTGACCAGCCCCAACTGGCGGGCGTGGGTAACGTCCGCGCAGCTACCGGGGTCGGGCTGCAGAACAGCACGCGGCCGTCCCCGTCTGTGACGACCATGGTCTTGACCGCGTTCTGCTTGCTCTTGCCGGAGGTGAACCTGTCCCGGTCCTTGCGCCCGGCGGCCAGCCGGCGGACCCGGATCTCGGTGCCGTCGATGACCCCTGTCTTCCCATCGGCACCGAGGTGGTCGATGACTTCGGGCAGGGTCCGCGACCGCACCCCCGAGCTGACGGTGCACCCTCGCTCGGCGAGCAAGGGCCGCACCTCTGCGATGGCCCGAGTGATGGTGGAGCGGTCGACACCGAACCAGCAGGCGAGCACGTCGTGCGTGGTGGCATGCCGAAGGTGCACGAGCGTGGCCAGAAGCCGGTCGACGAACACCAACCGGTGCTTCGCACCCGCGCCGACGGCCCGCTTCCGCGGCCTGGACGCAAGCTTGGCCTGGTGCCGTTCATGCCACAACGGGCCCAGCTCTGCCACGAGTTCAGCGATCACGTCGGCCGACAGGCCCGTGACCTCCGGTTGCTGATGATCGCTGCACGAGACGCGTTCCCCACCACACGACCATGATCGATGATCAGAAGCTCGACGCCTCACCGCTTACCGTGCACGAGCTCGTTAGGCAGCCCCGGTTGAACCGTTCCGAGTTCGGTAGAGATCTCAGATGTTGGGTGTGACCTGGGGTTTCGTGGTTGCGAGGTAGTGGTTGTTCTCGTATTCGACCGGCGGGACGTGGCCTATCTCACCGTGGAGTCGTCGGTGGTTGTACCAGTCGACGTATTCGGCGGTGGCGAGCTCGACGTCGGACAGCGTCTTCCACGGCCGCCGGGGCTTGATCAGCTCGGTCTTGAACAGCCCGATCGTGCTCTCCATCAGGGCGTTGTCGTAGGCGTCGCCGACCGAGCCGATCGAGGCGGCAATACCGGCGACGTCCAGGTGCTCGGCGAGCCGGAAACTCGTATATTGCGACCTGGCATCCGAGTGATGAATCAACTCGCCTGGCTGAACGGGATGTTGGTCACGGTCGCGCTGCCAGATCGCCATCTCCAGGGCGTCCAGCACGAAGACCGTCTCCTTCACGGTGGCCGCGGACCAGCCGACGATCCGGCGGGAGAAGGTGGCCACGACGAAGGCGACGTAGACGACACCTGCCCAGGTCTTCACGTGGGTGAAGTCCGCGACCCAGCAGCGGTTCGGGGCGCCGGCGACGAAGTCGCGGTCGACGAGGTCCGGGGCCCGCCCGGTCTGGCCGCCGGGAAGCGTGGTAATCACGCGTTTGCCGCGGACCGCGCCGGTGATGCCGAGCTCGCGCATCAGGCGTTCAACGGTGCAGCGGGCCACGGCCTGGCCCTGCCGGTTCAGCTCCCGCCAGATCTTCCTCGCCCCGTAGACGCGGTAGTTGGAGTCGTAGACGTGCTGGATCAGTTCCTTCAGCTCGCCGTCCCGCACGGTCCTGGCAGACGGCGCGGTCCGGCGTTTGTGATGGGCGTAGTAGGTGGCAGGGGCGATCTTGCAGTCGTGCATCGTCAGCACGCGGCAGATCGGCTCGACGCCGCCGAAGCGGCCCCTGTGCTCGTCGATGAACGCTACGAGCGTGTGTGTGGCCGGTCGAGCTCGGCCGCGAAGAAAGACGCCGCGGCCTTGAGGATCTCGTTCGCCCGCTTGAGCTCGGCGTTCTCCTTCTTCAGCCGCTTCAGCTCGGCGGACTCCTCCGTCGTCGTCCCCGGCCGGGTGCCGGCGTCGATCTGGTCCTGCCGTACCCACTTCCGCAGGGTTTCGGTTGTGCCGATGCCCAGCTTCTGGGCGACCGCTTTCATAGCGGCCCACTCGGTGTCGTACTCCGGCCGCACCTCGGCGACCATGCGGACCGCACGACGGCGCAGCTCAAGCGGGTAGGGGGAAGGACGTGCCATGACTCGATCCTCTACCGAACCCGGAACGGTTCATGGAGAAGTTCACCGCGTTCCTGTCCGGCCTCGAGCGGCCGCCTACGGACGTGGAGGAGTTGATCACGGCACAGGTCAAGCAGTGGCGGCTGAGCCAGGCAGGCACGGCGGGCGGCTACAACGCCATCACTCGGGTCGGCAGCCTGCTGCGACAGGACGCCCGGCTGGTGAGCGGTCCGGTGGCGGACGAGCTGGCCGTGCGCACCCAGCGGCCGAAGAGCCAGACGCAGTCCTACGGCCAGGACGAGTTCGACCGCATCAAGCGGGCGGCGAGGCGTACCTTCCGTGCTGCGTTGCTGCCTATCAACGACAACGCGGCGCACCTGGAGCGGTGGCGGGTGGGCGCCTTCACGCCGGGCAGCCACGACTTCATCCTCGGCGAGGCGCTGGATTCCCTGGCCCGCACCGGCGACATCCCGCGCCGGGTCAGCGCGAAGGGGGCACGTAATCCGATCTGGCGGTTCCATCGCGTCTTGGGCAACACCAGTGCGGCCGCGACGTGGCAGCGGCTGTTCCTGTCCCGGCTGGAGGCTGCTGCCCTGGGGGTGCTGCTGATGGCGGAGTTCGGCTGGAACCTGTCCGTGATCCACCAGGCCAAGGTCCCCAAGGCCAGCGCCGACCCCGGGGAGGACGGGAAGCCGACGTACCGCATCCCGGTGGTGAAGTACCGGTGTGAACGGCTACGCGACCAGGCCGACCGCCTGCGCGGTATCACCGATACCCACGACCGCACCCGTATCACCCTGAAGGACACCGCACCGTGAGCGGAGCAGCAGACGACCGCGACCGCATCCGCGCCGCCATGAACCGCATCCTGACCGGCCGGCCCGAGCACTCCAACGGAGCCCTGACCATCGTGGCCCTCGCTCTCGAGGCCGGCGTCCCCCGCAACGCCCTCACGCAGCGCCACCTCGATCTAAAAAACGAGTTCTACGCCAAGGTCAAAGAGCGCGGGCACCCCACGGACGCCGAGACCCGGCTCCGCAAACAAGTTGTGCGGCTCAAAGAACTGCGCCAGAAGGACCAGGCCGAACTTGAGCAATTCCGCGCCGACGTCGAAGGCCTGGTCCGCGTAGTCAACGAACTTACCCTGGAGAACCGGCATCTGCGCGAGCAGTTGACCACGCCACATCCAGTTGTGCGAGTCCTACCACTTCCTACCCCGCAGCACCAACCGGTGACGGATCTTTGACGCGCTCCGGCCTTAGGGGGTGTTGTGAAAGTCCTGGTCGCACGTGGTCTGGCGCCAAGGGTGGCGTCCATGCCAGCGGTGCTGTGAATGATCGGCGAGTCAGCTCGTCGTGGAGAGGAAAGTGCCGTGCCGATCACAAACCAGCAGGTATTGGGACACGCGTTCCTGCCGGAGATGTTCGACGACTCGTACTTCCCTGATCGCATAGTCGAGCGGGGCAGGGGGATTCTGCTGAGTCTGTGCGAGCGCATCGAGGCCGAACGGCCGTCGGATCTGGAGGCCCTGTATGCGCTCACCCAGGCTGCCACCGAGGAGCTCAACCTACTGGACAGGGAGTTCATGGCGGCCGGGAGCGGGATCGAGACGGTCGCTCGCGAGTGGATCTGCGACGAGTTCTGCTTCGTCGCATCGGCATACGAGTTCACGGACACGGATGCGGAGGAGCTGACCGCCGGCCGGGACTGGTGACCGAGGACGGGAACGCCACCCCGGTCAGAGCCACTCGTTGAGAGTTGCGATCAGCACGGTCGCCTCGTAGCGAACAGCGAGCTTGTCGTACCGCGTAGCGACAGCACGGTGCCTCTTGAGGCGGTTGATCCCGCACTCGACCGCATGACGCTCACGGTAGTCAGCCTTGTCGAACTTCGGCGGTCGACCGCCGCGGGAGCCGAGCTTCCGCCGGTTCCGCGCCTGGTCGGCCTTGTCGGGGATGGTGCAGCGAATCCCGCGGCGACGTAGGTAGGCGCGGTTCATGCGGGAGGCGTAGGCCCGGTCCGCCCGCACCCGATCGGGGCGGACCCGCGGCCGACCCGGTCCGACACGGGGCACGTGGACCCTCTCCAGAACAGCTTCGAACTGCGGCGAGTCCCCACGCTGCCCAGCGGTCACCACGATCGACATAGGCTTCTGCCCCTGCTCTACTGCCAGGTGAAGCTTGGTAGTGAACCCGCCGCGCGACCTCCCCAGCCCATGGTCGCCAGGCTCCGTGAAGATGCCGCCCGGCGGTTCCTTCTGAAGGTTGCCGTGCTTGCGAGCTCCAGCCGCATGCTGATGCGCGCGGCAGACCGTGGAGTCGACGCTCAGGTCCCATGTGATCGCCCCCCTCGCGTCGGCCAGGGACTGGAGCCGGGTGATGATCCGCTGCCAGGTGCCGTTTCGATGCCATCGGCGGAAGAGGTCGTAGACCCGACTCCACGGTCCGTACTCGGCAGGGACATCCCGCCACGGCACGCCGGTCCGGACACGGAACCGTATGCCGTCGATCAACTGCCGCCGAGCCCAGACCGGCGGTCGCCCTGCCCTGGCTCCCCTCGGCAACAACGGCTCCAGTACCGCCCACTGCTCGTCTGTGAGATCTCCCCGACCCATGAACCGTGATCAACCACAGCTCAAGATTTACTTTCGATACACGGCCTAGAACGCCGAGCCGGGTGGTCCCCCCGTAATGAATCGGATGGTCCAGTTCCGGACTCGGAGTCTATGCTTCCGGCTGGCGAAGATGGCCAGCCGTTCGTGGACGTAGCCGTCGACCGCGTCAATCTGCCGCCCGGAGTCCCCGTTGCAGGCATCCGCTCACTTTTCTCCCGCTGCGCGGGCGACCCGTTCAGGCCCTCGGCACTGGCTGGCTGTCCTTCGCCGCTGCGGTGCTCAGGGAGGGGGATGGCGCGGGTTCGTCCGCCGTCGCTTCGCCCGGCAGTTGCGGCAGGAACCGCTGCAGCCAACCCGGTATCCACCAGGCGCTCTTGCCCAGGATCGCCATGACGGAGGGCACCAGGACGAGTCGGACCAGGGTGGCGTCGATCGCGATGGCGACGGCGAGGCCGAAGCCGAAGAGGTTGACGGTCCGTTGGTCGTTCAGCTGGAAGCTGCCGAACACCACGACCATGACCGACGCGGCGGCGGTGATGATGCGGGCGGTGGCGGCGATGCCGTTGCGGACGGAAGCGCCGGGGTCCTCGGACCGCAGGTACTCCTCCCGTACGCGGCTGAGCAGGAACACCTCGTAGTCCATGGACAGGCCGAACAGGACGGCGAACAGCATGACAGGAGCGAACGACTCCACCGGCCCCGCCTCGGCCCCGAGGAGCCCGGCACCCCAGCCCCATTGGAAGACCGCGACCACGACGCCGTACGCAGCTCCCACCGAGAGCAGGTTCATCACCGCGGCCTTGAGAGGTACGACGAGTGAGCGGAACTCGACCATGAGCAGCAGGAAGCTCAGCCCCACTACGAAGGACATGAACCAGGCCATCTGGCTGCCAAGCCGGTCGGCGAGGTCGATGGAGGTGGCGGTGGAGCCGCCGACGTGTGTCTCGGCGTCGTCCGCGGTGTCGGGGAGCACATCCTCCCGCAGGCGGTGGACCAGCTGCTCGGTGGACTTGTCATCCGGCGAGCTCTTGGGCACCACGGTGTACACCGCGGTGGTCCCGGCCTCATCCAGCCGCGGCGGCCGTACCTCCTGCACCCCTTCGGCGCTTTGGAGTTCGGTGCGCAGTGCGCCGACCTGCCGCGTTACGGCCGCCTTCGACTCCTGGCCGTCGAATTGCGCGGTCACCACCAAAGGGCCGGTCCAGCCCGGACCGAAGTCCTTCGCGACCAGCTCGTACGCGCGGCGCTCCGTGCTGCCTTCGGCTGCCGACCCGCCGTCCGCCGTACCCAGGCGCAGCGAGAACAGCGGGAGGGCCATGGCGATCAGGACGGAGGCGGACGCGAGCAGGTAGGGCCAGGGGCGCCGCTGGACGTGGCCGGTCCAGCGGTGCCACCCGCTCACCCGGCCCGTGCCGTGGTCGAACCGCAGCCGCCGCACGCGGAAGCGGTCCAGCTTGGCGCCGAAGACGGCCAGCACGGCTGGCAGCAGAGTGACCGCCGCCAGCAAGGTGGTGGCCACCGTGATGGCGCTCGCCAGGCCCAGCGCTGAGACGAACGGGATGCCGATGAGGTACAGGCTCAGGATCGCCACGATCACCGTGGCGCCCGCCACGAGCACCGACCGGCCCGCGGTCGACAGCGCGAGCGGGATGGACTCCTCAGGGGAGTGTCCGGCGCGCATGCCCTCCCGGTGACGGGTGACCACCAGCAGCGCGTAGTCGATCCCCACGCCCAGGCCGATCATGGCCGCCACCACCGGGCCGGAGGTGCCGATGGTGGTCACCCCGGCGACCATGTTGAGGACCGACATCCCCAGAGCGAGCGCGAACAGGGCGGTCAGCAGCGGCACCACCATGGCGAAGACGGATCCGAAGGCCACCAGCAGGACCAGGACTGCGGCAGCCAGGCCGATCGCCTCGCTCCCCGTCGGGCCATGCTCCTCCTGGAGCACGGCACCGCCGTACTCGACCTGTTCGCCCGCCTCCCGCACCGGGTCGAACGCCTCCTGCGCGGCCTCTACCGACTCCTTGGGCACATCCTTGGCCCGCTCGGTGAACTGAACGGTTTCCTCGTCAACGGCCAGTTCGTACTGGCCGCCGTCAGGTCCTGCACGCAGCAGGTTCCTGGCGCACTCCGGCCCCTCGACCATCGTGCCGCTGTCAGCGAGGTGAGGTTTACCTCAAGAGGCGGGCTCCACGCGTTCCTGATCGGCTGCGAAGTGCCCCTGCCACAGCGTTACCTCCGGGAACAAGCCGCAGCGCGAGCACGGCGGACCACCGTGCGGATGCGGCTCAGGCCCATCAGGTCATGGCTCAATTGGAGGCGCAGCAGCCGTCCATCTTCGCCAGTAACCACAGGTACAGCGCCGACACCTACGAGGAGAGCACTGGCGTGACCCTGGCCGAGCTGCGCGACGCACCGGGCACGGTGACGCGAAGACTCCTCGGCTGCGGTGGTCCGTAGAGGCGGATTAATTCATCAGGCGCCGTTCGAGGCGCAGGATGTAGCGGGTCACGACGAGGCTGGCGATCTGCGCGCAGAACGCTCCGGAACGCTTGCAGTCACCGTTTCGGGCACCGGAGAAACAGGTGATGAGAGAGGTGCGCGTTGTGCGGAACCTTTGCCCGGGGGCGGGCGTTGGGCCAGTGAGCGCGCGGGAGCGGGTTCGCGAGATGACTTCCGACGATGACCGAGGTGACTTGATGGCAGTCTGGGACAAGCTCAAGGACCAGGCCAAGGCTCTCCAGCAGAATCAGGGCGGGCGTGGCGCCACCGGTGGGCACAGCGGGGGGACGAGGTCCGGCGGTGGCAGCAAGGCCCAGCTGATCGGTGTGCTGAAGACGCAGCTCGGCTCGCTGAAGACCGAGTTGAAGAGCGGTGCCTACCGGGACGCGAGCATGGCGGTGTGCGCGCTGGTCGCGGCGGCCGACGGGCAGGTGGATCCGGCCGAGCGGCAGCAGGTCGAGTCGATGATCCTCAGCAACGATGTGCTCCAGAACTTCCCGCCGGAGCAGCTGCGGCAGCGTTTCAACAAGCACGTCGACCAGCTCACGATGAACTTCCAGCACGGCAAGGCCGAGGCCATGCAGGAGATCGCCAAGGCCGCCAAGAAGCCCACCGAGGCCCGGGCCGTGATCCAGACCGGCATGGTCATCGCCGGTGCCGACGGCCACTTCACCCAGGCAGAGGCGACGGTCCTGCGCGAGGCCTGCACGACACTGGGGCTGTCCCCGGCCGAATTCCAGCTCTGAGTCCCGGCTCTGATACGACCCCTGCGACCGCTCTGATCAGCGATCCGGCTTGGGCCTGTGTGAGGTCGTGATCAATCTCGGGTTTACTGATCGTTTCAATATGAGGTGCGCAAGCGGCGGCAGATGAGGCTGCAGGCCAATTGGAGCAGGCCCTGGTGGAGCTCGGCGCGTCGTTCGTAGCGGATGCGGAGTCGTTTGAACTGGTGCAGCCAGGCGAAGGCGCGCTCGACCACCCAGCGCACCTTGCCCAGTCCGGAGCCGTGGGCGACGCCTCGTCGGGCGATCACGGGTTTGATACCCCGCTTCCACAGCAGACGGCGGTACTTGTCGAAGTCGTAGCCCCGGTCGGCGTACAGGCGCCGGGGCTTGCGACGGGGGCGTCCCCGCCGGCCCCGGATCGGCGAGACGGCGTCGAGCAGCGGCATGAGTTGGGTGACGTCGTGCCGGTTGCCGCCGGTGAGGGTGACGGCGAGCGGGGTTCCGTGGCGGTCGACGATCAGGTGGTCCTTGGAGCCGGGACGGGCACGGTCGACGGGCGAGGGGCCGACGTGATCCCCCCTTTGAGGGCCCGGACGTGCGACCCGTCCGCGGAGCAGTCGTCCAGGTCCAACGAGCCCGCGCGGCGCAGCTCGGTCAGCAGGGTCGCGTGCAGGTTTGGCCAGACCCCGGCCTCGGTCCAGTCCCTCAGTCGGCGCCAGGCCGTCACCCCGGAACAGCCCACCGTCTCCGCCGGGACATCCCGCCAGGCGACACCGGTCCGCAGCACGAACAAGACGCCGGCAAGTGCTGTTCGGTCAGGAACACGCAACCGTCCGGGATAGCGTCGGCGCCGTTCGGGAGCGGGTGGCAACAGGGGAGCCACCCGCTCCCACAGGTCGTCAGGAACAAGATCAGCACGCACTCCGGACACCCTGCCGACCAAGATCGTTGAACACAAGACCAGCAGCTCAACTGATTCTGATTGATCAGTACAGCAGGCCCTGGAAAGCGGAGGGTCACCCCGTGACGTGGAACTCGTTCCCGCTGGTGTCGAGGAACTCGCCGGGTTCCCAGTCGCGTTGGGTGACCTCCAGCCGCAGCCTGTTCCGCGCTTCCTTCGGCGCCGCCGGCGGCCCCATCACCAGCGAGACCGTACTGGCGGGACTCCGGCGCAACCGGACACCCCAGTCGTGGGGCTCGACCGCGTGCCAGTCGGCTTGGGACTGCCAGAAGGCCCACTGTGCGTAGCGGTCCTCCTCCGCGACGTCGAGGCAGATCGCGACGAGGCCGGAGTCGGCAAGCACGCCGGGGTGACCAGGACGCAGCACGCAGAACTCGTTGCCCTCCGGGTCGGCCAGCACGTCCCATGGGACGTCCCCCTGGCCAATGTCGACCTGCGTCGCACCGAGTGTGAGCAGGCGCGCCACCTCGGCCTGCCAGTCCGGCCCCCCGGCCAGGTCGATGTGAAGTCGGTTCTTGTGCGCCATCTTCGGCTTCGCGGTCGGCACGAACCGCAGTTGCAGGCCGCCCATCTGGCCTCGCGTCGCATCCAACCAGAAACGGTCCATACGCACGGCATCCAGCGCGTCGATCACGATCCCAGTCAGCATCCCATTCCCCCAAGCCGTCAAACCGGTCGCCTGCTCATTGTGGCCGCCGCTGTCGGTGCCAGCCCTGGGCCCACAGGTCGGGAGCACGCATCCCGGACACACTGCCGACCAAGATCGCCGAGCGCAAGACCAGCAGCTCAACTCATTCTGAAACGATCAGTAAGAACATCATGGCGCGTCATCACCGAGCCCTGACAGTGATCCGGGCGTAGTCGTATCCCCCGGGCGCAACTGAGGAGTTGTAGGTGACCGTGAACATGCGCCGTACGTCGCCGAAACGATCCGAGTACGTGACCTCCGACGGGCTGGTGCGCGTCGGCTTCGCCGCGATGTCGTACGTACGGAGGAAGTCCTCGACGCTGGAGTCCTGGCCGTTGCCCACCTGGTACCGGAGCACCGCCGTGCCGTTGTCCTCCAACTCGGCGTGCGTCGGCACGTAGTAGCGCCCCGCGGCTTCGTGCTGATCGTGGTGCATGCCCGCCTTGCGTTCCACGGCCTCCTGCGGTGTGTCCCCAGCCGACGTGAACAGCATGTAGCCGGCCCAGACGCTCGCGCCGAGCGCCCACACCGCACACAAGGCAAGGAGCCACGTCAGCCACCTACGCCGCCCCGGGCTGGGGCTCGTGGCTCCTGAACGCATCCTCGCTCGCTTCCTGTGCGGACGCCGCTCTCTGCGCGGTCGTTCGACACTCTCGCGGCCGGCATCAACCGCGACCGCGACGCGTCACCGCCGGCCTGATCCTGCCCTGAAACTCCGGCGTCGTCGAAGGGCCACGTCAACCGGATCAAGATACTCAAGCGCCAGATGTTCGGCCGGGCTCGCTTCGCAGCGGCTCCGCAAGCGGGTCCTCCTCGCCTCGTGACCGATGTCAGTGACTCCTGAAAGCATGCCATCGTCCGAGACAGCCCTATCAGAAGCAGTGCATGGGAACGTGGGGAACCGGCCCCTTCGACAGCGACCTCGCCGCGGACTTCGTCGATGCACTCGAAGGACTCACCCACCACCAGGCCATCCACCTGCTGGAGCGAGCATTTCAGCGAGTCACCGACTCGGGAGAACGCGTCGATGGCGGAGACGGGGCCGAAGCCGTTGCCGCCAGTGCTCTCGTCGCGAGCACCCTCCCGGACAGTCCCATCGTGATTGCCCCGGACGACGGCCCCAGGGAACCGCTGCCCGAACTGCCCGCCTTCCTGCGCGCGTCGGCGAGACTCGCACTGGACCGGGTTCTCCAGGACGGATCAGAGATGGCAATCGGCTGGGTGGACAGCGCTGACGCTGACCAGTGGTCGGGCACGCCGAGTCCGGAAGGGTCGGCGACGGTTCGTCGGGTTGTTGTTCGCATAGCCGTAGCAGTTGAGCGACTGGTGCTGGTCCGGCATGAGCAGCGGGTCGACGCTGAGGAACTGGCCCGTGGAGGTGTCGTACTCGCGGGCGCCGACTTGGGTGAGGCCGGTGGAGCTGTCGGCGCTCTTGCCGGGGAAGCCCTTGTCGTCCGGCCTTCACTCGTGTCGCACGAAGTCGGCACGGATCGCTGCGATGTGTCGGCTTTGCGTCAGTGAGGTTGTGTCAGTCGGTCGTGCGAGGAGAGGGTGTTCCTGCTGCTCATCGGTTCGTGACTGGAGCTTGCCACTGACACAGCGGTGGTACTTCGTGATCTCGCGGCTGTCATGGGTCGGTAGATCCCCAGTTGGATCACTGCCACGAAGACGGCCACATCGCATCGACGACCTGGCCGCCGACCTCGTCAAGGACGGCACCGTCCGCCCCCCGTTGTACCGGCGAGGAGATGGCCCTGCATCTGGGTATCGGTCGGGCCAAGGCCCTGACGCGGAACCCGGCCGCGCCTGGTGACGGAGGCGGTGGCGGGGCTGGACGAGGACCGCCGCGACTTCGACTGGGACTGGTGCTCGGATGTTCTGTTCGAGGATCACGACGTGCTCATGCTGTTTGACGCCTCCCTCGGCGGGGTCGAAGACAGCGGCAGCGAGATCAACCAGGCGCTCGGCCCGGCCAACCTGGCCCACTGAATGGTTCTCGCCCATCCGCCCCGGGCAGGCCCGCGAACCCGGCCGCGGGTTTCACCACTGAGCCGGCGCGCGGCAACACCCGACTGCGCTCTCCCTGCGTCCCCGCGGGCGAGGCTGTTCGACGTGGACGGTCTTCACATGACGTGCCCGTGCGGGCGGCCAGGCGCGCTCCCTCAGCGACGGCGATCTGCCTGCCGGGAGCCCCTAACTCGTGGGAGATAAGGCCTCCGCCGGAAGCCACCAGCAATTCGACGAGCTGCGCCGCCTGACGATCTGAGGTCGACGCTGCACACGAAAACGGCACCCCGCGTGTCGCCCCTGCTTTTGCGACGGGAATACTGCCGGCACCCCCCCCACTTTGTGCGCCGCAGCACTCTCCCTGAAGGGACCCGCCCACCCATGACACTCCTTGTCCTCCCCTGTCTGCTGTTGCTCTGGTGCTGGCTCAAGTACGGCCTGCTGCCGTTGCGGTGGCAGAACTCCTACCTCGCCGGCCCCGATGCCCCGTTGCAACGCGCGTGCAGGGCTGCCGCCCGGGGCCGCTGGGAGCCCGCGGCCCGGCTCTTCGAGGACACCGGCCAGGACTGGGAGCGCCGCTCCCTGTACGCCCAGCGGTTGGGGGAGGTCGCCGCCAGAGGGAGCGACCGTTGGCTGAAGGCATGGGAGGAGGCCCGGCCCGAAGACCCGGACGCCGCGCTCGTGGTGGCGCGCGCCAGAGTTTCGTACGCGTGGGAGCTGCGAGGCGGTGCGCGTGCGCACAGTACGTCGCAGAGCCAGTTCGATGGATTCCATCGGGAGTTGCTGGCGTCGCAGGACGACATCGGGCGGGCTTTGGCCCTGTGTCCCGGCGATCCCACCCCGCTCGTGGCGGAGCTCTGGAGGGCGCGCGGACTGGGCTACTCCCACCAGGAGATGGACGCGCTGTGGTCGCAGATCACGGCCCTGGCACCGCATCACTTCGAAGCGCACACCAGTGCCCTGCAATACTGGACCGCGAAGTGGCGAGGCTCGCATCAGCTCGCGCGGGAGTTCGCCGAGCGGTCGGCTGCGGGTGCGCCGCCGGGGAGCCTGCTGGCCGTGTTGCCGTTGATCGCCTGGTATGAGAGTCACATGGACGAGCCGGGTCGTGTCGAATTTTGCGGCTCTGAGGTGCGTGTACTGGTTGACGCGGCACTCGCCGACGCGGCACTCGCTGACCCGGATCACCCGAGGCTTGCGGAAGTACGGCACCTGTTGGGGTACTTCCTGTACCAGCGGGGCCGGTACAGGGCGGCCAGGAAGCAGTTCCGCCATGTCGACGGCTTCACGGAGGCACTCCCGTGGCGGTACTCACCCGTGACGCCGCTGCACTACCGAGCAGTCCGTACGAAGACGGGCCGCAGGGCACTCACGGAACGCCGGATGGGCTGAACGGGTATCCGTCACCCGGCCGTCGGCACGCGGAGGCGGGCTGAGTCGATTCGCACGGATCACCGTGCGGTCCAATCGACATATCGAGCTTCTCGGGTAGCCGGCCTCGAACGCAGCCGCCGCACGTCCCGCACGCATCCGAGGGCTGCTGTCAGTGCCACCAGCGATGATGCTGGTATGACGATCACCATGCGCGGCTACGGCTTCACCTGGACTGACCCCGACGGGACCCCGCGCGCCTCCGCCGTCGCCTACAACGAAGTCTCCGCCGGCCGGCGGCGGTAGGAACTGCAGAGGACCGGGGCCACCGACATCGAGAGAGTCGAAGTGAAGCCCGACGAGCTGCCGGCTCCGCCGCGCTGCCCCCTCGGGGCAGCCGCGGCCGGGGCGGGTCGTGCTCAGCGCGGCCGGGCGGGATGTGCGCGCAGCGTTTTGCGGGCGGCGCGGTGGTCGTGGGCCACGAGCGTCGGCGCGGCCA
Source organism: Streptomyces althioticus (assembly GCA_014649355.1). Classification (GTDB taxonomy): domain Bacteria; phylum Actinomycetota; class Actinomycetes; order Streptomycetales; family Streptomycetaceae; genus Streptomyces; species Streptomyces althioticus. The sequence goes on from BMSW01000002.1 coordinate 20,152, forward strand.
CCGCGCCCAGCACGTCTGCGTCATACGTCGTCGCCTGGGATGCTCAGCTGCATCCGGGTCCGGTGGAAGTGCTCCCAGTCCATGACCAGGCGGAAGCGCCGGTGCGCCTCCAGACGTTCCACGACGGCCGGCTGTTGGCCGCGATAGACCTGTGCGTCACCGGACTGCGCGAGTTCTGCGAGGGCGAGGCGGACATCGTCGACGTCCCGGCCGGTGGCGGCCGCCAGGCGGTCGAGGGAGGTGAGGACCTCCTGCGGTTCATGTCCCGGGCGTGCAGGACCTCGTTGATGGTGAGTTCGACGCTGGTGGCGGCGCCGGTGGTGCCCTTGACCTCGACGTGGCGTTCCTCGGTGCTGCGGAGGCCTCGCAGGTAGTAGGGCTTGCCGAGCTTCTCGACCGTCCAGCCCTGCCCTTCGTAGTGGGCGGTGGCCAGTTGTTCGGCGTGCTCCTCGATGGCCTTGCGCCTCTTGGGGTCGGAGATGTAGCCGGCGCCGCGGCGTCGGCGCTGCGGTCCCTGCCACCAGCCGCACGGACCCGTCTCCTGCGGATTGTGACCTCTCGGTAACTCGCCTCGGCTGCGTGACCTCGGCTTACCCGGCGTAACATTCGGCAAGTTGATCACGCTCTCAAGGTGAGCCGGTTATCACCGGTGTTACGTCGCAGCGCCCACACGTCCGTTGTGGGCTGCACGGCACCGGGCGCACGCTCCCTGCCGGGGAGTGGGCCCGCCTGTGTGACCACGCACCGGGAACTGGCCTGCCTAGTTCCGGCAGGAAGGAATTCGCCGAGAATCGCCCCTCCGTCATGGTTTGCGCCTCGTCCTGTTCGTCGATCGCTGACCGCCGCTGCCGTTCACAGAAAAGCCACGCCTTCCTTGATAGCTACGAAAGTCCGGTCCGCGCCGCCCCGGCATGCCCGCACCGTGTCCCACGGCCGGGTACGGGGTGTGTATCTCCCCCGGCTCGCGGACGCGGCCGCGTCCTCCATGGCCACCTACGGCATCCCCTTGCTGGTGCTGGGGACGACGAACTCCTCGTCACTGACCGGGATCGCCTTCATGCTGGCGTGGGCGCCCCGGCTGTGCACGTTCAGTCTGGCCGGCATGGCCGTCGACCGGTTCGGGCCCGCACGGATTTTCCGGCTGGCTGCCACGGCCCGGGCGCTGGTGGCGGGGCTCGCGGCGCCCACATTGGGCATGACCGACCTCAAGACGGCCTCGAGCCTGGTACTGCTCCTGGCGGCGTGTGCGGGGTGCCTGACCCAGTTCAGCTTCATCGCGGCCGAGAGCATGGGCGCGGTGGCCAGCCGGGAGGCCGGCGGCGCGGCACACCGTGTCCAGTCGGTCCTGCTGGGCATCGACCAGACAGCCGCTCTGGCCGGCCCCGCAGCGGGCGGCCTCCTGCTGCAGCAGGCCGGCTCCAGCGGCATGCTCGCGGTGATCAGCGGCTTGTCGATACTCACGGCCGTCATCGCCCCGGGCACACGTCACGCGCCCCCGGCACCACAAGCAACCGGGCCCGGAACACGGAGGTGGCGGACCGGCTGGTCCACCCTGCGCGCGCTGCCGAGGCTCGCGTGGCTGGTGGCCGGGCTGGCACTGTCCAACCTGGCCCTCGGTCTCCTGGAAGCGGCGACCCCCGTGATCGTGGTGAAGCAACTCGGCCAGTCCAGCGCCTCGGTCGGTCTGGTGTGGTCCTGCGCGGCAGCCGCTTCACTGCTCGCGGTGAGCACCTGCCGCTTCACGATCGACCGGTGGGGACTGACGAGGGTGGGCCGCTGTGCTGCTCTGGTGACCATCGTGCCGTGCTTCCTCGTCGCGCACGCCGGCTCCTACCCCGCCTACCTGATCCTGGCCGCCGTCTTCATGGCCGGCGACAGCGTCCTGGCCGTCGTACTGCGCACTCTTCGATCCGACCTCATCCCTGCCGCAGTCTTCGGCAGCACCCTGTCCGTGACCGTGCTGATCCTGCTCCTGCCCTACCCCCTCGCCGGCATCCTCATGGCACTCGTCGACCCGGCAGACATAGACACCCTGATCACCGTCTGCGCCATCCTGCAATGCATCGGCCTCGCCTGCGCCTTCACCCGCAGCACCCGCCCCCGGCCGCGCCACGGCAAGCACCGCAAATGAGGTCGACCCGCACACACGGCACTGCGTCCGTCCGGCATCCGGTCAACGCGGCCCGGCGTCGGGGGCTTCGCGGAATGAACCCGGCAAGCATGCCCGCCCGGACTGCCTGGAGAGCAGCCTCCGCCCCACCCGGACCATCAGAAAGAACGTCAGGCAGCACGGCGGAACACGGCGGCGGGTCCGACGACACCACGCCCTGACTCGCCGCGGACCCTCTCGACCGGGTCGTCACCGCCGACGGCGTCACCGGCACCGAGCAGCTGCGGATTCGCTGTCGCTGCGTGACACCGCGAGGATCCCCAGCTGCCGTTCGCGGAACTCCTCTCAAAACCTGCGTGCTCTGTAGCCCACACTGAGTCTCCCTCAGGTGTGCGGGACCGCTACGGCCGTGGCGATCAGGCCGAGCTCCGTCGTCCATCGGCCTTCGAAGTGGTCGAGACGGTGGCCGCCCACTTGGGGGCCGGGGACGAGGAGCGCCGCGCGAAAGCGGCCGTCCTCGGAGAGTTCGATGTCGGCCTCCGTGAAGTCGAGCCACTCTTGGGTGAGGGGGAACCACGCCTTGTAGACGGATTCCTTGGCGCTGAACAGCAGCCGGTCCCAGTGCACGTCAGGGCGCCGGTCGGAGAGCCGCCGCAGCCGGTCCACCTCGGCCGGTAGGGACACCGTCGCCAGTACCTCGTCGGGCAACGGCCGGTGCACCTCGACGTCTATGCCGAGCGAGACCAGATCCGCTGCGCGGACAAGCGCGGCGGCGCAGTAGTCGTCGCAGTGGGTCATGCTGCCGACCAGTCCGGCCGGCCAACATGGGGCGCCACGCTCCCCCGACAGGACCGGCTGCGGCGGCACACCGAGCTTCTCCATGGCGCGCCGGGCGCAGGAGCGCACGACGGCGAACTCCCGCCGTCGTTTGGCGACCGCACGCGTCATGAGCGCCGCTTCCTCGGGGAAGAGCGCGAGGTCCGCGTCGTCCTGACCGTAGGCCTCCACCGTTACGACGGCCGGAGGCAGCAGTTGCTCGATCACTCGGGGCAGGATACGCCGCAGGCTCATTGGCGGATGTGACCGCCGACGCCACTCGCGTGGGTAACCCACCGAAACCACCCGACCCGATCGTTTCAAGGACCATCGGCGGGAACGCATCGAGGCCACCCGCACCTCCTGCCACGAGATGACCGCTCTGGCCGACCTCGTCCACCGCTTCGCCGTGCTGCTGGATCCCGCCGACGGCAGTGCCACCCTGCTGAGCACCTGGATCACCTCGGTCCAGGCCGAGGACCTGCCCCACCTGCATGCCTTCACCCGGGGCCTCGAGAAGCGAAAGCGCCGTGCACTTGCGCCGGCCGGTGACACGACCGGCTGGTGTTCGGCCGGCGATATCTGTGGGGAGCTGTTCGTCCCATTCATGCCCCGGTCGCGAACGCCCGGAAATCACGACGGAGGATGTCGGGTTAAGACGTGATCATGGAGTGGAAGAGCCCGAGCCGAGGACGGACGCGGGTCAGGAACGCACGAACAGATGAGGGACCTTCATGGAACGCACGCCCGACACGCCGGCTCCGGACCTCCGGGGCAAGATCGCGCTGGTCGCAGGTGCCACTCGGGGGGCCGGGCGAGCCATCGCCGTCCAGCTGGGCGCGGCGGGGGCGACGGTCTACGTCACCGGCCGCACGACCCGGGAACGCCGCTCGGAGTACAACCGGGCCGAGACGATCGAGGAGACCGCGGAGCTGGTCACGGAGGCGGGCGGAACCGGGATCGCGGTGCCGACCGACCACCTGGTGCCCGAGCAGGTCCGCGCGCTCGCCGACCGCGTCGACACCGAGCAGGGGCGGCTCGACTTACTGGTCAACGACGTCTGGGGCGGTGAGCGGCTGTTCGAGTTCGACAAGAAGGTGTGGGAGCACGATCTCGACGCAGGGCTGCGGCTGATGCGGCTCGGCGTGGACACCCACGCGATCTCCAGCCACTTCCTGCTGCCTCTGCTGGTACGTCGGCCCGGCGGGCTCGTGGTGGAGATGACCGATGGGACAGCCGCGTACAACAGCAGCCATTACCGCAACTCGTACTTCTACGACCTGGTCAAGAACAGCGTACTGCGCATGGGGTACGTGCTGGCGCAGGAGCTGAGGCCGTACGGCGGGACGGCGGTGACGCTCACACCGGGCTGGATGCGTTCGGAGATGATGCTCGAGACGCTCGGTGTCACCGAGGGCAACTGGCGCGACGCACTGACCGAGGTGCCGCACTTCTGCATCTCGGAAAGCCCCGCGTACGTGGGCCGCGCGGTCGCGGCGCTGGCAGGTGACACGGATGTCGCGCGCTGGAACGGCCAGTCGGTCTCCAGCGGGCAGCTCGCTCAGGAGTACGGCTTCACCGACCTCGACGGCTCACGCCCCGACTGCTGGCGCTATCTGGTGGAAGTGCAGGAGGCGGGCAAACCCGCCGACCCGTCCGGGTACCGGTGACCGTACCTTCCCGGACGGGCACCTGTACGGCCCGTCATCGGCCCGTACAGGTGCCAACCTCGCGCGTCGCCAACGCACTTGCCCGGCATCCCATGTCACGGAGGGTGCCGGGCGGCCAGCACGCCCCGGATCAGGCTCAGCAGCCGGATACCGGGTCCAGCGTCGCTGGCGATCACCAGACACCCCATACCCGGGCCGGCCGCCGCACGGCGCATGGGACCGATGTTCCGGTCGACCGCTTCCGGCCCCTCGATCCGGGCCAGTTCGTCACGCCGGGCCTCGACAGCTTGCCGATGCCGGCTACGGCGTCAGCACCCCGTTCCGGCTCGGTCTCCACGAGCGAGGGCTGACCTACGTCCTGGCGCTGACCGGGAAGGAAAGTCGCCCACCCGGAGCATGCCGGGCCGCACCAGCCTGCTGACGGCGGGCTCGGGCCGCCGACGCTTCCTCGCTACCGCACCCCGCCGCGAGCCGTCTCGGTCCTCGCCGCGCAGGCGAGTGCCGGCTGGTTCACCGAGATGACCTGGCGCCAGGGCAGCATAGGCCGACGACCTCACGGTTCGCGGTCCTGACGGTCCGTCCTGCGAGCAAGCGGTCCCTGGCCGCGGCCCAGGAGGGCGGGCAGCGGCCGCAACCGCGGGACGGTGTCCTGCCCACCCGGACGCCCCTGGTCGCATGGCCGGACGGCCACGACACCCCGACGGACTGCTGGATATCGCACCTCCCCGTCACCACCACGGTCGCCGACCTGGTGCGGTGCGCGAAGATGCGCGGGCGGATCGAGCACGACTACCGCGAACTGAAGCACGGTCTGGGTCTGTACCACGCCGCCTGGCTCGACCGCTGCCGTCCAGGCCGGGGCGGGGACCTCGGTGGAGGATGCTCTCGCAGCCGTGACGTCGTGGCAGCCGCCGCGTGACGGCCAGCTCAGGTCACCGGTCCCACGCTGGGAGGAGCCGGGTCGTACGCGCCCTCCACGATGAGGTCACGCAGGCGCGTAGCGGCGGTGAGCAGGTCCCCGTGGCTGGTGAAGAGGGCGTTGACGCCGAAGCGGAGCAGGTCGGGCGCGCGCATGTCGGCCACGACACCGCGCCCGGCCAGGGCGACGGCCAGTCCGTGGGCGTGGGGGTGGCGCAGGGTGACCTGGCTGCCGCGGCGCCCGGGGTCGGAGGGGGTGACGGAGGTGAAGCCCAGGGGCGCGAGGAGTTCGTCCGCGCAGCGCAGGAGGAAGCCCGTCAGGGACAGGCTCTTGGCGCGGACCTGGTGCAGGTCGACGCCGTCGAAGGCGGTGAGGGCCGCTTCGAGGGCGAGCAGGGACAGGATCGGCGGGGTTCCGATGCGGGCGCGGGCGATGCCGGGCGCGGGGGTGTAGTCCCGCGCCAGGGCGAACGGGGCGGCGTGGCCGGTCCAGCCGGGCAGCGGTGTCTCCAGCGCGGCGTGATGGCGCTGTGCCACGTAGAGGAAGGCGGGGGCGCCCGGGCCGCCGGAGAGGAACTTGTAGCCGCAGCCGACCGCCAGGTCCACGCCGAGGGCGTCGACCTCCAGGAGCAGGGCGCCGGCGGCGTGGCACAGATCCCACAGTGCGAGGGCGCCCGCCTCGTGAGCGGCCCGGGTCAGGGCCCCCGTGTCGTACAGCTCCCCGGTGCGGAAGTCGACGGGCGAGTAGCTGACGACGGCGACCCGCCGGCCCTCGTCGGCGAGGAAGTGCGGGAGGTCCGGCGGCGGCACGTGCCGTACCTGGAGGCCGCGGCGGCGGGCGACCGCGTCGGCCAGGTAGCGGTCGGTGGGGAAGTGCCCGGGGTCGGTGACCAGCAGTGGGCGGTCCGGGCGGAGCGCGGCGGCGGCGTCGAGCGCGGTGAACAACTGCACGCTGGTGGAGTCGCCCGCGACCGTCTGCCCCGGCGCGGCCCCGATGAGCGTGCCGATGGCGTCGCCCACGCGCAGTGGCGCCTGCCACCAGCCGGCCGTGTTCCAGGAGCCGATGAGTGCGGTGCCCCACTGGCGCCGTACGACGTCGTCCAGGGCCGCCGGCACGGCGGCGGGCAGCGGGCCCAGGGAGTTGCCGTCGAGGTAGACGACGTCCGGTGGGAGCAGGAAGCGTTCGCGGACGGGGGCCAGGGGGTCGTCGGCGTCGAGCCGTGCGGCCTGCTCGCGCAGGGCGACGGCGTCCGGGAGTGCTGTGGTCATCGGTGTGGGGCCTCCTCGTCCGCGCGGCCGGCGTCCGCCGGGGTGAAGTCGGCTGCCATGTCCCGGAGGGTGTCGGCGACCGCGCGGGCGCCGGGTGCTCCGGGTTCGATGAGGGTGTAGTGGCCGGTGCCGGGCAGGACGACCGTCCTGAGGTCCCGGTGCACGGCCGCGTAGTCGCTGAACTGGGTGAGCGGGACCTCCTCGTCGGCGGCGCCGTGCAGCAGCACGGTGGGGACACCGGTGGTCCCGGCGGCGCGCAGCAGGGTGAGGGGGTCGACCTCGGCCAGACGCTCGGTGAAGTGCTCCTCGCCGCCGAGGAGTTGCAGGGCGGCGTCGTTGCTGAGGCGGTCGCGGCGGGTGGCGGTGAGGTCGGTGATCGGCGCGAGGGCGAGCACGCTGGTCGGCAGGGTGCGGGTGTGCCAGCGGGAGCCGGGCGGCAGCAGGCCGCGGGCGGCGCACCACAGGGCCAGGTGCCCGCCGGAGCAGTGGCCGGCCAGGACGTAGGGCCGCCCCTCGGGCAGCGTGTCCACGATGCGGGCGACGTCGTCGAAGGTCTCGGGATAGCCGCCCGCGCCGCCGGACCGGCGGAAGCCCGGGAGCAGCACGCTGAAGCCCTGCGCGGAGAGCCAGGCAGCGAACGGGGTCAGGTGCATCCGGTCGTAGCGCCAGTAGCCGCCGTGCAGCAGGATCACCAGCGGGGCGTCGGGATCCTCGGACGGCCAGGCGTCGTAGGACTGGTGGGGGTGGTCCCCGTAGCGGCCGTGCACCGGTGCCAGGACCGGCTTCAGGCTCAGGACCCGCTGCTCCTCCTCGGCCGCGAAGGCGGAGATCGTCCTAGACGTCACCGCGCACCTCCCACAGTTCGGGGAAGACCGGCCGGGCCGCCCGCTGCTCCAGCCAGGCGAGCCCGGCCGATCCGGCGCTGCCGGGTTTGGCTCCCATGGCCCGGCGGACCACCAGGACGTGGTCGGAGCGCCAGCGGGTGACGAGTTCGGCGATGTCCGTGAGCAGTTCACCGAGTGCGAGGTGGGGGTGGTGCTGCGGCCCGGCGTAGACGTGCCGCCAGGTCTCCACCACACCGGGGTCGCTGTCGTACGGGCTGGTCACGTCCCGTTCGCGGACGTGGCGCGGGACGGGCAGGCCCTGGCGGTGGAGGTAGGCCAGCACCTCGTCGTACAGGGACGGTTCGCGGTAGGTCTCGGCGAGCGCCTCGTGGACGGCCGGGTCGCCGCGGTGGGCGCGCAGCAGCCCGGCGGACTTGTCACCGAGGAGGAACTCCATGTGCCGGTACATCGCCGACTGGAAGCCCGACGCCCGGCCGAACGCGGCCCGGAAGCCGTTGAACTGGGCTGGGGTCAGGGCGGCGATGGGCGCCCAGGCGCCGCCCAGGGCGGTCAGCGCGCGGCGGCTGCGCATCAGCGCGTCCAGGGCGGCGGGCAGGTCGTCCTTGGCGAAGGCGACCTTGGCCGTGCGCCATTCGTGCACGACGAGGGTGAACCAGAGTTCCATCACCTGGGTGGTGACGAGGAAGCCCATCTCGTCCGGGGCCTCGGTGAGCGGGTGCTGCAGTGTGTTGAGGACGGACGCGTGCACGTACATGTCGTAGGGGCTGGCGCCCTCGAAGGGGCGGGTCAGGGTGTCGTCCGTGGCCGGCCCGTCGAGGGTGGTCGTGCGGTCGTTCATCACATCTCCTAGAGGTGCGGACGGGTCACACACCGAGGTGGGCGCCGCCGGACGCGTCGATCCACTGGCCGGTCACCCAGCGGGCGTCGTCGCTCGCCACGAAGGAGACGACGTCCGCGATGTCCGCCGGGTCGCCGAGCCGGCCGAACGTGGAGGCCTCGGAGTAGCGGCGGCGGATCTCCGGGACGGCGAGGGTGGGGTTGATCTCCGTCTCGGTGTAGCCGGGCGCTACGGCGTTGACGGTGATGCCCCGGGAGCCCAGCTCCTGGGCCAGGGAGAGGGTGAGGTAGTCCAGGGCGGCCTTGGTCATGGTGTAGGAGACGATCGGCGGGAAGGCGACGCGGGTCGCGACGGACGAGATGTTGATGATCCTGCCGCCGTCCCGGAGGCGGTCCAGTCCGCGCTGGATGATGAAGAAGGGCGCCTTGGTGTTGACGGCGAAGACGCGGTCGTAGTCGGCTTCGGTCACCTGGGCGATGGGGCGGGGGACGGTGATGCCCGCGTTGTTGACGAGGATGTCCAGGCCGGCCGGGGCGTCCTGCTCCGCCAGGGCCTCGTCGAAGGCGGCCCAGAGGGCGTCGGCGTCGCCGGGGACGCCGAGTTCGGCGGGTACGGGGAACGCGCGGCCGCCGTCGGCCTGGATCTCCTTGACGGTCCGCTCGGCGGCCGTCAGGTCATGGCCGTAGTGGACCGCCACCAGGGCGCCCTCGCGGGCGAGGCGGTGGCTGATGGCTCGGCCGATGCCGCGGCTGCCTCCGGTGACCAGGGCGGTCTTTCCCGCGTGGCGGTCGGTGGCGGTCATCGTGAATCTCCTTCGCTGAGGGATGGCGGGGCGGGCGGGGTCAGGCGTCGAAGTCGAGGGTGAGCTCGGGAGTGCGGGGTCTGGCGCGGCAGACGAGGGTGTAGCCGGCGGCGCGGTCCCGTTCGTCCAGGGCGTGCTCGCCGTCCGCGGTCACCTGCCCGGACAGGACCTTCGCGCGGCAACTGCCGCAGACGCCCTCACGGCAGGCGTACGGCACGTCGGGGTGGCTGCGCAGCAGGGCGTCGAGCAGGGCCGGGTCGTCCGGCAGCACGGTGGCGGCCCGGCGGCGCCCGTCGACCAGGGCGGTGACCCGGTACTCCCCCGCCCCGGGTGCCCGCCCGGCATGCTCCGGCGGCGCCGGCTGCGTGCCGTCGGCCGTGAACAGCTCCCAGCGGACGAGCGACGGGTCGGCTCCCGAGTCGGCCAGGACGCGCCGTGCGGTGGCGACGAGGCCGGGTGGTCCGCACAGGGCGAACGTGGTGTCCGGGCCCGGCCGGGCGTCCACGGCCGCCAGCAGCCGGCGCACCCCGGACGCGTCCAGCCGCCGGGCGAGCGGCCCGCTCCCGCTTCCCCGGTCCTCCCGGGTCAGCACGTACAGGACGGTGAAGCGGTCCAGGAACTCGTCCTTGACCTCGGCCAGTTCGTCGGCCAGCACGGCGTCGGCGGAGGTGCGGACCGAGTGCACGAGGCTGACACGGCAGGCCGGGTCGCGGCGTAGGGCGTGGGCGGCCATCGGGGCCAGCGGGGTGATGCCGGTGCCGCCCGCGAGGAGGACGTGGTGGGCGCCCGGCACCTCCGGCAGGGCGAAGGTGCCGGTGGGCGGCGAGAGTTCCAGCCGCGCGCCGGCCCCGAGGCGGGTGGTGGCATGGTCGCCGAAGCCGCCGGGCCCGTACCTCCTGATCACCAGACGGAGCGCCTCGGGTGTGCGCGGTGGCGGGCAGATCGAGTAGCTGCGGCGCAGTTCGGCACCGGCCCGGCGGTGCCGGACAACGACGTGCTGGCCGGGGTGGTGGGCGAAGACGTGGCGCAGTTCGGCGGGCACGTGGAGGGTGACGGCGACCGTGTCGGCGGTCAGGTGCCGGACCTCGGTGACGTCGAGTGTGTGCCGGCCGGTGCGGCGGCGGGAACCGGCCGGCGCCTGGTCGCGGAGGGCGGGCGGGGTGGTGGTCACGGTCTGCCTCACAGCGCGGTCAGGTGGGGGAAGGGCTCGCGGCACGCCGTGCACCACAGCACCGACTGGCAGCGGGACGGCCCGAAGGCGCTGTGCGGCCGGGTGGCCGTCGAGCCGCAGTGCGGGCAGGGCACCGCGCCCAGGGCGACGGGGACCGGGCCGCCGGGTGCCGGGGACACGGGCGGGGCGATACCGTGCGCGGCGAGGGCGCGGCGCCCTTCGGGAGTGATGCGGTCCGTCGTCCAGGCGGGCGTGAGGACGTGCCGGACGCGGCCGTCGGGGTGACCGCAGGAGGTCAGGACCTCCCGCACCGCCGCGGTGATCTCGGGCAGCGCGGGGCAGCCCAGGTAGGTGGGCATGAGCTCCACCTCCAGCACGCCGTCGGCGCCGGGGGCGACGGCGTGCACCACTCCGAGGTCGCCGAGGCCGATCACCGGCAGTTCGGGGTCCGGGAGCGCGGCCACCCGCTCGCGCACCTCCCCGGCTCCGAGGCGGGCCGTGACCGGTGCGGGCCCGCTCACCAGGTGCCTCCGGGGAACTGCCGCCGCACGGACTGCAGTTCGGCGATCAGCGGGCCGAACTCCTCGGTGTGCAGGCCCGAGCGGCCGCCGGTGGCCGACCATCCGGGAGCGGGCACGGCGAGTCCCGCCTCGGTGACGACCTCGGTGACGCGGGCGAGCCAGGTGTCGTGCAACGCCGCCGGTGAGGGCACGGTGCCGAAGGCGGCGAGGCGGCGCGCGACGTCGTCCTCCTCGAAGAGTTCGCCGGTGTAGGGCCACACCCGTTCCAGGGCCCGCTGCATGCGGCGGGTGCTCTCCGGCGTGCCGCGTCCCAGCGTCACCGTCCAGCGGTCGGCGTGCAGCCGGTGGAAGGCGACCTCCTTGGCGGCCCGGACGCCGAACGCGGCGAGGTCGGGGTCGGCGCAGTGCGCCAGGGCCCCGTAGTGCAGGACGGCGTAGTGGGTGTAGGCGAGTTGCCGGGCCACGGTCACGGCGAAGTCCCCGTTGGGGAGTTCGGTCAGCAGGGCGTTGGTGAACTCGCGCTCCGAGCGGGAGTAGGCGAGGTCGTCCTCGCTGCGGCCGGTCCCGTCGAGGCGGCCTGCGCGGGAGAGGAGCGTGCGGGCGTGGCCGATGAGGTCGAGGGCGATGTTGGACAGGGCCAGGTCCTCGTCGATGGTCGGCGCGCGGGTGATCCACTGGCACAGCCGCTGTGCGAGGACGAGGGCGTCGTCGCCGAGGCAGGTCAGGTGCCGGGCGAGGTCGGGATCGGCGGCGGACGGCGGCCCGCCCGGCGGGGAGCCGGGAGGCACCGCCGTGACGTCACTCGTGGTGCTCACCTTCGGGGCCTTTCTCGGTCAACGGCGCGTAGTGCTCGGGGTAGCGGTACGGCTTGTGACGGGCGCCCACGAAGTACGGGTCGCGCTCGTCCGGGGAGGCCGTGTGCAGGGCGTCGGAGCGGACCACCCACAGCGACAGGGGCTCGCCGCGCCGTGTGTACAGATCGCGGGCGGCGGCCAGGGCCGCGTCCGGGCCTGCGGCGCGCACCGACCCGACGTGCTGATGGGCCAGGCCCCTGCGGGCCCGCAGGAACACCTCCCAGGACGCCGGCGCGCCTTCCCGAGCCGCGCTCATGCCGCCGCTCCCGTCGGCTCGTCCGTCCTCGCGGCGTACGCGACGGCGGCCTCCCGGACCCAGGCGCCGTCCTCGTGCGCGGCCAGGCGGTGGGCGATGCGCCGGCGCGCCCAGTGGGTGTCGTCGCCCAGGGCCGTGCGGTAGGTGTCCCAGTCGACGGGCGTGAAGTCGTAGTGGCCGCGCTCCTCGTTCCAGCGGATCGCCGGGTCGGGCAGCGTCAGGCCGAGTCGCTCGGCCTGCGGGACGCAGGTGTCGACGAAACGCTGGCGCAGCTCGTCGTTGGTGTGCCGCTTGATGCCCCAGGCCATCGCGCGGCGGGAGACCGCCGCTCCCAGCGCGGCGGTCCGCGCGTCGGCGCCGCCCGCCTCGGTGTCGGGCGGTCCGAACATCAGCGCCACCGCCGGCAGCCACCAGCGGTTCACCGCGTCCTGTGCCATCTCCTTCTGCTCCGGCGTCCCCTCGCACAGGGCGCGCATCAGGTCGTAGCCCTGCCGCACATGGAAGGCCTCCTCCTGGCAGACGCGGCGCATCGCCCGCGCGTAGGGCCCGTAGGAGGTGCGGCACAGGGGTGCCTGGTTGATGACGGCGGCGCCGTCCGTCAGCCAGGCGATGGCGCCGGTGTCCGCCCAGGTCAGCGCGGGGTGGTTGAAGGTGGCCGAGGCGCGCTGGCGGCCTTGGTGCAGGGCGTCCAGCAGGTCGGCGCGGTCCACGCCGAGCGTCTCGGCCGCGGAGTACAGGTACAGGCCGTGGCCCGCCTCGTCCTGCACCTTGGCGAGGAGGACCGACTTGCGGTGCAGGGACGGGGCGCGGGTGAGCCAGGCGCCCTCGGGCTGCATGCCGATGATCTCGGAGTGGGCGTGCTGGGCGATCTGACGGACCAGCATGCGGCGGTAGCCGTCGGGCATCCAGTCGCGCGGTTCGATCGTCTCGCCGTCGGCGATGAGCGCGTCGAAGTGGGCGAGCAGTTCGTCCTCGTCCGGGGCGGCCGCGGCGTCAACGGTGGCGGGGGTGGTGGTCGGCGCGGTCACCGGGCACCGCCCGGGTGTCCGGTGACCGTCGCTGCGGTGCCGTGCTGCGGGCACCGTCCCGGGACCTGGACCCGTACCGGCTGCCTGGGCACGCGCATCACTCCTTCGGCTGGGGAACCGCCCACCGCGGGGCCGGGCGGAGCGGGTTGCTTCGTTGCGGTAAGAGGCCGGGGCCGGGGCCCGGCTATCCCCGCTTCGTCAGGTTCGGGCGCGTGACAAAGCTCACGGGAAGGCGCGGGGAGTGGGATCGGCCGCAGCCGCCTCTTGACGGGGTGACAGTCGTGGACCGCGGCGGCCGGCACGCCGGGGCGAAAGGGGAAACCATGAGCACCATCAGGGAGTTGCTGGTCGAACTCACCGGCACCGTCGAGTACGCCGACCGGATCGGCGACGACGCCGACCTGGCCGCCAGCGGCATCGACTCCGGGGACCTGGTGCGTCTCGTCCTGCTGGTCGAGCAGCGGCTCGGCGTCGAGATCACCGCCGAGGACATGGAGGAGTTGCGCACCATCGGTGACTACGAGCGTTTCGTGGCCGGGCGCACGGCCGCCAGGGCGAGCGGCGGTGTGTGATGTGGCTGACGCAACTGCTGGAGCGCAACCGCCAGTGCCGGCCCGGCCGGACCGCGCTGGTGGACGAGGAACGCAGCGTCACCTGGGCCGAGCTGCATGACCGTACGCTGCAACTCGCGCGCGGTCTGGCCGACTTGGGGATCCGGCGGGGCGACCGGGTGGCCGTGCTGTCCAAGGACCGGATCGAGGTCCTGGAGAGCTACTTCGCGCTGGCCCGGCTGGGCGCGCTGTTCGTGCCGCTGAACCACAGTCTGGCCGAGCCCGAGGTCGCCGGGATCGTCGAGCGCGTCGGCGCGGTGGCCGTCCTCGGTGAGTCCGAGCTGCTGGACCGGCACACCGGGCTGCCGTCCTCGGTGCGGATCCGGATGGCCTTCGACAAGCCCGCCTTCGCGGCGCTGGGCACGCTCGCCGCCGAGCGGGAGCTGCCGGACGTCACCGACACGGACCCGATCGCTGTGCTGCACACCTCGGCGACCACCGGGCAGGCCAAGGGGGTGACGGTCGACAGCGCGTCGTTCCGCGCCATCGCGCTGGGCTGGCTGGTGATGGCCCGCCCCACGGACGACATCGTCATGGTCAACTGCTGCCCGCTGTACCACGGCAGCATGGTCGTCTCCCTGACCTATCTGGCGGCCGGCGCGACGGTCGTGCTGATGCCCGGGTTCACGCCGCAGCGGGCGCTGTCCGCGGTGGAGGCGCACCGCGCCACCCACATGTGGCTGGTGCCGCAGATGCTGCGCTTCATGCTCCAGGCGAAGGCGTCCCTGCGCACCGACCTGTCCTCCCTGCGGGAGGTGCTGTACGGGGCGGCCCCCATGCCGCTCGACGTCTACGCCGACGCGGTGGAACGGCTCGGGTGCGGCTTCAGGCAGGTGTACGGCATGACCGAGGTGGGCGGCCCGTTCGTCACGCTCGGTCCCGACGAGCACCCCGCGCCCGGGGACGTCACCGCCCGCATCCCGTGCGGGCGGGTCGTGCCGGGCATGTCCGCCCGCGCCGTGGACGACACCGGGCGGGAGCTGCCGCCCGGCGAGATCGGCGAGATCGTGGTGCGCGGGCCGGGTGTCATGCAGGGCTACTGGAACGACCCGGAGGCCACGCGGGAGATCACCTGGAACGGCTGGATCAGGACGGGCGACCTCGGCTTCATGGACGAGGAGGGCCGCATCAGCCTGGTGGACCGCACCAAGGACGTGATCATCCGGGCGGGCCAGAACGTCTACCCCTCGGAGATCGAGCGCGCCCTGATGACCCACCCGGCGGTCCGGGACGCGGCGGTCGTCGGCATGCCCGACGAGGACTACGGCGAGGTGCCGCTGGCGTACGTCGCCCTGGAGGCCGGCGCGGAGCCGGGCACGGCGGAGCTGCTCGCGCATGTCGCGGGGCTGCTGGCGCCGTACAAGCGGCCGCGGCGGGTCGAGTTCATCGAGCAGGTGCCGCGCAACCCCGCCGGGAAGATCATCAAGAAGCTGCTGCGGGCGTGAGCGCGTGCGGCGGCGAACGGCGATGACCGGGAGCCCGATGCGACCCGGGGCGGCCACGGTGTCTCCGTCGTGGCCGGCCCGGGTCGCTGCCGTACCCACACGGCCCGGTCCCACCGGAACGGAGCACGGCTGGACGCCCGGGACGGACACGGAGTCCTGGCGGACTGCGCAGGGTGCTCGGAAGCCGACGGGGACGGCGCAGGCCGGTGCGGAGCGGGGGACGGCTTGTGCCGGTGAAGAACCCGCGTGGCACGCTCAGGCCGATGGAGAACCCACGCGGATGGTCCCGGCCGCTGCGAAGCCCGCACGGACGACCCGGGCCGCCCCCGAGCCCGGGTGGCCGGCACCGGCCGGCGAGGCAGTTGTGTGGACGGCTCACGAAGGCCACGCGTCTGCTTCGTGGGTGCAGGCCGGTGTGGAGTCCCAGAGGACGGCATCGGGTGATGGAGAGGTGCCGACGGCGTTCGGTGGGAGCCTGGTGGCGCTCGGGCCGCTCCTGGCTGCCGACGGGCTCGGGCTGGGCGTGGCTGCCGTGTCGGAGCCGGGTCAGGAGCCGGCCGGGCCGGCCGAGGCTGCCGCCGCCGCGGCGATGCCGCCGCGGCGCGGGCTGGAGTTCCTGGCCGGCCGGCGGGCCGCCCGGCGGGCCCTGCGTGCGGTGGGGCTGGACTGCGGGGAGATCCCTCGGAGGGGGCGCCTGCCGGTGTTCCCGCCGGGGCGGGCCGCGTCGATCTCGCACAGTGCCGGGATCGCCGTCGCCGTGGCCGCTGTCCCCGGACGGGATCTGCCGGTCGGCTGTGACCTGGAGCTGCGGCCCCTTCCCCGCGAAGCGGCCCGCCTGGTGCTGTGCGAGGACGAGGAGTCCCTGCTCGCCGGCACAAGGCTGCAGCCCGGTGCGGGCGCGGTCTGGCCGGTGACGGCGTTGTTCTCCGCCAAGGAGGCGGCGTGGAAGGCCCTCACTGTGATGACGGCTGAGGGCCGGGAGGGTCCGGCGGGGAGTCTGCGGGAGTTGCGGGTCTCGCCCTGCGGGGACGGTCTGCGGGTGTGCCTGCGCGACGGTCCCGCCCACGCCGTACGGGTGCGGGTCGTACGCGTCGGCGCGGGAGTGTTCAGCTACGTCACCGGCCGGGCCGGCACCCGCGACTGAGCGGACGCCGCCCGTCCCCGGCGCACCGGGGGCGGGCGGCGGGTCGGTTCAGCGCTCCGGCGTGCCGCCGTCCCGGTAGGAACGCCGCGCGGCGTCGGCCGCCTTGTCGGTCTTGGCGTCGTACTTGTCGCCCGTCCGCTCGTCGACCATGCGCTCAGCGCGCGAGACGCCCTTGTCCGCCTGGTCGGGGTGGCCCTTGGCCATCTGCTTGGCCTTGTTCATCATGTCGCCCAGCTTGCCCATGGGGGGTACCTCCGGGAGGTGCGTGTGGGGGTCGTACCCCGCCGCAGGTACCCCTCCGGCCGGGCGTGAATCACCCGCGGTCGCCGACCCTGGCGGCCATGTTGCCCGCCGGGTGGCGGTTGTCGTGAATGAGCTGGTGCGCGAGGCCGATCTCATCGAAATCGAAGGTTCGGGACAGGCAGGGGTCGATGATTCCCTGGTCGATCAGCCGCGTCACCTCGCGTGCCTCGCGGGCCGTGGCGACGTGCGAGCCCTGCAGGCGCTTCTGCCGCATCCACAGGAACCGCAGGTCCACGTCGCCGTTGTAGCCGGTGGTGCCGCCGCACAGGACGACCATGCCGCCGTTGTCGCACAGGTACAGGGACGTGGGGATGGTGTCGGCACCAGAATGCTCCAGCACGATGCGCGGGCTGCGGCGCTCTCCCAGGACCTCCCAGAAGGCCCGTCCGAAGGCGCGGGCCCCGGACAGCCAGCGGCCCATGGCCTCGTCGTCGGAGGTGTCCGGCAGCCGCCCCCAGTGGTCGAAATTGCGCCGGTCGATGTAGCCCTCGGCGCCCAGCTTGAGGCAGAACTCGCCGCGTTCCTCGCTGGAGACGACCGCGACGGGGATGCCGCCGACGTGCCGGACGAGCTGGATGGCGATGCAGCCGAGTCCGCCGGCGCCGCCCCAGATCAGCACCGGGTCACCCGGGCGCACCGTGTGCGGCGGCCAGCCGAACAGCTGGCGGTAGGCGGTGGCGGCGGTCGCCATGTAGCAGGCGGCCTCCGCCCACGACAGCCGGGCGGGCTTGGGGTGGCACATGTAGTCGTCGACCACGGCGAACTGGGCGAAGGAGCCGTAGTTCTCCTCGTAGCCCCACACCCGCTGGCTGGTGGACCAGGTGGGGTCGCCGCCGAGGCGGATGTCCTCGGCCTTCTCGTCCCAGCGGTTGGCGAGGACGACCACCTCGTCCCCGAGCTTCACCCCGCGTACGTCCTCGCCGACCGCCCACACGATCCCGGACAGGTCGGAGCCGCCGATGTGGAAGTCCTCGATGGCGCCCGCCTTCTGCCGCGCGGCGATCACGTCGAGCGGCGAACCGAGCGCCGCCCAGACGTTGTTGTAGTTGATGCCGGCCGCCATCACCTTCACCAGGACCTGGCCGCGCCCCACGGAAGGGACGTCGACCACCTCGGTGCGGAAGGCGTCGACGGGCTGGCCGTAGCGCTCACGGCGGATGAGCGAGGCGTACATCTTCTTCGGGGTGGTGCCGATCTCGGGCGCGTCACCGAGTTCGTAGAGGTCCTGGGTCGCACTCACGGTGGTTCTCCTCGACGCGGGTTCAGGGGGAAGGGGAGGTGGAGGCCCGGTCGCCGAGGCCGCGCAGGGCCTTGGCGACCGCCTCGCCGATACGGGCGATCGGTTCGGGTTCGGTCATCTCGTAGTGGCCGCAGGGCACGTGGTGGTCGTGGAGCGTGCCGTCGACGTAGGGCCGCCAGCCGTCGGCCTTGCCCGGCAGCACCGCCAGGTCCGCCGGGAAGCCGGTGGGCTGCTCCTCCGCGGCGCTGAAGAACAGCACGTCCCCGCGGTAGACGCCGGGGGCGAAC
Source organism: Streptomyces althioticus (assembly GCA_014649355.1). GTDB lineage: Bacteria > Actinomycetota > Actinomycetes > Streptomycetales > Streptomycetaceae > Streptomyces > Streptomyces althioticus. Next base: position 38,280 of record BMSW01000002.1, read on the forward strand.
TGGGGCGCGATGCGCAGGTTGTTGCGCATGACAGCGGCGATGGCGGCGGCCTCGGCGCGGGTCACGGGGACGCTCGACGGGTCGGCCGTGACCCGGGCGTCGATCCGGTCCAGCACGGTGTCCACGGGCGCCCCGTCGACCGCGAGCCCGGCCACCCTGGACAGCAGGGCGGCGACCTGGCGTTCGGCCGCCTCGGGGTCGTGGGCGGTGCCGTGCGGCTGGGGGGCGTCCAGCATGGCGAGGAGTTCGACCTGCTCCCCGTCGCTCTGGAGGGCGCAGGCCATGGCGTGGGCGACGAATCCGCCGTAGGACCAGCCCAGCAGCCGGTAGGGGCCGTGGGGTTGCACCTGGCGCACCAGGTCGAGGTAGTGGGCGACCATGGCGGCGGCGTCCGGGGCGGGCGGCCGGGTGCCGTCGAGGCCGGCCGCCTGGATGCCGTGGACGGGCTGGTCGCCGCCGAGGTGGGGCAGCAGGCCCGTGTAGCGCCAGGCGATGCCCGCGCCGGGGTGGACGCAGAACAGGGGCGTGGCGGTGCCCTCGGCGCGCAGCGGCAGCAGCGGGCCGAGCGCGGCGGTGGTGCTGTCCGGCGCCTTCTCGGCCGGCTGGTCGGCCGCGGCGAGGACGCCGGCCACGGTGGGTGCGGCCAGCAGGGTCGCCGCCGGGACGTCGAGGACACCGGCCTGGCGCAGCCGGCCCGCCAGCAGCACGGCGCGCATCGAGTCCCCGCCGAGGTCGAAGAAGTTGTCGTGCAGGCCGATGCCGCCGATGCCGAGGGTCTCCTCCCAGAGCCGGGTGACCTCGCGTTCGCGGTCCGTGCGGGGCGGTACGTGCTCGGTCGTCAGCCGGGGCCGTGAAGCGAGGCCGGAGTCCGCTGCGGCCGGGGTGTCGTCGGACGTGGCGGGGTCCGTCCGGGCGCCCGGCGCGTCGATCCAGTGGCGCCGGCGTTCGAAGGCGTACGGGGGCAGCGGCACCCGTCGGGGCGCGCCCGGCACCGGGGGCAGGGCGCTGTCCACGCCCGCGCTCCACAGCCGTCCCAGTGCCTCGGCGAGGACGAACCCGTCGGACGCCTCGGCCTTGGCGTGCCGCATGGTGGTCACCGTGACCGGTGCCTCGTCGGTGAGCCGGCCGGTGGCGAGCTTGGTCAGGGTGTCGCCGGGCCCGATCTCCACGAGGACGGGGCGGAGCCGGTCCCACAGGGCGGTGATGCCGTCGGCGAACCGGACGGTGTCGCGGGTGTGGTCGATCCAGTGCCGTACGGAGGTGGCCTGGGCGTCGGTGATCCAGGTGCCGGTGACGTTGGTGACGTACGGGATGCGCGGCGGGCGCAGGGTGACCTGGCGCAGGTGGGTCTCGTAGGCCGGCAGGACGGGGTCCAGGACGTGGGAGTGGGCCGCGACGGGGATGCGCAGGCGGCGGAACGGGACGCCGCGGCGGGTGAGTTCGGCCTCGAAGCGGGTGACGGCGTCGAGGTGCCCGGCGACGGTGCAGGCTTGGGGGCCGTTGACGGCGGCCAGGGACAGGCCGACGTCGAGCAGGGACCGGATCTCCTCGGCCGGGGCGGCGACGCCGACCGTGGCTCCGCCGGCGGAGCTGATGAGCCGGATGCGTTCGGTGACCAGGGGCAGCATGTCCGCCAGGTCGATGACGCCGGCCAGGCAGGCGGCCGTGTACTCGCCGAGCGAGTGTCCGATCAGCGCGTCGGGGCGCACGCCCGCCTCCATGAGGGTGCGGGCCAGGGCGTACTCGGTGACGACGAGTCCGAGGAACGCGGAGAGGTCGTCGGGCCGTTGCTCCTCGAAGAGGGCGGTGCGCAGGTCGGTGCCGAGGACGGGCCGCAGGATGCGGGCGCACTCGTCGACGGTGTCGCGGTACACGGCGTGGTCGCGGTACAGCTCCTTGCCCATGCCGGGGTACTGGGTACCGCCGCCGGGCAGCAGGAACGCCACCCGGACCGGGTCGCCGGTCAGCGGCGGGGTGGCCGGGGCGGCGGAGCGCAGCGCGTCGAGGGCCTCGCCGCGGGAGGCGGCCGAGACGGTGAGCCGGTGGCGCAGCTCGGGCCGGTCGGTGCGCAGGGAGTGGGCCACGTCGTCCAGGCGCAGGTCCGGCCGGCGCTCCAGGTGCCGGGCGAGTGCCTCGGCCTGGCCGCGCAGGGCTCCGGCGGTGCGCGCCGACAGCGGCAGCACCACGCGGCGCTCCTCCTCGGGCGGGCGCGGCGCGGCGGGCGCGACGCGGGGTGCCTCCTCCAGGACGACGTGGGCGTTGGTGCCGCCGATACCGAAGGCACTGACGGCGGCCCGGCGGGGGTGCTCCCCCTCGGGCCAGTCCTCCAGGGCGGTGGGCACGCGGAAAGGGCTCGCGTCGAAGTCGATGAGCGGGTTGGGCCGGTCGAAGTGCAGGCTCGGCGGGATCTGCCGGTGTTCCAGGGCCAGGACCGCCTTGATGAGTCCGGCGATGCCGGCGGCGGCTCCGAGGTGGCCGATGTTGGTCTTGACCGAGCCGAGCGCGCAGAATCCGGTCCGGTCCGTGCTGTGCCGGAAGGCCTCCGTCAGGGCGGACACCTCGATCGGGTCGCCGAGTTTGGTGGCGGTGCCGTGCGCCTCGATCAGGCCGATGGTGCCGGCGTCGACCTCCGCCTGGGCCTGCGCGGCGAGGACGACCTCGGTCTGTCCGGCGGCGCTCGGGGCGCTGAAGCCGACCTTGCGGCGGCCGTCGTTGTTGACGGCGCTGCCGCGGATGACGGCGCGGATGCGGTCGCCGTCGGCGAGGGCGTCCTCCAGCCGCTTGAGGACGACGGCTCCCACTCCGTCGCCGGAGGCGGTGCCGGCGGCGTCCTCGGCGAAGGCCCGGCAGTGCCCGTCGGGCGAGAAGGGGCCGTCGGGCACATGGCGGTAGCCCAGGACGGCGGAGGGGTTGAGGGAGACGGAGGCGGCGAGCGCGGTGTCGCAGCGGTGGTCGAGCAGGTCCTGGCAGGCGGTGTGCACGGCGACGAGCGCGGTGGAGCAGGCCGTCTGCAGGGACACGCTGGGCCCGGTGAGGCCGAGTTCGTAGGAGACGCGGGTGGCGAGGGTGCCGAGGGAGTTGGCCGTGGCGGCGTGAACGAGTGCCACCGAGCCGGGCTGCCCGGCGAAGCGGGGGTGGACGTGGGCCGGGTAGTAGCGGCTGTCCCCCGCCCCCGCGTACACGCCGAACGCCTCTGCGGACCGGTCGGCGCCGAGGCAGCCGGCGTCCTCCAGGGCGTGGTAGGCCGTCTCCAGCAGCAGTCGCTGCTGCGGGTCGACGACCGCGGCCTCGGCGGGGCTGTAGCCGAAGAAGCCGGAGTCGAAGCGGTCGATGCCCTCGACGACGGACGCCTTGCGGATCAGTGACGGGTCGTCGAGGTCGCGCGGGTCGCCGCCCGCGGCGAGGAACTCCTCGTCGGTGACGGGCCGTACGGACTCCCGGCCGGCCGCGAGGTTGTCCCAGAAGGCTTCGAGGTCGTCGGCGCCGGGGAAGCGGCCCGCCATGCCGATGACGGCTACGGCCGGGAAGTCCTCGTCGTGGGGTGTGGTGGTGTCGTGCACGGCCTGTGCCTCGTCCTCTCCCGGTTCGTGGGTGTGCGGTGTGCCGTCGGCCCGGTCACGCATGGCCGCGGTCCTTGCCCTGACGGGCGGTGCGGCGGGCGCGGGCGGCGCGTTGCCGGCGGGCTTGTTCCCGGGCGCGGTCGAGGCCGTCGCCGGTCTCCGGCCGGGAGGGCGCCTCGGCGTCCGGCACCGGGCCCGTGCCGGTGGCCGACAGGTGGCGGGCCAGGTCCCGGACGGTGGGGTGCGCGAACAGGTCGACCACCGACAGATCGCTGCCGAAGGCGCGGTTCACGGCGGTCTGGGCGGTGACCAGGAGCAGGGAGTTGCCCCCCAGGTCGAAGAAGTTGTCGTCCAGGCCCACCCGGTCGCGGCCCAGGACGTCGCACCACACCTCGGCGAGCCGGCTCTCCAGCCGCCGCAGGTCGTCTTCCGTCTCCGTCTCGTCGGGGCGAGCGCTCGTGCCTGCCGAGCGCAGCGTCCACCCGTCGTCGGACAGACCGGCCGCGCGGGCGCTGCCGGTGACGGCGCGGTACAGGGCGCCCAGGTCGGTGCCGTTCTGCAGACCCACGCGCGCGGCCAGGCGGCGGGTCTGGCGCACGGGGGCCACGACGTGGCTGCGGACCCAGGGGGCGGTGCGGTCGGCGCCGATCAGCAGGTGCGGTTCGTCGAGGGTGCGGGCGAGGTCGAAGGAGCGCAGCGCGGCGGGAACGTCGAGCAGCCGGTAGCCCCGGGCCTCGGTGAGCGCGGTGAGACCGTAGCCGCGGCTCATGCCCCGTTCGCGCCACATGCTCCAGGCGAGCGACTGCGCGGGCAGGCCGAGACCGCGGCGGTACCCGGCGAGGGCGTCCAGGTAGGCGTTGGCGGCGGCGTAGGCGGCGTTCATGGCGCCGCCGAAGAAGCCGTTGACCGAGGAGAAGGTGACGAAGGAGGTGACCGGGTGGTCGGCGGTGAGCCGGTGCAGGATCCACGCGCCGCGCACCTTCGCCTCCAGCGCCCGGCGCCAAGTGGGGGCGTCCAGTTCTCCGACGGGGCGCTCCACGAGCGTCCCGGCCAGGTGCAGCACTGACGTCAGGGGCACGCCCCACGCCTCGGTGGCGGACTCGACCGCGGCGCGGACGCGGGCCTCGTCGGTGACGTCGGCGCGGGCGTAGCGGACCTCTCCGCGTTCACGCAGCCGCGGCAGGGCGTGGGCCTCGTCCTCCGGGGTGCGCCCGAGGACGAGCAGCCGGGTGCCCGGGGTGCGCAGCAGGTGGGCGGCGATCTCGGTGCCGACGCCGCCGAGGCCTCCGGTGAGCAAGGTGAAGCCGTCGTGCGCGGGCGGCTCGGCGCGGGTCGGGCTGTCGGGCAGGGGGGCGAGGCGGCGTTCGTAGCGCAGTCCGTCGCGGTACGCCACGTCCGCGCCGTCCGCGCCGGCGGCCGCCTCCGCCGTCAGGAGGGTCAGCGGGTCGGTGCCGTCGCCCGGTGGCAGGTCGAGGTGCCGGGTCCGCAGCCAGCCGCACTCCTCTGCCAGCGACTTGAGCAGCGCTCCGGCCAGGGCGTGGGCCGGGCTGGGGTGGTCGCCGGGGCGGACGGCGTGGGCGCCCGCGGACACGTGGACCAGGTCCACGGGGCGCTGCCGGCCGGGCCGGGCGATGAGGGCCCGGACGAAGGCGAGCAGCCGCTCCGCACCCGTCGTGTCGTCCGGCGCGGCCGGGGAGCCTGCCCGGAACCCGTCGAGGTGGAGGACGGCGTCCACGGGCCGATGGTCCTGCTCCAGCCGGCCCAGCAGCGCGGCGTAGTCGGACTCCTCGGCGAGGCGGACGCGGTAGTGCGCGGCGTCGGTCCGGGTGTACGACGGCCCTTCGCCGACCACCGTGCACAGGCCCCCTGCGGTGCGCAGCGCGTCGGCGAGCCGTTGCGCGAGTGCGCCTGCTTGCGGGTCGCCGCCCGCGAGGACGAGGGTGTGCCGGCCGGACGCCGTGGGACGGGTACCGACGCGTTCCGCGCGCTGCCATACCGGGCGCAGGAACCAGTCGGGGACGGTGGCCGCGGTGCCCAGCAGCAACTGGGTCCGGCGCACCTCGTCGTCGAAGTCGCCCGCCTCGAAGCCCTTGCGCAGCCTGGTGCGCTGGATCTTGCCGATCTCCGTCTTGGGAACGGCGTCCCGCGCCACGGGGATGAGGAAGGACGGGCTGACGCCGATCTCCCGGGTGACCTTGCCGGCGATCTCGCGCAGGGCGCGGGCCGGGTCGGCGGTGGCCTCCGGGGTGAGGTGCAGGAACAGGGCGAGTTCGTCGGTGGGTGAGGAGGGGTCGGTGCGCACCGCGACCGCGGCGGTGAAGCTCCGCTCCGCGTAGGGCAGTTCCTCGACGCACGCTTCGATCTCGTGGCTGTAGTGGTTCACGCCGTTGACGATGATGACGTCCTTGGCGCGGCCGGTGATGTGGAGCTCGCCGTCGCGCAGGAACGCCAGGTCGCCGGTGTCGAACCAGCCGTCGTCGGTGAACGCCTCGGCATTGGCCGCCGGGTTGTCGTGGTAGCCGCCGGTCACCGAGGTGCCGCGGACCTGGAAGCGGCCCGCCTCGCCCTCGGTGAGCACGGTGCCCCGCTCGTCGACGATCCGCATGGCGAACCCGGGGTAGGGCCGGCCGCAACTGACGAACGTCCCTTCGCCCGGGACGGGTTCGGCGGGCAGGACGGCATCGGTGACCACGGAGCACGTCTCGGACATGCCCCAGCCGGGGTGCATCACGTCCTGCGGCAGGCCGAAGGGCTGGAGCGTGTGCAGGAACGTGCGGGCGGCGGAGGCGACGACGACCTCACCGGCGTTCATGACCAGCCGCATCGGCGACAGGTCCCAGGCGCGGCCGGTGAAGCGGTGGGCCTGTTCGGCGAGGAGCCCGAAGGCGAAGTTGGGCGCCCAGGTGACGGTGACCCGGTGCCGGTCGGCGAGGTCCATCCAGCGCAGCGGGTCCTGCAGGATCCAGGAGGTGGGGGCGTGGACCTGGCGGCAGCCCAGGTACACGTCGCGCAGGTGGAACATCACCACGCCGGTGACGTGGTCGAGCGGGATCCAGTTCAGGGAGACGTCGTCGGCCCCGAGGCCGTTCATCTGCTCGGTGGCGGCCGAACGGGTCAGCACGTTGCGGTGGGTGAGCCGCACCGCCTTGGGCAGGCCGGTGCTGCCGGACGTCATGAGCATCAGCAGGAGGTCGTCCGGTCCGGCGGGGTGCCAGTCGTGGTCCTCGGGCGCCTCGCGCAGGGCGTCGGCGGTGGTGATGCGCGGCCCGGGCCAGTCCTGCCGGGCGGCGACCGCGCGCAGACCGGCCTCGCGGCCGGCGGAGCACACGATCCAGGGCCGGCCGAGCATCCGCCAGATGCCCTCCAGCTTGGTCAGCGCCGCGGAGGGGGTGCCGTAGGAGGCGGGGACCGTCAGCGGGACGGCGACGAAGCCGCCGAGGACGCAGCCCCACAGCACGGCGAGGAAGTCCTCGGTGACGTCGCACTGGAGGATGACCTGGTCGCCCGGGCGCAGTCCGGCCCGGCGCAGTCCGGCCAGGACGCGGGAGGCCTCGGGGACGAGGGACGCGTAGGTGCGCCGGTGCTCGCTGCCGTCGGCGTGGACGTGGACGATGTCGCCCCGGCCCCGCGCGGCGGCGCGGCGCAGGGCCTCGGCCCAGCTGGGCACGGACGGCTCGGCGAGGTCGGGACCTTCGCTGACGGCCGGAACACCGGAGGCCTCCGCGGCGCGGGCGGCCGGGGCCGCTGCGGCGGAGCGGTCGGGCAGTCCGGTGTGACGGCGGTCCAGTTCCTCGGGCGCGTGCTCCACCGACACGTCGACCGTGGTGACGCCGGGCAGCTGGGCGAGCCGCTCCCGCCAGTCCCGGGCCGCGGTCGTGTCGACGGCGGGCAGGGCGCGCAGTGCCGCACGGTCGACGGTGCCGTCCTCGGCCCGGGGCAGGGCGTTGACCGCCGTGACGCGGACGGGGCCGTGGCCCGCGCGGTCCAGGAACTCCTCGACGCGTTCGGCGGCGTCGGACCGCCCGGCCACCACGTACAGGCGCGGCGGGGTGTCGCCGCCGCCGGGCAGGGCATGGGCGTCGCGGATGCCGGGCACGGACAGGGCCTCGTCCTCCAGGACGGCGGTATCGGCCGCATTCGGGGCGGGGCTGCGCTCGGGGAGCGCGGGCAGGTCCCCGAGGCGGGTCGCGGGGTCGGCGCTCACCGTGCTCAGGACGTCGTGCAGCGCGCGGGCGAACGCCTCGGCGGTGCCGGCGTCGTAGAGGTCGGTGGCGTACTCGACGTGCAGCGTCAGGCCGCCGGGCGTGCCCTCGGGGCCGTGGTGCTCCAGGACGTCCACGAAGAGGTCGAATTTGGCGGTGCCGGTGGCGGTGGGCCGCAACTCGGTTCGGGCGCCGTCGAGTTCGAGGAGGGCCGGCTTGTTGTTCTGCAGGGCGAGCATCACCTGGAACACGGGGTGACGGCCGGGCGTGCGGGGCGGGTTGAGGTCCTCCACCAGCCGGTCGAAGGGCAGGTCCTGGTGGTCCAGGGCGGCCAGGTCGACGGTGCGCAGCCGGGCGAGGAGGTCCTGGAAGGCGGGGTCGCCGGACGTGTCGGCGCGCAGCACCAGGGTATTGGTGATCAGGCCGATCAGGGGGTCGAGCCCGGGTTCGGTGCGGCCCGCCACGGGGGTGCCGAGGACGATGTCCTCGCCGGCGCCGCAGCGGGTGAGCAGGGCGCTGACGGCGGCGTGCAGCACCATGAAGAGGCTGGCGCCCTCGCGGTCGGCGAGGCGCAGCAGGGCACGGTGCAGGGCGGGGTCGACGGCGAGTTCGACGTGCGCGCCGTCCCCGCGTGGCGCGGTGGGCCGCGGTCGGTCGCCGGGGAGGGTGCACTCCTCGGGCAGGCCGTACAGCGCGGTGCGCCAGTGGGCGGTGAGTCGTTCCAGCCGGCCGGGGCCGTCCGGTCCGGGGGCGAGCAGGGCGCGCTGCCACAGCGCGTAGTCGGCGTACTGCACCGACGGCGGGGCCCAGTCGGGTGCCCGCCCGGCGCGGCGGGAGGCGTAGGCGGCGGACAGGTCGGCGGCGAAGGGGCCGAGCGACCAGCCGTCGGCGGCGGCGTGGTGCAGCACGAACAGCAGGACGCGTTCGGTCCCGGTGCCCAGCAGCCAGGCCGCGAGGGGGCTTTCGGCGGTCAGGTCGAAGCGGCGCCGCAGCGCGGCGGTGACATGGGCGGCGGTCTCCGCGGCGGGGCAGTCGATCCGCCGCAGCACCGGGCACAGCTCTCCCGGCGCCAGGATGCGCTGGTAGGGCACTCCGTCGTGCTCGGCGATCACCGTGCGCAGGTTTTCGTGCCGGTCGGCCAGGTCGCCGAGGGCCGCGTCGAGCGCCTCGGCGTCGAGGTCGGGCCCGACGGGGACGAGGAGCGGGATGTGGTAGGTGGCCGCGCCCTCGTCGAGCCGGTTCAGGAACCACATGCGTTCCTGCGCGAAGGACAGCGGCACGCGCTCGGGGCGCGCGGCCTCGCCGAGGACCGGCCGGGGCAGGGCGTCCTGCGCCCGTACGGCGAGCCGCCGGGCGAGCGCGGCCGGGGTCGGCGTCTCGAACAGGGCGGCGATGGGGATCTCCGCGCCGGTCTCGTGCCGCAGACGGGCCAGCAGTCTGGTGGCGAGCAGGGAGTCGCCTCCCAGGTCGAAGAAGCCGGCGTCCACCCCGACGGACTCCCGCGGCAGCTGCAGCACGTCCTCGAACAGGGCGCACACCAGGGCCTGTTCGGGTGTGGTGGGGCGGGTGCCGGACGCTGCGGCGGTGAAGTCGGGGTCGGGCAGGGCCTGGACGTCGAGCTTGCCGTTCGCGGTCAGCGGCAGGGCGTCCACCGGGACGCAGGCGGCGGGGACCATGTGCTCGGGCAGGTGGGCGGCGGCGTGGGCGCGCAGGTCGGCGGGGCTCGCGGGCGCGTCGCCGGAGGGGACGGTGTAGGCGACGAGGTGCAGGGCGCCGCTGCCGGCGTGGCGGGGTACGACGGCGGCGCGGGAGACGCCCGGGTGGGCGGCGAGGACGGCCTCGATCTCGCCGGGTTCGACGCGGAAGCCGCGCAGCTGTATCTGGGCGTCGGCGCGGCCGAGGTAGTCGAGGGTGCCGTCGGGGCGGCGCCGGGCGAGGTCGCCCGAGCGGTACATGCGGGTGCCGGGAGGGCCGTAGGGGTCGTCGAGGAAGCGTTCGGCGGTCAGTTCGGGGCGGTGCAGGTAGCCGGTGGCGACACCGGCGCCGGAGACGTACATCTCGCCGGTCGCTCCGGGCGGCACGGGGCGTCCCTCGGCGTCCAGCAGGTGGACCCGGAGGTCGGCGAGCGGAGTACCGATGGCGCCGGCGCGGCGCGGGTCGTCCAGGTCGGCCGCGGTGAGCCGGTGGTGGGTGACGTGCACGGTGGTCTCGGTGATGCCGTACATGTTCACCAGTGCCGGGCGGTCCAGGCCGTGCCGTTCGGTCCAGGGGCGCAGCCGCGCCGGGCGCAGGGCCTCCCCGCCGAAGACGACGTAGCGCAACGCCCCTGTGCCGCCCCCGAGTTCCGCGTCGGCGTCGACCAGCTGCTCGAATGCGGACGGCGTCTGGTTGAGGACGGTGACGCCCTCCCTGTGCAGCAGGTCCAGGAACTCGCGCGGCGAGCGGCTGACGGCGTAGGGCACGACGACGAGCCGGCCGCCGTGCAGCAGGGCGCCCCAGATCTCCCAGACGGAGAAGTCGAAGGCGTAGGAGTGGAACAGCGTCCACACGTCGTCGGCACGGAAGTCGAAGTGCTCGGCCGCGGCGGCGAAGAGCCGTACGACGTTGACGTGCGGCACGGGCACGCCCTTGGGGCGGCCGGTGGAGCCGGAGGTGTGAATGATGTACGCGGTGTCGGAGGGGCCGGTCGGGCCGTGCCGTTCGGCGTCGGTCAGGTCGGCGCCGGAGCGACGGGCGAGGTCCGCGGTCACCTGCGGGTCGTCCAGCAGCACGGCGGGGACGGCGGCGTCGGCGAGGTGGGCGTGGGCCTGCTCGGTGACCAGCACCACGGGGGCCGCGTCCTCGACGACCAGCCGCAGCCGCTCGGCCGGCTGGCCGGGGTCCAGAGGCAGATAGGCGGCGCCGGTCTTGAGGACGGCCAGCAGGGCGGGCAGCAGCCGCAGACCGCGTTCCAGGGCGAGCGCCACGACCCGGCCGGGCCCCGCGCCGTGCGCGGTCAGCAGCCGGGCGAGCCGGTTGGCCTCGGCGTTGAGCGCGGCGTACGTGAGCCGTTCGTGCCCGTGTCTGACGGCCGTCCGTTCGGGCCCGGCCGCCACCTGCGCCTCGAACAGTTCCGTGAGGGTCCGCTCGGCCGGGAAGGTGCGGACGGGAGTGTCGCGGGGGTGTTCGCCCGGCAGCAGGACGTCCAGGTCGCCCAGCGGCGTCACCGGTCCGGCCGCGGCCAGCCGGTGCAGCACGGCGAGGAACCTCTCGCGGTGCAGGGCGAGTTCGTCCTCCTCGTACAGGGCGGGATTGGCGTCGAAGGCCAGCCACAGGCCGCCGCCGCGGGGTCCGGGACGCACCGAGATCTGGAAGTCGTCGACGGCTCCGCCGGACAGGTGGTGCCAGGTGGTGGGGTGTCCGGCGAAGACCGGGGACTCGTCGAACGGGACGATGTTGAGCACCGGTCCGTACAGCCGGCGCCCGGTGCCCAGCAGGCCCAGGTCGCGGCGGAGGAACTCGCCCCGGTAGCGCTGGTGGCGGCGCAGGACCTTCAGTTCACCGGCGACGGCGCGGACCAGCTCGGCGACGGGCGTGCCGGGGGTGGCTGCCACGCGCAGCGGGAGGACGTCGGAGGCGGTGCCCGGGGTGCGCAGGGCGGCGCTGCCGAGGCGGCTCATCGTGGCCAGACCCAGCACCAGGTCCTCGGCGCCGGTCATCCGGTGCAGGTAGGCGGCGGTCGCGGCGGTGAGCAGGTCCGTGCGCCGGACCCCGAGGCGGGCCGCCGCGGCGTCGAGCGCCTCGGTCTCGGCGGGCGTCAGTTCGGCGGTGCGGCGCAGGAAGGGCGCCGTGGGCGCCGCTGTGCGGGAGGTGAGCCGGGCGGGCTCGGGCAGGTCGGCCAGGCGCCGCGCCCAGTGGTCACGGTCGCGGGCGTGCCGCTCGGAGGCGAGGTAGGCCGCCTCCTCCTCCTGGAGCCGGCTCACCGGTGCGAAAGCGCTGGGCTCCGGTTCGCGCCCCTCCGCCAGGGCGTTGTACGTGTCGGCCAGGCGGCGCCCGAGGAGCTTGTAGCTGTAGCCGTCCAGGAGCAGGTGATGTGCCCTCAGCAGCCAGAGGTGGCGGTCGGGCGCCAGGGTCAGCAGCGTGTGCGCGAAGAGGGGGCCCTTCTCCAGGTCGACGGGGGTCGCGAGGTCGGTGCGGACGTGCTCCCACGCGGTGGCCTCGGGGTCCCCGGCGGCGCTGACGTCGACCCGGTGGAGCGGCCAGTCGTCCGCGTCCGGTGCGGAATGGCAGCGCGGGCCGTCGTCGGTGTCGGCGAAACGCAGGGCGAAGGTGTCGGCCTCGGCGACGACGCGCCGCAGCGCGGTCTCGAACAGGGCGGTGTCGAGGGGTCCGTGGATCTCCACGGCCTCCGCGGTGTTGTACGCGGCACTGTCCGGTGCGAGCCGTCCGGCGTACCAGAGGCCCTCCTGGGCTCCGGACAGCGGTCGACGTGCGTCCTCCTGGAGTGACATAGCGCAACCCTCACGTGGCAAGCCGTAGATGTCCCGGACGGCGAAGGCCCGGCCGGATCGGACGGGTGCGGCCGCCCCTGTGCCGCCCGCGCGTGTGGCTGCGCGCCGGGCCGCCGGCCCACGGGGCGGGGAAAGGGACCGCACGCCGAGGTCAGGGGGATCACGTCACCTTGCCCCGGTTTCCCGGCACAGCACGGTGCTGCACCCGCACCGGCGGGGTCAAGGTGAACCGGTTCCCGGGGCACCGATTCAGGGGTTTCCCTGAAGTTCGGGGCGACGGGGAGTGTGCGCCGGGACTCAACTTCTAGGGAAATCACGCGACTTCCTCGCGCGCCGGGCCTTCGGCTGGATTCGGCCGCGGTCGGCCGTGCACTCTCGAAAGGCCCCCGACCTCCCCGCGGACCGCCGCGGTGGCAGCTGTGTCCCGGGGCCGTGGATTTCCGGAACGAACGACGGAAAGAAGGCTGACGGCATGCACCGTGTGCTGTGTCCGGTCGAGACGCTCTACGTGGGCCAGAGAAGCAGGGCCGTGCTGTCCTGCACCCTGCGTGGACCGGTGGACCCCGCGGCGCTGTCCGCCGCGTTCGACGCGCTGACGGAGGTGAACCCGCCGCTGCGGTCCCGCATCGAACAGGACGGCGGCGGACACGTGTTGCGCGTTCTCGGCGAGGACGAGCGGCCCCGGCTGATCACCCGGACCGGCGACGAGGACGAGGCCTACGCGGCGGAGCTGAACAGGCCGCTGCCGGTCGGCGGCCCGCTGAGCCGTGCCGTGCTGGTCAGCGCGCCGGACGGGCGGAGTCACCTGTTCGTGCTGGTGATCGACCACACCGTCACCGACGGCCACAGCAGCATCGCGGTGCACAACGCGCTGTGGGACCGCTACCGGGCGCTGGTCGAAGGCACCACTGACGACATCGCCGCTCCGGAACTCCCGCGCTGGCCCGAGCCCGTGAGCCGGCGGCTGCCTCCGGCCGACGAGGCCGATACGGCGAAGTACCTCGACGGCCGGCTGGAGGAGATACGGCGCCACCCGGTCGAGCTGGTCCCCTACGACGCCGCCGGCGGTGAGGGTGCCGCCCCGGACGGGCACATCGAGGTCCGCCGGCTGGCCCTGGACGCGGACCTCACCTCCCGGCTGCGCGGTACGGCGCGCGCCTCGGGTGTCTCCGTGCACGCCCTGATCGCCGCGACGCTGCTGGAGACGGCCCGGCGGCGCCTGCCCGGGGGCGACGGGGCCCGCACGCTCGGCTGCCTCTCCCCCGTCGACCTACGGGCGCGGCTCACCCCGCCGGTGCCCGCCTCCGACCTGGTCCCCGCGGTCACCACCCATCTGCAGACCCTGGAGGTGTCCGCCCGTTCGGAGCCGCTGGAGCTGGCCCGTGCCGTGCACGCCCGGCTGGGCGACTTCCTGGCCCGCGGCGACCACTTCCACGAGATGCGCATCACGCCGGAGATCCCGCGCAATCCCGCGCTGCAACTGGCCACGGTGATCGCCACGAACATGGGCGTGGTCCCCGGTCCGCGGCTGCCGGACGGGCTGCGGGCGGCCGACGTGCGCCTCGTTCCGGCCCGCGAGCACTACTTCCCGCAGACGGGACGCAGCCCCGTCATGGCGTGCGTGGTCTCCTTCGAGGGCCGGCTGTCCATCGAGTTCCCGCACTCCACCGCCTGTTACAGCCCGTCCTTCATGCGGGTGTTCCGCGACGACGTGCGCGCCGGGCTGCTGCGTTTCACGGACGCGGTGGAACCGGGTCTCGCCCACGCCGCCGGCTGAGCACGGCCCGTCCGCCCCTTTATGCCCCCCGCCCGCACGGCTGTGTAAGGAACCCCTGTCCGCCATGACGACCGTCAGCGAACTGCCCTCCCCCCTGACGCTGCTCCCCCGGGCCCAGGCCGGCGACGAGCACGCGATGAACCACCTGCTGACCGCCATCACGCCCTACGTCGCGCGCATCTGCAGGTCCATCACCCACGACGACGGTGCCGATGCCACGCAGGAGGCACTGCTCGCCGTCTACCGCGGTCTGGGTTCCCTGCGCGAACCGGCGGCGTTCTACGGCTGGGTGCGCTCGGTGACGGTCCGCGAGGCCGTCCGCACCGCCAGGCGCTACGGCGCGGAGAGCTGCTGCTCCGAGGTGGACTCGCGGGAGGAGACCAATCCCCTGGACGCGGTGCACATCAGTGATGTGCTGGAGCGGCTGTCCCAGGCGCACCGGCAGGTCCTCACCCTGCGCGCATACGGGCTGAGCGAGGAGGAGATGGCCGAGGTGCTGGCGCTGCCGTTGGGCACCGTCCGCTCACGTCTGTTCCGGGCCCGCCGCCGATTCCAGGAGGCGTGGCAGCCCTCGGCGGCGTGAGGCCGGCGCCCCTGACAGGGCGGGCCGGCACGACAGCGGCCGTGGCGGTGTGTCTCCGGCACGGCCGCCGTCGCGGGGCTAGGCAGGCCCCGGCTCCGCACTACCGCACGCGCTCCGGGAGGACCCGCGGAGGCCACTGTCCGGTGGCGAACATCCCGAGCGCGTGCGCCCGCGCCACCAGAGCGGGCCGGTTGGGGGCGTCGAAACGCCGCAGCATCTGGCCGACGCGGTATTCGATGCCCTGACGGCTCAGATAGAGACGGGAGGCCAACTGCACCGTGGATTCACCACTCGCGACACCTTCCAGCACCTGCGCGTCGAGGGCGGTGAGTACGGGTCCGCAGACGGCCGCTTCTTCGGTCCGGCGCAGAAAGACGACGAGACCGACGATCTCACCCGTGGGCTGTCTGACGGCGATCGCGGTGACGTCGGCCGGAAAATCCCGGCCCTCTCCGTCGCGGCCCGTCACCCTTTCCCTGAATCTCCGGCAACGTCCTGAGGAAAGCGCGGCGAACTGTTCCCGCAATTGTCCGGGAACCGGAGAGCGGAGCAGTTCGAGCAGGCCGCGCCCGCATATCTCGTCGGCACTCAGGCCGAATTGCCGGGCGAATTCCGGTTCCGCGGCTGTTACGGCCAGTGTCCGGGGGGACACATGGGCCGGGCAGGCGGCTTCCGGGGTGGCACCGTCCGGCGCGCCGATCAGGTCACGGCGGACCGGGACGGCCGCAGCGGCGGTCTTCTTCTTACGGGGCGAGGCGTCGGGGAAACTCGTGGTCGCCACGGACGTACCGTCCTTCTTCCTGCGCGTGGGGGGCTGGGAAGGGTGTGCGGACGCGGAGCGGTCCGGTGCGCTGTGCCTTGGTGTCGGCGAGCGCCCGGTGCCGGCGTGCCACCTCGTCGGCGGCCGGGGCCGTGTGTCCGCGTCGTTCCGGGCCGGCGGCGGGCGCCGGGTCCCCGGGGAGGGTCGGGGTGAGCAGAGGAAGCGGTGCCGAGGCGACCGTCGTCCGGGTCACCTGGATAACGTTGTCATGACCACTCGATCCCGCGGCGCGCTCCCGTCGGCGGACGACGCGGCGGCCGGGCGGGCGAACCGTACATTCTGCCGTGACGAGAAGCCCGTTCGGGCAGTGCGCGGCACGAAAACCTCCACGATACGGAGAGGGGGTTCGTTTGAGGAGTCGCCTTCGAGACTAAGGGGAGGCAACTCCTGAGGCAAGAGTTTGTCAGGTGAACCAGGCATCTTGTCAACTGTTCCGTGCCCGGGCCTATTTCGGGCGCGCACACCCCCCGATGCAAACAATTCCGGCGAGGTGGCGACGCCGCCTCCGGAATGCGCAGCCAGCCGTGCACAACGGCTTGTCGCTCCTTGCCGCGCTTCCTAAAATGTGGACAACTCACACGCCCGTTCGGGCAAACGGAACCGCAGATACCGGACCGGCCGGGCCACCGAACCCGAGGAGGGAGATGCTGGATCAGCCGCAGTTCGGCCGTCGGCTCAAAAGACTGCGTGCCGCGCGGGGCCTGAGCCAGGCCGACGTCGCCGGCGACGGGATGTCGACCGGGCATCTGTCGCGCCTGGAGTCCGGTGAACGGCGGCCCACGGAGCGGACCGTGGCCTATCTCACCCGGCGGCTCGGTGTGGACGCCTCCGTCCTGACCGGGCCCACGGACGGCAGGTCCCTGACCGCGGTGCTGGCGTCCGTGGCCTCGGCGCCCGCGGGTTCGGAAGGCACGCAGGTGCTCGGCCGCGCCGTCGAAGAGGACCCGGGAGAGGACCCGGCCGCGCGCTGGCAGGCCCTGTGGCTGCTGAGCCGCGACGCGGGCCGCGACGGCGACTACGAGCTCGAACGCGTCCGGCTGCTGGAACTCCTGGAACTGAGCAGCGTGTTGGAGGCACCCGACCTGCGGGCCAGGTCGTTGGTGCGGTACGCCCGCTGCACCCGTGCCCTGGGCGATGCCGAGGGCGCGGAACCGGCGGCCGTGGAGGCACTGGCCGTGGCCCGCGCCGCGGGGCTGGGCGTGCCCGACACCCTTGCCGCCCTCACGGTGCTGATCGGCATCGAGACGGAACTCGGCAGGTGGAAGGCGGCCTCCCGGCACGTCGACGAGATGGAACGCGATCTGCTGCCCGGGGCCCCCTCCGCCCTAGCGGCCGAGGCGTTGTGGGTGGCCGCCGAGGTCAGCGACCGCCAGGGCGACGAGGCGACCGCCCTGGCCCGGATGGACACCGCCCTGCGCCTCCTCGAGGGCGGGGACGACCTGGTCCTGTGGGCCCGGCTGCGGGCCGCCGCCACCGCGACAGCGCTGCACATGTCACCACCCCGGGTGGCCGCGGCCGAGCGCTGGCTGGCCGAGGCCGCCCCCGTCCTCGGCCTGATCGGCACGCCCGTACAACTGCAGGAACTGCACGCGCTCCAGGCACACCTGGCGTTCGCGCAGGGCCGGCTGGACGACGCGCGCGCGCTGAGCCGGGGCGTGCTGTCCGAGGAGCACCTGCGTCTGTCCTACCGCGACCGGGTGCGGCTGTCGGTCCTCGACGGCCGGCTCACGATCCTGGCGGGCCGGGTCGAGGAGGGGGTCGCGGCCCTGGAACGGCTGGCGCGTCAGACGACCCAGTCCGGGAGCCGCGATCTCGCGGCCCACATATGGCAGGCCCTGGCCACCACCCTGGCGGCGCACGTCCACTCCCCCCAGGACGGCCCGGCACCCGGTGAGTCCCGGCCGGACGGGCGGGTGGCGGGCCAACCAGCTTGAGGGCCTCGCCAGCGGGCGAACGAAGCCTCCCTGTCGTACTGGAACGGCGTGGGCCAGGCCGTGGACAACCACAACGAGGCCTCCGCCTTCTCGTACGGCCACGACGGACAGGTGCCGTGGCGAAGCCTGGGCAGATGACCACGACGACTCCAAGGTCTCCAGCAGAGCCGGACTCGTCCCCATGTGGATCACCAGGGTCGACGGTCAGGACCGCCGCCCGCGGCTGGTCGTGCCGGCCGGTGCGTAGTCGCCGAACCGACTCGTCGGTCACCGAGGACCGACCCGAGCCGCCGGTACCCGTGGTCCAAGCACCGGCACCCGGCGAGCACGGTCTTCCCTTCTGCGTCGAAGTGTCGAGCCATATGAGCTGATCAACGCGATCGGTCGGAACGCCCTGGCCTTCACAGGCGTGGCATGGAACGTGTCACATCCGCTCATTCAGCAGTTCCCCCGGCACCAAAAGCGGAGATCGAGATTCCGCGGCTCCTTCCGGCGGTTCCATGGGGCACGGGCGCAGGCCCGAAACAGTCGGGTCGTGAAAGACAGGTGACGCACATGCGCGATGAGGCCGCCAAGCGGGTCGAGCTGGTCTTCTCCCTCTTCGACGCCAACGGCAACGGAGTCCTCGACTCCGTCGACTTCGACCTGATGACGGACCGCGTTCTGGAAGCGGCGGCCGCTTCGGACGACGGTGCCAAGGACGCCGTCAGAGCCGCGTTCCGCCGCTACTGGACGACGCTGGCCATGGAACTGGACGCCAACGGCGACGGTGTCATCTCCCTGACGGAGTTCCGTCCCTTCGTGCTGGACCCCGAGCGTTTCGGCCCCACGGTCGCCGAGTTCGCCGAGGCACTCTCCGCGCTCGGCGACCCCGACGGGGACGGCTTGATCGAGCGCCCCCTGTTCGAGTCGCTGATGACGGCGATCGGCTTCGAGCAGGCGAACATCCACGCCCTCTTCGACGCGTTCGGTCCGGACGCCGACGACCGCATCACCGTGGACACGTGGGCCGCCGGCATCAAGGACTACTACGCGCCGGACAAGGCCGGGATTCCCGGCGACCGGCTGGTCGCGGCCCACGCCGTCTGACCCGCCGCCAGGGGCCGTACCGCCGTCGGCGGTACGGCCCCTGGCCGGACGTCCGCGACGTCGGTGCCCGGGCGTCGGGGCGTCAGGGCGTCAGGGCGTCAGGGCGCGAGCTTGCGCGCGAACACCCAGCGGTTGCCCTCCAGCGCGTCGTTGGGCTCGGGGAGGGGGCCACGCCCGTGCTCCCTGGTGAACTCGAAGGGTGTGTGCATCGAGGTGGACCAGCCCTTGGCCGTCAGGGCGCCCGCGGAGTCGGGGCGTGGTCCTTTGTCGAAGAGGTGGAGCAGGTCGATGCCGATCAGCCGGTGCGTCGCCGTGTAGATCGGGCTGTCACGGTACGCCAGGAAATCCTTCTCCAGCTTGGCCTCGAAGGCCAGGGCACTGCCGGCGGCGGTCAGCCGGTCCACCGTGTCGACCAGGTGCGTCTCGGCGGGACCCGGGAGGTAGAAGAGGAGTCCCTCGGCCAGCCAGACGCTGGGTGCGGCGGGGTCGAAACCCACGGCGGTGAGCGCGTCGGCCCAGTCCTCACGCAGGTCGACCGGCACGGGGACGCGCTTCACCTCGGGAGCGGCCGACAGGCCCGTGAGCACCTGTTCCTTGAACGCCAGCACGCTCGCCCTGTCGATCTCGTAGACGACGCAGTCGGACGGAAGGTCCAGGCGGAAGGCTCGGGTGTCCAACCCCGCCCCCAGCAATACCACTTGGCGGGCGCCCGCGCCGGCCGATTGGAGGACGAAGTCGTCGAGCACCCTGGTGCGCAGGCCGAAGTAGCGGGCGAACCTCCCCCACAGCGGGTTGTCGTCCCCGTCCGGAACCTCTTCGATGCGCACCGGCCAGTGCGCGCAGGCGGGGGCCGCGCGCACGAAGTGCTCGGCGTAGGGATCCTGCGCCAGGCTGTCGTGCCGGTGGGTTTCGACGGCCCGTGACGCGGCGACCAGGAGGGCGGTCAGGCCCACTCCCCCGTCCACGCCTTCCGCGTCCGTGTGCCGGGGTGTCGTGCCTGCCATGCTGCCTCCGTCGGCGGGAGTGGGGGGTACGGGATGTCATGGGGCGGGGTGGGTGGACGCCCGGTGCCGCGGGCCTCGGTCACCGGCTCGCCCTGTCCGGGAGCAGGACGGGTTTGACCGCACGGCCCGCGTCGCAGTCACGTTCGGCCTCGTTGATGCCGGACAGGGGGTAGGTGCGGATCAGCTGGTCGAAAGGGAAGCGTCCGGCCCGCCACAAGCCGATCAGCCGGGGGATCAACAGCGCGGGCACGGCGTCCCCTTCGCAGATGTGGCGCACGCTGCGTCCGCGGTCGAGGGTGCCCGGTTCGAGGGTGAGCGGACCGTGGAGGCGCGCCACCAGACCAAGGGTGCCGGTGGGGCGCAGCGCGTGGAGCGCCTGGTTGATGAGCGGGGGTGAGGCGGTGGTGTCCAGCGCGTAGCGGGCGCCGCCGTCGGTCAGCCGCCGGATCCGTTCGGGCAGGTCGGGTGAGGCGGCGGGCAGGGGGATCGCGCCGAATCGCTCGGCCGCGGCGAGCCTTTGGGGGTGCCGGTCGACGGCCACGGTCGGCGCCCCCGCGGCGGTCGCCGCCATCACCGCGGTCAGGCCGACGGCACCCGCGCCGAGGACGACGAGCGTGTCGCCGGGGCCCGCGCCGAAGGTGTTCAGCACGGCTCCGGCACCGGTGAGGGAGCCGCAGCCGAGGGGACCGAGCAGTTCGAGCGGCAGTGCGGGATCGACCCGTACGGCGTTGCGGGCGGAGACGAGGGCGTATTCGGCGAACGAGGACTGCCCGAACCAGCGGGGCGCCAGCGGGGCGCCGGACGCGTCGGTGAGCCGGGGCGGCTTCTCCTCGCGCCCCCCGAAGAGGTTGAGGGAGGCGAAGGAGTCGCAGTAGGCGGGGGCCGCGCCGCGGCAGGTCGGGCAGTGTCCGCAGGAGTCGAAGCTGAGCACGACGTGGTCACCGACATCGACACCGGTGTCGGTGCCGCCTCCCGTGCGCACCACGACCCCGGCGCCCTCGTGGCCGAGGACGGCGGGCACCGGGCTCCGGCCGGCCGATCGCCGGACCGCGAGGTCGGTCCGGCACATCCCGGCGCCCGCGATCTCGACCAGGATCTCGCCGGCGGCCGGCTCGGTCCGCAGCACCACCTCCTCCATCGTGAACGGGGCGTCGTACGCACGCAGTACTGCTGCCTGGAACCTCATGTGTCACGCCTCCGGCGGGCGGTGGACGACGAACGGCCGGAGGTTGCCGTACAGCCCCCACGGCCCGCCGGCGACACCGACGCCGCTGTCCTTGACGCCCGCGAACGGCTGGGCCAGGGACAGTTCGGCGTGGTGGTTGACCCAGGCGGTGCCGCAGTCGAGCCGCTCAGCCACCGCCCCGGCACGGTCCAGGTCGGTGCCCCACACGGAGCCGCCCAGGCCGAAGCCGGTGCCGTTGGCCGCCTCGACTGCCTCGTCGAGACTCCTGTACGCCAGCACCGGCAGCACCGGCCCGAACTGTTCCCCGGTCACCACCGGGCTGTCGGGCGGCACGTCGACGAGGACGGTGGGGGCGAAGAAGTAACCCGGCCCGTCCTGCCGGTGGCCGCCCGCCGCGGCCCGCGCCCCGTTTGCCAGGGCCTGCCGGGTGAGCTGCTGGATGCGGGCCAGCTGCGGGGCGTTGTTGACCGGGCCCAGCTCGGTGGCGGGGTCCAGACCGGGGCCGACGGTGACGGTCTTCGCCCGCTGGGCGAGGGCTTCGACGACGTCGGCGTGCAGCCGGGCGGGGACGTAGAGGCGTTTGACCGCCATGCAGACCTGTCCGCAGTTGCGGAACGCCGCCCAGAACAGCCGGTCGGCGATCCGCTCCACGTCGACGTCGTCGAGCAGGACGGCCGCGTCGTTGCCGCCCAGCTCCAGCGTCACGCGGGCGAGGGAGTCCGCCGCCGCCCGGGCGACCGCCCGCCCGGTGGGCACCGACCCGGTGAAGGTGACGTGGCGGATGCCCGGATGGGAGGCGAGACGGGCGCCGAGGGGTTCCCGGCCGGTGACGACGGTCAGGACGTCCTCGGGCAGGACGGAGGCGAGGACGGACCCCAGCATCCGCGTGGCCAGCGGGGTGAACGGAGAAGGTTTGAGGACGACGGTGTTGCCCGCGGCCAGAGCGGGCGCGAACTTCGCCGCCGCGAGCTGCAGCGGGAAGTTCCACGGCACGATCGCGGCGACAGGCCCGAGCGACCGCCACCGGACCTCGCTGCGTACCGGCCGGCCGTCGTCGATCGGCCGGGTCCTCGGAGCGAGGCCCGCGAAGTAGCGCAGACGGGCCGCCGTACGGGCGACCTCCGCGTACGACTCGGCCAGCGGCTTGCCCTGCTCCCGGGTGAGCGACCGGGCGAGGCCCTCACCGGCCGCCTCCACCGCCTCGGCCGCCGCGCGCAACGCGGTGCTGCGCGCGGCGGGGTCGGCCCGCCACACGCTCCAGGCCCGCCGCGCCCGGCCGACCACGGCGTCCAGCTCGTCGGGCTGCTGATCGGGGGCCTCGTCGAACGCTTCCCCGGTGGCCGGATCGACGACGGGAAAGCGGGCCGCCCCCGGGGCGGGCACACGCTCGGGCACGGGCTCGGTGGTCGGCATGGCGGCGGTCAGCGCCCTGCGGGAAGGCCGGCGGCGTGCTCCCGGTCGTGCCGGTCCATCTCCGCCCGGAAGGCCGCCACCAGATGCGGCCGGATCCTCCCGGCGTTGCGGTCGCCGCCCTCGCAGACCGCTCCCCGCACGCCGACGATGTCCGTACCGATGCGGGTCAGCTCACCGAGGTCGTCCTGCCGGACACTGCCCGCCAGGGCCGCGAGCAGGCCGCAGGCGTGGGCCAGCCGGACGAACTCGGCGCAGACGTCGGGCGGAAGATGGTCGAACAACCGCGTCCCGTCCTTCACGGCGGTGTCCAGCATGGCCGCGTCAGCGCCGGAACGGGCCGCGACGTCGGGCACCGCGAGCGGGTTGACGCAGCCGATGCGGTGGGCGTCGGCATAGCCCGAGGCGACGACGAGCGCGTCCGGGTTGTGCTCCTTCACCGCCCGGACGACGGCACGCATGACGTCGACGCCCTGGTCAGGGGTCGTGCATCCGTAGAGACCGACCTTGATGTACGTGGCTCCGGAGACGGCCGCGCCGAGAGCGGCCTGGGCCACCGTGCCGGGCTTGTAGGGGACATCTCCCACGGTCGCGGACACCGGCTTGTCCGCCGGGACCGCTTCGCGTATCTCCCTGATGACCCAGGGGAAGTTCGCGCCGAGAGAGCCCTCGTCGGGCTTCTTGACGTCGACGATGTCGAGGTGGTGCGCCGCCTTGGCGCAGTCGAGCGCTTCCTCGACGCCGTCCGGGGAGATGAGAAGCAACACCTGGCCTCCTTCGCCACGACCCACCCCCGTCGCCGACCGAGGGCCGTGGATCGCCTGGTTCCTGTGTGGTGCGCTCATCATTTCCGTCGCTCTCCGCATCAGAAAGGGCGCACAGAGTATTGATGGAGTGGTCAAGGGCGTGCCCCGCGCGCCGTGCGCACCGGAGCGAACGGGTTTGCGGCGCGCGGCCCGGTTTCGCGGGCCGTCTCCACCTCGCCGACCCGATCGTCACTCGTCGGGACCGTCCGTGGCGCCCCGCAGAGGGCGCAATCCGTGTTGTCAGGACCGTCCCTGCCCCGGAGGGCGGCGATGCCGACGCCCTGCAGCCCATGCCGGCCGCACACGCGGTACCGCCGCACTGCTCCACCCGGAGCCGTGCCATGACCGACGGCGAGCACGACAGCGCACCCGGTCCCGCGCCGGACGGCGACGGCCCGGACGAAGGCGCGGAGGAGCCGGACCTCAAGCCGCCGGTGACGCCACCCGACGCAAGCCGCGCCGATGAGTTTCCGCAGCGGGGCCGGTCTGGAAACGTATGAAGACTCTCACTCTTGAGACAGCCGGCGCGGACCTCGTCTACGACGTGCGGGGGCCGCTGCCGACCAGTGACGGACGACCGCCCTTGCTGATGATCGGGCAGCCCATGAGCGCTTCCGGCTTCGCCGCGCTCGCCGCGCGCTTCCCCGAGCGGACCGTGGTCACCTACGACCCGCGCGGCCTCGGCCGCAGTGTCCGGAAGGACGGACGAACCGACCACGCACCGCGGACGCAGGCCGACGACGTGCACGCCGTCATCGCGGCACTCGGGGCCGGGCCCGTCGAGATGTTCGCCAGCAGCGGCGGAGCGGTCACCGCGCTCTCGGTGGTCGAGAAGTACCCCTCGGACGTGACCACGCTGGTGGCGCACGAGCCGCCGCTCATCACTCTGACACCGGACGGCCCTGCAGCCGTGCGGGCGCGGGCCAGGGTTCGGGAAGCGTACGAGAAGCGGGGGTGGGGGGCCGGGATGGCCGCGTTCGTGGCCATGACCTCGTGGGTGGGCGAGTTCACCGACGCGTACTTCGCGCAGCCCGCGGCCGACCCCGCCGCGTTCGGAATGCCCACCCAGGACGACGGCTCGCGCGACGACCCGCTGCTGTCCGACAGGTCGTGGGCGGTCAGCGACTACCGCCCGGACGCCGACGCGATCACCGCCGCGCCGACCCGCGTGGTGATCGCGGTCGGCGAGGAGTCCGAGAACCTGCTGACGGCACGCACCTCCGCCGCGGCAGCCGAACTCCTCGGGCAGAAGGCGGTCGTGTTCCCGAGCCATCACGGCGGCTTCTGCGGCGGAGAGTTCGGACAACCGGGGAAGCCGGACGAGTTCGCGCTCCGTCTGCGCCAGGTCCTCGACGGTGCCGCGTAAGACATCCAGCGCGGGAGGTCCCGCCCAGGTGGACTGGGCGCGCCGAACGCCAGGGGTGTCCGTGGGCAACGTCGTTGTGGGCACATTCCGCGCAGTCGCCGCCGGTGTTCAGGACGGCGTGGCCCACGGTCCACCGGCGCTTCACCCGGTGCAGCCGGGATCGGGCGTGGGCCCCGCTGCACCGGGTCGTCCTCGGCGAACTGGGTGGTCGGGGCGAGCTGGACCGGCCGCGGTACGCGATCGACTCGGTCACCGTCCGGGCGGCGGAAGGAGCCACTGACCGGACCGAATCCGACCGACCGCGGCAAGCCGGGCCGAAGATCCACCTGGTCACCGACCGGAACGGCGTGCCGCTGTCGCTGGGCGATCTCCAGCGCGAACAGGCACGACAGCCTCGGCCTGCAGCCGCTCGTGCGCGGGATCCCGCCCCTCCGCTCCTCTCGCGGCGCGCGATCCTGACCGGCGACCCCGCCGGGGTCCCCTCGTCTCTCCGCTGCGCTGGTGATCACCCGAAGCAGGAGAAGTGCCTCTGCCCGGCGAGAAGGATCGCGTGTCCACGTCGAGGGAGCTTCATCACCAGCCTCCGCGTCACCGGTCCCCTGGCCGGGCTGCACCCTTGACCTCAACCCTGGTTGAGGCGCAACACTCGGCGCATGGAGAGTACAAAGAGCAGCACCATTCTCTTTCGTAACACCATGCGCATCACGGACGGTCACCTCGACGGCTTCCGGCGCGCCATCGCGCAGGCGGTGGCATTCGCTCACGAGCACGGCCCTCAGCTCATGGTCGAGGTCTTCATCGACGAGGAGCGGATGCTGGCGCACAGCTTCCAGCTCTACCGCGACTCCGATGCCATCCGCACCCACTGGCGGCTGTCGGATCCGTACATCCGTGAGGTGATGGAGCACTGAGCTTCCGCCAACCTGAAACCGCAGGTCGAAGGGCTGGTGTGACGGTCTTTCGGGGTGCTCACGCTGGTCGAGGGCAACATTCTGCGGAATAGGTCATCTGGCAGAGCGGTCGGCTCGCTGGTTCCTGCCCGCTGTTGCCGGGTGGCCTTCTCCGATTTGGTCTGCTCGGGAACCAGTCGACAGCCCTGCCGCAGCAGACAGCCGGCCTACCGCGCGATCAGGACCGACGTTCACCCTGACCATCAGCGACCTAGTTTGGCCAGGGGACACCTACGAGAGCGACGGGGCAGGGCGAGTGGCGTAGCGCCGCGTGATGGGTGGGCCTGAGTTCCCGGTGGACCATGCCGTGCCGGTGTCGGACTCCGAGAACGAGGAGGTCTGCGTGTTGCGCGGCCTGGAGCAGGGCATGGTGTGCGGGGCCGTCGACGACGTGCCTGTGCACGACGACGCCGCTTTCGAGGGCCGTCCGGGCTGGGACTGCCGCGCTGAGGAGAGCGTCGGCTGCCGGTGAGCCAAGGCCAGGTGGGTCGTGCCGCGTCTCCTGCCGGCTGAGGGCGTGAACCGCGACCAGGACGCCACCGCGAGCATGTGCCTCGTGGAGGGCGAAGGCGACATGGGCGGCGTCGGCGTCGGTTCCTTCCCCGACACCGAGGACGACCTGCCGGTTTCCTGATGGAAGTCCTGGGGCAAAGTCGCCAACGACCACGGTGGGGCACCACGCGCGTTCTGCGACACCGGGACCGACGGAACCGGTGGACAGGCGGCGCACGAGGGCATGATGTCCGCGATGGCCGACGACCAGCGCGAAGGCGTATTCTCCCGCGTGGACCAGGACGTCGACGGGTTCCCCGGGCAGCACTTCGGCGTGGACCCTGACCTCGGGGCGGCGCTGGCGGGCCCGGGCTTCGGCGTCGATGATGATCTTTTCCAGTGCGGCGACTTCAGCTCGGGCTTCGGGGAGATCCTCCGCAGGGGTGGTGCCTTCGAAGCGTTCCCATAAGGAGGCGTGCACGATACGCAGGGGCAGGTTGTGCAGGGCGGCCTCGTCGGCGGCCCAGTCGAGCGCCCTCATGCTGGAGGGGGAGCCGTCCACTCCCACAGTCACTGGTTTGTCCACCGGCCACGCTCCCTTTCGTCACCAGTGAAACGACGGTCTGCGGTGTCCGCAAGCTGCGCGGCTCCCCGGGCGTCCAGATGGCTCCCGGTCAGCGCTGCGGTTCGCCGCGGCGGACGGAGCCCGGGGCGCGCGCACCGTGGTGGTCGGCTCGCGCGGAGGAGATGAGCTGCCAGGGCACGCTGATCACCATGACGCCGGGGGTGAAGCGCAGGCGTGCCTTGATCCGGAGTGCGGACTGGTTGTGCAGCAGGTTCTCCCACCAGCGGCCGACGACATACTCGGGGATGTAGATGCCGATCATGTCGCGGGAGCCCTCGCGGCTGAGAGAGCGTACGTAGTCGACGACGGGCCGGGTGACCTCGCGGTAGGGGGAGTCCAGCACCTTGAGGGGGACGTCGATGTCGAGTCGCTGCCACTGGTCTTCCAGTGCGCGTGCCTCGTCGCGGTCGACGGCGACGGTGAGCGCTTCCAGCCGGTCGGGCTTGGAAGCGCGGGCATAGGCCAGTGCCCGGAGGGTTGGTTTGTGGACGTTGGAGACGAGCGCGATCGCCAGAACACGGGAGGGGGAGGTGAGGTCGGTGTGCGGGTCGGTGCTTGTCAGTTCGGCGGCAGTGCGGTCGTAGTGCCCGCGGATTGTGCGCATCAGCAGCCACAGCACGCCGGCGGCGAGCACGGCCAGCCAGGCACCGTCGAGGAACTTCGTGAACAAGACCACCACCAGGACCAGGCCGGTGAACACCGCGCCGACCGCGTTGATGATCCTGGCGATGTGCTGGCGGCGCCGTAGCGCGGGGTCGCTCCCTGTGGACAGGACCTGGTTCCAGTGCCGGACCATGCCGGTCTGCGAGAGCGTGAAGGAAGTGAAGACGCCCAGGATGTACAGATGGATCAGGGCCGTGACGCTGGCCTGGAAGCCCCACAGCAGCAGGCCGGCGGTGACGGCCAGCGCCACGATACCGTTGGAGAAAGCGAGCCTGTCGCCCCGGCTGTGCAGCTGGCGGGGCAGGTAGCGGCGCTGCGCAAGGACCGAGGAGAGCAGTGGGAAGCCGTTGAACGCGGTGTTCGCGGCGAGGACCAGAACCAGCGCGGTGGCGGCCTGGACGTAGTAGAAGCCGATACTTCTCTCCCCGCCGAAGACCGCGGCGGCGATCTGAGCGATGACTGTGCGCTGCTGGTAGGTGGAGCAGTCCTCGCCCAGCCCGGTGAGCCGGCAGGCGTCATCGGCGATGTGGACCTTGGAGATGATCGCGAGGGTGGTGACGCCGACGAACATGGTGATGGCGATGAGGCCCATCGCGGCCAGGGTGGTCGCCGCGTTGCGCGACTTCGGCTTACGGAAGGCGGGAACGCCGTTGGAGATCGCTTCCACGCCGGTCAACGCGGTGCAGCCGTTGGAGAACGCCCGCAGGACCAGCAGCATCAGTGCCATACCGGCGAGCTGAGCGTCGCCCTCCTGTGGCCGGATGCCGTACGAGGCGCTCTCTGCGACCGGCGCGTCCCCGGCCAGGTACCGGAAGAGCCCGGTGGCGATCATGATGAGCACGCCCCCGACGAACAGGTACGTCGGCGCGGCGAAGGCCCGCCCGGACTCCCGCACACCCCGCAGGTTCACCAGCGCGAGCAGCGCCACGAAGCCCAAAGCCATCGGCACTCGCTGGGCGTGCAGCTGGGGGACGGCGGAGATGATGTTGTCCACGCCGGAAGCCACCGACACCGCCACGGTCATCACGTAGTCGACCAGCAGGGCAGCCCCTACCACCAGACCGGCCCTCTCGCCGAGGTTCGCGGTCACGACCTCGTACGAGCCCCCACCGCTCGGATAGGCGCGCACGACCTGCTGGTACGACAGCACCACCACCGTCATCAGCGCGACGACCGCCACCGCGATCCACGGCGTGAAATGCACATACGTCAGCCCGCCCAGCGTGAGCACCAGCAGGATCTCCTGCGTCGCGTAAGCAACCGACGACAAGGGGTCCGAGGCGAAGATCGGCAGGGCCACACGCTTGGGGAGCAACGCCTGGCCCATCTCGCTGCTGCGCAGGGCACGGCCGACCATGAGCCGCTTCGCTACCTCGGAGATCCTGATCACAGTAGCGAAGGTAGAGCGGCGACCTGCTGATCAGAAGGACCATCGCGCCGACGCACGTCAGCACTTTGTGTGCGGCCTCCGTCAGCGGTTGACTTCGAGGTTCGTCAAGACAAGCAGGGCGCGCAGAAGTCGGGTGGCGCGGGCGGGGTCGGTGCGAAGCTTGGCGAGGATGCGCCAGTTCTTGAGGTGGGCGAAGCCGTGCTCGACTGGCGCGCGTCCGATGGCGAGGACTCGGTTGGCGTTCCTCTGACCGGCGGTGAGCTTGTGGGTGCGGCTGGCATGGAAGCCCGTGACGATCACGGGGTCGCGTACGTCGTTGTCCAGGCCGCGGAAGCCGAGGTCTGCGAGAGCGCCGAGACCGGCGGCGCGAAGGTGGGCCAGGATGTGGTCGTGGCGGGCAGCGGTGTTGTCGTGGGTGCGGCCAGGCCGGGCGGCGGATATCCAGACCAGGCGTCCTCTCTCGTCGGTCAGGGCGAGGAAGTGCAGACCGTGGGTGCGGTGTTTGCCGGAATAATTGCGCCGGTCGGCCTTTCCGGTGCGGCGCTGGGTGGGTATCAGGGTGCCGTCGATAAGGACGACCTCTCCGCCCTGCCTGGCGATCTTCTTCAGGGCACGGTCCAGGCGCGGTGCCTGCACGGCGAGCAGTCCGATCAGTTCGTCCCGCCAGCGACGGACGGTGGACTCAGACACGTTGTTTCCGCCGGCCATGTCCGCAAGCCGCTGGTCGTGGCGCAGCACGGCCAAGACGATCACCGCGATCTTGCCGGGCGGCAGGATCCGCCACCTGGACCGGATCTCATTCAGGTGACGTCGCAACAGATCGGCAAGGTGGTTGACGGTGCGCGTGGACAGCGGCAGACGGCACCGGTAGACAAGTGAGCAGGAGTCCTGGGTGCGCTGGTTGGTTTTCTTCACACAATCCCAACGGCCGCCGAGGGCAATCTGGTTACGCCTGCGCCGCACCGCTTCGGGTGGCGGCGCGCTTGGTCACAGACGGGTGGTGAACCGGCCGTCGGGCAGTTTCCGAAGCCAGCCCCGATCAACGAGCCTGACGAGTCTTCCACGCAGCGGTTCCAGCTTGGACCGCACGGTAACGTCAACTCCGATCATCTCTCCGACCTGCCGGGTCATGACCGGGCCCGCAGCCTGTCGTACAGCGGCGAGAATGCGCTGGTAGTCCGGCGGGAGCATGGTCTCCCCAATGTCCGGCGTTCGGTGCGGGATCAGCATCACCGCTCGCCCACCCACCTGTCCCGGTGCCGGCGCAGCTGAAGCGCGCTCGTCGGCGAGCTGCTCGCTCACCCTTTCAAGGACCCGCTCAGCGATAGCGAGCTCGTCCCGCTCGGCCCGCACCTGCGTCAATTGTTTAGCCAGCTGTTCCTCGAGTTCGTCCAGCTCTGCACGTCGCGCTGTGATCCGCTCTAGCAGCTCGGGATCCATGCATCGGATCGTAGAAGCCGCCCGGCCCCAGCGGGCTGAAACCAGCGAACCGTCCGGCTCCGTCAGACGATCTACTCCGCAGACATCCGCCAACGACCAGCATGAGCAGCCTGAAAACCGGTCACACCAGCCCGTAGACCGGCGACTTCAAGTTGGCGGAAGCTCACTGCACCGTGCAGCACTTCGAGATATTCGGCGCACCGGACCATGACATCGTGGCGGCCCTGAAGACCCCCGGCGGAGAATCCTTCCCCTTCACCGTCTCACCGCGCCTCGCCGGCTTCCACCGTCTTGAGACATCCCGGACGGATGAACTGCACCCTTGAGGTCTGTCCGGCGGATCACCGACGGAGCGGGAGCCGGATCGCTGCGGCGGTGACGGCGGCCACGGAAGGCGTGGGCCGCCGGTTCATGGTCCGCTCGGACCTCCTTGCGACGCCGACAGCGGTCTCGGTCGAACCCGGCTGATCTGCCGCCCTCTCTTCCGTCGGCGTCACCGGCTGACCCGCCGGTCCTCCGGTTCCGGGATCGTGTGCCGGATGCGGCGTCCACCAAGGCAGCGGCGGTTTCCTCGAGAGCTGTATGCCTTGCCGCCGCTGACGCGGTCCGGCCGGATCCCAGCCCGTGCTGGCTCTGGTACCCCCAGGGAAGCGTCGCCAGCGGCGTCCTCGTCGACGGAGCGCGTATCCAGTTCGCCGACCTCAACAACGACGGCCGGGCCGACTACCTTGACGTCAATCCTCAGAACGGTGCCACCCGGGCCTGGATCAACTACGGCTGAAGACGCCGTGGCCCTCGAAGCCGCTCTCCGTTTCCGTAGCCGAAGGCTCTGATCCGCCGGGGGCGGGCCGCGGGGTCCTCCCCCGCCGCCCGCCCCCGATGGTTCACGGTCCCGCCACTCGTACGGGCCATCAGGGCGGAACCGAGTCTGAACACCGCGCGTCGGCCGAGCCCGGCCCCTCCGCGCGAGCGGCCGAGGCACTCACCTCCCACGCCACCTCCACCATGCGGGCGACGATGCTCTGCCAAGGCGTCTCGTCCTGGTGTTCTCCTAGCCCAGCCCTCTTTGAGGCAAGTGCTGGAGGCGGATCGGTCCGGGCGACGTCCTCGCGGATCTCGGGGCGCTCCGCGGGTCGCTCGTCGGCCTCCTCACGGACCGGCGGGTGTCCGTCCTCCTCAAGGGCTTCGGCACGGTGACGCGGCCCATGGCTGCCTCCTCGAAGGCCCATCGGGTGGCTGAGATGTCCCAGTCGATCTCACCGGCCGCGTCCGCGTCCGCCTGGACCTGCTGCAGCAGACGCTCCCAGGTCTCGTCGGGCGACCACAGGCCGTGGCGTTCGTAGACGGCTTCCACGGCCCGAACCGTTCGGGCAGGTCCCGCCAGTGCACACCGGTCCGCACTCGGTGCAGGATTCCGTCGATCACCTGCCGGTGGTCCCGCCACCGGTCACAACGCCCGTTGCTGATTGGCGAGTTCTTCCTTGCACGGGACGATGAGTCCGCTCTGCTGGTGGGCCCTCGCAGACGTCACGACTTCCCGGCCGGCCGTGCGACTGCATCTACCCGGATGACGCGGTTCTGAAATGGGAAGCTCAGCTGAAGGGCGCCGAGAGCACACGTCGACACGTGGTACCCATGGCCAACGACGGGTTCACCGTCTTTGCCGTCCCAGAGCCACTGTGTACGGCTCTGGCCGCTGCGGGAAGAGACTGACTCCGAGCCACAGCCCTTGCGTGGACCGGGGCCGTCTCGGAACCGGACGACGAGATCTCGCTGGACAACGCGGTGGACCTCCTTGAACGTCTGTCAGCCCTGGCCAGCAGCCGTGTCGAGGAGCAGCTTGACCTGTACTGCTGGGATTTCGCGCCCTGAAGTCTCCGCATTGACGCGCCGCGACG
Organism: Streptomyces althioticus; assembly: GCA_014649355.1. Lineage (GTDB taxonomy): Bacteria > Actinomycetota > Actinomycetes > Streptomycetales > Streptomycetaceae > Streptomyces > Streptomyces althioticus. Next base: position 69,965 of record BMSW01000002.1, read on the forward strand.
GTGATCGGCCGGACAGACTCTAGGCTGCCCACCGTGCGTCTGCTCCTGATGTCCGACACCCATCTGCCGAAACGCGCCAAGAAGCTGCCCGAACCGCTGCTGGCGCAGATCCCCCGTGCCGACCTCGTCGTGCACGCGGGGGACTGGGTCGACACCGACACACTCGACCTGCTGGAGAGCCGCAGCCGCAGGCTCCTCGCTGTGTACGGCAACAACGACGGCTCCGCGCTGCGCGCCCGGCTGCCGGAGGTGGCCCGCGCGGAACTCGACGGGCTGCGCTTCGGGGTGATCCATGAGACTGGTCCCGCGCAGGGGCGGGAGAAACGGTGCGCGGAACGCTTCCCGGACCTCGACGTGCTCGTGTTCGGACACAGTCACATCCCGTGGGACACCACAGCTCCCACGGGACTTCGCTTACTCAATCCGGGGTCGCCGACGGACCGCCGCCGACAGCCCCACTGCACCTATATGACCGCCGCGATCACCGACGGCCGGCTCTCGGAGGTGGTCCTCCACCGGCTGCCGCCGCGCTGACGGTCCGGGCCGCTTCGCCTCGGTGGAAACGGCCCGTGGGCGTCTCCGGGTGTTTCATAGGTGACCCCCGTTTCAATACTTCGCCCCAAGTGGCTGCCGTACTGGCTCGGCGCCATGGGCCTCATCACGGTCGGCATGTTCTTCCTGGGGGCCGTCACCATCGGCTCGGGATCTGCACTGCGACGCCACGCGGATCCCGAGCCGTGGTCACCGTGCGTGTGGTCTGTCACCTCCGATACCGCTGGGCTACTGCCGTGAAGGCGGCCTTGGGTTCCCATTCCATGTCGGGGTAGGTATGTCCCCGGCGCCCTTCGAGGAGTTTGACGATGCCCAGGCCGGCCCGATCCAGGTCGTCCCTGGGATCGCCGTCCGGGCGGTGCGGGTAGCTGGGCAAGGCGAACAAGAACACGAACGCGCTGTCCACGCCCTCGGTCTCGAAGATTTCCAGCAGTTCGCTCAGATACGCGGCCTGGCCGTCCTCGTCACGCTCGTATATGCCGTTCAGCCGTACGGGAGCCTTGGTCTTCGGGTCGCGCTCGACCACCTCCAGCACCCGCCCACCGCGGTCTCCCGCGCCGCGGTAGGCCGCGGTGCCGAACCCGGTGATGGCGAGCGGCTTCGGGCCTCGGGCCAGGGTGCGCACCCCGTCCCGGAACAGGTCAGCGACCTCGGCGGAGCGGATCAGCTCGAACGTCACGATGTCGAAGGGGGTCCAGTCGACCTGCTCGAACTGGATGGCTGCGTAGGTGAGCCTGCCATGGAAGCTCTCGCGGACCGTGGCCGCTGCATCACGGAGGAACGCGTTCATGCGCACGCCGAGCTCGCGCATCGCTGTGGCCCGCCCCTCGTGTTCGCTCATCAGACGCTCGACCCGCTCCTCGGGGCCCTCTCCGGACAGGAACCCGCGGTTCATCACGCTCAGCTCGACCCCTGCGACGAACACGACTGCGGCCCCCTGCTGCCGGAGCCGTTCCGCACGCTGGGCGCAGTCGCGGAAGAGCATGAGGATCTGCTCCGGCTCCAGCTCCAGCGGATAGGGCGAGAACCAGACTTCCAGACCGAGTTCGGCGGCGGCACCGGCGGCCAGTTCCAGTCGGTCCGGGTCGCCGCCGATGATCTGGACCGCGTTGCAGTGAAGGTCGTCGCGGATGATGGCGAGCTCGCGCCGGACCACCCCGGGGTCGAGGTGCTCGCGGGCTGTCTGACCGTGCACGACGAATCCGGTGTCATAGGTCATTCCTCGTGCTCGCATGGTGACGTCCTCTCTGCCGGTATGGGTCGGGTCGAGACTGACAGGAAAGATGCGCACACGCAAGTTTACGTGGTCGCACATTTGCGCGTACGCATCCCTGTGTGGAACGCTGAAGTGGTGACGACACCACGACCAGGGCTTCGGGAGCGTAAGAAGCAGGCCACGCGCGCGGCGCTACGCGAGGCGGCTCTGCGCCTAGCTGTGGAGCGCGGACCGGACCAGGTGCGGGTCGAGGACATCGCCGAAGCGGCCGGGGTCTCACCGCGCACCTACAACAACTACTTCGTCAGCCGTGAGCAGGCGATCGTCTCCGCTGTCACCGCGGACCGGGAGGCGCGCATCGCGGCGGCGGTCGCAGCCCGGCCCTCAGGAGTCCGCCTGGCTGACGCCGTCACCGAAGCAGTGGTCGAGCAGTACACGAACACCGGCGAGCGAGAACACGAGGCGCTGCTGCTGATCACCACCACGACGGCGCTGCGCAAAGCGTTCCTCGACGCCACCGCCGGCATCGAGCCCCCTCTCACAGCGGTGATCGCCGAACGCCTGGATGACCCCGGAGCGCACACTGCCCGTGTCCTCGCGGCAAGCGTCGCCGCGGCGGTTCGCATCGCGCTGGAAGACTGGCTCCGGCCGAGCGGGAACGCAGAGGCGGTCAGGAATCTCGACGCTGGCGGACTGGTCGTACCCTCCGGCTCACTGCCCGACCGACTCCGCGCGGCGCTGAGCCCGCTCGCGCCCGCGTTCGACGCCGCCGAGCGACGCACCCAGCCGTAAGGCGCCCCAGCCGATCCGGATCATGCCGGCGCGCTTGGCCCCGCAACCCGAGCCGGCCGTGTCAACGGAGCTGACGTCACGACAGGTCACGGTCCGAAAGAGGGCCGGCGAGAGTTGGTCCGGGTATCTGACCGGTCGTCAGAGGACCGAGACCACGTCTGATACCGGCGCAGTCACGCCGCCCGCCACGGCCCACGCACCGGCTTCCGTGACGACCACCTGCCTCCATCACGCCGATGCCACGCAACGGGCCGCATCGGCAACGGCCTCGATCAGCGGCTCAGTGCGGTTGCTCCTCAGCCAGGCGAGGCCGGCCGTGGAGGGAGGAAGGTCCGTGACCTCGACGTAGCGCACGCCAGGGCGTGGGAAGAGGTCGCGGGCGGCGGCCGGCAGGAAGCACATACCCTCGCCCTGGGCGACGAGATGGAGCAGCCCCTCCATGTCCGAGGCGACAGGTCCGTATCGGACCGGGATGTCGCCGGGCCGGGGGTCCACCGCCCAGAAGTTCCACCAGACCCGCGGAACCTGGGGCGGTACGTCGATCACCGGACGGTCCGCCAACTGCGCGAGGGTGATCCGCGGCCGGTCCGCGAGCGGATCGCTCGCCGGCAGACAGGCCAGCCGGGCCTCCGTGGCCAGCTGCTGCACTTCGATGCCGTCGGGTACCGGTGGCCGCAGAAAGGCAACGTCGATGTCATGGCGGAACAAGGCGTCGAAGTGGTCGGCGAAGTGGAGGCTGCGCACGTCGGTCTGGACCCGGGTGTGCCGCTCGTGCAGCAGGCTCAGGACGGCCCGCGTGTAGGGCATGGCTGCCTCGGCCCCGACCGTACCCACCACGAGCCGGCCCGAGAGCCGACGCGCCTGCGTCGAGGCGCTGTGGCTCAGCCGGTCCATGGCCGTCACCACGCCCCGTGCGTCCGCCAGCAGCACCTCCCCCTGCGGCGTGAGAGTGACGGTCCGGCCGGAACGGTCGAACAACTGCACACCGAGGCGCCGTTCGAGGTCCTTGATCTGCTGGCTCAGGGCCGACTGCGTGATGAAGAGACGGGCGGCGGCGCGGGAGAAGTGCAGTTCCTCCGACAGGGCGACGAACAGCCGCAACTGGTGGGCACTCGGTGTCCGTGGATCGGGACCCGTCGGGGCTCCCGCCCCGGAGACCGTTCCGCCAGCAACCATTAAGAATCCCTCATTGAGCTTCTTCGAGTTGGCCACCGATCGGGTGATGGGCCGTGAAGCGCAACGAGCGAGGCCCCCGGGCTGTTGATCGAGATGTCTGACGTCTCAATCACGTTGCTCGCGGGCCTCGTTGGTCATCCATCCTGCCGCACTCGACCTTCCGCATGCACTCGTGGAGTGGGTCACCATGCTGATCGTCACCCGTGAGGGCGACCGACGCTGCAAGCTCCGCCCGTCCCAGCGCGCGATGGTGGCACTGGTGTACCTCCGCGAACACACCACTCTCGCGAAGATCGCCGCTGGATTCGGGATCAGCGAGTCCACCGCCCACGCCTACACCAGCGCGGTCGTCGACCTGCTCGCCGAACGTGCACCGGGCCTGTTGAAGACGCTGCGCGAGCACGAACCCGACTTCGTCCTGCTCGACGGCACCCTCGCCGAGTGCGACCGGGTCGGCGACGGCCGGGCCGACTACTCCCACAAACACCGGCGCCACGGTGTGAACGTGCAGGTGGTCACCGACCCCGGCGGCCGGCTGCTGTGGCTCTCGCCCGCCCTGCCGGGCCGCACCCATGACCTGACCGCCGCCCGCACCCACCGGATCATCCGGATCTGCGAGCGCCAGGGCGTTCCCATCCTCGCGGATCTTGCCTACCAGGGCGGTGGCCCCTGGCTGACCACGGGCATCAAACGCAGGCCCCTGCAGGAACTCACCCCCACCGAGAAGACCGTCAACCGGGCCCTGGCCGCGGCACGGGCACCGGTCGAACGAGGCGTCGCCCGCCTGAAGTCCTGGCGGATCTTCCGCAGAGCCCGCTGCAGTCCGAACCGCATGACGTCAATCGCCAAAGCCGTCCTCACCCTGGAGCGGCAACGCTGAAGAAGCTCAATGAAGCCGAGGTCATTCTCGACGAGCTCGGCGCTCGCGGTGAGCTGGACCCGTCGCGGCGCGCGACGGACTCGTCAGGGTCCGGGCAGCAAGAAAGGAGGCCTTTGACCGACCGAATCCAACCGACCGGAACACGGTCTCAGAGCAGTGTCCGCGAGCGGGCATGAATGGCTCCACCGATGATCCGCACGGCGCGGTCGACACTCCGCGCCGTGGCCTCCGAGGAAGGCTGCTCGGACTCGTAGACGAACGCCGTGGCACCGCGCCGGCTGCCGCAGTAGTCGACGATCCCGTGCTCGATCTGCGTTCGCAGCGCTTCCTCGTACCCGTGGCGCTCGTATGCGCCGGAGTCCCCGCCTGCGATGGGCAGAAGGTGCGTGGTGAGCGCCTGAAGCTTCGGTCGCAGGCCCGAAGACGGGGAGTGCTCGAAGGCCCAGCCGTTGACGAAGACGCGGTCTATCCATCCCTTCAGCAGCGCGGGCATCGACCACCAGTACACGGGGAAGATCAAGACAAGATCGGTGGCACGTTCCAGACGGCGGTGCTCCCTGACGATGTCGGCCGGATAGGTGCCGCTCCCGTGGTAGGCCCGTCGGTCCGCCAGGGTGAACGCGGGGTCGAACCGCTCCTTGGCCAGGTCGGCGGCCTCGACGGACACGGGGTGGAGTGCCGCCTCGAGCTTTTCCCTCACGTGGTGCGTGAGAGACCGAGGGTCTGGGTTCGCGGCGACCAGCAGGGTGTGCATCGACAGCTTCTCCCTCTCAGAGACAACCTACTAGTAGTAGCTTACGGGTAGTAGGTTACTCGTGGGTGAGAGAATGCGGGGCATGGCCGAACGACGACTCTCCAGTGCCGAGCGGCGGGCGCAGCTCGTCGGCATTGCCCGCGACGTGATCGCCACCGAAGGCACGGACGCGCTCACGCTCACGTACCTGGCGAGCAGAGCAGGGGTTTCCAAGCCTGTCGTCTACGATCATTTCTCCTCGCGCTCGGCACTTCTCCTCTCGCTGTACCAGGACTTCGACCAGCGACACCTCGCCGACCTGCATGCTGCGCTGGCGCACACGCCGCCGGGTCTGCGGCAGCGGGTCGAAGCGATCGCGACGGCCCACGTCGCGTGCATCGTCTCCCAGGGCGTCGAGCTCAGCGGAGTGGCGGCCGCACTGGCCGGCACACCAGCCCTCGACAAAGCCAGACGGGAATCCGAACGCCGTTACGTGGACATCTGTCGGCAAGCCATACGAAGCGCCGACGGCGCCGCGGACCTCAGCAAGGAAGCAGCCATCGCCTTCGTAGGCGCCGCCGACGCACTCGGCTATGCGGCCGCCCGTGAAGCGATCAGCCCGGAACTCGCCCGATCGACCATCACCACCGTGTTGCTCAGCCTCGTCAACACCTCCGGCTGAAGGGCTCGGAGCCATACAGCCCCTCCCGTGTCACCAACTTCGGGCTTGCAGCAGTTGACCGAGCGGCCGCTGGAGGCGGTGCGCTCACCGGCCACTTCGGCCGTGGCAAGGTTGAGCCATTCGGTCAGCCCGACTCGGCATCAGCCGTGCGGCTGCGGTCGCCACCGGGGCCGAAGGAACGGGTGGCCAGACCCACCCCACGTGGGGCTGGCGCTCGCGGCGCTGCGCCTTCGTGCGCGCCACCGCCCCGCGCGCTCTGGCTGCCTGCCCCCGGGGGCGGCGCGACGCCCTCGCCGAGGTTTTGGGGGCGGCGCTGGTGGCCGCGGCTGCGGGCGCTGCGCCGATTGCGTCCGGCCGGCAGCCGGTCATTCCAGCGGTGTTCCCCCCTCCAGCAGTCCGGCGAGGCCGTCCGTCGGCAGCACCATGCCGACCGGGGCGTTGCTGTTGAGGTAGAGGGCGTGGTCCGGAGGGACGCGGGTGAGGATGGTGCCGACCGGGAGGTGGGCGAAGGACAGGCGGCCTGCGGCGTGGAGGTAGCGGTCGGAGGTGTAGGCGAGGACCACCGGTGTGCCGTCGGGTGCCGAGGCGCGGACCGGTTCGCCGTCCGCGGTGACCAGGACCGCGACCTCGGCGCCGGACAGGGCCGCGGTGACGGCCTCGGCCGGGCCGTAGCCGGTGGTGGCCAGTTGGATGGCGCGGTCGATGTCGTCGGCGGGCTCGGGCCAGCCCATCGCCTCCGGGGACGGCCGGTACTCCGGGTTGTCCTCCCACTCGACGATCGTGCCGTCGGAGTCGGAACGCCACTGGCCGACCACGGCCCAGTCGGGCGGCGGTCCCTCGCCCTGCCAGGCGGGATCGGGCAGGTAGAGCCAGTGGTCGGGGGCGAGGCGGGCGGCCTGGACGTACTCCTCCGGGGGCGCGGGGTCCGGGGTGGTGTCGGCGGCGGCAGGCGTCTCGGCGCCGGGCTCACTCATCTTGTCCTCTTGTCTCGTGCTCTGTCGGTGCCGGCCGTTCGACGGCCTCGCTCACGTCATCGTCGTCGTCGGTTCGCGGGCCGGCCCGGCCGGTGCTCCTCTCCGCTTCCAGGCGGGCGAGCAGTGCGCGGGCGTGCTCGTCCGGGAACAGTCCTTCGCGGGCCACGGAGGTCCGCAGTTCCTCCTCGGTCAGCGGGTAGACGTCCCAGTACCGGCCCCAGTTGTCGGAGTAGACCGACGCGGCAGCGGGGTCGAACTCGTCCAGGGCGAGCTGGGCCCCGGTCATCACCTCGTGGAAGCTGTGGTGGCCCACCCCGACCAGGATGCTCGCCAGTCCGGCCCGGATGAGGCCGAGGTCGACGGGGACACCGGCGAGCCGGGTCAGCCGGGCCACGTGCGTGACGATCCGGTAGGCGCTGCCCGAGGTGCCGGTCAGTACCAGGCCGCCGGAGTCCTCGGAACGGGCCTGGAAGCCGGCGGACATCGGCAGCGTGTGCTCCATTCCGGCGGGCGACCAGAGCAGCACTCCGTCCCGGACCGCGCGACGCCACTCGGCGTCGCTGAGCGGAGGGTGCACCTCGTCGGGGCGCAGCGGCGTGCGCAGCATCGCCTCCAGATCCTCCATCTCCTGCGCCTCGTCCTCGGGGTCCAGTTCCGCCGCCCGGAGTTCGGCCACCTGCCGCTCGTACTCCTTGAAACGCTCGCTCTTGTGCCGGTCGCGGCGCTCCAGGCCGATCACCGGGTGCTGGGGCTCGACGCCGCCCATGAGGTGGGGGACGAGGTCCTTGGCGACGCCGTTGAACAGGAACGTCACCCGCTCACGCAGGTTTCCGGACTCCACGACCCGTGCGAGGGACTCGTAGTTCTGCCCGACGGCGCCGGCGGACAGCGCGTTTCTGCTGCCGAACAGGCGGTAGTCGAACCGGTTGTGCAGGGTGATGTTCCAGAATGCCCGGACGACCTTGCCGAACTCGGCGTTGACCTGCTCGTTCTCACCCAGGTGCGCGGCGAGTCGCTGTTCGAAGAGGAGGGCTTCCTGTGCGTAGCGGATGCGGGCCAGGACCCAGGCGGGCGCGGGACGGTCAGCCGGTGGTTCCGTCCTTTCGCGCTTCGTCTCCGCGTCGGCGTCAGCGTCCGTGTCCTCGTCCGTGTCCGTGTCCTCGTCCGTGTCCGTGTCCTCGTCCGTGTCCGTGTCCTCGTCCAGGGTCAGGGCCGGGAAGGATTCCAGGAGCGGGGCTGCGGCCCTCGGGAGGGGTGCCTGGACCGGGCGGGGTGCGTCGCCGGGAGTCGTGGCCTGGGCCGGGCGGGCCTTGTTCCAGGCGTCGGCGTCCGGTTCGGCGCCGTCCGGCGTCGTCCGCAGGATGAGGAACGGCTCCCCCGGGGCGCCGGGCGTGGACAGGTCCGCCGGGAAGTCGGTCCACCACACGGTGCGGCCGAGGCGCTGGGCGATCCGCTCGGCGAGGTCACCGGGGGCACCGTCGTGGGCGGAGTACGCCAGGACGACCGGGACGTCCAGTTCCTTGCCCGTCAACGACGTGTCGTGCGCGAGGAGTTCGAGGAACTCACCGACCGGGATCCGGTGCGTCTCCCCGTCGAAGGTGAGCTCCAGGAGGTCGGGGGCGTTGCCGTCCGGGGTGACCCGTACGAGGTAAGGGGCGGGGCCCTTCCGGTCCGCCCACGGTGTGTCCAGGACGCCGGTGGGCGTGCCGAACCGGGCCAGGTCGACCGTCGTCGGCGTCTGCCCGGCGGTGTAGTCGCGCCCGTCGCCGCTCCTGTCGCCGGCCGTCGTGCTCACGCCGGTGGTGGCGTACACCCCGGACTCGTCCAGGTCGTAGGCGGCCGCCACGTCCGGGTCGGTGGCGTCCCGGCCTGCCGCGAAGGCACGGGTGAGCAGGTCGAGCAGGGTGTCGCGGTAGCCGTTCGGCCGGGTGCCGGGCGGCAGGTGGAGCACCTTCGGCACGCGGGCGCCGAGGTTCGTGCCGGGGGCGTTCAGGGTCTCCTCGGCCTTGACCCGGGCCCAGAACATCCGGGACCGTTCGGCCTCGCCGACCTTGTGCGGGCCGGACAGGTCCAGGGCGGTGACGGCTTCGTCCTCCAGGTCGCCGTCCCGCATCCACTGGGCGGCGGCCTCGATCGCCGGCACCTCCACGAAGCCGACCAGCTCGTCACCCGGCCAGGCGGCCCAGTGGTCCGCCGCCGCGGCCAGCACGCGCCGCACTGCCGCCCGGTCCACCCCGGACGCCGTCTCCGGGTGCGCCGCCACCACCCGGTTGAGCAGGTCCAGTGTGAACGGGCCTGCGGCGTCGAAGTCCGTGTCGCTGCGCCACATGTGGTCCACGGCGGCCACCCCGCGCAGCAGCTCCGCGAAGTCGGCCGCGTCGTCCACGTCGTGGCCGAAGGTCAGCCGCAGCGCCCGTACCAGACGCAGCGTCCCGGCCCGCATCTCGTCGGTGACCTCGCCGTCGTCGGCGCTCAGGCCTGCGACCGCCGCCATCCGGTCGAGGTCGGCGCCCGAGGGGTCGGGGCGGAACAGGGCCCACGCCCGGTGACGGCCCTGCGCGTCGGCGAACAGGGTCCGCGTGTAGCGTCCGTCACGGCTTCGGGTGCCTTGCGAGCCGTAGGACAGCCGGACGCTGCGGCCCGTGGAGTTGGCGAGCTGCTGGCCCAGGGAGAGGCTGCTCAGCGGGTCGGGGACGAACGGGCCGGCGTAGGCGTCGCTCGCCGTGTTCGGCGGCACGGGGACAGTGCGGTCCCCGGGGGCGCCGCTCCAGCAGACCACGAAGTCGATCCAGTGGTCCTTCGGCAGGGTCGACAGGCTCTTGCGTCGCCTGAGCCACGGCCCGGCCTCCCGCTCGTCGACCGGCCTGACGGTGCCGTCCCTCATCGCCAGGTGGAGGCGTCCGGGCGAGCCGTGCATGTCCAGGCGGTAGGCGGCGTTCTCCGCGCCCGGACGCGGCAGTTCGTGCTCGGTGGAGATCCGCCCTGTGGCCGGGTAGTAGTGGACGTACGTCGTCATCCGGTCCAGGTGGCGGTCGTCGTCCTCGAAGTCGTTCGCCCACTCCTCGGCGTGGTGCGAGGCGCGGCCGATCTGCTTGCCCGTCAGCGCGCTGACGATGGGACGGGTGACCACCTGGTGGTACCAGTCCGGCACGTCGTCGTCCGGGTCGGGCGCCAGACCGGGCTCGCTCGCGGTCCAGTCGCCCTCGGGAGCCCCGCTGCGCCGGACCGTGTCGACGGTGCTGACCCCCTGGTCCGAGCTGAGCGTCACCTCGCCGCTGTGCGCCCACACCGTCAGGCCCGTGCGGTCCGCGAGCTTGCGCGGCAGGTCGAGGTACTGGTCCCCGGCGAAGGGTACGGCCAGCACGATCGGCGTGTCCTTCGGCAGCCGCTCACGTGCCACGTCCGCCGCGACCAGCTCCACGAACTCGTCGACGACCAGGGCCCGCTTCGAGCCGTCCGGCAGCAGTGCCTCCACCCTGTCGTGCCGCCCGCCGGCCGCAACGACATACGGGGTGACTCCCCGGGGCCAGGGGGTCTGCCGTGTCTCCGCGATGTCGTACGGGCCGGGTCCGTTGTCCTCCAGTACGTCGCCGCGGGCGGTGTCCAGCTCGGCGGCCGGGTCGGTTCCGGGGTCCCAGTTGAGGCCGGGTACGCGGCGGCCGTGGGCGGTGAAGTGGCGGGCTCGTCCGGGGTCGGTCACGCCCAGCTCGGTGAGGTGGAAGGCGGCCAGGGCGGGCAGGTTCGTCGCGCGGCCGGCCGCGGCTGCCCTGTTCACCAGCGCGAACAGGGCGTCGCGGGTGTCCTGGTCCACAGGGGTGCCCGGGACGAGGTGCAGGACGCGGGAGGCGAGGGCGTCGACGTCCAGCGGGCTGTGGCGCAGGGTGCGGTCGCGGCGGCGCAGGGCGTCGAGGGTCTGTGTCGCGGCCGCGTCCGGCGCCTGGACGACGCGGATGGTCGCCTGCCGCCCGAGGTCGGCCCGGCTGATGCCGGCGAGGGCGTCCGTGCCCGTCCAGTCGTCGGGCACCCGGTTCTTGGCCAGCGCCTTGACGCGGAAGTCCTGGGCGGTCAGTCGCGGCGCGTCGGCGGGAAGGTGCTGCTGCAACTGCTGAAGCGCCTGCGTCAGCTGTCGCACGAAGTGGTTGCGGGCGGCCGTCGCGCGCTTCAGGCCCTGGTTGCCGGGGCCGTCCGCGCCGTAGCCGGTGACCTCGACGCGGGGCGGGGCCCAGCCCTGTCGGCGGTTGTGCAGCCCGGCGGCGGCCACCTGGTGCGCCAGCCGCCCGATGGTCTCCCGGCCGGCCGGGGACGGGACCGTCGCCTCCCGCGCGTAGGCCACCAGGCTACGGGGAGGGAGCGCGGACGGCACCGGGGCGGCCGGGCTCGTGTACACCCGCTGGGCGGGGGTGGTGGGCGCGGGCGCGCCAGGAGGTGTGGGCAGGGGGGCGGGCGCCGGGGTCATCTCCACGCCCTCCATGGGCTCCCCCGCCGACGAGGAGCGGGCCTTGGCTTCGACGCCCGGCGCGGCGGACCCCGTCCGCCCGTCGGCCGTGTCCAGCGCGGTGGGGGTCGGGGCGGCAGGGACCGGAGCGGGCAGGTCGCCGGGCGGGTCGAAGTCGAAAGTGGTGACGTCGGAAGTGGTGAAGTCGAAGCCGGCGAGGCCGACGTGGTCGAGGTCCGTACCGTCCAGGACGGGGAGGTCGACGTCGACGAGGCCCGTGGTGTCCGGGGCGGGACCGTCCGGCGACGCCCCGGCGGCACCGGGCGTGCCGTCGGCCGTCCCTGGCCGGGCCCCGGGCGCCGGCTGCTGCCTGCCGGGCGTCGGCATCGTTGGGACGCCGGTCGTCCCGAGGTCCGACGTGGTGTCCCCCGCCGTGCCTTCGACGGAGTCCTCCGCGTCCACGGCGGGCGTGGTCCAGCGCGGGTGCAGGCCCAGTTCCGCGCGGACGGTGTCGGCGAGTTCGGCGGCGGAATCGGCGTCCGTCGACTCGGCCAACGCGTGGTCCGCGACCCTCCGCACCGCCTCCCGGAAGTCCCCACCCGCGTAGCGGGAGTCGGCCGGCACCTCGTGCGGCTCGGCCGGCAGGACCAGGACGACGGCGGCGGCCCACGCACGGGAGGCGTCGGCCTCGTCCGTGCCCTCGGGCACCGCGGCCGTGAAGTCCGCGTAGGCCCGCGCCCACAGCCGCCGTGACGCGTTGGCGGCCGCCGTGTCCGACGCAGACGTCCAGGTGCCGGGGCCGGTCATCCTGATCCGGGCCAGGTCGAGGGGCGGCAGCGTCGCCGCGGGCAGCCGGTCGTCGCCGCGCAGCGTCATCTCGGTGCGCTGGCCGACGGAGGGCGTGATGCCCGCCGCCTCCAGGTCGCGCAGGCCGACGGTCTCGCCCTCGGCGGGAGGCGACTGCGCAGGCGGCAGGTCGGCCTCGGTCAGCTGGTCCGCGATCCAGCGGCGGGCGCCGGCGTCCCTCGGGGCGGGCGGCGCCATGGCGCTGTCCCCCGTCTCCCGTTCGGTCTCCCGGGCGGCGCCCAATGCCTCCGGAGTGATACCCAGGGTCCGCAGTCGTGCCTCGGCGTCCTCCAGCCGCCGGCGCGCCACGTCGACGGCGCGGGCGTCCGCCACCTCCGTCTCGTCACCGTCGGCCCGCTCCCTCGTAGCTGCCTCGGTGATGGCCCCGCCCAGTGCGGACAGCGCCCGCGCGTGGGCGTCCCAGGCGTCGGCGAGGGCACCGGCGGCCTCGGGAACGGGCTCTGCCCGCGCGTCCGTACGGAGCGTCGCCGCGGAGTTGGTGGCAGGCGCGACCGGGCTCGTGGCGGCCACCGGGTCGCCCTTGGGGCGGCCGGTCCGGTCCCAGGCGCCGGTCGAAGCCGGCTGCCCGTCGGGGCCCGGCAGCATCGCGACGGTGTACGTGCCGGTCGCCGGGTCGTGGTGGAGGGTGGTGGCGCCGCGGGTGGTCCACCAGTTGCGGGCCGAGTTGCGGGCGCCCTCGTCGGGGAGACTGCCCTCCGGCGGCCGTGTCCCGGCCGGGCTGCCGTGCGGGACCACGGCGATGACCTCGGTGTTGCCGGCCTTGCCGAGCAGTTCCGCGTCGCGGAAGACCAGTTCGCCGAACTGCCGGGCGGGCACCGCGGCCGGGGTCGCACCCGGGAGCACGAGCCCGTCGGCGTCGCCGTCGGCGACATAGACGAAGGGGGCGGGGCGGCCCGGTTGCGTCGCCCAGGGCGCGGGTTCGCTGCCGACCGGGACCAGTGAGCCGTCGGGCCCGCGCCCGAGCAGGGTGATCACGCCCGGGTCGAACGTGCCTTGGGGCCGGTCCGTGCCGTCCAGGGTCCGGCCCCATGCGGTGCCGTCGGCGTTCTTCAGGAGCCGTTCCGGTGCCAGTGCGCCCCGCTGCTCCAGGTGGTGGGCGGCCAGTTCGTGGATCCGGCGCGGGTCGCGGCCCACGGCGGCCGCCTGCCGCGCCACGGTCACCGCTTCGCCGAACCGGGCCGGGTCGGGGGCGGGCAGGTGCAGCACGGCGGCCGCGAACGCGCCCCGGTCCACCCGGCTCGTCACCATGGCCACCTTGAACGACGCCCACAGCAGCCGCGACCACTCGGTCTCGCCGACCGGTGCCGTGGCGTCGAGTCCGAGGACCTGCCGGGCCAGGTGTTCGCGCTGCGGGGACGCGGCGAGGCCCGCCAGCAGGTGGGCCAGGTGCGGCAGCGCGAGCCAGTCGCTCAGCGGGCCCCGCTGCCCGTTGTCCAGGCGGCCTGCGGCCTCGGTGAGCAGGCGGCGGTGGTCGTCCGGGGTGACCGGCGGTACCGGCCCGGAAGTGAGGGCGGCCGAGCGGTGCCGTGCGAGGATCTGCTCGTACAGGTCCAGGGTGAACCGGCGCGCGCCGTCGCGGTTCAGGGCCGGGTCGGCCTCGTGCATCAGGTCGAGCGCGCCCATGCCGCGCAGCAGCGCCGGGTACTCCGCGTTCTCGTCGACCGTGGGGCCGAAGATCTCGCGCAGTGCCCGCACCAGCCGCAGGGTCCGCTCCCGTACGGCGTCCGGGGCGGGGTCCGTGCCCGTGTGCAGTCCGGCCGCGCGGGCCCGACGGTCGAGCGCTTCACCGGCCGGCTCCGGCCGGAACATGACCCACCGGTGAGCGCGGCCGCGCGCGTCGGTCACGAGGTTGATGTAGGTCTCGGGGTCGTTGTACCGGGCCGGGCCGACCGAGTTCGCCAGGACGGTCGCGAACACCGTGCGGCCCGTCTCGTTCGCCATGTGCTGGCCGGTCGCCACGACCGCGAGCGGGTCGGGCACGAAAGGCAGCGGTCCGCTGACGTCACCGCCGAGGACGCCGCCGATGCCGGGGCGTGCCGCCGCGTAGCAGATGAGCGGTACCACGGGGTGTCCCGGGGCGAGCGAGGTGAGGCTGCGGCGGCGGGCGAGCGTGCGCGCGAACCGCGGCCCGTCGTCCTCCCGCGGTCCTTGCGGGGTGTGCCACATGACGGCGCCCGGCGCGCCGTGGTTGTTGGGGAAGTACGGCGTCGGCAGGCCGAGTTCCACCCAGGGCAGCGTGGCGGGGGTGCTGCCGTGGTCGTAGCCGCTGCGCAGATAGGTGTAGGACGTGACCGATCCGAGGCGGCTGTGTTCCAGCGTCCGAGACCAGCCGCCGTCGGCCTCCTGGGCGAGATCCATCGAGATGTAGCCGGTGGACCGGTGTCCGTCGTGGGCGACGGAGAGGGCGGTGACCCGGTCGTCCGCCGTCCCGCCGGGCGGGGTGTCCGGGGCCGCGGGCGTGCTGGCGAGCCACTGGCCCCGGGTCGTCCGCCCCTCCTCGTCGAGTAGGAGGAGCATCGAGCGGCCCGGGGCGCTCGGAAGGTGTCCGATGGCCGCCCGGCCGGTGGCGGCCCACACCTCACGGCCGAGCCGGTCGGCCAGTGCGCGTGGCAGGTCCGAGGGGGCGGCGCCGGGCCGTTCCACGTGGAGCAGGACCGCGTCGGGCCGGTTGGCCAGATCCTGGTCGAGGGCCAGCAGTTCGCGCAGTACCTCGGCGGGCACGGAGCGCGTGAACCCGCCGAGCCCGCGCACCACTACCGCGCCGTCCCGGCCGGAGGCCAGCACGATGTACGGGTCGGGGTCGCCGGGCAGGGGACGCCACGGCGCGTCCTCGGCACCGTCGTCGGTGGTCGTGCCGTCGGGGGTGCGCCGGACCCGGCCGGTGCTGCCCGCGTCGAAGTCACCCGGCAGGGCGCGGCCCGTCCAGTTCCGGCCGCGAGGGCGGCCTTGGGCGTCGGTGAGCCGGAAGTCCGGGTGGAACACGCCGCGGTGGGCCAGGTACTGGGCGGACAGCGCGTCCAGGGAGGTGACGCCCGCCGACGCGGGGACCGTCATGAGTCGTACCAGGGCGCCGCGGGCCGCGGCGTTCACCTGCTCGGCGGGGCCGAGCAGCAGCACCCGGCGGACCATCGCGTCCAGGTCCAGGAATCCGCCGCGCAGGCGGGGGTCGGCCACCCGCAGCCGGTCCAGCCGCTCCAGCGCCTCGGCGGCCAGCTCCCGGTCGACGTCGTCGAGGGCGCCGAGGCCGTACAGCGCGTCGAGGAGCGCTTCGCGGTGCCGCTCCGCTTCGTCGGACGTCACGTCCTGGAGCGTGACGACGCCCGGGGATATGGCCCGAGCCGTCGTCGCGGGGTCGCCGGGAGGGTTGGTGCGGTGCGGCGCCTGGGGGTGGTTGAGGCCGGTGGTGGCGGGCCGGGTGTGGATGGGGCGGGCCCCTGCCGGACGGTGGGGAAGGGCGATGGCGGTGCCGGTGCCGCCCTCCAGCTCGTCGCGGAGGGCCTGGGCGTGCTCGTCGGGGAAGCGGCCGTCCCGCGCGACGTGGGTGCGCAGTTCCTGCTCGCCGAACGGGTGGATGTGCCAGTACCGGCCCCAGTTGTCCGTGTAGTCCAGAGCGCTGTCGTGGTCCGCGATGTCGTCGAGGGCGAGCTGGGCGCCGCGCATCACCTCGTGGAAGGTGTGGTGGTCCACCGTCAGGGAGACGGCCAGCATGCCGGCGCGGATCAGGCCGAGGTCGAGGTCGACGCCCCACTGGTCCCGCATGCGGGCGGCGTGCAGCATGAAGCGGTACGTGGATCCGGCGGTGCCGGTCGCCACCAGGCCGCCCGACGCCTCCGAGCGCTGCTGGAAGCCGGCACTCATCGCGATGTCGTACAGGGACGCCGCCGGCAGCCAGGTCAGTCCGTGCTCGTTGACCGCGATGCGCCGCTCGGCCTCGCTGAGCGGCGGGCGCACGTCCTCCGGGCGCGTCCGGATCGTCACCGACCGCTCCAGCTCCTCGACCGCCTCCTTCTTCTGCGCGGGGGTCAGGTCGGGCGAGGCAAGGATCTCCTTGGCGCGTCGCTCGAACTCGGCGTGGGTCTCGCGCTGCCGGCGGCTCGGCCGCTCCTCGGCGATCTCGGGGTGCTGCTCCTCCCTGCCGCCGAGCATGTCGGGTACGAAGTCGCTGGAGATGCCCTCGTAGAGCAACGCCACCAGCTCGCGCAGGTTGCCGCTGCGCAGCACCTGTTGCAGCGCGGGGCGGGAGGTGCCGACGACGCCGGCCTTGTACTTGCTGGTGTCGCCGAACACGCCGAGGCCGCGGGGGTGCCGCTCGCGCGCCGTCTTCCACGCCGCGTTTGCCATCTTGCGGTACTCGGCGACGACGGCCTCGTGCTCGGCCAGGTACTCACCCAGTCGCTTGTCGAAGGCGAGGGACTCCTCGGCGTAGCGGATACGCGCCATGACCCACGGCGGCGCGGCGCTGTTGCGGTGCTCCGGGCCCGGTTGGGGCGAGCGGCTGCGCGCGCGGGACGCGGAGCGGCTGGGGACGTCCCCCTCGGAAGCGGGCGTCGGGGGCCGGGTGTCCCGGGACCTGGCGACGCCCGTCGGCACGTCTGCCGTCGGACGCGGGAGCGCGGGGCCGGTGAACGCGACGGGCGGCGCCGGCGGTGCCTGGCGGCGGTCGTCGATGTCGACGGTCACCGTGCGCCCCGTGTCGGGGTCCGTGGCGCCGCGCACTCGCTTGGCGTCCAGGGTGAGGCCGAAGTCCCGTACGGCGAGAGGTGTTCCGGTGATGCCCTGCTGGGAGTCGGCCAGGATCCGGGCCAGCTTGGCACCGAGCGCCGTGCGGACGGCCTCGGCGCGCTTTCGGGCGCTGGCCTGCGAGCGGTTGCCGTGGCCGGTGACGGTGACGGTCGGCAGCGGCAGGCCGTTGGCCCGGTTCCACAGGCCCACGCGGGCCAGCGTCCGGGCCAGCGCGTCGATCGTGCGCCCGGCGCCGTCAGGAAGGCTGTGCTGCTCGCGCGCGAAGCGTATCGTCCGCTGGTGGGGACGCTGGGCGTGGCCGTGGAGCACCACCGTCGTCAGCGGGTTGGCGAGCGCGGGCGAACTGTCCGACAGCAGCGCGGCGTTGACTTCGTGTGCCGACTCCCCCGGCCGCTTGCTGTACGCGCGGAAGAACCACAGGTCCTCGGGGCCGGGCACCGCCGCGGCGGCCCTGACCGCTTCCCTGGCACGGATGCGCGCCCGGTCCGCCTCGCGCAGGGCCAGGGCGTGTTCGGGGCGGTCGTCGTCGAAGTAGAACGGAAGCTGCTCGGCGTCGTGCAGCTCGGCCAGGGCCCTGGCGGCCCGCGCGAGGTCGTCAAGACGGGCCGTCCCCGTGCCGTCCACGCCGGCGCGCCGTGCGTCGGCGAGCCGCCGTTCGGCCGCCCGGGCGAGGCGGGTCAGGCCGTCGCCGCCGTGCCGGTCGAGGTTGTCCTCGACGATTGCGTCGATCTCCTCGTCCGGGATGCCTCCGCGGGAGTGGGTCTCGTTCTCCAGGGTGATCTGGTGGGTGCCGTCCTCGCTGGCCAGGACGACCTGCGCGAAGTGGTAGGGCGCGTGCGGGCCGATCCGGTCACCGGGCTTGGCGTGGTTGTGGGTGAAGAGCTGTGCGCCGCTGTCGTTGGTGGTGCTGACCGACTGGATCAGGTAGCCCTCGCCGACGCCCGCCCAGGCGTGCTCGTTGACGCCGATGCGCCGTGCGGCCGCGGACAGCGGGGCGCGCCGGGGGTTGTCCGCCGGTTCGTGGCTCAGGGCGCTGCCGTAGCGTTCGCCGGGAGTGGGGGCGCCGACGACACCGCCGGTGAACCGCCGGTCGCGGCCGGTCTGGCGGGCGGCCCAGCGTGGGGTGACGTCACCGGCGGGCCGGGTGCCCTCGGCGACCTCCGTCAGCGCCTGGGCCAGGTGGTGGGTGCCGGTGACCTCGCGGCCGTGCTGCCCGTTCACGGGAGCGGTGGCGACGGTGTCGCCGGTCGGGCCGCGGAAGGCGACGTGGGACAAGGGCGCGGATCCGGTGCCGGCCACCATCTGGGCGAAGTCCCGTGTGAAGGCGTGCTCCGACGAGCCGGACGCGGTCAGGAACTCGGGCTCCACCCGGAGGAGGGGTTCACCGTAGGAGCCGTCCTCCCCGGGGAGCAGGATGCCCGTCGACTCGTCGGCCCTCAGCCGTACGCCCGCTCCCGCCGCGGCCAGCCGGGCCGACGAGGCATCGATCGCCGCGCGGGTGGCGTACACCTGGCGTCCGCGGCCCGTCGTGCCCTCGCCGTCGGCGAGCAGCGCCAGGGTGCGGTCCTCGGAGATGTGGAGCGCCGGCCGGTCGGCCATGAGGACGGTGCCGTGGTCCTGGCTCGGCAGGAGCAGCGCGTCGGCCTCGGCGCCGGTGCCGTCCCCGGCGTCCACCTCCGCGACGTGGCGCGGGAGGGGCCGGGTGAACAGGACGCCGGTGCCGCGCTTGTCGATGACACCGTAGTCGCGGGTGATCAGCGGCCGGGTGCGGCGCTCGTCGATCCGCCGTTCGAGGGCGAGTTGGTCGGCGAGGCGGTCGAACTCCGCGTCGCCGTCGCTGCTGGAGAGTTCGCCGTCGTCGCTGTCGGTGCCGGAGTCGCTCTCGCTGTCGCTGCTCAGGTCGCGGGCGCCGGGCAGGCCGTCCTGCTCCGAGGGGTCGACCGGTACCCAGCTCGCGCCGGTGTCGCCGTCGCGCAGGTCGAGGGCGAGGCGGGACCCGGCCGTGGGGTGCGTGGCCACGGCGACCGGTGCCTCGGGGCGCCAGACGCGGCGGCCGGTGGTGCCGGCGACGAGGACGGCGAGCGGTGCGGCGATGTGCGGGGGCAGTGCCAGCACGATGTCCGCGCCGCGGGGCCGCCGGCTGTCGTAGGAGATGAGCATCGCAAGCTCGTCGAGGCGGGTCACGCGGAAGGTTCGGCCCGGCGTGAGGGAGACCTCGACGGCGCCGTCGGCCGGCCGGGCGACGACCACGTAGGGGTTCTGCCATGGCGCGGGCCGTTCGACGACCCGGCCGGTGCCGCGCAGGACGTAGGAGTCCGGTCCTGGGGCGGGCTGCCCCGACCGGCCGAAGTCGCGTCCTGCGGCGTTCCCCGCGGGGTCGCGCAGCAGTGTGCCCTCGTCCAGGGCGCCGCGTCCGGTCTCGATCTGCCGCTCGACGAAGTAGCGTGCGAGGTCGTCGGTGGTCTCCAGGTCGTCCGAGGAGGCGTCGAGCGCCAGGGAGCCGAGGAGCTGGTGGTCGGCGGGGCCCGGCCGGGCGTCGCCGGGCAGGTGCAGGACCTGCCGGGTGACGCGGTTCAGGGCGCGGAACAGCGACTGGGGTTCCTGGTCCTCGCCCGCCTCGGTCGACACCAGTGCGAACAGTGCCTCGGAGGTCTCCCTGAGCCGGTCTCCTGGGACGGCGTCCCACCCGGGGCCGAAGACGGTGTTCAGCCAGCCGGTGTCGGCCCAGCGCGGCTGCTCGTTCTCTTCGTCGGAGTCCGGCTCGTCGTCCGAGTCGTCGGACGGCTCGGACGCCTCCTGCACCGTCGTCATGGGGCGGCCGGGAGGCAGGGGCGGCGGGACCGCGCCGTCCGGGCCGGTCTGCGGGGTGGGTTCGGGGAACGACACGGGGTCGACCCAGGCGGGTTCCCGCCGTTCGGCCGGTGCGGCAGCCCGGGCGTCGGCCCAACTCGTCCCCTCCGGTGAGGTGTACGGCTCGACGGCCCCCGTGACCGCGGCCCACAGCTGGAGGTGACGGGGGCGCAGACCGCTCTGAGCGAGGCCGTCGGGGGCCTGCTCCCGGAAGGCGCCGAGGAGGCTGCCCGGCGCGTCGAGGCGGCGCGGGTTGGCCGCGTCGGGGGTCTCGTCGCGGAGGAAGAGCTGATGCCCCAGCTCGTGCGCGAACTCCTCCGGGTCGGCGTCCGCCCACCACGCCAGCTGGTTCATCGGCTGATCGCGGCCGATCAGGTCGACGGTGAGGTGCGGGTCGTCGTCCGGGCCGACCAACTCCACCGTGACGTGCAGCCGGTCGCCACCGGGCAGGCGGTGGCCGGGCCGGTTGTAGAACCGCTCCACGCCCTCGGCCACCCGCGCCGTGACGGCGTCGGTCGCCTCGCCGTGCGGGCGCAGAGCGAGGCGCACGGTGAGGTCGGTGACGGTGTCGCCGCCGTGGGTGAAGCGCCGTACGTCGAAGGCGGAGCGCACGACGGTCCGCGGCCGGTCGTCGCGGCGGAGCACGGGCGGCGGCACTTCCTGCCTGAGCGGGACGCGCAGGGCCGTGGAACCGTGGGCCGGCACCACGTACAGGGCCTCCGGGTCGGCCGCGACCCGGTGCGGCACGGGGTCGGGCTCGAGTTCGGCCAGCCGCGGCGCGAGGAACTCCATGTTGGCGACGCGGCCGATCCAGCCGCTGTCGCCGCGCAGCAACGTGCCCGTCGCCTCGTGCACGAAGTCGTGGCCGAACCGCCTCCAGCCGCCGGGCGGAATCTCCGTCCCGTCGGGCAGCCTGATGTGCCCGGTGTCAGCCACCTCGTAACGGAAGGGCTCCGCGCGCGAGTCGGCGGTCCGGGTGTAGGCGTACCAGCGGCCGGGAGGGCGTTCCGTGCCGGTGGCCGGGGACTTGCCCTTCGGGCCCGCGGGCCTGTGCGCGGCGGGCGCCTCGCCGACGGGTACGACGGAGACGGGGCCGCGGGAGATGTCGCTGCGGCGGGGGCTCGTGAGGGTGACCGGGCGGCCGATGGGCCACTGCTCGGCCACCGGGTCCAGGCCGTCGTCGCGGGAGCCGCCGCGCAGGCCGCCGTCCGTCCGGAGGCTGCCCCGAGGGCCGCGGGTGGCGACGTGGCGCGGTCCGCCGCGTTGATCGTCGACCGTGACGTCCACGGTGTCGGCGCCCGGGTCACCGCCGGTCGACGCCCTGCCGACGCGTGCCGAGACCGGGTCGACCGTGAACCGGTCGGCGGTGAGGTGCGGTCCGGGTGTGCCGGCCTGGAGTGCCGCGAGCGCGTCGGCCAGTTCGCGGCGGAAGGTGCCCGCGACCGCCTCGGCCCGTACCTTGGCGAGGTCCCGGCCGACCAGGCGGGCGGTGCGCCGGCTGCTGACCGTGACGCCCGGCAGCGGCAGGCCGTTGGCGGCGTTCCACAGCCCCGTCCTCGCCACCACCTTGGCCAGGTGCCGGATGGCGTTGCGGGAGCCCTCGGGGGTCTGCTGAGCACCCTTGTCGAAGGTGACGGAGACCGGCAGGGCCTGCTGGCCGCGGAGCACGACGACGGTGAGCGGGTTGGCCTCGGCCGAGGGGCCTTCGGTGAGCAGCTGGGCGTTGGTGTCGTGGGCCGACTCACCGGGCCGTTTCGCGTACATCCGCATGTACCACTGGTGCTTGCCGGGGATGACGGGTTCCAGGTTGCCGATGCGGTTCGCGGCGGCGCGGACGGCGGCCTCCAGCTTCCGCTCGGCCTCCGTGTGTTCCGGTGAGCCCGCGGGCGCGGTCCGCGTCTCCGTCTGGGCCACCTTGGCCCGGATCAGGGCGAAGGTCAGGTCCAGGTAGCCGCGCAGCTCCGTGAGGTGCTCGTCGGTGCCGTCGTCCTCCCGGGCCTCGATCTCCTGGCGGAGCCGCGCGGCGGCCGCCCGCAGGTCGTCCAGGTCGTGGTTGCGCAGGTTGGCGTGGACCGCCCGGCGGTGGCGGTGGGCGCGCTGGGAGACGCGCGCGTGGTTCTCCAGGGAGATCTGGTGGGTGCCGTCCTCGCTGGCCAGGACGACGGTGACGAAGTGGTAGCCGAAGTGCGCGCCTCCGGCGCCGGTCCGCGGCTTGGCGTAGTTGATCTCCAGGCTGGCCTGGCCGTGCTCGCCGGCGGCCGCGACGGACTGGACGAGGTAGCCCTCGCCGACGTCGGCCCAGGCGTGCTCGTTGACGCCGATCCGGCGGGAGGCGTCCGAGAGGGCGTCGCGGCGCGGGTCGTCCGGCCGGTCGAGGCTGAGGGCGCTGCCGTAGGCGCGGCCGGGCAGCGGGCCGCCGTGGCCGCCGGTGGGCCGGTCGTCCAGGCGCACCGCCCCGGCGGCCCAGTCCGGGTCCGCCGACTCCGGCCGTTCTTGGCCGTCCGCCACGTGACGGAGGGCGTCGGCGAGGTGGTGGGTGCCGGTGACCTCGACGCCGTCGGAGGCGTTGACGGGTGCCGTGACGGCCGGGCCGCCGTCGGGGGCGCGGAAGACCATGTGCGAGGTGCGGGAGGTGTCGGCCAGCATGTCGGCGAAGTCCCGGCAGACCTCCTCCGTGGACTGTCCCGAGCGGGTCAGGAAGTCGGGTGTCACGCGGTACAGGAGCCGACTGCCCCCGTCGGGGGTGGGCAGGACGACGCCGACGCCTTCGTCGGTGCGCAGCCGTACGGCGAGGCCCGCGCGGGCCAGCTTGGCCGAGGATGCCTCGACGGCCTCCCGCGTGGCGAAGACCTGCTGGCCGTAGGCGCCGTCCTCGACCGCGAGGGTACGGTCGGCGGAGATCCGCAGGACGGGACGCTCCGTCACGGGCGTGAGGGTGTGGTCCTGCTCGTTCATGAGGAGCTCGGGGGCGTCCTCCGTACCTGTCATCGACCGCGGGGTCTGCCAGGTGCCCCGGAGGCCGCCGGGCTTGCGGAACAGCACGCCGTCGCCCGTGCCGTCCACGATGCCGTAGTCACGGGTCGTCAGCGGCTCGGGGCGGCGTGCGCGGAGCGGGTCGTCGTGTCCGGGGTCCCGCTCGTACGGCTCGCCCGTCGCGGAGTCCTGCGCGTACAGGTCGAGGAGGTCGTCGAAGTCGCCTTCGCTGCCGGTTCCCCGGTCCGGCACGGCCGTGCTCCACACCGTTCCGGTTCCCTCCTCGACGGGGCCGAGGATGAGGTGATCGGCGCCGGTCCGCCAGTCCGTGGACGGGCGCGGGGCGTGCTCGGAATACCAGACTGTGGCGCCGGTCAGGTCGGCGACGTGGTGTGCGAGGGTCTCGATGTCGTCGTGGGGGAAGGCCAGGACGATGTCGTCAGTTCCGCGCCTGCCCGGGTCCCGGGTGACGAGCCGGGCGAACTCGCCCGCGTCGTCCAGCGTGACCGTGCCGTCGGGCGTGGTCAGCCGGACCGAGCCTGCGGCCTCCTGGGCGAGGACGACGTACGGCTTCGACCACGGTGCCGGCCAGGTGCTCAGCCTGCCGTCCGCGCCCTCCACCGCGTACGTGTCCAGGGGAGGTACCTGATCACCGGTGCCGGTCCAGTTGCGCACGACGCCGTCGCCCCGCGTGAGGCGGGTCGCCCGTCCCAGGGCCCGGTCGTGGCGCCGCAGGTACGAGGCAAGGGGGGCCTCGCCTGCCAGGGCGGACGGCGGGGCGTCGAGCGCCAGCGAGCCGAGGAGGACGAGGTGCCCGTCACCGGCCGGCGTGTCGGGGCGGAGTCCGAGGACGCGCCTGGCCAGGCCGTGCAGTTCGCCGAGCGCGCCGGTGGCCTCGCCCGTTGCGTCGGTGTGCTCCCGGGCGAGCTGCCGCAGTGCGACGGCCGTGCCGATGAGCATCTCGGGCGATTGGCCGCTGCGGGCGGCGGGGGTGAAGAGGAGGTCGAGATACTCCTCAGGCGTGAGGTCCGGGCCGCCGTGCTCGCTGTCGCCGTCGGAGACCTCGCCGTCGGTGTCCTCGGTGAAGCGGAACTGCGCCGGCCGCTCGGCGTCGGGGTCGTCGGTGAAGCGGAACCGGGCCGGCGCCTCGGCCTCCGTGAGTGAGGGCCGCGGCCGGCCGCCTCCGCCCGGGCCCTCCGCGCCGGACAGTGTGTCGAGACCGAACGCCTCCTCGGGGTCGGACTCCTGGTCCCGGTGCGGGTAGGCGTCCTGTGTGTGCAGGCCGACGTGGACCTCACGGGCGTCGCCGTAGGAGACGGCGTAGGCGATCGGCGCGGAGGCGTCCGGAGTCGTGCCGGTGCCGTCTGCGGGGGTCGAGGGCGGTGCTGCGGGGGCAGTGGGGGCCGCGGCCTGCTGGGGGCTCAGGTTGCCGTCGAGGGCTGCGCGCAGCAGGTGTTCCAGGGAACCGGCGGTCAGCGACCGGTCCCAGCCGCGCCGGGCCGCGTACTCGCCGGCGATCTGCTGGAGGCCGCTCCAGGTGAGAGGGCCGGGATCGGCGCCGCCGAGCGCCTTGAACCGCAGCTCCTCCAGGGCACCGAAGCCCTCGATCAGTTCGTGGAACTCCGCCTCGCGCGCCGGGGCGGAGTCGATGTCCGGGCCGTGGGTCCGGCGCAGGGCCCGTACCCAGTGCAGGGCGCGGGTGGTGCGCCGTGGCAGCCCCTCGGGGAGCCGGCCGAGGTCGGCGAGGGCGGCGAGCGCGTCGGCGCCGGGCTCGGGGCGGAACTCGTCGAAGTGCCCCTGGGGGCGGTCCGGGTCGTCGAACTTGATCAGGCGCGGCGGCAGGCCGTTCTCCGCGTCGGCGGTGCCTACCTGGACGTCCGAGGCGAAGACGGTGCGGCCGGTCTCGTTGGCGATGTGCTGGGCGGCGGGCGGCTGGGCGAGCAGGTCCTGGCGGGGGCGGGTGGCGGACAGTTCGCACCACAGCATCCACACCGGCTGCTCGCTCGGCAGCGCCCGCAGGCTCGGCCGCCGGGCCAGCATGCGGCCCAGTTGCGCGGGCGGCAGGGCCTGGTTGGCGCCGGTGCTGCGGCGGGGCACGGTGGTGCGTCCGCTGTCGCCGTGCCCGACGGCGACGTAGGAGTCGGCCAGCGAGCGGGGCAGGGGCCGCGCGTCGCTCTCCTTGGAACCGTGGACGCCGGGCAGCGACTCCAGGAAGTCGGAGTAGTGCCGTACGGCGGACAGCAGGCGCATGGACTGCTCGCGGATGGCCATGTCGTGGGCGTCGAGGAAAGCCCGCCCGGTCAGCCCCTGTCCGTCGCCGGTGGCCAGCGGGTACGTGTGGATGTCGCTGTCGGGGAAGACGGTGCCGTCGGAGGCGGTGAGCGTGGCGCCGGGGTCCTGCGGGACCCTCCCGGGGTCGGCCGGGAACCAGCCGCCCGCCGGGACGCTGCCGGAGGCCGGCGGGGCGAGGACCGGGACGCGCCGGCCGTCGGGGGCCTGCTCCAGCCGCAGATCGCCGTTGGTGAACCAGGCGCGGGTGCCGGTGCGGTCGGCGATCTCGCGGGCCAGCGTCTCGTTGCGGCCGTCCTCCTCCCCCGCGATCAGGACCACGGGGGCGTCCTGGGGCCGTTCGGGGTCGTGCCGCAGGAGTTCGGCGAACTCGGTGTCCGAGACCGGAGTGCCGTTGACCAGCACCCGTCCCTCCTCGTCGCGTTCGAGTACGGCCGCGTAGGCGGTGGGCCCCCAGGGCGCGGGGTGCACGCCCTGGGCGTCCGCGGTCCGGCCCAGGTCCAGGCGGAGACCGGGGCGTCCGGTGAGGTTCCGGCCGTACGCCGTGCCGTCGGGGCCGGTGAGCGCGGAACCCTGCGGGTAGCCCTGCCGGGTGAGTCCGTAGGCGGCGACGGCGTCCAGGGTGGCGGCGCGGCCCCGCCGGTGGGCGCTGCTGACGAGGGTGAAGGCGTCGAAGTGCCGGGCCGCGTCCACCGGCGCGTCGGGCGGCAGGTGCAGCAGCGTGCGGGTGATGCCGTCCAGGTCCAGGGGCCGCCGGCCGAAGTGCGGGTGTGTGGCGCGCGCCGCCTCGATGACGCGCAGGGAGGTGAAGAGCCCGTCGCGGATGTTCTGCGGCAGGGGCTGGGAGCCGAAGGTGGTGTCGACGACGGCCCGCAGCTCCCGCAGGCGGCGCTGTACGGCGTCGTCGGCGGGCGGCGGCGCGGCGGAGTCCCGGCGGGCGTCCGTCGGCACCGGGACGGGCGGGGCAGCGGGTGGGTGGGGCTGCGGCACGTGGGTTCCGGCGGTGCCGTCCCACAGGGCGCGGACGGCTTCGTGGGCGGGCCCGTCCTCGGCAGGTGTGCCCTCGGCCACGGCGAACAGGGCGCGGGCGCGGGCCAGCGCCTCGTTCTCGGTGTCGGTGGCCTCGACGGGGTTGATGTCCGTGGGGCGCGTGTCGGTCGCGTCGCCGTAGAGCCGGCGCAGCAGCGGGTAGAGGGCGGGCTGGCGGGTGCGGACCCACTCGGGGCCCGCGTTGACGCGGGGGAGGCCGGTGTAGGGGTCGTTGCCCCCGTTGGCGCGCAGGTAGACGTTGGTGAGCTGGGCGAAGAACTCGCGCTCGTCGCGGCTGCTGTAGTTGGGTGCGCTGCGGCGGCCGTCGGCGTCGCGGGAGTGCAGCGGGCCGTCGGGCCAGGCGCCCGCCTCGCCGTGCCGGGTGGTGGTGCGGAAGGCGTTGGTGACGCGCTGCCGGTCGGTGGCGTCCAGCCCGTGGAGATGGACGGTGTGGGCGAACTCGTGGACGGTGGTCGAGTAGCCGTCGGGGTAGGCGGACATGCCGGAGCCGACGGTGGTGCGCTCGCCGAGCAGGTTCTCCTCGGTGACGGCGGCGGTGCGCGTGCCGACCCCGCGGACGCCGTCCCAGGGGCGGCCGTCGCCGGTGACGGCGCCGTTCAGGAAGCGGAAGGCGTCCAGGGAGGTCAGGGCCTCGGTTCTGGGGACGACCACGACGCGGGTGCCGCCCTTGAGCAGCCGGGCCGTGACCTCGGGGTCGCGCAGCATCCGGGCGATCCGGGTACGTGCGGCGGCGCGGGCGGAGACGGGCTGTCCGACCCCGGTGGGCACCTGCGTCATGAGGTCGGCCGCGACCGAGGCGAACTCCTCCGGGCCGGTGGCGGTGCGCAGGGCATCCACGAGCGCGGGGTCGGCCGCCAGACGCTCGCGGTCGGCGGGCGTCAGAAGGGCCAGGGCGGCGTTGCGGTCGGTGGCGGACAGGCCGGGCAGCCGGGCGGCGAGCGTACGCACCGGGTCCGCGGTCACCTCGGGTGCGGTGCGCAATGCGTGGGCGAGGCCGGTCAGTTCGGCTCGCAGGCCGGGCAGGTCGCCGTCGGCGACGCCGAGCTCGCGCCAGGTCCGCTCATGGCGGGCGAGGGTGTCGGCGTCCAGGGCGGCGGTGTCGAGTACTTCGCTGAGCCGGACGGCGAGGGACGCGGGGGCGCCGGCGGGGCGGGCGGCGCGGTAGGCGTCCTCGGGCAGGGTGGCCGGTGTGAGGGAGGGCGTGCCGTCGGCCGAGGTGGCGCGCAGGGCCCACAGCAGGTCGAGGAGGTCGCGTCCGCGGGAGTCCTGACCGGTGGCGGTGGCCAGTGTGAGGGCGGCGTCGGCGACGGAGTCCGCGGGCGCGGGCAGGGTGAAGCCGTCCGTGCGGACGGTGCCGGTGTACGGGCGTCTGGTCGCGGTGATCCTGATGGTGACGCCGTCGACCGACAGGGCGAGGGTGCGGCCGTCGTCCGTGACGGCCGACGGCCGCACCCTC
This sequence comes from Streptomyces althioticus, assembly GCA_014649355.1. Lineage (GTDB taxonomy): Bacteria > Actinomycetota > Actinomycetes > Streptomycetales > Streptomycetaceae > Streptomyces > Streptomyces althioticus. The sequence continues at coordinate 97,633 of BMSW01000002.1, forward strand.
GCCCCCGGAAACTCCTGCTCCAGGGCCCGCCGGACCGAGGCGGCGGTGGGCAGGGTGTCCCCGGGGAGCCCGAACTCCACGGCGTCCAGCGGGCGGGGGGTGCCGAACTGCACCCGGCCGCGGGCCGCTCCGGCCAGCACCACGGGGTGCCCGAGGGAGTGCAGTACGGCGCCGGCCCGTCGCCCGACGGCCAGTTGACGGGTGGGGTCACCCTGGCCGCCCCGGTCGCCCGCGAGCTGGCTCAGCTCGTACGCGTCGTCGCCGTCGAGCCCAGGTGGATCGGCGTCGGTGTCGGTCCCGGTGACGGTGTCGGTCGCGGTCCCGGTGTCGGTCGCGGTCGCGGTGGTGTCGGCTGCGGTCTCGGTGGCCGGCCGGCCGTCAGTGGTGGTCTCGGTGGGCGACGGGAGCGGCGACGGAGGCGGCGTGGAGGACAGTGACGCCGGCGTGGACGGCGGCAGCGGAACGGTGGCCGTGGTCGCGGTCGCCGTGGTGTCCGGACCGGTGCCGTCGGTCGGTGACGTCCGGGTGGTCGGGGCCGGCGTGCGCTCGATCAGGGGGACGAAGTCGCCGCCCCGACGGCGGAGCCGCAGGTGCGGGCCGCTGTGCCCGCCGGGGCCGAGGTAGGTGTGGGCGGTGCCGTTCTCCTCGACGAGGGTGACGGTGGTGCCGGTCGCGGCGGCGGCCCAGCGGGCGACCGCCAGGTCGGCCCCGGTGGTGGTCCAGGGGGCCTCGGCGAGGTGACGGCGCAGGTGTCCTTCCTTCGCCTCCGCGCTCGGTTCGGGGGCGCCCCGGCGCCGCGCCAGGGGCGGCGGCGAGAAGAGCGCGGTCCGCTCGGCCGAGGTGCCCGGCAGGCCGTTCAGCCTCATGAGCCGGGCAGGCGACGCGTCGGCGCGCGACCGCAGCCGGCCGGCCTCCCGGCTGTCCAGGTTCGGTCGGGCGGCGGCATGTCGCAGCGCGGTGGACAGGGCGCCGAAGAAGCCGTTGCCGCGGCCGGTGGGCGTTCCCTGCGTGTAGGTGGCACCGTCGGGCGCGGCGAGGACGCCGTCGCGGGCGAGGCGGTAGCGCGGGACGTCGCCGTCGGCGGGCGGGAGCCAGGGGGCGGTGGTGTGGCTGCGGTGCGCGGCCGGCTGGGACGGCTTGCCGCTCGCGGCCGAGGTCTCGCCGGACGTGCCGGAGCCCTCGGGTGTCGGTGCCGGCAGCGCGGTGGTGGACGGGGCGGGGGCGTGTGCGGACAGGGCGGCGTGGAAGTGGCCGTCGGCGGCGAAGAGCACCGGGTCGGCTGCGGGGTCGACGGTGGCCGACCCGTCGCGGGCGGCGCCGTCCCGGTCGTCGCGGTACGGGAGGAAGCGCTGTTCGCGGCCCTCGCCGGTGACCACGGTCAGCGAGGTGCCGAGGAGCCGTGCGGCCAGCGCGGGCAGCAGGTCGGCGCCGCCGTGGTCCCCGGCGCGGCGCGCGGGCGGCGCCGGGGTGTCGTCGGGCCGCGCGGCGTCGGCGGGAAGCGGCTCGGTGGCGAACGGGCGGGCGAGGGCGAGGGAGGCCAGCGCCGCCCGCTGCGCCGGCGTCGGCCAGAACGTCTCCGGCAGGCGGCCGAGGGCGTCGAACTCGGCCTGCTGCTCCCGGGACAGCGTGATGCCCGCGCCGTCCAGCTCCTCCGGTGTGAAGGTGTCGGCGGTGTCCGGGGCGAGGGAGTCGAGCAGGTCTCTGTTGTCCGGCCGGCCCAGCTCCCGGGCGAGGCGGTCGCGGGCGGTGTGGACGGCGTCGGCGGTGACCTCGGGGTCGCCCGGTGCGGCGGTGAACCGGTCGGCGAGGTCGGCTCCGAGCAGCCGGGCCAGCCGGCCGCGCTCCCCGGCCGCGGCGATCAGCGCGTGGAAGAACGACGCGCCGTCATGCGGTACTGCGTGGACCGTCCGCACGACGGCGCCGTCCGGAGAGGTGAGGGTGCGGACGCCGGTGCCGTCGGGCTCGGTGACGGTGTACGGGGCCGGGGCGTCGGAACGCCACTCGGGCTCCGTGTACTCCTGCGGCACATCCCGCACCGGCACGGCGGCCGAACCCTGGTGGTGGGCGGTGAGCCGGGACGCGGCGAGGTGCAGCCGGTGGTGGTCGGCGGCGGCGGCGTCCACCCGTCCCTCCCACAGGTGCGCGTCGTCACGGGCGGCCTGCCAGGCGAGGACGGCCGGGGACTCGGCGAGGTCCCGCGGCAGCACGGTCGTCAGCGCCGATGTCAGGCCGGGGTCGCCGTCGCCGAGCGCGGCGCGCTCTTCGGGGGCGAGCGAGAGCCACGCTTCGCGGGTCCGGGCACGGGCGTCGTAGTACCCCTTCTCGGCCACGGCGAGGTCGGCGGCGGCCTTGGCCATGTCGTCCCAGGCGGCGGCGGCCTCTTCGGGGAAGGAGGAGTCGTCCAGGAGGCCGTAGTCGCGGGCCTGTTCCTCGCGCAGCCAGACCAGTGCGGTGGTCTCGGCCTCGGCGGCGCGCGGGCCGCGCTTCGCCTTGCCGAGGGTGCGCAGGGGCCGGCTGTCGGTGATCCGGTGGTCCGCCTCGGAGACCGCCAGCCAGCTCACCGGCAGCGCGAAGAGCATGCTGCGGTCGATGCCGTACTTGACGTGGGTGCCGAGGGTGACGTCCTCGGCGCCCTTGTGTGCGATGCCATCACCGGCGCCGCCGACCGGGCCGGTGACGCCGGGGTTGGTCAGTCCGGCGCCGCCGGTGGCGACCAGCGGCGCGGTGCCGAGGGCGCCTTCGGAGTTGTCGGTGATCCCGGCTTCCGTCGCTTGGGAGGTCTTGTGCCGCTGCATGCCCTCCATGCGGGGCGCGCTCTCGACGGCGAGCAGGCGGGCGCCGCGCCGGTGCATCTTGGCGTAGAGACGGGACACGACGGTGTGGGACTGGCCGAAAAGGCGCGCGGAGGACTGGGTGGGCAGCACGGAGCCGTCCGCGCCGAGTGCCTCGCGGAACCCGGCGGTGAGGCCGCCCTGGGAGGTGGCCTCCTGCTGCGCCTGCGCCGGCGCCGAGCCGAGGGCGGTGAGCGGGGTGTGGCGGGCCATGCGCACCTGCGCGGTCAGCGGCTCGCCGGTGTGCCGCCTGCCGAGGTCGCCGTCGCCGAGGCCGTCCGCGCGGGCGGTGGCGAGGGTGAGCGCGTTCTCGACGTTGGCCGCGCCGCGGATGTCGACGGCGAGCATCCCGGAGCCGGTGCGGTCGTCGAACGGCAGGATGTCGTCGCCGTCCGCGCGCCAGGCGGCGACGGCTTGTCGACGCGCCTGTTCGGCCGTCAGCATGCGTACCGCGCGCTCGGGTTCGCTGACGTCCTGCTCGGTGAGCGTGCCGTCGTCGCCGGTGCCGGACGGCGTGAGCAGTCCGGCCGAGACGAGTTCGTGGAGCGTGCCGACGTGTGCGACGGCACGCGGCGCCAGCGGGTCACCGGCGGCGTCGGTCATGGTGACGGTCAGGATGTAGCCGGTGACGACCTCCGCGTGCGCCTGCGTGGTGGCGATGTCGGGCATCGCGGTGCTGCCGAGGGTGTCGGTGCGGGTGCCGGCCCGCTGTCCGGTCGCCGTTCCCTGGAGGGACGGGTTGGCGGCGAGGATGTCGCTTCCCGGCGTGCGCTGGCCGACGCTGAGGGTGAGGTCGCCGCCGCGGTCCTGGGTGACGCCGGCCGCGGAGTCGCGGGCGATGGTCCGGTAGTCGTCCACCTCGTACCCGGTGCGCAGCCGCTTCACGGTGGTGCCGGCCGGCGTCAGCTTGAACCGGACCTGTGCCGGGCTGCCGCCGACCGGCAGGTGGTGAGGGCTCGACCAGGTGCGGTGGCGGACCGGCAGGGTCATCCCGTCGGTGGTCAGCTCGTGCAGGTGGGCGAGGAGGAAGTCGGGCGAGAGCCGTTGGAGGACCTGTTCGCGGTCGTGCGAGGGCACCCCGGCCTTCTCCAGGCGCGGCAGGAGCTGCTGGGCCGCGCTGCTCGCGTCGAGCCGGCCGCTGGGGTGGGTCGGGAAGCGCCGGCCGCGCAGGAAGCCCGGCACCCGGTAGCCGCTGCCGAGGTTGCGCGGGGTGCCGGTGCCGAGGCCGTCCGGAGCCAGGCCGGTCTCGATGGCGTCCTGCATCGGCAGGTGGAACATGACGGCGTCCCGGACGCGGTGGAACGCGGCGGCGGCCCGGCGCGGGGACAGGGCCTGCCCGGCGCGGCCGGACAGCCGCCCGGCGGCGGACCCGATCCGCTGTCCGGCCCGGGTGCCGATGGTGCCCATCGCGGCCGTCCAGCGGTCCCGGACGGCGACGGTCTCGGCGGCGTCGGCGACCACCAGGTACATGCGCCCGGCGTACGTCATGGTCGTGCTGCGTCCACGGGTGACGGACTGCGCGAGGGCGCGGCCCCTGCCCCACGCGTACTGGAGGGCGCTGCCGTAGGCGCCGGACACCGGCTGGGTGCCGGAGGCCTGCTGCAGCGGCGAGTCGCTGCCCTGGAGACCGAGCGTGGTGCGCGAGGTGGTGCTCGAACTGCCGGTGACCTTGTGGTCGGTGGCGACCGTGTTCTCCAAGGAGGCGGGCTTGGGGTCGCTCATGACCCGTACGTTCTCCAGCTCGCCTCGAACGGCGGCCTTCAGGTAGTGCGTACGGAACGGGCCGGCGCCGTGGAGTCCGGTGACGCGGGTGCCGAACGGGCCGAGGTACTGGCCGAGTTGCCCGGCCACGCTGAGGTCGGCCACCGCGCGGCGCAGCGCGGTGCGGACCGGGGTGCCGGGGGCGCTGGTGTGCCAGGAGTCGCCGGAGGCACGGTCCGCCGTCTCCTGCACGAGCTGCTGGCGTTGCGGGCCGCCCTGGGTGCTGAGCACCACGTGCGGGGAGCCGAGCAGCCGTTCGACGAGCGACTGACTCTTCGCGTCGGTCGTGGACACCGGGCCGGTGCCGTCCAGCAGTTGCTCGGCAACGAGGGCGGACAACCGCCTCGAGGCGGGGGCCGTGGGGGTGGAGGTCGTGGGGGTGGAGGTCGTCGCCGTCGATGTCGCTGGGGCGGCGGACGGGTCCGTGAACGTCGCGGCGGGCAGGTCCGTCGGTGCGTAGCGGTCGGAGCCGTGAGCGGCGGGGACGGCCAGTTCGACCCGTCCCACGGTCTCGGTGCCGCGGCGGAACAGCGGGCGTTCCGCGACCGTGCTGACGAAGACGCCCGCGCCGAGCAGTCCGGCCGTCAGCAGGCGGGGCCAGCCGCGCGGACGACGGTGCCCCTCGAAGTCGGCCCTGAGCTCCACCCGGTAGCTGTAGAGGTCGATGCCGCTCTGGGCCGTCAGGTGGTCGTGGGCGACGGTGACCGTGTTGCGGGTGGCCTCCTGACGGGTGTGGGCGTAGCGTCCGCCGACCGTGAGGTTGCCGATCTGGCGCGGCAGTCCGGTGTCGCCCACCTTGTCGTGATCACGGGGCGAGACGCCCACCTCGACACCGGCGGAGTAGGTGCTGGACTGCTGCTGGCCCTGGCCCGAGACCTCGTTGCCGATCACCGCGTTGCGCAGCGTCCGCTCGTTCAGGGTGGTCTCGAACCGGCGGTCGGTCAGCCGGGCCCGCAGGGTCAGCGTGTGGTGCCCGCGCCTGACCTTGCCGTCCTCGACGAGCGTGACCGGGACGCCGGTGGTGGTCAGGTCGTCCAGCGCCTGGGCGAGGGTGGGCCGGTTCAGGGCCTCGCTCACCTGCCGTTCGTTGAACCACGCCGTCCGCAGCCGCTCGTCGCCGTACCAGAGCCGCGCCAGCCGCGGGTGGTTCCGCATCGCGGGCGGGAGGAACAGCGAAGGGTAGGAGGCGTGCAGGGTGTCCAGGACCGTGTCCGCGAACGTCTGCAGGGGGTCGCGCGGGGGCTTCGGGGTGCCGCTCTGCGCCGGCGCCGTCTGCGGGCCGATGACGGGAGCGGTCCCGGTGCCGGTGGCCCCGGGCACGTTCCCGGTCTGGTTCTCGGGCCGGAAGCCCTCCGCGCGGACCTGGCCTCCGAGATGGACCGGGTCCTCCTTCTTGAGGTACCACGGCACCGGGGGTTCGACGTCCGGGTTCGGGCCCGTACGCCCCGGCGTGCGGCTGTCCCATCCGGCAAGCCTGCGGGCGTCCTGGGTGGACATCCAGTCCAGGCTGACCACCCGCACCGGCCGCGCCGCGGACCTCGGTTCGCCGGCGCCCCGGACCATCAGGGTGCGCTCGACCCGGTACAGCGCCATCGGCTGGTTGCGGAGCCGGCCGGTCACCTTGCGGGCCGCGTCGGTGCCCAGGTAGTGGCCGCGCCCGGCGGCGAGGTCCGTACGGACCACCGGCCCGCCCTGCACCCGCACGTCGGTGACCGGCCCGGCGAACTGGTGGTTCGGCCCGGAGGTGATCTGAAGCCCGAACCGGGTCTCCCGAACGTGCCCGCGCTGGTTGGAGTACGTGGTCTGGGTGAGGTCGCGCACCTCGACCTTGGTCGACTCGGTGACCAGGTCGGCGCGGTGGGGCACCGAGCGCTCCACGACCAGGTGTCCCAGCGGACGTTGACCGCGTCCCCGGGTGAGTCCGGGGCCGCTGACCGGCCCGGTCAGCCGTCCGAACAGGCCGAGCAGCCGCCCGGGACGGGTGTACGACACGAGGGTGCGGTGGGCCGAACTGCCGGGCCGCGCGCCGGAGAGGGCCAGCGCCACGTCCTCCGCCGGGTCCGTCAGGTACAGGCCCGTGGAGTCGAGCAGCCGCGGGTGCTCCCCCTCCGGGAAGGTCAGGGTGCGGGGTGCCCGGCGCGGCCCCTCGTAGGGCACGGTCAGGTCGTCCGGCAGCCGCCAGCTCAGCCCGTCACGCATGCCGAACTCGGCGGTGTGCACCAGCTGTCGCGTCCAGCGGGGGCCCGGCGCGATACCGGTCGTGTCCCTCGTACCGGGCGTCCCGCCGGTGATGGCCGGGGCGGCGGCGCGGGGCGCCTCGGTGACGCGGTGGACCCGTACCCGGTAGTGGACGTCGTCCAGGTGCAGGTGGGAGCCCTCGTGGGCGCGGTGCTCGGCCTGCTGGTACGCCGTGGTGCCCTGGTTGTAGTCGGTGCGGCGGGCCCAGCCCAGCGAGGCGCCGATCTTCAGCAGCCAGTCCAGCGGCGGGCCCATGCTCAGGGCACCCGCGATCCGGCGTCCGAAGCCCACCGTGCGCCCACCGCCCGTGCCGCTCTGCCCGCGCCGCGCCGTGTCCGCCTTGACCGTGCCGCCGCCCGTGTCGGAGAGGCGCACCCAGCGGTGGTACGGAACGGCCTCCACCGTCATCTCCAGGCCGACCCCGGACTTCTCCCGGCCCACGAGGCGGGCGCCGCGCGGGGCGGTGAACGCGGAGGGCTGGTCGGTCAGCAGCCGCAGCAGCTCCTCCTCGTCGAACCTCGCCCGCAGCCGGTCCGGCAGCCCGTCGAGGATCTGTCGCGCCGCGAGTTCGGGCGCGCGCAGGGTGAGGACGCCGGTCCCGGCGAACAGCCCGGTGGGCTCGGCGCCCGGCGGTGTCCCGTCCGCGTCGGTGTCGCCCGGGTCGGCTCCCGGCCTGATCAGCGCGGCGGGCAGCCTGCTTCCGTCCTCGAAGGTGACCGTGCGAGGCGCCGGGCCCGGCCGACGGGCGTCCGGGCCGGTCAGCAGCCGGGGCGGACGATACCGGTCGAGCTGTGTCTCCAGCGGCGTCCGGTCGCCCTCATCGGCCGTTTCGGGGGCGGTGTCCGTGATCCCGGCCATCTCGCGCAGCCAGTCCCCGTACGGGTCCGACCCGTCCGGGGCGGGCTGCGGGGCCGACGCGGATACCGGTTCCGGAGCGGACTCCGGGGTCGTGGCACGGGACGGGTCCGTGTCGGGGACCAGGGCGTCGAAGTGGTCGGTCCCGTTGTACGCCACGTGCAGGGGGTCGCCCGTGCCGCCCGCGTGCAGTGCGATCGTGGTCAGCGCGCCTGGTGTCCGCGGGTCGGGCTGCACGATCCGCAGGTCGAGGTCGAGCGTGTGCGCCAGCGCCTCCGGGATGAGGTCGGCGAAGGGGGACGGCCACAGGTCCACCCGCGCGGCGGTGGCGGCCAGCAGTCCCCGCCCGCCGAGCCGCCGCGCGTCGGCGGGGGTGGGCGCCACCTCGGCGAGCCCCGGGTAGTCGCTGTCGGCGACGATCTCCCGCCACCGGCCCGTGTCGCCGTCGGTGACGACCTCCCGCGCGATCCGGTCCCACTCCTCGGCGATCCGGCGCTGCGCGCCCGCGTCACTCTCCCCGGCCAGAGCACGAAGCCGCAGGTCGTTGACGACGGAGTGGACGGGGTCCGGCACGAGGGCGTCGGCGATGTCGCCGAGTTCGGTGTGGGTGACACGGTCCCGCACCCGCGCGCGCAGCCCGCCGGCGTTCCCCGCGGCCCAGGCGGGCGGGACCTCCCTGGAACGCGCGCTGTCGAGGACCGACCGGAAGAAGCAGTTGCCGTCGGGCGGGGCGGCGATCCGGCGGAAGGTGAGTCCGCCTGCCCGGAGGAGGCTCCCCCGCTCGGGGGCGGGGGTCACCGGGCCGAACGCGGTCAGGTCCGCGGCAAGACTCTCCGGCCGGCTCGGCGCGGGCGACAGGTCGGGCCTGCGGCGGGCGAGTTCGGCGGTGTCCTCGGGGCCGAGGCCCAGCTCGGACAGGGGCAGCGGGTCGTCCGACAGCCCCCAGGCGACCTGGGCCGACTGGGCGTAGTCGAGTCCGCGCACGTCGTCCTGGGAGACGAGCGCGGTCGGCGGCAACGTGGGCGGCGGCGGAGGGACCAGGTCGTCGAGTGTGGTGCCGGGCCCCTGGTCGGCCCGGGCGGCGGCCGCCGCCCGCAGGAAGGCCGTGTACTGCTCAGGCGTGGGTCCGGTGGACGGGTCGACGGCGGTGCGCCCGTCCACCGCACCGCCTCCGGCGCCGTGCCAGTCGGTGACCATACGGCGGAGCAGGTCGGGGGTCATGCGGCCGTCGCCGTAACGCGCCGCGCTGTCCGTGCCCTGCCAGCGCAGGCCGTCCACGTGCGCGAGGCCTGCCAGCAGCTCCCGGTTGCCGGGCTGCTTCTCGGCGTCCGGTCCGAGCGCGTCGCGCAGCGTGCGGATCTGCTGGAGCGTGCGGGCGCGGGCGAACGGGTCCGCCGGGCCGGGGCCCGCGTGCAGACCGGCGTCGCGCGCAAGCCGGTCCAGGTCGGCACCGCCGGGTTCAGGGGTGAACAGCCGCCACCGCCCCGGCCCGTCCCCGTTGTCGACGAGCACCGCGCGGACGTTGCCGTCCTTGTCGCGGGCTGTACCGACCGCACTGGTGGGCGCGTACACCGGGCGCCCGGTCCGGTTGGCCACGTGCTGGGCGACCGGGAGGCCCGCGATCCTCGGCTGGCGCCCGGTCTCGCAGGAGTACAGCACCAGCAGCCGTTGCCGGTCGCCGTCGGCCGCCCACGCCTTGAGCGCCTCACCGAGCTGGACGCCACTCACCTTCACGGTGGGCCGGGAGGCGTCGTGGGTGCCGAGGGTGACGGCACGCGGGGTGCCGTGCCCCACGAAGTAGTCGGCGCCCTGCTCGGTGCCGGCGCCGGGGAGCGCGGTCGTCGGACCGGTGAACACGGCACGGGGGGCTGACGGCGCCGTGACCGCCGCGTCGGCGGTGCCCGTCGTGTTCGTCGTGTTCGGGACGGCGGGGCCGGATTCCGTGCGTACGCCTCGGTACGAGTCCTGTCCGAGCAGCGCCCGGCGTCCGGCGTCGCGGGGCGTGCCGTCTTCGGCCGGGTCCTGGGAGATGGTCAGCGTCCGTACGGTACGGCCCGGTTCGGGCCGCACCGCCGTGTCCGGAACGAGACGCCGCACCTGTTCGAGCGGGACGGAACGCCCGTCCAGAGTGGCGAGGGCCGGCTCGCCGACCGGCCGTGGGTTCCCCGCCGCAGGGCGTACCACGACCTGGGAGCCGGGCGGCGGGGTGACGACGGGCGAGGTACCGCCGCCGCCAGCCGACTCCACGTGCAGCACGGTGGCGGGCTCGTTCCAGGGACGCGACGCCGAATCGAACTTGACCGCGCCGTCCGGGGGGACACTCGCGTCGGGGTTCGGGACGGCTCCGGCGCCCGTCGGCGACATGGGCTTGACCGGCGCTACCGGTGTCTTCCCGGACGGGTCCGCGTCCGCTGAGGGCTCGGGACCCGTGTCCACGGACGGGGCGCTCTCGGTGACAACGGGCCGCACGTCCGGGGCCGGACCGAGGGCGTCGGCGAGCGGCAGCAGCACGTCGGCGCCGGGGAAATCGGTCCCCGGGTCCGGGGCGCCCGCGGTGACGGGGGCAGGGCCGGTGAGCGGGCGTGCCTGGACCGGGCCGTCAGGTGTCTCGCGGGTCAGCTCGACGGCGGCGCGATTCGGGCGTCCGGTGCTGTCCGGCGCGGTCGGCGGACCGAGGACCACGGCGCGGTCGGCGCCGGCCCCGTCGAGGAGCGCGGCCGCCTCGGGCGAACCCGCTGCCGGCGGCGGCCCCTCGGACACGACGACCGTGAGCGGCGAGGCATCGCCGTCGACGGTGACGGGGCCGGTCGCTTCGCCCTCCGGCGGCGCGGGGGCGGTGTCTCCGGGCGACACGTCCCGGGTCCCTGGCACACCGTCCGTCGTCGTCACCGTCGCCGAGACAGGGGCGTCCTGCCCCGGTACGTCGACGGTACGCGGGTCCTGCTCCGCCGCGGGGGCGCCGCCGTCGGAGGTCACGGCGCCCCGGTTACCGGTGCCCGCGCCGCTCCCGACACCCGCTCCTGGCCCGGCACTCGTACCGCCGGTCGCCACACCGGGGGCGGCGCTGGGGCCCGCTCCGGTGCCGGAAGCCGCACCGGGAGCCGCACTCGACCCCGCACCTGTGCCGGACGCCGCCCCCGGAGCCGCACTCGGCCCCACACCCATGCCAGACACCGCCCCCGAAGCCGCACTCGGCCCCGCACCAGTGCCGGACGCCGCACCGGGAGCCGCACCCACGCCAGACACCGCCCCCGGAGCCGCACTCGGCCCCGCACCTGTGCCGGACGCCGTACCGGGAGCGGCCCCTGTGCCCTTGCCCGTGTTTCCCGCAGTCGCCCCCTCCCCGGCGCCCGCGCCGACGCCCGCACTCATGCCGGCCCCCAGGCCGGTGCCCGGACCAAAGCCGCTCCCCTCCCCCACCGGCACCGAGCCGTCGGTGACGGTGAGCGGCGGCGTCACCGTCACCGGTGTCCCGAAGCCCTCCAGGGCCCGGCGCACGCCGTCCGCGTCGACCTCCGTGGCGGGGCCGCTCCCCACGGGGACCACGCGGATCTCCGGGGCCCCGGACAGGTTGCCGTGCAGGGCGTCGCGGACGCCGATCTCCGTGGCGCCGGGAGGCTGCGCGCCACGCAGGGTGGTGAGGTCGCGGAGAGCCTGCTCACGGATGTCCGCGTTGCCGCGGTGGACCTGCTGCCACTGGGCGTTCTCCGTCGCGGTCACGGGCAGCGTGCCCGGGGAGTACGGCGGCGGGGCGGGCGACGTGTACGGCGGCGGATCCGTCACGGAGTACGGCGGCGGTGCCTCGACTCCGCTGTCCGACGACGACGTTACGGGCGTGGTGCCGGTGCCGCCCGTGGTGTCCGGGTGTGAGGGGCCGTCGGTACGGCCGGCGCCGCCACCGGTGCGGGACGGCCTTTCGGAGCCACCTGTCCCCGAGGAGGCGACGTCGCCGCCGGAGACGGTGGGCGGCGTGTCTCGGAACCCTTCGAGGATGTTGCGCAGTTCGGCGCTTCCGTTCTTGGCGCCGTCCGTGAGTGTGGCCTCGACCTGGCTGCTGATGCCTGCGCCGACGAAGGTGGACCAACTCGTGGACCAGTCGCCGTCGAACGCGCCCTTGACGAGGATCTCGGCGAGCGCCTCGCCGGAGCCGGCGGCGAGGAAGTCGGCCGTGCCCTTGATGCCGTAGTGCCCGGCGATCGCGCCCGGCCGGTCGGCGTTGTTGCGCAGGATCTGGTTGTTCCGCCACAGGTCGGGGTTGTTGCGGAAGTTGTTCCGGAAGGAGAACAGGTCCCGGAAGCCGGTCGGCGGGTTGTACGTGAGACCGGGGTTGTTCGTGACCGGGTCGGGACGGTTGTCCGGAGTGGTGTCGAACTTGGTGTCCGGGTCCGGCTTGGAGTTCGTCGTGTGGTTGCCGGCGTCGAGGCCGAGGTCGTTCCTCACCTTCGGCGGCGGCTTGAAGTCGAGGTCGGTCCCGTTCTTCAGGAAGGTGTCGTCGTAGCTCTTGACGATCTTGCGGGCGTACTCGGCGAAGATGCTGGTGAGCGCGCCGGCGGCGGCGCCGAACGCACCGTCCTTGAGGATCTGGCTCCAGTCGAAGCCGTCGGGACGGCGGCCGTCGGGGGCGAAGTTCATCATCGCGAGCCGCACCGCGAACGTGGTGAACGCCTCGGAGAACGCCTCGGTCAGCGAGGGCGCGATGTGCAGCCGCTGAAGCAGATGGCTGAGCGTGGAGAGGATGAAGAACCGGCTGCGCATCTTGGCCAGCATGATCTGACTGGCCGACGCTCCGCCCGTGAAGAACGACATCGCCAGGTAGATGGCGATCTCGATGAGCAGCCGGATGACCTCGGCGATCACCTGCCACTTGGACTCCATGATGTCCATGGAGGTCTTGCGCCGGCCCTCGGCGATCTTGTCCAGCTGTTCGGAGAACTCCCGCAGGTAGTTCCTGCCGCCGTCGTCGGTGAGGGTGCCCATCGCTGCGGCGTACGCCTTCGACAGGTCGTCCGGCATGACCTGGCCGATGTCGTGCACCGACTTCTGGATCAGCGCGGACATCTGGTCGATCTTGCGGCCCAGCCGGGCGTAGGGCCCGCGGCTCTCGTAGGCGAGGTCCTCGTCCGCGTCGATGAGCCTCTCTCCCGTGAGGATGAAGATCATCGCGTTGACCTCGGGCGACGGCATGATGCTCATCGGCGACCGCCCGTCAGGCCGTGCGGGCAGCACCGGGGGGCCGCTCCCCGCATGGTGCGGGGGCGGCCTGCGGCGCGGAGGTCAGTGGCGGCCATGCCCGCCCGTGTCACCGCCGCCCGAGCCGTCGAGACCAAATCCGTCGGTCTCGATCCGGCTGGTGTTGCGGTCGATGTCCTCCAGGTTGCGGTCCCGGGTGTCCTCCATGAGCCTGACCTGGCTGAGGGTGGCGTCGGTGATGCTCACCAGCGCGTCGCGGATGGACATCATGGTGTCCTTGGTGGTCTGTCGCTCCTTCTGCTCCTGCGGTCTGGCCTTCTCCGCGAAGTCGCCCGAGGTGCCGGGCCACGAGACCGTGGGGGCGAGACCGTCGAGGAACTCCTCGGTCATGCTCCTGGCCAGGGTGGCGATCTCCTCCAACTGCCCGGTCAGCGCCTCGATGCGGGCCGGGTCGACGTAGTACCGCTGTCCCATGTCAGTCCTCCCCGTCCTCGCCCAGCGCGTCGCGCCAGCCCGGGACCGCTCCGTCCGTGCGTGCCGTGTCCTCGTCGTCCTTCTCCAGCACGCCGGGGCCGAAGATGCGCTCCCAGTCCAGCTCGAAGCCCTTCAGTTCGGGCACCTCGCTGCTGGGTTCGGTGAACGGGGCCATCGCCTTCATCACGTGCCGGTTCATCTTCAGCCGCGCCGCGCTCGCCGCCTCCAAAACGCTGGCGGCAAGCTCCTGCGGGGACATGGAGCGGTACTTGTCCTCCAGGAATTCGACGCCGGTCAGCTCGCCCTGCGGGCCCACGGTGGCGCGGACGGCACGGTCGGAGGAGAGCACCGCGAACGAGGCCTGTCGCAGCTCGCGTTCGGTGCGCTCGACCGCCTCCTGGGCCGACCGGAGTTCGGCCATGGCCTTCTCCAGACGCTGTTCCAGTGGTTCCGTCACGTCCGCTCCCCTGATGTCTCACGTCTGCACAGTCGATCTTGCCCGGTGAGGTGTCCGCCCCGACAGCCGGGGTCGAGGGGTGTTCGCCTGCCGGCCCGGGCGCGGCCGTCGTCCGTCGCCGCCGTCATCGCCCGATGACGGCCGGCGTACCGCCGTCCTCGGTGCCCCACACGTCCGCGTCCTCCTCCAGGTAGTCGGCGGACGTGGTGACCCTGCGACCCTGGTCCGTTGCCTCCTCCTCCGGGGAGGCGCCACCGGTGGTGGCCACGCGGGATGCCGGGGACAGGAACGTGTCGCTGTCCTCCTGACGGTTCCAGGGGCTGCGCCGCCTGCGGTTGCGGCGCTCGCTCTCCTCGGCCGCGTCGACCAGGACGGCCCGCACCCGCTCGCCGTTGCCCTTGTCGCCGCCGCCTCCGGCACCGCCCATGCCGCCCATCGGCATACCGGGGGTGCCGGGCATGCCCGGGGCGCCGGCCGTACCGGACGCGGCGACCGGGCCGAGGGAGCCGCCGGTCGCGGTGGTGCCGTCGGACAGCGGGGCCGCGGCGCCCGTCACCAGGCCGTCGGTGCCGACGGAGGCACCGGCGGTGAGTCCTGCGCCGGTGGCCGGGCCGAGGGAGCCCCCGTTGCTCAGATCGAGGTCGGAGGGCGACAACGTCTCGGTGCTGGTGCCGCCGCCCACGCCACCGCCACCGCCACCGCCACCGCCGAGCGTGTCGAGGGCGTCGAGCTCGTCGAAGATGCCACCGCCGACCGAACTCGTCTGCGTATTACCGGTGTTGAGGTCGTTCAGGTTCACCGTCTCGGTGTTGCCCTGGGCGTCGGTGACGGTGGCGATGCCGGTCTCCGGGTCGACGACCTGGGTGCTGCCGTCCGGGAATTCGGTGGTCAGCATGCCGTTGTCCAGGGAGGTGACGGAACCGTCGGGATTGTTCACCTGCACGCCGTGGGTCAGGTCCGTGGTGGTGACGGACCCGTCCGGGTGGGTGGCGGTCAGCATCCCGGTCTGGGTGTCGAACGTCGCCCGGGTGCCGTCCGGGAACCGGGTGAGCAGGTCGTCGCCGGCCAGCGACGTCTCGCCTCCCGTGGGCGTCCGAAGTCCCGAGCCGGTGTCGGAGTTGAGGCCGTCGAGGCTTCCCAGGTCGAGGTCGCCGAGGCCGCTCAGGTCCCCGTTCGACTGGGTCGGCAGGTCGCCCAGGGAGCTGAGGTCGCTCCGGCCGTTGAGGTCGCCGAGGCTGCCCAGGTCGGTGGTGGTCGTCGTACCGTCCGGGCTGGTCGTGACCGCCCGGCCCGTCGACGGGTCGATGCTCTGCGTCGTGCCGTCCGGGAACGTCGTCGTGAGGTTTCCGTCATCGCCCAGCGATGTGACCGAGCCGTCCGGGTTGGTCACCTGAAGGCCGTTGCCCAGATCGGTCGTCGTCACCGAACCGTCCGGGCCGGTCGTCGTCAGGGTTCCGGTGTCCGGATCGAAGCTCGTGCTGCTCCCGTCCGGGAACCTGCTGGTCAGTTCGCCGCCCGTCAGCTGCGTGGTGCCGCCCGTCGGCGTGTCCAGCACCCCGCCGCCGGCACCGCTGTTGAGGTCGCCCAGGCTGCCCAGGTCGGTGGTGGTCGTCGTACCGTCCGGGCTGGTCGTGACCGCCCGGCCCGTCGACGGGTCGATGGTCTCCGTACGGCCGTCCGGGAAGGTCGTGGTGAGCTTGCCGTCGTCGGTGAGGGAGGTGACGGAACCGTCCGGGTTGGTCACCTGCAGGCCGTTGCCGAGGTCCGTGGTGGTGGTCGTGCCGTCGGGCCCGGTGGTGGTGAGCAGCCCGGTGTCGGGGTCGAAGCGGGTGCTGCTGCCGTCCGGGAACCGCGCGACCGGGTCGCCGCCGACGAGGCCGGTGGTGCGGTCGGACGGCGTCCGGGTGCCGCCGCCGGAGTTGAGGCCGCCGAGACTGCCCAGGTTGGCCGTCGGGGGCACGGCCGTCCGCTGGTCGCCGCCGCCCGTGCCGCCCGTGTCGCCCAGACCGGCGAGGCTCTCGTTGACCGCGTTGTTGGCGTCGCCGAGAGCGCCGAGGTTCTGGGTGAGCGAGCCGTCGCCGCCGCCGTTGATGCCGCCCACGTCGCCCAGACTCTCGGTGACCGGGACGTTCCGGTTCAGCACGTCGTCGAGGCCGTCGAGGTCCGTCGTCGTCCGGTCGTTGAAGGTCCGCAGCTGCTCCTGGGCCTCGTCCGCCTGCTTCTCCTGCTCGGCGCGAAGCTCGTCCTGGTACCGGCGGTCCTCCTCGCGCTGCCGGTTCTGTTCCTCCCGCAGCTCGTCCTGGTACCGCTTGTCCTCTTCACGCTGGCGCTTCTGTTCCTCGCGGAGCTCGTCCTGGGCCCGCTTGTCCTCTTCACGCTGCCGGTTCTGCTCCTCGCGGAGCTCGTCCTGGTACCGCTTGTCCTCTTCACGCTGCCGGTTCTGCTCTTCCCGCAGCTCGTCCTGGTACCGCCTGTTCTCCTCGTTCTGCCGGTTGATCTCGTCCTGGGCCTCTTCGGCCTTGCGCTCCTCGTACTCCTGCGAGGCGGTGCTGGTCGACTTCGGTTCGGGGACGTTCTCGGTGAAGTCGCCGCTCAGGTCCAGGAAGGTGTTGTTCAGCGTGGACTGCACGCTCCGCGCGGGCTTGACGAGGTACTCGTCGACTCCCCGGCTCCAGATCTGTACGGCCTTGTCGCCGACCTTCGCCCAGTTGGCGATGTCGGTGAGGTCGCCGTACTCGGGGTGGTTCTGCGAGAAGCCTTCCTTCGGGTCGTGGTAGGTGGACGAGGAGTACGCCGAGTAGGTCGTCTTGATTTCGGTATTGGCGACGTTGTTCGCGTCGACCCACACGGCAAGGTCGTCCAGCACGTACCGCAGCACCCGGTGCGGGTCGTAGTAGTCGGAGTTGGCCCAGGTGATCCAGGCGTCCAGCAGCTTGTCGGCGGCGTTCTCCAGGGCCTGGCGGGCCTGGGAGAGGGCGCGCGAGTACACCGTTTTGCCGGTTCCGTCGCCCTCGCCGGTGCTGGGCGTCTCGTCGAACGTCTCGATGTAGGCGTCGTAGTTTTCGCGGATCTTCGTCAGCAGGCTGCGGAAGACCTCCGCGGCCTCGCCCTTCCAGGTGGCGTCCTCCCGGCCGAGGGCGTCCTCCCACTCCTTGATCTTCGGCCCCTGGTCCCGGAAGAACTGGGCCGCGAAGTCGAAGCTCTGACCGGTGGTGTCGAAGGACTTGAGGTCGACCGCGGCGTCCTCGGCCACCCCCAGGTTGCTGAAGCGGGCGTTTCCCGTGTTGCCGCCGCGCAGTTCGAGGAGCGCCGTGCGCGGGCCGTTCATGTACCGGGCGAGCGCCACGGTGCTCATCTCGTCCTTGTTGTAGTCCTTGAACTCGTTGCCCTCGCGCACGGAGGCGTTGGCGACGTCGTCCGTCCCCGGGTCGGCGAAGATCAGCTCGTCGCCCGCCCGCACCCGGCCCTCGAAGACGATCCTGGCCTGCTTGATCTGGGTCCTCTTGCCGCTGTCGAAGAACCAGATGTCGTAGTCCTCGCCGGTGTTGCGCAGGAAGCCGGAAGCGTCCTGGACGAACGAGCCGAGGCCCCGGTCCCTGATGTCCATCCGGAACAGCTTGCCGCCGTGGTCGGAGCGCAGAGTGTCGAAAATGGTGCTGCGGTCCGGCACGGGGTAGCCCGTGATGTGCGTGACCAGGGACGCCCAGACGTCGGACGACGCGTCCGTGACGTCTTCGTACCTGTTGACGTTCTCTTCCGAGTTCTCGTCGTAACGGTCGACCACCGGGCGCCCTCTCTGGTCGCGTTGTCGTGGGTCACGCGACGGGGGTGTCGCGGGGTGCGGGTTCTCTAGGAGTCGGTGTCGTCACCGCCGCCGCTGCCGCCGGCGGTGAGGGTGTCGACCTCGTCGAAGTGCTGGAGCAGCGTCTGGGCGTCGATCGCGTCCAGGTTCTTGGCCTGGGTCTTCTCCGCCCCTTCGATGGTCTCGGTGAGCGCTTCCCGCAGCTCCTTGTACAGGTCGATCTGGTCCCCGAGGAGCGTGTCGAGAGCTGTGGCGGCCTCACGGACCCCTTCGAGGAGCTTCGGTCCGGAGACCAGCGGATCGGTGGCCATCTTGCCGATGCGCAGCAGCTGCTGGTTCTGGTCGAGGTTGTCCTCGGTGGTGTGGCCGTCGACGAGGTCGCCGAGCGGGCGGGGGTCGCCGTCCCCGCCCCCTTCGCGGTGCCTCTTCGCGCTCTTGTGAGCCCTGTCGACCTCGTAGTCGCGGAAGTTCGCCATCGCGGACAGGTCGAAGTGCTTGATGTCTGTGGGGTTGTCGGCCATCGGAAGCTCTCCTGCCCCTCGGTTCCGGATGCACGGGCTGTGAAAGGGACGGGGGCACACCGGGACGTGACCGCCACGGCGCGCCGCCCGCCTCTCGTGACTGACGCGGGCCGAGCCCGGCGAGTCTCAACGCGCGCGGACGTTGCCCCAGTTGTCGGCGCTGCGGCGCTCGTCGCGGGAGTGGTTGTCGTGGATGGACTGGATCAGGGTGCCGTTGTCGTTGAGCAGGACGGCCATGTTCTTGGTGGCCTGGTCCCACTGCATCTGCACCTGGCGGTACATCTCCTGGTCCGCACCCTCCCAGGAGGCGACGAGCGGCTTGAGCTCGTCCTCCAGGTTGTTGAGGGTGGTGATGATCTGCTGCGTCTGGTCCGTCAACTCCTCGACGGCCTTGCGGACCACGGAATACTGCACGTCGATGATGCCGTCGGCCATGACGTCTCCTCTCTGGTGGCCGGACGCCTCGCGTCCGGCGGGCTCGAACAGCGCGGCCTCACTCAGGGCCGCACGGCGCGGGACGTGTCAGAGCAGCGCCTGGAAGACGCCCTGACTGGTCTTGCTGTTGAGAACCTCGGTGAGGTCCTGGTTCTCCTGCGCCAGACGGTTGGCGGAGGTGACGTTCTCCTGGAGGGCGTCGATCATCTTGCTGATCTGGACGACGACCGTCTGGGCCTCCGCGTTCCAGCTGCGGAAGAGCTTCAGCAGGGCCTGACCCTCGTCGCCGCCGACGCCTGAACGCGAGGCGATCTCGGCGACGTTGTTCTGGATCTTCTCCACCTGGCTCCGGGCGGTCTCGAGGGACGAGACACCTCCCAGGCCCTTGGCATAGTCCGCTTTCCTCGCGGCGCTGTCCGCCATGTCGCGCTCCCTTCGTTCGAGCGATCACATTCGAGCGATCACATCGCACCGTTGCCCGCTGAGGCTAAGTAGAGGCTCCCGTTCCGCGCAACGCGCTCCGGAAGTTTTCGAAGTTCGGAGGTTGGCTCAAATTATCTGTCGGGGCCGGAAGTTGAGCGCAGGTTTCGATCGGATGAACAGTCTCGCCGGACCGAACTGTCCGTGATGCGGCGTCCGTGCGGGCGGTAGACCCGATGCGGGCGCCATTCGGGCACGCCTAAGCCGCGAACGGCCATCGAGCGGGCCCGCGGGCCGGAATATGCGCGCCATCCGGTCACATCATGAGAGGGTGGCGGGGCCGGGAATTCTGAGCTTTCTCTGAGGTTCGACAGCGACCAGAATGAACAAAAGGCTCGCGAACCCAGTGCCCGCTGCATCTGCCCCGACCGGTAATAGCCCCGACTCTCCGCCTTTTTCGCCCTCAGAGGCCCCTTTGAGTTCCTTGCCGGGACCGTGGCGTGGTGTCCGCTGCGTCCTGAGTTGCCGACGGGGCCACTGTGACGAAGCTCGCAGCCGTAGCCTTCCCGCCCGTGTCCCTCACCTCCTGCTGCGCGGCCCTCTCGCAGTCGGGTGCCGTGACGCGGGGCTTCGCGGTGCCGGAGGCGACGTCCGGGTCCAGGTCCGCGCCGGTCGGCAGCGTCGCGAGCAGCGGAGCGGGCACGGAGTCGATGTCGCCCGTGGTGTACCCGAGCGCCTTGAGGGAGTCCTCTGCGGGGACGCGGTACTTCACTCCGTTCTCGGCGACCAGGTAGGTGGTGCCCGCGTGGGCGGCGCCGCTGGCGTGCAGCGCTCGCACCAAGGCACCGTGGCCGGGCCGGACGACGGTGGCGTCGGTCGGTACGCACGCCTGCCGCACGGGGGCGTCGGTGCCCGCCGACACCGCCACCGGGGCAAGTTCGGTCAGCGGGGCCAGCACCGAGCCGATGCGGGCGCCGCTGTCGCCGCCGTCCACCTGGGCGCACAGCGCGCTGCCGCGCGGTACGGACTGCGGGGCCGGCGGCGCGTCCGGCAGGCCCGCCGTGCCCGCCCGGCCGGCGTCCTCGGCCTGGTGCTCGCGCAGCGCGTCGGCGCCGACCGTGCGCGCCTCGGGCGACTCGCCCTGGTAGGCGTCCTTCTGGGTGGCGGGGTCGCCCAGCGCCAGGGCGGCGCCGAGCCTGGTCAGCGGCACCAGGCCGTCCTCGCGCAGCAGGTGGTAGGAACCTTCGCCTCCGGGCACGCTCACCTCGAAGACCTGGCCGATACGGGTGGGCTCGCCGCCGAGCTCCGGGCCCTCGCCCCCGCGTCCCGGCACGTCCGGCGAGCGCAGTCCGGGGCCGGGGGCCAGCGCGTCCAGGAAGGCCGCCGACACGGGCACCGGCTCCTCCGATCCGTAACCGAGCGCGGTGCGGGCGTCGGACTTCTCGTCCAGCGGCAGCCGGCTGCCCCGCCACACCAGGTACTCCGTCTTGTCCGGGCCGCGCACCAGTACCGCGCGGTCGGCGGCGATGTCCGTGGTGTCGACCGGCGCGCCGGCCACCAGCGTCGTCGCCCCGGCCCTGTCGACGGCCGAGGCGGAGACCGCCGCAGAGGTGCTGGGGTCCGCGCCGTCCGGGCCGGTGACGCACATGTTCCAGGCACCGTTGTCGAGTTGCCCGGCCTCCGGCAGGCCGTCGGGGGCGCCGGGAATGCCCACCGGACCGCCGACGGGCACGTCGCGCAGCGAGGCGGTGCCGACGTCCTCCGTCGGCAGGTCGGCCCCGCCGATCAGGCGCGCCGAGGTGTAGTTGCGCACCGGGTGCAGTACGCCGTCGGTGCCGGTCCACAGGTAACGGGCGCCGGTCTCGCGGTTGACGACCAGGTGCCGGCCGTCGCGCCAGCTGTCGTTCCCGCCGGGGCGCAGCAGGCCGTAGACCACGGTGCCGGCACCGATGAGGACGGTGAACAGCACGCCGAAGACGACACCGCGGGTGGTGCGTCCGAGCGGGCTCTCGGGGGCGTCCGGGTCGCCCGTCAGCAGGCCCGAACTGAGCCTGCCCATCATGAAGCTGTGCGCCTGTACCTGGTCACGCTTGGACTGCACGGCCTCTCCTCTTCTCGTCGTCCATGTGCCCGGTGGCGCGGGCACGCCCTATGGCGTTCTCTAGCCGAACAGTCCGCGCAGCCAGCCGAAGAGACCGGCCACCCACAGGCTGAGCGGCAGCAGCGCGACCGCGAAGACGGTGTGCGCCAGCTCCGCCGCGCGGCCCCAGTACGGCAGCATCCGACGCCCCGGTACGGTCCAGGTGGCGATCACCAGGCCGGCGGCGGCGGCGAGCAGCACCGCGAAGACCACCAGACGGGTGTCGCCGTCGCCGTCCACCGCCCAGGCGCGGGCGAGCAGCAGCAGGCCCGCGACGCCCGGCAGCGCCAGCGTCAGCCGCTGTCCGATGTGGACCAGGCCGCGGGAGTGCAGGAGCAGCAGCAGGCTCAGCACGAGCGCGGTCAGCACCTCGGGCAGGTTCGGGTGTTCGGCGAGGACGACGAGGGCCGCCACGGCGGCGGTGCCGGTGGCCGCGAAGAGCGCGGTCACCCAGCGTCCGGCCAGCTCGGTGCGCTCGGCGACCTCGTCGCCGGCGTAGGGCTCGATGCCCTCCTGCAGTTCGCCGGCGGAGGACGGCAGTGCGGGCATCCGCATGCCGGCCAGCTTGAAGGCGAACGGAGCGACGGCACCGGCGCCCAGCGCCAGGACCACCATCACCAGCGCCACCGCAGCCGGCGCTTCCATTCCTGCGTAGCCGATCAGCATGCCGGTGACGGCGGTGGCCACCGCCACCAGTGCTGTGGCGCACAGGGCCGGGGCCCCGACGGCGGTCGCCGCGAGGGCGAGCACCGCGCCGCCCGCTCCGGCGGCGCCCGCCGCGAGCAGGCGCGCGCCCACCACGCGCGCGGCGTCCGGGCCGGTGAGGTCGCCGCCGGGCAGGACCCAGCCGGCCAGAGCGAGACAGGGTGCGACCAGCAGGCCGAGGACGGTTGCCGTGAGCCGGTCGCCGACCGCGCGGCTGGCCGAGGCGGCGCCGGCGAGCACCAGCACTCCGGTCACACCGGCGCAGGCCACCCTCAGCGAGCCGGAGCCGTCCAGCCCGGGCCGGAACACCAGCATCAGGGCGAGAGCCAGGGTCGCCACCGCCGTGCCGCCGAGCAGTCCGCGGGCGGCGTTCGGGCTCCAGGTGCGCATCCGCCGGCCGACCGTGTCCGATATGCCGTCCACGAGGTCGTCGAGACGGGCCTCGGGGAGGGACTCGGTGTGCGGGCGCAGGTACAGGACGTCGCCGTCGGCGAGGCCGGCTCGGGCAAGGGTGGTCTCCTCGTCGAGCGGGGCGTCACCCAGCCGCTGCAGCACCCAGCCGGCATGGTCGAGCCCGGCCTCCTCGGCCTCCTCGCCGACGTACCGCAGCAGGGTGGGCAGCAGATCGGAGACCGGTACTCCGGCGGGCACGGCCAGGTCGACGGAGACATTCGGCGCACGTACGGTCAGGCGGCACAGTTCGGCCACCGTGCTGTCTGTCATCAGCACAACTTTCGTCATCCGTGGGGGGGGACTTCGGCAGAAGGACTTCCACGTGAAGGGGCGGGAGCAGAATACGGAACGCGGGCACGGCGGAGCAGAGGGGTCCCGACGCCAGAACATCAGGGGAATTCGGGGCCGCGTACCGAGCGGTACGCGGCCCCGCGTGGACAGGCCGCGCTCGGTGAATGCAGACTACTGCCTACGCCCGTCGGATCGTGTCGTGGGCCTCGCACCGCTCCCGCAAAGGGAGTTGCCCGATGCGGAAGTCCCGTGCCCGATTCCCGCCCGGAAATTCCACGTGACTTCCGCTGCCCTACGGGCCGCCCGAAACCGACGCGGTAGAACCCGGTCCACCGCCGGGTACCGAGGAACGGCGCGGGTCGCAATGCCCAGTGATAGCGGAGGTTCAGTCCTTGAGTGTGGTGTTGTTTCGCCGACCCGCCCGCAGGCGCGGTCCGGAGATGCCCGAAGGCCAACTGACCCTCCAGGAACCGCCGGTCCTCTCCGAGACCGTGCCGGACACCTCCGCGATCTGGACATACCTGCCGATGGCACTCATGTCCATGTCGATGATGCTGATGTTCCTGCGCCCCGGCGGCGGGAACGGCGTCTTCATGTACCTGGCGCTGGGTGTCATGGCGCTCTCCGCCGCCGCCATGCTGCTCGGCCAGCTGATGCGCCGCTCCGGCGAGCGCAAGCAGCGGCTGAAGGGTGAGCGCCGCGACTACCTCCGTTACCTGACGCAGATCCGCAAGCGAGTGCGGGCGACCATCGTGGAGCAGCAGCGGGCGCTCGCCTGGCGCCATCCCGACCCCGGCTCCCTGCGGTCCCTGGCGCGCACCTCACGACTGTGGGAACGGCGCCCGGCGGACGAGGACTTCGGCGAGGTCCGCATCGCGGTGGGCGAGCAGCAACTCGCCCTCTCCCTCAACCCCGTCTCGACCCGGCCCGTCGAGGACCTGGAACCGCTGTGCGCGCACGCCCTGCGCCGCTTCATACGCGCCTACTCGACCATTCCCGAGCAGCCCCTCGGTCTCTACCTGCGTTCTTCGGCCCGCATCCTGCTGCGCCCCGAGGATCCCGCCGACGACGGTCACGTCGCGGAGGTCCCGCCCCGGGGACAGACGCTCGGGCGTGCCGACGAGGGGGCGCGGACGGAGGAGACCCGTACCGGGGCCGGGGCGCGTCCGGCCGGTCCCTCCGGCGAGGCGCCGGCGTCCCTGGTGCGTGCCCTGATCGCGCAACTCGCCGTCTTCCACGCCCCCGAAAAGCTATGGCTCGCCTTTTGCGTCAGTGACGACCGGCGTTCCGACTGGGAGTGGGTGAAGTGGCTGCCGCATGTTCTCGACCCGCAGGAGGAGGACGGGGCCGGACCGGTCCGCCGGGTCACCGCGGACCTCACCGAACTCGACGACCTGCTCGGCAGCGAGTTCGCCGAGAGGCCCGGCTTCGACCCGGACGCCCGGCCCGGCCGTGACGAACCGTTCACCGTCGTCGTCCTGGACGGCGTCACCGTCCCCGAGGGCCACCGCTGGGCCGGTCACGGCTACCGCAACGCGCTGGTCCTGGACGTGTCCGGCGCCATGCCCTGGCGTCCGGGCCGCAACACCCTGCGCCTGACGGTGGGGCCCGACACGATCAGCCTGGTGCGCACCGACCGCAGCCGCAAGGAGCGGTCGGTGCCGCTGGGCCGTCCCGACCGGCTCGGCCCGCTGGGCGCCGAGTCCCTGGCCCGGTTGCTCGCAGCCCGCCGGATGAGCCTGGGCACCGACATAGCCCAGCCGCTGGAGACGGACATCGAGCTGACCACGCTGCTCGGCATTCCCGACCTGCACCGGCACGACGCACGGGCCCACTTCGCCCGGCAGACCGGTTCCGCCCGGCTGCGGGTGCCGGTGGCCGTCGGCATCGACGGCCGCCCGGTCGAGCTGGACATCAAGGAGTCCGCACAGGGCGGCATGGGCCCGCACGGCCTGCTCATCGGCGCCACCGGCTCCGGCAAGAGCGAACTGCTGCGCACCCTGGTCCTCGGCCTTGCGCTGACCAACTCCTCGGAGACCCTCAACTTCGTCCTCGTCGACTTCAAGGGCGGCGCCACCTTCCTCGGACTGGAGGAGCTTCCGCACACCTCCGCCGTCATCACCAACCTCGCGGACGAGGCCGCTCTCGTGGAGCGCATGCAGGACGCGCTGCACGGTGAACTGATGCGCCGGCAGGAGCTGTTGCGCGCGGCCGGCAACTACACCTCCGCGCTGGAGTACGAGCGGGCCCGCGCGGGCGGCGCCGATCTGGTGCCGCTGCCCAGCCTGTTCGTGGTGGTCGACGAGTTCAGTGAACTTCTGTCCTCGCACCGCGAGTTCATGGACCTGTTCGTGATGATCGGCCGCCTCGGCCGTTCGCTCGGCGTCCATCTGCTGCTCGCCTCGCAGCGCCTGGACGAGGGCCGCATGCACCAGCTGGAGAGCCATCTGTCGTACCGGATCGGCCTGCGCACCTTCTCCGCGATGGAGAGCCGCGGTGTGCTGGGTGTGCCGGACGCCTACCAGCTGCCCTCCGCGCCAGGCAACGGCTACCTCAAGTCCGGCGTGGAGTCGCTGACCCGGTTCCGCGCCGCCTACTCGTCCGGCACCTACACCCGCCGTACCGGTGCGGTGGCCCGGGCCCGGGTCGCCAGCCAGGTGGTGCCGTGGACCAGCGGCTGGGTCGTGCCGCGTGCCCCGGAGGCGCTGCCGGAGCCCGAGCCGGTCACTTCCGAGACCGGCGAGGAGGAGACCCTGCTCGACGTGGCCCTGGACCGGCTGCGCGACTCCGGCCCCGCCGCCCACCAGGTGTGGCTGCCGCCGCTGGACGCGCCCGTACCACTGGACGAGCTGCTGCCCGGCGTCGTCGCCGACCCCGAGCGGGGCCTGACCGCCGAGAGCTGGCCCGGCACCGGCCGGCTGCGCGTGCCGGTCGCCCTGGTCGACAAGCCCTTCGAGCAACGCCGCGACCCGCACGTCGTGGACCTGTCCGGGGCCGGCGGCCACGTGGCCATCGCGGGCGGATCGCAGAGCGGCAAGTCCACCCTGATCCGTACGCTGATCGCCGCCCTGGCGCTCACCCACACTCCGGCCGAGGTGCAGTTCTACTGCCTCGACTTCGGCGGCGGCGGTCTCTCCCAGCTGGCCTCGCTCCCGCACGTCGGCGGGGTCGCGGCCAGGCTCAATCCGGAGCGCGTGCACCGGGCGGTCGCCGAGGTGATGACGCTGCTGGCCCGCCGCGAGCAGTTCTTCGTGGACCACGCCGTCGATTCGATGCAGTCCTACCGCCGCCGCCGGGCCGCCGGGGAGTTCCCCGACGATCCCTTCGGCGACGTGTTCCTGGTGGTCGACGGCTGGTCGACGGTCCGCCAGGACTACGACGACCTGGTGCCGAAGTTCAACGAGCTGGCCGCCCGCGGCCTCAACTACGGCATCCACCTGCTGATCGGCACGACCCGCTGGGTGGAGCTGTCCGCTCAGGTCCGCGACCAGTCGGCAACCCGTCTGGAACTGCGGATGGGTGACCCGATGGACTCCGAGATCGACACCCGCAAGGCCCGCTCGGTGCCCCGCACCGGAGGGCGCGGCATCACCCCCGACAGCAAGATGCACTTCCTGGCCGCCCTGCCCCGCATCGACGGCAGCGGCTCTCTGGAAGACCTCGGCGAGGGTGTAGCCCATCTCGTCTCCGAGATCTCCCGGCACTGGACGGGTCCGTCCGCCCCGCAGGTCCGGATGCTGCCGCACCGGCTGCCGGTGGCCGAACTCCCCGCCCCGCAGACCACGGAGGGCGGCGGCATGCGGCTGGCGCTCGGCATCGACCAGGATGCCCTGGAGCCGGTCTGGCACGACTTCAGCCGCACGCCGCACCTGACCGTGATCGGCGACACCGAGAGCGGCAAAACCAACCTGATGCGCCGGATCACCGAGGGCATCACCACCCGGTACGCGCCCAACGAGGCAAAGATCATCGTGGTCGACTACCGCCGTACGCTGGTGGACACGATCCCCGAGGAGTACCGCATCGGGCACGTGATCTCCCTGGACAACCTCAAGGAGACGGTCGAGGGCGCGGCCCGCGCGATGAAGACCCGGGTGCCGGGGGCGGACATCGCGCCGTCCCGGATGCGCCGGTGCGACTGGTGGACGGGCCCGCGCCTGTTCGTCCTCGTCGACGACTACGACATGGTCTCGGGCAACTCCTTCCAGAGCCCCTTCGAGCCGCTCTTCGAGCATCTGGCCCTCGGCTTCGAGATGGGCCTGCACATGGTCGTCGCACGCAGCGCGATGGGCGCGGGCCGCGCCATGAGCGACGCGCTGCTGCGCCGCCTCGACGAGGCCAACAACCCGGCGGTGCTGCTGTCCTGCCCGCCCACCGAGGGCAACCTCTTCGGCAACACCAAGCCGCGCAACCTCCCGCCCGGCCGTGCCCTGCACGTCGCCCGCCGCAAGGCGCAGCTCATTCAGACGGCGCTGGCGGACGGCACACCGGTGGGCTGACAGGCTGCGGCACGCGAGACGCCCGGGGGCGGTCACTCAGGTGACCGCCCCCGGGCGTCGTGGAAGGGGCGGGGCCGGTGCTCAGTCCCGGCCGGTGTCCGCCGGGCGCCAGCCACGGGCGCGGGCCCGCGGGACGGCGATGACGGCCCAGAGCACGGCGAGGACCCCGGCGGTGCCGAGGAGGACGAAGGCGGTGGCCCGGTTCGCGGCCCGGTCGGCGGACGCGGTGTCCCGTACGGTCACCGGTCCCTCGGCGGCCCGCGCCCGGACGGGGGCGTCACCCAGCACGGTGGTGAGGGCCGCGTAGGCGTCGAGCTGCGGGATGTCCGCCGGGTAGGCGGTGGACGTCAGCCGGTGGACGATCTCCTCGGGGGTGTCGTCCGGGCGGGCGGCGCGGACCAGTGCGGCGGTCCCGGCGGTGTAGGCGGCGGCGACGGAGGCGCCGGCCCCCAGGTAGTGGCCGTCGCCGCGCGGGCCGCCGGAGACCACGCCGGCGCCGGGCGCGACGAGGTCGACGCCGTCGGTCGGCAGGGCGTCGCCCGGACGGGCCCCGCTGGGGAGCATGTCGGCGACGGAGAGCACTCCGGGCTCGCCGGCCGGCCAGTAGGTGCGGGCCGGCGTCTCCCGCGTGGCGCCGGCGTGCGGCGGATCGGGGGTGGCGGCGGCGACCACCACCGCGCCCGCGTCGATCGCCTCGGCGACCGCGGAGGTCAGTTCCTCGTCCCGCTTCGGCAGGGCCACCCCGACGGCGATCACGTCGGCGCCGGCGGCGGTCGCGTCGCGCACCGCCCCCGCGACCAGCGCGGCGTCGGCCGAGCCGCGTTCGTCGGTGCCGCGCAGGGCCAGCAGCTCCGCCTCCGGCGCGACACCGGGCAGCCGGGTCCTGCCCCAGCCCTCCCCGACGATCAGCCCGGCGAGGAAGGTGCCGTGTCCGACGCAGTCGTCACCGGCCGCGCCCCGGGCGGTGACCCGCCCGCCGAGTCCGGCGGCGTCGGTGCTGACTCCGGTGTCGACCAGGGCGACGGTCGTGCCCGCTCCGGTGCCGTGCTGGTGCGCCCGGGCCAGGTCCAGGCGCTGGCGCGACCAGTCCTGCTTCTCGGCCTTCTCGCGCGAGGCCGCCGTGCACTCCACGGCGTCGGCGCGGGGGTCGAGTGCGGAGGGCATGGGCGGCAGCTCCTGGCGCTTGCCGTCTGCGGCGGGCGCCGCGCTCGCCTGCTCGGCCGCGGCCACGGGCAGCAGCAGGGCCGCGGCCAGCGCCGCACCGCACAGCGGGCGGGCCGCGCCCGGCCCACGGCGCTTCACCGGGCCGCCTTCGGGATCGCGGCGGTGACGTCCTCCGGCAGCAGGCCCCGCAGATCCTCCAGTGTGGGCGCGGCGAGCGAACTGAGCCGCCCGGCCTGCCGGGTGACCATCGCCTCCACCATCTGCCGGGCCAGCCGGGCGTTGCCGAAGGACCGGTCGCGGGGCAGCGAGTCGAAGTACTCCCGCAGCAGCGGCCCGGTGCCGGGACCGCACTCGTAGCCCATGGCGGAGGCCTGGGCGCGCACGATGGTGACCAGTTCCTCGGAGGAGTAGTCGGCGAAGGCGACCCGGCGCGGGAAGCGCGAGGCCAGCCCGGGGTTGGAGGCGAGGAAGCGCTCCATCTCGTCGGTGTAGCCGGCGACGATGACCACGACCTCGTCGCGGTGGTCCTCCATCAGTTTCAGCAGCGTGTCCACCGCTTCCTGGCCGAAGTCGTTGCCGCCGCCGCGCGGGGTGAGGGTGTACGCCTCGTCGATGAACAGGACGCCGCCGCGGGCCCGGTCGAAGACCTCCCGGGTGAGCTGGGCGGTGTGTCCGACGTAGCGGCCGACCAGGTCGGCGCGGGCCGCCTCGACCAGTTGGCCGCGCTGCAGGATGCCCAACTGGCCGAGGATCTCGCCGTAGAGCCGGGCGACGGTGGTCTTGCCGGTGCCCGGCGGGCCGGTGAAGACCAGGTGGTGGCTGAGCGAGGGCACCGGCAGTCCGGCGGCGGCGCGGTGGCGGGCCGTGGTGATGAGGTTGACCAGGTCCGTGACGTCGCGCTTGACGTCGGCCAGGCCGACCATGTCGCCGAGGCGGGTCAGCGGGTCGTTGTCCGGTACGCCCGACTCCGCGGTCTGCTCGGCAGCTGCCGCGGAGACGTCCTGCGGCAGCAGCAGACGCAGGTCGCGCTCGCCGACCTGCTGGAGCGTGGCGAGCCGGACCGCCTGCCGGTCCACCATCTCCTCGAAGACACCGCGCGCGGCACGACCGTTGCCGAAGTCGGCGCCCCGGGGAATCGCCTCGAAGTGGGCGGCCAACGCCGCCGCCGTGCCCTCGCCCAGCTCGTACTGGTGCGCGGCGCACATGCTCTCCATGATGGCGACCAGTTCGGGCACGGTGTAGTTCTCGAACTCGACCGTGCGGGAGAAGCGCGACCCGAGGCCGGGGTTGGAGGCGAGGAACCGGGTCATCTCGTCGGTGTAACCGGCGACGATGACGACGACGTCGTCGCGGTGGTCCTCCATCAGCTTCAGCAGCGTGTCGACGGCCTCGCGGCCGAAGTCGGCGCCGCCGTGTCCGCTGTCCGAGGTGAGGGTGTACGCCTCGTCGACGAAGAGGACGCCTCCGAGGGCCCGTTCGAAGGTCTCGGTCGTCTTGATCGCCGTACCGCCGACGACCTGGGCGACGAGGTCGGCGCGCGAGACCTCCACGAGGTGTCCGTCGCGCAGCGATCCGAGTTCGGCGAGGATCGCGCCGTAGAGGCGGGCGACGGTGGTCTTGCCGGTGCCGGGCGGGCCGGTGAAGACCAGGTGGCGGCTCATCGGCGGAGCTGACATGCCGAGTTGTTCGCGTCGCTGGGCGAGTTGGGTGAGGTTGACCAGGGTGCGGACCTGTTCCTTGACGTTGTCCAGGCCGATCAGCGCGTTCAGGGCGCCCAGCGGGCCGTCGGGCCGGTCCTTGGCGGGTGTGTCCGCGGCCCCCGAGCCCGCCGGGTCGGTGTTCTCGGCGCTGCCCGATCCCCAGGCGTCGCGCTTGCCGTTGCCGGTGCTGGTGAGCCCGTCCACGGCGAGCCGCTCGCCGGGGGTGGTCTGGACGAGGCCACCGCCCTCGTTCTCCCGGGCGAGACAGTTGACGAGCGAGATCGACGCGGTGGACTCCACGCGGAATCCGTCCTGTCCCCCGCCGGCCGCCTCGCAGCCGCTGAGCGAGGCGATGGCGCCGTCGCGCAGCAGGACGCCGTGGCCTTGCGAGGTGTGCACGGAGGTGCGGTTGGCGGTCAGTTCGCCGCCGGCGTCGACGACGATGCCGTCCGCGCCGGATCTCTCGACGCGGAAGTCCCGGACGGTGACGTTGCCGCCGTCCTCCAGGACGAGGCCGCTGTCGGCGGCGTCGAAGACGCCGCCACCGGCCAGGTACAGGGTGCTGCCGCCGGCGACGCGCACGCCGGAGCCGGCCGGCTGGACGATCTCGCAGTCCTCGATGCGGCCGCGGGCGTCCTTGGCGGCGGTGATGCCGTCACCCGACGGCTCCACGAGGCGCGCCCTGCGCAGCAGTGGGTTGGCCCCGGCGCGCAGCGCGATCGCCGGGGCGCCGCCTATGACCTCCAGTCGGTCCAGCTCCGCCGCCGCGTCCTCCTCCAGGAGTACGGCGGTCTCGGCGCAGTCGCGGACGGTCAGGCCGGTCAGTGCCGGGGAGGCCGCGCCGGCGACCCGCAGGGCCACACCCTGGGCGCCGTCCACCCAGCAGTCCTCGAAGGTTCCCCGCGCCCGGTCGGTGACGACCACACCGTGGCCCCGGGTACGGGAGACGCGGCAGCGGCGCAGTACCGGGTCGGTACCCGCGGCCAGGGTGACGCCGGTGCCGGACGCGCCGGTGATCCGGACGTCCTCCAGCGTCGTGCGGCCGCCGCTGCTCAGGTGGACGCCATGGGCGGTGTCGTGCACGACCGTGCGGCTCACGGTGAGGGCGGAGTTGCCCTCCAGGGCGAGGGACGGCTTGTCGGTCGAGGAGATGTCGCAGTCCTCGACCGAGCCGCGGGCCTCGCCGTTGGCGAGGATGCCGTTGCCACGGGCGTCACGCACCGTGCAGCCCCGGACCCGGGCCTCGCCCTGCTCGGCGATGACCAGGCCGCTGGTGCCGAGGTGCTCCAGGGTGCAGCTCTCCACGGTGGTCGGCGTGGTCGAGGTGACCACGACGGCCGCGCCCTGGGAGTTGCTCACCCGGCAGTCCCGCAGCGCCAACGAGCCCGTGCCGCCGGCCAGCATCGCCGTCCAGGCGGCGCCGGCTATCTCGCAGCCGTCGAGCGCGGCCTGGCCGCGCCGTACGTCCACTGCGGGTACCTCGGCGTCACTGCCGCGCAGGGTGAGCTCCGAGAGCATCACGGCATCGGCGCGCAGCGCGAGGACGCTGCCCGACCGGGGCCGGATCTCCACGGTGCCCCGTCCTTCGGCGGCGGTGAGGGTGACCCGGGTGTGGATCACCAGGTTCTCCGCGTACGTCCCGGGCCGGACGCTGATGAGCGCGCCGGTGCGGGCCGCGGCGAGTGCCTCACCGATCGTCCGGAAACGGTCCCGGTCGTCGGGACCGACCGACAGTACCTGGCGCGACACGCGCGAACCTCCTTGCTCAGTCTGCGTCTTGGGCAGGGCGCCGTCGAACGGGCAGCGGACGGCCGCTCACCGGTTCAGACGCTCCATTTCTGGTTGTCCAGCCCCGTGCAGGTCCACAGTTGCACACGGGCCTTGGCGTTGCGGTCGTGGCCTTCGATCTCGACGCACATGCCCACGACCGTGTTCACGAGGTCGTGGGCCTCGTTGAGCGCGAATTGCTGCGCGGCGACGCCGGTGCAGCGTGCGAGCTGGATGGTGGTGCCCTTGGTGAAGTTGGCGCCCGCCACGTCCATGCAGAGTCCCTGCGTGCGGAGAGTGCCGTCGGAGGCGAACTGGAACTTCTGCGCGTCGGCGTTGTTGCAGGGCCACATCCACAGTGCCTTCCCGTCGGAGAAGTCGCTGCCGGGTACGTCGATGCAGAGGCCGGAGAGGTGGCTGTGAAACGACACGGGGAAGCTGAGAGCCGGCCCCGCGGGAGCGTTTCCTTCGGCCTTCCCGGAGGTGTCATTCGAGGAGTTCTCGGCGGCGGCCGCTCTCTCCCGCGCCTTCTCCGCCTCCGCCTTCTTCTGCGCTTCCGCCCGCTTCGCCGCGTCCTCGGCGGCCTTGTCCGGGCCGTCGTTCTTCCCGCTTTCGGCATCGGGCGTCGATCCCGGTACCGCCTTCGGCTTCTGGGTCTCCTTCTTGTCCGCCGAGTCGTGCGGCTCAGGAGAGCTGACCGCGAAGTCGCCCGTCTCGTTCTCCTTGTCCCCGCCGAGGACCGTCGCCGCGGTCGTCGACGCCCTCTCCTCCTTGTCGTCGTCCGCCCCGAGGAGCAGGAACGGCACCGCGACGAGCAGTGAGCCTCCGATCGCGGCGCCGGCCAGCACCGCCCGGCCCGGCCGTCCCACCGGCTTGACCGCGTCGTCCGGTTTGTCGATGGCCGTGGCGGTGATGGTCCGTACGAGCATGGGGAGCCGGCTCGTGGCGACGGAGGCGCCGCCGACGTCGGTGTCGGTGGCGGTCCGGGCCCCGGAGGCCGTCGCCGGTGCGGCGGCCTCGGCCTTCTCCTCCAGGGCTTCGGCCTCACTCGCCGGTGCGGCCTCGGAGTCGGGCTTCGCCGCGGGAGCGGGCTCCGCGCCACCGCCGGAACCGGGGCCGGAGGAAGGCTCGGCCGCGACGTGCGTGCCGGTCCCGGCCGCGCTGCCGGCCGCGACGGCGGACTCGGTGCGCTCGTCGGCCGACGTACTCGTGCGGGGTCCGGTGGAGGAGGTCCGCTCGCCGTGGGGACCGGACTCCGTGCGCGCAGCCGGGGACGCGGGGGGCTGTTGCGTCGGACGTGTCACGGGTACCTCCCGGAGGTGTGGGGCGAGGAGCCTGCTGGATCCTCGCCGCGGTCCACCGGGACGCGGTTCGCCGGAACGACGAGGGGGGCGACCGCACCGGCGTTGACCAGCAGCGAGATGGCGGAGGGATGGGCCAGGGAACGGATCAGATCCCGGACGGGAAGGGTGTCATGGCGAAGTGTGGGGGACATGAACGCGTGGGCCGGTGAGGTGAACACGAGCACCACGGATTCTCCGTCCTGACCCGCGGCGACCAGCGGGATGCCGTCAGGCCCCGCCACGACGGTGACCTCGGCGGCCGCCAGCGCGGCGACGGCCTCCTCGACGGGGCCGTAGCCGGTCGCGGCGCGCTGTGCCGCCGCGTCCACGGGGTCGGTGGGCTCGGGCCAGCCGAGGGCGCGGGCGGAGGGGCGGTACGCGGGGTTGGCGCGATAGGTGCCGACGTCACCGTCGTCGTCCGACCGCCACTCCCCCAGCACCGCCCACTCCGGCGGGGTCCGCTCCTCGGTCCACTCCGGATCCACCACGCCGATCCAGTGGCCGGGTGCCTCTCGAGCCGCGGCGCGGACGGCCTCGGGTATCACGCGGATCCCGTCGGCCTCGACGGCGCCGGAACCGGGGAACGGGGCCGGGGTGCCGGATGTGGCCTCCATGTGCTCTCCGGGCCGCATGTCCACCTGAACTCTTGGTTCTACGAACCGACGTTGATCAGTCGGCGCCACCAGAATGCCACAAGGCCCTGTGTGTTGGGCCGTCGCACGATGCCCGAACCGGGCTCTGACATGCCTGTTTCCCGCCCGGTCAGGAGACTTTGCGGGAGCAGTCGCCCGCACCCGGACATTGTGACGGCCGGTATTGCCGGGACAGAAGTGGATCGGGCGCCCGCACGAGCTATGTTCAGCACGCCAGCAAGCCGTCGGATCCGACGCGCTCCGCCCCCAGGGAGTATTCGCATGTCCGTACAGAAGCCCGCCAGTAACGCGAACGCGACCCAGGCCGCTGCCTCCCCGGACACCGCGCAGTCGACCACCGCTCCGGGCAGCTCGGTCACCCCGGCCGCGGAGAACGAGCGCGCCGCGCCCACCGTGGAGTCCTCATCCGCCCCCGGCTCCCCCTCCGAGGCGGCCACGACAGCCACGTCCGCCGCCGAGACGGGCGGGTCACAGGCGAGGGAGTCGGGCGAGTCGGCGGCGGACGAGCAGCGCACGGCCGTTGCTGTGGCCGCCGCGCCGGCGATCCCCGCCAGGACCGCGAGCGGCGTCGACAGCGGGCGTCCGCGCAAACCTGTCCTCGCCGTGGCCGGGATTGTCGGAGCGGCCCTGATAGCCGTACCGCTGCTGCTGGCGGGTGGCGTGGACGAGGACAAACGACCGGAGGGCCCCAAGGAGTTGGCTGCGGGAGAGTCGGACACCGTACTGGATCCGGGCTCGGCCGGCGCCGCCCTTGACGACTACGTCGCGGAGAAGCCCACCCCGACGCCGACCGTGGAGAAGCCGGAGCCGAGCGCGCCGGTCAAGGCTGTCGCTCCCCCGCCGGCGCCGAAACCCGAGCCCACGACGAGCGCACCGGCGAAGAAGGTCATGCCGAAGCCGAAGGCCAAGCCGACCCCCAAGCCCGACTGGACGGCCTCGACAGTCCGTGCCGTCAGCACCTTGGAGGTCAGCCAGGCCTGGACCACCAACCGCATCCGCATGGTGATGCAGCCCGACGGCAACCTCGTTGTCTACAACGAGAAGAACAAGCCCACCTGGGCGTCGATGACCTTCGGCGAGAACCACCGGGCCATCTTCCAGTCCGACGGCAACCTCGTCATCCACAACGGCGACGACCGACCGATCTGGGCCTCCGACACCTGGGGCAACGAAGGAGCCGAGCTGATCCTGCGCGAGGACGGCAAGGTGGTCATCGCCCGCTCCGGCAAGGTCCTCTGGTCGACCTGATCCACGGGCCGGCTGGGCTGTGTACTGCGGCGCCGGCCCGCAGGCTGCGGCGGCGAGGGGGCGTCCGCCCCGGCGAAGGCCCTTCTCGCCGCGGACACGAGCGCGTTCCCGGCGTTGTGCGGCGGGTATGCCGGGGTGGCGAGCGTTGGTCCGAGCTGTACCCGGCGGGAAGTGATGCGCCGCCCCGCACCGCACGCCCTCCACGGTCGGCGACAGCCACCGTCGCGGAATGCTGCGCCGAGACGAACGTCGGCCACCTCACCCCCGGCGCCCGCGTGGGCAGATCCTGCAGCGCAATGTGCGCGAGATCCGATCAGGCGGCCCCCGCCCGCCACCGCTGCCCGGCGCCTCCACCCGCCGACTCCAGTGACAGCCCGTTCCCGGCGCCGCCGGTGACGGCCGTACCGAAGGCGATGGCGGGGCGGATCAGCCCGTCCCCGTCCACCACGAACATCAGATTCCGGCCGTTGCGGCCCTCCACCGAGTCGCACTCCCAGATCCCGACGCCCCGGTGCGTCGCTCCCCGGCTGTCGAGGCAGAAATCGGGGTCGGCGGCCGACTGGAGCAACCCACGGTCGTCGTCGACGCGCCAGCGCTGGGTACGTGATGACGAACAGGGGGCCGTGATCACATCGGTCCCGTTGGAGAAGGCGTCGCTCACGTCCAGGCACAGGCCCGACGCGACGTTCACAACCTGTGCGAACGAGCCGGAGAGCGGGCGCGTGGAGGAGGGCGGCGGCTTTGGGCTCGCCGTCCTCGTCGGTGACGGACTCCTTGTCGGGGAGGGCGACTTCGTGGTCCGCGACGGCGAGGTCGAGGCCGACGACGGCGTCTCCGACACGGTGGCCGTCACCGTGACCACCACCGGCGGTGTACTCAGCTGAGTGTTCGCCGAGCCCACAGGGTCAGGGGACGGCGATCCGCCCTGCGCCGCCAGGAACACCGCCACCGGCAGCAGGGCCACCCCCAGCACCGCCGACACCAGCACGGTGCGCCGGCGATCCGGTGCCCGTTCCCCGCCCTCCGGTTCCCGCCCGGATCCGGCAGGGCCGGGCCCGCTCCGCCACGCGCCGGTACCACCGACCGCCCGCTCGCCCGGGTCACCCGCCGCGTACGCCGTACCGCCCCACGGCAGCAGCCCCTCCGCCAGCGCCGTGCGCGGTGCGTCCCGCAGGGCCGCCAGCTCCTCGTATGCCGTCGTGCAGTGCGGGCAATGCGTCATGTGGGCGTGCAGATCGGCACTGTCACGGGGGCTGTCCGGCCGAATGGATTCCTCGATGAGACGGCCGAAGTCGGGACAGTCCGGGTCCTCGGAGGCGGTGAGGCGGGTGCGCAGGCAGGCGCGGGCCAGCTGCTGCAGCGCGGCGTCCGTACCGTAAGTGACGTCCTCCCGGGTCAGGCCGAGGAGGGCGGCCGTGTTTTCCGTAGGCTCCCGCTCGACGATCCCGTACCAGATCAGGCCCTGAGTACGGGAAGACAGGGACTGAAACGCCGTGAGCATGGGGGGCACGGGGCCGGAGGGGCCGACGGAGTTCAGGACGAGCAACAGCCCCGCGTCCAGGCCGGCCGCTCGCCCGTCCCCTGCCCAGGACCCGGCCGACCGGGCGACCAGCAGGAGGAGTTGGTGGCGCCAGGGCAGTCCCGAGTCGATTCCGCGCGCCGTCTGACGGGCCGCCAGCGTGAACGCCTGGGCCGCCAGCTGTCGTGCCATGGACTCGTGGGGAGTACACAGCCTGGCGTAGGCGAGGACGTGCGGATGGTGACGGGCGCGCAGTTCCTGGAGCGCCGGATACGCCGTGACCGTATCGGCGCGCAGCAGCTCGGTGAGCCGCGCGTCGGACGCGCCCTTGTGGATCCCGTGACCGGGCTCCGCACCGCCACGATCCCTGTCGTCGTCGGCCCGAGCCATCCCGCCGCCTCCCTGCAACCGTGCGCCCCGCGTGCCAACCTGACGTACCGGCGGGTATGACGGCTCATGGTGGCGCAGGGCAGGTCGTGGGGGAAGGGTTTCCGTGGGTAACTGGTGAGCCGGCGGCAAGAAGGTCTCGATGACACAGTGGCCGTTCGCGTCCCACCACGCACCGCGTGCCCTGGTTCTCCTCGCCGAGCCTGAGAAGGCGTGACCGGCATCAACGCCGTGCGAGAGACGTGGGCGGCTGCTACCCGGGGCTCGATGCAGGAGGGACGGCGCGGGACAGGGGTTCCAGGTCTTCGTGCAGGGCAGCGTGGAGTGCGGCGGCGAGTTCGCGGGCTCGTTCTTCGTCCCGCACGCCGTGCATCATGAAGTAGACGGGTCCCGTGTAGGCGCCGAAATCGACCTCACGGGCGTCAACCAGCCGGAGGATCGCCGTCCGGATGGCGTCGTTGACGGCATCGGTGACCCTGCTGCCGGAGCCGGCGGTGAGGGTGTCCGCCTTCACGGTCCAGTGCTGACCCTCGGCTTCGATGGCGACGAATACGGCGTTGTGCGCCATGGCAGTGCGGTAGGCGTCGTGGAAGGCATGGGTACCGGTGGCGTCCGGGACGAGGTGAGCGGGGCAGGGGATCGGCAGTGGCTGCACCTGTGCATTCTTGCCCAGGGGTGCCGTCAGCGCGCCCCGCGACGCGACGGCACGTCCCATTGAGTGGTCAGGACGCGGCGATCCCCGCCGCTTCGAGACCGCGGGAGGCGACGAGCTCCGCGGTGCCGTCGGCCAGGCGGTAGCGCAGGCCCACCACGGCGGTCCGGCCGGAGGCGACCTTGTCGGCGAGGACCCGGGAGCGGTCCAGCAACAGGTCGGCGGTGTGCCTTACGTGCTCGGCGAGGACCTCTTCCGACTCAACCCGTCCGGCGGCCCGGGCGGCCAGCACGCTGGGGGTCACCCGCTCGACGACGTCCCGGACGTACCCGGCCGGCGTCATGCCGTCCTCCAGCGCGGCACACGCCGCGCCGACCGCGCCGCACGAGTCGTGCCCGAGGATCACGACCAGCGGGCAGCCGAGCACCTCCACGCCGAACTCGATGCTGCCCAGCACCTCCGGACCCATCACGTGGCCGGCAGTACGCACCACGAACAGGTCGCCCAGCCCCCGGTCGAAGATGATTTCGGCGGCCAGCCGGGAGTCGGAACATCCGAACAGCACGGCGAAGGGCTGCTGGGACGGTGCCGTCTCGGCGCGGCGGGCGGCGTCCTGGTTCGGGTGCTCGGAGGTGCCGGCGACGAAGCGCTGGTTACCGGCCAGCAGCAGCTCGAAGGCGTCGCGGGGCGTCGGGGTCTGGATCTCACTCATGGCGGCAGCTTACGAGTCGGCACCAGTCGTCACCGCCCAGGCCCATCGCTCATCGCCGGATCGGCTGAAACTGACGGCTTGGGCATCATTCCCAGGCGCCGGGCCAGGGCGGACTCAGTGCGGTTCCTCGGCGCCCGCCCCGGTTGTTCCGCCCGACGCAGCCGGCCGACCACACACGCCGCCCGCTCGTCCTCCACACCCGCACGACGGGCGAGGTCCGGCGTACGCTGCCCGGCAGGACGAGGAGCCGAGCCGCTATGCGATCTCCCTGGCAACCGGGCCCTGAGGGAGCGGAGTGGCGGCATGGGCGATCCGGGATCCGCTCGGGCCCCGGCTGCGGTCACCGTTCGGGGTCGGCGTCCGCTTCGTCCGAGGCCCACATGGTGAGGAGCCCCCACGACCAGCACAACGACGAGCCCACGGATCCGGACATCGAGTTGCACGTGCCCGCTCAGCGGCAGTCCTGGCGGGGCCGGGCCCATCGTGGCGATCGGCGGCGCGGTCGGCCGGCGGGGCCGGGCCCATCGTGGCGATCGGCGGCGCGGTCGGCCGGTGGGGCCGGGTCCGCCGCGGTCGGCGAATCCGCATGCCGACCCACACCCCACCCCAACCACCCGACCTCGCAATCACGCCGCGAACTGGGGCCGCGTGCCGTACTTCTCGACCGCTTCCTGGTCGAGGGACACTCCGAGTCCCGGGCCTGAGGGGATGTCGAGGTATCCGTCGGCGTCGAGCGGCCAGCCACCCGTGACCAGGTCGTCCACGTAGGCCGACCCGGTCTTGTACTCGACGATGTCGGTGGAAGCGAGTGCGGAGGAGAGCTGCAGATCGGCGGCGAGACCGATGGCCGTGTTCCATCCGTGCGGGATCAGGCGGATACCGAGGTCCTGGGCCGCCCAGCCGATCCGACGCGATTCGCTCAGACCGCCGCCCTTCGTGGTGTCGGGCTGGACGATGTCGAAGGCACGGCACCGCAGGTAGGGGGCGAAGCTCTGCCGTCGGGTGAGGACCTCTCCACCGCTGATGGGGACGGGTGAACCCGCACGCAGTTCCGCGAAACCTTCGAGATCGTCCGGCGCCAGCGCCTCCTCGAACCAGGCGACATCGTAGTCGGCGAGCATCCGCGCGGTGCGCTTCGCCCACGCCAGATCGCCGGGGAAGAAGCCTTCGGAGCCGCCGGCGTCGACAGCGAGCAACCGGTCGCCTATCGCAGTGCGGGCGGCGGCGACCGTGCGCTCGTCGGTGGCGGCGTCCACCCGGCCGAACTTCCACCAGCCGATCTTGAACGCGGTGAAGCCCTGCTCCACGAGTTGGGTGAGGTTGTCGGTCATGGGCCCCGCCTCGTCCATGAGCACCGAAGCGTAGGGGCGCACGCGGGCTCGGTGGCGACCGCCGAGCAGTCTGCCGACCGGCTGGCCGAGCGCCTGGCCGGCGACGTCCCACAGGGCGATGTCGATCGCGCTCGTCGCGTGCGTGAGCGCGCCGCCCCGCCCCATCCAGAACGCGGTCTGGTGCAGCGTCTCGGTGATCCGCTCGACCTCCACCGGGTCCTGTCCGACGAGATGCGGGAGCAGGAGGTCGATCGCTCCCCGGACCAGGGTCTCGCTGGTGAACGCGCTTCCGATACCGGTGATGCCTTCGTCGGTGTGGACGGCGACGAGCGTGTGCACTACATCGTCCGGACGCAGTTCGTTCGACCAACCGCCCTCGGGGGTCGCCCCACGAAGACCGCATGTCTCGACCCTGGTGATTTTCATGAGTACCTCTCGCAGCGGGTGTCACCGCCGCAGGCATCGACGCGGTGGCGGCGGCAGTGTTCTGGACCGTACCCGACCACAACGCCATTGTCGACAATCGACCATTTGCCTATAGCCTGTCGACTGCTGCCCACCCAGGTGCCACCACAGCCGGAAGCGACCATGCGACGAGACACCCCCTCACTCCGATCACCGTCTGAACCCCACCGCACCCCCTCAGCGGCCTCCACCCACGGACCACAGGGCGCGAGCTCGATTGTCGACAAAGTACGATCCTGTTACGCTCCGGCCATGTCCGCTCTTCCCGCTCTTCCCGCGCTTCCTTCCGGCTCCCTCGCCTCCCGCCGCGAAACAGTCGCAGACGTCCTGCGGGAGGCCATCACCTCGGGCCGTCTCGAAGCAGGTCAGAAGCTCACGGAGCTGGGGGTCGCCGAACAACTGGGAACCAGCCGGGCGCCGGTCCGCGAAGCACTGCGTCAACTGGAGCAGGAAGGTCTCGTGATCTCCTACCCCTACCGCGGTACGGAGGTGCTCGGCGTCTCCCAGGAGGAGATCGAGAACGTACTCGTACCGGTCCGGATCTCTCTGGAGAAGTTCGCCTTCCGCAAAGCGATGCCCCGCCTGACCGACGCGGACTACGCCCATCTCCAGTCGCTCGTGAACAACATGGAGGCGGCGGCCGACTCCGCGGACGCGGCGCTGCTCGCCGACGAGGACATCCGCTTCCACGAAGCGGTCGTGTCCTTGTCGGACCAGCAGCACTGCCTTCAGATCTGGCGGTCCATCCAACCCCGCGTACGTGCCTACTTCCGACGCGACGCGAACCACTACTCGGACGCGACCGTGGTCGCCGCCCAGCACCGCGAACTCATCGACGCACTCCGCACGGGCGACGAACAGGCACTGGACCGCGCCGTCACCGACCACATCCACACTCACTTCGGAACCACCAAGGACCCCTCCGAATGACCAAGACGATCCTGATCACCGGCGGCGGAAGCGGAATCGGCTACGCCACCGCGTTCGAAGCCGCACGCCGGGGCTGGGCCGTCGCCATCCTCGACCGTGACGGCGAGAGCGCCGAGCGGGCGGCGGCCGAGGCCCGTCGAGTCGGCGCCCGCAAGGTCTGGTCGACCGCGTCGGACGTCACCGACGAACAGGAACTCGCCGACGCATTCGCCGAGGCAAGGTCATCACTGGGCCCGGTGGACGGAGTGATCGCGAGCGCCGGCATCGAGATCAACGCGCCCCTGGCGCGGATGCCTCTGGACACATGGCGCCGTGTTCTCGACGTGAATCTCACCGGCGCCTTCCTGACCGTACGCACAGCCGCCCAAGCCCTCCAGAACGCCGGGAGGCCGGGCTCCATCGTGTGTGTGTCGTCCCCCTCCGCCTTCGTCGGTTTCGCCGGCGGTTCGAACAGCGCATACGGAGCGTCAAAGGGCGGAGTCTCCGCGTTCGTCAGGGCTGCCGCCATCGATCTCGCCCCTCACGGCATCCGCGTCAACGCGGTCGTCCCCGGCGCCACCGACACGCCCCTGCTCTACTCCGGCCTCGACGGTGACGAACTCGAAGCGGAGCGTGCGCGCCTGAGGGACGCCGCGGCACGACAGATCCCGCTCGGGCGGATGGCCGACCCCGTCGAGATCGCACGTACCGCCACCTGGCTGCTCTCCGACGACGCCTCCTACGTCACGGGCAGTCACCTGGTGTGCGACGGCGGTCTCATGGCCAAGAGTGCGAACGACTTCTGACGAGACCCCTGTCTCCCGACAGAAGGCGGACTCACATGACAACTGCTTGTTGATCTCGCAGTCGAAGGCGGGTGGCCGGCTGCCGCCACGGAGCCGGTGATCCTGCCGCCTCTCCGCCGCAACGCCTCAGAACCTGGCCATGGATTTGTCGAGCACTCCGCCCAACGCACCGTAGGCACTGCAGCGAACCGAGTGCCGTGCCCTCCGGCGGAGCCCGAACCCGACGATGAACGACAACGCGAAGACTCCACCGAGGACCATGGCTACCAGCGGGTCGTAGACGAAGTATGCGACGCACACGACGCCGGTCCAGACGAGGATCGGCAGGATCGAACCGCGCAGCACCGACCACAACTCGAACCGTTCCGGTTCCGACGGCAGCGCACGCCCATGCCACGCCTCTATGTGGTTCCTGGTCAGACACTGCTCGGGTCGCATGAGGGCATCACAGCACAGCCCGAAGCAGTGCTGGGCCCCCCGGTAGGAAAGTGCCCAGACCTTCTGACGGGTCGTAGCCACGGTACGTGCGAAAGCACCGACCCGCTCCGGCTGACGCGTCTGTTCGGCATCACCGAGCAGACCACCACGGGCGACATCGGCTTGCGCACCCGGAGCGCACTTCGGAACTGCTCCGGTAGCGGCCGGCTATCAGTCGGCGACGGCGGGCTCGGGCCGAGCGGCGGGGACGTCTCGGACACCCAGGCGAAGGTGCTCGACGTGGTACAGGGCCTGGTCGAG
Organism: Streptomyces althioticus; assembly: GCA_014649355.1. Classification (GTDB taxonomy): domain Bacteria; phylum Actinomycetota; class Actinomycetes; order Streptomycetales; family Streptomycetaceae; genus Streptomyces; species Streptomyces althioticus. The sequence goes on from BMSW01000002.1 coordinate 140,099, forward strand.
GAGCTCGGCGACGTGGTTGTCGTGCAAGGCGTAGACGATCGAGCGTCCGTGACGCTCGCCGGTGACCAGTCCGAGGTTCCGCAGCAGGCGGAGCTGGTGGGAGCAGGCGGAGGCTTCCATTCCGACGGCCTCCGCGAGGTCGCTCACCGAGCAGGCGCCTTCCTGGAGACGGGCCAGGATGTAGAGCCGCGAGGGTGTGGCGAGGGCCTGGAGGGTGGCGGCGACATCGGCGGCGCCGACAGCGTCGAGGCGCTCTCGGGTGGTGGCGCTGCTGGTGTCGGTTCCGTGGCCCATGCGGACATCATACCCATCACACCTGAAGACCTGTTCATACATTCCTGTATGGTGGACGTGTTACCCCGTCCGCCCGCGAAGGGTTGCTTCGTCATGCCTTCTGTCCTGGACCAGCGACCCGCGCCGGCGGTGGCCGGGCCTCGCCCGGCTCCGCCCCGGCGGCGCACCCGGGTGCTGGAGCTGCCGGAGGCCCGATGGGCGCTGGCCGCGCTGGTCCTGTTCCTGATCGCCCTCCCGCTCAACCTGCTCGGCGCCCCGGCCTGGCTGTGGGGCCCGCTGTTCGCCGCCACCTACGTCACAGGCGGCTGGGAGCCGGGTTGGGAGGGGCTGAAGGCCCTCAAGGACAAGACGTTGGACGTGGATCTGCTGATGGTGGTCGCCGCACTCGGCGCCGCGGCCATCGGGCAGGTCCTGGACGGGGCGCTGCTGATCGTCATCTTCGCGACCTCCGGCGCACTGGAGGCGGTGGCGACCGCCCGCACGGCGGACTCCGTGCGGGGGCTGCTCGACCTCGCGCCGACGACGGCGACCCGGCTGGTGCCCGGCGGCGAGGAGACCGTCGCCGCCGAGGACCTGAAGGTCGGCGACGTCATCCTGGTGCGGCCCGGCGAGCGGGTCGGCGCCGACGGCCAGGTCCTGGACGGCGCGAGCGACGTCGACCAAGCCACCATCACCGGCGAGCCCCTGCCCGTCGCCAGGAAGGCCGGGGACGAGGTGTTCGCCGGCACCGTCAACGGCACCGGCGCCCTGCGCGTGCGCGTCGATCGGGATCCGGCGGACTCGGTCATCGCCCGGATCGTGAAGATGGTCGAGGAAGCCTCCGAGACCAAGGCTCCCACCCAGCTGTTCATCGAGAAGATCGAGCAGCGGTACTCGATCGGCATGGTCATCGCGACCCTCGCCGTGTTCGCGATCCCGCTCGCCTTCGGCTCCGCGCTCCAGGCTGCCCTGCTCCGCGCGATGACGTTCATGATCGTGGCCTCGCCCTGCGCCGTCGTGCTCTCCACGATGCCGCCGCTGCTGTCCGCCATCGCCAACGCCGGCCGCCACGGCGTGCTGGCCAAGTCCGCCGTCGTGATGGAGCGCCTGGGACAGGTCGACGCGGTCGCCCTGGACAAGACCGGCACCTTGACCGAGGGCACGCCCCGCGTCACCGAGATCCGTCCCCTGCCCGGCTCCGGGCTGGACGAAGACGGTCTGCTCGCGCTGGCAGCCGCGGCCGAGCACCCCAGCGAGCACCCGCTCGCCCGCGCCGTGGTCGACGCCGCCCGCGAACGCTTCGTGCCGCTGCCCGAGGCGCTCGACTTCACCTCGGCTCCGGGGCAGGGCGTGAGCGCCACCGTCGCAGGACGCACCGTCCAGGTCGGATCGCCCGCCCGCCTTTCGGCCGCCACCGGGCCCGCATCTGCGGCGGTGGTGGATCTGGAGGAGACCGGGCAGACCGCGGTCCTCGTCCTGCGCGACGACAGCCCGGTCGGGGTGATCGGCATCGCCGACCGGCTACGGCAGGACGCCGCCGCCACCGTCATGGCGCTCACCGAGCTGACCGGCCGAAGCCCGGTACTGCTGACCGGCGACAACGAACGCGCCGCCCGCCACCTGGCCGCACAGGTCGGCATCACGGACGTCCGCGCCGGACTGCTCCCGCAGGACAAGGCCGCCGCCGTACAGAAGTGGGAAGACGAAGGCCGCAAGGTGCTGGTGGTGGGTGACGGTGTGAACGACGCGCCTGCCCTGGCCGCCGCGCACACCGGCATCGCCATGGGCAAGGCCGGCTCCGACCTCGCTCTGGAGACCGCCGACGCCGTCGTCGTCCGCGACGAACTCGCCACCATCCCCGCCGTCGTCGCCCTCTCGCGAACCGCCCGGCGCCTGGTCGTCCAGAACCTCGTCATCGCCGGCGTCTTCATCACGGCGCTGGTGGTCTGGGACCTCGTCGCCACCCTGCCGCTGCCGCTCGGCGTCGCCGGGCACGAGGGCTCCACCGTCATCGTCGGTCTCAACGGCCTGCGTCTGCTGCGCGAAGCCGCCTGGACCAACCCGGCCCGAGGGGGTGCCGAGTGAGCAAGCGCTCCCATCGTTCTGTCCCCGCCTCCGGAGCCGGGGCGGGAGCAGAACTGCCCACGGTCACGGTATGCCGCGGCTGCTGCTGCGGAAGCCCGAAGATCCCCGGACTCGATCACGCAGCCCAACTGCGTGACCTGCGGCAGGCATTGGGCGGATCGGCGACGGTGCGGGTCACCGACTGCCTCGACGCCTGCGAGCGGGCCAACGTCGTCGTCATCCAGCCGTCCGCCACCGGCCGCAGGGCCGGCGGTCGGCCCGTCTGGCTCGGCCTGGTCAACGACCGAGACGCCACCGTCGACATCGCCGCCTGGGTTGCGGGCGGCGGCCCCGGCGTCACCGGTCCGCCCGGCATCCTCGACCTCTACGCCTTCAGCCCTCCGCGCCGAGTGCGCGCCGAGCTCGACGAGTAGGGCCGTTCGGGCCCTCGCACCCGAGCGTGAGATCCCTCTGACGAGTGCCGGGCGTGCAGGTTCGCGTGTCCGGCCCTCTCTGATGCGCGCACCCGCGTGCTTCTACAGCGTGTTTCGGAAGTGACCTTCTGGGTGCAGGCCCTCGCTGGTGCCGATGACGATGAAGCCTGGCGGCTCAGCGAGCGAAATCTCGGTTGCCTATGGGCGCGGGTGTTGGTTCCAATGACCGGCATGATCACCCGGGCGCGCCTGCCTCGGCGGGACGTGATGATCGCGCACCGTCAGCGGCCGGCGCGCGATCCGGGCGGACCGCGACCGCCTCGTCCCAGGGGAGACGCCACCCGATGCACACGCCACCATCGCCGTCCGGAGCGGAGCACACACACGGGTCATCCATCCGCCTGGGTGCTCTCGTCCCGCTGACGCGGCCCGGCTGGGTCGAGGCGGGCCGACACCTGCTCGCAGGACTCGACCTGGCCGTTCGCGAGGTCAACGACGCCGGCGGGATCGACGACAGACCACTGGAGTTGGTGGTCCGGGACACCGCGGCCGATCCGGAGCGGGCTGCGGCGGCCGTGGATGAACTGGCCCACCTGGGCGTGGCCGCCGTGGTGGGTGAGTATCACAGCGTGGTCGCCCGCGCCGCCGCCGCCCGAGCCGACGCCCTCGGCGTGCCGTTTCTCTGCTCGTCCGCGGTGCTCGACACGCTCACCGAGGAACCGACCGAGTGGGTTGCGCGTCTGGCCCCGGCCCAGTCCTACGGCTGGCGGATCTACGGGGACTTCCTCCTCCGCGCGGGCCGGCGTCGGATCGCCGTGGCGACCCAGCCGAGCGTCTACTGGGCGTCCGGGACCCGCGTCCTGCGGGACCACCTCGCTCCCCGCGGCGGCACCGTCCTCGAACTCGACGCGACGCTCACACCCGAAGCTCTGTGCGACGCGCTCGTCGACCATGGCGCGACGGCGCTCCTACTGCTGGTCGGCCATCCGGAGCCGGCGGTGCCGATCGTCCGGGCCGTCCGGGGCGACCGGCGGCTCGCGGAGATCCTTATCGGCGCTCCGGCCGGACAACCGGAGTTCGCCGAATGGGCCACGGCGCTGGGTGAGGACGGCGCCGGGATCCCGTTCCTGCGCTACCTGCCCGAGCGCCTCGGTCCGCTCGGTGAACGCGTCGGGAAGGAGCTCCGCGAGCGGCTTGGCGAAGCGCCCTCCTTCGTCGCCTTCGAGGGCTGGGACACCGTCGCAGTCCTCGCTGCGGTGCTGCGTTCCCACGGTACGGACCGGGCGGCCATCGCCGAGTCATGGCCGCGCGTGGCGGTCGAGGGCACCCGCAGGCCCATCCAGTTCTCCCGCACGCCGGGCATCAGCGTTTGGCAATGGGCTTGGACACCAATCCAAGTCGTTGATCGGGACCCGGCTGAACCCGACCGCTTTCGGATCCTCCACGCCGGCTGAGTGAGTATGGAAGTCCAACTGCTCAGATCTGCCGAACTTCGAAAGTGCTGGTCACAGCCACTCGTTGATGGCTGGCGGTGACGAGGACGGTCGCCTCGTGGCGGACAGCGAGCTTGTCGTACCTCGTGGCGACGGCGCGGTGTCTTTTGAGGCGGTTGATGCCGCGCTCCACCGCGTGCCTCTCCTTGTAGTCGGCCTTGTCGAACCTGGGCGGCCGACCGCCGCGCGAGCCGCGCTTCTTGCGGTTGGCCGCCTGGTCGGCCTTGTCCGGGATGGTGCAGCTACGCCCAGCTCTCCGACAACGACCTCCCCCACGTCGCGCAAGGCATCCTGGCTCGTGGGAGTCTCGCCACTGCGGCTCGCAACGGCATACGAGACGGCGGGCCCCGGCATGAGGGCGAATTGCAGGGGTCGTTGCAACACCGTGGTGAGTTGATCAGGCCGCGAGCAGTTTAGACAGACGCTCGGCTGGGGTTTCCCAGCCGAGCGTCTTGCGTGGGCGGCTGTTCAGTTCGGCGGCGACGGCGTCCAGGTCCTCGCGGGTGTGCTGGGACAGGCCGGGGACGGGCGGGAGGACGCGGAGAAGCCGGGCCGGCACCCCGCGGGACGGCCCCGTCAGCGCGGAGCCAGGGGACCAGAAGGGGACGGAGTGGGCGGGCGCGAGGGCGCGCCACAGATGGTGCCGGCAGGCCCACAGAGGCGCGGCCAGCGAGCGGGCGAGCCGACGGGCTGCTGCTGACAGGCCGCGCCGCCCGCGCGGCAAACTGGTCCGTTACGTCGATGAGTTGCCGGTCCCGCCGCGCAACCCCCTCCTCCGCGACTGCACGTCAGGACACACTCCCAGCACCGGGTGCCGCCCCTCGGCCGGCTCCCTCCCCGCGCGGGAAGCACCTGTTCCTCGACGGCAGGCCAGCCCTCTTCCGCCTGGTCCCCCGAAGCGTCCGCAGAAGGCTCGGCCCAGCCGCCCAAGCCTGTCCCGTTTCAGAGCAGTGCCCGGCATCCTCGACATAGTAATGACATCCATTTTCATGTAACCTCCGTCTCGTTCACCGATCACATCCCGGAGGTCCTCATGGCCGTGCCCAAACGCAAGATGTCGCGCAGCAACACCCGGCACCGTCGCGCGCACTGGAAGGCGGTGACGCCCCAGCTGGTCACCGTCACCGTGGACGGGGTGTCGTACCGCGTCCCCCAGCGGCTGGCCAAGGCGTACGAACGTGGCCTGCTGCGGCCCGAGGGCTGACACGGCATGCCGCACACCCCCTCCGCGCGCCTGCCCGTCACCGTCCTGTCGGGATTCCTCGGCGCGGGCAAGACCACCCTGCTCAACCACATCCTCGGGAACAGGGAGGGTCTGCGCGTCGCCGTCATCGTCAACGACATGAGCGAGGTCAACATCGACGCCGCCCTCGTGCGCGGCGGCGAAGCCGCACTGTCACGCACCGAGGAACGCCTGGTCGAGATGACCAACGGGTGCATTTGCTGCACCCTGCGCGACGACCTGCTGGAGGAAGTGGACAGGCTGGCGCGCGAGGGGCGTTTCGACTACCTCCTCATCGAGTCCTCCGGCATCTCCGAGCCCATGCCGGTGGCCGCCACCTTCGCCTTCGCCCGCGACGACGGCGCCACCCTCGGCGACCTGGCCCGGCTGGACACGATGGTCACGGTCGTGGACGCCGCCAACTTCCTGCCCGAGCTGGCCGGCGGCGACGAACTGACCGAACGGGGCCTGGACCAGTACGAGGACGACGAACGCACGGTCAGCGACCTGCTGATGGACCAGATCGAGTTCGCCGACGTCATCGTCCTCAACAAGCTCGACCTCGTCGACGCCGCGTCCGCCGACCGGCTGCGGGCCGCCCTCGCCCGCCTCAACCCCGCCGCCCGCGTGACGGCGGCCGTGCGGGGCCGCGTACCGGTGGGCGAGGTCCTGGGCACCGGCCGCTTCGACCTGGAGCGGGCGCAACAGGCTCCGGGCTGGGTCAGGGAACTCAACGGGGACCACGTTCCCGAGACGGAGGAGTACGGCATCTCCTCGACCGTCTTCCGCTCCTCGACGCCCTTCCACCCGGGACGGCTGTGGACGTTCGTGACGGAGGCACTGGACAGCGGCGCCTTCGGGCAGGTCCTCCGGTCCAAGGGCTTCTTCACCCTCGCCAGCCGACCCCGTGTGACGGGACTGTGGTCGCAGGCCGGTTCGGTGGCCCGCTTCGAGCCCTCCTCCGCGCGTGACGCCGACAGCCACTTCGCTCAGGAGCTGGTCTTCATCGGAACCCATCTGGACGCGGAGTCGCTGCGGGCCGCCCTGACCGACTGCCTCATGAGGGAAGGCGAAGCCCTGCCCGCTTCCGACCCCTTCCCCGCCTGGGACACCTACGGCTTCGACGAGAGCTGCGCGCACGAGCACGACCCCCTCACCACCATGACGGGGCTCTGAGACCCCGGGTCGGGCGGTGGTCGCAGCCACGGCACCGTCCGGCCCGGTACACACCACGCACCGGCCGAAGAGCGCGTCGCCTCGAGCGACCGCGGCTTCGGACGCTTCGGCGGTCACCCGAGTCTCACCGGTGCGTTGCCGCGCGCCCTTCTCTTCGACCGATGGGTGCCGGACTTCCTGTCCGCACACCCCGACACCACCGTGGTCGAGATCGGCACCGGGCTCAACACCCGCCACGAGCGCGTCGACAACGGACGCTCCCGTTGGCACGAACTCGATCTGCCCGGCGTGATCGACCTGCGCCGGCACTTCTCCGCGGACATCCTCCGGCGAACGGTGATCGCGGTCTCGGTGACGGACCGGGCGTGGGCCGCGGAGATGGCCTCTCACCCCCGGGTTCATCCGTTCGTCGCGGAGGCCGTACAAGCCCACCTGTACGGACCCGACGTGCGCCGGGTCATCGACCTCCTCGCCGACTGCTTCCCTGGCGTGCCGTGCCGGCCCTGGACACCGCCGGCCCTGGTCTTCTTCGACACCGAGGATCAGAAACGACGTCCTCGGCAAGGTCGAGGCCCGTATGCACTGGTACTGCCCTGATCTGATCCGGCCCAACTGGCCGACCGGCGGCCGGATGCAGGCGTACTAGCATCACACACCCTCACCCAGCCTGCCCGCGGATCTGCCGGCCCAGTTGCCGCTCCCCCTACTGGCGGACGGTGTCCGCCATGGCCGCACAATGGCTCCTCCAGGCCGAGGGCTACCGGCTCAACCTCCTGCGCCTGCCCTGACATTCGCAGGCACGCTCAGCAGGAGGTCCGGCCATGACTCCGCCGAGTCATGGCCGGACCCGGAGCCCGTCGCGCGGGCGGAGTGATTACCAGGAGGACTTGGTGACCCCCGGCAGGAAGCCGGCGTGGGCCTGCTCCCGTACGCGGACCCGTGACAGGCCGAACTTCCGGAGGTGACCGCGCGGCCGCCCGTCCACGCTGTCCCGGTTGCGTACTCGGGTGGCGCTCGCGTTGCGGGGCTGGCGCCGCAGTTCTTCCGTTGCGGCCTGGCGTTCGGCGTCGGTGGAGGACGGCCGGCGGATGATCTCCTTCAGCTCCGCCCGGCGGGCCGCGTACCGCTCGACGACCGCCTTGCGCTTCTCGTTCTGCGCGATCTTGCTCTTCTTGGCCATCAGACCTTCTCCCCTCGGGCGCGGATGCGGGCCACGGCGGCCTCGATGCCGATGCTGTCGATGGTCTTGATCGCCTTCGCGCTGAGCGTCAGCCGGACATGCCGCCCCTCGCTGGGCAGCCAGTAGCGCTTGCGCTGGATGTTGGGGTCGAAGCGGCGCGAGGTGCGCCGATGCGAGTGGGAGATGGTGTTGCCGAAGCCCGGCTGGGCGCCGGTCAGTTGGCAGTGGGCGGACAAGGTCGTACCTGCCTCTCATCGGGGACGGCTAGTTTTTGGTAATGGAAACCATTCCCATATAGTAGCGCTCATGGCACGCAACGAGGTACGCCCGATCATCAAGCTCCGCTCCACCGCGGGAACCGGCTACACGTACGTCACCCGCAAGAACCGCCGCAACGACCCCGACCGCCTGGTGCTGCGCAAGTACGACCCGATCGCCCGGCGGCACGTCGACTTCCGCGAGGAACGCTGACCTCCCGCCGCTCCACCACCGGCCCCAGAACTCAAGGACGCCCCATGAAGCCCGGAATCCACCCCGCATACGGTCCCGTCGTCTTCCGCGACCGGGCCGCGAACTACGCGTTCCTCACCCGCTCCACCATGACCAGCGACAAGACGATCGAGTGGGAGGACGGCAACACCTACCCGGTGGTCGACGTCGAGGTCTCGCACGTCAGCCACCCCTTCTACACGGGGACCGCACGGGTCCTGGACACCGCCGGGCGAGTCAAGCGCTTCGAGCGCCGGTACGGCCGACGCGGAGCCAACTGATGCGCGGCGGTTCCGCACTCCCCGTCGTCATCGTCGCCGGGCTCCACTCCGAGGCGCGCCGCAAGGTCGTGGAGCACCTCCTGCACCTGGTGCCCCACAGCGTCGCCCTCCATCACGACCTGTCCACGGCGGCCGACGGCACCGTTCTGCGTCAAGTGCGCGATGCTTCGGGTGAGTTGTCCCGAGAAGAGGCCCCGTTGGTCAACGACTGCGCGTGCTGCGCGCTGCGCGAGGACCTGGTCCCCGAGTTGGAACGGCTCGCCGACGCCGGCCTCACCCGGCTCGCCGTCGTCGAACTGTGGGACTCCGTCGAACCCAAGGGAATGGCCGAGGTCGTCGTCCAGCACAGTGCCGACGCGGTCCGGCTCACCAACGTGATCACGGCGGTCGATCCCTCTCTCGTCCTCCCCTGCCTCGGCAACGGCGACGACCTGGCCGAGGCGGGCCTCGCTGCCGCGGCCGGCGACCAGCGCACGGTCGGCGACACCTGGGCCAGGCAACTGGAGTACTCCCCCGTCCTCGCCGTCGTGGAGAGCGAGGACGCCGACGACGAGGACCGGGCTCTCCTCACCCAACTCCACCCCACCGCCCGTCAGGTGAGCGCCGACTCGCCGGAGCTCGCACGGCTGGCCTTCGCCGGTTTCGACGTGGAGGCGGCCGCCGCAGCCCAGCACCCTGCCTGCGCCCTGCTCCCCCAGGAAGCCGACGAGGCAGGCGTCACCACCCTCGTCTGGCGTCGGCACCGCCCGTTCCACCCCGAACGCCTCTACCAGGCGTTGGAGGACCTCTGCTGCGCCGCAGTCCGCAGCCGCGGCCGGTTCTGGCTCGCCGACCACCCGGACACCCTGCTCGCCTGGGACGCCGCCGGCGGAGCGCTGTGCGTGGAGAGCGCCGGCCCGTGGCTCGCCTCCCTGCCGGACGCCGCCTGGGAGATGGTTCCGCCCGTGCGCCGAGCGGCCGCCGCGCTGGACTGGCACCCCGAGCACGGGGACCGCTGCCAGCACCTCGTCTTCACCTCACCCGGCCTGGACCGCGACGGGCTCGCGCGGGTGCTGGAGTCCTGCCTGCTCACCGACGCCGAGTACGCGGCAGGGCCCGAAGCATGGAAACGACTCCCGGCCGCATTCGACTCCCTCCTCGACCCCGTTACGTAGAACCGGCCCCATACGCCCCGACACAGAAGGAGCACCATGGCCTCCCGCCAAGGTCCCCGTAAGCCGCTGAAGTCCCGTCCCAATCCGCTGGACGCGGCCGGGATCACCTACATCGACTACAAGGACACCGATCTGCTGCGGAAGTTCATCTCCGACCGCGGCAAGATCCGCAGCCGCCGCGTCACCCGCATCACGGCCCAGCAGCAACGACAGATCGCCACGGCGGTCAAGAACGCCCGTGAGATGGCGCTCCTTCCGTACTCGAGCCGGTGAGGAGCGACCGCTCACCCCCTGTGCAAGCGCCTGCACGAAATACGAAAGTACGGAATGCCCCCCTAGGAGCAGGGGTGCATTCCGCATTTCTGGGAGGGGCGCGCCGAAACAGTCAGTGGTCGTCCCAGTGGCCCTCGTCAGCCGCATGGCGGTGACCGTCGTGCACGTAGTCCATGTGGTCACCGTGGGGCACCGCCACGTGCCCACAGCCCTCGCCGTGCGCGTGGGTGTGCTCGGCGTGCTCACGGTGCTCGCCCACCTCGCACTCATCCGCGTGGCCGTCGTGCTCACGGTGCAGATGCCCATCGTGCACGTAATCGACGTGATCACCGTGAGGGACGGCCACGTGGCCGCAGCCCTCGCCGTGCGCATGGTCGTGCCCTGAATGCGGGTGATGTTGCAGGGATGTCGCCACTTCACTCATCTCCATGAATTCGGACCACCGCCCATTCGCGACGGCGGCTTCCAGCATTTTTCCTGCTTTCTACCCTCGCGGACGACGCTGCCATGGAGTACACACATCGGCAAACAGGTTGATTTCGATGCTGTACCGGAGCATTCGTTCCACGGTCAGGGTGTGCACAGTCGGCTTCGAGGACTACTGCATGGCGCACCTCAGATGCAGGGCAAGGCTTCAGAGCTTCTCGCAGGTTCGAGGCTGACCTGGACGGTATGCGGAGGCGGCTCCGGCGCCACACCCGTGTCTCGCTGCACTGCTCCGGCCGGGCGCCGCGTGGTAGCCGCCCGCGACTTCCTGTGGGCGGTGCGTTCGGGTGATGGTGTGGTGCGGCCGAGTGGTGTGAGCACCAGGGATCACGCATTGGTGCGAGGCAGGCTCACATGTCGTACGCCTCGTCGCGCGGACGGTCGTATATGTCGTCCTCGGTGGATCCGCACTCGTCACCGTCGTCACGGTCGCCGGTCTCCTCGGCCCCGCACTCGCGCTCGACCTCTACACTCCGCCCGTCGCTGCCTGGTGGACGGTGTTCACCGCCGTCGTCGTCCAGGGCATCCCGTTCCTCCTGCTCGGCGCGCTGGTCTCAGCGGCCATCGGTGCCTTCGTGCCCGAGCGCGTCTTCACCCGGCTGTTGCCGCGCAGCCAAGCCCTCGCCGTACCCGTCGCGGGCGCCGCGGGTGTGGTGCTGCCCGGATGCGAGTGTGCGTCGGTGCCGGTGGCCGGCAGCTTGATGCGGCGCGGCGTCGCCCCGGCCGCAGCACTCGCGTTCCTGCTCTCCGCCCCCGCCGTCGTCCCCGTCGTTCTCGTCGCCACCTCCCTGGCGTTCCCCGGCCAGCCGCAGATGGTGGTGGCCCGGTTCGCCACCTCGCTCGGTACCGCCGTCGCGATGGGCTGGCTGTGGGCGCGCTTCGGCCGCAGTGGGTGGCTACGGCTGCCAAAAGCGCCGTCGGCCGGACCGGGGACTTCCCGCGCGGGATCGTTCATGGCGGGGATCCAGCACGACTTCCTGCACGCCGGGGGTTTCCTGGTGCTGGGTTCGGCGGCAGCGGCCACCTTCAACATCACGGTGCCGCGGTCCCTGCTGGACGTCTTCACGGTGTCCGTCTGGGTCTCGGTGCTCCTGCTGGCCGTCCTCGCCGTCGTGCTGTGCGTGTGCAGCGAGGCGGACGCGTTCGTGGCGGCGTCGCTGAGCCAGTTCGGGCCTGTCGCGCAACTGGCGTTCATGGTGGTCGGCCCGATGGTCGACCTCAAGCTGTTCGCGCTGCAGGCGGGCACCTTCGGGCGTTCGTTCGCCGTCCGGTTCTCGTCCGCGACCTGGGTGGTCGCCGTGGTCAGCAGTGTCCTCGTGGGGTGGTGGGTGCTGTGAGGCGGTATGGCCCCGCCGTCCTGCTGATGCTGGTCGGTGCTGCGGTCCTGCGGATCGCCCTGTTCAGCGACCTGTACCTGCGGCACGTGCAGGGCGGCCTGCGGCCCTACCTGGTGGCCTCCGGCGCGCTGCTGGGGCTGCTCGGTCTGGTGCGTGCGGCGCTGACCGCGCGAGCGGCACGGTGCGGCACCGACGCCGCCGACCACGGCGCGCACCTGGTCGCGGAGGGGCACGACCACCTCCACTCCCACGAGGGCAGCCCTCGGGTGGCGTGGCTGCTCGTGCTGCCCGCCGCCGCGCTGCTCCTCTTCCCGCCACCCGCACTCGGTTCGTACAGCGCGGCCCGCGACGAGGCGAGACGGGCCGCGGAGAGCGTCGGCACCTTCCCCGCTCTGCCCGCGGGGGACCCGGTGGATCTGAGTGTGAGCCAGTTCGGTTCCCGGGCCGTCTACGACAGCGGGTACTCGCTCAGGGGCCGCACGGTCCGGCTGACCGGGTTCGTCACGTCACACCCGGGGACGGCGGTGCCTGGTACGTGACCCGGCTGCGGGTGGCGTGCTGCGCGGCCGACGCCACGACGAGCAAGGTGGAGATCCGCGGGCCGGACGCCCCGGAGACCGACACATGGGTGACGGTGACGGGCACGTGGCGTCCTCGTGGCGAACTGGGTTATCCCTCGGCCTGGCCACCGGTGCTGCACGCCACGACCGTCGTACGGATCGCGGAGCCGTCGGACCCGTACGAAGAGCGCTGACAGGGTCAGCGGACGGCGCACTCGGGATCGCGCGCCCTGGCAAGCTAGCGGGTATGACAGCGCCTGAGGTGGTACCAACTCCCGTGATCGCACAACTCAGCCGGCCGCAGGAAGCCACCGCCGCCGTCCGGCGGGACCTCAGCGCTTGCTGGACGGCGGTCGTCAACGCCGGAGGGGCCGTCGTCCCCATGGACTGCCCGCTCCCGCCGGTGACCGAGGCGGCGCTCCGGCCGGCGGTCGGGAGGATCACCCGTGGACTGTCCCCTGAGCACAGCAGGCTCCTCCTGGCGACCATGGACGGCGCGCTCGCTGGCTGGCTGCTGCTCCGCCGCGAGCCGCATCCTCTCGTGGCGCACTGCGGCGTGGTGAACCACGTCCAGACACAGGTGCACTTCCGTGGCATGGGTATCGGCATCGCACTGATGCGGCACGCCCGGCGCGTGGGGCGTGACGAGATGGGACTGGAGCGGCTGCAGCTCGCCGTACGGTCCGGTCTGGGGCTGGAGGAGTTCTACCGCAAGGCGGGCTGGACGGAGGTCGGCAGGTGGCCGGGCGCGCTGCGGGTGGCGCCCGGTGACGACCGGGACGAGATCCTGATGAGTCTGGCTCTGTGACATGCCTTGGCCCACCCGTTCTCCGCAACGGTCCCGAGCGGCTTCCTCCGCTGCCGGCCTCAGGTCCTGACGGGAGCGGGAAGTCCGCCCGTTTCGCCCATGATCGCCACCAGGACGGTGCTGTCGCCGAACTGCCAGACCGGCGCCACGTGGGCGAAGCCGGCCCGGCGCAGCAGTTCGGCGTGGCGGCTCACCGTGACCTGCCCGTCGCCCCCGCACCCGGCCCGGGTCGCCTGGCGCCGACTGCGTTCGTCGAGCAGATCGGCCAGTTCGGGGTCCCGGGCCGCGGCGTCCCACCAGGACCGCCAGTCCTCCGGTGCGCGGCCGCCCGTGCGCTCGGCCCTGCGCCGGCCCAGGTGGGCGGTGAGGTCCGCGCACGGTGTCGCATCCGGCGTGAAGTGGTCTCCGTTCACGAGGACCCCGCCGGGGCGGAGCAGGGACGCGACGGAGCGGTACGTGCGCAGCAGCGCCGGCTCGGGCAGGTAGTGCAGCGCGGTCGTCGAGAGGGCGGCGTCCAGGGGGCGTCGCAGTCCGAGGGCCCCCGTCCAGCCCTCCTCACCGATGACCGTGTCGACGTAGCGGGCGGCGTCGGCGTGGTGGGTGCGCCCCAGCTCCAGCAGCAGGGGGTCCATGTCGGCGGCGACGATCTCCGCGTGCGGGAAACGGGCGGCCAGCCTGGCGGCAAGGGAGCCGGGCCCGCATCCCAGGTCGAGCAGGAGGGGGCGGGCACAGCCGGCGGTGACGTGCTCGACGACATCCGCGATCACGGTGAACCGCTCCTCGCGGTCCACCGCATACCGCTCCTGCTGCCGTTCCCAGCGCTCCACCCATGCCCTGGCCGTTCCCATGCTCACGCCCATCGCTCGCGCCTCCTCGTCCGTCTCTCGTCCATCCGTGGGCACAGACGAATCTACAGGTGGAAACGGTTATCAGTTGCCATTCACGTCAACGACGCCAGGACGGACAGCAGACGGTCGATCTCCTCGGCCGTGTTGTAGGCGTGCAGGCTCACCCGTACGGATCCGTCCCGCTCGTCGGTGCCGGCCTGGCAGAGGCTGTCGGCGCGCACCATGAATCCGTGGCTGAAGAGGATGAACCCGAGGTCGTCGGACGGGATGTCGCGGTGGCGGAAGGTGACGATGCCGTGGCGACGCTGGGCCGCGGGCAGGGGGGAGTCGGCGGCCAGGCTCACCGGGCAGCCGAGCACGTCGTAGGGGCCGATGTGTCCGAGCCGGTCCGTCAGCCGTGTGGTGAGTGTGGTCGTCCAGCGCGCGATCCGCTCGACGCCGGCCGCGTCGAGCCAGTCGAGCGCGGCCTGCAGCGACACGATGCCCACCGTGTTGGGGGTGCCCTGCCAGCCGCCCGGCCGGAACACGGGCCCCCGCGCGTTGCGCGCCCACACCGCGCCTGATCCGGGCAAGGCCATCGCCTTGTGCCCGGAGAAGACCACGAAATCCACGTCCAGCGACGGATCGTCGAGGTGGACGGGCAGGTGACCGACGCTCTGTGCCGCGTCCAGGCAGATCGGCACGTCCGGACCGACCGCTTCGCGGATGCGGTGCACGTTCATGTCGCCGCCGTAGACGTGGTGGACATGGGTGGCGGCCACGAAGCGGGTCCGCGGGCCGACGGCCTCGGCCAGGGCCCGGTGGTCGTAGTCGCCGGAGACCGCCTGGTACGGCAGCGCCTGCACGCGGACCTCGACACCGCGCTCGGCCAGCAGCCGGCGGGCCTCGAGCCAGGGGTCGAGATTGGCCCGGTGGTCGGCGTACGGCACGAGGATCTCGTCCCCGTCCCTGAGATACGGCACGAGCCAGTCACGGGCGACCGTACGCAGACCCTCCGTGGTGCCGCTCGTGAAGTGGACGGCGGAGCCGCCCGGTTCGGGGTCGTGGAGGAACTCCTTGACCCGTTCTCGCGCCGTTTCCACGAGGTCCGTGGTCCGGTTGGCCCACGGGTAGGTGCCGCGGCCGGCGTTGGCATTCGAGGTCGTGAGGTAGGTCTGGACGGCCTCCAGTACGGCACGTGGCTTCTGCGACGTGGCCGCGCTGTCGAGATACGCCAACTCCGGATGCCCGGTGACGATGGGAAACTCTTCTCGCAACTGCCGCTGCCAGAGTGGGTTCTCGGGTTCCACCGCGGGAAGCGGGTGCGCCGCGCTCACTCGCGCACCAGCGGTGCGCCCGCGTCCCGCCAGGCGACGATCCCGCCGGCCAGGCTGCGGACGTCCGGGTGGCCCATCCGGGTCAGCGCGGCGGCGAACCGCAGTGACTTCTCGCCCACGGGACAGGCCAGCAGCACGGGAGTGCGCTTGCTGAAGGGGAGCCCCCCGCGCAACAGGTCCTCGAACACCTCGTCGACGATGTTGACCGAGCCCTCGATGTGCAGGGCGGCATAGGCGTGTGGACTGCGCAGGTCGACGACGAGTGGCCGGGGGTCACCCTCGGCGCACCAGCGACGGGCCTCGTGCACGTCGATGACACGGCCCTCCGCACGGGCCTCGGCGTCGGTGACGGCCACCGCGGAGCGCCCGCGGTCCGTCCGGCCCAGGAGTTCGGGGCGTCGCTGACGCACATAGCTGAGGTAGCTCTCGGCCCGGTCGCACACGATGAACACCGCCGTCCGGCGCTGCCCCGTCCCCTCCAGCTCGGCGTCCGCGTACCGCAGCTGCCGCACCGCCCCCTCGTAGGCGGCGCCGCCCGTCGGTCCGCTCAGCAGTCCGCAGCGGCGGATCAGGGTGATCATCCCGTCGATGGCCTCGTCGGAGGTGACCGACTCGATGGTGTCGTACGTCGCCGGGTCGAACAGGCCCACCTCGTGGACCTCGTCCATGGTGCGGATGCCCGGTATGAAGTCCGACTTGTGAGCGACCAGGCCGAGCACCCGTACGCGCGGATCGTGCTCGCGCAGGACCTTGGCGACACCGGTCGACGAACCGGCCGTGCCCACGCAGGCGATGAACCAGTCCGGCACCCGGCCGTCCAGGTCCTTCACTATCTCGGGGCCGGTACCCTCCGCGTGGGCCTCGACGTTGCGCGGGTTGAAGTACTGGTCGGTGTGCAGGTATGTACTCCCCGGGTCGGACAGCGCCCGGTGGAAGTGCGTCAGCGGGTCGTCCGTGTCGGTCGGGTCGAGGCACTCGCTGCGCCCGGGAAGCTCCTCGATCTCGGCGCCGATGAGCAGCAGGAGCTCCTTGATCTCGGGTACGCGCATGCGGTTGGTGACGCTCTTGAATCTCAGTCGGTGCATGCCGGCCAGCAGGGCGAGGGCCTTGGCCGTGTTGCCGCTGGAGAGTTCGACGACCGTCCCCTCGCCGCCGGTGTCAGCCTCCAGGTGGGGCCGGGCCATGTGCCAGGCGGGCCGGTCCTTGACGGACCCGAACGGATTGAGCATCTCCAGCTTGGCGTAGAGGTCGATGTTGCGCAGACCGTGTACGGCGGGATCGATGCGCACCAGAGGCGTGTTGCCTATGGCCTCGGTGATGCTGTCGTACCTCATCCGACTGCTCCCCCCATGGGTGTGATCGGCCAGTAGTCCTCGTCCGGGCACCAGCGCCAGGTGTCGCCCCGCCGCTCCACCGCCACCGTCCGCGCGACGGGCTGCCGCTGCGCGTGATGGGCGCGGAAGTCCATGGCGTATCCGGCGGTGTTGGCGAACGCCAGCAGATCCCCCGCCTGCGGCAACCGGGGCAGGAAGACCAGGCGGCGGGTGATGAGATCGCCTTCCAGGCACAGATTGCCGGTGAGGTAGACGCCGACCGCCTCTCCGTCACCCGTCGCCGCCGTTTCGTCGCGCGGCACCAGGACGGGGTCCACCAGGACCCCGTGTTCCTCCAGGCTCATGTCACCCGCGTTCATCGCGAGGTGCACCAGGTGGTGCCCGGCGTCCGTGTCCGCGGGCCGTACGTCCAGCACGCGGGCGAGCGACAGTCCGCACTGGTCGACCAGGGAGCGGCCGGGTTCGATGTACAGGTCGTGGAGGTGCTCCAGCAGGAGGGTGGCGGCCGGGCGGCCCAGCACCGGCGCGGGCAGGGAGAGAATCTCGTCGAGGTAACCCGGGCCGGCGGTGGGGCGGTACGCGGGGTACAGGGCGGTGGCACCGCGCACCGTGCCGCCCTCGTTGCGCAGCCCGTATCCGTGACCGCGCCAGGTCATCGGCGGACGGACGCCGAGCACTGCCTCGGTCAGCGCGGTGGTCCACCGCTCCCAGTCCTCCGCCTCGGCGACGTAGCCGACACCGAATCCGCCCCCGATGTCGAGGGTGTGCGGCGCGAGTCCCCGCGCCCGGCATTCGTCCATGAACAGCACGCACTGCTCCAGCGCCCGCGCCTTCTCGTCCACGCCGGTGGTGTCGAGATGGTAGGCGGCGCCGGCGAACTCCACGATGTCGGCGTTGTGTTCGAGCGCCGACAGCAGCTCCTCCATGTCACGTACCGGGGTGCCGAAGCGGCTGCGCCGGGAGAGCAGCCGGGTGCCCGCTCCCCCGTTGCCGGTGGTGTGCTCGAACCCCGACAGGCGTACCAGGACGGCGACGCGGCCGAGGCCATGTGCGCGCACCAGTGCGGAGAGACGTTCCAGTTCCCCGGGCGAGTCCAGGTTGACCGTGGCTCCGACGCGCGCGGCCAGCCAGAGGAACGCGGCGTCCTTGGGGCCGGTGGCCATGATGCGGTCGCCGGTGAACCCACAGCCCAGTGCGTGCCTCAGCTCCTCCGTGGAGGCGACGTCGACGCCGACGGCGGCCGGGTCCTCCGCCGCCAGTCGCCGCAGCAGGGCGCTGGACCGGTTCGCCTTGTGCGCGAAGTAGACCCGCCCGGTGAGACGGTGGCGGCGGTAGACGGCACGGAAGCGGGCGGCGTTCGTGGCCACGGCCTCGGGGAGCAGCACATTGAGCGGCGACCCCAGCCCGTCGGCGAGCGAGTGCAGGAAGGGCCCGTCCGCCAGCAGTGCGGCGAGCGGCGGTTCCACCCTGGGCCTCAGGTACAAGGGCGCGTCCACGTGAGACCCCTCCCGTTGCCGGCCGACCGCCGACGCGACGGTCGTTCGGGAGTAGTCGTTTCCACGTACACCCGTACCTAAGCGTCACTGGTCCGGTTCCCGGGGCGAACTGCCGTGCCCGGTGAGGGCGGTGTCACTGAGGATGCGGTTGAGCGCGCTGTCGGGGCTGCTTGTGAGGTCCTCCCAGGTTCCCTCTTCCGTGATGAGGCCGTCCTCCAGGACCGCGATGCGGTCGGCACGGCGGATGGTGGCCGGGCGGTGGGCGATGAAGATCGTCGTGCGGCTCTCCTGCCGCAGCGCGGTGGCGAGTTCGGCGTCGCCGGTGTTGTCCAGATGCGCGGTGGTCTCGTCGAGCACGAGGACGCGCGGTCCGGCCAGCAGCGCGCGGGCCAGGGCGATGCGGGCCCGCTGACCGCCGGAGAGCGTGGCTCCCCGTTCGCCGACGAGGGTGTCCAGGGGGGCGATCCGGTCGACGCCGCACAGCCGTGCCGCCTCGGCCAGCGCCCGGTCGTCGGCCTCGGGCGCGGCGAGCCGCAGGTTCTCGGCGAGGGTGCCGTGGAAGAGGGGGGTGTCCTGTCCCACCAGGACCACCGCCCGCCGCAGTTCCGCGTCGTTCACCTCCCTCACGTCCACGGGATCGCCGTCGGCGGGCAGCAACTGGACCTCGCCGGCGGACGGGTCCCAGAAGCGTGCCAGCAGGTGGGCGCAGGTGGACTTGCCGGCGCCCGAGGCGCCGACGAGGGCGAGTGTCCGGCCGGGGCGGACGGTGAGGTCGACGCCGTCCAGCACGGGGGTGCCCCCGTAGTCGAACCGCACTCGGTGCAACCGGACGCCCAGTGGTCCCGAAGGCAGGGGACGTGGTGCGGTGGGCGGTGGTGCCAGTGCGGGGGCCTTGACGGCCGCGTCGACGCGGGCGGCGGCGGTGCGCAGGGCCACGGCCTGGCTCAGGGCGCGGGCGGACTCCGCGACCGGGCCGAGGACGGACAGGGCCAGCGCCATCGCGGCCGGGACCCAGGCACCGTGCAGCCGTCCGGAGGTCACGGACTGTGCCGCCGCGGCGACCACGCCGAGGACCGCGACCACGATGAGGAGGTCGCGGACGGCGGCGGCGACGGCCTCCCAGGTGGCCTCGGCGCGCTGGGCGCCGCCGACCTGCCGCCCCCGTTCCGCCAACGTGCGGCGGCGTTCGGCCAGAGCGCCGAAGGCAAGCAGTTCGCGCAGCCCGTCGACGGTCTCCACCGTGTCGGCCGACAGCGCGGCCACAGCTGTGCGGGTGCGGCCGCCGCGCACCGTGCGCGCGCCTGCGTCGGCGAAGGGCGCCGCGGCGAGCAGGGCGGCGACCGGCAGCACGGCCACCAGCAGCCACGGCTCCACCAGGATCAGAAGTACCGAGCCGCCGGTGAAGACCGTTCCCGCCGCGAGCAGCTGGGCGGTGGTGTGGGCGTAGAAGAACTCCAGCGCCTCCACGTCGGCCATGGCGGTGGCGGCGAGATCGCCGCTGCGCCGGCCCGCGACCCGGGCCGGCGCGCTGCGGGCCATTCCGTCGAAGACGTGGACCCGCAGTGCCGCCAGTACCCGGTAGGCGAGATCGTGGGAGAGGTCCATCTCCCGCCAGGTCATCAGGGCGCGTACGAGAACGAGGGCGACGAGCGCGGTGACGGTGCCGGCCGTGGGAGCGCGCCCTTCGATGACGGCGATGCCCACGGTGTGCGCGGCCAGGGTCACCAGCGCGACGAGAGAACCCTGTTCGAGGAGCGCGGCGGCACAGGTGCGGGCCGTCATGGCACGGTGTGCTGCGAGGGCCGGGAGCAGGGCGCGCAGCGCGCCCCGCGCGGGAAGGTCAGCTCCGGCGGCGGTGGGAACGGTGACGGTGCTCATGCGGCGAGTTCCCCTCGATGGGCGCGGCCGGCCTCGACGAGCCGGGTGTAGACGCCGCCGGCGTCGACCAGGCCGGTGTGGTCGCCGACGGCGTCCACCCGTCCCGCGTCGAGGACGACGATCCGGTCGGCGGACCGGACGGCCGCGAGCCGGTGGGCAACCACCAGGACGGTCCGCCCACCGACCGCATTCAGCAGCTCTCGGACGATGTCCGCCTCGCGTCGTTCGTCGACCGAGCTGGTGGCCTCGTCGAGAACGAGGACCGGGGCGTCGGACAGCAGGGCCCGCGCGAGGGCGAGCCGCTGTCGCTGCCCGCCGGAGAGCGTGGCGCCCCGTTCGCCGAGGAGGGTGGCGTAGCCGTCCGGGAGGGCGGCGATCTCGTGGTGGATTCCGGCGGCGCGCGCCGCCCGGGTGAGCTCGTCGTCGGTGGCATCCGGACGGGCCAGGCGCAGGTTGTCGGCGATGGTGGCGTGGAACAGGTACGTCTCCTGGGAGACGACAGCGATGCCCTGCCGCAGCGAGTCGAGCGCGTACTCGGTCGTCGGACGGCCGTCGAGGGTGATCCGCCCTTCCTGCGGGTCGTGGTGGCGCAGGAGCAGGGCCAGGAGGGTCGACTTGCCCGCGCCGGACGGCCCGACGATCGCGGTGGTCCGTCCCGCGCGAGCGGTGAAGGAGACCCCGTCCAGAGCGGGTGCGGGAGCACCGTCGTAGGTGAACCGGACGCTGTGAAAGCTGAGTTCGGGCGGGGTGTGCCAGTGCGCGGGCGCCGTCGCGGTGTCGGGGACCGCCGGCACGGACGTGCGCAAGGACGCCAGCCCGTCGGCGGCCGACACCCCCAGGTACCCGGCGTGCCACTCCCGGGCATGGTCGCGGACCGGACGGAAGCACTCGGAGGCCAGCAGCAGCACCAGATAGGTGCCGGCCGCGGTGGTGGATCCGGTGACGGCCGACCAGCATGCCAGGAGCGCTGCGGCGGCGGTGCCGCCCTGGATGGCGAGGTCGGTGATGCCGGTGTCGACCAGGGAAACCCGCAACTTGGCGACGGTCGCCCGGTGCAGGGCCGCGGACCGCTCCTCCAGGCGCGCCCGGGTGCGGCCGACCGCGCCCGCGGCGCGCAGGGCGGGCATGCCCTGGAGAGCCTCCAGGTAGTCGGCGCCCAGCCCTTCGTAGGTGTCCCAGTGTTCCTTCCCGCGGGCGGCGAGGAGCCGGTCCCAGGCGCGCGGGCCCAGCAGGGCCAGGAGCAGGGCGGGGACGAGGCCGAGGAGGGCCCGGGGTTCGACCACGACGAGGACGGCGAGGACCAGGGGTGGCACCGCGAGGGTGACCAGGAGCTGGGGCAGATAGCGGGAGACGTAGGCGTCGACGCCCTCCACCCCGTCGACCAGGGTGGTGCGGACGGCCCCCGCCCGCGCTGTGGTCAGGTATGCCGGCCCCAGCCGGCCCAGGTGGGCCAGGAGTTCGTCGCGCAGTGCCACCCTGACCCGGGCCCCGGCGCGCGTGGCAGTGCGCCGCTGCCACAGGGCGAGCTCGGCGCGGGCGGCGACGACGGCGAGCACGCCGGCCAGCAGCCACGGGAGTTGGCCGGTGTCACCGCGGGCCAGACCGGCGAGCGCGAGGGCCAGCAGCACGGCCTGTGCCAGGTGAGTGAGGGTGACGGCTCCCTGCAAGAGGGCGGCCGCGAGCAGGGGCCGCCGTGCGTGCCGTGCGGCGCGACGCAGCTCAGGGTGGACGATCATGTGGAACTCTCCTCGTCGGCGTGGTGGGTGCCGAGGGCCAGGGCGTGCACGACCCAGTCACGGCCAGGCGCGGCGCCGAGAGCGGCGCCGAGATCCGCCTGCTGCCAGGAGCCGACGGGTCGGGCCGCCAGCCCGTGGCGCAGGGCTGTGACATGGGCCAGGTGGACGGCGAAGCCGGCTCGCAGATGGGCGCGGCGGATGTGCGTGGCGTCGGCGTCCGCGGGGCAGCCGTGGGCGAGCAGTACGGCGCCGGCGTCCGCGAGCCACGCCTGGCCCGCCGCCCAGGCGGCGAGCGTCGGACGGGCCTCGCCGGACGCGTAGCGCCGCAGGGCCGTGCCCTCGGGACCCAGGTGCATGAGGCCGGGCCGAGGCGGGCCGACCGCGGCGCACCAGCGCAACAGGCCACGGCCCCCGGCTCGTTCGGCGGTGGCCAGGACTGCCCGCAGTGCTTCGCGGGGCGGAAGGCCCACCAACGGTGGCGGGGTGCTGCGGCGCGCCAGCAGTTCGGCCGGGGTGGGCGGGTCCTCAGTCCCCGCAGGGCGCCTCGGGCTCCGCCCGTAGGGCGGTGGGATGCGTATGACGGCCAGGGGGTTCTCGGTGCGTCCGTCCATCCGCACGTCGGATTCGCCCGCGCCCAGGACGCGGGCCGCCAGGAGCAACGCCGCGGCGGCGTGCCCGGTGTCCAGCAACAGGAGGGGCCAGGCCCGGTGGCCGTAGTGGGACACCGTGCGCTGTGCGGTGACGGAAAGTGCGACGGTCACGCCCGGAGGCGTGCCGTCGACGGGCGGGCCGACGTGATGGACGCGGTGGCGCAGCGGGTCGTAGCCGTAGCGGCCGGGCGGCAGGGAGCAGCCGGTGCCCACGACCAGTTCGGTGTCCACCGGGTGCAGCGCACCGGCGGAGGGCGTGGGCCTGAGGCGTCCGGAGGTGTCCGAGGCCGCCAGGGAAAGATGCAGCAGAGTCCGCAGGTCGAGGTGCGCGGGGCCGGCCTGCGGGATCGGGAGCGGCGGGCCCGCCCAGGCCCGGACGGGTGCTCCCGCGGGCGTGTCGGGGCCGGGGCGCTCCGGGGAGCGGGCCCGGGCGAGGGCGGCGACGAGGCCCGTCTGCGGGTCCTCGCGGTGGTCTTCCACAGCGGCCCTCACATGTGCGGCGGAGGTGCCAGCGTGAAATCCTCCGGCGCGCTCGGCGCGGTCGCGCGCCATCCGCGCGCGACGGCGGTCTCGGCGAGGCGCGGGCTGCCGAAGTAGCCGAAGGCGGCGGGCGCGTTGGGAAGCAGTCCGGAGACGAGGACCCGGGCGACGCGCAGTGCGGTCTCCGCCACGTCCTCGGTGGTGAGGTCGAAGGTCATGACACGGTGACCGCCCTCGCGCAGCGTGCTCTCCAGCCGCTCCCGGCTGCCCGGCTCGACCTCTGCGACGGATACCGTCCCGAGCGCGGGCTCGGTGAACCTCCGGGCCTCGACCGCCATCCGCTCGTCCAGCCACACCTGCACGTGTGCGCCCAGGTCGCGCACGTGCTCGAACTGCTCGCCGCACACGTCGAGGTAGCGGCCGTCGGCCCGGTGGTCCAGGTACAGCCCGCGGGCGAGCAGCCCGGCCTCGACGGCCTGGAACACCCAGCCGTCGGGGTCGGTCAGGCCCTGGGTGAAGACCCAGGTGTGGACGGCTTCCAGGACGGCCTTGCGGGCAGCCTCGGCCGGATCGTACTTGCAGGCGAACCCGGCGGCGGACAGTCCGAGGCGCGGGTCGTGGACGAGCGCGGCCATGCAGGGGGCGAACTCCGAGGGCATCTCGACGATGTGGAGGTCGAGCGCGGAGCCGGCGAGGTCGTCGGCGAGGCCGGGCACGCTCGCAGGGTCGATGCCCCGGGCCGGGCCGTCCAGGTGCCACCACAGTTCCAGGGCGTCGCGTTCGACGATCTCCAGCAGGCCGCGCTCGACAGCGTCGTCGAGGCCCTGTCCGGTGGCGATCCCGGCGTAGTTGAGGTGGTGGGTGCGAGGCAGCTCGCGCAGGCCACCTTGGCGCCAGTTGAGGTGGGTGAGCGAGACGGGTGCCCAGACCTCGGCGGCGGTCCCGTCGGGCAGTCGTTCGGTTCCCCGTGTCCACAGCGCCGGGGTGTCGGCGGTGAGCGGGCGGTAGGGGAACTTCGCGCGGGCGTACTGCCAGGGTGCGTAGGCGGGCAGATCGGCCGGGCCGTACAGGCGCAGGCCCTTGTCCGCCAGTTCGGCGGCGGTGGCGCGCAGGGGTGCGTCCGGGTGGCCGGGCGGCGGCACACGGTTGCCGCAGTAGCGCTCCATCCCCTCGGCTATCGCGGCGACGCGGGCCTGCTCGGGGTCGCCGAAGGTGGTGCCGAGGGAGACCCGGTCGGCCGGCCACAGGCCGTGTCTGCGGGCGTCGGACACCTCGGCCGTGAGCGCAGTGTAGCGGGGCGGGGCGCCCGCGGGATGCTCGACGGGCTTGACCTTGCGGACGATTCCGCAGACGGGGTCGACGAGCGCTTCCAGCGGCAGAGCCGTCATCGCAGGATCTCCTCGGCGGGGTCGGTGGGGGCGGGACGGGACGGAAGGACGGGCAGGTTCAGCACCACGCTGTCGGGGTCGACCTCACGCCGGGAGGCGAGCAGTTGTGCGGCCGTCATCGGGTCGTCCCCGGTGTGGGGGTTGCGGGCATGGGCCGGGAAGTGGTGTCCGGCGATCTCCAGGCGCAGCCGGGTACCGGCCCGGAGCCGACGTGCCAGCCGGCCGAGTCCGACGGTGAACGCGGTTTCCTGGCCGGCCGGCTCGGCACGCCGGACGACACCGACCGCGAGCCGCTCGGCGGCCCCGTCGGGTGGGAGCACGACGAGCCTGGCGGCCCAGTCGGCGGACGGCGTGTGGGCGGTGGCCCGCAGCCGCACACTGACGAGGCCGACGAGGTCGAGCGGACGCGGCGACGGCGGTGTGACCAGCAGGCAGCGGTCGGGCGGGCCGTCGGCGGGGACGGTCAGGTCGTCGGAGCGAAGGGGCCGGACGGGGTCGGCGGTGAAGGCGGAGCCGTGCAGCAGGCGCATGCGGTGGGCACGCGGTTCTCCCTCGGCGTCGGCGGGCAGCCATAGGCCGGCGCCGCCGAGCGCCAGCGCGCCGTGGTGGCCGGGGGCGAGGTCGCCGGTCAGGGCGCGGCGGGCCCAGCGCACGTACAGCTCGCCGAGGTTCAGCCGGTGGGCGGGTCCCGCGTCCGGCCCCGGAGCAGCGGTCAGAGGGTGCCCCCAGGGCCCGAGCAGCAGACGCGCCGAGGATCCGCCCCAGGCGCGCCACAGAGCGACGGTCTCCTCGGTGAAGTGGTCGTGGTGGCCGCCCACCGCGAGCAGGGGCGGCCCGGCGTGCGCCGCCCGCGCCACGAGGCGCCCGCGGTCGGGCCGGCGCCACAGCCCCGCCCACGAGGGCAGGGCGCGTCCCAGCCGCTCGGGCAGGGCGGTCAACGGCAGGTGGGCGAGCAGGCCGGGGTCCTCGGCGAGGGCCTTGTTCAGCGCATTTTCGTCGGAGTCGCGCCGGTCGCCGTGGGCGGCCCACCATCCGGCGCGGGAAAGCAGCCGTTCCACGCCGGACGCCTCGCGGGCGGTCTCCGCCAGGCCGAGGGCGGGCACGGCCGCGATGACGGCGTCCGGCCGGGCGTCCCAGGGCGCGTCAAGGGCGAGGGCGAGGGCGCAGTGGGCGGCGTAGGAGGCGCCGGCGGCCACCAGCCGCCCGTCGCTCCACGGCTGCTCCCGGATCCAGCGGACGGCCGCTGTTCCGTCGGCGGCCTCGTGCGCGTACGGGTGCCACTCCCCCGGCGACGCGAACCGCCCCCGCACGTCCTGGACGACGGCGGCGAACCCGCGGCGGGCCCAGGCTCGCGCCTCGGCCTCGTGCCGGGTCCGGTCGTAGGGGGTGCGCACCAGGACGGCCGGGAAGGGTCCGTGGCCGGCCGGGAGCAGGACGTCGGTGGCGAGTTCCCCCACAGCCGTGCTGAACGCCGTCATCCGTCCTTCTTCGGTATCGGCGCGACGTCGGGCACCGGCAGCACGGGGTGCTCGGTGACGGTCAGCGTGCGCAGGTCCACCCGTCGCAGTCGGCGCCGTACCGGGAAGCCCGCCGGGCCGGAGGCTCCGGTGGCCCACCGGCCGAGATCGTCCGCGAGCAGCGCCGCGAGCAGCGTGGCGGCGGGCACGGCGAGCCGGACCGGTGCGCCGGAGGTACGCGGTCCGCTCCAGTACGCGGCCAGTTCGCGGTGAGCGGGTGTGGCGGCGAGCCTGCGGGAGCGGACGTGCGCCGAGGTGACGTCCCCGGGAGCGGCGGCCACCGGCTCGACGTACGCCTGCCAGCCCTCGCGGTGGCAGCGCAGCCACGCGACACCGTGCTCCGGCAGCCGGTCGGCGGCGTCCCACAAGCCGTCCGGCACGGGTCCGTCCAGGCACCACACGACCGCGGAGGGATGTCCGTCGAGCAGGTCCTCGATGCCCACCGGCGAGCTGCCGAAGTCGGTCACGGCCGGGGTCGTACGGGGCCGCGCGCCCAGGGCTGCCAGTTGCACGGCGAGCGGTTCGGTCAGGACCGGGTCGCCGAGGATCCTGACATCCTGACGAGCGGCGGGCCACTCCGGGCGCGACGGAGCTTCCGCCAGATAGCCGGCTTCCAGATAGCCGGCTTCTTCGAACGCCCGGATCACGCGTTCCATCCCCTCGTCCTCCGGGGCCGTGGTCCCCCCGGTGAGCAGGGAGAGCAAGGCGTCCTCGTCAACGTCTCCTGTTCTGACACTGAAGAACTCCCCTGCGGGGGTGCGGACGGCAAGCCCTCGCCCGGGCACGGCGACGACCTCGGCACCGGGGACGAGTCGGCTACGGGACACGGTGTTCCTCCTGTCGACGGGAGCGGGGACGGGCGTGGGCCCGCCCGGAGCATCGGGCGGGCCCACGGTCGAGGGTGGCCAGACCCTCGCTTACTCCTCGGTGTCCTCGAAGGGGTTCTCGACGAGCGCGTTGGAGTGGGAGGCCGAGTCATGAGCCAGCTGACCCGGGTCGGCGATCGACGCGAAGACCTGCTCGTTTTCCATGAACTCTCCTTCATCAGCAGGGAGATACGGCGTTCGGATGAGCGCCGTGACCTCACTCTAATGAATCTGATTTTCATATTCTATAGCTGCGATGGGGTGATCTGAGTAACACACAGGCCACCCCCCTTCCGGATCCTCACCGACCCGGCCTGCCACCTGCAGGACCTCCGCCAGCAACCCCGGTGTGACGACCTGCTTCGGCGCTCCGTCGGCGGCCACACGACCCTCCCGCAGGGCGACGATCCGCTCGGCGAACCGGGCTGCGTGGGCCAGGTCGTGCAGCACCATCACCACCGTGAGCCCGCGTTCCTCCCGCAGGCGCACCACGGTCTGCAGTACGTCGAGCTGGTGGTGCAGATCCAGGTACGTGGTCGGCTCGTCGAGCAGCAGGACCCTGGTGTCCTGAGCGAGCGCCATCGCGAGCCGGACACGTTGCCGCTCGCCGCCGGACAGCGCGTCGACGTCACGGTCGGCCCAGTCCTCCACCCCGACATCACGCAGCGCCCGGCGCACGACGGGGTCGTCGCCCTCGCGCAGCATGCCCAGCGGGCCGCGAGCCGCGTACCGTCCCTGCCGGACCAGGTGACGGACCGTCATGCCCGGGACGGCCGGAGCCGACTGGTGCAGCAAGGCCACCTTCCGGGCCGTGGCGCGTCTGGAAAGCCGCGTGACATCGTCCTCGCCGAGCAGCACGCGCCCTTCGTCGGGTTTCAGCAGCCCGGCGGCCAGCCGCAGCAGGGTCGACTTGCCGCAGCCGTTCAGGCCGATCAGGGCGGTCAGTTCGCCCGGCCGGACGGTCAGGTCGACGCCCCGCAGCACGGGTCGTCCGGGGTAGCCGAAGTGAACCCCCTCGACGTGGATCCCCACGGACTCGTTCATGCTCTGTCCTCAATTCGACGTCAGAACGTACGGCTCGGCGTGCGGCGCACGACGAGCAGCAGCAGCGCGGCACCCAGGCAGGCGGTCAGCGCGCCGACCGGCAACGTGAGCCGCCCGGAGTCCAGCGCCGTCGCCAGCAGCCGCGAGGACAACTGCGCCACCGCGTCCGCCCCGCACACCACGACCGCGCCGGTCAGGGCGGCGCCGGGAAGGCTCCGGCGCAGGTCCGCACCGAAGACGGCCACGGCCAGATGCGGGACGAGCAACCCGATGAAGCCCAGCGCGCCGACGGCAGCCACGGCGCCGGCGGTCAGGGCCACCGCGCACATCAGGGCCAGTGTCCGGGCCCGGCGAGCGGAGAGACCGGCGGCGAGGGCGATGTCGTCACCGCAGCGCAGCAGGGTCAACGGCCCCGCCAGCAGCCAGGCAGCGACCCCCCAGACGAGCGCCCACGGCCACAGCAGGTGCCAGTGCTCCCACACCCGGCCCTCCGTGGTGCCCACCAGCCACTGCACGACGCTGCCGAGCTCACCCGGTTCCACGAGCAGCACCATGGCGGTGAGCCCGCCGAGCACCGCCGACACCAGCACCCCGTGCACGGCGGTCTGCGCGGGGTCACCGCGCCCGCGGCCCGCGAGCAGCCACAGCAGCGCTGCTCCGGCGCACCCGCCCGCGCAGGCGGCGAGGACCACGGCCAGGGGCGAATCCCACCCGGCGAGCCCCAGAGCGGTCGCGGTGACGGCGCCGAGAACCGCCCCTGGGGTCACGCCCGTCACCTCCGGCCCGGCCAGGGGGTTACGCAGGGCGGACTGCAGGACCAGTCCCGCCACGGCCAGACAGGCACCCGCGCCGAGGGCCACCAGCAGCCTCGGCAGACGCAGTTGGAACAAGATGTGGCGCTCCGTCGCGTCACCGCCACCGTTGAGGACGTCCCAGACCACCCCCGGGGACATGCCGCGCCCGGCCACCAACTCCACTGCGGCGCACACGACGGCCAGCACTCCGAGGGCCGTGAAACGCCGGGTCACCGTACGTCCTCCGTTCCGATCGTCCCGAGAGGCGGCGAGGTCGGACCACCGGGCCCGGGTTCGCCCCGGTGAGCGTGATGCGATGCCGCGGCGGGAGGTACGTCGTCCACCACACCCGAAGCCGTCCTCCGCAGCTCGGACAGCTGCTCGCGCGCACCGACCGAAGCGGCCTGTCCGTGCCGGGCCGTCCGGCGGCGGCCACCTGACCGCATCAGCGCGACGCCGGCCGGTACCCCCAGCAGGGCCGTCCACGCGCCGGCGGGGGTCTCCACGGGTGCCAGCGCCAGCCGGGCCGGGACATCGGCGACCGCCACGACGACCGCGCCCCAGGCCGCGGACCAGGGGAGCCAGCGCACCGCTCCCGCCACGGGAGCGAACCAGCGGCTCAGGTGCGGGGCGAGGAACCCCACCCACGCGACGGGCCCGCACACGGCCGTCACCGGGGCGATCAGCACGACGGCGATGGCCAGCGCTGCCAGCCGGGCGCGCTGCGCTCGCACACCGAGCGCCTCCGCGTCCTCGTCGCCCAGCCGCAGTACGGACAGCACCGGCGCGCACAGCACGAGTGCGGGCCCCGCGACGAGCAGCCACGGCCACAGGCCCGTCACGTCGTCCCACGTCCGGGCGGACAGGGAACCGAGCAGGTAGCGGTAGATCAGCTGGAGGTCCAACTGGTCGGCCATGACCATCAGCACGAGCAGGGCGGCCTGCAACGCGGCCGCCACCGCCGCGCCGGTCAACAGCACGGCGGACGGGCTGCGGCCCAGCCCCGCGACGAGCAGCGTCAGTCCGCCGCCGAGTGCGGCGCCGCCGATGGCCAGCAGCGGCTGGACGGCGGCGGGCAGCGAGAGGGTCAGCACCAGCGGCGCGGCCACCCCGAGCGCGGCCCCGGACGACACGCCCAGCATCTCCGGCACCGCCAGGGGGTTGCGCAGCGCCTCCTGGAGGACCAGTCCGGCCGCCCCCAGACAGGCTCCGGCGACGAGCGCCAGCAGCAGGCGGGGCACGCGGAGTTCGGTCACGACGATCCCGGCGAGGGTGGTGTCCCCGTCCAGTACCGCGGCGACCAGCCGGTGCGGGGGGACGTAGGGGGTGCCGAGGCTGAGCGCGCAGACCGAGGAGACGGCCAGCAACACGACCACCAGCAGCGGTTGCCGCCTCCGCGCACCGCGCGACGGCCGCTCTTCGCCCGCCGCAGCGCGATCGGCTGCGGCGGGCGCTGAAAGGGGCGTCCTCACCGCAGCGCGGCCGTGGCCTCGTCGAGCACGATGCCCAGCGAACGGGTGCCGCGCCCCTTGGCCCACGCCTCTGAGTTCACCTCGTGGACGTCACCGTTCTTCACTGCCGGAATCTTGCTCCAGAGCGGGTTCCCGGCGAGCTTCTCGGACAGTTTGCCCTCCGCGTCGCCGAAGCTCAGCGTCTCGACGAACAGCACGTCGACGTCCTTGGCGAGGATCTCTTCGAGACTGTAACTGCCCTCCACGCCTCGGGACTTCCACGGGTAGTCGGCGATCTTGGGGAACAGACTGGCGGCCACGTCGCCTTCGGGCGTCGCGACGCCGAAGTTCTCGTCACTGCCGTAGATGATGAGCGCCGTCTTGTCGCTCGGGGTCTTCTCGGCGGCGGCGAGCTTCGTCCGGAACGTCCTCTCCGCCTTCTCCCCCTGGGCGGTGCGGCCGGTGAGGGCGGCGGTGTCGCGCAGGTAGCCCACGCTGTCCTGCCACGTCTCGGGCTGCATGGCCCAGAACGTGGTCGCTCCCTTCAGCGCCGGGGCGAGCTTGCCGTGGGTGTCCCCGAGGCCGATCACGAGGTCGGGCTTGTGGGAGAGGATCGCCTCCACCTCCGGGGCGATGAAGCCGCCGGGGATGATGTCCACTTCCTTGGCCTTCTCCTCCCCCAGGAAGTCCGGGTGGGCGAGCAAAGCGCTGTTGGTGGCCGTCGGGACGATGCCCAGTTCGGTCAGGATGTCGTCGCACAGGGCGAACAGGCAGACGATCCGCTCGGGCTCCTTCTTCAAGGAGATCTTGGCGCCGTTGGTGTCGGTCAACTCCGTCGACGCCTTGATGGGTTCGACTGTCACCTCCGTCCTCGCCGTGGGCTTGACCTTGCCGTTCGCGGGCTCTTCGGAGGACGAGCCGCAGCCGACCAGGAGCGAACCCACCGCCGCTGCGGTGAGCCAACTGCGGACGAATCTCGACGATGAGCGCAGCATCGATGCCCTCGCTTCTTCTCAGGTGCTGGGAACGCACTGAAGATACATGATAATCGTTTTCACCAGACCGGTTTCTGGAGGACTCATGCCTGCTGCCACACCCGTCCTGCTCGTCTCCGACCATGTGGCCGGAGCCGTGCACCTGCTGACCGTCCCCGACGGTGCCGTAGCGGGACGCCTCACCGGCCGTCATCTTTCGGAGCACGCAGGGTTCTTGGCTCTGCCGGGCGGGCGGGTGGCCTGCGTCGACGACCGCCGCGGGGAACTGCTGGTGCTCAACCCCTACGCCGAGGAACTCGTGGAGCGCGCGATTCCGGTCGCCGTGCCGGCCGAGCACCTCGCCTGCGACCCGTCCGGCCGCCGACTGGCCGTCACCACCGGCCTCGGCAAGAACAGCGAACCGTGGTCGGACCTGCTGACGGTCCTCGACCTGGCCACCGGAGAGGCCGCACGGGTGCGGACGCGCGTCGGTGAACCGGGCGTCACCGTGCTGGGCGGGGCCGACCCTCTGGTCGTACTGCGGCACCGGGAGCCCGGTGCGCTGGCCGTCCACCGGTTCGCGGACCTCCTCGCGGCTCCGCCCGGCTGTCCCCTGGTCACCCCTCACGCGCTCCTGCCGCTGCCGGACGACGGACACGGGGACGCACAGGCACCCGGCTCGGAGCAGGTGTTCGCGGCCACGAGCCAGGGAGTGCACCGGGCCCGCAGAAGGGGCGACGTCCTCGTCGCCGAGGCGGTCATTCCGTGGGCGTCGCCGGCCCGGGGCTGGTACCTCCGGCTCGACACCCGGCGTCAGGCTCTGTGGACCACGCTGCGCGGCGGCGACCCGGACCCGCTGCGCTGGCCGGAGTGGACCAACCAGGCATGGCACCACGAGCTGGGAACCGGCCGTACGCTGCTCACGGACCTCGGTCCCGGGCTTGTCTTCCGGCTGGCCCTCGCCCGGTGCCACACCGCCTTCACCCGTGTCCATCCCGACGGCGACGACCTGATCCTGCTCGGCGCCGACGGCGCCGCCCGCCGCTTCCCCCTGCCCGGCATGGACGGGGCTCCAGGTCGCGGCGGCACCCCCTGGGAGGGCGTCCAACGCCGCGCGGTGGCCGCCTCACCGGGCTCCGACTGGATCGCCGTCACCCGGGGCGGCCACGGTGAGGTGCACATCGTCGACGCGGAGACGGGCCACGAGGCGGCGCGTCCGCGGCTGAGCACACCGCTGCATCACGGCGGCCACCTGACACTGCGCGTTCAGAACGACGGTGCCGACGGTGATCCTGTGGGCCGGTGACGGACTGTCGGCCGATGCGAGGACTGCCGCGACGGCCCCCTCGGCGAACGCGTACACGTCGACGGTGAAGGAATCACCGCCCGCCGACGTGGCCTGGCGCGCTCGACCGCCACGTGGTCCGACATCGGGATGGCGGCGTCGCCGGGAAGCGCTTCCCACAGCGATGCGTAGCTGTCCGAGGGTATGTGGACCGGGTCCGCCGTCCGTGGACGTGCGCACGCACTGCAGGTACAGCTCGCGCGGCCTCCGGTGAGAGCCGGACCTCCGCCTGCCCCGGCGACGGAAGGGGCAACGGCTCCCGCGACACGGGCGAGGAGGGCGCGGAGACGACCGTTCGTCGGGCACCGGAGCGGCCGGATGACGGGCGTCCGGCCCTCGGTTCCTCAGACGGTGACGGCTCAATGGCCCATCCTGCACTGCGAGAGCCAACTCTTCGTCAGATGAGCAGGAGAACTCGGGGTATCCGCAAGCGATGACGCTGTCCCGACTCCGTACTCGAGGAGGTCTGCGCTGTGCTTTCACTCAAGCGCTTACTCGACCGCAGTCTGACCGCACAGGCAGTTCTGGTGTTCCTGTTGGGACTGGGCATCACGGCCTTGTTCCGCAGGGACGAGCACCCAGCTGTCTGGGTGCTCCATAGCGCTCTCTACACCGGGATCGCCATGGCGTTCCTGGCCGTACAGCGCCGCCGGGCCGCCCGAGCCGTGGGCACCGACGCGGGCGGACTCGCGGATCTGAACCGGAAGATCCGTCACCATGAGGTGCCGCAGGAACCCGAGGAACAGGCGGCCGTGCGACGGCTGGTGGCCGAGCAGCTCGACCAGATGGAAAGGGCCCGCAAGTGGCTGCCGTACTGGCTCGGCGCCATGGGCATCGTCGCGATCGGCTTGGTCGTACTCGGGGCCTTCAGCGGGTCCCTCGTCTTCCCCCTCGTCTTCGCCGCCGGCATGGTCGCGCTGTGCTTCTGGGTTCTGTGGATGCGCCGCCGCTCCCTGGAGCGCCTCCACTGGATGCGCCAGGCCTTGCAGCACAAGTGAGCGCCGGACCGCCGCCACCGGGGGGCGGTGACGGCGAGGCCCACATCGTCAAGGTGAAGAGCGGCCACAGCGGCCCGCGGCGGGCCGCTGTGGCGAGGGCATGTCGCGCCGTCAGTGTCCGGCGACGACGCCCGACAGTTCGTTGGTGCTCTCCGGCACGGTGACGGAGGCGGTCTTCTTCCCCGTGTCCAGGTCGATGGCGTGCAGGGCCTTCTTGCCGGGGTCGGAGACGTACGCGGTGTGGTCGCGGACGAACAGGGTGGGCCGGGCCTGCTGCCAGTCCAGCGGCTCCTGCCACTCGCCCACGGCGGGGATCTTCTTCTCGATCTTGCCGGTGTTCTGGTCGATGACGTGGATGGCGCCGTCGGTGCCGAGAACCAGGGCCTCGCCGTGCGGGCCGCGGGCCAGTGAGCGGAAGGAGTAGCTGGTGCCCAGGTCCACCAGGCGCAGCTTCTTCTTCTCGGTGTCGATGAGGGAGACGCGGGTGGGCCGCTCCAGCTCGGCCTCGGGGTCGGTCTTGTAGTCGCCCAGGAGGATCGGCGAGGTGTCGCTGCCGGCCTGGTTGCCGATGCGGCCGTAGTCGTCAGGGGCGTCGATCTTGGTGAACTTGCCCTGCTGGTAGATCAGGATGCCGTCCTCGCAGCCGACGGCGACGGCCTCGTTCTTGGCTGCCGCCTCGCCGTGGACACCGGGGCAGTTCTCGTTGCGTGCGATCTCCTTGTTGTTCGCGTCCAGCACCAGCGCGCCGGTGCGCTTCTCCTCGGTGCCCAGGGTGCTGAGGAGTTCGCCACTGGCCAGTTCGATGGCGACACCGTGGTGGGCCTCGGCGGAGGTGTAGGTGCGGCCTTCCGGCTTCTTGCCGCTGCCCAGGTCGGCAGGGTCGAAGACGTTGACCTCCCCGGTGCCGTCGGTGAAGAGCACGGTCTTGCCCGCGTGCCGTACGACGTGGCCCGGCTTGGCGCCCTTGTACTCGATGTCGGTGAGGGTCTGGCCGGTGGCGTCCAGGACGCGGAAGCCGCTGTCGGTGGAGACGATGACATGGTCCTCGTCGCCCGCGGGGTTGACCCGGTTGAAGCCGGGAAGCTCGATGGCCTTGGCGAGCTTCAGGCTCTCCCCGTCCAGAATGTAGAGGCCGCCGTCGAAGGTGGCGACCAGCGGGTTCTTGACCGCTGCCGCGGGCGTGGCGCTCGCGGTCCCGTCGGCCTTGGCGTCGGCAGAGGAGGAGTCGCCCCCTCCGCAGGCGGTCAGAACCGTGGAGGCCGCCAGGGCGAGTGCCGCGCCCATGATGACTCTGCTGCGTATCGGCTTGTTCATCTGTGTGTTCCTTTCCGCGCCGCCCGGTGGCGGCGGTGTGGTGTGACGGTGTCGGCCCGTCTGCCGGCGGGCAGGGAGACGCTGCAGGTCAGGCGCCGGTCAGGCCGTGGACCATGGCGGTGGTGTTGGCGCGCATCATCCGCAGGTAGGTGTCGGCGCCCTCGCCCTTGGCGGTCAGCGACTCCGAGTGGAGTTCGACGACACGGACCTGGCCGCGCATCTCCGTACGCAGTACCTCGGCAAGCCGTTTGGGCTGGGAGGAGTCGGCGAAGACGGTGCGCACGTCCGCCCGCTCCATCACCTCGGTGAGTGAGCGGAGGTCCGAGGAACTGGGCGAGGCCAGCGTCGTGCCGCTGGGGATGACCGCGCCGATGACCTGGAAGCCGAATCGGTCGGCGAGGTAACCGAAGACGTGGTGGTTGGTGACCAAGGCCCGCTTGTCCGCTGGTATGCGGTCGAAGGACTTCTCCATCCAGGCGGTGAGCTCCGTCAGCTCCATGGCGTAGCGGTCGGCGTTGCCGCGTATCGTGTCGGCGTCCACGCCATGGACGTGCTCGATGACCTGGTCGGCTATCAAGGCGGTGACCTTGCGCACCCGTTCGGGGTCGGTCCAGAAGTGGGGGTCGGGCTCTCCTGTTCCGCCCTCGGGGCCGCCGTCGTCAGCCGTATGGAAGGTGAGCGGGTCGGCCGCCTCGCCGGCCGCGAGGGTGGCGACGCCGGACTCTCGGGCGGCGTCCACGTGTCGCAGTACGTTCTCCTCGAGTCCCAGGCCGTTGTAGACGACCAGGTCGGCCTGTTCCAGCTCGGCGGCCTGCACCGCGGAGAGGCCGAAGGAGTGCGGGTCGGCGTTGGGCTTCATCAGGACGGTGACGTCGGCTTCGTCACCGACGATCTCCCGGGTGACGTCGCCGAGGATGTTGGTGGTGACGACGATGCCGGGCCGGTCGTCGTCGGTGGTGCAGGCGGTGGCGGTGGCGGCCACGACGAGTGCCAGCAGGCCCAGGAGCAGGCTGCGCAGACGTGCGATGCCCACCCTCGCGCGCTGCTTCGCCTCGGTCCGGCTCATCGTCCGGTCTCCGCCATGAGGACCGGCTTGACGTCCAGGTCGAAGGAGCGCGCAACACGCAGGCCGTCGTTGTAGTCGATCTCGAGCACCTTCTTTCCGTCGGGGTCGTTGACGTAGGCGCGGCTGCGGTCGACCTCGATGACGGGGGCGCTGCCGTCGGTGCCGGTCCGCTTCCCTCCTGTCAGGAGCGGCTCGGTCCGCGCGGTCTGCTGTCCGGTGGCGATGTCATAGCCGTGCAGCGAGCCGTCGCTTTCCAGGACAAGCAACGGGGATCCCTCTCCGGCGGTGTTGACCGCGACAATGGGGCCGGTGTTCACACGCGTCCAAGTCCGTTCGGCGACGTCGAGGACCCAGACGGCGTCGTCTCCGGCCGCGGCGGTGAGCGTGTCGCTGCCGGGCCGATGACGGAAGACGGTGGCCCGTTCCGTCGCGGGGACATTCGTGCCGTACGGGATCGCCTCGGCGGTGAAGGCACCGTTGTGTGCGCGGACGAGCAGGGCGCCGTCGGCGCAGCCGAAAATCACGCCGCGCCTGGTCACGGCGTCCCCTCGGGGCTCCTCGCACGTCACGTCCGGTGAGGCGACGCTCTTTCCCCTGCGGTCGAGGACGACGAGTTCGGTGGTGCCGCTTCCGGTCCTGAAGGCGAGCAGGTGCTCCTCGTACGGGACGACGGCGCCGGTGTGGGTGCCCGGCAGCGTGGTGGGAGCTGCGATCTTCCCCTGCTCCAGCTCGCTGCGGTCGTAGAGGAGGGTGCGCCCGTCCTCGTCGGTCACCGCGGTCACGGCGGCGTCGCTGCGCACCTGGGCGCGGCCGCCGGCGGGAAGCTCACCCACGTCTCGTGTCGCCGCGCTGTAGTAGTGGACGTGGTCCCCGTGGTCCACCATCCAGACACCGCTGTCGAGGACGTGCGTGCCTCCGGGTGTGTGGAGGTAGCCGAACCTGCCGTCGGTCCCCAGCCGGGCGGCGTCCTTCACCTGTGCCGTGGTGTGCACCTGGCCGGTGATGAGGTCGAGGATCCTGGTGTCGCCGCTGCCGGGGTCGTTGAGGAGGAGCCGGGACTGCTGCTCGGCGGCCTCCCGGGCTCCCTCGACGTGTCCGTGCGGGACGGCGGACGGGGAACTCGCTGCAGACCGCGGGGTGTTGCTTGCCTGGCCTCCACAACTCGTGGTGAGCAGCGCGGTGAGCACCAGTGCGGCCGATGCCCATGGGGTGACGTTTCTGCGTACGGTCATGGCGATCGCCTCTGACTTCTTTCAGTCGACTTCGAGTACGGGGGCCGGTGCGGGGGTGTGGCGCGCACGGCGGTCACGCAGGCCGGACACCATGTGGGAGAGGAAGAACAGGCTCACCGCGAGCGCCGCGACGGTCGCGCCGGCGGCGGTGCTCAGATGCCAGGACAGAAGCAGCCCGCCGAAGGTGGCGGTGGCGCCGAGCAGGGCGGCGAGTGTCATGATCCCGCGCACGCTGCGGGCCCAGGGCAGAGCGGCGGCCGGCGGTGCGATGAGCAGTCCGAGGACGAGCAGCGTTCCCACGATGTGGAACGAGGCCACGATCGCCAGACCGAGAAGGCCGAGCAGCACGGCGTGGGCCAGGCGCGGCCGCAGACCCAGGGTGTGAGCCTTGCGCTCGTCGAACGCCAGGGCCAGGAAGGCGCGGTGACCGAGGACCGACACCACCAGCGTCGCGAGCAACGCCACCGCGAGCACGAGGAGGTCCTGCTGCCGGACGGCGAGCACGTCGCCGAAGAGAAAGCCGGTCAGGTCGACCGCGAAGGACTGCGAGCGCGAGACGATGATCACGCCGAGCGAGAGCATGCCAACGAACAGCAGCCCGATACCGGTGTCCTGGGACAGCCTCGGTGTACGGCCGAGCGCGGTGACGCCGGCCGTCATGACGACGGCGCTGGCCACGGCCCCCACCATCAGATTCCCGCCGAGCAGCGCGGCCAGCGCGACGCCCGGCAGCAACCCGTGGGACATGGCGTCACCGAGGAAGGCCATTCCCCTCAGCACCACCCAGGTGCCCGCCGACGCGCAGATCGCGGACACGAGTATCCCGCCCCACAGGGCTCGTTGTACGAAGGTCGCCTCGAAGGGGACCGTCAGCCATTCCATGGCGAGGATCCTACAATGAAAATCATGTTCAACAAACCTCGCCCCTCGCCCACCTCGCCCCTGGAGCGGACTGCTCACCTCCACTTCTCCGGGGTCTGCGCCGGCTACCCGGGCCGCCCCGTGCTTCGTGACATCAACGCGCAGATACCGAAGGCGGCCTCGACCGTGCTCGTGGGACCGAACGGCAGCGGCAAGTCGACCCTGCTCGGCGTGCTCGCCGGTGTGATCCGCCCGACATCCGGTGATCTCCACCGCACCGGAGACCGGCCACCGGCGTTCGTCCCGCAGCGCGGAGCCGTCGGTGACGCCCTGCCGCTCACCGTCCGGCAGACCGTGGAGATGGGGCGCTGGGGCGACCGCGGCCCGTGGCGCAGGCTGACCCGCCGGGACCACTCGACCGTGGATGCGGTGCTCGACCGGCTCAAGATCCGGGACCTCGCCTCACGTCAGCTGGGCGAGCTGTCGGGTGGACAACGTCAACGCGCGCTCATCGCACAGGGATTGGCACAGGAGTCGGACCTTCTTCTCCTCGACGAGCCGACTACGGGGCTGGATCCGGAGGCGACGGAGCGGATCGGGACCCTGCTGACGGAACTGGTCGCCGACGGGGTGACGGTCGTCCAGGCCACGCACGACCTGCAGGTCGCACGCACGGCGGACGCATCCCTCCTGCTTCAGGACGGCCGCATCGCCGGACAGGGGCATCCGGACCAGGTCCTCACCACATCGGCGCTGGCCCGCGTCTGGCAACCAGCCGTTCTCGCACCTCCCACGACTGCCGGCTGATGACATACCTCGTGACCGGCCGGCACGGCGCGACGGCGAACCTCCGGCGGCCGTGGTGGCTACGGGCGCCAACCACCGGCAACGACCGCCGTGCGCCTCTCAGTTCTCGACGTGCCTCTCGGTTCTCGACGGCACGCCGTACGCACCGGGACGGGCCGAACTCGTACCGGCCGGATGTCCGGCGGGCCGGCGAGGCCCGGTCCGCCGGCACGCACCATCACCACGATGTCGGCCGTCGCGCCAGGATCGTTGACCAGGCCCAGCCGGACCGGCCGCCCTGGGAGTGGCCTGGCTCAGCGTCTACCTCATGGCCCTCATCGGCGCGGCCAACGACGTGATCGCCACCCACTTGCACGTTTCCGTCAACGCCGTCACCTGGGCCGTACGCATCGGGCTGTTCGTCGCACCGCTGGCGGCCTTCGTGATCGCCAAACGGTGGGCACTCGGGCTGCAGCACCGCGATCGGGAGACGGTCCTGCACGGTCGCGAGAGCGGCGTCATCAAACGCCTCGGGAACGGCGAGTACGTCGAGGTCCACGAGCCGCTCAGCCAGGCGCGTCTGCACGCCCTCACGGCGCACGAGCAGCAGGAGCCTTTGAAGGCCCTGGAGAACGACGGTAGGGCGCCCACCTTCACCCAGCGCCTGCGCGTCAAACTCAGCCGTGGCCTCTACGGGCCGGGCACACAGGTTCCCAAGCCCACAGTGGACGAGTACAAGGAGGTCACCCGTCGGCACGGAGTCCGAGCCGCGATACGGGCAGGGACGATCGCGGCGGGTCGGCCTCCGGCACGCACGGTGCGGCACCGGAGCGACGCCGAGGGCCGCACCTGTTGGCCGTCGGCGTCGGTCAGGCCCTCGATGCGCGCCTCGCGCCGTCCGGTGCGCCCCCAGCGGCGTCAGTCCACGGCCACCGGCACCCGCGGCCGCACCCGCACCCCCGCCCCGCGGGATCAGTCGGTCAGGGCGTTGAACAGCATGTTCAGCCCTTCCGCCATGGTGGGGTGGGCGATGATCGAGTCCCTGAGCAGCGTGTACGGGGCGCCCGTGAGCATGGCGGTCTGCACGACGGTCATCACCTCCGAGGCGTCCGGGCCGAGCAGGGCCACGCCCAGGATCCGGTCGCTGTCCCGGTCGACGACGGCCTTCCAGACGCCCCGGGTGTCCCGCAGCGTGCGAGCGCGTGGAACGGTGGCGACAGGCATGCGCGCGACGCGCACGTCGTGGCCCGCTACCCGGGCCTCGATCTCGGTCATGCCGACCCGGGCCAGTTCGGGGGTGGTGAAGACGTTCCAGGGCACCAGCCGTCCTGTGGTCCGCCGGTCCGCGCCGGCGATGTTCGCCTTCACAATGCGGTAATCGTCGAGCGAGACGTGCGTGAACTGTGGGCTGCCCGCGACATCTCCCACAGCCCACGTGCGCGGCGCCGATGTCGCCAGCCGGTCGTCGACCTTCACGAAGCCGCGATCGTCCGTGCGTACGCCTGCCGCGTCGAGGTCGAGTTCCCTGGTCACCGGTTCCCGGCCGACGGCCACCAGCACGTCCGTGCCGGTCACCTCCGTCCCGTCGCTCAGCCGTACGGTCATGCCGGACGGGCCGCGCGACACCTCGGTGAGGATGACGCGCGTGTGCAGTCGTACGCCGGCGTCCGCGAGGAACTCCGCCATCGCCTCGGAGACGTCCGGGTCCTCCCGGGGCAGCACCCGCTCGCCGCGGTGCAGCAGCGTGACCCGGCTGCCGAAAGCGGCGAACATGTGGGCGAACTCCAGTCCCACGTAACCGCCGCCGATCACGACAAGGTGTTCGGGGATGCGGTCCAGGTGCAGGAGCGTCTCACTGGTGAGGGGGCCGGCCTCGGCGATCCCGGGGATGTCCGGCATCGCGGGTGTCGTGCCGGTGTTGATCACCACGTCCTTGCCCCGCAGGACTCGGGTGCCTCCGTCGTTCAGTTCGACCCGCACGGTGCGTTCGCCGGTGAAGCGGGCGGTTCCCAGGACGAAGTCCATACCGCTGTCGAGGAACTGCCGGTGGTTGAGGTCCACCATGCCTGCCACCACGCCGTCCTTGTGCTCACGCAGGAGGGTCAGGTCGGCCACCGGTTTGCCGGCGCGGACACCGACCTGTTCCGCCCGGCTCAGACTGTCGAGGAGCCTGGCGCTGGTCACCAGGGTCTTGGTGGGGATGCATGCCACGTTGATGCACGTACCGCCGATCATGCCGCGCTCCACCATGGCCACCCGCCCGCCGCTGCGGGCCATGTCCATGGCGAGCGTCTTCCCGCCCTTGCCGCCTCCGACGACGAGGAGGTCCACGTCTTCCACGCCGGTGTCTTCCTGTGCCATGTCGATCCTCCACCACGAACGCCGTACCTCCCCAGCCTCGGCCGCCCACCCGTCGGCCGCATCCGCTGGACACTCGCCACGTCGAGGCATCGCTCCGGGGAGCGTCCTTCCGCTGACCGGCTCGTCCCGGAGGTTGGCATCGGCGGTCGGGCCTGATCGGTGGTCAGGCGGGGTCGGCCGTGCTCGACTCCTTCGTGTCCGCCCGGGCGGCTGCCCCGACGTGTTCGGGGGCGCAGGCCGGGATCATGCGCCCCGGCGTCGCGGTACTGCCGTGTCCGTCGTCATGGCCAGGATCCACGTCACCTCAACCCTGCCGGCTCCGGCTGGACACCTGTCGTGGCGGGAGACACGTCGAGGTGGGGCGATCGGAGATCATGAGCACGTCAGGCCGGCGCCTCCGAACGGCCCGGCTACCGCGCACCCCGCCGCGATGCCGTCGGCAGGGCGAGGACCATGGTCAGGCCCCCACCGGGTGTGTCCTCGGCGTGCAGGCTGCCGCCGATGGCCTCGGCGAAGCCACGTGCGACCGCGAGGCCGAGGCCGACGCCGTTGCCGCGGGGCGTGTCTCCGTAGCGCTGGAAGGGCTCGAAGATCCGGGGCTTCGCTTCGTCCGGGACACCAGGGCCGCGGTCGACGACCCGGACCTCCACCCGGTCGGCCATGGCGCTGGCGGCGACCAGCACACGCTCCCCCGGCGGTGCGTACTTCACCGCGTTCTCGACGACATTGGCGACCGAACGTTCCAGCAGGCCGCGGTCGACGTCCACCATGGGCAGGGATTCGGGGATGTCCAGGTCCACGCTGTCCTCGGGAACGCCGCCGAGCGCCATCGGAATGACCTCGTCCAGGTCGGTCTCCCGGATGATCGGGGTGGCCGTGCCGGTCTGGAGACGGGACATGTCGAGCAGGTTGCCGACCAGGTGGTCGAGGCGGTCGGCGCCTTCCTCGACGGCCTCCAGCAGCTCCGCCTCGTCCGCCTCGGACCATGCGACGTCGGCGGAGCGCAGTGAGGTGACGGCGGCCTTGATACCGGCCAGGGGGGTGCGCAGGTCATGGCTGACGGCGGCGAGGAGGGCGGTGCGGATGCGGTTGCCCTCGGCGAGTTGCTTGGCCCGGTCGGCCTCCTGCCGCAGGCGCCGGCGGTCCACGGTCACCGCCGCCTGGGCGGCGAAGGCGGCCAGCACCCGACGGTCCTCGGCCGGCAGGACGCCGCCGGACAGGGCCAGGGCCATGTGGTCGCCGACCGGCACGTCGACGTCCG
Organism: Streptomyces althioticus; assembly: GCA_014649355.1. Taxonomy (GTDB): domain Bacteria; phylum Actinomycetota; class Actinomycetes; order Streptomycetales; family Streptomycetaceae; genus Streptomyces; species Streptomyces althioticus. Next base: position 182,325 of record BMSW01000002.1, read on the forward strand.
CCTCGTCGGGTGTGGCACAGGGGCGTGGGCCCGCGTAGCCGACACAGGTCCAGGGTGCCACGTCGCTCTCCCGCTCCAGCAGCGCCACCGATTCCATGCCGAAGGTCTCGCGGACCCGTTGCAGCAGTTCGTCGAGACTCGTTTCGCCGCGCAGGACGCTGCCGGCGAGGAAGGAGAGGATCTCCGACTCGGCGCGCAGCCGGGCGGCCTGGTGGGTGCGGCGTGCCGCGAGGTCCACCACGGACGCCACGGACACGGCCACCCCGACGAAGACGAGAATGGCGAGGATGTTCTTCGGGTCGGCGACGGTCAGGGTGCGCACGGGCGGAGTGAAGTACCAGTTGAGCAGCAGCGAACCGGCCATCGCGGAGGCGAGCGCCGGCCAGAGCCCGCCCAGCAGGGCTGCCGCCACCGTGAGCGTCAGGAGCAGCAGCATGTCGTTGGCGAGGCCGGCGTCGGGTACGGCTCCGGTGAGGAGAAGGGTGAGCAGGACAGGGCCGAGCACGCCGACCAGCCACGCACTGAGTACCCGGGATCGCCCGAGGTGTGCCCGGCGCGCCACCGGCAGTCCGCGGCCCTTGCCCGTCTCGTCGTGCGTGACGAGGTGGACATCGAGGTCGGGACCGGAGTCACGGGCGACCGTGGCGCCGACGCCCGGCCCGAGGACGTACTGCCAGCTCCTGCGCCGGGAGGAACCGAGGACGATCTGGGTGGCGTTCGCTCCGCGGGCGAAGTCGAGGAGGGCGGCCGGTATGTCGTCGCCGACGACATGGTGGAAGGTGCCGCCGAGGTCCTCGACCAGGGTGCGCTGGAGGGCCAGCTCGCTCGGTGAGGCGGCGGTGAGTCCGTCGCTGCGGGAGATGTACACGGCCATGACCTGGCCGCCCGCGCCCTTCCCGGCCAGCCGGACGGCGCGCCGGATCAGGGTGCGTCCCTCCGGGCCGCCGGTCAGACCGACCACGATCCGCTCGCGGGAGCCCCAGACGGCCGAGACCTGGTGCTCGCTGCGGTATTCGGTCAGGTAGGTGTCGACCCGCTCGGCCACCCACAGGAGGGCGAGTTCACGCAACGCGGTGAGGTTGCCGGGACGGAAGTAGTTGGACAGGGCCGCGTCGACCTTGCCCGGCGTGTAGATGTTGCCGTGCGCCATGCGGCGGCGCAGCGCCTGTGGCGACATGTCGACCAGCTCTATCTGGTCGGCGCGCCGGACTACCTCGTCGGGAACGGTCTCGCGCTGCCGCACCCCGGTGATCGACTCGACCACGTCGCCCAGCGACTCGAGGTGCTGGATGTTGACGGTCGAGACCACGTCGATGCCGGCGGCGAGCAGTTCCTCGACGTCCTGCCAGCGCTTGGCGTTGCGGGAGCCCGGCACGTTGGTGTGGGCCAGCTCGTCGACCAGGGCCACCCTCGGGGCGCGGCGCAGGACGGCGTCCACGTCCATCTCGGTGAACGTGGCGCCCCGGTACCCGAGCTCCCTGCGGGGCACCTGTTCGAGGCCGTGGAGCATCACCTCGGTGCGCGGCCGATGGTGGTGCTCCACGAAAGCGACCACGCAGTCGGTACCGCGTTCGATGCGGCGGTGCGCCTCCGACAGCATCGCGTAGGTCTTGCCGACGCCGGGTGCCGCGCCGAGGTAGATCCGGAGCTTGCCGCGTGCCATGTCGTCCCTCGGTCATGCCTCGAAGCGGCAGCCCATGCCGGGCTCGGTGATCAGCTGGCGGGGATGGGAAGGGTCCTTCTCCAGTTTGCGACGCAACTGGGCCATGTAGACACGCAGGTAGTCGGTCCTGTCGTGCCGTGCGATGCCCCAGACCTCGTGGAGGAGGTGCTGCTGGGTGAAGAGCCGGCGCGGATGGCTGACCAGGATCTCCAGCAGATGCCACTCGGTCGGGGTGAGCCGCACGTCCCGCTCGCCTGTCACGACCTTCTTGGCGAGCAGGTCGTTGACGAAGTCGGCCGTTTCGACCAGCGAGGTCTTCCGGGCGAGTGGGAGGTCCTCCGCGCGCCGGACGGCGGCCCGCAGCCGGGCCAGCAGCTCGTCCATGCCGAAGGGCTTGGTGATGCAGTCGTCGGCGCCGGCGTCCAGGGCCGACACCTTCTCAGCGGACGACTGCCGGGCGGACAGGACCAGAATCGGTGCCCGGGGCCAGCCCCGCAGTCCTCTGATGACGTCGACGCCGTCCCTGTCGGGCAGCCCCAGGTCGAGCAGCACGGCGTCGGGCGGACGCACCGAGGCGAGCCGCAGTGCCGTAGCCCCGTCGGGTGCGGTGTCCACGTCGTAGTGAAGCGCCTGCAGGTTGATCACCAGGACCCGCGCGAGCTGCGGGGCGTCCTCCACCACGAGCATCCGGGTCATGGATGTGCGCCCTCCTGTCGTACGTCGGGCCGTGGGTGCCGGCGGGAAGGCCGACGCGCACGGCGCTGTCGGAGCCGGCGGCAGCGGGGGTTCGGCGCCGCCGGCTCCGCCGAGCCCTCACCTCTTGGCAAGGAGTGCCTTGAGGGCGGTGTTGAGCTCCAGGACGTTCACGCGGGGCTCGCCCATGAAGCCGAGGGTGCGGCCCTCGGTGTGCTCGTCGACGAGCGACTGCACCTCGGCGACGGGCAGGCCGTTCCTCTCGGCGATCCGGTGGACCTGGAGGTGCGCGTACTGCGGGGAGATGTCCGGGTCCAGTCCGGAGCCGGAGGAGGTGACCGCGTCGGCGGGCACCTCGGACGGATCGATCGTGTGGCCGGCGGTGGAGTTGACCTTCACGACGGCGGCCTTGGCGTCCTTCACCCATTGGACGAGCTCTTCGTTGTCGCCGGACCGGTTCGTCGCGCCGGACAGGATGAGCTTGTACTGGGTGTTGACGCTGTTGGTGCCCAGGCCGTTCTGCGGGCGGCCCTGGAACCATGTGAGGTCGGGCGCCGGGGTCTCCTCACCCTTGCCCGGCGGCAGGTTGTAGGGCTGCCCTATGAGGGACGAGCCGACGACCTTGCCGTCCGCCGTGATGTCGGAGCCGTTCGCCTTGTGGTTGAACAGCCCTTGTGCGATGCCGGTGATCACCAGCGGGTAGAGGACACCGGTCACCAGGGTCAGCACGAGCAGTGCCCGCAGGCCCGCCCCGAGCAACCGTGCGGTGTTCGTCAGGGAGTTGGTCATGGCGATCAGCCGATTCCGGGGATGAGGGAGACGAGCATGTCAATGATCTTGATGCCGACGAACGGCGCGATCAGGCCGCCGAGGCCGTAGACGGCGAGGTTGCGGCGCAGCAGCGTGTCGGCGCTGCCCGGCCGGTACCGCACGCCCCTGAGGGCCAGCGGGACCAGCGCGATGATGACGAGGGCGTTGAAGATCACCGCGGACAGGATCGCCGAGTCCGGCGAGGACAGGCCCATGATGTTGAGCTTGTCCAGGCCCGGGTGGACGGCCGCGAACAGTGCCGGAATGATCGCGAAGTACTTCGCGACGTCGTTGGCGACGGAGAACGTCGTCAGCGCACCGCGCGTGATCAGCAGTTGCTTGCCGATCTCCACGATGTCGATGAGTTTGGTCGGGTCGGAGTCGAGGTCGACCATGTTGCCGGCCTCCTTGGCGGCCGACGTACCGGTGTTCATCGCGACGCCGACGTCCGCCTGGGCGAGGGCCGGCGCGTCGTTCGTCCCGTCACCGGTCATCGCGACCAGCTTGCCGCCCGCCTGCTCCCGCTTGATCAGTGCCATCTTGTCCTCGGGAGTCGCCTCGGCGAGGAAGTCGTCGACGCCCGCCTCCTCGGCGATCGCCTTGGCCGTCAGCGGGTTGTCGCCGGTGATCATGACGGTCCTGATGCCCATGCGGCGAAGCTCCTGGAACCGCTCCCGAATGCCGTGCTTGACGACGTCCTTGAGGTGGATGACACCCAGGACACGGGCGCCGTCGGTGTCCTCGACGGCGACCAGCAGCGGGGTGCCGCCGGCCTCCGAGATGCGGTCGGCGACGGTGGCGGCGTCCTCGGTGACCTGGCCGCCGCGTTCCTCGACCCAGGCGATGACCGCACCGGCCGCGCCCTTGCGGATGCTGCGGCCGTCGAGGTCCACACCCGACATGCGGGTCTGCGCGCTGAACTCGGTCCACCGGGCGCCCACCAGCTCGCCCTGGTGCCGCTCGCGCAGCCCGTACCTCTCCTTGGCGAGCACGACGACCGAGCGGCCCTCGGGCGTCTCGTCGGCCAGCGACGACAGCTGTGCGGCATCGGCGACCTCGGCCTCGGTCGTCCCGCGCACCGGCACGAACTCGGACGCCTGCCGGTTGCCGAGGGTGATGGTGCCGGTCTTGTCGAGCAACAACGTGGAGACGTCACCGGCCGCCTCGACCGCACGGCCCGACATGGCCAGTACGTTGCGCTGCACCAGACGATCCATGCCCGCGATGCCGATCGCGGAGAGCAGCGCTCCGATCGTGGTCGGGATCAGACAGACCAGCAGGGCCACCAGCACGACCATGCTCAGCGCGGAGCCCGCGTAGTCGGCGAACGGCGGCAGGGTGGCCACCGCGAGCAGGAAGGCGACCGTCAGCGACGCGAGCAGGATGTTCAGCGCGATCTCGTTGGGCGTCTTCTGCCGGGCCGCCCCCTCCACCAGGCCGATCATCCGGTCGATGAAGGTCTCCCCCGGCTTCGTCGTGATCCTGACGACGATCCGGTCGGACAGCACCTTCGTGCCTCCGGTGACGGCGCTGCGGTCACCGCCGGACTCACGGATGACGGGCGCCGACTCACCGGTGATCGCCGACTCGTCGACGCTCGCGACCCCTTCGACGACGTCGCCGTCGCCGGGGATCACGTCTCCGGTCTCGCAGACGACCAGGTCGCCGATCCTCAGACGGGTACCCGGCACGCGCTCCTCCGGCCCGCCGTCCCCTCCCAGTCGACGCGCCACGGTGCCGGTCCTGGCCTTGCGCAGGGTGTCCGCCTGCGCCTTGCCGCGGCCCTCGGCGACCGCCTCCGCCAGATTCGCGAAGATGACGGTGAGCCACAGCCAGGCGCTGATCGTCCAGCCGAACCAGTCGCCCGGGTCGGTGAAGGAGAAGACCGTCGTCAGGACGGAGCCCACGAGGACCACGAACATCACGGGGGACGTGACCATCACCCGGGGATCGAGCTTGCGGAACGCGTCGGGCAGCGACTTCAGCACCTGCCCCGGGTCGAACAGGCCTGCGCCGGTGCGGCCTTCGGGGTGGTGACCCGTCGGCGCGCCACGGTGGGGCGCCACGGTGGAAGTGGACATGGAGTCCTCTGATTTCTGAGTGCGGACGGTCATCACGCCAGCCCTTCGGCGAGCGGACCCAGCGCGAGAGCGGGGAAGTACGTGAGGCCGGTGATGATCAGGACGGCGCCCACCAGCAGCCCGGCGAACAGCGGCTTCCCGGTACGCAGCGTGCCCGCGGTGACCGGTACCGGCGTCTGCCGGGCCAGCGAGCCGGCCAGCGCGAGGACGAAGATCATCGGCACGAAGCGGCCGAGCAGCATCGCGATGCCGAGGGTGGTGTTGAACCACTGGGTGTCCGCGTTCAGGCTGGCGAAGGCCGAACCGTTGTTGTTGGAGGCCGACGTGTAGGCGTACAGGATCTCGGAGAACCCGTGCGCGCCGCTGTTGGTCATCGAGTGGCCAGGGGTGGGCAGGGCCATGGCCGCGGCGGTGAGGACCAGCACGAGTGCCGGGGTGACCAGGATGTACAGGGCCGCCTGCTTGATCTCGCGGGTGCCGATCTTCTTGCCCAGGTATTCGGGCGTGCGGCCGACCATCAGGCCGGCGATGAACACCGCGATGACCGCCATGACCAGCATGCCGTAGAGGCCGGAGCCCACACCGCCGGGCGCGATCTCGCCCAGCATCATGCCGAGCAGGGTGATGCCGCCCCCCAGGCCGGTGAAGGAGGAGTGGAAGGAGTCCACCGCGCCGGTGGACGTGAGCGTGGTCGACACCGCGAAGAGGGACGATCCACCGATCCCGAACCGGACCTCCTTGCCCTCCATCGCCCCGTTCGCCAGCTCGAACGCGGGGCCCTGGTGGGAGAACTCGGCCCACATCATCAGCGAGACGAATCCCAGCCAGATCGTGCCCATCGCGGCGAGGATCGCGTATCCCTGCCTCACCGAGCCCACCATGACGCCGAAGGTGCGGGTCAGGGCGAACGGGATGACCAGGATCAGGAAGATCTCGAACAGGTTGGAGAACGGGGTGGGGTTCTCGAAGGGGTGGGCGGAGTTGGCGTTGAAGTAGCCACCGCCGTTGGTGCCGAGTTCCTTGATGGCTTCCTGCGAGGCGACCGCGCCTCCGTTCCACTCCTGCGAGCCGCCCGTGAACTGGCCGACCGTGTGGACGCCGGAGAAGTTCTGGATGACGCCGCAGGCGACCAGCACGATCGCGGCGACGAACGCCAGCGGCACCAGGATGCGCACGACACCACGCACCAGGTCGGCCCAGAAGTTGCCCAGCTCACCGGAGCGCGACCCTGCGAAGCCACGCACCAGTGCCACCGCGACGGCCATGCCGACGGCCGCGGAGACGAAGTTCTGCACGGCCAGACCGGCGGTCTGCACGACGTGGCCCATGGCCTGCTCGCCGTAGTACGACTGCCAGTTCGTGTTCGTCACGAACGACACGGCCGTGTTGAACGCCTGGTCGGGATCGATCGAGGCGAAACCGAGCGAGCCGGGCAGAACACCCTGGAGCCTCTGGAGGGCGTAGAGGAGGAGGACGCCGGCCAGGGAGAAGACGAGGACACCGCGCAGATACGCGGGCCAGCGCATCTCCGTGTCCGGGTCGGCGCCGATGCCCTTGTAGATCCACCTCTCGACGCGCAGGTGCCGCTGGGAGGAGTAGACCCTGGCCATATAGGTGCCGAGGGGGATGTGGACGAGCGCCAGAGCGCCGGTCAAGGCGAGCAGTTGAAGCACGCCGGCGGTTACGGGACCCATGCTGTGGCTCAGAACCTCTCCGGGAAGAGCAGAGCGAATACGAGATAGCCCAGCAGGGTGACGGCCACGACCAGGCCGACGACGTTCTCGGCGGTCACAGCTTCGTCACCCCCTTGGCGGTGAAGGCCACCAGCGCGAAACCCGCGAGCGCGGTGACGACGAAGGCCAGATCGGCCATCGCGCACTCCTGAAGTCGGTCGAACGGAACGGACAACAAGAGGAAAACGCCTCCGCGGTCTGATCGCGGCAGGCGTTGACGGCTCCCTGACGGCATCGCGGAGCATCTTGACGGAACGCATACGCAGCCCGTCCCTACCCGCGAGTGACGGACCGACGTGCAGGTGAGACGCCTCACAGCAGCCGGGACCGCGCCCCGGCCACCGCGGCTGCAACGCGACCGGGGTGCAGAGGGGCAGCGGCTACCGGCAGGACCCGTTCGCCTGCCCGGCGGAGCCCGAGCATCCGCACGTCGGGTTGATGACGTGACTCGTCCGCGGTGGCCGGGGCGTCACGGTGCGGGATGCCGCGACGCCGGGCGGCCAGAAGACTCCCGGCACCGGACAGAGGACCCATGGGGGGCGGAACCCGGTGTTTCGGCGCTCATGACCGGGCCGCGTCACCTGCCGCCGCACGGCGGCGTCACGTTCGGCCGCACCCCGCCGGGCCCCGGTCGCCGACCGAGCCGGCGGGGCCGGCCGGGGGGCGGTTCGACTGGTGTTCCACAGCTCGGACGGCCGGCTTTCGGTCGCTGGTAGCAGGCGCCCCCGGGGGCGGGCGGTTGTCGACGGACGGCGTGGCGGCTGCCGGGCGCGTCGGGACCTGACCGGACCGGACGTCCCGTTGGAGGGCGGGCAGCGTCAACTGCCACCAGTCGGAGAGGCGGCCGGTGAGCGCGTGGGAACCCTCCAGTGCCTCCGTCAGGGTGCAGAACCCGTAGAAGGCCCGGACCAGGGTGCGGGCGGTGGCGGCCGGGCGGACACCGGCGGGCAGGGACCCCTCGGCCCGGGCCTGGGCGAGCAGGCGTGTGGCCGCGGCCGTCCAGAGGACGAAGGGGTCGGGAAGATCCACGTTGATGGTGTGGCGCTCGGCCCAGAGGCGGGCACCCGCACGGGTCAGGGAGTCCTCGGCGAGAGCGCGGGCGACGTCGTAGCTCAGTGCGACGAGGCGCTCCAGGGGCGGCACGCTCGGGTCGTCGTACCGGGATACGAGGCTCGGCCAGGTCGCGAAGCCGTCCCGGACGACCGCCTGGGCGATGCCTTCCTTGCTGGCGTAATGGAAGTACACGGATCCGCTGGTCCGTCCCGACCGGGCGCTTATGTCGTTGACGCTCGTGCCTGCGTAGCCCTGCTGGGCGAAGAGGCAGGCGGCTGCCTCCAGGAGTGATCTGCGGGTTGCTCTGGCCCGTTCCTGCAAGATCTCGCGCACCTCGTTCGGCTCCGTAGTGAACGGCCCACAATGTAGTGCGCCCGCGTACGCCTGGAGCGATGAACTGTCAGTCTCACGCAGCGATTGCGGTATTTCTTTCGAATCTGAACACCAAAGAGTGGATATTGCCTTCCGGGATGCCGCTCCTGGTTCGCTCATTCTCTTTTCCGTCGCATACCGAGGCGTGGTTCTCGCCGTACGCATATGCCGCAACTCGCTTTGCCCGCAGTGGGGATGACGCTGCACGAACAGCGTGTGAGTGGCGGGCCGGGGCAGGCGCTTACACCCTGATCGCCCGCGGGGCGAGTACTCGAAACGGTGATTGCGCCGCTTTTCGAGAGGTAAATATCGTAGCCGTTGCAATGTTTTACCTTTGCGGCTGATGCCCCGAAATACGAGTCGTCCTGGCCGGTGATTTCCCGAAGCGCATCGGTCCTCCTCGCGCCCCGTCGTCGCGTGGCCTCCGCCGCCTCACCCACGTAGTCGCGCGCTCCCGCGACTCGTGTGCCCACTCCCGCCCTCTCGTCCAGGAGGCCACCATGACGCCACCCCTTCGAACCCTGTCGAACTGGTCACCCGAGGCCGTTGTCTTCGACTGCGACGGCACGCTGATGGACACCGAACGGCATTGGCAGGACGCGCGGAACCGCGCTTTCCGTGAGTTCGGTCTCCTGCCTCCGCCGGGCTTCGCCGAACGCGCCAAAGGCGTGCACTACGTCGACTGCGGCCGCCTGATGGCCGAGGAGACCAACAAACCCGAGCTGGCGGCGGACCTCACCACGGCGCTCCTCGCACAGTTCATGTCTCTCGTGGCGGAGGACCCGCTCACGATGCCGGGTGCAAGTGAAATGGTGCGCCTCCTGTCCGGGCGGCTGCCGCTGGCCGTGGCCAGCAACTGCCCGCTCGAAGTGGTGGAGGAGAGCCTCGGCCGCGCCGGGCTGCGCCGCCACTTCCACCACATCGTCGTGCCCGAGGTGCCGCCGGGGGATCGCGGCGGGCGCGATCCCGGGAAGGACGCCGGGCGACCGCAGGCGGTACGGCCGAAACCATGGCCGGACGTGTACACCACGGCGGCACGTCTGTGCGGAGCCCGCCCGGAAACCGCCCTGGCCGTCGAGGACTCCCTCACAGGCATCGAGTCGGCTTGGCGTGCCGGTCTGCGGATCCTCGGCGTGGGACCGCTGCCCGACGGCGGGAACACCGGGCATGCGGATGCCTGGGTACCGGCCCTGGACCGCCCGGAGGTGCTCGGGTGGGTACGGAACTGGCGGCCTGCCTCGTCACCGGGCGCCGAGAGCGATCACGACCGTAACCGTCCGCTCTGACCGACCGACCGGGATTCGTCCCCGGCTCGGCCGGGCACCAGGTGTCCGGGGTCCCGCTCCGCCGCCCGGTTGCCGGGGCGTCCTGGACACCGTGGCCACCTCTCCCGGACCGGTGCTCGTGGGCGCCTACCGGTCGGCGGGAGTGATGCGCTTGCCCGTGACGCGCGTGGGCCGGATCGCCACCCAGACATCCCGCGTACCGCCCGCCCACGGTTCTGTGTGGGCGCGCCGGGTGAGTTCACGCACGGTGCCGGGTTCGGTGACGACGCTCGCGGGACCGACGGCGAGGACGCTCCACCCGCGGCTCAGCGCTTCGTCGACGTGGTCGACCTCGAAGGCGACCTCGGTGCCGGCCGCGGCCGCCGGCACGGAGCCGGGCTTGGTACGGAAGACGATCTCGTCGTCCACGACCTCGTAGTTGACCGGGACGACCGCGGGATGTCCGCCGGACGCCGTCACGGCGATACGCCCGACGCCATGGGTGGACAGCAGGCGTCGGCATTCCTCCGGGCCGAGGTCCCGCAACTGCGGACGCAGCAGGGCGTGCCCCTGCCCGGGTGGCAGATCGACACCCGCTCCGCGCAGCGCAGTGACGGTGGTGCCCAGTGCGGCGGCCAGCGCCAGGAGGGTCGCCGTGCTCGGGTCGGCCGATTGTTCCTCCAGGTACGCCAGGTACCGCGGGGAGATGCGGGCCCGGCGCGCCGTCTCCTCCCGGCTCAGTCCCTGCCTGCGGCGTTCGACGGCCACGCGCCGGCCGATGTCGCCCGGATTCGGTTCCTCCGGCACCGGGCCGGTCGCGGCCGGCGGGGCGGGCACGTCAGCGGTATCGGCCTGTCCGTGCTCGGCGTCGAGGTGCTGGATGTGCGCGTCGGGGCCCGGGAACACGAGGGTGATGTCGTCCGTGTCGGACCAGCGCACGTCGTAGGGAGGCGTTCCGTCGTCGTGGTGCAGTCCGACGATCTCGCCGTCGCGCCTGACGACGCCGGTCGCCGGGCTCTCCACGACGAGCCGGTCGCCAAGGTGAGCTCGCATGACCGCTGCCCTCTCCTCGGAATGCCGCTGTATCCAACGTGCCACGGTCGGCACCCCACCGCACGGCGCGACCGGATCGGACCGGACGGTTGCCCGGCCACCCGCGCGGCCACTCGTCGGGCCGTCGCAGCCTGCCCCGCACACCGGACCGCGGACGACCGGACGCGTGCGCGACGCCCCGCGGGCCCTCGCCACGGCACCGGGCATCCCTGGCACCATCCCCGGCGCTGCGGTGTCATGGAAAGAGTCCAGCCTCCATGCCGGACGGACCGAGGTACGCGATGACCCGAAGTACGTTCACCGCATGGCTGCGCCGCCCGATGCCGGCGGCCGTGCGGCCGGGGCTCGAGCTCGTTCTGCTCGCCGTCACCACGGCGGCGCTGGCCGCCGGGGGCATCGCCCGGCTCGCCGGTGCCGCACCCCTGTCGGACCTCCTGTGGGCCCTGGGCACCGTTTCCGCGATCGTCCCCGCGGTGGTCTGGGTGCTCGCCGCTCTGCGTCGCGGGCACGCGGGAGTGGATCTCATCGCCGTGCTCGCCCTGGGCGGCACCCTGGCCGTCCACGAATACCTGGCCGGTGCCCTGATCGGGTTCATGCTCGCCACCGGGCGCACCCTGGAGGCCGCGGCCCAGCGGCGGGCCTCCCGCGATCTGCGTGCCCTGCTGGAACACGCGCCGCGTTCCGCGCGCCGCCGCACCGGCACCGACGTGGCCACGGTCCCGCTGGCCGACGTCGTCGCCGGTGATCTCCTCGTCGTCGGTCCGGGAGAGGTGGTCCCGGTCGACGGACGGGTGGAAAGTGCCGCCGCCGTCCTCGACGAATCGGTGCTCACCGGTGAGTCCGCCCAGGTCGAGCGGGCCCAGGGCGAGACGGTGCGCAGCGGGGCGGTCAACGCGTCGGACGCGTTCGATCTGCGGGCCACGGCCACCGAGGAGGACAGCACCTATGCCGGGATCGTGCGGCTGGCACGGCAGGCAGGCGCCGAGTCCGCGCCCGTCGTGCGCCTGGCGGACCGTTACGCCGCCTGGTTCCTGCCCCTGTCGCTCGCCGTCGCGGGGCTGGCCTGGCTGGCCAGCGGCTCCGCGGTGCGCGCGGTCGCCGTCCTGGTGGTCGCCACTCCCTGCCCGCTGCTCCTGGCGGCCCCGGTCGCCGTCGTCTCCGGCCTGTCCCGGGCGTCACGACTCGGCGTCGTCATCCGTGACGGCGGCGCGCTGGAGAATCTCGGCCGGGCCCGCACCCTGCTGCTGGACAAGACCGGCACCCTCACCGGAGGGCGCCCCCGCGTCGTCGACGTAGCCGCCGCTCCCGACACCCGCCCCACCGAGGTGCTCCGGCTGGCGGCCTCGCTCGACCAGTACTCGCCGCACGTGCTGGCCCGGGCCATCGTCGACGCGGCCGTGGAGCGAGGACTGGCGCTGTCGGTCCCGTCCGGCGTCACAGAGGAAGCGGGCCGGGGCGCCACCGGCACCGTGGACGGGCACCGGGTCTTCATCGGCCGTACGGATTCCGCGGACGCGCAGCCGGCCTGGGCCGGGGCGGTCGACAACCGCGCCCTCCTCGACGGAGCGGCCGTCGCCTGGCTCACCGTCGACGGAGTCCTCGCCGGGGCCGTCCTTTTGCGCGACCCCGTCCGCCACGACGCGCCGCGCACCCTGCGCGACCTGCGCACGGCGGGCATCGAACGTCTGCTGATGCTCACCGGCGACCGGGCCGCGTCCGCCCGTGAGGTGGCCGCCGTCCTCGGTCTGGACGACGTGCGCGCCGAACTCGATCCGGCCGGGAAGGTCGCCGTCGTGCGTGCCGAACGGGAACGCGCCGTCACCGTCATGGTCGGCGACGGGGTCAACGACGCCCCCGCGCTCGCCGCGTCCGACGTCGGCGTCGCCATGGGCGCTCACGGCTCCACCGCCTCCTCCGAGGCCGCCGACATCGTTCTGACCACCGATCGCCTCGACCGTCTGGCCGACGCCGTCGTCATCGCCCAGCGCGCCCGGCGCATCGCGGTGCAGAGCGCTCTCGGCGGGATGCTGCTCTCCCTGGCCGCCATGGCCGTGGCCGCCTTCGGCCTGCTCCCGCCCGCGGTCGGCGCCCTGCTCCAGGAGGGCATCGACGTCGCCGTCATCCTCAACGCCCTGCGTGCCCTGAGCGGAGGGCCGGCCGCGCGGCCGGCCCTGACCCCCGCCGCCGAGGCACTCGTGCGCCGCTTCGCCGCCGAGCACGACGACCTGCAGGACGTCCTCGAATCCGTACGCGACGCCGCCGACCGCCTGTCCGACAGTCCCGGCCCCGAGGCCCTGGCGGCCGTCGAGGAGACCCAACGGCTCCTGACGCAGCGGCTGCTCCCGCACGAGTACGCCGAGGAGCACGAGCTGTATCCCGCCCTCGCGCCGACACTCGGCGGCCCCGAGGCCACCGCCACCATGAGCCGCGCCCACACCGAGATCGAACGCCTCTCCCGCCGCGTCGCCACCCACGTCCGGCTGGCCCACGCGAACGGCGGCCTCTCCCCCGAACAACTCGACGACCTGCGCTCCTGTCTCTACGGCCTGAACACCGTGCTACGCCTGCATTTCGCCCAGGAGGAGGAGAGCTACTTCTCCCTCGCCCCGTGAAGGACGGCCCGGGAAGGGCGCGGTCGCCCCGGGCTGCTGAGGCGGAAAGCGGACGGCTGCCTGCCACTCACCCGGTGTGGGTGCGCTTCCCGGTCGGCGCGTACACGCACACGCCGGGGCACCGCGCAGCCGGTGCGTGCATCCCCGTCGGCGGAGACGGTCGGACGAGCCGGGGACGGCCGGGGCCGGGCAGCCGGGGAAGGAAGGTGCGACACCTGGGTCCCGTCCGCGCCACCCCCGTGTATGACCGCACGGTACCGCGGGTACCCGGTCCACCCGAGTTTCGTACCGACGGAACACTCCCTACGAGGAGATGACCCGGATGCTCATACTCGGACTGCTCCTCGCCGGAGCCGTAGGGGCCTTCACCGGCCTGGTGATCGCCGGCAACCTCTCCGGTGGCCCTCAGTACACCGTGTCCGTACTCGGCCAGGACATCGCGACCATGAACACGCTGGCCGTCTTCTGCGCAGGGCTGGCCCTCGGCCTCCTCTTCTGCCTGGGCCTGGCCGCGGTGGCGAGCTCCATGGTTCGTCGCCGCCACGGCCGCCCTCGCACATACCCGGCACACTCCCGTCGAACGCCCGAGTGAGCGGCACCGGAGAGGATCTCTGGCCGGCGGTGACCCCGCCCTGTCGTCGGCGTCCCTAGTCGGCCCGGCCCCCGGAAAGGTGGGCGTCCACGTCGACGACCCCTTCGAGGCCCTGGCACAGGCCGACGATCACCGGGACGAGACGCGTCTGCGGCACCTGTCCTCGAAGGGTGACGACACCGTCCCGGGCTTCGACGGTGACGCTGCCCTCGTCCAGGCCGAGCATGCGCCCCAGGATGTCCTGCTCCACCTGACCGCGGATCTCGGCGTCCGGGCGGATGAAGACGTCGAGGAGGTCGCTGCGGGTGACGATGCCGGTGAGGAGCCCGTCGGTGTCGACCACCGGCAGCTGCTTCACGTGCCGCCTGCGCAGTTCCCGCGCGGCCCGGGGGATCGTCCAGTCGGCGCGGGCGGTGAAGACGGGGCTGCTCATGAGTTCGCCCGCGGTCTGTGCCCGGGCCTTGCTCCAGACGTGCTCGCCGGTACCGCCCCGCCCTTGCGGATCAGGCGTGCCGGTCTCGTGCCGCAGCACGTCGGACGCGGACACGACGCCGACGAGATCGCCCGCGTCGTCGACGACCGGTGCCGCGACGATGTCGTTCGCGTCCAGCAGGGCGGCTGCCTCGTGGAGCGGTGTGGTGGGGCGAAGGGTGACGACCTCCTCGGTCATCACGTCTCCGACGGTGTGGCGGTGCAGCATGACGTCAGTCTCCTCGTCCGCATCACGACGAGCGGCTGTGGCCGGACCGCCCGCGCGGACCACGTGCGATGCGTCGACCCGTACCCGCCGTCTCCCCACCCATGACAACACCGCGCCGCTCAGGCGACCAGTGCGGTTCGGCCCGGCGGAGCGGCCGGACGGTTCCGAGGCGCCGGCAACGCGACCTCGTCCGGGAGACGCCGCATCGACCGCAGCCGACGGCCGGATGGTGGTCGTCGGTGTGGACGGTCGGCGTCGAGTCCGACAGCGGTGGAGGCCCGACGCGGAAGACCCGACCGCGCGAGGCCGTCCCGGCCCGCTCAGCGTGCCAGGACAGGGCCCAGTGGGCCGGTTCCGGGCCGGTCGGCCCTGGCCGGGGTGATCGCGTGCCGGGAGGGTGGAACCGACGCGCCGCACTTCCGCGGCCTGTCCCGGAGGGAGAGTCCAGTGAGTGATCCGGTGATCGTAGGGGTGGACGGTTCGGCGTCCAGTCTCACCGCGGTCGACGTCGCGGCCCGCGAGGCACACCTGCGCGGCACATCGCTGCGCATCGTCCACGCCATCGGCAGCCCGTCCGCACACCTGCCGCCCGGCGCGGCACCATGGAGCCCGGCCGATCACGGCCTGGAGGCGATGGTGCACGGGCTGCCGGCCCGCGCCGAAGAGCGGGCGCACGCGGTCGCGCCGGGCCTCGAGATCACTCGCTCGGTGGTGACCGGTGACGCGATAGAGGTCCTGCGGATCGAGTCGCGATCAGCCGCGCTGACCGTGGTCGGCAGTCGCGGCCTGACGGGCTTCTCCGGGCTGCTGCTCGGCTCGACGGCCGTGCATCTGGCCGCGCACGGCCACGGCCCGCTCATGGTGGTGCGCGGCCGTCCGGACCCGGCCGGCCCCGTGCTGTGCGCCGTGGACGGGTCCCCTGCCGGGGAGCGGGCGGTGGACTTCGCGTTCGCCGAGGCCGCGCTGCGCGGTGCCCCGCTGGTGGCGCTGCACGTGTGGAACTCCTGGAGCGCACGCGCCTACGAGGGACCCGGCGATCCGCTGGCCGCGGTGGTGGCGGACGCCGACCGGCTGCGGGAGGCCGAGCAGCGGCTTCTCGACCGGGCCGTCACCGGCGGGCAGAAGACCTACCCGCAGGTCACCGTGGAACGGCGCCTGGTGCGGTCGCGGATCCGCACCGCGCTGATCGACGCCAGCCGGGAGGCCCAAGTGGTGGTGGCCGGAGCCCGGGGCAACGGCGGCTTCACCGGCCTGCTCCTGGGATCGGTCAGCCAGGCGCTGCTGCACCACGCCCACTGCCCCGTCACCGTCGTCCGCGGCACGGAGTGACCCGGCTGATCGGCAGGGAGGGCAGCGACACTTCGGCGAAGGGGGATTTTCCTTCGCCCGGTCGGGGTTAACACCTTCGATACGATACCCAACGGGGTATCTCGAAGGAGTGTGGGTTGTGGAGCTGGCGATGGCGGCTGAGGAACTCAAGACGGCGCTCAACCGGCTGCGCCGGGCGCAGGGTCAGATCGCGGGTGTCATCAAGATGATCGAGGACGGACGTGACTGCGAGGACGTCGTCACCCAGCTCGCGGCGGCGTCCAGGGCCTTGGACAAGGCCGGTTTCGCGATCATCGCCACAGGGCTGCAGCACTGTCTGACCGATGCGGACATGGCCGCTTCCGGTGACCGGGAGCAGATGCGTACGCGGCTGGAGAAGCTGTTCCTGTCCCTGGCCTGAGCCGGTGCCCGCGGTACCGGCTCATCCGCCCGTTCACGGCGGGTGAGCCCATGCTGCGGCATGCGGAAGGGGAGGGACCCGGAGCCGGGTCCCTCCCCTTCGTCGTGTTCAGCGGTTGCGCAGCGCGGCCAACGTCTTGTCGAGGTCGGCCGCCCGGGGACGGTTGTGGGGGAGCCTGGCGAGCAGGGCGGCCATGCCGCAGGTGTTGGTCAGGGCGGAGAAGACCAGGCCGGCCGCGATGCCCGCGGAGAGGAGCTGGAAGGCCGGGTGTACGACGAGCCCCAGCAGCAGGCCGAGCAGCACGATCACTCCTGCGGTGAGCCGCACCTGCCGCTCCATTCCCCAGGAGGTACGGGACGAGCCCTGGGGGTGGTGGAGTTCGTGGCCGTCGGCCGCCCAGGCGCCGGTGCCTCCCGACAGGGTGGCGGCGGTGACACCGTTCTCCGCCAGGATCTTGCAGGCGTTCTCGGAGCGGGCGCCCGAGGCGCAGACGACCAGGACGTCGCCGTGTCCGGCGGCGTGACGGATGTCGGGCAGGGCGCGCCGGATCTGGTCGAGGGGGATGTTGAGCGCGCCGGGGAGATGACCGCCGGCGTATTCGCCCGGGGTTCGCACGTCGATGACGGTCAGTTCGTGCAGGCGCGTGCGTGCCTCGTCGGTGGCGAGGGACGTGGGTGTGGTCATGGCAGATGTCATCCTTGCGTGTCGGAGTGTGGTGGGCTTGATCTCAGGGGAGCCGGCCCGAAGGCGGCCTTGAGATGCGCGAGGGGCTGGAGAAGGTGTCCTGGTCCCTGGTCCAGCCGTTGGCGGCACTGGCGTTCAGACGATGACGTCGACGAGCATGAAGGCCGCCACCGCCAGCAGGACGCCGGCGAAGGTTTTCTGAAGGGTGGCGCCGGAGAGCTTCGTCGCGAGCCGTTTGCCGTCCCAGGCGCCGAGGATCGCCGCGCCGGTGAAGGGGCCGATGATCTCCCAGTGGAGCCCGCCGGTGGTGCCGGTGCGAGCGGCAAGCGCGGCGAGTGAGTTCACGGTGATGACGAGCAGGCTGGTGCCCACCGCCCGGCGCATGGCCAGTCCCAGGACACTCACCAGTGCGGGCACGGCGAGGAATCCCCCTCCGACCCCCAGGAAGCCTGTCACGGCGCCGAGTCCGGCACCGGCGCCGGCCGCCTTGCCGGGACGGATCCGGTCCGGCGGCAGGGACGGGGAGGGCCGCAGCATACGCAGGGCCGCCAGCGTGGCGACGACCGCGAAGGCCGCCGTCAGTACCGCTTCGGGCAGGCGTCCGGCGGCAGCGCCGGCGAGGAAGGCGGGGACGATGCCCGCCGCGGCGAACAGCGCCCCCGTCTTCCATGCCACGTTTCCGTCGCGGGTGTGGGCGTACAGGGCCGTGGCGGAGGTGGCGGCGACGATGATCAGGCTGGCGGTGGTGGCGGCGGCCGGAGTGAAGCCGAGCAGGTAGATCAGTGCAGGCACGGCCAGGACGCTGCCGCCGCCGCCGAGCGCTCCGAGGGCGAGACCGATGACGGCCCCGGCGATGAGGGCGAGGACGAGTACGGTCACGCTGTTCGGCCGTTGTTCCCGCGTTCGTCGACGACCGGGTGCCCGGCGGCGGCCCACGCGTTCATGCCGCCCTCGACGTCCACCGCCCGCGCTCCGCGTTCGGCGAGAAGACGCGCGGCCTGTGAGGAGCGGCGACCGCTGCGGCAGATCACCACCAGCGGACGGCCCTGCGCCTCGGCCGGCAGCGTGGTGCCGAGGAGGAGTTCCGTCAGCGGCACGTGGACGGCGCCCGGGGCGTGCCCCGCGGTCCACTCGGGCTCTTCGCGGACGTCCAGCAGGACCGCGTCGGCCTGTTCGCCGTGGGTACGGCTGCGTGCTTCGTCGACCGTGACCCGGTGCCCGTTCCGGACAGTGAGGGGCATCACGTGCTTCCTTCCTTGTGCTTCCATGCGAGGGGTAGCGGCCGGGATCAGCCGGAGATCAGGGACAGTCCGGCTTCCGTCGCGGAGTCGAAGCCGTCGTCGACGGCGACCACATCGCGGCCGGCGGCATCCAGCAGGGAGGCGGCGATCGCCGCGCGCATTCCGCCCGCGCAGTGCACCCACACCGTGCCGTCCGGCACCTCGCCGATGCGCCCGTGCAGTGCGTGGACCGGGATGTGGACCGAGCCGTCGATGTGGCCGCCCGCGCGCTCCGAGTCCCGGCGCACGTCCAGGACGACCACGTCGTCGCCGCGTCGGCGGGCGTCGGCGAGGTCGGCGAAGCGGGCCCGCGGGAAGGAGACGAGGTGCTCGCCTTGCCGGACCCAGCCGGCCGGGTCGCCGGTGGCGGCGGCGGCCGGGCGGTCGATGCCCACCCGCGCCAGCTCCCGCTGCGCGTCGGCGACCTGCTCGGGGGTCTCGGCCAGCAGGGTGACGGGCTTGCCCCAAGGGATCAGCCAGGCCAGGTAGGTGGCGAGCTTGCCCTCGCCCTCGAAATTGAACGACCCGGCCACATGCCCCTCGGCGAAGGCCATGCGGCTGCGCAGGTCCACGACCCACTCGCCGGCGGCCAGCCGGGACGAGATCTCGCCTGCGTCCGCTCGCCCGGGCGGGGTCAGGTCGACGGGGGCGGGGCCCGCGGCGTTGGCCGGTCCCATGTGCGCGTAGTAGGCGGGCACGTCCTCCAGCCCGGCGAGCATTCGCTGTACGAAGGTGTCCACGTCCAGGGTGAACGCGCCGTTGCTGGTGCGTTCCTTGCCGATCGTGCTCGCGTCCCCGTCGGCCTGGGCGGAGGAGCAGAAGCTGCCGAACCCGTGGGTGGGCAGCACCGGCACGTCGTCGTCCAGCTCGGCGGCCAGCCGGTGGGCGGAGGCGTGCTGGGCCCGGGCCAGCTGCTCGGTCAGCCGGGGCTCCACCAGGTCGGGGCGGCCCACCGTGCCGATCAGCAGCGATCCGCCGGTGAACGCGGCCACACCGCGTCCGTCCTCCTCCAGGACGTAGGAGGTGTGGTGCGGGGTGTGACCGGGCGTGGCGATCGCACGCAGGACCAGGCCCGCGTCCACGTCCTCGGTGTCGCCGTCGGCGACCGGGGTGCGGGCGAAGGAGACGTGCGCCGCAGCCGGTACCAGATAGGCGGCGCCGGCGACACGGGCCAGCTCCAGACCACCGGTGACGTAGTCGTTGTGCACGTGGGTCTCCGCCACGTACGCGATGCGTACCCCGCGCCTGGCGGCGGCGGCGATCACCTGGTCGATGTCGCGCGGCGGATCGATGACCACCGCGGCAGCGGCTCCGCCGGCCAGGTAGCTGCGGTTGCCCAGGCCCTCGAACTCGAGGGTGTCCACGAAGAACACGGCTACGGCTCCTCCACAAGAGACTATGTACCCCGGGGGGTATTCGACACCTACCTTAACAGGGGTACCCCAGGGGGTATTCCTGGGTGCGTGTCCGCCACCGCCCGCTGCGGCATTGCGCCTGCTGCGGCGGGTACCCGGTGGGGCTGTCAAGGAGTCGACGTTTCACCGAAGGAGCAGCGCACTGTGTCCTACGACCGCACCGTCCGCATGGCCGAGGCCGACTTCGACACCGCCACCGCCGCCGTCCGCCAAGCCCTGGCCGACCAGGGGTTCGGCATCCTCACCGAGATCGACGTCCGGGCCACACTGAGGGCCAAGCTCGGCCACGACATGGAGGACTACCTCATCCTGGGCGCCTGCAGCCCGCCGCTCGCCCACCAGGCCCTGGAGGCCGACCGTTCCATCGGTCTGCTCCTGCCGTGCAACGTCGTCGTCCGCCGCGACGGCGACCACACACTCGTCCAGGCCCTCGACCCGGGCACGATGGTCACCCTCACCGGCCTGGATGCCCTGAAGCCCGTCGCCGACGAAGCCACGGCACGACTCGACGCCGGAATCTCCCACCGGACATCCACTATCGGTGGATCCGGGAGCTGGGCGGCAGGCGTCACACCCCGAAGGGCGTCGAGAGCGTCAACACCGCGTGGCGGGTAAAGAGAACGCGGACGTTCACCATGGCCGCATCACCTACCCTGCGCCCCGGGGTGCGTGAGATGAGTACGGACATCGTCGCGGAGGTCCGCGCGGAGGTCGCAGCCATCCCGGCAGGCAGCGTCGCTTCCTACGGCGCCATCGCGGAACGGATCGGAACGAGCCCCCGGCAGGTGGGGCGTGCGATGAGTCTGCTCGACGAAGGCGTGCCCTGGTGGCGCGTGGTCCACGCCGACGGGACGCCCGCGACGTGCCACCAGGGTCAGGCGCCTCGGCTGCTGGCCGACGAGGGGATTCCGATGCGCGGCACACGAGTGGACATGCGACGCGCACGGCACCGCAGAGAGGGGCCCGTCCCGCCGTCGTCGTGATCTCCGACCCGCACGGGAAGGGCCCTTCGCAACGGCATGCCGGCGCCGTCCCGGCCCGCCGGTCGGGCCGGTCAGGACGGTCGGGCCGGTCAGGACGTCGTGGCGCGGGCCAGGGCGATGGCGCCCGACAGCCGCTCCCCCGCCTCGTACACCATGTACGGCACGCCGCCGTCGGTGCCGAACGACGGCGAGGCCGCGCGTCCGTTCTCCGGCGCCGCGCCGCCCGAGGCGTAAAACACGCCGAGGTGGTCGCGGCGGGAGAAATCGCTGCCCACCTCGGTGATCAGGATGTCGCCGCCGCTGCCCTTGTCGGTGTTGTAGACGACGTACGCGCTGCCGCCGCGGGTGAGCAGGTGCGGTCCGCCGACGTTCACCGCGCCGACCGCGGCGTGGTCGATCAGGGGCCGGTCGGAGAACTCCCAGGTGCGCCCGTCGGGTGACCAGCCCCAGCCGATGTCCCGGTGGTCGGCGGTGGTGTTCCACATGAACAGCATCACGTAGCGGGCGCCGCGCGCGGGCAGATCGTGCCGGAAGACCCGGGCGTAGGAGGTCTCGGTGGTGCCCGCCGGCATCATCGACGTGCTGAGGACCGTCTTGTCGTAGGTGAAGTGCACGCCGTCCTTGGAGCGGGCGAGGCGGGTGGTGGTGTTCTCGCCGTGGAAGTACAGCCACAGCTCACGGACGTCGGCGTTCCACAGCACGTGCGGTGAAGAGACGTGGCTGACCTTGTAGTGCGGGGACCAGGTGTTGCTCACGATCGGGTTGCCCGGGTACTCCGTGAACGGGCCCTCCAGGGAGTCCCCGTGGGCGAGGCAGATGCCGCCCGGCGCGTCGTGCGGGGCGTAGTACAGGTAGTACCGGCCGAGCGGGGCGCTCAGCTTGTCGTAGACCCCGCGCACGCACGGGAAGATGATCTCCCCGGTGGGGTTGTAGGAGAGCTGTCCGGCGGTGAGCAGGGTGCGGACGTGGCGGTAGTCGGGGAAGCCGCCGGGGGCGGCGGCGGCCTGGCCGGCGCCCTGCGCGCCGAAGGCGAACACGGCGCCGCCGGCGGTGGCGGTGCGCAGGAAGGTGCGGCGGTCGAACGTCATGGGGTCACGGCTCCTACGGACGGGGGGCGGGGGTACGGATCGTGTGCGGCTCACAGTTGGGTGGCGGCGGTGACGACCAGACCGCCGAGGGCGACGCACCACACGTAGGGCAGGGTGCGCAGCATCACCTGCTGGGGGCCGACGCCGGAGTACTGCGCCGCCCACACGGTCTGGGTGCTCGTCGGGTCGCTGACGCCG
The DNA here is from genome assembly GCA_014649355.1 of Streptomyces althioticus. Lineage (GTDB taxonomy): Bacteria > Actinomycetota > Actinomycetes > Streptomycetales > Streptomycetaceae > Streptomyces > Streptomyces althioticus. The sequence continues at coordinate 204,329 of BMSW01000002.1, forward strand.
AACACCTGGTTGTAGGAGGCGGTCAGGCCGAGCACGGCCACGGCCGGGTAGATGCCTGCGGCGATGAGGACGCCGGCGATGCCCGCGCCGAGGCCGTAGACGTTGAGCGGCCCGCGGTACAGGCACAGCGGCACCAGCAGCGTGAACACCAGCACGAAGACGACGGGGTTGCCCGGCGCGACGGCTTCGACGAGCGGGTTCAGGGCCTCCACCGCACCGGGAAGTTTCACCGCGGCGAGCAGTACGCCGATCGCGACGAAGAGCGCGATGGGAGGAGCGGCTATCTCGAAGCCTCCGTAAAGGGTGCGCAGGAGGCGCTTGTTGAGGTGCCCCGGCCGGGTCGTGGTCAGCAGGGCCCACAGCACACCTGCGAGCATCGACGGGATGATGGCCACGTCGAAGCCGAGCGCGAGGACCAGTGGCACGAGGGGGGCGAGCAGCGCGTACCAGGGGGCGTCGCCCATCCGGCGGGCGCGGGCGCGCCGCCGCTCCCGCGGGCTTCCGCCGCCGTCGCGCTCGGCTGCCGACGCGAGCGACCAGGCGTGTTCGACGCCCTTGCGGCGGGACTCCACGAGCACGAACAGCACCGCGAAGAAGGCCGCGAACGGGAACAGCTTGAGCATGAAACCCTTCACCGTGTCGACGGGCAGTTCCAGCGCGGTGGAGAAGAACTGCCAGACGGGCAGCTCGAAGGGCATGCCGGCGGCGATGCCCATCAGGATCGTGCCGGCGGCGGTGGTCTTCGGGACGCCTACCGCGATCATCGCGGGGATGCCGATGATGCCCGCCATCATCGCCGCGGGCGCGGAGCCGGTGACGGTGCCGACGAGGGCCGAGACCGTGAGCACACCCAGGGCGACGACGGTCGGGCGGTCGCCGCCGAACTCGACGATCTTGCGGACCAGGGTGCCCGCGATGCCGGTCTCCTCCATCAGTTTCCCGAGCCACGAGCCGATCAGCACGGCCAGCATGGTCGCGGCGAGGGCCGGGGCACCTTCCTGGAGAACGGTGTCGAGGATGCTGTTCTCCCCGGTGAGCGGCGCTCCCGCGGCGACCGCGATGGCGACGCCGAGGAGGACCAGGGCGAAGGCGGTGGGGAGCACGCGGGCCAGCATGAGCCCGACCCCGGCCAGCATGAGCAGCAGGATGACTATTCCCATGGCGGGCCTCAGTCCTCTCGGAGGGCCTGGACCGCGCCCATCAGCGCGGCGGTGAGCAGGAGCGGGGTGCGGCGCAGGCCGCAGACGGCGCCCGCGTAGGCGTGCGCGACGAGTTCGCCGGCTCCGGCGACGTGCCCGGGGACGCGCAGCGGGCCGATCCGCAGGGCGGTGTGTCCGAGCCGGTCGCGCAGCGTCCGGCGCGCGCCGGCGTCCTCGTGCAGCAGGCAGTGGGCCCGCTCGTGGGCGAGGGCCGCGGCCCGCAGGGAGCCGGCGGGGTACAGGGGCCGCCAGCCGAGGAGGTCCACCAGGTGCTCGCCGAGGGCGAGGGTGTCGGTGAACAGCTCGACGGTGGGCACGGGCCGGGAACGGTACCGGGCCAGGAGCAGCCGGTCCGTGCCGCCGGTGGTCTCCACGACACGCGTCCGCGGGGCTGCCGGACGATCGCCGGCCGGTGCGTCGGTGGCCAGCTCGGTGCCGAACTCCGCCGCCTCCCGGGCCCATTCGCCCAGCAGTGCCTGGTCACGCGTATCGTGCCCCGGGGTGTTGGCGAGCAGCCGTACGCCGAACTCCGTGTCGTCCAGTGCCGCCAGGCGCGCGCAGGCGGCGCGCAACTCCTCCCGGCGGGCCGGGGACAGCGTACGGAGTGGGGAGCCGGCCGGGACCGGGGCCCGGTGTGCGCTGCTGGGCGGGGGCGTTGACCTGCTGTGGCGGGCTCGCGGGTCCGGGGCCTGGTGTGCGCCGCCGGACAGGGCCGTCGCCCGGTGTACGCGGGTGTTCATGTGCGTGCCTCCAGGACCGCGACGACCGGCTCGTCGGCCGCGCGGGACCGCAGTTCGCTGCGGGCGAGGGCCAGCAGCGGTCCCGCCTCCAGGACGCCGGAGAGGTCGGCGATGCGGGAGCCGAACAGCAGCCGCAGCGCGGGGGCCCGCACTCCCCCGTCGCCGTAGGAGGTGGAGTCGCGCACCAGGCCGGCGAGGAGTTCCGGCGCCTCGCCGACGGTGGTCGAGGCGACGGTAGCGTCGGCCGCGTGCAACCGCACCACGCCGTCGGCGTCCAGCACCCGCACCGGGTGCCGGGCCTTCCGGAAGCGGCGGCGCCGCACGGTGCCGTACACGGTGTGCGCGGGCGTGGTGGCGAGCACCTCGACGGCGGCCGGGTCGGCGCGCAGGCTGGCGGCGGCCAGTTCGAGCCGTTCGGCGTCGTCGGCGCGGTGGGCCAGGTCCTGGGTGCGCAGTTCGGTGGCGCCGGTGGCGACGGCCCGTACGGTGTTGGTCTGCGGGTCGACGGTGACCTCCACCTCCACGGCGGCCGGATCGGCACCCTGGGCGACGACGGCGGCCTCGGCCTCGGCGCGCACGCCGAGGATCTGCTCCTGGGTCGCGCCGGGGACGATCCGCTCGATCTGCTCGCGGACGAGGGCGAGGGCCACCCCGATGGGGCTGATGACCTCGTTGTGCCGGGCGATGCGGCCGGGCAGGCCGGTGTCGGCGGCCAGGTGCGGGGTGACCGAGGCGGCGCCGCCTCCCCCGCCGACCAGCACGGCGGTGTCCCGGTCGAGTCCGTAGTCGCCCATCATCGTCTCGGCGACCTCCCGTACCTGCCGTACGCCCGCGTCGAGGAACCGGGTCGCGGCCCCGTCGACGTCGGTGCCGAGGGCGTCGGCGAGCGGCTGGAGGGCGGTGCGGGCGACCTCGGGGGCGCAGGCGGCGAAGTCACCGGCGGGGACCCGGCCCAGGGCGTTGGCCGCGCAGGTCAGGGTGAGGGCGAAGCGTCCTCCGGCCGCCTCGACGACCACGTAGTCGTCGGGGTCGCCGTCGAGGGGGGACACGGTGGCCAGGGTGGCGCCGGCCAGGTCGTGCAGGGTGGCGAAGCAGGCGTACGGCAGGCCGGCGATGTGGGCGCTGCGCGGCCCGACGGCGTGCAGGCGGCCGTCCGCGACACGGGCCATGGAGCCGCCGCCGACGCCGACGGTGCGCACGTCGAGCGCGGACAGGTAGGACGGTCTGCCGAGGATCGTGGCGTGCCGTACGGCGACCTTGCCGCGGCGGACGACGCTGATGTCCGTCGAGGTGCCTCCGGTCTCCAGGAAGACGCCGTCGCTGACCCGTTCCCGCATCAGCGCGCCGGCGACCCCGGCCGCGGGGCCCGACAGCACGGTGAGGAGGGGGCGCCGGCGCATCTCCTCCAGCGACATCACGCCCCCGTCGCAGCGCATCACCATCAGCGGTGCCGTCACCCCGGCGGCGGTGATGCCGCGGTCCACCAGGTCGGCGGTGGCGAGCATCCTGGGCAGGATGGCCGCGTTCACCACGGCGGTGCGTGTGCGTTTGCGCAGTCCGTACAGGGAGGTGATCTCGTGCGCGGCGGTCACCGGCAGTCCCCGCTCGCGCGCCACGTCCCGCACGGCGCGTTCGCCGTCCGGGTCGTCGACGCCGAACGGCTCGGTGGTGACCAGCACATGGGCCCCTGCGGCGACGACCGTGTCGACGGCCGCGCGGACGGCCGCGGTGTCGTCGGGGTCGGCGACGTGGGCGTAGTGCAGCGGAAGCGATTTGCCCGGGGTGAGTTCGAGGGAGGCGAGCCCGGCGAGCCGCCGGGTGGGCAGAGCACCGGGACCGGAGCCGATCCCGATCAGGCCGACGGGTGCGACGTCGCCCTCCAGGAGCGCGTTGGTCGCCTGGGTCGTGCCGTGGGCGAGGAACGCGACGTCGGCGGGGGTACGGCCGACGTCCTTCAGCAGCCGGTCGAGTGCCTCGACGATGCCGTGGGCGACACCGTCCTCGTGGTGGTGGGTGGTGGGAACCTTCACCTGGGCCACGAGGTCCAGGGTGACGGAGTCGACGGCCACGGCGTCGGTGAAGGTTCCTCCGACGTCGATGCCGACGCGGATACGGTGCGGGTGCGGCTGCAATGTCGGGGGCGGGGTCGGGGCCATGGGGAAACACCTCCTTGTGTTCGTGCACACGGCAACGACGGTGCGGTTCGGCGCGGTGGGGTGGTGCGGGGCTCAGTAGCCGCGTACGTCGGGCCAGTGGCGCTGCACGCCGGCCCGGTCCAGCACGCGGGTGAACTCCTCCAGCCGCTTGTCCTCCTCCTGGACCTGGTGCGGGCGGACGCCCTCTTCCAGGCAGTGCGCGGCGAGCGCGCCGGCGACCTCGCCGATGTTCCATTCGACCGGGTGGAGGCGGTAGCAGCCGTTGGTGATGTGGGTGGTGCCGATGTTCTTGCCGGCGGGCAGCAGGTTGCGCATCCGGCGGGGCAGCAGGGCGCCGAGGGGGATCTCGAACGGCACCGAACCGATGTCGATGTAGGTGTCGCCGCCGGTGGAGGGGTGCAGGTCGATGCGGTAGCCGCCGACACCCACGGAGTCACGGTGGCGGGTGCCCCCGTAGGGGCCGACGAGGTCGATGGCGACGTCGTGCTCGGTGACGGTGGTGACGGCCTTGATACGGCGGGACTCACGGACGTAGGGCGCCTTGGCGAGACCGTCGGCGGTGCCGGTGACGTCGGGGCGCAGCCTCAGGCCGGGGAAGCCGGTGCCTCCGTCGGTCCTGGGTGCCTCGGTCTGCAGCCAGTACAGGACGGACAGGGAGAGCTGTCGGGCCTCCTCGACGGCGGCGCGGGACGTCTCCTCACCGGCTCCGACGAGCGGCTTGAGCCAGTAGTCGTTCAGCGGCCAGTTGACGAGCGTGATGTCCGAGTCGAAGGCGCCGGGGCGGTGCAAGGCGCGGGCCAGGATGCGGCGGAATCCCCACAGTTCCTTGTCGCCGGCGTCGGCGCTCTGGTCGGCGTCGACGCGCAGGGGGTCCACGTCCGGGTTGGGTACGAAGGTGCGCGGCACCGGGTCGAGGGAGCGGGGGTCGGGGGCGAGGAAGCCGAGGAGCGGGCCCGGCCAGAAGTCGGGCCGGTAGGAACGCCAGAAGCCGTAGTCGGCGGGGCGGTCGATGGTGTGGTTCTCGCCCTCGTGGTGGGAGAGCGCGAAACAGACGGTGATGCCCTGCTGGTTGAGGGGGTCGGCGGTGTCCGGGGCGTGCGGCTCGTCGTACTCGGAGCGGGCTTCGGCGCCCACGGCGTGCTCCACACCCGTGAGTTCGAGCAGTTCACCGGTCTCGGTGGCGTCCAGGACGTAGGTGGCGGCGACGGTGTGCCGGGCGCCGTCGCGGACGTCCTCCACGGTGACGGCGCGCACGACGTCACCGTCGGTGTCGGCGGCGACCGGCCGGGTGTGGGTCAGCACGGTGAGCCGGCCGGCCGCGATGTGCGGGGCGAGCATCGACTCCATGACGGTGAGGGCCACCCGTGGTTCGTGGCAGAGCTTGCTGACCCGGCCGGCGCCGGGGTTGAGGTGGGGCAGGTCCCGGGCCTCGGCGCGCAGCGGATACCACTGCCGGTAGTACGCGCGGATCCCCTCGCGCAGCGCCCGGTAGCCGGCCGTGACACCGAACTGCTCGACCCACGGGTGCTCGTCCGGCGGGACGGCCTGGGCGGTGAGCTGTCCGCCGAGCCAGTCGGTCTCCTCGGTGAGGACGACCGTGCGTCCGGCGCGGCAGGCGGCCAGCGCGGCGGCGACACCGCCCGTGCCGCCGCCCGTGACGAGGACGTCGGTGTCGGTGGGGGTTCCGGTGGGGATGGGCATACGGTGCTGGCTCCTCGCGGGGTGAACGGCGTGCGGTGGGACGCCGTGGTGCGGACGTGGTGGAGGCGGTGGGACGGGCCGGGGGCTGAAGTGAGCCGCGGTGTCCCGTCGGTGCGTCACGACGGTTCCGTCGGGGTGGGGAAGGTCCGTCGACGGCGTGCAGGGTGAGGGGTGCTGTGGGTGGGCGGGGCGGGCGGAGGTCCGGTTCGGTGGTCCGGGCGGACCGTCACCCACCGGCCACCGGGTCCTGTCGGGGTGCGCGGCCGGGTGGGGGGCCGGTGGTGGGTCCGGGCCGGAAGGCACAGGCCACCAGGGGCTCTTCGTGTTCCTGTCCGGACATCTGGGCGATGAGCAGACGGACCGCGGCTGCACCCAGGTCGGCACGGGGCACGTCGAAGCCTGTCGGTGACTGGCCGGTGGCCAGATCGGCGGGCGGGGAACCGAGCAGGGCCAGGGACAGGTCGCCGGGCACGTCGAGACCGGCCCCGGTGACGGCGGCCTGCAGCGCCCGCCAGACCGCTCCGCTGTCGGTCTCCTCGGTGACGAAGGCGGTGACGCCTTCGTCCAGCCGCGTACGCACCCACTCCGGGGTGATGTCGATTTCGGGGTGCGAGGTGCGCACCACGACGGCCCGGCCGTCGGAACGGTCCTCGTGGCCGTACTGGGCGAGCCCGGCGCGGAAGCCTCGCTCACGGTCGGTGGACGCCAGGGCGTCGTCGTCCTCGCGCACGAACAGGAGGCGGGTGTGCCCGAGTTCGGTGAGATGCCGGACGACGTGGGCGGATGCGGCGACGTAGTCGGCGCCGACCCAGGCGAGTCCCTGCGGCTCGTCGCGGCGGCCGATGTGGACCGCCGGGTAGCCGTCGGCGACGAGCTTGCCCAGCTGGTCGTCGGGGACGTGACGGCCGAGGAACAGGCATCCGTCCGCGAGCCGCACCCGGTCCAGCGCTCCCGGCTCGTGCGCCTGGGCGCCCCCGGAGCTGGAGCCGGTGAACAGCACCAGGTCGTATCCCTGGGCGGCGGCCTCCTGCTCCACGCCGACCAGGAACGGGTAGTAGGAGTGCTCCACCGCGGTCGGGAAGGTCGCGGTGAAGCTGAACACGCCCAGCAGGTTGTTGCGGGCCGCGGCAAGCCTGCGGGCTGCGGGATCGGGCACGTAGCCCAGTTCCCGCGCGGCGGCCAACACCCGAGCGCGGGTGTCCTCGTGCAGGGCGATGCCCTGCTTGTTCCCGCCGAGCACCAGCGACACCGTCGTCTGGGACACGCCGGCGAGGCGGGCCACCTCCGCCTGACGGGGCCGACCACGACGCGGCCACGACGGCACCTTTTCAGCCATGCTCAATCCTCCGGACGGCTCGCGACTAATGCGCATTAGCGAAGGGCCGGAGGGAACTCCGTGGGCGCTAATGCGGATTAGTGAGTAACAGTGCTCCTGCCCCACTGGGACGGTCAAGGGACCAGGGGCGACTAATAACCGACTAATATTCCGCGCCCTCGCCCTGCTGGGCAGTCGATGCGGGTCCTGTACGTTCTGCGCGTGAACCGGCCCGGACGAACCCCGCCGTTCCGGCCCACGGGCGTCGTACCCGGCCATCACACCGGCGCGGGCAGCGGAGTTCCCGTCTCCGTGGCCAGGGCAGCGAGCAGCCAGTCGTGGGCGGTGCCGGGCGCCGGTTCGGGTCGCGGGCCCGTCTCGGTGACGACCTCGGCCACCATGTCCCGGTACCGCGTATGTACGCGTCGACCAAGCTGTCCAGGGCCTCGCCGGGCCGTGGGTCCCGCTCCCGCCCACTGGGCCTGCAACCGTCGTACGGCCATGCTCGTCCGCCCCGACGGATACGTCGCCTGGGCGGCGGACGACGCCGGCACCGACGTCCTGGAGACCGCCCTGGCCTTCCGATATCTCACCGCCCGCTGAGCGGCGGTGCCCCGCCTCACCGCACAGGACACGGTGGGACAACCAGCCTGCTTCGCCGCCTCACATTCTTCCGGCCCGCGTCGTCATGTCGGTGAGGGCAGCGACTGGTGCCCCGGAACGGAGTGAGGAAATGAAGGTTTTCATCGCCGGCGGACGCGGCCGTGTGGGGTCCCGCCTCGCGGACAACCTGGAGGCCAAGGGCATCGAGGTGGTCTCAGGAGGACTGGAGGACGGGATCGACGTGATCTCGGGCAAGGGGCTCTCCGAGGCTCTCGTCGGAGTCGACACCATCGTGAACGTCCTCAACACCCCCCGTTTTGACGCGGAGGGGGCGATCTCGTTCTTCGAGGGCGCGATCGACAACCTGACCGTGGAGGGCGAGCGGGCAGGTGTCCGCCATCACATCGTGCTCTCCATTGTCGGCGTCGGGGAAGGGGACGCGTCGGAGATCGGGTATTACCTCGGCAAGGTGGCGCAGGAAAAGGCCGTGCGATCCGCTTCGATCCCCGCCACCATCATCCGGGCCACTCAGTTCCAGAGCTACATTCCTGTCCTTATCGACCAGCACACCGTGGACGGGAAGGTTATCGCTCCGAGGTCCTTCATTCAGCCCGTCGAGCTTGACGAAGTCGTCGATCTGCTCGCCGAGGCCGTCACGACGCTGGAGCCGGGGAGTGTGGTCGAGATAGCTGGACCCGACAGGTTTTACCACGACGACCTGTTCCGTGCCACTCTGGCCCATCGCGGAGACCATCGGGAGGTGGTGACCGTGGACGGCCAGGCGCCCATCGAGGCCATGGTTCCGCGGGGCGCGTACCGGACAGGCACCGTGCGGTACCCGATTGCAGGAATTCCCACCGCCTGAATGCGACAGTGGAGAGAGGCGGGAACGTCTGACCGCCAGGCAACGGGTCAGCCGTGCCGCGCTCCCATAAGAAAGGGCCCCATGCCGGAAGATATTCCTTTCGAATCCGCGGAGTCCGGAAAAGCCGAGCCCGATGAATCACGGGCTCTCGATTCGGTCATGGCGGAGCGGCATCGTCTGCTGTCGCTGGCCTTTCGCATGATGGGCACCCTGGCTGATGCCGAGGATGTCGTGCAAGAGACATATGTGAGGTGGTACCGCCTTGATCCCGAGGAACGCGACAAAATCGTGACGCCCGCGGCATGGCTGATGCGAGTTGCGAGCCGCATCTCACTCGATCTGCTGGGTTCCGCGCGGGCGCGACGGGAGACGTACGTCGGGCAGTGGCTACCGGAGCCAGTTCCGGCTGACCTCTTCGCGGAAACAGCCGTTGCGCCACTGAACTCCAGCCATCTCGCTGCTGATCCGCTCGAACGTGTCACTCTCGACGATGCCGTCAGCATGGCATTGCTGACGGTCCTCGAGGCCATGACCCCAGCTGAGCGAGTGACGTTCGTGCTGCATGATGTGTTCGGTGTCCCGTTTGACGAGATTGCTGGTGTCGTAGGCCGTTCAGCAGCAGCAACAAGGCAACTGGCGACGTCCGCGCGCCGCCACGTTCGACGAGGAAGACGCGCACAGGTTTCTTCCCACCAGCATGATGAGGTTGTTCGGGCATTCCGTGGTGCAACTGCCGGAGGGGACATCGAGGGCCTGCTCCGCGTGTTGTCTCCAGACGTCGAACTGCGAGTGGACGGCGGCGGCTTCGTCAATGCCGCACCTCGTGTCATCCGTGGGTCGGATCACGTAGCCAGGTGGTTCATGGGAGTGATGCGCAAGCAGCCCGCCCTCCGTTTTGAGCGACGCGACACGGCTGACGGTCTCGGATTCATCCTTCGAGACGAGGGGCGTCGGTACGGAATCGTCACCTTCGACGTCAGCGATCAGGGCGTCACGAACGTGTGGCTGATGCTGAATCCAATGAAGCTGACAAATTGGTCACTCTGATACGGGTTGCGCTGCGGACCACGGCCTTGATCAACGGCTCGGTACGGTTGCTTCTCAGCCAGGCGGGGCCGGCCGTGGAGGGAGGCAGGTCCGTCACCTCGACGTAGCTGACGCCCGGGCGCGGGAAGAGGTCGCGGGCGGCGGCCGGCAGGAAACACATACCCTCGCCCCGCGCGACGAGATGGAGCAACCCCTCCACGTCCGAGGCCACCGGTCCGTAGCGGACCGGCGTGTCACCGGGCCGGGGGTCCACCGCCCAGAAGTCCCACCACACCCGCGGCACCTGGGGCGGTACGTCGATCACCGGACGGTCCGCCAACTGCGCGAGGGTGATCCGTTCCCGCTCCGCGAGCGGATCGCTCGCCGGCAGACAGGCCAACCGGTCCTCCGTGGCCAGGTGTTGCACCTCGATGCCGTCGGGTACCGGTGGCCGCAGGAAGACGACATCGACGTCATGGCGGGACAAGGCGTCGAAGTGGTCTGCGAAGTGGAGACTGCGCACGTCGATCTGGACCTGAGGGTGCCGCGTGTGCAGCAGGCTCAGGACGGCCCGGGTGTAGGGCATCGCTGCCTCGGCCCCGACGGTGCCCACCACGAGTCGGCCCGAGAGCCGGCGCGCCTGCGTCGAGGCGCTGTGGCTCAGCCGGTCCATGGCTGTCACCACGCCCCGCGCGTCCGCCAGCAGCACCCTCCCCTGCGGCGTGAGTTGTGACGGTCCGGCTGGAACGGTCGAACAACTGCACACCGAGGCGTCGTTCGAGGTCTTTGATCTGCTGGCTCAGTGCCGACTGCGTGATGAAGAGACGCGCTGCGGCGCGGGAGAAGTGGAGTTCCTCCGCCAGGGCGACGAACAGCCGCAGCTGGTGGGCGCTCGGTGTCCGTGGATCGGGACCCGTCGGTGCTCCCGCCCCGGAAACCGTTCCGCCAGCAACCATCATGAATCCCTCATGGATCAGTTTTCATCCCGCATGGACATAAGCGATGACATGCATCGAGTGAGAGTGGAAGGCTCGATCCGAAGCGACGCCCCGTGCGACCCACCGGTTCCACGGGGTCTTCCGACCATCGCTGCGACCATCACTTTCTCGACAACCGGGGGACGGCACATGTCCATGAGAAGAGCGGTGGCGATACTCGCCGCCCTCCTGGCCGTACTGTTCAGCGCGGGCGCCGTTCATGCGTCGACGCCGCAGGCCGACCGCACGGTCCGTGCGACGCCGAGCGCATCACCCGGACTCGATGCCGCGCCTCCCGCGCCCCAGGCATCGTGCACCGCCCGCAACGTCAGCCACTACGACGCCTGGACCGGGCGCACCTGGTCGCGGGACTGGGTGTGCGGCAACCGGGCCGGAGCCCCGCTGTACGGCTGCGCCAGCTTCATCGCGGCCTGCCCGGTGATCGGCTGGATCGACACCTCGTCGAGCTGGTTCGTGTGCTGGGGCCGGGGCGCCTGGCACAACGGCGGCAACAATGTCTGGTACTACACCATGGGGGACCGCGTCGCCCCCGGTCAGGACGTCCACCATGCATGGGGATTCATCCCCGCGGTGGACGTGTGGACGTCGACCGACCCCTGGGCCGGCATGACGGAATGCAACATTCCATAGGCCGCCCGACGGCAGCTGCCAAGGCGCTCGCCCCGGGGCCGCACGCGTCCGGCACGAAGGCTCCTCGACGGGGTGTCGCCGTGCCGGACAGCACGATACCCGCCTCGGACGCCCCCCTCATCGCGTTTCCCGCATACTCGCCGAGGACCCGTCACGACATGCTCCGTATCTCACGCCACTCCCCCACGCCCTCACGCCGCACCCCTCCGCGCACGCTCGCCGCAGCCGCGGCTCTGCTCTGCTCTGCCTCGCATTCACCTGCGCGGCACTCCCGCACCCCGGTGCGGCAGCGGCGGAACCGAGGACTGCGGACGACACGCAGTCGACCGCACCGCGAACCCCTCAGGTGCCCGCCGGCGTCACGGCCGGTGTAGCCGTGTTCGACCGGCAGACCGGCACCTTCACCGAGCAGCTCAACGCGTCGGCGACGTTCCGCTCCGCCTCCGTCGTCAAACTCCTGCTGGCTCTCGACTTCCTGTGGAACCGCAGCCCCGCCGGCATCCCGGACGCCGACCGTGCCCGGCTGGACGCCATGCTCCGCAGCAGCCAGGACAGCGCCGCCAACCACTACTGGTCGACCTACGGCGGGCCCGCGATCGCCGACCGCATGATCACGCGACTCGGACTCGTCGACACCGCGCCACCTCCGGCCGGATACGAGGGTTACTGGGGCTACACGGCGATCTCCGCCCGCGACACGGTGAAGATCTACCGCCACATCCTGGAGACGGCCCCCGGCGATGTGCGCGACTTCATCATGCAGCGTCTGCGCCAGTCGACCCGGTGCGCCTCCGACTCCTTCGACCAGCACTTCGGCATCGCCGCCGCCTTCAACCGGCCATGGGCTGTCAAGCAGGGCTGGTCGGCCTTTTCCGCGAAAGGCACCTGCGGCCCGGGCAGCGGCACCTCGACCCGTACGCAGGCCGGCTCCGCCGCCCCCGCCACGGGAGCCGCGGGCGTCGACCTGAGCCGGCCGGCGCTGCACACGACCGGCACCGTCGGGACCGGGGACCGCTCGATCGTCGCCGTCCTCACCCTGCACCCCGACGGCACCTCCTACGGCAAGGCCTACACCGACCTCGGCCGGCTGACCCGTTCCTTGAAAGTTCCCGGCGGCACGGCACCGACAGGTACGTGGTACGGAACGTGGGGGTCGGATGTCGCGGTCCGCAACGACCCGGCGCTCGGAGACAACCTGCTGACCCGGCTCCCGGCCGGCGTGGAAGTGCTGGTGGGCTGCCAGAAGAAGGGCCAGGCCGTCTCCGTCCCGCCCTACACCAACGACTGGTGGGCGTATCTGCCGCAGTACGGAGGCTACGTCACCAACATCTACATCAGTCATCCGGACAACCAACTGCCCGACGTTCCGCTGTGCCCAGAACAGCGCTGATTCCGGATGTTCCCGGAAAAGGAGTGACGATGTCGCGTACCAGACGTTCCGCCTTCGCAGTGGTCGGTGCCTTCCTGTGGGTACTGGCGTCGGCCTTCGCGTCGGCCCCGGCCCACGCAGCCCCGGACACGCCCCGCGAGAACGACAGCCACATCATGATCATGCCCCCGGCGCCCCAGGAGACCGCCGCCTCCTCACGCGCCATGGCAGCCGTCTCCCCCACCGTGTCCCCGGCGGCCGACTACGTCCACACGACGTCGGGCAACCCCGTCGAGTGCGCCTCGGGCAACCTGTGCGCCGGCGTATGGGACCCCGCCGTGGGCAAGTACAAGGTCTTATTCCTCTACCGGTGCGCCCAGTACTCCCTGTCGTACTGGAACGGCGTCGGCCAGGCCGTGAACAACCAGGTTGGGGCCGCCGCCTTCTTCTACGGCCAGAACGGACAGGTGCTGGACGTCGCCCTGCCGGAGAACAGGCCCTTCACGTACGACTGGACGCCGGTGTGGTCCATCCGCAATTGCTGAGGGACGCGCGCCGGCCACGACCGCGAGCCTCGGCACCGGGCGCGTCGGATGCGGCGCGACCGGACTGAAGCACCCGCGGGGGTACCGACCACCGACACGGTCCGGTCCTGTCGCCATGCGCAGGGCCCCGGCCGCCCCCGCTCAGCTCGACAGAGCGGCCCCTGCACCCGTCACGGGGCAGGGGCCGCTCTCTGGCGCCCGCTCGGCGGCATCACTACTCGGGCGGACACTGGAGCGTCTCGGAGCCGTGGACGACAAGAGCGTCGTGGATACCGGCGGCGTTGCCGCCGTGGGAAGCCGTGGAAATCGGACAAAGGAGCCAAGGGTGGTGGCCTCCTGTCTGGCCGGTCCGGTCTGTTCCGCCCTGTCAGACTCCAGGAGGGGATGCGCCGGTGGGGTGTGGATGAGGCGCCTGGTGAGACGGGGTGGGTGTGACCGAGCGCGGTACGGCCGAGCGCGCCGTTCCGGATGGGACGGGGCCGGCCACGAGAGGCCACGGCATTCCGCGCGCACGCGCGGCGACGGGGGACGGGCCGGGTGGGCGACGGTGCGGAGACGGCACCGACGGGCAGCGGCAAGGCGACCGGGCGGCGCGTGAGGTGCCACGGCATGTGGCGTGCGTGATGGACGGCAACGGCCGCTGGGCACAGCGGCGTTCGCTTCCCCGCACAGCGGGGCACCAGGCCGCTGAGACCACTGTCATCGACATCATCGAGGCGGCCCGTGCAGCCGGGGTGGAGTGGCTCAGTCTGTATGCCTTCTCCACCGAGAACTGGAGCCGTCCTGGCACGGAGGTCGACTTCCTGATGGGTCTGGTCCGCCGGGTCGTGCGCAAGCACGCGCCGTTGCTGCTGGCCCGGGGCATCCGCTGCCGTTTCCTGGGGGTCGCCGACTCGCGTGTCCCCCGTGAGCTGGCCCAGGATTTCGAGGACCTGGCGACGCTGACCGCCGACAACCGGGGGATGACGCTGACCGTGGCCTTCGACCACGGCGGGCGCCGGGACATCGTGGAGGCCGCCAGGTCGCTGATCCGCAGCCGGACACCCGCGGACGAGGTCACCGAACAGCTCTTCGCGGACCACCTGCCGTTCCCCGACACCCCCGACGTCGACCTGGTCATCCGCACCTCCGGCGAGCAGCGCATCTCCAACTTCATGCTCTGGCAGGTCGCCTACGCCGAGTGGGTCTTCCCCGAGGCGCTCTGGCCGGACTTCCGGGCCCCCGACTTTCTCGCCTGCCTGCATACCTACCGGCGCCGCGACCGCCGTTTCGGCGGTGTACCGCCCCGCACGATGGGAGACCCCTCATGACCACCACGGGAACGGCCGGCGAGACGCCCCTGTTCGGCCCGGATTCACGGTTCAGCGCCTTCTTCGACGACCCGCGCTGGGCGCTGGCCATCATCCGTGCCACCGTGCTGGAGGCCGCGCACCCGCAGATCGGTGCGGCCCTCGTCGACAACTCCACGTTCGTTGCCCACCCGTGGCGCCGACTGCGCAATACCTTCCTGAGCATGCGGCGCATGTTCGGTGCCGACCCGGCGGTTCGGGAGCGGGAGGCCGCCCGGCTCAACAGGCTGCACGCCCGCATGAGCGGCTCCGATTACCGCGGCCGTGCCTACGACGCGATGGACCGGGCGACCCGGGCCTGGGTGGTCGCCACTCTCTTCGAGAGCGCCGTCACCATGTGCCGGCTCAGCGGTCAGCCGCTCGACCAGGACACCATGGAGCGGATGTACGCCGAGTACCGATCGTTCCTCGCCGCCCTCGACGGCGACGTCTCGGAACTCCCCGAGGATCTGGACGACTTCTGGCGGTACTTCGACCGGGTCGTCGAGGACGAACTGGAGAACACCGAGGCGGCCCGCGTCATCCTCTACCGGCTCTTCGACCACCTGCCTGCCCCGGCACTGCTGGACGGGGCACCGACGCTGTGGGCGGCCGGCCGGGCCGTCGTCGGCCCGCTGCTGGGCGCGATCACCGTCGCCTCGCTGCCCGAGTCGTACCGGCGCCGGGCCGGCTTGCCGGAGATGCCCGGCGCCTCGACTCTCATGCAGGGCGCCTACTGCGCCGCCGGACTGGCCCGCTTCCTGCCCGAGGGCTGGATCAACGCCGAAAGCATCGTCGAGGCCCTCTCCCTGTCACCCGACGGTGACGATCCTCGGGCACGGACCGTGGCCGCCCTGGCCGCCCGCATGAAGCGGGCCTCGGCTCTGCTGCGCCTCCTCACACCACTGAGCGGCGTCCTCCACCCGGATCCGGCGCCCTCAGCCGGCGTGGGAGAGAGCCGGCGTTCGGCGGAGGAGTTCTTCCGCAAAGTGCTGGACCAGACCGGGGACGGCCATCTCGACTGGCCCGACCTCGCCGCCATGGCCCGCGAACTCTGCACCCGCCTCGACCTGGACGAACCCGAGGAGACCCGGCTCTACGACGCCTTCGCCGCGTGGTGGCGCGAACTGCAGGCGGCCCTCGACACGGACGGCGACGGCCGCGTCAGCGCCGAGGAGTATGCCACCGCCGTCCCCTCCCTCGCCGGACCCGCGCTCATCCGCGTCGCCGAGGTCCTCTTCGACGCCACCGACAAGGACGGCAACGGAACCATCGACGCCGACGAGTACCGGACCCTCTTCCGCACCGCCTTCCACCGCGACCTCACCACCACGGACGGCGTCTACAGCCAAAGCGCCTTCGTGAGCGACTTTCTCTCCTTCATGTCGGGCCGCCGTACGAACACCGCGTACGACCCCCTTCTCGCCGACGCCTAGAGCAGGTCTCCGCACAGGGCCTCGTCAGGATCCGGCACCGTCGACGAGGAGGGCCGTCCGGCCCGGGACCGCGGAGGAGAGAGGAGGTCATCTGTCACGCCTGCGGCGAAGAGAAGAGCCATCAGGTGTCGATGGGCGGCGGCAACCGCAGACGACGTCAGCCAACTGGTGCCGCTGCCGGCCGTGATCCCGGCCGTGGCCGGCGTCTCGGCCGACCGCGCAGGCAGCCCGCCATGCTCGCACGATGCACGACCTGCGGGTCAGTGTCCGGTGGTGCAGCGCTGACGGCTATGCGCGAGCCGCCCTCCAGCCGAAATCCGTCGCCTGGTTAGGCCCCCGCATCCTCTTCCTCCTCCGGCAGTGCCAGCCGGGCCGTCACGTCGTCGGCGAAGCGGGCGAGGAGGCGCAGAAGGTCTTCGCGGTCCTGCCGGGGCCAGTCGGCGAGGACCTCGGCGAACCAGCCGAGCAGCGTGGTGACATAGCGGTGGGCTGCCTCGTTGCCCGCCTCCGTGGGCTCGATGAGGCTGGCACGGCGGTCGAGGGGGTCGGCGATGCGCCGCACGAGGCGGCGCTTCTCCAGGATCTGGACCTGGCGGGTGACGTGCGGGCCCACGACCTGCATGCGGTCGGCGATCTCTCCGATACGCAGGGGCTCCCCGGCCGCGAGCAGGGACACCAGCACCCCCACGGCGGGCCGGTCCAGGGACGGACCGGCCGCCTTTGCGGCGCGATCGACAAGCCTGCCCTTGTTGAACGCGGAGCTGAGCCGGGTGAGCCGGGGCAGCACGGCGAGCAGGTCGTCGGGCGACAGCCCGGGCGCGGGTCCGGGCTCCCCGGGGGACTCGGGGGTCATGACTCCTCCAGTTGCATACCTGAGTTAGGTATCTATATCGTCGAGGGCGAAGCCGCGGCACCGAGGGTGTCGTACGGCCTCATAAAGGATACCTAAGGTACGTATGTGCGTCGCCCTACGGGCCTGCCGCGTACCGACTCCGTGCCGGATCCGCCCGGCAGAAAGGTGCCGTTCCCATGACGCACCCGACGTCCACGCCCACGTCCGCCCCCCGTCGCGTACTGATCTCCGGAGCCAGCATCGCCGGACCCGCACTCGCCTACTGGCTCGACCGTTACGGCTTCGAGGTGACCGTCGTCGAGAAGGCCGGGGCCGTCCGCGGCGGCGGCTACGCGATCGACATCCGCGGCACGGCCCGGGAGGTCGTGGACCGCATGGGCCTGCTGCCGCGACTGCGCGAGGCCCACATAGACACCCGCCGTATCTCCTTCCTCGACGCCGCCGGGGACACGGTCGGCGCGGTGCAGCCCGAGCAGCTGACCGGCGGCGAGAGCGGCCAGGACCTCGAGGTGCGGCGCGGCGACCTGGCCGACGCCCTCTACGCGCCGCTGCGGGACCAAGTCGAGTTCCTCTTCGGCGACTCGATCGCCACGCTGGACGACGACGGGAACGCCGTGCACGTCGTCCTGGACAGCGGTACGCATCGCACGTTCGACCTCGTGATCGGCGCGGACGGACTGCACTCCCACACCCGCCGACTGGTCTTCGGACCCGAGGAGCCCTTCCACCACTATCTCGGGCACGTCTTCGCGGGCTTCACCCTGCCCAACGAACTCGGTATCGCGCACGAGGCGTTCATCTGGAGCGAGCCGGGTCGCAGCGCGGTCGTGTACGCCTACGAGCCCTCCGAGCCCGTGCACGGGTTCCTCACCTTCGTCCGCGACACCCCGCCCTTCGAGGCGTTCCGCGACCCTCGTGCCCAACGCGATCTGGTCGCCTCGCAGTTCCCCGAGCAGGTGTGGCAGGTGCCGCGGCTGGTGGCGGCGATGCGGACGTCCGAGGACCTCTTCTTCGACATCGTGAGTCAGATCCACATGCCCGCCTGGTCCCACGGGCGGGTCACGCTGGTGGGCGACGCGGCGCACGCGACGTCCTTCCTCTCCGGGCAGGGGTCGAGCGTCGCGCTCATCGGCGCCTACGTCCTGGCCGGCGAGCTCGCCACGCACGCGGACCACACCGAGGCCTTCGCGGCCTACGAGCACCGGATGCGCCCTTTCGCGGAGCGTAACCAGGCGCTGGCCACCGCCGGCGGCACGATCGTCACGCCGACGACGCGTGCCCAGGTGGACGCCCGGAACGCGCTGCTCCGCGACCCGGAGGCGGTGGCGAAGGAGTTGGCCACGGCGGAGGCGGAGGCGCGACGGGCGACGCACTCCTCCCTGACGCTGCCGGAGTACACGACGGCGCTCTGAGCCCTCCTCTCCCCCGCCC
This sequence comes from Streptomyces althioticus, assembly GCA_014649355.1. Lineage (GTDB taxonomy): Bacteria > Actinomycetota > Actinomycetes > Streptomycetales > Streptomycetaceae > Streptomyces > Streptomyces althioticus. The sequence goes on from BMSW01000002.1 coordinate 222,524, forward strand.
CGGCCCTCCGGACAGGCCTTAGGACGCCACCAGCGGATCGTGCGGTGAGCTGGTCGTCGTCGTTGACCTGGCACGGAGGACATGACTCGAGCCGGTTGGTGGGCTGACGATTCGGAGTCGGCGTGCGCCCGGGTGGCGGGCCGGTTCGCTCAGGCGGATCCGCGGTGGCGGATGCGGGACCATGCCCGCGCTCCGCTGGGCCGAACGGCAAGGAAGAACGGTGCCTGAGCGCCCCCGGGCCGGGCTGCGTAGCCTTCACAGAAGGAGCGAAAGGGGTTTCGCATGACTCCGGAACAGCCCAGGACCGAGCTCGACGCTCGCTACAGTTCCGCGCTCAACCCGCGCCCGGGCGCGCAGGACGTCACCGCGACCGACTGGGCCGAGGCCGAACGCAAGCTGCGGGCCGCCGAGGTCTTCTGGATCACCACGGTGCGACCGGACGGCCGGCTGCACGTCACGCCGCTGATCGCCGCCTGGCACGAGGGGGCGCTGTACTTCAGCACCGGGCCGGGAGAGCAGAAGGCGAAGAACCTGGCCGGCAATCCCCACTGCGCACTCACCACGGGGCACAACTCGCTCTCCGCAGGCCTCGACATCGTGATCGAGGGCACGGCCGAGCGGGTGGCGGATCCGGCGCGGCAGGACGAGGTGATCGCCGCGTTCGAGGCGCAGTACGGGGACCACGTCACCTCCCCGGAGGGACTCTTCCACGGCTTCGGCGACAGTATCCGTAAAGGCGACGACCTCCTGTTCGCGGTGGCACCCGGCACGGCGTACGGCTTCGGGCACGACGGCCAGGTCTTCAGCCACACCCGCTACACCTTCTAGCGGGCCTGCGTACAAGGAGGCGCCGCCGGGGAGGGCGCGCCGGCTCCCGGAGGGGGCGGGCACAAGGCCTGCCGGGGGTGCGCCGCGGACTCGAAGCCCGTATCCGACAGCGAGCACACCGACGTGCCATGGTCGGCCCGACCACGGGGCCTTCCCGGGCGCGACGGTGATGACTCTCGTGTCCACGCAACGCTCCCGGCGTGCGCGGCCCGCCGCCGCTGCACATCACGGGCTGGTTCTGCACCGCCGGCGTGGGCGGGCTGTTGTGCACAGCCAGAACGCGCTCACATGCACTCCTGGGCGAGATCCGATGGCTTCTGCCGGCCACGTCGCGGACGTTCGTTGCGGCCCGGCAGGCAGCCGGGCCGCCAGGGTCAGGCACGGTGGGCGGCCCAGACGGTCCGCTCGGTGCGTGCGGCGAGGTCGTCGCGGTACAGGACGCAGTGCGGGCTGTTGACGTCCAGGAGTTCGTCGAGGGCGGCGAGGTCCTCAGGGCTGAGCGCGGGCGCGGCGGCGCCGCGGATGCGTTGCAGGCTGCCGTGAGCGTAGCGGCCGACGGCCTCGCTGCGATTGCCCGCGATGTTGACGGTGATGGTGCGCTCGTCCTGGACGTCGAATCCGGCGGCGGCCAGCATCGGCCCCCAGTCGGCGCCGCGGTGCGGGACGTGTGCGGCGTGGAAGCTGTCGGTCGCTTTGTGGGCGCGCTCTTCGAGTCCCGGTCGGCCTTCAGGGGCGTCGGCGGGCAGGAAACGGGGGAAGCCGTCCAGCTCCACGACGGCGAACATACCGCCGGGCGCGAGGAGTTCGTGGACGCTGCGCAGGGCGCGGTCGGGGTGGGCCATGTGGTGCATCGACGCGGAGGCCCACACCAGGTCCGGTGTGCCGAGGTCGGGCCAATGACTTGTGTCGAGGTCGGTCTGCACGGTGCGCACCCGGTCCGAGACGCCGCGGGCGCATGCCTTCTCGCGCAGGAACTGCAGGTGGCCGGCGGAGGCGTCGACCGCGGTGACGTGCGCCTCGGGGAAGCGCTCGAGGAGCGCGAAGGTGCCCGCGCCGGTGCCGCAGCCCAGGTCCACGATCTGACGCGGCTCGACCTTCAGCGGCAGCCAGGCGGTGATGGATGCGATGTGCTCGGCGAGGACCTCGGCGTCCAGCTCGAGGATCTCCGCCTGTCCGCTGTCGCCGTCCTGCTGAGTGCCGCCATGACCACCACCGTGGCCGTGCCCGTGGTGGCCGATGTCGCCGTGGGAAGTGTGCTGGTGCGCTTGGGTCATGGCACCACCGTAGGACCGCCATGCGCATAACGCACGACTGCTTGCGATATGCGCAAGAAGATGGCTTGGTACGCTGCCCGCCGCGCAAGATGGCGCCGCGCGGACGCTCGACACTGCCGGAGGCTGCTAATCGCAGGGCCCCTGCGCGCCGTCGCACTCGCTGCTGTCGCCGGTGTCACGTTGGTGGCCGCGGCGGGCGTCGCGGTCGAAGATGCCCAGGATCTCGCACGGGCCGCCCTCGGCTCCGATCGCGTGCGGCATCATGGTGGGGAACTCGGCGGCCTGGTTGGTCTCGACGCGGAACCGGCGGTGGCCGAGCATGAGGATCGCGGTACCGGAAAGCACGACGAGCCATTCGCGGCCGGGATGGGCGCGCATGCGGGCGGGATTGTCGGGCGGAGGTTCCGTCATGCGCTGACGCACGACGCTCATGCCGGGGTCGCCCTTGATGGGCCAGCGCATCAGGCCGTGCGTGCCGTCGATCATCGGGCTGATGACGACGTCGTCGGCGGCGTTCTCCACGAGCTGGTCCAGGGTGGTGTCCAGGGCGCGGGCGAGGGTGACGAGCTGGTCGAGGGCGAGGCGGCGCTGCCCGTTCTCGATCCGGCTCAGCGAGGACTGGCTGAGATGGGCACGGGTGGCCAGTTCTTCCAGGGACCAGCCCTGCGCGACGCGCAGTGCGCGGATCCGTTTGCGTACGAGGCTGTCCAGCGCCCCATCTTCTTGCGTCATAGGCAACATGGTATGCCTTCGCTGCAATTCGGTCCTAACGTCGAATGCGGATGGTCCATCAGCACGGGGCCAGGTACGACGAAAGGGCGCGACATGTCTGCGCTGACTTGATCTGACCGCGCAGGTCGGTGCGTCCGGCGCGGCCGGCGCCCTGGCCGGATCCCACATCAACGCTCTGCCGGCCACCGCCGGTACCGACGCGGCCCTCGCCGCTGCCCGGGCCGCGAACATCCCCGCCTGACCTTCGGCCTGATCCGCGTGGACCGCGGCCGGAGGTCGGCGCGACGAACCCGCCTGTTCCACCCCTCTTCGGCGACCGGTCCTGAACCGGCGCTGATTCTTCATGCCCTTTGAGAGGACATCTTGAGTAGCAACCAGACTGCCCGGACGGCGGCCGTACCAGTCGGCGGCGGTGCGCCGGACGCGCGTCAGCTGCGCGCGATCCTGATCGCCGTCTCGATCGCGCTGATGGCCGTCATCGCGTCGGTGTCCGGTCTGAACGTCGCCCAGACCCACATGGCCGTCGAGTGGGGCGCCTCCCAGACCACCGTCCTGTGGATCATCAACATCTACACCCTTGCCCTGGCCGCCCTGCTGCTGCCGCTCGGTGCGATCGGTGACCGATTGGGTCGCAAGCCCACGCTGATCACCGGACTGATCATTTTCGGAGCGGCCGGCGTGGTCGCCGGGCTCGCCCCGTCGGCCGCAGTGATGATCGGCGCCCGCGTGGCCGCGGGCGTCAGCGCCGCGATGATCATGCCGATCACGCTTGCCGTCATCACCTCCACGTTCCCCGAGGAGGAACGGGGCAAGGCGATCGGTGTGTGGACCGGTGTCGCCGGAGGTGGCGGCATCCTGGGCATGTTCCTCTCCGCGTTCCTCGTGGACGTCGCGGACTGGCGGTGGCTGTTCGCGCTGCCCGTGGTACTGGTGGTCGTCGCGCTGGCGATGACTTGGAAGTCGGTGCCCAACTCCCGCGAACACTCCGCCCACTCCTTCGACACCATCGGTGCGTTGATGTCCGCCATCGCCGTGATCGGACTCATCTTCGTCCTGCAGGAAGGCCCCGAGCGCGGCTGGGCCGCACCCGTCTCCCTGATCAGCCTGGCCGTCGGCGTCGCCGCCGCCGTCGCCTTCGTGACCTGGGAGCTGCACCGCCGCGACGCATCACTGCTGGACGTACGCCTCTTCCGTGAGCGCGGCCTGGCCGGCGGCTCCGTCACGCTGCTCGTCGTCTTCGGCGTCCAGGCCGGCATCGCCGTCGTCCTCTTCCCGTTCTTCCAGGCCGTGCTGGGCTGGTCGGGCCTGCTGTCCACCGCGGCGATGATGCCCATGGCCATCATGATGATGACGACGTCCGGCCTGGCCCCCATGATGGCCGCCAAGATCGGCGCCCGCTCCACCATGACCGTGGGCGTAGCCCTGTCCACTCTCGGCCTGGCGCTGATGGCGCTGTTCGTCTCCGTCGACGGCGGCTACCTGTCCATCCTTGCCGGCATACTCGTCATGGGCATCGGCATGGGTCTGTCGATGACACCCTCCACCGAGGCCATCACCAGCTCGTTGCCCCGCGCCAAGCAAGGTGTGGCCTCCGCCCTCAACGACGTCACCCGCGAATTCGGCACCGCCCTGGGCGTCGCGATGCTCGGCGCGCTGGTGGCCAACGGCTACCGCAGGGCCATCGACGACAAGCTCGGCGGCATTCCCCACAAGGCCGCGAACACCGCACGCGAAGGCATCGCCAACGCCGTCGAGGTGGCCCCGAGCACCGGCAGTCACGCCCAGGGCCTGATCCACACTGCGCAGCAGTCCTTCGTCGACGGCTGGCAGCAGGCCATGTGGGCGGGCGTCGCCGTCATGGGCGTGCTGCTCGTCTACGTCGCTCTTCGCGGGCCGAAGGGCTCAGACCCCGCCGTCACGGACGAGGCGGAGACCACGGAGACCGTCGCCGTCCGATGACCGCGTAACAACTGGGCGGATCGTCCGTCAGGCGTCAGGCATCGCGATACCGCGGTGCCTGACGCCCCAGTTCACCAGCACACGTCGCGTCGGGGATCGCGCCGGCGAACCCGGAGATCGACGAGCGGGAGGCGCCGGCCGCGATGCCGGACCGCGGACCGTCCCTGGCCAAATCCGTGATATCTCCGTGACAGCGCTGGAATCACACGTTCAGCGCTGTCACTGCCGTTCCGGGCAGTTCGTCGCGTGTTCCGTGGTGCGTGCGGTCCGCTTTCGCTCTCCGCTGTCGGGCGCTCCCAGGGGCAGCGCGCGAGGGGGCGGGCGGTCGTCGGTGCGCGGCGAGGCTGCTGCGGGCCGCGTCGGGGCCTGGCCGCGCCGCGGATCCCGTTGGAGAGCGGGCAGGGTGAGCTGCCACCAGTCGGAGACGCGGACGGTGAGCGCGTGGGAGCCTTCCAGCGCCTCCGTGAGGGTGCAGAACCCGTAGAAGGCGCGGACCAGGGTGCGGGCAGTGGCAGCCGGGCGGACGCCGGCGGCCAGGCATCCCCCGGCTCGGGCCTGCGCGAGCAGGCGTGTGACCGCGGTCGTCCAGAAGACGAAGGGGTCGGGGAGGTCCGCGTTGATGGTGTGGCGCTCGGCCCACAGGCGGGCGCCCGCGCGGGTGAGGGAGTCCTCCGCGAGAGCGCGGGCGATGTCGTAACTCAATGCGACGAGGCGTTCCAGGGGCGGCACGCTCGGGTCGTCGTACCGGGGGGTGAGGCTCGGCCAGGTCGCGAAGCCTTCCCGGACGACCGCCTGGGCGATGCCTTCCTTGCTTGCGTAGTGGAAGTAGACGGATCCGCTGGTTCGCCCTGACCGGGCGCTTATGTCGTTGACGCTCGTGCCGGCGTAACCCTGCTGGGCGAAGAGGAAGGCGGCTGCCTCCAGGAGTGATCTGCGGGTTGCTCTGGCCCGTTCCTGCAAGATCTCGCACACCTCGTTCGGCTCCGTAGTGAACGGCCCACAATGTAGTGCGCCCGCGTACGCCCGGAGCAATGAACCGTCAGCCATACGCGGGATTGCGACATTTCTTTCGAAGCTGAACACCCAAGAGTGGAAATTGGCTTCAGGGTGCCGCTCCTGGTTCGCCGGCTTCCCCTTTCACCGCAAGCGGGGGCGTGGCTCCTCGCCGCGTACGGATCCCGCAACTCGCCTTGTTCACAGCGGGGATGACGCTGCACCAGAGACCTGAAGGCGGCGGGCCGGGCAACCGCTTACACCCTGATCACCTGCGAGGCGAGTACTCGAAACGGTGATTGCGCCGTTTTTCGGAGGCTAAATATCGTAGCCGTTGCAATGTTTTCTCTTTGCGGCTGATGCACCGAAATGCGAGTCGTCCTTGCCGGTGTGTTCCCGAAGGGCACCGGCCATCTCCGTGCCTCGTTCGTCACGGGGCCCGCCGCCTCACCGCGCAGTCGCGCGACTCGTGCTCCCGCTCCAGCCCTCTCCCTCAGGAGGCCTCATGACACCGCCACTCCGAACCCTGTCGGACTGGTCGCCCGAGGCAGTCGTCTTCGACTGCGACGGCACGCTGATGGACACCGAACGGCATTGGCAGGACGCACGCAACCGCGCCTTCCGTGAGTTCGGTCTGCTGCCTCCCCCGGGCTTCGCCGATCGCGCCAAAGGTGTCCACTACGTCGACTGCGGCCGCCTGATGGCGGAGGAGACGAACAAGCCCGAGCTGGCCGCGGACCTGACCACGGCGCTCCTCGCACACTTCATGACCCTCGTGGCGGAGGACCCGTTGACCATGCCGGGTGCCGGTGAGATGGTGCGCCTCCTCTCCGGGCGGCTGCCGCTGGCCGTGGCCAGCAACTGCCCGCTGGAAGTGGTGGAGGAGAGCCTCGGCCGCGCGGCGCTGCGCCACCACTTCCGCCACGTCGTCGTGCCTACCAGGCCGCCGGACGATCGCGGGACCGCACTCGGGACGGACGGCGAACGCGGGCCGGCGGTGCGGCCCAAGCCGTGGCCGGATGTGTACACCACGGCGGCACGTCTGTGCGGAGTCCGCCCGGAAACCGCGCTGGCCGTCGAGGACTCCCTCACCGGCATCGAGTCGGCGTGGCACGCCGGACTGCGGGTCCTCGGAGTGGGCCCGCTGCCTGACCAGGCGAACACGGGGCATGCCGACGCCTGGGTGACGGCCCTGGACGATCCGGAACTGCTGCGCTGGGCACGTGACTGGCGGCGCCCCCTGTCGCCGGACGTCGACCGTGATCAAGGGCATCACGGTCCGCACTGACCGGTCGAGCCGGAGGCTGTCGCCGGCCGGGTGTGAGGCTGCCGGAGTCGCGGGCCCCGTCTTCGCCTGGCGGCTGACGCCGAACGGCCCCGCCGAGGAGCCGGTGCGTCGCCGCAACGGCCTCCGGCCCCGCGTGCGTACCGTCCAGCACGCCCTCGACGGCGCTGTCGCACGGCCGCCGGAACACCTCGGCCGGCGGGCCGCCGAGGAGGCGACCTGGTCAGCGTCGCGCAGATGACGCCGGCCGTCGACAAGCCGGATGAGAGAGGGTGAGCGTCGGTCCCTGGACGAGGGGTACTGGGGATTCGTTGCCCACGTTCACTTCCCGGTCAGGGGCAGGTGGAGGCCCGCATGAGGCTGGAGATGTTCGATCCCGCTCCGATCGGTGTGGTGTTCACCCGAGGGCCGGAGCACCGACTCGCGTACACCAACGCCGTCTACCGGAAGACCTTCGGCGACTTCGCTGGGCCGGCCCCTCCGGCGCACCTTTCCCGACCTCGCGCAGTCCGGCTATTTCGACATCTTCGACCGGGTCCTCGCCACCGGTGAGGCCGAGGTGCTCACGGCCGTTCCCATCGACCTCGACTTCGCGGACTCGCCACGGGAGGAGACGCGCTACTTCACGTTCAGCATCTCCCGGGCCACGGTGAGTGACGGGAGTCGTGGTGTGCTGGGCGTGATCGTGGAAACGACTGAGCAGGTGACTGCCGCACGGCGGATCCGTGTCCTGTCCGAGGAGCGGCGCCGCGCACTGCTGCGCTACCGCAGCCTGGTGCGCGCCGGGTCCGAGATGGTGTGGGTGACGGGCCCGGAAGGCGGTGTGACCGAGCCGAGCCCGGGCTGGCAGCGGGTCACCGGGCAGAGCTGGGAGGAGCTCCGCGACGACGGATGGATCGACGCGGTCCATCCCGACGACCGCGCCTCCGTCATCGAGCGGTGGAGCCGCACCCTGCGGGAGGTGCAGCCGCGCTTCACCCACACCTACCGGTTGCGGCTGGCCACGGGCGGCTACCGGCACTTCGCCGTCGACGCCGCGCCGGTCCGCGACGGGGACACGGTGATCGAGTGGATAGGCACGTGCCGGGACGTCGAGCAGGAGTGGCAGGAGGCCCGCCGGGAGAGGCTGCTGGCCCGGGCCACCGCCGTGACCGCGGACACCGCCCGGCCGGACGAGATGCTCGCCGCCCTCACTGCGGTGATCGTGCCCGAGTTGGCCGACAACTGCACCTCCTACCTTCTTCCCCAGGCCCTGCACCGCACGCCGGGGACCGCCCTGACCGCCGAACGCGTCGCCGCCGTGCCCCGCCAGCACCCTCCTCCCCCGCCCCGCACCACGCCGAGCACCTGGGCCCGGACAGCGCCCTCGTCCGCGCCGCCGACCTGCGCCGCCCGGTCCACGCCGTCTTCCCGCCCGGCTCACCACCGCCCGATATCGCCCTGCCGGGCACCGAACCCTGGCTGGCGCCCGACGCCAACAGCGTCGTCCTGCTTCCGGTCGTCGTCGACGGCACCACCGCCGCCCTGGTCGTCGCCTGCGTCAACGGCGACCGCCCACCCCTCGGTCAATCGGAGATCAGTCTGCTGCAGACGCTCCTGGAACGGGCCCACACCCCCTTGAGCAACGCCCTGGAGTACCAGCGGACCCGGCAGGTGGCGCTCGCCCTCCAGCACAGCCTGCTCACCGAGCCGCCGGACGTCCCCGGCCTCGACATCGCCGTCCGCTACCGGCCCAGCAGCTCGGCCGCCGAAGTCGGCGGCGACTGGTACGACTCCTTCGTGCTGCGCGACGGCGCCACCGTCCTCACCGTCGGTGACGTCGCGGGCCACGACCTGCCCGCCGCGGTCACCATGAGCCAATTGCGCAACATGCTGCGCGGACTCGCCCTCGACCGTGAGGAACCCACCGGCGAGATGCTGCGGCGCCTGGACACATCCATACAGACCCTGTACCTCGAGTGCACCGCCACCTGCGTCCTGGCCCGCATCGAACGCCCGGCGCCGGGCCGCTTGCAGCTCCACTACTCCGCGGCGGGACATCCCCCGCCGCTGCTCGTCGAGGCGGAGGGCACCGCACACTTCCTGGACGAGGGCCGCTCCCCGATGCTCGGCCTGCTCCCCGACCCCCGCCACGGCACTGCCGTCCACCCCCTGCCCCCCGGTTCCACGCTGCTGCTGTACACCGACGGGCTGGTAGAACGCCGGAACGAGGACCTCACCGACGGACTGGACCGGCTGCGCCGTCATGCCTCAACCGCGGCCCGGCGCCCACTGGCACCCTTCTGCGACGAATTGCTCGCCGGAATGCTGACCGCCGACAACGACGACGACACGGCGCTGGTGGCCCTGCGCCTGTCCGTGCCGTAGCGCCCACCCGCCGTCTCCGCCACGAGCAACTCGGGAATGCCGGGGGCTCGCGGCCCGGCACTCCAGGCGTCGTCTTCGCCAGGCCCCGTGCGACGTCGCGGACGGAAGTCTCACCCGCATGCGGGCCGTCCACGATCCGGAGGCTGCGGTCGTCGGCCAAGGCCGACCGGGGGCGGGGCCGTCCCAGGGAGCGGGTGAGGCGGCGGACGTCGACCCGTCCGACAGCGCTTACCGGTCCCGTGCTGTTCAGCAGCTCATGCCCGAGGCCGACGACAGCCTTCCGCCAGGAGGGCGGGGGACGGCGGCCCGAGGTACCGGTCCGTCTGCTGCTCGCTCGCGCGCCTGACGTGGTCCGACGTGCGGGTCTCACGTCCGCTCGTAGGTGAGGCAGTTCACCTGCTCGTGCTCGAGGCCCACGGTGATGGCCGGGGCGTGGCACTCGAGTCCGCTGTTGTGGCGGCAGTCGGCCATCTTGCACGCGCCGACCCTGCCGGTGGTCGACGGTTCACCGCCCTCGAGGTCGGCGCCCATGAACGTGTCGCAGACGGAACTGTCGAGGTCGCCCACGGTGATCGCCGCGGCGTGGCACGTGTGGTCGTGGTTGTACGCGCAGCCCTCGGCCGCGCATTCGCTGATGACGGGCAGCTGCATGACGGGTGTGGCTGTCATGGCGGATCGCCCTTCTCGTGAGGTCGTGCGGAGCGTCCGGAGCAGTCGGTGCTTCCGGAGCCCTCGGTGCTGTCGGCAGCCCTCGGCGCTTTCGGCGCTGCATCCGTCCGGGCCGGCCGCTCACGGAACGCTCCTCTCCTGTCTTCCACTGTCCGCGACGGCACCGGGCTGCGCATGTCCACAGGGTGCCGGCGACGGTCGGCGCCCCGCGGGCTATGTGCCGTGCAGGTGCGTGCTCAGGCGTGACAGGAGGGGCAGCGCCGCCTCGAGCGTCCTGCGTTCGTCGGCGTCGAGGACGGTGTTGATCGCGGCGCCGAGCCAGTCGGCGCGCCGTCGGCGTTCGTCGGCCAGACGGTCGCGTCCCGCCTGCGTGAGGTGGAGCAGGAACTTGCGCCCGTCGCCGGGGTGGGCCTCGGCCCGGACGAAGTTCCGGGCCAGGAGGTCTTTGACGGTCTTGGCGGCCGATTGGTGGGTGACTCCGCGCTGTTGGGCGATCTCGGCGGTGGTCAGCGGGCCGCCGCGGTCCAGGTAGCCCAGGACGGCGGACTCGCCGGGCGGCATCGTGTCGGCGGCGCGCACGGTGCGGACGAGTCCGCCGATGGTCAGGCGGAGTTCCTCGGCCAGTTGTTTGTCGTCCATGACCGCCACTTTACCTGCTTCTATCAATTGAGTTGTACAGTCTAGTTGTAGATACTCGCACGCTCGGAAGGCCCCTCGTGAAGCTCACCAAGCACGCCCATGCCTGCGTCACGCTCGAGAAGGACGACACCCGGCTGGTCGTCGACCCCGGTGCGTTCACCCCGGACGCCGCTGAAGCCGTCGCCCGGGCTCACGCCGTGCTGATCACCCACGAACACTTCGACCACTTCGACGAACAGGTCGTCGCCGCCGCGCTTCAGGCGCGGCCCGAGCTGGAGGTCTACGGCACCGCCGCCGTCGCGGCCGCCCTCGGCAGCCACGGCGGGCGTGTGCACGTCGTCGCCGCGGGTGACACCTTCAGCGTGGGGTCCGTCCCGGTCAGCGTCCACGGCCACCGGCATGCGCGGATCCACCCCGACATCCCGTGCCCCGACAACGTCGGCTACCTCCTGGACGACGGTGCCGTCCACCATCCCGGCGACGCCTACAGCGTGCCCGACGCCCCCGTGCGCACCCTGCTGCTGCCGACCAGCGGCCCCTGGACCAAGCTCGGTGAGGCCGCCGACTACGTCCGCGCCGTCAAGCCCGAGCGTGTCGTCGAAATCCACGAACTCATGCTCAGCGACCTGGGCCGGCAGTCCACCGCGAATCTGCTCGGCGAGAACGGGCTGACCGGCATTCCGATCGAGCGCCTCGAGCCCGGGGCCGACGTTCAGGTGTGAGACTCCCCGGCGCGTGCGACGAGCGTCCGGGTCTCTTCCGGCGCCACGGTCACCGTGCGCTCGGCGCACAGCAACCCCGTCGCCGGTCAGCTCCGCTGCGGGACGACGGCCACCGGGCAGGCGGCGTGGTGCAGCAGCGCGTGGGCCACCTGGCCGAGTCGCAGTCCCATGTGACCGTGCCCGGAGCTCGGCCGCCGTACGGTTCGCCTTCCGCGAGGCCGAGGAGACACGTCCGGGACACCTCGCCCATCTCCCTCGCCGCGCGGGTCTCGCGGGCGCCGTGGAGGGCGTCATGGACGGCGAGACCGGGCTCAGCGGCGAGCCGACTGATCGGCAGGCGTGATGCGCTTGCCGGTGAGGCGCGTGGGCCGGACGGACACCCATGTGTCGCGTGTCCCGCCCGCCCACGGTTCGGTGTGGGCGCGCCGGGCGAGGTCCCGTAGGGCGTCGGGGTCGGTGACGGTGGTCGCGGGGCCGACGGCGAGGACGCTCCAGCCCTGGCTCATCGCCTCGTCGACGTGGTCGACCTCGAAGGCGACCTCGTTGCCGGCCGCCGCGGCAGGCACGGAGCCGGGCCTCGTACGGAAGACGATCGCGTCGTCCACGACCTCGTAGTTGACCGGGACGACCGCGGGGCGTCCGTCGGGCGCCGTCACGGCGACGCGTCCCACGCCGTGCGTGGACAGCAGCCGCCGGCACTCCTCCTGGTCGAGGTCGTTCAGGCGCGGGTGCAGCAGGGCGTGGCCCTGGCCGGGCGGCCGGTCGACGCCTCCGCCGCGGAGCGAGGCGGCGGTGGTGTCGAGCGCGGCGGCCAGGGCCAAGAGGGTCGCCGTGGACGGGTCGGAAGGCTGCTGCTCGAGGTACGTCAGGTACTGGGGCGAGATACGGGCCCGGCGCGCGGTCTCCTCGCGGCTGAGTCCTCGCCGGCGGCGCTCCTCGGCCACCCGGCGGCCGACGTCGCCCGGGTCGGGCCTGCCCGGCGCCCGCGTCGCGGAGGTCCCGGGCATCGCGGCGTTCTCCCCGACGGTGTCCGTCGCGGAGGGCGCATCGTCCGCTTCCGCTTCCAGGTGCTCGATGTGCGCGTCGGGGCCGGGGAACACGAGCGTCACGTCGTCCGTGTCCGACCAGCGCACGTCGTAGGGAGGTGTTCCGTCCTCGTGGTGGAGTCCGATGATCTCGCCGTCGCGCCTGACGACGCCGGTGGCCGGGCTTTCGACGACGAGCCGGTCGCCGAGGTGAGCGTGCATGTCCGCTGCCCCTCTTCCGGAGTGGTCCTGTTTCCAACGTGCCACGGGCGGTACGCCGTCGCACGGCACGGCCGGCCCGCGACCGCGACCGCGAGTAGGTGGCGTCCGCCCGCATATGCAACGGCCGGCCGGTGGCCGACCCCAGTGGGCTCGCCCACACCGTGTGCTGCCGTCCGCCTGTCACCGGTGGAAACGGCCCGCCCACAAGGGCTCGACCCGCTCCCACTCGGCGTCCCACTGCGCGTACCTCCTGCGGTCCAGGGCGTGGCGTGCGCCCACGTGCGCCACGAACACCGCGGCGCCCACGCCGGCCGCCGCCGCGCCGCCCGCGAACCAGCCGGTGGACAGGGCCTGGTTCCGGGTCATCGGCGGCCCGGTGACGTCACCGTCGCGGGTCACCCACACCCGCACCGCGGAGCCCTCCCGCGTGTCGGGCTTCACCGGGGTGGTGCCCGTCCGCACGGTTCCGTCGTCGTCGGTCCAGCGGATCTCCGCCTGTTCCTTCGCCGTGGCGCCGACGTTGTCGTCGACCGACTCCACCGAGGCGTCCACCTCGTACCGCTCGGCCGACTGGGTCTGCACGGTGCGCAGTGCCGACTGGTAGGCGCTCTGTCCCGCGCCGAGCGCGGCGGCGGGAAGGCCCAGAGCGAGGACCAGCAGCAGGAAGCAGCCGAACCAGGACTCGAAGCGGTCGGACGGACGCCGCAGCGGGTTCGCCGTCCCGGGGGTGCGTTCCCGGTGCGACGGCGGCGGTCCGGACGGACGCGGATCGCGTGCGCTCATGACTCGCCCTCCAGCAGGTCGCCGGCCGGCCCCCCTCGTCCTTCTCCCACCCTGAAGGAAGAGGGCATGTCGGGCACAGGGCCGAAGGTCCCCGGACGGCGTGGGGACCGGTCCCCTGTCGGCGGGACGCGGAGGCCGAGAGGCCCGTGGCCGGCGGGTGCCCGACCGCGGTACCTCTTGAATCAGAAGGCCGTTACGCGTGCCGGTGAGGCGCGTGGGATCCACGGCGGAAGTGACCGGGGTCCGCGTCCCTCCCCGCACCAGCCACCCACCGAGCCGGAGGGTACCGCCATGTGGTCGATCGCCGCCATGGAGCCGGGCCGCCCCCGTGCGGAGGTGTGCGAGACGCACACCTCCGTCCTGTTCTTCGCGGGAGACCGCGTCTACAAGCTGAAGAAGCCCGTCGACCTGGGGTTCCTGGACTGGACGACGGTGCCGGCGCGCCGGGGGGCGTGCGAGCGGGAGGTGGAGCTGAACCGCCGCTTCTCCCCCGACGTGTATCTGGGGCCTGGCGAGCTGCGCGAGCCCGGCTCCCGCGGGCCGGAGCCGCTCGTGGTGATGCGCCGCATGCCCGTGGAACGGCGCCTGTCCCGTCTGGTGCGGGAGGGCGCGGACGTCGACGACGTCCTGCGGTCGGTCGCGCGGCAGCTCGCGGCCTGGCACGCGCGTGCGCCCAGAGGCCCCGAGGTGGACGAGCAGGGAACCCGGGACGCCCTCGCCTCGCGCTGGGAGGACAGCTTCCGGCAGGTGCGGGAGCTGGCCGGGGACGGCGGGCCGCCGGACGAGGTGCCGGAGGTGGAGCGGCTGGTGCGTCGCTATCTGACGGGGCGCAAGCCGCTGTTCGACGCGCGGATCGAGCAGGGCCGGGTGGTCGACGGGCACGGCGATCTCCTCGCCGAGGACATCTTCTGCCTCGACGACGGGCCGCGCCTGCTCGACTGCCTGGAGTTCGACGACCGTCTGCGTCATGTCGACGGCCTGGACGACGCCGCGTTCCTCGCCATGGACCTGGAGCGGCTCGGCGCGCCTCAGGCTGCGGCGTACTTCCTCGCGCGGTACGGCGAGTTCTCGGGTGACCCGGCGCCGTCGTCGTTGCGGCACCACTACGTCGCCTACCGCGCGTTCGTCCGCGCCAAGGTGTCCCTCATCCAGGCACGTCAGGGCGCTCCGGACGCGGAGACGGCGTTCCGGCGGCTGGTCTCCACGACACTGCGGCATCTGCGGACCGCGGCCGTCGGCCTGACGCTCGTCGGCGGTCTGCCGGGCAGCGGCAAGTCGACCTTGGCGGGGGCGCTCGCGGACCGGCTGGGGGTCACCCTGCTCAGCAGTGACCGGCTGCGCAAGGAGCTGGCGGGCATCCCGGCGGACCGGTCCGCAGCGGCGGGGTACCGCGAGGGGATCTACACGCCGGAATGGACGGCGAAGACGTACGCGACGCTGCTCGACCGCGCGAGGGTCCTGCTGTCCGCCGGGGAGTCCGTCGTGCTGGACGCCACCTGGTCCGACGCCGCCCAGCGGGAGGCCGCGCACCGCGTCGCCGAGCGGGCGCACGCCGATCTGGTCGCGCTGCGCTGCCACGCGCCGGACGGTGTGGCGACGGCACGGCTCGACGCGCGTACGTCGGGGCCCTCCGACGCCGACGCCTCGGTCGCCGCGGCGATGCGGGCCGCGGAGGCGCCGTGGCCGGAGGCCGTCCGGGTCGACACCGGCGGTGCGCTGGGCGCCGCTGTGGAGCAGGCCATGGCCGCCGTACGGCCATGGGGCACGGCGCAGGCTCCGGTGTTCCGGCGGCCGTACATGGAGCCCGGCTGACGGCGGCGCGCTGCCGTGCCGGCGTCGTCGACAAGCAAGGGCGCGGCCCGCGTCCCGGTTGCCCGGGGGCTCCCCCGGGCGACGGTGGACAGGGGCGGCCGCGCCGTCAGGGAGTGGATGGAGCATGCGAGCCCTCGTCTACCACGGTCCCGGACGCATCTCCTGGGACACCGTGCCGGATCCCGTGATCGAGGATCCCCGTGACGCCGTCGTGCGTGTCGAGACCGCGACGGTCTGCGGCACCGACCTGCACATCCTGAACGGTGATCTGGCCGAGGTGACGGCGGGCATGGTCCTCGGCCACGAGGCCGTCGGCGAGGTCGTCGAGACGGGCGACGACGTCGAACGACTGCACCCGGGCAACCGGGTCGTGGTCTCGTCCGTGTCCGCCTGCGGCCGCTGCGGGCCGTGCCGCGACCGCATGTTCGGACAGTGCCGCGGGGGCGGCGGGTGGATGCTGGGCCATCTCGTCCACGGCACCCAGGCCGAGTACGTGCGGGTGCCGTTCGCCGATCACTCGACGCACCGTCTGCCGTTCTCCCCGTCGCCCGACGAGGCGGTGCTGCTCGCGGAGGTCCTCCCCACCGCCTACGAGGTGGGCGTGCGCAACGGTGAGGTCGGGCCGGGCGACACCGTGGTCGTGGTGGGAGCGGGGCCCGTCGGTCTCGCCACGGTGGCGCTCGCGCGGCTCTGCTCGCCGCGCAGGATCGTCGCGGTGGACCTGTCCGTCGCGCGGCTGGAGGCGGCGGTGGACATGGGCGCCGACGCGGCCGAGGTGCCGGGGCGGATGATCGCCGAGCTGTACGAGGGGCCTGGCGCCGACGTCGTGGTCGAGGCGTCGGGCGAGCCGGAGGGTTTTGTGCTGTGCACCCGCGCCGTGCGCGCCGGCGGCCACATCGCCGTCATCGGCACGCCGGGCCGGTCCGCGACGCTGCACCTCGAGTCCCTGTGGCGCAAGAACGTGACCATCAGCACCGGCCAGGTCGACACCTCGTCGGCGCCCTGGCTGATGGGGCTGCTGAGGTTCGGGCGCCTTCAGGTGTCCCCGCTGATCACCCACTCGTTCGAACTGGACCGGGCGGTGGAGGCCTACGAGGTGTTCGCCAAGGGCACGGAGTCGGGGGCGCTGAAGGTCGCGCTGCGTCAGGGATGAGGGGGATGCGCACGGCGGGGGCCGGGTGGAGCTGTTATCAGGTCGCCCGCGTCCCCGTGCCTGGTCGGACCGGGACCGTGATGACCGGACAGTGGGCGTGGCGCAGCACTCCGTGGCTCACCGAGCCGAGCAGCATGCCGGTGAAGCCTCCGTGACCACGGGTTCCCACCATCAGTGCGAGGGCGTGCTCCGACGCCTCCGTCAGGGCCTGCACGGGGTGGCCGCGGACGACTTCGTGACGCAGCTCCACGTCCGGGTGGGCCGCGGTGCGGCCCGCGACGGTCTCCGCCAGGACCCGGCGGCACTCGTCCACCGTGGCGCGTTCGTCCAGGGCCCCGAGCAGCGGCGGATGCCACACGTACAGCGCCAGCACGCCCGCCCCGCGCAGGTCGGCCTCCTCGACGGCCAGGTCCACGGCGGCGGTCGAGTGCGGGCTGCCGTCGACACCGACTACGATGTGCGGGGGCTGCTCGACGACGGGCTCGGGCTCCGGTACGACCACGACCGGGCAGGCCGCGTGCGCCGCGAGCGGCAGCGTGACCGAGGCGGACGAGATGAGTCCGCGCCGCCTGGTCAGGTGACAGGAGCCGACCACCACGAGCGAGGCGTCGCGTGCCTCTTCGCGCAGGATCCACGCGGGTTCTCCCTCGGCCAGCAGCGTCGTCAGTTCGACCGCCGGCTGTCGGGACTCGACGAAGTCCACGGCGTCCTTGAGCACCTGGTCGCCCAGCCCGTGCAGTTCCCGGTTCCACTCCTCCCAGGAGGGCCGCACCTCGCCTGACCGGTATCCGCCGGTCGGAGTGCCCTGGGCGTGCACGAGCCGCAGCGGCAGCCTCCGCCGCTCCGCCTCGTCGGCGGCCCAGGACAGTGCCGGGCGCTTCTCCGGGTCGGGATCGACGCCGACCACGATCGGCCGGCGTCCGTCCGCTCCAGTCATGGCACCTCCAGGCTGCGCTCGCCGCATCCGTCCCCTTCCAGGGTCGGTTCCGGGGCCGGGGGACGCCACGCCAGGCGGGGGATGCCGTCGCGGGCAGGGCGGTTCCCGTCCGGGGGGTGCGGCCGGGAAGTGCGGCCGGGAAGTGAGGCCGGGAGCGGGCCCCCGGATGGGCCGCCCGTCCCGGGCCGTGCCCCGGTCGGCATCTGCGCCGACCGGTCGTTTCACCGATGCTGGAAGCAGGAGAACGACGACGACCAGGCACCACGGTGTGCGAAACCGTCACCGGCTTCCGTGATCGTCACGCGTCCCCTGCGGCGCTGCTCACGGACGCGTATCCGTCGTTCCGGCTCGGCCGGGCGGGTGGGAGCCGGGGGCGGGTCCCTGACGACGAGGCAGGTCTCATCGGGATTCGGGAGGAGCATCGAGATGGTCCGTTACGTGTACGCGTTCGGTGAGGGCGGCCGGGACCAGGCCGACCTGCTGGGCGGCAAGGGCGCCAACCTGGCCGAGATGACCCGGCTGGGGCTGCCGGTGCCGCCCGGTTTCGTCGTCACCACCGAGGCCTGCCGCGCGTTCCTCGCGACCGGCGGTGAACCACCCGGTCTGTCGCGGGAGATCTCGGACCACCTGGCCGCGCTGGAGCGCGCCGCGGGGCGGCGGCTGGGGCAGCGGGACGACCCACTGCTGGTGTCGGTGCGGTCGGGCGCGCGCTATTCGATGCCCGGGATGATGGAGACGATCCTCGACGTCGGTCTCAACGACGACTCGGTGCGGGGTCTGGCGAAGTCCGCGGGCGACGAGCGGTTCGCCTGGGACTCGTACCGTCGTCTCGTCCAGATGTTCGGCTGCACGGTGATGGGTGTGGACGGCGCCCTGTTCGAGCAGGCACTGGAGGACCTGAAGCGGGACGTGGGCGCGGCCGACGACCTGGGGCTGAACGCGGCCGACCTGGCCGGCCTGGTGGAGACGTACAAGGAGCTGGTACGCCGGGAGACCGGCGAGTCCTTCCCCCAGTCCCCGGCGGAGCAGCTGCAGCGCGCGGTGCTGGCGGTGTTCCAGTCGTGGAACGTCGAACGCGCCCGTCTGTACCGCCGCCGCGAACACATCCCGGACGACCTGGGCACGGCCGTCACCGTACAGACGATGGTGTTCGGCAACCTGGGCCCCGACTCCGGCAGCGGTGTCGCGTTCACCCGCGACCCGGCCACCGGCCGGTCCGGCGTGTACGGCGACTACCTGGCCAACGCGCAGGGCGAGGACGTCGTCTCGGGCATCCGCAACACCGTGCCACTGGACGAACTCGCCCGTCTCGCCCCCGAGGCGTACGAGGAGCTGCGCCGGATCATGGCGACGCTGGAGGGGCACTACCGGGACCTGTGCGACATCGAGTTCACCGTCGAGCGCGGCCGGCTGTGGATGCTGCAGACCCGCGTCGGCAAGCGCACCGCGGAGGCCGCCTTCACCATCGCCTCCGCCCTGGCCGACGAAGGGCTCGTCTCCGCGGACGAGGCGCTGGACCGCGTGCACGGCGATCAGCTGGCGCGGCTGATGTTCCCCCGGTTCGACGCGTCCGCCGTCGGGGAGCCGCTGGCGCACGGGGTGCCCGCCTCCCCCGGGGCGGCCGTCGGCGCGGCGGTGTTCGACTCCGCGGAGGCGGTCCGCCGTGGGGAGGCCGGGGAGAAGGTCGTCCTGGTGCGGGAGGAGACCACCCCGGACGACCTGCCCGGCATGGTGGCGGCGCAGGCGATCCTCACCAGCCGGGGCGGCAAGACCAGTCACGCGGCCGTGGTCGCGCGCGGCATGGGCACGGTGTGCGTGTGCGGGGCCGAGGAGATCACCGTGGACACGCGGCGGCGGCGTTTCACCGTCGGCGGCACGGTCGTGGAGGAGGGCACCGTCATCTCCGTCGACGGCTCGGCGGGGGCGGTGTACCCGGGTGCGATGCCGCTGGTCGACTCGGCCGTCGTGCGGTACTTCGAGACGGGCGAACGTCCGGACCCGCTGGTGGACGCCGTGGCACGCGCCATGGAACACGCCGACGGGGTACGCCGGCTGGGTGTCCGCGCGAACGCGGACACCCCCGAGGACGCGGCGCGAGCGCGGCGCTCCGGGGCGGAGGGGATCGGCCTGTGCCGTACGGAGCACATGTTCCTCGGCGACCGGCGGCGACTGGTCGAGGCGATGATCCTCGCCGACGACGACACGGAACGCGACCGGGCACTGGAGGCGCTGCTGCCGCTCCAGCGGCGGGACTTCAGCGGCATCCTGGACGCGATGGACGGTCTGCCCGTCACCATCCGTCTGCTCGACCCGCCGTTGCACGAATTCCTGCCCGACCGCATGGAGTTGGCCGTGCGGGTGGCGACGGCGGAGGCGCAGGGCGGTACGCCCGACGACCACGACGTGCGGCTGCTCGACGCCGTCAACCGGATGCACGAGGAGAACCCGATGCTGGGGCTGCGGGGCGTACGCCTCGGGCTGGTGGCTCCGGGGCTGGTCGCCATGCAGGTGCGGGCCATCGCCGAGGCGGTCGTGGAGCGCAGGCGCGCGGGCGGGGACCCGCGGGCGGAGATCATGGTGCCGCTGATCGACACCGTGGAGGAACTGCGCCTGGTGCGCGAGGAGGTCGACCGGGTGCTGGCGGACGTCTCCGCGGAGGCCGGGATGCCCGTCGACTGCCCGGTCGGCACGATGATCGAGCTGCCGAGGGCGGCACTCACCGCCGGACTCATCGCGGAGGAGGCCGAGTTCTTCTCCTTCGGCACGAACGATCTGACCCAGACCACGTGGGGTTTCTCCCGCGACGACGTCGAGGCGGCCTTCTTCTCCGCGTACCTCGACAAGGGCGTCTTCACCGTGTCCCCCTTCGAGACGATCGACCGCAAGGGCGTGGGACGCCTGGTGGAGATCGCGGTGAAGGAGGGACGCGCGGCACGGCCCGGCCTGCACATGGGGGTGTGCGGCGAACACGGCGGGGACCCGGAGTCGGTGCACTTCTTCCACGCCGTGGGCCTGGACTACGTCTCCTGCTCACCCTTCCGTGTGCCGGTCGCGCGACTGGAGGCGGGGAGGGCGGCGTTGGAGGGGACCGGCGCCGGGTGAGGGGGCCCGTCGGGGTCAGGCGTCCCTCCGGCGTACGTGCAGGTGCCCTTCCAGGGGAAGGCGGGCGGCGCTGCGGGGAGGACGCCTTCCAGACGGTAACGGGTCTTGTCCGCCACACGGCAGGAGGCCGTGTTGTCGACCTGGTGGAGGAGTTCGAGACGCTGCAGCGAGCCCGTCGCGGGACTGTCGAAGGCCCAGTCGGTGAGGGCTTCCAGGGCGCGCGGCGCCGCGCCCCGGCCGCGGGCGTGGGCCGCGGTCCAGTTGCCCGTGGGGACGGCTGTGCTGTGCCGGTCGTCTCGCGTTGTGTGCCCCATCGGGCAGTGTGTTCTGTCCGTGCGGCTGGTGCCGTGTCGGTCACGGAGCGCGTAGCGTCTGCTGGGGAACCGGCGTGTCTCGCCGTGTTCGGGGACAGAGAAGGCACGGCGGACCGCTTACGGCGGGTGCTGCCGCCGAGAGTGAGAGCATGCAGAACGTGCCCAAGGGCGACGGCGTGGAAAAGACCGTGTCGCCGAGTTCCACCGCTTCCACCACTGCTGGCGCCGCCGCACCGCGTCGCCGTCGCGGGCCGGGCGCCTGCTTGCTGGTCGTGCTGCCGGGTGTGGTGACGCTCGGCGCCGTCTTCGCCTTCGTGTCGCTGGTCGGTGACGACACGGCCGCGCCGCAGGACCGGGCGCCGGGTCAGGCGGAGTCGGCGGTCAGCAATGTGGACGGTTCCTACGTCCCCTGGCTCCGCAGGGCGACCGCTGACTGCACTGGGGTCACGCCCGCGCTGCTCGCCGCTCACATCGACCAGCTGTCAGGCTGGCAGAGCGACGGCGCGAGCCTGTCCGAGCGGGGTATCGCCCGTTTCACGGACGCCGGTTGGAAGAAGTGGGGGCGGGACGACGACGGCAACGGCACGTCGACGCCGCTCGACAGGGTGGACGCGATCATGGCGTTGGGGCGGCAGGACTGCGACCTGTCGAAGCGGATGACCGCGCTGCGCACCAAGGGTGCCGTGAACGGAGATCTCGCCGACCTCACGCTCGCCGCGTACGCGGTGGGGGTGGACGAGGTGGCGGAAGCCGGCAAGGTCCCCGCGTCGGCGCGCCTGTTCGTGACCGAGGTGAAGCAGCGGCTGCCGCAGTACAGCGCGTTGGTCCGGCGCAACCCGGAGCAGGAGGCCGGCGTTCAGGCCGGGAGTACGCGGCTGCAGCACCCCGTCGTCACCCTCTCCGTCACCTCGCCGTTCGGGTCGCGCAAGCACCCGCTGACGGGAGTGACGAAGCTGCACACGGGCGTCGACTTCGACGCGCCGCAGGGGGCGCAGGTGTCGGCCGCCTGGGGCGGGGTGGTGGAGTTCGCGGGCATGACGCCGGCGTACGGCTACCGGGTGGTGATCGACCACGGCACGATCCAGGGGAAGCGGCTGCAGACGACGTACAGCCACTTGTCGGCGCTTCAGGTGAGTGCGGGTCAGACTCTCGCGACGGGGCAGGCCGTGGGGCCGGCCGGCTCGACGGGACTGTCCACCGGACCGCACCTCCACTTCGAGGTGCTCCTCGACGGCCAGTACACGGATCCGATGGCTTGGCTCACGGATGGTGGGTGAGGGGCCCTTTCGCGCCTCGGCGAAGTCAGCTCGGATGCTTACGGGCGGCGTTGCGGAGAGACAGGTGAAGCGCCCCGTGAATACAGGGTGACATGACGAGGAGGACCCAGCCGCCGGGGTTGCCGGTGGCGATTTCGACCAACCCCGCGGAAGTCCTCGACACCGTCGCCGGCATGACTCCGCTCAGGCGTTTGGGGCAGCCGTCCGACGTGGCCGGCGTCGTCGCGTTCCTCGTCGGGCCGGACGGCCGGTGGATCACCGGTCAGAATCTGCGGGCGACCGGCGGGCTCGGCTGAGCACGAGGGCGCGTCGGCGTCATGCCGGTGTGCCGTCGGGCGCCTCAGGCGTCGTCTTCCGCGTCGAGGGACTCCAGCCCCTCCTCCCACCGGCGGCGGCGCTCCTCCTCCGGCTGTTCCCACCACGGGGTGCCGCGTTCGCCGAGGGCGGTCTTGGCCCGGTTCACCCGGGAGCGTGCCGCCCGCTCGGCCTGCTCGTCGTCGGCGGTCGTCGCGGAGCGTACGGCTCGGCGTGCCGACATGAGGTGGCGCCGCAGGCGGGCGGCCGTCTCCTCGGGGATCGAGGGGTCGGTCGCCCGCCATTTCCGGCCCCGGACGACGATGTGGTGCCCGTCGGGGGTCCGCTCCGGTGGCTGGTCCGCGTTCACTCCGACGAGGTGCCCCGTGCGGCTCCGGCCGAACCCGGAACGCGCCGCGCCGTCAGTCCGTCGTGGTCAGGACGAGCTTGCCGCGCGTGTGGCCGGCCTCGCCCTGGGTGTGGGCGGTGGCGGCCTCCGCGAGGGGGAAGGTCTTCTCCACCTCGACGCTCACCTCACCCGCGTCGATCAGCTCCGCGATCCGGGTCAGCGCCGGGCCGTCAGGCTCGACCAGGAACCCGGTGGTCCGTACGCCCGCAGCGTCGGCGGCCGCCGCCAGGTCCGGGGAGACACCGCCGGGGACGGCGACCAGCAGGCCACCCGCGGAGAGGGTCTTCAGGGCGCGGGTGCTGGTCCGGTCCGGACCGTCGCCGACCAGGTCGACCACCACGTCGACGTCGGCCGCGGCCTCCTCGAAGGGGGTGGTGGTGTAGTCGATCGTCTCGTCGGCGCCGAGGTCCTTCAGCCAGGGGTGGCGGGCGGAACTCGCCGTGGCGATCACGTGCGCGCCCAGGTGGCGGGCGAACTGCACGGCGAAGTGGCCCACGCCTCCGGCGGCGGCGGTGATCAGGACGCGCTGCCCCGCCTGCACGTGCGCGGTGTCCACGAGGATCTGCCAGGCGGTCAGCGCCGCCAGCGGTACGGCGGCCGCGTGGACGTGGTCCACGGTGGACGGCTTGCGGGCCCACTGGCGGGCCGGTGCGGTGACGTACTCGGCGTAGGCGCCGCCGGCGCGCGGGAACCACGGCATGCCGTACACCTCGTCGCCCGGCTCGAGCGTGGTGACGCCGAAGCCGACCTCCTCGACGACGCCGGAGACGTCCCAGCCGAGGATCAGCGGGAAGGTCTGCAGGCCCGCCATGCCCTGGCCCGTGCGGGTCTTCCAGTCGACCGGGTTGATCCCGGCGGCGTGGACGCGCACCAGGACCTCGGTCGGAAGGGGTTCGGGGCGGGCCACGTCCTCGGGGGTGAGGACCTCCGGGCCGCCGAACTCCCTGATCGTGACGGCGCGCATGGTGTGGCCGCTCATCGTGTCGTGCTCCTGTTCATCGTGGGGCTGGTGCACCGGGACGGACCCGGCACGATCCACTGTGCCGTGTCGGTGCGACTGGGCGGGAGTGGCCTGAGGGACACCTGTCGTACCATTCCGGCCATGACGCATCGGGTCGCCGTTCTCGCCCTCGACGGGGTTCTGCCGCTGGACCTGGGCATTCCCGCCCGGGTCTTCAACGAGGCGCGGGCCGCGGACGGCAGTCGCCTGTACTCGGTCGCGACCTGCTCGGTCGGGGGCCGGCCGGTCCGTACGCACGAGGACTTCCGGATCGTCGTCGAGCACGACGAGTCGCTGCTGCAGACCGCGGACACGGTGGTGATCGCCACCCAGGAGCCCACGCCCCAGCTGCTGGCGACGGGGACGCTGCCCGAGGACGTGACGGCGGTGCTGAAGGCGATCCGGCCGGAGACGCGGATCGTGAGTCTGTGCACCTCGGCATTTCTGCTCGCGGCCGCGGGGCTGCTGGACGGGCTGCGGGCCACCACGCACTGGACGCTGTGCGAGGCCTTCTCCGACCTGTTCCCGGGGATCGAGGTCGATCCGAACGTCCTGTTCGTCGACAACGGCCGCATCCTCACGTCCGCCGGGGGCGCCGCGGGCATCGACCTGTGCCTGCACCTCGTACGGCGGGACCACGGGACGGGTGTCGCCGCGGCCGCCGCCCGACGGTGTGTGGCGGCGCCGTGGCGCGAGGGCGGGCAGGCCCAGTTCATCGAGCACGTGGTGCCTCAGGACGCCGACCGCTCCACGTCGGCGACCCGGCAGTGGGCGCTGGAGCGGCTGGCCGAGCCGCTCACCCTGGAGGACATGGCGCGGCACGCGCACATGAGCGTGCGCACCTTCACGCGCCGTTTCCGGCAGGAGACGGGGCTCAGCCCGCTGAAGTGGCTGGCCCAGCGCCGGCTCGCGCACGCACGGCATCTCCTGGAGTCCACGACCCTGCCCGTCGCCCGCATCGCCAGGGCCTGCGGTTTCGGCGACCCGGTGGCCCTGCGCCGCCAGTTCCACACCTACGTGGGCCTGTCACCGGC
This sequence comes from Streptomyces althioticus, assembly GCA_014649355.1. Lineage (GTDB taxonomy): Bacteria > Actinomycetota > Actinomycetes > Streptomycetales > Streptomycetaceae > Streptomyces > Streptomyces althioticus. Next base: position 247,354 of record BMSW01000002.1, read on the forward strand.
CGCGTACCGCCGTACGCACGGCGCGCCGGGGGTGGCGGCGGAGCGGTGACGCGTCCGGTGGTGCGCGGTCTCCGACGGTGCCGATTTCGGTCGGCGGCGGCGAAGCCGATGCGTACGTCGGGCAGGTGCGCGAGGCTGTCGGACACAGGCCGTGGGCCGGCTCGGAGACGGCAAGACAGGGCGCGACGCGAGGGGGCAGGGTGGCCAAGGTCAGTATCAGTCTGGACGCCGAGCTTGTGGTGGAGGTGATGGTGCTGGCGGGGATCGGTTCACCGCAGGACGCCATCGAGGCGATCGTGCGGGACTACGTCGCCCGGGGGCACCGTACGGAGGCGCGGACCGGGCTCAGGGAGCAGGGGCTGCGCGAGGTCGACGTGAAGCCGCGGGAGCCGGAGGGCTGAGTCGCCTCCCCGTCGCGCGACAGTGGTCTCCCGTTTTGCGCATCCCCGCCTTCGCAGCGGGCACCCGGGCCGGGAACTCACTGGTCAGGGGCTGGAAAGGGCGTACGGGATGGATGAGCGGGAGCGGGGGGCCGAGTTGCGTCGCGTGGCGCGTGAGCGGTTCGGGTGGAGCGATCTGGGCGCGGAGCAGGCCGAGGCGATGCAGGAGTTGCTGGACGGCCGTGACGTGCTGGTCGTGATGCCCACCGGCTCCGGGAAGTCGGCGATCTACCAGGTGCCGACCGTGCTGCTGGGCGGGCCCGCCGTCGTCGTGTCGCCGTTGATCGCGCTGCAGCGTGACCAGGTCACGGGGCTACGGGACAGCGAGGCCCCGGACGCCGTGGCCGTGAACTCCGCCCAGTCGCGGTCGGTGACCGACGAGGGCTGGCAGGCGGTGGAGGACGGTGACGCCGAGTACCTGTTCCTCTCCCCGGAGCAGCTTGCCAGGAAGGACGTCCTGGAGCGGCTGCGTGAGCTGCGGCCGTCGCTGTTCGTCGTCGACGAGGCCCACTGCGTGTCCGCCTGGGGGCACGACTTCCGGCCGGACTACCTCACCCTCGGCGATGCGGCCGAGCGGCTGGGCCGCCCGCCCGTGCTCGCGCTCACCGCGACCGCGGCGGCTCCCGTCCGGGAGGACATCGTCGAGCACCTGCGCATGCGTGACCCCCGCCTCGTGACGACCGGCACGGACCGGCCCGCGATCCGGCTGACCGTGCACACGTACACCGATGACCCTTCCAAGCGTGAGGCCGTCTCCCGCTGGACGGCCTCGGCGCCCACCCCGGGCATCCTCTACACCGCCACCCGCAAGGACGCCGAGGCGTACGCGGAGCGTCTGCGGGAGGACGGGGTCGACGCCGAGGCGTACCACGCCGGACTCAGGGCGGCGGAGCGGCGGCGGATCCAGGACGGGTTCATGGCGGGCGCTCCCGCCGTGGTCGTCGCCACCTCGGCGTTCGGCATGGGCATCGACAAGCCCGACGTGCGGTTCGTCGCGCACGCGTCCGTGCCCGAGTCGCTCGACTCCTACTACCAGGAGGTCGGGCGGGCCGGCCGCGACGGGGAGGCCTCCTACGCCGTGCTGTTCTACCGGCCCGAGGACCTGGGGCTGCAGAAGTTCCTCACGTCCAGGTCGCTGGACACCGAGGCGCTGCGGCGGATCATGGACACGCTGCTCGAGCAGGAGGCGCCGCGGAGCCGCAGTCGTACGGCGGAGCTGTGCGGGTTGTCGCGCCGGAAGGCCGGTGACCTGCTGAACCTGCTGGAGGAGGCCGGTGCGGTGGTCGTCGAGGGGCGGCGCCGCGCGGTGCGTGCCGTGTCCGGGCGGTCGGCGGAGGAGGCGGCGGAAGCAGCGGAGGAGGTGTTCGAGCGGCGGCGCCGTATCGACCGCTCGCGCATCGAGATGATGCGTGGTTACGCGGAGACGCCGAGCTGCCGCCGCCAGTACCTGCTCGGCTACTTCGGCGAACAGCTCGATGCGCCCTGCGGGCGTTGCGACGTGTGCGAGCGTGTGGCCGGCGAGCCCGGGGCGGTGGACGCGGGACGGGCGGACACCTCTCCCCCGGCCGGGGAGGCGGGACCGTACGAGCCGAACGAGCGTGTGCGGCACGCGGATTGGGGTGCGGGCACCGTGATGCACATGGAGGAGGACCGCGTCGTCGTGCTGTTCGAGCAGGTCGGCTACAAGACGCTGTCGCTGTCGGCCGTGGAGGAGGGTGACCTGCTGACCGGCGCCTGAGGCACGGCGTTCACCTCATGGACGCGGGCGGTCGCGTACCCAGCGTGGGCGGGCGTCGCTGCCCCGGCGTCCGGCCACCGACGCGCAACGCGGGCACACCCGCCGCACCTTGTCGGCCGCGCCGCCCGACTCGGGGAACGTGTCGGGCCAGTTGACGTGCGAGAAGCGGGCGAGGCGTGAGCGGCTGAGGGACAGGCCGCAGACGGTCTCGTTGCGGCCCGGCTCCCAGGCGTGGACCTCCCCGGCGGGCAGCCTGCGGCGGCCGTCCTCCTCGTCGGTCCACTGCCCGGAGGCTGCGACGGCGTACCGTTTGCCGCGCTTCATGGCCGGCGTCCGGGTCCGGCGGGGCTGTTTCCGGTCATGTCGGCACCGTCCTCACCCTCGGCGGCTGTGCGTGTACGGTCGCGGCGCCCCTGCAGCAGCGGGCGCCGCCCGCACCGGACGAGTGCCACGCGGGGCGCCGTCCCATGCCCGTCCGTCACTCGCAGCCGACGCCGTCACCGTCGCGGTCGAGGTGCCTGCCGTAGCCGGGGTCGCCGATGCGGACGGGCGCCGCACCGGCGGCTCGGGCGGCGGAGCAGTTCTCGTAGTACGCGCTGCCGCCGCCTCCCCCGCCACCGCTGTAGTCGTCCTCGGCGGGCTCCGCGGTCACGGTCTTGGTGACCTTCACCTTCACCCTGGCCGTCTCCGTCTCCGTCACCGTCACGGTCGGCGCGGGTTCCGCTTCGGCGGAGGGCGTGGCGGTCACCGTCGCGGTGACGGTCGCCGAGGGCCGGGCCTCGGCGGCCAGGGGCTTGGCGTCCGCCTTCGCGCTGCTGTCCTCGCCGCCCGCGCCGATGCCTATGAAGAAGGCGAGGCCGAGCGCGGGCAGCACGTACCGCTTGCGCGCCCACTTCGGCGCGGTGCGGCCTCCGGCCGTGTACGGATTGGTCATGATTCCCCCCGGGTGCTAGTTGAAGCACGAACTGTAGCGGCGATGTGAAGAGAATGTGAACTCCGGGGGTGGGGTGCTGTCGCCGGCTCGTCGTGGCCGATGACGCTCCGTCAGCGGTCAGAGCGGGGAGGGCAGTTTGGCAGACCGGCCGCCGCGGTCCGAGACGTTCACCGCTCCGCCGCGAAGGCGGTCAGCGCGGTACGTCGTAAGCGATGTGGGTGGCCGTCGTCGTGCGGGTCACGCTTCTGCGTGAGCGTGCGGGGCACCCCACCGCTGAAGAGGGGTGTGCCGCCGCCCAGCACGACGGGGGCGAGGTACAGGGTCAGTACGTCGATCAGCCCCGCGTCGAGGGCGGAGCTGATCGTGACCCCCGCCCATGACGTACACGTCGAGGTCCTAGGCCGAGGTGTGCAGGCCCTCCCCGCCGTCGCCGAGGCCGTTCAGGAGGCCCGGGTCGGGGCCGGTCACACGGCCGTCGAGGGAGATCGAGATGTCAGCGATGATGCGGGTCATGTGAGTGCGGACCCGGCGCGCCCGCCGAAGCCATCGGCGGACCGACGACGACTGCGAGCGGGGCGTCCTACTTGTAGAGCGCGACGGCGCCTCCCCAGAGGGCGCCCGGGTTCAGACGGTCGGGGAAGCGCTCCAGCATGGCGTGGAAGAAGCCGAGCGGGCCGTCGTGCCGGGCGAGGAGGTCGTCGGCTGCGTCGAGGTAGGCGCGGGTCTCGGCGATCGTGCGAAGGGCGTCGTCGTCCAGCTCCTTGTTCTTGTGGCCGGTGACGATGTGGCGCGGGCGGAGGTCCTCCACCACGGCGATGGCCCGGCGCCAGGCGTCGCGGCCGCCGTCGGCGGATTCGGCGAGGTACTGGTGGACGCCGTTGTAGATCACGTCCCCGGCCACGACGAGGCCGAGGTCGGGCACGTGCACGACGCTGGTCTCGTCGGTGTCGCTGTGTCCGACCTCCACGATGTGCAGTTCGTGTCCTTCGAGGGTGAGGCGGTTGCCGGGCACGGTGACGGCGGTGACGGGGGCGTCCGGGATCTGGCCCGGGAAGAGCTTGTCCCAGAACTGCGGGCGGATGGCCGCGTTGCGGTGCATCTCCTTGATCGTGCCCTCGGCGGCGACGACGGTCGCGCCGAAACGCTCCGCGAGGAGACCGGCGGTGAACCAGTGGTCGCCGTGGCCGTGGGTCGCGACGATGTGGGTCAGGTTCTTGCCGGAGGCCGCCACCCAGTCCCCGACGGCCTCCGCCTGGGCGGTGGTCAGCGGCGGATCGACCAGGACGGCGTCCCACTCGCCGTGGACGAGGGTGACGGACAGAGGGGAGAACATCCGGCGGTCGCCGTTGGGGACCGGTTCCGTGACGTTCTGCGGGATGGGGTCGGCGATGAAGACGTCGTAGGCGAGGGTGCCGCTGGTGGACATGGTGGGTTCCTAACTGAGCGCGTCCGCGCCGAGGTCACCGTCGGGCGACCGGCCGGCAGCGGCGAGGGCGGCGTGGTACGCCGGGCCCCGCATGATCGTGACGGCGTCCTGGGGGACCGGCTCGCCGTCCGGGTCACGGAATTCGAGGTGCACGGGGCGCTCCCCGTCGGCCATGTAGATCACGCCCCGGTCCGTCTCCTGCGGGCGGTGCCGGTCCCCCCACTCACTGAGCGCGGCGAGGATCGGCAGGACGTCGCGGCCGGCGTCCGTGAGGACGTACTCCTCACGGCTGCGCTCACCCTCTTCCTGGTAGGTCACGCGCTCCAGGAGGCCCGCGCCGACGAGGTCGTTCAGGCGCTGACCCAGGGTCGCGTTGGGGATGCCGATGCGCTGGAACTCCGCGAATCGGGTGCGGCCGAGGAAGGCCTCGCGAAGCAGCAGCAGGTTCCACTTCTGACCCAGGACCGCGAGGGTCCGGGCTATGGGGCAGTGGCGGTTGGCCGGCAGCGACATGGCGTCCATGTGTTCCATGGAAGCAGACTTCGAAAGATGAAGCCAGGGGGTGACACCGGAGAATGAAGCCAGGGGTGTGACATCCGGCACCGATGGGAGTTGAACGCGCTCAAGTGGCAGTGACCGAGGTGCGATGGCACTCGGTCACTCTTCGTCAGGCTCGCGGGGTCAGCTGGGCCTGGACGAGGGGGCCGTAGCGGTCGACCGTTTGCTCGACGGGCGTCGACCTGACGTCCGTGCCGCGGGCGATGCCGTAGATCACGCCCAGGCCGAGGAGTGCGCCCAGGGCGAGTTCCGCGCGCAGGCCCGCGTCGGGGCCCGGGAGGCGGGCGGCGAGCCGGCGGGTCACCTGGGCGCGGAAGTTGGCGCGGAGGACGTCGCCGTGGTCGCCCTGGAGCGGGGCGAAGGCGATCCGTAGCAGGGGGTCGGAGCCGTGCTCGCGCTGGCTGACCAGGACGTGCCGGACCATGTGCCGGCCCAGGTCCTCCAGGGGTGCGTCGAGGAGGGCCGCCGCGTCCTCCTCGAAGGACATCACGTGGGCGAAGACGGCGTCCTTGTTGCCGAAGTACTTCAGGACGAGCGGCGGGCTGACCCCGGCGCGCTCCGCGACGGCCTTGAGGGTGATGTCGGCGTGGGCCTGGCGGGCGAGGAAGTAGCGGGCGGCGCGCAGGATCGCCGCCTTGGTCGCCTCGGCGTCGCGTCGCGCGGGGCGGGGCGCCTCGTCGCGCGGCGGGGTGCTCTCGGTGCTCACGCTTCCTCCAGGGCGGTGCCGTCGGTGACGGGCCGGACGCCTTGCGTGCGGGTGGGCCCGCTCTCGGGGGCGGCGTCGGCCTCGGGAGCGGGCTCGCTTCCGTGGGCCGGGTCGCCCGGTATGAGCAGGGCCACGGCGCTGGCGACGACGGCGATGCCGGCGGCGACACCGAAGGCGACGAGGTAACCGTGCAGGGTGGGCAGCGGGAGCCCGTCGACGAGGCTGGTGTGGTGCACGAGGACGGCGGCGACGGCGGCACTCGAGACGGCCTGGCCGACGGTCCGCATCAGGACGTTGACGCCGTTGGCGGAGGCCGTCTGCGAGGCCGGGACGGCGCGGAGGATCAGGGCGGGGAGCGCCGAGTAGGCGAGGGTGGTGCCGATGGACACGACCGTGGCGCCGACCATGATCATGACCAGGGAGCGGCTGTCGGCGATGCGCACGCCGTAGCCGACGGCGATGACGGCGGCACCCAGGGAGAGGGTGACCCTCGGGCCGCGCGCGGCCGAGATGCGGGCGGACACCGGGGAGAGCAGCAGCATGACGACGCCGCTCGGCAGCAGGACCAGGCCGGTCTGGACGATGGACAGGCCGAGCCCGTAGCCGCTGGCCTCCGGGGCCTGCACGAGCTGCGCGGTGACGAGCGTGTTGGCGTAGAAGGCGAAGCCGGTGAGGAGGGCGGCCACGTGGGAGAGGCCGACGCGGGGCCGGGAGACGAGACGCAGGTCGACCAGCGGGCGGTCGGCGTGGAGCTGGTGGCGCCACCAGACGGCGAGGACGAGAACGGCGCCGGCGAAGAGGCCGACGATCGGGGCGCTCCCCCACCCCCAGGTGCCGCCCTGGGACACGGCGAGGAGCAGGCAGACGAGACCGGCCGCCAGCCCGAGGGCGCCGGTGACGTCGAAGCGGCCGCTCTCCCGCACCGGTGACTCCGGCACCGCCCACCGGATCAGTGCGACGCCGGTGGCACCGAGGGCGGCGGTGACCCAGAACATGACGTGCCAGTCGGCGTACTGGATGATCAGGGCCGCGGCGGGCAGACCGAGAGCGGCGCCGATGCCGACGGTGGAACTCATCAGCGCCACGGCGCCGTTGCGGCGCTCCGGGGGCAGCTCGTCGCGGAGGATGCTGATCGACAGGGGCACGACGGAGACCGCGGCACCCTGGAGCGCGCGGGCGGTGATGAGCAGCGCGATGTCGGCGGTGAGCGCGCAGACCACCGACCCGGCGGTCATCAGGGCGAGGGACAGCAGCAGCACACGGCGTTTGCCGTACATGTCACCGGCGCGGCCCAGGACGGGGGTGAGGACGGCGCCCGCGAGCAGGGACGCGGTCACCATCCAGGAGACGGCGGACGCCGACGCGCCGGTCAGCCGGGGCAGGTCGGGCAGCAGCGGCACGACGACCGTCTGCATGACCGCCATGAGGATGCCGCAGTAGGCCAGGACGGGAATGGTGAGCCGGGCCCGGAGACCGGAGGTGTCGCGGGACGGACGGGCTGTCGGGGCGGACGACGCCATGGGCACTCCAGCGGCAGACCTGGGGGTGATTCTGTTGGTGAATGGCGATTCACCCTAACAGTGAATTTCCATTCACCTGAGGTGCGGAGGGTGCCGGGCACGCGCTCGGCACCAGGGGGTGCGGACCGACGCAGCAACGTCCCGCTCTCCCGCCGAAAACTTCCGTCGGCCCGTCGTGGGGGAATCCTTCACGCACCGCCGACCCCGGCATCAGGCGCCCAGCAGCGCCTTTCGGCGCGTCGACTGCTCGATACCAGCGACCTGACCTGCGACGATGCAGGATTCCGTCATTGACTGGCCGGATATCGACGGTTAGCTTCGGGGCATGTCCGAAGCAGCCCTCCGGGACACCGTCGACGAGTTGGACCGCCGTGTGATCGCGGCGCTCCAGCTCAACGGGCGTGCCCCGTGGAGCGCGGTGGCCCGCTGGGTCGGTGCCAGTGAGACCACGGCGCAGCGCCGTTACGCGGCGCTGCGTGAGCGGGGGCTGCTGCGGGTGACCGGCACCCTGGAACTGGACCGGACCGAGGGGGGATCCTCCATGATGGTCCGGGCCCAGGCCCGCCCCGGACGGGGCCTGGAGGCGGCGGCGCGGTTCAGCGAGAGCCCCGACGTCCGCTTCGTGGCCGTCGTCACCGGCTCCGCCGATATCGTCGTCGACTTCGTCGCGCGTGACAACGACGACATGATGCGGATGCTGTTCACCGACCTGCCGGCGACCGACCTCATCACCAGCACAGAGGTCGTCCCGATCATCCGGCCGTTCACCTCTGCGGCCATGTGGGACACCGGGCTGCTGCCCGCCGAGGCGGCGGCGGAGCTCCGGCCGGGCCCGGCGTCACCGGACTCCGTCGGCCGGGACCGCGCGCCACAAGCGCTCACCCCGCTCGAGCGGGAGATCGCCGCGGCGCTGAGGGAGGACGGTCGCACCCAGGTCAGTGTTCTCGCCCGGCGTCTCGACCGCGCCGAGTCCAGCGTGGCCCGCGCCATGGACCGGCTGATCTCGCGCGGTGTCCTCCAGTTCCGTACGCTCGTCGATCCGGCCCTCCTCGGGTTCGACGCCGAGTTCATGGTGTGGCTGTCGATCGAGCCCGGGAAGCTGGAGGCGGCGGGACGGCAGCTCGCCAGGCATCCGGGGACGAAGTTCCTCGGCGCCGCCACCGGGCGTTTCAACCTCGTCGGACACATGGTGCTGCCCCGGCGCACCGACCTGTACCCGTACACCAGCGAGGTCATCGGGTCGCTGCCCGGGTTGATCGCCTCCGACGTGACACTGCACCTCGCCACCGTGAAGTACTCCTGGTACCGGATGAACCGGGCCGCCTGAGTCGCCACGGGTCCGCTCCCCCGGCGTGCCTCCCCGGTCCCCCGGACCGCCGCGCCCTGCCCTCGCACACCCCTGTCCCCGCACGTCCCCGACCTGAGCGTCTCCCGCTCGTACACCTCAGGAGCCCACCCATGCCCGCAGCAGAACCAGGTCTGCCCGAAGAGAGCTGGCGCTGGACGGAACCGACGTGGCGCGGCCACGTGGACGCCGTGCGCGCCGGACGGCGTCTCGTCCCGGACCGCTGGCCCGGCGGCGCCCGTGCGGCCGTCGCCCTGTCCTTCGACTCCGACCACGAGACGATCCCCCTCCGTGACGGCGAGACCAGCCCGGGACGGCTGGCCCAGGGCGAGTACGGCGCCCGCGTCGGCGCGCCGCGCATCTTGCGGCTGCTGGCGCACCACGGCGTCCCCGCCACCTTCTTCATGCCCGCGGTGTCGGCCCTGCTCCACCCCGAAGAAGCCCGCGCTTACACGGAGGACGGGCACGAGCTGGCGGTGCACGGCTGGATCCACGAGCGGAACATGCTGCTGGGCCGCGAGGACGAGCGGGAGCTGACCGCGCGGGCCCTGGACACGCTCGACGCGCTGACCGGCCGCCGCCCCGTCGGCATCCGGACTCCGTCCTGGGACTTCTCCGGCTCCACGCTCGCCACGATGCTGGACCTGGGCTTCAGGTACGACTCCTCGCTGATGGCCGACGACGAACCGTACGAGATCGTCGCCGAGGGACGGCCCACCGGTCTGGTGGAGATCCCCGTCGACTGGATCAGGGACGACGCGCCGTACTTCACGATGGACCGCTTCGGCGCCGTCCGCCCCTACAGCCGCCCCCGTGACGTGGGGGAGATCTGGCGCGACGAGTTCGACGCCGCCTACCGCGAGGGCGGGGTGTTCCAGCTCACCCTGCATCCCCATGTCATCGGTCACCGCTCGCGCCTGGTCGTTCTGCGGGAACTGCTCGACCACATCAAGGCGCACCACGACGTGTGGTTCGCCACCCACGCCCAGCTCGCCGACACCGCCCGCACCGTGCTCGACGGCACCGCCGGCGCCCGTCCCGTCCCCTCGGAGCGCACGCCATGAACCTGAAGTCCGACCTGTCCCCCGGGTCCCCCGCCGCGGGCGGCGCGTCCGCCCCGCAGAAGCTGAACGCGAAGCAGCGCAAGGCCATCGTCGCGGGCACCATCGGAAACACCGTCGAGTGGGTGGACTGGGCCCTCTACTCGATCTTCGCGAAGATCATCGCGGACGAGTTCTTCCCCAAGGGCAACGGCGCGGTCGCCCTGCTGTCGACGCTCGCCGTGTTCGCCGTCGGGTTCGTGATGCGTCCGGTCGGCGCCGCCGTGCTCGGCGCGTACGCCGACCGGCACGGGCGCAAGAAGGGCATGACGCTGACCGTGGCGCTGATGGCGGGCGCCGGTTTCGCCATCGCCGTCACGCCCGGATACGAGCACATAGGGGTGCTGTCACCGCTGCTGCTGCTCGTCGCCCGTCTCGTGCAGGGCTTCTCCGCGGGCGGGGAGTTCGGTTCGTCGTCCGCCTTCCTGGTCGAGTCCGCGGCCCGCGGCCGCCGTGCCTTCGCCGGATCGTGGCAGCAGGTGTCGGTCGCCGGCGGTGTGCTGATCGCCTCCCTGCTGGGCACCCTGACCACGTCCGCGCTCAGCGACGAGGCGCTGCACTCGTGGGGCTGGCGCGTCGCGTTCGTCTTCGGCGGGCTCCTCGGGCTGGTGGGCCTGTGGCTGCGGGTCTCCGTCGAGGACACCGAGTCGTTCGCCCGCAGCCAGGACGGCGGCCGGACCCGCACCAACCCCGTCAAGGCGATGTTCGTCGAGCACCCGGCGGCCACGCTGCGCGTCGTCGGCATCACGATCGCCGGCACGCTCACGTACTACATCTGGGTCAACTACCTGCCGACGTACGCGAATCTGACGACCGGCATCCCGCTGAAGACCGCGCTGCTGTCGCAGACGTTGTGTCTGGTCGTGTTCGTGATCGCGCTGCCGTTCGCGGGGCTGCTGTCCGACCGGATCGGGCGCAGGCCGACGATGGCGGCCTTCGCCGGCGGGTTCGTCGTGCTGGCCTGGCCGCTGCTGCATCTGCTGGGCGACAGTTTCTGGTCGCTGTTCCCGGTGCAGCTCGTGGGCATGCTGCTGATCCTCGGCTACTCGTCCAACTGCGCCGTCATCATGGCGGAGCAGTTCCCCGCCGAGGTCCGCGCCACCGGCATCGCCCTGCCCTACGCGCTCGCCGTCGCCGTCTTCGGCGGCACCGCGCCGTACGTCACGACGTGGATGCACGAGAGCGGCCACAGCGGTCTGCTGTGGATCTACGTGAGCGCCGCCTCGCTGATCTCCCTCGTCGTCTACCTCACGATGCCCGAGACCAAGGACAAGGACTTCACGTGACCCACGTTCTCGTCACCGGAGCCGCGGGGGGCATCGGCAGCGCGATCGCCGAGGCGTTCGCCGCGCGGGCCGCGTTCCTCACCCTGTCCGACCGGGACGTCGACGCCCTGCGCGCCACGGCCGCCCGCATCGAGGGGAGCACCGCGATCCGGGCCGCCGACCTGACCGACCCCGACGCGCCGTCGGACCTCGTCGAACAGATCTGGGCGGCGCACGGGCCGGTGGACGTCCTGGTCAACGCGGCGGGTGTCTACCCCTCCCTCGACATGGCCGACGTCGACGCGGAGTCCTGGGACCGGCTGTTCGCCGTCAACCTGCGCGCCCCCGTCCTGACCACGGCCGCGCTGGCCCGCCTCGCCGCGGCTGCGGGCCGACCCGCGTCCGTCGTCAACATCTCCTCCGGGTCCGCGCTGCGCTCCCGCCCGGGCGGCGGCCCCTACGCCAGTTCCAAGGCGGCCCTGGAGATGGCGACGCGGGCCGCCGCGCTCGAACTGGGCGCGCTGGGCATTCGCGTCAACGCGGTCAGCCCCGGTTTCGTCCTGGTCGACAGCGACGTCAACCCGGTGTCCGCCGAGTACGCCAGGAGCATCGACGTCAATCCGCTGGGCCGCCCCGGGACGCCCGAGGACGTCGCCCGCGCGGTGTGCTGGCTCGCGGGACCGGAGGCCTCCTGGATCACCGGTGAGACCGTACGCGTCGACGGCGGGTCGAGCACGGGGGCACTGCACCTGCCGCGGATCTGGCAGGCGGACGGCACCCGGGCGACTCGCACCACGCACGCAGAGGCACCGGTGGGTGCCGGCACCACGACGGAGGAAGCCACCCGATGAGCGACATCACCCAGGACGCGGCCGCCTACACCGTCGTCGGCGGCGGGGCGATCGGCGGGACCCTCGCCTTCGCCCTGGCCCGCGCGGGTCACCCGGTCACCGTCGTGGACGCCGACCCGGCACACGTGGAGGCCATCCGCACGCACGGTCTCGTGCTGGCGCGGGGCGACCGCCGTACGAGCGTCCCGGTGCGCGCCGTGACGCCCGACGCCTTCGACGGCAGGCTCGGCCGGGTCCTGCTGGCGGTGAAGGCGCAGGCCACCCGGGGCGCGGTCGAGTGGATCGCTCCTCGCCTGGAGCCCGACGGCTACGTGGTCTCCGTGCAGAACGGCTTCAACGAGGACCTCATAGCGGAGTACGTCGGCATCGGCCGTACGGTCGCGGCGTTCGTCAACATCTTCGCCGACGTCGTGGAGCCGGGGGTGATCCGGGACGGCGGCGCGGGGGCGCTGGTGATCGGCGAGCCCAAGGGCGCGCCGGTCGGGGAACGCGTCCGGTCGCTGGTCGCCGACCTGCAGAGCTGGGGTCCGGCCCGGGCGAGCGACAACGTCGAGGGATATCTGTGGGCCAAGGCGGGCTTCGGCGCGATGCTCGCGGCGACCGCTCTCGCGGACGCTCCCATGGCCGACCTGATCGACCGGCACCGGCCGGCCATGGCCGCCCTCACGGCGGAGGTCTTCGCGGTCGCCGACCGGCGCGGGGTCACGCTTCAGGCGTTCGACGCCTTCGACCCGGAGCCGTTCCGGCAGGGTGCGGATGCCGGAGCGCGCGAGGCCGCCTTCGACCGGCTGACCGCGTGGCTGCGCACGCAGAGCAAGGACCGCAGCGGCATCTGGCGTGACCTGGCGGTACGGCACCGCCCCGTGGAGGTCACGACGCACTACCGCGACGTCATCGCGTACGCCACGGAACTGGGCCTGCCCTCGACGCTGCTGGGCACGGTGATGGACGGGCTGCGTGAGCTGGAGGGCGCGCCGGAGACGATGTCCGAGGGGCGTCTCGACGCGTTGGACCGGCTGACCGGGCCGAACCTCGACGACTGGGACCCGGGCGTTCGGGTGCGGCGCTGGCTGGAGGAGCACCGCGAGGAGATGGTCGCCGATCTGGCCGCGTACACCGCGCGGGGCAGTGCGAGCGACGACCTCGACGCGCTGGACGCGTGCCTCGCCTGGCTGCGCGGCTGGCTCGACGAGCGGCTGGGCGCGGCGGAGAGCGAGGAGATCCTCGGGCGTGAGGACGCCGGGGACGTCCTGGTCCGCCGCTACCCGGCGCGGGACGCCACGACGGCGGACGCGCGGCCGGTGCTGCTGCTCGGGCACTACGACACCGTGTGGCCCACCGGCACGCTGGAGTCGTGGCCGTTCCGCCGCGACGGCGACACCGTCACCGGGCCCGGTGTCTTCGACATGAAGGCGGGCCTGGTCCAGGCGGTGTGGGCCCTGCGCGCCCTCGACGCCCTCGGGCTGCCCCGCCCGGCCGTCACCCTCATGCTCAACGGCGACGAGGAGACGGGGAGCCTCGCCTCTCGCGACGCGATCGTGGAGACGGGGCGGGACTGCCGGCTGGCCATGGTGTTCGAAGCGGCGGTGGACGGGGCGATCAAGACGGCCCGCAAGGGCGTGGGCCTGTTCACGCTGACGGTCACCGGCAGCGAGGCGCACGCGGGTCTGGACCCGACGGCCGGCGCGAGCGCGGTCGACGAACTCGCTTACCAGATACTCCGGTTGGCGGAACTGCGGGACCTGGAGGCGGGCACCTCCCTCAACGTCGGCGTGATCGAGGGCGGCACCCGCGGCAACGTCACGGCGGGGCGCGCCTCGGCGCACCTGGACGTCCGGGTGGCCAGTGCCGCGGAGCAGGACCGCATCACGCGGGCGCTCGCGGACCTGCGCCCCGTGGACCCGGGGACGCGGCTGGAGGTCACGGGCGACTGGAACCGTCCCGTCTTCGAACGCGGCGAACAGGTGGCATGGGCGGCCGGGCTGGCGAAGGACGTGGCGCGCCGGCTCGGACATGACCTCGCGGAGGCGGCGGTCGGCGGGGCGAGCGACGGCAACTTCCTCGCCGCCGCGGGTGTGCCGGTGCTGGACGGCGTCGGGGCGGTCGGGCACGGAGCGCACGCGCGGACGGAGTGCACGTCGGTCGCGGGCATGGTGTTCCGGTCGGCGCTGACGGGCGGGGTGCTGGTGCGGCTCGCCGGGGAGTGAGCCGGGCGTAGCCGCTGCGGCACGCCGCCTGGACCATGACCCTGGGGCCACCCCCAGGCCTGGCGTCCACCGACTGGTGGACGCCAGGTTCAACCGGATGCCTCTGTCCGGCAACTGCCCTGGCCAGCCAGGCTTTTCGGCATGAAGACAATCTCTGTGCGCATGGCGCGCTGGAGCGCACATCACCCTTGGCGGGCCATCGCCGGCTGGCTGGTGTTCGTGGTGCTCTGCCTGGCTGTAGGCGCCGCACTCGGGACCAACAGTGCGAAGACGGCGGACTACCGGGTCGGTGAGGCCGGACGCGCCGAGGCGCTTCGCCGGGAGCGGCACCTCTGCGGGAGACGGCACCTGTGCGGGACCGCGTCGGCCTCAGCTCTCGCCGTGTCCGGTGAGCCAGGCCAGGGCCTGCGCGCGCTCAGCCTCGGACGGGGGCGGTTTCAGCCGGTCCGAGTAGCGGATCAGGGCGTGGTCGCGGGCCGCCCGCAGGCCGATCGCGCGACCTTCCGAGGAGAGCCGGGTGTCCTCGGCGACCTCCCGGGCGCGCTGCCACCAGCTCCGGCTGCTGGACTTCACGGCGTAGTGCCAGAGCGGCTGCGCGGGGTCGGCCACGCCCAGCAGCACCCGGTGGAGCACGCGGTCGCGGATACCCGGCGCGCCGATCAGGCGGTCGGCCACGAGGAGCGGATGCTCGCCGTCGAGGCGCGCCCGGACCAGGACGTACGTCATCAGCTGGCCCACGTCGTGGGCGGGCGAGGTGACGAAGTCCCACAGCTCCGCGGCCTTGGTCTCGTCGGGGGCGCCGAGGTGCGTGAGCAGCCGGAGCTTGTCCTTCCAGACAGGCCGGGCCCGGTTCCACCAGGAGACCAGCCGTCCCGCCTCCGGGTGGTCCAGGTCGAGGGCGAGGCAGGTCAGTGTCACCAGCGGGTGGCGCCACTCCGTGTACGTGGTCTCGTACTTCTTGGTGAGGTCCTTCAGGCGGTGGGGCAGGAGCGCCTCGATCTCGTGCCTGCCGGCGAGGCCGTGGGAGTGGAGGAGTTCGAGGCAGAAGCCGAGTCCTTGGAGGCCGGTCCCCGGGTCCGCGACCCGTTCGCGGAGCCAGTGTGCGTCCGCGTCGGTGAGGGTGCGGTAGTGATGCCACACGGCGCACAGCGCGCCCTCGTAGGTGTCGAGGTCGGGGCCGGTGGCGGACGACAGGGCGTCGCGGGCGGCCTCGTAGCGGTCGAGGGCGGCCAGCGCTTCGGACTGTTCGGTGCCGGTGAGCACGGCGGAGCCTGGCCGAAGTGCTTCCTCGCGGACGAGTTCCGCCCGGTCGCGGGCGGCGGCCGCGGCGAGGACGCGCAGGGCGTGCGGGAGGCGTTCGTCGGTGGAGAACCGGACCGCCGCGAGGCCGGCATGCAGGTCGACGGAGCCGGGACCGGCGCCCGTGTCACGGCGCCGGTCGGTCACGGCAGCGCCGATCAGCGCTTCGTACAGCCCGCGTAGTGAGCTCTCCGAAGCGCCGTGCGCGGTCAGTTCGGCGGCGAGGGCGGACGCTGCTCGTACGGCGTCGGGCTCGTGGAGTGTGCGGTGCAGCGACAGCCACGCGCGGAGCGCACCGCGGTCGCCTGCGAGCGCGGCCTCACGGACGACGCGCAGCCCTTGTGCGGTGGGCACGTCGGACAGGACGCCGTACGCCCGGAGGCCGTACACGGCGACGATGTCCCACGCGGCGGCGTGGCCGTGGCGCAGCAGGGCGTGGAGCACGGCGGACCCGGCGTTCCACTCCGTCAGCCGTCCGGCGTACTCGGCCTGCCAGGCGTGCAGCAGTCGCTCGGTCTCGTCGGCGGTGAGTTCGTCCCGCTGCTCCAGCGGGATCGCGAAGCGCGCCGCGGCGGAGACGTCGGGGGCCTCGTCGAGGCGGGCGTGGAGCCAGGCGGCCTCCGCCGGGGACAGCGGGCCGTACGTGAGGCGGGGCGCAGCGCGGTCCACGGGTTCGCCGAGCATGCTGAGGAACTGGCGGACGCCGTCGGGGTCCGACGGGTCCGGCAGCCCGTCGTCGTCCCGGTGGGTGATCCGGTCCAGCCGGAACGCGGACCTGGGTCCGCCGTCGACGATGCCGAAGCCCGGCGGTCCTTCACCGAGCCCGGCGGCGACGGTGGCGTGGTCGCCGCCCCAGTGAAGCAGCAGTTCGCCTGTCAGCGTGCCGGAGCGGTCGAAGGCGTTCCTGTGGGCGTCCCAGTGCCAGTAGGCGAAGGAGGCGGGGCGGGTGGTGTCGGTGGCGGTGCCGCCCCTGCCGCCCCTGGCCGCGAGGAGGAGGGCGGCCTCCTCGTGACCGTCGGCCTGGGTGAAGCGGCGTCGGGTCGGCGGCGGCAGGACGAAGAAGCCGTTGCCGGCGAGGCCGTTCCACCACGTGGTGACGGCGGCGAGGTCCGACGACGGACGCGGGCTGTTCACGAACTCCCCCAGCGGTTCCCCCTGGCCGCCGGACGACGCTCGGCTCAGGGTCGGCGTTCGGCCTCACCTTGCCATACGGCGTCGCCCCGTAGGGTGTCGGAGCACGGTGTGGAACGGACGGGGAGGTACGCGTGGCGCGGGGGACCGTGAGGGGACACCGGGTCGTCGGTGCCGGGCTGCTGCTGTTGCTCGCGTCGGCCGGCTGCGGCTCGCCGGCCGGCGACAGCGGTGACGGCGGGGCGACCGCCGCTCCGCCGGTCAGGGACAAGGGGCCGGTGTGTGTCGGTGAGGCGCCGGCCGACGGGGTGCGGGTGCTGCGAGGCGGTGGCTTCCGGCTGCCGGGCGGGACGGGTGTGCAGTACGCGGGGGCGTCGGCGGACGGCAGCAGCCGCACGGCGACGCTGCGCGAGGGCCCCCGGTACGAGGAGGGGCAGCGCGAGTGGAAGGTCGCGGTGGGGGCGCGGGTTCCGCTCGCCGGTCACGCGTACACGGTGCGGCAGGTGTGCTCCTACCGTGTCGTGCTGGAAGCGGCCTCGGCGCGGGACGCGTCGGCGTTGGCCGAGGCGCCCGCGTCGATGACGTCGACGGGTGGGGAGGCCGACGCGGGTCTGTGCTTCACCACCAACCGTGCCGTGCTCAAGGCGGCGGCCGACGGATTCCCCGCCGAGGGTGAGAGCCTGTCCCTGGTCGGCAACGGCGGGGTCCGGCGCTTCCCCACGGGGCTGTCGCTCACCGTGTCCTACCTGGACGCGGAGGCGGGGACGGCGGGCATCGCGGCGAACTGCGCGGCCGTGCCGGTCGCAGCGTACGAGGAGTTGCGTGTCGGTGATCCGCTCGAGCTGGGGGGTGTTCTCTTCGAGGTCACCGACGTCACGGAGGCGGTGGTGCGGCTGACCCGTCCGGCCGCGCCACGCCCCTGAACGCCGTGGTCACGCTGTCGGGTCGGCTTGCTCCCCGGCCTTGAGCAGTCTGCGGCGCCGCACGACGAGGAAGACGGCGCCGCTGAGCAGCAACGGGGTGAGGACGGCGGTGACGAGCATGGGGAGCGTGGCGGTGGGCGGGTCCTCGACCCAGCGGGTCGTCAGCACCCGCGTCGGTTCCCGAGGGTCGTAGGTCACCGGGACCGCGGCTCCGGCCCGGAGGCCCTCGGGGCGTTTGCCTCCCCAGTCGTGCAGCTCGGTCTCGACCGTGCCGTCGGGACCGTCGAAGCGCACCTTGACGTTGCCCGCGTCGCCGTACTTGTTCTTCGACGCGGCGGTGACCTCGGCCACCACGGATATGCCTCGTGACCGTAGGTCGTTCACCAGCGACCGGCCGGGGAGGAGGAACATGAGGAAGGCCGTGAGGGTGACCAGGGCCAGACCGAACAGGGTGGCGATCAAGCGCTTCTGAGGCAGAGGCGGTCGGTTCGGCGCAGCCCTGGACCTACGCCACTCCTCCTCGGCGGCCCGCCTCTCCGCCGACAGGGGCGGACGCGTCCAGTTCTCGCGACGCGGCCGTCGCTTCTTCTTCTTGCCCACGGGGAGCGGCTCCTTCTCCTGCACGAGCGGGCCCCTGTACACAAGGACGGCAACCCGCCAACTGTCGGGGACGAGTTCGGATCATGACGGACGACTGGCGGAAAGACCGTATCGGTGCTGCGCCGCGCGGGGACAACCCGACCGTGACGCGAAGGCCCGACGCCGGCTTCGCGGCGATCGGTGATGTCCGGTCGAGGGCGGCCATCAGCGACGGACCCGGCTTGCTGCGGGCGCCGGAGTGAGCAGGAAGGTTGCCCTCCTCTTACCGTGATCAATGGCTTGATTTCACCTACCACCTATCTGCGGCAGCCGCGAAGGATACGCATGCCGAGCCACCACAGCGGCCCGGCGCGTTCGAGTCCGTGCACCCCCAACACCCGAGGGAGAAGCATGCGTACCGAGATCGTTCTGTCCCAGGATGCCCCCGAGCTGGACCTCGACCTGGACCTCCGTGTGTCCGACCTGCCGGAGCAGGCCGAGTCGTTCGGGCAGGGCACCTACACCTCGCCGAGCAGCTACGCGATCGGCACGCGCTGCCCTGTCTGCTGCTGACGGGCTGAAGCCCCTCAGGGGCTCTTCCGAGCGGGGCGGTGCCGGAACCGCCCCGCTCTTCCGTACGACGGCGACGAGGAGAGCACACACGTGGCGGCGGAGTACGAAGCCGGGCAGGCGTCTGCAGCATTCGAAGTGAGGGATCCCGTGCTCGTCCGCATGGCGAGCCGGCCGCGCGGCACCGCCCTGGCAGGCGTCGACGCCGCCGATCCGGTGCCCGGGGCACGGCGGCTCGCCGCCGACCCGGTGCTCGGCCAGGCGGTGCGGGTGGCCAGCGGCTCCCTGGCGCACAGCCTGGACCGTCTGACCGGTGACGAGGGTGTGGCCGCGCTGGGGCGCAAGCGGACGCTGAGCGCCGCGCGCACCCTGACGCGGTACGCCCGCCGGGCCGCGGCCCGTCCGACGCCGTTCGGTCTGTTCGCCGGCGTCGGCAGGGCCCGCTTCGGTTCCGCGGCCAAGGCGGAACCGGGGGCCGGTGAGGTCGCGGTCCGGCTGGACGGGGCCTGGCTGCGGCGTCGCGTGATGGCCTGGCTCGCCGAGCCGTCCGTACGCCGGCGCGTGGACGTCGTGCTCAACGACCTGTGCTTCGTGCGCGACGGGCGGCTGTGTCTGCGCACCGGCGGACAGGAGCGGTCGGTGCGGGACAACGCGCTGGTGGGCGCGGTGCGGGAGCGGACGCGGACCCTGGTGGGGTACGGCGACCTGCTCGATACCCTCACCCGGCGATTCCCCTCGCTGGATGCCGAGCGGCTCGACGGGCAGCTCGCCGAGCTCGTCCGGCGCGGCTTCCTCCTCACCTCCCTCACCCCGCACCGGATCGACACCGCACTGCTCGACGGCATCGAGGCGGTGCTCGACGAGGCGCTTCCCGACGACGCGCGGGCGTTGCGGGACATCCGGGCGGCCTGTGCGCGGCATGAGCGGGACTCCCCGGGGGCGGGCGGCGAGTCCTGGCACCGGCTGCTGGACGAGGTGCGGCGTCTCGACGTGTCCGACACGGACGGTGACGCGCAGGCCCGGCCTCCCGTGCACGTGGACCTGCACAGGCGCGGCGAGTTCGTCCTCCCGGAGACCGTCGGGCGTGAGGTGTGCCGGTACGCGGGCGCGATCTGGTCGATCACTCCGGAGTGGACGACGCTGGCGCACATGCGGGACTACCGCGACCGCTTCATCGAACGCTACGGCACCGCCTGCGCCGTGCCCCTGGGCGAGCTGGCCGACCCGCACCGCGGGCTCGGTCTGCCTCCCGAGTACGGCGCGGAGCCCACGTACGCGCGCACCGGGCCGGGTGACGAGGTGGACGGTCCGCGGCGGGCGTTCGTCGGTGAGCTGATCCAGGAGGCCGTCCTGTCCGGCGGCGACCTGGTGCTGACGGACGAGGTCGTACGGCGTCTCGCGGACGTCGCCCGGCACGATCCGGAGGCCGCGCCGCCACGCGGCCTCGAACTCTGCTTCCAGGTGCTCGCCGACAGCACCGCCGCCCTGGACCGCGGCGACTTCCGCCTGCTCGGCAGCCCGCACATCGGGGCCTGGGCGGCAGGCGCGACCGCGGGGCGCTTCGCGGAGGCCGCCGGTCTCACCGCGGACCTGACCCGGCTGGCCACCGAGACCTCGGGCGATCCCGACGGCGACGTGATCGCGGCGCAGGTGGAACTGCTCCCCCGTGAACCGCGCGGGCTCAACATCGTCCAGGTGCCCCGGCTGCTGCCGTACCGCATCCCCGTCGGTGTGCCCGACGACCGGGACGACCCCCGCTGTCTGGACTGGCGCACCCTGCTCGTCGCCGCCGGTTCGGACGGGCTGCGGCTGCTGCACCCGGAAAGCGGGCGCCCTGTCCGGCCGGTGCTCCCGCACATGCTGGCCCTGGACGCGCAGGCCCCGCCGGTGGCGCGGTTCCTGATGGATCTGGCGACGGCACGGCCGCGGGTGTGGTCGGGCTGGGACTGGGCCGGGCACGACACCCTGCCGTATCTGCCGCGCGTGCGGTACGGCCGGGTGGTCGTGATGCCGAAGCGGTGGCTGCCCGGGCGCCGGCTGCGCGATGCGGCGCGCGCCAAGGGCGCCGAGGTGTGGGAGGAGGGCCTCGACGCGTGGCGGCGGCGGCTCGCCGTACCGGACCGGCTGCACATCGCGCGCAACGACCAGATGTACCCCGTCGACCTGCGCGACCGGTGGGACAGGGAGCTGCTGCGCTCCGAACTGACCGCCCTGCACCCCCAGTTCGTCTGCTACGAGGATCTGACCGCCGACGGCGCAGGGCTCGGCTGGAACGGCGGGCACAGCACGGAGATCGTGGTGCCCCTGGCCGGGGCGCGGCCGTCCGGCGGGGCCGCGGGGACCGTGGACGAGGAGCGATTGCGAACCGCACCTCCGGTCCGGCCCGCTCCGACCCGGTTCCACTGCCGGGCGAGGACTGGCTGTTCGTCAAGTGGTACGCGGAGCCGTCGGCCCACGAACCCCTGCTCGCGGATCACCTTCCCGCCGTGCTCGGCGAGATCGAGGACGACGTCGACCGCTGGTTCTTCGTGCGGTACCAGGACCCCGACTCGCATCTGCGGCTGCGCTTCCACGGCGACGTGGAGGCGTTGAACGGCCGGGTGCTGCCCGCGCTCAGCCGTGCGTCCCGCGTACTCGTCGAGAGTGGTGCGCTGCGTTCGATGACTCTGGACACCTACCGGCCCGAGAGCGACCGGTACGGGGGCGAGGCGCTCCAGGAGGCGGCCGAGCGTCTCTTCCGGACGGACAGCCTGTCGGCGGTCGTGCACCTGCGTGCGGCGCGCGGCGCGGCGCGGGGCCTGCCCGCCGACGTCCTCGCCGGGCTCGGGCACGCGGTGCTTCTCGAGTCCCTCGGGGACTGGGACTGGTGCGGCTGGGTCGACCGGATGTTCACCAAGTCCGAGGAGCACGAGGTCTACCAACGGCAGCGTGCCCTCGCCGACCGGCTGATCACGCCGGGGAACGTGGTCGCGTCCGCCGTGGAAGCGCTCGGAGCGCCCGCGCTCCGCTCGCTGTGGGCCGACTCCGACGAGCCGCGTGCGTACGGGCGGGCGGTCCTCTCCGCCCCGGAGGCCGACCGGGACGAGGCGCTGCTGTCTCTGCTGCACATGCGGCACAACCGTCACTTCGGCATCGACCGGTCGGCGGAGGCTCGCGGATACGCGGTGCTGCGGGGTGCGGTACGGAGTCATCTCGGGCGACAGCGGCATCGCGGTGACCACGGCAACGGGAACGGGAGCGGTCGATGAGCGGGGCGGCGGACGTGAGCGCCAAGGGCGGAGAGGCTCGCGAGCGTGCGGACGGTGCTGCCACCCGGGGACTGCGTGAGCGGGCCGGTGCCGTGTCCGCCGCGATCCTGGAACGGCTGGCCGATCCCGCCGCCACCGTGGCGGCCACCCGCATCCCGGCCGAGGCCGCCGACGACGGGGTCGCCGAGCCGGTCTGGGCGGAGCTGACCCTCGGCAGCGGGAGTCCGGGACTGGCGCTCGCCTTCGCCGGGGCCGCCCGGGACCCGGAGCGGCAGGTGCCGCGCGCCCATGCGTACCTCACGGCGGGCACGCGCGCCGTCTCAGGTGGGCCAGGCGCCGCGAGCGGGATCTTCAAGGGGCCCGGCGCCCTCGCGTTCGCCGTGCTGGTCGCCCACCGCACCACCCGCGGGTACGTGTCCGCGCTCGGCCGCTTCGACGCCTACCAGCGCGATCTCGTACGGACCGTCCTGCCGCCGGTCGAGGACCGGCCCCTGTCGACCATCGGGCACTACGAGGTGGTGCGTGGACTGACCGGTGTGGGCCGCTATCTGCTGGCGCGTGCGGAGACCTGCGAGGAGCCGCTGACCGCGGTGCTCGGCCACCTCGTGCGTCTGTCGGTGGGCACCGTGGAGCATCAGGGGGCACGGGTGCCGCGCTGGTGGGCGCTGGACGCGCCGCGGACCGGCTCGGAGGAGGCGTTCCCCGGTGGTCATCTCAACCTCGGCCTGTCGCACGGCGTCGCGGGACCGCTCGCGTTGATGGCCCTGGCATGGGAGCAGGGCGTGCGGGTGCCGGGGCAGCAGGAGGCGATGGAGGCCACGGCCGGCCTGCTGCGCGCCTGGGCGGTGACGGACCGGCACGGTGTCTTCTGGCCCGGCCACCTCTCCTTCGCCGAGTGGCGGCGCGGTCCCGCCGCGTACGACGGCAGGGCCAAGTGGCCGGCCTGGTGCTACGGGGCTCCCGGGGTGTCCCGCGCGCTGCAACTGGCGGGGCGGGCCCTCGGCCGGAGCGACCTCTCCGACCTGGCCCGCGCCTCGGTGGACCGGCTCCTCGCCCTCCCCCGGTCGGACTGGGGGATCAACGACCATGCGCTGTGCCACGGTTGGGCCGGAGCCCTGCACCAGCTCGGCCGGCTCGACGAGGAGTGGCGGGACCCGCGGCTGGCCCGGCTGCGGGACGACATCGCCTCCGAACTCGTCACCGCCTTCGACCCGGCGCTGCCGTTCGGACTGCGGTTCACCATGACCAAGGTGCCGTTCGGCTCCGACGTGTCCGGTTATCTGGACGGCGCGGCGGGGGTCGCGCTCGCGCTCGACTCGTACGCGGTGGACGGCACGCCGGCCGACTGGGACATGCCGTTGCTGCTGGCCTGACCACGAGTTGTCCACGTGTCCATGTGGCTGGCACCAGTTCCCGGCGGGGCGTTCGCCGGATGGGCGGTGGCCCCCGGTCCTCCTAGCCTCGGAGCATGATCACTCGTCGACGCCTCCTGATGTCAACTGCGGCCGCTGCGGTGGCCGGCACGGCCGTACCGGCGGCAGCGGCCACGGCTCGGTCACCCTCACGGTCACTGCAGCGTGACGCCGACGCGCTGCGGGACGCCGGGGTGACCGGGGTGGCCGTCCGCCTGGACACCCCGCACGGGACGGTCACGGCCCGGTCGGGCGTCAGGGACCTACGGTCCCGCGGCCCGGTGCCGGAGGGTGGGTACCTGCGTCTGGGCAGCACGACGAAGACGTTCGTCGCCACCGTGCTGCTGCGACTGGTGGGCGAGCGCCGGGTCTCTCTGGACCAGACGGTGGACGATCTGTTGCCAGCGGTCGTCCAGGGCGCGGGGAACGACGGCCGGACCATCACCGTCCGCCATCTGCTGCGGCACACCAGTGGTCTCCCCGACTACGTCCCCGACGTCTTCCCCGAGCAGAGCGCCGAGACCTACTTCGCCCGCCGGTGGCGCGCGTACGAGGCCGAGGAGCTGGTGCGCCTCGCCGTGCGTCACCGGCCCACCTTCCCGGCCGGGACGGGGTGGGCGTACTCCAACACCAACTACGTGCTGGCCGGGCTGATCATCGAGCGGATCACCGGACGCGGGTGGGAGCGGGAGGTCGCCGACCGCATTCTCCGCCCGCTCGGACTACGGCACACCGACACCCCCGGCACCCGGCCCTTCCTTCCGCACCCGCACACGTCCAACTACCAGCAGTTCACCGAGGGCGGCCCGCTGGTCGACACCACACTCCCCTACCGTCCCTTCGACAGCGGGGCGGACGGGTCGATGACCGGCACGGCACGGGACCTCAACCGCTTCTTCTCCGCGCTGGCGGGCGGGCGGCTGCTCGCGCCCGCCGAACTGAACGCGATGCGGGACACCGTGGAGGTGCCGCCGGGCAACGGGCACCCCGTCGGGGCGCGGGCGGGGCTGGGGCTGTTCCACACGCCCTTGTCCGGTGGGGGCGGCTGTCTGGGACACAGCGGAAGCGGATTCGGGTACGTCGTCGAGACGGCGACGACCCTGGACGGCCGGCGCACCGTCACTGTGTCCGCGCACAGCCGTTCGGCCGATCCGGAGCAGGCGGCACGCCAGGAGACCGCACTGCGTGACCTCATCGACCACGCTCTGAGCCGCGGCGACTGAGACACCGGCAGCAGGACAGGCGGGCGGAAAAGGTGATGCGCCGAGGCCGCCAGGTCGTCAGAATCACGCGCATGACCGCCGAGATCACACGCATCAATCCGCCGCACCTCCATGCGACTCCGGGATACCACCACATCACCGTCGTGGAGGCGGGCCGGACGGCTTACCTGGCGGGGCAGTGCCCGCTCGACGCGTCGGGGAAGCTCGTGGGCGAGGGTGACCTGGACGCCCAGATCGACCAGGTGGCCGCCAACGCCCTCGCGGCCCTGAACGCGGTGGGCGCCGGGCCGGAACACGTCTTCCGCTCCGTGATCTACGTCGTCAGCGACGACGTGCCGGTCCTGGGCTCCGCCTGGCGACGCCTGACCTCGTCGGTCGTGGGACCGGCGTTCACCACCGCGAGCACGCTGCTCGGCGTCGCCCGGCTCGGCTTCTCGGGGCAGCTCGTCGAGGTCGACCTGACGGCGGCCCTGCCCCACTGACCGGGACGCCCGGACGTCCCGTGGCTGAACAGCCCGGAGTGAGGTGCGTCGGCGCCCTGGCCGGTCAGGGGCGCCACTCGTAGCGGACGTCCGGCTCGCGCTCCTCGTTGCGCTGACCGTCGGTCCGCTCCCCGGCCACGAAGCCGTGCCGCTCGTAGAAGCGCCGCGCCGCCTCGTTGACCTGGAACGTCCAGAGCGTCAGCCCTGACGGACTGCGTTCCTTCGCCACGTCCACGAGGCGCCCGCCGATCCCCCTGCCCTGCCATGCCGGGTCGACGTAGAGCTGGTCCAGGTCGTTTCCTTCCCGCACCATCATCGCGACGACCGAGCCGCCCGCCGCCGCCACCCACGTCTCCTGGCCGGGCACGACCACCTCGCGGATCCACGCCCGCACCTCGTCGTCCGTATGCGCCCGGCGCACGCCCGGAAGCGCCGCCGTGAAGGACCGCAGCCACACCTCGGCCACCTCCGCCGCGTCGGAGCCGGCCGCACGGCGAATGACGATGTCGTTGATCTTCACGGCCCGCATGCTCGCAGATCTCCGAGGCCGGCCGCACCGGATTCCCCTCCCACGCCCTCGGCGCTCCCGTCAGTTTTCGCCGCGCACCACGGATCCGCCCGGCGCCGCCCCCTTGCGGGATCAGGCTACTGCCAGCCGGGGCAGATCATGGCCGCGGTCGCGCTGGTCCGCCGGGTCGCGGAGGAGGGCAGGGATGTCACGGAGGACGACCTGGACGGCATCCGGAACATCTGCCGCTGCGGTACGTATCCGCGGATCCGCGAGGCGATCAGGTCCGCGGCCGGGAGGATGTGAGCGGCAGAGGCCCGGCGGTCCCCGGACCGCCGGTCAGGAGGTCCGCGGAGTCAGCACGTCCTGGAGGAGGGCGCCGTACCGCGAGACCAGCTCCGCGCGGTCCATGCGGAGCAGGCCCTGGTCCCCGGCCACCCACAGGGCGTAGAGGAGTCCTCCCGCCACGGCTGCCGCCGTGCGCGCGCGGACGTCGGCGTCGGGGCCGTCGAGGCGGCGGCGCAGGGGCTCGACGAAGAGATGTTCGTGTGTGTCCCTCAGCCGGTCGTGGATGTGCGGCTCGTTGCTGCCGTGAACCAGTGCGAGGAAGACGCCGCGTGCGGAGCCGCCGAGGTCGAGGAGAAGTTCGGCGAGGCCTTCGCCCAGGTGCTCCAGGGGTACGTCGAGCAGCGGCTCGTCGTCGAGCGTCAGGTGCATCGTCTCCAGGAACAGCAGTTCCTTGCTCTTGAAGTGACGGATCACCAGAGCGGGGTCCGTGCCGGCCTCGGCGGCGATCTGACGGACGGTGGTCCGTGAGTAGCCCCTGCTCCGGAAGAGCCGGGTGGCGGCCTTGTGGATGGACTCGCGGGTCGACACGCTGGAGCCGGTCTGCAGCATGCGGGCCAGGATAGGCGTCCGCGCGCTTCGCAACTGCGCGTTCACGCGTTCACGGCAGCCGGACGCAGATTGCGTGCGTGTTTCAAGAAGTTCGGTCAACAATGTTGACTCCCGCTCGGGGCGGCTGCACATTACTTGACGGTAGAACCAATCGGTAACCGCTCGACCAGGCACTCTTCCCCGCCTCCGACCGCCCCGCCCGTTCCATCGGCACACCCTGCCGCCCTGCCGCCCTCCGCACCCGCAGCCCCGCCCTCCCCTCGGAAAGGGATCACATGCAGAAGCATGTCTCGCGCCGCAATGTCATGGCCACCTCATTCGCACTCGCCGGCGCGCTCACCCTGAGCCTCACGGCCGGCGGCACGGCCCAGGCGTCCGACCCGCTGCGGTACGTCGCCCTCGGCGACAGCTACAGCGCCGGTTCCGGTGTCCTGCCCGTGGACACGAGTAACCTGCTCTGCCTGCGGTCCACCGCGAACTACCCGCACGTCATCGCGGACCGGACGGGCGCCCGCCTCAAGGACGTGACCTGCGGTGCGGCCCAGACGAAGGACTTCACCTCGTCGCAGTACCTGGGCGTCCCGCCCCAGGTGAACGCGCTCAGCGCCGACACGGATCTGGTCACGCTGACGATCGGCGGCAACGACAACGGCACCTTCATCAACGCCATCACGTCCTGCGGCAGCGCGGGGCTGCTGACCGCCGGCAAGGGCAGCCCGTGCAAGGACAAGTACGGCTCGAAGTTCGCGGACGAGATCAGGAACAACACCTACCCGGCGCTGAAGAACGCCCTGAACGCCGTGCGCGCCAAGGCGCCCAACGCCCGTGTCGCTGTGCTCGGTTACCCCTGGATCACCCCCGAGAAGGCCGACCCCTCCTGCTACCTGAAGCTGCCGATCGCCTCCGGTGACGTGCCGTACCTGCGGGACGTGCAGACCCACCTGAACGCGGCGGTCGAACGCGCCAGCGAGGAGACGGGCGCCACCTTCGTCGACTTCGCCGAGGTCTCCGACGGCCATGACGCCTGCACACCGCTCGGCACCCGCTGGATCGAACCGCTGCTCTTCGGCACGAGCCTGGTGCCCGTCCACCCGAACGCCCTCGGGGAGCGGCGGATGGCCGAGCACACGATGGAGGTACTCGGCCTGAAGTAGGGCGCCCTCACGACACCCTCGGCGAGCGGTCCGGTCACCGATCGTCGCCGGGAGCCAGGTGATGAACAACGCCTGTGGCGGCGGCCGGAGTTCGCTTCGGACCGCCGCCGCAGGTCAAGGAGCGCTACGCGACAGCCGTCCCTTCGAGTTCCACCATCTGACCGGGAATGGCCAGGCGGGTCACGCCCAGCATGGTGGTGGTCGGCGCCACGCCGGCGGCGCCGAGACGGCCCGCCAGGACGCCGTAGTGCCGGAACAGCAGGTCGACGTCGGTCGTGTAGACGTTCAGGCGGACGAGGTTCGCCAGCGACATGCCGGCCTCGGCGAGCACCGCCTCGACGTTGTCGACGCTCAGCGCCAACTGGGCCGCCATGTCACCGTCGTGCTCGGGCTTGCCGTCCTCGCTCATCGCGGTCTGGCCGGAGATGAAGAGGGTGCGGGAATGCCCGGAGACGACCTCTCCCTGGTTGAAGCCCCTCTCGACCGACCACGACACGGGGTTGACCGCGTTACGTTCCATCACCGCATCTGCTCCATCCGTCAACGTGTGGGTTGGCACTGCCTCGACGTCGTGCGGTGAACCCTCGCAGGAAAACGTGACATCTTCGGTCACGTATTTCGTTAGGGTCTTTCCCATGCGAGCCGACCGTCTGGTGTCCCTCGTGCTCCTGCTGCGTCAACGGGGCCGGATGACCGCGGAGGCACTCGCCCGCGAGCTGGAGGTGTCCACCCGGACCGTGCTGCGGGACATGGAGGCCCTGTCCGCGGCGGGCGTCCCGGTGTACGCGGAGCGCGGCCGGCACGGCGGGTTCGCGCTGCTGCCGGACTTCCGCACGGCGCTCACCGGACTGACCCACGACGAGGCGCTCGCCCTCCTCGTCACCGGATCGCGGCGCGGGGCGCAGCTGTTCGGCCTCGGGTCGGCGCTCGCCTCTGCCGTGCTGAAGGTGGTCGACGCGCTTCCCGACGGCTTGCGGGAGACCGCCGCGGGCGCGGCGCAGCGGCTGCTGGTCGACCCGGAGACGGACCTGCTGGCCCGGCCGGTGGCCCCGGAGGAGGTGCCCGACGCGGTGGCGACGCAGGTGCGGCGGGCGGTCTTCGGCGGGCACCGGCTGCGCATCCACTACGCGGCGGTGAACCAGCTCCCGAGGTGGCGCACCGTGGACCCGATCGGCATCGTCACCGTCAAGGACCAGGGCTACCTGCTCGCCCGGCGGGGGTCGGAGGACCGTACGTACCGGCTGTCCCGTGTGCTGGCGGCCGAGCAGCTCGACGAACCGGCCCGGCGCGCGGACTCCGTCGACCTGGGCCGCGCCTGGCGGGAGCGGGAGGTGCGGTTCCGTACGGGCGGTGACACCACGGAGGTGCTGGTACGGGCGGATCCGGCACGGCGGGAGCGGCTGGCCGCCACGGCTCTGGCGGTGACCGGCGAGGGGACGGACGCGGAAGGCCGGCTCCGGATGACGGTCTTCTTCCAGGACGCTCGGCATGCGGAATGGGCTTTGTGGGAGCACGCTCCGGGGGCGGAGGTGCTGGCTCCGGAGTGGTTGCGGGCGCGGCTGGGTGAGCGGGCGCGGGAGGTGGCACGGCTCTACGGCGACGCGTCGCCGGAGCCCTGAAACCCGCTGTCCCTCCCGCGCCGGCCGTGCCAAGATCCCCCGCATGACAGTGCGCTACCCCTCTCCCCTGCGTCCCGGTGACCGTGTCGGTGTGACCTCTCCGTCGAGCGGAGTACCGGAGGCACTGCGCGCACGACTCGAGGTGGCCCTCGGTGACGTCCGCGCCCGGGGGTACGAGGTCGTCGTCGGACGGTGCATGGACGGTTCGGGGCACGTCAGCGCCTCGGCCGCCGAGCGTGCGGACGAGCTCATGTCGATGCTGACCGACCCCACCGTCAAGGCGATCGTGCCGCCGTGGGGCGGGGAGACGGCGATCGACCTGATGCCGCTGCTGGACTGGGACCGGCTGCGGGACGTGGAACCCACGTGGGTCGTCGGGTACTCCGACATGTCGACCCTGATCACGCCGCTCACGCTGCTCACCGGCACGGCGACCCTGCACGGGAACAACCTGATGGACACGCCGTACCGCGTGACGGAGGGGCTGTTGTCGTGGTTCGACATCGTGGCCGCGCCGCCGGGTCGGTCCTTCACGCAGACACCGCCCGGACGCCACCGCACCGTCGGTTTCGACGACTTCGCCGCGTTCCCCGACGTACGGGAGTACACGCTCGACACGGAGGGCGGCTGGACGCGGCTGGACGGCGAAGGGGACGTGGAGGCGGAGGGCAGGCTGATCGGCGGTTGTGTCGAGACGCTGTGCAACCTCGCGGGCACGCCCTACCTCGACGTGTCGGCGTTCACCCGTGACAGGGCGCCCGAAGGGCTGCTCGTGTACGTCGAGGTGTGTGACAGCGACGCGTTCACCGTCTGCCGTCATCTGCACGGGATGAAGCTCGCCGGGTTCTTCGAGGGTGCGAACGCGGTGCTGGTCGGCCGGACGGGCGCGCCGGACAGTCCGTCCCTCACCCAGCACGAGGCCGTCCTCGACGCGCTCGGTTCCCTCGGTGTGCCGATCGTCGCCGACGTGGAGTGCGGGCACGTCCCGCCGTACATGCCGATCGTCAACGGCGCGTACGGGCGTGTGGTGCACACGGCGGGACGCAGCGCGTTGACGCAGACGTTGCGGTGAGGGGGCGGGAGGCGAACAAGGAGCGCGGTGGCCTGTCGCGTGGTGCGCGCCTCGCCGCGCACGGTGCCGTATCCGCCTCACTGGCCCGGCACAGTGACCGGGAGCTACGTGAACTGCTGAACGCGGGACGTCCGTTGGGGTCGGGCATCGGCGGTGAACGGGTGCTGCTGGACGTCGACGGTACGCCGGTCTTCGTCAAGCGGGTACGACTGACCGATCCGGAGCGGCGGCCGGAGAATCTGTACTCCACGCGGAACCTCTTCGAGCTGCCGCTCTTCTGTCACTACGGGGTCGGCGCGATCGGCGGCCCGGGCTTCGGTGCCTGGAGGGAGCTGGCCGTACACCGCATGGCGACGGACTGGGTGGTCGCGGGGCGGTACGAGGGCTTCCCGCTGCTGCACCACTGGCGGGTGCTGCCGGACGGCGGCCGGCCACTCCCTGAGGAACTGGCCGACGTGAAACGGGCCGTGGCCTACTGGGGAGGCGGGGCGGAGGTACGGCACCGCATCGAGGCGCTGCAGCGGTCCTCGGCGAGTGTGCTCCTGTTCCTGGAGTACCTCCCATGGAACCTGCACGACTGGCTCGGTGAGCGGATGGCCGCCGGCGATGAGGCCGCCGAGCGGGCCTGCGCCATGGTGGACGACGAGCTGAGAGCGGGCATCGCGTTCATGAACGCCAACGGGGTGCTGCACTTCGACGCGCACTTCGAGAACATCCTCACCGACGGCCGGCGGCTGTTCTTCTCCGACTTCGGGCTGGCGTTCTCGTCCCGTTTCGACCTGGCGCGGGCGGAGGCGGAGTTCTTCGAGAAACACCGTGTGTACGACCGGTGTTACGCCGTCACACATCTCGTGAACTGGCTGACCGTGGCTCTGCTCGGACACGAGCCGGAGGAGCGCGCGGCGTTCGTGCGGGCGTGCGCGGAAGGGGCCCGGCCGACACGGATGCCCGCTTCGATCGCCGATGTCGTCGCCCGGTACGCGCCGGTCGCGGAGGTGATGGGGGACTTCCGCCACCAGTTCCGGACGGTGAGCCGGACGGCGCCTTTCCCGTTCACGGCGATCCGGCAGAGACTGGAGAAGTGCGATCAGTGAGGAGCCAGGGAGTTCCATGGATCCGGTCGTGCCCACGCCCGTCGCGGATCAGCTGTTCGGGCAGGTGCAGATCGAACTCGATCACGAGGGCGGCACGTTACGCGTGAGCGGGGAGGGACTGCCGACGGTCGAGATCCGGCGCAGCCCGGACACGGAGGTGGCGACGCGTGTGCCGATCGGCACGCGCGACCCCGCACGGCTCACCTTGCTCGTCGACGGTGTCGAGGAGACGCCTCGTCCCGCGAAGGGCTTACTGTCCCGGAGGTCGTACCGGGTCGAGGTCGTCTCGGCGACGCGGGACTGCCGGTATGTGCTGGTGCCGAACTCCTCCGACACCAGCCGCCTGCGGCGGGACAAGCGGCGGCTCGGCGTCTTCACCTCGACCGGCGACGGGAAGGTCTCGGCCGTGTGGGAGAACGGTGAGCGCCGTTCAACGGCCGCACCGGAGCCGTACGACGCGGCCGTGGGCTACGCCCTCGCCGCCGCCTACGGGACCGGAGCGGAACCGATGTGGCACGAGGCGTTGGACGCGGTGACGGAACTCTGGCCCTGAGGCTCCACCGCACGGTGGCTGACTGCCACTCTTCTTCCGGCAGGCCGTGCAGGCGTTTCGTGTCCTGGGAGTGGCAGGGGCGCGCCCCCCATGGGCGGCGTCGCCCCTTCGGCCGAGGGCAGGCCGAAGGGGCGACCGCCAGCATCGGTGCTGCCGAGACCGCGACTCGGAGGCGGGCGCAGCCCAGCGTTCGGTGCCCTGCCGCTGACCGTCGGCGGTTACGCGGACTGCAAGGTCGCCCACCTGCCGGGACCGGGCGATGCGGCGGATCGCCGGACTCTGCCCGAGCGAGGCGAAGACCGACGCGGAGGCCGCGGCGGTGATCGAGGATGCCGCCCGCACCACGTCCGGCAGGACCTGTCGCCGGGCCGATCGGCAAGAGAACGCCTTGTGGTGCTACTCGATGGACGTCGCGTCCTTCGGCACGATGGACTTTCCTCATGGCAAGTGGTACTGCCTGTACGGGTGATGAGTGACAGCCTTCCCCACTTCCGCTATCACCCGGACCCCGTGGCCACCGGGTCCATCCGCGCGTCCGCCGACCGGTGCGTGTGTTGCGGGCGCAGCAGGGGATGGATCTACACGGCCACCTTCTACACCGCCTGCGACGTCGACGGGCCCTTCTGCCCGTGGTGCATCGCGGACGGCAGCGCGGCCGAACGCTTCGAGGGTGACTTCACCGACTGCTACGGGCTCGACGACGTCAGCATGGACGTCGTCCACGAGGTCACCCGACGCACCCCCGGCTTCCACGGCTGGCAGCAGCCGCACTGGCTTACCCACTGCGGGGACGCGGCGGCCTTGGTCGGCGAGGTCGGCCACGCGCAATTGGCGCGACACCCGGAAGCCCTTGCGCAGCTCGGCGACTTCGCACCTCATCTGGGCGGTGATGCCGCTGCGGTGCTGTTCCGCTGCACGGTGTGCGGCAGCCATCTCGCCTACGCGGACGCCTCCTGAGGACGTCCACAGCTACCCGAAGCAGAGTTCCGCGTCCTTCGCCACGCAGATGCGCAGGACTGTGATCAGCCGGCCGACGTCCTCGACGTGTTGCCGGACGTCGGGATCGCTGTCGTCGGCCACGTGATCGTCGTGGACTTCCTCGAGCCGCGGCAGTATCGCCGCGCATTGGGCAGGTGTGAGTTCCCCATGGTCGTCCGGGTGGTCGAGCAGTGGCGCCAACGTCGTGTGCACACTGGACCACGGGCGTTCTCCACCGAAGCCGTCCATGTCGTCGAGCGTGAACCCCTCGATCCGGGCCAGCCATCCTCGGAACGAGGCGAAACCGGAGTAGGTCCATTCGACGTCCGGGCTCGTCACGTCGCCGTCGCCCGGGAAGAGCATCAGCCCCATGTCACACCCCTCTGTCGGCTTCCAACCCGTGCTGGACCCGCGGCACACGCGGGAGCACCGAAGGCATACTTCATCCCCATGACGATCGCATACGAGTGGCGCGGTGACGTCGACAACGGTGTCCTCAACGCCTTGCACGCCGAAGGGTTCGGCGGGGCCGTCGGGATGGTCGACTGGCGGGGCAGGCTGGAGCGGCACAGTCTGGGGTGGGTGTGTGCCCGGGACGGTGGCGAGTTGGTCGGGTTCGTCAACGTCGCCTGGGACGGCGGGGTCCATGCCTTCGTACTGGACACCGTCGTCGCCGAGCGGTGTCGCGGGGACGGCGTGGGGACCTCGCTCGTGCGTCTCGCCGCCGAAGGGAGCCGTGCGGCCGGATGCCAGTGGCTGCACGTCGACTTCGAGGAACACCTGCGGGCGTTCTACGTCGACGCCTGCGGGTTCCGGACGACGGCTGCCGGGCTGATCGCCCTCTAGTCGGTCCCGGCAGCCGTCCCTCCACGCGGACTACGGGCGCGTACCGTCCGCCGGCGGCTGCTCCGTGCGGTTCGGGATCGTCTCGCCCCGGATGACCCGGGGAGGCGTGTCCGTCGCCTGCTGCTCCTCCGCCTCCTTCATGGCGCGCGCCTCGGCCTTGAGGATGCGCGCCGACTTGCCCGCGTTGCGCGCCAGTTCGGGGCCCTTCTTGGCCAGCATGATCGCGATGACGACGATGAGGATGATGGCCAGTTCGCTCAGTCCGAACATGGTTCCCCGCTCCCTCTGTCTCTCCGGGTCAGACGTTGACGCCGAAGTCGGCGGCGATCCCGGCCAGGCCCGAAGCGTAACCCTGGCCCACGGCGCGGAACTTCCATTCGGCGCCGTTGCGGTACAGCTCGCCGAAGACCATCGCCGTCTCGGTGGACGCGTCCTCGGAAAGGTCGTAGCGGGCGATCTCCGCGCCGCCGTTCTGGTTGACGATCCGGATGAACGCGTTGCGGACCTGGCCGAAGCTCTGCCCGCGGTTCTGCGCGTCGTGGATGGAGACGGGGAACACGATCCGGTCGACCTCGGCGGGCACGGCCGCGAGATTCACCTTGACGCTCTCGTCGTCGCCCTCGCCCTCACCGGTGAGGTTGTCGCCGGTGTGCTCCACCGAACCGTCGGGGCTGCGCAGGTTGTTGTAGAAGACGAAGTGCTGGTCCGACAGCACCTTGCCGGAGGCGTCGAGGAGCAGGGCGGACGCGTCGAGGTCGTAGTCGGTGCCGGTGGTCGTACGGACGTCCCAGCCGAGGCCGACCAGGACGGCGGTCAGGCCCGGCGCCTCCTTGCTGAGCGAGACGTTGCCGCCCTTGGACAGGGAAACTCCCACGGTGTGCTCCTTCTCGGCGGGTGCGGTCGGGCCCGCGGCTCGGGTCCGGAGCTACGAATCTACATCACTGTAGAGATCACGCGGCAGGGCATGGGAGCGTACGTCCCGGAGCACGGCGCTCTCACGCCCGTGCGGGGCACTCTCACGCCCGTGCGAGGCGCACGGCCGGACGGACACGGGGCGTCTATACGATGTCCGCGCGGGAAACGCGGGGACAAGGCACGGCGGCAGGAGGGAGACAGGACGTGGGCGAGCAGCAGCGTCCCCGGCGGCGGGGGCAGGGCGAGCTGGAGGCTCTGGTCCTGTCGGCACTGCGGGAGGCCGACGGCCCGGCCACCGCCGGCTGGGTGCAGGAGCGCCTGGGCGGCGACCTCGCGTACACCACGGTGATCACCATCCTGACCCGGCTGCTGGCCAAGGGCGCCGTCACCCGGGAGCGGGCCGGGCGGTCGTTCGCCTGGACGTGCGCGCTGGACCAGGCGGGGCTGGCCGCCCGGCGGATGCGCAAGGTGCTGGACTCCGAGAGCGACCGTGAGGCCGTGCTGGCCAGTTTCGTGACCGGTCTCGGGCCGGACGACGAGCGGCTGCTGAGGGAGCTGCTGCGTCCGACGGGGCACGGCGGGGAAGACTGAAGCCTCATAGGGGTCTTCGTCTTTCTGCCGCTGGTGCTGCCGCTGACGGCGTGGCCGATCGCGCGCCTGGCCGAGCAGCATCTGCATCCACGCACCGCGACGCGGCTGCTGACGGGGGTGGCGGCGGTGATGGCGGTGTGCAGCACGCTCTGCCTCGCCCTGGTGATGGTGGTCGGCACGGCCCAGCTGCCCGGCAATCCGCTGCCCGACGGCTGGTCGGACCCGGAGGTGCGGGCGGCGGTGCCGTACGACGAGGTGGTGGGCAAGGCGGCGATCCCGGCGCTGTGCGCCGTGCTGGTGGCGTGCTGCCGGACGTGGTGGCGGCTGGCGCGGGTGCGCCGCCGGGCGCACCGGGCGCTGGCGGGGCTGCGGGACACGGAGGTGGCCGTGCTGCCGGACGGGGAGCCGTACGCGTACGCGCTGCCGGGCGGCGGCCGGCGGGACCGTGTGGTGGTCACGACGGGGCTGCTGGAGTGCCTGGAACCGGCCGAGCGGCGGGCGCTGTTCGCCCATGAGCGGGCGCATCTGGCCGCCCGTCACCACCGCTTCCTGCTCACGGTGCGGCTGGCCGCGCAGGCCAATCCATTCCTGCGTCCGCTGCGTACGGCGGTGTCGTACACGACGGAGCGGTGGGCGGACGAGGACGCGGCGCAGACGGTCGGCAGCCGTCGTACGGTGGCGCGTGCGATCGGCAGGGCGGCGCTGGTGTCGCGGGGCGCCTCGGCCGCCACGCCGCCCGGCCTGGCGGGTCTGGCCGCGGCCGGTCCGGTCCCGCGCCGGGTGGCGGCGTTGCTCGGCCCCGCGCCGGCGGTGCGTACGTGGCCGTCGCTGTTCACGACGGTGGGTGTCGCGGCGTGGGGGGCGGCCACGGGGGCCGTCGTGTCGGCGATGTCGTCCGCGAACTCCGCGGTGACGATGGTGCTCATCCTGCACGCGGCGACGCCGCTGTAGACGGGCCGGGACGTGCGGAGGGCCGGCACCGTGACGGTGCCGGCCCTCCGTGCGTCGCGGTCGGTCAGAGGTCGAACTCGTGCGGCGGCAGGTCCAGCGCGTAGCACGCCTCGCGGACCACGGCCTGCTCGTCCTTGTCGAAGTCGCCGTCGGCTCCGCCGATCACGATGCCGATCTGGATCACGGCACGCGCCTCGGCGGGCTTCTTCTTCGCCTTGGCGATCTCCTGGATGACGCTCACCTTGCCGAAGGCGAAATCGGTGGTGAGCTTGTTCAGGTTGTCCTCGAAGCGGCGGCGCAGGTCGTCGGCCGGGAAGTTCTGCAGCACCTCGTTGGTGGCGATGAGCTGGGCGACGCGCTGGCGCTCGACCGGGTCGACGGTGCCGTCGGCGGCGGCGACGAGCGCGCACATCGCCATGCTGGCGTCCCGGAAGGCGCCGCTCTTCAGGTCGTTCTTCTTCGCCATGAGCTGGGTCTGCATCGACGATGCGGACTCCTTGAGGCGGTCCCACAGGGCCATGGAAGCTCCGTACGTGTCGGGCGGGGGCCCGGACGGAAGGGGGTCGTCCGGGCTCCCGGTGTTTCTACAATACTGTAGAAGTTAGCAGCAGGAGGGCGGGCCTCGATCGCGAAAGCCTCGGATCAGCCCTCGTCCTCCTCGTCCCCTTCGAAGAAGTCGCCGATCTCGTCGACCACTTCGGCCGCGACCATGCCGCCGGCGACACCGACGGCGAGACCCGCGGCGCCCGCCGCGACGGCGGTACCCATGCCGGGGCCGCTCCGGTGGTGACCCCCGTGGTCCTGGTGCGCATGGTGGCCGTGGTGGTCATGGACGGCGTACGGGCCGCCGTGACCGTGGGCTCCGGCGTGGTGCTCGGTCAACTGCCGTACCCAGGCGTCCACTTCGGCGGTCCAGTCGCGGGATTCGTGGTGGCCGACGGTGAAGCGCGTCAACGCGTCGTGGCCGCCGGAGAAGAGGCCGCCGCGCTTGTCGGCCTCCAGGACCACCTCGACTCCGCCCGGGTTCGCCAGGAAGGTCACCTCGATCTCGTTGACCTGGTGGGCGTACTGGGGCGCCGGGGTGAGCTCGATCTCCTGGTAGAACGGCAGTTGCTGACCCGTGCCGGCGATGTGGCCGTATTCGAGGTCGGCCGACCTGAATCCGCAGCCGAGCTGTCCGAACGCCTCCAGGACCGCCTCCTGGACGGGCAGCGGGGCGATGCTCAGCTGGTCCAGGTCGCCCTTGTCCCGGGCGCCGGCCACCGCGAGTTCGGTACGGACGCCCAGGACGATGCCGAGGTGCTGGCCGTGCAGCTCGGTGACCGGCGTCTCCCACGGCAGCGTGACCGTGAAGGGGACGCTGTGCCGCCTGCCCGCGGCGAGCCGGAAGCCGCCGCCGACGGTGAACCGTTCGAAGGCGACGACGCCCTCGCTCTCCCCCTCGGCGTGCTCGGCCTCGACCCGGGCCACCAGTTCCAGGGTGATGTGTTCGATGTCGAAGTCGGCCTGCCCGCCCTCGAGATGGACCTGGCCGGTCAGCGTGCCACCGGGCCGGACGGCACCCGGGTCGAGGACCGTGTCGACCGTGGGGCCGCCCACGCCGAGGGATCCGAGCAGTCGTTTGAACACCATGGCGGCGTCCACTCCTTTGTGCGTACGTACGTGCGTCGGGCCCGTCGCCGGACGGGCCGTTCTACAGACGCGTAGAAGCATAGGACGCGGTCGGCCCGTGAGCGGCGTGATCAGGCGTGGGCTCGCCGAAACGGCCGAAAACGGGCTCTCCGCAGCTCGGGGCGGCGGCGGGTCGGCCACGCGTCACCGGCCACCGGCACGCTCAGAGGTCGAGGACGACGTCCCCGTCGGGCCGCGAGCAGCAGATGAGGGCCGAGCTCGGCGGGGGCTGCTCCACGGGTTCGGTGGTGTAGTCGACCGCGCCGGACATCAGCGCCGTCTCGCAGGTGCGGCACACCCCCGTGCGGCAGGACCACCTCGTCGGCACGTCACAGGCCTCGGCCAGGTCGAGAAGACTGTCGTGGTCGCCGTTCCACGTCGCGCTCACCTGGCTGCGCGCGAACTCCACGCGTGGCCCCGGGCCCGAGGACGGCAGGGAGTGCGGGCTCGGGCGCTTCCTGGCCGCGATGCCCGGCGTGGAGCCGGCCGTGGCCCCGAAGATCTCCGTGTGGATGTGCAGCGGGTCGATGCCGTGGTGCTCCAGGGCTTCGGTCACGCCCCGCATGAAAAGGTCCGGTCCGCACAGGTACGCCTGGGCGTCGCGGGGAAGGCCGAGTCGCGCGACGGCGTCGGCGGTCAGCCGGCCGGACGTGGTCCCGGCGTCGAGGTGGTCGTCGGGCCCGGGCCGGCTGTAGAACACGCGGAGCCGGGCGTCGGGGAGCCGCCGCAGCAGGCCGCGCACCTCGTCGGCGAAGGCGTGGGTACGCCCGTTCCGCGTCGCGTGCAGCCACCAGACCTGGCGCCGCGAGGCGTCGTCGGCGAGGGCGTACAGCATGGCGAGCAGCGGGGTGACGCCGACCCCGGCGGAGACGAGCACCACCGGACGGGGGTCCTCCCGCAGGTCCTGGAGCACGAACGCGCCCCGGGGCGCCGCCGCCTGGAGATCGTCGCCGGCGCGGACGCCGGTGTGCAGCCAGGTGCTGGCGCGCCCGTGCTCCTCCCGTTTCACGCTGATCCGGTAGCCGGGGGCGCCGGGCGGCCCGGAGAGGGAGTAGGACCGCACCGTCCCCGGTGTGCCGTCCGTGCGGAGGGTCCGTACGGTCAGGTACTGGCCCGGCCGCGCGGCGGGCAGCGGAGTCCTGTCAGGAGCGGTGAGCCAGAGGGAGCGGACGTCCGGCGTCTCGTCGACGACGCGTTCGACGCGCAGGGGCCGGAAGCCGTCCCACGCCGGACGGGTGACCGACACCGGGCTGAGTCCCGCGTTGCCGGCGGCCCCGTCGCCGTCGCCGCGCGCCTGTTCGAGCAGGGCGCGGAACGACGCCTGCCAGCCCGGGCTGAGGGCGTCCACCCGCAGCGCCCGTTCGAGGCGGTCGGCGGGGTGGGGCGGACGGTAGAGCAGGGCGTCGATCTCCGCGACGGTCATGCGTTCCGGCCCGTCGGCGACCTTGGCGATCTCCTGGCCCGCTTCCACCTCGCCCTCGTCGATCACCCGCAGGTAGAAGCCGGGGCGGCCGTGCGAGACCAGCAGGGCGGGCAGGCGGGGTTCGCCCAGGCGCATGCCCACGCGGTAGCAGGTGACCCGCGGCTGGGTGACCTCGAAGACCGCCGTGCCGATCCGGTAGCGGTCCCCCACGCACACCTCGTCGTCGGCGAGCCCGTCGACGGTGAGGTTCTCACCGAAGTTGCCGTGGACGAGGTCGTCCCGTCCGAGGTGGGCGGACCAGTGACGGTAGGAGTCGGCCTGGTAGACCAGCACGGCCCGCATCTCGCCGCCGTGACCGCGCAGATCCCCCTGTCCGTCGCCCTCGATGTTGAGGCGGCGGACGCGGCGGGGGCCGGACACCGGGCTCTTGAAGACCCCGGTGTGCACCGTCTCGCCCCGCCAGGGCACGTCCCGGGGCAGACCGACGTTCACCGACAGCAGCCGCGCCATCACCGCACCTCTCCGCAGCGGTCGCTACTGGAAATGCTAGGCCCGTCCGAGAGGTTCGCCACCGAAGTTGCCCGGCCGCGGGGGGCGGCGTTTCCCGCTCGGTCGGACGGATACCCAAGGGGTGTGTCGTGCCCGGTGACTTCCGGACGCCGGGAACAGCCATTCACGATCGGAATCGGAAACGGAGTTGGCATGGCCAGCACGAAGGTGTCCGACTACATCCTCCAGCGGCTGCGCGACTGGGGCGTCGACCATGTCTTCGCCTACGCGGGAGACGGCATCAACGGGCTGCTGGCCGCCTGGGGCCGCGCGGACAACGAACCGAAGTTCGTGCAGGCGCGGCACGAGGAGATGGCCGCGTTCCAGGCCGTCGGCTACGCGAAGTTCTCCGGCAGGGCAGGGGTGTGCGCGGCGACCTCCGGTCCGGGCGCGATCCACCTGCTGAACGGGCTCTACGACGCCAAGCTGGACCACGTACCCGTCGTGGCACTGGTGGGGCAGACCAACCGGAGCGCCATGGGCGGCTCCTACCAGCAGGAAGTCGACCTCGCGAGTCTGTACAAGGACGTCGCCTCGGACTTCTGCGAGACGGCGACGGTCCCCGAGCAACTGCCCAATCTGATCGACCGCGCCTTCCGCACCGCCTACGCCAGGCGCACCGTGACGGCGGTCATCCTGCCCGGCGACGTACAGGAGCTCGACTACAGTCCGCCCACCCACGCCTTCAAGATGGTGCCCTCCAGTCTGGGACTGGGGCGGTACGCGCCCGTTCCCGCCGACGAGGACCTCCAGCGGGCCGCCGACGTGCTCAACTCCGGTGAGAAGGTCGCGGTCCTCATCGGACAGGGCGCGCGCGGCGCCCGCGAGGAGGTCGAGCGGCTCGCCGACGTACTCGGTGCCGGGGTGGCGAAGGCGCTGCTCAGCAAGGACGTCCTGCCCGACGACCTGCCGTACGTCACCGGCTCCATCGGGCTGCTGGGTACCCGCCCCTCGTACGAGCTGATGCAGGAGTGCGACACGCTGCTGATGATCGGCTCCAGCTTCCCGTACACGCAGTTCCTTCCTGAGCTGGACCAGGCGCGGGCCGTGCAGATCGACATCGACCCGCACATGATCGGCCTGCGCTACCCGAACGAGGTGAATCTCGTCGGGGACGCCCGCGAGACCTTGCAGCGGCTGCTGCCGCGCCTGCACCGCAAGGAGGACCGGAGCTGGCGGGAGCGGATCGAGAAGAACGTCGCCCGCTGGTGGGAGGTGATGCAGCGACGCGCCGCCGTCGGCGCCGACCCCGTCAATCCCGAGTACGTCGTCCACGCCCTGGACGGCAAGCTGCCCGACGACGTGATCCTCGCCGCCGACTCCGGCTCCGCCGCCAACTGGTACGCCCGGCATCTGCGGCTGCGCGGCCGCATGCGCGGCTCCCTGTCCGGCACCCTGGCCACGATGGGGCCCGGTGTGCCGTACGCCATCGGCGCCAAGTTCGCGCATCCCGACCGCCCCGCCATCGCCCTGGTCGGGGACGGGGCCATGCAGATGAACGGCATGATGGAGATGGTCACCGCGGCGAAGTACTACCGCGAGTGGTCCGACCCCCGGCTGATCGTCGCCGTGCTGAACAACGGCGACCTCAACCAGGTCACCTGGGAGATGCGCGCCATGTCCGGCGCCCCCCAGTTCGAGGAGTCTCAGCACATTCCCGACCTCCCCTACGCGGACATCGCCCGGCGCATCGGGCTCGACGGGGTGCGGGTGGAGAAGCCGAAGCAGGTCGAGGACGCCTGGGACCGGGCGCTCGCCGCCGATCGGCCGTTCGTCATCGACTTCCGTACCGACCCGGCGGTGCCGCCGATCCCGCCGCACGCGTCCCTGGACCAGATCGAGGCGGCGGCCGCGGCGGTCCTGAAGGGCGACAGCGACCGCGGCTCCATGGTGAAACAGGGCCTCAAGGCCAAGGTCCAGGAGATGCTGCCCGGCAGCCGCCATCGCGACGACCGCCCCGGCGCCGGCAAGCACGACAGCGCCGAAGAGAGCAAATGACCAGGAACACACCGCGGGACGGGACGCCGCGCGACGGGCCCGCCGTGGAACGGCTGACTGTCTCCGTGTACCGGATCCCCACCGACCTGCCCGGTGGCGACGCCACCCTGACCTGGGACGCGACGACCCTGGTGCTGGTCGAGGTCACCGCGGCGGGCGTGACGGGCCTCGGCTACACCTACGGTTCCCCCGCCACCGCCGCCGTCGTCGAGCAGACGTTGTCGGATCTTGTCGTGGGGCAGGACGCCTTCGACGTCCCCGCCGCCAACGACCGGATGAGCCGGGCTCTGCGCAACGCGGGCAGGCCCGGTGTCGCCGCGGGGTCGGTCTCCGCGGTCGACACCGCCCTGTGGGACCTGAAGGCGCGCCTGCTGGACCTTCCCCTGGTGCGTCTGCTGGGGGCGGCCCGCGACGAGGTCGCGGTGTACGGCAGCGGCGGCCTCACCACCTACGACGACGCGCAACTGGAGCGGCAACTGCGCGGCTGGACCGGTCAGGGCATCGACCGCGTGAAGATCAAGGTCGCCGAGTCCTGGGGGCGCGAGGAGGCCCGCGACCTGCAGCGCACCGCGCTGGCCCGCCGTGTCGTGGGCGACACCGCCGAACTGTATGTCGACGCGAACGGCGGCTACACCCGCAAACAGGCCGTGCGCGTGGCGGCGGCCACAGCCGGCCTCGGCGTCACCTGGTTGGAGGAGCCCGTCTCCTCCGACGACCTGTCCGGACTGCGCGACGTGCGCCACGCGGTCACCGCCGACGTGGCGGCCGGCGAGTACGGCTACGATCTGCCCTACTTCGCACGGATGGCGACCGCGGGCGCGGTGGACTGCCTCCAGGCCGACGTCAGCCGCTGCGGCGGTATCACGGTGTGGCTCCGCGCCGCCGCCGTCGCCGAGGGGCTCGGGCTGCACATCTCCGGCCACTGCGCTCCGAACCTTCATGCGCACGTCGCCGCGGCCGTGCCCAACACCCGGCACCTGGAGTGGTTCCACGACCATGTACGCATCGAGAACATGCTCTTCCACGGTGTCCTGGACCCGAGCGGCGGCACCGTCGCGCCAGGCGCCTCCGGCGAGCCGGGGCACGGCGTCACGGTGAACCGGACCGTTGCCGACCGGTACCGCACCGCATGACCGGGCCGGGTACGCGTGACACCGCTGTGTCACGCGTGGGAGCGGACAGTCCCTGGACACTGCGCGACTACGCCCTGATCGCGGACGGGGAGCGCGGGGCGCTCATCGATCCACGGGGAGGCGTCGCCTGGCTGTGCGCACCCGCCTGGCACAGCGGCGCCGTCTTCAGCGGTCTCCTGGGCGGTCCCGGACGGTTCCGTGTCCGTCCCGCCGACCGATGGAACGTGTGGGGCGGCTACTACGAGGACGGCACGCTCATCCGCGTCAGCCGGTGGGTCACCGCCGACGGGATCGTCTCGTGCCGGGAGGCCCTGGCGGCGCCGGCCGACACCGGACGCGCGGTGCTGCTCCGGCAGATCCGCGCGGTCCGGGGTGACGCTGTCGTCGACATCGACCTGGACGTGCGCGCCGACTACGGACAGCAGCCCATGACACAGGTGCGGCAGGAAAGCGGCACCTGGTGGGGACGCTCCGGGGCGCTGTACACGAGGCTCGCCGGG
Source organism: Streptomyces althioticus (assembly GCA_014649355.1). Taxonomy (GTDB): domain Bacteria; phylum Actinomycetota; class Actinomycetes; order Streptomycetales; family Streptomycetaceae; genus Streptomyces; species Streptomyces althioticus. The sequence continues at coordinate 290,763 of BMSW01000002.1, forward strand.
GCCGGGGAAGCCCGTCCCGGCCCGGACGGTGAACTGCACGCCCGGCTGCGTCTGCCGGAGGGCGGGACCCGCGACCTGGTCCTGGAACTCGCCACGGAGCGGGACGACTCTCCTCTCGACCCGCGACGCCTGTGGAACGCCACCGAACGGTGGTGGAAGCAGGCCGTGCCGGACTGCTCGGACACCGCCGCTCCCCGCGACACCCGCATGGCGTACGCGGTTCTGAACGGACTGACCAGTTCCACAGGGGGCATGGTCGCCGCGGCCACCACCTCACTGCCCGAACGCGCCGACACCGGCCGTGACTACGACTACCGCTACGCCTGGATCCGCGACCAGTGCTACGCGGGCATCGCCGTGGCCGCCCACGGCCCGCACCCGTTGCTGGACCGCGCGGTGCGCTTCGTCGCCGACCGTCTCCTCGAGGACGGTGAGCGGCTGCGTCCCGCCTACACGGTGGACGGAAAGCCGCTGCCACCCGAACGTGACCTTCCGTTCGTCGGCTACCCGGGCGGCAAGGACTGGACCGGCAACCGCGCGAGGCGACAGTTCCAGCTCGACGTCTTCGGGGAAGCCCTCCGGCTGTTCGCCGCCGCAGCCCGCCACGGCGCCCTGACCACCAGGGCGGCTGAAGCCGCCGACGTGGCCGCGCGCGCCATCTCGGCACGCTGGGCGCAGGCGGACGCCGGTCTGTGGGAGCTGGAACCGCGCTGGTGGACCCATTCCCGGCTGTGCTGTGTCGTCGGCCTGCGCGACGCGGCCCGGGAGCTGCGCACACCCGCATCGGCGAACTGGGCGGAACTGGCCGATCACCTACTGGACGCCACCCGGTCGCGCTGTCTCCATCCGGACGGCCACTGGCAGCGCGCCGACGACGACCCCGGGCCTGAAGCGGCCCTTCTGCTGCCGTTGGCCCGTGGCGCGGTGCCGCCCACGGACCCCAGCTTCCGCCTCACTCGGGCTCAGGTCGTGCGCGGACTGGCCCAGGACGGCTACGTCTATCGCTTCCGGCACGGGGACGAGCCGCTGGGCGACGCCGAGGGCGCCTTTCTGCTGTGCGGCTTCACCATGGCGCTGGCGGCGCACGCCCAGGGCCTGCACACCGACGCGGCGCGGTGGTTCGAGCGGACCCGTTCGGCGTGCGGGCCCACCGGGCTGTTCGCCGAGGAGTACGACGTGGCTCAGCGCCAGCTGCGGGGCAACCTGCCTCAGGGGTTCGTCCACGCGCTGCTGCTGGAGTGCTCGGCCCGGTTCGGCAAGGCCCCGGAAGCGGGGTCGTCGGCCGGCTGGTGAGTGTCGTGACGGCGCATCCCCTTCTTCGGGACGCCGCACGGTCCCTTCAGGGAGCCGCACGGCGGGCGCGGACACGTCGGGCTGCGACCGCCGCGGCGAGCAAGGCCGCGCACACGCCGGCCGGCGGCAGCAGTGCGCGTCGGCTCGGAGGGGCGGGCCGGTCCGCCGCGGGCCTTCTCCCGTGCAGAGCGGCCTGGAGGAGCTCTGCGAGGTGCAGCGGCGTATGCCCGACACCGGCCTGGTCGACCTGAGTGCGGCAGCTGAAGCCGTCGGCGAGAACCACGGTCGAGTCGTCCGCCTGCCGTACGGCGGGCAGGAGCCCCGCCTCGGCGCAGGCCATGGACACGTCGTAATGGCCCTTCTCGAAACCGAAGTCGCCGGCCAGCCCGCAGCATCCTGCGTCCAGGACGTCGGCGTCGACCCCGGCCCGCTCGAGGATCTCACGGTCGGCGTCGAACCCCATGACGGCGTACTGGTGACAGTGGCGCTGGACGACCGCCCGGACGTCGGCCCGGGGTGGCCGCCACCCGTCGGCACGCTCGACGAGGAGTTCGGCGAGCGTCCTGGTCTGGGCACGCAGCCGCTCGACCTCCGGGTCCTCGGGCAGCAGCTCCACCGCGTCCGCGCGGAAGACAGCGGTGCAGCTCGGTTCCAGCCCCACGACGGGGGTGCCCCGGCGCAGATCCTCGCGGAGCACGTCGAGGGTGTGCCGCAGAACCCTTTCCGCGACGCGCAACTGGCCCGTGGAGATCCACGTCAGCCCGCAGCAGACCGCGCGATCGGGCACCTTGACCCGGAATCCGGCCGCCTCCAGGACCTCGACGGCGGCGCGGCCGACGGCTGGATGGAAGTGGTCGGTGAACGTGTCGGGCCAGACCACGACCTCGCCGCGGTGCCCGTCCCCGCGCGGGCCGCCACGCTCACGCCACCAGTCGGTGAAGCGCCGCTCGGCGAAGACCGGCACGTCGCGCTCCTGGGCCACACCGGCCAGCGCCTTCGCCGCCCGCGCCACCGAGGGCACGGAGGTGAGGGCGTTGACGGTGCGGGGCGCGACCGCGACGGCTCGTGCGACGGCGGGAAGCCAGCCCATCGAGTAGTGGGCGAGCGGCCGCAACCGGCCCTTGTAGTGGTGGTGCAGGAACTCGGCCTTGTAGGTGGCCATGTCGACGTTGACCGGGCAGTCCGTCTTGCAGCCCTTGCAAGCGAGACACAGGTCGAGGGCGTCGCGCACCTCGTCGGAGCGCCAGCCGTCCGTCACCGGTGAGTCGCCGTCGTTGTCGACCATCTCGAACAGCAGACGCGCCCGGCCCCGGGTGGAGTGTTCCTCCTCGCGGGTCGCCCGGTAACTGGGACACATCACCCCGCCTTCCGAGGAACGGCACTTGCCCACTCCCACACAGCGGGCCGCGGCCCGGCTGAACCTGCCGTCGTCGTGCGGAAAGGAGAAGACGGTTTCCGGTTCCCAGGGAAGGTGGTCAGCTCCCAGCCGCAGGTTCTGGTCGAGGCGGTAGGGGAGGACGATCTTCCCGGGATTCATGCGGTTCCCCGGGTCGAACAGGCCCTTGAGCCGCTCGAAGCCCTCGATCAGCTCCGCCCCGAACATCTTCACCAGCAGTTCGCCCCGGGACTGGCCGTCGCCGTGCTCCCCCGACAGCGAACCGCCGTAGGCGACGACGAGGTCGGCGGCGCGTTCCACGAACGCCCGCATCCGGGCGATCCCCTCCTCGGACTCCAGGTCGAAGGGGATGCGGGTGTGGACACAGCCATGCCCGAAGTGACCGTAGACCGACGGGTGCCCGTAGTCGAAGTCCTCGTACAGGCGCTTGAGGTCGCGCAGGTAGTCACCGAGGCGGTGCACGGGGACGGCCGAGTCCTCCCAGCCCTCCCACGTGTCGGGCTCGCCGGGGACGTGCGCGGTCGCGCCCAGCCCGGACTCGCGCACTCTCCACAGCTCTCCGATGTGCTGCGGGTCCTCGTACCAGGTGTGGTCGACGTCATCGGGCTTCGCGTCGATGAGCGCCCTGGCCCGTTGCTCCACCTCCGCGCGGGTGTCGCCGTTGAGCTGCACCATCAAGTAGGCGCGCCCGCGGGGCAGTTCTCTCAACGCGTCGGGGTTGAGGTGCTTCTCCTGTTCGAAGTGGACCAGTTGGTGGTCGACTCCTTCCAGGGCCGCCGGCTCGTGTCGGAGGACGGCGGGAACATGGTCGGCGGCAGGCAGATGTCCTCGTAACCGAGGACGACGAGCGCGCTGTGCCTCGGCACGGGGACGAGTTCGAGTTCCGCGTGCAGGACGGTGACGAGCGTGGACTCGGATCCGGTGAGCAACCCCGCGACGTCGAACCCGTGCTCGGGCAGGAGCGAGTCGAGGTTGTATCCGGACACCCGGCGCGGGATGTCCGGGTACCGTTCGCGGACGAGGTCGGCGTACCGGTCACGCAGGGCGGCCATGCCGCGGTACAGCTCCCCCACGCGCCCGCCCGTGGCCGTCAGCCGGCGCAGTTCGCCGTCGTCCGTCCGCCCCACCCACATGCGGACGCCGTCGTAGGTGAGGATCTCCAGGCGGTGGAGGTTGTCGACGACCTTGCCGTACGCCTGGGCCGTCGACCCGCACGAGTTGTTCCCGATCATCCCGCCGATCGTGCAGTTCGGGTGGGTGGCCGGCTTCGGCCCGTACATCAGTCCGTGTTCGGCCAGCTGGCGGTTCAGGTCGTCCAGCACGATGCCCGGCTCGACCACGCAGCGACGGTTCCGCACGTCGACCGAGATCAGTCGGTTGCAGTATTTCGTCCAGTCCAGGACCACGGCGGCGTTGCAGCACTCGCCGGCGAGGCTGGTCCCCCCGCCCCGCGACAGCAGCGGCGCGCCGTGTCCACGGCACACCGCGACCGCCTCGCGGGCCGCGTCGACCGTGCGGGGGACGACCACCCCGATGGGCACCTGCCGGTAGTTCGAGGCGTCCGTCGAGTACATGGCCCGGGTGCCCGGGTCGAACCGCACCTCCCCGTCGACCCGGGAGCGCAGGTCCCGCTCGAGAGCTCTCGCGTCGATCCCCTCCCGTGGGCGCCTGACGACGGGAAGGGGCAGATCGACCGGGTCCATGAGCAGCTCCCCACTGGGTGACGAGGGTGTGCCGTCGAGCACGGGCGGGTCCCACGAGGCGCTTCTCCCGTTCACCGGCCACGTGTCCCACCCGTGTATCCGGACCACCGCCCACACGAACCGGGCGCCACCCGTGCCCCGGGAGCCACGGGCAGACACCGCGGTTCCTTCGGCGTCGGTCAGCGGCCCCCGCGTCGGCGCAGCAGCGCGTATCCCGCGCCGGCGAGTCCCGCCGCGGCCGCCGCGGCCACGGGGTGGCGACTCGCCCAGATCTGCGGGTCGAAGGAGTGGGCCTGTTCGTCGAAGACGCCGTGGGCTCCGTAATCCTTCGTCTCGTCCGCCGGTGCGAAGAGATTGCCGTGGCCCTCGGGACGCGGATGGGCATCGGTCTGCTGGGCGTCGAAGCCGGTGCGCGCCAGGTAGCGGTCGAGCAGGCCGGGCACGACGGCGTTGGCCAGGAGCGTCAGTGTCGTGGACGTTCCGACCCAGTACTCGCGTCGCCGGGGGTGATCGGCGGCGCGGAGCACGGCCGCGGCCGCGACCTCGGGCTGGTAGATCGGGGGCACCGGCTGGGCGTGGCGGGGCAGATGGGTGCGCAGCCAAGTGAACTGCGGCGTGTTGACGGCCGGCATCTGGACCATGGTGACGCGTACCCGGGACCTGTCGTGCAGCAGCTCGCACCGCACGGACTCGGTGAAACCCTGGATGGCGTGCTTGGCGCCGCAGTACGCGCTCTGCAGCGGGATGCCCCGGTAGGCGAGCGCGGAGCCCACCTGCACCACCACACCGCTGTCCCGCGGCATCATGCGCTCCAGCGCGGCACGGGTGCCGTGCACGTAGCCGAGATACGTCGACCTCGTCGCCTGCAGGAACTCCTCCGGGGAGATGTCGGTGAACCTGCCGAACGCCGCCGTGAAGGCGTTGTTCACCCACACGTCGACCGGCCCGAGCTCCTCGTCGACACGGCGGGCGGCCTCCTCGACCTGCTCCGCATCCGCCATGTCGGTGACGATGGGCAGCGCCTGACCGCCGGCCGCCCGCACGTCGGCCGCGGCCGCGTCCAGGCCCGCGCGTCCCCGGGCCAGCAGCGCGACCCTGGCGCCGCGGGCGCCGAACATCGTGGCGGCGGCCCGCCCGATCCCGGCGCTGGCCCCGGTGACCACCACCGTCTGCCGTGTCCTGTCGTTCATCGGTCCTCCACTGTGGTCGGACGCACGGTGTCCCTCTCGCGTACGCCGTATCGGCGGAACGAAACCCCGGCACGCCCGGGGCGGGCACACGACACCGCGCAGGGAGGCTCGAGGAGGCGGGCGCCGTCCGCCCGCCCGGGCCGGAGGTCCGCGCGTCCGCCGTGCGGCGGCATACTCGTACCTCCGTCGACGAGAAGGAGATCATCGCCGTGACGAGCGACAGCCGGGTCGGACCGCCTCTGTTCGGCAGCGAGCGTGAGACGCTGCGCGCCTTCCTCGACTACCACCGGGCGACGCTCGCCATGAAGTGCGAGGGACTGAGCGACGAGGAGCTGCGGAAGCGGTCGATGCCGCCGTCCACGCTGTCGCTGCTCGGGCTGGTACGGCACATGGCCGAGGTGGAACGCGCCTGGTTCCGGCGGGTGTTCCAGGACCACGACGCGCCCATGGTCTGGTCGGACACGGTCGACTTCCAGGCCGCGTACGACGCCGACGCGTCGACCCGGCGGGAGGCGTTCACGGCGTGGGAGGCGGAGGTCGAGAACTCGCGCCGGGTCGAGCGGGAGGCGCCCTCCCTCGACCAGGCCGGGCACCAGCCGAGGTGGGGCGAGGACGTGTCGCTGCGGACGGTGATGCTGCACGTCCTGCTGGAGTACGCCCGCCACAACGGTCACGCCGACTTCCTGCGCGAGGGCGTCGACGGGGCCGTGGGCGCCTGAGGGCCGTGGCCCTCGTCAGCCGGGCCGGGAGGCGTCCGCTTCCGCGCGCTTCTCCTCGCCCTCGTTCGTCCTCCGCGAGCGCCGTGCCACGCTGATCGCCGCCAGCACCGCGCCGACCGCCACGATCGTCAGGCCGCGCAGCCACACCGCGGCCTCGATCTGCGTGGCGAGCAGGACGCACGACGCGATGCCCAGCACCGGCAGGACGACCGGCGTGCGGAAGTGGTCGGTCTCCCCCGGGTCGCGGCGCAGCACGAGGACCGCGGTGTTGACCAGGAGGAAGACGATGAGGAGCAGCAGGACCAGGGTGGACGCGAGGGTGGCGACGCTGCCGGTGAGGGCGAGGAGCATCGCGAGCCCGGTGGTGACCGCGATGGCGGCCCACGGGGTGCGGCGGCCGGGCAGCACCTTGGTCAGGGCGCCGGGCAGGAGGCCGTCCTTCGCCATGCCGTAGGCGAGGCGGGAGGACATGATGCCGGTGAGCAGGGCGCCGTTGGCCACGGCGACGAGCGCGATGGCGCTGAACAGCTTGGGCGGCACACCGCCCGCCTCCTTCACCACCTCCAGCAGCGGTCCGCTGGAGCCGGCCAGCTGGGCGGTCGGCACGGCGGCGGACGCGGCCAGGCCGACCAGTACGTACACGGCGCCGGCGGTGGCGAGCGCGCCGAACAGGGCGCGCGGGTAGGAGCGGCGCGGGTTCCGGGTCTCCTCGGCGACGTTCACCGAGGTCTCGAACCCGACGAAGGAGTAGTACGCCAGCACGGAGCCGCTGAGCACGGCGGCCGCCGCGCCCTTCTCCGGCGTGCCGAGGTCGGTGAGGCGTCCGAGGTCGCCGTCGCCGCGCAGCAGCAGCCACGCGCCGAGCACGACGACGACGGCCAGGCCGCCGACCTCGACGACGGTGGCGACGACGTTGGCGCGGGTGGACTCCTTGATGCCGCGGGCGTTGACCAGGGCGAGCAGCGCGAGGAAGACGACGGCGACGAGCGCGACCGGCAGGGTCACGAAGGCCGACAGGTAGTCGCCGCCGAAGCCGCGGGCGAGGGCCGCGACAGAGACGATGCCGGCGGCGAGCATGCAGAAGCCCGCGACGAAGCCGGCGAACGGCCCGAAGGCGCGCGTCGCGTAGTGGGAGGCGCCGCCGGCCCGCGGGTACTTCGTCGCCAGTTCGGCGTACGAGGCGGCGGTCAGCAGCGCCAGCAGCAGGGCGACCACGAGCGGCACCCACACCGCTCCCCCGGCGTCGGCGGCGACCTGTCCGACCAGGACGTACACGCCGGCGCCGAGCACGTCGCCCAGGATGAAGAAGTACAGCAGCGGCGTCGTCAGCGCGCGCTTCAGGGCCGTCGGCTCCTGTGCCGTGCCCTGCGCCCGCGTCCCTGCCTCGTGACCCACTCGTCTTGCCATACCGCACCGTGTCCCCCGTCGCGGCGAAAACACGCTCGTCCGTGTGGCGGGGCGGGGATGGCCCGCGTCACACCGTCGCGGGGCGTGGGAGCGGGGGTGGGCCGGTAAGGTCGCGTGCGGGCCGAGCGGGGAGGGCGCCGTGCGGTTGAGGGATGTCGTGCCGGAGGACGTGGACGCGTACGTCCGTATGCGGTGCGACCCGGTGATGACGGCCGATCTGGGCGGTCCGCTGCCGCGCGACGGTATGGCGGACAAGGTGCGCCGGGACGCCCGGGACGCGGCGGCCGACGTCGCGTGGATCAAGATGATCGTGCCCGACCCGGCCGCCCCCGACGCGGTCGCGGGCACCGTGACCCTCTGGGCGCACGACGGGGAGGACGGGCCGGTCTCGGAGATCGGCTGGATGGTCCTCCCGGAGTTCCAGGGCCGCGGTCTGGCCAGGCGCGCGGCCCGTGCGCTGCTGGAGCGGGCCCGTGACGAGAACCGCTGGGGCGTGGTGCACGCGTTCCCGGCCACGGGGAACGGCGCCTCCAACGGCATCTGCCGCTCCCTCGGTTTCCGCTTCGTCGCCGAGCGGGAGGTGATGTTCGCGGGCCGAGCCCTGCGAGGCAACCACTGGGCGATCGACCCGCGCACGGACCTCGCACCCGCCTGACACGGGCCGCTCGTCGTGCTGGGCAGCGCCCGCGGAAATCGGGAGTACTCAGACCGGCGGGACGGGGCATTCGGTAGGCGCCGAGTCCGCTCAACGTAAGGAGTGCAGTCCCATGCCCGAGACATCCGACGTCGTCGAGCTCATCCTCCAGGACCACCGCCGTATGGAGGATCTGTTCCGCCGGATGCGCAGCGTCGAGGACGACCGGGGGGCCGCGCTGCGCGAGTTCTCGGACCTGCTGATCGCGCACGCGCTGGCCGAGGAGTCCAAGGTCTATCCCGCGCTGAAGCGGTACAAGAACATCGAGGACGACGAGGTCGAGCACGGCGAGGAGGAGCACGAGGAGGGCAACGAGGCCCTGCTGGCGCTGCTCGAGGTCGAGGAGATCGGCGGCGACGAGTGGGACGAGAAGCTGGAGGAGCTCGTCGAGGCCGTCACGCACCACGCCGACGAGGAGGAGCGCACGATCCTCAACGGCGCACGGGAGAACGTCGCCATGGACCGGCGTGAGGAGCTGGGCAAGGCGTTCTGGGAGGAGCGGGAGCGGCAGCTGAAGTCCGGCTGCGGTTCGGTGGACAACGTCCGCAAGATCGTCAAGTCCTGACGCGCGTCCGTCACGCGTCCGGCCGCAGGCCACACGAAGGCCGGCCCTCCCGCGTCAGCGGGGAGGGCCGGCCTTCGTGCGTCGCGGGTCCCGCGTCAGTGGCCGGCGGCCGGGTCCTCCGGGCGGATACGGCCGTGCCAGCCGCCCCCGCTGCCGCCGTTCTCGACGTACTCCTTGAAGCGGTGCAGGTCCCCCTTGACCCGGCGGTCGATGACGCCCAGGGCGTCCGCGCCCTTCTCGGCCATGCCGGTCGGCTCGACGTCCATGGTGAGTTCCACACGGGTGCGGGTGTCGTCCAGCGGCTCGAACCGCACCGATCCGCGCTGCTTCGTCTCGCCGCCGACGGTCCGCCAGGTGACCCGGTCGTCGACGAGCTGGTCCACGATCTCGGTGTCGAACTCACGCTTCACACCGGCGATCTTGGTGGTCCAGTGGTTGTGCCGGTCGTCGACCTGCGTCACCTCCTCGACGCCCTCCATGAAGCGCGGGAACTCCTCGAACTGCGTCCACTGGTCGTAGGCCCGGCGGACGGGGACGTCCACGTCGACCGTTTCCTTGACCGTGCTCATGGATTCCTCCTGGGTTCTGTGCGCGAAGGGCCGGCGTGCCGGGCACGTCGGCCTCCTGTACGGATCGTCGGGGCGGCGGGTACCCGGCAGACCGCACTTGAAAGGTCCGGGTCGACGTCGCTTCAGTCCGCGGGGAGCGCGTCGAGTACGTCGGCGGTCAGCCGGTCGGCGTCGTCGAGCGTCGCCGTGAGGCGGGCCGGGGCCGCGTCGAGCGTGCCGAACAGGGCCTGGGCGCGGGCGGTGAAGCCGGCGGGGGCGGACGGGAGGGCGCCCGCCGAGCGGACCGCGTCCTTCTCGTTGAGCACCCAGGCGCCGGCGTCGGCGTGCAGGGCGTGCACGAGGAGGCCGACCGCGCGGTGGACACAGCCGGCGACATGGAAGGCGTCACCGCGCGGAACTCCCTTGCGGGCCACGAACAGCGTGAACGGAGCCTCCCAACGGGCTTGTGCAACGACGGCGTTGCGCAGCAGTCGGGGGTATCCGGAGCGGATCTCGTCCCGCAGGGCGGTCAGTTCGCCGGTGGGGTCGGCGAGGACGCGGGCCAGGGCCACCTCACCGGCGTACGTGTGGGAGGAGAAGCCGAAGGGGTGGCCCGGCTGGAGGCCCGTCTCGACGTGTCCGTCCCGGCACTGCTGCCAGACGCGGCGGACGCGGTCCAGGTCGCGGTAGATCCAGTCGACAGGTGTGCCGTCGACGGTCAGCCAGGCACCTCCGTTCACCCAGGGGCCCCAGCCGCCCGGTTCGGTCACCTCCACCGCGGGCCCGGACAGCTCGGCGGCCAGGCGGCGCAGGGCCGCGGTGTCGAGCGGCTCCCGGTAGTACAGGCCCAGGTCGACGTCCGAGTCGGGGCGGTGCGTGCCGCGGGCGCGGCTGCCGCCGAGGGCGACCGCGACGACTCCGTCGACCTGCTGCAGGCGGTGTGCGATGCGGGTGATGACGTCCATCGGGCCGAGTGTGCCGAACGGGGAGCGGGGCTGCGACCGCGTTTCCGTTCCGGCACGGCCGTCGGTGACCTCGCGGGCGTCAGCCGCCCCAGGTGTCGGCGACCTCGGCGACGACCCGGAGGGCCTGCTCGTGTCCCGCCCGCGCCGCGGCCGGTCCGCGCGCCGTGTCGGCCATGTTGCGGCCCATCGCGCGGCGGGCGTCCTCGTCCGGGCTCAGCAGGGTGACGCGAGTGCCGTCCTCGGTGAGCCGTGCCGCCTGGTCGGCGGCGCTCGGGTGCGGCCCCACCGCCCGTGGGATCGGCACGACGGCCAGCACCCGCCGACTGCCCAGTGCGAGCTGAAGGTTGGCGGTGGAGCGGCTGCCGCCGTCCATCCAGCGCCGGCCCGCGACGGTGACCGGGGGCCAGACGACGGGGACGGCGCAACTGGCCGCGACCGCTTCGATCAGCTTCACCCCGGAGCGCGCGTCGAACGCCTCCACCTCCCCGGTCATGGCGTCGACGGCCGTGATCCGCAGCTCGCGGTCCGGCCAGTCGCGCGCCCCGCCGAGGAGCCGGCCGACCGTGTCGAACACGTCCGACTCCGGCCCGGTGGGGGCACGCAGCGCCGTCCGGCCCAGGCGGGCGATCGAACGCCCGGAATCGCGGGAGCCGAGGGCCGCCCAGAGGAAGCGTGCCGTCTGGCGTGCGGTCACCGGCAGACGGACGGCGTCGGCGCCGGACAGCTGGCGCTCGTACAGCTCCGCGGCCGGGATGCCGCAGCGGAGGCGGGTGCCGAAGACGGCGCCGGCGGAGGTGCCGATCAGGACGTCGGCGGCGTCGAGGTCGACGCCCGACTCGGTGAGACCGGCGAGCATCCCCGTCAGCCAGGCTCCGCCCACCGGCCCGCCGCCGCCCAGCACGAGCGCCTTGTCCGGCACGGCTCCTCCTCTCCCCTGCCCACGGCAGACCCTCAATCGGGGATGCCTCCCCGTTTCCTCATCAGCAGCCTAACAGTGAACCGGGGAGCACCCCCCGATGACTTTCGGAGGGCGCCGTCACTCACAGAACGCCGTGTCGACGGCGTCCATCACCGCCAGCGCCGCCTGCTCCTCGTCGCCGCCGAACGTTCCCGGCAGCGCGGTCACGGCCAGACCGACGGAGCGGCCGTCGTCCGTGGCGCCGCCGCGGGTCTCGTAGCCGTCGATGTCGCCGCCGTGCCCCCAGTACACGCCGCCGCAGCTCAGCGGGACGCTGACGATGCCGAGTCCGTACCGCCACCCCGGCAGCACGGGGGCGGCGACCGTCCTGCGCATCTCCGCCAGTTGCTCCGGCGGAAGGAGTTCGCCGTCGAGCAGGGCGCGCGTGAAGCGGGCGAGGTCGCTCGGGGTGGAGATCAGCTGTCCGGCCGCGCCGCCCCAGGAAGGGTCCATCTCGGTCGCGTCGACCACGCGGTCGTCGTCGAGGCGCGCGAGGGCGTAGCCGTGCGGGCGCGGTCCGCGGATGCCCTGGTCGCCGGGCTGGGGCCAGTAGGTGTGGCGCAGGTGTGCCTTGTGGATCACACGTTCGGTGATCTCCTCCTGCACGGGGCGTCCCGTAACCCGCTCGACGATCAGCCCGGCGAGCAGGTAATTGGTGTTGCTGTACTCCCACTTGGCGCCGGGGGCGAACTTCGCCGGGTGGGCCAGGGCCGCCGCGAGCAGGTCGTGCGGGTGGAAGAAGCGGTGCTGGATCTTCTCGAAGTGCTCAAGACCTATGTGCTCGGTGTAGTTGGGCAGCCCGCTGGTGTGCTGGAGCAGGTGCCGGACGGTGATCTTCCGGGCGTCGATGCCCTTGCCGCGCACCAGTCCGGGGAGGTACCGCTCGACGGGCGCGTCCAGGTGGACCTTGCCCTCGGCGACCAGTTGCAGCACTACGACGGCGGTGAAGGTCTTGGTGTTGCTCCCCGCCCGGACCTGACCGTCGCGCGGAACCGGCACCTTGCGGCCGAACCGCGCGGAACCCGCGACGAGCGAGGCGGTACGGCCGTCCTTGTCGGCCCAGGCGAGCGCGGCGGGGAACTTCTCCTCCGCGACGAGCCGGTCGAGGCTCTGCTGGAGCGGCGAGCGTGAGGGCGGATCAGCCTCCGCGGCGCCCGTGACCGTGGTGCTCAGCAGGCCCGCGGCCGCGACGACGAGCAGGCTTCCGCGCAGGATGGACTTCATGTTGCGTGGCACCGGCACTCCTTCTCCGTGGGTCGGCACCGGCAACGATGCCGGTGCGACCCCGGGAAGTCAGTCACGCCAGCCCCCGGATCGCGGTACCCCCAGCGCTACCGAACCGCGCCCTGAACGTCACGACCACCGGACGCGCGCAGGGGGTTCAGCCGGCCGGCGGGCCCGTGAGGGTCCAGCTGGCCAGGAGGTCCAGGGCCCGCCGCGACGGTGAACCCGCCTCGCAGGTGTAGACGAAGAGGGTGGTGTCGGGGTCGCCCGGCAGGGTGAGGGTCTCGTACTCGACGGTCAGGTCGCCGACGACCGGGTGGCGCAGGCGCTTGGAGCCGTGGGTGCGCTGATGGACGCGGTGCTGTTCCCACCAGCGGTCGAAGTCGGCGCTCCGCTCGCGCAGTTCGGCGACCAGCTCGGTGGTGGCGCGGTCGTGCGGGTCGCGGCCCACTTCGAGGCGCAGGCTCTCCACGGCGGTGCGGGCCTGGTCCTCCCAGTCGGTGAAGAGGGCGCGGGCCGCCTCGTCGAGGAACATCCAGCGCGCGTAGTTGCGCTCCGGGCGCGGCTTGCTCTCGAAGTCGGCGAACAGGGCGCGCGCCATGCGGTTGGCGGCGAGGATGTCGGTGCGCCGGCCCAGGACCAGCGCCGGTTCCCCGTCGAGCGCGTCGATCAGCTGGTGCAGTCCGGGGCGCAGCCGCTGCACGGCGGGCGGGCGGCGGGCGCCGCGCGCGGAGGCGGTGGTGAGGCCGAAGAGGTCGTGGAGGTGGGCCCGGCCGGCCTCGTCGAGGTCGAGAGCGCGTCCGAGTGCCTCCACCACGGCGGACGACGGGGTGATACGGCGGCCCTGCTCGAGCCGCGTGTAGTAGTCGGTGGACACCCCGGCGAGCAGGGCGACCTCCTCGCGGCGCAGGCCCGGCACCCGGCGGACCCGGCTGTCCGGGGGGAGGCCGGCCCGCGAGGGGTCGACCTGCGCCCGCGCCCTGCGCAGGAAGTCGGCGAGTTCACGATTCGTCCCGGCCACGTCATCCAGTGTGGCCCATCGGGGTCCGCGCCACCTGGCCCTGCGAGTCCTAGGTTGCCGCGTCCGGGTTCTCGCGGGGCCCGACATGGCGGCCCACGCGGCACTCGCGCGGCCCACTCTGGAGTCACCGGCCGCGAAGAGCGGATCCGGATCCCCTCCCGACACAAGGACTGAGCATCATGGCCTACCCCACCGACCGTCCCGCCATCTGGTTCGTCACCGGCACCTCCCGCGGTCTGGGACTGGACCTGGTCCGGCAGTTGCTGGAGCGCGGTGAAGCGGTCACCGCGACCACCCGGTCCGGCGAGCGGCTGCCGGCGGCCCTCGGCGACGGGGTCGACACCTCCCGGCTGCTGCCCCTGACCGTCGACCTGCGCGACGAGGAGCAGGTGGCGGCCGCCGTACGGAAGACCACCGAGCGCTTCGGCGGCCTGGACGTCGTCGTCAACAACGCCGGCTACGGCTACCTGGCCGCCGTCGAGGAGACCGGCGACCGGGACGTGCGCGACATGCTCGACGTGCAGGTCGTCGGCGTGTGGAACGTGCTGCGCGCCGCCCTGCCGGTGCTCCGCGCGCAGCGGTCGGGGCACATCGTGAACGTGTCGTCCGTCCTCGGTATGACGGCCCTGCCCGGCTGGGCGCTGTACTGCGCGGGCAAGTTCGCCCTGGAGGGTCTCAGCGAGGCCCTCGCGGCGGAGGTCGCCGACTTCGGCGTCGACGTCACGATCGTCGAACCGGGCTACTTCCGCACGGACTTCCTCACCCGTGACTCCCTGTCCCTTCCGGAGAACACGACCGCGCACTACCCGGCCATCCGCGAGATGGTCGCCCAGCACCTGGAACTCCAGGGCAAGCAGCTCGGCGACCCGGTGAAGGGCGCCGCCGCCGTGATCGAGCGGGTCGTCACCGGCGAGGGTCCGCTGCGCCAGCTGCTGGGCAGCGACTCGCACGCCTACGCCACCGCCAAGGTGCGGGCCCTGCGGGACAACCTGGACGCCGTGGCCGCGACGGCGCCGGCGACGGACCACCCCGCCGCCGTGTGACCCCCGGGGACGGGGCGGGTCCGCCGACTGCGACGGGCCCGCCCCGCCGATAGCCCTCGACCGGCTTGGGGGTCAGATCTGGTTGAGGCCGCCGTCGACGTACAGGCTGGAGCCGGTGACGAAGCTGCTCTGGTCGGAGGCGAGGAAGACCACCGCGGCGGCGATCTCCTCCGGGCGGGCGATCCTGCCCAGCGGCACCTGCGCGGCGAAGTTCCGCCGGAACTCGGCGGCCGCCTCCTCGCCGTCGGCCAGCCCCGACAGCCCTGGCGTGTCGGTCGGGCCCGGCGTGACCGTGTTGACGCGGATGCCGCGGCCCCTCAGCTCGTTGGCCCAGGTGCGGGTAAAGGAGCGGACGGCCGCCTTGGAGGCCGCGTAGACGCCGAAGGCCTCGGCGCCGACGTCGGCGTTGGTGGAGCCGTTGAGGATCACCGAGGCGCCGTCGTTGAGCAGGGGCAGCGCCTTCTGGACGGTGAACAGCGTGCCGCGCACGTTGATGCCGAAGAGCCGGTCGAAGTGTTCCTCGGTGATCTGGTCGAGCGACGCGAACTCGGCGACGGCGGCGTTGGCGAAGAGGACGTCCAGGCCCCGCCCTCGGCCGGCGATCGCTTCGTACAGCCGGTCGAGGTCCGCCGGGTCGGCGACGTCCCCCACGACGCCGGTGGCGGCGGGGCCGATCGCCTCGACCGCCGCGTCGAGTTCGGGCTTACGGCGGCCGGTGATGAACACGTGTGCGCCCTCGGCGGCCAGCCGGGTGGCGGTGGCCAGTCCGATGCCGCCCGCGCCGCCGGTGACGAGCGCGGTCTTGTCCTGGAGCAGTCCCATGCGAAGGTTCCCTTCCCGACTTCCGCATCGATCGATGCGGAAGTCGAACCGTAGCACTTCTGAAGTGATCGATGCGGAAGAGGTAGGCTGCGGGGGTGCGAACCGAACAGAGCAGGAACCCGACGGGCCGGCCACGGGCATTCGACGCCGAGGAGGCGCTGGAGAAGGCCATGCTCGCC
The DNA here is from genome assembly GCA_014649355.1 of Streptomyces althioticus. Classification (GTDB taxonomy): domain Bacteria; phylum Actinomycetota; class Actinomycetes; order Streptomycetales; family Streptomycetaceae; genus Streptomyces; species Streptomyces althioticus. Next base: position 306,490 of record BMSW01000002.1, read on the forward strand.
TTCTGGGAGCACGGCTACGAGGGTGCGAGCCTCGCCACGCTGACGCAGGCGATGGGTATCTCCACCACCAGCATGTACGCGGCCTTCGGCAACAAGGAGGAGCTGTTCCGCAAGGCGCTGGAGCGCTACACGGAGGGCCCCGGCGGCTATCTCACCCGCGCCCTGGAGGAACCGACCGCCCATGAGGTCGCGACCGCGATCCTCGCCGGGACGGTGCGGACCACCACACGTCCCACACCTCCCCGGGGATGTCTGGGCGTGCAGGGTGCTCTGAGCACCAGCGACGCCGGGCAGGGTGTGCGCGACCTGCTCACGGCCTGGCGCAACGACGGCTGCGGCAGCGTGCGCGCGCGCTTCGAACGGGCCGTCGCCGAGGGGGACCTGCCCTCCGGCGCCGACCCGGCACTGCTCGCCCGCTACGTCACCACCCTGGCCTTCGGCATCGCCGTCCAGGCCGCGAGCGGGATCGGCCGCGAGGAGCTCCAGGCCGTGGCGGACGCGGCGCTGCGCACCTGGCCGCTCACCTGAGGGACCCGCGACGCCGGGTCAGTCGGACGCGGGCTCCCGGGCTTCCCGCAGGCCCGTCTCCAGGCGGTAGTGGACCGTGACGTCGCGGTAGTTCACGTCGGGCTCGACCCTGTCGGGGAGGTTCGTGCGGTCGCTCCGGCTGACCGACGCGCGCTCCCCCGTGCCCGGGAAGCGGACGGCGGTGCGGGGCGGGGCGGTGAAGCGGAGGCGGTCGGCGCGGACCGTGGAGTGGAAGGTGATGTCCTGCGGTTGGTCGTCGTCCCGGACGTCAGGCATTCATGGCGGCTCTTCGGATTCCTCCGCGGGCGCGCGCCGACGGGCCGGCCTCGCGGGCAGCTTGCCGTCCTCGCCGCGCACCCGGCGTTTGCGGGGGGCTCCCTCGGCGGCCGTGCGCTTCTTCGCGGCCGACCGTGTCGCCTTGCGGGCGGGCGCCGCCGCGCGGCCCGCCGTGTCGGCGACCTGCCCGGCCGCCCCGGTGGCGGTCTCCCCCGCTCCTTCCACGACCTGACCGGCCTCCGCGCCGGCACCCTCGACGGTACGTCCCACTCCCCCGCCGGCCTCTTCCACGGCGGCCCCGGCACCGCGTCCGACGCCCTCCGCGACACCGCCGACACCTTGCACGGCCTCCCCCGCGCCCGCGCCGACGCCCTGCACCGCCTCCCCGGCGCCCCGCACAGCTTCGCCCGCGCCCGCGCCGACGCCCTGAACGGCTTCACCTGCCCCCGCGCCGACCTCCTGGACGGCACCCCCGGCTCCCGCGCCCACGTCCCGTACCGCGCCCCCGGCTCCCGCGCCCACGTCCCGCACCGCGCCTCCGGCGCCCCTGCCGACCTCCTCGACGGCTCCGCCCGCGCCCCGGCCCACGTCGCGGACCGCGCCGCCCGCGCCGGCTCCGACGTCCTGCACGGCCTGTCCGGCGCCCTGGCCCACCGCGCCCACGGCCTCGCGGGCTCCGCCGCCGACGTCCCGCACGGCGGAGCTCACGCCACGGGCCAGTTCGGTGAGGATTTCCGGGTTCCGGTCCACGGTGGTGAGGACCCGGTTGACGATCACGGCCACGTTGTCGAGGCGCACCCTGAGCTGCGCCTGGGCCTCGACCCCCGAGATGCCCAGGTGCACCCGGCCGAGGGAGACGTCCGCGCCGACGCTGAGTTTCAGCAGGTCCAGCACCTCGGCCTGCAGCGACACATGGGCGCGGAGATCCTCGACGTCCAGGTCGATCTCGTCGACCTTGAGCAACGGCACGTCGAGGAACACGTCCGTGTCCGTGGGGGTGGCCGGAGGCCGGGGGACCGTCTCCTCGTCACCCACCTGGTGGGCCGCCTCGACCTCGGCCGCGCCCTCGTCCCCGACGTCGCCGTACTCGGAGGACTCGTACTCCGCGTCGTCGTACTCGGAGCCGTCGCGCTCGGCGTCGTCGCGCTCGGCGTCGTCCGCGTTGTCGCCCATCACCGCACCTCCCGGGTCGCCGGCCCCCTCGTTCCCATCCTGCGCTGGGCCGCGCGCCGCCGCACGGTCAGCCGGGGACGGAGACCTCGGCCGGCCGGACCGCGGGCTCGAGACGGACGATCACACTCTTCGACGCGGGCTGGTTGCTGCCGTCGGCGACGCTGTCCAGGGGCACCAGGACGTTGGTCTCCGGATAGTAGGCGGCCGCCGTCCCGGTCTTCGTCGGGTACGCGACGATCGTGAAGCCGTCGGCGCGCCGCTCCGCGCCGTCCTTCCACACCCCTACCAGGTCGACGCGGTCCCCGTCGGCGAGACCCAGCGCGGTGAGGTCGTCGGGGTTGACGAGGACGACGCGCCTGCTGCCGTGGATGCCACGGTAACGGTCGTTGTCCGTGTAGGGCACGGTGTTCCACTGGTCGTGGGAGCGCAGCGTCTGCAGCAGCAGGTGACCGTCGGGGACGCTGGGCGCCTCGTGCTCGTTGCGGGTGAACCGCGCCTTGCCGACCTCGGTGTGGAACACGCCCTCGTTGACGGCGTTCGGCAGCCGGATGCCGCCGGGGCGCGTCACGCGCCGGTTGAAGTCGTGCAGCCCCGGTACGACGTTGGCGATGCGGTCGCGGATCTCGCCGTAGTCCGACTCGAACACGGACCAGGGGATGTCGGGGCCGCGCCCGGCGAGGGTGCGGTGGGCGAGGCGGCAGATGATGGCGACCTCGCTGAGCAGCAGCGGGGAGGCCGGCTGGAGGCGGCCGCGCGAGGTGTGGACCTCGCTCATCGAGTTCTCCACGGTGACGAACTGTTCGCCGCAGGACTGCACGTCCCGTTCGGTGCGGCCGAGGGTCGGCAGGATCAGCGCCGTGCGACCGCAGACGGTGTGCGTCCGGTTCAGCTTGGTGGAGATGTGGGCGGTGAGCCGGCAGGCGCGGAGGGCCTCCTCGGTGACCATGCTGTCGGGCGCGGCGCGGACGAAGTTGCCTGCGAGGGAGAGGAAGAACTTGACGCGGCCCTCGAGCATCGCCCGAATGGCGTTCACGGAGTCGAACCCGTGATGGCGGGGCGGGTCGAAGCCGAACTCCTCCTGGAGGGAGTCGAGGAAGGAGTCCGGCATCTGCTCCCAGATGCCCATGGTGCGGTCGCCCTGCACGTTGCTGTGGCCGCGCACGGGACACGCTCCGGCGCCCGCCCGGCCCAGGTTGCCGCGCAGCAGGAGGAAGTTGACGAACTCGCGGATGGTGGGCACCGCGTGCTTGTGCTGGGTGATGCCCATCGCCCAGCAGACGATGACGCGTTCGGAGCGCAGCACCTCGTCGCGGACCTGCTCGATCTCCTGGCGGGTGAGGCCGGTCGCCGCTTCGACGTCGTCCCAGTCGACGGAGCGGATGTGCCGGGCGAACGCCTCGAACCCCTCGGTGTTGTTCCGGATGTAGTCGTGGTCGAGGACGGTGCCGGGGCGGGCGTCCTCGGCCTCCAGGAGCAGCCGGTTGAGGCCCTGGAACAGGGCGAGGTCGCCGCCGACGCGGATCTGCAGGAAGCGGTCGGCGATGGGGGTGCCGCGGCCGATGATGCCACGCGGCTTCTGGGGGTTCTTGAAGCGCAGCAGCCCCGCCTCGGGGAGCGGGTTGACGGCGATGATGCGGGCGCCGTTGCGCTTGGCCTCCTCCAGGGCGGAGAGCTGGCGGGGGTGGTTGGAGCCGGGGTTCTGCCCCACGACGAAGATCAGGTCGGCGTGGTGCATGTCCTCCAGGCTGACCGTGCCCTTGCCGGTGCCGAGGGTCTCGTGCAGGGCGTGGCCGCTGGACTCGTGGCACAGGTTGCTGCAGTCGGGCAGGTTGTTGGTGCCGAAGGCGCGGGCGAACAGCTGGAGCACGAAGGCTGCTTCGTTGCTGGCGCGGCCGGAGGTGTAGAAGACGGCCTCGTCGGGCGAGTCCAGGGAGGTGAGTTCCTGGGCGAGCAGGCCGAACGCGTCGTGCCAGCTGATCGGTTCGTAGTGGTCCGAGTCGGGCCGCTTGACCATGGGTTCGGTGAGCCGGCCCTGGTCGTTGAGCCACTTGTCGGAGCGGCGGGCGAGCTCGGACACCGGGTGGTCGCGGAAGAAGTCGCGGCTGATCCGGCGGGTGGTCGCCTCGTCGTTGATGTGCTTGGCGCCGTTCTCGCAGTACTCGTTGCGGTGCCGGTGTCCCGGGGCCGGGTCGGCCCAGGCGCAGCCGGGGCAGTCGATGCCGTCGACCTGGTTCATGGTCAGCAGCGTCTGCCCGGTGCGCACGGGGGTGGTCTGCTCGAGGGAGTACTCCAGCGCGTGCATCACCGCGGGAGCTCCCGTGGCCCATTTCTTGGGCGGTGTCACGGTGAGCCGCTCCTGGGAACCGTCGTCGGGCCGCTCGGGCATGGACTCTCCTTCACCGGACACGCGGACGCCCTCCAGTCTCACGCTCCCGCCGGAGGGCGGCCACATGATCTTCCGCCGATGGGGTGGCTCCGGCCGCAGGCGGCCGGGAGGAAGCGCGGGCCTCGGGTTCCCCTTCGGCGGCCGGGGGAACATCACGATCTGCGCCGCCGGGGGAACATCACGATCGGCGCGCACGTTGTCGGGCGTATGACAACAACCGCGTCGCGGCCCGATGTGCTGCGGTACACCGCCTTCTCCGGCGACCCGGCGGGCGGCAACCCCGCCGGGGTGGTGCTGGACGCCAGTGCGCTGGACGACGGGGAGATGCTGGCCGTCGCCGCCGAACTCGGGTACTCGGAGTCCGCCTTCCTGACCGGCCCGCCCGAGGGGCTGGACGGCCCGGAGGGACGGACGTACCGGATCCGCTACTTCAGCCCCAAGGCCGAGGTGCCGTTCTGCGGGCACGCGACCGTCACGGCCGCCGTCGCTCTCGCCGAGCGGCAGGGTCCGGGGCCGCTGCTGTTCGCGACGCAGGCCGGACCGGTGCCCGTCGAGGTGACGGCGGCGGAGGACGGCACGTTGCGGGCCACGCTCACCAGCGTCGAGCCGCACGTCGAGGAGGTCACCGACGCGGATCTGGCGGAGGCGCTGGCCGCGCTGGACTGGCCCGCCGCCGACCTCGACCCGGCCTTCCCGCCGCGCGTCGCGTACGCCGGCGCCCGCCATCTGGTGCTGGCGGCGGCCACCCGCGCCCGTCTGGCCGACCTGCACTACGACTTCGCGCGTCTCGAAGCGCTGATGCACCGCCTGGACCTGACCACCGTGCAACTGGTGTGGCGGGAGTCGCCGACGCTGTTCCACGTGCGGGACCCGTTCCCCGTGGGCGGGGTCGTCGAGGACCCGGCGACGGGGGCGGCGGCCGCCGCGTTCGGCGGGTACGCCCGTGAGCTGGGCCTGGTGCCCGAGGACGCCGTCCTCACGCTGCGTCAGGGCGAGGACCTGGGGCGTCCCGGCGAACTCACGGTGACCTTGCGGGCGGGCGACCCCCGGGTGCGGGTGAGCGGCGCGGGCGTACGGATCGGCTGACGGCGGGCGTCGGTGAGGACACGCGTGGTAGCGGTGCGGCAGGCGGGGCACACTGAGGAAGAAACCCGAACGACAGGTGGGGCCATGCCTGCAGCAGCCGCGCAGTCCGTCGAAGAGGCGATCGAGGTCGCCGTTCCCGTGCACACCGCCTACAACCAGTGGACCCAGTTCAAGACCTTCCCCCGCTTCATGCGCTGGGTAAGGGGCGTCGAGCAGCTCCGCCCGAACCTCACCCGGTGGGAGATCGGCACCGGCTGGGCGACCCGGACGTACATGGCGGAGGTCGTCGAGCAGCATCCCGACGAGCTGATCGCGTGGCAGGGCCTCGGCCGCTGGGCCGGGCACCGGGGCGAGGTCGCCTTCCGCGCCCTCGCCCCGAACCGCACGGAGATCGTGGTGCGCCTGCGGTCCGTGGCCCGGCCGACGCGGCGGCATCTGCTGCACCGGACGCCGGTGACGCCGCGGCTGATCCGGTCCGAGCTGGCCCGCTTCAAACAGTTCATCGAAGGGGTGGGCCAGGAATCCGGCGCCTGGCGCGGGGTCATCCGCAAGGGGCAGGTGTGGCCCCAGGAGGAGAAGCCGCCGAGGAGCCGGGTGGCGGGCTGGCCGGTCGGCTGAAACGCGGGCGCGAGAGCCGTAGAAACTGCGGGAGCTGCGAAAAAGACCGCTCCGAGGTGCGCGGTCCGGCCCGTCGGGGGAACCCGGCGCCCGGAACCGACCTGAGGAGCGATGATGAGCACCCCTGACGACAAGGACGTCACCCACCCGCTGGAGCAGGAGACGGGCGAGAGGGACGTCCCGCCGGAGGAGGACGGGACCCGCGACCAGGAGACGCCCGACGGCGACGACGGCCAGGACTCCGGCGACACGTCCGGGGGACGGCCGTGACCGCGCCCGCCGTGTCGATCTCCGAACAGGACGCCGACGCGCTCGGCGGGGACGACAGCATCCTGATGCGGCAGCGCCGGGACCACGCACGGCTCGACGCGATGATGAACCGCTGGTTGTCCGAGGACCTGCCGCCCGGCGAACTCGACGCGCTGTGGCTGGACATCGTCCAGCTCGTGTTCTCCCACGCCTTCGCCGAGGAGACCGTGCTGTGGCCGCTGCTGCGGCGCGTCTCGCCCGACGGGGAGGAGCTGACCCGGCAGGTCGAGGAGGAGCACCAGGCGATCAACGATCTCGTCGCGCGGATCGAGAGCTCCCCCGACGACCCCCGGCGCGCGGAGTGGATCCGGGAGGCGTTCGCGCTGATCCGTCAGGACATCCGCGACGAGGAGGACGAGCTGCTGCCGCGGCTGCGGACCGTTCGACGACCGCAAGCTGCGCCGTGTCGGCGCGGCGTGGGAGGCCGTACGGGCGACCGCCCCGACCCGGCCGCACCCGGGCGTCCCACGGCGGCCGCCGGGCAACGCGCTGCGGGGCGTGCCGCTCAGTGCCTTCGACCGCCTGCGGGACCTGGCACCGGGCAGCGGCCCGGCCGCCCGCCGCGCCTCGCTGGCGGCAGCGGGTGCGGTCGCGGCCGGATGCGCGGTCGTGCTGGCGGTACGTGCCGTGCGCCGGCACGGCTGAAACGTCGTCCTGGCGGCCCTTGCCGCCCGCAGGCACGGCTGGAACGTCGTCCTGGCGGCCCTTGCCGTCCGCCGGCAGGGCTGAGATGACGGATCATGCGGCGCCGCGTCCCCGGCGGGAGCCCGCGTACGCGGCGTCGCGCAGCCGGTTGAGGCGTCCGGCGGGGCGCAGACCGGGCAGGCTGTGGGCGACGGGGTCGTAGGACACCGTGGTCTCCGCCGGTGCGGGATGCACCGCTTCGAGGGTGAGCGACGCGAACGGCCGCCAGGCCTCGTCGCCCGCGGCGGCGCACAGCCTGAACAGGACGGGACGGCAGGCGAGTTCCTGCCACAGCGTCGGCCGGGGCGTGTGCGGCGGGTCGAGCATCGGGAAGGCGGCGAGCACCCGCTCGCACGCCCCCGTCCGGTAGGCCAGGAGGGTGGAGTACGCCCCGGTGAGGGCGTCGGGACGGAGCAGCGGCACGTGGCGGCCGAGGCGGCCGGTGCCGCTGGACGTGAACAGCAGGTCGAGCGGCCAGTCGGGGCCGCCCGCGTCCTCGACGCGGACGGCCAGGCCGAGGGCGTCCGGGAGCCGTCGGGGTGTGCCCAGGGCGTGGGACCAGCGCACGACCGCCGGATAGGAGGCGTGCCGGTCCAGCCAGGGCTCGCCCCACGGACGTTCGCCGCGTCCAGCCACGTGCAGGGTGCCGGAGCACAGCACCCCGGTGGGATGGACGGCGGGCGCGTCCCGCCACCGGGCCACCCGTTCGGCGGCCCGGCGGGCGGTGTCCCGTACACGCGCCACGGACGTCCCTCAGAGCCCCGGGCGGATGACCGCGCGGACGCAGCCGTCGGTCTTGTGCTTGAACATGTCGTACGCGGTGGGGGCGTCGTCCAGGGACACCGAGTGGGTGGCCAGGTGGGCGGTGGAGATCTCCCCGGCGGCGAGCCGGTCGAGGAGCATCGGGATGTAGCGCTGGCCGTGCATCTGCGATCCGCGCACGGTGAGCCCCTTGTTGATCACCGCGCCGAGCGGGAACTTGTCGACGGCGCCCGCGAACACCCCGAGGATGAACACGGTGCCGCCCTTGCGGCAGGCGTGGATGGCGTGACGGACGGCGGTGGGGCGGTCCGTCTGGAGGCGCAGCTGCTGCTTGGCCTGGTCGTACAGGTGCATGGGTCCGTCGCTGTGGGCCTCCATGCCGACCGCCTCGATGCACACGTCGGGGCCGCGTCCGCCGGTGCGTTCGCGCAGTTCCGCCGCGACGTCGGTGGTGGTGTAGTCGATGGTCTCGGCGCCGATGTACCGCTCGGTCATCTCCAGGCGTTCGGGGATGCGGTCGATGGCGATGACGCGTTCCGCGCCGAGCAGGATCGCCGCCCGTGCCGCCATCTGGCCGACGGCGCCGCAGCCCCAGACGGCCACCACGTCACCGGGCTTCACACCGCCGAGGTCCGCACCCATCCACCCGGTGGGCACGGAGTCGGAGACGAACAGGGCGCTGGTGTCGTCGATGCCCTCGGGGACGGTGAAGGCGCCGTAATCGGCGAAGGGGACGCGCACGTACTCGGCGTGGCTGCCGCGCAGGCCGCCCATGGCGTGGGAGTAGCCGAAGATGCCGGCGGTCTCGTAGCCGAACAGGGCCTGCCCGACACCGGGGTTGGTGTTGGTGTTGTCGCAGAGCGACCACAGGTCGTTGGCGCAGTACCAGCAGCGGCCGCAGCCGACGAACGAGGAGACGACGACCCGGTCGCCCACCTTGTGCCGGCGCACCGCCGACCCGGTCTCGACGACCTCGCCGACGAACTCGTGTCCGATGACGTCGCCGGCCCGCATGGCCGGGATGTACCCGCCGATGAGGTGCAGGTCGGAGCCGCAGGTGGTGCCCGCGACGAGCCGCACGATGATGTCCTGGTCGTTGCGCAGTTCCGGGTCGGGGACCTGCTCGACGGACAGCTTGTTGACGCCTTCCCAGCACAGGGCCTTCACAGCACTCCCTCCCCGCCGGAGCGGCGGCCGATCAGTCCGACGAGCCGGCCGCCCGGCGTGGGCCGGGTCGTCGGCGGTGAGTCGGGGAGCATGATCTCCCCGGCTTCCAGCAGCGCCTTCGCCTCGCGCAGCGCCCGCCGTACGTCCTGGCGCGGGTCCTGCCCGGCGAGGCGCGCGGGCACGGAGGTCGCGGCCGGCGGTGTCGGCTCCCTGAGCCGGGCGGCCAGTTCCGTGCCGCGGTCACCCGGCGCGGGCCGCGTGCGTACGTCGATACGGTCGGCGAGCCGTTCCAGCGGCTCGGGCAGCTTGCCGTCCCGGCGGACGTCCTCCTCGGGGCGGTTGACCGTCACGGTGAGCCATCGGTCGCCCGCCCGGTCGTCACCGGTCCCGGCGCCGTGTGCCGCCGCCCCGGCCTTCCGGGCCGCCGCGACGCCGACGGCGGCGACGGGAACCATCCACAACGCCCTCTTCATCCACTGCCTCCTGCTCCAACTGGCCTCGAGTTGCGCGCCGGGTTTCCCCGGCGGGTGAGGCGAAACGGCCGACGGCGGCACCGGTCGCGGGCGGGGCAAGGGCCCCGGGTCCGCACGGCCGGATCACTCACCGGTCGTTCTGTCCACCAGGGCGCCGTACGTCAGTTGCAGCGCGTCCGCGCCCGCCAGTGCGGTCAGGGCCCCCATGGCGGTGCGGGTGGCGCGCGGCCACAGGAGCTGCCCCGCCGTGAGGCTGGAGGCGACCCAGACGCTCACGCAGAAGGGACAGGTCACCAGCTCGCCGACCGTGGCCTTGCGGTCGTCGGACCGCGCCTCCTCGTGCAGTTCGGCGGGCCCCTGCGGACCGACGAAGGTGGTGAAAGGGGCCCGCAGGGGGCTGGTCACCGACGCTTTGCTCAGCAGCCGGCTGAGCCGGAACGTGGCGACGGCGGTCAGTGCCACGTCCCACGGCGCCGGCCGGTCCGGCAGCGGGCGGCCCCGCCGCCGCACCAGCAGGGCCCAGCCCGTGGTGTAGGCGGCGAACGCCGACATGGCGACGGCATAACCGCGGATCGGACGGTCGCCGTCCTCCGCGTACGTGTCCTCGACGCGGCGCAGCATCCCCTTCACCCGGGACACGGCACCCCCCTCGGCCGTTCCGGTCACGACGTGCGCCCTCCGTCCGTCCCCGGCGTCGCCCCGGCCGTCGCCGCGCCCTCCACGGTGTCCGGTACGCCGTCGCCCGGCAGCCGCACCTCGACGTGGCCGTCGACCACCCGGGTGTCGAAGGCGGGCTGGGGCGCGGTGGCGGGGCCTTCGACGTTCCAGCCGTCGGAGAGCCGGAAGACGCTGCCGTGCCAGGGGCACTGGACGCAGCCGTCGGCGACGGTGCCCTCGGACAGCGGTCCCGCCAGGTGGCTGCACCGTTCGGCGAGGGCGTGGACCTCCCCGCCGCTCTCCCGCACCACCAGCACCGGTACGTCGTCCACGACGCACCGCACGGCCTCGCCGGCCGGGAAGTCGTCGACGCCGCCGACGCGGTGCCAGCCGTCGCGGACGACGTGCGGCACCTCCTCTGCGTGGTTGGCGCCGGCCGCCTGCCGGTACGCCAGATGGCCGCCGAGCAGGCCGCCGACGCCGACCGCGGTGAGCCCGAGGTAGCCGAGGACGCGTCCCTTCGCGCCCTTGCCGCTGAGGCGCATCACCAGTGAGGCGCCGTAGAGGCCCACGGCGGCCGTGTTGGCCCAGGCGTGGACAAGACCCACGCGCTGCTGCTCGCGGCGGAGTTCCGCCCAGTCGACGAGGCCCGACAGGGCGGCGGGGGCGGCCCCGGCGAGCCCCAGGGCCACCAGGAGGTCCGCCTGCCGGGACCGGCCGGGTTTGACGTCCAGCACGGCGGCGGACATCCAGCTGCCGAGGGGCAGGTGGATGGCCATGGGGTGCACGGGGTGGCCGAGCCACGTGCCGTGGAGCACGTCCCGGACACGGCCGAGCGGCAGCGCGCGTACGCGCGCGCCGAGCATGTCGATCAGCTGGTCACGGCCGGGATCGCGCTCCAGCGCGTCCAGCAGCCACAGCATCCGGTTCTGTCCGAGGAGGCGACGCCCAGGCTTCTTGCTCATGGGCGCTGAGTTTCCCCACGCGCGGCGGGCAAACGGCGGTCAGCGCACGCGCAGCCGCACGCGGGGCCAGGCGTTGTTGACGTACCCCTTCGGATTCCACACCTGGGCCGGGGACTCCGGCATGCCCGCGCCGGAGGAGTCCCACGCGCGGGCCATGACGCGTACGTCGCCGGGCGGCAGGTCGAGCGTGGTGCGCCACCGCTGCCACGCCGCCGGTCCGGCGGGCGCCTCGAGCGCGGCGCGTGACCAGGCGCGGCCGCCGTCCGTGGACACCTCGACGCGGGCGACCGTACGGCCCTCCCCGGCGAGGGCGTACCCGGTGACCTCGACCGGGCCGCGCGGCAGGACGGCGCCGTCGGACGGGGTCAGGACGGCGCAGTTGAGCGGGAGCGGGCCGAGGGTGACGCCCTCGGGGTCGTCGCCGGTCGGCGGGAGACGGTAGGCGACGGCCTGGAAGTAGCCGTCGGAGGGGGTGGTGCGCGCGGTGACGTGGGTGAGCCACTTGACGCTGCGGGCGCCGATCCAGCCGGGCACGACCACCCGCAGGGGCGCGCCGTGGACGGCCGGCAGCGGGGCGCCGTTCATCGCCCAGGCCAGGAGCACGTCCGGGGCCAGCGCACGGTCGCTCGGCACCGACACCTCGTACGGCTGGGGCGGACGGGCGGACGGGGAGACGTCGGGCGCCTGGAAGGCGACGTGGGCGGCCTCCGGGGCGATGCCGGCATGGGCGAGGACGTCGGCGAGGCGCGCCCCGCGGAACCGGGCGGTCGAGAGGGCGCCCGGCCCCCACGGCGTCTCCCCCGGGACGGCGCGGACCGCGGTCAGGTCGGCGCGCCGGTTGCCCGCGCACTGGAGGGTGACGGTCGCCTCGGCGGCGTCGAAGCGGGACCGCAGGTCGTCGAGGGAGAGCGTCAGCGGGCGCGCCACCAGGCCGTCCACCGTGAGCCGCCAGTCCGCCGGGGCGAGGCGGGGCACGGGGCCGTGGTTGCGGCTGTAGAACGTGTCGGTGGGCGTGACCGCGGCGCGGGCGAGCGCGGCTCCGGGCGGCTCCGCGTCGAACGGCTCCCGGCCGTGGACCACCATGTCGTCGCGCTTGCCCCACATGCCCATGGTCGTGATTGTCCGCCTGTGGCCGGGAACGCGCCCGGTCACGCCCGTCCCGGCCCAGGACTCACGCGTCGCCCATGACCAGCCCCTCGATCGTGTGCTTCTGCGTGATCGGCCGCAGCACGTCCACGATCTCGCAGTCCAGGTGGCGCCGTACCCGCTCGGGCAGGCTCTCCCAGTAGGCGCGGGTGACCGCCGCGTCGTGGCGCTCGCCGTTGGTCGCCTCGGGGCCGTCGACGCCCAGCACCAGCACGGGGCGGCTCTTGGCGGAGTGGTTGCGGGTGCCGCGGTGGATGGTCAGGGCCGAGCGCGCCGAGATGTCGCCGCGCCGCGGGTACTTGCGCACCGCCCGCTCCTCGTAGCGCGGGTAGTGCGAGCGGGGCGGGAACATGCAGTGCCCGAACTCCGGGCTGTCGTCCCACTGGGTGCCGGGCGCGATCTCGAAGGGGCCCATGTCCTCCTCGGTGTCGACCGCGGTGACGTTGAACGCCAGGGAGGTCAGCCGCCGCTCGGCGCGGGTCTCCTCGGGCATCGGGAAGTCGCGGTGCCACGGCTGGTTGACGGCGCCCTCGAGCGGCACGTCGAAGCCGACCTCGACGATGCGGTACTCGGGGCCGAGGACCGCCGTGCAGAGGGAGCGCACCCAGGGGTGGTCGACGAGGTCGACGAAGCCGCGCAGCTGCTCGGGGTGGATCTCCACGTAGTAGCGGTGGGGGCCGCGTCCGACCGCGCCGCCCGGGCGGCTCCGGGCCTCCTCGAAGGCGGCCTCGATGTCCTCGCGGAGCCGGTCGACCCACTCGGGGGTGAACGCGCCCTTGCGGGCGGTGATGCCGTCCTCGTGGAGGGCCTCGACGTCGGCCGTGACGTCGACGTCGAGCGCGTCCGGGGCGACGGCGGGGTGGGTGTGCGGGCTCATGGGTGCCTCCTTGCGACCTCGGGAGGCCGGTCGTTGCCGGGGACCGGCCCGACGCCATCGTTGCATCGTTGATTTCAACGTGGCAATACCCGGGTCGGGCGGATCGCGGGTGCCTGGTCCGCGGGCGTGCGGCGCATGCCACGATGTGCGGGTGAGCAGCAGCCTGAAGGACGTGGCGGCGCGCGCGGGGGTGTCGGCGCGCACGGTGTCGAACGTGGTGAACGGGTCGGCCCATGTGGCGCCGGGGACCCGTCGACGGGTGCAGGAGGCGATCGAGGAGCTGGGCTACCGCCCCAACCTGGCGGCGCGCAGCCTCAGGGCGGGCCGTACCGGCATCGTCGGCCTGGCGATCCCGGAGCTGCACTCGCCCTACTTCGCCGAGCTGGCCGGCCTGCTGGTGGACGAGGCGCGCCGCCGGTCGTGGACGGTGGTCATCGACCAGACGCGGGGCGACGCGGAGGCCGAGCGGCGCCTGCTGACCGGTGACGGCGGCCGGGTGATGGACGGTCTGATCATCAGTCCCTGGGCGCTCCCCGCCGAGGACATCACGGCGGCAGCCCGCCCGCTGCCGGTGGTGCTGCTCGGCGAGCGCAGTCCGCAGGGGCTGGCCGACCGGGTCGCCGTGGACAACGTGGCCGCCGCCGAGGAGGCCACCGCCCATCTGCTGTCGCGGGGCCGCCGCCGTGTCGCGGCGATCGGTCTCCAGCCGCATCTGCGCAACGGCACGGCGGAGCTGCGCGCCGAGGGCTACCGTGCGGCGCTCCGGCGCGCCGGCGTCACCCCCCGCCCCGAGTGGGAGCGTCCGGTGCCGGCGCTGCACCGCGCGGACGGCGCACGGGCGATGGCCGAGCTGCTCGACACCGGCGCCGAGCCGGACGCGGTGTTCGCGTTCAGCGACGAGCTGGCGCTGGGCGCCCTGCACACGGCACACGTCCGGGGGCTGCGGGTGCCGGAGGACGTCGCCGTCGTCGGGTTCGACGACATCGAGGACGGCCGGTTCGGCCGGCCGACGCTGACCACCGTGTCCCCCGACAAGGGACAGATCGCGGCGCGCGCCCTGCAGTGTCTGGCCGACCGCGTCTACAGCCCGCGCAACGACGTGCCCGCCGCCGACCTCACGGTCCCGCACCGGCTGGTGGTGCGGGCGAGCACCGGAGGCTGACCACGTCCGGCGCGGGCGCGGACACGCCCGCGCCCTTTTTACGGAATGCCGGGTGTGCGCCGGGCTCGGCCGGGGAACATGTTCGCCCTGTTCGGGCCGTGCGAGAGGACTGCATGTGACAGCGTCGGCGTCAGGGGCGGGTGACCGGCAGCCCGGTGCCCAGGGGGACGGGTACGAGCCGGATCCGCGCCGGTGGCGGGCGCTCTGGGTGACCCTGGTCGCCGGCTTCATGAGCCTGCTGGACGTCACGATCGTCGCGGTCGCGCTGCCCACCGTGCAGCGCGACCTGGGGGCCTCCCCCGCCGAGGTGCAGTGGGTGGTGTCCGGCTACGCGCTCACCTTCGCCCTCGCCCTCGTCACGGCGGGCCGGCTCGGCGACGCGCTCGACCGGCGGAAGATCTTCCTGCTCGCCCTGTGCGGCTTCGTGCTGTTCAGCGCGGCCTGCGGCGCCGCCCCCGACATCACGCTGCTGGTCGTGGCCCGACTCGCCCAGGGCCTCGCGGCCGGTTTCATGGCGCCGCAGAACTCGGCACTGATCCAGCAGATGTTCCGCGGCGCCGAACGCGGCCGGGCGTTCGGCTACTTCGGCGCGACCGTCGGCATCTCCTCCGCCTCCGGGCCGATCGTCGGCGGCGCGATCCTCGCCCTCGCCGACGGGATGCAGGGCTGGCGCTGGATCTTCTACGTCAACGTGCCCATCGGCGTCCTCGCCGTGCTGCTGGGCCGCCGGCTGCTGCCGCGGACCCGGAAGTCGGGGCGGGGTCATGTGGACGGGTGGGGTGTGCTGCTGCTCGGTCTGGGCGTGCTGGCGCTCATGTATCCGCTGGTGCAGGCGGAGTCGGGCGGGCTGAGCCGGCTGTGGTGGCTCTTCCTCGTCGGCGCGGCGGTGCTCGCCGTGTTCGTCCGGCGGCAGCGGCGGCTGCTGGCCCGGGGGACGACGCCGCTGCTCGACCCCCGGCTGTTCACCACCGTGCGCGGTTACGCCATCGGCGCGGGCGTCGGCACCCTGTACTTCATCGGCTTCAGCGGCGTCTGGCTGGTCTTCGCGCTCTTCTACCAGAACGGTCTGGACTACTCGCCGCTGCAGTCGGGCCTCGCGGTGACGCCGTTCGCCATCGGCTCGGCGGGGGCGGCGGTGGTGTCCGGGCGGCTGGTCGACCGGTTCGGGCGGCTGCTCACCGTGTGGGGTCTCACCGGCGTGATCGTGGGCCTCGGCACGGCGGCCCTGCTGCTGCGGTTCGCGCCGCTGGACCACGCGCCCTGGTTCGCCGCGCCCGCCCTGTTCGTCGGCGGCATCGGCGGCGGGTTCGTCGTGTCGCCGAACATCACCATGACGCTGCGGGACGTGCCGGTGCGGATGGCGGGCGCGGCGGGCGGCGCCCTGCAGACGGGGCAGCGGCTCGGCGCGGCGGTCGGGACGGCGGCCCTGCCGGGCCTCTTCTACATGGTGCTCAGCCACAGCGACGACTTCCAGGTGGCCCTCTTCGTGGCGCTGGGCGTGGCCCTGGCGACGATGTCGACGTCGCTGGCCCTGGCGGCGTACGACTGGCTGCGCGACCGGCGCAGGCGCGCGGCGCACGGGGAGTGCCCGGAGGAGGTCGCGAACACTCCGGTGCACTCCCGGTCGTTCTGACCTTTGGCCGCTCAGCGCGCGGTCGGCGCTCCCGGGCGCAGGACGATCTTGCCGACGTGCTTCCTGCGGGCGAGTTCCTCCTGCGCCCGTGCCGCCTGCTCCAGCGGGTGGACGGCGGCGACGACCGGCTCGACGGCGGCGCTCCTGGCCAGGTCCATGAGCAGCTCGAAGTGGGCCGGTGTGTGCATCGCGGAGCCGATCACCTGGGCGTTGTGCAGGTAGAGGCGGCGTACGTCCAGGGTCACGCGGTAGCCGCCGAGCGCCCCGGCGATCACCCAGCGTCCGCCCTCGCGCAGCAGCGGGACCGCCTCGCTCACCAGGTCCCCGGCGACGACGTCCAGCGCGACGTCGACGCCGTCGGGCGCGGCCGCGCGGATCCCCGCGACGACGTCCTCCGCCCGGTCGACGACGGCGTCCGCGCCCGCCGCGCGTACGGCGTCGGTCTTGGGACCGCTGCTGACGGCGACCACGCGGGCGCCCCGGGCGCGGGCGATCTGCACCGCCGCGAGCCCTACGCCGCCGGACGCGCCCGTCACCAGGACGGTCTCGCCCTCGCGCATCCGGGCGCGCTCGATCATGCCGAGCGCCGTGCCGTAGGCGGTGGGCAGCGAGGCGAGCTGGTCGTCGGTGAGCGGGGAGCCGGTGACGTCGTGCAGGCGCTCCAGCGGGGCGACGACGAACTCGGCGTAGCCGCCGTCGCGTTCGCTGCCCATCAGGCCCACCGGGTGGGCGTCGGGGCCGTCGCCGTCGTAGAGCGCCGGGTCGACCACCACGCGGCGGCCTACGAGGCCCGGGTCGCCGCCGGGGCCCACGGCCTCGACGCGGCCGGCCACGTCGGCGCCCTGGATGCGGGGGAAGGCGACGGGTCCGCGCCAGCCCGAGCGGGCCTCCGGCTCGCCGGGGCGGCCGTAGGCGCCCTCGCGGGTCCACAGGTCGGTGTTGTTCAGGGCCACCGCCGCGACCCGCACCAGCGCCTCACCGGCTCCCGGGACGGGAACCGGCACCTCGGTCACCTCCAGCACCTCCGGTCCGCCGTGTCGTGTGATGCGCACCGCGCGCATGGTCTCGGACAAGACCCTCACCTCCTCGCGAGTACACTGATCTGTATACCTCTCCTCCCACCGTACACCGATCAGTGAAGGGCTGTGCCCATGGACAGCGGCAGTGACGCTCCTCCCCTGACGCCGGCCGGGCGTCGCATCGTCGACGCGGCCGAGGAGCTGTTCTACGAGCGCGGCATCACGGCGGTCGGCGTGGACCTGATCGCCGAACGCTCCGGCGTGACCAAGCGGACGCTGTACAACCGCTTCGGGTCCAAGGACAGCCTCGTCGCGGCCTGCCTCGCCGAGCGCGACCGGCGCTGGCGGGAGGAGGTCCGCGCGGCCGTCGCCGCGAGCGGCAGTGCCGAGGAGGCGGTGACCGCGCCGTTCGAGGCGCTGCGGAGCTGGACGTCGACGTACACCCGGGGCTGCGCCTTCCTCAACGCCCTGGCCGAGCTGCCCGATCCGCGGCACCCGGGACACCGGGTCGCGACGGATCAGAAGCGGTGGCTGCGAGACCTGTTCGAGGAGCTGGCCACGGCGGCCGGCTGCCGCGGCCCGTCCGCGCTCGCCACCCGGCTGTTCGTGCTGCACGAGGGCGCGGTGGCCACCGAACCGCTGGCCCTCGGGTCGGTCACGGCGGCCGCGGACCTGGCGCGGGAGCTGGTGCGGGCCGCCTCGCGCGGGTGACCCCCGGGGCGCTCAGTCCTCTTCGCCGATGCCGGTGAGGGTGTCCTCGCGGACCACGACGACCGGGCAGGCCGCGTACTGCACGCAGTGCTGGGCGACCGAGCCGAGGAGCAGACCGGCGAAGCCGCCGAGGCCGCGGCTGCCGACCACGAGCAGGGACGCGTCACGGGCCGCGCGCAGCAGCACACTGGCCGGCGTGCCGTACCGCACCTCCTCGAGGACGCCCACGGACGGGTGGGCGCCCAGCGTCTCCTCGACGCACCGGGTGAGGTCCTCGCGCGCCCTGGCCTCCAAGGCCTCCTCGTCACCGCTCGACGGCGGCAGCCAGCCGAGGGCGCCGTGGTACTGCGGGTAGTCCCAGGAGGTCAGCGCCAGCACCGTCCCTCCGGTGAGCGCGGCCTGTCGGGCCGCCCAGCGCAGTGCCTCCAGCGACGACGGCGAGCCGTCCACCCCGACCACGATGCGGTCCTGCTCGTCCACGGTCTCTCCTCACGCCCGGCGGCCACGGGGGCGGCCGACGCGCGCGCCCCGCCCGGTCCCAGCCTCCGGCGGGGAGCGCCGGATGCCGAGCCCAGCGGGTCCGGACGGGGCAGCGGGGCCTCGCGGCGGACGGGTCCGCCGCGAGGCCCCGGGGGGTCAGAGTTCCTGCACGAAGTACGGCTCCAGGGTCATCCAGCCGTTGCCGCGGGCCCCGTGCCGGGTGCCGTTGTCGGTGCGGGCGAGGGTGTACCAGGAGTCGACGTAGTCCGGATCGTCCGTCCACCAGTCGTCCGGGATCGCGTCGAGCACCGCGTTCACCAGCGGGACGTAGGCGCCCTGGTCGGTCACGGTGAGCAGGACGGCGGCGATGGCCTTGGCCAGGTCGCGGTAGTTGGTGGAGCCGTCCTCCTCCATCATCACGGCGTCGGCCAGGTCGTACTTGTACGACGACCAGTTGACCAGGATCTGCTGGGGCCGGTAGACGGTGCCGTCGTTGTCGAGATACGGCATGTCGACCGGGTCGACCCGCACCTTGCCGTCGTGCCCGAAGCCGGTGACCAGGGTGTAGATCTCGGCGTCGCCCTTGATCCAGGGCTCCTGGTCGTCGGAGAGGGAGACCGCGGTGATGCGGGTGGTCCAGAAGCCCGCGGCGGCGGCCGAGGCACGCGCCCGCTCCGGCTCGGGCGCCGGGTCGGCGGACCGCACGCCGCGCAGGGCGAGTTCCTCGTGCAGCACGTCCAGGCCCGCGGCCAGGGCGCGGGAGCCGTCGATGTCGACGACGTACACGGGGCGCGCGGGGGCCTCGCGGGCGTCGAGCGTGTGGGTCCGGCCCCTGCTGTCGTACGCGGTGACTGGGCCGTCGTCCGATGTGGCGGCGGCGACCCAGGGCTGCGTCCCGGCGGTGAGCGCGCCGCGCATCGACGGGTCGCCGAGCCTCAGCCGCAGCAGTGGGCCGACGTCGGGTGCGAGGCCCTTGGCGGCGGCGATCCGACGGTCGGCAGCGGCGAGGGTGGTCCGGAGGGCACCGTCGGCGAGGGCCGTGACGGCGACCTCGTCGGAGGTCAGGGCCGCCTGGCGGACGCGGGCGCGCCAGGCGGGGTCGGTGAGCGCGGCGGCGATCGTCCGCGCGGCCGTGTCCTGGGTCGTGTGGACCTCGGACGCGGTCGAAGTGCGCACTTCCTGGCCGGCCGTGGACACCGGAGCGGCGGCGGCCCGCGGGGCGGCGAGGATCTGGCCGGCGCACAGGACGGCCAGGGTCGTCGCCGCGGCGGCGAGGGCGCCGCGGCGGCGGAGGTGACGGGGTCTCACGTGGATCGAGCCTCCTGGGACGAGTGGTCGACAGGGCACTGCGTGTGGAGCTCGTGGGTGTGACCGTGCGGGGGATCTATGCGGGTAGATACCCGCGAGTAGCGATAATGACGGCGCCATGACAGACGCGCAAGGGGGCCCGCGCGGCGGGGTCGGGCGCGGTCCGCCCCGGTCGGCCGGTCGGGCGGTCCGGTCCGGACGCCGGTGCGGCCGGCGAGCGGCGGCGTCCGGGTCCCGGCAGGATGGTGCGCCATGTGGCACCGGGGACGCCCCGAGGGGCACGCGCGTTCCTGGCGCACTCTGCTGCCGGCGCCGTCGTCACGGGCCGAGTCCGCGGGCGCGGCCCGGCGCGCGGTCCGCGTCACGGTCGCCGCCGTCGTCGGTTTCTACCCGGCGGTCCACCTGCTGGACCAACCGGTGTTCGCGCTGTACACGCTGTTCGTGCCCGTCGCGTTCGGGCTGCTCTCTCCGCTCCCCGGATCGGGGCGCCGCCGGGCCGGTACCGTGCTGCGCGCCCTGCCGGCGGCCGCCGCGCTGATCACGCTCGGCACGTATCTGGCGGCGGCGACCTGGGCGGCGGCGCTCGGCATGCTGTTCGTGGGGTTCGTGCTGGTCACGGGTGCCTCGATCGGGCCCCGGGCGACGGGTGTCGTCCCCGCGCTCCAGCTCTGCTACATCCTGGCGTGTTTCCCTCCGTACGCACCCGGGACGCTGGGGGACCGCCTGGCCGGGCTCGCCGTCGGCGCGACCCTGACGATCCTCTGCGAGTGGCTGCTGCTGCCGGAGCCCGAGCGCCCGTCGTACCGCGGCCGGGTCGCCGGCGGACTCGAGCTCGCGGAACGCGCGGTGCGCGACCTGCTGCGGGGCGGCGCCGACGGCCGGGAGACGGCCGAACGGCTGCGGACGGCGGGCCGGGAGCTGCGCTTCTCCCGGACGGCCGCCGGCTGCCGGCCCACCGGGGCCGGGGCCAAGGACCGCGCGCTGGCGCAGGCCGGCTACGCCACCCGCCGCTTCCTCGACCTGCTCGCCGCCCTCGCCCCGCTCCTGCGCGCGCCGGCCGACCTGCCGTCGGCCACACTGCTGCGCGGTCTCGCGACCGCCTGCGCCGACACGGCCGCCGCGCTGCGCGGCACTCGCCCTCCCCCCGGCCCCGAGGGGGTCGAGGAGATGATCGCGCAGTACGCGGCCGTACGGGGTGTGCCCCCCGATCTGCGCGAGGACCCGCACGCGCTGCTGCGGCGCCAGTCGACCCTGCTGGCCGCCGCGGTGTCCGCCGTGACGGTGAGCGCGGCGGTCGCCCTGGCGACGGGACCGCGCCGGCCGATGCCCGGGCTGCCGCTGGAGCAGTTCTGGTACGCGGGCGCGTCCACGCCCCGGCTGTGGCGGGTGCGGATCGCCGACCACCTCACTCCGCGCTCCGTCGTGTTCCAGAACGCGGTGCGTACGGCCTCCGGGCTGGCGCTGGCGCGCCTGGTGGCGGGGTCACTGGACCTGTCACACGGCTTCTGGGTGCTGCTGGGCATGCTGACGCTGGGTCGCACCACGGCCGGCGCCACCTGGTCCGCCGTGCGGTCGGCGGCGGTGGGGACGCTGATCGGGTCGCTGGCGGCGGGGGCGCTGCTGATCTCGGCCGGGGACATGACCGCGGTCTACGCGGCGCTGCTGGTGCCGATGATGCTGGTGGCCTTCTCGGTGGGGCCCGTCGGCGGGCCCGCCTGGGGACAGGGGCTGTTCACACTGGTGGTGTCCACGGCGTTCGCCCAGATCGCCCCGGTCACGTGGGAGCTGGCGGAGGCGCGGATCGTCGACGTGCTGACGGGCAGCGCGATCGGGCTGGTGTGCGGGGTGCTGGCCTGGCCCGCCGGCGCCCGGGGCGAGATGCGGCGCAGCGCCGCCGCCCTGTTCCGCGCCACCGCGCCGCTGATCCGGGTCACCGTCGAGCGGGCGGCCACCGGGCGTTCCGCGCCCGGCACCCGCGCCGACACGGCGACGACGCTGCGGCGGGCCATGCGGTACTGGCGCACCGCCCACGCCTCGTACGCGCAGCTGCGCACCGAGCCGCCGCCCCGGCACGCGGCGGACGGCGGGCCGGACTGGCTGGCCGGGCTCAACCACGGCTCCCGCGTGCTGGTCGGCACCTACTGGCTGCCCTGGTCGCAAGGGACGGCGTGGCCGTCGGACGCGGCGTCCTGGGCGCGGGAGGCGACGGACGAGGTGGTGTCGGCGACGCTGCGGGCGGCACACTTCCCGGCCGACGGCGTGACGGTGCGGCTGGCCCCGCTGCCGCCGGGGGTCCTGACGCGGCTTCCGGCGCCGTCCGTGTCGCATCTGGTGGACGTGGAGGTGTGGCTGCACGCCCTCGCCTCCGACCTCACGGCGGCCGTCGGTCCGGGCAGCTCCGTGGAGGGCGGCTTCCGGTGACGGCGGCCCGCCCGGTCACCCGTACGGCCTGACGCCACCACGCCCCTGCCTGCCGACTTGGACTCTCCCGGCACCCGACAGCGCGCGGCGGCGGGCGTGTGCGGTGAGGATGGACGCAGGTGTCGCGTCGAGGCGTGCGGAGGGATGACCGTGGACGGGCAGGGGCAAGGGAGCGGGACCGGACTGCACTGCCTGGTCACCGGGGCGTCGGGGTACATCGGCGGACGCCTGGTCCCCGACCTGCTGGAGGCGGGTCACCGGGTCCGCTGCCTCGCCCGCTCCCCCGACAAGCTGCGCGACCACCCCTGGGCGCCGGACGTCGAGACGGTACGCGGCGACGTCACCGACGCCGCGTCCGTCGCCGGGGCGATGAAGGACGTCGACGTCGCGTACTACCTGGTGCACGCGCTCGGCAGCGGCGCCGACTTCGAGGACACCGACCGCCGCGCCGCCCGCACGTTCGCCGAGCAGGCGCACGCCGCCGGGGTGCGCCGGATCGTCTACCTGGGCGGCCTCACCCCGTACGGGGTGCCGGAGGAGACCCTCTCGCCGCATCTGCGCTCCCGCGCCGAGGTGGGGCGGATCTTCCTGGACGCGCCGGTGCCCGCGACCGTGCTGCGGGCCGCCGTCGTCATCGGCTCGGGATCGGCGTCGTTCGAGATGCTGCGCTACCTGACCGAGCGGCTGCCCGTGATGGTGACCCCCAGCTGGGTGCACACCCGCACCCAGCCGATCGCGGTGCGCGACGTGCTGCGCTACCTGGTCGCCTCGGCCACGATGCCGGACGACGTCGACCGGGCCTTCGACATCGGCGGCCCGGACGTGCTGACGTACCGCGACATGATGCAGCGCTACGCCGAGGCCGCCGGGCTGCGGCGGCGGGTCGTCCTGCCGGTGCCGGTGCTCACGCCCGGGCTGTCGAGCCACTGGGTCGGGCTGGTCACGCCCGTGCCCGCCGGCATCGCCCGCCCGCTCACCGAGTCGCTGCGCCACGAGGTGGTGTGCCGCGAGCACGACATCGCACGGTACGTGCCCGACGCGCCCGGCCGCCCGCTGCCCTTCGACGAGGCGGTGCGGCTGGCGCTGGCGCGGGTGCGGGAGGCGCAGGTCGCCACCCGCTGGTCGTCCGCCTCGGTGCCGGGCGCGCCGAGCGACCCGCTGCCCACCGACCCCCGGTGGGCGGGAGGAAGCCTCTACCGGGACGAGCGGGACCAGGTGGTGCCCGCGTCGCCGGAGGCGCTGTGGAAGGTGATCGAGGGCATCGGCGGCGAACACGGCTGGTACTCCTTCCCGCTGGCGTGGGCGGTGCGCGGGCGGCTCGACCGGATCGTCGGCGGGGTGGGGCTGCGCCGTGGCCGGCGTGACCCGCACCGGCTGCGGGCGGGCGACTCGCTGGACTTCTGGCGGGTGGAGGAGATCGAACCGGGGCGGCTGCTGCGGCTGCGCGCCGAGATGAGGCTGCCGGGCCTGGCCTGGCTGGAGCTGCGCGTGGACACCGACGGCGCGGGCCGCACGCGGTACCGGCAGCGCGCCCTGTTCCATCCGCGGGGTCTGCTGGGCCACGCGTACTGGTGGTCGGTGTCGCCCTTCCACGCCCTGGTGTTCGGGGGGATGGCCCGGAACATCGCCCTGGCGGCGGCCGAGGGCGCGGACGGGCCGGGCAGCCGTCGGACCCGCCGGCGACGCGAAGGCGTACGCCGCTGATGTCCGGGCCCGCGCCTGAGGCGCCCCGCGTCCACGTCGGCGCGGCGGTCCGGGCCGTCACGGGAACCGGGGAAGGTCATCCGGCCCCATCGCGGGTACTCGGTGGCGAACGCGAGCGTGCGGGTGAGGGACGACGTAAAGGGGCTGTGCATGCGTGAACTGCGGTCGGCGACTGAGGAACCGGCGGGACGGGCCGGTGGACCGCTCACCGCCGACGCCGCCACCGGCGCCGTGGGGCGGGCCCTGGGCGAGGTGCTGGACGAGCGGATGTCGCAGGCGTACGACCTCGACGCCGTCTTCGCCCGGGACGTGGCGGGCCGTGTCTCCGCGTTCGCCCGGCGCGGCGGGAAGCGGCTGCGCACGGCGTTCGCCTGGTGCGGCTGGCGCGCCGGGGGCGGCACGGGCGACCCCGGTCTGCTGCTGCGGACGGGCGTGGCGCTCGAGCTGGTGCAGACGTGCGCGCTCGTGCACGACGACGTGATGGACGGATCCCGTCTGCGGCGCGGGGCGCCCTCGATGCACGTCGACCTGACGCGGATGCACCGGGCGGAGGGCATGACGGGCGGCGCCGAGTCGTTCGGGCACTCGGCGGCCGTGCTCGCCGGTGACCTGGCCCTGGCCTGGGCGGACGACCTGATGACGGAGACCGTGCTCGCCGCTCCTGACGGGCCCCGGCTGTACCGGGAGTGGCGGGCGATGCGCGAGGAGATGGTGGCCGGGCAGTACCGCGACCTCCAGGCGCAGGCGGCGGGCGCGTCCGGTGTCGAGGAGGCGCTGACCATCGCGACGCTGAAGAGCGCGCTCTACACGGTGGAACGGCCGTTGGCCCTGGGTGCGTCGCTGGCCGGGGCGGACGAGGCGGTGACGGCGGCGCTGCGGGCCGCCGGCCGGTGCGCGGGGCTCGCCTTCCAGCTGCGGGACGACCTGCTGGGCGCGTTCGGCGATCCGGCGCTGACCGGGAAGCCGGTGGGGGACGACCTGCGGTCCCGCAAACTCACGTACCTGCTGGCCGTGGCCCTGGAGATGGGCCGGGCGGCCGGTGACGAGGAGGCCGTGGCGCTCCTCTCCCCCGCCGGGCCCGCGCTGCCGGAGCGCGCCGTGGAGGGCGTGCGGGCCGCGCTGGAACGGACGGGCGCCCGGGACATGGTGGAAGCGAAGATCGTTGAGCTGGCGGACACGGCTCTGCGGCACTTCGGCGAGACGGACGCGGACGCCGTGGTACGGCGGGAGTTCGCCTCGCTGGTCGCCCGCGCGTCGGGCATCACGGCGCGGCAGGTGCGGGAAGCGGTCTGAGGCGGGCGGCCCGCCGCGCTCCGGACGGGAGCGTGGCGGGCCGCCCGGCCGTGTGCGCGGGTCAGGGCTGGCGGCGGGCCTGTTCGGCGGCCTGGTCCGCGGCGCCCGTCTCGGTGGTGGCGCCGCGGGTGCTCAGCTTGCCGCCGCTGGACTCCAGGTGGGCACGGACGAACCACTGGAACAACTCCAGGCCGCGCAGCTGCTCGATGAGGATGTCCTGGGTGACCGGGTCGGCCTCCTCGGTCTCCCGCATCGCCTCCCGGTGGTCCGCGATGACGTTCGTGTAGACGAGGTCGAGCGCGCCCAGGTGCTCGATCGCCTCGGCCCGGCCGATGGAGTAGTCGTTCCAGGAGCGGGCGGCGACCAGCGCGCCGGGGGTGCCGTCCGGCTCGCCGCCGAGGGTGGAGATCCGCTCGGCGATGTCGTCGGTCATGTCCCGCACCTTGTCGACCTGGGGGTCGATCATCTCGTGCACGGCGATGAAATGCGGTCCGACGACGTTCCAGTGCACGTGCTTGAGGGTCAGATGGAGGTCGTTGAGGGCGTGGAGTCGCATCTGCAACAGCTCGATGATCCGGCCGCTGTCCTGCGTGCTCAGGCCCGGCACGGTGTACGAGGGGTCGTCAGGCTGTGACGGCACGAAAGGCTCCTTGCGATCGTCCGGTGCTCGGACATCCAGATAAGCGGTTCATCTGCCGTTCTCGGGGTTCACGCTCGCGCACCCCCGCGCGTCTCACCGGTCTGGAGCAGCGGACCGCGGGGCTCGGGCCCGCGCGCATAATGCTTTGCCGTGCCCGGACGGTGCGTGGTTGGCTCCGGCCCATGAGCTGGCTTCCGCGTGACTTCGTCCACCCCCTGCACGTCGACGTACCCGGCGGTGCGGGACATCGGCTGCGCCCGATCGCCGGCGCCGACGCGCCGCTGGACTACCCGGCGGTGATGGGGTCGCGTGAGCGGCTGTGGTCCGTCTTCGGCCCGGCCTGGGGGTGGCCCTCGGCCACCATGACGTACGAGGCGAACCTCGCTGACCTGGAGCGGCACGCGGCCGAGATCGAGGCGCACGAGTCGTTCAACTACACGCTCGAGAACGCCGAGCGCACCGCGCTGCGCGGCTGCGTCTACATCGACCCGCCGGAGAAGGAGGGCGCGGACGCCGAGATCTCCTGGTGGGTGGTGGACGACGAGGCGGGCGGCCCGCTGGAGCGGGCGCTGGACGCGTTCGTCCCGCGGTGGATCGCCGAGGACTGGCCGTTCGAGCGGCCGCGCTTCATCGGCCGGGACCTCACCTGGGAGGAGTGGCTGAAGCTGCCGGACCTCGCCTGAAGTCAGGGCGCCGGTGCCGCGGGGACCTGCCCGGTCTCGCGGAGACGGACCGCGTCCCGGCTCGGGGGCGCACCGAACAGACGCCGGTACTCCCGGCTGAACTGGGAGGGGTTGTCGTAGCCGACGCGCCGTCCGACGGCGGTGACGTCGCCCGGACGCGTGGCCAGCAGCAGCCGCGCCTCCTGGAGCCGGATCTGCTTCTGGAACTGGATGGGGCTCATCGCCGTGACGGCCTGGAAGTTGCGGTAGAACGCGGAGACGCTCATGCCGCTCAGCCTTGCCACGTCCTCCACCCGGAAGGACTCCGCGTAGTTCTCGCGGATCCAGCGCACCGCCCGGGAGACATGGTTGAGTCCGCTGTCGGCGAGCCCCAGCTGCCGCACGGCGGCGCCCTGTTCGCCGGTCATCAGACGCCACAGGATCTCCCGCTTGACCATGGGCGCGAGCACCTCGCGGTCGCGCGGCTGGTTCAGCAGCCGCAGCAGCCGGACGACCGCGTCCAGCAGCGGCTCCGGCGCGTCGCTCACGGCGATCGCGGACGGCGTCCCGCCGGTCCGGGGCAGGCCTCCGGGGCCGGCCGACAGCAGGAGTTCGGCGACGGCGGAGGGGTCCAGCACCATTCCGAAGCCGAGGGCCGGGCGGCCGGGGCCGATGTCGAGCCAGTGACCGGTTACCGGCAGGTCCACGGACGCGATCAGATACCGGCCGGGGCCGTACTCGTAGACCCGGTCCCCGAGGGCGAGACGCTTGGTGCCCTGGGCGACGACGGCGACGACCGTGCCGGACATGGACGGTCCCGGGGCATCCTGCCCGTCGAGCCGCGAGACGAGGACGCCGTCGACGGGCGTGGTCCCGTCGGGGCGGGCGCAGCGCTCCAGCAGATCGCGCAACTCTTCGAGGAGGGCCATGCCTCCATTGCAGCACAGGACCGGGTGTCTCAACCCTCTTGCTGAGAGGATCGTGCTCATACCAAGGAGGATCGATCTAACGTTTCCGCAGTTCAGCGGCCTTCAATGGAGTCATCGCACTCCACCGATCGAGAGAAGGCCGCCATGATCGTCCATCACGGCTTCCAGGCCACCCTGACCGCCCGCCCGGGCCGCGGCGAGGAGCTCGCCGAGCTGCTCCTCACCGGCATGGACGAGGGAGGCGCCGCCGCGAGCGAGCACTGCGTCGTCCACCTCGTCTCGCGGTCCGCCTCCGCCCCGGACGTCGTCCACATCGTCGAGGGCTGGACCAGCAAGGAGGAGCACGAGCGGCAGTTCGGCGGCGAGGCCGCCCAGGCCCTCGTGTCCCGCATCTCCGGACTGCTGGCCGGTGAGCCCGTCTACACCGACCACGTCCCGGTGCGCGGCAAGGCCGCCTTCGGCCCCGCCGCCGCGTGAATCCCTCCCTCACCTCCCTGGAAGGCACAGCCATGTCCGTGACCCCGCGCCCCGCCTTCGACCCCGAACTGCGCGCCCTCCTCGCCGGGATGCCCTTGGTGGAGCGGATGGACGAGGAGATCCTCGCCCAGTTGCGCGCCCTGCCGTCCCCCTCCGCCGACTCCCTGCTCGCCGGCCACCGCGTGGTCCGGCGGGAGGTGGACGTCCCGGCCGAGGACGGCGCCGCCGTCCGGCTGTCGGTGCTGAGTCCCGCGGACCACGACCCGGCCGTCCCGGCACCGTGCGTCTACTGGATCCACGGCGGCGGGATGGTCATGGGCGACCGCTTCGGGCAGGCGGACATCCCGCTGGAGTGGCTGGAGCGGTTCGGCGTGGTCGTCGTCACCGTGGAGTACCGGCTCGCGCCCGAGGCCACCGGCACCACCGCCGTCGAGGACTGCCACCGAGGACTGGCCTGGGTGGCCGCGCACGGCGAGGAGCTGGGCGTCGACCCCGGCCGCATCGTGGTCGCGGGCATCAGCGCGGGCGGGGGGCTCGCCGCCGGACTGTGCCTGCTGGCCCGCGACCTCGGCACGCCCGCGATCGCGGCACAGCTGCTGATCTGTCCCATGCTCGACCACCGCAACGTGACCGTCTCCAGCCGGCAGTACTCCGGGGAGCCCGGCGTGTGGACGCGGGAGACGAACGAGTTCGCCTGGCGCACCCTGCTCGGCGGCCGCGCCGACGGCGAGGTGCCCCCGTACGTCTCCCCCGCGCGGGCCGTCGACCTGTCCGGGCTGCCCCCCGCCTACGTGGACACCGGCTCGGCCGAGGTGTTCCGCGACGAGGACGTGGCCTACGCCTCCGGCATCTGGGCCGCGGGCGGGCAGGCCGAGCTGCATGTGTGGGCGGGCGGGCACCACGGGTTCGACGCACAGTTCCCGCAGGCGGAGCTGTCGGTGACGGCCCGCCGGACGCGCACCGAGTGGCTGGGCCGGGTGCTGCAGCGGGCCGCGGCCGACGGGGCGGCGGCGGGAGGAGCGGCCGCGGTCAGCGGGTGAACAGCCAGAGCGCCCCGTTGACGCCGGTGGCGCAGGCCAGCAGGCCGGAGGCCCAGGCCACGTGACGTCTGAGGAGGGCGCCGCGCAGTTCGGCGTACCGTGCCTCGTACTCCCGCCGCAGTTCGTCGGCGCGGCGCACCGTGGTGCGGAGCATCTGCCGGGTGAGGTCGATGCGCCGGTCCACGTAGTGCCGGGTGAGGTCCTCGGCCTGACCGGTGGTCAGCCAGGGCAGGTCGGCGCAGAGCGCCTCCGCCTCCCGGCGCGCCTCGGCGATGTGGGAGCGCGCCATCACGATGCCCTCCGCCTCGGCCATGACGGCCGAGGCGTCGTGCGCGAGGCCACGACGGGACCGTGACCGAGGCATCAGCGGTCGCCCTTGTGGCCGCCGGGGTCGATCACGTCGCGCTGCCCGGTGTTCTCCGCCTGGTCGACTCCGGCCAGCGCCGGGTGGCGCAGGTCGAAGGCGGGCGACTCGGAGCGGATGCGAGGCAGGGTGACGAAGTTGTGCCGGGGCGGCGGGCAGGAGGTGGCCCACTCCAGCGAACGCCCGTATCCCCAGGGGTCGTCGACCTCGATCTTCTCGCCCTTCTGCGCCGTCTTCCAAACGTTGTAGAGGAAGGGCAGCGTGGACAGACCGAGCAGGAAGGCGCCGATGGAGGAGACCGTGTTGAGGGTGGTGAACCCGTCGGCGGCGAGGTAGTCGGCGTAGCGGCGGGGCATGCCCTCGGCGCCCAGCCAGTGCTGGATCAGGAAGGTGGTGTGGAAGCCGACGAACAGCGTCCAGAAGTGCACCTTCTCCAGCCGGTGGTCGAGCATGGTGCCGGTCATCTTCGGCCACCAGAAGCTGAATCCGCCGAACATCGCGAACACGATGGTGCCGAACAGCACGTAGTGGAAGTGGGCGACGACGAAGTAGCTGTCGTGGACGTGGAAGTCCATCGGCGGCGACGCCAGCAGCACGCCCGTCAGACCGCCGAAGAGGAAGGTGACGAGGAAGCCGGCCGCCCACAGCATCGGTGGTTCGAAGGAGAGACTGCCCTTCCACATGGTGCCGATCCAGTTGAAGAACTTCACGCCCGTCGGCACGGCGATGAGGAAGCTCATGAAGGAGAAGAACGGCAGCAGCACCGCGCCGGTGGCGAACATGTGGTGCGCCCACACCGTGGCGGAGAGGCCGGTGATGGTGATGGTCGCCCCGACGAGTCCCATGTAGCCGAAGATCGGCTTGCGGGAGAACACCGGAATGATCTCGGAGACCACGCCGAAGAACGGCAGCGCCAGGATGTAGACCTCGGGGTGCCCGAAGAACCAGAAGAGGTGCTGCCACAGCAGTGCCCCGCCGTTCCCCGGGTCGAAGATCTGCGCGCCGAAGCGTCGGTCCGCCTCCAGGGCGAGCAGCGCCGCCGCCAGCACCGGGAACGCCAGCAGCACCAGCACGGAGGTGAGCAGCACGTTCCAGGTGAAGATCGGCATCCGGAACATCGTCATGCCGGGCGCGCGCATGCAGATGATCGTGGTGATGAAGTTGACGGCGCCGAGGATGGTGCCGAAGCCGGACAGCGCCAGGCCCATGATCCACAGGTCGCCGCCCTCCGTCGGCGAGCGCTCGCCGCCACTGAGCGGCGTGTACGCCGTCCATCCGAAGTCGGCCGCGCCCTGGGGCGTGAGGAAGCTGGTCATCACGACGATCCCGCCCAGGGCGAACAGCCAGTAGGACAGCATGTTCAGGCGGGGGAACGCCACGTCCGGGGAGCCGATCTGCAGCGGCATGATCGCGTTGGCGAATCCGGCGAACGTGGGCGTCGCGAACAGCAGCAGCATGATCGTGCCGTGCATCGTGAACGACTGGTTGTACTGCTCGGGCGACACGATCTGAAGCCCGGGCCGGGCCAGTTCCGCGCGGATCAGCATGGCGAGCAGACCGCCCACCAGGAAGAAGACGAACGACGTGATCAGGTAGAGGTGCCCGATCTTCTTGTGGTCGGTGGTGGTCAGCCAGGAGATGACCACACGCCCTCTCGCTCGTCGTCCCTCCGCCGCCGGAACCGGGGAAAGAGGTTCAGTCGTGTGTGTCGCCATCGAGTTCCTTCGGGTTCACTGCGCGGAGATCGGCGGGAAGGGAACACACGCCGCTGCGGGCGCGATCGGCACGCATGTGCCGGATCGACGCTATGTCAGGTAACCGGGCATCGGGTTCTGACACCCGCCGAGCGGATGGCTAGTTCACCCGTCCGAGTGGCGTCGCTTCGTGAACGGGTTGTGCACGGCTCTGGACGGCTCCCGTCCTCCTTGCCCGGTCCCGGCAACGTCGGCCCGGCGTCCTCGTCCGGAGGCGAGCAGTGTGGAGCGGGCAGCGGCCGGGTGAGGATGCGGGGCATGACCGGACGCACGAACGCCCGACGGCAGGGGCCCTCCCCTTCCTCCGGCGCACCCTCGCAGCACGATTCCCCGCCTCCTGATGCCGTGGCCGAGGTGGTCACCCGGTTCGAGGCGTACGCGCGGGCCCGCGCGGCCCGGGACAGCCTGCTGCCGGCGGCGCGCACCGGCCCCTGGCACGAGCAGCACGCCTTCGACGACCTCCAGGCGGCCGTGGCCCGCCTCCGTGACAGCGCCCGACGCCCGGCGGGAGACGCGTAGTACGGCTTCGGGTCAGACGCGTCCCGGCCGGGGGCCGACCCGGACGGCGAGCAGGGCCACGTCGTCGTCGTTGTCGGCGGGGCGCGCCCGGTGGAGCAGTTCGTCGGTGAACTCCCCGACCGGGCGGTGGGCGAGCGCGGCGGCGTGCCGGCGCAGCCGCTCCAGCCCTTCGTCGATGCTGTGGCTGGGGGCCTCGATCAGCCCGTCGGTGTAGAGGACGAGCGTGGAGCCCGGCGGCAGGACCGTCGATCCGTCGGCGCGGGGGCGGTCGGTGGCGGTGCCCAGCAGCATGCCGCCGCCGTCCGTGAGGTAGCCGGCCACGCCCTCGCGGGTGACCAGCAGCGGCGGCGGGTGGCCGGCGTTGGTCCAGCGCAGGGTCCACCGCCCCTCCTCGTCCGTGCCGAGGAAGGCGAGCACCAGGGTGGCCATGGTGACGTCGGTGATCCGCAGCACGGCGCGGTCCACCCGCTCGACGACGCCGCCGGGCGGCTCGTCCAGGGAGGACCAGGCGTAGGACCGCAGCACGTTGCGGAGCTGGGCCATGCCCGCGGCGGCGTCCAGGTCGTGCCCGGAGACGTCGCCGATGACCAGGGCGGTGTTGCCGTCGCCCAGGGAGAAGGCGTCGTACCAGTCGCCGCCGACGTGGGAGGCGTCCGGCGCGGGCAGGTAGCGGGACGTCATCTCCAGGCCGGGGACGCGCGGCAGCTGGGGCAGCAGGTAGCGCTGCATGGTCTCGGCGACCTTGCGCTGCCGCTGGTAGAGGCGGGCGTTGTCCAGGGTCAGACCGGCGCGGCGGGTGATGTCCTCCAGCAGGGTGAGGTCGGCGGGGCTGAACGCGTCGGCCCGTTCGGAACGGCCGAGGGTCAGGGCGCCGAGGACCTCGCGCAGACCTCGGATGGGCGCGATGGCCGCCGAGTGCATGCCCGTGGCCTCGAACAGTTTGCGCTGCTCGACGGCGATGCCCGAGTCGGGGGACCGCTCGTACGTCTCGGGGCCCGCGATCGTCGAGGAGACGCCCCGCAGGGCCCGGGACAGCGGCATCGGGGACTCGGCGGGGACGGGCGCCATCGGCCCTTCGAGGTCGCGGCGGGAGACGGGGACACCGTCCTCGACGTGCACCACCTTGGTGCGCCACACCTCGTCGCGTTCGCTGATCAGGTCGATCACCGCCCAGTCGGCGAGGCGCGGCAGCACCAGGGACACCAGCCGGCGCAGCGCCTCGTCGACGGAGAGGGTGGACGTCAGCTGGGTGGTCATCTCCGCCAGGAGGGCGAGCCGCTCCAGCTCGTCGAGCGTCCCCTCGCGGGCCGCGGCGGGGCCGGGCTCCTCGGCGGGGACCTCGCGCGGGTGGAAGAGGACGAGGACGCAGGTGTCGTCGGACCCGGCGTCGTAGGGGGTGATGCTCCAGGCGACGGGGAGGAGCGTGCCGTCGCCCTTCTCGAACCACTCCCCGTGGTCCTGGGCGGGGCGGCCGGCGAGGAAGGCGGGCCGCATGCTGCACCGCGAGGTCGGCAGGGTCTCGCCGTGGGCGTTGCGGTGCAGCAGGTCGTGCGCGTCGGCGCCGACGAGCCCGGCGGCAGTCCGTCCCAGCAAGCGTTCGGCGACAGCGTTGACCGCGACGATCGCCCCGCGTTCGTTCACGGCGTAGGCGCCCGTGCCGATCGCGGTGAGCGTGTCGCCGATCATCCCGGGATTCTCATCGCCCGGTCCCGTCGTCGCCATGTCTTCTCACCCCGTCGGATCATCGCACGCCCCGCGGGTGCGGGGCGTCCCGCCCCTGTACGAGGGGCCCCGCATGGAGCGGACCGGGGCGGGTAGGCGGAGCGACGGCCCGGGGCGTGCACGAGTCACCTGCCCGGACTTCGTAGGATGAACCGGCCGGCCGGGCACCGTGGGGAATGGGCGGAGTCGGGCTCACCCGCATGCGCCGAACACCCCGCCGAGGAGATTTCGTGTCCGTACCGGACGAGACGTTCACCGTCACCCACCGACCGCACGCCGAGGGGCCCTACGTCCTGGAGGTGGCCGGGGAGCTCGACCACCACACGGCGCCGCTGCTGACGGAGGCCGTCAACGAGGCGCCGTTCGGTCCGTACGGTGTGGTGCTCGACCTGTCCGGGCTGACCTTCTGCGACTCGTCGGGGATCACGGTGTTCGTGACGGCGCACCGCCGGTCACGGGAGAAGGGTTCGCAGCTCAGTCTGGCGGGGGTGGCGCCGGCCCAGATGCGGGTGCTGCGCATGGTGGGGCTGGACGAGGTGTTCACCTTCCACGCCGGCGTCGAGGACGCGTTCCGCGCGGCCCGGCCGCCGTCCTGACCACGGGAAGCCTCCTCACCCGGACGGGTGGACCGGGGTGCGGTCCTCCCAGGTGCCGCCCGAGGCGTCCATGCACCTCAGGAGGCAGGCAGCGGTGTGCGCGTTGCGGCCGTTCGGGGGCTGCCGGACACTGGCCGGGGACGGCGGCAGTCCCGGAGAGGGCCGGAACGCATGGGTGACTACGCGGACCTTGCCGGGGTCAGGACCTGGTACGAGACCGAGGGCTCCGGCGACCCGCTGGTGCTGCTGCACGGCGGGTTCTGCACCAACGACACCTGGGGCGCGCAGCGGCCCGAGCTCGCCGTCTCCTACCGCCTCTACCTCCCCGAGCGGCGGGCGCACGGCCGCACCCCGGACGTCGAGGGCCCGCTGGCGTACACCGACATGGCCGGTGACACGGTGGCGTTCCTGGAGTCGGTGGTGGGCGGCCCCGCCCACTTGGTCGGGTGGAGCGACGGCGGCGTCGTGGCGCTGCTGACCGCCCTGGCCCGGCCCGACCTGGTCCGCCGGATGGTGGTGATCGGGGCGACCTTCCGGCCCGCGTCGGAGGCGTTCGTCGCCCCGGAGATGCTCGACGCGCTGACCCCGGACAGCGCCGACATGGCGTTCTTCCGCGAGCTGTACGTGGCCGCGAGCCCGGACGGGCCGGACCACTGGCCGGCGGTGGCGACACGGATGATCGACATGTGGCGGACCCAGCCGACGCTCGACGCCGGGGACCTGGCGGCGGTGCGGGCGCCCACCCTCGTCATCGCGGGCGACGACGACCTGATGACCCTGGAGCACACCGCCGCCCTCTACCGCGCGCTCCACGACGCCCGGCTCGCCGTCGTCCCGGGCGCGTCCCATCTGGTGCCCCTGGAGCAGCCCGCCGAGGTCGACCGGCTGATCCTCGGCCACCTCGCGGGCGGCGAGGCCGGGACGATGATGCCGGTGCTCCGCGCCCCGGGCCCCGCACCCGACCGGGACGCCACCGGCTGATCCGTGCCGCCGGGGTGCTGGATGCCTCGGTCACGGATTCGGCGTACTGTCCCGATATGGGAGCAGTTCGGGCGACGCCGGACGGGTCGGCGGGCTCGTCCCTGCCGGGACGGGCGGGTGACTGATGGACACCGCCCTGGCCGACATCGTGCGGGCGACCCGCGCCTCCGCCGCCCTGCTGTACGTCCTCACGCCCGACGGCACGGCCCTGTGGCTGTCCCATGTGGCGGGCGCCCCGCGCGAGGTGGTCGCGCCGTGGAGCCGGGTCGCGGTGGGCGATCCCATCCCCGTGGCCGACGCGGTGCGTGAGGAGCGCCTGGTGTGGGTGAACAGCCAGGTGGAGATGGCGCGCCGCTACCCCCGGCCGGCGGTGGTGCTCCCCTACGACTTCGCTCTCGCGGCCGTGCCGGTCGCGTCGGACACCGGCGTGCGGGGCGGGCTGGTGCTGCTGTGGCCCAGCGGGCACCCGGCGCAGCTCAGCCGCGCCGAGCACGAGGCCGTCCGGGCGGGCTCCCGGCGCCTCGGCCATCTTTTCGAGCAGGCCGCGGGGCGGGGCGAGCCCATCGTCTCGCCCGGCCGGCCGCGCATCCTGCCTCCCACACCGGGACGCACCCCCACGGCCGAGGAGGCGTGGGCCGGCACGGCGCTCCTGGACCGGCTGCCCGGCGGGTACGTCGGCCTCGACCTGAACGGCAGGATCACCCTCGTCACCCCGGCCGCCGCCGAGCTCGTGGGCGCCGACCCCGACCGGCTGCTGGGCGCCCTGCCGTGGGAGGCGCTGCCGTGGATGGACGTGCCCCATGTCGAGGACCGCTACCGCGCGGCACTGATCAGCCGCACCCCGCAGACGTTCCGGGTGCTGCGCCCGCCCGGCACCTGGCTGTCGTTCGAGCTGTTCCCGGACCCCTCGGGCATCAGCGTGCGCATCGACCGCACCGGCGACGGGGAGGGAGCCGACCCGGTCGCGGAGACGGCGCACGGCCCCGGCCGGGCGACGGTGCTGTACCACCTGATGCACCTGGCGACCACGCTGACCGAGGCCGTCGGGGTGCAGGACGTGGTCGACCAGACCGCCGAACAGCTGCTGCCCGCCCTCGGGGCCCAGGCCATGGTGCTGATGACGGCCCAGGGCGGCCGGCTGAGGATACTGGGCCACCGCGGTTACAGCCCCGAGCTGCTCGCCCGGTTCGACGGTGCGCCGCTGAGCCGGGACATCCCGGGTGCGGCGGTCCTGGCCACCGGGGAGCCGGGCTTCTTCCCGTCGTTCACCCAGATGGTCGCCGTGTACCCGAAGATGACGCACGAGGACGGGATGGCGGCGTGGGCGGTCCTGCCGCTGATCGCCTCCGGCCGCCCCATCGGCTCCGTGCTGCTCTCCTACGACCGGCCGCGCGCCTTCCCGCCCAGTGAACGCGCCATCCTCACCTCCCTGGCCGGTCTCGTCGGCCAGGCCCTCGACCGGGCCCGGCTCTACGACAACAAGGACCGCCTCGCGCACCGGCTCCAGTCGGCGCTGCTCCCCCACAGCCTGCCGAGCATCCCCGGCCTGCGGGTCGTCGCCCGGTATCTGCCGGCCGCGCGCGGCCTGGGGATCGGCGGCGACTTCTACGACCTGATCCGGCTGGACGAGAACACCGCCGCGGCCACCATCGGGGACGTGCAGGGCCACAACGTGGACGCGGCGGCGCTGATGGGGCAGGTGCGCACCGCCGTGCACGCCCACGCCACCGTCGGCGCTCCTCCGGACCACGTCCTCGGCGGCACCAACCGGCTCCTCACCGACCTGGATCCCGGTCTGTTCTCCAGCTGCCTGTACGCGCACCTGGACCTCGGGAACGGACGGGCGTGCCTGGCCACGGCGGGGCATCCGCCGCCCTTGATGCGGCACTGCGACGGGCGCACCGAGCTGCTGTCCATCCCGCCGGGGCTGCTCCTCGGGATCGACCCGACGGCCCGTTACCCGTCGCTGGAGTGCGCCCTGCCGCCCGGTTGTGTGCTGGTGCTGTACACCGACGGGCTGGTCGAGGCGCCGGGCGTCGACCCGGACGACGCGACGGCCGCCCTCGCCGGTCTGGTCGAGCAGTCCGACCCGGGCGACCTGGAGGCCATGGCCGACACCCTGGTCCGGCACGCTCCCGCGCCCGGCGACGACATCGCCCTGCTGCTCCTGAGCCCCACCCCGGGCTGCGGGTGACCGGCCGACCGCTCACCCGAGGACGTTGACGGCGGCCGCGAACAGCCGGGGCAGACGCGCGGCCACGGGCACGATGTGCGGTGCGAGCGCGGGACGCTGCCGCGCTCCGACCAGCAGTTCCGTCAGGACGCGGTAGCGGCGGGTGGCGCGGGCCCAGTCGGCGCCGTAGCGGGCGGGAGTGCCCCTGCGGAGGTTGGCGACGAGGGCGCGGGCCCCGGTGAGGGCGAGGCAGACGCCCTCACCGGTCAGCGCGTCGACGTACCCGGCGGCGTCGCCGACGAACAGGACCCTGCCGTGCACGCGGGTGCGGGAGCGCCGGCGCAGGGGTCCGGCGCCGCGGACGGGGGTGACGGCCGTGTCCGGGGGGAGGCGGGCGGCCAGCTCGGGGAAGCCGGCGAGCTGGGTGTCGTAGGGCGCCCGCCGGGAGGTCAGCAGGGCCACGCCGACCAGCCGGGGGCCGAGCGGGGTGACGTACGCCTCCGCGTCCGGGCCCCAGTGCACCTCGACGTGCGACGTCCAGGGCGGGACGGCGTAGTGGCGGCGCAGTCCGTAGCGGGGCGGGGTCCGGGTCGGGCGGTCCAGGCCGAGGGAGCGGCGCACGGGTGAGTGCAGTCCGTCGGCGGCGACGAGCCACCGGGCGCGCAGCCCCGCGCCGGGGACGGTCACGCCGTCCGCGTCCTGCCGTACGCCGTCCACGCGCAGCGGGACGACGGGGACGCCCGCGTCGAGGACCGCCCGGTGCAGGACGGTGTGCAGGTCGGTGCGGCGGACGCCGAGGCCTTCCCCGCGGCGGAACGCCGCCTCGACGCGGCGGGGGCCCTGCACGTAGCGGATGCCGGTGAGGGTGTGGCCGGGGACGTGGAGGCCGAGGGCGGATAGGGCGCGGACGGCGCCGGGCATCAGGCCCTCGCCGCACGCCTTGTCGACCGGGGCCGGGCGGGGTTCCGCGACGACGGTGTCGAGACCGGCGCGGGCGGCGTGCAGGGCGGTGGCCAGCCCCGCGGGCCCGCCGCCGACGACGAGGAGGTCGGTGCTCCTCACGCGGGCACCGCGTGGGTGGTGAGGGCGGCGTTCTCGCAGCGGATCCGCACGGTCAGCAGCACCGCGTTCGCCAGGGTGAACACGGTCGCGGTGAGCCACGCCGAGTGCACCAGCGGCAGGGCGGCGCCCTCGACGACGACGGCGACGTAGTTGGGGTGGCGGAGGAGGCGGTAGGGGCCGGCGCCGACGAGGCGGGCGCCGGGGACGACGATGACGCGGGTGTTCCAGTAGGGGCCCAGGGTGGTGATGCACCACCAGCGGAGGGCCTGGGCGAGCAGGGCGAGCGCCAGGGCGGGCCAGCCCAGGGCGGGGAGGAACGGGCGGTTCGCGAGGAGGGGTTCGAGGAGACAGCCCGCGAGCAGGCCGGTGTGCAGGACGACCATGACGGGGTAGTGGCCGCGGCCGTGCTCCACCCCGTCCCGCGCGCGGGTCCAGGCGGCGTTGCGGCGGGCCACGACGAGTTCGGCGAGGCGTTCCACGGCCACGGCGAGGACGAGCAGCGTGTACCAGGTCATGGCGTTCACCTCACCAGCGCAGCAGGACGAGTTCGGTGCAGAATCCCGGGCCCATCGCCAGCACGAGCCCCCAGGTGCCCGGCTCGGGCCGGTGGGCCTCGGTGAAGCCCTGGAGGATGTGCAGGACGGACGCGGAGGAGAGGTTGCCGACGGCGGCGAGCGAGCGCCGGGACGGGGCCAGGGCGTCCTCGGGCAGGCCGAGCGCGTCGGTCACGGCGTCCAGCACCTTGGGGCCGCCCGGGTGGCACACCCAGGCGCCGATGTCGCCCGTGGCCAGGCCGTGTCCGGCGAGGAAACCGCGCACCTGGGCGCCCAGCTCGCGGCGGACCAGGGCGGGGACGGCGGGGTCGATCACCACGCGGAAGCCGCCCGCGCCGACGTCCCAGCCGAGGAGGTGCTCGGTGCCCGGGTGCAGGTGGCTGCGGGTGGCGATCACCGCGGGCCCGGCGGGCGGTTCCGCTCCCGCTCCCGTACCAGTCGCGGCGGCGCGGGCGACGAGGGCCGCAGCCCCGTCGCCGAACAGGGCGCCGGCGACCAGGTTGGCGCGGGAGTCGTCGCCCTTCTGCAGGGTCAGCGAGCACAGTTCGACGGTGAGGAGCACGGCGGTCCCGCCCGGGTGTCCGCGCAGGTAGTCGTGGACGCGGGCGAGTCCGGCGGCGCCCGCGACACAGCCCAGGCCGAACACCGGCAGCCGCTTGACGTCCGGCCGCAGGCCGATCCGTCCGGCCAGGCGGGCGTCGAGGGACGGGGCGGCGACGCCGGTGATGGACGCGCACACCAGCAGGTCGACGTCGGCCGGGGCGAGCCCGGCCTGCGCCAGCGCGGTGCCGAGGGCCTGTTCGGCCAGGTCCAGGCCCGCCGTCAGCCATGCCTCGTTGCTCTCCCGGAAGTCGCGCAGGGCGGCGTACCGCTCGATGGGCAGGGCCAGATGGCGGGTGCGCACGCCGGCGGACGCGTGCAGGCGGCGGAACACGGCGCGGTCGGCGCCCGGGGCGAGGCAGAGGTCGCCGAGAGGCTCGGTGAGCCGGTCCTGGGGGTAGCGGTGGGGCGGCAGCGCGGTGTGCACGGCGGCGAGGGTCGTCACCGGCGCCGTGTCCGGGGACGGAGGGGCGGCGGGCGCCGGTTCGGTGATGAGAGGGACACGCATGTCGGTCATGCCTTCCTCGCCGTCGCCGCCCGGCTACCTTGCACCCGTGTCCCACCACCCGTCCGGGGTTGTCCCGCGTACGCCGCCGCGCCGTCTTCCGGCGTTGCTGCGCTGCTGTCATCCGGAGCCGGCACTGGCCGTCACGGTGTTCGTGACCGCGCTCGCGGTGGCGGCGGGGCACGGCGTCGCGGGCGCGGCGGCGGTGGGCGCGGCGGTGCTGGCGGGTCAGCTGTCGGTGGGCTGGTGCAACGACGCGGCCGACGCGCGCCGCGACACGGTCTGCGGGCGCACGGACAAACCGGTGGCCGAGGGGCGGCTGTCGGCGCGCGCGGTGGCGACGGCCGCCCGGACGGCTCTGGTGCTGTGCGTGCCGCTGTCGCTGCTGTCCGGGCCGGGCGCGGCGGCGGCGCATCTGACGGGCGTGGCGGCGGGCTGGGCCTACAACCTGCGGCTGAAGCGCACACCGCTGTCACCGCTGCCGTACGCCGTGGGGTTCGCCTCGCTGCCGGTGTTCGTCACCCTCGGGCTGCCGCGGCCGGTGTGGCCCGCCTGGTGGGTGGTGACGGCGGGGGCGCTGCTGGGGGTGGGGGCGCATCTGGTGAACGTGCTGCCGGACATCGAGGACGACCTGGCGACGGGGGTGCGGGGGCTGCCGCAGCGGCTGGGCCGTACGGCCTGCCGGTGGCTGGCGCCTCTGGTCATGCTGGCGGCGGTCGGCGTGGTCGTCGCGGGGCCGCCCGGCCCGGCGGGGGCGGGCGGGCTGTGCCTGGCCGTCGTGGCGGGTGCGGTGGCCGTGGCCGGCACGGCGACGGCGG
This sequence comes from Streptomyces althioticus, assembly GCA_014649355.1. Lineage (GTDB taxonomy): Bacteria > Actinomycetota > Actinomycetes > Streptomycetales > Streptomycetaceae > Streptomyces > Streptomyces althioticus. Next base: position 346,724 of record BMSW01000002.1, read on the forward strand.
CGGGGCGGGGCAGCCGGTGGCCGTTCCGGGCGGCGATGGTGGTCGCGGGGCTCGCGGTGGCGGGGCTGCTGGGGTCGGGGGCGGAGCTGGTCTGACGTGGGTCACGCCGTCGCGACGGGCGGGGCGCCGGTGCGCAGCATGGTCAGCACGGCCCGCTCGGCGAGGCCCTGGGTGGCGGGGATGCCGTGCGCGGCCTCACGGCCGAGGTGCGGCAGGGCGGGCGCGACGGTCACGCCCTCCTCGAACAGCTCGACGACGCGCGGGTTGATGTAGGAGGCCCGGCACACGGCGGGGGTGTTGCCGAGGTAGCCGGAGACCTCCCGCGCGGCGCGGGCGACGGCCCTCCTGCGGGCGGTCTCGCTGCGGGCGGCGGGCTCCGACACGGCGAGGGCGACGGCGGCCATCACGGTGGCGTGCCAGGTGCGGAAGTCCTTGGCGGTGATCTCGAGGCCTGCCAGCTCCTTGAGGTACCCGTTGACGTCGGCGTTGCTCACGTCGTGCCAGGCGCGGCCCTCCCAGTACGCGAGGAGCCGGTCGCCTCCGCCCCTGCGGCGCAGCAGCGCGGTGAGGCTGCGGCAGGCGGCGGGATCGGCGACGGTCCGGATGACCTCCTTGCCGTGCTTGCCGGTGTAGCTGAACAGCACCGCGCCGGACCGGCAGCGGGAGTGCTCCTTCAGCAGCGTGGTGAGGCCGTAGCTGTTGTTGAGCTCGGCGTACCGGTCGCTGCCGATGCGGAAGAAGCCGAGGTCGAGCAGGCGGACCGCGGTGGCGAGGACACGGGAGCGGGTCAGGCCCCGGTCGCCGAGGTGCCCTTCGACGGCCTCCCTGAGGGCGGGCAGCGTCTCGGCCACGTCGAGGACGTGCTCGTGCTTGGCGGCCTCCTGCTCGGCGCGGAACCGCGGGTGGTACAGGTACTGGCGGCGTCCGGCGGCGTCGGTGCCCACGGCCTGGAGGTGCCCGTCGGCTCGGGCGCAGATCCACACGTCGGTCCAGGCGGGCGGGACGACGAGCGCGCGCACCCGGGCCAGTTCGGCGCGGTCGCGCAGCGGTTCGCCCGTGACGTCGAGATAGCGGAAGCCCCGCCCGTGCCGCAGCCGGCGGTACCCGGCGTCGGTGGGACGGGAGTGGTGGAGACGCAACCGGACCTCCCGGCGTGGGACCCGACCGTCGTACGCGGCGGGCGCGTGACCGGAGGGCGAAGAAGTGGAACCGCCGGTCGGGTACCCGCGATCCCGCGTCCGGCACGCGGCCGCGTCCCCCGGGTGTAGGACGGCCCAGCGGGGCCACCCGGGTCGTGCCCGGACGCATCGGACGGCCCAGGGAGGTCTCCGTGGAGCGCACACCGCCCGCCGGCACCGTGAGCGTGCAGTTCATCGGCAACGCCACCCTGCTGATCCGTTACGGCGCCCTGACCCTGCTGACCGATCCGAACTTCCTGCACCGCGGTCAGCTCGCCCACCTCGGCTACGGACTGGTGTCGCGCCGGCTGACCGAACCCGCCGTGGGCGTGACCGATCTGCCCCACGGCGACCTGGACGCGGTGGTGCTGTCGCATCTGCACGGCGACCACTTCGACCGGGTGGCCCGGCGCCATCTGGACCCGGGCCTGCCGTTCCTGACCACCCCGCACGCCTCCCGCGTCCTGCAGGGGTTGTTCGGCTTCCACCGCGCCGTGGGTCTGCGCACCTGGCAGAGCCACACCCTGCTGCGCGGCGACTCGCTGGTCCGTGTCACCGCGCTGCCCGGCCGGCACGCGCCGGCTCCGGTGCGGCGTCTGCTGCCGCCGGTGATGGGGAGCCTGCTGGAGTTCGGCGACCGCTCCGGCCGGATCCGCCTGGTCATGTACCTCTCGGGCGACACCCTGATGTTCGACGGCCTGCGCGACATCGCCCGCCGGTGCCCCGACATCCATCTGGCGGTACTGCACCTGGGCGGAACCACGCTGCCCGGCGGCCTGGTCGTCACCATGGACGCCGGGCAGGGCGCCGACCTGCTCGACGTGATCCGCCCGCACCGGGCACTGCCCGTCCACCACGACGACTACGGCGTCTTCCGCTCGCCGCTCTCCGACTTCCTCGCCGAGGCGGCCCGGCGGGGGCACGGCGGCCGGATCCTGCGCTGCCGGCCGGGCGAACGGGTGACGGTCGGCGGGGACACCCGGCGCTGAGCCCTGTCCAGGCGCCGCACCGGACGGCCGCCGCGGGCGGGTGTCCGGCGGCCGCGCCGGGCCGGGCGAAGTGGCGGGCCCCGTCGCGGTCGCCGGATGATGAAGCCGGAGAGCGGAACGGCCGCCGTGCGGCGCCCCGGTCCGCCCCGGCGTGGCACGAGACGGTCCGGTCCCGCCGCGGCTCACTTCGCGGCGCGTGCCCGAGCAGGCGAAGGAGGGGCACCGTGAGGCGGTACCTCGGCGTGCTCCAGAACAGCTGGAGGTGGCTGGGCGCCCATACCCTGATGACGCGGGGCCGGGAGCTGGAGCTGATGCACCGGGCCATGGGCTTTGCCACCCTCGCGCTGGTGACCCTGGCGCCGCTGCTGATCGTGGTCGCCGCCGCGGACCCGCTGGGCCGGGGCGGGTTCGCGACCTGGCTGGCGGACGGCATGGGACTGACCGGGCGGTCGGCGAGGGTCCTCACGGAGATCTTCAGTCCGCCCCGCAAGGTGGTGGGCACGACCAGCGTGTGGGGCGGTATCGCGCTCGCCGTGTTCGGCGTCGCCCTGGGCGGCAGCGTCCAGAACGGCTACGAGCGGGTGTGGCGGCTGCCGCCCGGCCCCTGGCACCGGGTGTGGCGGCAGGCGCTGTGGCTGGCCGTGCTGACCGCGTTCCTCTACCAGGAGGTGCGGACCCGCACGCTGCTGTTCGGGCCGGAGCGGATCACCCTGTCGACAGCGGCCGGCGTGCTGTTCTTCTGGTGGGGTCAGCGCTTCCTGCTGGGCGGCCAGGTCCGCTGGCGCGACCTGCTCCCGGGCGCGGTCGCCACCATGGTGGGCCTGGTCGGCCTGCGGATCTTCTCGTACTACGTGTTCACCCCGCTGATCGTGGAGAACGCCGTCAGCTACGGCACGGTCGGCGTGGTCCTGGTCGTGGAGTCCTGGCTGATCGGGGTGGGGTTCGTCGTGTACGGCGGCGCCCTGTTCGGGCACTGGCTGCTCACCCACCACGGTTTCCTGCGCCACTTCGGACACCGGCACCCCCATGAGGAGCGGGAGCGGGCCGGCGTGAAGTGACCGCCGCGGTCCCGGCGGCCGGGCGAGCGCTCACTCCTGGCCGGGTGAGGGGACGGCGGACCGGCCGGCCAGGGCGACCGCGCGCTCCAGGACGTCGGCGCGGAAGACCGCGCGTCCGCGGGCCGCCCTCCGCTCGCGTTCCCCGGGGCCCTCCGTGACGATACGGTCCAGGACGCCGAGCAGGGCCGTGCCGTCGTCGGCGGCCTCGGAGAGGCCCAGTCCGGCCATCCGTCGGACCCCCTCGGCGCCGTGTCCGGGCAGCGGGCGGTGGCCGACGACAGGCAGTCCGGCGGCGAGTGCCTGCACGGCGGTCTGGCCGGCGGCGTTGTCCACCAGCGCGCGCACCCCGTGCAGCAGGCCCGGCATGTCCGTCACCCAGTCCAGGGCGAGCGTGCCCCGCACACGGGCGGTGCGGGACCGCAGTGCCTGGTTGCGCCCGCACAGCACCACGGGGAGGTAGCCGGCGCCCGTCAGCAGCCGCGCGGTCTCGCCGAGGCCCGCGGCCGCGCCCCAGGCGCCCGCGGACAGCAGCACGGGCGGCCGTCCCGGGGCGTACCGTTCGAACCGCTTCCGCCAGTCGCCGGCGCCGGGGGCGGGGGCGGAGAACTCGGGCGCCACGACCGGGCCCGTCGCCTCGACGTGCGTGCCGGGGAGGGCCCGGCGCACGTCGTCGGCGGCCTCGTCGGTGAGGCAGAGACAGGCGTCGTTGCCCGGGTGGAGCCACTGCCGGTGCACGGCGAAGTCGAGGACGAACACCACGCTGGGGACGCGCAGCCTGCCCAGCGTCCTGAGGTGGCCGGTGAGCTGCGCGGCCAGGTGGAAGACGGGCACCACCAGGTCCGCGCCCGTCCGCGCGACCAGCCGTTCCAGCCCCTCGGCCGCGAGCCGGGCGAGGGGGACGCCGCTGGGGCGGGTGTGGTCGCCGGGGCGCAGGAACGCCCGGTAGAGCCCGTCGTACACCCAGGGCGCGTGGCGCACCGACGTCCGGTAGAAGGCGCGCAGCCCCGGGCCCGTGCCGTACGGGAGCAGGCGCATGAGGTCGACGGTGTCCGCCTCGTGGCCCTGTGCGCGGGCGCGCCGGACGAGTTCGCGGGCCACGGTGTCGTGGCCGGCGCCCATGCTCGCGCTGAGCACCAGCACGCGGCGGGCGCCGGCCCTGCGGGCGGCGCCCCGGTGGTGCGGGGCCGGGGAGGACGGGAGCACGTCTTGCTGAGTCTCCGTCGGCGCGCCGGTGAAACGCCCGCCGGGCGTTTCGGGCGTCCCTGACCTGGATACTCCGGGCTCACCCCCTCCCGGACGACGGGAGTGGTCCAGCCGGCCGCTTCCGGTGTCCGCCCAGCAGCCGAGGTCAGCCCATGCCCCACGCACCCTCCCGCGCCGGTACGCCCGGCGCCTCCGACGCCCGGACACCGGCGCTGCTCGCCGACGACGTACGGGAGCCTCCCGGCGCGGCGGCGCAGCGGCCGGGAACGGCCCTGGTGACCGGCGCCTCCTCAGGCATCGGCGCCGCCGTGGCGCGCAGGCTGTCCGCGGAGGGGTGGCGTCTGGTGCTGAACGGCCGGGACGCGGGACGCCTGGCCGGGACGGCCGCGCACGCGGCCGCCGCGGTGTTCCCCGAGGACCTCACCCGCCCGGCCGCCGAACGGCGGCTGACCCGCTTCGCGCTCGACGAGGTGGGACACCTCGACCTGCTGGTGGCGTGCGCCGGGGTGGGCTGGGCCGGTGACTTCGCCAGGATGACACGGCGTTCCTTCGACGAGGTGATGGAGGTGAACCTGCTGACCACGCTGCGTCTGGTGCGGCAGGTCCTCCCCCACATGGTGGAGGCGGGCTCCGGCCGGATAGTGCTCGTCGGCTCGCTGGCGGGGGCCGTCGGGGTGCGGGGCGAGGCGGTCTACTCGGCGTCGAAGGCGGCGGTGGCGGTGTTCGCCGACGCGCTGCGCTACGAGCTGCGCGGCACGGGTGTCGGCGTGAGCCTCGTCGTGCCGGGGGTGGTGGACACGCCGTTCTTCGAGCGGCGCGGCACGCCCTACGCGCGGACCCGGCCCCGGCCGGTGCCGCCCGAGCGGGTGGCCGACGCCGTGTGGCGTGCCGCCGTCCGGGGACGGGACGAGGTCTACGTCCCCGCGTGGCTGCGTCTGCCGGCCAGGGTGCGCGGCGTGGCGCCGGGACTGTACCGGCGGCTGGCCGCCACGTTCGGATGAGCGGCGCCGCGGCGTGCTGACCGTGGTCCTGGCGCTTCTCGCGGCGTTGGCGAACGCCGCGGCCTCCGTGCTGCAACGGCGGGCCGCCGCCGACGAGCCCGAGAGCGGCACGGGTTTGCGGCAGGCGCTGCGCTGGCTGGGGCACGTGCTGCGGCGGCCGCACTGGGTGGTGGGCGCGGGGATGCTCGCGCTGTCGACGGTGCTCCAGGCGGCGGCGCTCGGCGTGGGCAGTCTCGCGCTGGTGCAGCCGCTGATGGCGGCCGAGCTGCTGTTCACCCTGGCGGTGGGCAGCCTGGTCTTCCACCGCCGCCCCGATCTGAGAACCTGGCTGGCCTTCGTCGCCCTGGCGGTGGGCCTGTCCCTCTTCCTGACGGCGGCGGCGCCGACGTCGGGCCGGTCCATGGCGATACCCGGGCACTGGTGGCCGGCGGGAGCGATCCTGCTGGCGGTGGTGGCGTCGCTGGTGGCGGCGTCCCGTACGGTGCGGGGCGCGCCGCGCGCCGCGCTGCTGGGGCTGGCGTCCGCCGTGTCGTTCTCGGCGACGGCCGCGCTGCTCAAGGAGGTCACCGGGCTGGTCCCGGACGGCCCGGTCGCCGTCCTGTCGGCCTGGCCGCTCTACGCCACCGCCGTGGTGGGCATCATCGCGTTCCTGCTGCTGCAGGCCGCGTTCCGGGCGGGCACGCTGGCCGCGTCCCAGCCCGCTCTGACCCTGGGCGACGCGCTCACCAGCGTCGCCCTCGGGTGGGCGCTGTTCGGGGAGCAGATCAATCTCGGCGCGCGGGTGGTGCCGGAGCTAATCGGCATCGCGCTGATGGGCGCCGGCAGCGTCGGCCTGGCGCGGGCCCCGTCGGTCGGGGGCGGCTGGGACCAGGCCAGGGTGCGGGACGACCCCGGTTCCGGGGCGCGGCGCCAGGTGTCCCGCCCGCCGTGAGCCGTCCGCGTGATCAGGAGGTCACCGCCATGCCTGAGTCCCTCCCCCGGGCCGTCGCGCTGCCGCTCGCCGCGGGGGCCCTGGCGCACATCGGCCCCGCTGCCACCTGGCTGCCCGTGGTGCGCAGACGTCTGTCCCCCCGTCTCGCCGGCGTGGGGCACCCCCGTCATGTCGCCCTGACCTTCGACGACGGCCCCGACCCGGTCTCGACGCCCCGCTTCCTCGACGCGCTGGACGGCCTCGGCGCCCGAGCGACGTTCTTCGTCCTCGGCGACGCGGTGCTACGGCATCCCGGTGTGGTGCGGGAGACGGTGCGGCGGGGACACGAGGTGGCCGTGCACGGCTGGAGCCACGACCGGCCGTGGCTGCCCGCGCCAGCACGTGACGTCCGCGCCCTGCGCCGCGCGGTGGAGGCCGTCCAGGACGTCACGGGGGTGGCCCCCCGGTGGTACCGGCCACCGTACGGGATCCTGACGTCCGGCCGGTGGGCGGCCGCCCGCGCGGCGGGGCTGCGTCCGGTGCTGTGGACGGCCTGGGGCCGGGACTGGACGGCCACGGCCTCCCCCGCGTCGGTGCGCGCCACGGTCGAGGCGGACCTGGGCGGCGGCGGCACGGTCCTGCTGCACGACACCGACCGCACGGCGGCGCCGGGCAGCTGGCGGGCCACACTGGGCGCGCTTCCCGACCTGGTGGCGGACTGGCGCGCGGCGGGCTGGACGGTCGGCCCGCTCACGGACCACGGCACGGCGGACGTGCACGCGACGGCTCCACGGGTGCTGGGCAGGGCGGGTGCGGCGACGCCGCACCGGTCGCTGGAGCGAGGACGGTCTCGGCATGGGTGAGGAGGGTGTCGGTCGCCGACCACCGGTGGTGACGAGGGGTTCGCCGCGCGGGAGGGGTTCGCCGCGCAGGAACGGCGGGGACCGTCGTGCCGCGGCGCGGCCACGGCAGCGGCCGGCGGCGCCTCCCCGGCACCGGCCGGTCGCGGAGCGTGTGAGGAGCCGTCGGCCTGCGGCGCCAACGGCGGTACCGGCCCCCGTCGCGGCCCGCGGCGTCACGCCGCGCCCGCGCCGACCGGTCTCCACCGGCGCGGACGGGCCCCCGAGGGACGGCCGCAACGGCACCGGGGCACGGGTGGCCGCCCGGCATCGCCGTCGTCGGCGCCGTCCCGAGGCGTCCGGCAGCGGAAGCCGACCGGCTCCCAGCCCGGCCGCGCTGAACAACTGCGGGACAGTCGAACCTCGGCCGACCGCGATCAGCGTGCCCAGCGGGCGAGGTGGGCGGCCGGGGCCGGGGGTGTCGCACAGCGCGCCGCTTGTGCCGTCGCGCTCGCCCTCCCCCGCCGCCCCAGGGGCACGGCCTGCCCGCGGATGGCGGATGGCGGCCGAAAACCCTGGGCTTCTGCCCACGCGCACCCCGATCCGGAGGGAGAGCCCAGGCGCGCACCTACCGCCGCCACCGGCCGGTCACGGCACGCCTCATCGGGCACCCGCTTCCCGCGTACCGCGACGGCACCCCGCCCGCACGGCGGCGGCAGCCCTCAGGTCTCCGCGATCTCCGTGGTGACCGGCGTGCCGAGTTCCACCGTGCGGCTTACCGTGCAGAGGCGGTCGTGGGACGCCTTCACCGCGCGCGGGAGGATCGCCCGGGCGCGGTCGGCGCCCTCCTCGTCATCGGGGAAGGCGACGTGGAAGGTGACCCGCAGGCCGGTCATGCGGTTGCCCTGCTCGTCGCTGATCTTGTCGCCGCTCACCTCGACGGAGAACGCGGTGGGCTCCGCGTGCCGGCCGGTGGCGACGTCGACGTCGGCCGCCGAGCAGCCTCCGATGGCGGCGAGCAGCAGTTCGACGGGGGTGAAGGCGTCACCTCCGTCGGTGCCGAACCGCACGGTCCCGCCGCGCGGGTTGGTGGCGATGAACTGGCCGGTGCTCGTCCGCTCGACGACGACGGAACGCTTGGACGCTTCGCTCATGCGTCGACAGTAGTCCCGAGAACGGCATTCACCCCGAGGGGAGAACGACATGCGGGAGTTTCTGGTGGAGCTGACCACCACCGTCCCGGACGGCACGGACCAGGCCGAGGTCGACCGGGTCCGTGCCCGTGAGGCCGTGCGCGCGCGTGAGCTCGCGGCCTCCGGACATCTGGCGCGCCTGTGGCGCCCCGTCGGGGAGAAGCGCAGCATCGGCCTGTGGCGTGCCGAGGACGAGGCGGCGCTGCACGAGGAGGTGCTGGGCACCCTGCCCCTGTGGCCGTGGATGACCGCGGTCGTCACGGAGCTGGAGACACACCCCAACGACCCCGCGGTCTGACCCGCGCGTCCCCGCGGGGTCAGATGCTGAAGCGCTCCTTGCCCAGCAGCGGCTTCACCCGGGCGCGGAAACCGCCCGTGCGGAACGGCCGCTGCAGCAGGCCGGGGCACAGTTGCTGGGCGAGGGCGGCGGCGACCATGCCCTGGTCCAGGGCGAGGACGAAGTCGCTCACCCGGCCGGTCGCGGTGTCCACCGAGTCGCGGAAGCCGTAGCGGTCGTCGTACGCGCCGAAGTCGCGGTCCAGCGCGGTGAGGTTGGCGACGGCCGCGGCGGGCTCGTAGGGCAGGGCGAGGAAGGAGGCGTGCGGGGTGACCACGCCCTTGGAGTTGTAGCCCTCCTCCTGCATGCCGAGGGCGTCGACGCCGTACTCGCTGTACCCGCCGTCGGGGATGTTGGCGGGCGAGAAGCCCCAGTAGCCGTAGCCGGCCTCCTTCAGGCCGTGGTCGATCTGGCCGCGCACGTAGCGGTGGTGCGAGGTGCCCCAGGAGTGCGGGGACCACTCGGGTTCGGGCACGAACAGCGGCACCATCAGCGCCTCGAACATGGACCCGCCCCAGGTCGGGACGAGCTTGCGGCCCCGGTGGGTGTAGTGGCCCTGCCACACGCGGACGCCGTCGATCGTGACCCAGGCGCCCTCGGGCTCCTGTTCCTGGCCCATGCCGGGCAGGAGGGTGCGGAAGACGTGCCAGTAGTGCTCCGGCGGCAGTGAGCCGTCGGCGATGCCGAGGTAGCTCGCCATGCGGGGCTCGGTGTTGAGGGCGCCGTAGTGGTGGCCCGTCGGCTCGCCCTTGCCGGGCTTGTCGGGCCAGTAGCCACCGCGCAGCTGGCCGGGTCCGGCGACCGGGTCGGCGGGGTCGTAGGGCGTGTAGAAGTACGACCAGTCGGCGTCCTCCAGCAGGCGGGCCACGCGGGGCCGGAGCGACGGGTCGGCGTCGGCGGCGATCATCAGGCCGGTGACCAGCCAGGCGTTGTCGACGCTGGAGAGGAAGGGCCGCACCGGGTCTCCGGTCTCCGGCCAGGTGGTCAGCAGCGAGCCGTCGTGCGCGTCGTACCAGTTGAGCCAGAAGCCGTGGGCGCGCTCCAGCCGTTCGACGGCGGCGACGGTGCGGGTCAGGCGGCGGTGCAGGGTGTCGGGGTCGATGACGCCGAGTCCGGCGGCGGCGACGGTGGTCCACAGACCGCAGCCGATGTTGGTGGGCGAGGTCTGCGCGGACAGGACGGGGTCGCCCGTGCCGCTGATGTCCATCTTGTCGGCGGTGAGGCCGAAGTCGGTGGTCATCGCGTCGAGGGAGCGGTGGGTCGCCTCGAACCAGGTGCGGAGCGGGGCGCGCCCGGCGCCGGTGCGGGCTCCCGCGGCGGCGGGCGCGGCGCCGGCGAGGGCGGTCGCGGAGGCCGCGGCGGTGAGGGTGGCGGTGGTGAGGAACGTACGACGGTTCATGCGGCTCCTGCCTTCGCGGAAGGGCGGGGTGCGGCCGGGCGGTGGGGCGCCGGTCGCGGGGGCGTCGTGCGGTGCGGGTGTGTCGCGGGGGTGTACGGGAGCCGGTGGGTGTCAGGGGCCCACCGGCTCCCGGGTCCGGGGGCGGCGCGCTGCCGGCGCCGCGGGGGTCAGCGCTCGGCGCGCGGGAGCTGCCGGGTGCGGCCCATCCCGCCGAGCCATACGGCGGAGGGCTTGGCGGTGCGCTCGAAGGTGACCGGGTCGACGGCGATCAGACCGAAGGTCGGCGCGTAGGAACCCCACTCGTAGTTGTCGAGGGCGCTCCAGGCCAGGTAGCCGTGGATGTTCACGCCGTCCTCGAGGGCGGCGGAGACGGCCTCCAGGGCGCCGGTGTAGTAGTCGACGCGGCGGGTGTCGTCGGCGGTGGCGATGCCGTTCTCGGTGACGATCAGCGGCATGTCCGGGCCGGCGACGTCCGCGGTGTGGCGCAGGGCGTGGCCGACGGCGGCCGGGTAGTACTCCCACCGGGTGAGGGTGCGCTCGGCGTCCTCGGGCGCGGGGATCGGGCCGTCGGCGCCGATCCTGGTGCGGGTGTAGGACTGCACGCCGATCCAGTCGTCGCCGCGCGCGGCCTCGATGAAGACGTCCTCGCGGGGGTGCCGGTAGGCGGCGGTGACGTCCTCCGCGCCGGGCAGCGCCTGGTACACCTGGTTGGCGATCGTCCAGCCGACCTGGATGTCCGGGTCGATCGCCCGTACGGCCTTGACGGCGGCGTGGTGGGTGGCGATGACGGCGTGGGTGGTCTCCTCGTCGGGGGTGGGCAGTCCCGCGGGCGGGAAGCCCTGGTCGCCGGTCTTCGCCAGGCCCGCCATGACGGCGATCATGTTCGGCTCGTTGATGGTGCAGACGTGCCGGACGCCCTCACCGATGATCGGGGCGCAGTGCTCGACGTAGCGCGCGAACAGGTCGGCCGCGCCGTCGGCGGTCCAGCCGCCGAGGTCCTCGAACCACTGCGGCACGGTGAAGTGGTGCAGGGTGACCATGGGCCGCAGACCGCGGGCCAGGGCGCCGTCGACCATGCGCCGGTAGTGCGCGATCTCGGCGTGCGAGAACGTCCCCCGCACCGGTTCGATGCGGGCCCACTCGACGCTGAACCGGTAGTCGGTGAAGCCGAGTTCGGCGAGCAGGTCCATGTCCTGCTCCCAGCGGTGGTAGCTGTCGCAGGCGTCGAGGCTGGGTTCCGCGATGTTCGCCGCCGGGTCGTGTTCCTTCCGCCACCAGTCGCTGTTGACGTTGTTCCCCTCGATCTGGTGGGCGGCGGTGGACGCCCCCCACAGGAAGCCGTCGGGGAAGGGCAGGGTGGTACGCGTCATCGTCCTTTTCTCTCTGGTGGGGGTGGGGCGGTCGCCGGTGTGACGGGCCGGCGGCACCGGTCACTTGAGTCCGGCGGTGGCGATGCCCTGGGTGAAGTGGCGCTGGAGGACCACGAAGACGAGCAGCACGGGGAGCACGACGAGCAGGGAGCCTGCCATCAGCATGCCGTTGCCGCCGCCGACGGTCCGGTTGGGGTCGTTGGCGAAGGTGGCCAGGGCGACCGGCAGGGTGTACTTGTCGGGGTCGTTGGTCGCGATGAGCGGCCAGACGAAGTTGTTCCACGAGCCGAGGAACGTGAAGATCGTCAGCGTGGCGAGGGCGGGCTTCACCAGCGGCAGCACGATGCGCCAGAAGATGTACCACTCGCCGGCGCCGTCGATGCGGGCCGCCTCCAGCAGCTCGTCGGGGATGGACTGCATGAACTGCCGCATCAGGAACACGCCGAACGCCCCGGCCGCGAACGGCAGCACGAGACCGGCGTAGGTGTCGATGAGGCCGAGCTTCGTCATCAGCACGTACAGCGGCAGGATCAGCAGGTTGCCGGGGACCATGAGCGCGGCCAGCACGACGCCGAACACCTTGGACCGGCCGGTGAACTCCAGCTTGGCCAGCGCGTAGCCGAGCATGGAGCAGAACAGCAGGTTGCACAGGGTGACCAGCACCGCGACGATCAGGCTGTTCAGGAAGTACCGGGGCATGTCGAGCTGGTCGAGCAGGGCGCCGAAGTTGCTCAGCGTCCACTCGGAGGGGATCCACACCGGCGGGCTCGCGGTGAGGTCCCGGCGGGTCTTGAAGGCGGACAGCGCCATCCAGAGGAAGGGCGCGGACATCACCAGCAGACCGAGTGAGGCGACCGTGTAGAGCAGGGGGGTGCGGAGGCGGCCCCGGCCGCCGGGGCGGTCCTGCGCGGGCGCCGGGCGCGCGGTCGTGGTGGGGGCGCTCATCGGGTGTTGTCCTTCAGCAGTCGGAGCTGGAGCACCGTGATGCCCATGATGACCACGAACAGCACGTACGCCATGGCGCTCGCATAGCCCATGTGGAAGAAGTTGAAGCCCTCGCGGTACATGTCCAGGGACACCGTGAGCGTCGCGTCGGACGGGCCGCCCTGGGTCATCACGAACGGTTCCTCGAAGACGTTGAGGTAGCCGATGGTGGTGATGACGGTGGCGTAGAGCATGGTGGGCCGCAGCAGCGGCACGGTGATGCGGCGCATCTCCTGCCAGGCGCCGGCGCCGTCCAGCCGGGCGGCCTCCCGCACGTCGGCGGGGATGGCCTGGAGTCCGGCGATGAACAGCACCATGACGGTGCCGAGGTTGCGCCACACGGCCATGGCGATGAGCGAGGGCATGGCCCAGGTCTCGGAGCCGAGGAAGTCCGGTGCGGTCATGCCGAGTTCGGCGGCGAGACCGGCGATCAGTCCGTCGGACGGGTCGAGGACGAACCGCCAGACGACGGCGACCGCGACGATGGCGGTGACCACCGGGGCGTAGAAGCCCACCCGGAAGAAGGTGCGGGCACGGTCGATGCCGTTGTTCAGCAGGATCGCGACGAGCAGTCCGAGCAGGATGGTCAGCGGCACGCCGACGACCACGAAGTACGCCGTGTTGAACAGGGCCTTCAGGAAGCGGTCGTCGTCGAAGAGCTTGGTGTAGTTCTCCAGGCCGACGAACTCCGCCTCCAGCGGGCGGGTGACGTGGCGGGCCCCGAAGTCGGTGAAGCTCATCAGAAGCGTCGCGACGATCGGGAACGCCATGAAGACGGCGAACAGCACGAGGAACGGCGTGGAGAACAGCCAGCCGTACAGGTTGTGCCGGCCGAGCGGGCGGCGCGGGCGCCGCCCGTCTCCCGGCGGCCCGTCCGGGCCGGTCCTGGTCACTGGGGCCGCGGGGTCGGCGGCCGCCTTGGTCAGCGGGGGCATGCCGGTTACTCCACGAGCCCTTCGATCTCGGCCTGCGCCTTGTCCAGGGCGGCCTTGGCGTCGGCCTTGCCCTGGGTGACCGACTCGATGGCGGAGTCCACCTTGGAGGTGATTTCGGTCAGCCGGGGCTGGGAGGGGGTGGTCCTGGCGGTCTCCATCTGCTCGCGCCAGACCTTCAGCTTGGGGTCGGTGGCGAGCTCGCCGGACTCCCAGGCCTGCTGGTTGGCAGGCAGGTCGCGGGTGCGCTCGTACCAGTCGGACTGGCCCTTGGCGTCGGTGAGGAAGGAGATGAACTCCTTGGCGGCGGCCTTGTGCTCGCTGTCCGCGGACACGGCGAGGCTGGAGCCGCCGGCCATGGAGACCGACTCCTTGTCCGCGGGCACGGGGGCGACGGCCCACTTGCCCTTGATGTCGGGGTAGTTCTCGTCGAGCAGCGACATGATCCACGGGCCGCCGAAGAACATCGGCACGTCGCCGGTGTTGAAGTCCTTCGTCACGTCGTAGCCGGGACGCACCGCCTTCTCGCTGAGGCCCTTGGCGAAGAACTCGCCGTAGGTCTCCAGTGCCTCGACGGCCTCGGGGCTGTTGACGGCGGCCTTGCCGTCCGCGTCGATGATCTCGCCGCCGGCGGAGTACAGGAACGGGTAGAAGCTCTGCACGGTGTCCAGGCCGCCGGGCTGAATGGACAGGCCCCACTTGGTCTTCGCCCTGTCCTGGTGGGCCTGGGCGGCCTTCAGGAGCTCGTCCATGGTGGCGGGAGGCTTCGCGACACCGGCCTCGCGGGCGAGGTCGGTGCGGTAGAAGAGGACGCGCGTGTCGACGTACCAGGGCACGCCGTACGTCTCGCCGTCGTACGAGGCCTGCTCCCAGGCGGCGGGGAAGTAGTCGTCCTTCTTGACCGTCCTGGTGTCGACCGGCTCGAGGACGCCCATGTCGGCGAACTCGCCGAGGTAGGTACCGCCCATCTGCATGACGTCGGGCAGCTTGCCGGCGGCGGCCGCGGCGACGAGCTTCTGGTGCGCCACGTCCCAGCCGACCGGGGTCACCTTGAGGGTGATGTTCGGGTGGGACTTCTCGTAGACGTCGGCGACCTCGGCGAGCTTCTCGCCCTCGGTGCCCATGGCCCAGACGGTGAGCGTCTGCTCGGCATCGGCGTCCACGTCCGCGCCACCGGAGCCGCCACAGGCGGTGAGGGTGAGCGCGGACGCCACAGTGAGGGCGATCGCGGCAGGTGTGGCGCGGTGCATGGACTGCTCCTCCTCGAGCGTTCCTGATGTATGCGCATTCTGTAAGCGCATACATGACTCTGTAGGAGGGGTTCCGCCGTGACAAGGGGGAGCTCGATCACACTCCGGTAACGGCTGAGGCGCGCCCCGCCGGAGAGCGGGAGCGCGAAAAGGGGGCGTTCACCTGCGCGCATTTCGTCGCGACAGGCGGACACCCCCGGTGGCGGGCACAAGGCCCTCTCAGCAACGTAGGTCGGCTGTGGGGCGTACGGAAGCGGGTGTGAGATACGTCCCGTGGGGGTGTGGTGAAGGTGATGGAGGCGGGGTGGGCGGGAGAGCCGTTCGTGCGCGGGGAGGGGTCGCCGTCAGTGCGGAGAGCGGAGACCGTCAGGCCCCGATGGCGACGGCGGACCGCTCCTCGGGGCCGCAGCCGCAGCTGGCGCGGCGGGCGACGGTGACGGGGAGCATCAGCGACACGGGGTCGGATCCGGGCGTGCCGCTGAGGCGGCGTACGAGGAGTTCGACCGCCTCCTCCCCCATCCGCAGCATGGGCTGGCGGACGGTGGTGAGCGTCGGGCGGACGAGCCTGCCGAGGGGGATGCCGTCGAAGCCGGTGACGGCGACGTCGTCCGGCACGGTCAGGCCGCGGCGCTCCAGTGCATGGAGGGCGCCGACGGCCATCTGGTCGTTGGCGCAGACGAGGGCCTGGGGCGGCCCGTCGGCGCGGCCGCAGAGGGCGTCGGCGGCGCGGGCGCCCTCTGCCTGGGTCATCATGGCGGCGCGTACGGCGGGCTCCTCGGGCGCGTCGACGTCCGCGGCGCGGCAGGCGGCGAGGAAGCCCTGGAAGCGGGCCTCGACGTCCGGGGACTCCTCGGCGGAGCCGACGAAGGCGAGGCGGCGCAGGCCGTGGTCCTCGATGAGGTGGCGGGTCAGTTCGCGCTGCCCGTCGTAGTTGGCGACCTCGATGTGGTCGAGGTGGTCCAGGTGGTCGCCCTCCTCGCGCGGCCCCGCGAGCATGACGACGGGGCGGCGCCGGGAGATCCCCTCGAGTTCCTCCGTGGGCACGGTGCGGGCCATCACGGCGAAGCCGTCGACACGTCCGGCGACCTTGGCGACGAGGCTCTCGGGGCCGCCCTTGAGGGAGGCGGCGATGAGGAGGGCGTACCCGTGCCGGCGGGCGGCGCGCTCCATGCCGCGGATGATCTGGTCGGAGTAGAGCATCGCCGCGTCGTCGTCCTCGGCGTCGGTGTCCGGGTCGGCGTAGTCGGGGAAGCAGAGGCCGAGGACGCCGGTGGAGCGGCTGGCGAGTCCGCGCGCGTTGCCGCTGGGCACGTAGCCGAGGTCGCGCGCGGCGGCGAGCACCCGCTCACGGGTCTGTGCCCGCACGGAGTCGGGGTTGCGGTAGACGCGGGAGACGGTGGCGATGGACACGCCGGAGCGTTCGGCCACGTCGTACACCGTGGGGGCGGTACTCATCGCGGGTCATCCCTAGTCTGTGCGCGCGCAGGTGGAGTTCGATCAAGATGAAAGCGCATTCATCGTAGGTGGGGCGCAGGTCAGGGCACAAGGGAGGATTTCGAGACAGGGGTGGGTCGGCGGGGTGGACGGCGTTGCCCCGACGGGCACACCGCGGGCATGACCGACGGGCACCCCACGGGGATGGCCGACGGGCCCTCACGGGCACACGACCGGCATGGCCGACGGGCATGGTGACGGCGGTGACGCCGACGTCCGGCATGCGGGCGGAGGGTGCGGGCACACGGACGGGGCGAGTTCCACTGACGGTCCCTCATACCTCATGGAGGATGCATGACTTCGACGCACGGAGGACACCACGGCACGGGCCACGGGCAGCCGATGGGCACGGGTGGTGAACGGCGCAACGGCTTCGGCATCGCGGCACTGGTCCTGGGCATCGTGGGCGTCCTGCTGTTCTGGACCGCGTTCGGCGGCATCGTGCTGGGTCTGCTGGCCGTGGTCTTCGGTGTGCTCGGCTTCCGGCGCGCCAGACGAGGCGTGGCGACGAACGGGACGATGGCGATCATCGGCGCGGTGCTGGGCGCGCTGACGCTCGTGGTGTCGGCGGTGCTGCTGGCGCTGGGCGTGGCCGTGATCAACAGCGACGAGTTCAAGGGCTACCAGGACTGCATTGAGCAGGCCAACAGTCAGAGCGAACGGCAGGACTGCGCGCGGGACTTCGACCGGGAGGTCGACGAGCGGTAGGGGCCTTCGGTGCGGTGAGGTGGGGCGCGGTGCGGGTACCGCGCCCCACTCGTGTGCGCATGAGCCGTGCGGTCAGGCGGGGGACGGCTGAGCCGTGCGGTCAGGCGGGGGACGGCTGAGCCGTGCGGTCAGGCGGGGGACGGCTGAGCCGTGCGGTCAGGCGGGGGACGGCGCGTCGGCCGCCGGTCCGGTGTGCCGTGCCGGACCGGCGGCGAGCGGCAGTTCGCGTGTCTCCCCCGCTGGGCTGAGCGCCAGGAGCAGCCAGGTGAGGGCGAGGGGAGCCGTCAGAATCCACAGAGTGGGGCGCGTGCCGATGGCCGATCCGAGGAAGCCGCCGAGGGCGGAGCCGATCGCGATCGTGCCTTGGTTGGTGGCCATCGAGGCCGAGGAGACCCTCCCCAGCAGGCGCGGCGGACAGTAGCTCTGCCGGAACGTGCCGACGACGACGTTCGCCACGGACACGCCTGTGCCCAGCACGAAGGCTCCCGTGGCGAAGAACAGCAGGCCCGGACCAGGGGTGGTGAGCGGCAACAGCAGCGCGAAGGGGCAGGCCACCGCCTGGGTGAACACCAGGGCCCGGGCGTTGCCCCACCGGCGGCAGAGGCGCGGCGTGAGCAACGCGCCGAGGACGCCGCCGAGGCTGGAACACATGACGAGCAACCCCACGGCGCCGGCACCGACCCCGACCGTCCGCACCAGGAAGACGATCTGCACGGCCTGGTAGCCCATCAGCAGCAGGTTGAGGCTCGCGCCGTAGATGACGATGGGCCGCAAGTACGGGTCACGGCTCAGGAAGCGCAGACCCTCCCCCATCTCGCGGACCAGGCCGGACGATTCGCCGGCCTGACGCGCGGGCTTCTCCTCCCTCGTACGGATGCCGAGCAGACACGCTGTGGAGACGAGGAAGGTGAGCGCGTCCAGCAGGAGTCCCGCCGCCGCGCCGACCGCCTGCGCGGTGAAGCCCGCCGCGCTCCTGCCCAGCACCCGGGTCCCGGCTTCGCTCACCTGCAGCTTCGCATTGCCGTCCGCGAGATCCGGCCGGGCCAGGACCGCTGGAACGTAGGCGTGGCAAGCGGTGTTGAAGAACACGGCCGAGGTGCCGCAGACCAGCGCGACGACGAACAGATGGGTGAGCGTCAGCCGGTCGAGCCATCCGGCGAGGGGGACACTCGCGTACATCGTCGCGGACACGAGGTTGCAGACGACCATGATGCGGCGCCGGGGCAGGCGGTCGACCCATGCGCCCGCCGGCAAGCCCACGACCAGCCACGGCACCCACACCGCTGCGGCGAGCAGGCCGACGTCCAACGCAGTGGCGTGCAAGGCGAGTACGGCGACGAGGGGCAGGGCCACCGCGGTGATGCCGTTCCCCAGGCCACTCGCGGTCTCACCGACCAACAGCAGCCGGAAGTCCCGCTGCGCCAAAGCGCCCCGTCGGCGCGGCTTTTCGGACACGGTGCCCCCTTCCGGCTGGGGCCACGCTATCCGTGCGGGATCGACGTCGGCGAGGCGCACGGTCGCACATCGGGGCGGGCACTGGGGTGTGCGCAGGAACGGCTGTTACCGCGGTCCCCGCCGCTCCCGCAGCGGCCGTGCTCGACGAAGGCGGCTATGAGGTGGTCCGCCGTGACACCACCCCGGAACGAGCACGAGGTCGCTGCCTCGACCAGCATCAGCGACATCGCTCAAGACCTGACCATCCGGATGGCCGCCCGCAGCCACCCGGAACGGCCGTCCCGGCGGAAGCCCGAGGACTGAAACACGGCCCAAGCTTGTTCTTTATCTTCTGGCGCTCCTGATGTGGTGCGGGCAGAGTGGGCGGCATGACAGACCGTTCTGACTCTGTTCCCGCGGATGTGGATGATCGCCAGGCCATGGAGCGCATCCTCGGTCGTCCCTTGAGCCAGACATGGCCGACGGGTGCATTGGCACCGGGTACCCGAGTCACGGTCGTTCGGGACCGGGACCGGGACCGGGACCGGGACCGGGACCGGGACTGGGACGGCCCTTGGCAGGTCGAGTTTCCCGGAACGATCGATGCCATGGGTGCACCCGTGCCCAACGAACATGCCCAGGCGCTCAGTGGCGGCGAGCTTCTGTACTGGGTCACCTTTGATGCGCCGCAGTACGACAGCAATGGGGATGGTCCCTATCGCAAGGCCCAGGTCTGGGGTCGGTACCTGCGGACGGATCCTGAGCCGGCAGCGTAGGGATGCAGCAGGTCTTATTGCCGCGCTCGAATCGTCCGTCGAACCAGATCGCCCGACTGGGCATTCGTCGGAAGTGGGGGGCGGCCTTCATCTCCGCATGTCGTCCACCCGGAAGCGGACGGCGAACGCCGACCTGGGGCTATTCACCCGATGCCCTGTCGCATACTCGGCGCCGACCGGCAGGATTACGCCGACGTCACTGCCGCCCCGCCAGCTTCGACCGCCGACTTGAAGTCAGGGTGGACCCCGATCTGGTCAAGCCACACGCTCAACAAGTTGTAGCAGACGAACTTCTCGATCTTTCCGTCACGGAGGTACCAGAAGTCCGCCGCCGGTACGTCGATCCGGTTCCCGGTCGGCGGGATCTCACCGGCCGGAGTCGGAAACCCTCCGAGATGCGTGCCCTGGATTCGCAACTCGACGGCGACGACATCACCGAACGCATGCACCGCGAGCAGTTCACGGTGCACATCGGGGAACGAGCGGGCGAGGCCCGCGATCGCCTGAGGGATCTGCTCTCCGCGGAAACTCTGCGAGGTCGACATGTCGTTGAACGACCCGTCCTCCGTGAACAAGGCCAGGAAAGCGTCGCCGTCGAGGACGTCCCCTTCCGCGAGCCGGTAAGCCTCACGAATGATCTTTTCGTTACTATCCATTCCTGCTCTCCTTCGAGTCTTCAAGTCGACGCTCCGTCTGTCGTAACAGTAAGCGTTACGACAGGCTGTCGCAACCGTGGTTGTTACGACTGGACTGTCGTAACGTAGAGCGTTGCGACCGAAGGAGGCACCATGAGCGCCAACAGCAGGCTGACCCTTGCCGCCCATGCGCTGGCCTGGATCGGTCTCTACCAGCGTCAAGGTCATGAGGTCGCCACCTCCGAGGGGATCGCAGCCAGCGCGAACACCAACCCCGTGGTGATCAGGCGGTTGCTCGGCGAGCTGCGCAAGGCCGGGCTCGTGGAGTCCCGGCGGGGCGCGGGCGCGGGCTGGTCGCTGGCGCGTGAGCTGGGGTCGATCACCCTGCTCGACGTCTACGAGGCAGTGGAACCCGGCCCGCTGTTCGCGATGCACCGCACCACCCCGGACCAGGGATGCGTCGTGGGTCACGGCATCCAGCCGGCGATGCGGGACATCTACCAGGACATCGAGGAGACCCTGAGACGCGAACTGGCCGGCGTCACGCTCGAGAAGGTGCTCAGCGACGTACTCGCGGCACCTCGCCAGGCCCTCTGATCATCTGACGACCCCGCCGAATCGGGTCCGATCCACCGCTGGGGCAGACGGCGTGCGCAGGCCGAGCTCAGTCCGCGTCACTCGCGATGAACGCGCGGATGTCCGCGGCCAGGGTGCGCATGTCCTCCCCCGCCTCGCGCCATGTGCTGGTCTCGAACCGCCACTCCTCCGCGGGCGCCCCGTCCCTGATCACCCACCTCAGTTGGACGTAGCCACCGGAGCGGTGTTCCGCCGTGACGAGGAAGTGGAGCGTCGGGTCGTCCTCGTACGGTCGGACCGGCTCCGACAGCAGGAAACCCTCGCCCACCTGGATCACGAGCGCGCCGGACTCGTCGTAGTCGATCACACGAGCAGGTTGAAGGACCCGGCCGGGAGGGCCATACCGGGCCGGCTGCTACCTTCCGTCACCATGAGCGACAGCGTGTACGTGGGTAACGCCGGCAAGGACGCGGCGCTGGACCGGGGGTGGCTGCTGGGGCACTTCAAGGATGCCTCCGATCCCCGTCACAGCGAGGACGTGGAGATCAAGTGGGGGGTTCACCCTCCCGGTGACGAGCGGGCCCAGTGGGTGACCGGCGAGGAGCGCACCGCGCTCCTGGTCCTCATCAGCGGACGCTTCCGGGTGGAACTCCCGGGCCGCAGCGTGCTCCTGGCCGAGCAGGGGGACTACGTGGTGTGGGGCAAGGGTGTCGATCACTCCTGGTACGCGGAGGAGGAGTCCGTCGTGCTGACGGTCCGTTGGCCTTCCGTGCCCGGCTACAAGGTGAGCGACGACAACGAGGCCCCGGCGTGAGTGGGGACGGCGGCACGACCCGGATCCGCGTCGCGGCCTAGCAGGACGCGAGCGTGATCGCGCGCATCCACATGGCGTCCCGGTCGGCGACCATGCCGTATCTCCCGCCGCAGAAGCGCGGTCACGAGCAGGTGAGCCGATGGGTACGGGACGTCGTGCTCAAGCGGTGTCGCACCTGGGTCGCGGTACGTCGCGCGGAGATCGTCGGCTATGCCGCCCTCGATGGCGACATGCTCGACCACCTCTATCTGCGGCCCGACGTCCGTCGGCAAGGCATCGGCACGCTCCTTCTCGACGAAGTCAGGCGGCACAGCCCGGAAGGACTGGTCCTGCACGTCTTCCAGCAGAACATCGGTGCCCGCGCGTTCTACGAACGTCACGGTTTCACCGTCCTGGACATCAGCGACGGGAGCCGGAACATGGAGAACCTGCCGGACATGACCCTGCGCTGGACACCGAGCAGCGCACGGTGACCGCGCCGCAAGGGTGACCTCCAGGGTTCGCCCTGGACGGACGACGGCGCCGTCGGAAGCGAGACGCTGCCGTGCCGGTCCAGGCGTTCTACAGGTTGTTCGCATAGAAGCCGGCGAGTCGCTCGACGGCAGCTTCGACGTAGGCGGGTTCGTCGTACATCTCGTAGTGGCCTGCGCCGTCGATCACCATGAGGTCGACGGGGTTGGGGGCTGCCTTCCACAGCTGCATGCCCATGTCGTAGGAGCCGGTGTTGCCGATGCGTCCGGCGAGGACGACCTGGAGTGGCTGGGTCATGAGCCGATCTGCCAGGTGGAAGGCGTCGTAGCCCAGCAGGAGGGAGTCGCTGCGCAGAAGACGTCGGTTCGTGGAGTGTTCGCTGCCGCCGCGCTCGGTGCGGTAGTAGGTGACGGCCTGCAGGGTGTCGATGTCGGTCAGGCCCGCTGCCGTGGCGTCCTCCAGGGTGTCGGGCAGCCAGTTCACGCGGTACGTCTCCTCCGAACGGACCTCTTCCGTACGGGCATCGGCGAGGTGGTCGAGTGCCTCGGCCGGGCCGTCGGGGAAGAAAGCGCGGAACGCGGCGCCGATGTTGACGGGGACGACCGTGCCGACCGCTTTGATGCGGTGGTCGGTGCGGGCGGTGTGCACGGCGTAGCCGCCACCGGCGCAGATGCCGAGGACACCGATGCGGCGCGGGTCGACGGCCGGGGTCTTCGTGAGCAGGTCGATGGCGTAGGAGATGTCCTCACCTCGCCGGTACGGGTCTTCGAGGTCGCGAGGCTCGCCCTCGCTCCGTCCCTGGTGGGCGGGGTCGAGGACGAGCGCCGCGATGCCGCGGGCGGCGAGGCGGGAGGCGTAGTTGGCGCCGATCTGCTCCTTCACGCTGCTGCCTGGCGTGGAGAGCACCACGGCGGGCAGCGGTGCGCGGCCGTCGGCGTGGTCGGGAAGGTGGAGGTCCGCAGCGAGGTTGACGGGGCCGCGCGGGACGGTGACGTGTTGAAGCATGGACGGGCTTCCCTCGTGAGATGGTTGTTCCATACGGAACCAGTACGAGACCACAACTCGTACAGAACTGAACTAGTACGAAACTGTACCACCCATGCAGACGGAGGATCGCATGCCGGTCGACGGGGCGCAGCTGTGGACGCTGAATCAGCGACTGCTGGCAGTCGTGATGGATGCCTGCACGGAGGAGCTGACCGAGCTCGGACTGGAGACGAAGGAGTTCTTCGTCCTGGCCGAGGTGGAGGCTTCGCCGTACCCGGCCGAGATCGCGACCGCGCTGCTGCTGCCCAAGGCGAGCGTGACGGTCTACGTCCGCAATCTCGTCGCCAAGGGCTTCATCCGACGCGAGATCGACGAGGCGGACCTGCGCCGCCACCGGCTCGCCCTGACGGACGAGGGCAGGACAGCGCGCGATCGGGCACTCGCGGCCCTCGCGGCCGAGTACGACCGCAGGTTGGCGAGGGTCACCCCTCAGGACCGGGTCGAACTTCAGCGCATTCTCGCAGCGATGCTCGACCTGCCCGAGATCACTTCCTCGTCTTCCTGACGGATCACAAGACGGCCGACCGGCCGGCACGCGGTGTCCCGCAGGTCGTACGCGGCGGCGCACCCACCGCCGGACTCTCGGACGTCCTGGCCGAGAGCCCGGACGAACTCACCGTGCAGTCCGGCGTCCTGCGCGGACCCGACGGCGGGCCCGCGCTGTACCTCTCCCCCACCTGGAGCGGCGGACACGGCACAGCTGCGCGACAAGCCGGTCGCCTGCGGTGTACAGCTCGCACTCGCCGGCGTGTCGGGAGCGGCGGCCGAGCACCTGGACGCGCTCCACCGGCAGGCGCTCAGGACGGCGACCGGCTCCGTGTGCCGTGCGTGACGCGACGCCCTGACGGGGTGTCATGCCCACCACCCGGGGATGTGGTGCCTGTCGTCGCGTTCGAGCCCCTCCGACCGGTAGCAGTCGCGGGACCCGCGTCATGAGGGTGACACCGTGTCGTGGACGGCCCGATCAGGGGTAGAGGGAGGTCCACCGGAGTGGGACCACACGCCCTTGCAGGAGGTACCGACCATGACCGACGACGCCTATCTGGTGCTGTTCGACGACCCCGCCGTGTCGCTCGGGGTGCCGCTCGCCGCCGTGGAGGACGCGGCGTTCCTGGACACGCCGGCCGTGCGGGCGTGGCTGGAGGCGCAGGGCGTCACCGTGACGTCGCCGGGACTGCGGCTGTTGCCTCCGGAGGAGACCTCCGCCGTCCCGGAGGGCGCCGAGCGGCTGCCCGTTCCGCTCGGCGACGAGGAGCTCATCCGCGTACGGCAGCTCAACGCCCCCTACGACGTCGCGCGGATGGAGGAGGAACTGCTCGCCTACCGTTCCTGCGCCGAGGGCCGCGAGGCGCTGCTCGCCCGTGCCGTGGCGGCCGGGGTGCCGGCGCACCGGATCGCCGAGCTGACCGGAGAGGACCTGACGGCCGTCAAGGCCCTCGTCCACTGACACGCGAGTGACACGCGAGGCGTCAGGACCGCGCGACCGGGCCCTGCGGCATGGCGAGGTGAGCCAGGTCGCCGGGCGGGGGGCTGCTCACCGGCCACAGCGGAGCGGGCGTGCCGTCGGCGACCGCCGCGGGCGCGTCGGTCAGGTTCATCCGCTCGCGCAGCCGGCCGTAGAAGTCCATGGGGCCGAGGCGTACGGCGCGCAGCTTGCGCGGGGACGCGTACACGCCGATCCAGTCGCCCGGCCCGATGACGCCGCGGACCTGGCCGTCGACGCTGACGGCCGCCCGCCCGGACCGCTCCAGGATGCGCAGTCCCACGGGTTCGTCGGGCGCGGCCACGACCGAGCGGTTGAACGTCATGTGCGGCGCGACCGGGGTGAACACCAGGACCTCCGCGCGCGGTGACACGACGGACCCGCCGGCCGCGAAGCTGTACGCCGTCGAGCCGGTCGGAGTGGCGACCAGCAGCGCGTCGGCGGAGTACGAGGCGAGCAGCCGGCCGGAGATGTAGACGCCGACCGAGATCTGGCGGTCCCGGGCGAGCTTCTCCAGGACCACGTCGTTGAGGGCGGCCACATCCAGCGGGACGCCCCACTCGCCGCCCGACTCGCAGTCGGGGCGCACGCTGGTCGGCGGGAGCAGCGGGCCGCGTCCGTAGCGGATGAGCGCCTCGATGTCCGCGGGGACCTCCAGGCGGCGCGAGGCGCGCATGGTCAGGAGCATCCGCTCCTCGACGTCGAGACGGCCCTCGTACACCGCGTCCAGTGCGGAGTGCACGTCGGTCATGGGCACCTCGGTCAGGAAACCCACCCGGCCGAGGTCGACGCCGAGGACCAGGGCGTCCGCGGCGGCGGCCAGCCGGGCACCGCGCAGGAACGTGCCGTCACCGCCGAGGGTGACGACCAGGTCCGGATCGCCCGCGGCGGCCACCTCCTCGCGGGCGCTGCGCCGGTCGCCGTCGTCCCACACGTCGATGTCCTTGCAGGCGATGCCGTGCTCCAACGACCACTCGCGGACCGTGCCGGCGGCCGCCACCGCCTCGGGGTGTCCGCCGTGCACCACCATGCCGACCCGCTTCACCGTCATCTCCGCCTCCCGGCTGCCGTGCGCGCCGCAGGGGCGGCATCACCCGCCCGCGGTGTTCCTCCCATCCTGGCCGCGCGGCGGGGAGCCCGCACGGCCGGACGGCCGTCGTGCGCGGACACGCCGACGGCCCGGCACCGCTCGATGCGGTGCCGGGCCGTCCGGACGTCGTGGCGCCCGCGGCTCGCCGGCCCGGGTCGGGCCTCGGTCAGCCCTGGCGGGCCTTGAAGCGCGGGTCCTTCTTGTTGATCACGAAGGTCACGCCGCGGCGGCGGACCACCTGCGCGCCGGGCCTGGACTTCAACGAACGCAGGGACTTGCGTACCTTCATCACGTACTCCTGGTGGAAAAGCCCTGGTGGGGCCGGGCCCCGGTCAGCGGCGGGCGGGAGAAGCGCCGTAGCGCCGCTCGAAGCGCTCCACGCGTCCCGCGGTGTCGAGGACGCGGGCCGTGCCGGTGTAGAAGGGGTGGCTCGCCGACGAGATCTCCACGTCGACGACCGGATACGTCGTGCCGTCCTCCCACTCGACCGTCCTGTCGGAGTCGAGCGTGGAGCGGGTCAGGAACTGGAACCCTGCCGCGCGGTCACGGAAGACGACCGGACGGGAGACGGGGTGGATGCCGTGCCTCATGGGTGTCCTTTCTCGCGGTCTCCGCCGCCGTGGGCGGCGGGGACGGGGTGGGTCGACGGCCTCGCGCGGGCGTCCCTCGCGCGAACGTCCTCGCGGGCGTTCGCGCGTCGGCGCCGCCGTGTCAGCGCTCCTCGCGGAAGAGGACGTGCTGTCCGGCGACCGCGTCGTACTTGCGCAGGACGAGCCGGTCGGGGTCGTTCAGACGGTTCTTGCGCGTCACGTAGGTGACGCCGGTGCCGGCCGTGGACTTCAGCTTGACGACCGGGCGTACCGTGCTGCGTGCCATGAGGTGCTCCTTCCGCCGTCACCGCCCGAGTCGAATGACTCGCGCATGTCAGGCAGCTGGTGTAACAGCGGCCCCCGGTCCTCTATTCCGCCGTGCGCGCCGGTGTGGTCCGGCGCGTCCCGGTGACCTTGGAGGCGGGCAGACGGCCGGCCCGCGAGGTGCCCTCCAGGCTGTCGCCGTGGACGTCGACGGCGAAGGCGAGGTTCAGCCGCAGGGGCCTGGTGACCGACTGTTCCCAGGTGACGCGGGGGCCGTCGACGGCGATGTCCCGCAGTGGTACGTCCTCGCCCGCGCCGGACGCCACGCCGGTGAGGGAGCCGTCCCGCCGGAGGAACTCGACGACGGCCTTGATGCGGCCGACGGGCGTGGCGACGGTCAGGTCCCAGACGCCTTCGAGGGAGGCGGTCCGGTCGGTGTCGGCGGTCATGCGCGGGTGGCTCCTCGGGTGTGGGCGGACGGAGGCGGGGGCGTGGGTCACAGCGTGGCCGGGGCGGGGCCCGTGGCGCGCCAGACCGTGCCGCGGCGCTCGTGGGCGAAGAGGGTCTCGACGGCGTGCGCGATGCGCGGGCCCAGTTCCCGCTCCAGCAGGTGAAGGCCCAGGTCCAGGCCGGAGGTGACGCCGGCGCCGCTGACCAGGTCGCCGTCGTCGACGACGCGGGCCCGCACCGCGTGGACGCCGGTGGCGTCGAGCATGTCGAGGCCCAGGTGGTGAGTGGTGGCGTGGCGGCCCTCCAGCAGGCCGGCCATGGCGGGGATCAACGAGCCGCCGCACACCGTGGCCACGGTCACCGTCGGGTCGTCCAGCGCCTTCTTGAGCAGCGCGGGCAACGGGGTGGTCAGGGCGCGGCCCAGCAGGACGGGGACGAACTCGTCCTGCCGCCACTCCCCCTCCCCCGCGTCGACGTCGGGCACCTCGCCGGGTTCGCCGACCCGGCCCGAGGCGCCCGGGACCACGATCAGGTCGGCGGCCCGGGGGTCGAGCGTGCCGGTGGCGCGCAGCGTGAGGGCGCCGGTCCCGCTCACCACCTCGCGCGGGCCCTCCGCGCTGACCAGCTCGACGGTGAGCGCCCCCGTGGACGCGGTGCCTCCCGCGTACAGGACCTCGTAGGGCGCGACGACGTCGAGCGGGTCGAAGCCGTCGAACAGGACGATCTGGGCATGCATGGGGCGGTGCACCTCCGGTGGGGCGTCCGGTCTCCGGTCCGGTCGGACGCGGACACCACCGAAGCTAACGAGCCGCCGCTCGGGCTCCCATGGGCGTGAGGGCCAGGTCCCGACGGGTTCCCGCCAAGCCCGTGCGCCGTCGAGAACGAGCACCGAAGTCCCCGCTTTCCGCGGAGACTCGACGCGTGAACGACATGAACGCGCTCCAAGGCGGAGTGACCGCGTGGGCGGCGGGCCGGTCCGGTGCCCCGGCGCGCGACCTGGCCGGGCGGCTGTCCGTCCGGAAGGGCCGCAAGATCCGCTGCGGCCGGATCCTGGTCGAGGCGCTGGGCGGGGCGCGGGCGCCCGCGCCCCTGGACGGTCTGCTCGCCGCTCTCCGACCGCCGGCGCGGACGCGGCTGTGACGCGACGGGCCTTCAGGCCCGCCGCGTCACCTGTGGGGGGATGGTGTCCGGCCCTGCGCGGGCCGCGCCGTGAGGGGGCCGTCAGCCGTTCAGGCTGGTGTAGTTGTACTGACGGTGGTACAGCGGCGTCCACAGGCTCGGGTAGGGCTCGGAGATCTGTCCGCACGCGCCCAGCCGGATCGGCTCCCGCCGGCCGTTGTCACGCAGGCACAGACCGCTCGCGGCGTCCACGATCTCGTAGTGGCCGTTGCCGCGGTCGGTCCACCGGAAGATCTGGCCCGGGCCCTGGCAGTGGCCGATGACCATCGGGGCGCCGTCGCCGGGCACGCCGTTCTGCGCGCCGACGCAGTACCTGCCGTACACGCCGATCATGAACTGGCCGTTCCCGAGGGACGTGAAGTAGAAGCGCTGGTGCAACTTCCCCTTGCAGTCGAAGCGCTGCACGATCGCGCCGGGGCTCTGGGACTCGCCCCGGACGTCCATGCACTGCCACGCGTACGACGCCCGCATCTCGTAGATCGCGGCGTCGGTGATCCACGGGGTGTAGCGGACCGGCGGGTCGGCCGCGGTGGCCGTGCCGGAGGTGAGCACAACGAGCAGCGCCGTCAAGAACGCGGCGACGGCACCACCGCGCACACTTCGAGCCACATTTCCTCCTTCTTCGCCCGGATACCGACCGGCGCCGCGCCACGACGCGATGATCTGATGGCTCGTCGTGACCGGTGCCGGGACGCCCTGAACGTAGCGGGCCGCCCGCGCCCGGAAGTACCGCCGTTTCAGGGGGGTTGCGTGGACGCGGGAGTCGTGCCGAGACCGGGCCGGGGCCTCCAGCGGGCCCGGTCGTTCATGGTTCTCGCCACCGGCCTGTACCGGGTCAGTCACCTGGTGGTCGGTGTGCTCGCCGTGGCGCAGCACCAGCGCGGCAGCGCGCTGTCGTGGGTGGGGCTGGCCGTGGCGCTCGCCTCGAGCGGATACGTCTTCGGCGCGGCGCGCGCCGGGGGCTGGTTCGGTGTCCGGCCGCCGCTGGCGGATCTGCTGCTGGTCGGCTGCGCGCTGCCGTTCGCGGTGTACGCGGGCGGGGCGCACCGGGCCGCGGACCTGTCCTGGTCGATGCTGCTCGGCGGGTCGTCGAGCGCGGTGTGCGCGGTGGCGTTCGGCCGGGGCGCGGCCGTCGCGGCGGCGGTGGCGGCCCTGACGGTGACGCACGCGGCCGGGTACGCGCTGGCGGGCGCGGAGATCGCCGTGATCGCGGCGCACCTCAACGCGCTGGTGTCGTCCGCCGTGCTGGCGCGGGTCTTCTGGTGGTATCTGCGCCGGCAGGGGCGGCAGCTGGACGCGGCCACCGAGCAGGCCGTACGGGCGGAGGCCGAGCGTGCCCGGTACGCGGAGCGCATGGCGCACCACCGGGCGCTGCACGACACGGTGCTGGCCACGCTCACCGCCCTCGCCTGCGGACGGGCGGACCCCGGCGACCCGGCCGTCAGGGAGCGGTGCGCCCGGGAGGCGGCGTATCTGCGGCGGCTGGTGCAGCAGCACGCGGAGGAGGACGCGGCGCCCGGCACGGCGGCGGCCGTGGAGCAGGCGGTGCGGTCGGCGGAGTGTCTGGGGCTGCGGGTCACCGCGCAGTACCGGGACCTGGTGGAGATACCGGCGCCGGCTGCGGCGGCGCTGGGCAGCGCGGTGACGGAAGCGCTCAACAACGTCCTGCGGCACGCCGGCACGGGTCACGCGTACGTGACGGTGACGGGGACCGGCGGCGGGGTGGAGGTGACCGTCGTGGACCGCGGGACCGGGTTCGACCCGCAGGCGGTGGAGAAGGGGCTCGGTCTGCGGTCGTCGATCCACGGGCGGATGCGTGAGGCGGGCGGGGCGGCGGAGGTGGACAGCGCGCCCGGTGAGGGCACGCGGGTGGAGCTGAGGTGGCCGGCGTGATCACCGTGGCCGTGGTCGACGACGACCGGATGCTGCTGGACGGGCTGCGCGCCTGGCTGAACGGGACGCCCGGCGTGACTCTGGCGGCCACCGCGGGCACGGTCGACGAGCTGCTGGGGGACGCCGCGGCGGCGCCGTACGACGTGGTGCTGCTGGATCTGGTGCTGGCGGACGGCAGCCGGCCGCCGGAGAACATCCGCCGGCTGCGCGCCGCCGGGACGCGGGTGCTCGTCATCAGCACGGTCGCCGACCGCCGGCGGATCGTCGCGGCGGTCTCCGCCGGGGCGGACGGCTATCTCACCAAGGACCACGACCTGCCGACGCTGGTGCGGGCCGTGCGGGAGGTGGCCGGGGGCGGTACGGCCCACTCGGCGGAGCTGGCCTTCGCGTGGGCGCACGACGACGGTCCGGAGCGGCCGCGGCTGTCGCCGAAGGAGCGCGAGGTGCTGCTGGAGTACGCCTCGGGCCTCACCCTCAAGGCGACGGCGCGGCGCGCGGGGATCAGCCCGCACACGGCGAAGTACTACCTGGACCGGGTGAAGGAGAAGTACCAGGAGGCGGGCCGGCCCGCGTACACGAAGACCGACCTGGCCGCGCGGGTGAGGGAGGACGGCTGGGCCGAGGACTGACGGGTCCGGCACGGGGACGCGTGAGGGGCGGGTGCCGTGCACCCGCCCCTCACCGCCGCCTCCGGCCGCCCGCGTCGCGTCAGAACTTCGGGGTCGGCGCCTGCGCCTGCACGATCTCCGCGGCCTCCTCCTCGGTCTGCACCGAGGGCGGGGAGCCCTCCAGGGGCTGCTGCGCCGTCTCCTTCATCATGGCCACGGCGATCACACCGACCAGGGCCGCCGCCATCGCGTAGTACGCGGGCATCATGTCCGAGCCGGTCGCGCCGATCAGCGCGGTGATCACCAGCGGGGTGGTGCCGCCGAACAGCGAGGCCGACAGGTTGTAGCCGACGGACAGCGAGCCGTAGCGCACGGACGTCGGGAACATGGCCGGCAGCGCCGCCGACATGGTGCCGAGCAGGCACACCAGGGACAGGCCGAGCATCAGCATGCCGGCCGACACCGCGAGCAGGCTGCCCTGCTGCACCAGCACGAACGCCGGCGCGGACAGGACGAGGAAGCCCAGCATGCCGGTCATCAGGAGCGGCTTGCGCCCGAAGCGGTCGTTGAGCTTGCCGACCTGGTTGATGATCAGCATCAGCACCACCATCGTGGCGACGAGGATCAGCAGCCCGTGCGACTCCTTGTAGTGCAGCTCGTCGGAGAGGTACGTCGGCATGTACGACAGCAGCATGTAGTCGGTGATGTTGTACGCGCCGACCAGGGCGATGCACAGCACCAGGGGCCGCCAGTGCTGCCGGAAGATCTTGGCGAGGTCGCCGCGGGCCGTGGTCTCGACCTGGTTCGCCGCCTCGGAGGCGCGGACGTTGCCCTCCCCCAGCTTGAGGTAGGCGGGGGTGTCGTCCAGCTTCAGCCGCAGGTAGATGCCGACGATGCCGAGCGGGCCGGCGATCAGGAAGGGGATGCGCCAGCCCCAGGCGTCCATGGTGTCGGAGCCGAGCCAGGCGGTGAGCGCCACGACGAGGGTGGCCGCGCCGGTGTAGCCGGCGAGCGTGCCCAGCTCCAGGAAGCTGCCGAAGTAGCCACGCCGCCGGTCGGGGGCGTACTCGGCGATGAAGGTGGAGGCGCCGCCGTACTCGCCGCCGGTCGAGAAGCCCTGGAGCAGCCGGAAGAGGATCAGCAGCAGCGGCGCCCAGAAGCCGACCGTCGCGTACGACGGCAGCAGGCCGATCGCGGCCGTGCCGATCGCCATGAGGATCATCGTCAGGGCGAGGACCTTCTTACGGCCGATCTTGTCGCCCATCGGCCCGAAGACCATGCCGCCCAGCGGGCGAACCAGGAACGCCACCGCGAAGGTGGCGAAGGACGACAGCAGCTGCACCGTCTCGTTCCCCGAGGGGAAGAAGACCCTGCCGATGGTGCCGGCCAGGTACGCGTAGATACCGAAGTCGAACCATTCCATGGCGTTGCCGAGCGAGGCGGCCTTCACCGCGCGCTTCACCGCCCGCTCGTCCGTCACCGTGATGTCCGACCGCCGCAGCGGCGGGTTCCGCCGGCGGCGGATGGCACGGAACAGGGTGGGGTGGCGCTTGGCCGCCTCGGGGGGCGGAGTCGGGCCGTTGTCGGTGGAGGACGTGGCTTCGTTCCTTTCCGGGACAGAACGGTGCATCGGGAACGTAACAGTGTTCCCGTGCGGGCGCCGTGGCGGGGGCGCCCGTTGGGGTTGTCGCGGCCGCCGTTCCGGGTGTGCCTCCGGGCGGGGCCACGGGCCCGTGTTCCCTGTGCCCTCACCTGTATGCCTCCGCTGCGCTGGTCGCCCGGGCCGAGCGGTGGTGCGGTGGGAGGCCGGGGGAAGCAAGCGTGCCCGGTGCGCGTCGGCACCGGGCGGACCGTCCGTCCCACAGGAGGCACACGTGACCACCCCTCGCCCGCTCGTCCGGCCGGCCCGCGTCCTGGCCGCCGCCCTGGCCGCCGGCACTCTGTTCGCCACGGCGGCCTGTTCCGGCTCGGACAGCAGCGCCTCGCCCGAGTCGGACGCCTCGTCCACGGTCGCGGAACGGGGACTCGCCGCGCAGACGACCTCGCCCGCCGCCTCGTCTCCGGCCGCTTCGGAGTCGCCGTCGGACCTCAGCGAGGAGGGCGCCCGGAACGCGCTGATCACCCCCGCGGACATCGAGGACGACTGGACGCAGGTGCGCGACCCGCGCGAATGGCGGGACACGCTGCTGGTGGGCAGCGTCGACGTGGCCGCGTTCGTCGACGGGCAGAGCGACGTGCGGGACTGCCAGCGGCTGGTCGACGCGCTGTTCGACGAGACGCTGCTGGGCAAGCCCACGGGGGCGTCCGCCGTCACCGGCTTCCAGGAGGGCGACTCCCGGCTGCTGTACCAGGTCGCCGCGTACGACAAGGCGGAGCTGGACGACTCCATGCAGTGGCTGAGCGAGCTGCCGGACACCTGCGACCAGTTCACGCTGACCGGCGGCGACGCCGGGGAGCGCACGGTGCAGGTCATCGAGACGTCGCTGCCGCAGGTCGGCGACAACCGGCAGGGCCTGACCGTGACGGTGAAGGGCGAGAGCGGCGGCGACCCCGTCACCCTGAGCCTGGACGTCGCGGCCGTGCAGATGGGCGCGGACGCGATCACGGTCACCAACGGCGGTCTTGACGGCGCCGACCACGACACCACGTCGGCCGCGGTGGAGCAGGGCGCGCAGCGGCTTCAGGAAGTGCTCGCGGGGCGCACGCCGTCGCCGACGCCGAGCGGGATCAACTGACCGGGGCACGCGGGTGACGGATCCGGCGTGGCCCCCGGACGGCGGGACGGGCGCGGGTGGCGGGCCGGGGAAGGGCGCCGGGCCGCCTCCCGGCCCCGGTGACGGCGCGTCCGGCGCGGGCGGCGGGCGGTACGGGCGGGAGCTCTTCCCGCCCGAGGACCCGCACGAGTCGGAGCGCATCGACGCCGCCGCGCTGGTGTACGACCCGGTCACCACCCGGCGGCTGGGCGAACTCGGCGTGGGTCCGGGCATGCGGTGCCTGGAGGTCGGGGCGGGCACGGGAACCGTCGCGCGGTGGCTGCTGGAGGAGGCCGGGGTGGCGGAGGTCGTCGCGCTCGACCGGGACACCCACGCCCTGACCGCCTGGGAGCTGCCGGGGCTGCGGGTGCTCACCGCGGACGTCACCGACGAGGACCTGGACCCGGGCCGGTTCGACCTGGTGCACGCCCGGTTCGTGCTGATGCACCTGCCGGGGCGCCGGAGGCTCGTCCACCGGCTGGCGGGCCTGCTCCGTCCGGGCGGCCTGCTCGTGCTCGGCGACGCGGTGGAACTGCCCGACACCCTCGACCGCTCCTCCGCCTACCGGCGCACCATGGACGCCATGTGGGCGGCGCTGTGGGCGACGATCGGCACCGGCATCACCGAGGTGCCCGCGTACCCGCGTTACCTGCGCGAGGAGGGTCTGCGCGACATCGGCGCGGAGGTGGTCTGCCCGCCCCTGCTCCCGGGCGGCCCGGCGGCCCACTTCTGGTCGGACACGTTACGGCGGATGCGTCCGGAGCTGGAGGCGACGGGACTCGTGGACGCGCGGGTGGTGGACGAGGCACTGGCGTACCTGGAGTCGCCCCTGCTGGCGGAGGTGGGTCCGGGGATGGCGATGGTGTGGGGGCGGCGGGAGGACTAGGGATGGTCCGCGTGGAGCCGGTCCGCGGGGAGGGCGGGGACGGTGCGGCCGGCTTTGCCGGTGGTCGTGGTGGCGGCGAGGAGGGAGTTGAGGACAGCCTCCTCCACGGCGTCGAGGACCGCCTCGAAGAGCGGGCTCAGGTCGGCGTCGGCGAGCGGGGGCGCGGTGCCGGGCCGGGTGGTGGTGAAGGCCACGGCGTAGTCGCCGCTGCCGTGGCTGTAGGCCGCGCCCGTCCGGGCGAGGGCGAACACGGCCCGGCGGGCGACGCGGGCGAGCTGCCGGGCGCCGAGCGGGGCGTCCGTCGCGACGACGATCATGCAGGACCCCGTCTCGGAGGCCGGTGCGGAGCCGTCGAGGGTGCGTCCGAGGACGCGCAGGGTGCCGCCGAAGTTGGCCTGGACGAGGGCGCCGACGGTGAAGCGGCGGCCGGTCACCTCCGGTGTACGGGAGGAGGTTCCGAGGCCGGCCTTGAACCCGAGGGCGACGGTGCCGGTCCCGGCCCCGACACACCCCTCGGCCACGGGCCCCGTGGACGCTCCGTCGAGCGCGGCCCGCACGTGCTCCTCGCGCACGGGCCGGCTCCGGATGTCGGACAGATACCCGTCGTTGCACTCCCCCACGACGGGATTGAGACTCAACACGCTCTCGCACCCCGGCTGTTCGAGCACCCACCCGACCAGCGCGTCGGCGACCCGGAACGCCGACAGTGTGGAGGTGAGCAGCACGGGGGTCTCCAGCTCGCCGAGTTCGGCGAGCTGGGTGGAGCCGATCAGCTTCCCGTACCCGTTCCCC
This sequence comes from Streptomyces althioticus, assembly GCA_014649355.1. GTDB lineage: Bacteria > Actinomycetota > Actinomycetes > Streptomycetales > Streptomycetaceae > Streptomyces > Streptomyces althioticus. Next base: position 381,310 of record BMSW01000002.1, read on the forward strand.
ACGAACACACCGGCCGGAACGGGCGCCCCCGGCCGCACGCCGTCGGGCACGACGGCGGTCACTCCGCTGTGCACGTCGGACCGCGTCCGGACGGTGGCGTGCCCGACGCGGATCCCCGGGACGTCGGTGAGGGCGTTGAGTGGGCCCGTGGGGGTGGGCCCGACGACGATGCCGAGGTCACGGGCGCGGCGGGCCGGCCGGGAAGGAGCGCTCATGGAACGGGACGCTACACACCCGTGGTGTCCGCCCCGGACCCGGGCGTCCTTCGCCGGCCGTGCCGGAAACGCAGGAGCGCGACGCACGCGAGCGCAGCGCAGGTGAGGAGGGTGGCGGACAGGCCCACGCCCCAGAGCCACGGGTGGTGCCGGAACACCCAACTGGGCGGGCCGTCGGGCCCGTTGCCCCACTTGCCGGTGTCCTGGGCGTTGAAGACCAGCAGCGCGTGGACCACGAGTGCCACCGCGGAGGCGGCGGCCGTGCCGGCGATCCGCACGGCGCGCCCGCGCTGCCGCCTCCAGGACGTCCACGGCATGCGCATCAGGCTTCTCGCGCAGAGCACGGCGACCAGCGGCCCGGCCACGCCCAGGAAACCGGCGAACCCGTAGGCGCCGCCCGGCCGGTCGGCCGCCCAGCGCCAGGTGCTGTCCCCCAGCTCACTCTCGAGGAAGGCGAAGAGGACGGCGCATCCGACGGCAGCGAGGAGAATGAAACCGCCGAACAGGGCGTCTCCCCGTTTCCGCCGGGTCGCCCCGGAAACCCGGGAAGGCCGCTCGTACCGCAGAGCGGGCGCGGCCGCCCTGGGCCGCCTCGGCTTGACCGATCCACTCATGCCTTGCTCCTTCCTAGGTGCTGTCACGCCGCCTGCCGCAAGGCGTACATGTGGAGTTCGCTGCGGGCTTCCTCCGTGTCCACCCGCAGCCACGAGCCGTCGCGGAAGCGGATCAGCATGATCTGGGTCTCGAACTCGCCGCCGAAGGGGTCTTCCAGCGTGGCCTCCTCGGCGGACAGCCGCGCGACGGCCTGGGCGCGCCTGTCGCGCCGCACGCCGACCCGCTCGGGCGGGGCCGCGAACACGATGCCGTCCTGGCCGGCGAACAGCAGCCGCTCGTGGTGGGTCGAGTGGCTGTACCAGTGGAGGAGGAACTGGCCGGCGGCGCCTTTCCAGTCACCGTCGAAGACGTTGTCCAGGCCGCGCTGTTCCACCGCCGCGTCCCTGCGCCTCTCCTCCTCCTTCCTGGCCCGGCGCCGCTCCTTCTCCTCCTTCGTGTCGAGGAAGCGCTCCACCGCCTGCTCGGCCCGGGCCAGCAGCATCAGCAGCCAGAGGACCGGGAGGAACGGCGCGCCGAGGACGGTTCCCGCCAGGGTCAGCGGGGGCCGCCGGGCCGGCCGTGTCCGGGGATCACCCGCGGCCTGCGCGATGTCCGCCGGGGGCTGCGGGATCTCCCCGATCCAGCACCACTCCCCCGCCTCGGCCCGGACGCCGAGCCGGTCCGCCGTCTCGCGGTGCTTGGATCTGCGCGTCATGTCAGGACTCCATGTGTGTGCCGGGCGCGGGGGTGACGTCGGAGGTCACGGTCAACCCAGTTTCTCCCACTGCGCCTTCACCACCGCCGACGGCACCTTCGCGTCGTTCGCGCGGCCGTTGACCGTCGCGGTGCCGTCGGTGGCGCGGTGCACGGCGACGACGTCGCCCACGCGGACGGCGCGCGGGACGCCCGGCCTCGGCGGTGGCGGCGCGCCGCCGAGCGGCCGTCTCGCCGCCTGTGCCTCCGTCACCCTGGTGTCTCCCCCGCGTCGCCGGCCGCCGCGCGTCGCGCGGCCCGCCTCACGCTCCGGGTCAGGGCAGCGGCGCCGCCGACCTGCCTCGGCGTCGCCGGTGATCCTGACGAACGGCGGTCACACGGGCGGAGTCAGGGCGCGGTCGTCCCCGCGTCCGCCGCCGTGTCCTCCCCCGGCTGCTCCTTCTCCTCGGTCGCCAGCGCCCGCGCCAGAGGCAGGCGGGACAGCGCCAGCACGCCCGCCGCGATCAGCGCGGCGCCCAGGAGTTGCGGGACGAGCCACCAGCCCGTCCGGACGTACTCCGCGTAGACCGTGATCCCGAGCGCCAGGCTCACGCACGCGTCCCCCAGCGTGAGGGCCGGCTGGGAGGCGACCAGCGGGCCCGACTGCATCGCGTTCTCCAGGAAGAACAGCGCGCACACCCCGAACAGCGCGAAGCCGTACGTCTGCCAGGTGGTGAAGAAGGCGGTGATGCCCTCGTCGTCGAGGGTGTGCATCGACGTCTTCATCAGTGCGGCCGTCATGGCGTACGAGATGGCCGTGGCGAGTCCGAAGCAGGCGGCCCGGCCGCGGCCCTCGGGGCGGCGCAGCGCGGCGACGACGAGCGCGGCGACTGCGGCGACGCACACGGCGACGGCCGGGATCCAGTGGGTCATCGGCACCTGGGTGCGGTTCCCGGCGGGCGAGGCCGCGAACAGGACGACGCCGAGGCCCACCACCACGGTGCCGACGGCCAGCCAGCCGGCGCGGGACAGCCGCCCCTGGAGCAGCGCCGCGGCGATGACGAGGGCGAGGGGCAGTTCGAGGACGAACAGGGGCTGGACGACGGTGATCGGCCCGGTGGCGAGCGCCACGGCCTGGCAGACTCCGGCGGTGATCACGGCCATGATGCCGACCAGCCAGACGGGCCGGCGCAGCAGGTCGGCGATCAGTCCGACGCGCAGTCCCTCGGACTTGGGCACCGTCAGGGCGGCCTTGCGCTGGAGCACGGTCGCGAGCGCGTTGCTGAGCGCGGCTCCCAGCGCGAACAGGACCGGCAGCAGCATGTCCACCCTCCACCGACGATTCGGTCCGCCCCCGGTCCCTGCCATGGTGACCGCCGCGTGGGCGGCGCGCGAACGCGGGAGCGGGGACGGGCCGTCCCGTGTCACCCGGCGGGGCCTTCTGGAGGGGTCCCCTCTCGGCGCCGGGCGGTCCAGCGGTGGTACGCCTCCCGGGCGTCGGGGACGAACGCCTCGTCCCGCACCAGTTCGGCGAGCTGGGGCTCCGTCAGCCAGTCGTGCCAGGCGATCTCGTCCGGGTCGGGGGCGAACGGCCCGGTCACCACGGCCTCGTGCAGCCCGAGCCAGTACGGGCTGATCGCTCCCGCGCACCGGAACTTGAGGACGAAGCGCGGCCGGGCCCGCACGCCCAGTTCCTCCGTCAGCTCCCGGGCGGCGGCCTCCTCGTAGGTCTCGCCGGGCTCCGCCGCTCCCCCGAGCATGAAGTTGACGCCGCCCGGGAAGCGGACGTCGTCGTGCGGCCGGCGGTGCACGAGGATCCTCCCCCGGCTGTCCCGGCAGACGACCGTAGCGACACGGTGCAGCCACCGCCTGCGGATCGCCTCACCCCTGCCGACGACGCCGATCACCCGATCGTCGTCGTCCACCCGTTCGACCAGTTCCGTCATGATCACATGGTGCCCGAGGTGCGCCGGCCTGTCAGTCGGGCAGTCCGCGGGCCGCCGTCCAGCTGTCCGGGCCGCCGCCGCGCCACTCGACGAGGGGGGACCGCCGCAGCCAGTCGTCGTCGGCGTCCTCCATTCCGGCCAGCCGCAGGAACTCCACGACGTCCAGGAGGGTGTAGGCCATGCCCAGGAAGTGCGGGCCCGCGCGGACCCGGCGGCCGCCGTCGCCGGCGGGCGGGTAGATCACGACGGTCTGCTGGTCGCTCGCCATGGGTCCAGCGTGCACGGGGCGACAGGGCCGCGCATGCGGGCGCGGGCCCGCCGCGGCGGCGGGGTCAGCCGCTCACCAGGCTCGGCTCGGGGACCGGCCGGCCCGGGAAGGAGCGGTCGCCGAAGAGGATGCGGGCCGCCGCGGCGCGGCCGGGCGGGGTGCGCAGGAGAGTGAACGCCGCGGTGGTCGCGGCGGGTGTCCGGATGTGCGCGAGTGCGGTGCGCAGCGCCAGCCGGCCGCGGAAGCGGGAGCGGAGGGAGGCGCCGCTGTAGTGCGTCAGGGCGTGCGGGGCGCCGGTGCGCAGGGCGTCGTCGAGGACCTGGGCGGCCAGGTCGGACAGGCGCAGGCACGGGTCGAGGCCGCCGGCGGTGAGCGGGGAGACCGCGCCTGCGGCGTCCCCGACGAGCAGTCCGTCCGCGCAGCCGATGCGGCGCAGCACACCGCCGACGGGTATCGGACCGCCGCGCCGCTCGACCGTGTCGGGGCGGCTCACGCCCTCCAGGCCCGGTGCGTGGGCGCTGAAGCGTTCCATGGCGCGGCGCAGGCCGTCGGGGAAGCGGTCGGCGTACCCGGCGACGCCGACGTGGGCGTGCTCCCCGTCGTTGACCGCCCACGCGAGGTATCCGGGGGCGACCCGGGGGTCGAGGACGCAGTGGAAGGTGGGCGGTTCGCCGTTCGGGGCGACCTGGAAGACCTCCTCGGCCCCGATCAGCAGGTGCCGGTTGCGGTCGAGGCCGAGGTCGCGGGCGACGCTCGACCGGGCGCCGTCCGCGCCGACGACGTACCGGGCGCGGACGCGGAACGGGCCCTCGCGGCCGATCAGGTGGTACGTCCCGTCGTGCCGGCCGGCGTAGCGGGTACCCAGCGCGAGCCGTACGCCCGCCTCCACGGCGGCCGCGGCGGAGGTCTGGTACAGCCCCGCCATGTCGCCGACGCGGAACTCGTCCCGGTCGCTGACCAGGGCGACGGGGCGACTCAGGCCGGGCGGATAGAGCAGCATGCGCCGGATGGGCGGGCCGAGGTGGCGCTCGGGGAGCGGGAAGTCGTCGAGCGTCTTGCGCACGAAGATCCCGGTGGTGCGGATCGCTCCGGCCAGGGTGGTGCGCCGGTCCACGAGGAGGACGTCGTGTCCCTGCCGGGCGAGCCGGGTGGCGACGTGCAGCCCGGCCAGTCCGGCTCCGACGACCAGCACGTCGGTACGGGTCGCGCCCCCGGGTCCGGGACGGACGGAGGGCGCGGGCGCGGGGGCGGCGGGTGAGGACATGGGCGCTCCAGGGTTCGAGGCGCGGATGGCGCGTGCGGCGCCGAGGACACCGCACCACACCTGCGCACCGATCGAATGACGATGGGAAGCTATCGAAAATCGATAGGTGCGGCAAGTGCGGGTCCCGTCCGTGCGGGGCCATCAGGGTGGCCGCGGGCCGTGTCGGGCACCCGTACCCCGAGGGCGCTGGCCATCCTGGGCCGTGCGGCGCCTTCCGGAGCGAACAAGGAGTACGGCATGTCCATGGACTCGGTCGAGCGTTTCCTCACGGCCCTGGACCCGGATCACCGGGAGGCCGTCAGCGCGAAACCCCACGAGGAGCAGCAGCGGCTCGCCGACGCCTGGGAGCGTGAGCTGGCGGACGACACGGAACTGGACACCCTGGACGAGCTCTCCCCGCCGGCCGCGGAGGCCGAGGCGGCCCGCCGCGTCCTCGGCCTGGAGACGGGGTGAGCCCCGGCGCCCGCTCGGTGGCCCGCGGTCAATTCCCCACACCCAGCGTCGACATGAAGACGGCCGGGTAGCGGTCCCCGCGGGCCGACCCCGGCGGCACCGCCTTCTCGATCTCCGCCAGGTCGTCCGCGGTGAGCTCCACGTCGAGCGCCGGCAGTGCCTCCGCCAGCCGCTCGCGCGTACGGGCGCCGACCAGCGGCACGATGTCCTCGCCCCGCGCCGCCACCCACGCGATGACCAGTTGGGCGACGGTGCATCCCTTCGCCTCGGCCACTGCGCGCAGTGCCTCGACGAGGGCGAGGTTGTGCTCCACGTTCCCCGCGGTGAACCGGGGGCTCGCCGCACGGTGGTCGCCGGGCCGGCCGGCGCGGTCCGGCGACCAGTGCCCCGAGATCAGCCCGCGGGCGAGGACGCCGTACGCGGTCAGGCCGATGCCCAGCTCGCGCAGGGTGGGCAGGACCTCCGCCTCGACGGCCCGGGAGATCAGTGAGTACTCGATCTGCAGGTCGGCGACGGGATGTACGGCGTGCGCCCGCCGCACGGTCTCCGCGTCGACCTCGGAGAGGCCGAGGTGGCGCACGTACCCGGCCTCGATCAGTTCCTTGACCGCGCCGACGGTCTCCTCGATCGGCACGTCGGGGTCACGCCGGGCCGGCCGGTAGATGTCGATGTGGTCGGTGCCGAGGCGGGTCAGCGAGTGGGCGAGGAAGTTCTTCACCGCGGCCGGGCGGCCGTCGACCCCGCCGTACGTCGGGGTGGGACCGCTCAGCATCCCGAACTTCACGCTCAGCACGTAACTGTCCCGGTCCCTGCCGCGCAGCGCCTCCGCGAGGAGCAGTTCGTTGTGGCCCATGCCGTAGAAGTCGCCCGTGTCGACGAGGGTGACTCCGGCGTCCAGCGCCGCGTGCACGGTCGCGATGCTCTCGGCGCGGTCGGCCTGGCCGTACGACCCCGACATGCTCATCGCGCCCAGGCCGAGCGCGGAGACCCGCGGTCCGGTGCTGCCCAGTGTGCGTGTCCGCATCATGTGCTCCTTTGTCGTCCTGTCGCCTAGCCGTGGAACGGCAAGGACTTCCTTCACCGAATTCCGAAGGACTGTCTTCACTGTGTTCCGGCGGCGGGGCGGGCGGGAGCGGAGCGTTCATCATGGGAGCGCCGCTCCCTGGATGGGCGTCCCGCCGCGCGGGACCATGGAGGCGTGGAACGAGAACAGCTCGCCGACTTCCTGCGCCGCCGCCGTCAGGCGATCCGCCCGGCCGAGGTGGGCATCGCCGACGGCCCCCGGCGCCGGACACGCGGACTGCGCCGGGAGGAGGTCGCGATGCTCGCCGGGATGTCGGTGGACTACGTGGTCCGCCTGGAGCAGGGCCGCAGCAGTCAGCCCTCGGCGCAGTTGCTGGTCGCGCTGGCCCGGGCGCTGCGCCTGTCCGACGACGAGCGCGACCACCTGTTCCATCTGGCCGGTCACCGGCCCCCGCCCGCGGACGGGACGGCACGGCTGGCCCGTGCGGGCCTGGTGCGCATGCTCGACCTGCTCGGCGACACCCCGGCCGCGGTGATGTCCGACCTCGGCGAGATGCTGGCGCAGAACCGGGCGTCCCTGCTGCTGATGTCGGACCTCACCCGTTTCCGCGGCGACCGCCGCTACATGATCCACCGCTGGTTCACCGAGCCGGAGGTCCGCGCCGTCTGCCCGCCGGAGGACCGTGACCTCAGCGGCCGCAGGCTGGTCGCCGACCTGCGCGCGGCCGCCGGACGCCGGGCGGGGGACCCGGTGGTGGCCGGACTGGTCGAGCGGCTCGAGGCCGCCAGTCCGGAGTTCGGCGCGCTGTGGGCGGAGCACGAGGTCGCGGTTCGTCGCGCGGACCGCAAGACACTGCTGCATCCGCGGGTCGGCCGGCTGCTTCTGGACTGCGAGACGCTGGTCACCCCCGACCAGGGGCAGGAACTGCTGGTGCTCACCCCGGCGGACGACGAGACGCGCGAGCGGATGGACCTCCTGCGGGTGCTCGGCAGCGAGGAGTTCCCGGCGGGGGCGGCGGACCACGACGGGCGGTGACGTGGGACGCACGTGAAGTGGTGTGCGGAAAAACCCTGTTGAGCGTCGGGGCCCCTGCCCTGGAGGATGCGGCGCATGTTCTCCCGCTTCTCCCGCGCCGCCCGCCGCCCCACGTCCCCGGAGCTGGTCACCGCCTGGGAACGTCTCGACGCCGGTGATGTGCCCGGCGCGCTCCGCCTGCTGCGGCAGGCCGACGCGGCGCCCCTCGAGGAGGTCGCCCTCGTCGTCGGGCGCGCCGCCGCCACGGCAGGCTTCGACGACCTGCGTACGGCCGCCTCCGCGCTCTCGGCGCACCCGGACCGGCCGCAGGCCCTGTACGACTACGGGTACGCGTGTGTCGAGCGCGGCGTCTCCCACCTGGCGATCCCCGCCCTGCGCGAGGCGCTGCGGCTGACGGGGTCGGTCGCCGTGCTGCGCGAGCTGGTGTCGGCGTACGAGGACGAGGGCCGGCACCGTGACGCCGCCGACGCGCTCCTGGCCCACGAGGCGGTTCTCGCCGACTGGCCCGACCGCTACCTGCTCGTGTACAACGCGCTCTTGGCCGGCGACCTGGAGCAGGCCCGGCATCGGCACGCGCTGCTGCCGGGCCCGGACGAGGACCTGTGGCACGGCGCGCACGACCGGCTGAACCGCATGCTGCGGCGCGCCGCGTGCGCGCTGGAGGCCGGCGCCCTGGACGGCACCGACCTGCGCGGCTGGCAGTTCGTGATGGGCGGTACGGTGCTCGGCACGCTGTCGCCGTACGGCTTCGACGCGGGGATGACCGGCCGGTTCGCCTGGCTGCACGACACCCACGGCCAGTGCCTGGCCGGCCTGGTGCGGCTGCGGGCGGTGCTCGACGCGGCCGGGGTGCGGGCCCGCTCGGTGTCACTGCTGCCGGACCGGGACAGCCGGATCCTGGGGCTCGCCGCGGCGGAGGTGCTGGGGCTGCCCGCGGAGCCGTTCGAGGCCGGACGGCAGGACACCGTGGTCGTCGCCTACGACCTCGGCGCGACGGCCGGGGACCCGCGGGGCGCGGCCGCGCTGGAGCAGCTGCGGGAGCGGGTCCCGGGGCAGGTGCTGCACGAGCACGCCGGCTGCTGGACGGATCCACCGCCGGTCGCGGCGGACAGCGTGACGCTCCTCCACCAGTCGGCCGTCGCCCCGTGGGCGGGCGGGCTGCGGCAGGGCGCCGACGGCGGGGTGGAGCAGGGCGATGCCGACCCGCGTCCGGAGGAGGAGATCGCCGCCTCGGTCGTGGCCGCCGACCCCGAACCGGACGAGGGGGACGGGCGGACACCGGCCGATCCGGTCGAGGGGGTGGCCGCGTTCGTCACGGCCGTGCGTGACGCCTGGCTGCGGGGCGACCGTGACGCGGTGCGGTCGACCGGACCGGTGGGCAGCTCCAGGTTCCTCTGATGCGGTCGCGCGGCGGTGGGGCGCGTGACCGGGTCACGCGCCCGGCCCCGCGTGGGGCGAGGTCACATGGACGGTTCCGCGCGCCGTCCCGCGCGGTGCCGCAGGCACGACAGCACCACGACGAACGGCCACAGCGACTGCACGGCCGTCACCACGCGTTCGGCGACGCCCGCCATGCCGTGACGGTGCATCTCGACGAGGAACCACACCGCCCCGGCGACCATCACGGTGGTCGCCGCGAAGGACGGCAGGGGCCGCAGCGCCCACGGCGTGCCACGGCCCGCGGTCGCGGCGAGGACGGGCCACAGGGCGAGCAGCGTGAACCCGACGGCGGCCACCGAGCCGTGCCCCAGTGAGCCTCCGCTGCTCGGGGCGGGGACCATCGCCACGGCCAGCGCGGCCACTCCCCCGCCCGCCAGCGCGACCCGACCGGTCGCCGCGGCCGCCCGCAGCCCCCACGCGGTGAGCAGATGGCAGACGCCCAGCGCGAGGAACGCCCCGGTCATCACCCAGGAACCCGAGGCGCCGTACGCCGCGAGGACGCTGATCGTCTGCGTCGCCGGGTCGTAACCCGCCCCCTCCAGCGCCGCCGAGATCGCCCAGCCCGCAATCAACAGCACCGGCGCGCACCCCGACGAGAGCAGAACCCACCTGGGAACAAGCAGCATTTGACCACCATAAGCGGATCAACCGACCTGTACCGATCGAACTCGACCGTGATCGAAACATCCCGAGATGAGCGGTTCGTCTCTTCGGCGTAAGGTGATTGCCGTGCATCCGGCCGTGGTTCCGAGCTGCGGCCGCAGTCCCTCCGGCCGGCCGGAATCCGCCCGCGCGCCCTGCCGCGCGCCAACGGCCGCGTACCGGCCCGGCCGCCTCAGCCCCAGCATGCGGAGGACCAATCATGGGAACGGTGACGACTTCTGACGGGACGGCCATCTTCTACAAGGACTGGGGTCCGCGCGACGGACAGCCCCTCGTCTTCCACCACGGCTGGCCACTCAGCGCCGACGACTGGGACGCCCAGATGCTGTTCTTCCTGCAGCACGGCTACCGGGTGATCGCCCACGACCGGCGTGGCCACGGGCGCTCCGACCAGACGGCCGACGGGCACGAGATGGACACGTACGCGGCCGACGTCGCGGCGCTGACCGACGCGCTCGACCTGCGCGACGCCGTACACATCGGACACTCGACCGGCGGCGGCGAGGTGGCGCGGTACGTGGCGCGCGCCAAGCCGGGCCGTGTGGCGAAAGCGGCGCTCGTGAGCGCGGTGCCGCCCGTCATGGTCAAGTCCGACAGCAACCCGGGCGGCACGCCGATCGAGGTCTTCGACGGTTTCCGCACCCAGCTCGCCGCCAACCGCGCCCAGCTCTACATCGAGATCGCCTCGGGCCCGTTCTACGGCTTCAACCGGCCGGGCGCGGACGTATCCCAGGGACTCATCGACAACTGGTGGCGGCAGGGGATGACGGGCGCGACGAACGCCCACTACGAGTGCATCAAGGCCTTCTCGGAGACCGACTTCACCGAGGACCTGAAGAAGATCGAGGTGCCGGTGCTCGTCATGCACGGCACGGACGACCAGATCGTGCCGTACGACGACGCGGCCCCGCTGACGGTGAAGCTGCTCAAGAACGGCACGCTGAAGACCTACGAGGGCTATCCGCACGGCATGCTGTCGGTCCACCCCGACGAGCTGAACGCGGACATCCTGGAGTGGCTCAAGTCGTAGCGTTCGGCGGGCGGTCGGCCCCGCTCCGGTCCCTCACGGGCGCCGGGGCGGGGCCGCCGTGCCGTCGGGCCCAGGGGCGCGGAGAAGCCCGGCCGTCAGCAGAGCGTGGCGATAGCCGTCCCGGAAAGGAACCGTTCCGCGCGCTCCCACGACCAGCCGTTCTCGACGACCAGACTGCGCCAGCCGGAGGGACCGAACCAGAACCACAGCAGGTCGGCCGTCTCCTCTCCGGACGCCGACGGACGCGCCGTGAGCGTGTCCAGGTGGGCGGCGACGTCGCACAGCGCCCTGCGGTACTCCGCCGTGGCGCGTTCCCACAGCTCCTCGGCCTGCTCGTGCGCCGGGAGCGCCTTGCGGATGGCCTCGTGGACGAGGAACTGCCCCTCGTTGCCGTGGCGGGTGGCCGCGGCGAGCTCCCGTAGCAGCTCCCGCGGGTCGGTCAGGGCGAGCAGGCGCGCCACGGCCTCCTCGTGGCCCGACGCGTTCACGCCCTGGTCGACGATCCGGTCGAGGATGTCGCTCTTGCTGCCGACGCTCGCGAAGACCGTCTTCGGGGAGACGCCGGCCGCGGCGGCGATGTCCGCCACGGTCACCCGCCCGTAGCCGCGTCCGGCGAACAGCTCGGCCGCGCACATGAGGATCTGCTCGCGGGTGCGGGCCGCCGCCTGCTGACGCAGCGGAGAGGCATAGGCGCGCTTGGTTGCCATGGGGCTCACTCTAGCCTCGCCATCCCTCTAGGTAGACGTTTGGGATATTCATTAGGTGCGCAGTAACCTCAATAAGCACCGAACCCCTACGGGAAGGCGTGACCGATGGGCATGACACCACATGAGCTGGCGCGGGGCCTCTTCCGCGTGCTGGAGACCGGCGACCCCGCACTGGCCGCGGACGTGGTGCACGACCGCTTCGCCAACCGCGAGGCGGCGGTCGCCCCGGCCGCATGCTCGCTCAGCGGGCCGGCCGGCGTCCTCGCCTCCTCGGCCTGGCTGCGCAGCGCCTACGAGGACCTGCGCCTCCCGATCGACGCCATGGCGGAGAACGGGGACCGCGTGTGGGTGCGGCTGCGGATGCAGGGACGGCACACCGGTCCGTTCGTGCGGTACCGCGACGGGCGTCTTGACCAGGCGGTGCCGCCCACCGGCCGGGAGATCGACTGCGAGCAGATCCACGTGCTCAATCTGCATGAGGGCAAGGTCGTGAGGCACGAGGCGGTGCGGGACGACGTGACGATGCTGCAGCAGCTGGGCGTGTTCCCGCCCTCCCCCTCTGTGGCGCTGCGGATGGCCGCGTGGAAGGTGGGCGGCCGGGCCGCCCGGGCGGCCGAGGAGGTCACGCGGCGCGCCGCGGAGGCGGCCTCGTCCGTGTGTCGGCGCGCGGCCCGCGGACGGGAGGAGAATGCCGGTGACCAGGCTGTCCGGGATGCGGGCAGCCGTGAGCGGAGTGCGGGGTGAGGGCGGATGGAGCGGCGGGAGCACCGCGTCGGGGTGCTGGTCTTCGACGGCATGAAGATGCTGGACCTGTCCGGTCCCGCCGAGGTGTTCAGCGAGGCGAACCGGTTCGGCGCCGCCTACCGGCTGAGCGTCGTCTCGGTCGGCGGGAAACCGGCGCGGTCGTCGATCGGCGTGCCGGTGCCGGCCGACGCGGACGCGCTGGACGCCCCCGCCTTCGACACCTTCCTGGTGGTCGGCGGTGACGCCCTGCCCGCCTCCCCCGTCGACCCCGCACTCAGCACCGCCGCGGCGGAGCTGGCCGCGCGGGCGGGGCGGGTCGCGTCGATCTGCACGGGCGCGTTCGTGCTCGGCGCGGCCGGTCTCCTCGACGGCAGGCGGGCCACGACGCACTGGCAGCACACGGCGCTGCTGGCCCGCCGCCACCCGGCGGCCCGTGTGGAGCCCGACGCGATCTTCGTCCACGACGGCGGCACGTACACCTCGGCCGGGGTCACCGCGGGCATCGACCTGGCGCTGGCCCTGGTGGAGGAGGACCACGGGCCCGACCTGACGCGCGGTGTCGCCCGCTCGCTGGTGGTGTACATGCAGCGCGCGGGCGGCCAGTCGCAGTTCTCCGCCTCGCTTCAGGGGCCCGTCCCGCGGACACCCGTGCTGCGGCTCGTGCAGGACGCGGTGCAGGCCGATCCGACGGGCGACCACACGGCGGAGTCCCTCGCGGCACGCGTCCGGGTGAGCCCGCGCCACCTGACCCGGCTGTTCCGCGCGGAGCTGGACACCACGCCGATGAAGTACGTGGAACTGATCCGCTTCGACATGGCGAAGGCCCTGCTGGACGCGGGGCACAACGCGACCGAGGCGGCGGCCCGTTCGGGGTTCCCCAGTTACGAGAGTCTGCGGCGGGCGTTCGCACGCCACCTGGGGGTCTCCCCCACGCGGTACCGGCAGCGGTTCGCCTCGACGAGGGCGGACGCGCCCTGACGCTCGGGGCTCCGGGTGTCCGGCACGGGGCCCGGTGTCCGTTTCCGAGGGGTTGTCGGCCGTCCCTGAGCGGCGGCGGGCGGGTCCGTAGCCGCATGGTGGAGGTGTTCCGGTCACCCCGAACCCTTTGGAGGCCGCCATGAGCGAGAAGATCGCCGGTGTCACGATCCCCGACAGCACCCTGGCACGGGAGGCCACCGAGCTGATCCGCGACACCACCCCGCCGCTGATCTACCACCACTCCCGCCGGGTGTTCCTGTTCGGCAGCCTCCAGGCCGCCGCGCGCGGGCTCCGGCCCGACCCCGAACTGCTCTACGTGGCCGCCCTGTTCCACGACACCGGGCTGGTGGAGCCGTACCGCTCCGACGACCAGCGGTTCGAGATGGACGGCGCCGACCAGGCCAGGGCGTTCCTGCTGGGCCACGGGCTGTCCGAGGGCGACGCGAACACCGTGTGGACGGCCGTCGCCCTGCACACCACCCCGGAGGTGCCGTACAAGATGGCCCCCGAGGCCGCGGCGACGACGGCGGGCGTGGAGACGGACGTTCTGGGCCTGCACCTGGACGGTCTCGACCGTGCCCGGATCGACGAGGTCACCGCCGCGCATCCGCGGCCGGACTTCAAGCGCCAGATCCTCCAGGCGTTCACCGACGGCTTCCGGCACCGGCCGGACACCACCTTCGGCACGGTCAACGCGGACGTCCTGGAGCACTTCGTGCCGGGGTTCCGCCGGGTCGACTTCGTCGACGTCATCCAGAACTCGGCGTGGCCCGAGTAGCCGGCGGGCCGTCAGGCGTGCGGCCCGGGCTCCGGTCCGGGCGGGCGGCAGGTCACCCGTATGCGGTGACCTGCGGGTACGCGTCCGGGGCGCGCGGCGTGCCGTACGCCGAGGCGGGCCGGGCGCGCAGCATAGTGGGGCGCCATGAGCAGCGAGCCGAGCGAACCGCCGCAGTCCGCGCCTTCGCCTCCGCGGACGGAGGCGCCCGACCGGGTCCTCGTCGCCGTCGGGATGGCCGCCGTCGCCGGGGTGGTGCTCTGGGCCTGGCTGGGTGAGGACTCCTTCGGCAGCGCCTCCTCCTCGGGCCTGGCGTGGACGCTGGACAACTTCGGGTGGCTGTTCGTGGTCGCCGCCGACGTGTTCCTGGTGCTGTGTCTCGTGATCGCCTTCGGCCGCTTCGGCCGGATCAGACTGGGCGAGGACAGCTCGGAGCCGGAGTTCGGCAATCTCGCGTGGATCGCGATGATGTTCAGCGCCGGCATGGGCATCGGCCTGATGTTCTACGGCGTCGGGGAGCCGCTCACCCACTTCCTCGAACCGCCCCCCGCCAGCGGGGTACGGGCCGGGACCGGTCCCGCCGCGCGCACGGCCCTGGAGTACTCCTTCTTCCACTGGACGCTCACCCCCTGGGCCATCTACGGCATCGTGGGCCTCGCCCTGGCCTACGCGGTGTTCCGCAAGGGGCGCGGCAACCGGCTGAGTGCCGCGTTCGTGCCGCTCATCGGGGCCCGGCGGGCCGACGGGTGGCAGGGCAAGGTGATCGATCTGCTCGCCGTGTTCGCCACGGTGTTCGGCACGGCGACCAGCCTCGGTCTGGGCGCGCTCCAGGTGGCCGAAGGGCTCGACCTCACGTTCGGGGTGGACGCCACCCGGTCGCTGGAGCTGATCATCATCGCGGCACTGTCGGCGGCGTTCGTCGCGTCCGCCTTCTCGGGGCTGCACCGGGGCATCAAGTGGCTGTCGACGCTGAACATCGTGCTGGTGGCGGCGCTGACGGTGTTCGTCTTCGTGGTCGGCCCGACCGTCTACGTGCTCGACACGATCCCGGCCTCCGTCGGCGGCTACCTCCAGAACCTGCTGCCCATGGCGACACGCACCGGCGCCTTCTCCGACCAGGCGTGGCTGGGCGCCTGGACGATCTTCTACTGGGCGTGGTGGCTGTCGTGGGCGCCGTTCGTGGGGACGTTCATCGCCCGCATCTCGCACGGCCGGACCATCCGGGAGTTCCTCATCGGGGTGCTGCTGGTGCCGAGCGGGGCGACCGTCATCTGGTTCTGCGTGATGGGCGGTTCGGCGATCCGGCTCCAGTCGACCGGGGAGGCGGACCTGGCGAGCTCGGTGGACAAGGGCGCCGAGGCGGCGCTGTTCGGGATGCTGGACGCGCTGCCGATCGGCACGGTCACGTCGTTCGTCGCGATGGTCCTCGTCATGACGTACTTCATCACCAGCGCCGACTCGGCGTCCCTGGTGATGGGGTCCCTGACCAGCCGCGGCGCGCTGCATCCGCCGTCGTGGCTGGTGGTGACGTGGGGCGTGCTGATGGCCGCGGTGGCGGCGGTACTGCTGGTCGTGGGGGGTCTGGACTCGTTGCAGACGGCGACGATCCTGGTCGCGCTGCCGTTCGTGGTGGTCATGCTGCTGCTGTGCTGGGCGCTGCTGAGGGAGCTGAGGCAGGACCCGTCGGCGGGTCCGCTCCGGCACCCTGCCCTCCACGGGCTGCGGGACGTCGTGCGGACGATGGTGGGGGACGTGGTGGCGGAGCGGGACCGGACGCGCCATCACCGGCTGCGGCGGGCAGCGAAGTCCAAGGCGGACACCGACGACACGTGAGGCGGGACGGGGCTTTCCGGTTCGGCGCGGAGGGCGGTTCAACCCGGCGGAACACGGTGGGGTGACCGGGGGCCGGACGGGCCGGTGACCGGGGGCCGGTCGGGCCGGTGACCGGGGGCCGGTCGGGTCTGCCGGTGTGTCCGGCGGGTACGGGACGCTCGTGACGGAGCGGCGCCGATCCCTCACGGCGCCGCTTCCTCTGCGCCTGTCAGGACGGGCGACCGCCCGGCTGCTCGCCCTGCCTCCCTGACTCCCCCGGCTCCGGCTCCCCGGGTTTTCCCGGCGACCGGGCGATCTCCTGCTGGGCCGCCTCGATGATCCCCAGTACGGCGGCCGCCGCAGCGTCCGGGTCACCCGCCTCGACCGCGCGGACGACGGCGCGGTGACCCGGCAGCGAGGCCTCCACCGCGCCCGGCGTCTGCGTGCTGATGTCGAAGCTGTGCCGCAGGGCGATCTCGACGGCGCGTCCCAGGGAACCGAGCAGGCGGTTGCCGCCGGCGTCCAGCAAGGCCCGGTGGAAGGCGATGTCGGCCTCGACGTAGCCGCCGCGCGCGGGTGACGCCGCCGCGGCCTCCATCGCGGCCAGGGCGTCCTCGAGGGCGCGTACGTCGTCGACGCCGGCCCGCTCGGCGGCGAGGCGTGCCGCCTCGGGCTCGACGATGCGCCGCAGTTCGCCCGTGTCCCGCAGCAGGGCCGCCGCGTCCCCGGCCTGCTTCCAGCGCAGGACGTCCGGGTCCAGGTGGTTCCAGTCGTCCGGGGGCAGCACGCGCGTGCCGGTACGTGGCCGTACCCGCAGCATGCCCTTGGCCACCAGCGACTTGACCGCCTCCCGCAGCACCCCGCGGCTGACGCCGATCTCCGACGCGAGGGCGTCCTCGACCGGCAGCGGGTTCCCGGGCTGCCACACGCCGGCCACGATGCGCCGGCCGAGTTCGTCGGCCACGCGCTGCTGCATGGTCGGGAAGTTCGTGTCGATCTCCGCCCACCCCCTGGACGTCATTCATCGAATCATTTAATGATTGAGGTCCAGGGTAGCGGGGTCCGCGCCTCGACCACGCCCCATCCGCGCAGCGGACGACGCCGGAGTCACGGGAGTGTGCACATGACCGACCGTCGGAACACGGACCGCCGCAGTCAGGCCTGGTTCGGCGCACAGGGACGCAGCGGGATGCTGTACCGCTCGTGGATGCGCAACCAGGGCTTCGGGCACGAGGTGTTCGACGGACGTCCGGTCATCGGCATCGCGACGAGCGCGTCCGAACTCGCGCCGTGCAACGCGCACTTGACGCGCGTCGCGGAGGCGGTGAAGCGCGGGGTGTGGCAGGCGGGCGGTCTGCCGCTGCAGTTCCCGACCATGGCGACCGGCGAGACGCTGATGCGCCCGACGGCCATGCTGTACCGCAATCTCATGGCGATGGAGGTCGAGGAGCTGATCCGGGCCAACCCGCTCGACGGGGTGGTGCTGCTGTCCGGCTGCGACAAGACGACCCCCGCCATGCTGATGGGCGCCGCGAGCGTCGACCTGCCCGCGGTGATGGTGACCGGCGGGCCGATGCTCAACGGCAAGTACCGCGGCCAGGACGTGGGTTCGGGCACGCATGTGTGGAAGTTCGAGGAGGACCTGAAGACCGGGCGGATGACCGAGGAGGAGTGCTTCTTCGCCGAGGGGTGCATGGCGCGGTCCAACGGTCACTGCATGACGATGGGGACCGCGTCGACCATGGCGTGCGTGGCCGAGGCGCTCGGTATGCAGCTGCCGGGTTCGGCGGCCTGGCCTGCGGTCGACTCGCGCCGGATGGAGACCGCGCAGGCGGCGGGGCGGCGCGTCGTCGACATGGTGGAGGAGGAACTGCGCCCTTCGCGGATCCTCACGCGTGAGGCGTTCGAGAACGCGATCCGGGTCAACGCGGCCATCGGCGGCTCCACCAACGCCGTCATCCATCTCACCGCCCTCGCCGGACGCGTGGGCGTCGAACTCGGCCCGGACGACTTCGACGCGCTGGTGCGTGAGGTGCCGACGCTGGTGAACCTGATGCCGAGCGGCACGTACCTGATGGAGGACTTCTGTTACGCGGGCGGACTCCCCGCCGTGATGGCCGAACTGCTCGGCGGCGGTCTGCTGCACGGCGGTCCGATCACGGTCACCGGACACACCGTCGCCGAGAACACGGCGCCGGCCGAACGCGTCGGCTCCGACGTCATCACCCCGCTCGACGCTCCCTTCCAGCCGGCCGGCACGGGCATCGCCGTCCTGCGCGGCAACCTGTGCCCGGACGGCGCGGTGATCAAGCAGTCCGCCGCGTCGCCGCACCTGCTCACCCACCGTGGACCGGCTCGCGTCTTCGACTCCCCCGAGGCGTACCACGCCGTCGCCGACGACCCGGATCTGGACGTCGACGAGAACACCGTCGTCGTCATCCGCAACGCCGGGCCCAAGGGCTACCCGGGAATGCCCGAGGTCTCCAACGTGCCGTTGCCGGCGAAGCTGTTGAAGGCCGGGATCACCGACATGGTGCGGGTCTGCGACGGCCGGATGAGCGGCACGGGGTACGGGACCGTCGTTCTGCACGTGACCCCCGAGGCCGCCGTCGGAGGGCCGCTCGCCCTGGTGCGCGACGGGGACCCCGTCGTCCTCGACGTCCCCGGGCGCACCCTGCGTCTCGACGTCGACGACGCCGAACTCGCACGGCGCAGGGAGGAGTGGACACCGCCCGCGGAGCGGTACGTGAGCGGCTACACCTGGCTCTACACCCAGCACGTCGAACAGGCCGACCGGGGAGCCGACTTCGGTTTCCTGCGCGGCGGGCGGGGCCACGAGGTGCCTCGCGACTCCCACTGAGCCTCCGTCTTCCGAGGAGTGGATCGACCGTGGAAACGGCAGCAGCGCATCCCCGTCCGGTTCTCACCGCGGACTCCGTCCTGCCGGAGGACGCCGGCCGTGCGGCCCTTGTCGCGCGGGTCCACGACCCGGAGGCGGGGGGACCGTGCGTGGCGGCGGTGCGGGGTGCGGACGTGGTCGACCTGACGGCCGTCGCGCCCACCGTGTCCGACCTGCTGGAACGGGACGACGCGGCGGAGGTGGCGCGGGAGGCGTCCGGCGGCCGACGTTGGCGCCTGGACGACCTCCTGGCCGCCCGGCCCGGCCGGTCCGACGTTCCTCACCTGCTGGCCCCCGTGGACCTCCAGGTCGTCAAGGCAGCGGGAGTCACGTTCGCGCGGAGTCTGCTCGAACGCGTCATCGAGGAACGTACGGGCGGGGACCCGGCGCAGGCCGCGCGGGTGCGGGAGCGTGTGGTGCGGCTGGTGGGCGGCAGACTCGACGGCATCCGGCCCGGATCGC
The DNA here is from genome assembly GCA_014649355.1 of Streptomyces althioticus. Taxonomy (GTDB): domain Bacteria; phylum Actinomycetota; class Actinomycetes; order Streptomycetales; family Streptomycetaceae; genus Streptomyces; species Streptomyces althioticus. The sequence continues at coordinate 400,312 of BMSW01000002.1, forward strand.
CGGAGGCGGCCGAGGTCAAGGAGCTGCTGCTCGCCGAGGGGTTGTGGTCGCAGTACCTGGAGGTCGGCATCGGGCCGGACCCGGAGGTGTTCACCAAGGCGCCCGTGCTGTCGGCGGTGGGTACGGGCGCGGACATCGGCGTGCTCCGCGCCTCCGTGTGGAACAACCCCGAACCGGAGGCGGTCCTGGTCGTCGACTCGCGGGGCCGGGTGCGCGGCGCGACGCTCGGCAACGACGTCAACCTCCGTGACGTGGAGGGCCGTAGCGCCCTGCTGCTGTCCCGCGCCAAGGACAACAACGCGTCCTGCGCGATCGGCCCGTTCGTCCGCCTGCTCGACGACGGCTTCGGCATCGACGCGGTACGCCACCTCGACATCGACCTGCGCGTCGAGGGCCCGGACGGCTACGTGCTGCGGGGCAGCAGCTCCCTGCGGGAGATCAGCCGCGACGTACTGGACCTGGTGTCCGCGACGTACGGCGCCCACCACCAGTACCCGGACGGCTTCGCCCTGTTCACGGGCACACTGTTCGCCCCCACCGAGGACCGCACGACGCCTGGCGAGGGCTTCACCCACGAGTACGGCGACATGGTCCACATCTCCAGCCCCCGCCTGGGCGCCCTGATCAACACGGTGGTTCCCAGCGAGGAGGCACCGCCGTGGACCTTCGGGGTGGGGGCGCTGATGCGGAACCTGGCGCGGCGGGGGCTGTTGTAGACGGCGGGCGAGGTCAACGGCCCGCCGGCTCAGCCCTTGACGACGCGGCCCCTCCCGGGGCTCGCGTAGGTGGGATTCCAGGGCCCGCGAGACTGCCGGACGGGGTGCGCGGCCCCTGACGTGTGCCGCGCACCCCCGCGGGTCAGGTGGTGGCCGGCTTCTGCACGAACGTGGCGTGCAGGCGTCGGGTGTGGTCCACGTGGCGTGCCGCGCCGGTCAGCACCACTTCGGCCGTCAGGCGCGGGTCGGCGCTGGAGGCCGCCAGCCTCAGTTCCAGCGCGCCCGGTTCCACCACGCGGCGCCCGTCGCGGTCCGTGAACGACGCGAGGTCGGCCGGGACGGTGACCGTCAGTCGTCGGGCCTCCCCCGCGTCCAGGGTGACCCGGGTGTAGCCGATGAGGCGTTGCACCGGCTGGACCACGGAGGCGACCGGGTCGTGCAGGTACAGCTGGACGACCTCCGTGCCGCCGCGGTCACCCGTGTTGCGGACGGTGAAGGCGAGCGTGAACTCGCCGTCGGTCGGGGCCTCCTGGGCGTGCACCGTGAGGTCGGTCCAGTCGAACCGTGTGTAGGACAGGCCGTGGCCGAAGGGGAACGCGGGGGTCGGGTCCACGCTGGACGCGTCGTTGACGTGGGCGAGCGGAGCTCCGAGGTAGGTGCCGGGCTGGGAGCCCGGTGTGCGGGGCACGCCGACCGGGAGGCGTCCGGACGGGTTGACCCGGCCGCTGAGCACACCGGCGATCGCGTGTGTCCCCTCCTCGCCCGGGAAGAACGACTGCACGATCGCCGCCGAATCCGCCACCGCGCGCCCGAGCGCGTAGGGCCGCCCGGCCAGCATCACGGTCACCACGGGCGTCCCGGCGTCGAGCAGCGCGTCGAGGAGTCGCTGCTGCGCGCCGGGGAGGTCCAGTGTCTCCGCGTCGCAGCCCTCGCCGCTGGTGCCGCGTCCGAAGAGGCCGGCCCGGTCGCCCAGCGCCACCACGGTGACGTCTGCCTCGCGGGCCGCCCGTACCGCCTCGTCCAGGCCGGAGAGGTCACCGTCGTCGACGCCCGTGCCGCGCACGTACGTGATGTCGGCGCCGGGGAACTCCGCCGTGAGGGTCTCGCGCAGGGTGGGCAGGCCGATGCCGTGAGGGGTGCCGGGGTGGCGGACGCCGATGTGCTGAGGGAAGGAGTAGCAGCCCAGCACGGCGGTGGGTTCGTCGGCGTTGGGGCCGATCAGGGCGATGCGGCGGGGCCGGCCGAGCGGGAGGGTGCCGTCGTTGGCGAGCAGCACGACCGCTTCCTCGGCGAGCGTGCGCGCCAGGGCGCGGTTCTCGGGGCTGTCCAGGTCGACGCGGCCGCGCAGGGCCTCCGGGTCGTCCGGGCCGGTTCCGTCGAGTGCCGCCGGTACGGGGTCCCAGTCGGGGTCGAGCAGGCCGAGCGCGGCCTTCTGGGTGAGGATCCGGCGCAGGGCGCGGTCGACGAGTTCCTCGGGGACGCGGCCGTCGGCGACGGCTTCGGTGAGTGGGGCGCCGTAGGTCTTGACGTTGGGTAGTTCGACGTCGATGCCCGCCTGGAGCGCGGTGCCGGCGGCGTCAGCCCAGTCGGCCGCGACACCGTGCAGGGTTTTCAGGAAGGCCACGGCGAAGTAGTCGGCGACGACCGTTCCGTCGAAGCCCCACGTGTCGCGGAGCAGCCCGGTGAGCAGGCTTTCGTCGGCTGCCGAGGGCACGCCGTCGGTGTCGGTGTAGGCGTTCATCACCGACCGGGCGCCGCCCTCGAGGATCGCCATCTCGAAGGGCGGGAGCAGCACGTCGGCGCGCTCCCGCGGGCCCATGGAGGCGGGTGCGAGATTGCGTCCGGCGCGGGAGGCGGAATACCCGGCGAAGTGCTTCAGCGTGGCGACGATCCCGGCGGACTCCAGGCCCTGCACGTACGCGGTGCCGATGGTGCCGACGAGGTACGGGTCCTCGCCGATGGTCTCCTCGACGCGGCCCCAGCGGGCGTCCCGCACCACGTCCAGGACGGGAGCGAGACCCTGGTGGACGCCGACGGCCCGCATGTCACGGCCGATCGCGGCGGCCATGCGCCGGACCAGGTCGGGGTCGAACGCGGCGCCCCAGGACAGCGGAACCGGGTAGGCGGTGGCACCCCAGGCGGCGAAGCCGGCCAGGCACTCGTCGTGCGCGAGGGCAGGGATGCGGAAGCGGTTGGAGGCGGCGATACGCGCCTGGGTGCGGGCGAGGGACAGCGCGCCGAGGGCGGGGTCGACCGGGACGGTGCCGAAGGGGCGGGTCAGCTGCCCCAGTCCCGTGGGGAGGAGCGCGTCGAGGTCGACGGCCTCCTCCATGTCGTGCTGGTGCGGGGCGACTTCGCCGCCGTCGGCGGCGGCGCCCACCCACACCCCGAAGAGCTGGGCGGTCTTCTCCTCGAGGGTCATGGCGGCGATCAGCGCGTCGACGCGTGCGTCGACGGGGGCGGTCGGGTCGTTCCAGAGGGAGAGGGCGGAGGGGTTCTCCGCGGCCACGTCGGCGTTCACTTTCCTCCTCCGCCCGCCGGGCCCCGTACCGGGGGCGGGGCGGGCGTACCGGTGGTCGAGTGGGGGTCGGGGCGGGGCGCCGGGCCCCGCCGGTGCCGGTGCCGGTGTCGGTCACGACGGGTGGAACGGGTCAGGTCTCGTCAGCGGCTGAACCCCGCCGTCAGGCCGCTCAGCAGCTGGCGGCGGCCGAAGGCGTACAGCACCAGGACGGGCAGGGTGGTGAGGACGACGGCGGCCAGCACGGCCGGGACGTTGACCCCGTACTGGCCCTGGAAGGTCCACAGGGCGAGTGGCAGGGTCCTGCGGTCGGGGCTCTGGGTGAGGACCAGGGGCAGCAGGAAGCCGTTCCAGATGGTCAGGGCGTTGAAGATGGACACGGTGAGGATGGCGGGCCGGGTGAGCGGCGCCGCGAGCCGCCACAGCGTCGTCCATTCGGTGGCGCCGTCCACGCGCATCGAGTCGAAGAGCTCCTTCGGCACGTCGCGGATGAAGTTGGCGAGGACCAGCACGGACAGCGGGATGGCGAAGGCGATGGACGGGAGGATCAGCGCGGTCAGGCTGTCGTAGAGGTGCAGTTTGATGATGATGAGGTAGACCGGGATGACCGTCGCCTGCAGGGGGATGGCCAGCCCCATGAGGAACAGTCCGTTCATGGCGCGCAGCACGCGCATGCGCCAGCCGCGGACGATGGCGTAGGCCGCCATGAAGGAGACGAGGACCGCCGGGATCACCGCTCCGGCGGTGACGACGACGCTGTTCACGAAGTACTGGAGGAAGTCGGACTCGACGACCATCCGGTAGTTGTCGAGGGTCGGGTCGGCCGACGGCACCAGCGGGTTGCTCGCGTAGTAGCGGCTGCGGTCCTTGAGGCTGGTGATGAGGGTCCAGTAGAGGGGTACGGCGACGACGGCCAGCCAGAGCCAGCCGGCCAGTCCACCGGGCCAGTTGCGCCGGCGGGCCGCCGGACGCGAGCCGTGCGGCCCTGCTGGGCGGGTGGCCTTCTGGGGTCGTCGGGTCTTGGTGAGCGTGGTGGTCACGTCAGGAGGCCCCCTCGAGTTGGCTCGCCGCGGCGTCCCGGCCTCCGAGGCGGCGCAGCAGCAGGGCGAGGGCGAGGCCGACGAGGACGAGGATGACCGCGATCGCGCTGGCGGGTCCCATGAGGCTGGCCTGGAATCCGCGCTTGTACATGTCCAGTGCGAGGACGCGGGTGGCGTCGCCGGGTCCGCCCTCGGTCAGGACGAAGATGAGGTCGAAGAAGGTCAGGGACCCGACGACCATCAGGGTGGACGAGGTGATGATGGTGTACTTCAGCTGCGGCAGTGTGATGCTGAAGAACTGCCTGACCCGCCCGGCTCCGTCCAACTGGGCGGCTTCGTACAGGGACTTCGGGATCTGCTGGACGCCTCCCTGGTAGATCAGGGAGTGGAACGGGACGAACTGCCAGGAGACGACGAAGATGACGACGCCGAACGCGAGGCCCGGCCGCCCCAGCCAGTCCTTGCTGAGCGCTTCGACGCCGAGTCCGGCGCCGAGCCCGAAGTTCGGGTCGAGCAGCGCCTCGTAGGCGATGGCGATGGCGGCGGAGCTGAGCATCAGCGGGATGAAGTAGACGACGCCCAGCACCGCGCGGTACCGCTGGCGTCCGGCGAGGAACGTGCCGAGCAGGATGCTGAGCGGTGTCTGCACGGCCCAGGACACGGCCATCACCAGGAACGTCACCCACAGGGCGTGCGGCAGCCCGGGATCGGTGAGCACCGCGCGCCAGCTGGTCAGCCCGGTGACGCGGATGGAGCCGATGCCGTCCCAGGTGGTGAAGCTCAGCGCGAAGACGCCGACGAGCGGTACGACGGCGAAGCCGGTGAAGAGCAGCAGTGCGGGCGTCGCCAGCCAGGGCAGGATGCTGCGCCGGGGGCGACGACCGCTCCGCTTGGCGGTGAGCGTGCTCATGCGGCGGTGACCGCGTTGAGGTTGGAGGCGAACTGCTGGGGAGATATGGACAGTTGGAAAAGCTTCACGATGTTGTCGAGCAGCGTCTCCGCGGCGGTGGGGCTGAGTGCCTGGTCCCAGGACTGCACGAACACCTTGGCCTTGCTGGCGACGTCGTACGTGAACTGCAGGAACTCGGCGTTGTCGGACTCGGCCAGCAGTTTCTCCGTGCCCAGCCGGATCGGCACCGACCCGTTGCCGATCCACTGTTTCACCTCCTCCTCCTGGAGGATGCCGGTGGCGAAGAAGTCCTTGGCGATCTTCTTCTGCTCGGCGCTCGCCTTGGCGGAGATGGACAGGTACTGGGCGGGGTTGCCGACGGTGTTGCTGAGGTCGCCCTTGCCGCCCTCGACGGCCGGGAAGTTCATGAAGCCGAGCGAGTCGCTGGACACGAAGTCGCCGCCGTCGGCCTGCTGGATGCCGTACGACCAGGCGCCGTGCAGCATCATGGCCGCGCGGTCGGTGTACAGCAGGGCCTGGTCGGCGTTGGAGTCCGCGGTGATGGAGGAGAACCCCTTCACGAACCCGTCGGCCTTCACCAGGTCCTGGAGCGCGGTGAGCGCCTTGATGGCGTCGGGGTGCGACCAGGCGTTCTTCTCGCCCTCGATGGCGGCCTGGAACACCTCGGGCCCGCCGATGCGGTCGAACAGGAACTCCAGCCACATCATGTTGGTCCACCGTGACTGCCCGCCGAGCGCGAACGGGGCGATGCCCTTCGCGTTGAACTTCGGTACCAGGGCCATGATGTCGTCCCAGGACTCGGGCGGATCCACCTTGACCCGGTCGAACACCCGCTTGTTGTAGTAGAGGATGATCGGCTGCACCGTCTCGCACGGCATCGCGTAGATCTTGCCGTCGACGGTCGCCGCGCCGAACGAGGACGGGAACAGCCCCTTCTTGACGTCGGGGTTCTCGTCGAACCACGGGGTGAGGTCCTCGACCTGCCCGGCCTCGGCGTAGGCGCGCAGGGTCCCGCCGCCCCAGCCCCAGATGACGGTGGGCGCCTGTCCGGCGCCGATGGCTGTCTTGATCTTCGTCTTGTAGGCGTCGTTCTGGTAGGTCGTGTCCTCGATCTGCGTGTCCGGGTTGGCCTTGTTGAAGGCGTCGACGGCGCCGGCCCTGACACCTTCCTGCGGCTGTCCGTTCAGGTACCAGTAGGTGGCGGCACCGCCCTTGCCGGGGCCCGAGGAGCCGCTGCAGGCGGCGAGCGCCGCGGAGACGGGCACGGCGGCCGCGAGGCCGAGAAGGGTACGTCGGGAGAGCGCCATGATTTTCTCCGCACTCGAGAGCCGAGGGGCGTCTCGTGGGTCGTGGAAAGGTTTTCGAAAATCACTTCGTCTAGCTCTGTTCGAGCAAGCTAGGTTTCGCGCTGATGCGGTGTCAAGACGCGTGCAAGGGCGACCCGAAGCGGCCATGTTCCTTGTGACACAAGGGCCTTGATCGCCCCGCCCACGCCAGGGCATGATCCGAAACTGTTTCGAAACAACCCTGCGAAAGGTGTTGATGACGCGGCGGCTGCGGGCTGTCACACTGTCGGTGCGTTCCGTGCCGGGTCCGTCGGGTCCGGCACCGTCCCGCTCGCCGGACGATCCCGGCGGCGGGGCGGCGTTCACCGGTACGGTTGTGCGGATCAGTCCGCGTGACCGGCCGGACCGTCGGGTCACCGTCCCGGCGGCCCTACAGCTGAGAGGAACCGATGCGACCGAACGCCCGGCGCACCACCTTGGCGGACATCGCCCGAGCGGCCGGGGTCTCCGTCGCCACCGTGTCCAAGGTGGTCAACGGCCGTGGCGACGTGGCGCCGCACACTCGCGTCCGGGTGCAGGAACTGCTGCACCGGCACGACTACTTGGCACCGGTGTTCCGGCACACCGAGGCGGTCGAGAACCCGACGATCGAGGTGCAGTTCAAGGGCAGCCTCAAGTCGTACGTCGCGGAGACGCTGGAGGGCATCGTCGACGCGGCCGCCGAGTCCGGGGCCTCGGTGGTGGTCAGCAAGGCGTCAAGCGCCCCCCACTGGGCCCGGGACCTGGTGTCGGCCGGCCGCCGCGCCGTCATCGCGGTCACCAGCGTCTACACCGCCGCCCATCTGAACGAACTCGCGCGGTCGGGGCTGCCGTTGGTGGTGCTGGACCCCCTGCATCTGCCGGACAGCCGGGTGCACAGCGTGGGCGCGACCAACTTCGCCGGCGGCCTGTCCGCGACCCGGCACCTGCTGTCCCTGGGCCACCGACGCATCGCCTACCTCGGCGGGCCCGCCATGGCCGTCTGCAACCAGGCCCGCATGCACGGCTACCGCGCCGCCATGGAGGCGGAGGGCGCCACGGTGCCGGAGGCGTACGTCCGGCCCGGGGAGTTCATGTACGAGACGGGCCTGGCGGGCGCCGCCGAGCTGCTGGACCTGGACGAGCCGCCCACGGCCGTCTTCGCGGGGAACGACGAGATCGCTCTGGGCGTCGTCGAGGCCGCCCGCGCCCGGGGCCTGCGCGTCCCCGAGGACCTGAGCGTGGTCGGCTTCGACGACACCAGCCTCGCCCAGATGGCCTCGCCGCCCCTCACCACCGTGCGCCAGCCGCTGCGGGAGATGGGGGCTGCCGCGCTGCGGACCGCCCTGCGGCTGGCGAACGGGGAGAAGGCGGAGTCGCATCACATCGAACTGGCCACGGAGCTGGTCGTGCGGGCGTCCACGGCGTCGCCTCCCGAGGACGGCTGATCCTTGCCGGGCGCGTCGTCCGGAGCCGGGGCTTCGGGCAGGCGCAGTTCGAAGCAGGCTCCGAGGGTGCGCGGGACGAGGGACAGCGTGCCTGCGTGGCGCTCGGCCAGGTCACGGGCGATGGCGAGACCGAGGCCCGTGCCGCCCTGGTCGCGGGAGCGGGCGTCGTCGAGCCGGACGAAGCGCTCGAAGATCCGCTCGGCGTCCTCGGCGGGCACTCCCGGTCCGTCGTCGTCCACCGTGACGACGACCTGCTCGTCCTCGTTCCGGACGGTCACCTGGATGCGGTGGGCGGCGTGCCGTGCGGCGTTGTCGAGGAGGTTGCGCAGCAGCCGTTCGAGCTGGTCGCGGTTGCCGCGGACGTGCGCGGGGCCGGTGTTGTCGCACGCGACTGCCACCTTGCGTGCCCCGAGGGGATGGTGCTCCGTCACCTCGGAGGTGAGGGCGCTCATGTCGACGGTCTCCGGGTCGGCCGTGGGGGCGCCGGTGTCGAGCCGGGCGAGGAGGAGCAGGTCCTCGGCGAGCCTCTGGAGGCGGCGGGTCTGCCGTGCGGCGGTGGTGGCGGTGGCGGTCCAGTCGGTGCGTTCCGGGTAGGCGAGGGCGACCTCCAGGCTGGTCAGCAGGGTGGTGAGCGGGCTGCGCAGCTCGTGGGCGGCGTCGGCGACGAACCGGCGCTGCTGGGCGGCGGCGTAATCGAGGCGCTGGAGGGTGTCGTTGATGGTGTCGGCGAGCGCGGTGATCTCGTGGGCGGTCGCGGGAACGGAGACGCGTTCGCTCGGGTCGGTGACCGAGGCGGTGAAGCGACGGACGGCTTCGACGGGGCGGAGCGCTATGCGGACGGTGAAGTAGGCGACGGCGCCGATGAGGACGAGGCCGACGAGACCGGCGCGCAGGACCAGGTCGTCGATCGCGGTGGCGATCTCCTCTGCGGTGTCCGGCACCAGCACGACGTGGACCCGAAGCGTGGCGTCGGGGCGGACACCGAGCGCGTCGGCCTGTTCACGGCTGAGATGACGAGCCGAGACGTCGCGGTACAGGACTGTGAACGTCCGTCCGGCCAGGTTGTCGCGCCCTCTCTCGACCTGGTAGTCGGCGCGGTCCGGTATACGCATGGGCCTGTATGCGTAGCCCTCCAGGATGGTTTCACCCGTGCGCCCGGACGGAGCAGGCAGTACGTGAGGGGCCTTGGGGTCGAAGGCTTCCATGCCACCGCCGGAGGCCACGGCGGTGCGCCTGCCGGTGGCGACGATCTCGAACGTCACGGCGCCGGCCCGGCCTGGGACATGGCCTTCCCTCAGTTGCTCCGCGAGGGTCCACAGGTCGTTCGCCGCCTTCTTGTGGGCGACCGACAAGCTCTGCCGGTAGATCTCCCGGTGCACCCACCACCCGATGCCGCTCAGCACGACAGCCGCGGTCAGGGCGGCGGCGAGCGCCGCGCGGGCCCGTACCGAGCGGGGCCACCAACGGCGTTGTCTCTTACTCGTGTTCACGGTCGTCCACCAATCGATAGCCGGTGCCTCGTACGGTCTGCAGGGACTGCCGCCGGAAGGCGGTGTCCACCTTTCTGCGGAGTGAACTGACGCGCGCCTCGACCAGGTTGGGGTCGTAGGCCTCGTCGGGCCACGCGTGGTAGAGCAGGTCGCCCTTGGACACGGCCTGGCCGGGGCGGCGGGCCAGCAGTTCCAGCACGGCGAACTCCCTCGGGGTCAGGTCCACCCGGACCCCGGCCCGTCGGCACACCCGGCCGGCGACGTCCAACGACAGGTCGCCCACGGCGAGGACGGGCGGCGCGACGGTCGCGGACCGCCTGACCAGCGCCCGCAGCCGGGCGACGAGCACCACGTAGGAGAACGGCTTGGCCAGGTAGTCGTCCGCCCCGGTGTCCAGAGCCTCCGCCTGGTCCCGGTCCCCGTCCTTGGCGGTCAGCACCAGGATGGGCGTCGCGTTGCCCTCCCGGCGCAGCTGGGCGCACACCTTGTAGCCGTTGAGGCCGGGCAGCATCAAGTCCAGGACGACCAGCGCGTATGCGCCGCTCCGGGCCATCCACAGCCCCTGCCGGCCGTCATGGGCGAGGTCGACGCCGTAGCCCTCGGCGGTCAGACCGGTGCGCAGGGTGTGAGCGAGGTCGACCTCGTCTTCGACCACGAGTATCCGCATGCGCTGCAGCCTCGCACAGCACCGGCACACCTTCCTGATCGCGCGATCAGGTTGGATCAGCAGGCGACCGACGGTGTGCGGCCACCCTGTCGGAACGCTCCTGCTGCTGACGCGCCGACAGGCGTCGTCGCACGTCCCGGCCGCGCACGGCGTCACGCTGCTCGTGTCCCGCGCGCCGGCGACCGCCGCCGCGGGCGTGGGCGGTGACGGTGGCGGCCGTGGTGACCGGGCTCGTGCAGCCGGTGCCGCGCAGCGCGGCGCAGGCGGAGCAGGTGGCGTGGATCGCGGTTCCGGTGCGGCTCCCGTCGTGAGGGCGGGCAGGCGGTAGGTGTACTGCCGCAGGCGTCGGTGCTTGACTGACCCTCATGTCATCGACTCTCGGTGTGTCCCGTCCCGACCAGGCCTCCTACATGCTGCGGGCCGCCGCCAGTGACGTGGGCCGCCTGTACAAGCGGCAGTTGCTGGATCTGCTGGACGTCCGGGAGGGCCACACCGTCCTGGACGCGGGGTGCGGGCCGGGCGCCGATCTGCCGGCGCTGGCGGAGCGCGCCGGCGGGACCGGCACGGTGATCGGTGTCGACCGTGACCCGGCCATGCTGGGGCAGGCGCGTGAGCGGGCGCGGCAGTTGCCCCGGGTGGAGGTCCGTGAGGGGGACGTGCTCGATCTGCCCGTCGAAGCCGGCACGGTGGACCGCGCCAAGACCGACCGGGTGCTCATGCACGTCGACGATCCGGCGACGGCCCTGGCTCAGCTGCACCGTGCGACGCGGCCGGGCGCGCGCGTCGCCCTGGCCGAACCGGACTGGGACACGCTGATCGTCGACTCCGAGGACCTGGAGACGAGCCGCGCCTTCACCCGGTACACCACGACGGAAGCCGTCCGCCACGCCACCGTCGGGCGCCGTCTTCCGCACCTAGCCGAGCAGGCGGGCTTCGGCGTGGAGGCCGTCCTCGCCACGACGCCCGTGTTCCGTGACGTCGAGGAGGCCGACCACACGCTGGGCCTCGGCCGGAACATGGAGGCCGCCGTCGCCGCCGGGTACGTCGACCGGGAGCGTGGGCGCCGGTGGTTCACGGGTCTGTCGCAGGGGGCCTTCTTCGCGTCGTTCACGCTGATCACGGTGATCTGTACGCGCTGACGCGCCGGTCGCGGACCGTCACGCCCGGCGGGCGGGCGTGACGGTCCGCGCGGAGGAGGGCCTCAGGGGCGGTAGACCTCACCCGGCTGCGGCTTCGCCGGGGCCATGAGCTGGGAGACGGTGACGAACGTGTACTCCTGGTCGCGGAGTTTCCTGATGATGTCCGGCACGGCGGGGATCGTGCCCGCGTAGCGTTCGTGCAGCAGGATGATGCCGTCCCGCTTCGCCCCGTCCAGGACGCGCTTCTCGATGAGCGCGGTGTCGGTGGTGGCGTAGTCCTTCGCCGTGACGCTCCAGAGAATCTGGGCGAGGCCCAGGTCCTTCATCGTCTTCTTGAGGTCGTCGTCGGTCGCACCGCCCGGCGGGCGCATGAGCTCGGGTGCGTGACCGGTGAGTCGCGCGATGTCCCGTTGCACCGGCAGCAGTTCGGCACGCACCTCGTCGTCCGTGAGCTCCTTGAGGTTCTTGTGGGTCAGGGTGTGGTTGGCGATCTCGTGTCCCTCGCGGGCCATGCGGCGCACGGTGTCCGGGAAGGTGTCGACGTGCCCCTTGCCCTGGAGGAAGAAGGTCGCGTGCACGTTCTCGCGCTCGAGGAGGTCCAGGAGCTTCGGGGTGGGTTCGCTGGGGCCGCCGTCGAAGGTCAGCGCGACGCACTTGGCGACGCGGCAGTCGACGGGGCCGGTGACCTCGGCGTCCTCGGGTGCCTGGGCGCGCGCGTCGGCCGGGGAGATCACGTCGTTCAGGGTGGAGCAGCCGGTCAGGGAGACGGCGGCGACGGCGAGCGCCGCCGCTGCCCGGACGGCGCGGTGGGCGGTGGTCCTCACGGTGCGCCCGTCACCGGCCCTGTGCGGCGGGGGCGCCGGCGTCGCGGGCGGAGCGGACGGCGAGGGTGACGAGGACGCCGCCGAGGACGAGAAGCGCGAGGTGGCCCCACGCGGTTCCGTAGGGGAGCCGGGCGAAGAGCCATCCGTGGAGGTGGGCCCAAACGCGGGCGGCGAGCAGCCACGCGCCGGTGAGGACGAGCAGGCCGCCGAGCAGGGCGGATATGGCCGTCGCGGGACGCGGACGTGAAAGCATGCGGGTTTTTCCTTCCGGCGTGGCGAAGTGTTTCCGCCGTGAATACGTGACGACCACGCTAGGAATGCGACCCGAATACCGGCTTCGGCAATTGGTCGGCGATCACCGCTGACGAAAGTATGAGTCGCGTAAGAAACTCTCAGCCCGGCTCATACCAAAGTCGGAATGTGGCGGCGCAGAGCCCTTCCTCACCACCGCCGGGGCCTGACCTGGGCGCCGGTGCCGTACGCTGGGCCGGGTGGACTGGAGGAACATGAGCAGGAACGGCCGCGCTGTCGATGCGCTGACGGTGATGGGCGCCGCGGCTCTTTCGGTGACCGTTTCCTATGCGCAGGCGGGAGATCTGTCGGTCTTTCCGCGTTTCCCGTCGGGTGCTGTGCTTGTGGGGGAAATAGGCCGCCTCTTTTCACTGCCCGCGAGTGCGTATTCCGGTACGGCGCCGGCTCTGCTGGTGTCGGTGGCGGGCAGTGCGCTGCTGTGGTGGCGGCGCCGCCGGCCGGTTGCCGTCGCGGTGGTGCTGGTGCTGCTGTCGGCGGTGTGGCCGCTGATCCCGGCCGCACTGGTCGCGCTGGCGACCGTGGCCGCCATGCGTCCGCCACGGACGGCCGGCGCGGTGACCGCGCTCGCTTTGGTGCCGTCGGCGCTGTACGTCGCCGTGTACGGGCCCGGCCCCCGCGCCTTGTCGACGGCGCTGACCGGGGCGGTGCTGGTGGGCGGGGCCGTCGGCTGGGGGCTGTTCGTACGCGGACTGCGTGAGCGTGCCGAGCAGGCGCGGAGGGAGGCCGACCTGCGGGCCGAGCACGCGCGGCGGCGTGAACGTGAGGCGATCGCCCACGAGATGCACGACACCCTCGCCCACCGGCTGTCCCTGCTGAGCGTGCACGCGGGTGCGTTGCGGGTGAATCCCGGGGCTCCGCCGGCGCAGGTGCGGCAGGCCGCGGAGGTGATCCGTGACAGCGCGCATCAGGCGCTCGAGGAACTCCAGCAACTGCTGGGCGTCCTGCGTACTCCGGCGGCCGGCGGCGACGGGGCCCGCTCGTCGTCACCGCCCCAGCCGGTCCTCGGTGACGTGACACGACTGGTGGAGGAGGCGCGGACCGCCGGGACCGACGTCGACTTCGTCCTCGACTGCGCGCCCGCCGACGCGGACGGCGCGCCGACGGCCACCGGACGTACGGCCTACCGCATCGTCCAGGAAGCCCTGACCAACGCCCGGAAGCACGCGCCGGGGCAGCCGGTGCGTCTCGTCGTGCGCGGCACGCCGGGTGCGGACCTGACCATCGAGGTGACCAACCCCGTGACCACCGGATCCCCGTCCCGCGTCCCCGGCAGCGGGCTCGGCCTGATCGGCCTGACGGAACGCGCCGCCCTGGCCGGCGGCGAACTCCGCCACGGCGTCCACGACGACGGCACGACGCATTCCGTGCGGGCCCGGCTCCCCTGGCCGGCCGCATGATCCGGGTCCTGCTGGTCGACGACGACGCGCTGGTTCGGGCCGGGTTGCGAATGATGCTGGCGTCCGCCTCCGACATGGAGGTGGTGGGTGAGGCGGCCGACGGCGGTGAGGTGGTCGACCTGGTCGAGCGGTGCGACCCGGACGTGGTCCTGATGGACATCCGGATGCCGTCGGTGGACGGCCTGGAGGCCACGCGTCTGCTGCGGGCCAGGCCGCGGGGGCGGCCCGAGATCCTGATGCTGACGACGTTCACCACGGACAACTACGTGCTGCGCGCCCTCCAGGCGGGCGCGGCGGGCTTCCTGCTGAAGCACACCCGGCCGGAACTGATCATCGACGCGGTGCGCCGGGGCGCGGCCGGGGAGCCGGTCATGTCCCCGGAGGCCCTGCGGCAGCTCATCGAGGCGGTCACGCCGCGGCCCGCCGCGCAGGACGCGCCCGCCCCGCCGCCGGCGCCCGGTGCGGACGACGCCCGCCGCCGCCTGGCGCTCCTCGGCGCCCGGGAGCGCGAGGTCGCGCTGGCGGTGGCGGAGGGCAGGACGAACGCTGAGATCGCGGCCGGCCTCCACATGAGCGTCCCCACGGTCAAGTCCCACGTCTCCCACATCCTGACCAAGCTGGAGCTGAACAACCGCGTACAGATCGCGCTGCTGGTGTACCGGGCGGGCTCGGTCTGACCCCCGCGCCTACGCCCCGGGCCCGGTGCGCAGGCCCGCCCCGGTTCGTGACTCCCAGTTGGCCGGAGCGGCGGACTAACCTGCGCGGATGAAGCGGATACAGCACACGGAGCGCGCCGGCGGTGTCATTGTCGGTGCCGCGGTGGGTGACGCCCTGGGTGCGCCCTTCGAGTTCGGTCCGGCGGGGGCGTTCTCTGCTCGGTTTCCCTCGCCGGACGGGGGCGGTGAGATGTGTGGAGGGGGCGGCTGGGACCCGGGGGAGGCCACTGACGACACGCAGATGGCCGTCCTGGTCGGCGAGTCGCTGCTCGAGCGGGGCGGCCTCGACCTGCCGGACATCTTCACGCGCTTCCAGCGGTGGGCGGCGGCTGAGCCCAAGGACATCGGTCTGCAGACCGAGGACGTGCTGACCAACGGCATGCCCTGGGACCTGTCTGCCGCGATCCACTTCCAAGTCAACCTGCGCGCTGCCGGAAACGGCTCCCTCATGCGGGCATCGACCTCCGCCGTCCACTTCGCCACAGCCGGCCGGGATGCCACGATGGACGCGGCTCGCCGGATCGCCGCGCTGACCCACGGTGACCGCGCGGCCTGGGAGGGCACCGCGATCTTCCACGAACTCGTCCGCGTCACGCTCGAGAACGCCGACCCCCTCGCCGCGCTCCCGGACCTCCTGCGGCATCACGTGCACCCCGACCACGGCGCCCGCTACGCCACTGTCCTGGCCGCCGACTGGCACCCCGACCGGGCAACCGAGTTCAACGGCGCCGTCTGGCCCTGCCTGGGCTCCGCCGTCTGGGCCCTCCGCACCACCGACGGGTTCAAGGAGGCCCTCCGTGCGGCGATCGACCTCGGCGGTGACACCGATACCGTGGCGGCGGTGACCGGAGGTCTCGCGGGGGCGTACTACGGGCTGGACGCGATCCCCGCCCGGTGGACCGAGCAACTCCACGTCCCCCTGCCCGGCTTCGGCGAGCGGGTTCTGCGTCTCGACGACCTCTTGGACCTCGCCGCCCGGCTCACGAGGTGAGCACGCAACCGGCGCGCGGAACGAAAGCAGTGTCGCCGCAGGCCGGCCGCCCCGTAACCTGCCGCTCATGCACCAGCGTCGAAGACGCGACCGGCGACCGTCCCGCCGTGAGGCGTCGGCACCGGGTCCGGGTCCGTCCTTCCGGCTGCCCGCCTCCGGCGCCGACGTCGTCCTGGTCGGCTTCTTCTTCGCCAAACGGAAGGACTTCGAGACGGTCATGGCGGATGCGGCCGCACGACTCGCGGCACACGGCGGACGCGCCGTCGTGCGGATCGTGCAGCGCCGAGGCGTCTCCGGCGGCGGCGCGCGGAAGATGAGCCTGCCCTACTCCTCACGGACGCTGCTGAGCCAGGGGAAGGCGCGGCAGGTGGCCGACGTCGCCGACCTGGTCGAAGCCGACGCCGTGGTCTTCACCAACCCTCTGACGCAGCATCAACGGCGCACCTTGATCGCGATGTTCGGGCGTCCCGCCGTCAGCATCACCGACGAACTGTTTCAACTTTGACTGAACTGGTCGGTGTGGACGAGACGACCATCCCGGTCCTGCTGTACGACTCGGCCGGCCGGTACCGCTTCGACGTGTGCGTCGTCCGGGTCGCCGAGATCGACGCACTGCACCGGACCTTCCGGGCCGGACCGAAGGCCGCGTACGGCAGGGTGCCGACGCGCGGGCTGCCGAGGATCGGGCCGGTGAGCGACACCTCGCACGGCGTGCGGCAGTTCCTTCTGACCGACCCGGGCGGCAACACCCTCCGCTTCAGCCGGCCGACGGGCGCGGAGCAGCACCATCGGCCCGCCCCCGAGGGCACTTTCGCCCGCGCCCTCCATCACGCCGCCCTGTTCGCGGACTCCCGGGACGACCCGGCCGCCGCCGCCAACGTTCTCGACCGGGTACTGCACCTCACGACCGGACAGCCGACGCCCGTGGAGCGGGTGCGCCTCCTCGCCCTCCGCGCCGACGTCGCCCATCGCCTCGGGGACGACGAACACGCGCACTCCCTGGCCGCCGAGGCTTCCGCCGTTCACCTCACCCCCGCCGAGCGGACGTCGGTGACCGACGACCTCGCCCGTCTGACCGGGCTGTCCGACCCCGCCCAGCTCTCGTGCGGACTCAGCCGAGCCCCCGGTGCCCGGCCCACAACTCCCCCGCACGCGTGGCCGCTTCGGCGACCAGAGTGGCGAGGGCCGGTTCGTCCGGCACCGGGAACGAGACGTACGCGCCCCGGCCGCCGCCGACCGGGCGGCCGTACGCCTTCACGGCGAGGTGGCCGTCCGGGAGGAGACGGACGTTGAGGGTGGTCAGCTGGAACTCCTGGCCGCGCCGTGTGTCCGTCCAGCGGAGCGCCTCCGGGATCGTGACGTTGACGGCCGCCGCGCTCACTTCGAGATCGCCGCTCATGGAGCGGATGGTCTCACGCGCGCGGCGAGGGCCTCCCCCGCGGCCGCAACGGCGCGTTGGGCAGTTCCGGCGCCGGCAGCGAGTCGCCGTCGTAGCCCCGCACCTCGCCGAAGCGGTCGCCCGCCCCCGACTCCCTCTCCGTCATCCACTCGTCCCGCGCCCGGACGATGTCCTCGTGCGTGCGGCCGATGAAGTTCCACCACATGATGATCTCCTCGCCGAAGGGCGGGCCGCCGAGGAGGATCAGGCGGGCCGGGGCCGTGCCCCGGTTGGTGAGGGTGAGGCAGGTGCGGCCCGGGGCCGTGTAGGCGAGGGCGGCCCGTTCCACCGGGGTGTCCTCGACGAGGACGTCCCCCGTGTCGACGAGCACCCCGTGTTCGAAGGCCGGGTCGACGTCCAGCACCAGCCGCGCTCCCGGGGACACCGTGAGTTCCGCGCCCAGCAGCGGCGTGAACGTGCGGACCGGTGAGGTGTCGCCCGCGAGCGTGCCGAGGAAGACCCGGGCCTCGCCGCCGTTCAGGGCGACGGGGTGCGGGACGTGGTGCTGGAAGTCCTTCTCCGTGCCCCGGTGTTCGTCCGGCAGCGCCACCCACAGCTGTACGCCGTGCAGGGTCGTCGTGTCCGGCGTCGAGACCTCCGAGTGGGCGATGCCGTGACCGCCGGTCATCAGGTTCAGCTCGCCGGGGCGGACCCAGGCGTGGCTGCCGAGGCTGTCGCGGTGCTCGATCTCCCCGCTGAACAGCCAGCTCACCGTCTGCAGACCCGTGTGCGGGTGCGGGGGTACGTTCATGCCGCCGGTGCCGGCGACGTCGTCGGGGCCGTAGTGGTCGGCGAAGCACCAGGCGCCGATGAGCGACCGGGCGCGCTGCGGCAGGGTGCGCCGTACCCGCATCGCGCGCGGGCCGCCGAGCGGCACGTCACGGGCCGTGAGGATCTCCACCTCGGCCGGACGGTCCGCCTCGGTCTCGCCGCCGCACCTCATCTCCGCCGGTCGTGTCTCCGTGTTGCTCATGCCGGGTGCCTCCCACCGAGGACGTTCGACCTTCAAGGAAGTTCGATATTCAACATTCTCGCACGGACGACTATAGAACGCCCGGCCCCATCACGCGCGCGGAAGCCTTCCGCGGGCCGAAAGCGCACCCCGGGCGGCGGGCGAGCACCGCCCTCATGCCTCCGCGGGCACCGGCCGCCGCAGCAGATAGCCCGCCGCCGAGATCACCAGCACCGCCATGCAGGCGATGAACACCAGGCCCGCGTTCTCCAGACCCAGCGGTTCCGCCAGCAGGCCCACCCCGATGACCGGGACCGAGATGCCCGCGTACGCCACGACGAACAGCGACGAGATCACCGCCGCCCGCCGGTCCGGCGGTGACGCCCGGCCCACCGCGGTCAGCGCCCCGCGGAACGCAAGACCCTGGCCCACTCCGCCGACGAGGGCGCTCGGCACCACCAGCGCCAGCGAGTCCCAGTGCAGCGCGCCCGCCAGCAGGGCAAGACCGGCGAGCAGCCCGGCGCAGCCCAGCGGGAGGGACCGGCCCACCCCTACGCGGCCGACCGCCGTCTGTCCGGCGATGGACGCGAAGAACGCCGTCGCGACGACCGCGCCGCTCACCGCGTGGTCGGTCACGCCGAGGTACTGCGCGAGGAACGCGGGACTGACGGAGGTGAACACCCCGAACAGGGAAAAGCCCACGAACGCGGCCGTCGCCGCCGGCCCGAACACCGCCCGGACGTGCGGGGGCACACCGGGACGCTGCGGCCGTACGGTGCGCAGCGGGCGCAGGTCCCGCACGGTCTCCGGCAGCCACAGCAGTACCGCCACCGAGCAGGCGACCAGGGTCAGGTGGACGGCGTACGGAAGACGGAGCGGCCAGGGGGCGTACTCGGCCAGGACCCCGGCGAGCAGGGGCCCGCAGCCGAGGCCGCCCATGTTGACGGCCGTGGCGACGAACGTGGCGCGGGAGGCCCGGCCGGGCGGGGCCGATTCCATGACGTAGGCTGTGGCGGCTCCGGTGAACAGGCCCGCCGACAGGCCCGACAGGAGCCGTCCGGCGTACAGCCAGGCGATGTCGGAGGCCAGCAGGAAGCAGACCGCGCTCGCGGCCGCGCAGGCCAGGCCCCACAGCAGGACCGGGCGCCTGCCGACGGCGTCGGAGGCGTTGCCCGCGAGCAGCAGGGCTCCGATGACCGCGAAGGCGTACACCGCGTACACGACGGTGACCGTCAGCTCGGAGAAGCCGAACTCCTGCTGGTACAGCGGGTACAGCGGGGTCGGCAGCGTGGTGCCGGTCATGCACACCGCGAACACGGCGCCGCCGAGCAGGCACGCGCGCCATCCGAGCCGGTCACCGGTCATGCCCCGACGCTAGCGGCGGAGCGGCCGGGCGCCCGCCTCAGTACGCCAACGGCGTGACCCGGCAGCGGCCCGCCGGTGTGATCACCCGAACACAATTTTGCATGTCGTGCATTTTTGCATAGCATGCACTTCATGACGGGGAAGGACGCCGTGGGTGGCGGTCTGCGGGAGCGCAAGAAGCGCGCGACACGCGCCGCGCTCGCGGAGGCGGCGGTGCGGCTGGCCGCCGAGCACGGGGCGGACCAGGTGACGGTCGAGGCGATCAGCGCCGCGGCCGGCGTGTCCGTACGGACCTTCTTCAACTACTTCGACTCGCGTGACGACGCCTTCGTCGTCGTGGACGCGGACGCCAGTGAGCGCGTACGGCAGGCGTTCCTGGCCGCACCGCCGGAGCTCCCGCCGCTGGAGGCGTTGCGCGACGCGCTCGCCGCCGAGCTGAGGGAGGCGGAGCGGCAGCACGAGCTGTGGAGCCTGCACGCCCGCGTGCTCCGGTCCGCCCCGCACCTCCTCGTGCGCAACCTCGGCGCGCAGATGGCCGACGAGTCGGGACTGGCCGAGGCGATCGCCCGGCGGATCCGCGCCGGGGACGACTCCGACGACGCCGGCCGGGCGAGTGAACCGGACGCCGGCGCCCCGCCCGAGGGCGATGCCGGCCGTGCCGCTCCCGGGCTGTATGCGCGGCTGCTCGCCGCGGTCGCCGGAACGGCGGTTCGGGTGAGCGTGCAGCACTGGTGCGAGCGGCCGGACGAGGTGTCGTACGCCGACGTGTTCCGCGAGGTGTTCGACCTGCTCGCCGCCGGCCTGCCGGCCCCGGCCCGGTAGGCGCCGGACCGCTCCGGACGCCGGGCCCCACGGCACACCGGCCTCTCCCCTCCCCCCCACCGCTTCCGCCCCTTCCGGGGTGCGATCCCGCTTTTCCCACCGATCCGTGAGAGAGACGACCGTGACCGCAACACAGGCGCCACAAGAGGCGCCGCCCACCGCCATGACCAACCGGCAGATACTCCAGGCCATGTCCGGGCTGATGGCCGGCATGTTCGTGGCGATCCTGGCGGGCACCGTCGTGGCCAACGCGCTGCCGACGATCATCGCCGACCTGGGGGCGAGCCAGTCCTCCTACACCTGGGTCGTCACCGCGGAACTGCTGGCCATGACGGCGACCGTACCGCTCTGGGGCAAGCTGTCCGACCTGTTCAACAAGAAGCTGCTGCTCCAGCTGTCGCTGGGCATGTTCGTCGTGGGCTCGCTCCTCGCGGGCTTCTCCCACGGCGTCGAACTGCTCATCTTCAGCCGTGTCGTGCAGGGCATCGGCGCGGGCGGTCTGACCGCGCTGGCCCAGGTCGTCATGGCGGCGATCATCCCGCCCCGCCGGCTCGGCAAGTACGCCGGCATCTTCGGCGCCGTGTTCGCCATCGGCACCGTCGCCGGGCCGCTGGTCGGCGGCGTGCTCGTCGACACCTCCTGGCTGGGCTGGCGCTGGTGCTTCTTCATCGGCGTGCCGTTCGCGCTGCTCGCCATCGCGCTGCTCCAGCGCACCCTGCGCCTGCCGACGGTCGTCCGCCGCGAGGCGAAGATCGACTTCTTGGGCGCGTTCCTCATCGTGGCGGGCGTCTGCGCCCTGCTGATCTGGGTGACCCTGGCGGGCAACGAGTTCGACTGGGCCTCCTGGCAGACCGCCGCGCTCACCGGCGCCGGCGTCCTGCTGCTGGTTGCCGCGGTGTTCGTCGAGGCGCGGACGGCCGAGCCGGTCATCCCGCTGGGCATCTTCCGCAACCGCACCGTCACCCTCACCACCGTCGCCAGCCTGCTGGTCGGTGTCGCCATGTTCGGCGGCACGGTGTTCCTCTCGCAGTACTTCCAGGTGTCCCTCGGCAAGTCCCCGACCGTGGCCGGTCTGATGAGCCTGCCGATGATCCTCGGTCTGCTGGTCTCGTCGACCGTCGCCGGCCAGCTCATCAGCAAGTCGGGCGTGTGGAAGCGCTACCTCGTGGCGGGCGCGGTGATCATGACCGTCGGCCTGGGCCTGCTGTCCACCATCGAGGCGGACACCTCCTTCACGCTGCTCAGCGTCTACATGGCGGTGCTCGGCATCGGCGTCGGCATGCTGATGCAGAACCTGGTGCTGGCCGCGCAGAACGACGTGCCCGCGAGCGAGCTGGGCGCCGCGACCTCCGTGCTGTCCTTCTTCCGCAGCATGGGCGGCACCATCGGCACCAGCGTCCTGGGCGCCGTCCTCGCCAACCGGGTCGCGTCCGAGATGACCAAGGGCCTGGACGCCGCGGGCATCCCCTCGGGCGGCGACGGCGGCGGTGAGAGCAGTGTGCCGGACATGAGCACGCTGCCCGAGCCGGTGCGGCAGATCGTCGAGCACGCCTACGGCGTCGCCACCGCCGACCTGTTCCTGATCGCCACGCCGTGCGCACTGCTGGCGCTGCTCACCGTGGTGTTCATCAAGGAGAAGCCGCTGAAGACGACCAGCGGCATGGAGCGCCTCGCGGAGGAGGCCGGCGCCACGACGGCTACGGACAAGACCGCCGTCGGGAGCTGAACCCCCGGTGCCAAGACGAACGCCCCGCGGCCTCCTCGGCCGCGGGGCGTTCGCAGGTCCGGAAGCGGTCACTGACCGCCCAGGCCCGTCGTCGCCACCGACTTCACGATGTGACGCTGGAAGAAGACGAACACCAGCACCAGCGGCAGCGCGGCGAGCACCGAGGACGCCATCGTCTGGGCGTAGTTGACGCCGTAGGCGTCCTTCACCGCCGTGATGCCGACCGGGAGGGTCATCAGGGCCGGGTCGGAGGTGGACACGAACGGCCACAGGAAGTTGTTCCAGGCCCCGATGAACACGAAGATCGACACCGCGGCGAGCATGGGACGCGACAGCGGCAGCATCACCGACCAGAAGATCCGCAGGTGGCCGGCGCCGTCGAGGCGGGCGGCCTCCTCCAGTTCGCGCGGGATGGTGTCGAAGTGCTTCTTCAGGATGAACACCATCACCGGGGCGACGGTCTGCGGCAGGATGACCGCCGCGTACGTGTCGACGAGGTCCAGCGTCAGCATCTGCTGGAACCACGGCACGATCAGCATCTGCGGCGGGACCAGCACCGACGCGACGGTGAGGGCGAACAGCACGCGGCGCCCGCGGAACACCGTGCGGGAGAAGGCGTAGCCCGCCGCCGCGGACACGGCGACCGTGACGACGGTGACGGCCGCGGAGACGAAGAAGCTGTTCCACATCCACAGCAGCAGGTCGCCACGCTCGATCACGGTGCGGAAGCCGTCGAGGGTGAAGCCGGCCTGCGGCCAGATCCAGTGCACCGGATCACTGGCGTCCTGCTCGGACTTGAACGCCGTGAGCACCGCCCACGCCATCGGCAGCAGCCAGATCACGGCCAGCACGGCGAGGGCGGCCAGGCCCAGCGTGCGGGCCGTGCGGGTCGGGCCGAGGGTGAGGTTGGGGCCCCGCTGCACGCCCGGGCGGGCGCGGCGGGCGGCCGGGAGCGGGGAGACCGTGGGGCGCGCGGGCCGTGTCCGGAGGTCTGCGGAGGTCATGTCACTTCTCCCTGCGGCGGAAGGCGGCGAACTGCACGGCGGAGACGAGGACGACGAGGGCGAAGAAGACGTAGCTGATGGCGGAGGCGTAGCCGAGCCGGTAGCCGGTGAAGCCGACGTCGTAGAGGTACTCGACGACGGGGCGGGTGGCGCCGTCCGGTCCGCCCTTGGTCAGCAGGTACACCTGGTCGAAGACCTTCAGCGAGGCGAGGATCTGCAGCACCGTGACCACGCCGGTGATACGGCGGAGCTGGGGCAGGGTGACGTGCCAGAGCCGCCGCCAGGCACCCGCCCCGTCCAGGGCCGCGGCCTCGTAGAGGTGGTCGGGGACGGCCTGGAGCGCCGCCAGGAACAGCAGGAAGTTGAAGCCGACGGTCCACCACAGGGTGGCGATCACGATGGCGTAGAGGGCGACGTCCTTGTCGCTCAGCCAGGCGAAGCCGTCCAGGCCCGTCGCCTGGAGCAGGTGGTTGTAGAGCCCGAGGTCCGGCTGGTAGAGCCAGCCCCAGAGCAGGCCGATGACGCCTACCGGCAGCAGGTACGGGGCGAAGAAGGCGAGCCGCCACACCCACTGTCCGGGCAGGCCGGTGTGCACCAGCAGCGCCATGGCGAGGGCGACGGCGACCAGGGGCACGGTGGACACCGCGGTGAACCAGACGGTGTTGCCGACCGCCTGCCACATGTCGGCGTCCCCGAGGGCTTCCGCGTAGTTGTCGAGTCCGACGAACGACGGCTCGTGCGCGGAGAGCGAGGTGTCGGTGAGGCTCATCCACGCGCCGTGGACCAGCGGCCACACCATGAACAGGGCGAACAGGACGAGGAACGGCAGGGCGAAGAGCAGGCCCGGCGGGACCAGCCGGCGCGCGGTCGCGAGGGGGTCCGTGGCCTTGCCGCCGGTGCGGCCGGTGGCCCTGCCGTCGGCGGGCGCCCGGTCCGGCGCTGCGAGTGGGGTGGACATCTGCTGCCTCCTTCGCGGCGGTCAGGCCGGACTGGGCTGGGACAGGGCGGTGTTGACGCGGTCGACCATGGCGCGGGCCGCGCGGTCGGGGGCCAGGCCGTCCAGCAGGGCCTGCTGGAGCACCTGGGACATGGCGTTCTGGAAGTCGGAACCGGCGCCCGCGAACCACACGGGCGGGTCGAGGACGACGTGGTCGGCGGCCGTGACGTACCGGGCCTGGGGTTCCAGGCGGGCGTACTCGCGGGTGCGGGTCACCGGACGGTACGCCGGGATGTGACCGGCCTTCGCCCAGGTCTGCCCGGCCTTGAGGATGGCGGCGACCGCCTGGTGGGTGCGCCTGCGGTGCGCCTCGTCGGGGTCGGGGCGGCGGGGCAGGACGAAGGAGTGCGCGTCGGCGTAGACGGCCGGGGTGCCGAAGACCGTGGGGAAGGAGGCGGCGCCGAGTTCCGGGTCGGCGGCGCGGAACGTGCCGAGCTCCCACTCGCCGGAGAGGATCATGCCGGTCTGCCCGTTGGTGAAGTTGGCGAGGGCGGCCGGGTAGTCGAGGCGGTGCGGGTTGGCGCGGCCGTCGACGAGCTTCCGCATGAAGGCGATGACTTCGGCCATGGCGTCGGTGTCGGCGGTGACGGTGCCGCCGACCGGCAGGTCGAAGTCGTTGCCGGTCTGCCGGTAGAGCCCGTAGAACAGCCGCCAGCACTGGGCGGTGTCGTTGACGTAGCCGAAGGCGATGCCCTGTTTCCCGGTGGCGCGGGCCAGTTCGCGGCCTGCCTCGAGGAAACGGGCGGGGCTGGAGAAGGCGTCGAGGTCGAGGCCGCCGTCGCGGGTCAGCAGGCCGGCCTCGCGGGCGGGCTTGGGGTGGAAGAAGACGATGAACGGGTGGGTGTCGAGGGGGACGGCGTACGCCTCGTCGCGGTACCGGGTGCGCTGCCACACGGCGTCGGCGAAATCTGTCTCACGGACGCCGAATTCGGCGAGGAGGTCCGTGTCCCAGGGGTCGAGCAGACCGAGCGGGGCGTAGCCGGCCAGGCGTGACATGTGGCAGACGGCGACGTCCGGTCCGCGCCCGCCGGCCGAGGCCATGGCGAGCTTGGTGTAGTACGGGGTGCCCCATTCGAGGACGGTGCGGTCGACGTCGGTGCCGGGCATGTCCGGGGCCGCGGTGTCGATCAGCTCGTCGAGCAGGGCGCCGTCCGCGCCGCTGAACAGGTCCCACATGCGCACGGTGTCCGGGTCGGCGGCCGCGGCGGCCCCGCAGCCGGCCAGGGCGCCGCCGCCCAGGAGGGCGGCGGCGGAGGCCAGGGAGGCGCGGAGCACGCCGCGCCGGGACGGTGCGAGATCCGCCGGCCGGGCGGAGGCGGCCCGTGGGCCGGGCAGGTCGGCCATGACGCTACCTTTCCTTTTCCATCGATGTACATCACCGGCGGCCGCCGCGGCCGGCGGGCGGTGGGGGCGGGAGGTGACCCCCGCGGCCTGACGGGCCGGTGTCAGCCGGCGGTCTCGGAGGCCGCGGGGCGCTGCTGGACGCGGCGCAGCACGGCGGTGTCGAACTTGTCGGCGCGGTCGAAGCCGTAGACGCCGTTGCGTTCCTGGAAGACGTCGGTGAGCTGGGTGTAGCAGTAGCCGAACATGTCGGGGTCGTCGAGCAGGACGTCGACCAGGCCGGTGAAGCGCTCGACGAACTCCTCGACGCTGCGCGGGCGTTCGCCGTAGCCCCAGGACGTCTCGCTCTCGTCGCCCGC
The DNA here is from genome assembly GCA_014649355.1 of Streptomyces althioticus. Taxonomy (GTDB): domain Bacteria; phylum Actinomycetota; class Actinomycetes; order Streptomycetales; family Streptomycetaceae; genus Streptomyces; species Streptomyces althioticus. The sequence goes on from BMSW01000002.1 coordinate 425,788, forward strand.
GGCGGTGGCGGCGGCCTCGGCGTCCCACCAGATGCCGCCGAACTCGCTGCAGAAGTACGGCTGTCCGCGGTACGGCGCCGACCAGGGGCGGCCGTCGGGGCCGGTGTTGACGTACGGGCGGTCCTCGGCGAGGCCGGCCATGGTCTTGGCGAAGGCCTCCGGGTCCTGCTCGTAGCAGTGGGAGTCGTAGACGTCGGTCTCCGGGACGCGGTGGGCGTAGCCGGAGGCGTCGACGACGGGGCGGCTGGGGTCGGCCTGCTTGGTGGCGAGGAACATCGCCCGGGTGACGTCGTCGAGCTGGGTGATGCGGTCGTGCAGGTGCTGGTACGTCTCGTTGAGCGGGCACCAGCCGACGATCGACGGGTGGGAGTGGTCGCGTTCCAGGGCTTCGAGCCACTGGGCGACGTAACTGGCGTCGGGGCGCTGGTTGTCGTCGCGGACGCCCGTCTCGCAGCCCCAGTCGCCGAACTCGCCCCACACCAGGTAGCCGAGCCGGTCGGCGTGGTAGAGGTAGCGCTCCTCGAACACCTTCTGGTGCAGCCGGGCGCCGTTGAAGCCGGCGCGCAGGCCGAGCTCGATGTCGCGGACCAGGTCGGCGTCGGTGGGGGCGGTCATCAGGCCGTCCGGGTAGTAGCCCTGGTCGAGGACGAGGCGCTGGAACACCGGTTCGCCGTTGAGGAGCACCCGCTTGCCGTGCAGGGCGACCGAGCGCATACCCGCGTAGGAGGTGGCCTCGTCGACCACGCCGCCGTCGGCGTCGAGGAGCTGGAGGCGCAGGTCGTACAGGTGCGGGTCGGCCGGTGACCAGGTGCGCAGCCGGTCCTCGGGGACCGCCAGCACCAGGCGGGGACACAGGTCGAGGTCGGCGCGGGCGGAGGCGGTGACCACCTCGCCGTCGGCGTCGCTGAGCACGGCGCGCACCCGGTGGCCCGGCAGGTTGCCGGTGAGGGGGAGGTCGAGGTGGAAGGAGCCCGAGCCGAGGTCGGGGGTGATGCGGGGGCGCTTGAGGCGGGCGGCGGCCGAAACGGGTTCCATCCACACGGTCTGCCAGATGCCGGTGGTGCGGGTGTAGTGGCAGTGCGTGTTGGCGTACCAGGTGGCCTGCTTGCCGCGGGCCTGCGGGCCGTGCCGGGAGTCGCGGGCACGGACCACGATCACGGCCTCCTCGCCGGGGGCCGCGACGCCGCGCAGCTCGGCGGTGAAGGGGGTGAACCCGCCGCGGTGGCGGGCCACTTCGGTGCCGTTGACCCACACCGTGGCGTCGTGGTCGACGGCGCCGAAGTGCAGCAGGACGTCGTCGCCGGCCCACTCGGCCGGGACGGTGACCGTGCGCCGGTACCAGACGGCCTCCATGAAGTCGGTGTCACCGATTCCGGACAGCTCGGACTCCGGGCAGAAGGGCACGACGATCTCCCCCGCGAGGTCGCGGTCGCGCAGCCCTCGCTCCAGTCCGCTGTCCCCGCGGTCGGTCTCGAACTGCCAGCGGCCGTTCAGATTGAGCCACGCCGCGCGGACGAACTGGGGCCGGGGGTACTCGGGACGCGGGACGTCCGGGGGCAGGGGCGTGCTCATGCTGCTCCTCATCACTGCGGGTGCGCAGGTGCGCTGCGAACAGGGGCCATGCGACCATACGATTACATCGATGTAAATGGGAGTGGCGAAAAGTTTGCGGCGCGGCCCTCCGAGGCTCTTCCCCGCCGTCGGCGGTTCGGCCCCCAGGGGCGGCCGTTACGATCCCTGAGGCGGCAGGAGGGCGAGAAGGGAAGCATGGGCAGGCCCAGGATCAAGGACGTCGCGGAGTACGCGGGCGTCTCGGCGAAGACGGTGTCCAACGTCCTCAACGACTACGAGCATGTCTCCGAGCGGACCCGCACCGCGGTGCGGGAGGCGATCGACGCCCTCGGCTACCGGGTCAACATCGCCGGCCGCCAGCTGCGCAGGGGCCGCACCGGGGTGATCGCGCTGGCCGTGCCGGAGCTGGACATCTCCTACTTCGCCGAGCTGGCCAAACACGTCATGGCCGAGGCGGAGCGCCGGGGACGCACCACCCTGCTGCTGGAGACCGGCGGGCGCCGCGAGAAGGAACTCGCCGCCGTGCAGGGCTTCGACGCGCAGTTCACGGACGGGGTCGTCCTCTCGCCGCTCGCCCTTCGGCCGCGCGACCTCCAGGACCGGGACACCCGCCTGCCGCTGGTGCTGCTCGGCGAGTGCAACCTGCCGGGCAGCGCGGACCACGTCGCCATCGACAACGTGGCCGCGGCCCGCGAGGCGACCGCGCACCTGCTGGCGCGGGGACGGCGGCGCGTCGCGGTGGTCGGCGGTGATCTGCGGGGCGGGCTGAACACCGGCCGGCTGCGCACCGTCGGCTACACACAGGCGCTGGCGGAGGCGGGCCTCGCCGTGCCCGAGGAACTGGTTCTGCCGGTGCCTGCGTTCCACTGGGCCGACGGCGCCGCCGCCGCACGCGCCCTGATGCGGCTGCCGCGGCGCCCGGACGCGCTGCTCTGCCTCAACGACCACCTGGCACTCGGCGCGGTGCGCGCGCTGCACGAGGACGGCTGGTCGGTGCCGGGGGACGTGGACGTGGTCGGCTTCGACGACATCGAGGCCACGCGGTACAGCATCCCGACGATCACCTCGGTCGCCCCCGACAAGCCGGGCATCGCACGACGAGCGGTGGAGCTGCTGCTGGACCGGATAGAGGCGGGGGGCGACGGGGGTCCCGCGGTGGACGAGACGGCGGGACACCGGCTGGTCGTGCGGGAGAGTTCGGGCGGCTAGGGAGCGCCCCGACCCGCGTGCGGCCGGAGACTCGAGGGCGGGGAACAGGGGTCACCGAAGCCCTCTCCGGACCCCGCCCGGAGCCTTGTCATCGCCCGGTCACGGCGTGTATAACGTTGTAAAACTTGAGCCCAGCGGCTCGGCACACGACTCATGGTGACGGCACCGCATCCGCACCGGCCAACCGAGTCGGGCCGCTCACGAAGGGATTGCCGTGCGGGTCAGCCTCAAGGACGTCGCCGCGCACGCGGGGGTCTCCATCAAGACCGTCTCGAACGTGGTGAACAACTACCAGCACGTCACGCCCGCCATGCGCGAGCGGGTCCAGCGGTCGATCGACGCGCTCGGCTACCAGCCCAACCTCGCCGCGCGGCACCTGCGCAAAGGCCGTACGGGCATCATCGCGCTGGCGCTGCCCGAGCTCGGCAACCCGTACTTTGCCGAGCTGACCGCCTCCGTCATCGACGCCGCCTCCCAGCACGACTACATCGTGCTGCTGGACCACACCGGAGGCTCGCGCGACCAGGAGCTGCTGGTGAGCCAGGGCTTCCGGGCCCGGGTCATCGACGGCCTGATCCTCAGCCCCATCGAGCTGCGGACCGAGGACCTGCGCGACCGCGACCAGGACGTGCCGCTGGTGCTGCTCGGCGAGCGGGACTACGACCTGCCGTACGACCACATCGCGATCGACAACGTGGCCGCCGCGCGCGACGCCGTGCGGCACCTCGTCGCACTGGGACGCCGCGAGGTGGCGTTCATCGGCGCCCGGCGCGACCGCAGTGAGCCGGCGCAGCTCCGTGTGCGCGGCTGGCGGGAGGAGCTGACGGCGGCGGGACTGCCGGCGGACGAGGGGCTGGTCGCGGCCGTCGACGGCTGGGGGCACGCCGACGGGGCGCGGGCGATGCGGCACATCCTCGACAGCGGCCGGCGGCCGGACGCGGTGTTCGCGTACAACGACCCGATGGCGATCGGCGCGATGCGGGTGCTGCACGAGCGGGGGCTGCGGGTCCCCGAGGACATCGCGGTGGTCGGCTTCGACGACGTGATCGAGGGCCGCTTCGGCGCGGTGACGCTCACGTCGGTCTCCCCGGACAAGGCCGCGATCGGCCGTCTCGCGGTGGAGTCGGTGCTGGCCCGCCTGGGCAACGACGCGCCGGAACCCCGCCGCATCTGGGCGGACTATCAACTGGTCGAGCGGGAGAGCACGTTGGGGCGCCCGGGCGCGTCCTGACGTCACCCCCTTCCAACTCGGGATTCTCAACGCGCCTTTGAGGGGCCGTCACAGTACGCGCTTACCGTCGGTGCGCGCTTCCGCACGCCCGAACTCCCTTCGAGGCAACCCCTCCCCACCTTGTGCGCGAGGGGTTTACAGCCCTCTTCCAACGATGTAAAACCTCCTTGGCGGCGCACCGGACGCCGTTGTGCACAGGGGGAGCAGCTCCACCACGCGCGTCCTTCGGGCTCCCCAGTTCCCTTTCAGCGTCACCCGGATCGGGGTCACCATGCAGCGCACCACTCACCGTTCCCTTCTCCTCGCCCGTCCCGTGCTCGTGGCCTTGGCCGCCGCCGTGGCCCTCACCGCGACGTCCTGCGCCAAGTCGGAGGACGACGCGGCGGACGGCAAGAAGTCCACGGCCGCCGCCGACGCCGGCCAGAAGGTGGCCGAGCCGAAGCCGGGCAGCAAGACCTGCACCGTCGACGCCTACGGCGGCAAGAAGATCGATCTGAAGGACGCCACGGTCGGCTTCTCCCAGTCGGAGAAGGAGGCCAACCCCTTCCGCATCGCCGAGACGCAGTCGATCAAGGACGAGGCCGCCAAGAGAGGCGTCAAACTGCTGACGGCCAACGCCCAGTCGCAGTTCTCCAAGCAGATCAGCGACGTCCAGGACCTGCTCGCCAAGGGCGCCGACCTCCTGGTGATCGCGCCTCTGAACTCCGACGGGTGGGACCCGGTCCTCCAGGCCGCCGCGGCCAAGAAGGTCCCGATCGTCACGATCGACCGCAAGATCAACGCCACGGCCTGCAAGGACTACGTGTCCTTCATCGCCTCGGACTTCGTCGAGCAGGGCCGCCGTGCCGCCGACCAGATGATCGAGGCGACCGGCGGCAAGGGCGAGGTCGCGATCCTCCTCGGCTCGGCGGGCAACAACGTCACCACCGAGCGCACCAAGGGCTTCAAGGAGCGGGTCGCCGAGAAGGCCCCCGGCCTGAAGGTGGTGTTCGAGCAGACCGGTGACTTCACCCGCGAGAAGGGCCAGCAGGTCACCGAGCAGCTCATCCAGTCGAAGCCCGGCATCAAGGGCATCTACGCGGAGAACGACGAGATGGGCCTGGGCGCGGTCGCCGCGCTGAAGGGCGCGGGCAAGAAGGCCGGCGACGTCAAGATCGTCACGGTGGACGGCACCCGCAACGCCGTCCAGGGCGTCGTGGACGGCTGGATCAGCGGTGTCATCGAGTCCAACCCGCGGTTCGGCCCGCTGGCGTTCCAGACGCTCGACGACTTCACCCAGGGCAAGGACGTCGCGCAGGACATCATCATCCAGGACGGCGCCTACGACGACGGCAACGCCGAGCAGGACCTCGGCAAGGCCTACTGATCCCGTCGCGGGGGCCCGCGTCACGCCGGGCCCCCTGTCCGTCCGTCACCCTTTCCCATCCTGGAGGCACAGGTGGCTCCCCCCGCCGAAGTCCTCGCCGTCCGCGGACTGAGCAAGACGTTCCCCGGCGTCCGGGCCCTGGACGACGTGGACCTGACCCTGCACGCCGGTGAGGTCCACGCCCTGATCGGCGAGAACGGCGCCGGCAAGTCGACGCTCATCAAGCTCCTCACCGGGGTGTACCGGCCCGACGCCGGTGACATCGTTTTCCAGGGCCGTCCGGTCTCCTTCGCCACCCCGCTGGAGGCGCAGAAGGCCGGCATCTCGACGATCTACCAAGAGGTCAACCTCATCCCGCTGTTGAGCGTGGCCCGCAACCTGTTCCTCGGCCGCGAGCCGCGGAACCGTTTCGGTCTGCTGGACTTCACCCGCATGCACCGCGAGGCCGAGGAGACCCTGCGCGGCTACGGCGTACGGGTCGACGTACGGCGCCCGCTGCGGAGCCTCGGTGTGGGCGCGCAGCAGATGGTCGCGCTGGCCCGGGCCGTGGCGAGCGAGGCGCGGATCGTCATCATGGACGAGCCGACGTCGTCGCTCGAACCGCGGGAGGTCGAGACGCTGTTCTCGGTGATCCGCCGGCTGCGCGACGAGGGTATCGCCGTCGTCTACGTCAGCCACCGCCTGGACGAGCTGTACGCCGTGTGCGACACGGTGACCGTGCTGCGCGACGGCCGGCGCGTCCACCACGGCCGGCTGGCCGACCTGGACCGGCTGTCCCTGGTCTCCACCATGCTGGGCCGCGAGCTCGGCGAGGTGCGGTCGGAGGGACTGACGAAGTTCACCGGCGACCACCACGCCACCGGCACCCGGCCCGTGCTGGAAGCCACGGACCTGACGGTCCCCCACCAGCTGCACGGGGTGTCGGTCAGCATCCGGCCCGGAGAGGTGGTCGGGCTCGGCGGGCTGCTCGGGTCCGGGCGCACCGAGACGGCGAAGGCCATCTCCGGCGCGCTGCCGTTGAGTTCGGGCCGGGTGGTGGTGGCCGGGGCACCCCTGCGCGGGGGATCCACGCCGGCCGCCATCCGCGCCGGTGTGAGTCTGCTGCCGGAGGACCGCAAGAGCGAGGGGATCGTGCCCGGGCTGTCGGTCCGGGAGAACATCTCGCTGGCCGTCCTCCCCCGCCTCTCCCGCTTCGGTCTCGTGTCGGAGGCCCGCGTCGACTCCGTCGTGAACACCTTCATCGAGCGGCTGCGCATCAAGGCGTCCTCGCCGCAGCAGAAGGTCGGCGAACTGTCCGGCGGCAACCAGCAGAAGGTGCTGCTCGCCCGCTGGCTGGCGATGAACCCGAAGGTGCTGCTCCTGGACGAGCCCACCCGGGGCATCGACGTCGGCGCCAAGGCCGAGGTGCAGAAGCTCGTGGACGAACTGGCCGCGGACGGCCTGGGCGTCCTGCTCATCTCCTCCGACCTGGAGGAACTGATCGAAGGGTCCGACCGCGTGGTCGTACTGAAGGACGGTGCCGTCGTCGGCGAGCTGACCGGCGACGAGGTCACCGAGGACAAGCTGATGCGGACCATCGCCGGGGACGCCCCGGCACGCGACGCGGGCGGGGAGGCGGCCACCGATGGCTGAAGCCGCTCTGAAGACCGTCCCGCTGGACAGGGCCCGCGCCCTGCAGTGGCTCCAGAAGTACGGCGTGTACGCCGGTGTGGCCCTGCTGCTCGTGGTGAACATCGTCATCACCCCGCACTTCCTGTCCGCGGAGAACTTCCGCACCCAGGCCGTGCAGGTGGCGCCCGTCATCATCGTCGCGCTGGGCATGGCCCTGGTCATCGGCACCGAGGGCGTCGACCTGTCGGTGGGCGCCGTCATGGCGCTGGCGGCCTCGGTGACCGCTCTCTACCTGGGCTACGGACTGCTGCCGGCGCTGCTCGTGGTCGCCCTGTTCGCCGCCGGCGTGGGGCTCGCGAACGGGGCGCTGGTGGCGCTGGTCGGGGTGCAGCCCATCGTGGCGACCCTGGCCCTCATGGTGGGCGGGCGGGGCCTGGCCCTGGTGCTGCTGCCGCAGCTCAAGGACCTGCGCAACCCGCAGCTCGCGTCGCTCGGTTCGGGCGACGTGCTGGGCATCCCGTACCTGATCCTGATCGCGGCCGTGCTGGCGCTGCTGGTGGCGTTCACCGTGCGCCGCACCACCTTCGGACGGCAGCTCCTCGCCGTCGGCGACAGCCGTCCCGCCGCGCAGCTCGCCGGCCTGCCGGTACGGCGGGTGCTGATCGTGGTGTACGTGGTGTCCGCGCTGCTCGCCGCCGTGGCGGGCGTGCTCGCCACCGCGCGGCTGCAGGCCAGCGACCCGACGTCGCTGGGCAACCTGATGGAGCTGTCCGCCATCACCGCCGTCGTGGTCGGCGGCACGCCGCTCACCGGCGGCCGGGTCAACATCGCCGGGACGGTGGCGGGCGCGGTCCTCATCCAGCTGCTCACCGCCACCCTCATCAAGCACGATCTGCCGCCGTCGTGGACGCAGATCGCGCAGGCCGTAGTGATCGTCGCCGCGGTCTACGCGGCGCGGGGACGGGGGAAGCGATGACCGTCACGAAGACGCAGACGCCGGTGAGCGTGGACAAGGACAGGCAGGCGGGCGCGGAGCCGGCCGGGCCGGCGCGCGCGGAGCGGCTGAGCGCCCTGGTGCAGCAGCACGGCGCGCTGGCGGTGCTCGTCATCGTCTCGCTGGTGGCGACGTTCAGCTTCGACTCGTTCGCGACCGGCGACAATGTCAGCAACATGGCGACGAGTTCGGCGTTCCTCGCGATCGTCGCGCTCGGCATGACGTTCGTGATCATCACCGGCGGCATCGACCTGTCGGTGGGCTCGCTGTTCGCGCTCGGCGGGGTGCTGGCCGCCTGGGGCTCACGGCACGGGACGCTGGTGGCGCTGCTGCTGCCGCTGGTGGTGTGCGGGGCGGTCGGCGTGGTCAACGGACTGCTGGTGGCCCGGTCGCGGCTCGCGCCGTTCATCGTCACCCTGGCGGCCATGCTGGGCGCCCGGGGTCTGATGCTGGCGATCACCGACGAGGGCGCGAACACCTACCTCATCGGCAAGGGCTCGTTCCTCGCCGAGCTGGGACAGGGCACCACGTTCGGTCTCGGCAACCCGGTCTGGATCATGCTGGCGCTGTTCGTCGCCGGGGCGGTCGTGCTGCGGCGCACCCGGTTCGGACAGCACGTGTACGCGGTCGGCGGCAACGAGGACGCGGCGGCGCTGATGGGCGCCCCCGTGGCCCGCACCAAGATCCTCGTCTACACGCTGTCCGGGGTGCTGGCCGGGCTCGCCGGGGCGCTGAACGCCGCGTGGCTCGCCTCCGGGGTGACCATCCTCGGCAACGGCATGGAGCTGGAGGCGATCTCCGCCGTGGTCATCGGCGGCACCCTGCTCACCGGGGGGCTCGGCTACGTCAGCGGGTCCCTGGTCGGGGTGCTGCTGCTGAAGGTGATCCAGAACGTCATCAACCAGATCGGCTCCCTGGACTCCTCCTACCAGCAGGTCGTCAGCGGCGCCTTCCTCGCCGTGGTGGTCGTCGCCCAGACGTGGCTCGGGCGACGACGGCAACTGATGTAGACCCCGGACGCGGCGGCGGACCTCCTGGCTCCCGCCGTCGCGTCCGGTACGGCGGCCGGTCACGCTCCTCGCGCAGCCGGCCGCCTTTTCGCACGCGCACGTCTCCCACCCCCACTTCCCGAGGAGTGACGATGCGTAGAACACCCGCACCCGTCCCCCACGCCGGCCGCCCGAGACGGCGGTGGACGGCGACCGTCCTGGCGGTGCCGGCCCTCCTGGCCGGCATCGCCCTCACCGTTCCCGGGGCCGCGACCGCGGCGCCGGCGGCGTGGACGCCGAAGCCCGCGCCGATGACCACCCCGTGGACCAACCAGGTCCCGGTCGACGACCCGCTGCCCGAGTATCCCCGCCCGCAGCTCACCCGCCCCGACTGGGCGAACCTGAACGGCATCTGGGACTTCGCCGTCACCTCGGCGGACGCCGGCCGGCCCGTCACGTTCCCCGAGCAGATCCGGGTGCCGTTCGTCGCCGAGTCGGCGCTCTCCGGCATCCAGCGCCGGATCACCCAGAACGACAAGCTCTGGTACAAGCGCACGTTCACCGTCCCCGCGGGCTGGGACGGCCGGCGCGTTCAGCTGCACTTCGGCGCGAGCGACTGGCGCACCACCGTCTGGGTCAACGACCGCCAGGCGGGAGCCGTTCACGACGGCGGCTACGACGCCTTCTCCTACGACGTCACCGACCTGCTGAACCGCGGCGGCGCCAACACGGTCGTCGTCTCCGTGTGGGACCCCACGCAGAACGGCAGCCAGGCGGTCGGCAAGCAGCGGCTGAACGACGTCCTCCCCCATCCGGGCGGCGGCATCTTCTACACGGCGGCCTCCGGCATCTGGCAGACGGTGTGGCTGGAGCCCACGGCGGCGGCCCACATCACCCGGCTCGACATGGTGCCGGACCTCGTGAACAACCGGCTCAAGGTCACCGTGCGGGGCGCCGGGACGAGCGGGCACCAGGCCCGCGTGACCGTCTCGGCCGGTGGCGTCACGGTCGGCACGGCCACCGGACCGGTCAGCACGGAGTTCACCGTCCCGGTGCCGGACGCCCGCCGCTGGACGCCCGACGACCCGTTCCTCCACGACGTGCGCGCCGACCTGCTGTCCGGCTCGGCGACGGTCGACTCGGTCGGCAGTTACACCGGCATGCGCTCGATCGGTCTCGCCCGCGTGGACGGTGTGCTGCGGCCCGTGCTGAACGGGCAGTTCGTGTTCCAGACGGGCACCCTGGACCAGGGGTACTGGCCCGACGGCATCTACACCGCGCCGACGGACGCGGCCCTGCGGTTCGACCTGCAGAAGCACAAGGACCTGGGCTTCAACATGGTGCGCAAGCACATCAAGGTGGAGCCGCAGCGCTGGTTCTACTGGGCCGACCGGCTCGGTCTGCTGGTGTGGCAGGACATGCCCTCCATGGAGCGCACGCCCGACACGGCGGGGCGCGCCCAGTGGGAGGCGGAGTACCGGCGGATCATCGACCAGCACCGCGGCTCCCCGTCGGTGGTCATGTGGGTGAACCAGAACGAGGGCTGGGGCCAGTACGACCAGGCACGCATCGCGAACGAGGTGAAGGCGTACGACCCGTCGCGGCTGGTGGACAACATGAGCGGGGTGAACTGCTGCGGCGCCGTCGACGGCGGCAACGGCGACGTCGTCGACCACCACGTCTACGTCGGCCCCGGCACCACGGTGCCCGACGCGAACCGGGCCGCGGTGCTCGGCGAGTACGGCGGTCTCGGTCTCAAGGTGGCCGGGCACGAGTGGTACCCGGGCGGCGGCTTCAGCTACGAGGACCAGCCGTCCCTCGCCCATCTGAACGACCGGTTCGTCGGGCTCCTCGACGGCATCCGCGAGGTGCGCCTGCCCCGGGGCCTCTCCGCCGCCGTCTACACGGAGATCACCGACGTGGAGAACGAGGCGAACGGGCTGCTCACCTACGACCGTCAGGTGGTCAAGGTCGACGAGGCGCGGGTCCGGGCGGCCAACCGGGCGCTGATCGACGCCTCCCGCTCGCCGGCCGCCCCGGTGACGCTGCCCACCGGCCAGTTCCGCTCCCTGCGCGTCACCACGCCCGGCTACACGGACCGGTACGTGCGGCACAAGGACGGCGCGGTGTTCACCGAGGTGGTGAACGGCGGCAGCGCGGCGCTGCTGAAGGCGGACGCGACCTGGCGGATCGTCCCCGGCCTGGCGGACGCCTCCTGCTACTCGTTCGAGTCGCGCAACTACCCGGGTGAGTACCTGCGTCACCGCGACTCGCGTGTGTACAAGGAGGGCGGCAGCGGCGACCTGTTCCGCGCGGACGCCACGTTCTGCCCGGTGCGGGGCGCGAACGGCGGGGTGAGGCTGTCCGCGTACAACTTCCCCGGGCAGTATCTGCGTCACTACGACGCCGAGTTGTGGCTGGCCGTCCCCGGCGGCAGCCGCGCCTACGACTCCCCCGCCCTGTTCACCGAGGACACCACGTGGGCGGTGGAGGCTCCCTGGACGCCCTGAGCCGCGTCCGACGGGAACGTGCGAGGGGGCGGACGCCGTGACGTCCGCCCCCTCGTCGTGCCGGGACTACGGCTTCTCCGCCTCGTGGAGGGCGGTCACCTCCTCGGCGGTCAGCGCCTTGTCGTAGGCGTGGACCTCGTCGACGGAGCCGTTCCAGAAGTCGGTGTCGTCACCGTTCCACTTGGCGCGGCCGACCGCGAGGGGACCGGAGCCGACGTAGTTCGGGCCGCCGGTGACGGTGGCCGCCTTCGTGCCGTCGACGTACAGGGTGATCTGGTTGGTGGCGCCGTCGCGTACGCCCACCAGGTGGTACCAGCGGCCGAGTTCGGGACGGGTCTCGAGGCGGGCCCGCTGCCCGTCCGGGGTGCTGAAGGCGAACGCGCCCTGCCCGTACTGGAGGTAGAACGGGCTGGCCTGGCGGCGGCCGTCCTGGCTGACCGCCGTGGCGTAGTTGCCAGGCAGCGCGTCGAGGGTGACCCAGGCGGAGACCGTGTAGCTGCCGGTGGTGTCGAGCACCGGCCCGTCCGTCTGGGCGAACTGTCCGCTGCCGTCGAACTTCAGCGCGCTGCCGCTGACTCCGGCGGTCCAGGTGGCGCCCTCGGTGAGCTTCAGCGCCTTGCCGTTCGGGCCGTCGTCCTCGGCGGTGGTGCCGGTGCCCTCGTCGAGGGGCCAGTGACCGCCGCCCTTGAGTGGCTCCCGCTGACCGGCGGAGGCGCCGGCGGCGATCACCTTGAGGTTGATCTCCCGCACCTGCTTCGGATCGACCTTGATCTCCCTGCGGTCGTACGTGTAGAGGCCGTTGAGCTCGTTCTCCAGGTCGGTGATCTGCGTGTACACGGAGCCGGACAGCTCCGCGGCGGCCTGGTCGAGGTAGAACCTCTCGGTGTTCTCCACGTACTTGCGGGTCAGCGCCTCCTTGCTGTCCACGCCGCTGTAGATGACGGTGGGCGGGCCGGGCCACATGTGCCCCGGGGTGCGCAGGGTGAAGCCGCCGTGCTCGCCGTCCATCGCCGCGCGGTGGTCCGGGAAGGGCGGGTCCTCGTTGGTGTAGTCGTGGTGGTCGATGATGTCGCCCGTGCCGGAGTCGCCCTTGCTGTTGCAGCAGTTGACCCCGCTGTGCGCGTTGACGACGCGGGACGGGTCGGCGGCCTTGACGGCCTCGGTGAGCTTGCCGGTCTCCTCCCGGTCCCACTCGCCCCAGCCCTCGTTGAAGACGATCCAGCCGATGACGGAGGGCGAGCTGTGGTGCTGGCGCATCATCTCGCGGCCCTGGTCGACGAACGCCTTCCGGCCGTTCGCGCTGGTCAGGTCGCCGGAGACGAAGTCCTGCCAGACCAGCAGACCCAGCCGGTCCGCGTGGTAGAACCAGCGCGGCGGCTCCACCTTGATGTGCTTGCGGACCGCGTTGAAGCCGAGCTGCTTGTGCGCCTTCAGGTCGAAGGCCAGGGCCTCGTCGCTGGGCGCGGTGTAGAGCCCGTCGGGCCAGAAGCCCTGGTCCAGGGTGGCGAGGGAGAAGACGGGCTTGCCGTTGAGGACGAGCTTCTTGTAGCCGCCCACGTCCTCGATGCCGATCTTCCGCATGCCGAAGTAACTGTCGACCGTGTCGGTGGACCGGCCGTCCTTCAGCGTGACGTCCAGGTCGTAGAGGTACGGGTCGTCCGGGCTCCACAGGTGCTGCCTGGCGACCGGCAGCCTCAGCTGCTTGTTGGCGGGGCCGGTCACCTTGCCGACGACCTTGCCGCGGTGGTCGCGGGCCACGGCCTCCACGCGTGCCTTCGCGGACGCGCCGGCGGACTCGACGGTCACCGCGAGGGTCTTGGTGTCGATGTCCGGCGTCGTGACGACGTTGTCTATGGACGTCTCGGCGACGGGCTCCATCCACACGGTCTGCCAGATGCCGGAGGACTGGGTGTACCAGATGCCGCCCGGGCTGGTGGACTGCTTGCCCACCGGCTGGTCGGGACCGCCGGTGTCGGTGACCGCGACGACGATCTCCTGAGGGCCCTTGTTCTTCAGCGCGTCGGTGATGTCGGCGGTGAACGCGTTGTAGCCGCCGGTGTGTTCGGCGACCTTCCTGCCGTTGACCCAGACGCGGGCCTGGTGGTCGACGGCGCCGAAGTTCAGCTTGAGCCGGTTCTTGCCGCTCCTGCCGACCTTCCAGTTCTTCGGCACGTCCACGAGCTTGCGGTAGAACATGTGGTCCTCGTGCCGCTCGATCCCGGAGAGCAGCGACTCCGCCGGGAACGGCACGATGATCTTCTCGTTGAGGTCCTTGCCGAAGACGGGCTGCTCCCCCGCCTCGGCGCCGCTGAACTGCCACGGGCCGTTGAGGTTCTTCCACTGCTTGCGGACCTGCTGGGGGCGCGGGTACTCGGGCAGCGGGTTGTTCTTGTTCACCTTGTCGCCCCACGGGGTGGTGAGGCGGTGGGTGGAGACGTTCTCGGCGTAGCGGGCGATGCGGGGCACGGCCTCGCCGCCGGCGGTGAGGCCGCCCTCGCCGTCGTAGACGACGCGGACCGTCTGGGCCTTCTGGACCGCCTCGGAGAGGGTGACCTGGAGGGAGTTGCGGTCGCCGGGGACGGTTTTCACCGACCTGATCGGCAGAGCGGTGGTGTCGGCCTCGACCTTGAGGTGCTCGGCCACCTTCCCGAGGTCGCCGACCCGGCCGTCGAAGCGGGCGCGCAGGGTGCGGCCGTCGCGGCCGACGGTCAGCTCGACCGGGTAGACCTCGAAGTCGGCGGGCGGGGTGAATGCCGTCATCGGCACGAGCTGCTTGGGGAGCGTCGGCGTGGACCAGCGCAGGTACATGTTCGCGCCGCCGACGTCCTGGAACATCTCCAGGCGGAAGTCGTACTGCTTTCCGGCGGTGAGGCGGACGGCGGCGCTGGTCTGCTCCCGGTCCCAGTCGGGCTCCCAGTGGTCGATGACCGGCTCGCCGTCGATGAACAGCCGGAAGCCGTTGTCGCCGATGGCGTGGAACGTGTAGTCGTCCGTCTCCGGGACCTCGATCCGGCCGGTCCAGCGGGCGGTGGTGTGCTCCGTCCGGCCGGTCAGCTCCTCGAAGGTGCTGGTGAGACCGGCGAAGTTGATCTGCGGCTCGAGCTGGGCGCCGCCGAGCTCGGCGAAGTCCCGGGCGCCCGGCGCGGACATGCGGAAGTACTCGCCCTTCAGCCCGTGCACCTGCACGTCGGCGTCCGCGGCCCGGGCGGCGGAGGCGGCTCCGTCGGCCGAGGCCGGTGCGGCCGCCGACGCGGCGGGCGCCAGGGCGCCCGTGGACAGGGCGAGCGCCGTCACGGTCAGCACGGCCCACCATCGGGATCTCGGGCGGGGGTGTCGTCTGGTCATCGAACCTTTCCTCGCGCTGGGTGCAGGGGGCCACGGCGGAACGGGAGCGGCCGTCGTCAGTTCCGCCGGGGAGTTATTCCAACGTTGGAAATCCGGTGTGCAGCGGAATGACAACACGCGGTGCGGCGGCTGTCCAGGCTTTGCGCAGAGGTGACTTGCCATCAGGACCCTTTGTGGCGGCGGCAGGTGAGGCCGGTGGGCGTCCGCAGGGGCCCCGCCCTGGGGCGGTGCCGACCCGCACGCGTCCGGCTTCGCTGCTCCCTGCTTAGGCTGGAGGTCATGACCTCAGTGAAGGAGGCGCACCGCCCTCGCCCCCTGCTCGCGGGGGCCTCGCGCCGGTGGGTCCGGCTGCTGCCCCGGGTCACGGCGGCCGTGCTGTGCGTCGTCCTGCTCCCCGGCACCAGCGTCGTCCTCACCACCGCGTACGGCCTGGGCGGTGGCGTCGCCTCCGCGCTGGCCGCCGCGCAGACCGTGCCGCTGCTCATCGCCGTCGTCCACCCGCTGCGGGCCTGGTACGCCGTCCTCGCCGCGGACGTGGCCGGTGCGCTCGTCCTCCTCACCGCGGACTTCCCGCAGCGGCTGCTGTGGCCCTTCCCACCCACGGTGACCGTCGGCTATGTCGCCCTGTGCCTCGCTCTCGGCCTGCGGGAGCGGCGGCGGACGCTGCTGCTGGTGTGGCTGGCCACGGCCGTCACGAACGTGACCCTGCTGTTCTTCTCCCCGCACGACGCCGGGTCCAGGGATCTGCTGCTCACCGGGCTGAGCGGCGTCGCCCTGCTGCTGGCCGGAGCGCTCCGGGAACGGGCCGAGGCGCAGCGCCGGCTGGTCGAGCAGGAAACCGTCAGCGAGACCGAACGCGCCCGGCGGACCCTGCTGGAGGAGCGGGCCCGGATCGCCCGTGAACTGCACGACGTGGTGGCTCACCACATGTCCGTCATCACGGTGCAGGCGGACACCGCGCCGTACCGGCTCGAGCGGCTGCCGCCGGACGCGCGGGAGGAGTTCACCTCCATCGCCTCGACCGCGCGCGCCTCGCTCGGCGAGATGCGGCGGCTGCTGGGCGTGCTGCGCGACGAGGACGCGCGGGGCGAACGCGTGCCGCAACCGGGTCCGGACCGCATCGGTCGGCTGGTCGAGGCGACCGCGCGGGCACACGGGCCGGTCGAGTTCCTCCCCCTCGACGGCGACGCCGAGATCCCCGAGGCGGTGGGCCTCTCCGCGTACCGGATCGTGCAGGAGGCCCTCGCCAACGTCGTCCGGCACGCCCCCGGCGCGCCCACGAGGGTGTCCCTGTCGGTCACGGGGCCCGACGCCCCGGACGGGGAGAGCGGTGCGGAGCTGACCGTCCTCGTCGTCAACGGACCGCCGCCCGAGCCGCCCGCCGTGCCCCTCGAACCGTCCGGCACCGGACACGGCCTGGTCGGTATGCGTGAGCGGGTACGGCTGCTCGGCGGGGGCCTCGACGCCGGGCCGCTGCCGGACGGCGGTTTCCGGGTGGCCGCCCGACTCCCCCTCAACGCGAAGGACCACACGTGACGACACGCGTCATCATCGTCGACGACCAGGCCATGGTGCGCGCCGGTTTCGCGGCCCTGCTGGCCGCCCAGAGCGACATCGACGTGGTGGGCGAGGCCCCCGACGGCGCGCAGGGCGTCGACCTGAGCCGCCGCACCCGTCCCGACATCGTGCTGATGGACGTGCGGATGCCGGTGATGGACGGCCTGGACGCCGCACGGCTGCTGCTCGATCCGCCCGCGGGGGTGACCCACCGGCCACGGGTGATCATGCTGACCACGTTCGACGTCGACGACTACGTGTACGAGGCGCTGCGGGCCGGGGCCAGCGGCTTCCTGCTGAAGGACGCTCCGCCGGCCGACCTCATCGCGGCGGTCCGGGTCGTCGCCGCGGGTGAGGCCCTGCTCGCGCCGTCCGTGACGCGCCGGCTGATCGCGGAGTTCGCCAGGCAGCACTCCGTGGGGCGCGGAAGGCCCGCGCAGCGCCTGAAGGACCTGACCGCGCGCGAGACCGAGGTGCTGACCCTGGTGGCCCGCGGCCGGTCCAACCAGGAGATCGCCCGGAATCTGGTGCTGGCCGAGCAGACGGTCAAGACCCACGTCCACCGGGTGCTGACCAAGCTGGGCCTGCGCGACCGCGCCCAAGCGGTCGTCTTCGCCTACGAGTCGGGGCTGGTGGCGCCGGGCGAGTAGGGGGCGCCCTCCGGCCGTGCGGCCACCCCCTACCGCGGTATCACCCCGGGGCGTCCCCGGTGCACGAGGACCGGAGCGCGGGCCGGCCTCCGGCGCTGCGCTGCGTGCACAGTCGCGCACACACGGTCCGGGTACGCCGCTGCCGGCCCCCTCCGAGCCCGAAGACCCCCTACCGCGGTATCACCTCCACCTTCGCTCCCCCGTACGACGCGGTGTGCGGGGCCGTCGCCGCACACTCCTTCGCGTCGGGCCCCGCCTTCCCGCGCGGGCCGGCCGAAGTCTCCGCACCACCCCTGGAGGTCCGCAGTGCCACCACAAGAGGACACGACCGCGCCCGTCGCCGGGTCCACGACGACCGTACGCGCGGGTGACCTGCAGGTCGGGGTCATCGACAGCGGGTCCGGAGTGCCGCTCGTGCTCGTGCACGGCGGCGAGAGCGACCGCACGCAGTTCACGGCGCTGCGGGCCCGGCTGGGCGACGGCATCCGGGCGATCTCGTACGACCAGCGGGACTCGGGCGTCACCGTCTGCCCGCCCGTCCCGTACTCCCTGTCCGACCTCGCCGACGACCTCGTGCACCTGCTGGACGCGCTGGAGCTGCCCACCGCGCATCTTCTGGGTGCGTCCTTCGGCGGGGTGGTGGCCCAGCATGTCGCGCTGCGGCATCCCGAGCGGGTCGCCTCCCTGGTCCTGGTCGCCACCGCACCGAGTTACGCCATGGGGAGCCCGGCGCTGGACGACCTGCTGACCATGTCCCACGAAGAGCGGCAGCGCGCGGCCGTGGGGTACTTCTACACGCCTGAGAGCGAGGCCGCCCGCGCCGGACGGGCCGGCACCCTCTCCGTGCGCAGTCCCGGACAGAGCGCCCGCCGCCACCGGGTCGCGCAGGAGCACGAGGTCCGTGACCGGCTGGCGGAGATCACCGCGCCCACGCTCATCGTGCACGGCACGCACGACCTGCTGGCGCCGTTCTCCGGCGCCGTGCTGATGGAGCAGCGGATCCCGAACGCGAAGCTGCGGCCCATCGACGGCGGACGGCACGCCATCGTGGCGGAGTTCCCCAGCACCGTGGCGCTGCGGGTCCGCGAGTTCCTGGGGCTGGAGGCGGCATGAGTCCCGACCACGGCCGGCCGGACCCGGCCCGGGCGGACGCTTCCCGGGAGGTCGCGGCCCGGATGGCGGAGGCGGCCAGGGAGTGGCTGGACTCGCTGGACCCGGAACAGCGACGGCTGGGCACCGGGCCCACGCCGGGGACGGACGGCGCCGCTGAGGCCGACCGGACCCGCTGGTACTACACGCCCACCGACCACGGCGGGCTGACGTTCGCCCAGCAGCGGCCGGCCCAGTACCGGCAGGTGATGCGGCTGGTGGCGAGCGGTCTTTCGGAGGCCGGGTACAACACGGTCGCCACCGTCATCGGGCTGGAGAACGTGCTCGACCGTGTCGAGGACTTCTCGGTGCTCTGGGGCCGGGAGCGGTCGCGTGATCCGAACATGTACTACTTGCGCGTGTTCGGGGAGCCCGGCGGGGACCGGCCGTGGGGCTGGCGGTTCGGCGGCCACCACGTCTCGCTGAACTTCCTCGTGGTCGACGGACGGGTCGCCGCCACGACGCCGCTGTTCATGGGCGCGGACCCTGCCGCGTCGCCCCTGCTGGGCGGGACGACCCTGCGCCCGCTGGCGGCGGCCGAGGACCTGGCCCGCACGCTGGTCCGCTCCCTGTCGCCCGAGGCCGCCGGGCGCGCGCTGCTGCTGCCGCGCCCGCCGTACGACGTCGTGGCCGGCAACAGTCCGCGGATCGACGACCGGCTGATCACCCGCCGGCAGCTGTGGCATCCGGACCAGATGGTGCCGGACCGTCCCGACGCGCCGCACACCCTGCTCGACGACGAAGAACGGCGGGCGGTGTCTCTCGCGCCGCCGCCACGGGGTGTGCCCGCTGCCGACCTCGACACCGGTCAGCGGCAGCTCCTGCGGGAGCTGCTGGGCACGTACCTGAGCCGGGTGCGGGAGGAGATCTCCCCGCTGTCGCGCTACGACGACCCCGAGCTGCTGGACGCGGTGCACTTCGCGTGGGCCGGCTCGACGGAGCCGGGCGAGGCGCACTACTACCGCCTGCACGGCCCGCGCCTGCTCGTCGAGTGGACCAAGGTCCACCGGAACGCCAACCACGCCCACGCCGTGTGGCGGGACCCGGGGACCGACTTCGGCGGCGACGTCCTCGCCGCCCATCACGCCGCGTACCACGCGCACTGAGACCCCGTGGGCTCCGGTCTTTTCCCCGGGCCCGGAGCCCACGGCCACAGCCTCGCGCGGGTCCGCGGACCCGCCGCACCGCACGTCCGGGCCCCTGCGCCCGGCCGCCACCTGCCCCTCCTCTCCCGGAACGGAAGGTGACCCATGCCCGCTCGGCATCGAGCACCGACCCACGCTCCCCCTCACCAGACCCGCCCGACACTGCGCGGCACGTTCGGAATGGCCGCCTCGACCCACTGGCTCGCGTCCGCCACGGCCCAGTCCGTGCTGGAGCGGGGCGGCAACGCCTTCGACGCGGCCACAGCGGGCGCCTTCGTGCTCCACGTGGCCGAACCTCATCTCAACGGGCCCGGCGGTGACCTCGTCGCCCTGCTGGCCACCGCGACGGATCCCACCCCCCGCGTCCTGGCCGGGCAGGGCCATGCCCCGCGCGGCGCCACCATCGAGCACTTCCGCGCCGAGGGGCTCGACCACGTCCCCGGCGCGGGCGCCCTGGCCGCCGCCGTTCCCGGCGCCGTCGACTCCTGGCTCTGGCTGCTCGCCCGGCTCGGCACCTGGGAACTGCGTGACGTCCTGGCCTACGCGGTCGACTACGCCGAGCGCGGCGTGCCCGTGGTGCCGCAGCTGGCGAACGTCCTGGCCACCGTCGAGGACCTCTTCCGCACCCACTGGCCCGCCTCGTACGCGCTGTGGATGCCCGAGGGACGCGTCCCCGGACCGTACGACACGCTCGTCAATCCCGTTTACGCCCGCACGCTGCGCCGGCTGGTCGCCGAGGGCGCCGGCGCGACGCGCGAGGACAGGATCGAGGCCGCGCGGCGCGCCTGGCGGACCGGGTTCGTGGCGGCCGCCGTGGAAGAGGCCTCCGCGGTGCCCCACCGGCACTCCTCGGGCACCGACCACGCCGGGGTGATCACCGCCGCCGACTTCGCCGACTTCGAGCCGTGTCTCGAACCCGCCGTCACCGCGGAGTTCCGCGGCACGACGGTGGCCAAGGCCGGCCTGTGGTCCCAGGGCCCGGTGCTGCTCCAGACGCTCACCCTGCTGGACCGGTTCGACGACGCGCGGATCGACCCGTCGACCGCCCTGGGCGTCCACACCGTCGCCGAGGCGCTGAAGCTGGCTCTGGCCGACCGGGAGGCGCACTACGGGCACCGGGATCCCGCGGCGACCGACGAGGTGCTGTCCCGGCTGCTGGCTCCACGGTACGCCGAGGAACGCGCGGACCTGATCGGCGCGACCGCCTCGACGGCTTTCCGGCCCGGCGACATCGGCATCCCGGCGTACACGCCGCCTCTGACCACGCGGCGGCCGGACGTACGCGCCGAAGGCGTGGGCGAGCCGACCGTGCAGCAGACCGGGGCGACCCGGGGCGACACCTCCCACATCGACGTCGTCGACCGGTGGGGCAACATCATCTCCGCGACGCCGTCGGGGGGCTGGCTCCAGTCCTCCCCCGCCGTGCCCGAGCTGGGCTTCGCCCTCGGGACGCGGCTGCAGATGACATGGCTCGACCCTGCCGCGCCCTCGCGCCTGGAACCGGGGAGGCGCCCGCGGACGACGCTCACGCCCACCCTGCTGCTGCGCGACGGTGTGCCGGTGGCGGCGCTGGGCACGCCCGGCGGTGACCAGCAGGACCAGTGGCAGGCGCTGTACCTGGTGCGCACCCTCGCCCTCGGTGTCGACCCGCAGCAGGCGATCGACGCTCCCGCCTTCCACACCACGGCGGTGCCCGGCTCGTTCTGGCCGCGGACCTGGACGCCGGGCGGGCTGGTGATCGAGGAGCGGGCGGACCCGGCGGTGGTCGAGGAACTGCGCCGGCGGGGTCACGCCGTGACCGTCTCCGGACCGTGGAGCCAGGGCCGCCTGTCGGTGGTCACCCGTGACCCGGACACCGGCGTGCTCGGGGCGGCGGCGAACCCGCGCGGCGCCCAGGGCTACGCGGCGGGCCGGTGAACGCCCCCACGGGCGGGGCGCGGTGGGTGACGCTGCCCGGCCCGATGCTCGCGCTCACCTTCGTCACGGGCGTCGTCGACGCCGTCGGATACCTACGCCTCGACCAGGTGTTCGCGGGCAACATGACCGGCAACGTGGTCATCCTCGGGATGGCCGCGGCGGGCGGGTCCCGTCTGCCGGTGCTCGGACCCGCCCTGGCCCTGGTGTCCTTCCTCGCCGGCGCGGCCCTGGCCGGGCGCGTGCTGCGCGGCGCCGTGCGGCCCGGCTGGAACCGCCGGTGCACGGCCCTGCTGGCCGGCGGCGCGGCGGTCCTCGGTGCGTCCGCGCTCGCTCTGACCGTCCTCGGCACGGACGCTCACGGCACGCGCGCCGCCGCGGCCTCGGCGCTCGCCCTGGCCATGGGCGCGCAGGCGGCGACAGCCCGTCACCTGGCGGTGAGGGACGTCACCACGGTGGTGGTCACCTCCACCCTCACCGGCCTCGCGGCGGACTCCCGGCTGGGCGCGGCCCGCCCCCAGGGGTCGCTGCGGCGGCTGTCCGCCGTCGTCTCGATCGTCCTCGGCGCGGTCGCCGGCGCCCTGCTGTGCCGGGTGGACGAAGGAGCCGCCGTGGCGGTGGCGGCGCTCGTCGTCGCGGTCGTGACCGCCCTCGGCCCGCTCACCGCCCGGGCCCGGTCCACCGCCCCGGCCGCCGGTCCGGCCCGGACCACTCCGTCTTCCTCCTCGGCGGACGCCCGGACGGCCTCCGCCCCGGCGGGCACGTCTCCCGCTCCCTCCGTGGCCGACGCTCGTACGGCCTTCCCGGCAGGCGCCCGGGCGGACACCCCGCGGCCCGGTCGCCGGGACGACGGCTCCCTCCGTACCGCGGGTTCCCGACCCGCCCGGCAGCAAAGGACAGGACGCCCATGACCCTTCCCGTGCCGGCACCGCCGGCCCGCATGACCGGGGCCGCCGTGACGGCCCTCGGCCTGCTGGCGGTCTCCACCGGCAGCCTCGAGTCGGTCGTCTCGCCGACCCTGCCCATGCTGCAGCGCGAGCTGGACACGACCCCGGCGCAAGGGGCGCTGCTGAACATCGTGCTGCTCATCACCGGTGCGCTCACCGCGCCGATCGCCGGCAAGCTCGGGGACCGCTACGGCGGCAAGCGGGTGCTGACGAGGCTGATGGCCGTGGTGTCGCTGGGCGGTCTGCTGTCCGCCGTCGCCCCGAACCTGCCGGTGCTGCTGCTCGGACAGGTGCTCCAGGGCGCGATGGTGGGCGCGCTGCCGCTGTCGTTCATCGTCGTCCGCAAGCATCTGCCCCCGGGCCGCGCCAAGGCGGCGATAGGTCTGGTCAGCGGCATGTTCGTGGGGGGCTCGGTGGTGGGTCTGCTGGCCGCGGGGCCGGTGGCGGAGCAGTTCTCCCGGCACTGGATGTTCGCGGTGCCGACCTGCGCGGTCGTCCTCTGCACCCTGGCGGTGTACCGGCTGCTGCCCACCGACGCTCCGGGTCGCGCCCTGGACACCCGCTTCGACTGGGCGGGGCTGCTGCTCCTGAGCGGCTTCCTCGCGCTGCTGATGCTGGTGCTCGCGCTGTCGCCCGAGGCGGGCTCGGCGCCGGTCCTGTTCGGCGCGCTGGTGCTCGTCCTGGTGGCCCT
This sequence comes from Streptomyces althioticus, assembly GCA_014649355.1. Lineage (GTDB taxonomy): Bacteria > Actinomycetota > Actinomycetes > Streptomycetales > Streptomycetaceae > Streptomyces > Streptomyces althioticus. The sequence goes on from BMSW01000002.1 coordinate 448,668, forward strand.
GGCGGCCGGGTGGGCCGCCGTGGAGCGCCGGGCGTCCGCGCCGATGATCGACTTGCGGATGCTGGCGCGCCCTGTGGTCTGGAAGTCCTGCGTCGTGACCTTCGTGATCTGTCTGGGCACCGCGACGGGCGTCTATCTGGTGCCGCAGCTGCTCGACGTGTCGGGGGACGGCTACGGCTTCGGGGCGGGCCCCACCGTGATCGGGTTCGTGCTGCTGCCGGGTGCCCTGGCCGCCACGCTGGCCGGCCCGGTGGCGGGGATCGGCGAGCGGCGCTTCGGCCCGCGCGCGGTGGTGGGCACCGCGACGGTGTTGATGGCCGTCGCCCTGCTGGGGCTGGCCGCCCTGCACGGCGAGATGTGGCAGATCGTCGTGGGCAAGACCCTGATCTCGCTCGCCAACGGCCTGTGCGTCACGGCCCTGATGACGTCCATCGCGTCCTCCGTGGACGAGTGCGACACCGGCATCGCCACCAGCCTCGTCCTGGTCACGCGTGTCCTGGGCTCGGCCGTCGGCGGCATGTTCGGCGGCGCGCTGCTCACCGCGCGGACCCCCGCCGGCTCGGCCGTGCCCGCCGAGTCGGCCTTCGTCACCGGTTTTCTCGTCGCGGGCGTCACGGCCGTGCTGTGCCTGATCGTCGTCCGCACCCTGCACAACAAAGGAGTCACCGCATGACCCGCACCGACCACCGCGGCCGTCCCCGGACGGTCCTGATCTCCGGGGCCAGCATCGCCGGCCCCGCCCTCGCGTACTGGCTGCACCGCTACGGCTTCCAGGTCACCGTCGTCGAGAAGGCGTCGTCGCCACGGCTCGGCGGATATCCCGTCGACATCCGCGGCACCGCCCTGGGCGTCGTCGAACGCATGGGTCTGCTTCCCTGGCTCAGGGAGGCGCAGGTCGACGTGGACCGGATGACGTTCCTGGAGGGGGACGGCAGCGAGGTGGCGTCCCTGCACCCGCACGCCGTCACCGGCAACGCCGGCGGACAGGACCTGGAGGTGCGGCGCGGCGACCTGACCGACGCGCTGTTCGCGACGGTCCGCGACGACGTGGAGTTCCTGTTCGGCGATTCCGTCGCCACACTCGACCGGACCGGGCGCGGGGTCGACGTCACCTTCCACGGAGGAGCGGCCCGGACGTTCGACCTGGTGGTGGGCGCGGACGGCCTGCACTCGGCCACCCGTGAGAAGGTGTTCGGCCCCGAGGAGCCGTTCCATCACTACCTCGGGTACTGCTTCGGCATCTTCCTGATGCCCAACACCTTCGGGCTGGCGAACGAGACCCGGATGTGGAACGGACCAGGACGGGCCGCGGCCCTGTACGCGGTGGGCGACACCGACGAGGTGTACGCGTTCCTGACCTTCGCCCGGTCCGAGCCGCCGTTCCCCGCGCTGGCCGATCCCCGGGAGCAACGGGCCGCGGTCGCCGAGGCGTTCGCCGACGTGGGGTGGCACGTGCCGGCGATGCTGAAGGCCCTGCCGGACGTGGACGACCTGTTCTTCGACGCGGTCAGCCAGATACGGATGCCGCGCTGGAGCGAGGGCCGGGTCGCGCTGGTCGGGGACGCGGCGTACGCGCCCTCGTTCCTCACCGGACAGGGCACCAGTCTCGCCCTGGTCGGCGCCTACATGCTCGCCCACTCCCTCGCGGAGCAGGACCACGTGGCGGGCTTCACGGCCTACGAGCACGATGTGCGGCCCTTCGTGACGGCCAACCAGGCGCTCGTCGGCTCGGGCACCGCCCCGCTCATCCCGCGCACCGCGCAGGAGCTGGAGCGGCGCAACGAGCGACTGCGCGGCTTGAGCACGCTGCCGCCCGGGCGGGGCAGGACGGCGCACTCCGCGCTGGTCCTGCCCGAACCCCCGGCCACGGGCCGCCCGTCGTAGCAATCCGCAGGGCCGGGCTGTTCAGCCTCCGGCCGGGGCGAACGGGCCGCCGGCCGCGAACACCCGGGCGGCGAACCGCTCGCCGATGAGCCGGTGGGCGGCCGCGTCCGGGTGCAGCCCGTCGGGCAGCGGGAGTTCGGCGTGATCCCGCTCGCCGTACAGGAGGCGGCCGTCGAGGAGGTGGAGGTGCGGGTCGTCCTTCGCCCGTGTCTCCACCACCCGCTCCAGTTCCTCGCGTACGGCGTTCAGCGTCAGCTTGCCCTCGGCCCGCTCCTCGGGGTCGCCGGAGGCGACGAACGCCAGCTTCCCCTCGGCGAGCCGGCTGAAGTCGAAGGCCGTGGGGCCGGGCGTGTCCTCGTGCATGGGGCACAGGATCGGCGAGACGACCAGCAGCGGCGTGTCGGGGTGCCCGTCGCGGATGGTGTCCAGGAAACCGTGCACGGCGGGGCCGAGCGCGCGCAGCCGCATCAGGTCGGCGTTGACGAGGTTGATGCCGATCTTGAGGCTGATCAGGTCGGCCGGCGTGTCGCGCATGGTGCGGGCGACGAACGGGTCGAGCAGGGCGCTCCCACCGAAGCCGAGGTTCACCAGGTCCACGTCCCCGGCGGCCGCGGCGAGCGCGGGCCAGATGGTGGTCGGGCTCGCGGCGTCCGAGCCGTGGCTGATGGAGCTGCCGTGGTGCAGCCAGGTGCGGCGGCCGGAGGCGGGCGCGGGCTCGACCGGGGCGTCGGTGCGCAGTGCGACGAGCGCGGTGATCTCGTTGTACGGGAGCCAGATCTCCACCGTCTTGTCCGTGTCGGGCAGCCCGTCGAAGCGGACGGAGCCGGCCGGTCCCTCACTCATCTCGGCGCTGCCGGTCGACATGTCGATGGTGACGGTGTTGCCGCCGGTCGCGGACGCCTGTCCGGCCGGCCGGCCGTCGACGAGCAGGTCGTACAGGCCCTCGGGGCGGGGCGGTGCGCCGGCGTAGACGCGCTTGGTGGGGACGGTCTCCAACTCGACGACGGTGGCGCGGGTGCGGAAGACGACGCGGACGCCGGAAGGCTGGGACTCGGCCATGGCGAGCTGCCCGTCGGTGCACTGGGCGCGCGCCCACGCGGGCAGGCGGTGCGGGAGCAGTCCGTCGTGGGTCTCCTCCAGTTCGAGGGCGCCGCGTACGAGCTCGGGGGTGACGGGGGTGGTCAGGGTGGCGTGCGATACGGAGGGCATGTCCGGGTCCGTCTTTCGGGGATGTGGGTGGACGTGAGGGGTGCGTCGGCGGTTCAGGAGGCCGGCGGCCAGGTGCGCAGGAGGGCGTCCAGCGCGTCGAGGACGCGGGACCAGGTCTCCTCCGTGTCGGGGGCGCTATGGCTGAAGCCGCCGCCCATCTCGATGCTGACGTAGCCGTGGAAGACGCTGCCGAGCAGGCGGACGGCGTGGGTCTGGTCGGGCTCGTCGAGGTCGTAGCCGCGCAGGAGGGCGCGGGTCATCCTCGCGTGCCGTACGCCGGCGCTGGCCGCGGCGGTCTCGGGGTCGAGCCGGAACTGCGCGGCCGCGTACCGGCCGGGATGCTCACGCGCGTAGTCGCGGTAGACGTTCGCCAGGGCGACGAGGGCGTCCTTTCCGGCCCGTCCGGCGAGCGCGTCGGCGGCGCGGTCGGCGAGTTCCTCCAGGGCGAGGAGGGCGATGCGGGTCTTGAGGTCGTGCGAGTTCCTCACGTGCGAGTAGAGGCTCGCCACCTTGACGTCGAAGCGGCGGGCGAGCTCCGAGACGGTGACCTGGTCGAATCCCACCTCGTCGGCGAGGGTCGCGCCTGCTTGGGTCAGGCGCTCGGTGGTGAGTCCTACGCGCGGGGCCATCATCTCCCTTTCGTTGAGCTACAACGAGTGTGCCCTCACCTAAAAGTTTTAGGCAAAAGCTGATGGGGTGAAGCTGCTCACACGGCTGGTGCGGGTCGTCGGGGGCTGGGCGCGCAGTTCCCCGCGCCCCTTCGGGGCGCCGCAGTGATCGGCGTTTTGGCCAACTGGCGCCGCTTGTCCGGGCCCGGCGTTCAAGGACTCGTACCCCGGCCGCCGCCCGCCGCACGGAGAGGACGTCGTCCGAAACACGTGTGTTCGATACCAGTGGCCGTCTCGTTGAGTCTCGTGCCGTCGCCCTCACCCCTCCGACCAGCAGGGAGAAGTGCCGTGACCCGACCGACCGCTCAGGCCGTACCGCCCCCTCCGCCCGCCGAGATCACCTTCTCCGGTCACCAGTCCGTGAACCCGCTCGGCCAGGCCGGCTTCCGCGCCCTGTGTTCGCAGCTCCCCGCGGTGCTGCGGCGGATCTGCGTCATGGCGTGGCGCATCGACCGCCGGGCCGTGGTGCTGCTGCTCGTCTGCCAGCTGGTGACCGGTGTGTCGGCGGCGGCCCTGCTCACCGCGACGGCCCGGGCCATGGGCCCGCTGCTGGGGTCCGGCGCGGTCGGCAACCGGCTGCGCGACGCCCTGCCCGCGCTGGCCGTCGTCGCGGCGGCGAGCGGCGTCGCCCGCGCGTCGGTCGCGCTGGCCACCTATGCCGAGCGGCGCATCACCCCGCGGCTGACCACGGAGACCGACTGCGCGCTGGTCGAGGCCGTGTGCCGGGTGGAGGCCGCGGCCTACGCCGTGGACGGGTTCGCCGACCGCCAGGAGGCCGCGGAGATGGGCGTGATGCGCACCCACGTGATGGTGATGGACGCCCAGCGGTTCATGGCCGCGCTCGTCAGGATGGTCACGGCCTGCGGCGTGCTGTCGGTGCTCAACCCGCTGATGCTGCCGCTGCTCCTGCTGGCCGTCGCCCCCGCGGGCGCGGGCGCCGTCCTCACCGCGCGCGTCGACTACGAGATCCACTACGCGAACATCGCCGACCGCACGGTGCGGGGCATGACGCGCTGGTGGGCGACCACGCCGAAGTACGCCGACGAGGTCCGCGCCAACGGCATGACGGACTACATCCTGTACTGGTACCGCGCCCTGTCCGAGCGGGTGGACAGGAGGTCGCTGGCGGCGGCTCCGCGGACGCTGCGGATCGCCCTGCTGTCCTCCCTCGCCGGCGGCGCGTTCCTGGTGCTGACCTGGGTGGCCCTCGCCTGGCTCACGGCCTCCGGGCGCATCGCCCCGAGCGTCGCCGCGACGGCGGTGATCGCCGTGCAGACGACCCTGGCCGCGCTGTCCCAGGTCGTGATGAACGGTGCGGCGGTGTTCCACACCAGCCTGTACCTCAGTGACATGCAGGCGTTCCTCGACGACGCCGCCGCGCGCGCTCCCCGTCGAGGGGAGACGCAGGTCGCGTCGCCGGTCGAGGAGATCCGTCTGGAGGAGGTGTGCTACCGCTACCCGGGCAAGGAGAAGCCGGCCGTGGACGGCGTGTCTCTGACGCTGCGGCGCGGGGAGATTCTCGCCGTGGTCGGCGTGAACGGGTCGGGGAAGAGCACCCTGACCCGTCTGGTCACCGGCATCCACCTCGCGGACAAGGGCCGGGTCACCTGGGACGGCGTCGACCTCGCCGACGCCGATCCGGCCTCGGTGTGGCGGTGCACGGGCCTGGTGCCGCAGATCTTCGCCCAGTGGCCGCTGCGGGTGCGGGAGAACGTGACGCTGGGGCAGCCACGCGGTGCGGGCGACGACGAGGTGTGGGAGTCGGTCGACGCGGTCGGGATGCGGGAGGCCGTGGAGGGACTGCCCGCGGGGCTCGACACGCTGCTGGCCCGGGAGATCTTCGGCGGGGCCGAGCTGTCGGGCGGGCAGTGGCAGCGGCTGGCCTGTTCCCGTGCGCTGTACCGGCGGCCGCCGCTGCTGATCCTCGACGAGCCGACCTCGCAGATGGACCCGCGCGGGGAGCACGGCATCTTCGAGCGGATCAAGGCGATCGCGGGTGACCGCATCACCATCGTGGTCACCCACCGGCTGGAGAACACGAAGATCGCCGACCACATCGTCGTCCTGGAGGAGGGCCGGATCACCGAGCACGGCACGTACGACGGCCTGGTGCACGCGGGAGGCACCTTCGCGGACCTGCTGCGGCTGTCGCAGGACCGCTGAGCGGGAGCGGGTGCCGGAGCGGGCGCGGGAGGTGGGGCGCGTGACGTCCCTCCTCCCGCGCCCGCCGCCGCCCGGTCAGGTGTCGCCCGCGTCCGTCGCGGGGGCCTCCTCGCGCAGGACCGGCGCGCTGCGCACGAGGCGCAGTGCCGTGGTCAGCAGGACGCCCCCGACGACGTTGCCGAGGACGGCCCAGCACAGCCAGACCAGCCAGTCGCCGTACCCGTAGGAGGTGCCGCCGGCGTGCAGACCGGCGAACGCGATCATGGAGTCCAGGACCGAGTGCCACAGTCCGAGTCCGGCCAGGATGAACGCGGCGGACACCGACGCGGCGATCTTCCCCGTCATGGACTCGGTGCCGTGGTGCATCCGCGTCATCAGGGTGATGACGCCGCCGCCCAGCACGGTGAGGCAGAAGGTGCCCAGGGTGTAGCCGCCGTCGACGAACTGCGCGCCCGACTCGGCGGCCGTGGAGTGCAGCTCGGGGAAGGCCCGCATCACGATCCACATGAAGGCCCATCCGCCGACGAGGTTCATCACCAGGACGGTGACCCACAGGCGCAGCAGGTCGAGCCAGGTGGCAGCCCCGGCGATCACGGTGCTGACGGGGACGAGGAAGCCCTCGGTGAACAGTTCGCTGTGACCGAGCAGCAGGGCGATCAGCCCGACGGAGAAGGCCAGCCCGGCCAGGAGGTCGCTGCCGGTCTCGTGCTTGACGAACAGCAGCGTCATGACGCCGACGCTCACGTCGATGCCGCCCAGCAGTGCGGTGGCCACGAGTGAGGCCCAGGTGCGGTGCAGGCGCGGCCGGCCCTCGGCGACGATCCGTTCGGCGGCCTCGGCGACGCGGTGCTCCCCGGGGCCTTCCATGATCTGGTCGTCAGGCTCCATGGCGGCGCTCCGCGGCCGGGCCCGTGGTCAGTCGTCGAGCAGGGCGGTCGGGGTGTCGGGGAACAGCCGGGTGAGTTCCAGGCCGGGCCTGACCTGGGTGGCGAGCATGAGCAGGCGCAGCGGCTGAGGTGCCAGGTTGGTGACCGTGGTCCTGCGCACCGGGCCCTCCGGCGACTGCTCCTCGAACAGCAGGTGCAGTCCGGCGACGTCCATGAAACGGGCGTGCTCCAGGTCCCAGACCAGGTCGGTCACGCTCGCCGGCAGTCCGGCCGCGGCGTCCCTGAGCAGGGGAAGGGTGTCGTAGTCGATCTCTCCGTGCACGGTGATCCGCGCTGTGGAGCCGTCGATCTCTGTGGTGAAGTGCATGGCGGGCGGCCCCCCTTCGAGGGGGTTGTGAGCCCAAAGGCGATGCGCACCCCAGGAGGGTGCAGCCGACGATGGCGGGGGCTGGCTGCCCGTGAAGGGGGCTATGTCCAGACCCCACGAGTCGGCACCATGACGCCGACCAGTCTCGTGTTCTCCCATCATGGCACGGGGAGTTGACGGGAACATACGATGCCACCGTGATCGACCCTTCGGATGATCTTCAGTCACGAGCGTTTCGGCGGGCGATTCTCAGCGGCTCCGAGTTCGAGGAGCGCATCGGCTACGCCCGCGCCGTGGTCGACGGCGACCGGGTGCACGTGTCCGGGACCACGGGCTTCGACTACACGACCATGACGATCGCCGACGACGTCGTGGAGCAGGCCGAGCAGTGCCTGCGCAACGTCGGCGCCGCGCTGGCGGAGGCCGGCTGCACGTTCGCCGATGTGGTCCGGGTGCGCTACCTGCTGCCCGACCGGGCGGACTTCGAGCCGTGCTGGCCGGTGCTGCGCCGGTGTTTCGGGGAGGTCCGTCCGGCCGCGACGATGATGGTCTGCGGTCTCGCCGATCCCCGGATGAGGATCGAGATCGAGGTGGACGCCCGGCGCCCGTCCACCGCCGGCCGGCCCGCCCGCCCCGTCAGCCCTCCGTCGGGGTGAGCAGCACGAAGTCGGCCTTGAACGGGTCGAGGCACAGGGCCATCCGGCCTACGCCCTCGGCGTCCACGGGGCCCATCTGCACCGTGCCGCCGTTGCCGTTCACCTGGGCGACGGCCGCGTCGCAGTCGGGGACCGCGAAGACCGGGTGCCAGTAGGGGCGCCCGCCGGCCAGGGACAGGGCGTCCTCGCCGACCTCCAACAGTCCCCCGTGCATCCGCTCCTCCGGCTGCCCTGCCGGGGTGATCAGGGTGTACGTGCCCTCGCCGCCCGGCATGGGCATGTCGCTGAACTGCCAGCCGAAGACGTCGCCGTAGAACCGCCGTGACCCGGCCGCGTCGCTGGTGTACAGCTCGGTCCAGCACAGGGAGCCGGGCGCGTCGACCAGGTCGACGCCCTTGCTCTCGCCGGGCTGCCATACGGCGAACTGGCCGCCCAGCGGGTCGCTGTACTGGGCCATCCTGCCCCACTGCTCGATGTCCATCGGCGCCACGCGGACGGTACCGCCGCCCGCCTCGACGGCCCGGGTGGCGGCGTCCGCGTCGTCGACCGTGTAGTAGACCATCCAGGCCGGCCGGGCGCCGTCCTCGGTGAGCTTGCCGAGGCCGGCGACCATCTTGCCGTCCTTGCGGAACATGCCGCCCTCGACGTCCTCGCCCATCGGCTCGTAGTCCCAGCCGAGGACCGCGCCGTAGAAGGACGCTGCGGCCGGGACGTCGGGGACGCCGACGTCGAGCATGCAGGGCGAGCCGTGGACGAAATCAGTGGTGATCACCGCGAGGTCCTTTCGGAGACTCCGTTCGGTCTCAGCGTGCCACCGGGCCGCCCGGCGCGCCCTTCGGCTTCGCCGTCCGGGCGTCCCGGCAGGCGAAGCGTCTCTTACGCGGGCCTACGTCCCCTCCTCCGCCGTGTGCGTGGTGAACGGCGGAGGAGCCGCGTGAGCGTGCCGAACGGCAGGACCAGCGTCAAGGGGCTGGCGCGGACCGTTCGCCTGGTCCGAGGCAGCCTCGCGGCCCGTCAGTTGAGCAGGCGCACCCGGCTGGCGCCCAGCTCCTCCAGCATCTGGTCGCGGCCGATCTACCAGTCGGAGCCGTCCCGGTGCTGGGTGACGTAGTCCAGCTGGGCCATCGCGAGGGCGCCACGGAAGCGGCGCTGGTGCGGCTCCAGGCGGCCGCCCGCGGTGAGTCCGTCCTCGATGTCGGCGACGGCCTCGTCGATCCAGCGCTCGACCAGGTCGGGCAGGTCGGGGTCGACCACGGAGGCGTGGCCGTCCGTCCCGTCGTCCGCATCGGCAGGGGGCGGCGAACGTGTGCGCTCCACATGGTCCGGACCGGGTGGGAAACCGGGCAAGGCGCGGTCATCGCCGCAGGTCGACGCCCAGACGGTCTCGCAGCTCGGCGACGGTGGCACCGTACGTCTCCAGGACCTTCACGCCGTCGGGGCCGGGCTCGAAGACGCCGTGGTCGGTGTAGACGCGGCGGACGCAGGCCTGCCCGGTGAGCGGGTAGGTGCACGCGGGGACGAGCTTGGCAGCGCCGTCACGGGTGAACAGTTTCATCATCACCAGCACCTCCTTGGCGCCGACCGCGAGGTCCATCGCGCCGCCGACGGCCGGGATGGCGTCGGGGTCGCCGGTGTGCCAGTTGGCGAGGTCGCCGTCGACGGACACCTGGAAGGCGCCGAGGACGCAGACGTCGAGGTGGCCGCCGCGCATCATGGCGAAGGAGTCGGCGTGGTGGAAGTACGCCGCCCCGGGCAGCTCGGTGACCGGGACCTTGCCGGCGTTGGTGAGGTCGGTGTCGACGGCGTCGCCGGTGGCCGCCGGGCCCATGCCGAGCATGCCGTTCTCGGTGTGCAGGACGATCCCGGCGTCCGGCGACAGGTGTTCGGCGATGCGGGTCGGCCGGCCGATGCCCAGGTTGACGTAGGAGCCGGCGGGGATGTCGCGGGCGATGCGGGCCGCGAGTTCGTCGGTGGTGAGCGGGGGGCGGTGGGCCCGCTCCGGCACGGAGGACGTCATCGGCGGGCCCCTTCCACGGTGAGGCGGCGGGCCTCGGCCCGTACCAGTCGGTCGACGAAGATGCCGGGCGTCACCACGGTCTCCGGGTCGATCGTGCCCGGCTCCACGATCTCGGTGACCTGGGCGACGACCGTGGCGGCGGCGGTGGCCATCACGGGCCCGAAGTTGCGGGCGGTCTTGCGGTAGACGAGGTTGCCCAGCGTGTCGGCGCGGTGCGCGGAGATCAGCGCCACGTCACCCGTGATCGGGAACTCCAGGACGTAGGTGCGCCCGTCGATCTCGCGGGTCTCCTTGCCCGCGGCGAGCGGGGTGCCGACGCCGACGGGGCTGTAGAAGCCGCCGATGCCGGCGCCGCCCGCCCGCATCCGCTCCGCGAGGGTGCCCTGCGGGACGACCTCCAGCTCGACGCGTCCGGCCCGGTACAGCTCGTCGAAGACGTACGAGTCGCTCTGCCGGGGGAAGGAGCAGATCACCTTGCGCACCCGGCCCGCCTTGAGCAGCGCGGCCAGGCCCACGTCGCCGTTGCCGGCGTTGTTGGACACCACGGTCAGGTCTCTCGCTCCCTGCCGGATGAGGGCGTCGATGAGGTCGAACGGCATGCCGGCCAGTCCGAACCCCCCGACCAGCACCGTGGAGCCGTCCTCGACGCCGGCCACGGCCTCGTCGGTCGTGGCGGCGATGGTCGTCGTCATCCCTGGCTCACCTCGTCGGTCGTGTTCTCCAGGACCACGGCGAGGGCCTGGCCGACGCCGATGCGGATGGCGGCAACGCCCCTGCGCCGCCGCGCCTGTCGACGATCTCCGGGTCGAAGCCCCCGGGCGTCCACGCGGGCGAGCGACTGTACCGCGAACGCCTCGTCGAGTTCGACAGTGCCGACGTGGGCCGCAGTCGACACCGCCGTGGCGGGCCGACGGCCTCGCCGCCCGCGAGCGCGACGGTCCGGTCGCGGGTGCGGTCCGCGGCGCAGCAGGCCGCACAGGGGTGTGGTCGGGTCCCGTGCGCCCGGCCACACCCCTGTCTCATGCGAGCTGCATCAACTCAACGGCTCGATACGGATGTTGCGGTACCGCACCGCGTTGCCGTGGTCCTGCAGCCGGACCGCCGCGGCGGCGGGACCCTCGGGCGCGCCGCCGCCCGTGGGCCCGTCGACCACCACGTCGTCGTGGACCTTCCTTCCGTTCCACACCACCGTGATCCGCGCGTCGGCCGTCTTGGCGCCCTCGGCGTCGTAGCGCGCGGCGCGGAAGACGATGTCGTACGACTGCCAGGTCTCCGGCGGCCGGGCGGCGTTCACGTCGGGCGCCTTCTTCTGGTAGATCGCGCCCGCCTCGTCGGTGGCGGGGGTGGTGTCACCGTAGGAGTCCAGGATCTGCACCTCGTAGCGGTCCTGGAGGTAGACGCCGCTGTTGGCGCGGTCCTGGCCGGTGACGTCCGGGGGCAGCTTCGGCAACCAGTACTCGACGTGCAGGCGGAAGTCGTCGTAGCTGTCCTTGGTGCGGATGTCACCGCAGCAGACCTCGGCCGCCCCGCCGTCGAGCGGCCACTCCACGGGGCGTCCGTCGGTGTGCTGCCAGCGGTCGAGGTTCCGGCCGTCGAACAGGGTGACCGGGGCGCCGTGCCGGTCGACGGTCAGGAGGTCCAGGTTGACGTGTCCGGTGTCGCCCTCGTCGACCCGGTAGGCGACGGTGTTGTGCCCGGCGCGCAGCCGCACCGTCTCCCGTTGTGTGGACCAGGTGTCCCAGTCGCCGGTGCTGCGCAGCTCGGTCTGCTTGATCTTGCGTCCGTTGACGTACAGGGAGACGGACTTGGTGCCCTGGAAGGGGTTCGGGCCGTTGGAGTAGCGCAGGCCCACGTCGTAGGAGCCGGCCCGGTCCACCGTGACGTCGAAGGCGGTGGCGGCGCCCTGGGTGCCGTACCGGTCGACGAATCCGCTGCCGGAGTACCCGCGGTGGTCGGTGTTGATGCCGGCCGCCCCCGTGAGGGCGGCCTCCTCCGCCTCGTACACCGGGCCGGGCGCCGGTTCGGCGCCGGGGAGGGCGTTGAGGGTGTACCAGGCCTCGGTGCTCCACAGGGTCTCGCCGGACGCGGAGCTGAACGGGCGCGGGGAGCGCAGGTGCACCACGCGGCCGGGCTCGAGTCCGTCGATCGCCAGGGTGACCTTCCTGCGGTCGGCGGACAGCTTCGCGGAGGTCACCTCCAGGGTCTCCTCGGCGATCTTGGGGCCGCCGTAGTCGCGGGTCGGGGTGTAGCGCCACTGCTCGGCCCGGTAGTGGCTCACCAGGTCCTCGGCGGTCTCCTGCGACAGGGGCTGGGTGTACTCCAGCTCGAAGCCGCCCCTGCGCACCCGCATGGCCTGGATGTCGAAGGTGTTGCCGCCGTTGGGCGTCAGCTTCTGCAGGCCGAACCTGAGCTTGCCCTCCTGGCCCCAGTTGCCGTCCGCGCCCAGACCGCCCACGTAGATCGCGCCGTCGGGGCCCATGCTGATGCGGTTCACACCGGCTTCGAGTCCCTGGGTGAAGCGGAACACCGCTCCCTGGTACTGGCCCTTGACGTTCTCCAGGTAGGCGCGCTGGAGCCCGCCGTAGGTGACGTCGCCGAACAGCATCTGTCCCTTGAAGCGTCCCTTGGTCAAGTACAGGGGTGTGCTGGGCGAGTTGGCGATCTCGTTCTGCGGCAGCCACAGCACCGGCCGGGTCACCGGCCGCTCGTCGAAGGGGCCGGCGGGGTTGGTGTAGTGGTTGAAGAAGCGGCCCTGCTCGATCTGGACCAGCTTGGACGCGGGCAGCCAGCCGCCCTGGTTGTCGGTGACGAACATGCCGCCGCCGGGCCCCCAGCCGATGCCGTTGGGCGTGCGGAGCCCTCCGGCCAGGTAACTGACCTTCCCCGTCTTCTTGTTCACCTTGACGGTGACGCCCCGGCCGGGAGCGGGCTGCGGGTCGGTGGTGGCGCCGCCGTAGTCGATGGCGACGGACAGGTTCAGGTAGAAGTGACCCTTGTCGTAGAGCAGTCCGAAGGCGAACTCGTGGAAGTTGCCGCCGTACGGCCAGGTGGCGACGGTCCGGGACCGGTCGAGGGAGCCGTCGCCGTCGCTGTCGCGCAGCTCGGTCAGCTCGTGCTTCTGCGAGACGTAGACGGCGCCGTCGACGACCTTGAGGCCCATCGGCTCCTTCAGCCCGCCGGCGATCCTCGTGGCCGTCACCTTGTCGGGTCCGGTGGAGCCGGTGGCGTGGTCGAGGGCGTAGATCTCACCGGCCGTGTTGTCGGTGCCGCCCCAGGTGCTCACGAGGAGCCGGCCGTCGGGCAGCCAGTCCATGCCCGTGACCTGCGGCTCGAACCCCTCGGGGCGCAGATCGGTGAGCGTGTGGTCGGGACGTACGGCGTTCAGCGGCAGGCCGTCGCCGGGCGAATCGGTGACGCCCTCGCACTCCTTGCGGCCCGGCGCGGTCACCCGGACCACGCCGGCGTCGGTGCTCAGCGCCTCGTTCGGCACGGTCGCGAAGGCGTCGGCGCCCGGCGGGCGCCACGCCAGGGTGAGCTGCTGGCCGCCGCCGCGCTCGAAGTGGTCGATGCGCAACGCGTGCGGGCCCTCGGTGAGTTCGACGGTGCCGTCCTTGGGCTCGGCGCCGTGCAGCCCGTCGTGGTCGATCACCACCTGGTCGTCGATCAGCAGCCGTGAGCCGTCGTCGCTGGTCAGCCGGAAGGTGTACGCACCGGTGGCCGGCACGTGGACGTTGCCGGTGACCTGGCTGACGAAGTTGTCGGCGAACCCGCCGAAGTCGTCGGTGGAGCTGAGGTCGACGACCGGGACCAGCCGGTCGACGTTGGGGGTCTGTCCGGGCTTGAGGGTGCAGATGGTCTCGAGCGGGACCTGTACGTCGAACACGCGGAGCGTGACGCCCGGTTCCTGGGGCGGTACGTCGGCCCGCGCAGCGGCGCCCGGCCGGGCCGAGGCCAGGGGTGATCCCCATACGCCGCCGGCCAGGAAGGCGCCGACGAGCAGGCCGGTGAGTGATCTTCGGACATGCCGGTACAGCCGTGCGTCCATGCTGCTGCCTCCTGCTGGGTCGACCGGAGGGCCGGACAACTCCGGTGCGGATGACGCGTTTTCGCGAGTACGCCAACGGTTGCGCCGACACGCTAGGAGACTTCCGCTCAACTCGTCCATACTTTGTACTCGACGAGTTCAAAGTTCGTCGCACGGACAACGAGAAGGCGGGTCCCGGGAGTTACGGGACCCGCCTCGGCATGGGTGAGGTCAGGGCTTGCGGGCCAGGCCGCCGTGCTCGGCGATGACCTGCGCCTCCGGCGCGTCCTCGTCCGGACGCCACTGCTGCACGGACACGACGCCAGGCTCGACCAGTTCCAGCCCGTCGAAGAAGGAGGTGATCTCCTCCACCGTCCGCAGGTTGTACGGCACCGCGCCGCTGGAGTTGTAGCCGTCCTGGGCGCGCTCGAATTCCGGGTCGATGCCGCGCGAGCCGTCGTTGACCGACAGGTAGCTGCCCGACGGGAGCGCCGCCATCAGCCGGTCGACGACCGAGCGCGCCTCGTCGTAGTCGGCGATGTGGCCGAGGATGTTGCTGAGGATCAGCGCGGTGGGACGCGAGAAGTCCAGGGTGTCGCTCGCGGCCTTCAGGATGCGCTCGGGCTCCAGGACGTTCGCGTCGACGTACGCCGTGGCGCCCTCGGGCGTGGAGTAGAGCAGCGCGCGGGCGTGGGCGAGGACCATCGGGTCGTTGTCGACGTAGACGATCCGGGACTCCGGGGCGATCCGCTGGGCGACCTGGTGGGTGTTGTCGGCCGTCGGCAGACCGGTGCCGATGTCGAGGAACTGGCGTATGCCCTGCTCACCGGCCAGGTAGGTGATGTTGCGGCGCAGGAAGGCACGGCTGCTGCGGGCGATGGTGACGATGCCGGGGAAGACGGCGGTGTAGGCGTCGCCGGCCTCCTCGTCGACGGGGTAGTTGTCCTTCCCTCCCAGCCAGTAGTTCCAGATGCGGGCCGAGTGAGGCACCGAGGTGTCGATCTTCTGCTGTGCGGATCCGGGTGCCGTCGCAGGGTCGGTCATGAGTGCCGTCCGTGGTGTTCAGAGAGCTGTTGTCGCCGCTCAATCTACGGTCCCACAGCTCGCCTGCGCAGGCTTGTTCGAAGGTCGGTCCGACGTACGTGCGGGGCCGCCGTCGCGCCGGACGGCGGCCCCACGGCGGGCATATGCCCGAGGCATGACCTACAGGCTGGTCAGGCGAGTTCGACCAGGAGGTCGCCGCCCTCCACCTGCTGGATGCGGTTGATCGCGAGCCGGGACACCGTGCCGGACTTCGGGGCCGTGATGGCCGCCTCCATCTTCATCGCCTCGATGGTGGCCACCGTGGCGCCGGCCTCGACCTGGTCCCCCTCGGCGACCGCGAGTGTCACCACGCCCGCGAAGGGCGCCGCCACATGGCCCGGGTTCGCCCGGTCGGCCTTCTCGGTGACCGGCACGTCGGAGGCCGCGGCGCGGTCGCGCACCTGGATCGGCCGCAGCTGGCCGTTCAGGGTGGCCATCACCGTGCGCATGCCGCGCTCGTCCGCGTCGCCGATCGCCTGCAGCTCGATCAGCAGCCGGACGCCCGGGTCGAGGTCGACGCCGTACTCCTTGCCCGGGCGCAGCCCGTAGAAGAAGTCCTTGCTGTCCAGGACGCTCGTGTCGCCGAACGACTGGCGGTGCGTCTCGAACTCGCGCGTCGGGGCGGGGAACAGCAGCCGGTTGAGGGTCGGGCGCCGGTCCTTCGCCAGGCCCTCGCGGTCTTCGGCGGACAGTTCCGGGGCCGGCTTGGGCTCGCCGCGCCCGCGCAGCGCCTTCGTACGGAAGGGCTCCGGCCAGCCGCCGGGCGGGGTGCCCAGTTCGCCGCGCAGGAAGCCGACGACCGAGTCGGGGATGTCGAAGCGGTCCGGGTTCTCCTCGAACTCGCGGGGGTCCACGCCCGCGCCCACCAGGTGCAGGGCGAGGTCGCCGACCACCTTCGACGACGGGGTGACCTTCACCAGGTGCCCCAGCATCCGGTCGGCGGCCGCGTACATGGCCTCGATGTCCTCGAAGCGGTCGCCGAGGCCCAGCGCGATGGCCTGCGTGCGCAGGTTGGAGAGCTGGCCGCCGGGGATCTCGTGGTGGTAGACGCGCCCGGTCGGGGAGGCGAGGCCGGCCTCGAACGGCGCGTAGACCTTGCGGACGCTCTCCCAGTACGGCTCCAGGTCGCCGACCGCCTGGAGGTCGAGGCCGGTGGGCCGCTCGGAGTGGTCGGTGGCGGCGACCAGCGCCGACAGCGACGGCTGCGAGGTGGTGCCGGCCATGGAGGCCACCGCGCCGTCCACCGCGTCCGCGCCCGCCTGGATCGCGGCCAGATAGGTGGCGAGCTGGCCGCCCGCGGTGTCATGGGTGTGCAGGTGCACCGGCAGGTCGAACTCACGGCGCAGCGCCGACACCAGCGTCGCCGCCGCGGGCGCCCGCAGCAGGCCCGCCATGTCCTTCACGGCCAGGACGTGCGCGCCCGCCTCGACGATCTGCTCGGCGAGCCGCAGGTAGTAGTCCAGCGTGTAGAGCCGCTCGGAGGGGTCGGACAGGTCGGCGGTGTAGCAGAGGGCGACCTCCGCCACGGACGTGCCGGTCGCGCGGACGGCGTCGATGGCGGGCCGCATCTGGGAGACGTCGTTGAGCGCGTCGAAGATGCGGAAGACGTCGACGCCGGTGGCGGCGGCCTCCTGCACGAAGGCGTCGGTCACCTCCGTCGGGTACGGCGTGTAGCCGACGGTGTTGCGGCCGCGCAGCAGCATCTGGAGGCAGATGTTCGGCACGGCCTCGCGCAGTGCGGCGAGCCGCTCCCACGGGTCCTCGGCGAGGAAGCGCAGGGCGACGTCGTAGGTGGCGCCGCCCCAGCATTCGAGGGACAGCAGCTCCGGCAGGGTGTGCGCGACCACGGGGGCGACGGCGAGCAGGTCCTTGGTACGGACCCGGGTCGCGAGCAGCGACTGGTGGGCGTCGCGGAAGGTGGTGTCGGTGACGCCGATGGTCGGCGACTCGCGCAGCCAACGGGCGAAGCCCTCGGGGCCCAGCTCGGCGAGGCGCTGCCGGGAACCGGCGGGCGGCTCCCCCACGGGCGCCTGGGGCAGCTTGGTCAGCGGGTCGATCAGCTCCGGCCGCTCGCCGTGCGGCTTGTTCACGGTGACGTCGGCGAGGTAGGTGAGCAGCTTGGTGCCGCGGTCGGCGGAGTGGCGCGAGGTGAGCAGCTGCGGGCGCTGCTCGATGAACGAGGTGGTGACCCGCCCGGCCTGGAAGTCGGGGTCGTCCAGCACGGCCTGGAGGAACGGGATGTTGGTGGCGACGCCGCGGATGCGGAACTCCGCGACCGCGCGCCGGGCGCGGCCCACGGCGGTGGCGAAGTCACGGCCCCGGCAGGTCAGCTTGACCAGCATGGAGTCGAAGTGGGCGCTGATCTCCGTGCCCGCGTGGGTGGTTCCGCCGTCGAGGCGGATGCCGGAGCCGCCGGGCGAGCGGTACGCGCTGATCCGGCCGGTGTCCGGCCGGAAGCCGTTGGCCGGGTCCTCGGTGGTGATGCGGCACTGGAGCGCGGCGCCGTGCAGGGTGACCGACTCCTGCGACAGTCCGAGGTCGGCGAGGGACTCGCCGCCGGCGATGCGCAGCTGCGCCTGCACCAGGTCGACGTCGGTGACCTCCTCGGTGACCGTGTGCTCGACCTGGATGCGCGGGTTCATCTCGATGAAGACGTGGTGGCCGTCGCGGTCGAGGAGGAACTCCACGGTGCCGGCGTTGCGGTAGCCGATGTGCCGGGCGAACTTCACGGCGTCGGCGCAGATCCGGTCGCGCAGCCCGGGGTCGAGGTTGGGCGCGGGGGCGAGCTCGATCACCTTCTGGTGGCGGCGCTGCACGGAGCAGTCCCGCTCGTAGAGGTGGATGACGTTGCCCTGCCCGTCGGCGAGGATCTGCACCTCGATGTGGCGGGGCTCGACGACGGCCTTCTCCAGGAACACCGTGGGGTCGCCGAACGCGGAGGCGGCCTCCCGGGACGCGGCCTCGACGGCCTCCCGCAGCTGGGAGGGGTCCTCCACCCTGCGCATGCCGCGTCCGCCGCCTCCCGCGACGGCCTTCACGAACACCGGGAAGCCGATCTCGCCGGCGGCGCGCACGAGTTCGTCGACGTCGGTGGAGGGCGCGGAGGAGCCGAGGACGGGGACGCCCGCCTCCCGCGCGGCGGCCACGGCGCGCGCCTTGTTGCCGGTCAGCTCCAGGATGCGGGTGTCGGGCCCGACGAAGGTGATGCCGGCGTCCGCGCAGGCCTTGGCCAGCTCGGGGTTCTCGGACAGGAATCCGTACCCCGGGTAGACGGCGTCGGCGCCGGCCCGGCGCGCCGCGCGCACGATCTCCTCGACGGACAGATAGGCCCGGACCGGGTGCCCGGGTTCGCCGATCTCGTAGGCCTCGTCGGCCTTCAGTCGGTGCAGCGAGTTGCGGTCCTCGTACGGGAAGACGGCAACGGTGCGCGCACCGAGTTCGTAGCCCGCGCGGAACGCCCGGATCGCGATCTCGCCGCGGTTGGCGACGAGCACCTTGCGGAACATGGTCGATCCCTTCAGCCTGCCGGTGACGATCACCATCGTGTCCGCGGCGGAGGCCGTACGCCATGTGAGCCGGGCCACTCGCTCCGGCGCGCCGGGGACACGGGCCGCCATTTCGGGACGTACGGGGGCCACAGAGGAACCGTTTCCTCTGTGGCCCCGGCGCCCGGCGGGCGCGCCTGTACGTGCCGCGTTCTACTCGGTGACCTTGAGCAGCTTGTTCGGCGTGCCGGCGCTCGGGTTGCCGATCGCGTCGGCGGTGGCTCCGTCGGTCAGCGCGGCGGCGACGGCGGCCGGGTCGGCGTCGGGGTGTCCGGCCAGGTAGACGGCGGCGGCGCCGGCCACGTGCGGGGAGGCCATCGAGGTGCCGGAGATGGTCTTGGTGCCGGTGTCGCTGTCGTTCCAGGCCGAGGTGATGTCGGAGCCGGGCGCGTACAGGTCGACGGACTCGCCGAAGTTGGAGAAGTCCGACTGGGCGTCGTCCTCGGTGCTGGACGCGACGGTGAGCGCCTCCGGCACGCGGGCGGGCGAGCCCTGGCCGGCGTCGGCGGACTCGTTGCCGGCGGCGACCGCGAAGGTGACGCCGGAGGCTATGGCCTTCTGCACGGCCGCGTCGAGCGCCGGGTCGGCGGCGCCGCCGAGGCTCATGTTGGCGACGGACGGGCCCTCGTGGTTCTCGGTGACCCAGTCGATGCCGGCGACGACCTGCTCGGTCGTGCCGGAGCCGTTGTCGTCGAGGACTCTCACGGCGACCACCTTGGCCTTCTTGGCCACGCCGTGGTCGGCGCCCGCGATGGTGGCGGCGACGTGCGTACCGTGGCCGTTGCCGTCGTCGGCGCTGTCGTCGTTGTCGACGGCGTCGAAGCCGTGGCTGGCGCGGCCCTCGAAGTCCTCGTGCGTGATCCGCACACCGGTGTCGATGACGTAGGCGGTGACGCCCTCGCCCGCCTGGTCGGGGTAGGTGTACTTGCTGTCGCCCGCGGTGTCCTGCTGGTCGATGCGGTCCAGGCCCCAGGAGGGCGGGTTGTCCTGGGTCGCGGTGGTGCGGTAAGTGCGGTTGGCGACGACGGCGCCGACGGCCGGGTCGGCCGCGAGGCGCTTCGCCTCGGTCGCGCTGAGACCGTCGGCGGAGAAGCCCTCCAGGGCCGCGTCGTACGACCGGCTGAGCTTGCCGCCGTACTCCTGGGCCAGTTCCTTCTTGCCGGCGGACGTCGTCTTCTCGTCGAGGAGGACGATGTAGCTGCCCTTGACGGCGCCTGCGGCGCCGAGGCCGTAGACCGTGCCCTCGGCGGGCTGGGCCTGGGCGGACGAAGCCCCGAGCAGGGCTGCCGTGCTCGCGGCGGTCACCGCGCAGGCGGCGGCGGTGACTTTGAGTGCGACGGTGCGCATCCGTTGCGTCATGAAGAGGGGTCTCCTCGTCAGGGTGGTGTGGGGGGTTGACCTCCGGCGTGACGAGACGCGGAGGCTGACGAGAAGACTGACCATGTGTCGCGTTCAGATCAATGGTGTGCGGGAGCGGCGGACGCCGTGGCACGGCCGATCTCCACAACGTCCGCCCAAGTCGGAGCCAACCGATCCGCGAAACCCGAGCTGAGCGGGGTGCTTGAACGCGCCAACCAGCGCGTGGGCGAGATTCGTGACCATCCCGTCACCCGATCCTCACGGGAAGGGCGTTTCGTACCCGCGGGTAACGGAACGGTCGGTCGGTCCGGGCCGTTCGGTCAGCGGAACAGGCCGGCGTGCCGCCGGGCCCAGTCGGCGAAGGCGCGGGGCTCACGGCCGAGGACGTCCTCGACGCCGAGGCCCGTGCGGAGTTCGTCCTCGGTCGGCTCGCCCAGGATGCCGAGCGTCGTGTCGACGACCTCCTCGGGCATGAACCGCAGCATCTGCTCCCGGGCCTCGGCGCGGGGCAGGTCGACGAACCCCACCGGCTCGCCGAGCGCCGCGCCGATCGCGGCGGCCTGCTCGCGCGGGGTGACGAGGGCGGGGCCGGTCAGCTCGATCACCCGCCCGCCCGGCGCTCCGTCACGCAGGACGGCGGCGGCGACCTCGGCGATGTCCGCCGGGTCGATCAGCGGCAGCCCTACGTCACCGAACGGCGCGGCGACCGTCCGCGCGGAACGCACCGCCCCCGCCCACGCCAGGGAGTTGGACTGGAACCCTCCCGGGCGCAGAATCGTCCAGTGCGCGTCCGACTCCCGTACGGCGTCCTCGACGGCGCGTGCGACGACACCGTGGGACGCGGAACCGGGCCGGGTGGCGACACCCTGCGAGGACAGCAGCACGATGCGGGTGACGCCGGCGGCCTTCGCCGTGGCGACGATCTCCTGCGGGTCGATCAGATGCGCGGAGGCGCCCCCGTTCTGCAGGAACAGCGCGTCCGCGCCCTCGAACGCCTCGCGCAGACTGCCGGCGTCGGTCAGGTCGGCGCGCACCGGCCGTACGCCGTCCGGCACTTGGTCCGCCGTGATCCCCCTCGACGTCGCCGTCACCCGCGCGCCGTGTTCCGCGAGGGAACGCACCAGCTCCCGGCCGACGTTCCCCGTTGCCCCGGTCACCACAAACATGAACAACTCCCCTGTCGTCTCGGTGTGGTGGGGACGCTAACAGCCTGAATATAGTAGGTACCTAGGAGATAGTGACTTCCCCGAAGGGGTGCGCATGGCCGGAACGAAGCAGGCGACGACCACGGTGAGCGGACCCGAATTCGCCTGCCCCGTCAGCCCGGTGGTGGACATCGTGTTCAGCCGCTGGACGACCCCGGTGCTGTGGGCGCTGCACACGTACGGGCGGCAGCGGTTCGTCGAGCTCGAGCGGCGCATCGGCACCATCACGCCGAAGGTGCTGACGCAGCGGCTGCGGCAGCTGGAGCGGGACGGTCTTGTGGTGCGCACGTACCACCCCGAGGTGCCGCCCCGGGTGGAGTACGAGATCAGCGAGCTGGGCCTCAGCCTGGCGCCGCTCTTCGCGCACCTGACCGAGTGGGGTACGGCCAACCTGGGCCGGGTCGAGGAGGCACGGCGGGCGTACGACGCGGACCCGGCCCGTCCCCGTCCGTGAGGTGCCGCCGGGCGCCGGGGACGGGCCTGGCGGGGCGTCAGGCCTGGCCGGTCTCGAAGCGGCTGATGCGGCCCTCGTCGTCGACGGTGAACGACCAGGTGGTGCGCATCTCGCCGTAGGTGTCGTTGCTGTAGCGGGCGATGAGGCGGTGGCCGCCGTCGGACTCGTTCTCGACCTCCATGTGACCGCGCGAGGAGAAGATCTCCCGGTCGGTCCAGTCGGCGAGGTCCCGTTCCGTGCCGTCGTCCGCCATGGTGGCGCCGGGCGCCAGCAGGGCCATGAAACCCTCCCGGTCGTGGCTGTTGACGGCCGTGACGAAGGCGCGGACGGCCGGGTCGCTGAGGCGGGTGATCTGAATGGTCATGTCTGCCAGGGTCGTACCGGTGGTGAGGCCCCGCCACCCGCGTCACCCGTTCGGCGTCGGCGACGGGCCGGGCCCGTAGTGGCGGTGCGACGGTGGTCGGACCGGACCATCGTTCACGGGGAGACGACGTGACCTGTTACGACCGGCGTGACCTGGGACTGCTGCTGCTCCGGCTGGGAACCGGCGGGGTGCTCGCGGCGCACGGCACGCAGAAGCTGTTCGGCTGGTTCGGCGGTGGCGGCATCGAGGGCACCGGCCAGTTCATGGACTCCATCGGGTACGCGCCCGGCAAGGTCAGCGCCGCGGCGGCGGGTGTCGCCGAGACCGGGGGCGGGCTGCTGCTGGCGCTCGGGCTCGCCACACCGGCGGCGGGTGCGGCCGCCGCCGGGGCGATGGCGGGCGCGTCGGCGGTGCACACGCCGAACGGGTTCTTCAACCAGGAGGGCGGGTTCGAGTACGCGGCGTCGCTGGGGCTGACGGCGGCGGGGCTGGCCGTCGCCGGGCCCGGACGGCTTTCCCTCGACCATCTGCTCGGGCATGCCGTCGACCGGGGGTGGATGGTGCCGGCCGCCCTCGGCGTGACGGCGGCGGTGACCGCGATGGCGGTGGGGGCGCGGAGCCGGCGATTGCGGAAGGCGCGCGAGGGGGAGCAGGGGGCGCTTTTCGAGTAGGGCGGGTGACGGTTGGGGGACGGGTGCGGGCTGTACGGGGTTGATCGCGCAGTTCCCCGCGCCCCTGAGGCTGTTGCCCCTCAAGGGCGTTGCTACTCCGCGAGTTCCGGTTTGCCGAACAACGTGGCGTAGCTGGACGGGAGTTGGCTCAGGATCTGGTTGAGTTCTCCGCCGCTCACTGCCATCGCCACCGTGGTGAGGACGGCGCTGGCGTCCCACTGGGCCGTGCGGGGGCGGGCACCGGTGCCTTCGGCGACCCTGCGGTGGAACTCCTCGATGCCGAAGCTCTCGGCCTGCTGCGGCTTCACCTCGCTCAGGAATTTCCCCAGGGGCCCGGGGAGCTGGGACGCGAGGTCGTCGACCTCGCCCGGGCTGATCCGCTGGGCCAGCACACGGAGCACCGCCTCGGTGACCTTCTCGGCCTCTTCCTGGCTGTTGTACTCGCCCAGCTCACGTACGCGGGCGAGGAACTCGTGCCGCTGCATCCTTCGTCACCTCCGGGGGCGTCACGACCCGTCGGTCATGGCGTCGATCGTGAGCTTGCCGTCGGCCGCGTCGACGCGGGCCCGGTCGCCAGGGCTCAGCGCGCCGGAGAGCAGGAGGTCGGCCAGACGGTCGTCGAGTTCGCGCTGGATGGTGCGGCGCAGCGGCCGCGCGCCGTACTCGGGCTGATGCCCGATGTCCGCCAGCAGGTCGGCCGCGGCGTCGGTGATGTCGAGGGTGATGTCCTGGGCGTGCAGCCGGCGGCGGGTGTGCTCGAGCAGCAGGTCGACGATCTGCCGCAACTCGGTACGTTCCAGTCCGCGGAAGACGATGATCTCGTCTATGCGGTTGAGGAACTCCGGGCGGAAGTGCTGCTGCAGCACCGGCATGACCGACTCGCGCACCTTCGCGTAGTCGGCGACGCCGGCACCGAGGATGCGGTCGGCGCCGATGTTCGACGTCATGATGATCACGGTGTTCTTGAAGTCGACGGTGCGGCCCTGCGCGTCGGTGAGCCGGCCGTCGTCCAGGATCTGCAGCAGCGCGTTGAAGACGTCCGGGTGCGCCTTCTCTATCTCGTCGAAGAGCAGCACCGTGTACGGCTGGCGGCGCACCTTCTCGGTGAGCTGGCCGGCCTCCTCGTAGCCGACGTACCCGGGCGGGGCGCCGACCAGGCGGGAGACGGTGTGCTTCTCCTGGAACTCGCTCATGTCGAAGCGGACCATGCGGTCCTCGTCGCCGAAGAGCGCGGCGGCGAGCGCGCGGGCGAGTTCGGTCTTGCCGACGCCGGTGGGGCCGAGGAAGAGGAAGGAGCCCACCGGCCGGTTGGGGTCGCCCATGCCGGCCCGGGCCCGGCGCACCGCGCGGGCGACGGCGGTGACGGCCTCGTCCTGGCCGACGACCCGCTGGTGGAGGTGCTCCTCCAGCTGCATCAGCCGCTCGCGTTCCTCCTGCGTGAGCTGGGCGACCGGGATGCCGGTGGTGCGGGAGACGACCTCGGCGATGTCCTG
Organism: Streptomyces althioticus; assembly: GCA_014649355.1. Taxonomy (GTDB): domain Bacteria; phylum Actinomycetota; class Actinomycetes; order Streptomycetales; family Streptomycetaceae; genus Streptomyces; species Streptomyces althioticus. Next base: position 472,717 of record BMSW01000002.1, read on the forward strand.
CGGGGTGACCTTGGGCTCGGTGCTGTCCCGGGTCTGGTCGCGTGCGCTCGCCAGCTCCTGCTCGGTCTCCTTGATGGTGTCGCGGAGGTTCTTGGCGCGGTCGTAGTCCTCCTCGGCGACCGCCTGGTCCTTCTCGCGTCGCAGCGCGGCGAGCTTGTCCTCCACTTCCTGGGTGTCGGCCGGGGTGCTCTTCGCCCGCAGCCGGACGCGCGCGGCGGCCTGGTCGATCAGGTCGATCGCCTTGTCGGGGAGGAACCGGGAGGTGATGTAGCGGTCGGACAGCTCGGCGGCGGCGACGAGGGACTCGTCGAGGATGCGGACCTGGTGGTGGGCCTCGTAGCGGTCGCGCAGACCGCGCAGGATCTCCACCGTGTCGTCCACGGTCGGCTCGCCGACCAGGATCGGGGCGAAGCGCCGTTCGAGGGCGGCGTCCTTCTCGATGTGCTTGCGGTACTCGTCGACCGTGGTGGCGCCGATGAGGTGCAGTTCGCCGCGGGCGAGCGCGGGCTTGAGCATGTTCCCGGCGTCCATGGCGCCCTCGCCGCCCCCGCCGGCGCCCACGACGGTGTGCAGCTCGTCCAGGAACAGCACGAGCTCGTCGCCGTGCTCGCCGACCTCGTCCAGCAGCTTCTTCAGCCGTTCCTCGAACTCGCCGCGGTACTTCGTTCCCGCGACCATGCCCGCCAGGTCCAGCGAGACCAGCCGCTTGCCCTCCAGCGTGGCGGGCACGTCCCCGGCGGTGATGCGCTGGGCGATGCCCTCGACGATGGCGGTCTTGCCGACGCCGGGGTCGCCGATGAGGACGGGGTTGTTCTTGCTGCGCCGGGAGAGGACCTCGATGGTCTGCTCGACCTCCTCGTCCCGGCCGATCACCGGGTCGAGCTTGCCGGCCCGGGCCTGCTCGGTCAGGTCCCGGCCGAACTCGTCCAGCGTCGGGGTGCTGCTCGGCCTGCGCTGCTGCTCGCCCGACGCGCTCGGCGCTTGGATGTCCGCCGCCCGGCCGCCGGCCGCCTCGTACAGGGCGCGTCCCGCCGACGACTCCGGGTTGTCGGCGAGGGCCTGCACGATGTGCTCGGGGCCGATGTAGGAGGTGCCCAGCCGCCGCGAGAGCTGGTAGGCGTCCAGCAGCGCCCGCTTCGCGGACGGGGACAGCTCCTCCGGACCCGCCTGGGCCGAGTCGGCGGCCAGTGCGGGGCCGGTGCCGAGGCGCTCACGGAGCCGGTCCACGTCGACGCCGGCCTCGGTGAGCATGCGGAGGGTGGTGTCCACGTCGAGGGCGGCGGCCAGCAGGTGCCGTGAGTCCAGTTCCTCGGCCTTCTCCGCGGCGGCGATACCGCGGGCCCTGACGACGAGCTCACGGGCCCGTTCGGAAAGGAGGCTGCCGACGTCCACCTGGCGTGGCCGCCGGGTGGAGACCGGGCTCTGCCCGAAGAAACGGGCGAAAAGGTCGTCGAAGCCCTCGAAGGGGGAAGGGCCGAAGCCGAAGCCGGAGGTCATGTGGTCCACCTCATTCGCTGCACACGCTGCGGTTGTGGCACAGGTGTCCCGTGTACCCAGGTCGGGGGGAGGCCTCACGGGGGTACGGCATCATTTCGAGGTGCGGGTGGTGTGTGGCCGGTCGCGCAGTTCCCCGCGCCCCTGAGGGGGTGGGTGTGACGCGTCTCTAGGCGTTTTCCAGGAAGTGGAGGACTGCTGCCACTCGGCGGTCCGTGCGGTCCGTGGGGGGTAGGTCGAGCTTGGCGAAGATGTTGCGGATGTGCTTGTGCACGGCGCCGTCGCTGACCACGAGGCGTTCCGCGATGGCCCCGTTGCCCAGGCCCTCCGCCATCAGCGCGAGCACGTCCCGCTCGCGGGGGCTGAGCCGCTCCAGGCGGGTGTCCGGCCTGCTGCGGGTGAGCAGTTGGGCGACGACCTCCGGGTCGATGGCGGTGCCGCCGTCCGCCACCCGGTGCAGCGCCTCCAGGAACTCCTCGACCCGCCCCACCCGCTCCTTCAGCAGATAACCGAGCCGGGCACTGCCCTGCGCGAGCAGATCGGTGGCGAAGGCCTGCTCGACGTACGCGGACAGAACGAGCACCGCGAGGCCGGGCAGGCGCCGCCGCGCCTCCACGGCGGCGGTGATGCCCTCGTCGGTGTGCGTGGGCGGCATCCGTACGTCGACGATGGCGACGTCCGGACGTTCCGCGTCGACGGCGTCGAGGAACGCGGCGGGGTCCTCCGCCGTCGCCACCACGTCCAGGGACTCGGCGCGCAGCAGCAGCGCCAGCCCCTCGCGCAGCAGGGCGTCGTCCTCGGCGATCACGATCCGCATGGCAGGGTCACCTTCAGGGTGGTGGGGCCGCCGGCAGGGCTGGCCAGCTCCAGTGTTCCGTCGTGGGCCTCGACGCGGCGGCGGATGCCGGTGAGGCCGGTGCCGCCGTGCTCGTCGGCGCCGCCGTGGCCGTCGTCGCGGACCTCCACGTGCAGCAGCCCGCCGGCCGCGCGGACGGCGACCCGCGCCTCGCTCGCGCCGCTGTGCCGGGCGATGTTGGTGAGGGCCTCGGCGACCGCGAAGTACGCCGTCGCCTCGACCGCCGCCGGGCACCGCCCGGGCATGTCGGCGTCGACCCGGCACGGCACCGGGCAGCCGGCCGCGAGCGCGGTGAGGGCGTCGGGCAGGCTGCGGTCGGCGAGGACCGGCGGGAGGATGCTGCGGACGACCGCCCTCAGTTCGGTGAGCGCCTGCTCGGCGGCGTCCTGGGCGCGGTCCAGGACGGCCGCGGCCTCCTCGGGGTCACGGGCGAGGGCGCGCCGGGCGGCTCCGAGCAGCATGGTGACGGCGACGATGCGGTTCTGCGTGCCGTCGTGCAACGCCCGCTCCACACGGCGGAGTTCGGTGACGTGGGCGTCCAGGGCGGCGGCGCGGGTGGCCGTCAGCTCGGCGACCCGCAGGACGAGGTCGGTGCCGGGGTCGGGGCTGAGCAGACGGCGTCCGGGCCAGGCCTGCAGCCGGGCGAGGGCGGGCGCACACAGCACGACGACGCCGACGAGGGCCATGCCGACGCCGCTCACCGCCATGGCCCCGGGCCAGTCGTGCACGGTCCACCAGCCCACCGCGGAGGCGGACTCGCTCTCCGGCAGGGCGCGCCAGTACAGCGGGAAGGTGACGTCGTGGGCGGCGCTCAGCGGCAGCGTCGCCCCGACCAGCCCGAGGAACAGGCCGAGGAGCGCGTGGGTGACCACCCAGCGGACCTCGCGGCGGACGGCGCGGTCGCCGAGCATCGCCCGCAGCCCGTCCGGGGGCGGCGCGGGACCGACGATCTCCGGGCCCCAGCGGGAGAGCCTGCCGCGCTCGCGGTCGGCGACCGCGCGCACCGCGTGCAGGGCGGACGGCAGCAGCCGGAGGCCCACGCCGACGAAGCAGGCCGCCGCGGTGAGGGCCAGCCACAGCGTGGTGAGCAGGGCGAGCAGGGCGGTGCCCAGTCCCCCGACCAGATGCTCCAACGCGTCCAGCGCGTTCCGGGCACGAACGGCCACGCCCAGGCGCACACCCGCCGGGCGGTCATGGCTCACCACCATCCGCACCTCCCCGCCACGGAGGATAGAACGCGGAGCCGGCGACCGGCTCGGCCGCCCGCTGTACGGGACACCGGGGGCGGGGGTGGAGGCGGCGGGCCGGGTGCGGGCACGGGAGCGGGCGGGCACGGGCGCGCCCACGCCGGCGGGCGTCCGGGAGCCGGCGGTCGCCGGAGACCCGGCCGGCCCGCCGGCTCCTGCGGACGTACGAGAGGCGGCCGACGCGCCGAAGCCGGTCGACGCGCCGTGGCCGGTCGACCCGCCCGAACGGGCCCGCCACCCGGAACCGGCAGAGGCGCGAGACCTGACCGGCGCGCCGTGGCCGTCCGGCACGCGCGACGCGGCGGGCGAGCCGAGACCGACCGGCGAGCCGGAAGCACCCGGGACACCGGACGTGCCGGCGCCGACGCTCACCCCGGGATGCGCCGGCGGGCCGCCGACGGGCACGCGGGGACGGGCGGCCGGGTCAGAGGCAGCCACCCCGGAAGCGCCCTGGACGCCGGACGTGCCAGAGCCAACGCTCAACCCCGGATGCGCCAGCCTGCCGCCGACGGACACCCAGGCACGGGCGGCCGGGGCAGACGCAGCCAAGCCGGAGGCACGCGGGCCGCCGGAGCCGTCCGTTACTTCAGGCCCCCGGCGTGCCGGTGACGGCCGACGCGAGACGCGAGAGGCACCCTGGCGCCGGCAGACGCTCCAGAACTGGTGGGAGCCCACCGGAGTCAGCCGGCTTGCCGGGACCCGCAGCCACGCCGACGTCCACAGGCGCGCCCGGACCAGCAGCCACGTCGGACCCGACCGGCGTCCCCGGACCGGCAAGCGCGGCGGAGGCTCCAGCCCTTTCACTCCCGCACCCCCATCCCCTCGACCGGAGCCGTCCGCAGGACGTGGGTCACCGGAACCATCGTCGCCAGCAGTGCCAGCGCCGACGTGCCGCCGAGAAGCACCGCCCAGCCCGCGGCCGGGACATGGGGCACCGCGGCCCCGGTGACCGCCCGGACGATCGTCGTGAGGGTGACCGCCGCGATCGCCGCGCCGATCAGGAGGGCCACGCCCAGCAGACCCGCCTGTTCGGCGTGGACCATCCGCTTGACCTGGCCCCGGGTGACGCCGACCAGGCGGAGCAGGGACAGTTCCCGGGTGCGGGCGAGGGCGGCCATGACCAGGGTGTTGGCGGCGGCCAGGACGGCGTAGCCGACCAGGACGGTGACGAGCATCTTGTTGAGCCAGCCGCTCACCGCCACGTCCTCGGCGAGTTCGCCGGTCAGGCGGTCCGTGTCCGTCACCTGGCCGCCGGGGTAGCGTCGGGCCAGCTCGGCGAGGGCGTCCTCATCGCCGAAGTCCGGGGCGGTCCGGATCAGCACCCGGTCGTCGAGGCCGGTGACGGTGTGGCCGTCGAGGGTGCGCCGGTGCAGGGTGACGTCGCCGAAGCCCCAGCCGCGCTCGTACACGGCGACGACGCGCAGGGTGACGGGTGTGCCGTCGCCGAGCCACAGGCGTGCCTCGCCCCCCAGCCGCCAGCCGGCGGCGTCCGCGCGGGCCGTGGAGACCGCGACGGTACCCTCGCGGAGGGCGTCGAGGCTGCCGGAGCGGACCTTCAGGTCCAGGGTGCGGTCCGCGCCCAGGGGGTCGATGCCCTGCGCGGGGACGGTCTGCGGTTCGAGCCGGTCGGGCACGACGACGGAGGTGCGGCGCACGCCGGTCGCCGCGACCACCCCGGGGACGCGGCGCGCCTCGGCCGCGGCGGAGGCGGGCAGTCCCGCGCCGGAGGTCAGCGCGTACCCGGCGAGGACGCCCTCGCGGCTCTGCACCGCGGCCTGCCGCTCCAGGTTGCCCTGGAGGAACCACACCGTGCCGCCGAGCCCCACGGACAGTACGAGCGCGGTGAGGACCGCGACCGTCCCGCGGGCATGGGCGCGCAGGTTGGCGGCGGCGAGGTAGCCGCTGTCGCCCCACACGGTGCGCAGCACGGGCCCGAGCAGCCGGGCCGCGGTCTGGTTGATCCAGGGCGCGAGCAGAGCGACGCCCAGGACGAAGAGGTACAGCATCCCCATGGCGGCACCCAGCGCGGTCTGCCCGTCGGTGGCGCCGGTGAGCACGGTCAGGGAGAGTGCCCCGGCCACGCAGGCCAGTCCGCAGACCAGGCGTACCCTGCCGCCGGTGGCGGGTTCCACGGCCGTCTCGCCGAGCGCCTCGGTGGGCCGGATGCGGGTGACGCGCAGCGCGGCGATCCAGGCGGAGAGCAGGGCGACGGCGGCGACGGTCACGACGACGGCCGCGGCGGACAGGGCGCCGCCCTGGACGGTGAAGTCGTCGGGGAGGAAGCCGCGGGGGACGAGCGCGTCGCGGACCCGGCGGGAGGCGAGCAGTCCGGCGGGGACGCCCACGGCGCCGGCGAGCAGGGCGAGCAGCCCGACCTCGGCGAGGAGCATCGACCGCACCTGGCCGGGGGTGGCGGCGACGGCGCGCAGCAGGGCGAGGTCGCGGCGCCGGTGCCGTACGGACAGCCCGACGGTGCCAGCGACGACGAAGCCGACGACGGCCGCCGCGTACCCGGCGAAGGCGGCTCCGGCGCCGAGGGCGAGGGAGCGGGCGGCGGCGCTCTCCGGTTCGGCGGCGAGTCCGCGGTCGTCGCCGGTGTAGGCCGTGGCGCCGGCGGTGTCCGCGATCCGGCGCACTTCGGCGAGGACGGCGTCCCGGTCGGCGTCCGGCGCGGTGAGCACGCCGACGGCGTCGAAGCGGCCGGGGTGCGGGTCGAGGGCGGCGGCGTGCGCGTCGGTGAAGAACAGCGCCGCCCGCCCGCTCGCCGCGCCGTCCGCGCCGACCACGCCGCTCACCTCGTACGTACGGCTCACCCCGCCGGTGACCACCTGGGTGGTGGCGCCGGGGACGAGGCCCGTGGGACCGGCGAGGCGGGCGTCGACGGCGATCTCCCCGTCGGAGCGCGGGGGCCGTCCGGACACCAGCCGATGCGGGGCGAGGGCGGTGCTCGACCAGCCGTGGCCCGTGGTGGGCAGCCGGGGGGCCGCCGTCGTGGTGACGACGAGCCGCCTGTCCCCCACGGCGCGTTCGACACCGGGAACGTCGGCCAGGTCCCCGGCCACCTTCTCGGGAACGCTGCCCCGCTCGGGCAGCAGGACGGTCGTGCGCTCGGTCTCGCCGAACACCGTCGGTCCGTCGACGGTCAGGTCGCGGTCGGCGACCACGGCGACGGCCGCGCCGTAGCGGTGCGGGTCGCCCTGGTGACGCCACCCGGACTCGACGAGGAGGGCGCAGGTCATGAGGACGGTGACACCCGCGGCGAGGGCGGCGAACGTGGCGAGGAAGCCGCCCGTGCGGTGGCGCAGCGTCTGCGCTGCCAGCCGGAACACGCGTCAGCCCTCCCGGGTCGCGGCGGGCGTGCGGTGGCCCGGCAGGGCGAGCTGTTCGGCGATCCGCTCGGCGCCGGAGCGTTCCATGTCGCGGACGATCCGCCCGTCGGCGAGGATCAGGACGCGGTCGGCGTAGGACGCGGCGACCGGGTCGTGGGTGACCATGACGACGGTCTGGCCGTACGCGTCGACCGCGGACCGGAGCAGGTCCAGGACGGCCGCGGCGGAGCGGGTGTCGAGGGCGCCGGTGGGTTCGTCGCAGAAGATCACCTCGGGGCGGGTGACCAGCGCGCGGGCGATCGCGACGCGCTGCTGCTGGCCGCCGGAGAGCTGGGCGGGCCGGTGCCGCAGCCGGTCGCCGAGTCCGACGCGGCGGACGACCTCCTCGACCCAGGCGGGGTCGGGGCGCAGGCCGGCGAGCCGGGACGGCAGCAGGATGTTCTGCTCCACGTTCAGCGCGCCGACCAGGTTGAAGGCCTGGAAGACGAAGCCGACGCGGGCGCGCCGCAGTTCGGTGAGCTTCTTCTCGGACAGGGACGACAGGTCGGTGGCGCCGATCCGCACCCGCCCGGAGTCCGGCCGGTCGAGTCCGGCCGCGCAGTGCAGCAGGGTGCTCTTCCCGGACCCGGAGGGCCCCATCACGGCGGTCGCCGTCCCGCGCGGGAACACGGCGCTCACGTCGTCGAGCGCCACGACGGGCCGGTCGCCGCCGTACGTCCTGCGTACGCGCTCGAGGGCGACGGCGATGCCGTCGGGGATCAGGGGCATGGTCGGAAGGCCTTCCGGGTGTGGTTCCTCGGGACGTTCCGACGCTAGGGCGGCGGCGGGCCGCCGCCCATCCAGCCAGCCACCGGCTCGAGGTGGTGCAGGCGCTACCTCCCGGGGCGTCGTTGATCGAGTGGTGGGCGGTGAGGGGCGCGCGTACGGTCGAACGGTGGACTCCCGGAGGGGCGACCCGATATGACCAGCAGTCCGCGACCGGCCTCCACCCAGGAGGACGCACGGGGCGGCCGCGGCGGCGGCAACGCGATGGCCCTGTTCGTCATCGCCTCGTGCCAGCTGATGGTGGTGCTGGACATCACCATCGTGAACATCGCGCTGCCGCACATCCAGCGCTCCCTCGACTTCTCGACCGCCAGTCTGTCCTGGGTGGTCAACGCCTACACCCTCACGTTCGGCGGCCTGTTGCTGCTGGGCGGCCGGGCCGGTGACATCCTCGGCAGGCGGCGGGTGTTCATCTTCGGTGTACTGCTGTTCGTGCTGGCGTCGCTGCTCGGCGGGCTCGCGCAGAACGCGGGTCAACTGCTGGCGGCGCGTGCGCTGCAGGGCGTGGGCGGCGCGATCGCCTCCCCGACGTCGCTGGCGCTCATCAGCACGACCTTCCGCGAAGGGCCGGAACGCAACCGCGCGTTCGGGGTGTTCGCGGCCGTGTCGGCGGGCGGCGGCGCGATCGGGCTGCTGGCCGGAGGCATCCTCGTGGAGTGGCTGAACTGGCGGTGGGTGCTGTTCGTCAACGTGCCCATCGGCCTGCTCATCGCCCTCGCCACGCCGCGCTACATCAAGGAGTCCGAGCGCCGTCCGGGCCGCTTCGACGTGACCGGCGCGCTGACCTCCACGGCCGGCATGGTGCTGCTGGTGTACGGCTTCATCCGGGCCGCGCAGGACGGCTGGCGGGATCCGCTGACGCTGGCGTCGTTCGCGGCGGCGGTGGTCGTGCTGGTGTTGTTCGTCATGGTGGAACGGCGGACGCGGCAGCCCATCACCCCGCTGCACATGTTCGCGGACCGCAACAGAGCGGGCACGTACGGGATCATGCTGTGCCTGGCGGCGGCGCTGTTCGGCATGTTCTTCTTCCTGACGCTGTTCGTGCAGAACGTGCTGGGGTTCAGCCCCCTCAGGGCGGGGCTCGCCTTCCTGCCGGTGAGCGCGGTCATCGCGGTCGGCGCCGGACTGGCCTCACGGTTCCTGCCGGTGTACGGGCCGAAACCGTTCATGGTGGCGGGCGGTCTGTTCGCGGCGGCGGGCCTGGGGTGGCTGACGCTGACCGACGTGCACTCCACCTACGCGGGCAGTGTGCTCGGGCCGATGCTGGTGTTCAGCTTCGGCATGGGCATGGAGTTCGTGTCGTTGACCCTCATGGCGCTGTCCAACGTGCCCGTGCAGGAGACCGGCGCCGCGTCCGGTCTGCTCAACGCCACGCAGCAGGTGGGCGGCTCGCTGGGCCTGTCGATCCTGGTGACCGTGTACGGCACGGCGAGCAGGAACGAGGCGGAGAAGCAGGTGCCGCGCTTCCTGGAACAGGCGTCCCCCGCCGAGCGGCTGGAGTTCCAGCGCACGGGCGAACTGCCGGGGGTGTTCGGCGCCGAGGTCCTCACCTCGGGCGTGTCCGCAGCGTTCATCACGGCGGCCGTCTTCGCCGGGCTCGCCGCCCTGGTCGCGGTGGTGGCGATCCAGGTCCGTCCGTCGGACCTGGAACGGCTCCAGGGCGGCTCACCGGGCGCCCCGCCGGGGTGAGGAGGGCTCAGCGGCCTCCGCGGGGCAGCCGCAGGTCGGCGACGACCGGCCGGTGGTCCGACGCGTCGGCGGCGTGGGTGCGGGCGCCGGTCACGGTGATCCCGTCCGACACGGTGATCAGGTCGATGCGCTTCTGCGGTGCGATCGCCGGATAGGTGAGGCCGGCGTCCGGCGCCGCGTCGCGCAGGGTGTGCCACAGGGGCGCCAACTCGGGTGCGGACGGCTCGGCGTTGAAGTCGCCGACCAGGACGCTCGGTCCCCGGTCGTCCGCGAGGATGCCGAGCATGTCGTCGACCTGGGCGGCGCGGATCGACGGGTCGGCGCGGTAGTCCAGGTGGGTGGAGTAGACGTGCGTCCGGACGCCCTTCACGCGGATCACGATCTCGGCGAAGCCGGGCGCGGGGGCGGGCACCGGGTCGGGGGTCTGGGTGGACAGGCGGGTGATCTCGTGGTTCTCGGCGTGCAGCACGGGGTGGCGGCTGAGCACGGCCACGCCGTACCGCCGGCGCTCGGCGCCCTCGGCGGCCGGGGCGAGGTCGTAGATCGGCGCGAAGAAGACCCGCATGCGGAGCTTCTCGGCGAGCGCGCGGGCCTCGTCGGTGAAGTCGCTGCGCTCGCCCCAGCGGACGTCGACCTCCTGCAGCCCGATGACGTCGGCGCGCAGGTCGCGCAGGGCGGCGGCGGTGCGGTCGAGGTCGAAGACCTGGTCCTCCCCCGCACCCGCGTGGATGTTGTACGTCGCCACGCGGAGCGGCACGGCGGGGGCGCGGGAGCCGGACGGGGCGGCCGGGGAGGTGTCCTCCGCCGCCGTGGCCGGGGCCGCGGTCAGCGACAGGACGGCGGCGACGAGGACGGCGGCGACACGGGCGGTGCGGGCGGGGCGTCCGGTTCCTTGCGGCATGCCTTCTCCTGTCTGCGGATGCGGTGTTGACGCACGGTCAATGCGCCGACACCGCATGGAAACACAGGCGGGGGCGGCGGCCGAGTGCCTTGGCCGTTCCTTTTCCCGCCGGCCGTCCGCCGGCCCCTCGGCTCAGGGCGGGGCGTCGGCCGCGGTGACCGTGCGGACGAGCGCGAGCACGGTGTCGGTGGTGTGTTCCAGGTGGGTGCGGCCGTCGGGCCGGTGGGAGTGCGGGCTGATGTAGCTGCGGCGGCCCAGGTGGGTGGCGGGGTCCATGCGGTGCACGGTGACCTTCCCCGCGCGCCGGGCCCGGTTCCAGCCGCTGCCGCGCAGCAGCCGCCACCGCTGCGGGAAGAGCCAGGTGCCGACCCGTTCGATCCGGTCGTGGGCGCTGGTGAGCTGGTGCAGGTGCAGGGCGTGGGTGAGGTCGTTGGCGCCGTTGTGGAAGCCGCCGAGCGTGATCAGCAGCAGCGGCGCGCCGAGCCGGGCGTAGAGTTCGGGGACCGCGCCGGTGGCGACCTGCGCGCCGCCGCTGTAGCTGAGCAGCACGACCGGGATGCCGCTGTCCTGCCGGTACCCGGCGCGTCGCAGCTGGCCGGCGATCTGGGCGCCGACGGCGCGGTTGTAGAGGGGGCGGTAGCGGCGGTCGGCGGCGACGAAGATCTGCATGACGTTGTGCAGGAACAGCAGCAGCCCGGCGTGCCGGCGGATCCGCACCCACACCGGCCGGTCGGCGAGCGGCGCGGCCAGCGGCGAGTACGGCTGCACCTGTCCCAGCACCCGCAGGTCGGGCGCGGCGGCGATGAGCGCCTTGACGAGCTGTCCGCCGTCGCGGGTGTCGGTGAAGCGCCGCTTGCCGATGCCGTCGAGGTAGACGAGGTACGCCGCGGGCGGGCGGTCGGGGTCGGCGCCGCGGGCGTAGGGGACGCCGGGCGGGAGGTCGGCCGCGGGGGTGCGCCAGCCCGCGGTGTAGAGCATCACCTCGTAGCGGGCGAGCAGCGCCTCGACGAGGAGGACGGGGCCCAGGACGAGGGCGACGAGCGGGAACCAGGTCACGCCGTCCGCCTCCGTGTCCCGGTGGTGCCGATCCGGCTGACGAGGCGTCGTACGGCCTCGACGGCGGCGGCGAGCCCCACCCCGGCGGCGGCCACGCAGCCCGCGGCGGACCAGCCGCCCACGCCGCTCGCGGCGGCGACGGGACCGACCAGTCCGGCGCCGACCCCGGTCAGCAGCATCAGGTGGAGCGCGGGGCCGAGCAGCGGGAACGCGATGACGGCGCCGAGCAGCATGGGGGCGACCTGTCCCGCGGTCCAGCCGGGCACGGCCCCGGAGGCGGTGGCGTACGGCAGCAGTTCCGCGAGGGTGAACGCCGTCAGCGGCCACAGGGCGACGACGGCGCTCTCGACGGCGGTGCCCGTGAGCAGCAGCCCCGCCACGACGGGCGGCGACACCAGGTGGCGGCGGGCGACCAGGGGCAGGATGCGCCCGGCTGCCTCGGACAGCCCGGCGAGGAGCACGAGGGCGACGACGACGGACGACATGGCTCAGGCCTCCCGCTTCTCGTGGCGTCCGGTGCGGCGCAGGAGGGCCTCGATCTCGTCGGCGGCGCGGAGGTGTCCGCCCGCCCGACGCTGTTCGACGCGCAGGGCCGAGGCCGCCTCGCGGAAGCGGGGCTCGGTGAGCAGGCGGCGGGCCAGGGCGTGCACGGCGGCCTCGGTGGCGTCCGCCGGGCGTACGGTCAGGCCGGCGCCGAGTTCCGTGACCCTGCGCGCCACCTGGGGCTGGTCGGCGCCCTGCGGGACGACCAGGACGGGGACGCCCGCGTACAGCGCCTCGTTGACGCTGTTCATCCCCCCGTGCGTCACGAACAGCGCGGCACGGGAAAGCAGTTCGGGCTGCGGGACGAACCGACGCGCGACCACGTTGTCCGGGAGCGCGCCGAGCGCGGCGGGGTCGGTGCCTCCGGTGGCGACGACGACGGTGCCGCCGAGCGGTGCCAGGGCGGCGACGAAGCTCCGCAGCACCGACGGGCCGGCGTCGAACACCGTGCCCAGGGAGACGTACAGCACGGGCGGCCGAAGCGTGTCGAACGGGAACGCCGGGTCGCTCGGCCGGGCGCCGACGCTGGGGCCGATGAACCGGTACGCGCGGTCGAAGGAGGCGGCCTCGGGCTGGAAGGCGCGGGAGGTGAAGACCAGGTTGAGCGGCTGACGCGCGTTCACCAGGTCGACGAGGGGCAGCCCCCGGGTGCGGTACCGGCGGGCGAGCAGCAGGCGTGCGCGGAGGTAGCCGAGGAGGCTGCGGGGGCGCGTGAGCGCCTCGGCCAGCAGGGTCCGGGAGGCGCGGGCGGGACTGGGCACCCGGCGGCCGAACGCCATGGTGGTGAACAACGACACCGCGGGCACGCCGAGTTCGGCCGCGGTGACCGGCCCCCAGGGGCACGCGGCGCCGTGCACGAGCACGTCGGGCCGGGTGAGCCGCAGGTCGGACAGCACGGACGGCAGCGTCTCCAGGGCGGTGCGGGCGAGCTGTTCCAGCAGGGTGACGGGCGTCGGCGGACCGGCGAGGGGCGGGCCGTCGCCGGGGTAGCGGAACACGGTGGCGCCGGCGGCGGCCACGTCCGGCTCGAACGCGGCGGTCGTGTGGTAGGTGACGGTGTGCCCGCGGCGCACCAGCTCGGCGACGACCGGCAGCGTCGGGTTGATGTGGCCGCGCAGGGCGACGTTGACGAATGCGACGGTGCTCACCGCAGGACCCCCGTGAGGCAGGCGGGGGGACACCACCGCGGGGCGGCCCCCGGCGGTGCTGTCACGGGCCGGGGAAGGTCGTGCGGACCCGAGCCACTCATCGTTCGTCCTCTCCTGTCACTCGGTCGACGCGGTCGTGTTCCTCCCACCGACCGGACAGCACGGTGATCTGTGACAGCACTCGTCTTCGGCGGCCGGGGGTGTAACGAGCGTCACTCCCCCGCCTGTCACAGGGCCCCGTCCGGCCCGGTCGTACGGGTGAGCGGTGGGACGTCCCGGCGACGGGACGGGCGGCCGCCCGGGCGCGTCCCGTACGTGACGCGGGCGCTCGCCGGGGCGCCCGGTCCCGTGCTGGCTGTCAGCGGCTGGATGCGGCAGGTCCCGGACCAGATCGGCCAGTGGGTCGAGCACGACTACGCGTCCCTCGGCACGGACGGTTTCGGCCTGAGCGACACCCGCGAGGCGGTCCGTCGCCACTTCGGCGTCGACCCGGCGTCGATCGCGGTGGCGGCCCTGGACCGGCCGGCCCGGACGGGCGCGGTGCCCCCGGAAGCGGTCGCCGAGGCCCGTGCCCGGTACGGACGGGAGAGCTGATCCGGGAGCCGGGCGGGCCCGCCGTTCCCCGAGCGGACGGGGGCCGTGGACCCGCCCCGCTCCCGGACGCGCAGGACGAAGGCGGCTTGTAGCATGGTGATCGCGGAGCCGGAAGGGGCGACCATGGACGTTCGGGACGCATCCGAATCCCTGGACCGGGCGACGGAGGATTTCCTCGCGGCCCGTCCGCAGCTGTTCGGGATCGCGTACCGGGTGCTCGGCAGTGCCGCGGAGGCGGAGGACGTCCTTCAGGAGACCTGGGTGCGGTGGCAGAACACCGACCGCTCCGGCGTCAAGGAACCGGCCGCCTTCCTCACCACGATCACGGCGCGCCTCGCCATCAACGTGGCGCAGTCCGCGCGCGTGCGGCGCGAGTCGTACGTCGGGCCGTGGCTGCCCGAGCCGGTCGACACCCGGCACGACCCCCAGCTGGGCGCGGAGCGCGCCGAGGCGCTGGAGATGGCGGTGCTGCTCCTGCTGGAGAAGCTGAACCCGGTGGAGCGGGCCGCGTACGTGCTGCGGGAGGCGTTCGACTACCCGTACAAGCAGGTCGCGGAGATCCTCGAGACGAGCGAGCCGAACACCCGGCAGCTGGTGAGCCGAGCCCGCAAGCATCTGTCGGCCGAGCGCAAGGAGCCGGTCAGTCCGGCCGACCACCGGCGGCTGCTGGAGGTGTTCCTCGCGGCGGCGCAGACCGGCGACATGCGGGTGCTGGAGAACGTGCTGGCCGCCGACGTGGTGAGTTACGCCGACGGCGGCGGGATCCGCGGCGCCTCGCGCATCCCGGTCGTCGGGCGCCTGCGCGTCTCGAAGTACCTGGCCGCGTTCGCGCCGCGCTTCTGGCCGCCCGCGGAGACCCGGTGGGTGGAGGCGAACGGCGGCCCCGCCGTTCTCGTCACGGCCGGCGGGAACCCCGTGGCGCTGCTGTCGGTCGACGCGTCCGAGGACGGCATCCACCGCGTCATGTGGGTGATGAACCCGGAGAAGCTGTCGCCGTACGTGACGTCCCTGACCGCCTGACGGCCCGGCCCCGGCGCCCGGGGGCGCGGCCGCGTGTCACATCCGGGTCATCGTCGCGGTCTGGTGGGCGACCCACAGGACCCACCGAGAGGCCACATCATGACCGGACGCACCGTGTCCGTCCGTGAGGGCGGGCGGCCGGCCCGTACCGTCACGGTCGGACCGCATCTGCTGACCGCGGACAAGCCCCAACCGCTCGGCGCGGACACCGGACCCACCCCGGGGAGCTGCTGCCGGCGGCGCTCGCCTCCAGCACGTCGATGGCGGTCCGCGCGTACGCGGCACGGCAGGGCTGGGGGCTCGACCATGTCGTCGTCGACGCGCGGTTCGGGCCGCGCGGGCAGATCGTCAAGCACGTCCGGCTGACCGGTGAGCGCGACCCGACGCAGGTGGAGCGGCTGCTGAAGGTCGCCGGGCGCTGCCCGGTGCAGCGGCTGATCACGGGGGACGTGACGGTGACGACCGTGCCGACGGTGGTGACCACGGCGCGGCGGATCGCCGCGCCCGCCCCGCTGCCGGAGTGAGCGCGCCGGCGTACCCGCCGTCCGGTCGAACGTACGGCGGGTACGGCCGCGTCCGCGCCGGGTCGCCCGCCTCCCGGACGCGGCGCATGCTGGAAGGTACGCGTGCGCCGTCGAGGTGGTGTCACACCCCGTGCGGCCGTCCGGTCGTAGTCGGTGAGTCACCTCGACGATCGGAGCAATCGTGGCTGCCACCGAACAACGCCTTTCCACCACGGTGCTGGTCATCGGCACCGGCGGGGCCGGCCTGCGGGCGTCCGTCGAACTGGCCGAGGCCGGTGTCGACGTCCTCGCGGTCGGCAAGCGCCCCAAGGACGACGCGCACACCTCCCTCGCCGCCGGCGGCATCAACGCGGCCCTGGCCACGATGGACCCCGAGGACACCTGGCAGCAGCACGCGGCGGACACGCTCAAGGAGAGCTACCTGCTGGGCGACCCCCGCACCACCGAGATCGTCACCCGGGGCGCCGCCCGGGGCATCGACGACCTGGAGCGCTACGGCATGGCCTTCGCGCGGGAGCACGACGGCCGTATCTCGCAGCGCTTCTTCGGCGCGCACACGTTCCGCCGCACCGCCTTCGCCGGCGACTACACGGGCCTGGAGATCCAGCGCACCCTCGTGCGGCGCGCGGAACAACTGCGGGTACCGGTGCTGGAGGGCGTGTACATCACGCGGATCCTCACCCACGAGGGCGCGGTGTTCGGGGCGTACGGCTTCGACCTGAAGGACGGCACGCGCTACCGGGTGCACGCGGACGCGGTGATCCTCGCGGCGGGCGGGCACACGCGGATCTGGCGGCGCACGTCGTCGCGGCGGGACGAGAACACCGGGGACTCCTTCCGGCTCGCCGTGGAGGCGGGGGCGCGGCTGCGCGACCCGGAGCTGGTGCAGTTCCACCCGTCCGGGATCATCGAGCCGGAGAACGCGGCCGGCACGCTCGTCAGCGAGGCCGCGCGCGGCGAGGGCGGCATCCTGCGCAACGCGCTCGGCGAGCGGTACATGAGCCGCTACGACCCCGAGCGCATGGAACTGTCCACCCGGGACCGGGTCGCGCTGGCCTCCTACACGGAGATCAAGGAGGGCCGCGGCACGGAGAACGGCGGGGTGTGGCTGGACGTCTCACACCTGCCCCGGCAGACGATCATGGACCGGCTCCCCCGGGTGTACCAGACGCTGCTGGACCTGCAGATGCTGGACATCACCCGGGACCCGGTCGAGGTGGCGCCCACGGCCCACTACTCGATGGGCGGGGTGTGGGTGCGCCCGGAGGACCACAGCACCGACGTGCGCGGCCTGTACGCGATCGGTGAGGCGTCCAGCGGTCTGCACGGCGCCAACCGGCTCGGCGGCAACAGCCTGATCGAGCTGCTGGTGTACGGCCGTATCACGGGACGGGCGGCCGCCGCGTACTCCGAGTCGCTGACCGCGCAGCCCCGTTCGGCCGGGGCGGTCGCCGAGGCCCGGGCGGAGGTGGACGAGCTGCTCGCGGCGGACGGGCCCGAGAACGTCCGCGCTCTTCAGCGCGCCGTCCGCAACACGATGACGGAGCACGCGGGCGTCGTCCGCGACGAGGAGGGGCTGCGCACCGGGCTGGCCGAACTGGCCGTGATCGAGAAGCGGATGGAGGACGTCGGGGTCCACCCGGACATCGCCGGTTTCCAGGATCTCGCGCACGCCTTCGACCTCAAGGCGGCTGTGCTGGCCGCGCGGGCCACGCTCGAGGCGGCGCTGGAGCGGCGGGAGACGCGTGGCTGTCACAACCGCAGCGACCATCCGGACATGAAGGAAGAACTGCGGGTCAACCTCGTGTGGTCGCCGGCGACCGGCATCACCAGGGAGAGCATCCCGCCGGTTCCCGAGGAGATCGCCTCCTTGATGGAGGAGGTGCCGACGGACGGCAAGTTGCAGGAGTGAGCGCGCGGAGGCACGCATCGTACCCGCACCCATCCACCCACTCTGTGAAGGGAATCAGTCATGAAGGTCGTAGTGATCGGCGGCACCGGGCTCATCGGCTCGAAGGTCGTCACGCAACTCCTGGCCGAGGGCCACGAGGCGGTGCCGGCCGCGCCCAACACCGGCGTCAACACCCTGACCGGTGAGGGCCTGGCCGAGGTCCTGGACGGCGCGTCGGTCGTCGTCGACGTGTCGAACTCGCCGTCGTTCGCGGATGACGCCGTCATGGAGTTCTTCCGCACGTCCACCACCAACCTCCTCAAGGCGGAGTCGGACGCCGGTGTGGCCCACCATGTCGCCCTGTCCGTGGTCGGGACGGACCGGTTGCAGGGAAGCGGCTACTTCCGCGCCAAGCAGGCGCAGGAGGACCTGATCAGGGACTCCGGTCTGCCGTACTCCATCGTGCACGCCACGCAGTTCTACGAGTTCATGAAGGGGCTGGCGGACCTGTCGACGGTGGACGGCACGGTGCGGGTGCCCCCGGCGAAGTTCCAGCCGATGGCCTCGGACGACGTGGCCGCGGCGGTGTGCCGCGCGGCGGTCGCCCCGCCTCTCGACGGCATGGTCGAGGTCGGCGGCCCCGAGGCGCTCTTCCTCGCCGACCCTCTCCGCACGGCGCTGTCGGCCGCGGGCGACCCGCGGAAGGTCGTGACGGACCCCGAGGCAAGCTACTCGGGCGCCCCGGTGGACGAGTCCACCCTCCTCCCGGGCCCGGACGCGGAACTGGCGACGACGAGCTACGCGGACTGGCGGGCGGCACAGCAGCAGTGACGCGCGTTCGCCGACGCCGTTGGCGTCGGTCGCGTGGGGCGACGGCCCGGGCGGGTGAGGGACCACCCGTCCGGGCCGCGCCGTGTCGTGCGGTGCTGTGCCGTGCCGTGCCGTGTGGCTCAGCCGAAGTCCACGTCGCTGCACATCAGGTAGGCCTGGTCGAGGTGCGAGGCCTGCCAGATGGTGAAGACGATGTGGTGCCCGGAGTAGCCGGAGGTCTGCACCGGGAACGTGATGTCGTTCGCCGGGGCGAAGCGGCCGGTCTGGGTGATGAAGTCCAGGTCGTCCCAGCCGAGGGCCTCGGTCTTCGGGTCGAAGCCCTGCTTGCTCACGTAGACCTTGAAGTAGTCGGCGCCGTGCGACGCCTGGTCGTACAGGTGGACCGTGAAGTTGTCGTCGACGGGCGTCGTCTTCCACGGACCCGGGTTGTTCAGGCTCTCGAAGTTCGAGAGGTTGTTGCTGCAGAGCTTGCCGTTCGGGATGTGCGCCTCGAACTGGCCGCCGAGGCCGTCCTGGAGCATGCTCATCCAGTTCCACATGGTGTTGGGGTTGGCCTGGTAGGCCTGCCAACACATGGGGTCCTCCTGCGCCATGGCGGGGTTCATGTGGTCGCTGCCCCACGCCTCCCAGCAGTGGTACGCGCGGGAGGCGGGACCGACGACCGAACCGTGCGCCTGGGCGGTGCCCGAGAACGTCAGCGCGCCGGCCACCACGGCGAACAGCATCAGGAACGCCTGGAAGAGACGGCGCCCGGTCGGCCGGGAAGTACCGGCGGATAAACGCGAGTTGTGCATGGGGGGATGACTCCAATCCTGTGGGTGAAACGTGATGGGAGCGCTCCCAAAGGTAGAAGGTGGGCGTGCAGGTTTCGTGGAGCGAACGAAACGGTTTCGGGGAGACGTTCGGCCGCGTGCGGCCGGTTAACGCGGCCGACACGAAGGACCCGCACACTCCGCAGCGGCATCATGCCTGTTCAGGCGGCCGATCGCGATGCGGGCGAGATCGAAGGGCCCGTCAATTCATCCCGGTCATCTCGGTTGCTGCGGCTTTGCGGCGTCGAAACATTTCGACTGGGTGAACTCATCCGGCACGAGGCCCAATGCGTACGATGCCTCGGCCAGCAGGGATTCGGTGACGCGTACGCCGGTGAGCCGCTCGGCCAGGGCCAGCACCGCCGCTTTCCGGTCGACGTCCGGGGCGCTGTCGTCGTACTCCCCCTCAAGGCTCAGGGGGAGGCCCACGTCCCGCAGCAGGGG
The DNA here is from genome assembly GCA_014649355.1 of Streptomyces althioticus. Lineage (GTDB taxonomy): Bacteria > Actinomycetota > Actinomycetes > Streptomycetales > Streptomycetaceae > Streptomyces > Streptomyces althioticus. The sequence goes on from BMSW01000002.1 coordinate 491,921, forward strand.
GATCAGGTCGTCGGGCGTGGAGCCCTCGCGCCACCTGGGGCTCTCGAACGTCGTCCGCAGTTCGCCGTCCTCGAACCAGTGGAAGAGGTCGATGGGCTTGCCTCCGTTCTTGGAGTGCGCCACGACCCTGCCGCCCCGCGAGAGCCCCTCCGCGCACGCCTCCGAGAGGCCCAGCCCCCAGTCGAAGCCGAGGACGAGCGTCCAGTCGCCTCTTTCCCCCCGGACACCGGCAGCGCCCGCGACGTAGGACTCGTCCCAGTGGTCGTCGCTCTCACGCGCCTGGTTCGCGTCGATCAGCCCGGCCACCCCCTCCCCCGTGCCGCACGGTTCCGCCCCCATCGCGTCGAGCACCTCACGCGGGGTCGACCCCCGTACCAGCGTGAGGCTGTATCCCCACTCCGTCATGAGGGCGAAGAGCGGCGAGGTGCGGATCCAGGCGTAGTCGTGCGCGGTCACCGAGTTCATACGGCGCAGTGTGCCGGACGCCTCCGACAACGACGCCCGGCGCAGGACGTGCGGTGCCGCCGGCCCGGGGGCTGGGCCGGCGGCACCGTGCGCGCAGTGGTCCGCTACCGCTCCACCGACGAAGCCGCCGCCATCACCACCCCCGCGACCTCCTGCGGATGCGAGACGCTCGCCGCGTGCGACGCCCCCAGTTCCGTCACCTCCGCGCCGGCGCGCTTGGCCATGTGACTCTGCGCGGCCGCCGGGATGTTGAGGTCCTCCGTGGCGACCACGGCCCAGGACGGCAGCGTCCGCCAGCCCGGCTCGGGCGCCGGCTCCTCCAGTGCCGCTCCGGTCACCGGGCGCTGGGTGACGGCCATCAACTGGGCCACACCCTCCGGCACGTCCGCCGCGAACTGGTGCGGGAACTTCGCCTGGTCGATCGTGAACTCCATGCCCGGCGATCCGTCCGGCAGCGTGACCGGGGTCGGCCGCAGCGCCTCGCCGAGGCTGCTGCCCGGGAAGCGCGCCGCGAGGTCCAGCGCGCTCTCACCCTTGTCGGGGATGAACGCGGCGACGTACACCAGCGCCCGCACGTTGTCCGCGCCCACCGCCGCGGCGCTGACGACGGACCCGCCGTAGGAGTGGCCGACCAGGACGACCGGCCCTTCGATGCCGGCGAGGACTTCACGGACGTAGGCGGCGTCGCCGCTCAGACCGCGCAGCGGGTTCGCGGCGGCCACCACGGGGTGACCCTCGCGCCGCAGTTCGCGTGCCACGTCGTTCCAACTGGCCGAGTCGGCGAAGGCGCCGTGGACGAGGACCACGGTGGGCTTGGGAGAGCGGGAACGGTGGAACATGGCCGGTCCTTCCGTCGGAAGGCGGTGCCGCCCGGTCGGCGGCACGTCGTCGCCTTTCGCCTCGATGACCGGGCCACAGGCCCATGTGTGACAAATGGCGCGAACAGGATGCCGTGTCACAGACGGCCCGGCTGTCCGGTCTCTCGCATGTGAACCGCGTCGACGACGGCCCCCCGCTCGCGGAGCTGCTCGACGAGCGGCGGCACCTGGTCGCCCTCGCGCACCGCATGCTCGGCAGCGCCGACGACGCCGAGAGCGCCGTCGACGAGTGCTACCGGCGGTGGTACGCGCTGTCCGACCGCGAGCGGGAGCGCATCCCCGTACCGCTGACCTGGCTGTCCGCCGGCGTCGACCGGATCTGCCGGGTCCGGCGCGCGCTGCCGCAGCCGGAGGGAGCCGCCCGTGCCGTCCGCCCCACCGTCCCGGACACGATCGTCGCCCGGCCCCGCACCCCGGAACCCACGACCCTCCGGCAGCACGACGCCGTGGTGCACGCCGTACGCCGTGCCCTCCTGGCGGCGGACGCGGACCTGCTGCTGTCCCTGCTGGCGCCCGACGCCACCGCCTTCTTCGACGGGGGCGGGAAGATCCGGACGCTCGTCGCGCCCGTGCACGGGCGCGACCGGGTCGCCCGCGGTCTCCTGAGCCTGCTCGACCGCAGCCCGCACACCCCCCTCGCCGCCCACTCCGTCAACGGGCGCACGGGGCTCGTCGTCCGCCACGGCAGGCGTGTGGTCGCCGTCCTGAGCCTGGACGTCTCCGGCGCCGAGGCCGTGGGGGTGTGGGTCGTCGTCAACCCCGACAAGCTCCGCTCCTGGAACGCGGGACACCGCCCATGACGGCCTCCCCACTCACCCCGCGCACCGCACGTGTGACGCCGGACCCGGCACCGGTGTCTCCATGCCGCGGTAGGGACACGCTCGCCGCGCTGGGCGTGAGGGTCCTCGAAGGGGCCGGGACGCGGGCGACGGAGGCGACCCGCGACGCCGTACGGCTCGCCGACGGCCGCGACGTGACCGGCGGGGTGACCGTCTGGACCGTGGGGCTCCGTGTGCCCGACCTGGCCGCGCGGAGCGGGCTGAGCACGGACGCGCACGGCGTGCCGGCCGCGCGGGTGGAGGACGGCCGGGTCACGCGGCTGCACTCCGTCCGCAACCCCGGGAAGCTGACCCGGGTCGAGTCCGAGACCTTCCTCGCCGGGCGGGAGCGGCTCTCGTCCGTGGGAAACGGCGCCGGGCCGGCCCCCGTGGAGGGGCCGGCCCGGCGCCGTCCGTGCGGCCGGTCCCCCGGCCGGAAGGTCAGACCTTCTCCGCGACGCGCTCCTTCGCCGCGACCGGGGCGGGAGCCGCCGGCGCCGGCTCGTCGGAAGCCGCGTTCAGCTCCTCGAGCATCGTCTTCGTGAAGCCGAACCAGTACGTCGCCACGAAGCCCGCCACGTAGCCGACCAGCAGGCCGGCCGCATAGACGGCGATGGTCTGCGCGAGGCCGTGGTTGCCGTCGAGGAGGGGGAACAGCGCCCAGCCGGAGGGGCCGATCGCCGTGGAGCCGACGTCCGTGCCGAGCTGGTTGAACAGGCCGACGAACGCGCCGCCGAAGGCGCCGCCCGCGCAGGCGGTGACGAACGGGCGGCCCAGGGGCAGGGAGACGCCGTAGATCAGCGGCTCGCCTACACCGAGGAAGCCCGGCCACAGCGCGGACTTGATCGTCGTGCGGATCGAGGTGTTGCGGGGCAGCCGCAGGTAGATCGCGAGGGCCGCGCCGACCTGGCCCGCGCCCGCCATGGCGAGGATCGGCAGCAGCACGGTGAAGCCGGAGCCCTCGATCAGCGTGGTGTGGATGGGGATGAGCGCCTGGTGCAGGCCCAGCATGACCAGCGGGAGGAAGAGACCGCCGAGGAGGAAGCCGGCGCCGGCGCCGCCGTGGGCGAGCAGCCAGTCGGCGGCCTCGCCGATCCAGGTGGACACCTCACCGGCGAGGAACATCAGCCCGAACAGGGTGGCGAGGCCGGAGACCAGCACGGTGACGGTGGGCGTCACCAGCACGTCGACGGACTCCGGGACCCAGCGCCTGCACCGCTTCTCGACGTACACGCCGAGGCAGGCCGCGGCGAGCGCGCCGAGCACGCCGCCCTGGCCGGGCGAAAGGTGCTGGCCGAACGCCTCGACGTCGGCCACCTTGGCGTACACGATGATCGACGCGACGGCGCCGCCGAGGATGGGGGTGCCGCCGAACTCCTTGGCCGTGTTGTAGCCGACGAAGACGGCGATCAGCGCCATGAAGCCGGAGGCGATGGCGGCCAGGGCCGGGGTGACGCCGGGCAGCCAGCCGAGGTTGACGAGCAGGCCGTTGAGGCCGGCGATGATGCCGCAGCCGATGAGCGCGGGGATGAGCGGCACGAAGATGTTCGCGATGCGCCGCAGGAACAGCTTGAACGGGGTGGCGTTCTTCGCCTTCCGCTCCGCGCGGAGCGCCGCGCCCTGCGCCGCCAGCTCCTCGGCGGTCACCGGGTCGGACCCGCCCGCGGGTGCGGCGGGGGCGGCCGGCTCCTCCGGGGCGTCGGCCCGGCCCTCCTCGACGAGGGCCTCGAACTCGGGGGTCACCCGGTTCACGGTGCCCGGGCCCAGCACGATCTGGTAGGTGTCGTCCTCGACGACGCCCATGACCGCGGGCAGTGCCTTGAGTGCCTCCTCCTGGACGAGGGACCGGTCGCGCAGGCCCAGCCGGAGCCGGGTCATGCAGTGGGCCACCGACGCCACGTTCGCCGCGCCCCCGACCAGGGGGAGGATGGCGGCAGCAGTGGCGCGATGCTTGTTCTCTTCGCTCATGGTGCGGTCATGCCTTGCTGTGAGGTGGGGCAGGCCGGGTCAGGCGGCTGCGGCTTCCAGTGCCTTGCGCAGGTGCCCGTGGGCGTCCTGCAGCAGGCGGGCTGCGGTCGGGGCGTCCACGGACGCCAGGAGGGTGAGGATGGAGTTCTTGACCTCGCCGTCGTTGTCGGCGAGGGCGGTCCCGACGGACTCGTCGCGCGCGCCGGTGGCGAGGGAGACGATCCGGTGGGCGCGCGCCTTGAGCTTCTCGTTGGAGGCCCGGAGGTCGACCATCAGGTTTCCGTAGGTCTTGCCCAGCTTGATCATGGTGATCGTCGAGATCATGTTGAGCACGAGCTTCTGCGCCGTGCCCGCCTTCAGCCGGGTGGACCCCGTCAGGGTCTCGGGGCCGACCACCACCTCGATGCCGTGGTCGGCGGCCGCGGCCAGCGCGCTGCCCTCGTTGCAGGACAGGCCGACGGTGAGGGCGCCGAGGGCGCGGGCGTGACGCACCGCCGCGACGGCGTAGGGGGTGCGGCCCGAGGCGGAGATGCCGACGACCACGTCGTCCGCGGTGAGGGCGAGGGCGCCCAGGTCCTCACGGGCGGCGTCCTCGCGGTCCTCGGCGCCCTCCACGGCGCTGACGACGGCCTTGGGGCCGCCCGCGATGAGGCCGACGACCTGCGCGGGGTCGGTGTTGAAGGTGGGCGGGCACTCGGAGGCGTCGAGGATGCCCAGCCGCCCCGCCGTGCCGGCGCCCGCGTAGACGAGCCGGCCGCCGCGGGCCATGCGCGCGGTGACGCCGTCGATCGCGGCGGCGATCTCCGGCAGCCTGGCGGCGACGGCCGTGGTGACGGTGGCGTCCTCCGCGTTCATGAAGCGGGCGATGTCGAGGGTGGGCAGGCGGTCGATGTCCGCCAGCTCCGGGCGGTACGCCTCCGTGGTCATGGTGGCCAGCTGCTCACGCAACCGGTCGCTCTCCACGGCGTCTGCGGCGGGCACGGGCGTCACTCTCCCGGGGTAGAAATTTACTTTCGGTCGATCACTTGAGTCTGAAAGATATTTTCAGCCATGGCGTGCGTCAAGGGTCGTCGTGCAAAGGTCCGATCACGACTTCGCGGCGGCGGGCGCCTCTCGTCGGCACTGCTGCGGAATGCGTCATTCCTCCAATGTCGCCACCGGGCCGGCCAGCTGCCCACGCCGGGGCCGGTGACGTGCGTCACCTCATACCGGGGCAGGCCCGTGACCGTGTAGAAGGGAGCAGTGAACAGCACCGGAGACCTCGCCGCAGAGCGCCCCGAGCGCGCCCGCCCCACGCCGCACAGCCTGACGGGGGTCGGAGTCGCCGTCCTCGACGCCGACGGCCGCGTCCTGCTCGGACTCGGTCACGACGGCCGCTGGGAGCTGCCGGGCGGCAAGGTGGACCCGGGCGAGGACTTCGAGACGGCGGCGGCGCGCGAGCTGGCGGAGGAGACCGGGCTCGCGGTGCCGGCCAGGGCCGTGCGGGTGCTGGCGGTCGTGGTGGACGGTCTGCGCGGGCTGACCCGGGTCACGGCCGCCGCGGTCACCGAGGGGGCGGAGGGCACGCCCGAGGTGACGGAACCGGACAAGATCGTGCACTGGGAGTGGTTCGCCCGGGACGCGGTGCCGTCGGCGCTGTTCGGTCCGTCGGCGTCCGTGCTGGACTGTGTGTGGCCGCAGGCGGCGCCGCGAGGGGCGGCGGAGGCCCGCCACTACCCGGTCCGGGCGGCCGACTGAGGACAACGCCGTTTCCGCCACGCCGCGTTGAAGGGCGAGGTGGCGGCGTGCCGCTGCACTACGATGCAGACGTTGCCGCCCCGGCCTCGTGAGACTCCGTCAACATCCCTGATTCACATGGGGGTTGAGGTGACAACCGGCCGCAGGCGCGTGTTCCTTCCCCACACTCAGGAAAGAAGCGGATGCGGATCAAAGACGTGAGCGTCGCGCTCGTCGGTTCCACCCTGCTCGTCACGCTGGCGGCGTCCCCCGCCCTCGCCGACACCACCACGCCCTCGCTGCCGGCGCCCGACGTCGCCGCCGTGGCCGCGGTGCACCGGACGGCGCTGTCCCAGGGTGCGCCCGGCGCGCTGACCCGGATCGACGAGGGGCACCGGAGCTACCACGTCGCCACCGGTGAGGCGGACACCGCCGCCCACACGCCGATGGACACCGGGCGGCGGTTCCGCGTGGGAAGCGTCAGCAAGACGTTCACCACGGTGGTGCTGCTGCAGCTCGTCGCCGAGGGCAAGGTCGACCTCGACGCCCCGGCCAACCGCTACCTGCCCGGGCCGCTGGTCGACGAGCGCATCACGGTGCGTCATCTGCTCAGCCACCGCAGCGGGTTGTACGACTACACCAACGACATGTTCTACTCCACCGTCCCGGGCTTCGAGGCGGTGCGGAACAAGGTCTTCAGCTACCAGGAGCTGATCGGCCTGTCGACGGCGAAGCCGCTCAACAACACGCCGGGCGCCGCGTACAGCTACTCCAACACCAACTTCGTCGCGCTCGGCGCGATCATCGAGCACGTGACGGGCACGCCGGTCGCCACGCACTACCAGCGGCGCATCTTCACGCCCCTGCGGCTGACGAACACCTCGTACGTCCACCCGCGGACGGCCATCTCCGGCTCGTACGCGCGCGGTTATCTCCGCCAGGACGACACCACGCTGCCGCTGGTGGACTCCACCGAGCAGACCGTCTCCTGGGCGCAGTCCGCGGGCGCGGTGATCTCGAACGCCAAGGATCTCAACCGGTTCTTCTCCGCGCTGCTGTCGGGGAAGCTGCTGCCCGAGGAGCAGCTGCGGGAGATGACCACCATGGTCCCGGTCACCGCCGACGGCAAGCAGTCGTACGGGCTGGGGCTGCGCGGGCGGACGCTGTCCTGCGGCACCACGGTGTACGGACACACCGGCACCGTGCAGGGCTACTACACGTACGCCTTCACCACGAGCGACGGCCGGCGCAGCATGGCGTCGCTGGCGAACACCTCCAACAACGGCACGGTGAACACCACGCTCGGCGCCACGCTGGACGCGTCCTTCTGCGGCACCGACCCGGCGGCCGCGGTGCGGCGGGCCGCCGCCTCGACGGAGCGGTTCACCGAGGACATCGCGCCGCAGATCGCCCGCGACTGATCTTAGGAGCCGTCGCCGCGGGTCCCGGCCGGGCGCCGTCCGGCCGGGACCCGCGGCCGTCAGTGACCGCGGCCGTCGTGCCGCAGGCGGTCGCGGGCCTCGGTGGCGATCACGGCGGCCTGGATACGGCGCTCCACGCCGAGCTTGGCGAGCAGACGGGAGATGTGGTTCTTCACCGTCTTCTCCGCGAGGTAGAGCCGCCCGCCGATCTGGCGGTTGGTGAGGCCCTCGCCGATCAGCTCGAGGATCTCCCGCTCCCGCTCGGTGAGGCCAGGCAGGACGTCCTGCTCCTCCTGCTCCTTCTGCGGGCCGCCACGCAGGCGCTCCATCAGCTTGGTGGTGGCGCTCGGGTCGAGCAGCGACTGGCCGCGCGCGACCGTGCGGACGGCCTCCACGAGGTCCGAGCCGCGGATCTGCTTGAGGACGTAGCCGGACGCACCCGCCATGATCGAGTCCAGCAGGGCCTCCTCGTCGTCGAACGAGGTGAGCATCAGGCACGCGAGGTCCGGCATCCGGGAGCGCAGTTCACGGCACACGGTGACGCCGTCGCCGTCGGGCAGCCGGACGTCGAGGACCGCGACGCGCGGGCGCAGGGCGGGGACGCGCACCAGGGCCTGCTCGACGGTGGCGGCCTCGCCGACCACCGTGATGTCCGGCTCGTCGTCCAGCAGGTCGTGCACCCCGCGCCGGACCACCTCGTGGTCGTCCAGGAGGAAGACACGGATCGGCCCCTCGTCGGGGCCGGGCTGCTCGACGTCCGCCATCGGAATGCTCCTTGCTGTGCGCGGGGGTGTGCCACCAGGATCCTCACGCGTCCAGGGCCGGACGGCCAGGGCCGTTCGGCCCTGATCACCGGGCCGCCGTCTCGCCCCGGAGACCTCACCGCCAGCCTCACCCCACCCGACGACCGGGGCAACCCCTTGCGGGGCGCACGGCACACGGCCACAGGCCCGTCGGCGGGGCCGTCCGTTGCGGCCGCCAGGGCCGACGCCCCCGGCCGGCCCCGGTGCCGGACAGGACGGCGCACGCTCCGCCGACGCCGAGGCACGCCCGATCCGCGGCGCCTCCGCCCGCAGGTTTCCGCCGGGGCGGGCCTGGCATCTCCGCCCGCAGGCCCCCGCGCCGGGGCGGGCCGGCACTCGGCCCGGTCAAGGCCCCCTCCGACCCCGGCGCCTGGCAGAACGGTGACCTCCACTCACGGCGGGGCACCGCGTCCCCTCACAACCACCCCCGCCGCGCCGCCTGCCAGGCGAGTTGCATGCGGGTCGTCGCGCCCGCCAGTTCCATCAGGCGCTGGATGCGGCGTTGGACCGTGCGGCGGCTGAGACCCATCTGGGTGGCCACCGCCTTGTCCGCGACGCCGGCGACCAGGAGGGCGAGGAGGCGGCGGTCGGTGGCGCCGAGCGGGTCGGGAGGTCCGGCCCCGTCCGTGCCGGCGACGGCGCCCGTGTCGTCGACGTCGAGCGGGACCGCGTCCTCCCAGTACCGCTCGAAGAGCGCGACCAGCGCGGCCAGCAGGTTGCTGTCGCGGACCAGCGCGGAGGTGGGCTCCTCGGGGCTGCCGTCGGGGCCGCCCGGCACCAGCGGGCAGATCGCGATGGCGCGGTCGGCGACCGCGAGGCGCAGCGGGAGGTGCGGCACGGCGCGGGCCAACTCGCCCGCCCTCACCCCCTCGACAACGTTATCGACGGCGCCCTCGTCGTCGAAGAACGCCTTCTCGTACAGCACCCGGTAGCGCACGCCCCGGGCCAGCGCGTCGAACTCGGCGCGGTTGCTGCCGGAGGGCATGGCCACGTACTGGGCCTTGCAGAACCACAGCATCTCGTCGCGGGCGCCGTCCTGGATCTGGCGCAGGTGCTGGCGCAGCGCCTCCGCGCCGGTGATGACCTCGATGAGCTGGCCGAGGTCCTGGCGGCGCAGGGTCTCGCGGTAGGACTCCAGCAGGGCGGTCGCCTCGGCGCGGGCCAGGTCCAGGGCGTCGGCGCGGCGCTTGAGGCGCGGCAGCAGGGCCACGTCGGGCGGGGTGGGGCGGTACTGGCGGGGCAGTCCGTCGCTCTGGCTGACCAGGTTCTTCGCGGCCAGCGCGTCCAGCACGTGCCGGGTGTGCTCGGGCTCGAGACCGGCCCGGTCGGCGACCTCGCGGGCGGTGGCCCGGCCCATGGTCACCAGCAGGCGGTAGACGGTCTCCTCGGTACCGGTGACCCCGGCGGCCTCCAGCGTCACGGCGCCCTCCCCGGCACGTCGATATTCAAACGCCTGAACGGTTGAATACCGTACAACAGGCGGCGGGGGAGCGGGCGGCCGTGCCCCGCTCCCCCGCCGCCCTGCTCAGCCGCGGTGCCCGTAGGCCCGGGTCACGGTCTGCCGGACCGAGGCGCCGGACGCGTCCCGCGCGGTGACGCGCAGGGTGACGTGGGCGTCACCGCGTACCCCGGCCGGCCGGGTGACGGTGGCCGTGAAGGTGTTGCCCTTCCCTGCGCGCACCGGCGCCCCGGTGAAGTGCCGGCCGTCGTCGTAGGAGACCTCGACCGTGGTGCGCACCCCGCGCGGCGCGGCGAGCCCGTCCTGGTGGCGGACCGTCAGCCGGAGGGTGTGGGTGCGGCCGGGTCCCACGGTGTTCCGCAGGTCGGCCGGCACCTCGGGGTCGACCTGGAGCAGCGGCAGCCGTGTTGCCTCGCCGGTGACCGTGCCCGACGGGAACGTCCAGGTCGTGTCGGTCGCCGTGGCGTACGCCCACTCCGCGGAGTCGCGGGTGGTGCGCAGGCGCAGCCGGTACTCGGCGTCGCCGCCGGGCACCTCGACGTCGCGCCAGGCGTCGGCGAGGTCGGCCACCTTCCGGCCGTCGCGGTACAGCTGCGCCTCGGCCGTCTCCGGCCCCGGCTCCCGTACGCCGACGCCCGAGTCCCCGCCGGGGGTGAACCGGGACCAGTGCCCGGGTGCCGAGTCGGTGAACTCGGGGATTCGCAGCCGCAGCACGTTGCCCTCGCGGACGCTGGCGGGCACGCCCTCGCGCGGGATGCCGGGCCGGACCACGGCGCCCTGCCACCGCTCGCGGACCTGCTCACCGGCGCGGTAGGTGCGAGGCGTGTCCCGGAGCCCGGTGTCCAGCGGCGCGTCGACGCCGTCGACCGTCCGGTGGTTCACGACGTGCTCCCACTCGGTCGTGCCGGAGGTGACGTACTCGGTGCGGAGGAACGCGGTGGGCACGTGACGGGTGTACTGGAGCCAGGTGAACTCCTGGTACGGGCGGCGGGCGAACCGCTGCTCGGCGGCCCACTCCACACCGCCGTTGTCCGGGTACTCGGACCGCACGACGGCGCTGTTGCGCTCCGACACCGTGTGCACCACACGGTCGGGGATGCGTCCCTCGCTGATCTGCATGACGTCGTACAGGTAGGGGCTGCGGGCGGTGCCGCCGAAGGCGACGGTGGTGGCGCGCCGTGCGACGCGCCTCAGCAGGTCGGCGCCCTCGCCGGAGCCGACGCGCACGACGGGCACCTTCCAGCGGTCGCCGTGGGGTGTCCAGCGGGTCCAGCCGGTGGGGGCGAAGTTGACGACCAGCACCGCGCGGACCCCGGCGGCGGCGGCGCGCTCGGCGAGCTGCGGCCCGGCGATGCCCTGTTCGTCGGTGACGACGGCGAGCCGGCCGCGCGCCCCGCGGAAGTCGGGTGCGTCCGCGCGGCCCGCGTCCACGGCCCGGAGCCGCTCGCCCCGCTGGTCGAACAGCGGGGACTCGGGCATGTAGTAGGCGTCGAGGTCGTCGCCGCCGGTCACGCCGGCTTCGAGCAGCGGGGCGACCAGTTGCCAGCGGGACGCGAACTCGAAGGTGCCGTCGGTGACTTCGGGGGTGGGGCTGACGTAGAGCGCGACGGCGCTGTCGAAGTACATGGTGCCGTCGATCCATCCGTGCCCGTCGATCTCGCGGTACGTCTGGTAGCTGAGGACGCCGCTCTGCTCGGCCGGCTTGGGCGTGCGGATCTCGACCTTCACCGTCCTGCGCGGGTCGACCACGACGGTGGTGTCCTTGGTGACCTTGATCTCGGGCAGGACGACCTGGCGGAGCACCTCTCCCTCGTCCGTCCGCTCGATGCCGCCGGAGGTGAGCTGGTAGGTGCCCTCCTCGACCTCGGCGACGGCGTTCTCCCGGTCGGTGTAGCCGACGAAGCCCGCGGCGCCCCAGATCATGGGCAGGTTGTCGACGCGGTTGCCGTCGTTGTCGTAGGAGACGACCTTGAGCCGGTGCACGGGGCCGCGGACGCCCAGGCTCAGCGTGGTGTGCACGGTGACCGAGCCGTCCGCGGCGGTGGCCGTCACATGGCCGTGGTAGACGCCCCGTTCGGCGCGGGCCGGGTCGACGGTGAGCGGCAGGTCGGCGGTGCCGCCCGCGGGGACGGTCACGGTCCGCGCGGCGGGGGTCAGCACCCCGTCGGCGATCTCCCTGCCGCCGCTGGTGGCCAGCGCGGTCCGCACGTCGAGGGTGACGTCCCGGTCGGAGACGTTGGTGTAGCGGACGGTGCGGGTGCGGGTGCCGGTGTCGTCGGCGGTGTACCGGCCGAGGGAGAGGCCGGCGGTGGCGAGGACCGGGGTGCGGCTCGCCGCGGCGACGTCGATGCGGCCGCCGCCCTGTTCGGTGACGCGCTGCCCCTCGATCAGGCGGGCGGTGCTGGTCAGGGCGTCCTTGAGGCGGCTCGCGGTCCAGTCGGGGTGCTGCTGCGCGAGCAGTGCGGCGGCGCCCGCCACGTGCGGGGCGGCCATGGACGTGCCGGAGGCGGCCACGTGCGAGGCGTCGACGACCTGGCCCATCGTCGTACCGGCGGCGCGCGCGGCGACGATGCCGACGCCGGGCGCGGTCACGTCGGGCTTGACGGCGTCGTCACCGGCCCGGGGGCCGCGGCTGGAGAAGTCCGCGAGGGAGTCGTCGCGGTCCACCGCGCCGACCGTGAGGGCCGCGTCCGCGGCGGCGGGGGACCCGATGGTGCCCTCGCCCGGTCCCGCGTTGCCCGCGGCGACGACGAACAACGCGCCGGAGGAGGCGGAGAGTTCGTTGAGGGCGCGGCTCATCGGGTCGGTGCCGTCGCTCGGGGTGTCGGAGCCCAGCGACATGTTGACCACGTCGGCGCCGCGCGCTACGGCCCACTCCATACCGTCGATGACCTGCGACTCGGTGCCGAAGCCGTCGTCACCGAGGACCTTGCCGATCAGCAGGTCCGCGCCGGGCGCCACGCCCTTGCGGTCGCCGCCGGAGGCCGCGCCGGAACCGCCGACGATCGAGGCGACGTGGGTGCCGTGCCCGAAGGCGTCGCCGGTGCCGGAGCTGCCGGAGAAGTCCTCGGCCTCGCTGACGCGCCCGGCCAGGTCGGGGTGGGAGGCGTCGACGCCGGTGTCCAGCACGGCGACCTTGACGTCCTCGCCCCGGTGGCCGTTCTTCCAGACCTCGGGGGCGCCGATCTGCGCGGTGCTGCGGTCCAGCGCCGCCCGCACCCGGCCGTCCAGCCAGACCCGGGGCACGGTGGCGGCGCGGGCGACGTCGCCGGCGGCGGGGGCGAGGCGCGTCCAGAACGTGCCGAGGTCGTCGGCGGGGACGCGGACGGCGTCGGCGTCGATGGTCTCCAGGCGGCGGACCCGCGAGCCCTCCTCGGCCAGGGCGGTGAGGCGGCGCAGCGAGGTGTCCGGCACGCCCGCGCCGTCGGCGACGATCAGCGGCAGGGCGTCGGTGTGCGCCTCGTCGTAGCCCTGGGCGATGAGTGCCGTCACGTCGAACAGGCCGCGGTCCAGGCGTCCCGCGGTGACGAGTCCGGCCGCGTCGGACGGCAGGACGGTGAGGTGGCCGTCCTCCTCGACGGTACGGAAGAGGAGGTGGCGCCGGCCCTCCCCCGGTGTCACCGAGGCGGTGCGGCGGCCGTTCACGTCCGTGCGGACGGTGACCCGGTCGCCGGTGATCAGGCGCACGGTGGCGCCGTCGTCGGCCGCCGGTGCGGCGGCCCGTGCCGGTGCGGTGGGCCCGCCCGGTCCTGCCGCGACCGGTGTCACGGCGCCCGCGGACAGGGTCAGCCCCGCCGCGACGGCCGCCGCGATACGTATGCGTCGTCTCACTCCAGTGCCCTTCGTCGGACGCGTCGTGCGACACGTCGCGTCGTCCTGCTGTTCACGCGGCCCGCGGTGCCGTCGGTGCTGCACAGGTTCGGTCGCCGGTGCGGGCCGTGTCACCGTTTCGCCGTGGCACAGGTGGGACATGTCGCAACGGCGACACCGGAGGCCTCACCTGCGCGGCAACGCGGGGGCGGTGGCAGGAGGTTCGCAGGCGGCGTGCTCGTCAGGGGCCGTGTGAACGTCTGGTAAGGGTTGTCAAGTGCCACCGGCACGAGGCGCGTTGCCACCGGAAGGCTGATACGATCAACGAACTTTCAGCAGGCTGGCGACGCGTCATGAACGCGTACGGGGGACAGTCTCTAAGGCCCCATCGCATAGGAGTTGAGGCTTTGTCCCGCCGTGGGTCCGCGCTGCTCGACGGCCCGGACCGGATGTCCGCGTGCGCCGGCATTCTCGTGCTCCTGACGCGATGCGACTTGAAGAGAGTCTCATGACGTCATTGATCAAGGATCCGCTGTTGTGGATCCTGCTGGTGGTGCTCGCCGCTGCGGTCCTCGCAGTGTCGCGGGCCCGGAGAACCAATCTGGCGCTCCGAAGAACGAGGAAGGATCTGGAGGCGGGCCTGGGCCAGGCCCAGGGACGGATCGGGCAACTGGAAGCCCACATCGACACGCTGGGCACCCGGCACCGGGGTGAGCTGGCCGATGTGCGGGCGGACGCCGAGTCGGCGACCAAGGCCGTGCTCAAATCGGCCATGGGCACGCTCCAGTCGCTCGCCGAGGAGCAGCAACTGCTCCTGGACCAACTGCTGAAGAAGTACGGCAACGACAGCGAGGTGCTGGCCGACCTGATGTCGGTCGACCACACCGGCAGCCAGTTCGGCCGCCGGGCCAAGGGCATCTCGGTGCTGTGCGGCGGCTGGCTGGGCCGCCGTGACGGGGCGGCGACCGTCTACGACGTCGCCCGCAGCGCCCAGGGCCGCATCAAGGACTTCAACCGGGTCGCCATCCACGCCCAGGTCAGCGTCGCCGTGGCCGGCAAGGCGGTCGAGCCGGTGGCCGTGGTGCTGGCGGAGCTGCTGGACAACGCCACGACCTACAGCGCGCCGGGCACCCCGGTGGAGGTCAACATCCAGGCCGTGCCCACGGGTGTGGTCTTCATCGTGGACGACGCCGGCCTCGGCATGGACCAGGAGACCAAGGACCGTGCGGCGACCCTGCTGTCCGCGGACGGCCCGGTCGACATCACCGGTCTCGGCGACCCGCCCCGGTTCGGCTTCGCGGTGTGCGGCATGCTCGCGAACCGTTACGGCTTCCACGTCTCCGTCGGCTCGGTCTCCCCGTACGGCGGTGTGCGCGCGGTGATCCGGGTGCCTGAGAGCCTCCTGTCGGCCGACGTGATCGCGCCCGCCGAGCCGGAGCAGGAGCCCGCCGATGAGGGGCAGGAGGAGACTCCGCAGCGCCTGGCGCCGGTGCCCGTGGGCCCGTCGCGCGTGGTGGGCACGACGTCCGGCGGGCTGCCCAAGCGGCGGCGCCGCCAGGGCCCCATCGCGGTGGTGCCGCCCCCGCAGGAGACGGCCGCCCTCGACGAGGAGACCTCCGAGTCGTCCGGCGAGGTCACCGCGTCGCGCCTCGGGGCGTTCGCACGCGGCACCCAGCTCGGACGGACCACGAACACCACGGAAGGACCTGACCACCAGTGAAGACCGACCTGTCGTGGGTGCTGAACGACGTGCTCGAGGTGCGCGGCGCCCGCCACGCCATCCTCGTCTCGGGCGACGGCCTGCTGCTCCAGCGTTCGGACGACATCTCGCGCGACGACGCGGAGACCAACGCGGCCGCGATGAGCTCCATGCAGTCGCTGAGCCGGGCGGTCGCCGGTTTCGTCGGCGCCGGTCACGGCATCTGGAAGCAGACGCTGCTGGAGTACGACGGCGGCTGGATCTTCCTCATCGCGGCCGGGCAGGGCTCCTACCTGGCGGTCTCGGCGGCGGTGGACGTCGACATGGAGGCCATGTCGTTCCGCATGCAGAAGACGGTGACCGCGCTGAACAAGGCCATGAGCGTGGCTCCCCGCTCCGACAACGGTGTCGGCTGATGACGGGTCCCGCCGAGGAAGCCCCCGTCACCAGTGACTTCGTCCGCTCCTACGTCATCACCGGCGGCCGGAGCCTGCCGTCCTCGGACGAACTGGCGCTGCACACCCTCGTCACGCTGGCCCCCGACCGGACGCCGCCGCTCGGGGCCGGCCCCGAGGTGAGGGCGATCTGGGAGCTGTGCTCGGGCGGCTACCTGTCGGTCGCCGAGGTGGCCGGCCACCTCGGCCTCCCGGTCGGGGTGGCCCGGCTGCTGCTCACCGATTTATCGGAACAGGGGCATCTGCTCCGCCGGGCCGAGCCGCCCCGGGCCCAGAACGTTGACAGAGCGACCCTCGAGAAGGTTCTGAATGGACTCCAATCCCTCATCGGCTGAGACGGCCCAGAAGTCCATCTACGTCTCCAGCGCGGTGACCAACGCCGCAAAGATCCTCGTCGTCGGGCACTTCGCCGTGGGCAAGACGACCTTCATCGGCTCGCTCTCGGAGATCACGCCGCTGCGCACCGAGGAGAAGATGACCCAGGCGTCGGCGCACGTCGACGACCTCAGGGGCGTCACCGGCAAGACCACCACCACGGTCGCCCTGGACTTCGGCCGTCTCACCCTCAGCGACGACCTGGTGCTGTACCTGTTCGGCACGCCGGGACAGCAGCGGTTCATGCAGCTGTGGGAGGACATGGCGCGCGGGGCGCTGGGGGCACTGCTGCTGGTCGACCCGGCGCGGCTGGAGGAGACCTTCCCGGTCATCGACCTCATCGAGGGGTACGGCCTGGAGTACGCCATCGCCGTCAACTGCTTCGACTCCGCCCCCGTGTACGAGGAGGCGGAGGTGCGCGAGGCGCTCGACCTGCTGCCGGACACCCCGGTCGTCCACTGCGACGCCCGGGACCAGCAGTCGTCCGCGAAGGCGCTGATCGCGCTGGTGCGGCACCTGCTCGACCGCACGTCCTGACCTCCTCGCGTCCGCCGGGGGCCGGGGGACCTTCCCGGCCCCCGGCCCCCCGTTCCTCGGTTCACTAAGGAAGACTTCATGGAAGCTCATTCCCCGTCCGCGTCGGGTGCGGGCAGATGCCCCATGCACGACGCCGGTTTCGCCACCGACCCGCACCAGGTCTACGACCGGCTGCGGGAGCACGCCCCGGCCGGTCCGGTGGAGCTCGCCCCCGGTGTGGACGCCACGCTGGTCGTCGGGCACGAGATGGCGTTGCGGGTGCTGCAGAACACGGAGCTGTTCGCCCGTGACGCCCGCCGCTGGAAGGACCTGAACGAGGGGCGCATAGCCCTGGACAACCCGGTGCTGCCGATGATGGCGTACCGGCCGAGCTGTCTGTTCACCGACGGCGCGGTGCACCTGCGACTGCGCAAGGCCGTGGTGGACAGTCTGGCGCGGCTGAACACCACGCGGATCCGGCGTGACGTGGAGCCGATCGCCGACTACCTGATCGACAGGTTCAGCGAGCGGGGCCGGGCCGACCTGCTGGGCGACTACGCCAAACTGCTTCCGCTGCTGCTGTTCAACAAGCTGTTCGGCTGCCCGGCGGAGATCGGCGACACCGTCACCGCGACCGTGTCGGCGATTTTCGACGGCAAGGACGCGGTGCGCGCCAACGAGGAACTGACCGCGTCCCTCATGGAGTTGATCGCACTCAAGCGCCGTGTGCCGGACGACGACGTCACCTCGTGGCTGATCCAGCACCCCGCCGGGCTGACCGACGAGGAGCTCAAGGACCAGCTGGTGCTGCTGATGGGCGCCGGCATCGAGCCGGAGCGCAACCTGATCGGCAGTTCGCTGATGCTGCTGCTGTCCGGGGCGGGCGTCCGGGAGAGCGGCATGCTGATCGAGGAGGCGATGGACCACGTGCTGTGGAACCAGACGCCGATCGCCAACTACGCGGCCCACTACCCGGTGCGGGACGTGGACCTCGGCGGCCATGTGGCCGAGGCGAACACCCCGGTCGTCATCTCCTTCGCGGGCGCCAACGCCGACCCGGCGCTGGAGGAGGCCCGCCGCGCCCACAGCAGGGGCGCCCATCTGGCGTGGGGCGCGGGCCCGCACGCCTGCCCGGCGAAGGACCCGGCGCAGGTCATCGCGACCACCGCGATCGAGCGGCTGCTGAACGCCCTGCCCGATCTGGAGCTCGCGGTGCCCGAGAAGGAACTGGAGTGGCGGCCCGGGCCCTTCCACCGCGCCCTGGTGTCCCTGCCCGTGACGTTCAGCCCCACGCCGGCCACCCGCACGGCCACCGCCATGCGCGAGCGGGTCGCCGCGTTGCCCGAGGCGGAGCGGCCGGTGTCCGTCCCGTCGTCCCAGTCGGCCCGTCAGGCCCCGGCACGCAGGAAGGGATTCTGGAGCAGTTTCCTGGACGTCTTCCGTGTCTGAGACAACCGCGGGTGAAGGAACGGCAGTTGGCAAGGGCCTGGCATGTGACAGGTGCAACACTCAACGACACATGACATCCATAGTCGGAAGGGTAGGTTCCGGCGGTAACGGTAGCGTCCAGCCGAAGGAGCACCACGTGACCGCCGTTGGCGACATAAGCGGCCCCGCCATCAGTGACCGCCGAGCCGTCGTTTCCCTTCTCCGTCACCTTCGTTCGCCGGAGGGGCAGGCCGACCCCCTGCCCGTCTGGGAAGGGCTGCGCTCCATGGGGGACGTGGTGCGCGCCCCCTGGGGCGCCTACTTCGTCACCTCGTTCGAGGCGTGCAGCCAGGTCCTGCGGTCCAGGAACTGGCTGGTGCCGGACTTCGCCTGGCAGGAGCGCCAGCCCGACCCGCGCCGCTGGCAGGAGCTCGCCACCCAGGAGCTCACCGGCACCCTGTCCCGTATCAACGCGCCGTCGCACACCTGCCAGCGCCGCGCGCTCGGCAACCCCTTCGACCGCACCACCCTGGAGGGCCTGCGTCCGGCGATCGCACACATCGTCACCGGACTGCTGGACGACCTGGAGGAGCGTCTGCGCGCCGACGGTGAGGCCGACTTCGTGGAGACGGTCGCCGAACTGCTCCCCGTCCGCACGGTCGGTGAGTGGCTGGGCATCCCCGAGGAGCACCACGCGTACATCCTGGACTTCGCCCACCGGCAGGCGTACGCGCAGGAACTCTTCCCCAGCAAGGAGCAGTTGGCGCAGGCGGGGAAGGCCACGCTGGAGATGCGGGCCTTCTTCGGCGAGCTGATCCGGGAGCGGCGGGCACGCCCTGGCAACGATGTCCTCACCGGCTGGATCCACCACTGGGACGCCCATTACGGCGACGACCCGGAGGCCGCGGCGCGGGTGATCTACCACCTGACCATGTTCATCACCATCGCCTCGCTCGAGACCAGTGCGGTGCTGCTGACCAACGCGGTGCGCTTCGCGACGGAGGAACCCGCCCGCGCGGAGTGGCTGCGGGCGCACCCCGAGCACATCGACGACCTGATCGAGGAGACGCTGCGCTACGACCCGCCGGTGTGGCTCAACTCCCATGTGGCGGCCGACGACACGATCCTGGCCGGCACCCCGCTCGCCAAGGACACCACCGTGCACATCCTGTACGGGGCGGCGGCCCACGACCCGCGGCGCAACCCGGACCCGCACGTCTTCGACATCCTGCGCGACGGCGGCCACATCACGTTCGGCAGCGGTCCGCACTACTGCCTCGGCGCTCCCCTCGCCCGGTTCGAGGCGCGGGAGGCGATCGCCCGGATCCTGGAACGCTTCCCCACGCTCCGCCCGGCCGGGCCGCCCTCCTACGACAACTCACGTCTCGTCTTCCGCCGCATCACGTCCCTGAAGGTGACCGTATGACCGCATCGCCCCTCGCCGAACTGCCCGCCGAGCAGGTGCTCAAGACCGTCCGCACCTACCGGCAGGGGCCCCTGCTCACCGTCGAGCTGCACCTTCCCGGGGAGGGGAACGCGGTCGGCGACGCCATGCTGGACGACCTCCTCACCGTCCTGGACGACCAGGACCCGGGTGTGCGGGTGCTGGTGCTGTCGGCGGCGGGGGACGCCTTCTGCCTGGGCGGCGACCGGCGCGAGTTCCCGCAGCACCTGGACGCCGACCCCACCGGTGACGGCATCCGCGTCTCCGGGAAGAAGGCGCTGCGGGTGTGCGAGGCCCTCACCGCCAACCCCGCCGTCACCATCGCCCGGGTCCAGGGCAGGGCGGTCGGCGCGGGCGTGGGTCTGCTGCTCGCCTGCGACCTCCGGGTGGGTGTGGACACGGCCACGTTCCGGCTGCCCGAGCTGGCCCTGGGGGTGCCGCCCGCGTGGGGCGGGCTGCTCCCCCGGCTGATCAGCGAGGTGGGGGTGGCGCGGGTGCGGGAGCTGATCCTCACCGCGCGGGTCTTCGACGCCCAGGAGGCCCTGGGCCTGTCGGTGCTGCACAAGGTGGTGCCGGCGGACGCGCTCGACGACGCGGTCATGGCGTGGGCGAAGCCCGTGCTGCGGCGTCCGGCGTCGGCGGTGCGGGTCACCAAGGCGATGCTCAACGCCCTCGCCTCCCCGACCCGGCTCGCCGACGTCTCGCAGTTCGACCCCGAGCTGCTGACGGCGGTACTCACCGGACAGCGCGCTGCGGGCACCGCCCGCTGACCCGGTGACGCGGGGACGGCGGCACCCGGTCCGCGGGTGCCGCCGCAGCCGTACCCGGCCGCGGAAAAGCCGTTGCGCCGGGCGCGCCGCCACCCGACGCTTGGTGCCCATGCCCACCTCGACACGGCCGGCGACCCCGGCCGACGCCGTCGCCGTCACCGCCCTGATGAACCGGGTCGACGAGCTGGAGATCGGCCGGCCCGAGACCGATCTGCACACCGTGCTCGCCGACCTGGAGCACCCCGACACCGACCTGGAGCGGGACTCCTGGCTGGTGCTGGACGGAGAACGGCTGCTGGCCTACGGCCTGTTGTGGGACCCGTCCGGCGGTGAGCGCATCGACGTGGACCTCTACGCGCTGCCCTCCCACCGCGCGGAGACGGAACTGATCCTCGCGGCCATGGAGGCCAGGGCACTGGAGAAGGCCCGGGTGAACGGGGCCGCACGGGCCGTCGTGCATCTGCATCTCAACGCGACGCCCACGCTCGACACCGGGCTGCTCAAGGAGCGGGGCTGGCGGACCGTCCGCCGCTACCACGTGCTGCACCGCCCCCTCGACGCCACGCGGGACCCGCTGCCGGAGCCCCCCGCCGGCGTCCGCGTGCGCGGCTGCACCACGGAGGCCGACCGGATGCGGGTGCACGCCCTCCACCAGGAGTCGTTCGCCGGGCACTTCGACTTCCAGCCGCGCCCCTACGAGACGTGGCTGCACGACCTCGGCGCCCGGCAGATCGACTGGAACCTGGTGTGGATCGTCACCGCCGACGGTCTGGGCGACTGCGGTTTCCTGATCGCGCGTGACGACCGCGAGGCCATGGGGTGGATCCGCAGCATCGGTCTCCTGCCCGCCGCCCGCGGCCGGGGCCTCGCCGGTTTCCTGCTGAGGCACGCGTTCGGCGTCTTCGCCGCCCGCGGCCGGGACACGGTGGGGCTCGGCGTCGACACACGCAACGCGACCGGGGCGCCCCGCCTGTACGAGCGGCACGGGCTCGGCCTCCACTACGCGGTGGACACCTGGGAGACGGTGGTCGGGTGACCGTCGGCCGGTGAGACCGGTCAGGCCACCGCGAGCCCCTCGACGGGGCCGGACAGCGCGGCCTTGAAGTGCCGGGTCACCTCGTCGGCGAGCACCTCGCTGTCACCCTTGAGGAGCGCCTCCACCACCTGGGCGGCCACGTCACGCGGGTCGTTCTTCGGCACGTCCAGGGCCCGCACCATGTCGGTGTCGGTGTAGCCGAGGTGGACGCCGACGACCTGGGTGCCCTGGTTCGCGAGCTCGTGACGCAGGGAGTTGGTGAGCGACCACAGGGCCGCCTTGCTCACGCCGTACGCGCCCGTGCCGGAGGCCCACGACAGCACCGAGTGCACGTTCACCACCGCTCCCCCGCCCCTGCGGGCGAGCACCGGGGCGAAGGCCTGGGTCACGCGCAGCGCGCCCAGGACGTTGACGTCGAGGAGGTGCGCGACCTCGGCGACGTCGTTGCCCAGCAGGCCGTTGGGGATGGTCGCGCCGGCGTTGTTGACCACGATGTCCACGTCCGGCACCTGCTCCGCCAGCCGGGCCACGGACGCGTCGTCGCTCACCTCCAGGGCCAGCGGCACCAGACGCGGGTCCGTCTCCGGCTCGGGGCGGCGGGCGGTGACGTACACCGTCTCGGCGCCCGCCTCCAGCAGCGCGGCGGCGAAGGCCTTGCCCAGTCCTCGCTGCCCGCCGGTCACCAGCACCCGGGCTCCCTTGATCTCGGTCATGATCCCTGCTCCTCGTTCATGGGCGACATCGCCGCGACGTAGGTAAAAGCGTTTTGCTTATGTCATCAGAGTGCGCCGGGATCGCGACAGAGTCAAGTACGATTGACTTATGTCATGGACCTCGACCGAGCGCTATCGCATCCGCCCCGCACCCGGCGGCCTCGCTCTGGTGCAGGAGCTCCTCAACACCCGCGCCATCGCGCCGTACGGCGAGGACGTGCTCGCCGACGGGGACAGCGGCGACCGGTGGCTGCGGGACGTGACCGCAGCCTGGGCCGAGGAGCAGGGCTGGCCGGGCCCCACCGGCGAGCCGCGGGCCGTGGACCTGGAGCGGGTGAGGGCGCTGCGGGAGCGCCTCGCCGCCCTGGTGACCGGCGAGGCGGAGCCCGTCCGGGCGCCCACCGACGTCTCGCTGCGGCCGGGCCTGGACGAGGAGGGGCGGGTTGCCCTGGTTCCGGTCGGGGGCCCCGGCGAGTGGCTGGAGGCGGCCGTGTGGGCGCAGGTGCTGCTCGCTCAGGCGGACGGCACCTGGCAGCGGCTCAAGCTGTGCCGGGAGCCGGCCTGCCGGTCCGCGTTCTACGACCGCTCGCGCAACAACAGCGGCGTCTGGCACGACGTCCGCCGGTGCGGGAACGCCGCGAACCTGCGCGCGTCACGGGCCCGGCGGAAGCAGCAGGCGGCCGAGGCGCCGGCCGGGGAGTGACCGCGCGGGGACGATCACGTCGTCTGCCAGAATGGGCGGCGTTCACAGGGCACCACGGGTGCCCGTCGCCGGCCCAGGAGCGTTCACGGTGTCGCCACAGCACGGAACCCGCTCGTCCGCGCACGGCGGCGAACGGCCTCGGCGGCGCGGGCGGACGAAACCCCGCCCGGACCGCGAGCCCTCTGCCGTGACGAACGGCGGGCCCGCCGCCGTGAACCGCGAGGATCTGCGCGCCGACTGCTCGGCCTGCTTCGGCCTGTGCTGCGTCGCGCTGCCGTTCGCCCGCTCCGCGGACTTCGCCCGGGACAAGCCCGCCGGGCGGGCGTGCGGGCATCTGCGGGACGACTTCGGCTGCGGCATCCACGCCCGGCTGCGCGACGAGGGCTACCGCGGCTGCACCGTCTTCGACTGCTTCGGCGCCGGACAGAAGGTCTCGCAGGTCACCTTCGGCGGCACCGACTGGCGGCGCTCCCCGGAATCGGCGTCGGCGATGTTCGCGGTGTTCCCGGTCATGCGGCAGCTGCACGAACTGCTCGCGTACACCGCCGAGGCGCTGGAACTCCCGGCGGCCCGTCCCGTGCACCGTGAGCTGCGCCGGGCGCTCGCGCGGATCAACGAGCTGACCCGGGGCGACGCCGACTCGGTCGTCGCGCTCGACGTGAACGCGCTGCGCGGGGAGGTCAACCCGCTGCTGCTGCGGGCCAGTGAGCTGACGCGGGCCCGGGTGCCGGGCCGCGGGAAGGACCACCGCGGCGCCGACCTGATGGGCGCGCGGCTGGCCGGGGCGGACCTGCGCGCGGCGAGTCTGCGCGGCGCGCTGCTGGTCGGCGCGGACCTCTCGGGTGCGAACCTGCGCGACGCGGACCTGATCGGCGCCGATCTGCGCGGCGCGGATCTGGCGGGCGCCGACCTCACCGGCGCCCTGTTCCTCACCCAGGCGCAGCTGAACGCGGCACGCGGCAACACCGCAACGACGCTGCCGCCGTCGCTGGAACGCCCCGCCCACTGGGCGCGTGAGGGTTCAGCCGGCGGCGTTGTCGACGCGTAGCCGGACCTGCCGCTCCAGCCGCCGCAGGCTGTCGTCGAGGGCACCGGTCACCTGCTCCTCGCCGGGGTCGTGGCCGGCGTCGAAGAAGGAGAGGTGCACGGTCACCTCGCTGGCGCCGCTGTCGATGCCGGCGACCTGGAGCCACCCGGCGTAGCCGCCCTGCTCCCGTGTGCCCCATTCGATGCGCATCTGGTCCCGCCGGGCCCGCAGCAGGGCGGAGGTGTCCTCGTCGGTGCGGTCCTCGTGCACGGTGACGGCAGGCAGGTCCTCGGCGCGCACATGCAGCTCCCCGGGCAGCCAGTCACCCATCTGGCCGATGTTGGCCGCCTGGTCGAAGACCTGCTCGGGCGGGCCCGGCATGGTCTGCGAGCGCTCGTACTCGGTCATCGGTGCACCGTCCTCGGTCGGTGACGGACGCCGGGGCCGCCGACGGAGCGGGCGGCCCCGGCGCGCGGGTCATTCGTTGCCGAAGACGGCCTTCTGCACCTCGTTGGGACCGTCGAACCGCTTGGTCCCGGTCTCCGACAGCTTCTTCACGAGGCCGTCGTCGGCGCCGTTGCTCCTCGCCACCGAGACGAGGTCGTCCTTGGCGGCGGGGTAGTCGGCGCCCTTGAGCGCCTTCTGCAGGTCGATCGGGCTGAGGTCGGCCATGGCGGGCCTCCCGTGGTGCGTCCGGCGCGGCGGTTCCGCGCGAGGACCGGCCGGGTACCCGGCGCCCGGCGAGCCGATTCAGCTCTCCTTCGCCCCCGTCGACCTCCCACGCGCCCGCACCGGGCCCGACACGGAAGACGAGGATCGCGCCAAGGGCGAGGGGCCCTCACCGAAGGGGGCCACGGGCTGCGTGACTCGCGTGGTCGCGGACGCCCACCGGTGCGACGCTGGGGTGGTCAGGTTCCGGACGAACAGCCTGGAGGGAGACCGATGGGACGGGACGTCCCGGCGCTCACCTTCACCCGCGAGGACCGCCGGCAGTACCGGTTCAAGATGCAGCAGTGCCTCGACGCGCTCGCCCAGATGCTGCGCGAGTCCCGTTTCGAGGCCGAGCGGCCCCAGGTCGGTCTGGAGATCGAGCTGAACCTGGTCGACGACCGGGCCGAGCCCGCGATGCGCAACACCGACGCGCTGGAGGCGATCGCGGACCCGGCCTGGGACACCGAGCTGGGCCGTTTCAACCTCGAGATCAACATCGCGCCCCGGCGGCTCACCGAGGGCGGTCCCGACGCCTGGGAGTCCGAGATCCGCTCCGCCCTGAACCACGCGGAGCAGCGCGCCCGTTCCATCGGCACGCACCTCATCATGACGGGCATCCTCCCCACCCTGCGCCACGAGGACGTCGGGGAGGGCGCCCTGTCGGAGAACCCGCGCTACCGGCTGCTCAACGACCAGATCTTCGCGGCGCGCGGCGAGGACCTGCACATCGAGGTGACCGGCGTCGACCGGCTGCGCACCTACGCGGACACCATCACCCCGGAGGCCGCCTGCACCAGCACGCAGTTCCACCTCCAGGTCGATCCCGAGGACTTCGCGGCGTACTGGAACGCGGCGCAGGCGATCGCCGGGGTGCAGGTGGCGCTCGCGGCCAACTCCCCGTTCCTGTTCGGCAAGGAACTCTGGCACGAGACGCGCGTCCCGCTGTTCGAGCAGGCCACCGACACCCGCCCCGAGGAGATCAAGGTGCAGGGGGTGCGGCCCCGGGTGTGGTTCGGGGAGCGCTGGATCACCAGCGTGTTCGACCTCTTCGAGGAGAACCTGCGCTACTTCCCCGCCCTGCTCCCCCTGTGCGACGACCAGGACCCGGCGGAGACGCTGCTGCGCGGCGACATCCCGGACCTCGGCGAGCTGACGCTGCACAACGGCACCATCTACCGCTGGAACCGCCCGGTGTACGCCGTCTCGCGCGACAAGCCGCACGTGCGCATCGAGAACCGGGTGCTGCCCGCAGGGCCCACCGTCGCCGACACCCTGGCCAACGGCGCCTTCTACTACGGACTCACCCGCGGTCTGGTGGAGGAGGAGCGGCCGGCGTGGTCGCGGATGTCCTTCTCCGCCGCCCAGGACAACCTGCGCACCGCGGCCCGGTACGGCATCGACGCACGGCTGTACTGGCCCGGCATGGGCGAGGTGCCGGCGGCGGAGCTGGTGCTGCGGCGGCTGCTGCCGCTGGCGCACCGGGGGCTGGAGCTGTCCGGCATGGACGACGCGTGGCGGGAGCCGCTGCTGGGCATCATCGAGCAGCGCTGTGTGACGGGCCGCAACGGCGCGGTGTGGCAGAAGGAGATGTTCCACCACATCGACGCGACCGCGCACTGCGGGCGGCACGAGGCGCTGCGCCGCATGACGCAGCAGTACATCGACTACATGCATCTGAACGCGCCCGTGCACACCTGGCCCGTCGAGTGAGGCGGAGGGCGCCCGGACTCAGGTGTCGGCGCGCCCGAGGACGTCCGCCACCTCCCGCCGGACCACCTCCCGCGCCTTCCCGGGCAGGCCGCCCAGGGCCGTGCCGTCCAGGGAGTCGAGCACCCGGCGGGTGTCCGCCGTCGCGGGAACGCCGGCGCTGACGACCTCGTCGCCGTCCCGTACGGCGGTGTGCAGCCGCCGGCCGCCGTCCTCCTCGGCGTGCACGGCGGTGGCGACCACCAGCGGCGGCCGCCCGCCCGCCTCGCCGGGCGCCTTGTGGTAGCCGCTGACCAGGGGGCGGCGCCAGCGAATGTCCAGCATCAACGGGCGCTTGGCCACGACCTCCGCCAGGTCCGCCTCGTACGTGCCGTCGCGGTCCAGGACGGTCGCCCGCGCGTCCAGGACCAGCGCCGGGGGCAGCAGGCAGCGCAGGGTGCTGCCGACGATGTTGCCGCCCACGGTGGCCGTCCGGCGCACCGCTCCGGTGCCGATGGAGGCGGCGGCGCGGCGCAGCACCTCCGGCACCCGGTCGTCGACCTGGTGCAGCAGCACGGCCGCGCCCAGGGTCTCCGCGCCCACCACGGTGGCCTCGGGCAGCCGGCGCAGGGACATCGCCTGTTCCGGGAAGCCGTCGCGCTGCCACTGGGCCCACACGAGCGTGGCCCCTCCGACGGTCACCGCGCCCTCGGCCAGACACCGCCGGGCTTCGGACAGGGAGGTGGGAAGACGCAACAACACGGCGATCGACCTGCTTTCCTCTGCGGAAGGTTCAACAGGGGCGGGACGTACGGCATTTGACGGCGGGCGAGGATCGGCACCGCATTCTCCGCAGCGGACCGGGGGCGCGTACAGGGCTCACTCCCCTCGGGCGTGCTCCGATCTGGGACACCTTGCGCTCGGTCGTATGTTTGCCCCATGGTTGACGCGCGTCACACGGCTCGTTGCCCACCCCGATCTCTCGTACCGGAAGCGGAGACCGCATGTTGAAACGCGCACTGAGACTCGTGCTGTCTATTGTCATGCTCACGGCTGGCCTGGCGGCGGGTTCCCTCGCGACCGCCGGGACCGCGCACGCCGACGGCTGCTACACCTGGAACCGCACCCTGTCCCAGGGCGCGTCCGGCGCCGACGTCACCCAGCTCCAGATCCGGCTGAGCGGCTACCCCGGCTACGGCGCCGTGCTGGCCGTCGACGGCCAGTTCGGCCCGGCCACCACCGCGGCCCTCAAGCGCTTCCAGTCCGCCTACGGCCTCGCCGCCGACGGCGTGGCGGGCGCCAACACCTTCAGCAAGCTGTACGCCCTCCAGGACGACGACTGCACGCCGGTCCACTTCGACTACTCCGAGCTGAACCGCTGCAACTCGACCTGGTCGGGCGGCGCGGTGAGCGCCGCGACGGCGAAGGCCAACGCCCTGCGCACCATGTGGAAGCTGGAGGCGCTGCGGCACGCGCTCGGCGACCAGCCGATCCGGGTCACCAGCGGCTTCCGCTCGCAGTCCTGCAACAGCGCGGTGGGCGGCGCGAGCAACAGCCGGCATCTGTACGGTGACGCCGCCGACCTCGGCGTGGGGTCGCACTCGCTGTGCACCCTGGCCAAGCAGGCCCGCAACCACGGCTTCAACGGAATCCTCGGCCCCGGCTACCCGGGCCACGACGACCACACGCACGTCGACCACCGCGGCAGCCGCTTCTGGTCGGCCCCGACCTGCGGCATCTGACGTCCGCGCGCACGCCGGAAGACGACGAGGGGGTCCCGCACGGGACCCCCTCGCCTCTCACAGGCGCACCGTCACGGCGATCGGGCGCGGTCCGTCCACGGGGTCAGCCCACCGTCCACTTCTGGTTCGCGGTGCCCGAGCAGGTCCAGATCTGCAGCCGGGTTCCGTTGGCGGAGTTGTTGCCGGTCACGTCCAGGCACTTGTCGGCCTGGGGGTTGACGATGTCACGGGCGGCCGTGACGACCCAGCGCTGGGCGGCCGTGCCGTTGCAGTCCCACAACTGCACGGGGGTGCCGTCGGCCGTGCCGCCCGAGGCCACGTCCAGGCACTTGCCCAGCGCCCGGATCGTACCGTCGGAACCGGCCGTCCAGCGCTGCGCGGCGGTGCCGTTGCAGTCGTAGAGCTGGACAGGGGTGCCGTTGGCGGTGCCCGCCCCCGCGACGTCCACGCACTTGCCGGCCAGGCCGCGGATCGCGCCGCCGGTCGAGGTGTCGCCGGTCGTCACCGTCACGTGGTCCACGACGAGTTGCTGCGGGAAGACGGTGGAGCCGTCCGGGTCGCCGGGCCAGTAGCCGCCGACGGCCAGGTTGAGGATGAGGAAGAACGGCTTGTTGAACACCCACTGGCGGCCGCCCAGGTCGGCGGGCGTGCGGGTCTGGTAGACGTTGCCGTCCACGGACCAGGTGATGCGGTCGGGCGCCCAGTCGACGGCGAAGGTGTGGAAGGCGTCCGCGAAGGCCTGTCCGCCGGGCAGCGTGTAGCCGGCGCCGATGCCGCCGGACCCGGAGTAGCCGGGACCGTGGAGGGTGCCGTGCACGGTGGACGGCTCGAAGCCGACGTTCTCCATGATGTCGATCTCGCCGGAGGCCGGCCAGTCGACCGGAGTGCCCAGCATCCAGAACGCGGGCCACATGCCCTGCCCGCGCGGGATCTTCATCCGCGCCTCGACGTGCCCGTACTGCGCGGTGAACGTGCCGGAGGTGTTGAGCCGGGCCGAGGTGTACTGGCAGGTGCCGTACCAGCACCGGTAGTTGGCCGGATTCTCCTTGCGGGCGGTGATGACCAGATGGCCCTGGCCGTCGAGCGCCGCGTTGTTGTTCCCCGCGGTGTAGTACTGCCGTTCGTGGTTGTTGACGTTGTCGCCGGTCTCGATGTGCCACTTCGACCCGTCGACCGCCGCGCCGGCGGGTCCGTCGAAGGTGTCGGAGAAGACGACGGCGGCCGCGGAGACGTCGGAGGCCGGAGCGGTGGAGCGGGCGGGTTCGGCCTGGGCGGTCGTGCCGGTCACGCCGGAGGCGAGGAGCGCGGCGGACAGAGCGGCGACGAGCCATCTGCGGCGCGTGCGCGGAGAGGACATGGCTCTCCCTTCCGTACGGCGACCCGTGGGGACGGGTGCGCCGACCGTGGTGGGGGGTGAAGGTTCAACCACTTGATTCAAGATGTGAGATAAGAAGGCGTCAACCCCCTGGTACAGACCAGGATTTCACATCGGTCGAACCTCGGGTCCCCGGCCGGAAGACGGTCAGGCCGTGGTGCCCCAGGAGGTGCGGTGGGCGCAGTTCGGGTCGTGCTCGGTCGCGCACGACGTCCACCAGCGCTCGCAGCACGCCGCCTCCACCTCGGCCCGGGCCACGGCCGCGGCGGCCGCGTCCCGCCAGGCCGCCCGGCGCCCCTCGCGCTCGCGCAGCACGGCGACGGCCCGGCGCTCGTCGGCGATGACGGTCTCGCGGACCACGCCCAGGACGGGCGCGAGGGAGGCCGCGGCCATGGCGAGGGTGGTCCAGGCGGGCACGTCGCCCCAGGTGCGCACGGTGCAGTAGGCGAGCCAGAGGGCGACGGCGATGTACAGGACGGTGAGAACCCGGCTGCCCCTGCTCATACTCGTCTCCCTTCGGTCCGCCGGTCCGATGGACATCTGATGCCCCGGAAGCGCCCATGCATGACACCGAGTTGCGAGAGGTCTTCGCCCTTTCCCACTTTCGGTTTTCCGTGGGTGTTCCCGTGCGGACGCCGGGGATGCGGACCGGTCCGGCCGGGGTGTGCGCTAGATTTTGCTCGCCCTTGACCGCGATCATTCACGATCTCTCACGCAACGGAGCCGGCGCACCTCATGAACGACATCGTCAACGGACTCGGCCGGGCCGGCGCCTACAGCGCCCTCGGCCTCGTCCTGCTGGTCCTCGGCATCTTCCTGGTCGACCTGCTGCTGCCCGGCAGGCTCGGCCGGCAGATCTGGCAGGAGCGCAACCGGAACGCCGCCGTGGTGCTCAGCTCCTCGCTGCTCGGCATCGGCGGCATCGTGTTCACCTCCATCTGGACGACCTACGACGACTTCGGCAAGGGCCTGGTCTCCACGGCGGTGTTCGGCGTGCTGGGACTGGTGATGATGGCGGTGGCGTTCTTCGTGATCGACCTGGTCACCCCCGGGCGGCTCGGCGCCACGCTGGTGGAGGTGGAGCCCCACCCGGCGGTGTGGGTGACCGCTTCCTGCAACATCGCGGTGTCGGCCGTCATCTCGGCGTCCATAGCCTGAACCGCCCCCCTTCCGTCCGCGCGTCACCGCCCGGCCGTCGCGCATGCGTGCGCGGCGGCCGGGCGGTGCGTGTATGGGGGGTCGGCCGCCGGTGCCGCAGCGTAGAGGCGGCCGTGAAGTTGTCTCTTTCGGAGCGCTGCCGGGAAGGTCCGAGCACCGTTCGCCTGCGCCGACGCGCGCGACCGGTCGTCGGAACGGCACGTCCGGACGGACCGGACCGCACCGGCACGGCCGTCAGGCCACCCGGCGCCGCTCCGGGGCCACCGCCGGGCGGGCGGGCGCCTGGGGGACGCGGGCGGCCGTACGGACGCGGTACGTGGTGCGGTTGGGGTCGACGACCGGGTCGCCGAGAGTGATCCGGCCGCTCGACTGGAGCTCGTCGCACTCGGCGGTGGGCAGCGCGGCGTAGCAGCCGCCGGCACCGGTGGCCGGGTCGATCGGACGCCAGTAGCTGTACCGGCGGCGGCCGTTGGCGAACACCGTGACGTACGTCGGGGTGCGGGGGTCCGCGATGATGCGCAGCACGTCGGCCGTGGTCCCCGGCGACGCGGGCGCGGCGGCGGGGGACGGGGCGGCGGCCGCCCGGGCCCGCCGTCGGCGGACGGTCGGCAGGTCGACGAGGGTGGTCGAGCGGTCGACGGTGGCAAGCATCTGAAGGACCTTTCCGGAGCCGGACACGAGACCGTCTACCCAGCACCGCGCCGGAGTTGATCTCCTTTTCCGATCATTGTGCAACCTCACACCGACAACGTGCGACGCTTTTCGGACGTTCCCGGTCGACGTGTCGACATGACGACCGTGATGGGCCGTCAGTCACCGGCGAGCGGGTCGTGGCCCCAGTTCATCAGCGAGTGCCGCCAGCGCGTGTCGGTGACGTCGCCGGACGGGCGCTGCGCGAGGTGGCGGTTGATGTAACCGACGACCTTGCGCATGTGGGCGTGGTCGTCCTCGGTGAGGTCGGCGCGTTTGGTGTGCAGCAGCTCGACGATGCGCCGTCCCGAGGCGTGTCCGGTCGACTCGCCGCCGTCCTTGTGCTGGCCCGCGCTCCGCGACTCGTCCGTCGCGAGCCACTTCTCCAGATCGCCGGCCTTCATGTTGACCAGCTCGCGGAACTCGTTCCAGGTCTTCTCGTCGTCCGCGGCCACGGCGCTCACTTCTTCTTCTTGAGCGCGGACGGCTTGTGCACCGCCGTCTTCCCGGACTTGTCGCTGCGCACCTCGTACTGCGGCTCGTCCTCGGACGCCGCGACGGTGCGTCCGGCCGCCTCGGTCCGCTCGGTGATCTTCTGCTCGACCTCGCCCGTGGTCTCGCTTCCGTGGCTGCTCCAGGCGACGTGGTCGCCCTCGTGCAGGTCCTTCCCGGACTTCCTGTCCTTCGCCATGTCCGGCGCCTCCTTCGTGTCGACCGTGGGGCCGCTCTCCACCCTGGTGGCAGCGGCGGCCGCGCGCATCTCGGGCGGACAGCCGTCCGGGCCGGCCCCCGTGGAGGGGACCGGCCCGGAAGGGTGGATCAGTGCGCCGGAGGGACCGGGCGGGCGGTGCGGATCAGACGAGGTCGAACCGGTCGAGGTTCATGACCTTGTCCCACGCCTTGACGAAGTCCCGGACGAACTTCTCCTTGGCGTCGTCGCTCGCGTAGACCTCGGCGAGGGCGCGCAGCTCGGAGTTCGAGCCGAACACCAGGTCGGCGCGGGAGCCGGTCCACCGGACCTCGCCGGTCGCGGCGTCGCGGCCCTCGAACGCGGTCTGGTCCTCGGAGGTCGACTTCCACGAGATGCCCATGTCGAGCAGGTTGACGAAGAAGTCGTTGGTGAGGACGCCCGGCGTCCCGGTGAGCACGCCCTGGGAGGACTGCTGGTGGGTGGCGCCGAGGGCCCGCAGGCCGCCGACGAGCACGGTCATCTCGGGGGCGCTCAGGGTGAGCAGGTTGGCCTTGTCGACCAGCAGGTACTCGGCCCGGAGCCGGTTGCCCTTGCCGAGGTAGTTGCGGAAGCCGTCGGCGGTCGGCTCGAGCGCGGCGAACGACTCGACGTCCGTCTCCTCCTGCGTGGCGTCGACACGGCCCGGGGTGAAGGGCACCTCGACGTCGACGCCGGCGTCCTTGGCGGCCTTCTCCACGGCGGCGACGCCGCCGAGCACCACGAGGTCGGCGAAGGAGACCCGCTTGCCGCCGGTCTGCTCGGCGTTGAACGCCTCCTGGACGCCCTCCAGGGCGCGGACGACGCCCGCGAGGCGGTCGGGGTCGTTGGCCTCCCAGCCGCGCTGCGGCTCCAGGCGGATACGGCCGCCGTTGGCGCCGCCGCGCTTGTCGCTGCCGCGGTAGGAGGAGGCCGCCGCCCACGCCGTCGACACCAGGTCGGACACGGACACGCCGGTGGCGAGGAGACGCTCCTTCAGGGTGGCGATGTCCGCGGCGTCGATCAGCTCGTGCGTGCGCTCCGGCAGCGGGTCCTGCCACAGCAGCGTCTCCTCCGGGACCTCGGGGCCGAGGTAGAGGGACTTCGGGCCCATGTCGCGGTGGGTGAGCTTGTACCAGGCGCGGGCGAAGGCGTCGGCGAACTCCTGCGGGTTCTCGTAGAACCGCCGGGAGATCGGCTCGTAGATCGGGTCGAAGCGCAGCGCCAGGTCGGTGGTGAGCATCGTCGGCAGGTGCTTCTTCGACGGGTCGTGCGCGTCGGGGATGATCGCCTCGGCGTTCTTGGCGACCCACTGCTTGGCGCCGGCCGGCGACTCGGTCAGCTCGTACTCGTACTCGAAGAGGTTCTTGAAGAACCCGTTGCTCCACCGCGTCGGCGTGGCGGTCCAGGTGACCTCCAGACCGGAGGTGATGGCGTCGCCGCCCTTGCCGGTGCGGTAGGTGTTGCGCCAGCCCAGGCCCTGCTCCTCCAGCGAGGCGGCCTCGGGGTCGTCGCCGACGTGGTCGGCGGGGCCCGCGCCGTGGGTCTTGCCGAAGGTGTGGCCGCCGGCGATCAGCGCGACGGTCTCCTCGTCGTTCATCGCCATCCGGCGGAACGTCTCACGGATGTCGCGGGCCGCGGCGATCGGGTCCGGGTTGCCGTTGGGACCCTCGGGGTTGACGTAGATGAGGCCCATCTGGACGGCGCCGAGCGGGTTCTCCAGCTCGCGGTCGCCGGAGTAGCGCTTGTCGTCCAGCCAGGTGGTCTCGGGACCCCAGTAGACGTCCTCCTCCGGCTCCCACACGTCCTCGCGGCCGCCGCCGAAGCCGAACGGCTCGAAGCCCATCGACTCCAGCGCGACGTTGCCCGAGAGGATCAGCAGGTCGGCCCAGGACAGGCTCTGGCCGTACTTCTTCTTCACCGGCCACAGCAGGCGGCGGGCCTTGTCGAGGTTGGCGTTGTCCGGCCAGCTGTTGAGCGGGGCGAACCGCTGCTGGCCGGAGCCGGCGCCGCCGCGGCCGTCGCTGATGCGGTAGGTGCCGGCGCTGTGCCAGGCCATACGGATGATCAGCGGGCCGTAGTGGCCGAAGTCGGCCGGCCACCAGTCCTGAGAGGTGGTGAGGACCTCGGCGATGTCCCGCTTCACCGCGGCGAGGTCCAGCGCCTTGAAGGCCGCCGCGTAGTCGAAGTCCTCACCGAGCGGGTTCGCCGCCGGCGGGTTCTTCGCGAGCACCTTGAGGTTCAGGCGGTCGGGCCACCACTGACGGTTGCCGCCACCCTGGGTGGGGTGCGGCGCGCGATCGTGCGCCACCGGGCAGCCGCCTGCCCCCTCCGCCTTGGGTTCGGTGACGATCGCGTCATGGTTCTCGGTCATGGGAGTCCTTCCGGGCGAAAAATGTTCGCGCAGTTCAGGCACTGCGGGAG
This sequence comes from Streptomyces althioticus, assembly GCA_014649355.1. GTDB lineage: Bacteria > Actinomycetota > Actinomycetes > Streptomycetales > Streptomycetaceae > Streptomyces > Streptomyces althioticus. The sequence goes on from BMSW01000002.1 coordinate 525,917, forward strand.
GTGGAACATCCGGGGCACAGGCCCCAGTAGACGACTTCGGCCTCGTCGACCTCGAAGCCGTGGCCGTCGGACGCGGTCAGGCAGGGCGCCTCGCCGACCGCGCAGTCGACGTCGGCCACGGCGCCGCAGGAACGGCACACCAGATGGTGGTGGTTGTCCCCGACGCGCCCCTCGTAGAGGGCGGCGCTCCCCGCCGGTTCGATGCGCCGCACCAGGCCCGCGGCGCTCAGCGCGTTCAGTCCCTCGTACACCGCCTGGAGGGACACGTGCCCTATGCGCCGGCGCACCTCGGCGGCGACGGTCTCGACGCCGAGATGGCCGCCCTGGCGGACGGTGTCGAGGAGCGCGACGCGGGCGGCGGTCACACGGAGCCCCGCACCGCGCAACTCCTCGGCGCTGGACGACGGCCGGGATGCGGTCATGGGGCCGAACCTACCGCCGGAGACGCGAACAATTCCAGAGAACGAACGGATCCATTCTTGGGGCGTGTCCGGTAACGGTGGGTGGCTCCCGGGTTGCGCCCGGCACCGGGGCGCGGACCGCTTCCCGTCCGCCTCCTCGGGCCTGTGACCAGGGGGTCAGTGCAGGACGTCGAGCGCCCCCGGAAGGATTCTCGCCGTGACGGGCAGCGTCGCGTCGACCTCGCCGTCCGTGCCGTAGGGGATCGCCCGGTCGGCCTCGATGTGTATCTCCCGGCCGCGCAGGACGCGCACCTGGGGGCGGTGCACGTGGGCGCCGGTGCGCAGTTCGTTCATCAGGGCGAAGAACAGCAGACGGGGCGCGTGGCGGATCATGACGACGTCGAGGAGGCCGTCGTCGAGTCGGGCGTCGGGGGCGATGAGACGGCCGGATCCGTACGTGCCCGAGTTGGCGGCGACCACGGTGTAGCCCGTGTGGGTGTGTTCCTCGCCGTCGACGGTGACCGTGTAGCGGGCCGGGCGCCACGTGGTCACCGCCCGCAGGCCGCCCGCGTAGTAGGACGCCGAACCGCGCAGCAGGCGGGAGCGGTTGGCGTGCCGGTTGGCGAGGGCGTCCACCCCGGCGTAGACGCTGCCGAGCACGACGACGCGGTCGTGGGTGGCCGAGGTGACCTCGACGGTGTCGACGGGGCGGGGCTCGGCCCGCAGCAGGATGCCGGCCAGGGCCTCCGGGTCCCGGGGCAGGCCGAGCGCCCGGGCGAAGTCGTTGCCCCGTCCGGCCGGGACCAGGCCGAGTGTCGCGCCGGTGCCGCTGAGGGCGCCGCCGACGCAGCCGGCCATGCCGTCCCCGCCGACGGCCAGGACGGTGCGGCCCGCCGCTCCTGCGGTGACCGCGAGCTCCCTGGCATGCGCGAGGCTCCGGCTGTACTCGGTCACCAGTTCGGCGCCCGCCTCACGCAGATGCCGGGCGACGGCGAGCAACGCGGCGGCGGAAGCGGCCGCGCCCGCGGTGGGGTTGACGACGGCGGTGAACTGTCGCATCGGGATGCCTCCGGGGTACGGCCGAGGGGGTGGGTGGATGTGCGGGGGTGCCCGGCGGGGCCGGGTGCCTGGTGCGTGGCGCGTGGCGCCCGGCAGGGCAGTGCGGGACGGTGGCGCGCCCCCACGGCCCCGCGCGGGGCGGCCGGTAAGGGTCACCGGCGCGGGCCGCCGGAACCGAAGGGCCGGGACCGGCCCGCGCGAGCCGGTGGCCGAGGCGCGTCCGGGAACGGGCGCCACGGACGATGGCGGCGGCCGCCCCTGGGAGGGTGACCGGGCATCTGTACCCGGGTCGGCGAGGGCCGTTGGGCCGGCGGATCGGCACCGACGCCTCGCCGCCGCGCGCCCGCCGGCGGACCGAGCCCCGCCCGGGGCCGGGCGGCCCGGCGGATGTCCGGTGCGGGTCCGGGTGATCGGCACCGGGCCGGGCGACCGGTGGCGAGCCCGGCAACCGGTGCCGCGTTGGGCGACCGGCCCGGACCGGAGAACCAGTGGCAGCCAGGCACGCGGCGCACGTCCGGAAAGACAGGCGCCGAACCGGACAGCCGATGCCGCGCCGAGCGACGGATGCCGGCCGGGGCAACCAGCGGCCGGTCAAATGACCGGTGCCGAGTCGGTGACCGGTGCCGAGTCGGTGACCGGTGCCGAGTCGGTGACCGACGCCGGTCCGGGCGACCGGTGCCGCAGTCCGGTGCACGGGCGCGACGCCCCTCAGTCCGCCGGCAGGAGCACGCCGGGATTCAGCACGCCCTCGGGATCCAGCCGCCGCTTCACCGCGCGCAGCGCCTCGGTGCCGAGGGGGCCGATCTCGCGGACGTACCAGTCGCGGTGGTCCGTGCCCACGCCGTGGTGGTGGCTGATGGTGCCGCCCGCGGCGAGGATCGCCTCGTTCGCGGCGTGTTTCGCGCGCGCCCAGTGGGCCACGGGGTCCTCGCCCTGCGCGGAGACGACCGTGAAGTACAGCGAGGCGCCGTTCTCGTAGACGTGGGAGATGTGGCACATCACCAGCGGCGGGGTGCCGGCCTCGGTGAGGGTGGTGGTGAGCGCGTCGCGGACGGCGGTGTACAGGCCGGGGAGGCGGGACCAGAACGTCGCCGTCTCCAGCGTCTCCGCGAACGCCCCGGCGTCGAGGAGGGCGTCCCGCAGGTAGGGCGCCGAGTAGCGGCCGTGGGCCCAGCGGCGGCCGGGCTCCTCGCCGAGCGGGGTGCCGCCGCACTCCCGCAGGACGGCGGCGGCCCGCTCGCGCCGGTACGCCGTGTCCTCCTCCGTGCCCTCGTACCCGGCGACGGCGGTGCAGCCGCTCGCCTGGAGCTCGCCGGAGCCGATCGCCTCGGGGTTGGCGAGGCCGACAAGGGTCTCGGTCTCGTCGGACAGGCGCAGCACGGTGGGCCGGGGCCCGTCCTGGGCGAGCCGGCGCAGGGCGGCGGCGCCCGCGTCGAAGGAGGAGAAGCTCCAGCCCTCGTAGAGGCGGGTCCGGGGCACCGGGCGGACCCGGACCGTCACCGAGGTGATGACGCCGAACGCGCCCTCGGAGCCGAGGAGGAGCTGGCGCAGGTCGGGGCCGGCGGCGGAGCGCGGGGCGCGGCCGGTGTCGAGGGTGCCCTCGGGGGTGGCAAGGGTGAGGGAGAGGACCATCTCGTCGAAGCGCCCGTACCCGGCGGAGGCCTGGCCGCTGGAGCGGGTGGCGGCGAAGCCGCCGATGGTGGCCCACTCGTAGGACTGCGGGAAGTGGCCGAGGGTGAAGCCGTGTTCGGCGAGGAGCGCCTCGGCCTGCGGGGCGCGCAGACCGGGCTGCAGCGTGGCGGTGCGGGAGACCGGGTCGAGGTCGAGCAGGCGGTTCATGCGCCGCAGGTCGAGGGCGACGAACGTGCCGCGCGCCTCGGGGGCGAGACCGCCGACGACGGAGGTGCCGCCGCCGAACGGGACGGCGCTCAGGCCGTGTTCGGCGCACAGGCGGAGCACGGCGAGCACCTCGTCGTGCGTGGCGGGCAGCAGCACGGCCGCGGGGAGCGCGGCGGCGAGGTCGCCGCCGCGGATGCGCAGCAGGTCGGGGGTGGACTTGCCGCGGGTGTGCCGGACGCGGGTCTCGGCGTCGGTCCGGACGTGTGCCCCGTCGCCCAGCGCGGCGGCCAGGGCGCGGTGCGCGTCGGGGGCGAGCGGGCTCGCGGGGACGTCCAGGTCCTCGAGGGCGACGGTCGCCGTCTCGCGCGGCTTGACGCCGAGCAGGTCACGCAGCAGCCCGGTCACCGGGTCGGGCAGCGGGGCCGCCCGACCGGGGTCGCCCCAGCCGCTCCAGAGCATGTCCATGTCTGTCGTCCTCACGGGTCCGTCCTGACGGGTCGGGAAAGAGCGATGCCGTCGCCCGACGGCCTCACGTGGCGTTACACTGTGACACATGACGCCTATTCGTCACAACGCCTCGGCAGGTTCCGACAACGACACGGTGCTCGACGCGGTGCGCGACTGCGTGCTCGCCGTCGGGGTCCGCCGCACCACGCTCACCGACGTGGCCCGCCGCGCCGGTGTCTCCCGCATGACGCTGTACCGGCGCTGGCCGGACGTGCGGTCGCTGGTCGGCGACCTGATGACGCGGGAGTGGATCGCGGTGGCCACCGGGGCCATGCCCGAGCACAGAGCCGACATGACCGCGCGGGAGCTGCTCACGCGGGGACTCGTGGACGCGGTGCGGGACTTCGTCGCCCACCCGCTCTTCCGCAAGATCCTCGACGTCGACCCCGAACTGCTCCTCCCCTACGTGCTGGACCGCCGGGGCGCGAGCCAGGAGGCCTTGCTCGAACTGCTGGCCGACGCACTGCGCGAGGGGCACGCCGACGGCTCGGTGCGCCGCGCGCCCGTCGAACGGCAGGCGCGGTCGGTGCTGTTGATCGTGCAGTCCTTCACCCTGTCCCTGCGGACCATGACCGACGAGGACGACCCCGAGCTGTCCGCCGAGGCGTTCCTCGGCGAGCTGCGCGGCATTCTGGAGAGGACCCTCACGCCATGACCCCCCTCAGCGGCTCGTCCCTGTCCGCCGCCCGGCGCGCCCGCGACCTGACCGACTCGGTGCACGGCGACACCGTGGACGTGCTGGTCGTCGGCCTCGGCGTGACCGGCGCGGGCGCCGCCCTGGACGCGGCGGCGCGCGGACTGCGGGTGGTGGCGGTCGACGCCCACGACCTGGCGTTCGGCACCTCCCGCTTCAGCAGCAAGCTCGTCCACGGCGGGCTGCGCTACCTGGCCTCCGGCCGGCTCGACGTGGCCCACGAGAGCGCGGTGGAGCGCGGCATCCTGATGGAGCGCACGGCGCCCCACCTGGTGCACGCCCAGCCGTTCGTGCTGCCGCTCACCCCGCTGGTGTCGCGCGGCCAGGCGGCTTTGGCGCGGGCCGGGTTCCACGCGGGAGACACCCTGCGGCTGGCGGCGCGCACCGCCCGCGCCACGCTCCCGGCACCCAGGCGTCTCTCGGTCGTGGAGACCCGCCATCTCGCGCCGGCGCTCCGCCTCGACGGCCTGCGCGGCGGCCTGCTGTCGTGGGACGGCCGGCTCACCGACGACGCCCGCCTGGTGACGGCCCTGGCCCGCACGGCGGCCGCGCACGGGGCGCGGGTCCTCACCCGCGTCCGGGCGCTGGAGCTGACCGCGACAGGCGCCCGGGTCCGCGACGAACTCACCGGCGAGGAGGGCGAGATCCGCGCCCGCGCGGTGGTCAACGCCGCCGGCGTGTGGGCGGGCGGCCTCGTCGACGGCGTCCGCATCCGCCCCTCCCGCGGCACCCACCTGGTGCTGCGCCCGGAGAGCCTCGGCCCGCTCACCGCCGGACTGCACATCCCGGTGCCCGGGGAGACCAACCGCTTCGTCCTGGTCCTCCCCCAGGACGACGGCCGGGTCTACGTCGGCCTCACCGACGAGCCCGTGGACGGCGACATCCCCGATGTCACGGAGCCCCCGGAGACGGACATCGGCTTCCTGCTGGACGTCCTCTGCTCCGTCCTGCACGTGCCGGTGCACCGGGACGACGTGGTGGGCGCGTTCGCCGGGCTGCGGCCTCTTCTGGACACCACGCCGGAGGACGCGGACGCCCCGCCGAGGACCGCCGACATCTCCCGCCGGCACGCCGTACTGACGTCGTCGGAGGGCGTGGTCACGGTGGTCGGCGGCAAGCTGACCACGTACCGGCGGATGGCGGAGGACGCGGTGGACGCGGCGGTACGGCTGCGAGGACTGCCGGCCGGCCCGTCCCGCACCGCGTCCCTCCCCCTCGTGGGCGCGGCCCCGCCGCACGTCCTGGCCGGCCTGCCCGCGCCCCGCCGCCTGGTCCGCCGCCACGGCACCGAGGCCCGGACGGTCCTGGCCCTCGCCGAACGGGACCCCCGCCTCGCCGAGCCGCTCCTCCCCGGCCATCCGGTCACGGCCGCGGAGGCGCTGTGGGCGGTGCTCCACGAGGGCGCGCTGGACGAGGACGACGTCCTGGACCGCCGCACCCGCATCGGCCTGGTCCCCTCCGACCGGACGGCGGCACGGGAGGCGGTGCGGACGCTGCTGGCCGACGCCGCCGCGAGGGGCTGACGGGGTCAGCGTGCGTGGACGCCGACCTCGTGCAGCGAGTAGCCGTACCCGGTCCCGCGTTCCAGGCAGACGACGCGCACCTCCCGTGCCTCGACCGGTGTGAACACCGCCGTGTCCAGGCCTCCGTCGCCCGTCGTCGTGGACCACACCGTGCGCCAGTTCGTGCCGTCGGCCGACACGTCCACGCGGTACGAACCGGCGTACGCGCGTTCCCAGTCCAGGGTGACCCGGCCGATCCGGTGGGTGGCGCCGAGGTCGAGGCGCAGCCACTGGGGGTCGGTCCAGTCGCTGGCCCAGCGGGTGTTGCGGTCGCCGTCGACGGCGCGGTCGGGGGCGTAGCTGGTGAACGGGTTCCACTCGGCGGAGGACGCCGTGGCCCGCGCGTCGCGGGCGAGGTTCGCCGCCGGGCGGTGGCGTTCGGTCGCGCCCCAGGTGGTGAGGTAGGACTCTGCGCCGCGGAACAGGTCGTCCACGACGTGCTGTCCGCCGACGCGTCGGATGTCCTCGATCCAGTCGGGCACCAGGCCGTAGTGCGCGGCGCCGTCGGTGTTCAGGTCCCAGGTGCGCTGCCCGGTGGTCTGCCGGTCGAGGACGGAGCCGCCGTCGGTGCTGCGGAAGGGGTACGTCACGGGGTTCGGCGCGTCCGCGCCGCGCGGGGCGGGCCAGCCGCCGACGCCGTTCATGTCGGTGCCGAAGCCGTAGCCGACGCCGTAGGCGTCCCGCAGCCGTTCGGTGCGGCCCGCCTCGGTCACGAACTGCTCGGAGCCGTTCATGTACTGGGCGGTGAACCCGCCGAGCCGGTAGACGCGTTCGGTCCAGTTCAGGTCCGTCCAGCTGTGCGAGGACAGGACGCCCGGGTAGGACGCGGACTCGAAGAGGTCGAGGACCCGGCCGGCGGCCTTGACACTCATGTGGTCGATCTCGAGCATCATGCCCCGCTGCATCATGCCGCGCACCGCGTACTCGCCCAGCCCGGTCAGCCCGCGCACGTTGCACCGGGCGTCCGCGTCGTACGACGGGACCTCCACGCCGGCCGGGAGGTGCTCCTCGGCGGCGGGGGCGCCGGCGAGACCGATGGGGTTGTCGTGCTGCGGACCGGTGCAGGGCTCGGTCCGCCAGAAGGTGCCGGTGGACAGGAACTGCCCGACGTTGACGGCGGTGCCGAGCGCACCGGAGTCGAAGCGCACGCCGCACAGCGCGTTGTCGAACTTGTGGCACAGGAACATGCTGCGCACGCCCAGGTCGTACAGCTCGTCGAGACCCGCGTCGATGTCGTCCCGGTCGCACTGGGCGATGTCCAGGATCATCTTGCAGCCGAACGGCTCCGACGTCTCCACGCCCAGCACGACGGCCAGCTTGCCCTGCTCGATCACCTCACGCGCCTGCGCGCTGTCGGTGACGATGCGGAACCACCCCTTGCCCGGCCCTCCGTACATGGCGTCGACGTGATCCTGCATCTCGTACGTCAGCCGGGCCTGGAGGCGGATCGAGGTCATCTCGTCGCAGCCGCGGTCCTTGAAGAAGTACACCGAGCAGATCACGCCGTTGGTGACGAGGTCGTTGACCAGCACCCGCTGCCCGCCGCGCCAGGCGCGCTCGATCCAGGCGTAGTAGTTCTGCTGGTGGGTCAGCGAGTCGTGCGCGGGCCAGTCGGCGAAGGTGGGCCAGCCGTCCGGGTCGTGACGGCCGTCGCCGCCGCCGGTGATGAAGTCGAAGACGGCGAGGGAGCCGTCGGGATAGTGCTCGGGGCAGTCCTTGAGCGCGTCGGCGATGCCCTTCCGGGAGAACGCCTTGCCGCAGATGAGCCGGCCGCCGAAGGCCTCGTTGGACATGACGTGGTTGTGCGCGTCGACGAATCCGCGCACCCGTCCGGCGGAGTCGGTCCCCTTGAACGGCTCCCCGGTGACGTTGATCTGCGAGTCCGGCGCCGGCCGGGCGACCGGGTCCCACCAGGTGCCGCCGGCGGCCGAGCTGGACGTGGGCGTGAGCACGGCGGCCAGGACGAGGAGGAGCAGCGTCACGATCCCGGCGTGGCGTCCGGAGCGAGAGGTGGTCACCGGCGGGTCCCTCCGTCGACGGAGCGGCCACGACGTGGTTGTCATGACCTCTGCAACCCCCTCGGGGAGCATCGCCACCCGCGCGTACGCCGTCAAGGGTGTGCGCACACCCACGTCCGCCGCCGGGACGGCCCACGGACACCCGTGGACCGTCCCGCCCCCCGCTACGGCACGAGCCGCGCGTCCGCCCAGTCGGCGTGGTCGGAGTCCACCCCGTCCCCGCCGTCCAGCACGCGCAGCGTCAACTGCCGTACGCCGGTGACGTCCACGTCGACGGGGAACGCCGGGCCGGCGCCGCCGAGCACCCCGGTGGTCAGCAGGGTCCTGCCGTCGCCGAGCACCTCGAAGACCACCGTGCCCTTGGCTCCGACCTCGTCGTCGACGCCGACCACGGCCGCGAACCGCCGGTACCCGCCGTCAAGTCCGACGACGACCTCACCGGCCGCGTGTGTACCGAGACCCTTGTCGTACACCGTGCCCGCCAACGTGAGCGGGCCTCCGTCGGCGGGGTCGCGTTCGCCGTTGGACATGTCCCGTTCGACCGGCCCCCATCCGTTGCGCTCGGAGGTGAACGGCAGATCGCTCACGTAGGTGACGCCCGGTTCCGGCACGAACACCCGCACCGGACGCTCGACGCGCAGCACCCCGGAGCCCGGCCGGTCCGGTGCGCGGTACTCCACGCGCACGGTCAGGTCGTGGCCGCCCGGGCGGACGTCGGACGGCACCCGCACCGTCCAGTCGCCCGGCAGCGCCTTCCCCGTGGGCAGTTCGGCCGCCGTCGTGCCGTCGCCGTCGACGCTCCAGCCGTCGGGGGCGTCGAGGGTCAGCCGGACGTCCGTCGCCGGTCCCGACTCCTCCACCGCGAACCGGCCGGTGACGGCGACGGAACCGCCCGGGTCCGCCTCGGCGCGTGCCGGACCGGCGGTCAGGGCGGTGAGGGGCAGCCGGGCCACCGGCCGGTCACAGGTGGCGCGTCCAGGGGTGAACCGGCAGATCTGCCCGGCGAAACCGCCGTGTTCGGCCGTCGGCACCCGCAGAACGTCCCGGCGCGTGACCACGTGCCGTTCACGCAGCAGCCCGCCGTCGTCGCCGTCCCGCACGACCTCCGCCAGCCAGCGTCCGCTGCCCAGGAAGTCCAGCGGCACCCGCTCCGTCCCCGCCTCACCGGCGTGGACGCCGCCCAGGAACCAGCGGTCGCCGTGGCGGCGGGCGAACGTCGCGCTCTCGCCAGGGAGTCCCGACAGCAGCCGTGTCTCGTCCCACACCGTCGGCACCTGCTCCAGGAAGCGGGCCAGCTCCGGCCGCTCACGGTAGGCGGCGACCGACCCGGCGAAATTCTGGAAGCCGGACTCGAACACCACCGACAGCGCCAGTTCGGCCGCGTCGGAGACGGTACGGGTGCCGAACTGGAAACCCATCGGCGTGTAGTCCATCGAGCCGACCGCGTTGCGCGTGTACGGCAGGGCCGTCAGCCCCGCCGCGGGCACGGTGCCCTGCTCGGCGCCGTACACCGCTTCCAGGGTCATCACGTGCGGCCAGGTCCGCTGGACGCCCTTGGGGAGGGTCGCGCCGTGGAAGTTCACGAGCAGCCGGTGCCGGGCGGTGTCCCGGAGGATGTCGTCGTACCAGCGGAAGCGCTCCTGGGAGTCGGAGTCCATGAAGTCGATCTTCAGTCCGGCCGCGCCCCACCGCTTCACCCGGGGCAGGAACTCGGCACGCTCGCTCGCCGTGTCGAGATCGGTGTAGTGCACCCACAGCAGGACGTCCACGCCCCGCTGCCGGGCGTACGCGATCAGCTCGGGCATCCAGTCGGTGGTCTTCCAGCCGTCGTCCACCAGGGTGTACGGCCAGCCGTGCGCCGCGGCGAGGTCGACGAAGCGCTGTTGGGCGGCGAGGTCGCGCTGGGCGGCGCCGAAGCCGTCCAGCCAGGACCAGGCGACCTTACCGGGCCGGATCCACGAGGTGTCCGCGAGCCGCGAGGGCGGGGCCAGGTCGTCGACGAGGGTCGACTCCGTGACGGTGGCGAGGTCGCCCACGACGGCCGTACGCCACGGCGTGGCCAGCGGCCCCTCGGAGGTCACCTCGGGGTCGGCCAGACGCACCGTGTACCGTCCGTCGCCCTCGTGGGCCAGCCTGCTCGCGTCGTAGCGGCCGTCGACGTCCGACTCGGTGAGCAGGGCGTAGACGTCCCCGACCTGGAACAGCGCCGGATAGGCGTAGTCGCCGGGGGCCGCGCCCGCCGCCGTGGCGGGTTCGTACAGGCGCTCGTAGTTGACCGAGTACGGCGTGAGCCAGGCCCGCGCGGCGGCGGGGAGGCGGAACGCGGACGCCTCCCGCTCGACGGTGACCGTACCGGGCCCGGGGAGGACGTAGCGGTAGGCGACGCCGTCGTCGGCGACGCGGACCACGAGTCCGAGGCGGGCGCCGCCCCGGCCGGTGAAGGTGAACCGGGTCTCCGTCATCCGCGCGGTGCGGCGGAGCTGCTTGCCGGTGGTCATGGAGTACCGCTCGGTCACCTGCCGGGTGTGCCGGGACTCCGCGCGCAGCCCCGAGGTGAGGTCGGCGGCGGAGGTGACGAGGCCGAGCGGCGCCGGTTCGAGCACCGTCGTGGCGCCCTTGCGGGCGGTGAGGGTGAGGGTGCCGTCCGCGGGGTCGAGGCGGACGTCGGCCGTGACGCCGTCCCGTGGCGCGCCGGGCCGGCTCACGGTCCAGGTGCCGGCGGGCCCCGCCGCCTGCGCGGGGGCGCCGAGCGTGGTGAGGGCGAGCGCGGCGGCCGACAGCAGGGCGAGCAGGGCGGGGAGGAGCGTCCGGCGCGGGCCGCCTGGCGACATGCGCGACGATCTGGGCACGGGGGCCTCCGTCCAAGAGGTGACATCGTTGTCTGTCTTGGTTCGGGACAACCCTTCCCGCTCATCCGCCCCTCAACCACCGTCCCTGACACGGGGGTTGTGGTCGGCTCAGGAGTCGTCCCGCTGGTAGTGGAGCGCGATGGAACGCAGGACGTCGGCGGACGACACGTCGGTGCGTCCCTCGTCGTGGACCTCGGCGAGCTGGACGAAGGCGAAGGTGAGCGCGGAGGTGATCTGCACGATGGCCGGCCCGAGCTTCCCGGTGACGATCTCCGCGACCTCGCGCGCGCCGGCGTCGGCGGGGAGCTGGATGCGCGGCAGCATCTCCTCGAGGAGTCCGGCGACCGCGCTGTCGGCGGTCACGTCGGCGTCCGGGTCGGCGCGCAGCCGGCGCCGCATCTCCAGGGCCTCCGTGAGGATGCCGACGCTCCGCTGCATGATCTCGCGCTGCTCCATGCGGCCAGCCTTCACACCGACTGGCCCGGCCAAACGCGTTCTGCCTATCATCCTGGTGAATACGCCTTTCATATGGTTTGTCCCTGCCGGGGGCGGACCCGCAGTGTCCCGGCCCGAGTGAGTGATCCATGTCCCGCACCGGCTCCAAGGACCACGGCGACGAGCTGCTGATGCGGCTCGGGACGCTGACGGCCCAGGCGCGTGCGGCGGCGGAGGTGCAGCGCTCGCGGGTGGAGCTGGCCGTCGCGCTGCAGCGCGGGATGTTGCCGAGGGGGCTGCCGACCGGTGACGGCGTACGGCTCGCGGTGCGGTACGTGCCCGCCAACCAGGGCCTCAACGTGGGCGGCGACTGGTACGACGCGTTCACCATGCCCGACGGCCGGATCGGCCTGTCGATCGGCGACGTGCAGGGGCACAACATCGAGGCGGCCGCCTTCATGGGGCAGGTGCGGGTGGGGCTGCGGGCGCTCGCCTCCGTCGACAGCGACCCGGGCGAGCTGCTCGCGCGGACGAACGAGCTGCTGCTGACACTGGGCGCCGACCTGTTCGCGACCTGCACCTTCATGCGGCTCGACCCGGAGACCCGGGTGCTGGAGAGCGCCCGCGCCGGACATCTGCCGTGCGTGTGGGCCACCCCGGACGGGCGGTCGGGGGTGACCGAGGACGAGGGCGGTCCGCCGCTGGGCGTGCAGTCCGGGGCGGTGTACCCGGTGACGCGGTACCGGCTGGACCGCGGCGGGGTGTTCGTGATGGTCACCGACGGTGTCGTGGAGGGCCCGTCGATGCTTCTGGACGAGGGCCTCGAGCAGGTGTCGCGGCTCGCGGGCGTCGCGGCGGTCGCGCGCATGGACGCGGACGCGCTCGCGGCCGCCGTGATCAAGGGGGCGGCTCAGGTGGGGCACGACGACGACGCGGCGGTCCTCGTGATCGGGCACGAACCCTCAGGTCAGCCATAGGGCCGACAGCTCCGCGGCTCCCACCTCGCCGTGACGGCCGCCTCGGTGTCTGATGACAGATGTGGTGGCTCGCCGAGATCTCCGTACACCGGCCGTCTACGCGCTGCGGACGCTGGCCGTCGCCGTGTGCTACTACGCCGGGGGCCGGCTCGGACTGCTGTACGAACTGCGGGTCGACGGCTCGGTCGTGTCCCCCGTCTGGCCCCCGACCGGGATCGCCGTCGCGTCCCTGCTGCTCCTCGGACCGCGCGTCTGGCCGGGCATCGCCCTCGGCGCGCTGCTGGTGATCGCCCACCTCACCGACCTGGGGCCGACCTCGCTCGGCCTGCTGTTCGCCAACACCGCCGCGCCGCTGTGCGCCTACTGGCTGCTGCGCAGGGCCGGGTTCCGCACCGACCTCGGCCGATTACGCGACTGCCTCAGCCTGGTGTTCCTCGGCGGCTTCGCCGCGATGCTGGTGAGTTCCACGATCGCGGCCGGGCTGCTGGTCGCCTCCGGCGACCTGCCGTCCGGGTCCTTCTGGTCGGTGTGGCTGCCCTGGTGGGTGGGCGACGCGATGGGCGTGCTGCTGGTCGCCCCGCTGCTGCTGGTCCTGCCCCGGGTGCGGTCCCCCGCGCACTGGTCCCGCTGGAAGGAGGCGGTGGGACTGGTACTCGTCGCGGGCGCCGTGGTGCCGTTCGCCACGCACAGCGCGGGCAGTCTGCTGTTCGTCGTCTACCCGCTGCTGATCTGGTCGGCGCTGCGGTTCGAACTGCCCGGCAGCATGCTCTGCGCCCTGTTCGCCTCCGTCCTGGCAACGGAGGCGGCGGCGCAACGGTCGGGACCGTTCGCCCACGTGTCGGACATGCAGATCATGGTCAATCTCCATGCCTTCAACGCGGCGGCGGCGCTGACGGCCCTTCTGCTGTCCGCGGTGATCACCGAGCAGCACAACACCCGCCGGTCGGTGGAGCGGGCGTGCAAGGAACTGGTCGAGGTGCTGGAGCATCTGACGGCCGGCGAGCCCGCCCCGCACGGCCGGCCGCAGCGTGAGGAGGGCCCCGGCGCGCGCTGAACGACGTAGCTGAACCGTCCGCGCGCACGGGGCCGTTGCGGCAGAACGGCAGAACAGTATGAACGCAACCGCTCCGCCCGTGGTGTCCGGCGGCCGGCGTTCCTAGCATCGCCGCGCGTGCGCAGCAACGCGCCGCCGAACCAGGAGCCGCACCGTGAACAGATTCCGTCATGCCCTCCGTCTTCCCCGCTCCCCGCGCCCCCGCCGGCGCATGGCGGGTCTGCTGCTCGCCGGGACGCTGGCCGGCGCCCTCGCCCCGGCGCCGGCCGCGCAGGCCCGGGACACGTCGCCCCGGCCGGCCGCCTGTCCCGAGGGGCTGCCGGACGGCGCCGCCTGCTGGACGGGCACGGACGCGAACGGCGCCCACTACGCGATCGCGGTACCCGCGCGGTGGAACGGCGGGCTCGTCGTCCACGCCCACGGCGGCCCCGACCTGGGCGACGCGTCGGACCCGGAGCGCAGCGTCGAGGATCTCGGGCGCTGGCGGGTGATGGTGGACCAGGGGTACGCCTGGGCCGGGTCGTCGTACCGCAGGGGCGGCTACGGCACCCGGATGGCCGCCGCCGACACGGAGAACGTACGGCGGCTCTTCGTCGAGGAGTTCGGCGAGCCGCGGCGGACGTACGTGCACGGCCAGTCGTGGGGCGGGAACGTGGCCGCCAAGGTCGTCGAGACCTACGCCCCCGCGGGCGGCCCGTACGACGGGGCGCTGCTCACCAACGGGGTGCTGGGCGGGGCCACCCGCGGCTACGACCACCGCGTCGACCTGCGCGTCGTCTACCAGTACTACTGCGCCAACCTGCCCCGGCCCGAGGAGAAGCAGTACCCGCTGTGGCAGGGGCTGCGCCGCGGGTCCACGCTGACCACGGCCGGGCTGCGCGCCCGGCTCCAGGAGTGCACCGGGTACGCGTCACCGCCCGGGGAGCGCACCGCCCTCCAGCAGCGGAACCTGGACGACATCCTGAACGTGACCGGTGTCCCGGAGCGGACGCTGGAGTCGCATCTGCGCTTCTCGGTGTTCACCTTCCGGGACATCGTGCACGAGCGGCTGGACGGCCGTAACCCGTTCTCCAACCGCGGGGTGCGGTACACCGGTTCGCACGACGACAAGGCGCTGAACGCGGGCGTGGAGCGGTTCGCCGCCGACCCGGCGGCCGTGCGCGACCTGTCGTACGACAGCGACCTCACCGGGCGCGTGGGGATCCCCGTGCTGACGCTGCACGCCACGGACGACCCGACCGCCTTCGTGGAGCACGAGGCGGCCTACCGCGACACGCTGCGGGGCGCGCACCGCGACCGGTGGCTGGTGCAGACGTTCACCGGTGAGCACGAGCACTCCGCGCTGAGCGACGCCGAGTACGCCGCCTCGCTCGCGGCGCTGGACCGCTGGGCGCGCACCGGGCAGCGGCCGACGCCGCGGTCGGTCGCCGCGGCCTGCCCGGCGTTCGACCGGGTGTACGCCACCGGCTGCCACTACGACGCCGGGTACCGGCCGGCGCCGTACGCCTCGCGGGTGCGTCCGCGGCCCGGCGGCACGTCCTGGCCGGCGATGACGGCCGCGCAGGAGAAGGCGTGGAGCCGTGTCCCCGGGGTCGGCATCGCGCCCTGACCCCGCGGGCGGCCGTCACTCGCGCAGGGACGCGGCGTCCCCCATGACGACCACCGGGCGCAGTGCGGGGTCGAGGGCGAGGAGCAGGTCCCGCATGTGCTGCTTCTTCAGGCTCACGCAGCCCTGGGTGGGGCCGTCGTGGTCGACGTGCAGCCAGATGCCGCCGCCCCGGTCGGCGCCCAGCGGCCGGGTCAGGTCCAGCGGGGACGTGCCGGGTGTGCGGTTGTAGTCGATGGCGACGACGTAGTCGAAGGACCCTTCCAGCGGCTCCCCTTCGAAGCCGGTGCCGCTGACGGCGAAGCCGTCGGAGCGGTCGTAGGGCAGCCGGGCGCCGGGGTCGGGGAGCAGTCCGCCGGCGTCGGAGAGGCTGTAGACGCCGATGGGCGACCGCAGGTCGCCGGCCCAGTGGTCGTCGGTCCAGCCGCGGAGCGCGTTGCGGGCGGGCCACACCGGGCCCGCCTCCCAGCCGGTGCCGGTGTGCCGGTACAGCACGGCCGTGGAGTGGTTGGCGTTGCGGTCGCGTCCGGTGACCACGACCACCTGGCGGGCGTCGCCCGGGATCCACGCCCGGGTGCGAGGACCGAGGCCGGGGATCACCGCGGACGCCTCGGTGGCCGGGCGGCCCTGCGCGGTGCCGGGCGCCCCGGCCGCGGGGGCGTTCGCGGACGGGTGCTCGCGCGCGGTGCCGGCAGCGGCGGGGTCGTCCCGGGCACCGGTGCCGCTGCCCGCCCCGCACCCCGTGAGGGCGGCGAGGACGACGAGGACCACGGCCCACAGCCCTGCCCCGGTACGGAGGCGGACGGGCCCGGCGGACGGTCGCCGGGCGGCGCCGGACACGGCGCGGGGCGCACGGTCCGGGCAGTCGATCGATGAAGCCATGGGCTCAGCCTGACTTCGTCCGCCCGCGATCGCCTCGGCTCCTCGCGCGCGTCCGCGCGAAGTCCCCCGTCTGCGCCGCCCGTGAGGGTGCGGCCCGCAGCGGGGCGCCTTTCGGCAAGGGGCCGTACGGGTGACGGGCCCGCACCCTCGCGTGGGGTGCGGGCCCGCCGGACGGAGCAATCGGCGTGTGAACGCCTATCGGTTGATCACGAAGGTGGAGCCCGGTTCGATCAGCACGTCGCCTTCCGCCGATCCGGTGACGGTGACGTTCGTCAGGGTGGCGCTGCCGCGGGCCCCGCCCATGGCGAGGATGCCGGAGCCGTTGTTCGACTTGCTGATGGTGACGTCGGAGATCCGCACGTCCGGCATGGCGCCGCCGCCGGATTTGAACTGGATGCCGTCGTAGGTCGAGTCGTGGATGTCGGTGTCGCGGATGACCACGCCGGGGATGTCGGTCGTCTGGGCGAACAGGGTGATGGCGCCGAACTCCTGGTCCTCGTTCCAGAAGGCGCCGCCGGTGCGGTACAGGCCGTTGCCGGCGACCAGGGTCCGGCCGGAGAACGGTGTGGGGTCGTGGTCGGTGGCCAGCATGATGCCGGGGTAGTTCATGGTGTCGTACACGAGGTTGTTCTCGACCGTGTTGCCGTGGCCGCCGTAGATCGCGATGCCGTTGGCGCGCCAGGGCAGTTGGACGGTGTTGTTGCGGAAGTGGTTGTCGTGGCCGGTGTCGGTGGCCGGGTTCTTGACGTACTTGCTGGACCACACGGCGAGCGCGTCGTCCCCGGTGTTGCGGAACGACGAGTTCGTCACCGAGGAGTCGTGGCTGCCGTTGGTGAGGTTGATGCCGTCCGCGTAGGTGTTGCGGATCCGCATGCCGGTGAACTCCAGTCCGTCCGCGGGGTTCCACAGGTCGGGGATGTCGGAGTGGTCACGGCCGACCCAGACGCCGACGTTCGCGTGCTCGATCCACACGTTGCTGATGCGGGTGTTCCTGCCGAAGCGCCCGTTGAGGCCGACGCCTCCCTCGGCCCCGCCGTCACCGCCCCGGATGGTGCCCGAGCCGAAGATCGCGATGTCGGAGATCGTCGTGTTGTCGTCGATGTCGAAGCCGAAGTTTCCCTCGTGCGGATGGTTGATGCCGCCCGCCTGGTGCGGGGGCGTCAGGGTGTGGAGCTGGGAGTGCCACATGCCGGCGCCGCGGATGGTGACGTCGCGGATGCCGACCTGGTTGAACTGCCCCCGGTCCAGCGGGTCGTCGGTGAGGATCTTCTGCTCCTGGCGCCACTGCCCGGCCGGGATCCACACGCAGTCGATCTCGCCCCGCTGGTCGGCGGTGACGGCCCGCTGGATGGCGGCGGTGTCGTCGATGCCGTCGTTGGGGACGGCGCCGTACTCGGTGATCGGGACGCACCCGGCGGGCTTCCGGGCGGGCGGGGCCACCTGCTCCAGGTCGATCAGGTCGACGACGTAGAAGGCGGCGCTGTCGTCGGCGTCGCGCTGGAGCCGGAACACGGTGCCGGCCGGGTAGGTGTCGGAGAGCAGCGCGTGGGACTCGTCGAAGAGGCGGCGCGCGTCGGCCTGGGGGGTGTTGGTGAGGCCCTCGGGCTGGTCGGTGGTGCCGTAGAGCCAGCTGTGTTTGGAGCTGAGGCCGAGCTTCCGCACGAACTCCCCGTCGGCGTAGAGGCTGAGGGTGGCCTCGGCGCCGCCTCCGCCCGGGGCGTCGGGGATGGAGTTGCGCACGACGATCGAGTTGGTGGCGTCGGTGGAGGTGAACTCCACGTACTGGCCGGTGGAGTCGAGACGGACGGACGCACGGCCGGAGGACTCGGTGGCGAAGTTGGTGTGGCCGAAGGTGCGTTTGGCGTCCGCGGTCAGCAGAGTGCCCCGGTAGGCGCCGTCCTCCGCCTCGTACTCGGTGTACGGGACGGCGGCGCCGCGGCCGACGACGATCGAGCGGCTGAGGACGTTGTTGTTCTCGTCGGTCTCGGTGAGGGTGCCGGTGGCGTCCGCGGTGGCGGTGAGGACGGCGGGGCCCGCGGTGGCGGTCCAGGTGCCGGAGACCGTGACCTCCTCGGTGTCGCCGGCGGCGATCGCCCCGGTGGCCCCGTCGAGGGTGCGTCCGGCCACGGTGAGCCGGGTGACCGAGCCGGCGGGGGCGGGCGAGGTGCCCCGGTTGTGCACGGAGACGGTGAACGACACCTGCGCGCCGACGGCGGGCGAGGCCGGGCTGGTGCGGATGCCGGTGACCTCCAGGTCGGGGCCGGGGCTCTGCGTGACGGTCAGCCGGTCGGTCGCGGTGCGGCTGTTGTTCGTCTCGTCCAGCTCGGCGACGGTGTCCGTGGGGTCGGCCACGGCGGACACCGTGTAAGCGCCCCTGGCGCGGGTGCCCGCGTCCACGGACACGGTGGCGGAGTCGCCGGGGGCGAGCGCGGGGACGGGGGCGCTGCCCGCGACGGTGCCCTCCAGGCTGACGTTCAGCGTCGCGGCGGCGGACCGCGCGGTGCCGGCGTTGCGCACGGTCGCCCGGACGGTGACCGGGTCCGTCTCGGTGGGAGCGGCGGGGGTCCAGTCGAGGGCGGTGACGGTCAGGTCGGGGTTGGGCGCGGCCGTGCCCCGGACCTCCAGCTCCGCGACCTGGGCGCCGTAACCCGCCGAGTTGTGGCCGAACTTCAGCTGGACGTCGGCGACGCGTCCGGTGACGGGGATGGTGACGCCGTTGCCGTTCCCGGAGGGGTCGAAGGTGTGGTCGGCGCGGGCGGTCAGGGTGGTGTACGCGCCCGAGGACCGGTCGCGTCCGAGGACCTCGATGCTCTGGGTGCGCCGCTCCCACGCCGCGTCCGGGTTCAGCCGGACGACGACGGCGGTGACGTCGGCCTCGGCGCCGAGGTGGACGGTGAGGGTGGCGGGGTGACCGGCCGACTCCCAGTAGGTGTCGACGCGCCCGTCGTTGGCGTTGGCTGCCACGAAGGAGTGAATCGTGGAGGACGCCTCGACCGGTTTGCCGCGCGCCAGATCGGTCCCGTCGGCCGGTGGCTGCTCCGGTCCCCCTCCCCCGTCCTCGCCGTACACCTCGAGCGCGGACAGCTGGGCGGCGTTCCAGCCGGTGTTGGCGGTGACGCGGACCCGGAGATGACGTACGTCGCGGGCCGGGAAGGCGAGCGTGACGGTGTTGGCGCGGTCGGGGTCGAAGCGGTGGGCGGCCGAGGCGGACAGCGTGGTGAAGGACGAACCGTCGGTGCTGCCCTCCACGGCGAGGGTCTGGGTGCGCGCCTCCCAGGCGGCCGGCAGTTTCAGCACGACCTCGTCGACGCGGACCGTGCCGCCCAGGTCGAGGCGCACGGACTGTGGGAAGACACCCAAGGTCCCCTCCCAGTAGGTGAGTTGACTGCCGTCGGTCAGGTTGGTCGCGGGGTACTGGGGGTGGGACCCGGTGGCCGTGACACTTCTGCCGAGCGCCAGGTCGGGTCCGTGCACCGCCTTCGCGGCGGCGCCGGCCGTACCGGGTGAGAGGCCGGCGGCGACCAGGCCGGCCAGGAGCAGGCCGGTGATCGTACGCAGGCCGAAACGCGTGCGTCTCATGAGGTCCTCGTTCCACGGCGGGTGCTGAGGGCGCGCGGCCACCCGGGCAGCCCGATGTCCCTGCCGAGGATTGCCGACGCCCGATGCGATATTTGCGGGACGTCGTTCATTTCTTGCCGCTCTCGCTTTGAAGTTTCCGGTTCGCGCATCACTTGTCAATGGCGTGGACATAGCGTCCGGCAGCGAACCGGGACACCTCGCGCCTCAGGCGCGTCAACCGCGCACCTCGCCCGGAGTCCGCGGAGGAGAAACAGTCAACCCCGCCCGGCCGTACCATGACTGGCCACCGGCAGACCACACGACGAAAGGACACCCTCATGTCCGACCACTCGACCGTCGCCACCGATCTCACGTCGCAGTACGTCGCCCAGGTCACGAACGACCTCGAGCGCAACGCCAAGGAGCAGGAGCGGGTCGGCGCCGAGATCGCCGAGCTGCAGCAGCAGTTGGCCGCGCTCCGGCGTGACCACGCGTTGCTGGTGAAGATGCGGCACGCCCTGGATCTGGCGGCGGGGTCCGCGGCTGACGCCGTTTCCGCCGAGGAGGGCGTTCCCACGACGGAGGCCGTCGAGGACGGCGCGGTCGCCGAACCCGTCTCGGCCACCGCGTCCTCGGCGGGGAGGACCGCCGAGCCGGCGGAGCAGACCGCCGCGTCCGGGCGTGCGACCGTGCCCGCCCCGCGCAATCGGAGCGCGGTCAAGTCGGGGGCGGAGAAGCCGAAGCGGAAGAAGGCGACGGCGGGCAGGAGCACCGCCCCCGCGAAGTCCGGCGGCGCGAAGAAGACGAGCGGCTCGGTGAAGGCCGCGGGTGCTGCCAAGACGGCGGGCACCGCCAAGGCCGGCAGCACCGCGAAGGCCGACGGCGGGTCGAAGCCCACCGGATCGGCGAAGCCCGCCGGCGCCAAGTCCGCGCGCAAGCCCGCCACCCCCAAGCCCGCCACCCCCAAGCCCGCCGGGAAGGCGTCCGCGGTGAAGGCGCCGCGCAAGGCCCCGGCGAAGGCCGCGGAGCGGGCCCAGGGCGACGCACCGAAGCTGGTCGACCTGGTCCGCCGGCATCTGGACGAGCAGAAGGAGCCCCGCTCGGCGGCGGAGGTCGCCACGGCGCTGGGCCAGGCTCACCCCGGACGCACCGTCAAGGTGACGGTGGTCCGCTCCACCCTGGAGGGCCTGGTCGCGCGGAACCAGGCCCAGCGCAGCAAGCAGGGCACCTCGGTGTTCTACACCGCGCCCGACGCTTCCACGCCGGCCCCCGAGCGTGCGGCGGACGCACAGGTCTGAGGCCGCCGGGCGTGTTCACGGGCGCCTGTGGCTCACCTCCGGCGGCCCGAACGCGACGTGGGTGCGTGAGCCGTCGTCCGCCCACGTCACCTCCACGGTCCCGTCGTCGACGCGCACGTCGGTCACCGCCCGCTCCAGCGACGGGGCGTCGGGACCGGCGGTGAGGGACGCCAGGGCGAGGTGCACGGTGGTACCCCCGCAGCCGCCGGCGAGGCGGGGCACGCGAGCCCACGGGGTCCAGGCCGTGCCCTGCGGCGCGGGCAGCGACTCGGCGGCCGGGTCGTCCCAGCCGTACAGGCCGTGCAGGGCGGACACCGTCGCCTCCTCCGGGCCGGTGGCCCAGCCGGTGAGGGTGACCCGCGATCCGGGCGGCGCCCCCACCACACGGTGCGCCCGCAGCTCCAGCTCGCCGCGCGCGACGGTGACGCTCTCGACCCTCAGGCCCGGCACCATCGGCGGGCCCGCGACGAACACCGGCCGGTGCCAGGAGGCGGCCCAGCCCCAGCCGTCGCCGTGCCCCGCACCCAGGGGATGGACGCGGCGGCGCACACTGGGCCGCCCGGCCACCTCCACCGAGAGGTGGTTGTCGGCGACGTTCGCCGGGGCGGTGGGTCCGGTGCGGGTGGAGTACGCCAGCCGGCCGTAGTGCGGGTCGTCGCCGTCCGCCGACTCGCCCTCGTGCGGCCGCACATGGTCACTGCCGTGGTTGTGCAGCCGTACGGTGCCGTCGGCACGGGTGGACTGGAGGAGCAGGCCGGGTCCGGGCAGGGACAGCACCCGGTCGGCCTCCTCGACCGGGGCGGGCTCCTCGGTGTCGGTCCACAGCGCGTGGTCCGCGGGGGCGAGCAGCGCGACGAACGCCTTCGACGCCCAGTACGGCGACGCGGGCCCCGAGTACTCCTGGAGACTCGCCTCGTGCGGGCCGTACCAGCCGAGGGACAGCAGCCCGTCGGAGGTGAGCGCGCCCCGGTCGAGGAAGTGGCGCAGGCTGCCGCTCGCGATCCGGCGGGAGGCGCCCGGCGTCAGCGGGGTGTGCCCGGTGACCGCGCCCAGGGACACGGCCGCGGAGGCGGCGAAGCGGTAGGTCAGGGAGCGGCCGTAGTGCAGCGGGGCGCCGTCCGCGCCGAACATCAGGGAGAAGCCGTCGAGGTGGGCCCGGAGCCGTCCGCCGTGGTGGGACAGGGCGTCGGCGTCGCCGGACAGGTGGGCGTCCAGGACCGGGTAGAGGTGCAGGGCCCAGCCGTTGTAGTGGTCGAAGGCGCGTCCGTCGCCGTCGGCGTACCAGCCGTCGCCGCGGTACCAGCTCTCCAGCAGGTCCAGTCCCCGCTCCCGGGCGGTGGCCGTCTCGGCGTCGCCCCGGCCGACGGACTCCAGGAACCCGGCGACGGTGTACGGGAAGAGGTACCAGTTGTTGGGCGCGGGGGTGTGCCGCAGGGCGCCGCGCAGCCACTCCTCGGCGCGGTCCTGCACGCCGGTGCCGAGCTTGTCCCACAGCCAGGGCGCGGTGAGCCGCAGGCCGAGCGCGACGGACGCGGACTCGACCATGGGCTGGCCCTGGACGTCGAAGTCGAGGATGTGCGGCCAGGACTCCGTGTCGTCGCGGCCGGGGGTGCGGGTGCCGGCGGCGAGTCCGTCGGCGTACCGCTCCAGCCAGTGGTGGGGGTCGTCGCCGTCGGCTCCGGCGACGCGGAAGGCGGCCGCGAGGAACGTCCTGGCGTAGCCCTCCAGGCCGTCGGAGCGCACCCCCGACCGGGAGGGGCGGCCGGGCAGATGGAGCAGGGCGCCGCCGGGGGTGGCCCGGCGCCAGGCGGCCGTGAGCAGCCCGTCCGCCACCGCCTCCCAGTGAGCCCGGGTGTAACCGGTGCGGGGGCTGATGCCGTGGTCGTCGACGGGCAGTTCGAACGGGGTGCTCATGCGAGGAAGGCCAGCCTTTCGCGTCGGACGGGATGCTGGAAGCCCTCTCCGGAGGCCCAGCGGGCGACCTCCAGGACGGCGGTGTCGGCGAGCCGGCGCCACTCGTTGCCCTGGGAGCCGGCGAGGTGCGGGGTGATGAGGACGTGCTCGCAGTCCCACAACGGGTGGTCGCGCGGCAGGACTTCGGGCTCGGTCACGTCGAGCACGGCGCGGACGCGGCCGGCGAGGGCGGCGTCGGTGAGGGCGTCCTGGTCGACGACCGCGCCGCGGGCGGTGTTGATGAGCACGGCGCCGGGCTTCATGGAGCCGATCAGGTCCCGGGAGACCAGTCCCCGGGTCTCGGGCAGCAGCGGGGTGTGGACGCTGACGGTGTCGCTCAGCCGGAACAGCTCCGCGAGTGGGACGCTTCGCACGCCGAGCCGGGCGGCCTCGGCCTCGTCGACGTACGGGTCGTGCAGCAGCACGTCGACGTCGTGCGGGCGGAGCAGGTCGATCACGCGGCGGCCTATGAGGGACGCGGAGAGGATGCCGACGGTGCGGCGGTGGTTGCCGACCGTGCGGGGGGTGTGCAGCCAGTCGGCGCGGGCTCGGGCGGCTCGGTACTCGCGGGCGCTCTCCAGGACACGTTTGCCGGTGAGGAGGATCATCGCGAGCGTGTACTCGGCGACGGGAACGGCGTTGGCCGCGGCGGCCGAGGACACCTCGATGCCGCGGTCCCAGCAGGCGTCGGTGACGTGGCCGCGGACGCTGCCGGCGGTGTGCACGACGGCCCGCAGCCGGGGCGCGGCGCGCAGCACGTCGTCGTCCAGGGGCGGGCAGCCCCAGCCGGTGACGAGCAGTTCGGTGTCGGCGAGCACGGCGCGGGCGGCGGGGGTGGTGAAGGTGTCCAGCACCGCCGGGGCGAGGTCGCACAGGGCGTCGAGGGCGGCGCGCGACTCGGGGTCGAGGACGGCGGAGGCGACGTCCGGGGACATCGCGAGGGCGGCGCGGGGGCGAGGGCCGGGCGTGGGCTCGGTCATGTGGTGCGGTGACTCCTTGCGTGGGCGTTCACTTCACGGCGCCGGCGGTCAGACCGCTGCGCCAGAAGCGCTGGAGCAGGACGAAGGCGAGGATGAGGGGCACCACGGCGAGCAGCGAGCCCATGATGACCACGGGGTAGTACTCGGGTGAGACGGACGCGGAGCTGTTCCACGCGTACAGGCCGAGGCTGACCGGGTACAGATCCTGGTCGGAGAGCATCACCATGGGCAGGAAGAAGTTGTTCCAGATGGCGGTGAGCTGGAACAGGAACACGGTCACCAGACCGGGCCCGAGCATCCGCAGCGCGACCCGCGCGTACATGGTGAGTTCGCCGGCGCCGTCGATGCGGGCGGCCTCCAGCACCTCGTCGGGGACGTAGCCCTGGCTGAAGATGCGGCCGAGGTAGACGCCGAACGGGTTGAAGAGGACGGGGACGAACACGGCCCAGAAGGTGTTGACCAGTCCCGCTTCGGAGGCCATCAGGTACAGCGGCAGGGCGAGGACGGTCTGCGGCACCATGACGGCGGCGAGGACCAGCCCGAACAGCTTCTCCTTGTGCCGGAAGCGGTACTTGTCGAAGGCGTAACCGCAGGCGACGCTCACCAGGGCGCCGACGGCGGCGCCGAGCACCGCGTACAGCAGGCTGTTGACGTACCAGCGTCCGTACAGGCCGCCGTCCATGGCGAACAGGTCGGTGAGGTTCCGCGCGAAGGAGAAGTCGCTCAGCGAGAGCAGGTCGCTGCCGAACAGGGCGTCCCGGTTCTTCGCGGCGGCGAGCACCAGCCACAGCACGGGCAGCAGGGTGTAGAGCACGGAGATCGCGACGACGGCGTTGACGGTGGCCCGGCCCAGCAGGCGGGGGCGCGGCAGGGTGGAGCCGGTGGCGCTCATCGGGCCTCCTCGGCGGTGGAGTTGCGGCTGGTGAGGCGGGTGACGCCGTAGGACAGGGCGACGGTGCACAGCAGCAGGATCACCGAGGCGGCAGCGGCG
This sequence comes from Streptomyces althioticus, assembly GCA_014649355.1. Lineage (GTDB taxonomy): Bacteria > Actinomycetota > Actinomycetes > Streptomycetales > Streptomycetaceae > Streptomyces > Streptomyces althioticus. The sequence goes on from BMSW01000002.1 coordinate 550,580, forward strand.
AGGCTGTAGTTGTTGCGGGTGAAGGCCGCGTCGTAGATGTACATGCTCGGCGAGAAGCGGGAGTTGATCATCTGGGAGGACTGGCTGAGCAGCATCGGCTCGGTGAAGAGCTGGAGCGCCCAGATGAGGGTGAACATGGCGACCATCACGATGGAGGCCCGCACGAGCGGGGTCTTCACCTGGAGCGCGGTGCGTACGGGGCCCGCCCCGTCGACGACGGCGGCCTCGATCACCTCGCGGGGCACGGCCTGGAGGGCGGCGTAGAAGACCACCATGTTGTAGCCGAGGTTGCTCCACAGGGCGATGTTGACGATGGACGGCAGGACGGTGTGCACGCCGAGGAAGTCGATGGTGATGTCGGCGCGGGCGAACAGGTCGACGACCGGGCTGATTCCGGGTGTGTAGAGGTACAGCCAGATCAGCGCGGCGATGATGCCGGGCACGGCGTGCGGCAGGAAGAGCCCGAGCTGGGCGAAGGCGCGCAGGCGTACGACGCCGGAGTCGAGCAGCAGCGCCAGCAGGAGCGCGCCGGCCACCATGAGCGGGATGTAGATCAGGCAGTACAGGGCGACGGTGCCGAGGCCGCCGAGGAAGGTCGGGTCGGTGAGGACGGCGGCGTAGCTGCGCAGCCCGACGAACACGGTGCGCTCGGGGCCGAAGCCGAGTCCTGGCTGGTCGTCGCTGTAGAAGCTGAGGTAGGCGGCGGTGCCGACGGGGATCAGGAAGACGGTGGTCAGCAGCAGGAAGAAGGGGGCCATCAGCACGCCGGCGGCGCCCAGCCTGCGGCGCCGGGCGGTGCGGCGGGTGCGGGCGGAGGGGGCGGCGGCGCGCGGGGCGGGGACCCGCACGGTGTGCTCGGTCGTCGCGGTCATGAGGGGTGTTCACCTGCCTTTCGGGCGGCTCAGGTGCTGTGCTGGGTGGTCGACAGGCCGAGGGCCTTGAGGTCGGGCATGGTGCCGTCCTGGGCGGCGCGCATCGAGCCGATGATCGTGCCGCGGCCCGCCGGCACGCGGGCGAAGGAGTCCTGCATGACCCGGCCGGTGGCGGTCATCCGGGGGCCCCAGACCCAGCCGTCGCGGATCTTCTCCGCCTCCTGCTCGAAGAGGGTGTAGATGTCCTGGCCGCCGTAGTAGGAGCGGTCGAAGGCGTCCCGGCCGACGGCGACCAGGGCGGAGGCCGCCGGGTACTGGCTGCTGGTGCCGCTGGACAGGCGGGCGCGCAGGGCGTCGGGGTGGGAGACCTGCCAGGCGATGAACTCCATCGCGGCCTCGGGGTTCGCGCTGTCCTTGGTGACGGCGAAGGTGGAGCCGCCGTGGGTGCCGACGGCGGGACGGGCGGTGTCCCACTGGGGCAGCGGGGCGATGCGCCACTGGCCCTTCTGCCCGGGGCGGGCGTTCATCTGCGCGCCGGCGTCCCAGGCGCCGCTGAGCCTCGTCAGGACGAGCCCGTTGCCGATCTGGGCGTCGGACTGCCGGCTCTCGACGGCGTTCATGAAGACGTCGTCGCGGTCGATGAGGTCCTGCCAGTACGCGGCGACGCGGCGGGTGGGGGCGTCGGCGAGGGACACGTTCCAGGCGCCGTCGCGGGTGTCGAACCACTGGGCGCCCGCCTGCCAGGAGTAGGCGGCGAACTGGGTGGCGCCGTCGGTGGGGAACAGCACGATCCGCCGGTCGGGCGCCTTGCGCCGGACGACGCGGGCGAGGTCGGCGAACTCGTCCCAGGTGCGGGGCACCTGGAGGCCGTAGCGGTCGAAGAGGTCGGCGCGGTAGTGCATCACCATCGGCTCGACGTCGAGGGGGACGCTGAACACCCGCCCCTGGAAAGTGGTCAGGCCGAACGCCTGGGGCAGCAGTTTCGCCCGCAGCCGGTCGTCGACCAGGTCGGTGATGTCCCGGGCGACGCCGTCGATCGCGAACCCCGGCACCTGCGGGTACTCGATCGTGGCGACGTCGGGGGCGTTGCCCGCGCGGGCGGCGTTGCTGAGTTTCGCGTACCCGCCCTGGCCTCCTGAGGGGATCTGCTGGAAGTCGACCCGGATGCGGTCGTGGGTGCGGTTGAAGGCGTCGACCACTTCCTGGCTGCCGCGCAGGGCGGACCAGAAGGTGACGCGTACGGGCTTCTTCGCACCGGTTCTGCTGCTGCCTGATGGGGCGTCGTCCGCGCCCCCGCTGCAGGCGCCGAGGGCTCCTGCAAGCGGCGCGGCGGCCATCGCGGCGAGCACGGATCGACGGCGGTGTCGACCGGGCATGGCGCCTCCCGCGGCTCCTGGCGTGTCGAGGACACGGCTGTTCGGGACACGGGAATCGTCGGGGGTCTGCCGGTAAACGGTCAATAGATCGATCAGAAGAAAATGAAACGTTCAAACGCTCACTTGGCGTGCGCGGTCTCTCTTGGGCGTGGTGCGGGTCTGCGCGAGCCTGTGGTCTGCGGCCTGCTGGGGTTGTGCGCGGCCGGTCAGCCGCATACCGGTGCGCGGTCGATCGGTGCGCGGTCGACCGGTCCGCGCTCGGTCGGCCGGCGACGGGCGGTGGCCGTGCGTCGCGCCGGTTCTGCTGGGGCTGCCTGCCCCTTGAGGCAGGGGCCCCGTGGGCCGTCCTGTCCGTCGAGGCGGGTCGGCGCCCTGGCGCAAGGCTAATATGCCCCGCCGGGCCTGCCGGGAGGCTGAGGCGATGGTCAGAGGGCGCGCGTGGAGCCGCGTACGGACAGGGAGGGCAGGAGCTCCACCCGGCGCACCGGGGTGTGCCCGGCCGTCTCCGTGTCCAGTCGCTCCAGGAGGAGTTCGGCGGCGGCCCGGCCCACGTCCGCCTTCGGCGGGGCGACGGCCGTGAGCGGGGTCGTGCCGAGGCCGGCGACCACGTCGTCGTAGGCGACGACGGAGCAGTCCTCCGGGACCCGCACCCGGTGGTCCGCGAGCCGCTGCACCAGCATCAGCGCGTCGACGTCACCGTGCAGCACCGCCGCCGTGGCGCCCGTCCTCCGCAGCGCCTCGTGCAGTTCGGCGGTCTCCTCCGGCGCGTACGGGCCCTCCTGGCCGGCCTCGGGCGCGCTCAGCGTCCACGCCCACGCCTCGACGAGCGGGTGCGCCTCGGCGATCCGCGTGAACGCCGACCGCAGGGTGCGCGCGGTGGGACTGTCGTCGCGGGTGGCGAACACGATCCGCCGGTGGCCGAGGCCCACCAGGTGCTCCACGGCCAGGTGGGCGCCGTACACGTGGTCGGAGCAGACCGAGTCCATGGCGTGCAGCGCGGTGCCCGCCCCGGGGCGCCGCTCCATCAGCACGGCCGGCACCTCGAGGGCGGAGAGCCAGGGGTGGTCGGCCTCCTCGTCGGCGAGGGTGCGCCAGCGCGGGGCGAGCAGCAGACCGGCGGCACCGTCCTCCAACGCACGCTCGACGAGCGGTCGTTCGGCGCCCGCGACCTGGGGGGCGATGTGCAGCGCGATGCGCTTGCCGGACGCCTCCAGCACCGAGCGGGCACCGTGCAGGGACTCGTACAGGTAGTGGTGGCGCTCGGGCACGACGACGGCCACGGTGTCGCCGTCCGGCGGGCGCGGCGCGGGGATGGCGCGGGCGGCGAGGGTGGAGCGCACGACGCCGTGCCCGCGGCGCAGCCGCCCTTCCTGGGCCAGCTCCTCCACATCCCGCCGCACGGTCACCACGGACACCTCGAGCTCGGCGGCGAGATCACTCACCCGCGCCGAGCCCCGGGACTCCACGGCAGCGAGGATCCGCTGCCTCCTGACCTCGACCGGCTCGCGCATGAGGCCCCTCCCCGCGGCGGAATGTTCGTTTGAACGATGCGGGCATCATAACGATCGAACCGGCGGTCGCTCCGGTCGGCTTGGTCACTCCCGTACGACGGTCACGCCACACCGTTCGAGATGCGCGACGACCTCCTCGAAGTAGGGCAGACCGTTCTCGCCGTCATCGACAACGGCTGCGAGCGAGCGGCGGGCGACCTCGGAGTCGTGCCAGATGAGCGTGAACGGCGGGACGACGCCGAAGCCGCCGCACAGGCAGTCCCTGAAAGCGTTCCACTCCCTTCCGAAGTACCGGCCGGGCCCGAGGAGGGCTTCGGCGAGAGCGCAGTGCAGTCCGGGGGCGTCCGTGACGAACCGGCCGTCGAGCCGGTGGACGCCACCGGACCGGTCGGGGCGGGGCACGGGTGTCCGCCAGGCGCGTGGGGTGAGGTCGAGCCACGCGGCTCTGCTCCGCGTGTCGTACGCCGCCCACTGGTTGGGCGTCCGTGGCGGACCCTGGAACCAGTGCGCCCAGACCGCGCGGTCCGCCGGCGTGGGCCGCTGGTCCCCGCCGTCGACGAGGGTGATGTCGACGAGCGTGCCGCCGAGCACGGACGGCCAGGTTTCGCCGAGCGTCAGCCCCACGACGAGGGAGGCCATCACCGCTCCGTGACGGTCCAGCACGAGAAGGTGCCCCCAGTCCCCGTCGACCCGCCGGGGGCACCGCAGCGCCTTGAGCAGGGGCTCGGCGGGCTCACAGCCGATCAGCCGCAGAGGGACGGGCGCTGGCTCTTCCCTCGTGCCGTACAGACCGTCCACCGCCGTACAGCCGCCGGCAGGGGATGATGCCCCCGATCCCGCGAAAAGCTCGAAGCGCGGTACGGCCGGCGGGGAGCAGTGCAGGTCGTCGCTCATAACACCGGCCCCGATCACGATGTCGTACCGGGCGGGGTCGCCCGGGTGCGGCCGGTGAGCGAGCACGGCCGCGTCGACGAGCGTCCACCACTGCTGGGGGACGGTGCCGTCCTGAACCTCGACGCTCAGGTCGCCCAAGATCTGTGGTGTGGCACCGGGCTGGGCCAGGGCGTCGCGCAGTGCACCCCGTGGTCGGCAGCCGCGCAGGGTGATCACCTCACGCGACAAGGGCGCCGGCTCGACGAACAGCCCTTCTACTGCCGCACACTTCCCCCACAGCCGCTCGACTCCGGCCTCGTCCTCCTGCACGAGGAGGTATCGCACCGGGACGTCCCGGCCCCACTTCGCATGCTCCTCGACGCCCACGTGCCCCCCACTTGGCTCAAGTGCTGACGATCATGCCTCACGCGTGCCGATCGTCATGCCCGGGCGGCGGCGGTGGGTCGTGAGGTAGGTGAGGCCGTCGGGGCCCGCCGTCAGGGAGCGGGTGGAGCCGTGGGGGAGCCAGGTCAGGGTGCCGGCGGGCAGGGGGTGGTCGCCGTCCGGGGCGGTGAGGGTGCCGTCGCCGGCGAGGACCAGCAGGAGGACGTCGAGGTCGGGCTCGCGGTGGGTGTCCACGCGGTGGCCGGGCGGGAGGTGGACGACGTTGGCGTCGAGCTGGCGGCCGGACTCGGCGAGCCGCCACAGCGCGCCGGCGGACCCGTCGCCGGCGGCAGCGGCCAGTGCGGCCGTGTCGCAGAGGACGCGGGGCAGCGGTGCTGCCCCGTCGTCCGGTGTACCGGTGTGCTCCGACGTCATGGATCGCCGCCGTCCGTCCCCGAGAGCCCGGCCGCGCCGGGTGTCACGCGCTCGCTGTCGTGCGGGAACCTAACACGCGGCCGGGGGCAGGGCGGACAGCCAGTCCGTGAGCAGGCGGCTGGTGTCCTCGGGCCGCTCCTGCTGCACCCAGTGGCCGCAGCCCTCGAGGATGTGCGCCGACACCAGACCGGGCAGGGTGACCGGGAAGGCGTCGATCGCGTCGGCCATCCAGGTGGTGGACGCGTCGAGTTCCCCGCCGATGAACAGGGACGGCTGCGTGACCGGGGCCCCGTCGTACGCGGCGAGGTCCTCCCAGTCCCGGTCCACGGCGCGGTAGCGGGCCAGCGCCCCGCTCATCCCGGTGCGCTCGAACTCGGCGGCGGCCACGTCGAGTTCGGGGTCCGTGAGCCACGCGGGGCGCCGGTCCGCGGGGAACCGTTCGCGCAGGGTCCCGCCCGGTCCGGTGAAGTACGGCGAGGGCGCTCCGGGCCCGGGCATGGTGTCGGCGGACAGGGCCGCGTAGAACCCGGCGAGCCAGCCGCGTACGTCCGGCTCGATCTCGGCCTCGGCGCGGCCCGGCTCCTGGAAGTACGAGACGTAGAACTCCTCGTCGCCGCCCATCGACGCGAAGACCGTGCTGGGTCGCGGCCCGCCGCGCGGGGCGTAGGGGACGCCGAGCATCGCCACCGCGCGGAAGACGTCCGGACGCATCAGGGCGGCGTTCGAGGCGACGGACGAGCCCCAGTCGTGGCCGACGACGACGGCGGTCCGCTCCCCGAGCGCCTCGACCACCGCGACGGCGTCGTCCACGAGTTCCCGTACGCGGTACGCGTCAGGGTCGGCGGGCCGGGAGGAGCGGCCGTACCCGCGCACGTCGACGGCCACCGCCCGGTAGCCGACCGCGGCGAGGGCGGGCAGCTGGTGGCGCCAGGCGTACCAGCCCTCGGGGAAACCGTGCACGAGCAGCACCAGCGGGCCGCTGCCCTGCTCCACCAGGTGCACGCGGCCCGCGGGCGCGGGGACGAGACGGTGGACGAGCGGCGAGGTCGGTACCGGCACGGCTGCTCCTGAGTCGCTCGGGGGCCCTGGGCGCCGGTGCGGCTCCGAAGGGCCCTGGTCGTACGCCGAGCATGCGCCCGCCGCGCGACGGAGGGCGAGTGATGTTGCCGGTTTCGCAAACGCGGGTCGTGACGACGTCTACGGTCGGCCTCGTCGTACGGCCGACCGCGGGACGTTGGGGGCCGTTCGCACGGTTCCCCGTGCCTCGCAAGCGGGCCGGCCCCCTCAAGGGGCGCGGGGAACCGCGCGACAAGCCATCACCGGCCCGCAGCCGAAACTGAAAGGACACCATGGTCGAACGTCTCACCGCACGAGCCCTCAACCGCGCCACCCTTCAACGCCAGTTGCTGACGACGCGGACCCGCCTCTCCCCCCTCGCCGTGATCGAACACCTCGCCGGGCTTCAGGCCCAGGACCCCGATCCCCCGTACATCGGGCTGTGGAGCCGCATCGACGGGTTCCGGATCGAGGACCTGACCACGCTGCTGGAGCAACGGGCCGTCGTGCGGGCCACGTTGTTCCGCGGGACGCAGCATCTTGTCACCGCCGACGACTACCTGTGGGTGCGGCCCCTGCTGCAGCCCATGCTGGACCGCTGGCGGAAGGGCGGTTTCGGCCGGCAGACGGCCGGGGTGGACCTGGGCGAGCTCGCCGAGGCGGCCCGGGGCGCCCTCACCGGCGGACGCACCCTCAACCGGCCGGAGCTGGGCCGGTTGCTGGCGGAGCGGTGGCCGGGGTGCGATCCGGTGGCGCTGGCGCGGTCGGTGCAAGGGCTGCTCCCGGTCGTGCATCCTCCGCCGGACGGCAGCTGGGGACGCCGGGGCGCCACGCCGTTCGCCCTGGCCGAGGAGTGGCTGGGCCGTTCGCTCACCGCCGGCGCGTCGATGGAGCGGCTGGTGCTGCGGTATCTCGCCGCGTTCGGGCCCGCCACGGTGAAGGACGTCCAGGCGTGGAGCGGCACCACACGCCTGCGTGCGGTGGTCGAGGAACTCCGGCCCAGGCTCGAGGTTTTCGCGGACGAGAACGGCGAGGAGCTGTTCGACCTGCCCGACGCGCCGCTCCCCGGCCCGGACACGGAGGTCCCCGTCCGGTTCCTCGCGGCGCTGGACAACGTGGTGCTCGCACACGCGGACCGCTCACGGTTCATGAGCGACGACCGGCGCCCGTACGTCATCGTCGAGCCGGCGGTCCTCGTGGACGGCGTCGTCCGCGCGCTGTGGGGGATCAAACGGGAGAAGGGCACGGCCGTCCTCACCGTGAAGTGCTTCTCGCCGCTGGGCGCGCGGGAGAAGGAGGAGGTGACGGACGAAGGCGTCCGTCTGCTGGGGTTCGCGGCGGGCGACGCGGAACGGCACGAGATCCGGTTCGCTCCGGTCGACTCCGATTGACGAGGCGTGGGGGGCGGCATACCGGCCGCGGGCCGGTGGGGGGCCGTTCGCGCGGTTCCCCGCGCCCCTGGGTGAGCTGTTCGACCGGCACCCTCGAGGGGCGCGTGCCGGTCCCCCCGTTTCGCCGTTCCGGCGCTGTGCAATGATCCTGGCGGGCTGCAGCACACACGAGGAACGGACGGACGTGACCGCGCAGGGACCGGGCGACGGCGGAACGCCGCAGGAGCGGGAGGACGGCGTGCCGTCCGTGCCCGACGACGTCTGGCGGCGGTTCCTCATGGACAGCGAGCAGGACATCCGTGCGTCCGCCCCCAGGGAGCCCTCGGCGGTGCAGCGGGCCGAGGGACGGTTGCCCCGACTTCCGCCGCCCGCACCGGCGAAGTTGTCCCGCCGCGACATCCCGGACGCCGTCGGCGACCTGTGGCGGCCGGACGATCCGTGGGAGGGACCTGCCTGGCGGGACCTCGACAGGCGGGCGCGGCTGCGCCGGGTCGGGCGTGTCGTGGGGACGGCCGCCGCGATCGCCCTGGCCCTGGGCGCCTGGTCGCAGCTGTCCACGGGTGCCGGCGCCCCGGCCGAGGGGCCCGGCGACACTGTGCTCCAGCAGTCCGAGGAGGCGCCGGTGACGCTGCCGCCGGGGACCTCCGTGCCGGCCGGGCTCACCACCCCGTCCGCCACGGAGATCCGTACCGGCTGAGAAGCCGGCCTCAGCCGGCCTCAGCCGCCCAGCGCCGCCAGTACGACCCCCTTCGCCTCCTCCTGGACCCGGCGCAGATGCTCCGGCCCCTGGAACGACTCGGCATAGATCTTGTACACGTCCTCCGTGCCCGACGGGCGGGCCGCGAACCAGGCGCTCTCCGTGGTCACCTTGATGCCGCCGATGGTGGCGCCGTTGCCGGGCGCCTCGGTGAGCACGCCGGTGACCGGCTCCCCCGCCAGGGTGTCCGCGGTGACCTGGGCCGGGGAGAGCTTCGCCAGGCGCGCCTTCTCCTCGCGGGTCGCGGGGGCGTCGATGCGCTCGTAGGCGGGTTCGCCGAAGCGCGCGGTCAGTCCGGCGTAGTGCTGCGACGGCGTCTTCCCGGTGACCGCGGTGATCTCGGAGGCGAGCAGCGCCAGAATAATGCCGTCCTTGTCGGTGGTCCACACCGAGCCGTCGCGGCGCAGGAAGGACGCGCCCGCCGACTCCTCGCCGCCGAAGCCGAGGCTCCCGTCGACGAGTCCGTCGACGAACCACTTGAAGCCGACCGGCACTTCGACCAGGTCGCGCTTCAGGTCGGCGGCGACCCGGTCGATCATCGCGGAGGACACCAGGGTCTTTCCGACACCGGCGCCGGACGGCCACCGCTCGCGGTGCGCGTACAGGTAGCCGATGGCGACGGCGAGGTAGTGGTTGGGGTTCATCAGGCCCGCGTCGGGGGTGACGATGCCGTGCCGGTCGGCGTCGGCGTCGTTGCCGGTCGCGATGTCGAAGCGGTCGCGCTGCCCGATGAGGGACGCCATGGCGTAGGGCGACGAGCAGTCCATGCGGATCTTGCCGTCCCAGTCGAGCGTCATGAACCGCCAGGTGGGGTCGGTGAGCGGGTTGACCACCGTGAGGTCGAGACGGTGTTCCTCGGCGATGCGGCCCCAGTAGGCGACGGACGCCCCGCCCAGCGGGTCGGCGCCGATACGGACGCCGGCCGCGCGGATCGCGTCCAGGTCCAGCACGCTCGGCAGGTCCGCGACGTACGTGCCGAGGAAGTCGTAGCGGCCGGTGTTCGACGCGGCGAGGGCGCGCGCGTACGGGATGCGGCGGACGTCCTTGAGGCCGCCGCGGATGATCTCGTTGGCGCGCTCCTGGATCCAGCCGGTGGCGTCCGAACCGGCGGGGCCGCCGCTGGGCGGGTTGTACTTGAACCCGCCGTCGGCGGGCGGGTTGTGGGACGGGGTGACGACGACACCGTCGGCGAGTCCCGTCCCGCGGCCCCGGTTGTGGGCGAGCACGGCGTGCGAGACGGCCGGGGTGGGTGTGTACCCGTCGGCACTGTCGACGAGCACCGTCACGCCGTTGGCGGCGAACACCTCCAGGGCGGTGACCCGCGCCGGTTCGGACAGGGCGTGGGTGTCCGCGCCGAGGAAGAGCGGTCCGTCGGTGCCCTGCGCGGCGCGGTACTCGCAGATGGCCTGGCTGGTCGCGGCGATGTGGTCCTCGTTGAACGCGGCCGTCAGTGACGAGCCGCGGTGCCCCGAGGTGCCGAAGGCGACGCGCTGCCCCGGGTCGTCCAGGTCGGGGTGGAGCGCGTAGTACGCCGTGACCAGCCGAGCGACGTCGACGAGATCCTCGGGACCGGCCGGACCGCCCGCTCGCTCGTGCTGCATGTGCCCACTCCTCCGCAAAAGGTCGGTTGTCACGCTTGCGGAGACATCTTTCCCCGCCGGGGCGCCGCCGCGCGAGTGGGCTCGGTCCGCTCCGGCCCCGGCGGACGTCAGATACGTCCGCCGGTCATCCGGGTCAGGGGGCCGTGGGTGTGCCGTTCGGCGCGGCGGCCCACCGCGTAGGAGGCGGCGGTCAGCGCGGTCAGTCCAGCGGCCGCGCCCGCGGCGACCAGCCTGCGGTTCGCGATGACCGTCCAGGCGGTCTTGGCGCCGGCGGCGACCTGCCCGGAGGCGGTGACGACGGCGCGGCGGCCGGCGTCCACGCCCTTCACGGCGGACTGGGCGGCGCCGTTCGCGGCGCGGGCGGCGCGCTCGGTGCCGGAGGCGGCGGCCGACGCGGCGTCAGTCGCCTTGGAGGCCGCGCCGTTGGCGGCGCTCTTCGTCGATTCGGTCGCCTTGCCGGTGGCCTTGTCGGCGGTCGAGGCGGCCTTGGACGCCGTGGACCTGGCGGTCGAGGTCTTCCGGTTCGCATTCTTGTTCTGTTCGGTCATGGACACCGGTTTGCCGCAGCGCCGGTCGGCAAACACATCCGGTCACGAGGCGCTGCTCACGGTCGTGGAACGCCAACCGGCCGGATAAGGGGCGGGCTTGAGATTCCCGGCCGGAAGCGAGCTGTGCCGGGGTTTTCGGGGGTAGAAGGAGGACGGCACGCACACGCCGACGCCTACCGAGAGGAGTCGCCATGCCCGGCATGGTGGAGCGCATCAAGCAGTTCGCCCGGAGCCCGCAGGGGCGCCGCACGGCCGAGCAGGTACGACGGGCCGCGGCCGACCCGCGGAAGCGGGCGCAGGCACAGCGGCTGCTGGGACGGCTGCGCGGCGGCCGGCGCTGAGCCGACCCCGGGCCTGACGGTTCCTCGCGCGTCCGCGCGGACCGCAGGCCGACGACCGGAAGGGACTCCATGAACGAATCGTCGGTCCGCACCGTGGGCTGGGCACGCTCCCTGCCGATGGGGCAGGGGGTGAAGGCGGCCCGTGACTGGGCGCAGGAGCACCTCGCCTCCCTGGGGTGGGACGAGACCGCGCCCGAGACGGTCCACTCCGTGCTGCTCACGGTGTCGGAGCTGGTCACCAACGCGCATGTGCACGCCGGGACCGACGCGCAGCTGGTGATGGCGTGGGACACCCGCTGCCTGCACATCTCCGTGCACGACGGGTCCGCCTCCCTGCCCACCCCGCGAGAACCGAGCGAGGAGCGGGTCGGCGGGCGCGGCATGCTGCTGGTCGACGTCCTGGCCGACACCTGGGAGGCGCGGCCCTGCCCGCACGGCAAGACGGTCACCGCCTGCTTCCGCGCTCCGGAGGCCGCCGCCGCGGTGTGATCACCCCGGCGCGGGACGCGGACCCGGCCCGGCCTACGATCGGTCGGGCCGAACCCCGCCAGGGCCGCCCGCGAAGGGCGCCCGCCGCAAGGAGCCCCGCACGGTGACCGCCGTCCTGCCCCCGTACCCCGCCACGCCCGCCCTGCCGGCCCCGCGCCGGCTGACCCGTACCGAGGACGGTGAACTGCTGCACGCGCTGCTGTGGACGGCGGGTGCCGGGCGCCGGGCGATCAGCAGTGCGGTGCTGGGCGGAGGCATCGGTGAGCGGGCGTGGATCCTCAACGCTCAGGTGGCGCACGGCTACCGGCGCACCGACCCCGAGCGGCACCTGGCCTCCCTCGCCGCGGACGCGGGCCTGAGCGGACCCGGGGTGGGTCTGATGACGGCGGCCGACGTGTCGGCGTACGCGCACGCGCGCGACACGGGCGTGGAGGCGTTCGTCACAGCGGGCGTGGACGTGCGCGGCTGGGCGGCGCGGCCCGGTGAGGGCGCGGAGGGCGCCCCGGAGCCGGGCACGATCAACGTCGTGGTGGCCGTGCCGGCCGCGCTGACCGACGCGGCCCTGGTGAACGCGGTGGCCACCGCGACGGAGGCGAAGGTGCAGGCGCTGGTGGAGAGCGGCCACGACTGCTCCGGCACCCCGACCGACGCGGTGTGCGTGATCGCCGACACCCCGGTCCCGGACCGGGAGGCGCACGCGTTCGCCGGGCCCCGGTCGCTGTGGGGGGCGCGGCTGGCGCGCGCCGTGCACCGGGCCGTGCGGGACGCCGTGGCGGAGGGCGCCCAAGGCGGTCCCGGCGCGTCCGGTGTGACGCATGGAACACCTCTTGCGGGGTACTGAGCGCCTCATGGACCGCCTCGCCGAGCAGGCAGGTTGCTTCGCAGGCACGGATGGGGGACCGTTGCCGCCGTACCTGCTGACGTCGACGAGAAAGGGGGTGGGTGCGCGGCGCGCACCTCGTCCGTGATCTCTTCCCCCGGTTCCAGTGCCGATCCGTGCGATGCGCGCGACGGATCCGTCCCCACGTGGGACGACGCGCCCTGCCCTGTTCTGGTGCTGGACTCCCGCGGCCGGATCGCCGGCCGCAACCGTGCCGCCCGCCGCCTCACCGCCTCCTCCCGCGCCTCGGACGTCCCGCCGTCGTGGCTGGCCGAGGCGCACCGGCGTCATGTGGCCGCCACCCTCGACCCGACGGCGGACACGCCGGCCGGGCTCCTCGGCGACCGCTCCTTCGAGGCCCGGCCCTCCCCCACCGGGGACGGCCGTGTGGCCTGGTGGCTGTTCGACCGCACCGACCTCGTACGGGCCCACGAGACCGTGCGGGAGACCCGTCAGCGGGCCGACGCCACCTCCGACCTCTTCAGCACCCTGCTGTCGTCCCTGAACGTGCCGCGCTGCGCGGAGGTCGCCGCCCGGATGGCCACCGACCACCTCGCCGAGGCCGCCGTGCTGATCACCCCGCCGGCCGGGCACCGGTACGCCGTCACCCACGCCCTGCGCGGGCGGCGGGTGGTGCAGGAGACCCGGCAGATCGACCCCCTCACCGTCCCCGGGCTCGACGAGGCCCTGCGCGGCTTCCCGCCCGTGCCGGCCCGCTGGATCAACCCGGACGCCATCCCGGCCTGGGCGATCCCCGACGGTTTCTCCGGTCCGGTCGGTTCCGTGCTGGTGACGCCGCTGCCCGGGCACGGGGTGCCCGCGGGCGCGCTGATCCTGCTGCGCTCGGACACCGAGAAGGGGTTCTCGCCCGAGGAGGAGGTGTTCGCCCGGCTGTTCGCCTCCCGCGCGGGCACCGCCCTGTCGGCGGCGCGCCTCTACAGCGAGCAGACGGCCATCACCGGCACCCTGATGCGGGAGCTGCTGCCGCCTCCGCTGAGCCGTGTGCACGGCGTCGACTACGCGGGCCGCTACCGCACCGCCATGGACCACGAGCGGGTCGGCGGCGACTTCTACGACGTCCACCCCGGCCCCGACGAGTCCGCCGAGACGTTCGTCGCGCTGGGCGACGTGGCCGGCAAGGGACTGGACGCGGCGGTCCTCACCGGGAAGATCCGCAACACGCTGCACGCGCTGCTGCCGCTCGCCTCCGACCACCTCCGGGTGCTGCGCATGCTCAACGGCGCCCTGCTCACCTCGCACCACGCCCGGTTCGCCACCCTGGTGCTGGCGTCCGTGAAGCGGCAGGACGACGGCTCGGTGCGGCTGCGGCTCACCAGCGCCGGGCATCTGCCGCCGCTGGTGGTGCGCACGGACGGCCGGGTCGAGGAGATGCCCACGCAGGGCACCCTCGTGGGCGCGCTGCCCAAGGTGACCGCGCGCACCGTGGAGACGGTCCTCGACCCGGGCGACACCTGCCTGCTCTACACCGACGGCATCACCGAGGCCCGCGGCGGCCCGCTGGGCGGCGAGCTGTTCGGCGAGGAGCGGCTGCGGCAGGCCCTGGAGGGATGCGGCGGCATGCCGGGCGAGGCGATGGTGGAACACGTACAGATGCTGGCCGCGCAGTGGCTGGAGCCGGGCAGCCGCCACGACGACATGGCCGTCCTGGCCATCACCGCCCCGCGGAACGGCAGCCTGGCGGGCGACGGCGCCCCGGCCGGCGCCGGTGGACGAGCACGGAGGACAGCATGAGCGGCGGGCCCCGGGCCTCGGCCGGCGAACTCGGCGAGGCGCTGTGGAAGGCGGTGATCGACGGCGACGAGTACGACGCCGTCGACGTCGTCCGCGGCGCCCTGGCGGACGGCTGGCAGGAGGAGGACCTGCTGCTGGACGTGGTCGCGGCGGTGCAGGCGCGGATCGGCCTGGAGTGGGCCGCCGACCGCATCACCGTCGCCCAGGAGCACGCCGCGACGGCGATCAACGAGCGGGTGATCACCGCACTCACGTACCGCGACCCCGGCGCGCGCCCCGACGTCGTCAAGGGCCGGGTCACGGTGAGCTGCGTCGACGGCGAATGGCACGCGTTCCCCGCGCGCCTCGTCGCCGAGACACTGCGGCTGCGCGGCTGGCAGGTCGACTACCTCGGTGCCCAGACGCCGACCCCGCACCTGGTCGCGCACCAGCACCACACCAACTCCGACGCCGTGCTGCTCTCCGGTTCCATCCCCACGCACCTGCCGCGGGCGCACACCGCGATCAACGCCTGCCGGTCGGTGGGCGTGCCGGTGGTGGCGGGCGGCCGGGCGTTCGGCGTGGACGGGCGGTACGCGCGCGCCCTGGGCGCCGACGCGTGGGCCCCGGACGCGCGGGGCGCCGCGGCCGTGCTGGAGGCCGGGCTCGCGCGGCCGACGCACGTCCGGCAGGCCGTCGACGACCTGCCGCACCTGGCCGACCAGGAGTACAGCATGGTCGTCCAGTCGCGCGGCCGGCTGGTCAAGGAGACGCTGACGGAGCTGGAGCGGCGCTTCCCGCCGATGAAGGAGTACAGCGACGCGCAACGCGAGCGCACGGCCGAGGACCTGGCGCACGTCGTCGACTTCCTCGCGACCGCGCTCTACGTCGACGCCGTCGAGGTGTTCACCGAGTTCCTGGGCTGGACGGCGGACGTGCTGGCCGCGCGGCACGTCCCGCCGCACTCCCTGGTGACGGGCCTGGACATCCTCGCCGACCGTCTGCACGACTTCCCGCGTGCCCTGTCCGTCGTCCGCGCCGGCGCCGCCCATCTCACCGACAGGACCGACCCGGCGGTCACGGACACGGTGGTCTGACGGTCCGACGGGAGGGAGCGCGCCCGCTGCGGAGCACGCCCGCTCTTGAGCAGGCGTGCTCCCCCCTCACGTCACCCGCGGCGCCCCACCGCCCCCGCCAGTCCGCGCAGCACCGCGCTGCGTCCGCGGTCCGGGACCGTCCAGAGGGGCTGGCCCCGGACGCCCCAGCGTTCCAGCAGGGCGTTGGCGGCGAGGAAGCCGGTGGTCGCCGCGCGTTCCATCAGGGCGACCGGCAGGGACGTACGGACCAGGTCGCCCGCCACCGTCAGGCCCGGGTCGGGCGTGCGGACCGTGGGGCGGTCCTCGTAGCCGCCCACGGGGAAGAGCGGGCAGTCGGTGCCCCACTCGTGACGGGCGTCGACGATCCCCGCCTTCCGCGTCTCCGGGTAGATCCGGTGCAACTGGTCGAGCAGCCGCTTCTGTTCGACCTCCGGGGCCGCCTCCGGGGGCAGGGCGTAGGCGTGCAGCTCGACGACGGAGCCGCCGGTGCGGGCGGCCCAGCGGGCGGCCTCGTCCTCGTACCGTTCGAGGACGCTGACGTTGTCGAGGGTGCCGTAGCCGCTGGTGCCGAGGAATCCGGGCCGGTCGGGGGCGACCGGGCGGTCCAGCCAGAGCCGGGAGACCAGGAACGGCGGGGCGTTGCGCAGCCGGGCGATCCGCTCCCGCCAGGGTGTGTCGCCGAGCCGGAGGGAGCGGTCGACGAGGGCGCGCAGTCCGACGGCGTCCAGGGCGAGCACCACGGTGTCGTGGCGCCGCTCGTCCCGGTCGGTGGCGACCTCGTACCCGCCGTCGTCCAGGGGTTCGACGTGCTCGACGGGGGTGGAGGTGCGCAGGTCCGCGCCGTGCCGTTCGAGCAGGGCGGCGAGCGGCTCCCACAGGGCCGTGGGGAAGGGCGCGGTGGGCACGTCGAAGAGCAGGCCCTCGGAGGAGCCGAGGAAGTAGATGTGGAACATCAGCGCCATCTCGGCCGCCGACAGCAGGCGGGGGTCGGCGAAGAAGCTGCGGGAGAACACCTCGAAGGCCAGGTGCCGGGCGCTCTCCGGGAAGCGGACCGCGTCGAGGAAGTCGTGCGCGCTGACCGCGTCGAGGCGTTCGTAGACCTCGGGCACGCGGACGTCGAGCAGGGGCAGCGCGGCCGCCGCGTTCATCCGGGGCAGGTCGCGCAGCGGGAAGGACGGGCTGAGCGCGGCGAAGCCGATCGCGCTCCACGGCGGGGTGCGGGGCACGTGCCGGAAGCTGTCGTGCATGCCGTCGCCGTGCCGCAGCGGGTAGTCGGGCAGCGGGGTGAGGCGTTCCAGGGCGGGGTCGGTACGGCGGAGCAGGCCGCGCAGGTTGTAGTACTGCCGGAAGAAGGCGTGGAAGCCGCGGCTCATGGTCGCGGGTGTGCCGTCGGCCAGCTCGACGGACCAGCCGCCGACCCGTCCGCCGAGGTAGGGGCGGGCCTCGTAGACGGTGACGTCGACGCCGCGTTCGGCGAGGGCGGTGGCGGCGGCCAGTCCGGCGATGCCGCCGCCGACGACGGCGGTGCTGGGCCTGTGGTCGCGGTCGACGCGCGGCGCGCCGGGCGCGGGCATGATGACGCGGGCGCGGCGGTCCCGGCCGCGGCGGGCGGCGGCCGGGCGGGGCGGTCGGGTCATCGCGCGGTCTCCGTCGTGGTGGGGCGGCGTCCGGTGAAGGTGTGGGTGATGCCGGTCTGCCAGCCGGGGAGCGGCAGGCGGCGCACGCTGTCGAAGCCGCCGGCCCGCAGCCGGTCCGCGAACCGGTCGGCGGTGTCGAACTCGACGACGCTGCTCCACAGATGGCGGTACAGGTCGCCGTCGCCGAGCAGGGTCGCCACCGGCTGGACGACGCCCCGGCACACCAGCGTCCACACGGCGCGGTCGGTGCGGCGGCCGCCGAGGGTGTACTCGTGCACGGCGAGGCGTCCGCCGGGTGCGAGCAGGCCGTGCACGGTGCGCAGCACGGCGTCGGGGTCGGTGACGTTGCGGAACAGGTAGGCGGCGAAGACCGCGTCGAAGGGCCCGGTGACCCCGGCCTCGGCAAGCCGTTCGGCGGGCGCGTGGGTGAACGTGACGTTCGGCGGCCAGGTCTTGGCGGCGGCCCGCTCCAGCATGCCCGCGGAGGCGTCGACGGCGGTGATGTCGGCGCTCGGCAGCACCTCGGCGAGAGCGCCCGTGGAGGCGCCGGTGCCGCAGCCGAGGTCGAGCACGCGCAGGCCCTCGCCGCCGCGGGGCAGGCCCAGGCGGCGCGCGGAGCGGCGCAGGTGGGCGTGGTAGCCGGGGTTGGCGGCGACGAGGGTGTCGTAGCTGCGGGCGGCGTGGTCGAAGGCGGCGGCGAGGTGCTCGTCGCGCAGGAGGGTCATGGGGTCTCCGGGGTGGCAGGGGCGGACACGTCAGGGGGTTCGGGGGCCGTCGTGTGGGCGGCGGGGCAGGCCGGGCAGTTCCAGCGCGGAGCGGAGCATCGGGCCGACCGGGGCGTGCAGGCCGACGGCGAGGTCCTCGTGGAGGCGGGTGTCGCCGTCGAGGAACCGCAGCAGCCGCCGCATGGGGACGCGGTCGAACAGGCGGCAGAACAGGGCGGGGCCGTCGGCCCGCCCGCCGGCCAGGGCGCGCAGCAGCACGGCGTCCATGGCGCGGGAGCGGGCCGAATGGGCGGGCGGCGGCACCGGGCGGCGGCCCTCGCGGAGCGCGACGGCGACGGCGCGGGTCTGACGCTGGAGTCCTGCGAAGGTGTAGCCGGTGGAGGGGCGGGTGGCGCCACCCGCCGCGCCGATGCGGAACACGGACTGCCCGGTCCGGCGGGGCATCACCGCGTCGGTCATCGGGATGACGCCCGTCTCGGTGGACAGCACCTCGAGGTCGCCCAGCCGGAGCACGTCGTCGGTGTAGTGGCGTACGGCGGACTCGTAGGCGTCGGGGGTGAGGGGGCGCGGGGAGAACTCGGTGTACTCCACCAGGGCGTCGTGCCGGCCGAGGGGCAGGACGTAGCCGAAGGACAGTCCTTCGGCGGGCTGCGGGGTGCGGAAGTCCATGAGTTCGGCGGTTCCGGGGGCGAAGGCGGGCCGGGCGGTGCGCACGAACCAGCCGTGGAAGTGCTGGAGCAGCGTGGTGCGGGCCGCGGGCAGGCTGCCGGGCGGGCGTGAGTCGAACACCCAGCGGGCGCCCACGACACGGGACTTGCCGTCGCGGTCGCGCAGCCGCACCAGCGCTCCCCCGGGCACGTCCTCCACGGCGTCGACGGTGCCCTCGACGCGCCGTACCCGGTCGTGTCCTGCCAGGTCGCGGGCGACGAGGTGCTCGAAGTCGTCGGAGCGGATCATCTTGTAGCGCAGCGGCGCGATGTCCCCGTGGATGGGCCGGCCTCCCCGGTCGCGGACCCGCAGGCTCCGCCAGGACGCGGTGACGGCGGCGTCGAAGCGGCCGGGGCCCGCCTCCCAGAAGCACCAGGTGCGGCGGGGCGGCCGCAGCGGTCCGGGCGGTGCGTCCAGCAGGGCCACGGACGGCGCCCGGCGCCCGCTGCCGGGCCCGGCCAGCCGGTGGGCGAGGGACAGCCCGGCCGCCCCCGCCCCGACGATCGCGACGTCCGCCTGCAGCACGCCGGCACCACCCTCCTCGGTACGACGCCGCGCGGATCCGCACGGCCGGTTGTTTCCGTCCGTGTGCCCGCGCGGATCCGGGTCACTCGGACGTGAGACGACGGGCGCGACCGGGAAGGCATGCGCCGGTCGTCCGGCGTACCGGACCGATGCGCGTGCCGACGAGAGGAAGACACCGGATGCTCCCGACTGGGGCCAAGAGACACCGCGCGGCGATGCGGTCGCGCGCGCCGCGCCCGGCCCGTCCGCCCGGACCCACCGTCCGGGTGCGGTCCGTCCGGGTGCGGTCCATCCGCGTGACGGCGGACGCCGTGTGCGGGTGTGCGGCGGGGGCGGGGGCCGGGCGGTGACCCGTACCGTTCCGGGGCGCACGGATCATGTCGTCGTCGTGGGGGCCGGTCTCGCCGGTCTGTCGGCGGCGCTGCACCTGCTGGGGGCGGGCCGGCGCGTCACCGTCGTCGAGCGGGACGCACTGCCGGGCGGGCGCGCCGGGCGCCTGGAGCTGGACGGGTACCGGATCGACACCGGGCCGACCGTGCTGACCATGCCCGACCTGGCGGACGAGCCGTTCGCCGCGGTCGGCGACAGCCTGCGCAAGCGGGTGGAGCTGGTGGAGCTGCACCCTGCCTACCGGGCGCGGTTCGCCGACGGCAGCGGCCTCGACGTGCACACCCGGGCGGAGCCGATGGCCGCCGAGGTGGAGCGGTTCGCCGGGGCAGGGGAGGCGGCGGGCTACCTGCGGATGCGGGAGTGGCTGGAGCGGCTGTACCGGGCGCAGATGCGCCGGTTCATCGACGCGAACTTCGACTCGCCGCTCGGTCTGCTCCACCCGGATCTGGCGCGGCTGGCGGCGCTGGGCGGCTTCGGGCGGCTGGACGCGCGCATCGGGAGCTTCCTGAAGGACGAGCGGCTGCGCCGGGTGTTCTCCTTCCAGGCGCTGTACGCGGGCGTCCCGCCGGCGCGGGCGCTGGCCGCGTACGCGGTGATCGCCTACATGGACACGGTCGCGGGCGTGTACTTCCCGCGCGGCGGGATGCACGCGCTGCCGCGGGCGATGGCGGACGCCGCCGCCGACGCGGGCGCGGACCTGCGGTTCGGGCGGGAGGTGACCCGGCTGGAGCGTTCCGGCGGCCGGGTGACGGCGGTGGTCGCGGGCGACGAGCGGATCCCGTGCGACGCGGTCGTCCTCACGCCCGACCTGCCCGTCACGTACCGGCTGCTGGGCGGGGCGCCCCGCCGTCCGGTGCGGCTGAGGCACTCCCCGTCGGCGGTGGTGCTGCACCTGGGCACGGACCGGACCTGGCCCGAACTGGCGCACCACACGATCTCCTTCGGTGAGGCGTGGCGCGGGACGTTCGACGAGCTGACCCGGGCCGGGCGGCTGATGAGCGACCCGTCGCTGCTGATCACCCGGCCCACCGCCACCGACCCGTCGCTCGCGCCGCCGGGCCGCCATCTGCACTACGTCCTCGCGCCCTGCCCGAACACCGACATCGGGCCGGGCGCCGCCGAGTGGACGGACCTGGCGCCGCGTTACCGGGGCACGGTGCTGCGGACGCTGGAGGAGCGCGGCCTGACCGGGCTGGCCTCCGCGATCGAGGCGGAGTGCGTGGTCACGCCCGCCGACTGGACCGCGCAGGGGCACGCGGCCGGTACGCCGTTCGCCACCGCTCACACCTTCGCCCAGACGGGCCCGTTCCGGCCCCGCAACCTGGTGCGCTCCGCCGAGAACGCGGTGCTGGCCGGCTGCGGCACCACCCCCGGCGTCGGCGTGCCGACCGTACTGCTGTCGGGGAAGCTGGCAGCGGCGCGCATCACCGGCGCCGGCGGCCCCGCCGGACGCGCGTCCATCTCGTTCTCCGCCCAGGAGGCCCTGCATGACCGAGCGTGAACTGGACGCGGCGGGCATCACCGATCCGGTGCTCCGCGAGGCGTACGACCACTGCCGGCGGCTCAACGCCCGGCACGGCCGGACGTACTTCCTCGCCACCCGGCTGCTGCCCGTGGAGCGGCGGCCCGCCGTGCACGCCCTGTACGGCTTCGCCCGCTGGGCGGACGACATCGTCGACGCGCTCGGAACCGGTGCGGACACCGCCCGCCGGGACGCCGAACTGGCGGCGCTGGAGCGGGAGCTGGCCAAGGGGCTGCGGGACGGTGAGAGCGCCGAGCCGGTGGTGCGGGCGCTCGCCGACACGGCCCGGCGGTACGGCATCGACCACGCCCACTTCGCCGACTTCATGACCGCCATGCGGTCCGACCTGGTGGTCACCGACTACGCCGACTACGCGGCCCTGCGGCGGTACATGCACGGGTCGGCCGCCGTGATCGGGCTGCAGATGCTGCCCGTCCTCGGCACGGTCACCGACCGGGAGACGGCCGCCCCGCACGCGGCGGCCCTCGGAGTCGCCTTCCAGCTGACCAACTTCCTGCGGGACGTGGGCGAGGACCTGGACCGGGGGCGGGTGTACCTGCCGGCCGACCTCCTCGCCGCGCACGGCGTCGACCGGGAGCGGCTGCGGTGGAGCCGGGACACCGGCCGCCGTGACCCGCGCATCACCTCGGCGCTGCGTGCGTTCGAACGGCTGACGCGGGGCGTGTACCGGCAGGCGGCCCCGGGTCTGCCGATGCTGGAACCGGTGTCCCGCCCTTGCATCCGCACCGCCTTCGTGCTGTACGGCGGGATCCTGGACGCGGTCGCCGAGGACGGGTACGCGGTGCTGCACCGGCGGTCGGTGGTGCCGCGCAGGCGGCGTGCCGTGGTGGCCGCGGACGGGCTGGCCCGGGTGGCCGCGGCGCGGCTGCGGGCCCGGTCGGCGGCCGCCCGCCGACCGGACGGCGTCCCGGTGACGGAGGCGGGGCCCGTGGAGCCCCGGATGGTCGAGGAGGTCGCGTGATGGCAGGTCGCGGACGTGGGCGGCTGCCGCTGTCCCTGCGCCGCAACGCGGTGGCGTGGGAACGGCAGCGCCCCACCTGGCGGGACGCCAAGCCCGCCCTGATCGCCGGCGCGTTGAAGCGGGCGCAGGCCCGCCCGTCGGGCAACTGGTACGTCGTGGGCGCCTCCCGCGACGTCGGCGGCGACCGCCCGCTGGGGCGGACGGTCGCGGGACAGGAAGTGGTGGTCTGGCGCGACACGGGCGGCCGCGTCGTCGCCGGGCCGGGGGTGTGCCCGCACCTGGGCGCGCCGCTGCGGGACAGCCCGGTGCGCTGCGGCACGCTCGTCTGCCACTGGCATGGACTGTCCCTGAACGGCGGGCCGTTCGCCGGCTGGGAGCCGTTCCCCGCGTACGACGACGGGGTGCTGGTGTGGGTGCGGCTGGACGCGGTGGGCGGCGAGGAGCCGCTGGACGCGCCGGTGGTGCCGCGCCGCCCGGTCCCTGCTCGCGCCCTGACGGCGGTGTACGCAGGGATCGGCGTCTGCGAGCCGGAGGACGTCGTGGCGAACCGGCTCGACCCCTGGCACGGTGCCTGGTTCCACCCGTACTCGTTCGTCGACCTCACGGTGGCGGACACGCCGGAGACCGCGGGCGAGGACGCGTTCGCCGTGGACGTGTCGTTCAAGGTGGCGGGCCGTCTGGTGGTGCCGGTCCGGGCGGTGTTCACGGCTCCCGAGCCGCGCACTGTCGTCATGCACATCACGGAGGGGGAGGGGGTCGGCTCCGTGGTCGAGACCCACGCCACCCCTCTGGGCCCGGACGCCTCGGGCCGGCCGCGCACGGCGGTGATCGAGGCGGTGGTCGCGGCGTCGGACCGCCGCGGCTTCGCCCTCGCCCGGGCCGCGGCGCCCGTCCTCCGCCCCCTGGTCCGCGCCGCCTCCGGCCGCCTCTGGCGCGACGACCTGGCCTACGCGGAACGCCGCTGGGCGCTCCGCTCGACGGGACGGTTCCCGGGGGCGTAGCGGTCCGGGCACGACCTCGGCCCGCCCGGTGGGGACACGGGGCGGGCCGAGGCACTTGGGTCTGACGGACGGCGTCTCAGCTCAGCCCCGCCGCCTTCGCGTCCGCCGTGCCGCCGCCGCCGAGGAGGTCCGTGTGGTGCAAGGGCGAACGCTTCTCGATGCGGGGGAGGTAGTGGCGGGTCGCCCTGGTGACCACGGCCGGCATCGCGGCCCGTACCGGCTGGGCGAGGCGGAGCCAGCCGGGGTAGTAGGCCGCCGTGCTGCGGCGCTCCACCGCCCGGGCGAGGCGGGCCGCCGCGCGGTCCGGCGGGTACACGTCCCGCACCGGCCACGGCATGTGCCCGCGCAGTTCCTGCATCACGCTGTGGCGGTCGGCGTCCTCGATCAGGTCGGTGCGGATCCAGGTGAGGTAGCCGAGGCCGACGGTCACGCCGAGGTGGGCGACCTCCGCGCGCAGGGAGTGGGCGAAGGCCTCCACGCCTGCCTTGGAGGCGCAGTACGCGCTCATCATCGGGGCGGCGCCGATCGCGGCGAGGGAGGCGACCTGGAGGTGGTAGCCCCTGGTCGCCGTGAGGTCGGGCAGGAACGTGCGGGCCGTGTTCGCGCTGCCGGTGAGGTTGACGTCGACGATCCGCCGCCACCGCGCCGGGTCGGAGTTGGCGAACAGCCCGGCGTCCGCGACGGCCGCGTTGGCGACGACGACGGACGGTGTGCCGAGCCCGGTCCGTACCGCGTCCGCCGCCTGTTCCAGCGCCGCGTCGTCCGTGACGTCGACCTCGTACGGGAGGGCCGGGACGGGCAGGTCGTCGGCGAGCCGGCGCAGCCGGTCGCCTTCGTGGCCGAGCAGCGCCAGCCGCATGCCGCGCGCGGCGAGTTCGCGGGCGAGGCCGGCGCCGATGCCGCGCGCCGCCCCGGTGATCACGGCGGTGCGTCCGGCCAGCGGGCCGCTCATCCCCCGTCCCCGCCGGTGATCTGCGGGTCGACGTCCGGGCGGGCGGTGTGGTGCGGGTGGCCGGCGGTCCTGCGGGCCTCCTTCATCTCCGCCTCGAAGAGGTGGTCGCGGCCGTCGGCCAGCTCCTCCACCGCGGCCTGCTCCAGCTCCCGGAACGGCCGGTAGTACGTGTGGTCGTACGCCTCGACGATCTGGAACGTCCAGTGGCCGGGGATGACGTTGCGGCCCAGCACCTGCGTGCGGACGGCCTCCGCCCAGTCCGCGTGTCCGGCCTTGTGCAGCAGTTCCACGGCCCGGTCGAGCTCCAGGTCGGCGGTGCCGGTGAGCTGGTGGAAGCTGTAGAGGTGGCCGCGGGCCCGTTCGGTGGTCTCCAGTGCCTTCGACAGCGATCCCAGCGCCTCGACCGTATCGTCGCTCAGGCCCTCCGGGCGCTGGTGCCGACGGTCGGGGCCGTCGTCGGGCTGTCCGTTCTGTCCGCTCATCGTCTCGCCTCCTTCTGTGGTCGGTTTCTTGTGCGGTCGGTGGTCCGTCGGAACGGGGTCGGCCGCACGGGGTTCTCGCGGGCCGTCATCCGCGGTCGGGCTGCCGGTGTCCGGTGCGGTCGCGGTGGGCCAGCAGCCGCTGGGCGGCGGCCAGACCGGGCGCGAAGGACGGGCGCAGCGCGGCCCGGGCGGCGTTGGCGCCGGGCGCGCCGTGCACGCCGCCGCCCGGGTGGGCGCCGGCGGAGGCCAGGTACAGGCCCTTGACGGGGGTCTCGGGACGCCCGGTGCCGGGGGCGGGCCGGAAGAAGAGCTGCTGGTGCATGGCGGTGGTGCCGCCGTTGATGGCGCCGCCGTGCAGGTTGCGGTCGAGGTTCTGGAGCGTGGGCGGCGCGAGGATCCGCCGGGCCCGGACGCGGTCGCGGAAGCCGGGGGCGAAGCGCTCCACGTGGGCCTCGACGCGGTCGGCCATGCGTTCCTGTTCATCCTTGTCCCAGGAGCCGGTGATCCCGTCGTCGCCCGCGTCCCCGACGACCTGGTGCGGCACGTGGGTGTAGGCCCAGGCGGACTCGGTGCCCGCCGGGGAGCGGGTCGGGTCGGAGGTGGTCATCTGCCCGAACAGGGAGAACGGGCGGTCGGGCACGCGTCCCATGGCGAGCTGGGCGGCGAAACGGGTGAGTTCGTCGAGCCCGTCGGCGAGATGCACGGTCCCGGCTCCGGCGGCCTGCTCGCACTGCCACGGCACGGGCCCGTCCAGCGCCCAGTCGACCTTGAAGGTGGCGAAGTCCCACTGGAAGCGCTCCAGGTCGGACAGCAGCTGCCGGGGCAGGTCCTCGGGGGCGACGAGGTCGCCGTAGAGGGCGGGGACCGACACGTCGGCGAGGACGGCGCGCCGGGCGGGGACGGTCTCCCCGCCGGCGAGGCGTACGGCGACCGCGCGCCCGTCGCGCACGAGGACGCGTTCCACGTGCCGCCGGCACCGCACTACTCCCCCGCGTGACTCCAGGCGCCGCACGAGGGCGTCGGTGAGGGCGCCCGCGCCGCCGACCGGCACGGGGAAGCCGTAGGTCTGTCCGAGCATGGACATCAGCCAGCCGAAGCCGCCGCTGCCGGCGGCCTCGGGCGCGAGGTCGGCGTGCAGGGCGTTGCCCGCGAGCAGCAGCCCGCCGCCCTCGCCGCGGAACTCCTCCTCCGCCATGCGCCGCACGGGCAGCACGAGGGTGCGCGCCATGCGCAGCCCGCCGGTGCCGCGCAGCCGTACGGCGAGCCGCAGGCCGGAGCGGACCGGCGGGAACGGCGTGAACAGGGCGTCCAGCAGGTCGGGACGCAGGGTGTCCCACATGGAGTGCAGCCGGCGCCAGGCGTCGCCGTCCCCCGGCGCGAAGGTGTCGAGGGAGTCCGCGGTGACGTCGACGTCGCGGTCCAGGATCGCGCAGCGGCCGTCGCCGAGCGGGTGGGCGACGACGTGCGGGGCGTGGCTCCAGCGCAGTCCGTGCTCCTCCAGGCCGAGCCCGGAGACGACCGGGGAGGCCGCGGCGAGCGGGTAGAAGGAGCTGAACAGGTCGCTGGCGTAGTCGGGGTGGACGCCGTGGTCGTGGCGGACGGCGCCGCCGGGTTCGGGCTGTTCCTCCAGGACCGTGACGCTCCAGCCGGCGTCGGCGAGCAGGTTCGCCGCGACCAGGCCGTTGGGCCCGGCGCCGATGACGACGGCGTCAGCCACGGGCGCCTCCCGCGTCGGGCTCCGGCACGACCTGGCCGAGCGGCCGGTGCTCCTCCGCCTCGGCGGCCTCGGTCTCGACGAGGTGGGCGAGCCGGGCCAGCATGGCGCGGTGGCGGATCTGGATGATCGCCTCGACGGCCACGTTGTGCAGGAAGCCGCCCGCCCCGCGCAGCGGGTGCTCGTCCACCTTGACGAGGCACCAGTCGCCCCAGGGCTGCACCTCGATGGCGATGCGCGCGGTGCCCAGCGGACCGGCCTTGGCCTCCAGTTCCAGCACCTCGCCGGGGATGCAGCGCCGGACGACCGTCTCGTTGTGCAGCTTCAGCGGGCCGACGGGCACCTCGTAGCGGATGGCGGAGCCGAGCTGCGGCCAGTGGCCGCGCACCGGCTTCGACTCGGACGTGCCCACCACCCAGTCGGCGTAACGGGTGCCGTCCTCCAGCACGGCCCACACGGACCGCGGATCGGTGCGGATCAAGCGATGACGAACCGCCACTGTTGCCTCCTGTGTCCCTGGGCGCCACCGGTCAGCTCTGAGTGCCCCGTCTGACCGCCGTCAACCAGGAGGCGCCGCCGGACGGGTCAGGCGGCCGGGCGGGTGGGGGCCAGCGCCCAGCGGATGCCGGCGGTGACGGCGCTGCCGAGCGGGCGGACGCACAGGCCGTCGGCGGGCAGGCGGGGCACCCGCAGCTCGCGGGACGCCCACGGCGGCAGCAGGGACACGGCGTTCGCGGCGAGGACGCCGTACGGCAGGCGGGCGAGCAGCGGGACGGGCGGGTCGAGCAGCAGGAACCGCGTGGTGGCCAGGGCGTCCGGGGTGGCGTGCAGCTCGGGCCGGTAGGCGGCCAGCCGCTCGGCGAGCTGGGCGCGGTCCACGGGCGGGTCGGGGACGCCGAGGGCGGTGGCGATGCGCGCCATGCCGGCGACGTACCCGTCGCAGCCGGCGTCGTCGAGCGGGCGGGCGCCGTAGCGCTGGTGGGCGCGCAGGAACATGTCGACCTCGGCGACGTGCACCCAGCAGAGCAGGCGGGGGTCGGAGGCGCGGTACTCCCGGCCGTCGGGCGCGGTGCCGGTGACCGTGTCGTGGACGGCGCGCACCCGGTCGACGGCCCGCTGCGCGCTGTCGGCGGTGCCGTAGGTGGTGACGGCGAGGAAGGTGCTGGTGCGCTGGAGCCGGCCCCAGGGGTCGCCGCGGAAGCCGGAGTGGGCGGCGACGGCGGCCATGGCGAGCGGGTGGAGCGACTGGAGCAGCAGGGCGGACAGACCGCCGATGAACATCGACGCGTCGCCGTGCACCCGGCGGACCGGGCTCTCGGGGGCGAACCAGCGTGGGCCGGGGGTGCCGTGGATGCGGGCGCGGTTGTCCGGACCGTCGGGTCCGGCCACCCGCGAGAAGATGGCGTGGCCGATGCGGCCGCGCAGGGCCGAGGCGGGTTCGGCGAGGCGTTTCATGGTGGGCCGCACCTCCCTCGGCGGTGACGTCCTACGGCTACGTCTGCCCCCGTCGCCGCGTCCCTACCCGCGTGCGGGTCCGGTCACGGGACGTCGCCCCGCCACTCGTACACCCGGCCGCCGGCCGCGCGGGGTGCGTAGACCGCGCGGCCGCCGGGGCCGTAGCGGCCTATCTCGGTGGGCAGGCCCACGCCGTGCCGCCGCTCCGCCGGGCCGTGGTCGGTGACGTCCAGCAGCAGGCCGTCCAGCGGGCCGCCGGACAGCTCCGCGTACCTCCGTCCCTCACGCGGCCCCGGGTCGTCGTGGTCCGCCCCGTACACCCGGCCGCGCATGAACTCCGTCTCGTCCATACGGGCAGCGTGGCATCCGCCACTGACAACGGCGCCCCGCAGGGGCGCGGGGAACTGCGCGAGCGACCACGACGAGACCCGCGGACACGAACCGTCGGAAGCGCCCCCTACGCCGTCTCCTCCCGCACCGCCGCCCACGGCGCCTCCGCCCGCCCCTGGCTCCACGCCAGCAGCCCCTCCCCGTCGACGCAGACGATCCCGCACTGCTCCGCGTACTCCAGCGCCGGCACGGTGAACTCCCCCGTGGTGACGACGACGGCGACGTCGGCCTCGTGCACCGTGAAGCACGTGCCGCCGAACCGCTGGAGGTCCTGCGAGCCGACCTTGTTGTCCTCCCCGTACCGCTTGCACTGGACGACGAGCCGGCGCCCGTCGGGCGTCAGGGCCGTCACGTCGGCGCCGAGATCGCCCGCACCGCCCACCACCTGGACCTCCGTACAGCCGTCCCGCGCGCACAACTCGGCCGTGGCGGCCTCGAACTCGTCCGGTGTGAGGGCCTCGTGGTCGATGCCCTGCGCCACGGGCAGCGGCGAGGTGACCTCGTCCACCGGCCCGGCCTGCGCGGGGATGACGGGCGGCGCCGGAGCCGACACCGGAGCCGGGGCCGGCGCGTCCAGCGCGTCGAGCGCCGTGGACGTCCCCCGGGCGAACGCGCGCCCGGCCTGCCGGGCCATCCCCGCCGCCGACAGCCGCCGCCTGCGGCGCCCCCGGGCCACGGCGACGGCGACGGCGAGGCAGAGCAGCACGACGGCCCACACCGGGCGTCGCTCCACCACCCCGGCCAGCGCGCGCACCGCGAGGCCGCCGATCACCAGCGCCGCGGCGAGCAGTCCGAAGAACATGGCGGTGGAGCGCAGGTCGAAGCGCCGGCCGGGGCGCAGCGCACGGGTACGACGCTCGGGCATGGTCACCGTGGTGACTCCTCTCTCGGGACGGCCGAAGATCACGAACGCCGTCTGCCCCCGATCCGCGCGCTCACCGGACACGCGCTCACAGAACCCTCACGAAAATGCGGGGCGGGCGGCCTGTTTTCGTCTCCGGCGGGAAAGAAGCGACCCGTGAGGAGATGCCACGATGGTCAGGAGTACGGCCGGACGGACAGGGAGACGGACATGGACTGGCGGCTTTTCGCCCAGCGCATGGCTGCGATGGCCCGGGACCTGCTCGCGGAGCACACGCTCGACGCGACGCTGGAGCAGATCTCGCGCTCGGCGGTGGAACTCGTGGACGGCTGCGACGCCGCGGGGATCCTCGTCCTGAGCGAGGGCCGGGTCCGGTCGCTGGCGCCGACCGACCCGTTCGTCACCAGGAGCGACATGCTGCAGGGCGAGCTGCGCGAGGGGCCCTGCTTCGACGCGGCCCGGCCCGAACACCCGGAGCGGCTGTTCCGCATCCCCGACCTCACGGCGCCCCCGGAGCGCTGGCCGCACTTCGTGCCCCGGGCCCGGGAACTCGGGGTGGGCAGCATGATGGGCTTCCTCCTCTACACGCGGGAGCAGGAACTGGGCGCCCTCAACATGTACTCGCGCAAGCCGGGGATGTTCACCGAGGACAGCGAGACGGCGGGGTGGCTGCTGGCGTCGCACGCGGCGGTCGCGTTCGCCACCGCCCGCACCGACGAGCAGATGCAGGAGGCCATCACCACGCGCCATCTGATCGGCGAGGCGATGGGCATCCTGATGGGCCGGCACCACGTCACGGAGGACCAGGCGTTCGAGCTGCTGCGCACCCGGTCGCAGCGCACCAACACCAAGCTGCGGGACGTGGCGCGGGAGATCTGCGGACCGGGCGGCGCGGAGCGCTGACCGCCCGGTCCGTCGTGCGGCGCGCGCTCGCTCAGCGGGCGGCTGCGCCGGTCCAGTTGTGGGCGACGTCGATCACGAGCCGCCCGTCCAGCTGCTGCACGCGGAACGGCAGCCGTGCCCGCACCCCGAGTCCGAGCTGGGTGTCGCCCTCGAAGCTGCCGGCGAACCGTGCGTCGCGGAACGTGCGGTACCCGGTGAGGTCGACGCCCGGCAGGACGCGCCCGGCGCGCGCGGGATAGGTGGCCGCGCCGGTCTCCGGGTCGTACGCGGGGGCGGTGACGCGGACCTCGAGAACCGCGCCGCCGGAAACGGGGATGTGCCGTCCCGAGCCGTCCTGGTGCAGCCGGTCGACGTAACGGACGGAGTAGCCGAGGTCGCCGCGCGCGGCGCCCGGCACGTCTACGACCATGCGGTCGTAGCACTCGTGCCGGCCGGTGCGGACGTTCCGCACGGACTCGGACGTGGCGGCGGTGGCCGCCTTGTCGGCGGAGCCCCAGCCGGTGGGGCAGACCGTGGCCGCGGCGGGCGCGGCGGCGGGGGCGGCCACGGCCGGGGCCGCCGCCGTCACCAGCGTGGCACCGAGGAGCACCGCAGTCGCGCAGATTGTTCTTGGTTGAAGCATTTTCGGCCCCCTGGGACGACAACGTTCTGGTATCGGGTGAGACGACTGGGATGACCCGATGGTTGCGGTCCGTTCGGCGGTCGCCGTACCGGCGCGCATGGCACATGCTGGTGGGGAGCGGACGAACGTCCCGTTCCGTGCACACCGGGAGGGCGTCACATGGGTGGTGCAGCCGCCGCACCGCGCGGGAAGCGGCCGGCGGGCCTGCCCGTACCCGACGCGGAGCGGAGCCGGTCCGCGCGCGGCGAGGCCCGGATCGAGGACGCGCTCGCCGACCCCGTGGTGGCGGCCGTACGGGACACCGGGGGGTACGGCGGGGCGGTGTACCTGCGGTCGCGGGACCGCAGGTCGCTGGTGCTGTGCGTGATGTCCGGCGTGCCCCGCTCGCTGCTGAAGCCGTGGTGGCGGATCCCGGTGAGCGGCGCGCTGCCGATGTGTGAGGCGTTCCGCAGCGGCGAGACGCAGTACCTGCTGGACGACCGGGCGACGATGCTGCGCTTCCCGCAGTTCACGGCCGCCCTGCCGTACTCGTTCGCCCACGCCTACCAGCCGGTGCGGGTCGGTGGCGAGACGGTGGGCGTGCTCGCGGTGCTGCACTCCTCGACCCGGGACCCGGCCGGTGAGGCGGAGGTCCGGGAGGGGCTGCGCCGGGCCGGGCGGGAGATGGAGGAGCGCCTCACCGAATACGCGCGCGGTCTTCCGGGCCGCACGGACGCGGACGCGGTGGCGTACGGCATCGAGTACGACGACCAGCCGGTCAGCGTGCGGCTGCCGGCGCCGCGTGCGGAGGCGGTCTCGGTCGGGATGGTCGAGTGGGACCTGGCCGTCGGCCGCTGGACCGGGGACGACGACGCGCTGGAGCTGCTGGGGGTGTCCCGGGAGGACTTCGGCGGCACCCTGGCCGCGGTCGAGGAGCGGGTGTCACCCGACGATCTGTACGAGTTGCGGGCGGCCCGGCGGGACGCGGAGGAGACCGGGCAGGTCCGGGGCCGCCACTTCCGGGTGCTGGACGAGTCGCAGGACGACAGCGAGGCGGTCCACTACCGGCCGGTGGAGCTGTGGGGGCACGTGGTCCGGACGGGGACCTCCGACCGGCTGCTGGTGGGCGCCCTGGTCGACGTGGCGGGCGGCGTCACCGCGGCGGAGGCCGCCGAGCGGCTGCCCGACGGGCTGTTCTCCCTGGACCAGGACGGCAGGGTGATCTACGCCAACCGCCGCTGCCAGGACCTGCTCGGCTGCGACCTGGAGCGGCTGCTCGGCCACCACCCCTGGCGGGTGCTGACCTGGCTGCGCGACCCGGCGTACGAGGACCGCTACCGCGCGGCGATGCTGACGCAGCAGCCGGTGTCGTACCTGGTGCGCGACCCGGACGGCGTGTGGCTGGGCTTCGTGCTCTACCCGGGTGTGCACGGCCTGACCGGCCGGGTCTTCCGCACGGCCGCCCCGGCGGGCGCGGAGCCGGGGCGGCCGATGACGTCCCCCTCGGAGCCCGCGGCGCCGCCGACCGGGCTGGTCACCACCGCCCGCGCGGGGGCGCTGTACCACGTGGTGCAGATGGCCAGCGTCCTCACCGAGTCCGTCACCGTGCGGGACGTGTGCCGGGCCGTGTCCGAACAGCTGCTGCCGGCGTTCGGGGCGCAGGAGGTCGCCCTGTACACGGTGCGCGACGGGCGGATGTACCTGCTGTGGGAGGACGGGTACCCGCAGCACTTCCTCGACCCGTTCGAGGGGGTGCCGCTGGAGGCGGACCTGCCCGGGGTGCACGCGCTGACCGCGCGCCTGCCGCTGTTCTTCGAGTCGCCGGACGAACTGGCCGGCGCCTACCCGAGACTGGCGCTCGACCCCATGACGTCGTGGGCGTTCCTGCCGCTGATCGCCTCCGGCCACGCCATCGGCTCCTGCATCCTCGGCTGGGACGCCCCGCACCGGTTCACCGCCGAGGAGCGCAGTGCGCTGACCGCGCTGGCCGGTCTCGCGGCGCAGGCGATGGAGCGGGCGAGGCTGTACGACGCCGAGTCGGCCGTGGCGCGCGGGCTCCAGGAGGGGCTGCTGCCGCACCGGCTGCCCGTCATCGACCGGCTGCGGATCACCGCCCGCTACCTGCCCGGCACCAAGGGCATGGACATCGGCGGCGACTGGTACGACGTCATCCGGACGGGGCGGGGAGTGGCGCTGGTCATCGGGGACGTGGAGGGGCACAGCGTGGGCGCGGCGGCCGTGATGGGGCAGCTGCGCAGCGCGGTGCACGCGTTCGCCGCGAGCGGGCGGCCTCCGCAGGAGGTCATCATGCACACCAACCAGCTGCTCGCGGAGCTGGAGACGGACGTCTTCGCCACCTGCTGCTACATCGAGCTGGACCCGGCGACCGGGCGCGCCCTCGCCGTGCGGGCGGGCCACCCGCCGCCGCTGCTGCGGCACCCCGACGGGAGCGCGGAGCCCCTGGAGCTGCCGGGCGGCGTGATGCTGGGGGTGCAGCCGGACGCCGACTACCCGGTCACCGAGCTCACCCTGGAGCCCGGCAGCGTCCTGGCGCTCTACACGGACGGGCTGATCGAGGTGCCCGGCAGCGACATCGCGATCGGCATCGAGACGGTCCGCACGTGCCTGGCCGTGTCCCGGACCGACTCGATGGAGGAGCTGGCGGACCGGATGCTCCGCGCGGCCCGCCGCGCGGAGGACCGGCCGGACGACGTGGCGCTGCTGCTCACGGCGTACGACCCGGCCGACACGGACTGACGCCGGCGCGGCGGGCGGACACGCTAAGGGCTGACGCGCTCAGGCGCAGTACCGGACGAGCCATTCGTCGGGGTTGTAGGCGAAGCGGGCCGGGTCCGGCGCGACGGCCGGCTTCTCCTCGACCAGGTCCTCCACCCGGACGGGCTCCGGCAGGCTCCCGAAACGGGCGTGGCGGGCCTGGGCGGCCACGTCGTCGTCCTCGTGTGCGCGTACGCTCTCCCGGCTCACGGCGCTTCCCCTCTCCGGCGGCTGGCGCTCCCCCCTCGGACAGCGCCGCGGCCTCGTGCGATCAAGTGTCACACACGGACGGCGTAACGGACGGGGCCGTGCACGGTCCGCGGTCCGGCGGGCGGACGTCCTGCCCCTCCGAGCAGGTGAGCGCTCTCCCCCGCGCACCCGCGCGAGGATGCCGGGGTGATCGCCGCGCCCTCTAATGGGCAGCAGGCGCCGGGATCCGCCCGGCCGGGCGGAGGAGAGCACGTCGATGCCGTCGACACGCGGTGGGGCGGGCGCCGGCCCCCGGGCGGGTGTGCTGCGCCGGCTGGGCGAGTGGTGCGCGCGCCACTTCGTGGTGGTGATCGTCGCCTGGCTGGTCGCCCTGGTGGTGCTGCAGGTCGTCAGCCGGGCCGTCGGCGGCGCCTACTCGGACGACTTCACGCTCTCCGACTCGCAGTCGCAGAAGGGCGTCGAGGTCCTCCAGCGGCACGACCCCCAGGCCGGCGGCTACAGCAGCCAGATCGTCCTCCACGACGACCAGAAAGGGCTCACCGCCCTCGGCTCGCAGATGTCCTCCGCCGTCTCGGGTCTGGAGAAGCTGCCGCACGTCCTGTCCGCGCAGAACCCGCTGACCTCCCAAGGGTCGTCCGGCTCCTCGCAGCCCGACGTCGGGCCGCTGTCGTCCGACGGCAGGACCGCGTACATCACGGTGCGCTTCGACGTGCAGCCCTCCACCCTCGGCGACGGCTATCTGAGCGGGGTGGACGACGCCGTGCGACCGCTGCGGGAGGCGGGCGCACAGGTCGAGTACGGGGGGCCGCTGGGCGAGCTGGCCCGGCCCGCCCCCGACGACCGGATCAGCGAACTGATCGGCTTCGGGGTCGCCGTCGTGGTGCTGCTCATCGGGTTCGGCAGCGTGGTCGCCGCCGTGATGCCGCTGCTGACCGCGCTGATCGCGGTCGTCGCCGGGCTGGCCGTGCTCGGACTGCTGGCGGCGGCCACCACCTTCGCCACCGTCTCCCCCACGCTCGCCACGATGATCGGTCTGGGCGTCGGGATCGACTACGCGCTGTTCCTGATCACGCGTCACCGGCAGGACCTGATGAACGGCACGGACCCGGTGCGGGCGGCCGGGCACGCCACCTCCACCAGCGGCCGGGCGGTGCTGGTGTCCGGCTGCACGGTGATCGTCGCGCTGGCCGGGCTGTCCGCCTCCGGCGTCTCGTTCATCGCCAAGCTGGGACTGGCCGCGGCCGTCACGGTGGTCTCCGCCGTCCTCGGCGCGCTCACCCTGGTGCCGGCGCTGCTGGGACTGGCCGGGGGCCTGATCGACCGCTGGCGGGTGCGGAAGCCGGTGGCGGAGACCGAACCCGGGGTCGAGCCGCACGGCACCTGGCACACGTACGCGCAGCGGGTGGCGCGCCGGCCGTGGACGTTCCTGGTGTCGGGCGTCGCCGTGATCGCCGTGCTGGCGATCCCGGTGTTCTCCATCCGGCTCGGGCACATCGGCGACGGCGCCGACCCGACGTCGTTCACCGGCCGGCGCGCCTACGACCTGATGACCGACGCGTTCGGGCCGGGCTCCAACGGCCCGCTCACCGTGGTCGTCGACCAGTCCTCGGTGCCGCAGTCGCAGCGCTCCTCCCTCGCCTCGCAGGCGCAGAAGACGCTGGACGGCGTCAAGGGGGCCGCCGTGGTCACGCCGTTGACGCCCACGCAGGACGGCGACGTGCTGGTGGGCACGGTGTACTCGACGGCGAGCCCGCAGAGCGCCACCACCACCGACCTGGTCAACCGCCTGGTGGACGACACGCTGCCGGAGGCGGTGCGCGGCACGGACGCCTCGACGTACGTCACCGGGACGACGGCCGCGCAGGTCGACTTCCGCGACCTGGTCGCCGAGCGGCTGCCGTGGATCATCGCCGTGGTGGTCGCCCTGGCGTTCCTGATCATCCTCGCGGTGTTCCGCGGCCTGCTCGTCGCCGTGAAGGCGGCCGTGCTCAACGTCCTGTCCATCACGGCCTCGTACGGCGTGGTCGTCGCGGTGTTCCAGTGGGGCTGGGGCGGTCCGGCGCTGGGGGTGTCCGGCACGGTGCCGATCGAGAGCTACGTGCCGATGATGATGTTCGCCATCGTCTTCGGCCTCAGCATGGACTACGAGATCTTCCTGCTGTCCCGCGTCCACGAGGCGTGGCGGCGCACCCGGGACGCGCGCGCCTCGGTGGCGCACGCCCTGGAGATCACCGCGCGGGTCATCACCTGCGCCGCGCTGATCATGGTGAGCGTGTTCGCGGCGTTCGTGGTCAGCGACAACGTGGTGGTCAAGATGCTGGGCCTCGGCCTGGCGGTCAGCGTCCTCATCGACGCGACGGTGGTACGGCTGCTGCTGGTGCCGGCGGTGATGACGCTGCTCGGCCGGCACGCCTGGTGGACGCCGCACTGGCTGGACCGGCTGCTGCCGCACATCGACGCGGAGGGCGAGGGCGCGGGTGCGGGCGCCACGGCGGGCCGTTGAAGGGGTCCGGACACGCCTGGGCAGCAGGACCGTGAGAGGTCCTGCCGCCCGTTGTGCGTGGTGAGTGACCGTCAGGCGTTGCGCCGCACGCTCCGCAGCACGAAGAAGCCGAAGATCACCAGCACTCCGCCGATGGCGGCCGGCCACATCTGGGCGCCGGTCTCGGCGAGGCTGCCGCCGGCGCCCTGGGCCTGGGTGTTGTCCTCCAGCTCGGGGAGGCTGCCGGGCACCTGGGCGGCCTGGGCCGCCTGGCCGCCGTCGTTGCCGCCCTTGCCCTGGCCCGCGCCGCCCCGGTCGTCGTCCTTGCCGCCGGCGTCGGCCGGGTCGGAGACCTTCACGTCGGGCTGGGCCGTGGCCTTGTCGTCCGCGGGCTTCTCGGTCGCCGCGGGCGGCTCCTGTCCGCCGTCCTGGTCGCCCTGGCCGCCGTCGTCCTTGCCGCCGCCCTGGCCGCCGTCGTCCTTGCCGCCGCCCTGGTTGCCGTCGTCCTGGCCGCCGCCGTTGCCCTGGCCCGGGTCGTCGGGCGTGGCGGTGGGCTGCTCGGCGCCGTTGTCGCCGCCGTTGTCGCCGCCACCGTTGCCGTTGCCGTCGTCGCCGCCGGCGTTGCCGTCGTCGCCGCCGTTGTCACCGCCGCCGGCGCCGGCGCCGCAGGTGCGGCCCTCGTTGATGCACGCGACCACCTCGTTCATCAAGTCTTCCTCGAAGACGTTGATGAAGTCGCCGTGGTCGGTGATCGGCTTGTGCAGCTGCTCGGGGAAGGAGTCCACCGCGAACAGCGGGACCGTCTTGCCGCCGTCCTCCAGGCTCGGCGCGTCCACGTCGTACACGATGCGCTGGACGAGCTGCGGGATCGGCTGGAAG
The DNA here is from genome assembly GCA_014649355.1 of Streptomyces althioticus. Taxonomy (GTDB): domain Bacteria; phylum Actinomycetota; class Actinomycetes; order Streptomycetales; family Streptomycetaceae; genus Streptomyces; species Streptomyces althioticus. Next base: position 587,117 of record BMSW01000002.1, read on the forward strand.
CCGGACGGGCAGTTGCCCTCGGCGTCCGTGAACGCCATGTGCGTACGGTGGTTGGCGCTGTCGATGTTGCGGCCGTCCCAGCAGCTCTGGAAGGCGAACGAGCGGACCACGTCGCTGCCCTCGGGGCACAGCGGGTACTTGTCCTTCAGCTGCCGGTCCTCGAACCCGGTGCAGCTCCAGGAGGCGTTGGCGTTGGCCGGGCCGTTGACGAAGGACTTGGCGTCGCCGGTGATGATGCGCAGCAGCCGCGGCATGGCCGTGACCTTGGCCTTCGGGTTGCCGACGAAGGTCAGCGTGACGTCCTTCGGGGTGACGATCTCACCGACGTTGCCCTCGATGCCGCCGCCCGGGGACTGGGCGTCCTGCTCCTCGGTGCCGTTCTGCAGGCGCAGCACCGGCCAGTAGTAGGAGGACTTGTCGCGCTGGTCCTCGCAGCTCGTCTCGGCGCGCGTCAGCTCGTCGTCGCTGACGAAGGCGTTGGTGGCCTGGTTGCCGATGTAGTCGTGGAAGTGGTGGGCGCCGTTGCTCACGCCGGGCGCGGCGATGACGTTGTCCGAGTTGAACAGGCCGTTCTCGTTGACCCCGCACTCGCTGGTGAAGGTGCCGGTGGAGGCGTCGCCCGACGGCTGCGGCTTGTCGACGTTCGGCTGGACGCTCTCGATGGAGACGTAGTCGCCGGGCACCGGGCCGTTGCCGGCCTGGCCGCCGTTGCCGGCCTGGCCGCCGTTGCCGCCCTGGTCCTGGCCGCCCTGGTCCTGGCCGCCACCTTGCTGGTCGCCGCCCTGCTGGTCGCCGCCCTGCCGGCCGTCGCCGTTCTGCTGGTCCTGGCCGTCGCCGGCCTGCTCGCCGCCGTCGCCGCCCTCCTCGGGCGCGGGGGCGTTGCCCGAGTCGCGCACCGCGCAGCCGGCGAGGTCGTCGAGGCCCTGCGGCCGTTCGGCGCCGGCCTTCTCGACGGCGGCCCCGATACGGGCCAGTACGGCGGCGCGCTTGTCCTTCAGCGGGCCGGCGATGGCGTTCTCGGCGAAGCCGGGGTCCTGGCGGATCGCGTCGGCCGACTCGCCCAGCCGCTTGTAGGCCTCGGCGATCTGGGCGTCCAGGTTGGCGAGTTCCTTGTCCACCTCCGCCCGGGCCTGGTCGGGCACCTCGGTCAGCTCGGTGGCCACGTCGGGGCAGTCGATGGTGGCGGCGCCCGAGAGCACCTGCGCGTCCGGCGTCCCGCCGTCCGTCGCGGAAGCGTAGACGTTGGCCGCCATCATGCCGCCGCCGCCCAGGATCAAGGCGAAAGCGGCGAGCGTCGCGCGCTGTTTGGGGCGTCTGCGTGTGTTGCGTGCCAAGGCAGTACTCCTACGCTTCTGTCGCGGGGGACGGGCATTCGATTCCCACGCCCCATACGCAGGCGGACCGCACCGTGTTCAACCGGCTCACGATTTCTTCGGGAAATCTCAGCGACCGCACGCCACTTGAGACACACGGCCCCCGCCGGACGGGGTGCGTCCGGCGGGGGCCGGGAAGGTCAGGACGTCATGTGCGTTCGCCCTTTCGACGGCGACCGCGCGCCGCCCGCCGTCAGAGCCGGTCGGGATCGCCCGTCGTACGCAGTCAGGGCCGTTCAAGATCCCCCGTGGTACGGCCGAGGCAGACGACGGAGTCGTCCATCGGCACTCCCTCGATCTCCTCGAAACCCATCCGGTCGTAGAAGGCGCGGGCGGGCTTGTTGGCGACCGTCATCACCAGGTGCACGGCCGGGACCCCGCGTCCCGCCAGGGCCGCGAGCAGGGTGCGCATCAGCTGCCGCCCGTACCCCCGGCCCTGCCACTCGGGCAGCAGGTCGATGTGCAGATGGGCGGGCCAGGCCGCCAGCTCCGGCACGACCATCCGCTCGGGGTGGTGCAGCAGCCAGGCGATCGTCTCGTCCGGGGTGGCCGGCGGGCCGGCCGGAGCGGGATGGCGCCCGGCGACCAGCGGGAGCCACTCGGTGCGGAACCGCTCGGCGAACCGGGCGGTGTCGGCGGCGCCGAGAACGTAACCGACGGCGTTCCCCCGTCCGTCGTCCAGCACGAACGCCAGCTCCGGCTCCAGATGGGCGTACGGGGCGGCGAACGCGGCGGTGAAGACGGAGGGGTCGTCGTAGTGGGGGCGGCTGTCCTGGCCGTTGTGCGCGGTGCGGACGCAGATGTCGTCGAGGGCCTCGCGGTCCTCGGGGCGGTACGGGCGGACGGCGGGAGACTCGGTCATGGCAGGCATCCTGCACATATGGGAGCGCTCCCACAAGTCCTTCGCGTACGACCGCGCCGCCCGGTCGCGTCACCCGTGCGCCCGGGCGTGACATGACGGACCGGGGGCACCCGGTGGCCATGAAGCTGCATATCCCGGGCCGGGACGACCGGCCGGCACACCAGGACGCGAAGGACGAGTCCGCGTCCACGCGGAAGGCCGGGCAGCCGGCTGAGGAGCCGGGCCCGAGCGACGCGGTGGAGCGGGCGGCCCCGGACACCCCGACGAAGCTGCCCAAGGGCGCCTGGAAAGGGGCACTCAAGGGCAGCGTGCGGGAGTTCAAGGACGACGAACTCACCGACCGCGCCGCCGCCCTGACGTACTACGGCGTGCTGGCGCTGTTCCCGGCGCTGCTGGCCCTGGTGTCCATCCTCGGTCTCACCGGCAAGTCCACGACGGACAAGGTGCTGGAGAACGTCCAGGAGCTCACCGCTCCCGGCGCGGCGCGGGACATCATCACGCAGGCGATCGAGCAGTTGCAGGGCAACGCGGGGGTCGGGTCGCTGGTGGCGGTCATCAGCCTGCTGGTGGCCGTCTGGTCGGCGTCGGGGTACGTGGCCGCGTTCATGCGCTCGGCGAACGCGGTGTACGACATGCCCGAGGGCCGCCCGGTGTGGAAGGTGCTTCCGGTCCGGGTGGGCGTGACGGTCGCGCTGCTGGTGATGGCCGCGATCAGCGCGCTGATCGTCGTCTTCACCGGCGGGCTGGCCCGGCAGGCGGGCGATCTGCTGGGGCTGGGCGACACGGCCCTCACGGTGTGGTCGATCGCCAAGTGGCCGGTGCTCGTCCTGCTGGTCACGATCATGATCGCGCTGCTGTACTGGGCCGCCCCGAACGCCAAGGTGAAGGGGTTCCGCTGGGTCACGCCGGGCAGTTTCCTGGCGCTGCTGATCTGGCTGCTCGCCTCCGCCGGCTTCGCGCTCTACGTCGCCAACTTCGGCTCGTACAACAAGACGTACGGCACGATGGCCGGTGTCATCGTCTTCCTGATCTGGCTGTGGATCACCAATCTGGCGATCCTGCTGGGTCTGGAGTTCGACGCGGAGATCGCCCGGCAGCGGGCCATCGCGGGCGGTCACCCGCCGGAGGAGGAGCCGTACACGCAGCCGCGCGACACGCGCGCCTGGGACGAGCAGGACCGGGAGAAGATGGACGGCGCCTGATCCCAGGAGCCCCGCGCGCGGCGGGCCCGGCGGGCGTCAGTCCGCCAGGCCCGCCGCGATCGTCGCGCCCAGCTCCCAGCAGCGCTCCAGGGCCGCCTTGTCGGGTTCCCCCGTGACGGTGACCGCCTCGGCGGCGCGGCGCCAGCCGAGGCCGGTGGTGACCGCCTCGATGCCGCGCACGGCGCCGGTGACGTCGTTGCCGCCGTGCACGTAGTACCCGAAGGGGCGGCCCTTCGTCGTGTCCAGGCAGGGGTAGTAGACCTGGTCGAAGAAGTGCTTGAGGGCGCCCGACATGTAGCCGAGGTTGGCGGGGGTGCCGAGGAGGTAGCCGTCGGCGTCGAGGACGTCGGCGGCGGTCGCGGACAGCGCGGCGCGGCGCACCACCCGGACCCCTTCGATCTCCGGGGCGGTGGCGCCGGAGACGACGGCTTCGAACATCGCCTGGCAGTTCGGCGAGGGTGTGTGGTGGACGATCAGCAGGGTCGGCACGTGCACGACCCTGCCGTGCCGGGCGCCGCGTCCGCAAGCCGGGTCCCGGCGAGGTGCCGTTGTGGCGGGGGCACGCGAGTGGCACGATGCCCGGCATCGGCGAGGGAAGCGAGGTGGGTCGTGGGCGACGAGGTGCACGGATCCCCGGCGGCGGCGGTGTTCGACGCGCTGGGCAGCGACTACGAGAAGGCGTTCGCGTCGTCCGCGGCCCACCGGGCGTCGCTCACCTGGCTGCTCGAACGGCTCTCCCCCGGCAGCACCGTGCTGGACGTCGGCAGCGGCACCGGGCGGCCCACGGCCGCCACGCTGGCCGGAGCGGGGCACCGGGTGCTGGGCGTCGACGTGTCGCCGGTGATGGTGGAGATCGCCTCCCGCCAGGTGCCCGAGGCCGAGTTCCGCTGCGACGACGTCCTGCGCATGCCGCTTCCGGAGGGCTCGTACGACGCGGTCTGCGTGTACTTCTCGCTGCTCCAGATGACCCGGGCCGAGCAGGAGGAGCTGGTGCGCCGGCTGACGGCCGCGCTCAGGCCGGGCGGTCTGCTGGTGCTGGCCACGGTGCCGCTGGACGTGGAGGAGTTCGACGGGGCGTTCATGGGTCAGCCGGTGCGGGTCACGAGCTTCGCCGCGCAGGACGTCATCGGCATGGTGCGGGAGGCGGGCCTGACGGTGGAGTGGGAGCAGAGCACGATGTTCACCCCGAGCCATCCGGAGGCACGCCCGGAGCCGCATCTGTTCCTGCACTGCCGGCGCGGCGGCGCCTGACGCCGACGGCCCGCGCCGTCACGGCACGGGCCGGGTCTCCCCCTGGGTCGCCCGGAGGTCCGCGAGGAGTTCGGCCTGCCCGGCGAGGACGCCGGACAGGATGGTGCGCGCGACCCGCAGCAGCTCCGCCACATGGGGGTCGGTGAGCGAGTAGTACACGGTGGAGCCCTCTTTGCGGCCGACGACCAGGTTCGCCCGGCGCAGCACCGCCAGCTGCTGCGAGAGGTGCGCGGGCTCGATGCCCACGTGGGGGAGCATCTCCCCCACCGAGTGCTCGCGTTCGCTGAGCAGCTCCAGCACGCGGATCCGTGCCGGGTGGCCCAGTGTCTTGAAGAACTCGGCCTTCAGCTGGTACAGCGGCGTGGTCATCGTGCCGTCCCCTTTCCGGCCCGGCAGCGGTACGGCCCGTTCACCCGGTCCTCGGTCCCCCGGCCTCGTCCGTGTGTCGCCATCGGCCTCGACAGTTTCCGACATTAGCAACTCGTCAGGTGCCGGCCCCGCCCCGGCCGTCCTGGACCGGTTCACAGCGGGAGCGTGATCCAGACGCTCTTCCCCGGGCCGTCCTTGTCGCCGCGGACGACCGCGGTGCCGCCCAGGCCGTGGGTGAGCTCCAGGACCGTGGCCAGCCCGCCGGGACCGGTCGCGTCCGGGCCCGTGAGGTCGGGGCGGTAAGGGTGGCGGTCGTGCACGGCGAGCACCAGGCAGTCCGGGCCGGCCGCGTAGAACACCGTGGTCTGCGGGGAGACCGGGGCCGCGTGCCGGACCGTGTTGGCGACGAGTTCACCGAGGATCAGCAGGGCCGGGCCGACCGCCTGATGGTGTTCGTCGACACCCCACTCGGCCAGTGCCTGCTCGGCGGTCTCGCGGGCGACGCGCACGGCGCCCGGTCCGGCGGGCACGGTGAGCACGTGCCGGTACGGCAGCGCGGCCGGCGCGGTGACGGACCTCATGGCGCGTCACCGGTGGCCACGGGCGCCGCGGCCGGGGAGCCGGCCGGGCTCAGCACGCCGTCGCGCTCCAGGTGGGCGCGGGCCGCCTCGATCGCCTCGGGGGTGGTGGCGTACTCCCGGCCCTCGTGGCGCAGCGGGCCGAGGACGCCGACGGAGTCGAGGGCACGGCGGTGGCCGGGGCGTACGCCGGAGACCATGACGACGATGCCGCGCCGCCGCAGTCTGGTCACCGCGTCCTTGAGGACCAGCGCCCCCGTGGCGTCGACGACGCTGACGTGGGACATCCGCAGGATGACCACGCGGACCTCGGCCAGTTCGGTCAGTTCCAGCAGGAAGCGGTGGGCGGCGGCGAAGAAGAGCGGGCCGTCGATGCGGTAGGCGACGATGTGCTGGGCGAGCAGCTCGTGCTCCTCGTCGGTGTGGTCGCCGCGGTCGAGCGGCAGCGGGGCGAGCCGGGCCTGCCGGGCGACCGCGCGCAGCGCGAGCACGCCGGCGACGACCAGGCCGATGATCACCGCCTGGACGAGGTCGAGGACGAGCGTGGCGACGGCGGTGAGGACGAGGATCAGCGCGTCGGAGCGGGTGGCCCGGGTCATCGCCCGCAGCGAGCCGACCTCGACCATGCGCACGGCGGTCGCGAGGAGTACCCCGGCGAGGGCGGCCAGCGGGATCCGCGACACGAGCGGGGCGGCGGCGAAGACGATCACGGCGAGCACGGCGGCGTGGGTGAGGGCGGCGAGCCGCGAGGTGGCGCCGGTGCGGACGTTGACGGCGGTGCGGGCGATCGCGCCGGTGGCGGGGACGCCGCCGAACAGCGGTGCGGCGATGTTGGCGAGGCCCTGGCCGAACAGCTCCCGGTCGGGGTCGTGCCGCTGTCCCACGGTCATGCCGTCGGCGACGGAGGCGGACAGCAGCGACTCCAGCGCGGCGAGGGCCGCGACCGCGAGGGCGGGGGCGATGAGACCGCCGAGGGCGCCGGGGTCCAGGAACGACAGGGAGGGCGCGGGCAGTCCGGCCGGCAGGTCGCCGATGGGCCGTACGCCGTCGAGTCCGGCGGTCTCGACGACGACCGTGGCCGCGATCACCGCGAGGACGGAGAAGGGGACGGTGGGCTTCCAGCGGGCGCCGGCCAGCATCACGGCGGCCACGGCGGCGGCCAGCGCGGGGGCGGTCCAGTGCGGGGCGCGGGCGAAGTCCCCGGCCGCGTGCCAGGCGACCTCCAGGACGCGTTCGCCGTCGGACGGGGCGACGCCGAGGGCGTTGGGTATCTGCTGGAGTCCGATCACGCAGGCGATGCCCAGGGTGAAGCCTTCCACGACGGGCGCGGGCACGTAGCGCATGGAGCCGCCGGCCCGCAGCAGGGCCAGACCGACGAGGACGACGCCGGCCATCAGCCCGACGGTGAGGACGCCTGCGGGTCCGTGGTCGGCGACGATCGGCACCAGGACCACGGTCATCGCGCCGGTGGGTCCGGAGACCTGGAGGTCGGAGCCGCCGAACACGGCCGCGAGGGCGCCGGCGACCACGGCGGTGGCCAGTCCCGCCTCCGCGCCGAGGCCGGAGGAGACGCCGAAGCCGAGGGCGAGCGGCAGGGCGACGACCGCGACGGTCAGTCCGGCCAGCAGGTCCCGGCGGGGATGGCGGCGGGCCTGGGTGAGGTCGGCGCGGGTGGGGAGCAGGGAGGTGAACCGGGACCGGAACCCGGCCGGTGACAGCGGTACGGACACGGCCCCTCTGCTTCTCGTTCAGGACGGCATGACGAGCCAAGCATGTAGTCACTTGCGAAATTCTGCAATTCAGCAGATCACGAAGCCGTGCGGGGTGACTGGGCAGGTATGCGGGGGTGTGCGGGCGCGTGCGGAAGGCTCAGCCGGTCATGCGCTTGCGCCACGCCGGCTCGACCTGGCGCCACTCGGCCTCCCAGAGGTCCAGGCGGCGCAGCCGCAGCCGGGCGCGGGCGACCCACCCGCCCAGCAGCACCATGCCCCCGGTGACGAGCGCCACCGTGAGGCCGGCCATCGTGATCTGGAAGCCCGCCTCGGCGCCCTCGGGCGGCGCGCTCACGAGGCGGCCCTTCCCGTCGTTGAAGACGGTGACCTCGTCGCCCTTCTTGCCGTCCGCCGGGACCTCGGCCCGTCCGGTGTGCCGGGTGCCGTCGGGGGCGGTCCAGCGCACCTCGGCCCAGATGCCGCCGTCGCCGCTCTCCGACACGGGCGCCGGCGCGGCGTCGCGCGCGTTCTCGACCAGCACGGCCGGGACCGGACGGGTGTGTTCGCGGCGGTCGTCCAGGGACGCGCCGACCGCGCCGGCCGCCGCGATCCCGGCGAACCCCGAGAGGACCAGGGCGAGGACGGCCGTGGCGATGAGCAGCCAGGCCTCGGCGACGTCGCTGCGGCGGCACAGCGGGTTGTTCCGCCATCGCCACCAGGGCACCTTGGGGCTCGCGCCATGCGTCGTCGCCATGGGAGGTCACCTCCTCGCGCGGGTGCCGACCGCGCCACCCCTCCAGGGTGGCCCGTTCTCGCCCGGCCCGCACGGGCGGAACGGGCCCTTTCCCGCCGTCCGCCGCCTTGTCCTGCGCGGTCCCCCGGTCAGACCGTCGGATGCACCGGGACGACCTCGTGCTGCGGGACGCCGAGGACGACCTTGAGCGCGCCCGTCTCGGCGGCGTTCGCGAACACGTCGTACCCCTCCTGCATCTGGTCCAGGGGGAAGGTGTGGGAGACCAGACGGCGGGTGGGCAGCCGGCCGGCCGCGGCCATCCGCAGCAGGGTGGGCGTGGAGTGCGTGTCGACGAGGCCGGTGGTGATGGTGACGTTCTTGATCCAGAGGTCCTCGAGGTGCAGCGTGGAGGGCGCGCCGTGCACGCCGACGTTGGCGACGTGCCCGCCGGGGCGGACCACCCGGGTGCACAGTTCGAAGGTCTCCGGGACGCCGACCGCCTCGATCACCACGTCCGCGCCGAGCTCCCCGGTGAGGTCCTCGACCAGCTGCTCGGGGCCCTCGCTCGCGTCGGCCACCGCGTCGGCGCCGAACTCCTTCGCCGCCTGGAGCCGGGACGACGCGAGGTCCACCGCGACCACCCGCTCGGGGCCGAACAGCCGGGCCGTGGCGATCGCGGCAAGCCCGACCGGTCCGGCGCCGACCACGACGACGGTGTCCCCGGGCCGCACGCGCCCGTTGAGCACGCCCACCTCGTAGGCGGTGGGGAAGATGTCCGCGAGCAGCACCGCGTCCTCGTTGGCGACGGCGCCGGGCAGCGGGTACACCGACAGGTCGGCGAACGGCACCCGTACGTACTCGGCCTGCGTGCCGTCGACGAGGTGCCCGAGGATCCAGCCCCCGCCGCCCCGGCACTGCCCGTACATGCCCTCGCGGCAGAAGCGGCAGCGTCCGCACGCGGTGATGCAGGAGACCAGCACCCGGTCGCCGGGCCGTACGGTACGGACGTCGGCGCCGGCTTCGACGACCTCGCCGACCGCCTCGTGTCCGAGGACGGTCCCGGGGCGCACCTCGGGCACGTCGCCCTTGAGGATGTGCAGGTCCGTCCCGCAGATGGTGACGGCGTCGACGCGGACGATGACGTCGCCGGGCTCCCGGATCTCCGGATCGGGAACCTCCTCCCAGGCGGACTGCCCGGGGCCGTGGAAGACGTAGCCCTTCATGCCGATCCTCACCTTCGCTGAGCGGCGGGCCTCGACGCCGGGCGCACGCACCCGCCTGCGTCGGCGGAGCCGGGGTGTCCGGAACCGCCCTGCACTTCCAGTGTGTGCGTGCTTGGCCCGTTCTGCCGACACGGGCGTCTCTCCGCCGATGGCGGGTTGTACGCCTGGCCGTGGTTCTTCGGAGGCGGATCGCCGCGCCCCGCCGCCGGTGCGACGGTCCGTTGTGCCGGTGAACGGCCTCCGGGCTCGGCTGCGTCAGGGCGAGCCCCGGTCCCTCCGTGGTCCGCGGCAGCCAGGGCTCCCACCCGCCGCCGCACCGCACGGTCCGTCGCTGCTTGTGGGAGTCCGACGCCGGCCGGTATCGGCTCGGTCGGCGGCCGCGCGCCGGGCCGGTTCCTCGGGTCGCGAGCCGTGGCCACGCGGCAGGTTCGGTCGATCGTTCCGGCCCGGTCGGGCGATCCGCTGTGCCGGAGCCTGCCGGTGCCGGCGGCATCGGTTCGCGCCTCGGGGCGGACTTGTCCGGCGGGCGTCGCCGCCGGTGTGGCGGGGTCGAGGGGGCCGCGCCGGGCGTAAGTTGCCGGCTCAGGCGACCGGGCGGGCGATGCCGGTGTGGAGGGCGTGGCGGGTCTGGTGGGCGTAGTCCGTCAGGTGGCGGGTGAGGCGGGTGGCCAGGGCGTAGAGGTGGCGGACCGCGGCCAGGCGTTCCAGCCGGGGGGCGAGGGCGGAGAGGGTGATGGCGAGGGCGACGCCCGTCCAGGCGACCGGGCCCAGGGGGACGCAGCCGAAGAAGTGGCTGACGCCGGGCGTCTGCACGAGCGCGGCGAGGACCGCCGCGGAGCCCAGCGCGGTCACCCACACCAGGGTGCTGTGGCGGCGGCCGGAGAGGGTCTGCACCAGTTGCGCGCCGACCACCCCGCACAGCGCCATGGTGGTGGAGCGGCGCTCGGTGCCGGGCGTGAACCGGCCGAACAGGTACGCCGCGACCGCGCCCAGGCAGGTGGTGACGCCGCGCCGCCTGATGGAGCGCAGGAGCGGCGTGCCGAGCACGTCCAGGCTCAGCGGGCCGGTCTCGGCGTGCGCCGCCGTGGACGGGTCGTTGCTCGGGGTCACCGCCACGGCCATGGCCGGGAACATGTCGGTGAGCAGGTTGACCAGCAGCAGCTGACGGGTGGACAGCGGTGAGGAACCCGCGAGCAGGGTGCCGAGCACGCTGAAGCCGACCTCGCCGGCGTTGCCGCCGATGAGGATGCTCACGGCGTCGGCCACGCTGCGCCACAGCGCCCGGCCCTCGGCGAAGGCGTCGACCAGGACGGACAGGTCGCCGCCGGTGAGGACGATGTCGGCGGCGTTGCGGGCGGCGGCGGAGCCGCGGGCCTCGATGCCGACGCCCACGTCGGCGGCGCGGATGGCGGCGGCGTCGTTGGCGCCGTCGCCGGCCATCGCGACCACCCGCCCCGCCTGCTGCAGGGCCTCGACCACGTGCAGCTTCTGCTCGGGCGCGACACGGGCGACGACCCCGGCGCCGTGCAGGGCGCGGACGCGCTCGGTGCGGCCCATGGCGACCAGGTCGTCCCCGGTGACCACCTGCGTCTCCTCGGGCCAGCCCAGTTGCAGGGCGATGGCGCGGGCCGTCTCCGGGTGGTCGCCGGTGAGCATGACGGGCAGGATGCCGGACTTCCGCAGGGCGGTGAGGAGTTCCCGCGAGGTGTCGCGGGGCACGTCGGCGAGGGCGACGAACCCGACGAGCTCGAGGCCGGAGAGGCCGGCCTGCACCTCCGCCTGCGGGTCGGAGCCCTCGTACCGGCGCCGGGCGACGGCGAGGACGCGCAGTCCCTGCCCGGCGAGGGTGTGGGCGGCGTCGGCCGCCTCCTCGGGCAGGTCCGCGCAGGCGGGCAGCACCGTCTCGGGGGCGCCCTTCACGACGAGGTACGCGCCGTCCCCGCCGTCCCGGCCGACGGCCGCCGCGTACCCGCGGCTCGCCTCGAAGGCCAGCTCGCCGTCCGCGGACCAGTGCTCGTCCGGCGGCGCGGCGTCCAGCACGGCCTCGTCGGTGGCGTGCGCGACCTTGCGTCCCTCGGCGGTCTCCTCCCGGGGGCAGGCGCGCGCGGCCATCCGTACGACCGGTACGGCCCGTTCGTCGTCCGGGGCCAGGACGGAGCCGTCGGCGGTGGCGGCCCGTACCAGGCGGAGGCGGTTCTCGGTGAGGGTGCCGGTCTTGTCGAAGCACATGGTGTCGACCCGGCCGAGCGCCTCCAGGGTGCGCGGCGTGCGCACCAGTACGCCCCGGCGGGACAGACGGCGGGCGGCGGCCATCTGCGCGACGGTCGCGACCAGCGGCAGTCCCTCCGGTACGGCGGCGACGGCCACGGCGACCCCGCCGCTGACGGCGCGCCGCAGCGGGCTGCCGCGCAGCAGGGACAGGCCGGTCACCAGCGCGCCGCCGGTGAGGGTGAAGGGCAGCGCCTTGCGGGTCAGCTCCTGCAGCCGGGCCTGCACACCGGCGGGCGGCGGGGTGCGGGAGGCGAGGGCGACGGCGCGGCCCGCCTCGGTGTGGTCGCCGGTGTCCACCACCAGCGCCTCGGCCCGTCCGGCCACCACGGTGGTGCCCTCGAAGACCATGCAGGTCCGCCGTGCCACCGGCGCGCCCGGCGTCGCGTCGACGTCCTTGGCGACGGGCAGCGACTCGCCGGTGAGCGACGACTCGTCGACCTCGAGACCGTCGGCGCTCAGCAGCCGCGCGTCCGCCGGCACGACGTCGCCTGCGGTGAGGTCGATGTGGTCGCCCGGCCGCAGGCGGGCGGCGTCGACGGTCACCGTCCTGTGGTCGGTGAGGTGGCGGCGCGCGCGGGGCTGCTGGCGGGCGGCGAGCCGGGCGAGGGCCCGTTCGGCGCGCAGCCGCTGGAGGCCGCCCGCGACCGCGTTGAGGTCCATCGCGCCGACCACGAGCAGCGCGTCCACGAGCGAGCCGAGCAGCGCGGAGGCGACCGCTCCGGTGGCGAGGACCGGGGTGAGCGGGTCGTCCAGTTCGCGGCGCACGGCGCCGGCCGCCTCCCAGGTCCAGCGGGCGGGCGCGGCGGCGCCGGTCCCGGCCAGGCGCGCGGCCCGCTGCCGTACGCGGGTGCCGAGGAGGGCGAGGCCGACCGGTTCGGCCTCGGTGCGGGCGTGCCGCAGGAGGGTGTGCGCCTCGTGCGGTTCGAGGGCGTGCCAGGGCACGTGCAGCCGGGGTTCGGGCGGGGCGGCGCGGGCCACGCGGACGGCCTCGGTCCAGCCGGCGAGGAGGGCGCCGGCCGCGGCGACGTTCACCGGGGCGTGGCGGGTGAGGCGCTGCCAGACACGGCCGCCGGGGGTGCCGCCGCGGGCCACCATCAGCCCGGAGAGCGCGGCGCCCGCGCGGGCCAGGGTCTGCGAGCGGCGGCCGACGCGGCGGGCCGCCGGGATCGCGGTGAGCAGCCGCCAGACGTCGGCGAGTCCGCCGGGGGCGAGGGCGTCCGCGCCCCACGGGACCGCCGAGCGGCCGTCGGTCAGGGCGATCGCCACGTCCCCCGCGGGCAGTCCGTCCGCGACGTCCCGGTCCCCGTCGGCGGGCACCCGGGCCACGCCGACGACGATGTGCCCGTCCTGCTGGAGCGCGCGGACGGCGTCGCCGAACGGCAGGTCGGCGGGGGCGACCTCGTCGGCGAGGCGGGTGATGTCCTTCAGTTCGGACCCGCCGGCGACGACGACGTGCAGCCCGGCCCTGCGGGCCGCGTCGAGCACCGCCTCCGCCCACGGGTGCACCGGGTCGTGGTAGGGCGCGGGCTCCTCGTCCTCGGCCGCCGGGAGGCTGCGGAGCGCGTCGGCGTGGAGGACGAGCGAGTCGGCGATCTCCAGCTGGCGCAGCCGGTCGCCGCCGCGCACCAGCACGCCGGTGCGGGCGAGGTCGGTGCCCAGCACGGAGTTGAAGGCGGCGGGACCGTAGCGCGCGGCCTTCGGGGAGCCCGCGAGGACGGCTTCGGCGGCCTCGCCGGTGTCGTGGGTGACGAGGAGGGTGGCGGCCGCCCCGGCAACGCTGCCGGTGCCGGCGTTCGCCGCGTACGCCTGCGCCGGGGTCACGCGCAGCGGCGGGCGGACGTCCGGGGCGGGCGGGACGCTGGTGCGCCGCTCGCGGCACACGTCGTCGTGGAGCGTCTCGAAGGCGGCGGCGCGGGCGGCCGCCTCGGTGAGCTGACCGGTGCGCAGCAGGGCGTCGAGCAGCAGCGACACCGGGGACTGGGCGGCGCCGTGCGCGGCGGCGTTGGCGGCGGCCAGCAGCAGTTCCATGCCGCTGCCGCCGAACCGGTCGCGCAGCCGGGCGCGAAAGCGGGGGTTCTCGCGGAGCAGGGTGACCAGGGCGGTGACCGCCTTGGGGCTGCGCGGCAGCCGCAGCGACCGGCCGGCGAGGGCGCCGGCGACACCGGCGGCGTCCAGCAGCAGCGCGGCGGCGGCGACCCGCACTTCGCGCGGGTCGCCGGGGTGCGGGGTGTCGTACTCCGGCTCGGGGCCGGCGTCCTCGCCCGCGTCCTCGGTGAGTCCGAGGCGCTCGGCGACGGCGACGGCGCGTTCGGCGACGCGGTCGCCGGCCGCGTCGGTCACGGCCGTCACCACGAGCCGGGCCAGCCCCTCGTCCCAGTACGCGGCCACCACGTCGGGGTGTTCCAGCAGCTCGGCGGCGACCTTGCGGGCGAGGGGGGCGACGGTCGCGTCGGGGTGGCGCAGCGCGAGGTGCACGCGGTGGCCGGCCCGCCAGTGGCGGTCCGTGCCGAGGGCGTTGCGGGCGACGTGCGTCAGCCGGCGGGTGGTGTCGTGGACGGACGTCACACCGTGGACGGTGCCGCGGGCCGCCCCGGCGGCTGCGCCCGCCAGGGCGCCGGCGAGGGGGGCGACGTCGAGCAGTGCGAGCATGCGCGGTCCCTGCCCGGCTCAGTCGTCGGCGTTGCGCCGGGCGGAGGACCGGGTGGGGCCCGGCCGGCCGGCGCCGTCGTCGTGGCCGGTCGCCGCGGCGACCTTCTTCAAGGCGGACGCGGTGCCTTCGTCGCCGACCTTTGCGGGCTGGACGCGCGGGGCGGGGTGGTGGCGGGTGGGGGTGAGGCGGTCGCCGGGGCCGGTGTCGCGGGCCTCACGCCGGTCCGCGGCGGTGCTGCCGTCGGCCGGCGGGACCACGCCCTCGCGGGTCGCGGCGGCCCAGGCCTCGTCCTCGGCGGGGGTTCGCCGCGTGCCGTCGGCGGTCTCTTCTCCGTCCCGCGGCTTCGTCAGCCAGGCGACCGCCGCGCCGGTGAGGGCGACGGGCCACTCCACCAGGCCGGCGACGCCGAGGACGCCCGCGCCGGTGTAGACGGCGATGCGGCGGCCGCGGGGGGACACGGCGCCGAGGGCGTCGAGGGCGCTGCCGGCCGCCCGGCCGACGTGACCGGCGCCCGGCAGGCGGCTCAGGTGCGAGGCGACGGCCCGCAGGGGGTGCGGGAGCTCCGGGGCGCGCGGTGTTTCCTGCTCCATGCCGACCTCCAGCGCCGGGGGTGCGGACACGGGTGTCCGCGTCTTTCGTGAACCCTTGGGTTCATCGTGGGGTGGGTGGGGGGTGGGCGCTGCTTGGGTACCGCCGAAAGCGGGTGGGGGCGGCGGGGCCGCGGGTTTTTTGCGGGGCGCGGGGGATGGGGGGTAAGGGGGTGGGGGCCGGGGGTGGGGGGGGTGGGGGCCGGGGGTGGGTTTGTTGGCGGGTGCCGGACGGTGGGGGCTGGGCGCGCAGTTCCCCGCGCCCCTGCCGAGCGTGCGTGCCAGGGGACGGAAGCGTCGGCGGGT
>BMSW01000003.1 GCA_014649355.1 Streptomyces althioticus
CGCGGCCAGTTCCCGCAGCAGCCGCAGCGTCTCGTCGGTGACCAGATGCTTGGAGTAGTCGACGTACAGGTCACCGACGCGGAGGGTGTAGCCGGTGCCGCGGTCCGGGTCGGCCTCGAACAGCTCGCGCAGCCGCACCTCGCCGAGCTCCTCACGGTGCTTGGCCAGTGCGGTCCACTCGGGCGTCTGGTTGAGCCTGCTACGGCCGTCTGCGTTCATCTCGGACTTCAGCCTTCTTCCTTGGATGTCCCCGCTGTGCCGACTGGTATCAACCTAATTGATCAGTCGGGAGGAGGACGGAAGAGTCCGGAGAGCGAACCGGCCGTGCGGCAGGCGGATGCGCCCGGGGCCTGCCCGGTACTAGATCTCGCCCCGCAGCTTGGCGAGCGCCTCGGCGAGGATCGCCTCGCCGTCCGCGTCGCTGCGCCGCTCGCGCACGTACGCGAGGTGCGTCTTGTAGGGCTCGGTGCGCGGCGGGTCCGGCGGGTTGTCGCGGTCCTGCCCGGCAGGGAAGCCGCAGCGTGGGCAGTCCCACGTGTCGGGCACCTGCGCGTCGCTGGCGAAGCTCGGCTGTGTCTCGTGCCCGTTGGAGCACCAGAAGGAGATGCGCAGCCGCGGCGCGGACTCGCCGCGCTCGGCCTCGCCCATCGGCCCCGCCCCGACCCGGCTTCCCCGGATCGCGTTGCCACTTGCCACGGTCGTAACTCCCTGCGTAATGGTGCCGCGAAGCGAGTCGGCGTACCGCTTCGCTGCGAGCGCCTCAGTCTACGTAAGGCCCAACGCGCGTCCAGTGATAGGAGTTACCTGTCTCCGCATCCAGACGCAAGCCCCATGATAGGCCGCGCTCGACGGCGCGTACCGAACATGGGGCGTTACGTGGGGAATGCGGGCGGATCGCGCCGCGTGGGTCAGTTGTTCATCTTCATCGTGATGCCGAGCACCACGATGCACGCGAACCAGAGCAGACCGATCACGACCGTGATCCGGTCGAGGTTGCGCTCGGCGACCGAGGAGCCGCCGACGGACGACTGCATGCCACCACCGAACATGTCGGAGAGGCCGCCGCCCTTCCCCTTGTGCATCAGCACCAGCAGCATCAGCAGCAGGCTGAAGACGATCAGGGCGATGGAGAACCCCAGAACCACGGCTGGACCAACTTCCTCGGAAACGGATGGACGACACGGGGCCCAGCACGGGACTGGACCCCGCAAGAGTACGACGGATCGGCCCTGTGGCCTACTCCCGATCCCGGGGTGCGCCCGCGGGCGGACGCACCCCGGCCGGTCACTGGTCGCGGAAGCGGATGATCTTGACGAACTCGTCGGCGTCCAGCGAGGCGCCGCCGACCAGGGCGCCGTCGATGTCGGCCTGCGCCATGATCTCGGCGACGTTGCCGGACTTCACGGAGCCGCCGTACTGGATGCGGACCTTGTCGGCCAGCTCCTGGGAGTACAGCTCGGCGAGCTTGCCGCGGATCGCCGCGCACACCTCCTGCGCGTCCTCGGCGCCGCAGACCTTGCCGGTGCCGATGGCCCACACGGGCTCGTAGGCGATCACGACGGACTCGGCCTGCTCGGCCGGGACGTCCTTCAGGCCGCCCTCGACCTGGGCGAGGGTGTGGGAGACGTGGTCGCCCGCCTCGCGGACCTCCAGCTCCTCACCGACGCACAGGATGGGGGTGATGCCGTGCTTGAAGGCGGCCTTGACCTTGGTGTTGACGACCTCGTCGGTCTCGGCGTGGTACTGCCGGCGCTCGGAGTGGCCGACCGCGACGTAGGTGCACTTCAGCTTGGCCAGCATGGGGCCGGAGATCTCGCCGGTGTAGGCGCCGCCGTCATGGGCCGAGACGTCCTGGGCGCCGTACTTGATCTTCAGCTTGTCGCCGTCGACCAGGGTCTGCACGGAGCGCAGGTCGGTGAACGGCGGCAGGACGGCGACCTCGACGGCCTCGTAGTCCTTGTCGGCCAGGGCGAAGGCGAGCTTCTGGACGTGGGCGATGGCCTCGAGGTGGTTGAGGTTCATCTTCCAGTTGCCCGCCATCAGCGGCGTACGGGTGGTCATTGAGGGTCAGTCCTCCAGTGCTGCGAGGCCGGGGAGCGTCTTGCCCTCGAGGTATTCGAGGGAGGCGCCGCCGCCGGTCGAGATGTGGCCGAATGCCTGCTCGTCGAAGCCCAGGGTACGGACCGCGGCGGCGGAGTCCCCGCCGCCGACCACGGTGAAGCCCGGGGAGTCGAGGAGGGCCTGGGCGACCGCCTTGGTGCCCTCGGCGTAGTCGGGGTGCTCGAAGACGCCCATGGGGCCGTTCCAGAAGACGGTGGCGGCGTCGGCGAGCTTCGAGGCGTAGAGCTTGCGGGTCTCCGGGCCGATGTCCAGGCCCAGGGTGCCGGCCGGGATGGCGTTCACGGCGACGGTGGCGGGGTTGCCCGGCGTCTTGGCCTTCATGTCGGGGAACTCCGGCGCGACGAGCGTGTCGACCGGCACCACCAGCTCCACGCCGTTCTTCTCGGCCCGCTCCAGGTACTCCTGGACGGCCGGGATCTGGTCCTCCTGGAGCAGGGACGAGCCGACCTCGTGGCCCTGGGCCTTGAGGAAGGTGTACGCCATGCCGCCGCCGATGAGGATGCGGTCGGCCTTGCCGAGCAGCTGGTCGATGACGGCCAGCTTGTCGGAGACCTTGGCGCCGCCGAGGGCGACCACGTAGGGCCGCTTGACGTCGTCGGTGAGCTTCCTCAGCACGCCGACCTCGGTGGCGATGAGGTAACCGGCGTAGTGCGGCAGGCGGGCCGGGAGGTCGAAGACCGAGGCGTGCTTGCGGTGCACAGCGCCGAAGCCGTCGCCGACGTAGACGTCGGCGAGGGCGGCGAGCCGGTCGGCGAAGGCGCCGCGCTCGGCGTCGTCCTTGCTCGTCTCGCCGGCGTTGAAGCGCAGGTTCTCGACGACAGCGACCTGGCCGTCGGCGAGGCCGGCGACGGTCGAGGAGGCGGACTCGCCGACCGTGTCGGTGGCGAACGCGACGTCGGCGCCGAGCAGTTCGCCGAGGCGCGTGGCGGCCGGGGCGAGCGAGAAGGCGGGGTCCGGGGCGCCCTTGGGGCGGCCCAGGTGCGAGGCGACGACCACCCGGGCGCCCGCGTCGGCGAGCGCCTTGACGGTGGGCACCACGGCGCGGATGCGGCCGTCGTCGGTGATGGTGGTGCCGTCCAGCGGCACGTTGAGGTCGGCGCGGACGAAGACCCGCTTGCCCGCGACGCCTTCGGAGAGGAGTTCGTCGATCGTCTTCATAGGGGCTCCCTGTCAGAGCAACGTGTTCAGCGACCTGTTCGCTCGTGATCGCTCGTGATCGAAAGAGGGCGACCGTTCCGATACGTGCGTCAGGGCTCGGACGGCGCGTCGTCGCACCGTCCGAGCCCTGCACTCATATCAGGCCGTCCGCTCCGCGATCAGAGCTGGTTGCCGATGAAGACCGTCAGGTCGACGAGGCGGTTGCTGTAGCCCCACTCGTTGTCGTACCAGCCGATGACCTTCACGTTCTTGCCGTCCTGGACCATGGTCAGGGACGAGTCGAAGGTGCAGGACGCCGGGGCGTTGACGATGTCGGAGGAGACGATCGCGTCCTCCGTGTACTCCAGGTAGCCCTTCAGCTCGCCCTCGGCGGCCTTCTGGAAGGCGGCGTTGACCTCTTCCTTGGTGACCTCGCGGGAGAGCTCGACCACCAGGTCCGTGACGGAGCCGGTGGGGACCGGGACGCGCATGGCCATGCCGTCCAGCTTGCCCTTGAGCTGCGGCAGCACCAGGGCGGTGGCCTTCGCGGCGCCCGTCGTGGTGGGGATGATGTTCTCGGCGGCGGCACGGGCGCGGCGCAGGTCCTTGTGCGGGAAGTCCAGGATGCGCTGGTCGTTCGTGTACGCGTGGACCGTGGTCATCAGGCCCTTGACGATGCCGAAGTTCTCGTCGAGCACCTTCGCCATGGGCGCCACACAGTTGGTGGTGCACGAGGCGTTGGAGATGACGTGGTGGTTGGCCGCGTCGTACTGGTCGTGGTTCACGCCCATGACGAGGGTGATGTCCTCACCCTTCGCCGGGGCGGAGATGACGACCTTCTTGGCGCCGCCGGTGATGTGCTTCTCGGCGTCTTCCTTCTTGGTGAAGATGCCGGTCGACTCGATGACGATGTCGACGCCCAGCTCGCCCCACGGGATGTCGGCGGGGTTGCGCTCGGAGAGGACCTTGATCGTCTTGTCGCCGACGGTGATGGTGTCCTCGGTGTGCGAGACCTCCTGCTTGAGACGGCCCAGGATGGTGTCGTACTTCAGCAGGTGTGCGGTGGTCGCCGTGTCGCCCAGGTCGTTGACGGCCACGATCTCGATGTCGGCGCCCTGCTCCAGGAGCGCGCGGAAGTAGTTCCGACCGATGCGGCCAAACCCGTTGATGCCTACGCGGATCGTCACGAACCGATCTCCTCGTTGGTACGCCGGCTCTGACGCCGGCGAGCTGTATTTGGGATGTCCCCGACCACTGTCGACCCTACCTCTCCGGGGCCCCGGCCGTGACATCGAGTTGTCCCATACCCGGCAGTGCGGTCCGTACCCGCCAGTAGGGTACGGACCGCCCCAGGGCGACGGTCTTCGGTCACCCTTTTTCGCCGCCCGTGTCCGCTTTCGCGGGCGCCGGTGTCACCCGCGGACGGCGGCCAGCGCCTTCCTCAGCAGGGCCGCCCGGTCGGCCGCCGACGTGAGGTGTTCCAGTCCGAACCCCAGCAGCACGGTGTCCCCGGTGGTGACCGCCGCGTAGGTCCGGAACAGCTCGCCGGTGCGAGTCCAGTCCTTCAGGACGGCCGGGCTGCCCGGGGGCGGCCCGGAGGCCGACCAGGCGCCCAGGGACTCCTCGAACCCCTCGGTCTCGGTGACCGTCCCGCCCACGACCAGGGAGGCCTCGTCGGCGAGGACGCCCCGGCCGCCGCTGCCCGGGTCGGTGACGTAGGCGACCGACACCTCGGCCGTCCGGCCCGCGTAGGCGCTCAGGTCGAACTCCACCTGCTGCCAGCCGCCGGAGGACCCGGTGAGGGCGTTCCACGCGCCGGTGGTGCCGGTGGCGGCGCAGCCGTCGTCGCCGAGCGTCAGGTAGTGCTCCAGCCAGGGGTGCCCGGCGATGTAGAACCCGGCCGCGCACTCGGCGGGCACGGTGGCGCGGGTCGCGCCGCCCGCCTCGGGCAGGGTCGTCCAGTCGTCGCCGCCGGCGGTGCGCGCCTCGACGATCACGTTGTCGTACCCCGGCTCGGTGTCCCACAGCAGGCGGGTGCGCAGCGTGGGCCGCTCGGCGGCGGTGACACCGGTGAGGTCGACGGTGCGGGTGAGGCGCTTGTAGCCGTCGTCGGTGTGCACGGCGGCCGCCATGGCGGAGCCCGCGTAGGGCCCGTACGGGTTGACCGTGCCGGTGAACGACCCGGCGCCGGCGCTCGCGAACTGCGGGTACGCGGCGGGCGGCAGCTCGTCGGAGGTGAGGGCGAAGCTGCCGGGCCGGTCGAGCGGGTTCCCGGGCGCGTCGCCGAGCGGCCCGCCGGTGCCGGCGAGTCGTCCGGCGCCCGTGAACGCGGTGGCTCCGGAGGTGGCGGTGCGCGAGTAGGCGCCCAGGTAGTACTGGCCGAAGTCGTCGGACAGGACGCCGTCGCCGAGGTCGACACTGCCGCCTGCCTGCTCGCCCGCCTCGATCAGCCGGCCGCCCTCGTTGAGGTAGGCACGCAGCTGGAGCTGGGTGGCGACGCCCGGGACGGCCGCCCCGGTGTGGTGGACGACGGTGCGGAAGTGGCTCAGCACCCCGAGCGCGTCCGGCGCGCCCTTCTCGGCCACGTCCCAGACGGCGGCGCTGCGCCCGTTCGCCCGCAGCGCGTCGACGTACGTCTTCGTGGCCGTGGCCTTCGCGCCCTCCTCGGACACGACGAGGACGTCCGCGCGGGGCCGCTGCGCCACGGTGTAGGTGAAGGGCCGGCTCGACGCCTTCTTGCCGCCGCGGGCCTTGCCGGTGAACCACACCTCGACCCGGTCGCCGGGCCGGGCGTGCCGGACCTTCGCGCGGTACTCGTCGAAGTAGAGGTCGTCCTCGCCGCCGTAGCGCTCGCCGCCCCGCCAGGGCCTGAGGTCCGCGCTGTGGGTGCGGCCGCCGTTCACCCGGTACCGCAGTTCCTTGTCGCGCACCGACTTGCGGGCGACGACGGAAACCTCCTGGTCCTCACCGCGCGCGTAGGACGTCGTGAAGGCCGCCGGGGTGAAGTCCGCGGCCTCCAGGCCGACCGCGGAGGACGGCCGGTCGGGGTGCGCGGCGGACTCGGCGACGGAGAGCGCGAACGGGACGTTCTTGGCGAACTCCTGCTGGATCAGCTTCTCGTCGTCCGGGAAGGTGAAGATCGAGCGGCAGTCGCCGGGCTCCCAGGCGTCGTCGGGGTCGTACGCCGAGGCCGTCTGGCAGGTCGACATCTCCGGGGTGAACATCGCCATGCCGTTGACGTTGGCCGCGTGCCCGTCGGCCTCGCCGTTGGTGGTGTACAGCTCGGAGGAGAGCTGCGGGTGGTATCCGGGGATCGCCGAGTTGTCCGGCGTGCCCGCGAGCGCCTTGTACAGCACGTCGTCGGGGGTCGGCGTGGCCACCTGCCAGCCGACGCCGTAGAGCAGCAGCTCGGCGGCGGAGTGGTAGTTGATCCCGTAGGTGAAGCCGATGCGTTTCTGGAAGGCGTCGATGGCCTTGGTCTCGGGCTCGGAGCCCGGGGAGGCGCCCCGGTAGGTCTGGCTGGAGGGGCTGGGCGAAGAGCCCTCGTCGTCGTAACCCCACTTGTAGGGGAAGTTCCGGTTGAGGTCGACGCCGTCGCCGGAGCCGATCTTCCCGTCGCCGTCGACGTCCCGCAGGTTCTTGCGCCACAGGCGGTTGGCGTCGTCGGCGAAGGTGTGGTCGTAGCCGTCGGGGTTGGCGGAGAGGACGAACCACAGCTCGGTGGTGTCGACGATCCTCTTGATCCGCTTGTCGGTGCGGTAGCGGTCCAGGTAGTGGTGCATCAGCCGGCGGGTCATCTCCGGCGTGATCCACTCACGGGCGTGCTGGTTGGCCATGTAGAGGACGGCCGGCCTGGAGCCGTCCTTCTTCGTGCGGGCCTGCTTGGTGAGCTTCAGGGCGAGGATGTCCTTGCCCTGGATCGTCTTTCCGATGGAGACGACCTTGGTGAGGGAGGGGTTGCGCTGCGCGGTGCGCAGGATCTCCTCCCGGAGGCCGCCCGCGCCGCTGTACGGCCGGAACACGCCCTCGGCCGCGTCCGCCACGCGCTTCTCCGCCCGCGAGGGAAGCGTGTGCTCGGTGAGGTCGACGCCCTGCTTCTCCAGCTTCCGGGCCTGTCCCTCGGTGAGGTACACCTCGACGGCGGCCGTGCCCCGTCCGGGCACCCGCTCGCCGAGTTCGTGGCCGTCCTGACCCGCCGCCAGCAGCAGGGGTACCTGCTGCCGTGTGACGTCGGCCTGGTAGACCTTGACCTCGCCGGGATCGCCGGACGAGGGCGGTGCGGGTTGCGCCTGGGCGACAGGTGCGAAGCCGGCTCCGCCGAGCAGGAGCGTGCCGACAGCGAGGATCGATCTCGCTCTTCGTCTCATGAGCCCCCCTGAAAGAGGTCCGCCACGGCGGCGAACAGATGCCAGGCTCATGACACAACATGATCGAGTCAAGGGCGCCGCCACGACACAGGAAACCGGCGCCGGTCACCCAAGTGGGCGACGGCGCCGGTGTTCTGATCAGGCGTCAGGTGAAGCAGGTGAACTCGTGACCGGGCGTCAGACGCCGATCTTGTCGTCCAGTTCCTCGCTGAGGTTGGCCTCCGTGCCCGGGATGCCGAGGTCCTGGGCGCGCTTGTCGGCCATGGCCAGCAGCCGGCGGATGCGTCCGGCCACCGCGTCCTTGGTGAGCGGCGGGTCGGCGAGCGCGCCCAGCTCCTCCAGGGAGGCCTGCTTGTGCTCCATGCGCAGCCGGCCTGCCGCGGCGAGGTGCTCGGGCACGTCGTCCGCAAGGATCTCCAGCGCGCGCTGCACCCGGGCGCCGGCGGCGACCGCCGCGCGGGCGGAACGGCGCAGGTTGGCGTCGTCGAAGTTGGCCAGCCGGTTCGCCGTGGCCCGCACCTCGCGGCGCATCCGGCGTTCCTCCCAGGCCAGCACCGACTCGTGCGCGCCGAGCCGGGTGAGCAGCGCGCCGATCGCGTCGCCGTCCCGGACGACCACGCGGTCCACGCCGCGCACCTCACGCGCCTTGGCGGCGATGTGCAGCCGGCGGGCGGCACCCACCAGGGCGAGCGCGGCCTCGGGGCCGGGGCAGGTCACCTCCAGGGAGGAGGAGCGGCCGGGCTCGGTGAGGGAGCCGTGCGCGAGGAAGGCGCCCCGCCAGGCGGCCTCGGCGTCGCAGGTGGCCCCCGAGACCACCTGCGGGGGGAGGCCGCGGATCGGGCGGCCCCGGCCGTCCACCAGGCCGGTCTGACGGGCGAGCTGGTCACCGCCCGCGACCACCCGCACCACGTAGCGCGAGCCGCGGCGCAGTCCGCCCGGCGCCATCACGATCAGTTCGGAGCTGTGGCCGAAGATCTCCAGGATGTCCCGCTTGAGCCGCCGGGCGGCCATGGCGGTGTCCAGCTCCGCCTCGATCACGATGCGCCCGCTGACCAGGTGGAGGCCGCCGGCGAACCGCAGAATGGCGGAGACCTCCGCCTTCCTGCAGCAGGTACGGGTGACGGGGAGCCGGCTGATCTCGTCCTTCACCGCTGCCGTCATCGCCATGGGCCGATCCTTCCATGCATCCGAAAAATACGGTCGTACGCGGCGGCCAACAGCTCCGGGTCGTGCCGGGGGCTTCCGTCGGGCCGGGCCACGGGGGCCAGCTCGACCGCGGCGCCGAACCGCTTGGCGGCATCGGTCAGCAAGTCGCGGTCGGGCACGGCGGCCTCGTCGGCCAGCACCACGTCCAGGGCGAGTTTAGGGGCGTGTCGCCCCAAAACCTCCAAATGACGCTGCGGGGAGAAGCCCTCGGTTTCTCCGGGCTGCGGGGCGAGGTTCAGCGAGAGTACCCGCCGGGCCTTCGTCTCGACGAGGGCGTCCAGCAGCTCGGGGACCAGCAGGTGCGGGATCACCGAGGAGAACCAGGAGCCGGGCCCGAGCACCACCCAGTCGGCGTCCAGCACCGCCGCGACCGCCTCGGGCACGGCCGGCGGGTCGTTCGGCACGAGGTGCACGGACTGCACCTCACCGGGGGTGAGGGCGACGGTGGCCTGGCCGCGCACGGTGTCGATGTCGTCGGGGCGCTCCGGGTCGTGCCCCTTGACCAGCGCCTGGAGCTCCAGCGGCACGGCGGACATGGGCAGCACCCGGCCGTGCGCGCCGAGCAGCCGGCCCACCAGGTCCAGCGCCTGGACGTGGTCGCCGAGCTGCTCCCACAGGGCGACGATCAGCAGGTTGCCGACCGCGTGCTCGTGCAGGTCGCCCTTGGACTGGAAGCGGTGCTGGATGACACGCGCCCAGGTCTGCCCCCAGTCGTCGTCCCCGCACAGCGCGGCCAGCGCTTTGCGCAGGTCGCCGGGGGGCAGCACGCCCAGTTCGTCGCGCAGGCGGCCGCTGGAGCCGCCGTCGTCGGCGACGGTCACCACGGCCGTGAGGTCGCCGGTGATCCGGCGCAGGGCGGCGAGCGACGCGGACAGGCCCATGCCGCCGCCGAGGGCGACGACCTTGGGCTGGGTCCCCCGGCGGCGCGGGCGTCCGCCGCGCGTCTCGGCCGGCCGGGCGGCGCGGCCCTCGGGGACGGCCCTGCGCAGCCGGCTCAGCCGCGGAGTACGTCGTGTCATTCCCGTCCCATGTCCCGGTGGACGACCACCGTCTCCACGCCCTCGGCGGCGAGCCGGGCGGCGAGCTTCTCCGACATGGCGACCGAGCGGTGCTTGCCGCCCGTGCAGCCGACCGCGATGGTCACATAGCGCTTGCCCTCACGGCGGTAGCCCGCGGCGACCATGCGCAGCAGCTCCGCGTACCGGTCGAGGAACTCCTTGGCGCCGGGCTGGTTGAAGACGTACGACGCCACCTCCTCGTTGAGGCCGGTGTAGGGGCGCAGCTCCGGGATCCAGTGCGGGTTGGGCAGGAACCGCATGTCCACGACCAGGTCGGCGTCGACCGGCAGGCCGTACTTGAAGCCGAACGACATCACGGTGGCCCGCAGCTCGGGCTCCTCCTCGCCGGCGAACTGCGCGTGCATCTTCGCGCGCAGCTCGTGGACGTTGAGCCCGGAGGTGTCGATCACCAGGTCGGCGTCGCCGCGCAGCTCGCGCAGCAGTTCCCGCTCGGCGGCGATGCCGTCGACGATCCGGCCGTCGCCCTGGAGGGGGTGCGGGCGGCGCACCGACTCGAAGCGGCGCACCAGGGCGTCGTCGGAGGACTCCAGAAAGACCGTGCGACGGGTGACCCCGCGCGCGTCGAGGTCGGCGAGGGACTCGCGCAGATTGTCGAAGAAGCGCCGGCCGCGGACGTCGACGACGACCGCGATCCGCGCCACGTTCCCCTGGGAGCGCGCGCCGAGCTCCACCATGGTGGGGATGAGCGCGGGCGGCAGGTTGTCCACGACGAACCAGCCGAGGTCCTCCAGACACTTCGCGGCCGTCGACCGGCCCGCCCCGGACATCCCGGAAATGATCACCAGCTCGGGGATGCCCGCCTCGGGCACCCCGCCGTTGTCCTTGCCCGTCTTCACCTGTGCTCCGTTGTCCTGCCGGACGCCGACGCGGCCCGTGGCCCCGTCCGCCTGCTGTGCCGCCCGGTCCCCGGGCCCTGTCCCGTGCTCGGTCATCGCTCCTGCCCCCGTCGTTCGTCCGGGGCGCCCGTGGACACGGGCTCCCCCGGAGAAGCCGTCTGCTGCCCGGGTTCTTCCGTGTCATCCATGATCTCGCCCGTGGCCGTGTTCACGGCGGGACCGCCGGGTACCGCCTGGGCGAGCGCCGCGACGATCGTCTCGGCCGTCTTACGGCCTATGCCCGGAACGTCACAGATCTGCTCGATTGTCGCCGACCGCAGCCTCTTCAACGAACCGAAGTGCTTGATCAGCGCCTGCTTGCGGGTGTCACCGAGGCCGGGGACGTCGTCCAGGGGGCTGGAGCGGAAGCGCTTGGCGCGCTTGGCGCGCTGGTAGGTGATCGCGAAGCGGTGCGCCTCGTCCCGGATGCGCTGCAGCAGGTACAGGCCCTCGCTCGTACGGGGCAGCACCACCGGGTCGTCGTCGCCGGGCAGCCACACCTCCTCCAGCCGCTTGGCGAGGCCGCACACCGCGATGTCGTCGATGCCCAGCTCGTCCAGCGCCCGCTGGGCCGCCGCGACCTGCGGCGCGCCGCCGTCCACCACGACCAGCTGCGGCGGGTACGCGAACCGCTTGGGGCGGCCGTCGTCCTCGGTGAGGGTGCTGGCGGGCGGCTCGGCGAGACCCGCGGCGGCCGTACCCGGGTCCGCCTGCGCACCGGGCTCGGCGCCCGGTTCCTCGCCGTCGGTCCACTCCCCCGTCCGTTCCTTCTCCGCCAGGTAGCGGCGGAAGCGGCGGGTGATCACCTCGTGCATGGACCGCACGTCGTCCTGGCCGGCGAAGCCCTTGATCTGGAAGCGGCGGTACTCGCTCTTGCGGGCCAGCCCGTCCTCGAAGACGACCATGGAGGCCACCACGTCGTCACCCTGGAGGTGGGAGATGTCGTAGCACTCGATGCGCAGCGGGGCGCTGTCCAGCTCCAGGGCGTCGCTGATCTCCTCCAGGGCGCGCGAGCGCGTGGTGAGGTCGGAGGCGCGCTTGGTCTTGTGCAGCACGAGCGCCTGCTGGGCGTTGCGCTCGACCGTCTCCATCAGGGCCTTCTTGTCGCCGCGCTGGGGCACGCGCAGGGAGACGTTCGACCCGCGGCGGTTGGTCAGCCACTCCTGCACCGGCTCCACCGGGTCCGGCAGGGCGGGGACCAGCACCTCGCGCGGCACGGCGTCGCCGGTCTCCTCGCCGTAGAGCTGCTGCAGGGCGTGCTCGACCAGGGCGCCGGTGGTGATCTCCTCGACCTTGTCCGTGACCCAGCCGCGCTGGCCGCGCACGCGTCCGCCGCGCACGTGGAAGATCTGGACGGCCGCCTCCAGCTCGTCCTCGGCGACCGCGATCAGGTCGGCGTCGGTGGCGTCCGCCAGCACCACCGCGTTCTTCTCCATGGCCTTCTTCAGGGCGCCGATGTCGTCGCGCAGGCGCGCGGCCCGCTCGTACTCCATCTCCTCGGCCGCGTCCGCCATCTGCCTCTCCAGACGGCGCAGATAGGTGCCGGTGCGCCCGGCCATGAAGTCGCAGAACTCCTCGGCCAGCTCCCGGTGGTCCTCGGCGGAGATCCGCTCCACGCAGGGCGCCGAGCACTTGCCGATGTAGCCCAGCAGGCAGGGGCGGCCTGTGCGGGCGGCGTTCTTGAACACGCCCGCCGAGCACGTCCGCACCGGGAAGACGCGCAGCATCAGGTCCACGGTGTCGCGGATCGCCCACGCGTGCGCGTACGGGCCGAAGTAGCGCACGCCCTTCTTCTTGTGACCGCGCATCACCTGCACGCGCGGGAAGTCCTCGTTCATCGTGACCGCGAGGTACGGGTAGCTCTTGTCGTCGCGGTACTTGACGTTGAACCGGGGGTCGAACTCCTTGATCCAGGAGTACTCCAGCTGCAGCGCCTCGACCTCGGTCGAGACCACCGTCCACTCCACGGACGCGGCCGTGGTCACCATCGACCGGGTACGCGGGTGCAGCCCGGCCAGGTCCTGGAAGTAGTTCGCCAGGCGCTGGCGCAGGCTTTTCGCCTTCCCGACGTAGATCACCCGGCGGTGCTCGTCACGGAACCGGTAGACCCCCGGCGAGTCGGGGATCTCACCCGGTCTGGGGCGGTAGCTGGAGGGGTCGGCCATGCAACACACCCTACTGGCGGACACCGACAGCACGGCGGGGCCGGGGGACGGCGGAGGCCGGGACACGGCGTGGCCGGGAGGGCGACGGGAGGGGCCCGGGGCCTTCGCCACGGGGCCCGCGGGGCCCGGCCGGCAGGTCTGCCGAGGCCGATGCGGGCCGGATGGGTTACGGCGGCCGGTAAGCGGGAAGGTGGGGGGTCCGTGCCTCGGGCGATCACCGGGGCCGGCGGACGGACCGCGGTGGCGGTCCGCCCGGCGGTCCGGACCGGCTCTCCTGCCGGTGGTCCGAGGCGGTCGAGACAGCGGTCACTCACGTGGCCGCGAGTCGGGAGGTCGTATGCGCCAGACGCGGATCGAGAAAACACGACGGCCGGCCCGGTACCGCCGGTACACGGACGAGACGGCTGCCTTCCCCGAGTCCCTCGACCCGCGCGACCCCGACATCGTGCGCGCGAAGCGCCTCCGGGCCGCGGACTCGCGGCTCCGCGGCGGGAACCGTACCGACGGGGCCTGATCCCGGACGAAGACGTACACACCTGAGGGGGCCGTACCGGCCGCACGGCCGGTACGGCCCCCTCGCGTGTGCCGCTTCTGCGGCCAGACGGTTGTCGGGACCTGGTCAACACGCTTCAATGCGGGGGAACTCGGGGCGCTGAACGACGGCGTACGCATGTGAAGACCGCGCCGCGCCGACGGGGGCGGGCCCCCGGGGTGCTCCGTGCGAACGGTCTGACCAGCCGTTGTGACATTCACAGAAAGGCCCCTGCATGCCGCACGCCACACAGCACGCGGACGTCGTCACCGCAGAACTGGACTCGGCCCTGCGCGGCGGCCCGTTCCACGTCGCCCTGCGCGCCGCCATCGCCGCGCGGGGTCTGCCGTTGCAGCGGGTGCAGCACCACCTGTCGCGGCACGGCGTGAAGGTGGGAGTCACCAGCCTGAGCTACTGGCAGCAGGGCGCCCGCCGCCCGCAGCGCCCGGAGTCGCTGCGGGCCGTCCGGGCGCTGGAGGAGATCCTTCAGCTGCCGGAGGAGTCACTGATCCGTCTGCTCGCCGAGACGGACGACCGGGTCGGGGACCGCGGTTCCGCCGGACGCACCTACCGCTCCCTCGTCGAGGCCTCGGGCGTCCTGGACAAGCTCCTGGCCGAGCTCGGCGCCCCGCGCGACGGCGGGCTGCACACCCTGGGCCATCACGAGCGCGTCCGCATCGGCGCCCGCAGGGAGCTGGCGGAGCGCGAGTCGCACCACATCGTGCGCGCCCACCGCGACGGCGTAGACCGCTACATCGCCGTCCACCACGGCGACCCTGGCGCCGACCCGGAGGGCATGCACGTCCGCGCCCTGGAGAACTGCCGTATCGGCCGCGTACGCCGGCACCACGACACCGGCGTCCTCGCCGCCGAACTGCTCTTCGACATCCGGCTGCGCGCCGGCGACACCTTCCTCTTCCGGTACACCGTGGAGGACGGCACGGCCGACGTCTGCCGCGAGTACGTACGGGGCGCCGACTCTCCCGGCGGCCAGTACGCGCTCCAGGTCTGCTTCGACACCGCCGCGCTCCCGGTGCGGTGCCACCGCTTCACCCAGCACTCGGCGGCGGCCCCGCGCGGGGGACGCCAGGAACTGCCGCTCAGCGCCCGGCACCGCTCGGTGCACCTGGTGGAACCGCGCCTGCGGGCCGGCTACGTCGGGATCACCTGGGACTGGGAGTGACGGCGGCCGGTCCCGGGTGACACTCCCCGCCCGCGAGTCAGTCCCGGGGCCTGGCGACCAGGGTGCCGTTCTTCACCTCGACGGCCAGCGGCTTCAGCGGCGCCACGGCCGGTTCCCGCAGCACCTTGCCGGTGGTGACGTCGAACTCGCTGCCGTGACACGGGCAGACCAGCCGCGTCCCGTCCAGCTTGTTGATGGGGCACCCCGCGTGCGTGCACACCGTGTTGTACGCGGTGAGGGAGCCGTCCTCGCCCCGGCTGACGACCACGTTGTGGTCCCGGTACAGCTTCGCGCCGCCCGCGGCCACCTCGCTCTCCGGGCCCAGCTCGACAGGCCCCGCCAGCGCGGCGGACCTGTTGTCGTCGCCGCCCCCGCACGCGGTGAGTCCCAGCCCTGCGACGGGTGTGAGAGCGGCGCCTCGCAGGACGGTCCGGCGGGTCGCGGCGGGTCGGGCGGACATGCGGGCTCCCACGGGTGGTACGCGGTGGACGAGTGTTCACCGGGACGATACCGGGGGTGGGTGGGGGTGGCGGGACGAGGGTCGTAAACGCTCGCGCAAGCGCTTGCGCAAACGTTCACGTAATCGTTGGCGTAAATGTTCACGTAAGCGCTCGCGTAAGCGTTCACGTAAGCGCTTACGTAAGCGCTTACGTAAGCGCTCGCGTAAGCGTCCACGTAAGCGCTCGCGTAAACGCTTACGCAAGCGTTTACGACCCTCCCTCCCATGCGATACGGTCCCCACCCGAGCCGGCTTCGCTCTGAGCACCCCGCATACCGGTCGGCCTGCCGACAGCCGACAAGCCGGCGCCCCGCACGCACGAAGGAGAACGGACGACGATGGCCACCATGGCGGATGTGGCGCGCAGCGCCGGAGTCTCCGTCGCGACCGTCTCGCACGTGCTGAACGGCACCCGCCCCGTGCTCCCCCACACCCGCCAGGCCGTCCTGGACGCCGTGGAGGAGCTCGGCTACACCCCCAACACCCTGGCCCGCTCGCTGGTCACGGCCCGCACCCGGTCGATCGGGCTCGCGGTGTCCGCGATCAGCAACCCGTACTTCACGGAGATCCTCCAAGGCGTGGAGGCGGCCGCCCTGGAGCACGGGTACAGCCTCCTCATCGCCGATCCGCACGACGACCCGGCGCACGAGCGCACGGTCGTCCAGCTGCTCCACGAGCGCCGGGTGGAGGGCATGATCGTGGCCCCCTCCCCCGAGCCCGGCGGACTCCTGGCCTACCTGAGGCGGCACAGGGTCCCGGCCGTGTTCCTGGACCGGCTGGTCGGCCCGCCCGCCGACGACGGCCCGCCTCTCTTCGACCAGGTCTGCGCCGAGAGCACCGAGCCGACCACCGGCCTGGTCACCCACCTCGCCGGTCTGGGCCACCGCCGTATCGGTCTGGTGGCCGGGCTGCCCGGGCTCAGCACGACCACCGAGCGGATCACCGGCTACCGCCTCGGGCTGGCGGCCTCGGGGCTGCCGTTCGACGAACGGATCCTGGTGCACGGCGACTCGGAGGCCGCCGGGGCCGAGCGCGCCACGGCCCAGCTGCTGCGCCTCGGTTCCCGTCCCACCGCGCTGATCACCGCCAACAACGCCATGACCATCGGCGCCTTGCGCGCCCTCCAGGCCCACGGCCTGTCCGTGCCCGGGGACATCGCCCTGTGCTGCTTCGACGACTTCGCCTGGGCCGACCTGTTCTCGCCCCGGCTCACCGCCGTGTCCCAGCCGAGCCGGGACATCGGCGCGCGAGCCGTCCGGATGCTGCTGGACCGTCTCGCCGACCCCGGCCGGCCGGCCCGCACCGAACGCCTCCCGTGCAGCTTCGTGCACCGCACCTCCTGCGGCTGCCCGGAAGAAAGGAACCCCTCGTGATCGTCGTAGCCGGTGAGGCACTGATCGACCTGGTACCGCAGGGGGCGGGTGCGCTCGCCGCGCTGACGCCCGCGCTCGGCGGCGGCCCCTTCAACACGGCGGTGGCGCTGGGCCGTCTCGGCTCCCCCACCGCGTTCTGCTCCCGGGTGTCACGGGACGCGTTCGGTGAGGCCCTGCTGGAGCGGCTGCGGGAGACAGGCGTGGACGTGGCGTCCGTGCAGCGCGGTGACGAGCCGACGACGCTCGCCGTCGCCACGGTCGGCGTCGACGGCTCGGCGGCCTACTCGTTCTACGTGGAGGGCACGGCGGACCGGCTGTTCGGCCAGCCCGAGGCGCTGCCCGCCGGCACCCGCGCGGTGTCCTTCGGGACCTGTTCCCTCGTGCTGGAGCCGGGCGCGAGCGCCTACGAGGCGCTGATGCGTGAGGCGTCGGCGCGGGGCGTGTTCACGGCGCTCGACCCCAACATCCGGGCGGGGCTGATCCCGGACGCCGACGCCTACCGGGCCCGGTTCCTGAGCTGGCTGCCGTCGGTGTCCCTGCTCAAGCTGTCCGCGGAGGACGCCGAGTGGCTCGGCGGGTCCCCGCGGGAGTGGCTGGCGGCGGGCCCCGCGGCGGTCGTGGTGACCCGGGGCGGGGACGGGCTGACGGCGTACACCCGGGACGGCGGCGAGTACGCGGTGCCGGGTGAGCGGGTGGAGGTGGTGGACACCATCGGCGCGGGCGACACGGTGAACGCGGCGCTGCTGCACGGGCTGGCCGGGCGTGACGCGCTCAGCGACGAGGGCGTGGCCGGGCTCGGCGCCGAGGGCTGGGAGAGCCTGCTCCGGTTCGCGGCGCGCGCGGCGGCCGTCACCTGCTCGCGCGCGGGTGCGGAGCCTCCGTACGCCCGTGAGCTGGAGGCCTGGGAGACCGTCTGACGCACGTGTGCCGTGCCGCGGGGAGCGTCCCTGCGGCACGGCACACGTACGAACGAGGCGGGCGGGTCAGGCCTTGGTGCCGCGCGTCGTCTTCTTCGCGGCGGTCTTGCCCGCGGCCTTCCCGGCCGTCTTCTTGGCGGTGGTCCCGACCGTCTTGGTCGTGGTCTTCTTCGCCGCCGACCGGGCGGCGACCGTCTTCTTCGCCGCCGACCGGGCGGCG
Organism: Streptomyces althioticus; assembly: GCA_014649355.1. Classification (GTDB taxonomy): domain Bacteria; phylum Actinomycetota; class Actinomycetes; order Streptomycetales; family Streptomycetaceae; genus Streptomyces; species Streptomyces althioticus. The sequence goes on from BMSW01000003.1 coordinate 17,675, forward strand.
ACCGTCTTCTTCGCCGCCTTGCGCGGGGCGCGGACCTGCTGGGCGTCGCTGATCCGCTCCGCGCCCAGGATCTCCCGCAGGAACTTGCCGGTGTGGCTGGCGGGCACGCCGGCGACCTCTTCGGGCGTGCCCTCCGCGACGACGAGACCGCCGCCGGAGCCGCCCTCGGGGCCCATGTCGACGACCCAGTCGGCCGTCTTGATCACATCGAGGTTGTGCTCGATGACGATCACCGTGTTGCCCTTGTCCACCAGGCCGGACAGGACCGTCAGCAGCTTGCTGATGTCCTCGAAGTGCAGACCGGTCGTCGGCTCGTCGAGGACGTAGACCGTGCGGCCGGTGGAGCGCTTCTGCAGCTCGCTGGCGAGCTTGACGCGCTGCGCCTCGCCGCCGGACAGGGTGGTCGCGGACTGGCCGAGCCGGACGTAGCCGAGACCGACGTCGTTGAGCGTCCGCAGGTGGCGGGAGATCGCCGGGACCGCCTCGAAGAAGTGCATGGCCTCTTCGATCGGCATGTTCAGCACGTCGGCGATGGACTTGCCCTTGTAGTGGACCTCCAGCGTCTCCCGGTTGTAGCGGGCGCCGTGGCAGACCTCGCAGGGGACGTAGACGTCGGGCAGGAAGTTCATCTCGATCTTGATGGTGCCGTCGCCCGAGCAGTTCTCGCAGCGGCCGCCCTTGACGTTGAAGGAGAAGCGGCCCGGCATGTAGCCGCGGACCTTCGCCTCCGTGGTCTCCGCGAACAGCCTGCGGATGTGGTCGAAGACGCCCGTGTACGTCGCCGGGTTGGACCGCGGGGTGCGGCCGATGGGCGACTGGTCGACGTGGACGACCTTGTCGACGAGGTCGTCGCCCTCGACGCGCGTGTGCCGGCCGGGCACGGTGCGCGCGCCGTTCAGCTCGCGGGCGAGATGCGTGTACAGGATGTCGTTGACCAGCGTGGACTTGCCGGAGCCGGACACGCCGGTGACCGCGGTGAAGACGCCCAGCGGGAAGGACACGTCGATGTCCCGCAGGTTGTTCTCCCGGGCGCCGCGCACCGTGATGCGGCGCGAGGGGTCGTGCGGGCGCCGCAGCTCGGGCAGCGGGATCGCCTTCTTGCCCGACAGGTACTGGCCGGTCTGCGACTCGGCGTTGGCGAGCAGCTCCTTCAGGGAGCCGCTGTGCACGACGTTGCCGCCGTGCTCGCCGGCGCCGGGGCCGATGTCGACGATCCAGTCGGCGACCTTGATGGTGTCCTCGTCGTGCTCCACGACGATGAGCGTGTTGCCCATGTCGCGCAGCCGGACCAGGGTCTCGATCAGCCGGTGGTTGTCGCGCTGGTGCAGACCGATGGACGGCTCGTCGAGCACGTAGAGCACGCCGACGAGGCCGGAGCCGATCTGGGTGGCCAGGCGGATGCGCTGGGCCTCGCCGCCGGACAGGGTGCCCGCCGCGCGGTTCAGCGAGAGGTAGTCCAGGCCGACGTCGACCAGGAACCGCAGCCGCTCGTTGACCTCCTTGAGGACCCGCTCGGCGATCTTCTTGTCGCGGGCGGTCAGCTTCAGCTCGCCCAGGAAGTCCGCGCAGTCGCTGATGGACATCGCGGAGACCTCGGCGATGGACCTGCCCATGACCGTGACGGCGAGGACGACCGGCTTGAGGCGCGTGCCCTGGCAGGAGGGGCAGGGCACCTCGCGCATGTAGCCCTCGAAGCGCTCGCGGCTGGCGTCGCTCTCGGCCTCGCTGTGCCGCCGCTTGACGAACGGCACCGCGCCCTCGAAGGCCGTGGTGTAGCGCCGCTCGCGTCCGTAGCGGTTGCGGTAGCGGACCTCGACCTGGGTCTTGTGGCCGTGGAGCAGGGCCTTCTTGGCGCGCTGCGGCAGGCCGGCCCACGGGATGTCCGTACGGAAGCCCAGCGCGTCGGCGAGGGCTCCGATCAGGCGGTCGAAGTAGTCCTTGGTGTGGCCGTGCGACCACGGGTGGATGGCGCCCTCGTCGAGGCTCTTGTCCGGGTCGGGGACGATCAGCTCGGGGTCGACCTCCATGCGCGTGCCGATGCCGGTGCACTCGGGGCAGGCGCCGAAGGGCGAGTTGAAGGAGAACGAGCGGGGCTCCAGCTCCTCGAACGACAGGTCGTCGTACGGGCAGTAGAGGTGCTCGGAGTACATGCGCTCGCGCTCGGGGTCGTCCTCGGGGAGGTCGACGAAGTCGAGCACGACCATGCCGCCGGACAGGCCGAGGGCGGTCTCCACGGAGTCGGTGAGCCGGCGCTTGGCGCCGTCCTTCACGGTGAGGCGGTCCACGACCACCTCGATGGTGTGCTTCTCCTGCTTCTTCAGCGTGGGCGGGCTCGACAGCTGGACGGTCTCGCCGTCCACCCGCGCGCGGGAGTAGCCCTTGGTCTGAAGGTCGGAGAAGAGGTCGACGAACTCGCCCTTGCGCTCGCGCACCAGCGGGGAGAGCACCTGGAAGCGGCTGCCCTCGGGCAGTTCCAGGACCCTGTCGACGATGGCCTGCGGCGACTGGCGGGAGATGGGCCGGCCGCACTCGGGACAGTGCGGCTTGCCGATGCGCGCGAAGAGCAGGCGCAGGTAGTCGTAGACCTCGGTGATGGTGCCGACCGTGGAGCGCGGGTTGCGCGAGGTGGACTTCTGGTCGATGGAGACCGCCGGGGAGAGTCCCTCGATGAAGTCGACGTCCGGCTTGTCCATCTGGCCGAGGAACTGCCGGGCGTAGGAGGAGAGCGACTCGACGTAGCGCCGCTGCCCCTCGGCGAAGATGGTGTCGAAGGCCAGCGAGGACTTGCCCGACCCCGACAGGCCCGTGAAGACGATGAGCGAGTCGCGCGGGAGGTCGAGCGAGACGTTCTTGAGGTTGTGCTCGCGCGCTCCGCGGACGATGAGACGGTCGGCCACGCCGGTCCGCACCTTTCTTGAAGGGAAGTGACAGGGGCGGGGCCCCCGTCTTCTTCAGACTAGGGGGAGCCACTGACAACGCCGGTTCGGATTCACGGATAGTCAACAAACCCCGGCTCTCCAGCATGCCCGACGCCGCACCCGACCTTATAGCACGTGCATTCGATTTTACTGTCCGGTTCACCTCCTTCACCCGAAGGTGTGACGCGGCTAGGGTCGGCGCCATGATTGATCACGCTGATGACCTGGCGTCTGTACAGGCCGCGACCGAGCGGCTGCTCCATGCGGTCGGCGCCCTGGACAACGCGGCTGTGACCCAGTCGTCACGCCTGCCCGGCTGGACCCGCGGTCATGTGCTGACCCACCTGGCCCGCAACGCGGACGCGCTGGTGAACGTCTTCGAGGGCCGCCCCATGTACGCGTCCGCCGAGGCGCGGGACGCCGACATCGAGGCGGGCGCCGCGCGCCCCCTGGACGAACAGCTCGCGGACGTGCGGGAGAGCGCGGAGCGTCTCCGCGCGGCGGCCGCGGCACCGGCGGACTGGTCGCGCACCGTCGAACTGCGCAACGGCGTCACCGACCGCGCCGAGCGGGTGCCCTTCCGGCGCTGGATCGAGGTGGAGCTGCACCACGTCGACCTGGGCATCGGCTACGAGCTGGAGGACCTGCCGGCGGACTTCACCGAGCGGGAGACCGGCTTCCTCGCGGCCCGTTTCAGCGGTCACGCGGACGTGCCCGCCACCACCTTGTCGTCCACCGACGGCCGGACGTGGACCACCGGGGGCGGGGCGGACGGCGGGCCGGTCACGGTGGAGGGGACGCCCGCCGACCTGCTCGGCTGGCTCGCCGGACGCCGGGACGGCGGCGCCCTGACGGTGAAGGGCGGGGACCTCCCGAAGCTGCCGCCCCTGTGAGCGCTGTCCGGCGCCGGTTCCGGCGCTAGGCTGACGCTCATGACGTACAGCGGGCGGGTGACGGTCGGCGGGCCGGCCGACGTGCACGAACTCAAGGACCTGATGATCACCAAGGTCGCGGTCGGCCCCATGGAGAACAACGCGTACCTACTGCGCTGCCGGGCCACCGACGAGCAACTGCTGATCGACGCGGCGAACGACGCCGGGACGCTGCTGGGCATGATCGGTGACGACGGGATCGCGTCCGTCGTCACCACCCACCGGCACGGCGACCACTGGCAGGCGCTCGCGGAGGTCGTGGCCGCCACCGGCGCCCGCACCTACGCCGGCCGGTACGACGCCGAGGGCATTCCCGTGCCGGCCGACGTGCTCGTGGACGACGGCGACGTGATCCGCGTCGGACAGGTCGAGCTCACCGCCCGCCGGCTCGTCGGCCACACCCCCGGCTCGATCGCCCTCGTCTACGACGACCCCCACGGGCATCCCCATGTGTTCACCGGGGACTGCCTGTTCCCGGGGGGTGTGGGCAACACCCACAAGGACCCGGAGGCGTTCGCCAGTCTGCTGCACGACGTCGAGACCAAGATCTTCGACGTCCTCCCGGACGAGACCTGGGTCTACCCGGGCCACGGCAACGACACCACGCTCGGCGCCGAACGCCCCCACCTGCCGGAGTGGCGCGCCCGCGGCTGGTGAGCGGGCGGCGGGCCTACGTCACGCCTCGGCCGTGCCCGGTCCGGCCAGCGCCGCGATCCGCTCCACCGCGAACACGTACCCCTGGACGCCGCACCCCGCGATGACGCCGTCGGCGCGCAGGGACACGTAGGAGTGGTGCCGGAAGCTCTCCCGGCGGTGGATGTTGGAGATGTGGACCTCCATCACGGGCATGCCGTCGCAGGCGTTGAGGGCGTCCAGGATCGCGACCGACGTGTGCGAGTAGGCGCCCGGGTTGATGACGATGCCGCAGTGGTCGAGCCGCGCCTCGTGGATCCAGTCGACCAGCTCGCCCTCGTGGTTGGACTGGCGGAGGTCCACCGTGCCGTTGTGCGCCGCGGCCGCTCGGGCGCACATCGCCTCGACGTCCGCCAGGGTGTCACGCCCGTAGATCTCCGGCTGCCGCTGCCCGAGGAGGTTCAGGTTGGGGCCGTTGAGAATCATGATCGGGGCGTCGGCCAGGTTGCGGGGCACGTTTCCTCCGGTCCGTCGGGAGCGCGGCCCCTCGCCGGAACCGCTGGTCGCACCCGGTCTATCACGCCGTGACGGCGGTTCGTACGGCACTTCCGCCGCGGCCGTGGGACCCGCCCGCACGCCGGAGGCCCCCAGGCCCGCCCGCAAGTGCGGGCGGGCCCGGGGCCTCGTCGGTCAGGGGTTGATCGTCAGTTCCAGATAGGCGGCGAGCAGCACCAGGTGCACGCCTCCCTGGAGCGGTGTGGCCCGGCCCGGGACCACGGTCAGGGCGCCGACCACCACGGTGAGGGCGAGCAGCACCATGTGAGTGTTGCCGAGGCCCAGGACGAGGGGGCCGGGCAGCCAGAGCGAGGCCACCGCGACGGCGGGGATGGTCAGGCCGATGCTGGCCATCGCCGAGCCCAGCGCCAGGTTCATGCTGGTCTGCACGTGGTTGCGGCGCGCCGCGCGCACCGCGGCGATGGTCTCCGGCAGCAGCACCAGCAGGGCGATGATCACACCGACCACGCCGTGGCCGAGACCGGCCGCCTCCACCCCGGACTCGATGGTCGGCGAGACGCCTTTGGCCAGGCCGACGACGCCGATCAGGGCGAGGAGCAGCAGTCCGAGGCTGACCAGCGCGGTACGCGTGGAGGGCGCCTCGGCGTGCTGGTCCGGGGAGGGCACCTGACCTTGCTTCACCACCGGGAGGAAGTAGTCGCGATGTCGCACCGTCTGGGTCGCGACGAACAACCCGTACAGCGTCAGTGAGGCGACCGCGGCGAAGGTGAGCTGGACGGAGGAGAACTCCGGGCCCGTCTTGCTGGTGGTGAACGTCGGGAGCACGAGGCTCAGCACGGCCAGCGTGGCCACGGTGGCCAGGGCGGCGCCGGTGCCTTCCGAATTGAACACGGCCGTCTTGTGGCGCAGCGCGCCGACGAGCAGGCTGAGCCCGAGGATGCCGTTGCACGTGATCATGACGGCGGCGAACACGGTGTCCCGGGCGAGCGTCGCGCTCTTGTCGCCGCCGTCGAGCATCAGGGTCACGATCAGCGCGACCTCGATGACCGTGACGGCGACGGCCAGCACCAGGGATCCGAACGGCTCACCGACCCGGTGGGCCACGACCTCGGCATGGTGCACCGCCGCGAGCACCGCTCCCGCCAGGACCAGGGTCACCACGACGACGATGCCGCCGGGCAGGTCCCTGCCCCAGGTCAGGGCGAGGAGGACGACCGCGAGCACCGGAACGGCGTGCGTCCAGCGGCCTGCGAGGGTCTTGATCCGGTCCGTCATGCGGCGATCGTCCCCGGCGTGAGAGGGTGCCGCACCTCAAGGACTGCCGACCACCGGGCGACCGTCGAGGGCGTCGGAACTGCTGTCACCGCCGTGCGGCGACCCCTTCCGCTCCGCGATCCTGATCGTCTCGGGGTCATCATGGTCACGCATGGCCTCCTCGTACTGGTCGGTTGTGGTGGGCGCCGCCCAGGGGGCGGCGCGGTGGAACGTGCGGGTCCGGGAGGGGGGGCGGCGCTGTGCCTCCCCCGCTCCCGGCGCCCGTGTTCCTGGTGTCGACGGGGTCAGACGTCGATGTCGCTCTTCGCGGGGGTCTCGGCCGGCCCCGTGACCGCCTCGGCCTGCGCCTGCTTACGGGAGGCGCGGAGGCTGGTGATCGTGGTGACGATCAGCACCGAGCAGATCACGCCCAGGGAGACCGGAATGCTGATCTCGGGGACGTGCACCCCGGACTCGTGCAGGGCGTGCAGCACCAGCTTCACGCCGATGAAGCCCAGGATGATCGACAGGCCGTAGGACAGGTGGACCAGCTTCCTCAGCAGTCCGCCGATGAGGAAGTACAGCTGCCGCAGACCCATCAGCGCGAACGCGTTCGCCGTGAACACGATGTACGGGTCCTGGGTCAGGCCGAAGATCGCGGGGATCGAGTCCAGTGCGAACAGGACGTCGGTCGTGCCGATCGCGAGCATCACGACGAGCATCGGGGTCATGACCCGCTTGCCGTTCTGCTGGATCCACAGCTTGGTGCCGTGGTAGCGGTCGGCCACGCCGAAGCGGCGCTCGGCCGCCTTGAGCAGCTTGTTCTCCTCGAACTCCTCGTCCTCCTGGTCGGCCCGGGCCTCCTGGATGAGCTTCCAGGCGGTCCAGATCAGGAAGGCGCCGAAGAGGTAGAAGACCCAGGAGAAGCTGGCGATGATGGCCGCGCCCGCGGCGATGAATATCGCGCGGAGCACCAGGGCGATGAGCACTCCGACGAGGAGCACCCGCTGCTGGTACTTCGAGGGCACCGCGAACTTCGCCATGATCAGGACGAAGACGAAGAGGTTGTCGACGCTCAGCGACTTCTCGGTGATGTAGCCGGCGAAGAACTCGCCCGCCGGCCGGCCGCCCCCGAAGATCAGCAGACCGACTCCGAAGATCGCGGCCAGGACGATCCAGACGACCGTCCAGATCCCCGCCTCCTTGACGGACACGTCATGCGGCTTGCGGCCGATGAAGAAGTCGACGGCGATCAGGGCACACAGGCCCACGATCGTCAGGACCCACAGGGTCAGGGAAACATCCACTACGCCTCCGGCAGATACGTCACACGGCAAATGTCAGCGTCGTCGCTGCCGGAGGTCTCTTCCACCCGGACCTGGAACGCGTGACGCGCCCCGATGGTCTCCGGGCCGACGCCCCGGGATCTGGCCTGATCCGTATTGACGGGGTCGCCGCACAGACAGGGAGTACTCCCCTCCGTGCGGTCAAGACTACCCAATCACCAAGGATTGGTAAAGAGATCGGTAAAGAAAGACACAAAGACCCAGGTGAAGGGCTTTACGCGTCCTTGGTCAAAGCGCCCGGGCGGTCATCTGCTCCCTGTGCGGCGGGCCTCGGCGACCTTGGTGAGGACCTGTCGGAGCACCTCGCTGCCGTGCGGCACCGCCGGCGGCTCGTACGTCCAGGCGTGCCCCACCCACGGGTCGGCGAGATGGTCGTCGGGCACCGGGGTCAGGCGCAGCAGCGCGCGCCACAGCGGGTCGAGCAGCGGGCCGTAGCCCGCGGACTCCTCGCGGTCCGCGACCATCATCAGGTGGACGCCGACGGACGGCCCCTCGTCGACCAGGTAACGCAGCTGGTTCACGGCCCGGTCGTCGAAGCCGTGCGGGAAGTCGTTGACGATCAGCAGTTGCTGCGAGGTGTCGAAGCCGGGCGGCAGGGCGTCCGGAGCTCCGCCGCGCAGCGCCATCTGCACCAGGTCGACCCGCTGGGTCAGCCGGGCCAGCACCTCCGTGACACCCGCGGCGCCCTGCGCGGGGGGCCCGGCGATGACGCCGGTCTGGGTGAGCGGGGCCAGCGCCCGCGCGCCGGACCCGGCCGGGTCGACGACGTGCACGGTGAACTCGCCGGCCGGGTAGACGGCGAGCAGCCGCGCGGCGTGCGCCACCGCGGTGTCCATGGCCAGGCGCCGCATGTCGTGGGAGTCGGTGAACGACCCGTCCAGGGAGTCGGTGCGTCCGCTGTCGATCCACAGTCCGCGCTCCAGCGGCAGCCGGAGCAGCATGGGGATACGGATCGGCTCGGCCTCGGGTAGCCGGAGGTCGCCCAGGCGCAGCGCCATGGGTATCTCCATCGGCACCCGGTAGGCGTGCCAGCAGGGGTTGTCCCAGCGGGCGAACGCCGGGGGCAGCGCGGGCTCGACGACCTCCGCCTCGGCGACGAGCTGCGCGACGTCCCGGTCCAGGGACGTCCGCGCCTGGTCGACGAGCTGCGAGCACCGCGCGCGGGCCGCCTCTCGGGCGGCGTCGCCCTGGCCGCCGATGCGGTTACGCGGGTCGGACAGGGCCTGCTCCAGCTCCTTGTCCATCCGCGACTCGGCGAAGTCCACGGCGCTGCGGTAGGCGGCGGTGGTGCGGGCCAGGTCCTCGAACATGCCCCAGACCTGGTTGTACAGCCGCTCCTCCATGGACCAGCCGGTCGCGTCGCCCGCCACGGGCCGCGCGGGCTGTCCGGGCTGGGCCGGGGGCGCCGTGGGCGGGGGCGGGGGCGGGGCGGACGTCTGCCGCCCGGGGTGGCTGTAGTTGACGGGCCCGCCCGACGCCGCGTGGGGGTCGGTGGCACCGCCGTAGGCCGGCTGCGGTCCGCCCTGGCCGCCCGACGGCTGCCCGCCGTACGACGGCGGTACGGGGACGGGGGCGCCCTGCGGTGCGGCGCCCTGGTCGGGGCCGACCGCGGGGGCCGCGGCCTGACGGGAGCGGTCGCCCTCGGACGTGCGGGGCGGGGGCGCCTGGACGGAGCGCGCGAGGCCACGGGCGACGGCCTCGTCGATGCCGGACGCGAGCTGCGCGGCCTCGGCCAGCCCTTGGTCGGCGAAGAGTTCGGCCAGACCGCCCGCGTAGCCCTGGCCGACGGCGCGCACCTTCCAGGCGCCCTGCCGCCGGTACAGCTCCAGCGCGACGACGGCGGACTCCAGGTCCAGGCCGGTGATGGTGTAGCTGGCCACCTCGGTGCCGTCGAGGCCGGTGACGGCGACGAAGGGGGCGGCCACGGCGCCGAAGCGGGCGGGTCCCGCGCCGCCGTCCGGGGCGGGCAGGGCGAGCAGCACGCTGACGCGGTGGACGGCTTCGGTCATGGCGTCCAGGTCCACCGCGAGACGGTGGTCGGCGGCCGCCTGACGCGACACCTCGAGACCTGGCTGTACGGGGGCGCCCGGGTGGGCCACCCACTCCGTGCCGTGGATCCGTCCGTTCTCGTCGCTCAGTGCGGCGGCGGCCGCGACCGGTGTGCCGGCCGAGATCCGGATCTCCAGACGGGACTGGGACAGCGGGTGGTTCTGTCCCCGCACCAGCTCGGCCGTCATCGCGTGGTCCCCCTGTGTCGCGTCGATGTGTCGGGTGCGCCGAACCGGCCCCCTGTCCGGGGGCCGGTTCGTCCGCGGCTGTCGTCTAGAGGACCGGCAGGATGGCCGGCATCAGGTCCTGGAACGTGCGGCCGTTGGCCGGGTTGCCGAGGGCCGTCATCGTCCAGCCCGAGCCGTTGCGGTGCACCTTGGCCATGATCTGGGCGGTGTAGGGGCCGCCGCCGGCCAGCGTGTAGCGGGCGAGCTCCTGGCCGTTGGTCTCGTCGACCAGGCGGCAGAAGGCGTTCTGCACCTCCTGGAACGTCTGGCCCGTGAAGGAGTTCACGGTGAAGACGATCTGGTCGATGTGGACCGGGACGCGCGAGAGGTCGACGAGGATGGCCTCGTCGTCGCCGCCCTGGCCGACACCGCCGACGAGGTTGTCACCGGTATGGCGCACGGAGCCGTCGTCGCTCACCAGGTGGCGGAAGAAGACGACGTCGACCGGCTGCTTGTCGGCGAAGAGGACGGCGGAGGCGTCCAGGTCGATCTCCCGGGTGCGGGAGCCGAACAGGCCACGCCGCGGGGCCGCCTGCCAGCCGAGACCCATGCGAACCGCGGTCAGGCTGCCGCCGTCGTTCTTCTGCAGACTGATGGCCTGACCCTTGGTCATGTTGACGGTCACGCGCTGATTCCCCTCTCGGACGTCCCCTGTTGCCGCGAAGACCGCGGTTGCCCAGAACCCTACGCAGGTGCACTGACAGCGACGAACCCCGGTCCACACTTTGTGTCGGTCTTGCAACACATTGCGTGTGCGGAGGTCAGGACAGGCCCGCCTCCTGCATCTGCCTCAGTTCCTTCTTCATCTCGGACACCTCGTCGCGCAGCCGTGCCGCGATCTCGAACTGCAGGTCGGCGGCGGCGGCGCGCATGCGCGTGGTGAGTTCCTCGATCTGCCCGGCGAGTTCGGCCGCGGGACGGTCGGTGGGCACGGTCTCGACGGCTTTGCCCTTGGCGCCCTTCGCGCCGTTCTTCGCGGCCTTCGTGGCCTTGCCGCCGAGGGCGGGCACCGGGGTCTTGGTGCCGCCGCCGTCCTTCTTGGCCTGGCGGTAGCCCGAGCCGAGCAGCTGCTCGGTGTCGATGTCCTCGCGGGCGATCTGGGCGACGATGTCGTTGATCTTCTTGCGCAGCGGCTGCGGGTCGATGCCCTTGGCCTGGTTGTACGCGATCTGCTTCTCGCGGCGGCGGTTGGTCTCCTCGATGGCCTTCTCCATCGCCGGCGTGATCTTGTCGGCGTACATGTGGACCTGGCCGGAGACGTTGCGCGCCGCGCGGCCGATGGTCTGGATCAGGGAGGTGCCCGAGCGCAGGAAGCCCTCCTTGTCGGCGTCGAGGATCGCCACCAGGGACACCTCGGGCAGGTCGAGGCCCTCACGCAGCAGGTTGATGCCGACCAGGACGTCGTACTCGCCGCTGCGCAGCTCCCTCAGCAGCTCCACCCGGCGCAGGGTGTCGACGTCGCTGTGCAGGTACCGCACCTGGATGCCGAGTTCGAGGAAGTAGTCCGTGAGGTCCTCGGCCATCTTCTTGGTGAGCGTGGTGACCAGGACGCGCTCGTCCTTCTCCACGCGTGTGCGGATCTCGTGCACCAGGTCGTCGATCTGGCCCTCGGTGGGCTTGACGACGACCTCGGGGTCGACGAGTCCGGTCGGGCGGATGATCTGCTCGACGAAGCCGTCCGAGCGGGAGAGCTCGTACTGGCCGGGGGTGGCCGACAGGTACACCGTCTGGCCGACGCGCTCCTGGAACTCCTCCCACTTCAGCGGGCGGTTGTCCAGGGCGGACGGCAGCCGGAAGCCGTGGTCGACCAGGGTGCGCTTGCGGGAGGCGTCGCCCTCGTACATGGCGCCGATCTGCGGCACGGTGACGTGCGACTCGTCGATGACGAGGAGGAAGTCGTCCGGGAAGTAGTCCAGGAGGGTGTTGGGCGGCGAGCCCGGTGTGCGGCCGTCGAAGTGCATCGAGTAGTTCTCCACGCCGGAGCAGGTGCCGATCTGGCGGAGCATCTCGATGTCGTACGTGGTGCGCATGCGCAGCCGCTGGGCCTCCAGCAGCTTGCCCTGCTTCTCCAGCTCGGTGAGGCGCTCGACGAGCTCCTTCTCGATGTCGTTGACCGCGCGCTCCAGCCGCTCGGGGCCCGCGACGTAGTGGGAGGCGGGGAAGACGTAGAGGTGCTGGTCGTCGCTGATGATCTCGCCGGTGAGCGGGTGCAGCGTGGAGAGCGCCTCGATCTCGTCGCCGAACATCTCGATGCGGACGGCGAGCTCCTCGTAGACCGGGAAGATCTCGATGGTGTCGCCGCGCACGCGGAAGGTGCCGCGGGTGAAGGCCATGTCGTTGCGCGTGTACTGGATGTCGACGAAGCGGCGCAGCAGCTCGTCGCGGTCGATCTCGTCGCCGACGCGCAGCGGGACCATGCGGTCCACGTACTCCTGGGGGGTGCCCAGGCCGTAGATGCAGGAGACGGAGGCGACCACGACGACGTCGCGGCGGGTGAGCAGCGAGTTGGTCGCGGAGTGGCGCAGCCGCTCGACCTCCTCGTTGATCGAGGAGTCCTTCTCGATGTAGGTGTCCGACTGCGGGACGTACGCCTCGGGCTGGTAGTAGTCGTAGTACGAGACAAAGTACTCCACCGCGTTGTTCGGCAGGAGCTCGCGGAACTCGTTGGCCAGCTGGGCGGCCAGGGTCTTGTTCGGCGCCATGACCAGGGTCGGACGCTGGAGCTTCTCGATCATCCACGCCGTGGTGGCGGACTTGCCGGTGCCGGTGGCGCCGAGCAGCACGACGTCCTGCTCGCCGGCCTCGATGCGCTTGGCGAGCTCGGCGATGGCCGCGGGCTGGTCGCCGCTGGGCTGGTAGGGGCTGACGACCTCGAAGGGCGCCACCGTGCGTTCGATCTGGGAAACGGGCCGCATGTCATCCACGGTACGACCCCCCACTGACAACGGGTCCGGGTCAGCGGCGCTGGGGGGTGCGGGAGCGGTGCTCGACGGGGCCGCGGGCGCGCAGCCGGGAGCGGACCGAGGGGTGGTGCGCCGGGGGGTGTGCGGGGATCCCGGGCAGGCGTTCGGCGGAGGGCGCCGGCGCCCGGCCCATGACGACCAGCGGGTCGAAGACCACCACGATCCCGGCGAGGACGAGGACGGCGAGCGGGCCGGCCATCATGGGGCCGAGCAGGGCGGCGGCGGACTCCCCCGTGGCGGGTTCGGCGGTGCCGTGCACGTGCACCTCGACGGCGGCCATGCCGATGTAGTGCATGCCGGTGACCGCGAGGCCCATGACCATGCTGGCGCCGACGCTCCACAGGAACCCTCTGGCCCGGCCCGCCGCCCACAGCGCGGCGCTGGCGGCGGCCATGGCGACGACGACCGAGGCGGCGACGGCGGCGGTGTTGTACTCGACCTGTCCGTCGAGACTCATTCCGGCCATACCGAGGTAGTGCATGGAGGCCATGCCGAGACCGGTGACGGTCCCCCCGGTGAACAGGGCCGTCCCGGTGGCCCCCCGGTAGCCGACGATGAAGATGCCGATGCCCACCATGACGACGGCGACGGCGAGGCTCGCGTAGGTCATCGCGCGGTCGTAGTGGATCGGCGTCCCCTCCACGGTGAAGCCCATCATCGCGATGAAGTGCATCGTCCAGACGCCGGCGCCGATGGCGGCGGCCCCGAGGGCGAGCCAGCCGGGCCGCCAGGAGCGCGGCCCCAGCCCGGCCCGGGTGGTGCAGCGCAGCCCGAGCGCACCCCCGAGACAGGCCATGAAATAGGCCACCAGAGGTGTTACCAGCCCGTAACTGAATCCGTCGACCGTGCCTTGCATGCGCGGCTGCCCTTCCGCCCTGTACGTCCCGCGTTGCCCCGTTGTACGCCCCCTCCCAGGACCGCTGCGGCGGCCAGGGTTTCGCAGAGAGTATGACCCCCACCGGAATGGTCGAACGACTATCCGGCAAAGAAACACGTCCTTGCCGCAGGTGTGTGGCACCGGTGTGCGGCGTTGGAGGGCCGTCGTTCAGCCTGTGGCCATCCTGCACCCGTCTCGCGTTGACCCTCTGCTGTCACAGTGGTTCCTACTGTGATCGTTCGACGCGAGGAGTACACATGCACGTACGCGCTGTTGCCGCCTCGACCACCGCGCTCGCGGGAGCCGCCGTCCTGCTGCTGCCGCTCTCCCCGGCCCGGGCCGCCGGGGGGGCCGCGCCCGCGCCCGTGGTCGTCGCGCACCGGGGCGCCTCGGGCTACGCGCCGGAGAACACGCTGGCGGCCGTCGACAAGGCGGCCGACCTGGGCGCCGAGTGGGTGGAGAACGACGTCCAGCGCACCAAGGACGGTGCACTCGTCGTCGTCCACGACGACAGCCTGCAGCGCACCACCGACGTCGAGGAGGTCTTCCCCGACCGTGCGCCGTGGAAGGTGAAGGACTTCACCGCCGCCGAGATAGCCCGCCTGGACGCGGGCAGCTGGTTCGACCCGAAGTACGCGGGCGCGCGCGTGCCGACCCTGGAGCAGTACGTGCACCGGATCGACCAGCACCGGCAGAAGCTGCTGCTGGAGATCAAGAACCCGCAGCTGTACCCCGGCATCGAACGGGACATCCTCAAGGTGCTCACCGACGAGGGCTGGCTCGACCCGGCGCACGTACGGCAGCGGCTGGTCGTGCAGAGCTTCGACGCGGACAGCGTGCGCACGGTCCACCAGCTGGCCCCCGCGGTGAAGACGGGCCTCCTCGGCACGCCGCCGGTCGCGGACCTGCCGGCGTACGCGGCCTTCACCGACCAGATCAACCCCTCGCACGCGTCGCTCACCGCCGACTACGTGACCGCGGTGCACGCCTTCAAGGGGGCGCACGGCAAGCGACTGGAGACGTTCACCTGGACGGTGAACGACGCGGCCGCCGCCCGCCGGGTGGCCGGCTACGGGGTGGACGGCGTCATCACCAACAACCCGGACGTCGTGCGTGACGCGGTCGGCGGCTGACCCGTCGGCCGCGGCTGTCCCGCACCTCGCCACCGTTCCGGCCCGTCGTTGTCGGTGGCGGGCCGTACGGTGGGGCGCATGGACAGCGACGGGCGGTACGAGCAGCGGGTCGAGTGGGCCGTCGTGGACACTCTCATCGGCCCGCTGCTGCTGGCGGCGACCCGCGAGGGCCTGGTCACCGTGGTCTTCCACGCCACCGACGAGGTGCGCGACAAGGCGTTGGAGCGGCTGGCGTCCCGGCTCGGCTCCGAGCCCGTGGAGGAGCCCGGCTCCCCCCTGCTGGCCGAGGCGATACGCCAGTTCGAGGCCTACTTCGCCGGTGAGCGGCACTCCTTCGAACTGCCGCTGGACTGGTCGCTGATCTCGGGCTTCAACCGCGAGGTGCTGCGCGAGTTGGCCACCACCGTGCCGTTCGGCACGGTGGTGGGGTACGGCGACCTGGCGGGCCGCGTCGGTCAGCCGGGCGCCGCGCAGGCCGTGGGCATGGCCATGGGCGCCAACCCGCTTCCCGTCGTCGTGCCCTGCCACCGGGTCGTGGAGAGCGGCGGCGGCATCGGCGGGTTCGGGGGCGGGCTGGAGACCAAGCGGCGCCTGCTCGCCCTGGAGGGTGTGCTGCCGGAACCGCTGTTCTGACGGCCGCGCCGACTGTGGGACCGCGGCTCAGTCGTAGTGGCGCGCCTCGAAGATGTTGCCGTCGGGGTCGCGGAAGTAGAAGCTGCGCCTGGCCAGGCCGCGTGCGCCGAAGGAGTCGTGGGCGATGTCCGACACCGGGACCGACTGCTCCCGCAGACGGTCGAGGAGGGCGTCGAAGGCGTCCGCGGACAGCGACAGGCAGACGTGGTTCACGGGGTGGCCGGAGCTGTCGGCGGCCCCGGGGAGCATCGTCATGCGGTCGGCCTTGGCGCGCGGCATGAGGTCGAGGATCGTCTCCTCGCTGACGCGCACCGAGGGGAAGGGCGCCTCGCCGGCCGAGAAGTCGGCGAGCCTGACCGGCTCCAGGCCGACGGCCTTCTCGTAGAAGTGCGCGGCGGCGATCGGGTCGCTCACCCAGAGAACGATGTGGTCGAGCCGGGTCGCGTGATCTGTCATGGCCCCAGCCTCCGCGAGCCGTGTGACGCACCGCAAGGGTTTGGCCCGGCGTGCCGCCCGCCAGAGATGGAGGGAGAGGCGGCAGACGGGAGGCAACGCGTGGTGCTCATGGTGTCGGAAGAGGTACGGGACGCGATCGCGACGGGCCGGCCGGTGGTGGCCCTGGAATCCACGATCATCGCCCACGGCCTGCCCCGGCCGCGCAATCTCCAGGTGGCGCGCGAACTGGAGGCCGCGGTGCGGCGGGAGGGCGCGGTTCCGGCGACGATCGCGGTGCTGGACGGCATGCCGCGGGTCGGCCTGGACAAGGAGCAGCTGGAGCGGGTCGCCAACGAGGGCGGCATCCGCAAGCTGGGCCACCGCGACCTGCCGCTCGCGGTGGCCGCGGGGGCGAGCGGCGCGACGACGGTCTCGGCGACCGCGCTGCTCGCGGCGCTCGCGGGCATCCGTGTCTTCGCCACGGGCGGCCTCGGCGGGGTGCACCGCGAATGGACGGTCACCCAGGACGAGTCCGCCGACCTGGGGCTGCTCGCGCGCACCCGGATCACCGTGGTGTGCGCGGGCGTGAAGTCGATCCTCGACGTGCCGGCGACCCTGCAGCGGCTGGAGACGCTGGGCGTGGCGGTCGCCGGGTACGGCACGGACCGCTTCCCCGGCTTCTACCTGTCGGACTCCGGGCATCCGGTGGACTGGCGGCTGGACACCCCGGAGGAGGTGGCCCGGGTGATGCGGGCGCAGGACGCGCTCGGGGGTCCGGAGTCGGCGCTGATCGTCGCCAACCCGGTGCCGGAGGACGAGCAGCTGGATCCCGGGACGCACGCGCGGGTGCTCGACGAGGCACTGCGGGCGTGCGAGGCCGCCGGGGTCACCGGTCAGGGCGTCACCCCGTTCCTGCTGGACCACCTGGTGCGGCACACCGACGGCGCGTCCCTCGAGGCCAATCTGGCGGCGGTGCGCGGCAACGTGGGGCTCGCGGCCCGGGTGGCGGCGGCCTGGGCCGCCGGGGCGTGAGCGGGCCGGGCGGGGCGCTGCTGGTCGTCGGTGACGTGATCACGGACGTGGTCGCGTGCCATGCCGGGCCGCTCGCCCCGGGCACGGACACGGCGGCCGTGATCCGCACGGTGCCGGGCGGGGCCGGCGCGAACGTCGCCTGCTGGGCGGCCCGCCGGGGCGGGTGCGAGGTGCGGCTGCTGGGGCGGGTGGGCGCGGACGCGGCGGGCTGGCACGAACGGGAGCTGGCCGCCTGCGGGGTGCGTCCGCGGCTGGTCGTGGACGCCGACGTGCCGACGGGGACGGTCGTCTGTCTGGTCGACGAGGGTGCGGCGGCCGAGCGGACCTTCCTCACCGACAGCGGCGCGTCGCTGAGGCTCGGGCCCGAGGACTGGTCGGACGACCTGCTGGACGGGGTGGGCCGGCTGCACCTGTCGGGCTATCTGCTGTTCAGCGGGAGCAGCCGGGCCGTGCTGGCGGTGGCGGTGAAGGCGGCGGGGGCGCGCGGGGTGCCGGTGAGCGTGGACCCGGCGTCGGCCGGGTTCCTGGCCGAACTGGGTCCGGACCGCTTCCTGTCCCTTGTGGAGGGTGTGGACGTGCTGCTGCCGAGCCGCGACGAGGCGTGCCTGCTGACGGGGTGTCCGGACGTTGCGGAGGCGGCGGCGTCGCTGAGCCGGTCCGTGCCGCTGGTGGTGGTCAAGCTCGGCGCGGAGGGCGCGCTGCTGGCGCGGTCCGGGGAGGTGTGCGCACGTGTTCCCGCGCTGCCGGTGACGCCTCGGGACACGACCGGCGCGGGCGACGCCTTCACCGGGGCCTTCCTCGCGGCGCTGCTGACCGGTGCGGACCCCGTGCGGGCGGCGGAGGAAGGGTGCAGGGCGGGGGCGTCGGCGGTGGAGCGGGTGGGGGCACGGCCGCCGGTGCGTGACTGACGGGACGTCCTCCACAGACGGAAAGCGAACGGAACGTGCGGGTCCACAGGCGCGCACGTGCCCTCCCGTTCCGCCGGTCGCGGGCGGCGGGGTCAGCCGGAGGCTGACCGGGCGTAGACGCTCTCGGCGAAGGCGGCGATCTGTTCGTCCGTCAGGTGCTGGGCCAGATCGGCCTCGCTGATCATGCCGACGAGACGCTTGTCGTCGATGACGGGCAGCCGGCGGATCTGGTGGGTGCGCATCTCGGCGAGGACGTCGTCGACGTCGGCGTCGGCTTCGATCCAGCGCGGTGTGCCCTTGGCCATCTCGCCCGCGGTGACCTTGGCGGGGTCGTGGCCCATGGCGACGCAGCCGACGACGATGTCCCGGTCGGTGAGGATGCCGCAGAGCCGTTCGTTCTCGTCGCTGATGGGGAGCGCGCCGACGTTCAGTTCGCGCATCAACTGTGCCGCTCGGTCGAGGGTTTCGTGTGCGGGGATCCACTGGGCGCCGCGGTGCATGATGTCTCCGGCGGTGGTCATGAGGTACCTCCCGGTGCCGGACGGCCGGCGCGGCGCGGGGGCGCGCCGCGAGTCCCGACGCCCTTCATTGTCGTCGTGCCGCTCCCGGACGGCACCCTCAGCCGACGGCGCCGCGCCCTTGGCCTCGGCACGGCCCCGACTCCGACTCCGACTCCGCCCAGCCCTGCCCTGCCCTGGCCGAGCCCCTGCGGCCGTGCTCTCAGCCGCGCCAGGCCGGGTGACGGGGGTCGTCGGCCCGTACGAGCACGTCGGCGGTGCCGGCCGGGTCGGTCTCCTGCTCGTAGCGGTCGAAGGAGGGCAGGGTCCAGTGCTCGGCCTCGGGGGTGCGGCGGCGCAGCGCACCGGGTGAGAGGAGGACGTGGACGGTCAGGTCGAAGGGGAACCAGTGGTGCAGGAGGAACGGGCCGTGCAGCAACAGCACGCCCCCGGGCGGCAGTTCGACGTACGGGCTGCGGGTGGCGCGGTCGGTGACCGGGTCCCGGAGGTCGGGCAGCACACGTCCGCTGCCGCCGGGGCCGAGCGGGTCGAACACCTCGCGCCACAGGGCACCGGTGTCGTACCAGCCGCTGTAGTAGGACTCCAGGTCCTGGTGGCCGTACTCGAGCCGGACCGAGGCGTGGCGCAGGAAGCCCTCCGTGCCGACGACCAGGCCGGCGCGGCCGCGGACGCGCAGCGCCTCCGCGAGCCGTTCGGCGAGGTCTCCCGGGCGGGCGGCCGGGGCGCCGTCGAGGGCGACGCGGAGCCAGGGGGCGCCGTCGGCCGTGTCGAGGTCCAGCAGGCGTTCGGCGAGCAGGTCGACGAGCCGGTCCCAGGTGATCGCTTCGAGTCGCACACGGCCATGATGCGGCACGTGTCGAACGGAACCGGAACCGCTCAGGAAGACCGGGGGCCCCGGGCAGACGTGGGCGGTGGACGTTCGCGTATGGGTGTGCGTCGTCCGGCCATGGCCCGGCGCGGTGGGGGCCCGTTCACTGGTGGTGCGGGCGGCCGGGCGAAGGGCCCGGCCGGAAGGACGAGGGTGACGAGGACGACGGGGTGAGGACATGGGTGACGGGGCGTACGCCGTGCTGACGGCGCTGGGTGCGCTGGGGACCGGGCTGGTGGCCGGGGTGTTCTGCGCGTTCTCGACGTTCGTGATGCGGGGGCTGGCGTCGCTGCCGGCGGCGCGGGGTGTGGCCGCGATGCAGGCGATCAACGTGGCGGCGGTGCGGCCGCCGTTCATGGCGGTGTTCCTCGGCACGACGGCGCTGAGCGCGGTGCTCACGGTGGTGACGCTCGTGAGATGGCCGGACGAGGGCGCGGTCGCTTCGGTGGTGGGCGGCGTGCTGTTCCTGTGCGGGTCGTTCGGCCTGACCGTGGCGGCGAACGTACCCCGCAACGAGCGGCTGGCCCGTCTCGACGCGGGCGGGGAGGAGGCGGCCGCGTACTGGCCGGAGTACGTGCGCGGGTGGACGCGGTGGAACCACGTCCGCGCCGTCGCCTCGGCCGGGGCGGCGTTGGCGTACCTCCTCGCCCTCACCGGCTGAGGCGCCGTACGCACGGTGTCCGGCACGCTGCGGGCCGAGGTGGGCGGACGTATCGTGTGCGCAGGAGTGCCGCCCGACGACGCACGGCCTGTCCCCCGCGCACGCAAGGAAGACGGCCATGGCAGATCCCAAGGGTTTCCTCACCACGCCCCGCCAGGAATGGCCGCGCCGGCCGGTGGAGGAACGGGCCCGCGACTGGGACGAGGTGTACGTCCCCGGGGGACTGCTGCCGATCATCAGCGAGCAGGCCGACCGGTGCATGGACTGCGGTGTGCCGTTCTGTCACGAGGCCTGTCCGCTAGGCAATCTCATCCCGGAGTGGAACGACCTGGTCTCCCGGGAGGACTGGCGGGCGGCTGCGGAGCGGCTGCACGCCACGAACAACTTCCCCGAGTTCACGGGGAGGCTGTGCCCGGCGCCCTGCGAGGCCGGCTGTGTGCTCGCCATCAACCAGCCGGCGGTGACCATCAAGAACGTCGAGTGCGCCGTCGCCGACAAGGCGTGGGAGGAGGGGTTCGCCGTACCGGCCCCGCCCGACCGGCTGTCCGGGCGGACGGTCGCGGTCATCGGTTCGGGCCCCACGGGACTGGCCGCCGCCCAGCAGCTGACGCGGGCCGGGCACACGGTCGCCGTGTACGAGCGGGACGACCGGATCGGCGGACTCATGCGGTACGGGATCCCCGCTTTCAAGATGGAGAAGCACCATCTGGAGCGGCGCGTGGAGCAGATGCGGGCCGAGGGGACGAGGTTCCGCACGTCGACCACGGTCGGGCGGGACGTGGACGCGGCGGAGCTGCGGAGCCGCTACGACGCGGTGGTGATCGCCACGGGGGCGACGGCGTGGCGGGAGCTGCCGGTGCCGGGGCGTGACCTCGCGGGCATCCACCAGGCGATGGAGTACCTGCCGCTGGCCAACCGGGTGTGCGAGGGCGACCTGGGGAGGTCGCCCCTGTCGGCGGAGGGGCGGCACGTGGTCATCGTCGGGGGCGGTGACACGGGCGCGGACTGCCTGGGGACGGCGGTGCGGGAGCGGGCCGCGTCGGTCACCCAGCTGGACATCTACCGGAAGCCGGGCAGCGAGCGCGACGAGGAGAACGAGCCCTGGCCGACGTATCCGAAGCTGTACCGGCTGTCGGCGGCGCACGAGGAGGCGGGCGCGCTGCGGACGGCGCCTGCGGCACGTGCCGACGCGCGGTTGTTCGCCGCGTCGACGCTGCGTTTCGAGGGGGACGAGGAAGGGCGGGTGCGCGGGCTGCGCCTGGTCGAGGTGGACGCGGAGCGCAGGCCGGTGCCGGGGACGGAGCGGACGCTGCCCGCCGACCTGGTGCTGCTCGCGCTCGGCTTCTCCGGGCCGGACCAGGGCGACGGGATCATCGGGCAGCTCGGTCTCGGGCTGGAGCCGCGCGGCACGATCGCGCGCGGGCCGGACTTCGCCACGAACGTGCCGGGCGTCTTCGCGGCGGGCGACGCCGGCCGGGGGCAGTCGCTGATCGTGTGGGCCATCGCGGAGGGGCGGGCGGTGGCGGCGTCCGTCGACCGCTTCCTGACGGGCGGCACGAGCCGTCTGCCCGCGCCGATCGGCCCGTACGACCGGCCCATGACCGTCTGACCCGCCTCCGCGCACTCCGTCGCGCGCACCCCCGGGCCGCCCGCACGCCGCCTGGACCGCACGGCCGTCCGTGGCCGGCCCGTACCGTGGCTGGAATCCGACTCACCCGGCCGGCGCCCGCCCGCCCGGACCCCGCACGCCGACGCCCCCGGGCTCCCCGCCGAAGCCGGGCGCCCGGGGGCGTCGAGGTCGGACCGGACCTACGGCTTGCGCGCCACCGCGCCGTAGCCGGGGATGACCCCGTCGTCCTGGCCGGGGACCGGGTCGCCCAGTTCGGGGTGCCACAGGTGCGGCACCTGGACGCCCGGCTCCACGAGGTCGAGGCCGTCGAAGAAGCGGGTGAACTCCTCGCGGCTGCGCAGCGCCAGCGTGACGCCCGCGCCCTTGAGCTTCGCCGAGGCCTCCTCGGATTCCTCGGGGGTGAAGTCGGCCGTTGCGTGGCTGATCACCAGGTGGCTGCCCGAGGGCAGGGCGTCCACCAGGCGCGTCACCAGTTCGTGCGCGCCGTCCTCGTCGGGCACGAAGTGCAGCAGCGCGATGAGCGACAGCGCGATCGGCTCGTCGAAGTCGAGGACCTTCCGCGCGCCCTCCAGGATGGTGTCCGGGTCCCGGACGTCGGCCTGGAGGTAGTCGGTGACGCCCTCGTCCGTGCCGCGCAGCAGGGCCGCCGCGTGGGCCAGCACGATGGGATCGTTGTCGCAGTAGACGACGCGGGCGTCCGGCGCGATCCGCTGGGCTATCTGGTGCAGGTTCGGCTCGGTGGGGATGCCGGTGCCGACGTCGAGGAACTGGCGCACGCCCTGTCCGGCCAGCCAGCGCGTGGCGCGCTGCATGAACGCGCGGTTGACGCGCGCCATGACCGGCACCCTCGGCTCCAGGGCGAGCATCTGCCGGCCCATGGCCTCGTCGACCGGGTAGTTGTCCTTGCCTCCGAGGTACCAGTCGTACATCCGCGCCGGATGCGGTCTGGTGGTGTCGATCTCCACGGGGTTCTGCCCGGTCATGACGGACTCCATAACTGTCTGCAAGCGTTAGTGATCAATTCAGTGCCAAGTCGGTGCCAAGGGAAAAGCAAAGGTAGTGCGGCAATCGGAGGTCAGGACAGCAGGAAATCCGCCTCTCCGGCCTTGGCCCCTTCGATGAAGGCCGTCATCTCGGCGGAGGTGTAGATGAGCGCCGGACCGTCCGGGTCGGTGGACTGGCGGACGGCGATCCGGCCGTCGTCCAGCTTCATCGCCTCCAGGCAGTTGCCGCCGTTGCCGCCGCTCCAGGGCTTGTGCCAGCCCTCGCTGCCCAGCTCACGGGCGGGCATGCCGTTGTAGATCCTCCTGGCGTGCGCCCGCGTACCCGGCTGGGTCTTCGGGGGCTTGATGAGTTCCATTCACAGCTCCTTGCGGAGATCCCGGAGGATCTCCTTCGTGCGATGTGCCGTGGCGGCCTGCGCCGCCATGCGGTCCATGACCTCGAGGTGGGTCGCCACCTCGGTGCGCGCGTCCAGGTAGACGGCGCCGGTCAGGTACTCGCTGTAGACCATGTCCGGCAGTTCGGGCATGGCAAATCGGAACAGCACGAACGGCCCGTACGTGCCGGGGTGGGGCCCGCTGTCGAAGGTGGCGATCTGCAGCGTCACGTTGGGCAGCGCCGACGCCTCGAGCAGTTTGTCGATCTGCGCGCGCATCACCTCCGGGCCGCCGACCCGGCGGCGCAGCGCGGTCTCGTCCATGACGACCCACAGCCGGGGCGCGTCCTCGCGGGTGAGCAGGTCCTGCCGCCGCATGCGCAGGTCGACGTGGCGCTCTATGTCCTCGGGGCGGGTCTGTCCTATGGCGCCGGAGCGCAGCACGCCGCGCGCGTAGTCCTCGGTCTGGAGCAGTCCGGGGACGAAGTGGGGTTCGTAGCTGCGGATGAGGGAGGCCGCGCCCTCCAGGCTGACGTACATGGAGAACCAGCCGGGCAGGATGTCGTGGAAGCGCTGCCACCAGCCGGGCTGGTTGGCGTCCTCCGCGAGCTGGACGAAGGCCTCGGCCTCCTCGTCGGAGACGCCGTAGGCCTTCAGCAGCAGCTGGAGGTAGGGGATCTTGAGCGCCACCTCGGCCATCTCCATGCGGCGCACGGTGGCGGGGGCGACACGCAGGACGCGGGCGGCCTCCTCCCGCTTGAGACCCGCGCGTTCGCGCAGATCCAGCAGGCGGCGCCCGAGGACGACCTGCCCGACCGTCGGCGCGGACCGGGGTTCGCTCACGCTCCACCTCCCTCGAACAAATCCTGACAGCCCGGCGGCGCCGTCCGGTGATCTGGCACGGAGAACAACTGATCCGAACAGATATTCGAATCGGTGTCCGGCGATCCCAACTGGCGCCGCGCGAGGTGCTGTTGCGAGCAGTGTGCCACGCCCGTCCAGACCGTCACACAGCACTCTGCATTTTTCAGAGTGACACTTGCCAAGTGTTCACGGCGGGGCGATAGTGGCAAGCGTGATTCCGTCCGCGCCCTTAGGAACAGACGCCGCCGCGGCTCCCGTGGGCCTCGGCGCCGGCCCGGCCACCGCCCCCTCCGGGGCCTCCGCCGAGCGCCGGTTCCGCTTCGAACTGGCCGCTCACCCTGGCTCCCCCGCGCAGGCGAGACGGCTGACACGGGCCCGGCTGACCGGCTGGTCGGTCTGCGAGGACACCTGCGACACGGCCGCCCTGGTCGTCTCCGAACTGGTCACCAACGCCATCGTGCACACCGCGAGCAGCCATGTCGTCTGCGAGCTGCACGACGGTGACGACCTGCTGCGCATCACCGTGCGGGACGAGGGCTGCGCGCCGGACCGGCCGCGGGCGAACACCCGGCAGCAGCCGGAGGAGGAGCACGGGAGAGGGCTGCTCCTCGTCGACGCCCTCTGCCACGCGTGGGGCGCCCGCGAACACGGTCCCGGCCTGCTGGTCTGGGCGGACCTCCCCCGCACCACCGGCTCCCCCGGCGACCCCGCCGAACCGCTCAACGACCTCGGCTGGGGCGCCCGCCCCAAGCCCGGTCCGGCCGGCGGCTCGGGGGACGGCGAGGACGAGACCGGCGACGGCGACGCCGCCCACCCCGCCGAGCAGCGCCTGGGCACACCCGCCGACCGGGACGGAGGCCGGGCGTGACGGGCCCCGGTGGCTCACGCGTGCTGAGCCTGGACTCGCTGGTCCGGTTCCAGCGCGGGCGGCTGACGCCGGACGCGCCCCGACGGCTCCCCGTGCCCGACGGCATGACCGCCCCGATGGGCTGCGACGCGGTGGCCGTGCCGGCCCGCTTCGGCCCGCTGGTCCTGCCCCGGCTGCCCCGCGTGGGGTGCGTGTACGCCGACGACGCGCACTGGTGGTGGCTGGTCCCGTCCGACTCGGACTACGCGCTGGAGTGGCCCGCCCCCGCGCACTACGCCGCCGGCGCGGTCCTCCCCGACACCCCCGCCGACACGGACGCGGCCGGCCTTCCGGGGCTGATCCACCGTCCCGACGGCACGCTCCCCTACACGCCGCCCATACCGCTCTACCTGGCCCTGTGCCGGCTCACCGGGACGACCCCCGTCTGGTCACGCCCCGTCACCGCCTGACGCCCCCGGGCGGCGCCGCCCGGCCGGGGTCACGCCACCGCCTCACCGCCGGCGCCCTCGCCGCGGACGATCACCAGGAACATGTCGGTGGCGAGGTCCATGACGACCTCGGCGGGCAGTCCCTCCAGGCGCCGCGCGTGCGCGAACTCCTCCGCGGGCCAGGAGCCGCGCGGTCCACCTGCGGGAAAGCGTTCGAGCACGGTTCGCCCGTTCACCCTGCCACCTCCATGTAGCGCTGTACTCGTAGAGTTAAACGCCAACCATGGGGCGAACGCCTCGTCCGGTGACGGTACTGAGACGTAGTTGACACCTGTTCACTGCCAAGTGTGAGCGCGCTCTCAGCTTTCCGGAGTAATCCGTCACCATCCGTGTCAGTCGTCGTACTCGTCGTGGTAGCGGAGCGGCTCCCGCGCCACGGGCGCCCCTACGGCGTGCGCGCGCCCCTGGGGCTCCTCCCACGGCTCCTGTCTGCCCAGCGCGGTGAGGTCCAGCAGGCTGGTGGTGGAGCCCAGGCCCTCCATGCCGCGGCCGAACGCCGAGTAGGTGTGGAAGACGCGGTCGCCGTCGCGCAGGAAACAGCTCACGCCGGGGCGCTGCGCCGTCCCGCCGTCCTCCTCCCGGAGCACCCCGAGGTCCGCGTCGAAGTCTCCGGGATGCGAGGAGTACCAGGGCACCGTCCAGCCCATCCGGGCCTTGAACGGCAGGATGCGGGTGAACGGCGCGCGGGAGACGGCGGCGAACGTGGTGCGCCGCGCGTGCAGGTGGGCCAGGTGCCCGATCTGGTCGAGGAAGGCGGAGCAGCAGCGGCACCCGGTCTCCCACTCCGGGTCGAACACGAAGTGGTGCACGACGAGCTGCTGCCGCCCCTGGAAGAGGTCGAGCAGGGTGGCCTTGCCGTCGCCGCCCTCGAAGACGTACTCACGGTCGACGGGGACCATGGGCAGCCGGCGCCGTTCGGCACGGAGGGCGTCGAGCACGCGGGTGACGGCCTTCTCCTTCTCGAGCAGTTCCTCGCGCGCCGCGCGCCACTCGGCGCGCGCGACGATCTCCGGAAGCGACATGGTTCCTCCTGTGCGACGGTCCCGTTGCGAGGGGTGACCGGGGCGCCGCGCGGAACTCATCGGCCGCGTGCGAAGTTTTTTCCGCCGCTCCGACACGGGCCGCCGCTCAGGTGTCGTACTCCTGGATGCGCCGGCCGTGGCCGCGGTCCACGAGGGCGGGCAGGCGCTCGTCCAGTTCGCGTACGACCTCGGGGACGTCGACGGTGAGCAGGCGCCCGTCGCGCATGAGAACCCGGCCGTCCACGACGGTCGTGCGGACGTCGGCGGCGCGGGCGCTGTGCACGAGGGTCGCGGCGAGGTCGTGCACGGGCTGGGTGTGCGGCCCCGTGAGGTCGACCAGGACGAGGTCGGCGCGGTGACCGGGCGCGATGCGGCCGACGCCGCCCTCCAGGCCGACCGCGCGGGCGCTCTGCAGGGTGGCGTGGTGCAGGGCCTGACGCGAGGTCAGCCGGCGCGGGTCGCCCTCGGTGGACTTCTGGGTCAGCGACGTGAGCGCCATGGACTCCCACACGTCGAGGGAGTTGTTGGACGCGGCGCCGTCCGTGGCGAGCCCGACCGGCACGCCGATGTCCCCCAGCGCCCGCACGGGCGTGGTGGTGGGCCAGGCGAACTTCAGGTAGCCGCGGGGCGCGGTCGCCACCGCCGTACGCCCCCGCGCGTGCGCGAGGAGCGGCAGGTCGCTCTCGACGATGCCGGTGCCGTGCGCGATGAGCACGTCGGTGTCCAGGACGCCGGTGCGGTGCAGCACCTCGACGGGGGTGACGCCGTGCCGTGCGAGGGACGCCTCGGTCTGGTCGCGGTTCTCGGCGGCGTGCAGATGGACGGGCAGGCCGTGCTCGTGGGCCAGCTCGGCGGTGGCGGCCAGGTCGGCGTCGTTCACCGTGTAGGGGGCGTGCGGGGCGAGCGCGGTGGTGATGCGCCCGCCGGCCGTGCCCCGGTGGCGCAGCGCGAACTCCAGGGACTTCTCCCGTCCCTGAGGGCCCTGGGAGGAGAAGTACGCCTCCCCCAGCAGGGCGCGCATGCCGCACGCGGCGACCACCTCGGCGACCGCGTCCATGGCGAAGTAGTGGTCGGCGAAGCAGGTGACGCCGGCCCGGATCATCTCCGCGCAGGCGAGCAGCGCGCCGAGGGTGACGTCCCGCTCGGTGAGGTTGGACTCCACCGGCCAGACGACGTCGTTGAACCACGCCTCGGTCGGCAGGTCCTCGGCGAGTCCGCGCAGGGCGACCATCGGGGCGTGGGTGTGACAGTTGATCAGGCCGGGCATCGCGACCTGCCCACGGGCGTCGATCCACTCGTCGGCCGCGCGTCCGGCGACGGCCTCGGCGTCGGTCACCTCCTCGATCACCCCGTCACGGACGACGACGGCGGCGTCCTCCAGGAAGACGGCCTCCTCTTGATCGTCGTGCGTGAGGACGGTGCATCCGGTGATGATGAGGCCGGCGGGACTCTCCACGGCAGAAGGCGTCATCACGTCAACGTACGACGGGACTCCGACGCCGGGGGAGCCGAACCGCGACATCCCGTCGCGGCTCTGTCGCACGGCGGGCCGGGCGCGCACCCTGGCCTCACCACGAGCCCGCCCACGGCTGAAAGGGGCCCGCCTTGCTCCTCGGCACCTGGAACCTGGAGAACCTGTACCGGCCCGGCGGCCCCTACGGGCCCGACGACGAGGCCGCCTACGCGTCGAAGCTGGCCGCGCTCGCCGCGGTGATCACGGAACTGGATCCGGGGCTGCTCGGCGTGCAGGAGGTGGGCGACCCCGGCGCGCTGGAGGATCTGGCGGGGATGCTCGGCGACGACTGGCACGTCGCGCTGTCCTCGCACGCCGACAGCCGGGGGACACGGGTGGGGTTCCTCAGCCGTACGGAGCTGACGGTGGTCGCCGACACGGCGGCGTTCCCGCCGCGGATGCTGCCCGTGCAGGCGGACGACACCGGGCTGACCGTCTCTCAGGCCGGGCGCGGCTTCCTCGCCGTGGAGGTCGCGGGCGGGCGGGGGCCGATGCGGGTGGCGGTGTGTCATCTGAAGTCGAAGCTGCTGTCGTACCCGGGCGGCCGCTTCCAGCCGCGCGACGAGGGCGAACGGGCCCGGTACGGCGCCTACGCGCTGTACCGGCGGGCGGCCGAGGCGGCGGCGCTGCGCGCGCTGGCGGACCGGCTGCTGGAGGGTGACGGGCGGGAACGGGACGTGGCGGTGCTCGGTGACCTCAACGACGAGGTGCAGGCGGCGACCACGCAGCTGCTGCTGGGGCCGCCAGGATCGGAGATCGGCACGCCGGGGTACGAGCGGCCGGACCGGGGGGACGCGGTCCGGCTGTGGGACGTGGCTCCGCTGATCCCGGCGTCGGAACGCTATTCGCGGGTGAACTCGGGGCGCCGGGAGCTGATCGACCATGTGCTGCTCAGCCATCGGCTGGTGCGGAGGGTGTCGGCGGCGGGGACGGGGCTGCCGTCGGACGGGCCGCCCCGTCTGCCGTCCGTGGGGGCGGATCCCGGGGAGCGGCGGGGGGTGGCGGGGTCGGATCATGCGCCGGTGTGGGTGCGGGTGGGGTGAACGCGGGGCGTTCTTCTTTTGGTGGGGTGGGCGGGGCGGGGGGGTGGCCCTGCGCGGGCCGGGGGCGTGTGTCCTGCGGGCCGCGGGGCGGGGCGGCGGGTGCTGGTTCGTGGGGGCTGGGCGCGCCGTTCCCCGCGCCCCTAAGGGGCGCGTTCCGGCGACGGCCGGGGATTCAGTGCCCGCTCGTGGGGGCTGGGCGCGCCGTTCCCCGCGCCCCTATGGGGCGCGTTCCGGCAGCGGCCGGGGGTTGGGTGCCCGTTCGTGGGGGCTGGGCGCGCCGTTCCCCGCGGCCCTATGGGGCGCGTTCCGGCAGCGGCCGGGGATTCAGTGCCCGCTCGTGGGGGTTGAGCGCGCAGTTCCCCGCGCTTCTATGGGGCGCTCGGTCGCCGTCGGGACGGGGAGGTGCAGGTCTGTGGCGAGGTGGGTGAGGCGGCGGAGGTGGGTGGGGTCGAGGGTGCCGGTGTCGTCCAGGTGGACTGCGCAGGCGGTGGTGGTGTCGACGAGCCGTTCGAGGGTCGTGGCGATCTCGTCCGCGCCGTCCGCGTGCCGGGCCAGCGGCGGGAGTTCGGCGGAGGCCAGGGCGATGGCGGCGCGGGCCTCGGCGAGGGTGCGGTAGGCCTCGCGGCGCAGCGCCCAGCGGGCCTCGCGGTCCGCGGACTCCGACAGCACGTGGGCGAGGTACTCGCGTGCCGCGCCGCTCGCCTCGGCGAGCCGGGCGCGAATGGCGTCGCCGCGCCGGCCGAGAGTGGGCAGGTGCCCGACGACCAGCACGATGGCGCAGGCCAGCAGGGTCTCGCCGATCCGGGCGAGGGACGCCTGGGGCTCGCCGCCGGCCATCACCAGGGCCAGGACGAGCACCGTGACGACGGCGGTCTGCGCGGCGAAGTGCCGGGTGGCGAGCGGGATCAGCGCCCCGCAGGCGGTGACGAGGACGACGAGCCCTTCCGGCCGGGGCAGCACCGCGGCGAACCCGGCGAACAGCAGCGCGCCCAGCACGGTTCCGGCGGCGCGGGACAGCACACGGGAGGCCAGCGGACCGAGGTCGGGCTTGACGAGGAAGACGGCGGTGGCGGGCAGCCAGTACCAGTGCTCGTGCTGGCCGTACCAGCGTGCGTGGTGGAGGGCCTGGGCGACGGCCGCGCTCACGCCGAAGCAGAGGGCGACGCGCATCCCGTACTCACGGCCGCGGGCGCCGAGGACGGTCCGCAGGACGGCGGTCCGGGTGCGCCTGCGTCCGTGCAGCCGCCGGCTGTCGGCCCGGTCGAACGCCTCGGCCGCGTACAGCAGGGCGTCGTCCAGGGCGCGCAGACCGGGCGCGGAGCGGGTGGGGGCGGGCAGCGGGCCGGTGGGGGCGCCGTTGCGCACGGCGGCGGCGAGGCGGCGGGGCGCCTCGGACGTACCGTCCGGCACCGGATCGCCCGCCCAGGCCAGCGCGGTCGCGGCCTCGGCGAGCGGGAGGGCGGCGGCGTACTGGGCGTGCAACCGGCGTTCGGCCGCGGAGGAGGGGCGGCGGCGCAGCCGGGGTCCGGCGAGCGCGTCCTGCGCCTGGTCGAGGGCGGCGGTGAGCGCGGCCCGCCGCGCGGTGGCGCCGTCCGACCCGGCGGCGTCGAGCAGCCCGGCGATGGCCTGGTACACCCCGGCGACGGCGGCGCGCTCCCCGTCGAAGCGCAGCTCGAAGCGGCGGTCCCCGGCGAGGGTGTGGGAGGTGGGCAGCGCGAGCCGCAGCAGGAGCAGCCAGGCGGCGCCCGCGACGAAGGCGACCGCCCGCAGCCACCCCGGCTCGGGCAGCGGCATGCCCGCCCCGACGGCGGCGCCCACCAGCAACTGCGTCCCGGCGGAGGAGCCGACCGGGCCCAGTGCGCTGATCCCTCCGGCGGCCAGACCCAGCGCGGCCAGCAGCAGGGTGAGCGGCACGGCCGGTGCGTGGTCCCCGGCGAGGGTGCCCGTCAGCAGCCCGGCCGCGCCCGCGAGGGCGGGCGTCCCGATCCGGGCCACAGCGGCGCGCCGGCTGCCGGGCCGGTCGTTGATCCCCGCGAACATGGCGCCGATCGCGGCGACCACCCCGAGAGTGGGCCGTCCGGCGAGGACGGCGGCGAGCAGCAGCGGCCCGCCGCCCAGCGCCCCGCGCAGCACCGCACTCCGGGAGACCGGCCCCCGCTGGGACCGGAGGGCATGGGCGAGCCACGGGGGTACGGCGGGGGCGGTGCGGGTCACAGGGCTCCTGTCGTCCGGTCGCTGCGGCTGCTCCTTCGGGCAACGCTGACCGGGCGGAACTCATGCCCCCACGGTAGGCGGCCTTCACCGACGGGAGGGAACGGGCGTGTTTCGCCGGTGTGACAGCCGGACGGACGTGCGCGGCTGTCGCGCCGCGGACCGCGCGGTGACCTCGCTCACGACCCGCTGAAAAGCCCCGCAGTATTAGCCGCTTCCTTCCCCTTCGCCCATCGAATTGGTCCGTTGGTGGGAAAGACCGCTCTCCGCGCGCCCGGGATGGGCGGTGGACCTACGCTGCCGACATGGGGAGGCACAGTCCGCGCCATTTCCGTTCGAGGAGAGCTGATGGCTGATCGCGTTACAGCTCCGCGCCGACGCGGCTATCGCGAAGGCATAGGCGGCGAGATGCTCGCCGAATTCCTGGGGACGTTCGTCCTCATTCTGCTGGGTATCGGATCCGTCGCCGTCGCACTCGTGGGTCTGCCCGGTTCCGGGCGCCAGTTCGTGGACTTCGGCCCGGCGAACTGGCTCATCATCTGCTGGGGCTGGGGCTTCGGCGTCATCTTCGGCGTCTACGTCGCGGGCGGCATCAGCGGCGCCCACCTCAACCCGGCGGTGACCCTGGCGTTCGCCGTGCGCAGGGATTTCCCCCTGAAGAAGTTGCCGGCCTACTGGCTGGCGCAGCTTCTCGGTGCCTTCGTCGCCGCCGCGCTCGTCTACGCCTGCTACCACTGGGCGATCGACGCCGCTGACGCGAAGGCGGGTCTGGCCCGTGACGAATCACTGGGCACCTATTCCATCTTCGCGACCTTCCCCGCGGAATACTTCGGGGATTCATGGTGGGGACCGCTGCTCGACCAGATCGTGGGCACCGGAATTCTGCTGCTCCTGATCTGCGCGCTCATCGACATGAAGAATGTCGCCCCCCTCGCGAATCTCCACCCGTTCCTCATCGGCCTGGTGGTCGTGGCCATCGGTATGACGTTCGGCACGAACGCCGGATACGCCATCAACCCCGCGCGCGATTTCGGCCCCCGGCTGTTCACCTACTTCGAGGGCTGGGGAGACATCGCGTTGCCTGGCACGTTCGGGTGGTTCAGCGGCTACTGGTGGATCCCGATCGTCGGCCCGCTGATCGGCGCCGTCGTCGGCGTGCTGGTGTACGACCTGATCATCAAGCCGGTGGTCACCGCCAGGACGCGGGCGATGGAGGACCAGGAGGAAGGCCCGGCCACCGAAGAGGTGTGAGGCCCCCGGGACCGTCGTCGTCAGTCAGGAAAGGTTTGAGCGATGCCCGAATTCGTCGGCGCGGTGGACCAGGGGACCACCAGCACCCGCTTCATGATCTTCGATCATGCCGGTAACGAGGTGGCGAAGCACCAGCTGGAGCACCAGCAGATCCTGCCCCGTTCCGGCTGGGTCGAGCACGACCCGGTGGAGATCTGGGAGCGCACCAACACGGTGATCCAGAACGCCCTCCGTGACGGCGGCCTGTCGGCCTCCGACCTGCGGGCCATCGGCATCACCAATCAGCGTGAGACGACCGTCGTGTGGGACCCGCGCACCGGCCGTCCGTACTACAACGCGATCGTCTGGCAGGACACGCGCACCGACAGCATCGCCGCCGCCCTCGAACGCGAGGGCCACGGCGACACGATCCGCCACAAGGCGGGCCTGCCGCCGGCCACCTACTTCTCCGGCGGCAAGATCAAGTGGCTGCTGGACAACGTGGACGGGCTGCGCGAGGCGGCCGAGGCGGGCAACGCCCTGTTCGGCAACACGGACGCCTGGGTGCTGTGGAACCTCACCGGAGGCCCGAACGGCGGCATCCACGCCACGGACGTGACCAACGCCAGCCGGACCATGCTGATGAACCTGGAGACCCTCGACTGGGACGACGAGCTGCTCGGCATCTTCGGCATCCCGCGCTCGATGCTCCCGGCCATCCATCCCTCCTCGGACCCGGAGGCGTTCGGCCAGGCCCGTACGTCCCGGCCGCTGGGCGCCGCCGTGCCGATCACCGGCGTCCTCGGCGACCAGCACGCGGCCACCGTCGGGCAGGTCTGCTTCTCCCCGGGCGAGGCCAAGAACACGTACGGCACCGGCAACTTCCTGGTGCTGAACACCGGCACCGAGCTGGTCCGCTCGCAGAACGGCCTGCTGACGACGGTGGCCTACCAGTTCGCCGGGAAGCCGGCGGTGTACGCGCTGGAGGGCTCCATCGCCGTGACCGGCGCGGCCGTGCAGTGGCTGCGCGACCAGCTGAAGATCATCGGAAGCGCCCCGGACAGCGAGCAGCTGGCGCGGTCGGTGGAGGACAACGGCGGCATGTACTTCGTGCCGGCCTTCTCCGGCCTGTTCGCCCCTTACTGGCGTTCCGACGCCCGCGGGGCCATCGTCGGCCTGTCCCGGTACAACACCGGCGGCCACATCGCGCGGGCCACGCTGGAGGCGATCTGCTACCAGAGCCGCGACGTGGTCGAGGCGATGGAGCAGGACTCCGGGGTGCACCTGGACGTGCTGAAGGTGGACGGCGGCGTCACCGCCAACGACCTGTGCATGCAGATCCAGGCGGACGTGCTCGGGGTGCCGGTCAGCCGGCCCGTCGTCGCGGAGACCACCGCGCTGGGCGCCGCGTACGCCGCGGGCCTCGCGACGGGCTTCTGGAGCGACGAGAACGAGCTCCGCTCGCACTGGCAGGAGTCCAAGCGCTGGGAGCCGTCGTGGGAGGAGGACCGGCGCCGCCAGGGCTACGAGGACTGGAAGCGGGCCGTCGAGCGCACCCTGGACTGGGTGAAGGTCGACTGATCCCGGGGCGGCCGGCTTTCCGGCGGTCGCCCCGCGCGACGGTTCAGCGGTCGGCGATGTCCTCGCGCAGGCCGTCGGAGAACTCCCACCAGGACAGCGGGAGCCAGTCACCGTTGACGAACGCGTCCACGGTCGCGCCGCGGCCGCGGACCGTCACGGTCGTGCCCGGGGGGTATGTGGTGCCGGACAGCCCGGGCACGGCCACCAGCAGTGTTCCCAGCCTTTGAGCTGCCATGTTCCGCCCTTCCCCTCTCGTCGGGTGTCGCGTCGGGTGGCGTCCTGAGCGCCGGGTGCGACGACCCCGGGAACGGGGCGGACGTCGCACGACATTCGTCGGATGCTACCGGCTTGCTCCGGCCACAAGACCGGAGAATCATGAGATATCGGTCACGCGTGCCATCGGGAGGGGCGTCGCTGCGCACCACGCGGAACACCAACCGAACGGAGATCGCACCATGAAGGCCGTCGTGTACAAGGGACCGTTCGAGGTCGCCGTCGAGGACGTCGAGAACCCGACGATCCAGCATCCGAACGACGTGATCGTACGGATCACCTCGACCGCGATCTGCGGCTCCGACCTGCACATGTACGAGGGCCGCACGGCCGCCGAGCCGGGTATCACCTTCGGCCACGAGAACATGGGCATCGTCGCCGAGGTCGGCCCGGGCGTCACCTCGCTCAAGGAAGGCGACCGTGTGGTCATGCCCTTCAACGTCGCCTGCGGCTTCTGCACCAACTGCGTCGAGGGCTTCACCGGGTACTGTCTCACCGTCAACCCCGGCTTCCCGGGCGGCGCCTACGGCTATGTGGCCATGGGCCCCTGGAAGGGCGGACAGGCGGAGTACCTGCGCGTCCCCTACGCCGACTTCAACTGCCTGAAGCTGCCGGCGGGCACCGAGCACGAGAAGGACTTCGTGCTCCTCGCGGACATCTTCCCCACCGGGTACCACGGCTGCGAACTCGCCCAGGTGCGCCCGGGCGACAGCGTCACCGTGTACGGCGCCGGACCGGTCGGCCTGATGGCCGCCTACTCGGCGCTGCTGCGCGGCGCGCGGAAGGTGTTCGTGGTCGACCGCGTCGCGGAGCGGCTGCAGAAGGCCGAGGAGATCGGGGCGATCCCCGTCAACTTCGGGGAGGGCGACCCGGTCGAGCAGATCCACGACCAGACCGAGGGCATGGGGACCGACAAGGGCATCGACGCCGTCGGCTACCAGGCCTCGGCGGGCGGCGGCACCGACCGCGAGGAGCCGGCGACCGTGCTGAACTCGCTGGTCCGCACGGTCCGGGCCACCGGCATGCTCGGCATCCCCGGGCTGTACGTGCCGTCCGACCCGGGCGCCCCGGACGAGCAGTCCAAGCAGGGCATGCTGCTGGTCGCGGTCGGCAAGCTCTTCGAGAAGGGCCTGAAGCTCGGCACCGGCCAGTGCAACGTCAAGCGCTACAACCGGCAGCTCCGCGACATGATCATCGAGGGCCGGGCCGAGCCCAGCTTCGTGGTCTCGCACGAACTGCCGCTGGACCAGGCGCCGTCGGCGTACGACAAGTTCGACAAGCGGGTCGAGGGCTACACCAAGGTGGTGCTGCACCCGTAGGGACGCCGTCGTCAGGGGCGGCGGCGGACGTACCGGTCCGTCGCCGCCACCAGCGCGTCGTCCCCGACGGCGCCCGCGTCGTGCCCGGCGTCGTCGACGACCACGAGCTCGCTGCCCGGCCAGGCGTGGTGCAGCCGCCACACGATGCCGAGCAGGTTGCCGAAGTCGAGGCTGCCCTGGACCAGGGTGCCGGGGATGTCCTTCAGGAGATGGGCGTCGCGCAGCACGACGCCTTCCTCTCCCCCGTCGCCGGGGAAGTCGCCGAAGAAGTGGTCGTTGCCCCAGTAGTGGGTGACGGTGCGGGCGAAGCCGTAGCGGAACTCCGGGTCCCGGAACCTCTCGACGGAACCGGGCGGGGCGGGGATGATCGCCGTCTCCCAGTCCGTCCATGCCTGCGCGGCCCGTGCCCTGACCTCGGGGTCGGGTGATTCCAGCAGGCGGTTGTACGCGGCGGCCAGGTTGCCGTCCCGCTCGCCCTCGGGCAGCTCGGCGAGGAACCGCTCGTGCGCCTCCGGGAAGATGCGGCCGAGGCCCCGGGTCAGCAGGTCGACCTCCGCGGGCGAGCCGGTGGCCACGCCCGTCAGCACCAGCTCGGACACCACGCCGGGGTGGGTCTGCGCGTACCGCAGGCCCAGGGCCGAGCCGAAGGACACTCCCCACACCAGCCAGCGCTCGATGCCCAGGTGCGCCCGGAGCCGTTCCAGGTCGGCCATGAGGTGCGGCGCCGTGTTGACGCCCATGTCGGTGGCGGGGTCGGCGGCCGACGGCCGTGACCGTCCCGCGCCGCGCTGGTCGAAC
The DNA here is from genome assembly GCA_014649355.1 of Streptomyces althioticus. Classification (GTDB taxonomy): domain Bacteria; phylum Actinomycetota; class Actinomycetes; order Streptomycetales; family Streptomycetaceae; genus Streptomyces; species Streptomyces althioticus. Next base: position 53,796 of record BMSW01000003.1, read on the forward strand.
AGGACGATGCGGTAGGCGGCGGGGTCGAAGTAGCGCCGCAGCCCGGCGCCGGCGCGGGAGCCGGGTCCGCCGTGCAGCACCACCGCCGGTTTGCCGTGCGGGTTCCCGCTGGTCTCCCAGTGGAGGCGGTTGCCGTCCCCCACGTCGAGCATGCCCTGGTCGTACGGTTCGATCTCCGGATACCTGCCCATCCGGGCACCGTAGCGCCGCCGGGCGGCCCGCTCACCCCTATTTCGCCGGGCGCAGTCCGGCCTGGGTGGCCGCCGTGCGCAGGACGTCCCTGAGCATCTCGGGGGTGAGTTTGCCGGTGAAGGTGTTGCGCTGGCTGACGTGGAAGCAGCCGTGGAGGCCGAGCGGCGGGCCGTCGGCGGCGTCCAGCTCGACGTGGGCGCCGTGTCCGAAGACGGGCCGGGGGCGGGGCACGGTCCAGCCGGCCTCGGCGAAGGCGGGCAGCGCCGCCTGCCAGCCGAAGGCGCCGAGGACGACGGCCGCCCGGACCGTGGGCCGCAGCAGCCGCAGCTCCTGCACCAGCCAGGGCCGGCAGGCGTCCCGCTCGGCCGGGGTGGGCTTGTTGGCGGGCGGGGCGCAGTGCACGGGCGCGGTGACGCGGACCCCGTACAGCTCCAGACCGTCGTCGGCGTCCTCGGAGGTCGGCTGGGAGGCCAGGCCCACGTCGTACAGCGCCTGGTACAGCACGTCGCCCGAGCGGTCGCCGGTGAACATCCGGCCGGTGCGGTTGCCGCCGTGCGCGGCGGGCGCGAGACCGATGATCACCAGCCGCGCGTCGGGCGGCCCGAACCCGGGCACCGGCCTGCCCCAGTACGTCCGGTCCGCGAACGCGGCCCGCTTGGTGCGGGCGACCTCCTCGCGCCAGGCGACCAGACGCGGACAGGCACGGCAGCCGGCGATGCGCCGGTCGAGCCGGGCGAGGCCTTCGGAATCCATGGCTCCACGGTAGGGCGTCCGGTCGGCGGGCCGGGCGGGCTAAGGTCGGGACCATGGTTGCGGAGGGTGCGCGGAACGACAGGACGGCCGGCGTGGACGAGGACGCGGTGGCCGCGCCCGCGGAGGCCATGCCCGAGACGGTGGACCCGAAGGTCGCCGCGGCGGTGGCCGCCGCCGAGGCGGCGGGCCCGCAGAACGGCGAGACCGTGCGGATCGACAGCTGGATCTGGTCGGTGCGGCTGGTCAAGACGCGCTCCATGGGGGCCACGGCCTGCCGGGGCGGGCACGTCCGCGTGAACGGCGAGCGGGTGAAGCCGTCGCACTCCGTGCGGGTCGGCGACGAGGTTCGGGTGCGGGTGGAGACGCGGGAGCGGGTCGTCGTCGTGAAGCGGCTGATCCGCAAGCGGGTCGGGGCACCGGTCGCCGTCCAGTGCTACGTCGACAACTCGCCGCCGCCTCCGCCGCGCGAGGCCGTCGCCCCGGCCGGCATCCGCGACCGCGGCGCGGGCCGCCCGACCAAGCGGGACCGCCGCGAGCTGGAACGGCTGCGAGGTCTGGGCGGCCTCGGCGGCCCGGGTCCGCTGGCCGGCCCCGCGGGCCCGCCCGTCCCGGGCGCACCGGGCGACCCGGGTGCCGCACCGGGCGGACGGGGTGCCGCGAACGGGCGTGGGGCAGGCGGACGCCGGGGCCGCGGCAAGGGCGCCGGGGGCGCGCCCCGGCCGTAGGCACGGGCTCGAAGCCGGCCCACCGGGAGGGCGCGCCTTCCCGGCGGGCGGGAAACGCCGGCGCCCCTTTCGCCTGGGCCCGGCCCGACCGAGGGCACTACCGCCAGACACACCCGGGCCACGGAGTCCGGGCACCGTGTCCCGAGCGTGGGGACGCCGCCGCCCGCGTCCCGTCAGGCCCGGTCCGCCGGCACCGCCCTCACCCAGATCCCGTCCTCCGTCAGGTACCGGTCCACCCTCAGCCCCTCCTCCGCGAGTGCCGTCTCGAACTGCTCCGGCGTCAGGGGGCGCGACCGGAATGTCTGGGTCCAGGTCGCGTCCGGGAAGACGTACTCCGCGCGGACCGAGTCGACGCCGTCACCGACCGGCTCCACGGACGCGATCCGGACCGTGAAGCCCGCCGGGTCGACCCGCTCGCGCGGCACGTTCGTGTGGGAGTCGGCGCCCTCCCGCTGGATCAGGACGCACCCGCCCTCCGCGAGGTGCCGCACGCAGGTGCGCAGCATGCCCCGGCGCACCTCGGCGTCCCCCGCGTGCACCAGGAACGAGGCCAGCAGCACCACGTCGAACGTCTCGCCGAGGTCGAGCCGCTCGATCGGGCCGCATATCGTCCGCGCCCCACGCACCCGCTCCAGCATCTCGGCGGACTCGTCGACCGCCGTCACCTCGAAGCCGCGCTCCATCAGCGCGTGGGTCATCCGCCCCACCCCGCAGCCCAGCTCCAGGATGCTCGCCCCCGCGGGCACCGCGGCTTCGATCACGTCCGGCTCGTCCCCCACGGGCAGCCGCGCGTACAGCTCCACCGCGCACCCGTCCGGGGTGATCGCCCCGGGTCCCGTCCCCTCGTACCCCGCCCGCGTCTTCTTCTCCATGCCCGTCGAACGGGCCGCGCCCGGACGTCCGTTCCCCTCCCCGCCCATGCCACCCGAACGAGTGACAGCGGGTGGGGACGGGGCACCCGGAAGGCCAGGGAGCAAGGCCGCCGCAGGGTGAGGATCGCGATGCGTACGGGCAGTGAACCGACGACCGCGCGGAGTTCTCTGCGCGTGCGGTTCTGGCTGAGCGTGTGGGGTGTGGTCTGGACGGTGGCCGGAACGGCGGCGTTCGCGCTCGCCGGCCATCCGGGCTGGGCGCTGGCCTGCGGGATGCTGTTCCTGGTCGTCGCGGCGGACCTGGCGTTCGTGGTCCGGCACATCCGCCAGGGCCCGCACTACCAGCCCGGCCGTGACGTCCCGCCGTACGAGCCGCCGCACGGGCCGCCGACGGACAGGCCCTGACGGCCCGCGCCCGCGGGTTCAGCCGTCGAAGCGCGCGGCCTTCAGGTACTCCGGGTTCGGGTCCAGCGCGGCCGCGAGGCGGAAGTGCCGCTTGGCGGGGTGGGTCCTGCCCTGCCGCTCGTAGGTGCGGGCGAGGGCGAAGTGGGCGAAGGCGTTGTCCGGCTCCCGCTCCAGGACGAGCGAGAACTCCAGCTCGGCGGGGCGCAGCTGGGCCGCCGCGAAGAAGGCGCGCGCCCGCAGCAGCCGCGCGGCCGTGTTCTCGGGGTGGACGTCGATGACACCGTCCAGCAGCTTGACCGCGCCCCGCGGGTCGCGGGAGGCGAGCAGGTGCTCGGCGGCGCGGAAGTCGATGACGTGCGTCTCCGGCGTACGTCCGGACGGACCACTGGTTTGGGGCACGGCGGAATCCTTCCCTCTCTCGGAAGGATCAACGCCTCGTCCCGGGCCCCCTATTCCGGCCGGGACTTCCGCGCGCGGCGGACCAGGTCGGCCCACACCTCCTCGACGCGGCGTTCCAGCGCGTCGAGGGGCACGTCGTTGTCGATGACGACGTCGGCGACGGCGCGGCGCTGCTCGCGGGTGGCCTGGGCGGCCATGCGGGCCCGTGCGTCCTCCTCGCTCATGCCGCGCAGCCGCACCAGCCGGTCGAGCTGCGTCCCGGGGCTCGCGTCGACGACGACCACGACGTCGTAGAGGGGGGCGAGGCCGTTCTCGGTGAGGAGCGGGACGTCGTGGACGACGACGGCGTCCTCGGGCGCGGCCTCCTCCAGCTCGCGCGACCGGGCGCCCACCAGGGGGTGCACGATCGAGTTGAGCGTGGCCAGCTTCTCCGGGTCGCTGAAGACGAGGGCGCCGAGGCGGGGGCGGTCCAGGCTGCCGTCCTCGGCGAGGATCTCCTCGCCGAAGGCCTCCACGACGGCGGCGAGCCCGGGCGTGCCCGGTTCCACGACCTCGCGTGCGATGCGGTCGGCGTCGATCAGTACGGCGCCGCGCTCCACGAGCAGCCGCGACACCTCGCTCTTGCCGGCTCCGATACCGCCGGTCAGGCCCACTGTCAGCATGCGCAGCAGCCTAAGGGCCCTCGGTGACCGGCGGTCCGGCGGGCGTCAGTTGTCGCCCTCCCGCTCGGCCAGGAACTTCTCGAACTCGCGGCCGATCTCGTCGGCCGACGGGATCTCCACGGGCTCGGCGAGCATGTTGCCCCGGGTCGCGGCCCCCGCGGCCGCGTCGTACTGGTGCTCCAGGCCCTGGACGAGGGCGGTGAGCTCGTCGTCGCCCTCGCGGATCTGCCGGTCGATCTCGGTCTGGGTGCGCTGGGCGTCGGTGCGCAGGGAGTGCGCGACGCCCGGCAGGACGAGTCCGGTGGCGGCCGTGATGGCCTCCAGCGCGGTCAGCGCCGCGTCCGGGTACGGTGAGCGGGCGATGTAGTGCGGCACGTGCGTCGCGACGCCCAGGACGTCGTGCCCGGCCTGCATCAGCCGGTACTCGACCAGGGCCTCGGCGCTGCCCGGGACCTGCGCCTCGTCGAAGACGCTGGTGCTGACGGGGACGAGGTCGGTGCGGTTGCCGTGCGGGGTGATGCCGACCGGGCGGGTGTGCGGGACGCCCATGGGGATGCCGTGGAAGTTGACCGACAGGCGCACCTGGAGGCGCTCCACGATCTGCCGCACGGCGGCGGCGAAGCGCTCCCACTCGACGTCCGGCTCGGGTCCCGAGAGCAGCAGGAAGGGCGCTCCGGTGGCGTCCTGCACGAGCCGCACGGCGATGTCCGGCACCTCGTAGTCGGTCCACCGGTCGCGGGTGAAGGTGAGCAGGGGCCGGCGGGCCCGGTAGTCGACGAGCCGGTCGTGGTCGAACCGGGCGACGACCTGGTGGGGCAGCGAGTCGAGCAGCCGGTCGACGATCTGGTCGCCGGTCTCGCCCGCGTCGATGTATCCGTCGAAGTGGTAGAGCATGACAAGTCCGGCCGACTCCTGGGCCAGCGCCATGTCGACGACGCTCAGACCCTTCGGCTCCCAGGCGTACAAATCCTGCGGATCAAGCACAGTGACCGCTCCTCCTCGTGTTTCACCCACCACAACGTGGCACGAAGCACAGGCATTCCCCTCACGCGCCGATGGGGCGCGGGGAACCGCGCGACAGGCCCCCACCGCCCCGCGGCCGGCAAGGAACCCACCGGGGAACGCCTGAGGGGCCGCACCTCACAGGTGCGACCCCTCAGATCAACCACTAACCCTCAGTGGAGAGCGTTCAGCTCTGGCCACCCGCCAGCTTCTCGCGAAGCGCGGCCAGCGCCTCGTCCGAAGCCAGGGCGCCGGACTGGTCGCCACCCTCGGAGGAGTACGAACCGCCGCCGGACGCGGCCGGAGCGGCGGGCTCGCCACCCTCGGCAGCGGCCTTCTCGTCCGCCTCGCGGGACTTGATGACCTGCGCCTGGTGCTGCTCGAAGCGGGTCTGCGCCTCGGCGTACTGGCGCTCCCACTCCTCGCGCTGCTTCTCGTAGCCCTCGAGCCAGTCGTTGGTCTCGGGGTCGAAGCCCTCGGGGTAGATGTAGTTGCCCTGGTCGTCGTAGGACGCGGCCATGCCGTACAGGGTCGGGTCGAACTCGACCGCCGTCGGGTCGGCACCGAAGGCCTCGTTGGCCTGCTTCAGCGAGAGGCTGATGCGGCGGCGCTCGAGGTCGATGTCGATGACCTTGACGAAGATCTCGTCGTTGACCTGGACGACCTGCTCCGGGATCTCCACGTGGCGCTCGGCCAGCTCGGAGATGTGGACCAGACCCTCGATGCCCTCGTCCACGCGGACGAACGCACCGAACGGAACCAGCTTCGTGACCTTGCCGGGCACGACCTGGCCGATCTGGTGGGTGCGGGCGAACTGCTGCCACGGGTCTTCCTGCGTCGCCTTCAGCGACAGGGAGACACGCTCGCGGTCCATGTCGACGTCGAGGACCTCGACGGTGACTTCCTGGCCGACCTCGACAACCTCGGACGGGTGGTCGATGTGCTTCCAGGAGAGCTCGGAGACGTGGACCAGACCGTCGACGCCACCCAGGTCCACGAAGGCACCGAAGTTGACGATCGAGGAGACGACGCCGGAACGGACCTGACCCTTCTGGAGGGTGGTGAGGAACGTCTGGCGGACCTCGGACTGGGTCTGCTCCAGCCAGGCACGGCGGGACAGGACCACGTTGTTGCGGTTCTTGTCCAGCTCGATGATCTTGGCCTCGAGCTCCTTGCCCACGTAGGGCTGGAGGTCGCGGACACGGCGCATCTCGACCAGGGAGGCCGGGAGGAAGCCGCGGAGGCCGATGTCGAGGATGAGACCACCCTTGACGACCTCGATGACGGTACCGGTGACGATCCCGTCCTCTTCCTTGATCTTCTCGATGGTGCCCCAGGCACGCTCGTACTGGGCGCGCTTCTTCGAGAGGATCAGGCGGCCTTCCTTGTCCTCCTTCTGGAGGACCAGGGCCTCGATCTCGTCACCGACGGCGACGACCTCGTTGGGGTCGACGTCGTGCTTGATCGAGAGCTCGCGGCTCGGGATAACGCCTTCGGTCTTGTAACCGATGTCGAGCAGGACCTCGTCCCGGTCGACCTTCACGATGACGCCGTCGACGATGTCGCCGTCGTTGAAGTACTTGATCGTCTCGTCGATCGCGGCGAGGAAGGCTTCCTCGTTACCGATGTCGTTGACCGCTACCTGCGGGGTGGTGGCGGTGGTCTCGGTGCTGCTCGTCATGTGGGAAAGGGCTCCGGTACGGACATTGAAGTCGTAGGTACTGCTACGCCGGAGCCCGTTTCGCTCTGCAGAAGCCGGACAGCCAAGGAAGCGCCACAAAAATCCGGTGGCGCCTCGACAACCGAGGGGACATACAACAGATGCGAGCGCAGCCTGCTACGTCTGAGGTGCGCAGGCTCGCAGCGCAACTTGTAGCATACGGGGGCGGCCGGGCAGGGTCAATGCGCGAAGCCGCCCACCCGGGGCGGATCGCCGCATAACCGGCACAACTGCCGTCTCCCGAGGCCATGCAGGGGTGAAGAAGACCCCCCGCGGCGACACACCGGGGACCCGGCTGGACGGAAGAGTACGACGAGGGAGCCGATCATCCAAGAGCCCGAAGTCCCCGAACCGGAGGCCACCCGGCGGGAGGCCGGCGTCACGGAGAGCTCCCGGGCCAACCGGGGCTGGTGGGACCGCAACGCCGACGAGTACCAGAACGAGCACGGGACCTTTCTCGGTGACGACCGATTCGTGTGGGGCCCGGAGGGCCTGGACGAGGTGGAGGCGGAGCTGCTCGGCCCGCCGGAGGAGCTGAAGGGGCGCGACGTCCTCGAGCTGGGCGCGGGCGCGGCGCAGTGCTCGCGCTGGCTGGCCGCGCAGGGCGCGCGGCCGGTGGCGCTGGACATCTCGCACCGCCAGCTCCAGCACGCGCTGCGCATCGGCGGGGCGTTCCCCCTCGTGTGCGCGGACGCGGGCGCGCTCCCTTTCGCCGACGGCTCCTTCGACCTGGCGTGCTCCGCCTACGGGGCGCTGCCCTTCGTCGCCGATCCGCGGCTGGTACTGCGTGAGGTGCACCGGGTGCTGCGTCCGGGCGGGCGGCTGGTGTTCTCCGTGACGCACCCGATCCGCTGGGCGTTCCCGGACGAGCCGGGCCCGGAGGGGCTGAGCGTCTCCGGGTCGTACTTCGACCGCACGCCGTACGTGGAGCAGGACGACGCCGGTCGCGCGGTGTACGTCGAGCACCACAGGACGCTCGGGGACCGGGTCCGTGACGTGGTCTCCTCCGGGTTCCGGCTGGTGGACCTGGTGGAGCCGGAGTGGCCGGCCTGGAACACCACCGAGTGGGGCGGCTGGTCCCCGCTGCGCGGCGGCCTGATCCCCGGCACGGCCGTCTTCGTGTGCGAACGGGACTGACCGCGTGATCCGTCACGAGGCGCTGGAGTCCCTTCCGGTGCGCGAGGCGCTGCCCTCGCTCGCCGGCGCCCTGGACGAGCACGGCACGTCGGTGCTGGTGGCGCCGCCGGGCACCGGCAAGACGACCCTGGTGCCGCTCGACCTCGCCGGCCTGTGGGGCGCGGGTCCCGCGCGGCGGGTGCTGGTCGCCGAACCCCGGCGGATCGCGGCGCGCGCGGCGGCGCGCCGGATGGCGTGGCTGCTGGGCGAGCGGGTGGGCGCCTCGGTCGGCTTCACCGTGCGCGGGGAGCGCGCCGTGGGGCGGGACACGCGCGTGGAGGTCGTCACGACCGGTGTGCTGCTGCAGCGGCTCCAGCGCGACCAGGAGCTGGCCGGGGTGGACGTCGTGGTGCTGGACGAGTGCCACGAGCGGCATCTGGACGCGGACACGGCGGCGGCGTTCCTGTGGGACGTGCGCGAGACGCTGCGGCCGGACCTGCGGCTGGTGGCCGCGTCGGCGACGACGGACGCGGAGGGCTGGGCGCGGCTGCTGGGCGGTGCGCCCGTCGTCGAGGCGCGGGGCGCCGCGCACCCGGTCGACGTGGTGTGGGCGCCGCCCCCGCGCGCGGTGCGGCCGCCGCACGGCATGTGGGTGGACCCGGCGCTGCTCACGCACGTCGCGGCGGTGGTACGGCGGGCCCTGGCCGAGCGGGACGGCGACGTGCTGGTGTTCCTGCCGGGGGTCGGGGAGATCTCCCGGGTGGCCGGGATGCTGGGCGGCCTGCCGGGCGTGGACGTCCTCCAGGTGCACGGGCGTGCGCCGGCCGCCGTGCAGGACGCGGTGCTGTCGCCCGGCGAGCGGCGGCGGGTGGTGCTGGCGACCTCGGTCGCGGAGTCCTCGCTGACGGTGCCGGGAGTACGCGTGGTGGTGGACTCGGGCCTCGCCCGCGAGGCGCGCGTCGACCACGCGCGGGGTCTGAGCGCGCTCGCGACGGTACGGGCCTCACGCGCCGCGGGACGCCAGCGGGCGGGGCGCGCCGGGCGTGAGGCGCCCGGTGCGGTGTACCGATGCTGGGCGGAGGCGGAGGACGCGCGGCTCCCGTCGTACCCCTCCCCCGAGATCAAGGTGGCCGACCTGACGGCGTTCGCGCTCCAGGCGGCCTGCTGGGGCGATCCGGACGCCTCCGGACTGGCCCTGCTGGACCCTCCGCCGGCCGGTGCGATGGCGGCGGCCAGGGACGTCCTGACGGCGATCGACGCGGTACGGCCGGACGGCCGCCCCACGGAGCGGGGCACCCGCCTGACCCGCCTCGGCCTCCACCCGCGCCTGGGCCGCGCCCTCCTGGACGCGTCCTCGCGCGTGGGCGCCGCTCTCGCCTCCGAGGTGGTCGCCCTCCTCTCCGAGGAACCACCCCGCGACTACGGCGACGACCTGCCGGCCGCGCTGCGCAGGGCCCGCCGGGGCGGCGACGGGTACGCGCCGCGCTGGCGCACGGAGGTACGGAGACTGCGGGGCGCCTTGTCCCAGGCGGAGGGAGCCGGGGGGCAGGGCGGTGAGGCGGTCCCGAGTCCGGACGGCCCGGTGCGGACGGGCGCCGGTGAGGCGCCGGCGGCCCCTGGGCACGGGGACGGTTCCTTCCCCCCCGAGGCTGTGGGTGGTACGGCCGGAACCGGCCCGGGTACGTCGGCTCGGTCGGACGGCGGCGGGAACCGGCAGGGCAGGTCCGGAGGACCCATCCCCGCCGGCCAAACCGGCGGGGATGGCTCGGCCGGTGAGCGGCAGGCGGGTGGGACCTCCGCGCCGCGGGCCACCGCACCGTCGGACGGTGGCGCGGCGCCGGGGGCTCGCGGAGGGCGCAGGAGCGTGTCCGGGGCGGGGCCGCGCCCGGGCGGAGTTTCCGACGTCGGGGCAGCCGATCATGGCGGAGACCCCGGAGGTGAGGAGCGGGGCGTCGGGCTCGTCGTGGCGCTCGCCTTTCCGGAGCGGGTGGCCCGGGTCGACGGGGGGTCGTATCTGATGGTGGGCGGGACGCGGGCCGAGGTCGGGGCCGGGTCCGCGTTGCGGGGGGCCGAGTGGGTGGCCGTCGCCGTCGCCGACCGGCCCGTGGGGCGTGGGCACGCGCGCGTGCTGCTGGGAGCCGCCGTGGACGAGGACGTGGCGCGGTGGGCCGCGGGCACGCTCCTCGACCGGCGTGAGGAGGTGCACTGGGCGGACGGGGACGTCGTGGCGCGCCGGGTCGAGCGGCTCGGGGCGGTCGAGCTGACCGAGCGGCCGCTCACGGACGCCGGCCCCGCGCCGGTGCGCGCCGCACTGCTGGACGGGCTGCGCCGGGAGGGGTTCGGGCTGCTGCGGTGGCCGGCCGGTGCACAGGTGCTGCGGCAGCGGCTGGCCTTCCTGCACGCGCGGCTGGGCGAGCCGTGGCCGGACGTGTCCGACGAGGCGCTCCACGCGCGCGTGGACGAGTGGCTGGAGCCCGAGCTGAGCCGCGCGCGGCGCCGGGCCGACCTGGCGCGGATCGACGCCGGGCAGGCGCTCGCGCGGCTGCTGCCGTGGGCGTCGGGCGAGGCGGCGCGCCTCGACGAGCTGGCGCCCGAGCGGATCACGGTGCCCAGCGGGTCGCACGTACGGATCGACTGGTCCGACCCGGAGCGGCCGGTGCTCGCCGTGAAGCTGCAGGAGATGTTCGGGCTTCAGGAGTCGCCCACGGTGGCCGGGGTGCCGCTGCTGGTGCACCTGCTGTCCCCGGCCGGGCGGCCCGCCGCGGTCACCGCCGACCTCGCCTCCTTCTGGCGCGAGGGCTACCGGCAGGTGCGGGCGGAGCTGCGCGGCCGGTATCCGAAGCACCCCTGGCCGGAGGACCCGGCCGCCGCGCGGCCCACCCGCCACACCAACGCGCGGCTGCGCGGGTAGCGGGCAGGGCGCCGGCTCAGGCGGCCGGGGTCCGCGACGGCTCGGTGGACGGGTCCGCCGACGGGTCCGTCGAGGGATCGGGGTCCGCCGACGGGTCCGGGTCGGGGCTCGGCGTGGCGGCCGGCTCCACGGTCAGCTCCACGTCGAGGGTGGCGCCGCCCGCCGTGGTGAGGCGGAGCAGGAACGTGCCGGCGGTGTCGTCCGCGTAGAGCTTCGGCAGGGTCAGCCGTCCGTCCGCGTCGGTCCGCAGACCGGTCAGGGTGCGGACCGCCTTGCCGTCGGCGTCCTTGAAGTAGGGGCCCTTGTCGTTCTCGGCGGGGTCGTCGGCGGAGGTCACGAGTGTCGCGGTGACGGCGACCTTCCCGGCGGCCTCACCGCCGTAGGTGGCCTCGACCGCGACCGGCTCGGCGAACTCGCCGCCCGCGACGCAGGTCAGTTCCTTCTCGCCGACGCGGGTGAGGGCGTCGGCGGCGCGCTGGGTGACCGTCACCTTGTAGGGGACGCCCTTGACGGAGCGTCCGACCACGGCCGCCTGGACGGCGAACGCGCCGGTCCGCTCCCCCGCCCGCAGCGCCGGCGCGACGGCGACGCCGGACGCGTCGGTCGTCACGGTCGCCACGCTCTCGCCGCCGGCGAAGGTGCTGTCGGTGTCGCCGACGATCGTGAAGCGGATCCGCACCTTGGCGACCGCCTTGCCCGCCTGCGTCTCCGCGCGCGTCGAGATGCGCTCGGCGAAGGTGTGGCCGGCCATGGCGGTGAGGGTGCCGGTGCCGGCGTCCTCCAGGTGGTGCACCGTGTCGGTGGGCGTCGGCGGGGTGGTGGACGGCGGGGGCGTGGTGGGCGGCGTGCCGGGGCCGCCGGTGCCGGGCGCGGTCGGGCTGGGCGACGGCCGGGAGCCGGAGGGCTTGCCTGGCCGGGTGCCGGGCCGCGCCGGCGGGGTGGTGCCCGGCGCGGAGGGGGTGACACCGGGGCGTGCGTCGCTGCGGTCGTCGGGCAGGGCGCCGGTGCCGTCGGGGATCTCGTGGGTGCCCTTGCGGTAGTACTCCAGCCACGACAGGACGGTGTTCAGGTAGTCCGTCGAGTTGTTGTAGCTGAGGATCGCCTTGCGCAGGTCGCCCGGCTGCGACAGGTCCCAGTCGTAGCGGCACAGGTAGTGCCCGGCGGCGAGGGCGGCGTCGTAGATGTTGTTGGGGTCCTTGCGGCCGTCGCCGTTGCCGTCGCGCCCCGCCCAGGACCACGTGGAGGGGATGAACTGCATCGGCCCGACGGCCTGGTCGTACATCCGGTTGCCGTCGTAGGCGCCGTTGTCGGTGTCGCGGATGAGGGCGAAGCCGTTGCCGTCGAGCTGGGGTCCGAGGATGGGGGAGACGGTGGTGCCGTCGGCGTCGACCCGGCCGCCTCGCGCCTGACCGGACTCCACCTTGCCGATGGCGGCGAGGAGTTGCCAGGGCAGGTTGCAGCCGGTCCCGCGCAGCGCCGCCTCGGCCTTCTTGTAGGCGTCGAGGACGGTCGCGGGTATGCCGGCCTCGGCGGCGCTCCGGTCGCCCGCCTCGCCGGAGCCCGCGGAGGGCGACGGGGCGGGGCTGTTGAGGGGCGGCAGGTCCGTGTAGTACGGCGAGTTGCCGGTCGCGCTGTCGTCGGCTGCCGCGTCGGGTGCGGAGGTGGCGTCGCCGGCGCTCTGTCTGCCCTGGTCGTCGACCGTGACGCCGGGGGCCTGGGACGCGGACAGGGCCGCCACGGCCGCCGCGGCCACGGCGGTGGTTGCCGCTCCCTTGCGCAGCCTCCTGCCGATGTGCGCCGCCATAGAGTGAACCCCTCCCCGCGGGCGCTGTGGGCGCCCTTCACCGTGTACCGCGTTCGCCCTGTTGTGACGATCTGCCCGCCCCGCCGGTTGCCCTGGGATGCGGGACCGGGTCGACGACCCTCGCGACCCTACGACAACTTGCCTTGCACGGACACCCGTTGATGCCCGATATTCACCGGTTGGCCATCTTGTCGTCCGGGCGGTTCACGGGGCGGACGACCGCCACGGCCCGGTCTGCCGAATACTGAGGTCCGCCCGTGCCCGCGGCCCTCCTGCCGACGCTGCCGGGCATACCCGGTCAATCCCCGCGGCGAGGAGTCCCGTTGCCCTTCACACTCAGCCACGCGGCAGCCGTACTGCCGGCCGTCCGCACCGACGGCACGGGGCGCGGCCCGCTGGTCCCGGCGGTGCTGGTCGCGGGCAGCTTCGCGCCCGACATGACCTACTACGCGGCCGGCGTCGTGTCCGGGGCGATGGAGTTCGGCGACGTGACGCACGCGGGGTGGGGCGTGTTCACCGTGGACGTGGTCATCGCCTGGGCGCTGGAGGGGCTGTGGCTGCTGGTGCGGGAGCCCTTGGTGGCCCTGCTGCCGCGGGCCCGTCAGGGGCGGGTGGCAACGCTGACGCGCTGCGGGGCGCCCCGGGAGCGCGTACGGGCGTCGCTGGTGGCGCGCTGGTACCTGTCCGCGGTGCTGGGTGGTCTGACGCACGTCGTGTGGGACGCGTTCACCCATCACGACCGGTGGGGCACGCGGCTGATCCCGGTGCTGGGCGAGGAGATCGGCGGTTCGCCGGTGTTCTGGTACGCGCAGTACGGCAGTTCGCTGCTGGCCGCGGTCGTCCTCGTGGTGTTCACGGTGCGGGCGCTGCGGCGTACGGTCCCCGGGGACGCGGTGCCCCCGGGGGTGCCGGTGCTGTCGACGCGCGACCGGTGGGCGGCCGTCGCGCTGCTCGCGGGGTGCATGGTGGCCGCGGCGGTCCCGCGGGCCCTCCGGTGGTGGGACCACTGGGGGCACATGGCGAAGCCCTACGAGCTGATCCCGACCGTCTGTTTCGGCGCGGGCGCGGGGCTGGTGGCCGCGCTCCCGGTGTACGCCGTCGCCGTCAGGGCGCGGCGTCGGGCCCCGGCCACGGAGGACCCTGCACACGCCGGTACGCGAGGCCCTCGGCGTACGGCCGCACGCTGAGGGTCTCGCTCGCCGCGACGAACACGGTGACCGTGCGGACCGGGCGGGGCCGGGGCAGCAGGGTGAGGACGAGGGTCAGGTAGGCGCGGGCCAGCTCGGCCCACAGCCGCCACGGGGGCTGGTCGGTCCCCGCGCCCTGGGCGGCGGGGGTACGGCCGGTTCTCCACCGGCCGTCGGTGACGCGCCGGCCGAGCCGGACGGCGGTGTCGCGGAACGCGGCCGTGAGGCCGCCGGGGATGCGGGCGGTACTTGCGGCGGCCGCGAAGACCGGGACCGGCGGAAACGCCTGGGTGGTGGGTCCGTCGGCGTCGGCCCGCGGGGGTGCCGCTCTGCGGTGAAGCATGCGTATACCCATGCCTGGCATGCTGGCCGCCTACCTGGTCCGGGGCTCTCCTGCGAGGGCCACGCGAGTGAACCACGCGAGGCCCCGCAGCCTTTGGAACGTGCCCCCGACCCCGCCCGACCTGGGCTTATGCCCCCTGGGGACGGCACGGCGAGCGGACGCGCGCGGAGGCCCGAGCGGGCGCCGCGACGCAGCGGTGCGGCGGTGACCGCCCCTGCGGGAGGAGCCGCGCCCCGGACACCGCACCGGGCGCGGCCCGAGGGCCGCGCCCGGAGTGCGGCACCGAGTCAGTGCGCCGCCGACTCCCAGTCCGGGCCCACGCCCACCGAGACGCCGAGGGGGACCCTCAGCTCGACCGCGGAGGCCATTTCCCGGCGGACCAGTTCCTCGACCTGTTCCCGCTCGCCGGGGGCGAGCTCCAGGACGATTTCGTCGTGGACCTGGAGGAGCATGCGGGAGCGCAGGTCCGCCTCGCGCAGGGCACGGTCGACGTTCAGCATGGCGATCTTGACGATGTCCGCCGCCGTGCCCTGGATCGGCGCGTTCAGCGCCATCCGCTCGGCCGCCTCGCGGCGCTGGCGGTTGTCGCTGTTGAGGTCGGGCAGGTAGCGGCGGCGGCCGAAGAGGGTCGCCGTGTACCCGGTCGCCCGCGCCTCGTCCACGACGTTGCGCAGGTAGTCCCGCACGCCGCCGAAGCGCTCGAAGTAGGCGTCCATCAGCTGGCGCGCCTCCGCCGCCTCGATGTTCAGCTGCTGGGAGAGGCCGAAGGCGGACAGCCCGTAGGCCAGTCCGTAGGACATCGCCTTGATCTTGCGGCGCATCTCCGCGTCCACCGCGGACTGCTCGACGGAAAACACCTGGGCCGCGGCCGTGGTGTGCAGGTCCTCGCCGGAGGTGAACGCCTCGGTGAGACCGGCGTCCTCGGAGAGGTGGGCCATGACGCGCAGCTCGATCTGGCTGTAGTCGGCGGTGAGCAGCGACTCGAAGCCCTCGCCGACGACGAAGCCGCGGCGGATGGCGCGGCCCTCGTCCGTGCGGACCGGGATGTTCTGCAGGTTGGGGTCCGTGGAGGACAGCCGGCCGGTCGCGGCGACGGTCTGGTTGAACGTCGTGTGGATGCGGCCGTCCGAGGCGATCGTCTTGATCAGGCCCTCGACGGTGACGCGGAGCTTCGCCTGCTCGCGGTGGCGCAGCATGATGACCGGCAGCTCGTTGTCCGTCTGGCCGGCGAGCCAGGCCAGCGCGTCCGCGTCCGTGGTGTAACCGGTCTTGGTCTTCTTGGTCTTGGGCAGGGCCAGCTCGCCGAAGAGGACCTCCTGGAGCTGCTTGGGCGAGCCCAGGTTGAACTCGTGTCCGGCCGCCGCGTGGGCCTCCTTCACCGCCTGCTGCACCGCGCCGGCGAACATCTGCTCCATGGCCTCCAGGTGCGCCCGGTCGGCCGCGATGCCGTGCCGCTCCATGCGGGCGAGCAGGGCGGAGGTGGGCAGCTCCATGTCGCGCAGCAGGTCGGAGGCGCCGACGTCCGCGAGGCGGCCCTCGAAGGCCTCGCCCAGGTCGAGGACGGCACGGGCCTGCACCATGAGCGCGTGCGCCTGCGCGCCGTCGTCCGCGCCGAAGGCGAGCTGCCCGTCGGGCGCGGCGGCGGGCGCCAGCTCCCGGTGCAGGTACTCCAGGGACAGGGCGTCCAGGTCGAAGGAGCGGCGGCCGGGCTTGACCAGGTACGCGGCGAGCGCCGTGTCCATGGTGACGCCGTCGACCGTCCAGCCGTGCTCGGGGAAGACGCGCATCGCGCGCTTGGCGTTGTGGAACACCTTGGGGCGGGCCGGGTCGGCGAGCCAGGCGCGGAACGCCTGCTCGTCGGCCTCGTCGATCTCGGCCGGGTCGAACCAGGCGGCCGGTCCGCCCGCGGTGGCGAGCGCGATCTCGGCGACGGAGCCGGTGCCGAGCGCCCAGGCGTCGACGACGGCGACGCCGAGGGGGCCGGTGGCGTGCTCCGCGAGCCAGCCGGCCAGCTCGCCGGTGCCCAGCACCGTGCCGTCGATCTCCACGCCGTCGGCGACGACCGGGGTGGTCTCGGCCTCCTCGGCGCCCGGGTCGACGGCGAACAGCCGCTCCCGCAGCGACGGGTTCCTGATCTCCAGGGTGTCGAGGATCATCGCCACGGCCTTGCGGTCGTAGGCGGTGCGCTCGAGCTCCCGCACGCCCTTCGACAGCTCGACCTGGCGCTCCAGCTCGGTGAGGCGGCGGTTGAGCTTGACGGACTCGAGGTGCTCGCGGAGGTTCTGCCCGGCCTTGCCCTTGACCTCGTCTACCCGCTCGACCAGCTCGGCGAAGGAGCCGAACTGGTTGATCCACTTCGCGGCGGTCTTCTCGCCGACGCCGGGGATGCCGGGGAGGTTGTCGGACGGGTCGCCGCGCAGGGCGGCGAAGTCCGGGTACTGCGCGGGCGTGAGGTTGTACTTCTCGAAGACCTTCTCCGGGGTGAAGCGGGTCAGCTCGGAGACGCCCTTGGTCGGGTACAGCACGGTGGTGCGGTCGGAGACCAGCTGGAAGGAGTCGCGGTCGCCGGTGACGATCAGCACGTCGAAGCCCTCGGCCTCGGCCTGGGTGGCGAGCGTGGCGATGACGTCGTCCGCCTCGTACCCCTCGACGGCGAAGCGGGGCACGCTCATCGCGTCGAGCAGCTCGCCGATCAGCTCGACCTGGCCCTTGAACTCGTCGGGGGTCTTGGAGCGGTTCGCCTTGTACTCGGTGAACTCCTCCGAGCGCCATGTCTTGCGGGACACGTCGAAGGCGACCGCGAAGTGCGTGGGCGCCTCGTCACGGAGGGTGTTGGCGAGCATCGACGCGAAGCCGTAGATCGCGTTCGTCGGCTGGCCCGTCGCGGTGGTGAAGTTCTCCGCGGGCAGCGCGAAGAACGCGCGGTACGCCAGTGAGTGCCCGTCCATGAGCATCAGGCGCGGGCGGCTTCCGCCGGGGGTCTGGTCGGTCTTCTTCGATGCTGTGTCTGCCACGTGTCCGATCCTGCCACGCCTCACTGACACCGGGCGTCGGCGCCCGCGTCTTCACCCACGGGGTGGCAGGCACCGGCGCCGGTGTGGGCCGGGGGGAGTCTGCGCAGCCCGGCGCTTACGGGGTGCCGCCGCGCCCACCCGTGCCGCCCCAGGCGGCACGGGTGCCCGCGGATAGCGGCAGCCGCGTACGGCGGGGAGGGGACGGGGTGGGGGTGGGCGCCCGCAGCGGCTGGCGCGTCCACGCCCTTCACTTACCGAGACGCACTCTCGCGCCAGACCGAGGACGACCACCCCCACCGCGGCCCCGCACCACCACCCCACCCTGGGCGCTACCGCAACCCCCACCGAACAGAACCTTGCGCCGCAGGCGTCTCTCTCTCCCCCCCGGGCGCTACAGCAACCCCCACCGCACAGAACCCCGCACCGCAGGCGTCTCCGCCCGCGCACCCCCCGCATGCGAGGATCGAAGAGATCCACCTCACACACGTGCGTGAACAGGAGTGCGCGATGGCAACGAAGCCGCCCCAGGGTGATCCCGTCCAGGACGCGCCGAAGGTGGCCGAGCGGAAGCGGGCCGCCGCCGGGCTGCCCGCGATCGGTCACACCCTGCGCATGGCCCACCAGCAGATGGGTGTGAAGCGCACGGCCCTCACCCTGCTCAGCGTCAACCAGAAGGACGGCTTCGACTGCCCGGGCTGTGCCTGGCCCGAGCCGGAGCACCGGCACAAGGCGGAGTTCTGCGAGAACGGCGCCAAGGCGGTGGCCGAGGAGGCCACCCTCCGCCGGGTCACCCCCGAGTTCTTCGCCGCGCACCCCGTCTCCGACCTGGCCCGCCGCAGCGGCTACTGGCTGGGGCAGCAGGGCAGGCTGACCCACCCGATGTACCTGCCCGAGGGCGCCGACCACTACGAGCCGGTCAGCTGGGAGCGCGCCTTCGACATCGTCGCCGAGGAGCTGACCGCGCTGTCGTCCCCCGACGAGGCCGTCTTCTACACCTCGGGCCGCACCAGCAACGAGGCCGCGTTCCTCTACCAGCTCTTCGCCCGCAAGCTCGGCACCAACAACCTGCCCGACTGCTCCAACATGTGCCACGAGTCGTCCGGCTCGGCCCTGTCGGAGACGATCGGCGTCGGCAAGGGCAGCGTGCTCCTGGAGGACCTCCACCAGGCGGACCTCGTCGTCGTCGCCGGCCAGAACCCGGGCACCAACCACCCCCGCATGCTGTCCGCGCTGGAGAAGGCCAAGGCGAACGGCGCGCGCATAGTGAGCGTCAACCCGCTCCCCGAAGCGGGCCTGGAACGCTTCAAGAACCCGCAGACGCCCAAGGGCCTCACCACCGGCACCTCCCTGACCGACCTGTTCCTGCAGATCCGCATCGGCGGCGACCAGGCCCTGTTCCGTCTCCTCAACAAGCTGATCCTGGACACCCCGGGCGCCGTCGACGAGGAGTTCGTCCGCGCACACACCCACGGCTTCCACGCTTTCGCCGAGGCCGCCCGCGCCGCCGACTGGGACGAGACGCTCGCCGCGACCGGCCTGGCCCGCGAGGACGTCGAACGCTTCCTGCGCATGGTCCTGGACTCGGAGCGCATCGTCGTCTGCTGGGCGATGGGCCTCACCCAGCACAAGCACTCCGTGCCGATGATCCGCGAGATCGTCAACTTCCTGCTGCTGCGCGGCAACATCGGCCGCCCGGGCGCGGGTGTGTGCCCGGTGCGCGGCCACTCCAACGTGCAGGGCGACCGCACGATGGGCATCTTCGAGCGTCCCGCGCCCGCGTTCCTGGACGCCCTGGGGCGGGAGTTCGGCTTCGCGCCGCCCCGTGAGCACGGCTACGACGTGGTCCGGGCGATCCGCGCGCTGCGCGACGGCGAGGCGAAGGTGTTCTTCGCGATGGGCGGCAACTTCGTCTCCGCCTCCCCCGACACGGAGGTCACCGAGGCAGCGATGCGCCGGGCGCGGCTGACGGTGCACGTGTCGACGAAGCTGAACCGCTCGCACGCGGTGACGGGCGCGCGCGCCCTGATCCTGCCGACGCTGGGCCGCACCGAGCGCGATCTGCAGGCGGGCGGCGAGCAGTTCGTGACGGTGGAGGACTCCATGGGCATGGTGCACGCCTCGCGCGGGCGCCTGGAGCCGGCGAGCCCGCACCTGCTGTCGGAGCCGGCCATCGTGTGCCGGCTGGCCCGCCGCGTCCTCGGCGCGGAGGACGACGTGCCGTGGGAGGAGTTCGAGAAGGACTACGCGACGGTCCGCGACCGCATCGCGCGCGTGGTGCCCGGCTTCGAGGACTTCAACGCGCGCGTGGCGCACCCCGGAGGCTTCGCGCTGCCGCACGCCCCGCGCGACGAGCGGCGCTTCCCCACCGCAACCGGCAAGGCCAACTTCACGGCGGCGCCGGTGGAGTACCCGCACCTGCCCGAGGGCCGGCTGCTGCTCCAGACGCTGCGCTCGCACGACCAGTACAACACCACGATCTACGGTCTGGACGACCGCTACCGGGGCATCAGGAACGGACGCCGCGTGGTGCTCGTCAACCCCGACGACGCCGAGGCGCTGCAGCTCGCGGACGGCTCCTACGTCGACCTGGTGAGCGAGTGGAAGGACGGTGTGGAGCGCAGGGCGCCCGGTTTCCGCGTCGTGCACTACCCGACGGCACGGGGCTGCGCCGCCGCGTACTACCCGGAGACCAACGTGCTGGTGCCGCTGGACGCCACCGCGGACGTCTCCAACACCCCGGCCAGCAAGTCGGTCGTGGTGCGTCTGGAACAATCGGCGACCGACTGAGCGTTCGCTCAGGGCACAGACGTACCGACGTACCGACGCACGATTGGAGCCGGGCCCATGGGAGAGCCGCAGCAGGTGAAGTTCCCGCAGGAGGTCATCGACGAGTACGCCGCGCTCGGTGTGGACCTCCAGGCGCTGTTCTCGGCGGGCCACCTCGGCACGCGGATGGGCGTGCAGATCACGGAGGCCTCGGCGGAGCGCGTCGTCGGGACGATGCCCGTGGAGGGCAACACCCAGCCCTACGGCCTGCTGCACGGCGGCGCGTCCGCCGTGCTGGCGGAGACGCTGGGCTCGGTCGGCTCGATGCTGCACGGCGGCGTGCACAAGATCGCGGTCGGCGTGGACCTCAACTGCACGCACCACCGCGGGGCCCGTTCCGGCCTGGTGACCGGCGTCGCCACCCCGGTGCACCGGGGCCGGTCCACGGCGACGTACGAGATCGTGATCACGGACGAGGCGGACAAGCGGGTGTGCACCGCCCGCCTGACCTGTCTGCTGCGGGACGTCCGCCCCGGCGACGCGGAGAAGGCGGCCGGCTGACTACGGGGGGCGCGTGAGCCGCACGCCACAGAGCCGCGCCCCCCACGAAGCCGCACCCTTACCAAACCGCACTCCCACGAAGCCGCACCCTTACAAAACCGCACCCCCACGAAGTCGCACCCTCACCTCCACCCCCGCCTCCCCGCACCGCGCCCGTCGCCGCCATTGCCCGCGGCCGACGGGCGCTCTAGCGTTCGGTGCCATGGGACGGGGCGGCACCTCTCGCAGCGCCGGGGCGTTCTCGGCGCCCCTCCTGGCCGTGCTCGCGGCGGCGCTGACCGTGACCGGGTGCACGACGGACGACTCCGGCACCCGCGCTTCCGCACCTTCCCCCTCCGCGGCCACCACCCCGTCCCCCGGCGCTACGTCGGACGTCGACCTGTGCGTGAGCATCGTCCGTCACTGGTCGCGCGAGGTGCTCGATGGCCGCGGGTACGGCGACTACCAGTCGATGGGGATGTCCGGCGGGCAGTACGACATCCTGCGCGAGGCCGTGGACGCGGCGCGCGCCGCCCGCCGCCAAGGGGGGCGAAACGTCGACATGTTGATAGAACGTCAGGCGCGGGAGGGCTGCACCGCCTGGTACCGCTCCGGCGGACCCGGAGAGGGGCCGTGGCGATGAGCGGGATCGGCCCGGTCGAACCGGACGGCGACACGCGCCCGTTGGACCCGCCGCCCCTCACCCCACGCCTCCGAAGCGGGCCTGCGATCCGCCTGCCGGGACGCCACCGGAGTACCACGGCCGCCGCGTTCCTCGCCGTGGCCGTGCTCGCGGCCGGGACGCTCCTGTACCTCACCCGCCCCCGTCCCGCCCCTCCGCCCGAACCGCGGTTCCCCAGCCAGACGACGTCCTTCCGGTACCTGTACATGCAGGTCAGAGACGCGAACGCGACTTTGCCAGAATTTGAATTCACAATACAAGCGCTTACGGAATCCGGGGCTCCGGTGACCGTCCTGAGCATTTCCCAGCCCTACGCCGGCCTGTCGCTGACCTCCGGACCGGCGACTCCTTTACGGGTGAAAGGTGACGGCTCCCGCAAGATCGTCATGACCGTCCGGGTGACGGAATGCGGAAAAGTGCCACGGAACGCCGGACTCCCTTTCCTGGACGTAACACTGCGTAACACGCGCGCAAAGGAGGCGCACAGCTACATCCTCGGCGCCCGGTACGCAAGGGACCTGTCCACGGCCCTGGAGGTGGCCTGCGGCAACGAATTTCGGTAATCAGCAAAACGCCTGATACACCTGAACCACCCCTGGCGGTTCCTGCGGTTTCTCACCATGCGGACAGGGCAAAACGGCGGGAATTCTGCTCTTCCCCCCACTCAGTACCGCTCTGCAATACGTCGTGTCATAACAAGAGCGTCACAGCCTTGGCCAGAGTCTCCTCCGCATTCCCCACACACGCTTAGAGTCACGGCCAGTCACCGCGGAGCCTGATTCTCACTCGGCCCAGCGCTCGACTCGGCCGTTTCCACGGGGAAGCGGCTGTCAGGGGAAAGGACTGGATCGTGCGTCAACGTTCGCTCATCGCCATCACCGCCGCCCTGGCGGCGGGTGCACTCACCCTCACCGCCTGCGGCTCCCGCGACGACAACGGCGGCGGCTCGGACTCGGGCAACGGTGACACCACCGTCGTCATCGGCGTCGACGCGCCGCTCACCGGCGACCTCTCCGCGCTCGGCCTCGGCATCAAGAACTCCGTGGACCTCGCCACGAAGATCGCCAACAAGGAGAAGCACGTCGAGGGCGTCACCTTCAAGATCGAGGCGCTCGACGACCAGGGCCAGGCCTCCGTGGGCCAGCAGAACGCCACCAAGCTCGTCGCCAACAAGGACGTGCTCGGCGTCGTCGGCCCGCTGAACTCCTCCGTCGGCGAGTCCATGCAGAAGGTCTTCGACTCCGCCAAGCTGGTCGAGGTCTCCCCGGCGAACACCAACCCCGCCCTGACCCAGGGCGTGAACTGGGCCAAGGAGAAGAAGCGGCCGTACAAGTCGTACTTCCGCACCGCGACCACGGACGCCATCCAGGGCCCGTTCGCCGCGCAGTACGTCTTCAACGAGGCCAAGAAGAAGAAGGTCTTCGTCATCGACGACAAGAAGACCTACGGCGCCGGTCTGGCCGCCACCTTCACCGAGGAGTTCAAGAAGCTCGGCGGCCAGGTGGTCGGCACCGAGCACATCAACCCGGAGAGCAAGGACTTCAGCGCCGTCGCCACCAAGGTGAAGAACTCCGGCGCCGACGTCGTCTACTACGGCGGCGAGTACCCGCAGGCCGGCCCGCTGAGCAAGCAGATCAAGGAAGCGGGCGCGAAGATCCCGCTGGTCGGCGGTGACGGCATCTACAGCGCCGACTTCATCAAGCTGTCCGGCGCGGCCGGCGTCGGCGACCTCGCCACCTCCGTCGGCGCGCCCGTCGAGACGCTGCCGTCCGCCAAGGAGTTCGTCGCGAACTACAAGGCCGAGGGCTACAAGGAGGCCTACGAGGCCTACGGCGGCTACTCCTACGACTCCGCCTGGGCCATCATCGAGGCCGTCAAGAAGGTCGTCGAGGACAACGACGGCAAGCTGCCGGACGACGCCCGCGCCAAGGTCGTCGACGCCATGCAGAACGTCTCCTTCGACGGTGTGACCGGCAAGGTCTCCTTCGACGAGTTCGGTGACGCCACCAACAAGCAGCTCACCGTCTACACCGTCAAGGGCGGCGACTGGGCCACCGTGAAGTCGGGCACCTTCACCGGCTGACCTCCCCCGCACCACTCACGCGAGCCGCGCGGGGCGCTGTTCCACTGGCGCCCCGCGCGGACTCGGTTCCGGCCCATCCGTCGAACATTCCGAAAGTCTCGGAGGACATGCGGTGAACGAACTGCCGCAGCAGCTGGTCAACGGCCTGCTACTGGGATCCATGTACGGCCTGGTCGCCATCGGCTACACAATGGTCTACGGCATTGTCCAGCTCATCAACTTCGCCCACGGCGAGATCTTCATGGTCGGCGCCTTCGGCGCCATCACCGTGCACCTGTACGTCTTGCCGGACGGCACCTCCATGTGGGTCGCGCTGCCGCTCATGCTGATAGGCGCCATGATCGCCTCGGTGCTGGTCGCCATCGGAGCGGAACGGTTCGCCTACCGCCCGCTGCGCGGCGCGCCCCGTCTGGCCCCGCTGATCACCGCCATCGGCCTCTCCCTCGCACTCCAGCAGGCCGTGTGGGCCTTCTACCCGGAGGCGAAGTCCAAGCTGGCCTTCCCGCAGATCGAGGGCGGCCCCTTCTCCATCGGCGGCGCCACCATCCAGACCGGCGACATCTTCCTGATCGTCGCCGCCCCCCTCAGCATGGCGTTCCTCGCCTACTTCGTGATGCGGACCCGCACCGGCCGCGGCATGCAGGCCACCGCGCAGGACCCGGACACCGCGAAGCTGATGGGCGTCAACACCGACCGCATCATCGTGATCGCGTTCGCCCTCGGCGCCGTCTTCGCCGCCGTCGGCGGTGTCGCCAGCGGTCTGAAGTACGGCCAGATCGACTTCAAGATGGGCTTCATCCTCGGCCTCAAGGCCTTCACCGCCGCAGTGCTCGGTGGCATCGGCAACATCTACGGGGCCATGATCGGCGGTGTGGTCCTCGGCGTCGTCGAGACCCTGGCCACCGCCTACATCGCGGACATCCCCGGCCTGGACCAGTTCGGCAGCCAGTCCTGGGCCGAGGTCTGGGCCTTCATCCTCCTCATCCTCGTGCTCCTGTTCCGGCCGCAGGGCCTGCTCGGCGAGCGCGTCGCGGACAGGGCGTGACACCGATGACCACACAGACCACAGCGGCCAAGACCGCGGCCGCACCCGCCCCGAACACCCCCTCCGGGCTCATCGGCATCCCCGCGAACGTCGCGCGGGCCCTCGCCACCGGCGGCAGCGTCCTCGCCGTCGTCTCCACCTTCCTCGCCTGGACCTGGACGTCCGCCTACCCCGGCGACCTGACCTACTACGGCTACCCGGGCGGCCTCCAGGTGCTCGTCCTGGTCGGCGGCGCCCTCGCCACCCTGTTCTGCCTCGCCTCCTACGGCGTCAAGGGACTGGGCTGGCTCACTCCGGCCGGCGCCGACGCGGCCGTGAAGTACGCGGTGCTCGGCACCTTCGCCACCGCCTGGTACACCGTCGTCTCGATCAGCGCCGAACTCGGCGGGGTCGTCAACCTCGAGCCCGGCGGCTACCTCGTCGCCGCCGCCACGCTCATCGCCCTCATCGGTGCCCTGGCCCTCCCCTTCGAGCGGCCCGAGCCCGACCCGATCGACCCCGAGGCGAGCGGCTGGGAGCAGTTCAAGCACGACGCCGCGCACGCCATGGCGGTGCTGCGGGCGGCCTTCTCCTCCGGCTCCCCGCGCCCCGTGCGCACCCTGCCGTCCTACGCCGAGATCCTGATCATCGTCGCCGTCCTGGCGGTCGGCCTGGTCGTCTTCACCTACGGCATCGGCACCGAGTACGACGAGCTGTTCGTCGGGTTCCTGATCACCGCCGGTTTCGGCTTCGCCGCGCTGAACCGCTCCGGTCTGATCGCCCACGCCTCCCAGATCAGCGCCCGCCACCAGAACATCACCGTGTGCGGCGCGTTCGTCGCGGCGGCGCTGTTCCCCTTCACCCAGACCGACGACCAGTACGCCACCCTCGGCGTCTACATCCTGATCTTCGCCACCGTCGCCCTGGGCCTGAACATCGTCGTCGGCCTCGCCGGCCTGCTCGACCTCGGCTACGTCGCCTTCCTCGGCGTCGGCGCCTACGCGGCCGCGCTGGTCTCCGGCTCGCCCAGCTCGCCGTTCGGCGTGCACTTCCCCTTCTGGGCCGCCGTCCTGGTCGGCGCGATCGCCTCGCTCGTCTTCGGTGTGCTGATCGGCGCGCCGACGCTGCGCCTGCGCGGCGACTACCTGGCCATCGTGACCCTCGGCTTCGGTGAGATCTTCCGTATCGCCGTGAACAACACCGACGGCACCTCGGGTCCGGACCTCACCAACGGCTCCAACGGCATCGCGTCCATCCCGGACCTGAACATCCTGGGCTTCGACCTGGGCGTCGCGCACGACATCGGCGGCTTCACCATCGGGCGGTTCGCGAACTACTTCTTCCTGATGCTGCTCATCACGGCCGTGGTCGTCCTCGTCTTCCGGCGCAGCGGCGACTCGCGCATCGGCCGTGCCTGGGTCGCCATCCGCGAGGACGAGACCGCCGCGCTCGCCATGGGCATCAACGGCTTCCGGGTGAAGCTCATCGCCTTCGCCGTGGGCGCCACCCTGGCCGGTCTCGCCGGCACGGTGCAGGCGCACGTGACGTACACCGTGACCCCCGAGCAGTACCTGTTCGCCGGCACCACCCCGCCCAACTCCGCCTTCCTGCTGGCCGCGGTCGTGCTCGGCGGCATGGGCACCATCGCCGGACCCCTCATCGGTGCGGCGCTGCTCTTCCTGATCCCCAACAAGCTCCAGTTCCTGGGCGACTACCAGCTCCTCGCGTTCGGGCTCGCACTCGTGCTGCTGATGCGCTTCCGTCCCGAGGGACTCATCCCCAACCGGCGCCGCCAGCTGGAGTTCCACGAAGAGGCCGACGCGCCCACAGTCCTGAGCAAGACGGGGGCCTGACCACCATGACCACCGACACCATCACCAAGGACAGCGCCGCGGGCCCGCCCGACTCCGGCTCCGTCGTCCTCGACGCGCGCGGCGTCACCATGCGGTTCGGCGGCCTCACCGCCGTCCGGGACGTCGACCTCACCGTGCGCAGCGGCGAGATCGTCGGTCTGATCGGCCCCAACGGCGCCGGCAAGACCACGTTCTTCAACTGCCTGACCGGGCTGTACATCCCGACCGAGGGCGAGGTCCGCTACAAGGACAAGGTGCTGCCGCCCAAGTCCTTCAAGGTGACCGCCGCCGGCATCGCCCGCACGTTCCAGAACATCCGTCTGTTCGCCAACATGACGGTCCTGGAGAACGTGCTGGTGGGCCGCCACACCCGCACCAAGGAAGGCTTCTGGTCGGCCGTCCTGCGCGGGCCCGGCTTCCACAAGGCCGAGGCCGCCTCCCGCGCCCGCGCCATGGAGCTGCTGGAGTTCGTCGGTCTCGCCGAGAAGGCCGACCAGCTCGCACGCAACCTCCCCTACGGCGAGCAGCGCAAGCTGGAGATCGCCCGCGCGCTCGCCAGCGAGCCGGGGCTGCTGCTCCTCGACGAGCCCACCGCGGGCATGAACCCCCAGGAGACCCGGGCGGCGGAGGAACTCATCTTCGCCATCCGCGACCAGGGCACCGCGGTCCTCGTCATCGAGCACGACATGCGGTTCATCTTCAACCTGTGCGACCGGGTCGCCGTGCTCGTGCAGGGCCAGAAGCTGATCGAGGGCGACCCGGCCACCGTCCAGGGCGACGAGCGGGTCATCGCCGCGTACATCGGCGAGCCGCTGGCGGACGACCCCGGCGCCGCCGAGGTCGCCGAGGTCGAGGCCGCGGAAGCGGCGGCCGAGGCGGCGGGCCGGCCCCAGTCGCCCGCCAGGACGGCCGGCGCCCCGGCGCCGGCGGCCGAGGCGGCCGAGGAGACGGCCGACGCGGACCCGCGGCCGGAGGCGACGGCCGATGCGGACACGGAGGCCGGCGCCTCCGCGGACGCCGGGGCCACGGACGCCGAGACAGAAGCACAGGCGGAGGCGGAGGCCGAGGCCGCCACGGACGCCGCGCCCGGCAAGGAGAACGACCGATGACCGCACTCCTCGAGGTCGAGGACCTGAAAGTCGCCTACGGCAAGATCCAGGCCGTCAAGGGCATCTCGTTCAGCGTCGAAGCCGGCGAAGTGGTCACGCTGATCGGCACCAACGGCGCCGGCAAGACCACCACCCTGCGCACGCTGTCCGGGCTGCTGAAGCCGGTCGGCGGTCAGATCAAGTTCAACGGCAGGTCGCTGAAGCGGGTCCCCGCCCACAAGATCGTCTCGCTGGGTCTCGCCCACTCCCCCGAGGGGCGGCACATCTTCCCGCGCATGACGATCGAGGACAACCTGCGCCTCGGCGCCTTCCTGCGCAGCGACAAGCAGGGCATCGAGCAGGACATCCGACGCGCCTACGACCTCTTCCCCATCCTCGGGGAACGCCGCAAGCAGGCCGCCGGAACGCTGTCCGGCGGTGAGCAGCAGATGCTCGCCATGGGCAGGGCCCTGATGTCCCGGCCGCAGCTGCTGATGCTCGACGAGCCCTCCATGGGCCTGTCGCCGATCATGATGCAGAAGATCATGGCGACCATCGCCGAGCTGAAGTCGCAGGGCACCACCATCCTGCTCGTCGAGCAGAACGCCCAGGCGGCCCTGTCGCTCGCCGACCACGGCCATGTGATGGAGGTCGGCAACATCGTCCTCTCCGGCACCGGCCGCGACCTGCTCCACGACGAGTCGGTCCGCAAGGCCTACCTCGGCGAGGACTGACGGCGGAAGCGGAAGGCCCGCACCCCGTGCTCGGGGTGCGGGCCTTCGTCGTCCGTGCGGCGGCGGGTCGTCAGCCGCCCTTCGCGGCCTTCTTCTCCTCGGCGTCGTCGATGACCGCCTGCGCGACCTGCTGCATCGACATGCGCCGGTCCATCGAGGTCTTCTGGATCCAGCGGAACGCGGCCGGCTCGCTGAGGCCGTACTGCGTCTGGAGCACCGACTTGGCGCGGTCCACCAGCTTGCGCGTCTCCAGACGCTGGCTGAGGTCGGCGACCTCGCGCTCCAGCTCCTTCAGTTCGGTGAACCGGGAGACCGCCATCTCGATCGCCGGCACCACGTCGCTCTTGCTGAACGGCTTGACCAGGTAGGCCATGGCGCCCGCGTCACGGGCCCGCTCGACCAGGTCGCGCTGCGAGAAGGCGGTCAGCATCAGCACGGGGGCGATGGACTCCTCGGCGATCTTCTCGGCCGCGGAGATGCCGTCCAGCTTGGGCATCTTCACGTCGAGGATCACCAGATCGGGGCGGTGCTCGCGCGCCAGCTCGACGGCCTGCTCACCGTCGCCGGCCTCGCCGACGACCGTGTACCCCTCCTCCTCGAGCATCTCTTTGAGATCGAGCCGGATCAATGCCTCGTCCTCGGCGATGACGACGCGGGTCGTCATCGGCGGCACGTGCGACTTGTCGTCGTCGGGCACGTCTGCGGGCTGGGGCGACTCGGGGGCGCTCAACGTGGGCTCCTTGGTGCGAGGCAGGCCGGTACTGCTGACAAGAGCGTACCCAGCTGCGGTAAGGTGGGGGCACGGCGGGTGACCGTCGACCTTCGTTTTGCAGGGCGCCCCGGTAGCCCAGCGGTAGAGGCAATGGTCTCAAACACCATCCAGCGTCGGTTCGAATCCGACCCGGGGTACTTTTCCTCAGAATCCAAGGTCACCATTTGCCAGCGGATGTCCACCTTTTCGGTGAACATCCGCTTCTTTGCGTATCGTCCGTCCGGCCGCGCTACCGAGGGCTGTCGTCCTCGCCGATGTGATGGACGCGGACCATGTTGGTGGAGCCGGAGACCCCGGGCGGGGATCCGGCGGTGATCACGACCGCGTCGCCCTTCGCGCAGCGCGCGTACCGCAGCAGCAGCTCGTCGACCTGGTCGACCATCGCGTCGGTGGACTCGACGTGCGGGCCCAGGAAGGTCTCCACGCCCCAGGACAGGCTGAGCTGGGAGCGGGTGGCCGGGTCCGGGGTGAAGGCGAGCAGCGGGATCGGCGAACGGTAGCGGGACAGGCGGCGGGCGGTGTCACCCGACTGTGTGAAGGCGACCAGGAACCGGGCGCCGAGGAAGTCGCCCATCTCCGCGGCCGCGCGGGCCACGGCGCCGCCCTGTGTGCGGGGCTTGTTGTGCTCGGTCAGCGGCGGCAGTCCGCGGGCGAGGATGTCCTCCTCGGCGGCCTCGACGATGCGGGCCATGGTGCGCACGGTCTCCACGGCGTGCTTGCCGACGCTCGTCTCGCCGGAGAGCATCACCGCGTCGGTGCCGTCGATGACGGCGTTGGCGACGTCGGACGCCTCGGCGCGGGTGGGCCGGGAGTTGTCGATCATCGAGTCGAGCATCTGGGTGGCGACGATGACCGGCTTGGCGTTGCGCCGGGCCAGCTTCACGGCGCGCTTCTGGACGATGGGCACCTGTTCCAGCGGCATCTCGACGCCCAGGTCGCCGCGGGCCACCATGATCCCGTCGAAGGCGGCGACGATCTCGTCGAGGGCCTCGACGGCCTGCGGCTTCTCGATCTTGGCGATGACGGGGAGCCTGCGGCCCTCCTCGTCCATGATCCGGTGGACGTCCCTGATGTCGCGTCCGCTGCGGACGAAGGAGAGGGCGACGACGTCGAAGCCGGTGCGCAGCGCCCAGCGCAGGTCGTCCTCGTCCTTCTTGGACAGGGCGGGCACGGAGACGGCGACGCCGGGGAGGTTGAGGCCCTTGTGGTCGGAGATCACCCCGCCCTCGACGACGGTGGTGTGCACGCGGGGGCCGTCGACGGCGGTGACCTCGAGGGTGACCCGGCCGTCGTCCACGAGGACGCGCTCGCCCGGGGTGACGTCCTCGGCGAGGCCGGCGTGGGTGGTGCCGCACAGGTGGCGGTCGCCCTCGACGCCGTCCTCGACGCTGATGGTGAAGGAGTCCCCGCGTTCAAGGAGTACGGGCCCTTCGGCGAAGCGGCCCAGGCGGATCTTCGGCCCCTGAAGGTCGGCGAGGAGTCCCACGCTGCGGCCGGTCTCGTCGGCGGCCTTGCGCACCCGTCGGTACCGCTCCTCGTGCTCGGCGTGCTCGCCGTGGCTGAGGTTGAAGCGGGCCACGTCCATTCCGGCGTCGACCAGGGCCTTGATCTGGTCGTACGCGTCCGTCGCGGGACCCAGGGTGCAGACGATTTTCGCTCGGCGCATGGTTCGACCCTAGGGCTTACCGGCGGGTAGCGATTTGGCGGCGCGTGACCACTCAACGGCGCGCGGGTGAAAGGGTATTGACAAGCGTTGAATATGTGCGCCGGACCGCTCGGACGAGCGGCGTCGGGAGCGGTCACCGGATCGAAACCTGTGAGGGGTGTTCCCGGTCGACGTGTTCAGGTCAGAATCGTCGGGCGAATCTACGCGCGTTGTGCGCCGTCGTCGTACAAGGAGAGCCTAATATGCCGTTCGACCGCCGGAAGTTCCTGAAGAAGTCCGCCGTCACGGGGGCGGGGGTGGCGCTGGCGGGTACGGTGGCCACCCCGGCGGCCGAGGCCGCTCCGCAGGCGGGACGGGGGAAGAAGCCGGTGAAACGGTACGCACTGACCGTGATGGGCACCACGGACCTGCACGGTCACGTCTTCAACTGGGACTACTACAAGGACGCCGAGTACCAGGACCCGGCCGGCAACGCGCAGGGACTGGCCCGCGTGTCCACACTGGTGAACCGGATCCGCGAGGAGCGCGGCCGGGACAACACCCTGCTGCTGGACGCGGGCGACACCATCCAGGGCACCCCGCTGACGTACTACTACGCCAAGGTCGACCCGATCACCGCCGAGGGCGGTCCGGTGCACCCGATGGCGCAGGCGATGAACGCCATCGGGTACGACGCGGTGGCGCTCGGCAACCACGAGTTCAACTACGGCATCGAGACGCTGCGGAAGTTCGAGGAGCAGTGCGACTTCCCGCTGCTGGGCGCCAACGCGGTCGACGCGAAGACGCTCAAGCCCGCCTTCCCGCCCTATTTCATCAAGAAGTTCCACGTGAAGGGCGCGCCGCCGGTGAAGGTGGCGGTGCTGGGGCTGACCAACCCGGGCATCGCCATCTGGGACAAGGCCTACGTGCAGGGGAAGCTGACCTTCCCGGGCCTGGAGGAGCAGGCGGCGAAGTGGGTGCCGAAGCTGCGTTCGATGGGCGCGGACGTGGTCGTCGTGTCCGCGCACTCGGGCACGTCGGGCACCTCCTCGTACGGTGACCAGCTGCCGCACGTGGAGAACGCGGCGGCGAACGTGGCGCGGCAGGTGCCGGGCATCGACGCCATCCTGGTCGGCCACGCGCACGCGGAGATCGCCGAACTGCGGGTGACCAACGAGAAGACCGGCAAGGAGGTCGTGCTGTCGGAGCCGCTGTGCTACGCCGAGCGGCTGACCCTCTTCGACGTCGAGCTCACCTTCGAGCGGGGCCGCTGGCAGGTGGAGTCCGTGAAGGCGTCGCTGCGGGACGCGGCGACGGTCGAGGACGACCCCCGGATCACCCGTCTGCTGGGCGACGAGCACGCGCAGGTCGTGGCGTACGTCAACCAGGTCGTGGGCACGGCGACCGAGACGCTGACGACGGTGGAGGCGCGCTACAAGGACGCGCCGATCATCGACCTGATCAGCAAGGTGCAGGAGGACGTGGTCCGGGAGGCGCTCGCGGGCACGGAGTACGCCTCGCTGCCGGTGCTGTCGCAGGCCTCGCCGTTCTCCCGGACCAGCGAGATCCCGGCGGGCGACGTGACCATCCGGGACCTGTCGAGCCTCTACGTGTACGACAACACCCTCGTGGCGAAGCTGCTGACGGGCGCTCAGGTGCGCGCGTACCTGGAGTTCTCGGCGGAGTACTTCACGCAGACCGCGGCGGGCACGCCGGTGGACGTCGACAAGCTGACGAACGCGAACGGCCGCCCGGACTACAACTACGACTACGTGTCGGGCGTGACGTACGACATCGACATCGCCCAGCCGGCCGGGTCGCGCATCAAGAACCTGGCGTTCGACGGCGCCCCGGTGGACGACGCCCAGCAGTTCGTGTTCGCGGTGAACAACTACCGTGCCAACGGCGGCGGGGCGTTCCCGCACGTGGCGTCGGCGCCGGAGCTGTGGGCGGAGTCGACCGAGATCCGCACCCGGATCGCCGAGTGGGCGACGGCCAAGGGCGTCCTCGACCCGAAGGACTTCGCGTCGGAGGACTGGCGCCTCACCCGGGACGGCACGCCGGTGTTCTGACCGTCCCTCACACGATGCCCTCAGGGGGCGGCGCCGGTTCCGTCCGGCGGCGCCCCCTGCGGCGTCTCCCGCCCGGTCTCAGGCCTCCTGGACGCGCAGGGCGCGGGCCAGGTCGTCGAGCCGGTCGGTGAACTGGCGGCGCAGCGCCGGCACGGGGTCGGCCTTGCGCAGCGTCTTCTCGCCGAGCTTCAGGGTCTCGGCCTCCACCGCGTGGGCGGGGAACGCCCAGCGTCCGGCGGCCGTGGCGATGGCGGGGCCACGGCGCGCGGCGACGGCCACGGCGTCCTTGAAGTAGCGCGCCACGTACGGGCGGACCAGCTCGGCCTGCTCGGGCTGCCAGAAGCCCTGCGCGGTGGCGGTGAACAGGTAGTTGGACAGGTCGTCGGAGCCGAACATGGCGTCCCAGGCGCGGGCCTTGGCGTCCGGGTCGGGCAGGGCGGCCCGGCAGCGGGCGGCGCCCTCCTGGCCGGTGGCGCTGGGGTCCCGGCGCAGTTCCTCGGCGACGGCGCCCTCGTCCACCGCGCCCAGGACGGCGAGCCGGGCGAGGATCCGCCAGCGCAGCTCCGGGTCCAGCTCGGGCCCGCCGGGGACGGTGCCCTCGGCGAGCCAGGCGGCGATGGTCTCGGGGCGGGCGGCGGCGTCGATGCCGTGGCGCACCGCGACCAGGCGCAGACCCGGGTGGTCGCCGTCCTCGGTGCGGCGGATGAGGTCGCGGCACAGGTCGGTGAGGGTGGCGAGCGCGGCGGGCCGCCGGTCCGGGGCGAGGTAGTGGTCGGCGACCTCCCCCGAGGCGAAGGCGAGGACGCCCTGGACGAGGGCGA
This sequence comes from Streptomyces althioticus, assembly GCA_014649355.1. Taxonomy (GTDB): domain Bacteria; phylum Actinomycetota; class Actinomycetes; order Streptomycetales; family Streptomycetaceae; genus Streptomyces; species Streptomyces althioticus. The sequence continues at coordinate 86,981 of BMSW01000003.1, forward strand.
CGTCCGTCTCCTCGGGCAGATGGGCGGCGGCGGTGGCCAGGTAGGCGGAGGGGGCCAGGTCGCCGTCGCGGACCATGTCCCGCAGGCTGTTCCAGACGACGGCCCGGGTGAGCGCGCCGGGGATGCCCGACAGTCCGCGCAGGACGGTCTCCAGGGAGGTCCCGTCGAGGCGGATCTTCGCGTAGGTCAGGTCCAGGTCGTTGGGGACGACCAGGGCCGGTCGGGTGCCGGGGCGCGGCTCCGGGACGGCGCCCTGGGGCACGTCGGTCTCGTAGCGCTCGCGCAGGGTCAGGGTGCGTCCGTCGCCGAGGTCGCGGTCGTACACCCCGACGGTCACCCGGTGCGGGCGGCCGCCGTCGCGGTCCAGGGTGAGGGTCCACCGGCCGGGCACGGCGTCGACGGAGGCGGTGAGCGTGTCGACGCCGCTGGTGCGCAGCCAGGCGTCGGCCCAGGCGTGCACGTCCCGCTCGGTGGCGGAGGCGAGGGAGTCGATGAACTCGGCGAGCCCGGCGTTGCCGAAGCGGTACCGCTCGAAGTGGGTGTTGATGCCGGCGAGGAAGTCCTTCTCGCCGAGCCAGGCGACGAGCTGGCGCAGGGCGGAGGCGCCCTTGGCGTAGGAGATGCCGTCGAAGTTGAGCAGGGCGGAGGCGGTGTCCTCGACGTGCTCCGGGGCGACCGGGTGGGTGGAGGGCCGCTGGTCGGCGTCGTAGCCCCAGGTCTTGCGGGAGACGCCGAAGTCGGTCCAGGTGCCCTCGCCGCGCCAGCGCGGCGGCTGCCCGCCGGGGCTCGCGGGCGTGACCTCGTTGAGCGTCTGGTAGCCCATGTACTCGGCGAAGGACTCGTTCAGCCAGATGTCGTCCCACCAGCGCAGGGTGACGAGGTCGCCGAACCACATGTGGGCCATCTCGTGGGCGACGACCATGGCGCGCCGCTGCCGCTCGGTGTCCGTGACGGCGGAGCGGTAGACGAATTCGTCGCGGAAGGTGACGAGGCCGGGGTTCTCCATGGCGCCCGCGTTGAACTCGGGCACGAAGGCCTGGTCGTAGGAGTCGAAGGGGTACGGCTCCTCGAACTTCTCGTGGTAGCGGTCGAAGCAGGCGCGGGTGATCTCGAGCAGCTCCTCGGCGTCCGCCTCCAGGTGGGGCGCGAGGGAGCGGCGGCAGTGCAGGCCGAACGGCAGGCCGCGGTGCTCGGTGCGCACGGAGTGCCAGGGCCCGGCGGCGACGGCGACCAGGTAGGTGGAGACGGGCGGGGTGGGCGCGGCCTGCCACACCCCGCCGCCGGTGTGCTCGGTGACGCCGTTGGCGAGGACCGTCCAGTGCTCGGGCGCGGTGACGGTGAGCTCGAAGACGGCCTTGAGGTCGGGCTGGTCGAAGGCGGCGAACACGCGCCGCACGTCGTCCAGGAAGAGCTGGGTGTAGACGTACGTCTCGCCGTCGCTGGGGTCGGTGAAGCGGTGCATGCCCTCGCCTGTGCGGGAGTAGCGCATGCGCGCGTCGACCAGCAGCTCGTGCTCGCCGGCGGTGAGGTCCTTCAGCGGGAACCGGCCGTCCTGGAGGAGGGCGGGGTCCAGGGACCGGCCGTCGAGCGTGACGGAGCGCAGCTCGGCGGGGTCGATCTCGACGAAGGTGTCCGCGTCCGCGCGGGCGCCGAACCTGATGAGGGTGCGGGAGTCGAACGTCTCGTCCCCGACGGTCAGGTCGAGGGCGATCGCGTAGCGGTGGACGTCGATGAGCTGTGCTCGGTTCTGCGCTTCGTCGCGCGTCAGTACGGACATGCACGCCATGCTGCCTGATGGCGTCCGCCCGGCACAGAGGAGGACGGGGGTACGCGGCCTATGTCCGCTCCCCGCCGAGCTCCGCGGTGTGCGCCCCCGGGAGCTGTGCGGGGGGCACGTGCGCGTGCGGGAGGGACGGCGCGGGGTGTGCGGCGGGGGCGCCGGCCGCGTCGAGCCGGGCGCGCAGGGAGCGCACCTCGGCCTCCAGGGCGAGCCGGCGCTGGTGGGTGTCGTAGAGGTGGCGCACCTTGGTGCGCAGCGCCCAGGGGTCGACGGGGGTGGTGACGAGGTCGGCCACGCCGAGGCGGTAGGCGGCGGTACCGAGCCGGTGGTCGCGGGCGAAGCCGGTGAGCAGCACGACGGGGATGTGCCGGGTCTGCTCCAGGCGGCGCATCCAGCGGACGACGTCGAGGCCGCCGGTGCCGGGCATGTGGGCGTCGAGCAGGAGCACCCCGACGTTGCCGCGCAGCAGTTGCTTGAGCGCCTCGTCGCCGCTGGTGGCCCGGCCCAGCGGCTGTCCGAGCGGGGCCAGGGCGCTCTCCAGGGCGTACAGCGTGTCCTCGTGGTCGTCGACGAGGAGGATGCGGGCGGTGGGCGGCATGGGGCACGTCCCTCCCCGTCGGGCCGGGCGCGGGGTCCGGGCGCCGACGGACGGTGCTCGTGAGCCGACAAGGCGTGCACAGCGAGCATGCACCGCGCGGGCCGCCCTGTCACTCCCCGCCGCGTCCCGGACCGGTCCCCGGCCCGTTCAGGGCCGGCCGCCCGCGGTGTCGTCCGCGATGCTCTCGTGGTGGCGGATCACCTCGGCGATGATGAACGTCAGGAACTTCTCCGCGAAGGCCGGGTCGAGCTTGGCGTCCTCGGCGAGGGCGCGCAGCCGGGCGATCTGGCGGGCCTCGCGCCCCGGGTCGGCGGGCGGCAGCCGGTGCTCGGCCTTGAGGCGGCCGACCTGCTGGGTGCACTTGAAGCGCTCGGCGAGCATGTGGACGACGGCCGCGTCGATGTTGTCGATGCTGTCGCGCAGACGGGTCAGTTCCTCGAGGACCGCGGGGTCGGCGTCGGGGGTGGCGGCGTTGCTGGTGGTCATGGCGGCTCAGCCTACGGCGGCGCGCCCCTTCGGCGGCGGCACGGCCCGTACAGTGGACGGTGTCCAGGCGCGGCGGGGGTGCGACGTGGCGAACGGCGGACCGGTGGAGCACGGTTACCCGCATCTGCGGACGGTGCGGGAGTCGGTCACGGCGCTGTACCGGCGCCTGTCCTACGACACGGTGCGCACCTTCTCGGCGAGTGTGGCGCCGGCCGACGTGGCGTTCGCGGACGTGGACGACCTGCATCTGGGGGCGCAGCGGGTGGCCCGCGAGATGGTGGCGCACTACCGGCTGCCGGACGCGCGGCTGATCGTCGGCTTCCGTGAGATGACGCACGCGGCGAACGTCGAGCTGACGGCGGGCCCTGAGTACTTCGTGGAGCTGAACGACCGGTTCCGGGACCACCGCCGGGACATCGGGGCGGCGCTGGCGCACGAGGTGGCGCACGTGTACCTGCACCGGCTGGGGCTGTCGTTCCCGTCGACGCGGGAGAACGAGATCCTCACGGACACCGTGGCGACGTACCTCGGTGCGGGGTGGCTGCTGCTGGACGCGTTCCGGGAGGACGGGGCGTCGTCGCAGAAGCTCGGGTACCTCACGCCGGAGGAGTTCGGGTACGTGCTGGCGAAGCGGGCGCTGCTGTTCGGCGAGGACCCGTCGGTGTGGTTCACCAGTCCGCAGGCGTACACGGCGTACCGCGACGGTCTCGCACGGGCACGGCGGGACGCGGAGCAGCCCCCGCTGCGCGCGGCGGGCTGGTCCGGGCGGCTCCGGTACGCCCGGGACCGGCGGCACGCGCAGGGGCACGCGGGGGCGCCGGAGGCGGGGCGGGAGACGGCGTACCGGTTCTCGGCGGACGGGCACGGTCCGCTGCGGGTGTCGTTCCCCTGTCCCACCTGCCACCAGCGGATCCGGGTGCCGGTGGCCGGGCGGGTGCGGGCGCGGTGCGGTCTGTGCCGGTCCGTGCTGGAGTGCGACACCTGACGTCCGGCTCCCGGGCCTCACTGTCAACGACCGCCACAAGGACGGCATTTCACCCCGGCGTTCGCTCCCTTCTCCGGTGTTCGCTATTTTGTTCGCCGCTGTCGTTCTGTGCGCCGCCGTCCCCCGCCGGCCGTTTTCGTCCCGACCCCGCCGAGGAGCCGGCCTGTGGAACCCGAGTCCGCCGTCACCACCTGCTACCGCCATCCACGGGTGGAGTGCCATGTGCGCTGCGTCCGCTGCGAGCGGTACATCTGCCCGGACTGCATGCGTGAGGCCTCCGTGGGCCACCAGTGCCCCGACTGCGTGCGGGAGGGCGCCCGGTCGGTCCGGCAGGCACGCACCCTGGTGGGCGGCCGGGTGTCCGTCGTCCCGGTGGTCACGTACGCGCTGATCGCCCTCAACGTGCTGGCGTACCTGGCGGAGGTGGTCCGGCCGGAGGTCGTGGACCGGTTCGCCATGCTCGGCGCGGGGCTGCTCGGCCCGGACGACGGCCGCTACGTGTGGACGCAGCCGTACCCGGCGGACTTCACCCCCGAGGGGGTCGTGGGCGGCGAGTGGTATCGGCTGCTGACCGGCGCGTTCCTGCACCTGCCGCCCACGGAGGGGACGTTCGGCGTCCTCCACGTGCTGATGAACATGGCGGTGCTGTGGAACCTGGGCCGGGTGGTCGAGCCGATGCTCGGCCGGGTTCATTACCTCGCCCTGTACCTGCTGTCGGCGCTGGGCGGTTCGGTGCTGGTGCTGCTGCTCGCGCCCTCGGACCCCACGGTCGGCGCCTCCGGCGCGCTGTTCGGGGTCGGGGCCGCCTACTACGTGGTGTCCCGTCGGGTGGGCGCGGACATGCGCGAGGTGAACCGCTACATGACCGGCCTGCTGCTGTGGCTGGTGGTCTCCGCGTACTTCACCTCGTGGCAGGGCCATCTGGGCGGGCTGCTGGCCGGCGGCCTGGTGGCGCTCGCGTTCGCCTGGACGCCGCGCGACGGGCGCCGTGTGCTGGTGCAGGCCGGCGCGTGTGCGGCGCTGGTGGTGCTGCTCGCCGTCCTCGCGGCGGTCAAGGTGTCCGACCTGACAGGTGGAGGGATCCCCCAGTGAAACGTGCCGGTGTGCTCTTCCTCGCGGGCGTCCCCGTGGTCGCCACGGCGGTGTACTTCGTCCTGCCGTCGGGAGCCGCCGACGCCCCCGCCGCCCCGACGTCGGTCGGCGCGCAGTCCTCCCGCGACGACGCCAAGGACCGGGCCGAGCAGGACCACGAGCAGAAGCAGGACAAGGACGACGAGATCGTCGCCTCCCTGCCGCCGGGCCTCGCCGCCCCCGCCAAGAGGGAGCTGGCCCACCGGCTGGTGGCGAGCGCCGAGCACTCCACCACCGACTGGCGCTCCACCTACGGGATCATCGAGGACCGCGACGACCACTGCGGCTACACCGCGGGCATCATCGGCTTCTGCACCGGGACCCACGACCTGCTCACCCTGGTCGAGCACTACACCGAGAGCCGCCCGGGCAACGGCCTCGCGCGCTATCTGCCCGCCCTGCGGAAGGTCGACGGCACCGACTCGCACGAGGGACTCGACCCGGGCTTCACCGACGCGTGGCAGGCGGAGTCGGAGCTGCCGGAGTTCCGTGCCGCGCAGGAGGAGGAGCGCGACCGCGTCTACTTCGAGCCCGCGGTCCGCCTCGCCAAGCTGGACGGCCTGGGCACCCTCGGCCAGTTCGTGTACTACGACGCGATGGTCTTCCACGGCACCGGTACCGACGAGAACGGCTTCTACGCCCTGCGCGAGCGCGTCCTGGAGAAGGCGAAGACGCCCGCCGCGGGCGGCTCGGAGAGGGCGTACCTGGACGCCTTCCTCGACATCCGCCGCGCCACCATGCTCACCCGCTACCCGGACCGCGAGACCTCGCGCGTCGACACCGCGCAGCGCCGGTTCCTGCAGGCGGGGAACCTCGAGCTGGACACCCCGCTCACCTGGGAGATGTACGGGGACTCCTACACCGTGTCCTGAACATGTTTGCGGCGCCTGCCCAGTCGGTCCGGTCGGGGACTGGCGGGCAGGCGCCGCGGTGTTCCGCACGCCTTTGTGCGGGACGTTCTCAGGGGTGTCAGACCGCCAGGGCGCGGTCCGTCGGGCGGATCGGGGCGGGCAGGGCGCTCGCCCCGGTCAGGAACCGGTCGCAGCCGCGGGCGGCCGAGCGGCCCTCGGCGATCGCCCACACGATGAGCGACTGGCCGCGGCCGGCGTCACCGGCGACGAACACGCCGGGCACGTTGGTCTGGAAGTCGGCGTCGCGGGCGATGTTGCCGCGCGCGTCCAGCTCCAGGCCGAACTGCTCCACCAGGCCGTTCTCCCGGTCGGTGCCGGTGAAGCCCATGGCGAGGGTGACCAGCTGGGCGGGGATCTTGCGCTCGGTGCCCGGCTTCTGGGTCAGCTTGCCGTCGACGAACTCCACCTCGGTCATGTGCAGCCACTGGACGTTGCCGTCCTCGTCGCCCTCGAAGTGGGTGGTGGAGACGGAGTAGATCCGCTCGCCGCCCTCCTCGTGCGCGCTGGTGACCTTGTACAGCATGGGGAAGGTCGGCCAGGGCTGCGCAACCGGGTCCCGGTCGTCGTTCGGGCGGGGCATGATCTCCAGCTGCGTCACCGAGGCGGCGCCCTGGCGGTGGGCGGTGCCCACGCAGTCGGCGCCGGTGTCGCCGCCGCCGATCACGACGACGTGCTTGCCCTCGGCGGTGATGGGCGGGGAGACGTAGTCGCCCTCCTGCACCTTGTTCGCCAGCGGCAGGTACTCCATCGCCTGGTGGATGCCCTTGAGCTCGCGGCCGGGCACCGGCAGGTCGCGCGCGGTGGTGGCGCCGACGGCGAGGACGACGGCGTCGTACCGCTTGCGCAGCGCGGTCGCGGGCATGTCGCGGCCGATCTCGACGCCGGTGCGGAACTTGGTGCCCTCCGCGCGCATCTGCTCGATCCGGCGGTTGATGTGCCGCTTCTCCATCTTGAACTCGGGGATGCCGTAGCGGAGGAGGCCTCCGATGCGGTCCGCGCGCTCGTAGACGGCGACGGTGTGGCCGGCCCGGGTCAGCTGCTGGGCGGCGGCCAGGCCCGCGGGGCCCGAGCCGACCACCGCGACGGTCTTGCCGGACAGGCGCTCGGGGATCTGCGGCGCGACGTCGCCGGTCTCCCACGCCTTGTCGATGATCGAGACCTCGACGTTCTTGATGGTGACCGGCGGCTGGTTGATGCCGAGCACGCACGCGGACTCGCACGGGGCGGGACACAGCCGCCCGGTGAACTCGGGGAAGTTGTTCGTGGCGTGCAGCCGGTCGCTCGCCGCGCCCCAGTCCTCGCGGTAGGCGTAGTCGTTCCACTCGGGGATGAGGTTCCCGAGCGGACAGCCGTTGTGGCAGAACGGGATGCCGCAGTCCATGCAGCGGCTGGCCTGCTTGCTGATGATCGGCAGCAGGGAGCCGGGGACGTAGACCTCGTTCCAGTCCTTCTTGCGCTCCTCGACCGGGCGGGACGTGGCGACCTCGCGGCCGTGGTTCAGAAAGCCCTTCGGGTCAGCCATTGATCGCCGCCTCCATCATCTTCTCGGTGATCTCGGTCTCGGACAGACCGGCTCGCTCGGCGGCGTCCTTGGCGGCGAGCACTGCCTTGTACGTGCTGGGGATGATCTTGCTGAAGCGCTGCACCGCGGTGTCCCAGTCGGCGAGCAGCTTCTCGGCGACGGTGGAGCCCGTCTCCTCCTGGTGCCGGCGGACCACGTCGTGCAGCCACTGCTTGTCGGCGTCGTCCAGCGCCTCGACGGAGGCGACGTTGCCGGCGTTGACGTTGTTCCGGTCCAGGTCGATGACGTACGCGATGCCGCCGGACATGCCGGCCGCGAAGTTGCGCCCGGTCTCGCCGAGGACGACCGCGTGACCGCCCGTCATGTACTCGCAGCCGTGGTCGCCCACGCCCTCGGAGACGACCAGCGCGCCGGAGTTGCGGACGCAGAACCGCTCACCGACCTTGCCGCGCAGGAACATCTCGCCGCCGGTGGCGCCGTAGGCGAGCGTGTTGCCCGCGATGACGCTGTACTCGGCGAGGTGGTCGGCGCCGCGGTCCGGGCGGACGACGATCCGGCCGCCGGACAGGCCCTTGCCGACGTAGTCGTTGGCGTCGCCCTCCAGGCGGAGCGTGACACCGCGCGGCACGAAGGCGCCGAACGACTGGCCGGCGGAGCCGGTGAAGGTGATGTCGATGGTGTCGTCGGGCAGGCCCGCGCCGCCGAACTTCTTCGTCACCTCGTGGCCGAGCATGGTGCCGACCGTGCGGTTGATGTTGCGGATGGCGACCTGGGCGCGCACCGGCTGGGCGTCCTCGGCCCCGGAGACGGAGAGCGCGTCGGCGGCGAGCTTGATCAGCTCGTTGTCGAGCGCCTTCTCCAGCCCGTGGTCCTGGCCGACCACCTGGTGGCGGGCGGCGCCCTCGGGCAGCTCGGGCACGTGGAACAGCGGCTCGAGCTCCAGGCCCTGCGCCTTCCAGTGGTTCACCGCGCGGGTCACGTCGAGCACCTCGGCGTGGCCGACGGCCTCGTCGATGGAACGGAAGCCCAGCTCGGCGAGGAGCTCACGGACCTCCTCGGCGATGAACCGGAAGAAGTTCACGACGTACTCGGCCTTGCCGGAGTAGCGGTCGCGCAGCACCGGGTTCTGGGTGGCGATGCCGACCGGGCAGGTGTCCAGGTGACAGACGCGCATCATGACGCAGCCGGAGACGACCAGCGGCGCGGTCGCGAAGCCGAACTCCTCGGCGCCGAGCAGCGCGGCGATGACGACGTCACGGCCGGTCTTCAGCTGGCCGTCGGTCTGGACGACGATGCGGTCGCGCAGGCCGTTGAGCAGCAGGGTCTGCTGCGTCTCGGCGAGGCCGAGTTCCCAGGGGCCGCCGGCGTGCTTCAGCGACGTCAGCGGGGAGGCGCCGGTGCCGCCGTCGTGGCCGGAGATCAGCACGACGTCCGCGTGGGCCTTGGAGACGCCCGCGGCGACGGTGCCGACGCCGACCTCGGAGACCAGCTTGACGTGAATGCGCGCCTGGGGGTTGGCGTTCTTCAGGTCGTGGATCAGCTGGGCGAGGTCCTCGATGGAGTAGATGTCGTGGTGCGGCGGCGGGGAGATGAGCCCCACGCCCGGCGTCGAGTGACGCGTCCTGGCGACCCACGGGTAGACCTTGTGGCCGGGCAGCTGGCCGCCCTCGCCGGGCTTGGCGCCCTGGGCCATCTTGATCTGGATGTCGTCGGAGTTGACCAGGTACTCGGACGTCACGCCGAAGCGGCCGGAGGCGACCTGCTTGATGGACGACCGGCGGGCCGGGTCGTACAGGCGCTCCGGGTCCTCGCCGCCCTCACCGGTGTTGGACTTGCCGCCCAGCTGGTTCATGGCGATGGCGAGGGTCTCGTGCGCCTCCTGCGAGATGGAGCCGTACGACATGGCGCCGGTGGAGAACCGCTTGACGATCTCGGAGACCGGCTCGACCTCCTCGACCGGGATGGGCTTGCGGCCCGGCTTGAAGCCGAACAGACCGCGCAGCGTCATCAGCCGCTCGGACTGCTCGTTCACGCGCTCCGTGTACTTCTTGAAGATGTCGTAGCGGCCGGCGCGCGTGGAGTGCTGCAGGCGGAAGACCGTCTCCGGGTCGAACAGGTGCGGCTCGCCCTCACGGCGCCACTGGTACTCGCCGCCGATGTCGAGCGCGCGGTGCGCCGGGGCGATGCCGGAGGCGGGGTACGCCTTGGCGTGGCGGGCGGCGACCTCCTTGGCGATCACGTCGATGCCGACGCCGCCGATCTTGCTGGTGGTGCCGTTGAAGTACTTCTCGACGAAGGACTCCTCCAGGCCGACGGCCTCGAAGACCTGCGCGCCGCGGTAGGAGGCGACGGTGGAGATGCCCATCTTGGACATCACCTTCAGGACGCCCTTGCCCAGGGCGTGGATGAGGTTGCGGATGGCCTGCTCGGGCTCGGCGCCCGGCAGGAAGGTGCCCGCGCGGACCAGGTCCTCGACGGACTCCATGGCCAGGTACGGGTTGACCGCGGCGGCACCGTAGCCGATGAGCAGGGCGACGTGGTGGACCTCGCGGACGTCGCCGGCCTCGACCAGCAGACCCACCTGGGTGCGCTGCTTGGTGCGGATGAGGTGGTGGTGGACGGCCGCGGTGAGCAGCAGCGACGGGATCGGCGCGTGCTCGGCGTCGGAGTGCCGGTCGGAGAGGACGATCAGCCGGGCGCCGTTCTCGATGGCGGCGTCGGCCTCGGCGCAGATGTCCTCGATGCGGGCGGCGAGGGCCTCGCCGCCGCCGGCCACCCGGTACAGGCCGGAGAGGGTCGCGGCCTTGAAGCCGGGCATGTCGCCGTCGGCGTTGATGTGGATGAGCTTGGCCAGCTCGTCGTTGTCGATCACCGGGAAGGGCAGCGTGACGCTGCGGCACGCGGCGGCCGTCGGCTCCAGCAGGTTGCCCTGCGGGCCGAGGGAGGAGCGCAGGGAGGTCACCAGCTCCTCGCGGATCGCGTCCAGCGGCGGGTTGGTGACCTGCGCGAACAGCTGGGTGAAGTAGTCGAACAGCAGCCGCGGGCGCTCGCTGAGCGCGGCGATCGGGGAGTCGGTGCCCATGGAGCCGATGGGCTCCGCGCCGGTCTTGGCCATCGGCGCGAGGAGGACGCGCAGCTCCTCCTCGGTGTAGCCGAAGGTCTGCTGGCGGCGGGTGACCGAGGCGTGCGTGTGCACGATGTGCTCGCGCTCGGGCAGGTCGGACAGCTCGATCTCGCCGGCCTCGAGCCACTCCTCGTAGGGGTGCTCGGCGGCGAGCTGCGACTTGATCTCGTCGTCCTCGATGATGCGGTGCTCCGCGGTGTCCACGAGGAACATGCGGCCGGGCTGGAGGCGGCCCTTGCGGACGACCTTCGCCGGGTCGATGTCCAGGACGCCGACCTCGGAGCCGAGGACGACCAGGCCGTCGTCGGTGACCCAGTAGCGGCCGGGTCGCAGGCCGTTGCGGTCGAGCACGGCGCCGACCTGGGTGCCGTCGGTGAAGGTGACGCAGGCCGGGCCGTCCCAGGGCTCCATCATCGTGGAGTGGTACTGGTAGAAGGCGCGCCGGGCCGGGTCCATGGAGTCGTGGTTCTCCCACGCCTCCGGGATCATCATCAGCACCGAGTGGGGCAGCGAACGGCCGCCCAGGTGCAGCAGCTCCAGCACCTCGTCGAAGGACGCGGAGTCGGACGCGTCGGGCGTGCAGACCGGGAAGATCCGCTCCAGGTCCTTGCCCGTGCCGAACAGGTCCGACATCAGCTGGGACTCACGGGCGCGCATCCAGTTGCGGTTGCCCTTGACGGTGTTGATCTCACCGTTGTGCGCGACGAAGCGGTACGGGTGGGCGAGCGGCCACGACGGGAAGGTGTTCGTGGAGAACCGGGAGTGGACCAGCGCGATCGCGGAGCCGAAGCGGCGGTCGGAGAGGTCCGGGAAGAAGGGCTCGAGCTGGCCGGTGGTCAGCATGCCCTTGTAGACGATGGTCCGCGCGGACAGCGACGGGAAGTAGACGCCCGCCTCGCGCTCGGCGCGCTTGCGCACCACGAACGCCTTGCGGTCCAGTGCGATGCCCGTGCTGGTCCCGTCGGTGACGAAGAGCTGACGGAAGACCGGCATGGTCGAGCGGGCGGTGGCGCCGAGCAGCTGGGGCGCGACCGGCACCTCGCGCCAGCCGAGGACGGTGAGCCCCTCGGCGGCGGCGATCTCCTCGATGCGGGCGACGGCCTCGTCGGTGCCCTCCTCGGGGAGGAAGGCGATGCCGACGGCGTAGCCGCCCGCCGCGGGCAGCTCGAATCCGGCCACCTCGCGGAAGAAGGCGTCCGGGATCTGGGAGAGGATGCCCGCGCCGTCGCCGGAGTCCGGCTCGGAGCCGGTGGCGCCGCGGTGCTCGAGGTTGCGCAGGACGGTGAGGGCCTGGTCGACCAGGGCGTGGGACGCCTCGCCGGTGAGGGTGGCGACGAAGCCGACGCCGCAGGCGTCGTGCTCGTTGCGGGGGTCGTACATACCCTGCGCAGCAGGGCGAGCATCCATGAACGACCAGCTCGCGCGGTCGTTCGAGGAATGCTGGGACGGCTGGCGCGGCGTACGCATCGGCTCTCCCGTCGTCGTCAATTGGCATCTGTGCAAGTGCCGAGGGACGACGTTGGCCCTCTGCGTGGCTAAATTTCGTGCAGGTTACATGATGGAACGATTCTCGGGAACCGGGAAAATGCGTTCCAGCATGCGGACGTCGCCCTGGGTCGCGGTGGGGTTCCGCGCCCGCCGACGCGAGCTGTGAGGGGCTTGTCCGGACAGATCGGTGTCCGTCGGCCCGATGGCGGGAAGAGGCCTCTTCGTCTCCTCCGCCGGGCACGCCGTCGGCCTCGTTGCCTGCAGCGCGTACGGCTCATGCCCACTGGTCACACATTCGAAACCAGCGAGTAATGATTGTTTATGCGACGCTCCGCATAGACGCAAGAGGTCATCCTACGGCGGTTCCGAAAAGCGACCCCAGGGCGTACGTCACACCGGCCGCCGCGCCGCCGAGGGCGAGCTGCCGCAGACCGCTGTACCACCAGGAGCGCGCCGTTACCCTCGCCACCACGGCCCCGCACAGGAAGAGCCCGAGCAGCGCGACCAGGACGGCCGGCCACAGGCTGCTCGCGCCGAGCAGGTAGGGCAGGACCGGCAGCAGCGCGCCCAGCGCGAAGGACCCGAAGCTGGAGACCGCGGCGACGGTCGGCGAGGGCAGGTCGCCGGGGTCGATGCCCAGTTCCTCGCGGGCGTGTATCTCCAGCGCCTGCTCGGGGTCGCGGGAGAGCTGCCGCGCGACCTCGCGGGCCAGGCCGGGCTCGACGCCGCGCGACTCGTAGAGCGCGGCCAGCTCGGCCTCCTCGTCCTTGGGGTGCTTGCGCAGCTCCCGGCGCTCCACGTCCAGTTCGGCCTGGACCAGCTCGCGCTGGGAGGCCACGGAGGTGTACTCGCCGGCGGCCATGGAGAAGGCGCCGGCGGCCAGTCCGGCGAGGCCGCTGAGGACGATCGTCTGCTGGCCGACGGCGCCGCCCGCGACGCCGGTCATCAGGGCGAGGTTGGAGACCAGCCCGTCCATGGCGCCGAACACCGCGGGGCGCAGCCATCCCCCGTTGACGTCGCGGTGGGTGTGGTTGTCGCGGTGCGCCTCGTGGAGCGTCGCCTCGGTCTCGATGATGGCCATGCGGGTCCCCCTGGACTCTGCGGGCGCCCTCGCTTCCGGACGCCCTCGCGTATGCGATTTGGACTCATTCCAATTTTCGACGCTGCCCAGTCTACGCCTGGACGGAACCCCCCGCCAGCAAGGAAAGGCTGCGCTAACCAGCGCTTTTGCCCCCCGCCCCGGTCCGCTCGGACGCCCCGCGCATCTCGTCCGGGTGATGCTCCCGCGCACGAGGCTGCGGCGGACACGGCACCGGGGACAGTTCCGCAAAGGGCCGGCGCCCCACGGGGCGCGCCTGAGAGGAGAGCCGCGTATGGCATCGACCGCCCGCATCCCCTCCCCGCCCGCGCCCGGGGACGCGCCCGGGCTCCGCGCACGGGCCCGCGGCGCGCTGCTCGGCCTGGCCGTCGGCGACGCGCTGGGCGCCCCCGCCGAGAACATGAAGCCCTCCGAGATCCGCGCGAAGTGGGGCCGCGTCACGGACTACGTGTGCGATCCCCCGGCCGGCACCGACGACACCGAGTACGCGATCTTCTCGGGCCTGCTGGCCGCCCGCCACGGCTCCGCGCTCACCCCCGCGCACGTCGAGGCGGCCTGGCACGAGTGGATCGCGGACCGCGCCGAGGGCCCCTTCCGCGGCGCCGGCTTCAGCGAGCGGGGCACCCTGGAGAACCTGCGCCGGGGCCTGGCCGCGCCCATCTCCGCCCAGCACCGCCACGCCTGGAGCGACGGGCTGGCGATGCGGGCCGCGCCGTACGGCGTGCACGCGGCCGGGCGCCCCGACGAGGCGGCCCGGCTCGCGGCGATCGACGGCTCGGTCAGCCACGACGGGGAGGGCATCTACGGCGGCCGGGCGGTCGCGGCGGGCGTCGCGGCGGCCATGGCCGGGGCGCCGGTGGTCACGGTCGTGGCCTCAGCGCTCGCGGTGGTGCCGGAGGACTCCTGGACCGCCCGCTCGCTGCGCCGCGCGGTCACCGCCGCCCACCGCGGCGAGCGGGCGGTCCGCGCCGCGGTGGTGATCGGCGGCTACCCCTGGACCGACCTCGCCCCGGAGGCGGTCGCCCTGGCCTTCGGCGCCTACGCGACGGCCGACGGCGACTTCGAACAGGCGGTGCTGACCGCCGTGAACATGGGCCGCGACGCCGACACCACGGCGGCCGTGGCCGGCGCGCTGGCCGGGGCGACCCAGGGTGTCGCCGCCGTCCCCGAACGCTGGGCCGCGGCCATCACCCCGGCCCGCGGCACCTGTCTGCCCGCCATGGCCGGCCACCACGTCCTCGACATCGCGGACCTGCTGACCCCGGAGACCCCCACATGACCTCCACCACCCCCGCCCCCGTCACCGACGACACCCTCGCCCCCGCACCCGGGCAGGACGGCCCGGCCCCGGCGCCGCGCACGGCCGACGCGCCCGCACCCGCACCCCGTCCGCCCCGGGCGGCCGTCGAGGGCCTGCTCCTCGGGCTCGCCGCCGGGGACGCCGCCGGCTGGCCCGCCGCCCGGCACCGCGCCGCCCGCATGCCCGAGTGGACCCGCCGCCTCACCCGCGAGCTGGACACCTTCGCCGAGCAGAACGCCACCACCACGCTCCCGGTCCCCATCGCCCTGAACCAGCCCCCCGAGCCGCTGCGCCTCGGCCCGTCCGACGACGCCGAGTGGGCCGCGTTCGCCGCCGAGGCCGTGCTGCGCGCGGGCGACGACATGGTGCTCGGCGACCTCAGCCGGGAGCGCCGCACCCGCGCCGCCATCGACCTGACCTGGAACGCGGTCGCGGCCGAGGTCGCCGCCGCCACCGAGCGGGCCCCCGAGACGGAGTCCGCCGTGCTGCCGCTGCGCGCCCGCATCTCCGTGCGCGCCGGACTCGGCAACCTCGCCACCGGCCTGCGCCCGCCCGCCTCCGGCCACGACAACCCGCACTACTTCGACGACGCCGCCTGCGTCCGGGCCTGCGTGCTGGCCGTGGCCCACCCGGGCGACCCCCGGGCCGCCGCCGACCTCGCCGAGTTCGACGCGCGCTACACCCAGGACGG
The DNA here is from genome assembly GCA_014649355.1 of Streptomyces althioticus. Lineage (GTDB taxonomy): Bacteria > Actinomycetota > Actinomycetes > Streptomycetales > Streptomycetaceae > Streptomyces > Streptomyces althioticus. Next base: position 102,096 of record BMSW01000003.1, read on the forward strand.
CGACGGCGTGCACGGCGCCCGCGCCATGGCCGCCGCCGTGTCCCTGGCGCTCGCCGGGGCCGACCCGGACGCCTGCGCGGCCGCCGCCTGCGCCGAGCTGCCCGAGGACACCGAGATCGGCCGCAACGCCCGGCACGCCCTGGCGCTCGCGGCGGACGCGGACAGCGCCTTCGCCCTGGTGCCGCCGCTGGAGCACCAGATCGTCGACCACGTCTACAGCTACGGCGTCGCCGCCGCCGAGACCGTCCCCGTCGCCCTCGCCCTCACCACCGCCGCCCGCGGCCGGATCGCGGAGGCGGTCCCGGCGGCGGCCTGTCTCTCCCGGGTCGCGGACTCCGCCCCGGCCCTGGCCGGCGCCCTCACCGGCGCGCTGGGCGGGAGCGCCGCGATCCCCGCGTCCTGGCGGGAGAGCTGCCGCACCCTGTCCGGCTGCGTGCTCCCCCGGCTGACCGGGACGGACCTGGTGGAACTCGCCGGACTGCTGGAAGCCGCCCGACCGACCGCCCCCGGAGGATGATCCCGGCATGACGCACGAAGACACCGAAAACACCCCCTCCCTGGACGAGCGGATCACCGGCGCGCTGGTCGGGGCGGCCGTCGGCGACGCCCTCGGCGGCCCGGTCGAGGGGTACTCCCCCGAGCAGATCACCGAGCGCCACGGCGGCCGCGTCCGCGGGATCGTCGGCCCGTGGCACGGCGACGACTGGCGCACCGCCCGGCCGATCGCGCCGTACCACAAGGGCGACGGGCACGTCACCGACGACACCCTGATGACCCACGCGCTGGTCCGGGTGTACGCGCGCGTCCGCGACCACCTCGACGCCTACGCGGTCGCCGGCCACCTCGTCCCGGACCTGATGACGCACCCGCGCTGGATCCCGGAGCTGGAGGCGGAGACGATCCCGCTGCACCGCATCTTCCTCGCCGAGAAGTGGCTGGTGGCCCGGCTGCACTACGGTCACGTCGACCCGCGCGAGGCGGGCGTGGGCAACATCGTCAACTGCGGCGCCGCGATGTACATGGCCCCCGTAGGCCTGGTCAACGCCGCCCACCCGGCCGCCGCGTACGCCGAGGCCCTGGACGTGGCGGGCGCCCACCAGTCGTCGTACGGCAGGGAGGCGGCCGGGGTGTTCGCGGCGGCCGTGGCCGCGGCCTGCGCGCCGGACGCGACCCCGGACTCCGTCGTCGCCGCGTGCCTGTCCCTGGCCAAGGACGGCACCCGGGAGGCGGTCGAGAAGGTCTGCGAGGAGGCCTCGCGCCACACCGACGCCGAGTCGGCGCTGCGCCCGCTGCGCGAGGCGGTCGCCCCGTACGACACCGTCGGCCCCGACTACCGCTCCCCCTCGCTGGGCGCCCGGCGCCCTTCCCGGCTGCACGCGATCGAGGAGCTGCCGGTCGCGCTGGGCATGGTGGTGGCCGCCCGCGGCGACTTCCGGCACGCGGTGCTGGGCGCGGTGAACTACGGCCGCGACTGCGACTCCATCGCCACGATGGCCGGTGCGGTGACCGGCGCGCTCGGCTCCCCGGTGCCCGAGGAGTGGGCCAAGACCGTCGCCGAGGCCAGCCGCCTCGACCTGTGGGAGCCGGCCGCCACGCTCACCGCGGTGGCCCGCGAGGTCTTCGCCCGGGACGTGGAGCGCCGCCGCGCCCACGAGCGGGCGTTCGCGCGGCTCGGAGGCGCCGGATGCTCCGACTGACCTGGGTCCAACCCGAGGACCTCGTGGGCCACGAACTGCGCCAGGCCGCGCTGGACGGCCGGGAGGCGTCGGCGGTCGCCGCCCGCTGGCACGCGGCGGGCGGTCCTCCGGCCCCGCTCACCGCAGGCGCCTCCCCCCGCCCGGTCTCCCGCTACCTCCGGCTGCTGGCCTGCGACCTCCTGGACGAGCTGGCCGAGCTGCCGGGCGCGCTCGCCGACGACGAGCCCTCCGACCTCGGCGCGATCCAGGCGCTGTGCCCCGAGTGGCCCCTCTCCCCCGGTGCCCCGGCCGCCTGGGACGGGCCCGTGTTCGAGGCGCGGCTTGAGGCGGCCTGGCTCGGCCGCGCGGCCGGCTGCCTGCTGGGCAAGCCGGTGGAGAAACTCCCGCTCGCCGCCATCCGCGATCTGGCCCGCGCCGCCGGCAACTGGCCGCTGAACGGCTGGTTCACCGCCCGGGGCGTCCCCGCCGAGCTGCTGGCCGAACACCCCTGGAACCGGCGCTCCGCCCCCACCTCCCTCGCCGAGAACATCGACGGCATGCCCGAGGACGACGACCTCAACTACCCGCTGCTCGGCCTGCTGGTGCTGCGCCGCCACGGCCGCCGCTTCACCACCGCGGACGTGGCCCGCGTCTGGCTCGACGAGCTTCCCGCGGGCCGCACCTTCACCGCCGAGCGCGTCGCCTACCGCAACCTGCTCTGCGGGCTCGAACCGCCGCTGACCGCCCGCCACCGCAATCCGTTCCGCGAGTGGATCGGCGCCCTGATCCGCGCCGACGTGCACGGCTGGACCAACCCGGGCGCCCCGGGCGCCGCGGCCGAACAGGCCTACCGGGACGCCGCCCTCACCCACACCGCCAACGGGGTCTACGCGGCCATGTTCACGGCCGCCGTCGTCGCCGCCGCGGCGGGCGGCGAGCGGGACGTGCACGCCTGTCTGCGCACCGGCCTCACCGTCGTCCCGCCCCGCGCCCGGCTCGCCCGGGCCGTGCGTGACGCCGTGGGGCTGGCCCGCGAGCACCGGGACTTCGACACCGTCGTCGACCTGCTGCACGAACGGCACGGCGCCACCCACCACTGGGTGCACGCCGTCCCCAACACCGCCCTGCTGGCCGCCGCCCTCACCCATGCCGACGGGGACTTCACCGCCTCGATCTGCCGCGCGGTGTCCGGCGGCTGGGACACCGACTCGGTGGGCGCCACCGCCGGCGGCGTCGCCGGGCTGCTCGCCGGCTCGCCCCGCGCGCTCCCCGAACGCTGGACGGGCCCGCTGAAGAACCGTCTGGCCACCTCCGTCGGCGACTTCGACGGCACCGGCTTCGACACCCTGGCCCGTCTCACCCATCTGGAGGCGTCCCGCCCATGACTCCCCCCGAACCGGACCTCGCCGCACCGCACGCCGCTCCGCCGCTGGCCGGCCTGCGCGTCCTGGACCTCGCCACCCTCTTCGCCGGCCCCCTCGCGGCCACCCTGCTCGGCGACTTCGGCGCCGACGTCGTCAAGGTCGAGCACCCGAGGAAGCCCGACCCCTCGCGCGGCCACGGGCCGTCCAAGGACGGCGTCGGCCTGTGGTGGAAGGTGCTCGGCCGCAACAAGCGGGCCATCACCCTCGACCTGTCCGCCCCGGGCGGCCGGGACACGCTGCTGCGCCTGGTGCGCACCGCCGACGTCGTCGTGGAGAACTTCCGGCCCGGCACCCTGGAGAAGTGGGACCTGGGCTGGCCCGAGCTGTCCGCGGCCAACCCCCGGCTGGTGCTGGCGCGGGTCACCGGCTTCGGCCAGTTCGGCCCGTACGCGCACCGGCCGGGCTTCGGCACCCTCGCCGAGGCGATGAGCGGCTTCGCCGCGCTCACCGGCGAGCCGGACGGGGCGCCGACCCTGCCGCCGTTCGGCCTGGCCGACTCCGTCGCCGGCCTCACCACCGCGTACGCGATCATGACGGCGCTCGCGGCCCGCGACCGCACGGGCCGGGGCCAGGTCGTCGACACCGCGCTGATCGAGCCGATCCTCGCCGCTCTAGGCCCCCACCCCACCTGGTACGACCAGCTCGGGTACGTCCAGCCGCGCACCGGCAACCGGTCGCAGAACAACGCCCCGCGCGGCACCTACCGCACCGCCGACGGCACCTGGGTCGCCGTCTCCACCTCGGCCCAGTCGATCGCCGAGCGGGTGATGGTCCTCGTGGGCCGCCCCGACCTGATCGAGGCGCCCTGGTTCGCCACCGGCGAGGGCCGGGCCCGGCACGCGGACGTGCTGGACGAGGCGGTCGGCGGCTGGATCGCCCGCCACAGCCGCGCCGACGTGCTGGCCGCGTTCGAGAAGGCGGAGGCGGCCGTCGCCCCCGTGCAGGACGTCCGGGACGTCATGGCGGACCCGCAGTACCAGGCCCTCTCCACCGTCACCACGGTCGACGACCCGGAGCTGGGACCGCTGCGCATGCAGAACGTGCTGTTCCGGCTGTCCGCCACCCCGGGGGCGATCCGCTGGGCGGGCCGCCCGCACGGCGCGGACACCGAGGAGGTGCTGACCGAGCTGGGCCTCACCCCGGCCGACCTGGCGGAGCTGCGGGCGGAGGGCGCGGTATGAGCAGTGTCCCGCTGACCTGGCTGTACGCCCCCGGCGACCGCCCCGACGTGGTCGCGAAGGCGCTCACGGCGGGGGCGGACGTGGTGGTGGTCGACCTGGAGGACGCGGTCGCCCCGGACCGCAAGGCCTACGCCCGCGCGGCCACCGCCGAGCTGCTGCGCGACCCGCAGCCGGTGCCGGTGCACGTCCGCGTCAACGCCTTCGCCGGGCCCTGGGGGCCGGCCGACGTGGCGGCGCTGGCCCCGGCGCCGGGCCTGTCCGGGCTGCGGCTGCCGAAGGTGTCCTCCCCGTCCGACGTGGTGCGGGTCGCCCGCCGGGCCGTCTCCGCGCGCGGCGGCTCCCCGCCCCTGTACGCGCTGCTGGAGAACGCGCTGGGCGTCGAGCACGCCCACGCCGTGGCCACCGCGCACCCGGCGCTGCGCGGGATCACGCTCGGCGAGGCGGACCTGCGGGCGGACCTGGGGGTGCGCGAGGACGCCGGGCTCGACTGGTGCCGGGCCCGGGTGGTGGTCGCGGCGCGCGCGGCGGGGCTGGCCCCGCCCGCCCAGTCGGTGCACCCGGACATCCGCGACCTGGAGGGCCTGGAGGCGTCCTGCGTGCGCGGGCGCGCCCTGGGCTTCCTGGGCAGGGCGGCGATCCATCCGCGCCAGCTCCCGGTCATCGAGCGGGCCTATCTGCCCACGGAACGGGAGATCGAGCAGGCGGAGACGGTCCTCAAGGCGGCGGCCGCCACGCAGGGCGCGCAGGCGCTGCCGGACGGCACGTTCGTGGACGCGGCGGTGGTGACGGCGGCGCACCGGACGCTGGCGCTGGCGCACAAGCGGTGAGCGGGCCGGACGCGGCGAGGGCGCCCGGGGTGTCCCCGGGCGCCCTCGGCGTGCGTACGTCGGGCGGTCAGCCCTTCCTGGCCGACCCGGCCCCGTCCTTGGACCCCTCCGGCTCCTCGGCGTCCTCCGGCTCGCCGGACGCCTCGGGCTCGTCCGGCTTCCCGGGCTTGTCGAGCTTCCCGGGCTTCCCGGCGTCGTCGGTGTCCGTGGCGTCGTCCGTCGTCGCGTCCTCGGCGGGGGCGTCCTCGGCGGAGGCGTCCTTCCCGGTCGCGTCGCCGCCGGCCTTCTTCGTGTCGGCCGCGGGGCCCTCGCCGTCGCCGGCGCCCGGCTCGACCACGGCCTCCCGGCCCGGACGCTTGCGGGCGGACAGCACGATGTAGAGCACCGCCAGCAGGAAGACCAGCAGGGCCGTCCAGTTGTTCAGCCGCAGGCCGAGGATGTGGTGGGCCTCGTCGACCCGCATGTACTCGATCCAGAAGCGGCCCGCGCAGTACCCGGCGACGTACAGCGCGAAGGCGCGGCCGTGTCCGAGCGTGAAGCGGCGGTCGGCCCAGATGACCAGCAGCGCCACGCCGACGCACCACAGCGACTCGTAGAGGAAGGTCGGGTGGTAGGTGCCCGGCATCCGGCCGTCGGCGGAGGAGGTGATCTCCACGGCCCACGGCAGGTCGGTCGCCCGCCCGTACAGCTCCTGGTTGAACCAGTTGCCCCAGCGGCCGATGGCCTGGGCGATCGCGATGCCGGGGGCGATGGCGTCGGCGTACGCGGGCAGCGGGATGCCGCGGCGGCGGCAGCCGATCCACGCGCCGAGCGCGCCCAGGGCGATCGCGCCCCAGATGCCGAGGCCGCCCTCCCAGATCTTGAAGGCGTCCACCCAGTCACGGCCTTCGCTGAAGTACAGCTGGTAGTCCGTGATCACGTGGTAGAGCCGGCCGCCGACCAGGCCGAACGGCACGGCCCAGACAGCGATGTCCGCCACCGTGCCGGCCCGCCCGCCCCGGGCGATCCAGCGCTTGTTGCCGAGCCAGACGGCAACGAAGACGCCGATGATGATGCAGAACGCGTAGCCGCGCAGCGGAACGGGGCCGAGGTACAGCACCCCGCTCGACGGGCTGGGAATGTAGGCAAGTTCCATGGCAGGACCGACGCTACCGTGCCGGACCGCCCGTACGGCAGGCAGCCCGGCTACGGCTCCATAACAGGCCCCTCGGGGACAGGCCCCTCAGGACTTGTCGGCCTCCTCGACCATCTGCTTCAGCTTCTCGGGGGTCATGGAGCGGTCCTGGTAGATGTTCTGCCCCTCGAACAGCACCGTCGGGGTGCCGCTGAAGCCGCCCTTCTGGAAGGCCTCGTTGGACTTGACCACCCAGCTGTCGTGCGTGCCGTCCTCGACGCAGGTGCGGAACTCCGGGGTGTCGAGCCCGTCGACCTTGCTCGCCAGGTCGAACAGCTTGTCGTCGCTGGAGAAGGCGTCGTCGCTCTCCATCGGCTGGTTCTCGAACAGCACGTCGTGGTACGCGGTGAACTTCCCCGCGTCCTGGGCGCACGCGGCGGCGTTGGCCGCGTTCAGCGAGCCGCTGCCGCCGAGGCCGCCGTCGATCAGCGTGACCAGGTGGTACTCGACCTTGAGCTTGCCGGCCTCGGTCAGCTCGTTCAGCGTCGAGCGGTAGTTCTGCTCGAAGGACTTGCAGGCGGGGCAGCGGAAGTCCTCCCAGACCGTGAGGGTGGCCTTGGCGTCCTCCTTGCCGACCGGGATGGCCAGGCCGTCCTTGCCCTGGGCCCCCGAGGGCGCCACCACCGGGCCGGACGCCTTGCTCTCGTCGTCCCCGCCGGAGTTGGCCGCGACGACGCCGATCACCGCCGCGAGTCCCAGGACGCAGACCACGCTCGCGCCCACGATCAGGGTGCGGCGCCGCTTCTCCGCCGTCTTCTGCTTCTCGCGCTCTGCCGCCATCCGCTCCCGGGCGGTGCGCTTTCCCTCACGGTTCTTGTCGCTCACACCCCGCAGAACGAACCGGGGAGGCGCCCAGCGCCTCCCCGGTCCCAGGACCACCCGTACGAGGGACCCCGGCGGCCCGCCGCGGACGGCCGGCCGGTGCGGTCACACCTGTCCGCGCACGCCCTTGGCCAGCTCACCGGCGAGAGCGCGGACGGCCTCGACGCCCGCGGCGTCGTCGGACGCGTCCAGCATCCGCTTCACGAAGGCCGAGCCGACGATCACCCCGTCGGCGAACCGGGCGACCTCCGCGGCTTGCGCCGGGTTGGAGACGCCGAGTCCGACGCAGACGGGGATGTCGGTGGTGGCGCGGGTGCGCCGCACCAGGTCCTCGGCCTGGGAGCTGACCGACTCACGGGTGCCGGTGACGCCCATGAGGGAGGCGGCGTAGACGAAGCCGCTGCCGGCCGCGGTGATCTCGGCGAGCCGCTCGTCCTTGCTGCTGGGCGCGACCACGAAGACCGTGGCCAGCCCGTGCTTCTCGGCGTGCTCGCGCCACAGCGCGGACTCCTGGACCGGCAGGTCGGGCAGGATGCACCCGGCGCCCCCGGCCTCCGCCAGCTCGGCGGTGAACCGCTCCACGCCGTAGCGGTCGATCGGGTTCCAGTACGTCATGACGAGGATCGGCGCGCCCGTGGCCGCGTGGGCCTCGCGCACCGTGCGCATCACGTCGGCGATGCGCACCCCGCCGCGCAGGGCGATGTCGTCGGCGGTCTGGATGACCGGGCCGTCCAGGACGGGGTCGCTGTGCGGCAGCCCGACCTCGACGACGTCGGCGCCGCCCTCGATCGCCGCCTTGACCGCCTCGATGCCGCCGTCCACGGTCGGGAACCCGGCCGGGAGGTAGGCGATCAGGGCGGACCGGCCCTCTTCCTTCGCCGCGGCGAGGGTGTCGCTCAGCAGTCGCACGTTCCCGCTCACTTGGCGTCCCCCTCGATCTCGGCGGTGCCGGAGGCGTTGTCCTCGACCTCGGCGTCCGTGTCGTACAGCCCGAAGTAGCGGGCCGCGGTGTCCATGTCCTTGTCGCCGCGCCCGGACAGGTTGACGACGATCAGCCCGTCCTTGCCCAGCTCCTGGCCGACCTCGAGGGCGCCGGCCAGGGCGTGCGCGGACTCGATGGCCGGGATGATGCCCTCGGTGCGCGACAGCAGGCGCAGGGCCTGCATGGCGGCGTCGTCGGTGACCGCGCGGTACTCGCCGCGGCCGCTGTCCTTGAGGTGGGCGTGCTCGGGGCCGATGCCCGGGTAGTCGAGGCCCGCGGAGATCGAGTACGGCTCGGTGATCTGGCCCTCGTCGTCCTGGAGGACGTAGGAGCGGGAGCCGTGCAGGATGCCGGGCTCGCCGGCGGTGAGGGTGGCGGCGTGCTCGCCGGTCCCGATGCCGTGTCCGGCGGGCTCGCAGCCGACGAGGCGGACGCCCTCGTCGGGGATGAAGGCGTGGAACAGGCCGATGGCGTTGGAGCCGCCGCCGACGCAGGCGATCGCGGCGTCGGGCAGCCGGCCGGCCTGCTCCAGCAGCTGGCGGCGGGCCTCCACGCCGATGACGCGGTGGAAGTCGCGGACCATCGCGGGGAAGGGGTGCGGGCCCGCGACGGTGCCGAACAGGTAGTGGGTGCGGTCGACGTTGGCGACCCAGTCGCGGAACGCCTCGTTGATGGCGTCCTTGAGGGTGCGGCTGCCGGACTTCACGGCGACGACCTCGGCGCCGAGCATCCGCATGCGGGCCACGTTGAGGGCCTGGCGCTGCGTGTCGATCTCACCCATGTAGATCGTGCACTCGAGGCCGAACAGGGCGCAGGCGGTGGCGGTGGCCACGCCGTGCTGTCCCGCGCCGGTCTCGGCGATGACACGGGTCTTGCCCATGCGCTTGGTGAGCAGGGCCTGGCCGAGCACGTTGTTGATCTTGTGCGAGCCGGTGTGGTTGAGGTCCTCGCGCTTGAGGAAGACGCGGGCGCCGCCGGCGTGCTCGGCGAAGCGGGGGACCTCGGTGAGGGCGCTGGGGCGGCCGGTGTAGTGGGCCAGGAGGTCGTCGAGCTCGCGGGCGAACTCGGGGTCGGACTTGGCCTTGTCGTACTCGACGGCGACCTCGTCGACGGCGGCGACGAGGGCCTCGGGGATGAACTTGCCTCCGAAGGCGCCGAAGTAGCCCTCGGCGGAGGGGGTTTGACCCTCCGGGTCGGGGATGAAGAAAGTGCTGGGCATGGGTGTACCTCACGGTGAGTGTGTGTGGACGACACTGAGCGCCGTGGGGGCGGGGTGGTTCGTCGGCCGCGGGCCGTCGTGGCTCGTCGCGCAGTTCCCCGCGCCCCTGTCGGGGGCGAGGCTGTTCGTCGGCCGCGGGCCCGTTGTGGCCTGTCGCGCAGTTCCCCGCGCCCCTTGTCGGGGCGGGGGGGTTGTCAGGCCGCTGCGGGTCCGTCGTGGCTGGTCGCGCAGTTCCCCGCGCCCCTGGAGGGGCGCTGCCATCGCCTGCCGTTCACCTGGCCCGGTTCGTCGCCGATGACGTAGCGGACCCTGCGGCCGTGGACCCGGCGGGCCGGGGCGCGGCAGCCGCGGGGCCGGCAGCCTCGTGCGAGTCGGGAGAGCGTCATCGGGGGTCAGCCTAGCGAGGTCTCAGCGGCCGTGCCGGAGGGCCGGGTGCTCGCCCGCGGCGACCAGGTCGGCGACCGCCGTCTTCGGGTCCTTGCCGGTCACCAGGGACTCGCCGACCAGGACGGCGTCCGCCCCGGCGTTGGCGTAGGCGATCAGGTCGTGCGGACCGCGCACGCCGGACTCGGCGACCCGCACGAGGTGCGCCGGGATCTCGGGGGCGACCCGCTCGAAGGTGCCGCGGTCGACCTCGAGGGTCTTCAGGTTGCGCGCGTTGACGCCGATGACCTTGGCGCCCGCGTCGACCGCCCGCTCCACCTCGTCCTCGTCGTGCACCTCGACCAGCGGGGTGAGGCCGATCGACTCGGCGCGCTCGATGAGCGACTCCAGGGCGGACTGCTCCAGGGCGGCCACGATCAGCAGCGCCAGGTCGGCGCCGTACGCGCGGGCCTCCCAGAGCTGGTACGAGGTGACGATGAAGTCCTTGCGCAGCACCGGGATGTCGACCTTGGCGCGGACGGCCTCGAGGTCGGCCAGCGAACCGCCGAAGCGGCGCTGTTCGGTGAGGACGGAGATGACGGCGGCGCCGCCCGCCTCGTAGTCGGCGGCGAGGGCGGCCGGGTCGGCGATCGCGGCGAGCGCGCCCTTGGACGGGCTGGAGCGCTTCACCTCGCAGATCACCTTGACGCCGTCGCCGCGCAGGGCGGCCACGCCGTCCTTGGCGGCGGGGGCCTTGGCCGCGCGCTCCTTGAGCTCGTCGAGGCTGACGCGCGCCTGCCGCTCCGCGAGGTCGGCACGGACTCCGTCGATGATCTCGTCGAGCACACTCACGCGAGCGGCCCCCTTCCTGACGGTCGGGCTTGGCTGGTCCCTGCGATGGTATCCGGAGCAGGGCGAATGCCCCGCATCCGCCTGTGGCGACGTCCAGCACCTGGACGATCACCACTCGTTCACGGGTGCAGCCAGCCGCCGAACGGCGTGTTCCGCAGCACCGTGAAGGCCAGCAGCAGGCCGCCGGCCGTCCACAGCACCGCGGGCGGCGGGTCGAGGCGCACCGGCCGGCCGCGCGCCGCGCGGATCACCCAGACGGTCCACAGCACGGCGAAGGCGGCGTAGCCGAGGACGGCGGGGGCGTTGGCCTGGAGGGCGGCGGCGAGGTCGCCGTGGGCGACGGCGTGGGCGCTGCGCAGTCCGCCGCAGCCGGGGCAGTACAGGCCGGTGAGGCCGAGCAGCGGACAGACCGGGTAGTGCCCGGGTTCGTTGGGGTCGACGGCGGCGACGTAGGCGAAGGCCGCGGTCACGGCGGCGAGCAGGCCGGCGGGGACGGCCAGCCGGGCCGCCCGGCCGGGGACCGCGTGGGGGCTCGGGGCGTTCACGGAACGCATTGTCCCCCGGACGCACCGCGGGGGCGGCTCCGGCTCACGGCCGGCCGCCGCCCCCGTACGGAGTGGTCCGCGGGGCTCAGCCCTGGGCGCGGGCCGGCTCGCGGTCGCCGGTGGTCGCGTGCACCGGGTGGTCGCTCTTCGGCTGGCCGAGGCCCATCGAGCGCATGACGGCGCCGACCACGCCGCCGAGGACGACGACGCCCATGCCGGCCCAGAAGCCCACGGGCTGGGCCATCACCATGAACGCGCCCGCGGCGCAGAAACCGATGAAGGCGATGATGACACCGGTCCAGGCGGCCGGGGTGTGACCGTGGCTGCTGCCCGCCATTGCTTGCTCCTCGTTGCCGTGTGCGTGGGTGAGCGGGACGCTCGTCCCCATTGTCCCGCACACGCCGGGGCGCCGTGCGCCGGGGTCGGCCGTGGGCGGGTTGCGCGGCTCAGGCGCCGGTGGGGTCCTCGCCCCGGTCGAGTGCCTTCCACAGCTCCTCGGGGCGGTCCGGGTCGGCGGGGGCGGCCGCCCGGCGCGGGCGGGGAGCGCCGCCCCGCTCGTAGCGGCCGGACATGGCGGGCCACAGGCGTCCGTAGCGCAGCGCGAGCAGTCCGGCGACGAGCAGCAGCAGTCCGCCGACGGCGGCGACGTACGGCCAGGCGGTGTGGGAGAGGGCGCCGACGGTCGCGGAGGCGTCGCCCGAGGCCTGCGCGGCCTTCTCGTCGAGGGCGGTGGAGTCGGACGCGCCGAGCAGCGCGGCGGCGACCGTGCCGGCCCCGGAGAGGGCGAGCACGGCGGAGACGGCGAGCCGTCCGGCGCGGCGCACGGCGAAGACGGCGACCAGGGCGGCGAGTCCGACGACGGCCAGGGCGGCCGGTACGCCGGTGACGTCACTGCCCTGGGCGGTCAGCGGGAACGCGCCGCCGGCCACCGTCGCGGTGCCCTCCGACCACTCCTGCCGGGTGGCGAGCAGGGTCACGGCCGCGCCGAGGGCGCCGCTCAGCAGGGCGGCGGCGAGGCTCGTACGGCCGGTCCGGGAGGGGCCGGCGGGCTCGGGACGGGGGCTGGGTACGGCAGTCACGCACTCCACTATGGCCCCGCACCCGGCCCGCGCGGCATCCGGGGGGCTGTGTCAGCCGTCACCCAGGCGGTTCGCGGTGTGGACGGCGCGCAGCACGGCGGCCGCCTTGTTGCGGCACTCGGTGTCCTCGGCGACCGGGTCGGAGTCGGCCACGACGCCCGCCCCGGCCTGCACGTACGCGGTGCCGTCGCGCAGCAGGGCGGTGCGGATGGCGATGGCCGTGTCGGAGTCGCCGGCGAAGTCGAGGTAGCCGACGCAGCCGCCGTACAGGCCGCGCCGGGACGGCTCCAGCTCGTCGATGATCTGCATCGCGCGGGGCTTGGGCGCGCCGGAGAGGGTGCCGGCCGGGAAGCACGCGGTGAGCACGTCGAAGGCGGTGCGGTCGGCGGCGACCCGTCCGGTGACGGTCGAGACGATGTGCATGACGTGCGAGTAGCGCTCGATCGACATGAAGTCGACGACCTCGACGGAGCCGGGTTCGCAGACCCGTCCGAGGTCGTTGCGGCCGAGGTCGACGAGCATCAGGTGCTCGGCGCGCTCCTTGGGGTCGGCGAGCAGTTCGTCGGCGAGCGCCTAGTCCTCCTGCGGAGTGGCGCCGCGGTGCCGGGTGCCGGCGATGGGGTGGACCATGGCCTGCCCGTCCTCGACCTTCACCAGCGCCTCGGGGGACGACCCGGCCACGTCGAAGCCGTCGAATCGGAACAGGTACATGTACGGCGACGGGTTGGTGGCGCGCAGCACCCGGTAGACGTCCAGGGCGCTCGCCGTGCAGGGCGTCTCGAACCGCTGGGAGGGGACGACCTGGAAGGCCTCGCCGGCGCGGATGCGTTCCTTGACGTCCTCGACGGCCTCCTGGAAGTCGGGGCCGCCCCACAGCGCGGTGTACGCGGGCAGTTCGGACGGCGGCAGCGCGGCCGGGGGCTGGGCGACCGGGCGGGCGAGGTCGGCCTCCATGGCGTCGAGGCGGGCCACGGCGTCCGCGTAGGCCTCGTCGACGCCGGTCTCCAGGTCGTTGTGGTTGATCGCGTTGGCGATCAGCCAGACGGAGCCCTCCCAGTGGTCCATGACGGCGAGGTCGCTGGTGAGCAGCATGGTCAGCTCGGGCAGCTTCAGGTCGTCCCGCTCGCCGGGGCCGATCTTCTCCAGGCGGCGCACGATGTCGTAGCCGAGGTAGCCGACCAGGCCGCCGGTGAAGGGCGGCAGGCCGAGGTCCTCGGCGAGGTCGCGCGGGGTGTGCAGGGTCTGGAGGGTGGCGCGCAGCGCGGCGAGCGGGTCGCCGTCGACGGGCACGCCGACCGGCGGGGTGCCCTCCCAGTGGGCCTGTCCGTCGCGCTCGGTGAGGGTGGCGGCGGACCGGACGCCCACGAAGGAGTAGCGGGACCAGGAGCGCCCGTTCTCCGCCGACTCCAGCAGGAAGGTGCCGGGCCGCTCGGCGGCGAGCTTGCGGTAGAGCGCGACCGGGGTGTCGCCGTCGGCGAGGAGCTTGCGGGTGACCGGGATGACCCGGCGGTCGGTGGCGAGCTTGCGGAACGTCTCGAGGTCCATGGCGGCAGACCCTACTGACCGTCGGCGGGCACGCCGGTGCCGGCGTCCTTCAGCAGCACGTCGGCGTCGAAGCAGGTGCGGTCGCCGGTGTGGCAGGCGGCGCCCACCTGGTCGACCTTGACCAGCACGGTGTCGGCGTCGCAGTCCAGCGCGACCGACTTCACCCACTGGAAGTGGCCCGAGGTGTCGCCCTTGACCCAGTACTCCTGGCGGCTGCGCGACCAGTAGGTGCAGCGGCCGGTGGTGAGGGTGCGGTGCAGCGCCTCGTCGTCCATCCAGCCCAGCATCAGCACCTCTCCGGTGTCGTACTGCTGGGCGATCGCCGGGAGGAGGCCGTCGGGGGTGCGCTTGAGGCGCGCGGCGATCTCGGGGTCGAGGCCGCTGGGCCGGGGGGTGCTGGTCATGGGTCCATTCTGCCGCGCGTCCCCGGTCCCTCCGCGCGGTCGTCCACTGTCCGGACGTGACGGCCCGCCGTAGGCTGGCTGGCATGTCGACCCATGCCAAGCGTGAACGACTCCTCCTGGCCGACCTGCTGGAGACCGCCGGACCGGAGGCGCCCACCCTCTGCGAGGGCTGGACCACCCGGGACCTGGCCGCGCACGTGGTGGTGCGCGAGCGCCGTCCGGACGCGGCGGGCGGCATCCTGGTGAAGCAGCTGGCGTCGCGGCTGGAGCGGGTGACGGCGGAGTTCCTGGCCAAGCCGTACGACGAGCTGATCGGGCTGATCCGCACCGGCCCGCCGCGGTTCTCCCCCTTCTCGCTCAAGCAGGTCGACGAGATGTCGAACGTGATCGAGTTCTACGTCCACGCCGAGGACGTCCGCCGGGCGCAGCCGGACTGGACGCCGCGCGAGCTGGACCCGGTGTTCCAGGACGCCCTGTGGTCGCGGCTGGAGCGCTCGGCGCGGCTGATGGGCCGCGGGGTGCCGACCGGTCTGGTGCTGCGCCGCCCGGACGGGCAGACGGCGGTGGCGCGCCGAGGGGCGCCGGTGGTGACGGTGACCGGGGAGCCGTCGGAGCTGGTGCTGTTCGCGTACGGCCGGCAGGGCGCCGCGAAGGTGGAGCTGGAGGGCGACGAGAACGCGATCGCCCAGCTGCGCGCCACCAAGCAGCTCGGCATCTGATCGGCTCGGCTCCGGAAAGGCACGGCTCGTGATCAAGGTCGCCATGACGAGTGTGTACGTGGAGGACGTGGCCAAGGCGCACGCCTTCTACACCGGGGTGCTCGGTTTCGAGACCCGCACCCATGTGGACCCGGGCGGCGGCAAGCCGTTCGTCACGGTGGGCGCGCGCGAGGGCGCCCAGCCGGACCTGGAGCTGCTGCTGGAGCCGGGTGACGGGCCGATCGCGGAGCCCTACCGCCGCGCGGTGCGCGAGGCGGGGCTGCCGTCGATCGTGTTCTCGGTGGACGACCTGCGCGCGGAGTTCGAGCGGCTGCGCGGGGAGGGCGTCCACTTCGTCCGGGAGCCGGAGAAGCAGGGCCCGGTGCTGACCGCGCTGCTGGACGACACGGTCGGCAATCTGATCCAGCTCACGCAGCCGCTCGGCTGAGGCTCACCGCACCGGGTGGCCGGCGTCCCTGAGGGTCTGCTTGACCTCGCCGATGCGCAGGTCGCCGAAGTGGAACACCGAGGCGGCCAGGACCGCGTCCGCGCCGGCGGCGACGGCGGGCGGGAAGTCGGCGAGCTTGCCGGCGCCGCCGGAGGCGATCACCGGGACCGTGACGTGCTTGCGCACGGCGGCGATCATCTCCAGGTCGTAGCCGTCCTTGGTGCCGTCGGCGTCCATGGAGTTCAGCAGGATCTCGCCGGCGCCCAGCTCGGCGGCGCGGTGCGCCCACTCGACGGCGTCGATGCCGGTGCCGCGGCGGCCGCCGTGCGTGGTGACCTCGAAGGTGCCGCCCTCGGTGCGCCGGGCGTCGACGGAGAGGACGAGCACCTGGCGGCCGAACCGCTCGGCGATCTCCCGGATGAGGTCGGGCCGGGCGATGGCGGCCGTGTTCACGCCCACCTTGTCGGCGCCGGCCCGCAGCAGCTTGTCGACGTCGTCGGCGGTGCGCACGCCGCCGCCCACGGTGAGCGGGATGAACACCTGCTCGGCGGTGCGGCGGACCACGTCGTAGGTGGTCTCGCGGTTGCCGGAGGACGCGGTGATGTCCAGGAACGTCAGCTCGTCGGCGCCCTCGGCGTCGTACACCTTCGCCATCTCGACGGGGTCGCCCGCGTCGCGCAGGTTCTGGAAGTTGACGCCCTTGACGACCCGGCCGCCGTCCACGTCCAGGCAGGGGATGACTCGGACCGCCAGGGTCATGAATCCACGGCTCCTCTGAATGCTTCGAGTTCCACTGAGACCAGTACGCGCGAGTCGACGAAGCCCTCGACCACCAGCAGCGTGGTGACCGGTCGGACCGCGTCGAACAGCTCCTTGTGCGCGCGGCAGGCCTCGTCCACGTCCCGCGCGTGGGCGAGATGGATGCGGGTGCGGATCACGGACCCGGCGTCGAGCCCGAACTCCGCGATCGCCTCCAGCGCGACGGTGAAGGCCACCTTGGCCTGTTCGTAGGGGTCGCCCTCCCCGTACAGCACGTCGCCCCGGAACGCGGTCGTGCCCGCGACCAGGACGAGGTCGCCGGCCGCGACGGCGCGCGCCGAGCCGAGGGTCTCCTCCCAGGGGTTCCCGCTCTGCACGCGCCGCACGGCTTCCGACGTCATCGGGACACAGCCTCCAGGGCCTCTTCCAGGGTGAACGCCTTGGCGTACAGGGCCTTGCCGACGATGGAGCCCTCGACGCCGAGCGGCACCAGCTCGGCGATCGCCCGCAGGTCGTCCAGCGAGGACACTCCGCCGGAGGCGACGACCGGGCGGTCGGTGGCGGCGCAGACGTTCTTCAGCAGCTCCAGGTTGGGCCCCTGGAGGGTGCCGTCCTTGGCGATGTCGGTGACGACGTACCGGGCGCAGCCCTCCTTGTCGAGACGCTCCAGCGTCTCGTAGAGGTCGCCGCCGTCGCGGGTCCAGCCGCGGCCGCGCAGGGTGGTGCCGCGTACGTCGAGGCCGACGGCGATCTTGTCGCCGTGCTCGGCGATGACCTTGGCGACCCACTCGGGGGTCTCCAGGGCGGCCGTGCCGAGGTTGACGCGGGTGCAGCCGGTGGCGAGGGCGGCGGCGAGGGTGTCGTCGTCGCGGATGCCGCCGGACAGCTCCACCTTGATGTCCATCGCCCTGGTGACCTCCGCGATCAGTTCGCGGTTGTCACCGGTGCCGAACGCGGCGTCCAGGTCGACCAGGTGCAGCCACTCGGCGCCGGAGCGCTGCCAGGCGAGCGCGGCCTCCAGCGGCGAGCCGTAGGAGGTCTCGGTGCCGGACTCGCCGTGCACGAGGCGGACGGCCTGGCCGTCGCGGACGTCGACGGCGGGGAGGAGTTCGAGGGTGGCCATGTCTCTACAGGGTTCCGATCCAGTTGGTGAGGAGCTGGGCACCGGCGTCGCCGGACTTCTCGGGGTGGAACTGGGTGGCCCACAGGGAGCCGTTCTCCACGGCGGCCACGAAGGGCTTGCCGTGGGTGGTCCAGGTGACGAGCGGGGGCTCCATCGCCGCGTTGGTGACCTCGAACGACCAGTCGTGGACGGCGTAGGAGTGCACGAAGTAGAAGCGGGCGTCGTCGTCCAGGCCGGAGAACAGCCGGGAGCCCTCGGGGGCGTCCACGGTGTTCCAGCCCATGTGGGGGACGACGTCGGCCTGGAGCGGCTCGACTGAGCCGGGCCACTCGTCGAGGCCCTCCGCCTCGACGCCGTGCTCGATGCCGCGGGCGAAGAGGATCTGCATGCCGACGCAGATGCCCATGACGGGGCGGCCGCCGGCCAGGCGGCGGTCGACGATCCAGTCGCCGCGGGCCTCCTTGAGGCCCTTCATGCAGGCGGCGAAGGCGCCGACGCCGGGCACCAGCAGCCCGTCGGCGTTCATCGCCTTGTCGAAGTCGCGGGTGATCTCCACGTCGGCCCCGGCGCGCGCGAGGGCGCGCTCGGCGGAGCGGACGTTGCCGAAGCCGTAGTCGAAGACCACGACCTTCCTGGTGGTGCTCAAGGTCTCACACCTCCATCTGCAGCAGGCCCGTGACGATGCACAGCGCGGCGCCGACGGACATCAGCGTGATCAGGCTCGTGGGCATCTTCTGCTTGACGAAGGAGATGATCCCTCCGACGAAGAACAGGCCGACGACGATCAGGACGGTGGACAGTCCGTTCACAGCGCGCCCTTCGTGGAGGGCAGGATGCCGGCCGCGCGCGGGTCGCGCTCGGAGGCGTAGCGCAGGGCCCGGGCGAGGGCCTTGAACTGGCACTCCACGATGTGGTGGGCGTTGCGCCCGTAGGGCACGTGGACGTGGAGGGCGATCTGCGCCTGGGCGACGAAGGACTCCAGGATGTGCCGGGTCATCGTCACGTCGTAGGAGCCGATCATCGGCGCCATGTTCTCGGGCTCGGTGTGCACCAGGTAGGGGCGGCCGGAGAGGTCGACGGTGACCTGGGCGAGGGACTCGTCCAGCGGGACCGTGCAGTTGCCGAAGCGGTAGATGCCCACCTTGTCGCCGAGCGCCTGCTTGAAGGCGGCGCCGAGCGCGAGGGCGGTGTCCTCGATGGTGTGGTGGGAGTCGATGTGCAGGTCGCCCTCGGTCTTCACCGTGAGGTCGAACAGACCGTGCCGGCCGAGCTGGTCGAGCATGTGGTCGTAGAAGCCGACCCCGGTGGAGATCTCGGTCTTCCCGGTGCCGTCGAGGTCGATCTCGACGAGCACGGAGGTTTCCTTGGTGGTGCGTTCCACGCGTCCTACGCGGGTCATGCGCTGTGCTCCTTCTTGATCTCACGTACCGCGTCGAGGAACGCGTCGTTCTCGGCCGGGGTGCCCGCGGTGACCCGCAGCCATCCCGGTACGCCGTTGTCCCGGACCAGGACGCCCCGGTCGAGGATCTGCCGCCATACGGCGTGGGAGTCCTGGAAGCGGCCGAACTGGACGAAGTTGGCGTCGGAGTCGGTCACCTCGTAGTCCAGGGAGCGCAGTTCGGCGACCAGCCGGTCCCGCTCCGCCTTCAGCTGCTCGACGTAGCCGAGCAGGGTGTCGGTGTGCTCGAGGGCGGCCAGCGCGGTCGCCTGGGTGACCGCCGACAGGTGGTACGGCAGCCGCACCAGCTGGACGGCGTCGACGACGGCGGGGTGCGCGGCCAGGTAGCCGAGGCGCAGTCCGGCGGCGCCGAACGCCTTGGACATGGTGCGGGAGATCACCAGGTGGGGGCGTCCGTCGAGCAGCGGCAGCAGCGAGTCGCCGTGGCTGAACTCCACGTACGCCTCGTCGACGACCACGATCGACGGCCTGGCGGCCTGCGCGGCGCCGTACAGGGCGCGCACCGTGTCGGCGGGGACCGCGTTGCCGGTGGGGTTGTTGGGGGTGGTGACGAAGACGACGTCGGGCCGGTGCTCCGCGATCGCCTTCTCGGCGGCGGGCAGGTCGAGGGAGAAGTCCTCGTTGCGCGGGCCGGAGATCCAGCCGGTGCCGGTGCCGCGCGCGATCAGGCCGTGCATCGAGTACGACGGCTCGAAGCCGAGCGCGGTGCGGCCGGGCCCGCCGAAGGTCTGCAGCAGCTGCTGGATGACCTCGTTGGAGCCGTTGGCCGCCCAGACGTTCTCCAGGGCGACCGGGTGGCCGGTGGTCTTCGTCAGGTATTCGGCCAGCCTGGTGCGCAGCTCGACCGCGTCCCGGTCGGGGTAGCGGTTGAGGTTCCGGGCGGCCTCGCGGACCCGCTCGGCGATCCGCTCGACCAGCGGCTCGGGCAGCGGGTAGGGGTTCTCGTTGGTGTTCAGCCGTACGGGGACGTCCAGCTGGGGCGCGCCGTAGGGGGACTTGCCGCGCAGCTCGTCCCGCACGGGGAGGTCGTCGATGCTCACGTCGCTCACTTGTTCTCGGGCACCTTCCAGCCGAACCTGGCCTTGATCGCCGCGCCGTGCGCGGGCAGGTCCTCCGCCTCCGCCAGCGTCACCACGGTGTGCGCGACCTCGGCCAGCGCGTCCTCCGTGTAGTCGACGATGTGGATGCCGCGCAGGAAGGACTGCACGGACAGGCCCGAGGAGTGGCAGGCGCAGCCGCCGGTGGGCAGCACGTGGTTGGAGCCGGCCGCGTAGTCGCCGAGGGAGACCGGGGACCAGGGGCCGACGAAGACCGCGCCCGCGTTGCGCACCCGCTCGGCGACCGCGGCGGCGTCGGCGGTCTGGATCTCCAGGTGCTCGGCGCCGTAGGCGTCGACGACCCGCAGGCCCTCCTCGACGCCGTCGACCAGCACGATCGCGGACTGACGGCCGGCCAGGGCCGGCGCGATCCGCTCGTCGACGTGCTTGCTGGCCTCGACCTGCGGCTTCAGCTCCTTCTCGACCGCGTCCGCGAGGTCCGTGGAGTCGGTGACGAGGACGGCGGCCGCCAGCGGGTCGTGCTCGGCCTGGCTGATCAGGTCGGCGGCGACGTGCACCGGGTCGGCCGTGGAGTCCGCGAGGATCGCGATCTCGGTCGGCCCGGCCTCGGCGTCGATGCCGATCTTCCCGGTGAAGTAGCGCTTGGCGGCGGCGACCCAGATGTTGCCGGGGCCGGTCACCATGTTCGCCGGCGGGCAGGACTCGGTGCCGTACGCGAACATCGCGACGGCGGTGGCGCCGCCGGCCGCGTACACCTCGTCGACGCCGAGCAGCGCGCACGCGGCGAGGATGGTCGGGTGCGGCAGCCCGCCGAAGTCGGCCTGGGCCGGGGAGGCGAGGGCGACGGACGGGACGCCGGCCTCCTGGGCGGGGACCACGTTCATGATCACGGAGGACGGGTAGACGGCCCGGCCGCCCGGCGCGTACAGCCCGACGCGGTCGACCGGCACCCACTTCTCGGTGACGGTGCCTCCCGGCACGACCTGGGTGGTGTGGGTGGTGCGGCGCTGCGCGCGGTGGACGAGGCGGGCCCGGCGGATCGACTCCTCCAGGGCGGCGCGCACGGCCGGGTCGAGCTCCTCCAGCGCGCGCTCCAGCGCGGCGGCGGGCACCCTGACCTGGTCGAGCTTCACGCCGTCGAAGCGCTCGGCGAAGTCGATCAGCGCCGCGTCGCCGCGATGATGCACGTCCTCGCAGATGGGCCGCACCTTCTCCAGGGCGGCCGCGACGTCGAAGTCGGCACGGGGCAGCAGGTCACGCAGGGCGGGGCCCTCGGGGAGGACGTCGCCGCGCAGGTCGATTCGCGAGATCACGTACCCAATTCTCTCAGACCCGTCCCGGAGCACGTCCGCCTGTTCCAGTGGCTGATACGTCACCCTTCTCGTGACGGTCCGCACTCGTTTTCAACATCTTCTTCACTTTCCGTGTTCAGCACGTCACCGTACCGGGCATGAACGGCTGTACGACGCGATGAACCGGTGAGTAATGAGGAGGAGGGGAGTTCCGTGGCCGAGGGGGCGGGACCGCGCGACGGCGAGCCGCCGGAGGACCTGACCGCCGCGGAGGCGGGCATGTGGCAGGCCTTCCGCAACGGCAGCGTGTACGACCTGAGCTCCGGCGACGCGCTGGTCGACGATCCGCACGGAGGGCACCCCTGGGGCCCCGAGCGGACGGTGCGGGCCCGCGTGGTGTGCTGGCTGCTGCTGGACGGCCCGCCCGCGCTGGCCGGCCGCGTCTCGTCGCTGAAGCTGGTCGGGGTGCGGATCAGCGGCCCGCTGGACCTCGCCGGGGGCACCGTCGTGCCGTACGTGGAGATGCGCGGCTGCCGCTTCGAGCGGGACGTGCTGCTGCCGGAGGCCCGGTTCACGACGATGCGGCTGGTGGACTGCTCCATACCCCGGCTGGAGGCCGCCCGGCTGCACACCGAGGGCGATCTGCACCTGCCGCGCTGCCGCTTCCTCGGCGGCATACGGCTCACCGACGCCCGGATCGGCACGGACCTGCTGCTCAACCAGGCGGTCGTGCACCGCGACCGCAGCGGCCGCTCCATCGCCGGGGACGGCATGAGCGTCGGCCAGGACCTCCAGGCGGAGATGCTCGAGTCGTACGGCGAGCTGAGCCTGCGCGGCGCGACCATCGGCGTCTCGCTGAGCCTGCGCGGCGCCCGGCTGGTCAACCCGCGCGCCCGGCTCGCGCTGAACGCGCCGCAGCTGACCGTGGAGCGCTCGCTGTACCTGACCCCGGCCGGGGTGGGATCGCAGGCCCGCAGCGGCATGACGCCCGCGCGGGGCACGCGCGTCCAGCAGTTCGAGTGCGAGGGCGGGATCCGGCTGGACGACGGGCGGTTCGGGGACGCGGTCGACTTCGAGGGGGCCGAGTTCACCCTCACCGACGAGCAGGAACTGACGCTGCGCCGGGTGCAGACGCCGGAACTGCGGTTCCTCGGGCAACGGCCGGCGCGCGGTCGGGTGGTGCTGTCGGGGGCGCGTGTGGTGAACCTGATGGACCGGGCGGACAGCTGGCCGGGCCCGGGACGGCTGCACATGGGCGGCTTCACCTACGAGAACCTGGTGCCGCGCGGCCCGTTCCCGCTGGCGCTGCGGCTGCGCTGGGTGGACGCGGCGAGCGCCGAGTACACCCCGGAGCCGTACGAGCGGCTGGCGGCGGTGCTGCGGGAGAGCGGGGCGGACGAGGACGCCCGTGAGGTGCTGCTGGCCAAGCAGCGGCGGCGCCGCGAGAGCCTGCCGCTCGCCGCGAAGCTGTGGGGGTACGCGCAGGACTGGACGGTCGCCTACGGGTACCGTCCGGGCCGGGCCGCGGTGTGGATGGCGGTGCTGTGGGCGGCCGGCTCGCTGGCCTTCGCCCGGGCGGACCACCCGCCGCTGAAGGCGGGCGAGCACCCGGACTGGAACCCGGCGCTGTTCGCACTGGACCTGCTGCTCCCGGTGATCGACCTGGGCCAGGCGGGCTTCTGGCAGATGCGCGGCGGCTGGCAGTGGCTGTCGGCGGCGTTCATCCTCCTGGGCTGGATCCTGGCCACCACGGTGGCAGCAGGCGCGACCCGCACCTTGCGCCGCACCTAGCAACAGGGGCGCGCGGAACTGCGCAACGGAAGGCGACCGCCGGGACAGGTGAACGCGCGACACACAAGTCACCCCCAGGGGCGCGGGGAACTGCGCGACGTCCGCCCGGACACGGGTTCCGTGTGACAGGCGTGGCCCACAACACCCACCGCGCCCCGAGCAACCCCGATTTTTGCCGCCCCTTGACCAACTCCCGTACAACTTTCCACAACTTCCGCGTGGACCCTGGCGCACCCGTGACCTGCGGTCTTTCAATGGTCGACACCATGGCTCTGCTGCACGCGTTCACCCGCACGTCCCGGGTGCGGGGCAGGCGGACGGGCACCCCGCCGCCCCCCGCCCAGGCCACGCTGCCCGCCGACGACGAGGTCCTCCTCGACGCTCCGGACGACGCCCTCGGCCGCGCCCTGGTCGGAGCCGCCGCCGGCGACCCCGCTCCCGCCGCCGAACTGCTCGTCGCCACCCGCCGCCGCGCCGCCTGGGAGCACCGCGACCGCTACGTGCGCCGGCTCGCCGCGTTCGCGCGGTCGCGGCCCGAGTGGCTGGACGCCTGGCGCGACCGCGCCCCGCGCGACCCGGACGCGCTGCTGGTGGACGCCCAGCGCGCGGTGGACCGGGCCTGGGACTCCCCGGCCCGCGCCGAGCTGCTGCGCGAGGTGAGCCCGCTGATCACCGCCGCCGCCCGCGCCGACCACCGCGACCCGGTGCCCTGGCGTCTCGCCCTGGACCACGCGCGCGGCGCGCGGGCCGGCCACACGTACTTCGAGGAACTGTGGGAGGCGGCGGTGCGCCGCGCCCCGCACCACCACGGCTGCCATGTGGCGGCCCTGCGCTACCTGGCGTCCTCCTGGCACGGCTCGCACCGCGAGTGCTTCGACTTCGCCGAGACGGCCGCGCAGGACGCGCCGGAGGGCTCGCTCACCCAGGCGCTGCCGCTGCGTGCGGCGTTCGGCTATCTCACCGACGGCTGCGGTCCGGCGGTCGAGCGGGCGCGGCTCGACGCGGCGGCGGACAGGGCGGCCGCCCTGTCCGCGCGGCTGCCGTCGGCCCAGCCGTGGCCGGCCGAGCTGCGCAACCTCCTCGCCCACGTCCTGGTCCGGCTCGGACGCCGGCGGGACGCGCTGGAGCAGTTCCGGCTGACCGGCCCGTACGCCACCTCGTTCCCCTGGGACCGGGACGCCGACGACCCGCTCGGGCGTTTCCTGGAGGTCCGTCAGGACGTGCTGCTGGCGGTGGCGTCGGGCTCCGAATCCACCGGAACGGACGCCTCCGGCGCCCGGTCCGGGCGTCCGGGGAGCGAACGGCGCGGACGGCCGGAGCCCCGCGACCATTAGGCTCTTGCGACGTGACCACCGTCCGGCTTCCGCTCTTCCCCCTGAACACGGTGCTGTTCCCGGGGCTCGTGCTCCCGCTCAACGTCTTCGAGGAGCGTTATCGCGCCATGATGCGCGAGCTGCTCAAGACACCGGAGGACGAGCCACGGCAGTTCGCCGTGGCGGCGATCCGGGACGGCCACGAGGTGGCGCCGAGCGCCCCCGGGCTGCCCGACCCCACGGCCGTGCCCGAGCGGGGCCCGGCGGCCGGCTTCGGCGCGGACCCGCTGCACGCGTTCCACAAGGTGGGGTGCATCGCCGACGCGGCGACGATCCGGGAACGGCCCGACGGCACCTTCGAGGTGCTGGCGACCGGCACGACCCGGGTGCGGCTGCTGTCGGTGGACGCCTCCGGTCCCTTCCTCACGGCGGAGCTGGAGCCGCTGGAGGAGGACCCGGGCGAGGAGGCGGGGCCGCTGGCGGAGGGCGTGCTGCGGGCGTTC
Source organism: Streptomyces althioticus (assembly GCA_014649355.1). GTDB lineage: Bacteria > Actinomycetota > Actinomycetes > Streptomycetales > Streptomycetaceae > Streptomyces > Streptomyces althioticus. The sequence continues at coordinate 126,633 of BMSW01000003.1, forward strand.
CGGCAGTACCAGAAGCGGCTGGCGGGGGCCCGGGAGCGGTCGCTGACCTCGGACGCGGAGCTCCCGGACGAGCCCAGTGTGGTCTCGTACCTGGTCGCCGCCGCGATGATGCTGGACACGCCGACGCGGCAGCGGCTGCTCCAGGCGCCGGACACCGCGTCGCGGCTGCGCGACGAGCTGAAACTGCTTCGCACGGAGACGGCGATCATCCGTAGTCTTCCGTCGTTGCCCGCGTCGGAGCTGACGCGGGCGCCGACGAGTCTCAACTGACGCGTGCTCACGCGTACCGACGCTTGCGGAGCGACGACCGGCATGGCCAAGAAGTCCAAGAAGCAGCAGTCCAACGGCACGCCCGCCACGGTGGCGCTCACCGCCGCCGGGGTGCCGTTCACGGTGCACGCCTACGACCACGACCCCGCCCACCCGAGCTACGGCGAGGAGGCGGCCGAGGCGATGGGCGTCTCCCCCGACCGCGTCTTCAAGACGCTGGTGGCGGACGTCGACGGCGCCCTGACCGTGGCGGTGGTGCCGGTGGCGGGCCAGCTCGACCTGAAGGCGCTGGCCTCGGCGGCCGGCGGCAAGCGGGCGTCGATGGCCGACCCGGCGCTGGCGGAGCGCACCACGGGGTACGTGCGGGGCGGCATCTCGCCGCTGGGCCAGCGCAAGAAGCTGCCGACGGTGCTGGACGAGTCGGCGACCCGCCACGAGACGATCTGTGTCTCGGCCGGCCGCCGCGGCCTGGAGGTGGAGCTCGCCCCCACCGACCTGGCGCACCTGACATCGGCGGTCCTGGCCCCGATCGGCCGGGTCTGACGCGGCCTGTTCCGTACCTCGACGGCCCCCGCGGCCTCGGCTATGTACGGAAGGTATGTCGAAGCGGACGCGTAAACGCAGGTGGCGGATCAGGAAGCGGCGGGCCAACCACGGGCGGCGCCCGGCCTGACCGGGGACGTGGCGCCCGGCGCCTTCACCGGGGCGGCTGCTGCTCGCCCGGCGGCAGCCACTCCTCCGGGTCGCGCGGGCCGAACAGCGCCGTCAGGCCCAGGTGGAACACCAGCGCCGAGAACGTCCACGCCAGCAGCGCGCCCTTCGCGTTCAGCTTCAGCGGGGCGTCGAACGTGACGCCCTTGCCGACGCTTTTCGCCTGCGCGATCACGTCCTGGGTGGGGCCGAGCCACACGCCGAGCCGCCAGGCCAGCAGCGAGCCGAGCAGCCCGCCGACCGCCAGCCCCACCACCAGCGGGACACCGCCGCGCCGGCGGAAGAGGAAGACCGCCAGGGCGCTCAGCGCGCCACAGCCCAGGGCGACGAGCGTGAACGTGCCGTCCACGCCGATGCTCTGCTCGCCCTCGGAATCCTTGAGGTAGACCACCCAGGCGTCACCGGACGCGTCGCCCACCAGCGGCACGCGCGGCGCGAGCCACCACCACAGCACCCCGAGCAGCACCCCGCCGAGGGCGACCGCCACGGCCGCCACGGCCGCCTCGCGGATCTCCTTCGCCATCCCCGGGCCGTCCTCGTCGTGCCACCAGCCGTGCCGGGGGTACGCGGCGTGGCCGGGCTTCCCGTCGTAGCGGTGCGCGCCGCCGGCGGGGGCGCCGGAGGGCGGCTGCCACGGGTCGCGCGCTGAGGGGTCGTGCGGTGGCGGGGGTGTCAGAGGTGCGCTCACCCTGCCATCGTGCCAGGCGTCGCTGTGGGCCGCGTCACCGGACGGCGGCCCTGCGGTACGCCCAGGTCGCCACGGCCAGCGAGATCACCCCGACCACTCCGCAGACGGCGAGGTCGGCGAGGACGTGGGCCCAGTCGGGGTGCGGGGCGAAGGTCCGGGCGAAGGCCTCGACGCCGTACGTGGACGGCAGCAGGTCGCGGGCGAGGCGGACGATCTCCGGCATCCGCTCCGGCGGCAGCACGCCGAGCAGCAGCGCCGCGGACATGCCCAGCTGGCCGAGGAGGGTGGCGAGTTCGGGGCGGGGTGCGAGCAGGCCGAGGGCCGCGCCGAGCCCGGCGAGGGCGGCGCCCGCCAGCGGGATCACCGCGGCGAGGATCCACAGGTGGGCGAGCGGCAGCCCGTACAGGACGCAGCCGAAGACGGCGGTCACGACGGTGCCGGGGACGGTGAACGACGCGTAGGCGCCGGCCGCGCCCAGCACCACGGCCGCGGGCGGTACGGGCAGGGTGGCGTAGTGGTCGAGTCCGCCGCTGGCGCGGAGCTGGCCGAAGTACTGGGCGAGCAGGTTGAGCGCGACGAAGGCGACGACCAGCACGGACGAGCCGGCCACCACGGCGCGGGCCTCACCGCCGCCGTCGACGACCCCGCGCATCAGGATCATGATCCCGACCGACTGGAACGTCGCCACGAACAGCAGCGGGATCCGCGCCACCCGGGCCCGGGACAGCTGCGCCCGGTACACGGCCGCCAGGGACGGCCACAGCCGTGCGCGGGGGCCGAGCGCGGCGGGCCGCGGCGGGGCGGCCTCCTCCGCGGTCAGGACGCCGGCCGGCAGGGCGCCGGCGGGTACGACACTCACGTCGTGCTGCTCCCCTTCGCTCGGAGATCCGTCCGGAGCCGCTCCGGAGGTCGCCCCGTTCCGTACGGATGACACGGCCCGTGTGCTCACGCCTTCACCAGTCCCTGTCGCACGGCGCCGCCCAGCGCCAGGTAGACGTCCTCCAGGCTGGGCGTGGCCAGTGTGAAGTCGTCGAGGGCCGCGAAGGCGGCGCCGCCGGTGACGGTGGCGACGACCGTGCGGGCCTCCTCCGGCGCCAGCCGCAGGGTCCAGCGGCGGCCGGACTCGACGGTCCGGTCGCGCAGCGCGGCGACCTCGGGCACGTGCAGCGGCGCGGCCTCGCGCCACACCAGCTCCACCCGGACCTCCCCGGCGACCTGTTCCTTCAGGCCGTTCGGGGTGTCGCAGGCGATGACCCGGCCGCGGTCGAGCACGGCGACCCGGTCGAGCACGGTCTCGGCCTCGATGACGTTGTGGGTGACCAGCAGCACCGTGGTGCCGTGCTCGGCGCGACGCCGGTCGACGGCGGACCACACGGCACGCCGGGCGACGGGGTCCATGCCGGTGGTGGGCTCGTCCAGCACCAGCAGAGGCCGCTCCCCCACCAGCGCGGCGGCGAAGCAGGCGAGCCGGCGCTGGCCGCCGGAGAGTTTGCGCAGCGGCCGGGAGGCGAGGGCCGTGAGGCCCAGCTCGTCGAGCACGGCGTCGCGTTCGGCGCGGGCCTGCCGGGCGTCGAGTCCGCGCAGCCGGCCGGTGGTCTCGGCGGCCAGGGACACGGTCAGGTCGTCGAGGGCGCTGGACTCCTGCCCGAGGTAGGCGAGGATGCGGGAGGCCCGCTCGGGGTGGCGGACGATGTCGTGGCCGAGGATCTCGACGCTGCCGCTGTCGGGCCGCATCAGGCCGGTCATCTGCCGGACGAGGGTGGACTTGCCGGCGCCGTTCGGCCCGAGCAGGCCGAAGATCTCCCCGCGCCCGATGTCGAGCGCCACGTCGTCGGTGGCCCGCACCTCGGGCGTCGCCGGCACCCCGCGCCGTCCGCGCACCGCCGGATAGGTCTTGGTCAGCCCGCGCACCGCACACACGACGTCACCACCGTGCCGATGTGCCTGTGCCGCGCGCGTACTCACAAGGGACGAGCCTACGGGGTCGCCAGCGTCCCCCCGCTCCCGGGTCACCGTTCCGCTCGGCCCCGTCCGGGGGGACGCACCGGACACCGGGGGAGGGATCGCCCCTTCCGGCGGCGTGCGGACCTCCTGAATTGGACTGTACTGTAAAGTCCAGAGCCGTAGTCAGGGAGGGAGCCCGCATGACCGTCCGTACGGAGGACGCCCCGGCCGGGGACGCCGAACGCCGCAGGTCGGCCTCTGACCTGAGGATCCTGCGCGCGGCGAAGGAACTGTTCCTCGCCGACCGGTACGCCGGTGTCTCCCTGGAACGGGTCGCCGAGCGCGCCGGCGTCTCCCGGCAGACCGTCTACAACCGCTTCGGGTCCAAGGAGGCGGTGTTCCGGGAGATGGTCCGCGACCACTGGGCGGCCTTCGCCGAGCAGGACCGGCGCCCGGCCGCGGACGACGAGGACGCGAGCGCCGAGGAGGTGCTGCGGGCCTTCGCCCGGTCGCTGCGACGCTTCGCCGACGAGACGGACCAGACCCTCTTCGCCCGGCTCGTGGTCGCCGAGTCCTCCCGGCTGCCGTGGATCGCCGACGAGTTCCACCGGCTGGGCAAGGGACCGGTGGTGGCCGCGTTCACCGGCCGTCTCGACGCCCTGGTCCGCGCCGGCCGGCTGCGCTGCCCGGACACGGGCCTCGCCGCGCGGCAGTTCATGGGACTCGTCCAGGAGTTCCTCGTCTGGCCGCGCGTCATGGCCTTCACCGAGGAGACCGCCGGCGGGCCCGGTCCGGACGTGGTGATCGACGAGGCCGTACGCACCTTCCTGGCCCGTTACGCGCCCCCGGGCGGGCGCGGCTCAGCCTGACAGAAGTTTTGTTTCCCTGGAGGACCAGCCATGCCCGCATCCCGCATCGTGCTCGGCGACGTCGAGGTCACCCGCGTGATCGAGTGGTCGGGCCCCGTCCGTACCGCGCGCTTCATCGTCCCGGACAGCGACGAGGAGACCTGGCGGCGCAACGAGGACTGGCTGGCGCCCGACTTCTGGACGCCGGCCGACGACGCGTACCGCTGCCACGTGCAGACCTTCGTGCTGCGCAGCGAGGGCCGGACGATCCTGGTGGACACCGGGATCGGCAACGGCCGGGACCGCCCGCAGGTCCCGCAGTTCGCCCACCTGCGGACCGACTTCCCGGCCCGCCTGCGCGCGGCGGGCGTCGAGCCCGAGGACGTCGACGTCGTCGTCAACACCCACATCCACTACGACCACGTCGGCTGGAACACCCGGTGGCGTGACGGGGAGTGGGTGCCGGCCTTCCCCAACGCCACGTATCTGGTGCCCCGCGCGGACCACCGGTACTTCGACCCGGCCGGCCCCGGCCCCGGCGGGGGGCGCTCACCGCGCGACGACCACGAGCGTGTCCGCTGGGAGGGCAGCAGGCTGGTCTTCGAGGACAGCATCGCCCCGGTCGAGCGGGCGGGGCAGCTGGTGCTGTGGGAGGACAGCCACCGCATCGACGGCAACCTGCTGCTGGAGGCGGCTCCCGGGCACACCCCCGGTTCGTCCGCGCTCACCCTGCGGTCCGGCTCGGACCGGGCGGTCTTCGTCGGGGACATGCTGCACAGTCCTGTGCAGGTGCTCGAACCTGACTGGAACAGCTGCTTCTGCGACGATCCGCGGCAGGCCGCGAAGACGCGGCGGGCCTATCTCGCGCGGGCGGCGGAGCTGCGGGAACTGGTGGTTCCGGCCCACTGGCCGGGCCACGGTGCGGCGGAAGTCCGCCCTCAGGGCGACGGCTTCGCCATCAGGGAATGGGCGGCCTTCCCCCGCGCCTGAGCCCGCCTGCGGTACGTCGTGGCCGGTCGCGCAGTTCCCCGCGCCCCTTCGGGGCACGGTCACGGCAGCACCTTCAGGGGCGCGGGGAACTGCGCGAGCAACCCACCACGGCCTCAGCCGTACCCACGACCCAAGGGGCGCGGGGAACTGCGCGAAGCGGGTGCTGCAGCCGCCCGAACGGTGAAACCGCCCCCGCCTACTCCCCCGCGGACGCGCGTTCCGTCCCCGTCCGCACGTCCAGTTCCCGCCAGAATCCCGCCCGAATGGCGTACCGGTCCCGCTCGTCGATCTGGTCGTCCTTGTGCGCGAGCAACCCGAACCGCGCCGCGTACCGCAACAGCTCACCGTCGATGCGGTGCGGAATCCGCGGATACATCCCGGACAGCTTCCGCACATGAGCGTGGTCGCCCAGCCGCTCCACCCACCGCCGGGCGAAGACCTGCCCCACCTCGAAAGGGTCGCCGCCCACGGTGGTGATGTCCTCCTCCCGGTCCGCCCACCGCTGCTCCGCCGTGGTCAGCTGCGCCAGCGTCGGCATGGAGGCGACCTCCGGAGGCTCGGCGGCCGGCCGGTCCACCCACCCCTTGTCGGAGGACCACCGCAGGGTCGCGGAGGCGGGCTGCTGCGGCTGGTGCAGGCCGGGGTGGCGCAGGGCGGCGAGGTCCTTCGGGGTGGGGACGCCCTTCGCCGCGGGCGTGCGCTCCGCGGTCCCGTTGTGCGCGGCTGCCGGATGGCGCGGCTCGGCCTGGGTCCGCTCGGCGGCCGGGGCGAGCGCGGAGTCGGGCAGCGGCGCGGACAGGATCGCGGCGATGTCGGGCCGGGTCGTGGGCGGCGGCGCGCACACCCCGCCGATCTCCTTGGCGCGTACGGCCTGCGTGATCCACGCCCGGTCCAGGACCCGGCGCTCGTCGGCCTCGGCGACGAGGTCCTCGGACTGGTTGTAGTCGCCGTCGGCGGCCTGCACGGCCCACAGGTGCACGGCGACCCCGTGTTCCTTGGCGGCCATCATGCCCGGCAGCAGGTCACCGTCGCCGGTGACCAGCACGATGTCGGAGCAGGCGCGGTTGCGGGCGAGCTCGGTCAGCTCGGCGTGCATCGCCGCGTCCACGCCCTTCTGCGCCCAGCGCCCGTCGCTGCGGGTCAGCGCGCCGAGCCGGACGGTGACCCGGGGCATCACGCGCAGCCTGCGGTGCTCGGGCTGCGGGACGCGGTCGGGGGCGCCGTCGAACCAGTAGATGCGCAGCAGCGGCTGGCGCGTGTCGTTCTCGGCGCGGTCACGCAGTCCCTGGATGAGGGCGGCGTGGTCCACGGTGATCCGGGACCGCGAGGGCTCCCCGGCGAGGAGACTCGCGGCGGCCCCCAGCAGATACCCGGCGTCCACCAGGACGATGCAGCGGTCCACGCGATCCACCCTCTTTCCGGGAGGTTTGGCTTCGGGCTTCCTTCGAGTCTGCCCGACCCCGCCGGTGTTAACGGTCCGAACTCGATCTTCGGCGTGGCGTTTCCACACTTCCTCCCCCGACCGCCCCACTACGGACGGTAATTGTCCGACATGCGTGTGTTATCGGCTTATGTGAATCTGAATTCGGCCCTGGCCCCTAGTCCCCACAGGAGGCAACACCATGGCCAAGAACAAGAACCGTGACCGTAAGCAGCCCCAGGCCGAGCGCACCCCGCGCGCCGCGCAGACGTCCACCATCGAGGCCCCGGACGAGCAGCGCACCACGCAGGTGGTGCCCGGCGAGGTCGGCCCGGGCAAGGGCCGTCAGAAGCGCTTCGGCCACAACTGACACCGGTGTGAAGGGCCGTTGCGGCCCGGCAGCACAGGAAGAGGGGCGCACCCGTCGCGGGTGCGCCCCTCCGGCGCGTCGGGGGCCGGTGGTCAACCGGCCAGGCAGGACGGGCCGAGCAGCACCTTCAGGTCGCCGAACAGCGCCGGGTCCGGCTTGACCCGGTGCCGGTCGAGCCGCAGCACCGTGGTCCTGGTCGGCCCCTGCAGCTTGATGCGGACCTCGCTCTCCCCCTTGTGGTGGGTGAGGATCTCGCCGAGCCGGCTGACCATGGGCGGGGTCACGCGGGTCGCCGGGATGGTGAGCACGACGGGCGCGTTGGTGCCCGCGTTGGACAGGTCGGGGACCTGGAGCTCCATCGCGACCAGGCGCGGCACGTCCTCCCGCTTGTCGAGCCGGCCCTTGACGAACACCACGGCGTCCTCGACCAGTTGCGTCGAGACGAGCTGGTAGGTCGCCGGGAAGAACATGCACTCGATGGAACCCGCGAGGTCCTCCACGGTGGCGATCGCCCAGGCGTTGCCCTGCTTGGTCATCTTGCGCTGGAGGCCGGAGATGATGCCGCCGATGGTGACCACCGCGCCGTCGCCGAAGTCACCGCCGGTGAGCTGGGAGATGCCCGCGTCGGCCTTGTCGGACAGCACGTGCTCCAGGCCGAACAGCGGGTGGTCGGAGACGTACAGGCCGAGCATCTCGCGCTCCTGCGCGAGCAGATACGTCTTGTCCCACTCGTCGTCGGTGAACTGCACGTCCAGGCCGAAGCCGGGCTCGTCGCCCTGCTCCTCGCCCATGCCGCCGAAGAGGTCGAACTGTCCCTCGGCCTCCTTGCGCTTGACCGCCACCACGTTGTCGATCATCGGCTCGTACTGGGCGGTGAGGCCCTTGCGGGTGTGGCCCATGGAGTCGAAGGCGCCGGCCTTGATCAGCGACTCGGTGGTGCGCTTGTTGCAGACGACCGCGTCGACCTTGTCGAGGTAGTCCGGGAAGGACGTGTACTTCCCCTTGGCCTTGCGGCACTTGATGATCGACTCCACGACGTTGGTGCCGACGTTGCGCACCGCGGAGAGGCCGAAGAGGATCACGTCGTCGCCCTGGGCGGCGAAGTTGGACTCGGACTCGTTGACGTTGGGCGGGAGCACCTTGATGCCCATGCGGCGGCACTCGTTGAGGTAGACCGCGGACTTGTCCTTGTCGTCCTTCACCGAGGTGAGCAGCGCCGCCATGTACTCGGCGGGGTGGTTCGCCTTGAGGTAGGCGGTCCAGTAGGAGACCAGTCCGTACGCGGCGGAGTGGGCCTTGTTGAAGGCGTAGCCGGCGAACGGCACCAGCACGTCCCACAGCGCCTGGATGGCCTCGTCGCTGTAGCCGTTCTTGCGGGCGCCGGCCTGGAAGATGGTGAAGTTCTTCGCCAGTTCCTCGGGCTTCTTCTTGCCCATCACGCGGCGGAGGATGTCGGCCTCGCCGAGCGAGTAGCCGGCGATGATCTGGGCGGCCTTCTGCACCTGCTCCTGATAGACGATCAGGCCGTAGGTGACGTCCAGGACCTCCTTGAGCGGCTCCTCCAGCTCGGGGTGGATCGGGGTGATCTCCTGCTGGCCGTTCTTGCGCAGCGCGTAGTTCGTGTGCGAGTTCATGCCCATCGGGCCCGGCCGGTACAGGGCCGAGACGGCGGAGATGTCCTCGAAGTTGTCCGGCTTCATCAGCCGGAGCAGGGAGCGCATGGGGCCGCCGTCGAACTGGAACACGCCGAGGGTGTCGCCGCGCTGGAGCAGGTCGAAGGTCGTGGGGTCGTCCAGCGGCAGCGACAGCAGGTCGATGTCGATGCCCTTGTTGGCCTTCACCATCTTGACGGCGTCGTCCATGATGGTGAGGTTGCGCAGGCCCAGGAAGTCCATCTTCAGCAGGCCGAGCGACTCGCAGCTCGGGTAGTCCCACTGCGTGATGGTGACGCCGTCGGTGTGCCGGACCCAGACCGGGACGTGGTCGGTGATGGTCTCGCTGGACATGATGACGCCGGCCGCGTGCACGCCCATCTGCCGCACCAGGCCCTCGACGCCCTTGGCGGTGTCGATGACCTTCTTCACGTCCGGCTCGTTCTCGTACATCGACCGGACCTCGCCCGCCTCCGAGTAGCGGGGGTGGTCAGGGTCGGTGATGCCGGACAGCGGGATGCCCTTGCCGAGGACGTCGGCGGGCATGGCCTTGGTGATGCGGTCGCCCATCGCGTACGGGTAGCCCAGCACGCGCGCGGAGTCCTTGATGGCGTTCTTCGCCTTGATGGTGCCGTACGTGCCGATCATGGCGACCTTGTCGGCGCCGTACTTCTCGGTCACGTAGCGGATCACCTCGACGCGCCGGCGCTCGTCGAAGTCGATGTCGACGTCGGGCATGGAGATGCGCTCGGGGTTGAGGAACCGCTCGAAGATCAGGCCGTGCGGGATCGGGTCGAGGTCGGTGATGCCGAGGGCGTAGGCGACGATCGAGCCGGCCGCGGAACCACGGCCCGGGCCGACCGCGATGCCCTGCTTCTTGGCCCACATGATGAAGTCGGCGACCACGAGGAAGTAGCCCGGGAAGCCCATCGAGATGATCGTGTCCATCTCGTACTCGACCTGCTTCATGCGGTCGTCCGGGATGCCGCCCGGGAAGCGGCGGTTCATGCCGCGCAGGACTTCCTCGCGGAACCAGCTGACCTCGGTGTACCCCTCCGGGATGTCGAACTTCGGCATCAGGTCGCGCTTCTCGAACATGCCCGTGGTGTCGACCATCTCGGCGATCAGCCGGGTGTTGGCGCAGCCCTGCTGCCAGGCGTCCGAGGAGTCGATGGCGTACATCTCGTCCGTGGACTTCAGGTAGTAGCCGGTGCCGTCGAACTTGAAGCGGTCGGGGTCGGAGAGGTTCTTGCCGGTCTGGATGCACAGCAGCGCGTCGTGCGCCGTCGCCTCGTGCGCGTACGTGTAGTGCGAGTCGTTGGTGACCAGGGGCGGGATGCCGAGCTTCTTGCCGATCTCCAGCAGACCGTCGCGGACCCGGTGCTCGATGTCGATGCCGTGGTCCATCAGCTCCAGGAAGTACCGGTCCTTGCCGAAGATGTCCTGGTAGTCGGCGGCGGCCTTGAGGGCCTCGTCGAAGTGGCCGAGGCGCAGCCGGGTCTGGACCTCGCCGGAGGGGCAGCCGGTGGAGGCGACGATGCCCTCCGACCACTTGGCGATGGTCTCCTTGTCCATCCGGGGCCACTTCTGCAGCCAGCCCTCGGCGTAGGCGTCGGAGGAGAGCCGGAAGAGGTTGTGCAGGCCGGTGCTGTTCACCGCCCACATCGTCTTGTGCGTGTAGCCGCCGGAGCCGGAGACGTCGTCCCGCTTCTGGTGCGGCTGGCCCCACTGGATCTTGCGCTTGTTGCGCCGGGACTCGGGGGCGACGTACGCCTCGATGCCGATGATCGGCGTGACGCCGGCCTTCTGCGCGGAGTGGAAGAAGTCGTACGCCCCGTGCAGGTTGCCGTGGTCGGACATGGCGATGTGCGTCATGCCCATCTCGTTGCAGGCGTTGAACATGTCCTTCAGCCGCGCGGCACCGTCCAGCAGCGAGTACTGGGTGTGGACGTGCAGGTGCGTGAACGGCGGCTTCGACACGGTGCGGCCTCCAGGGAGATCTCATCGGCTGCGGGTGGACGGGTCCCGGGGGACAGCGTCGAAGTCTATGCCCCGGCACTGACACCCGGAGCCTTCCCCCGCGTACCTTCGGGCGGGGCGCCGGGCACTCCCGCGCGCCTCCGCACGTTAGGCAGGCGACGGCAGGCCCGTCCCCCGAGATCCCGCACCAGGAGGCACCCAGCGATGTCGGTCCCGCAGCTCGACGACGAGCCCCGCGGCGAGGAGATCCTCGCCGTCCTCGACACCGCCTTCGGCGAGCTCCTGGCCGCCGACCCGGCCGCGTTCCGGGTGAAGTTCCGGAAGATGGCGGCGTCGGCGTTCGCTTTCTACCGCGGCACCGCGAGCCTCTTCTACCACGACCTGTCCGCCGAGCATGCCGGGCGCGGCGCCGCCCCCAGCGGGCCGTACCTGGACGAGCGCACCTCGCGCGTGTGGATCCACGGCGATCTCCACGCGGAGAACTTCGGCACGTACATGGATTCCAACGGCCGCCTCGTGTTCAACGTCAACGACTTCGACGAGGCGTACGTCGGCCCCTTCCTGTGGGACCTGAAGCGCTTCGCGGCGTCGATGGCCCTGATCGGCTACGCGAAGGCGCTCAGCGACGAGCAGATCACCGACCTGGTGTCGGTGTACGCGGCCGCCTACCGGGAGCGGATCCACGCCCTGGCGACCGGCGCGAAGGACGACGAGGTGCCGCCGTTCACCCTGGACACGGCGCAGGGGCCGCTGCTGGACGTGCTGCGGGACGCCCGGTCGCTGACCCGGTTCTCGCTGCTGGACTCGATGACGGAGATCCGCGACTTCGAGCGCCGCTTCGCGCCGGGCGGCGGCGCGGTCGAGCTGGACGCCGCCACGCGCTACAAGGTGCTGGCCGCGTTCGACGGCTATCTGGAGACGCTGCCGGACTCCTCGCTGGCCCGGCCGGACTCCTACCGCGTGAAGGACGTCGTGGGCCGCCGGGGCATCGGCATCGGCTCGGCCGGGCTGCCGTCGTACAACATCCTGCTGGAGGGGCACAGCGACGCCCTGGAGAACGACGTCGTGATCTACGTCAAGCAGGCGCAGACCCCCGCCGTCTCGCGGCACATCACGGACCCGGCGGTGCGGGAGTACTTCCTGCACGAGGGGCACCGCACGGTGATCTCCCAGCGCGCCCTCCAGGCGCACGCCGACCCGTGGCTGGGCTGGACCGAGCTGGACGGCGCCGGGCAGCTGGTCGCCGAGGTCTCGCCGTACGCGGTGGACCTGGACTGGAGCGACCTCGACGACCCGGAGGAGATGGCGCTGGTGGTCGCCGACCTGGGCCGGGCGACGGCGGCGATGCACGCGGCGGCGGACGACACCTCCGGCGAGTCGCTGGTGCCGTTCTCCACGGAGCGGGCCATCGACGCGGCGATCGCGGCCGACGAGGACGGGCTGGTGCCGCTGCTGGTGGACTTCGCCCACGACTACGGGGCGCGGGCCCGCCGGGACCACCAGATCTTCCTCGACCTGTTCCGCAACGGCCGGATTCCGGGGCTGTAACCTTCCGCACATTCACAGGCCCCCTTTAGGGATCCCTTAACGGAGCACGTGCCACACTCGTAGCCGCCATGGACATATCCGGACCCCAGCTCAGAGCCGTTCGCGCGGCGCTGTTCACGGCTGTCGTCGTGACGCTCAGCACCGCGTCGCACGTGCTGCTGTCCGGGGCTCCGCTGCCGCTGACCACGGTGGCCGCGATCGGCGCAGCCGTGTTCGGCCTGGCCTACGCGCTGGCGGGGCGGGAGCGTTCCTTCGGGCGGATCGCCGCCCTGCTGATCCCGCTGGAGCTGGCCGCCGACACGGTCTTCACCGCCGGCCAGCACATCTGCTACGGCCGCATGGGCGGCCCGGTCGCCGGTCCGCTGCGCTCCGTCGGGTTCGACGTGCTGTGCGGAGACGGCACCGGCTGGGGCGCGCCGCTGGCCCGGGTCACCGGGCACGCCGCCCAGGGCGGCGACCAGGTGACGGCGGTGCTGGCCGAGGCGGGACCGGCGACCGCCTGGCTGCTGCTGGGCGCGCACATCGGGGTCGGCCTGTTCGCCGCCGCCTGGCTGCGCCGCGGGGAGCGGGCGCTGGCCCAGCTGCTGAGCGCGGTCGCCGCGACGGCGTCGACGGCGGTCCGTCCGCTGCTGCTGGCCGTCGCGGTGGTCACCGTGCGCCGGGCGCCCAGGACGGGCCGTCCGGTCCGCACGCCGCACCGCGCGACCGTGGCGCGCACCCTGCTCCTCGCGCACTCCCTGGGACGGCGCGGGCCGCCGTGCTCGCTCGCCGCCTGAGGCGGATCACGCCCCGGGCGGTCGCCCGAGCACCAGCAGTCCCCCCGTACGAACTCCGCACACGACCGTGTGCGTCCCCTGTGGAGACATCATCATGAGCAAGCGGAACAGCCAGGCGGCCAAGACGGCGGCGCGCGAGCGCCTGCGCCAGGAGCGCGAGCGCCAGGCGAAGAAGGCGAAGGTCAGGCGGCAGCTGATCGTCGCCGCGTCGGTGGTCGGTGTACTGGCCGCGGCCGGCGGCATCGGCTACGCGGTGGTCCAGGCGAACAAGCCGGACCACTGGGAGGCCGCGAAGGACGCCGAGCTGGTCAAGCCCGCCAACACCAGCGGCAAGGACGGCACGACCGTCGTGATCGGCAAGGCCGACGCCAAGAAGACCCTCGAGGTGTACGAGGACCCGCGCTGCCCGATCTGCGCCTCCTTCGAGCAGGCCGTCGGCGGGACGATCGACAAGGACGTCGCGGACGGCAAGTACAAGGTGCAGTTCATAGGCGCCTCGTTCCTGGACCGCAACCTCACCGGGGAGGGCTCGAAGAACGCGCTGAGCGCCCTGGGCGCAGCGCTGGACGTCAGCCCCGAGGCGTTCCTGGAGTACAAGTCGGCCCTCTACTCCTCGGAGTTCCACCCCGAGGAGACGGACGACAAGTTCAAGGACGACGCCTACCTCATCAAGATCGCCGACACGGTCGACGCGCTGAAGAACAACAAGGAGTTCCAGGCGGCCGTGAAGGACGGCACCTACGACCGCTGGGCGCTGGAGATGTCGGACAAGTTCGACGGCAGCGACGTCCAGGGCACGCCGACGCTGAAGATGGACGGCAAGAAGCTGACCGGTTCCGACGGGCAGAACGCGCCCATGACGGCGGCCGAGTTCACCACGGCGGTCGACAAGGCGCTGAAGGGCTGACGCGACCGGCCGACGCCCCGCCGACGCGTGGCCGAAGAGCGGGCGAACTTCCCGGGTTCGCCCGCTCCGGCGGCTACACGGGGCATGTACACGTCAGTAACCTGAGCGGCTGTGACCAGTCGACACGGAAGAACCGAGAGCGCCGTCTCCGCCACCGCGGACACCGCCTCCCACGCCCCGCGCCGCCGGACGGTCGTCAAGGCGGCCGCCGCCACCGCGGCACTGGCCGGACCGCTCGCCGCCGCGCTGCCCGCCCGCGCCGTACAGCAGGCCCCCGCCTTCCTGCACGGCGTCGCCTCCGGGGACCCGCTGCCGGACGGCGTGCTGCTGTGGACCCGCGTGACACCCACCCCGGACGCCCTCCCGGGCTCCGGCGCCGGGCCCGACACCGAGGTCCGCTGGACCGTCGCCCGCGACCGGACGTTCACCGACGTCGTCGCCCGGGGCACGGTCCTCGCCACCGCCGCCTCCGACCACACCGTCAAGGCGGACGTCCGGGGCCTCAGGCCCGCCACCGACTACTGGTTCCGCTTCTCCGCCGGCGGCGCCGACTCCCCCGCCGCCCGCACCCGCACCGCGCCCGCCGCCGACGCGTCGGTAGCGGGGCTGCGCCTCGGCGTGGTCTCCTGCGCCAACTGGGAGGCCGGCCACTTCGCCGCGTACCGCCATCTCGCGGCCCGCGGCGACCTGGACGCCTGGCTGCACCTGGGCGACTACATCTACGAGTACGGCTCCGGCGACTACGGCACCCGCGGCACGGTCGTCCGCCCGCACTCCCCCGCCCACGAGATCGTCACCCTCGCCGACTACCGCACCCGGCACGCCCGCTACAAGACCGACCCCGACCTCCAGGCGCTGCACGCCACCGCGCCCGTGATCGCCATGTGGGACGACCACGAGTTCGCCAACGACACCTGGTCCGGGGGCGCGGAGAACCACACCGAGGGCGCGGAAGGCTCCTGGGCCGCCCGTCAGGCCGCCGCCAAGCAGGCGTACTTCGAGTGGATGCCGGTCCGCCCGGCGGTCGAGGGCACCACCTACCGGCGGCTGCGCTTCGGCAGGCTGGCCGACCTGTCGCTGCTGGACCTGCGCTCCTTCCGCTCGCAGCAGGTCTCGCTCGGTGACGGCGACGTGGACGACCCCGGCCGCACCCTCACCGGCCGCGCCCAGCTCGACTGGCTGAAGGCGGGCCTCTCGGCGTCGGACGCCACCTGGCGGCTGGTCGGCACCTCGGTGATGATCTCGCCGTTCGCCCTGGGCTCCCTGCCCGCGGCCCTGCTGAAGCCGCTCGCGAAGCTGCTCGGCCTGCCGCAGGAGGGCCTCGCGCTCAACACCGACCAGTGGGACGGCTACACCGCCGACCGGCGCGAGCTGCTCGCCCATCTGCGCGGCAACGCCATCCGCAACACGGTGTTCCTCACCGGCGACATCCACATGGCGTGGGCGAACGACGTGCCGGTGAACGCCGGGACCTACCCGCTGTCGGCCTCCGCGGCCACGGAGTTCGTGGTCACGTCGGTCACCTCCGACAACCTCGACGACATTCTCAGGGTCGGCGAGGGCGCGGTCGACGCCGTCGCCTCCCCGCTGATCCGGGCCGCCAACCGGCACGTGCACTGGGTGGACACCGACCGGCACGGCTTCGGGGTGCTGGACCTCACGGCCGAACGGGCGCAGATGGACTACTACGTGCTGTCCGACCGCACCGACGCGGGCGCCACCGCGGCCTGGGCCCGCTCCTACCGCACCCGCAACGGCACGCAGAAGATCGAGCGGGCGGACGCCCCCGTCTGACGGTCCGGTCGCGGATCAGTCCGCGTCCTCCTCCAGCGAGTCGAGGAAGCCGAGCGCCACCCGCCAGGTGGCCTCGGCGGCCTCCTCGTCGAAGTCGGGCAGGTCGGGGTCGGTGTAGAGGTGTCCGGCGCCCGCGTACCGGTAGACCTCCACGTCGGCCCCGGCGCGGCCCATCCCGAGGTACCAGGCGGCGAGCCAGTCGTCGGTCTCGAACGGGTCCGGCTCGGCGACGTGCAGCTGCACCGGCAGCCCGTCCGCCGAGGCGTTCTCCGCGATGTCGGAGGTGCCGTGCAGGAGCAGCAGGCCCCTGGCCTTCTCGTCGCCCAGGGCCAGCGTCTGCGCCACCGAGGCGCCGAAGGAGAACCCCGCGTACACCAGGCCGCGCTCCGAGTAG
Source organism: Streptomyces althioticus (assembly GCA_014649355.1). GTDB lineage: Bacteria > Actinomycetota > Actinomycetes > Streptomycetales > Streptomycetaceae > Streptomyces > Streptomyces althioticus. Next base: position 142,925 of record BMSW01000003.1, read on the forward strand.
GGCGCCGCCGCCAGGACGGCCCGCTTCAGCAGCTCGTCCTTGCCCACCCCGTCCTTGTGCTCCATGCCCTCCTCGACGGTGTCGAACGTGCGCCCCTCGAAGAGGTCCGGCGTCCACACCTCGTGTCCGGCCGCGCGCAGCCGGTCCGCGGCCCGGTGCACGGCGGGGCGCAGTCCGTAGGTCGAGTGAAAGAGCATGATGTTCATGGAGCCCATGGTGCCAGCCGGGTGTGACGGAACACTCGGGCGGCACTACCCGGGACCGGACGGAAGTCACATGTTCATGCCGGAGCGAGCCGGTTAGGTTCGGGGGCATGGAAGACGTGCTGCGCCCGCTCATCGTGGTCGGCGGCTCGGTGGTGCTGACGCTGCTGCTCGGCTGGGCCACCGACCGGCTGCTGCGGAAGGCCGACGACCGCCACCACGAGACGCCGCTGTGGGGCCTGCTGCGCCGGGCCCGTGTCCCGTACCAGCTGCTGCTCTGCGCGGTCCTGCTCAGAGCCTCCTACGACGAGACACGGCTGCTGACCTCGCACGACCTCGCCGTCGGCCGGGTGCTCACCCTGGTGCTGATCGGGTCGGCCGCCTGGCTGACGATCCGGATCGCCGCCGCCGTGGTGGAGACCTCCTACACCCGGTACGCCAGCAACCACCGGGAGCGCGACCCGGCCCGGGTGCGCCGGGTGCGCACCCAGGTCACGCTGATCCGCCGCGTGGTCTCGGCGACGGTCGGCGTGGTCGCGGTGGCCGCGATGCTGCTGACCTTCCCCGCGATGCGCGCGGCCGGCGCCTCACTGCTGGCCTCGGCGGGCATCCTCGGCATCGTCGCCGGTGTCGCCGCCCAGTCGACGCTGGGCAACATGTTCGCCGGGCTGCAGATCGCGTTCGGCGACATGGTGCGCATCGGCGACACCGTGGTGGTGGACGGCGAGTGGGGCACGGTCGAGGAGATCACCCTCACCTTCCTGACCGTGCGCACGTGGGACGAGCGCCGGATCACCATGCCGGTGTCGTACTTCACCTCCAAGCCGTTCGAGAACTGGTCGCGCGGCACCCCGCAGATGACCGGCACCGTCTTCTGGCACGTGGACCACAGCGCGCCGCTGGACGCCATGCGCGAGAGGCTGCGCGACATCCTGCGGGAGTGCCCGGCGTGGGACGGCCGCGCCTACAACCTGACCGTCACGGACAGCACCCCGAGCACCCTGGAGGTGCGGGCGCTGGTGACGGCGAAGGACGCGGACGACATCTGGACGGTCCGGGTCACGGTCCGCGAGCAGATGATGCGCTTCCTCTCCGACGAGCACCCCTACGCGCTGCCCCGGGTCAACACCGCCGACGCGGTGCCGCCGCCCTGGGCCGCCCGGGAGAGCGCGCCCGCCGACGGCGTCCCCGCGGCACGCCGGCTGCACAGCCATCCGCCCCGGCAGGCGCGCTGAGCGGACCTCAGCAGCCGCGCTCGGCACCGCCGTTCACCTGGACGATCTGCGAGGTGATGTGGCCGGCGCCGTGCGAGGCGAGCCAGTGCAGGGTCGCCGCGACGTCCCCGGGCCGGCCGGCCCGCTTGTCCGACGTCTCGGCGACCAGCCGGGCCCGCCGCTCCTCGTCCAGGCCGTCGCCGCCGAAGAACGCCGTGTCCTCGATGTAGCCGGGCGCGACCACGTTCACGGTGATCCCGTGCGGCCCCAGCTCCCGTGCCAGGGCGTGGGCGTACGGGTGGAGCCCCGCCTTGGCCGCCGCGTACGACGCCCGTCCCGAGCCGCGCCTGGCGGCGATGGAGCTGAGGAACAGCACCCGGCCGCCGGGCACGGCGAGTCTGTCCCGCAGCGCCTCGGTGAGCAGCACGGCGGTCAGCACGTTGAGCCGGAAGTTGACCGTCCAGTCACGGGCGACGGCGTCGAGCGGGTCGTCACCGCCCACCGGCGGCTCCAGCAGCCCGTTGCCGCCCGCGCAGTGCACGAGCACGTCCACCGCGCCGAACTCGCGTCCCACGAACCCGGACAGGCCCCGCACGGCCTCGGGGTCGGCCAGATCGGCGGCGTAGGTCAGCGCACCGGGCACCTCGGCCCGCTCCAGGACGTCACCGCGCCGTCCGACGAGCAGGACGCGGTCCCCGTCGGCGGCGAAGGTCTGCGCGGTGGCGAGCCCGATGCCGGTGCCGCCGCCGCTGATCACCACATTGCGTGTCATGCCCCGACCCTACGGAGCGGGCGACGGCGGACGGCGGCAACGCGGCGGCGCTCAGCGCAGACTGCGCACGTCCAGATGACGCAGCACCCGGTCCACCACCTCGGGGTCGGCGCCCGGCTCGCTGCGCGCGGTGAGCACCTCGTGCCGGGCGGCGCTCAGCATCTCCTGCTCGATGCGCCGGACGCGCTTCAGCCGCTTGGAGCGCTGCCGGGTCGCCTCACGCCGTTCGTCCTCGGCCATGTCCGGGCTGATCCGCACGCCCAGGTCGAACGCCCGGCGCATCAGCTGCTCGGACAGGTCCTCCGGCAGCTCCTCGACGTCCTCGATCTCCCGCAGCCTGCGCTTGGCCGCCTTCGCGACCCGGGCGGCGAGCCGGCGCTCCAGCTCCTTCTCCCGGCCGGTGTCGCCGCGCACCCCCAGCTTCCCCACCAGCCACGGCAGGGTCAGCCCCTGCACCAGGAGCGTGCCCAGCACCACGCCGAACGCGATGAAGACGATCTCGGAGCGGGCGGGGAAGTCGGCCCCCGCGTCGGTCTCCAGAGGGATGGCGAGGGCGAGCGCGACGGACGCCACCCCGCGCATCCCGGACCACCACATCACCACGGTCTCGCGCCAGCTCAGCGGGATCTCCTCGCCGACGTCCCGCTCGCTGTGCAGCCGCTTGGTCAGCCAGGTCGCCGGCAGCAGCCACACCAGCCGGACGAACACGACCACGCCGACGACCGCCGCCGCCCAGCCCAGCAGCTCGCCCCAGTGACCGGACGCGGTCTCCACCGCGTTGTGCAGCTCCAGCCCGACCAGGCCGAACGCCACGCCGGTGACGAGCGTGTCCACGATGTCCCAGAAGGTGTGCCCGGCCAGCCGCGCCATCACGTCGTCGGCGTCGGTGGCGTACTCCACCAGGAACAGTGCGGTGACCAGCACCCCGAGGACGCCCGAGCCGTGCAGCTCCTCGGCGAGGACGTACGCGGCGAACGGCACCAGCAGGGTCAGCGCGACCTGGAGGGTGGGGTCGCCGAGCAGGTCCATCGCCTTGTTGGTGGCCCAGCCGAGCACCAGGCCCACCGCGACCGCCACCACCGCCGACAGGATCAGGTCGAGCCCGGCCGCCCAGGGTGAGAAGGTGCCGCTCACGGCGGCGGCCACGGCCACGTGGTACAGCACGATCGCCGTGACGTCGTTGAAGAGGCCCTCGCCCTCCAGGATCGACACCAGGCGGCGGGGCAGCCCCAGCTTGCCGGCCACGGCGGTCGCCGCGACCGGGTCGGGCGGGGCGACCAGCGCGCCGAGGGCGACGGCGGCGGCCAGCGGCAGCCCCGGCACGAGCGCGTGGGCGACGGCGGCGACGCAGAAGGTGGTGACGAAGACCAGCGCCACGGCCAGCAGCAGGATCGGCCGGACGTTGGCCGCGAACTGACGCCAGGAGGTGCGGCGCACGGCCGCGTACAGCAGGGGCGGCAGCAGCAGCGGCAGGATCAGTTCCGGCGGGACGTCGACGTTCGGCACGAACTCCAGCAGCGCCAGGACGATCCCGAACACCGTCATCAGCACCGGCGCCGGCAGTTTCAGCCGCTCCCCCACGGGGACGCTCACGACCGCCCCGAGCAACAGGGCGAACAGCAGGGCCAACTGATCCACGGTCACCGCTCCCGGGGGTCGCACGGTCGGTCGAACGGTGTCCAGCCTGCCATGGGGCGCGGCCCCGGTGCGGTCAGCCGGGCCCCGCTACAGCGCGCGCCGCATGGCCCGGTGCGGCATGCCCGCGTCCGGGAACTCGGGCCCGTAGGCCTCGTAGCCGAGCCGCTCGTAGAAGCCGAGGGCGTGGGTCTGCGCGTGCAGGTCGACGCCGGTGAGCCCGCGCTCCCGGGCCGCCTCCTCGACGGCCCGCACGAGCGCCGCGCCGACGCCGAGGCCGCGCGCCCGCTTCAGCACCGCCAGCCGGCCGAGGGAGCCGACCGCCGGGTCGCCGCCGTTCTTCGCCGCGGCGGCGGCGCCGTGCAGCAGCCGGGCCGTGCCGAGCGGGGTGCCGTCGCCGTCGACCGCGAGCAGGTGCACGGCGTCCGCGTCGTGAACGTCGTACTCGACGTCCTCGGGGACGCCCTGCTCGGCGACGAAGACCTCCTTGCGGACGCCGAAGCACGCCTCGCGGTCGTCGGGGTCCTCCGCCACCCGCACCGTGACGGCCGGGCTCATGCGTACGTCTCCTCGCGGACCTGGTCGAGCGCCTGCTGGAGGTCGTCGGGGTAGTCGCAGGAGAACTCCGCCCACTGCCCGTCGCCGGGGTGCTCGAAGCCGAGGCGCACGGCGTGCAGCCACTGCCGGGTCAGCTTGAGCCGCTTGGCGAGCGTGGGGTCGGCGCCGTAGGTGAGGTCGCCGACGCAGGGGTGGCGGTGGGCGGCCATGTGCACGCGGATCTGGTGCGTGCGGCCGGTCTCCAGCTTCACGTCCAGCAGGGAGGCGGCGCGGAACGCCTCGATCAGGTCGTAGTGCGTGACGGACGGCTTGCCCTCGGCGGTGACCGCCCACTTGTAGTCGTGGTGCGGGTGGCGGCCGATGGGGGCGTCGATGGTGCCGCTGGTCGGGTCGGGGTGGCCCTGGACGAGCGTGTGGTAGCGCTTGTCGACCGTGCGCTCCTTGAACTGGCGCTTCAGCGACGTGTACGCGTACTCGGACTTGGCCACCACCATGAGGCCGGAGGTGCCGACGTCGAGGCGGTGCACGATGCCCTGGCGCTCGGCGGCGCCGGAGGTCGAGATGCGGTACCCGGCGGCGGCCAGACCGCCGATGACGGTCGGCCCCGTCCAGCCCGGGGAGGGGTGCGCGGCGACGCCGACGGGCTTCACGATCACGACCACGTCGTCGTCGTCGTGCACGATCTCCATGCCCTCGACCGGCTCGGCGACGACCTGCACCGGGGCGGGCGCCTGCGGCATCTCCACCTCGAGCCAGGCGCCCCCGCTCACCCGCTCGGACTTTCCGACCACCGACCCGTCGACCGTGACCTTCCCCGCGGCGGCGAGCTCGGCCGCCTTGGTACGGGAGAAGCCGAACATGCGGGAGATGGCGGCGTCGACGCGCTCGCCCTCCAGGCCGTCGGGCACGGGCAGGGTACGGATCTCGGGAATCGTGCTCACCCGTCGAGTATGCCGGACGGGTGCGTCACTCCCGCACGGGAGTGACGGGACCCTCAGTCCGCGCGGCCCGTGCCGTCAGTCCTTGTGGACCGTGCCGTCCGGGTCGAGGCCGCGGAAGGACAGCAGCACGATCAGGATGCCGCCGCACACGATGGCCGAGTCGGCCAGGTTGAACACCGCGAAGTGCTTGGGCGCGATGAAGTCGACGACCGCGCCCTCGAACACGCCCGGCGAGCGGAAGATCCGGTCGGTGAGGTTGCCGAGGGCGCCGCCGAGCAGCAGGCCGAGCGCGATCGCCCAGGGCAGGCTGTAGAGCTTCCGGGCCAGGCGGAAGATCACCACGATCACGGCGGCCGCGATGACCGTGAAGATGACCGTGAACGCCTCACCGAAGCCGAAGGCCGCGCCCGCGTTGCGGATCGCCTCGAAGCGCAGCCAGTCACCGACGATCTCGATCGGCTCGTGGTGCTCCAGCTTGGCGACCACGATCATCTTGCTGACCAGGTCGAGGAGGTAGGCGAAGGCGGCGACGGCGAACAGGACGGCGATCCGCCGCCTGCCGCGGGGCCGCTCCGCCTCCTCCGTCGTCCCGTCGGCGCCGGCCGGCTCCCGACCGTCCCGGTCCCGCTGGTCCCGGTCCTGGATGTCCCGGTCCTGCCCGTCCCGGTCCGCGTCCGGGGTGTCCGGCGTACCGATGATGCGCTCCGCCTCTGCCACGTGAGTCCCTCAGCCTAGGTCCTTGACTGAGGACGAGGGTACGGCACGGTCTGCGGGGCCGCTCCTCAGTACCGGCGCTCCTGCTTCTGCTTGCACTCGACGCACAGGGTGGCCCTCGGGAAGGCCTGCATACGGGCCTTGCCGATGGGTTTGCCGCAGGTCTCGCACAGGCCGTAGGTGCCCGCGTCGAGCCGCTGGAGCGCCCGCTCGAACTGGTCGAGCATCTCGCGCGCGTTCGCCGCGAGGGCCAGTTCGTGCTCGCGCGTGATGTTCTTGGTGCCGGTGTCGGCGTCGTCGTCGCCCGCGCCGTCGCCGGAGTCCCGCATCAGGCCGGCCAGCGACCGTTCGGAGGAGCTGATCTCCTCGCGCAGCCGCAGCACCTCCGACATCAGCTCGGCCCGCGCCTCCTCGACCTCTTCGCCGGTCCACGGCTCCTCGCCGGGACGTACCGCGAGCTCGCCCGGCTCCACCGCGCCGTGCCGGGCCTTGGGCACGGCGGTCGCCGCCGCTGTGGCCGCCGGGCCAGGGGTCTTCTTCGCACCCACCGTCGTCACTCCCGTCTGCGCCGCGGCCTCGGCCGCGTCCGCGTCGTCGGCCGCGCTGTGCCCGGCCCCGTCCTGAGCGGACCCGCTGGTCCTGGCCGCACCGTTCCCCTCGGGGGCGCCCCGACGGCCGCCCTCGTCCCGACCCGCGGCGGCCGCCTTCCCGGCGGTCCCCCGTGCCGGCTTCTTGCCGGCGAGCTTCTTCGCGGTGGCCTTCCGGCCTCCGGCCTTCGCGGTGGCACCCTTCGACGCCGTCGTCCCGGACACGGCCTCGGCCGCACCGGCCTTCGCCTCGGCGGCCTCGGCCGCCGCACCCTTCTTCGCCACCATGGCCGCGGCCCCTTCACATATTGTGATCTTGCGCGCGAATCGTGCTGGGACGATAAATCGACTCAGGCCCTGCGGCAACGGGGCGCACCGCACGGTCACCTCGCCCCGCGCGCGCCGCGCGGCGACCTGCATGCGTTGTGCCCAGCTGACCGCCGGGTATGCCGCCCGCACGCACGTCCCGGCACCCGGAACAGGCGTACCGCTCCATTCGGGGCATTCCCGTGCACACCGTCGCGGGAAAAGCGGTCGGCCGCCCGTCCCGCCGCGCCGTACACTGGGCGGAGCGAAAAGCGTGGATGGGGACGAGTAGCGGCGTACGCAGTCCAGAGCGACCCGGGGACGGTGTGAGCCCGGGGGCGAGCGCGACGTGAAGATCACCCCGGAGCCGCCGGAAGAAAGCCGCAGCAGCGGCGAGTAGACCCGGCATCGCGACCCGAATGAGGGGGCTCACCGGAGCGTGCGGCGCACCGGAGGGCCAAGGAGGGTGGTACCGCGGGAGCGCGCCGACGGCGGCGCAAGAAATCAAGCTCTCGTCCCTCCGGTCGGAAGGCAGCAAGTCCGCCGGAGGAAGCCCGCTGATGACAACGCCGACGTACCGCCCGGTACCCGCCCAGGTCGACCTGCCCGCACTCGAGCACACGGTGCTCCGGTTCTGGGACGAGCAGAAGATCTTCGCCAAGAGCCTGGAGCAGTCCGAGGGCCGCCCCGAGTGGGTGTTCTACGAGGGTCCGCCCACCGCCAACGGCATGCCGGGTGCCCACCACATCGAGGCCCGCGTCTTCAAGGACGTCTTCCCCCGCTTCCGCACCATGCGCGGCTACCACGTGGCCCGCAAGGCCGGCTGGGACTGCCACGGCCTCCCGGTGGAGCTGGCGGTGGAGAAGGAGCTGGGCTTCTCCGGCAAGCAGGACATCGAGGCGTACGGCATCGCCGAGTTCAACGCCAGGTGCCGCGAGTCGGTGACCCGGCACACGGACGCCTTCGCCGAGCTGACGACCCGCATGGGGTACTGGGTCGACCTCGACGAGGCCTACCGGACCATGGACCCGGAGTACGTCGAGTCGGTCTGGTGGTCGCTGAAGGAGATCTTCGGCAAGGGCCTGCTGGTCCAGGACCACCGCGTCGCCCCCTGGTGCCCCCGCTGCGGCACCGGCCTGTCCGACCACGAGCTGGCGCAGGGCTACGAGACGGTCGTCGACCCGTCGGTCTACGTCCGCTTCCCGCTGACCTCCGGCCCGCTGGCCGGCGAGGCGGCCCTGCTGGTGTGGACGACCACCCCGTGGACCCTGGTGTCCAACACCGCGGTCGCCGCGCACCCCGACGTGACCTACGTGGTCGCCACCGACGGCGAGGAGAAGCTGGTCGTCGCCGAGCCGCTGGTCGAGAAGGCGCTCGGCGAGGGCTGGGAGACCACCGGGCAGACCTTCACCGGCGCCGAGATGGAGCGCTGGACCTACCGTCGCCCCTTCGAGCTGGTCGAGTTCCCCGAACACGCCCACTACGTGGTCAACGCCGAGTACGTCACCACCGAGGACGGCACGGGTCTGGTCCACCAGTCCCCCGCCTTCGGTGAGGACGACCTGAAGGTCTGCCGCTCCTACGGTCTGCCCGTGGTCAACCCGGTCCGCCCCGACGGCACCTTCGAGGAGGACCTGCCGCTGGTCGGCGGGGTCTTCTTCAAGAAGGCCGACGAGCAGCTCACCGAGGACCTCAAGGAGCGCGGCCTGCTCTTCAGGCACCTGCCGTACGAGCACAGCTACCCGCACTGCTGGCGCTGCCACACCGCGCTGCTCTACTACGCGCAGCCGTCCTGGTACATCCGCACGACGGCGGTCAAGGACCGGCTGCTCCAGGAGAACGAGAACACCAACTGGTTCCCGGACACGGTCAAGCACGGCCGGTACGGCGACTGGCTGAACAACAACATCGACTGGGCGCTGTCCCGCAACCGCTACTGGGGCACGCCGCTGCCCATCTGGCGCTGCGAGGAGAACCACCTCACCTGCGTCGGCTCCCTCACCGAGCTGACGGAGCTGACCGGCACGGACCAGTCGGGCCTCGACCCGCACCGCCCGTACATCGACGAGGTCACCTTCGCCTGCCCGCAGGACGGCTGCGGCGCCACGGCGACCCGCGTGCCCGAGGTCATCGACGCCTGGTACGACTCGGGCTCGATGCCGTTCGCGCAGTGGGGCTACCCGTACAAGAACAAGGAACTCTTCGAGTCCCGGTACCCCGCGCAGTTCATCTCCGAGGCCATCGACCAGACCCGCGGCTGGTTCTACACGCTGATGGCGGTCGGCACGCTCGTCTTCGACAAGTCGTCCTACGAGAACGTGGTCTGCCTCGGCCACATCCTCGCCGAGGACGGCCGCAAGATGTCCAAGCACCTGGGCAACATCCTCCAGCCGATCCCGCTGATGGACCAGCACGGCGCGGACGCGGTGCGCTGGTTCATGGCGGCCGGCGGCTCCCCCTGGGCCGCCCGCCGCGTGGGCCACGGCACCATCCAGGAGGTCGTCCGCAAGACGCTCCTCACGTACTGGAACACGGTGGCCTTCCAGGCCCTGTACGCCCGCACGTCGAACTGGGCGCCGAGCGAGGCCGACCCGGCCCCGGCCGAGCGTCCGGTGCTGGACCGCTGGCTGCTGTCCGAACTGCACGCGCTCACCGACCAGGTGACCCAGGCGCTGGAGAACTACGACACCCAGCGGGCCGGCAAGCTGCTGTCCGCGTTCGTCGACGACCTCTCCAACTGGTACGTCCGCCGCTCCCGCCGCCGCTTCTGGCAGGGCGACAAGGCCGCGCTGCGCACCCTGCACGAGGTCGTGGAGACGGTGACCAAGCTCATGGCCCCGCTCACCCCGTTCATCACCGAGCGGGTGTGGCAGGACCTGATCGTCCCCGTCACGCCGGGCGCGCCGGAGTCGGTGCACCTGTCCTCCTGGCCGGAGGCGGACCTGTCCGTCGTCGACCCGGAGCTGTCCCGCCAGATGGCGCTGGTGCGCCGCCTGGTGGAGCTGGGCCGCGCCACGCGCGCCGAGTCGGGCGTCAAGACGCGTCAGCCGCTGCGGCGGGCGCTGATCGCGGCGGCCGGCTTCGACGCCCTCGACCCGGAGCTGCACGCGCAGATCACGGAGGAGCTGAACGTCGAGTCGCTGGCGCTGCTGTCCGAGGTGGGCGGCTCGCTGGTGGACACCACGGCCAAGGCCAACTTCCGCGCGCTGGGCAAGCGGTTCGGCAAGCGCGTCCAGGACGTGGCCAAGGCGGTGGCGAACGCGGACGCCGCGGCGCTGTCCCTGGCCCTGCGCGAGGGCACGGCCTCGGTGGAGGTCGACGGCGAGACGATCACCCTCTCCCCTGACGAGGTGATCATCACGGAAACGCCGCGCGAGGGCTGGTCGGTGGCGTCCGACGCGGGTGCCACGGTCGCCCTGGACCTGGAGATCACGGAGGAGCTGCGCCGCGCCGGTCTGGCCCGTGACGCGATCCGGCTGATCCAGGAGGCCCGCAAGAACAGCGGCCTGGACGTGGCCGACCGGATCGCCCTGCGCTGGACGTCGGACGACGCCGCCACGGCGGCCGCGCTGACGGAGCACGCGGAGCTGATCGCCGACGAGGTGCTCGCCACGGACTTCGCCCGGGGCGAGGCGGACGACTCCTACGGCGCCCCGTTCACGGACGAGGGCCTGTCCCTGACGTTCCGTCTGCGCAAGGCGTAACCACCGTCGCACGGCGAAGGCCCGGCCCCCCCGGAGGAAGTTCTCCGGGGAGCCGGGCCTTCGGCGTTGCGCGCGTCGGACATGTCGGCCGCATCCGAACAAACGGGGCGAACCCGGGGGAACCGGCGGGAACACGCGTAGCACAAGGGCGGGGCCCCGGGTTGGTGAACCCGGGGCCCCGCCCTGAACGCTGCCGACTGCTACGCCGTACCTATGACCACAGGGGCCGTCAGTTGTCGTCCTCGTCGATCAGGAAGCCACGCATCGGCGAGGGAGCCTGACCCATCGGGGACGGACCCTGCGGACGGACCGGAGCCATGGGCTGGGTCATCGCAGGCTGCATCTGCTGCTGGCCGCCGTACGACGGGCCGGACTGGCCGCCGGGGCCGCCGCCCATCGTCTGGTTGCCGCCGTAGGACGGGGCACCCGCGCCGGCCGGGGCCATCGAGGGCGCCGGGGACGGCGGCAGGGACGGAGCGGCGCTCGCGGGCTGACGCGGCGGGGCGAGCGAGTCGTCCGCCTGGGTCTCCAGCTGGCGCAGCTGCGACTCCAGGTAGGACTTCAGCCGCGTGCGGTACTCGCGCTCGAAGCCGCGCAGGTCCTCGACCTTGCGCTCCAGCGTGGCGCGGGCGGACTCCAGGGAGCCCATCGCGACGCGGTGCTTCTCCTGCGCGTCCCGCTCCAGGGCGTCGGCCTTGGCACGGGCGTCACGCTCGAGGCCCTCGGCACGCGAACGCGCCTCGCCCACGATCTTGTTGGCCTCGGAACGGGCCTCCGCGATCGCCTGGTCGGCGGTCTGCTGGGCCAGCGACAGGACACGCGCGGCGCTGTCGCCACCGGGGCCGCCCTGCTGACCGGGGAGTCCGGGAGGACCACCCATGGGACCGCCCATCGGGCCGCCAGGGCCCATCTGCCCCTGCATCGGGCCGCCCTGGCCCATCGGCCCGGGACCCTGACCCATGGGGCCGGGACCCTGCGGGCCGCCCTGTCCGCCGGGGCCGGCGGGCAGTTGAGGAGCACCGCTCGGCAGCTGGGGCGGGCCACCCATGGGGCCGCCCATCTGCTGCTGCGGCGGGCCCGATATGCCGGCGGGCACCGGAGCGCCGGGACCTCGCATGCCCTGCTGGGGCATGCCGGGAGGCGGACCCTGCTGTTGCTGCTGGTCCTGCTGCTCCGGAGGCTTGCGCATGTTCTGCTGGTTCTGCGCCGCGGCACGCGTGGCGGCGGCCAGCTTGGCGCGCAGGTCCTCGTTCTCGCGCAGCAGGCGCGTCAGTTCGGCTTCGACCTCGTCGAGGAAGGCATCGACCTCGTCCTCGTCATAGCCTTCTCGGAGGCGGACGGTCGTGAACTGCTTGTTCCGCACGTCCTCGGGGGTCAACGGCATCTCTTCACCTCAACGTAGTCATCGGCAGTCGGCAAGACCGTATCGTCCAGCCTCATCACACAAACCTCTGTGCGACGGAGATGAGGATCCAGACGATGATCATCAGGACGAAGAAGGACAGGTCGAGCGCCACGCCCCCGAGACGCAGCGGCGGGATGAACCGCCGCAGAAGCTTCAGCGGTGGATCGGTGACAGTGTAGGTGGCCTCCAGAACGACCACCATCGCCTTGCCGGGTTGCCATGAGCGGGCGAACTGGAACACGTAATCCATGACCAAACGGAAGATCAGCACGATGAGGAACACCATCAGCGCGATGTAGATCACCTGCGCGAACACGCCCATGGCCTGCTTTTCCCTCTCCCCTGTGCCGCTCTTGTCCGGTCCTGCGTCTCAGCTCTGGTTGAAGAACCCGCCCTCTGCGATGCGGGCCTTGTCCTCCGCCGTGACATCGACGTTAGCAGGCGACAACAGGAACACCTTCTGCGTCACCCGCTCGATACTGCCGTGAAGACCAAACACCAAACCCGCCGCAAAGTCGACAAGTCGCTTGGCGTCTGTGTCATCCATCTCAGTCAGATTCATGATCACCGGGGTGCCCTCACGGAAGTGTTCCCCGATGGTACGGGCCTCGTTGTAGGTCCGGGGGTGAAGCGTGGTGATCCGGTAAGGCTCTCGTTCCGACACGACCTTGGGCATGATCACCGGTGCGTTCTTCTCCAGGCTGGCGCGTTCTTGTGTGATGGATGCCACGGGCGCGATCCGCGCCGGACGGGGCGATTCCGCGGGCAGCGAAGCGGACCGGGACACCGGTTCGCGGGGCGCGGGCGGATGGACGACTCGTACCTCTTCGTCCCTTTGTGGCTGGTGTGTTCCGTGGGACTGGTGCGACGGCTCGTGCCGCCGGTGGTCCCGCTCCGGCTCCGGGTCGAGTTCCGGTTCGAAATCGTCGTCTGGGTCGAATCCGCGGCCGTCGTACCCATCGTCCTCCACGAGGCCGAGGTAGACCGCCATCTTGCGCATCGCGCCGGCCATGCTCCGAGTCCTCCGCTCTGTGGTGGATCCGCTGACGACCGCCAAGTGCCCGCGATCCACTGGGTCCTTGCTCCGCCGTTGGGCGGAAATGACCATATTTTCTGCTGTGGTCCGACTTCTTGGCGACGTTACCCGAGCCTGGGGCGGACTCCGAGTACCGCACTGCCGACGCGCACATGTGTCGCTCCGGCGGCCACGGCCTGTTCGAGGTCCGCACTCATCCCTGCCGACACCATGTTCGCAGCCGGATGGGTCCGCCGCAGGTCGGTCGACAAATCCATCAACCGCTCGAACGCCGCCTGTTGGCGGCCGGCGTACTCCCCGGCGAGCGGCGCGACGGTCATCAGGCCGTCCAGCCGCAGCCCTTCGGCGCCGGCCACCAGGTCGGCCAGTTCCGCGACGCCGGAGGGCGCCACGCCGCCGCGCTCACCCCGGCCGTCGGCACCGGCGTCGAGCGCCACCTGGATGAGGCAGCCGACCTCGCGCCCGGCCCGGACGGCCTCCTTGGAGAGCGCCGACACAAGACGGGCACGGTCGACGGACTGCACGACATCGGCATAACCGACCACCGAGCGCACCTTGTTGGTCTGAAGTTGACCGACGAAATGCCACACAAGGGGCAGATCCGCGCAGGCCGCCGCCTTCGGGGCGGCGTCCTGGTCGCGGTTCTCGGCGACGTGCCGCACGCCGAGTCCGGAGAGGATCCGCACGTCGGACGCGGGCCAGGTCTTGGTGACCACGATGAGCGTCACCTCGTCGCGTCCGCGACCGGCCGCGTCACAGGCGGCGGCGATCCGCTCCTCCACTCTCGCCAGGTTCGCGGCGAGTTCGTCCTTACGGTCCGTCATGTCCTCGGGTCCAGCCACACATAACTCGCGAGCCGCCCGGTGGTGCGGTCGCGACGGTACGAGAAGTGATCGTCCGACTCCCGTGTGCACACGGGCGAGCGCCCGGCGCCGGAGACGCCCAGCCGCTCGAGTTGCGCGTGCACACCCGCGACGACGTCGACCGCGGGCGTGCCCCAGCTCGTCTCCGCGTACGCCGTCGGCTCGACGGCGGCCACGTCGGCGCGCATGTCCTCCGGCACCTCGTAACACCGGCCGCACACCGCGGGTCCGGTGCGCGCGACGATCCGGGCGGGGTCGGCGCCGAGTTCCGTCATGGCCCGTACGGCGGCCGGGACGACCCCGGCGACCAGTCCGGGCCGGCCCGCGTGCGCCGCGGCGGCGACGCCCGCGACGGGGTCGGCCAGCAGCACGGGCACGCAGTCGGCGGTGAGCACGGCGAGGGCGAGTCCCTGCCGCGCGGTGACGACCGCGTCCACCTCGGGCACCGGGCGGTCGCCCCACGGCTCGTCGACGACGACCGCGTCCGCGCCGTGCACCTGGTTCATCCACACCACACGGGCGGGGTCCACGCCGAGCGCCCCGGCGGCCAGTTCGCGGTTGGTCCGCACGCTCCCGGGGTCGTCGCCGACCGCGCCCCCGAGGTTGAGCTCCTCATACGGAGCGGCGCTCACCCCGCCCCACCGGTCGGTGAAGCCGAAGTGCGCGCCGCTCACGCTCTCGCGCTGTCCTATCACTTCAGGAAGTCCGGGACATCCAGTTCCTCGGCCGCGCTGTCGTAGCTCCGGGACGGCGGGACGGGGGGCTGGACGGCCGGGATGTCGGCCACGGGCTCGGGGGCCGGGGCCGGCTCCGGGTCCTCCTTCGGCGTGACGCTGCCGAGCGAGCCGAAGGACGGGCGGCTCTCCGTGCGGCCCGCCGGGGCGGGCTCCTCGCGCTTGGCCGAGGAGGAGCCGAGGACGTTGTCCCGCTTGGCGGGCGGCTGGCCGCCGTCGAAGCCGGCGGCGATGACGGTGACCCGCACCTCGTCGCCGAGGGCGTCGTCGATCACGGCGCCGAAGATGATGTTGGCCTCCGGGTGGGCGGCCTCGCTGACCAGCTGGGCGGCCTCGTTGATCTCGAACAGGCCGAGGTCGGAGCCGCCGGAGATGGAGAGCAGGACGCCGCGGGCGCCGTCGATGGACGCCTCGAGCAGCGGGGAGGAGATGGCCATCTCGGCCGCGGCCACCGCGCGGTCGTCGCCGCGGGCCGAGCCGATGCCCATGAGCGCCGAACCCGCCTCGGACATGACCGACTTGACGTCGGCGAAGTCGAGGTTGATGAGACCGGGAGTGGTGATGAGGTCGGTGATGCCCTGCACACCGGAGAGCAGGACCTGGTCGGCCGACTTGAAGGCGTCGAGAACCGACACCTGGCGGTCCGAGATGGACAGCAGCCGGTCGTTCGGGATCACGATGAGGGTGTCGACCTCTTCGCGGAGCTCCGCGATGCCGTCCTCGGCCTGGTTCGCACGGCGCCGTCCCTCGAAGGTGAACGGGCGCGTGACCACACCGATGGTGAGGGCACCGAGGGAGCGGGCGATGTTGGCCACGACGGGCGCGCCGCCGGTGCCGGTGCCGCCGCCTTCACCGGCCGTCACGAAGACCATGTCGGCCCCCTTGAGGACCTCCTCGATCTCCTCGCGGTGGTCCTCGGCGGCCTTGCGGCCGACGGCCGGGTTCGCTCCGGCGCCGAGTCCGCGGGTGAGTTCACGGCCGACGTCGAGCTTGACGTCGGCGTCGCTCATCAACAGCGCCTGCGCGTCGGTGTTGATGGCGATGAACTCGACGCCCTTGAGACCGACCTCGATCATCCGGTTGATGGCATTGACACCACCGCCGCCGACACCGATGACTTTGATGACTGCGAGGTAGTTCTGCGGTGCTGCCACGTCGAAGGCCTCTCGCCTCGAGTTACGTGTCGCCGGGGCGCCGGAGCAACTGCTGCCCCCGCGATCCGACGACTGATGCCGAATGGGACGGTCCGTATCGCCGACCCGAACCCTAACGTTGAAGTTTAGGGTTACCAGTGTGTCTGTTCCCTGGAGTCTTCTGAACAGGACACTAAGTCGACACGTGGCGCACGTTCAACGAACACGCCGAACCTCCCGTTTTTCTTTTCACCCTATGTGATCAGCCGTGTCGCTGCCCAACCAGGGTGCTGGCCTGCGCGGATGTGCGTCAACTCCCTGATGACGCCGGGGCGCTGGGAACGCTGACGTCGAAGTGCCGTGCGTCCGGCTCCGCTTTCATCAGCGCGGTGAGGGCGCGCGCCTTCTGCGCCCCCTTCTCGCTGCTTCCCCAGTCGACGGTACGGCCGTCGGTGAGTTCCAGGGAGATGGCGTCGTAGGAACGGACCTTGACGCTGCGCGTTTCCGGCGCGAGGGACTCGGGGACGGCTCCGGCCACGCGTACCGCCTCCCGCACCAGACGGTCCTCGCCGAATCGCCGGAGGCTGGCCGCGGAGGACCCGGAACGGGAGAGATCCATTTCCAGCGCGGGCGCCCCCTTGGGCGCTTTCTCGACGGTGGCGAACCGCACGCCGTCGTCGTCGACTTCGACGAACTTGCCGCCCTTGTGGACCAGGAGGACGGGAGTGCGCTCGGTGACCCGGAGCTTGATCTCGTCGGGCCAGGAACGGACCACGTCGACGGTGTCGATGCGGGGCAGCGCCTCGGCGGCCCGCTTCTCGATGGCCCCGGTGTCGACCGAGACGAGCTGCTCCCCGAGGGGCACGTCGGCCGCCTCGCGGACCTGTTCCGGTGTCAGGACGTCGGTCCCGGACACCGAGACGCGCTCCACGCGGACCAGATCGGAGCCGTACAGCAGCCAGAAGGCGCCGCTGCCGAGGAACAGGAGGACGACCGCCGATGCGATGATCAGACGAAGACGCCGTCGCCGTACGGCTCGTACGGGCGGCGGGCCGGACGACTCCCGCTTGCGTTCACCGCGCTCGGCGGTCGTCGATCCGGCCACGCTCCCTGCCTTCCGTCACATGCCTCTACCTGTGGGCACGGGCGGCGACCGCCTCGTACACCATGCCGACGAGCAGTTCGTCGGCGTCCCGGCGGCCGAACTCGCTCGCGCTGCGGGACATCTCGTACAGCCGGTGCGGGTCGGCGAGCACGGGCAGCACGTTCTGCTGGACCCACTCCGGGGTCAGATCCGCGTCGTCGACCAGCAGTCCGCCGCCGGCCTTCACCACGGGCTGGGCGTTGAGCCGCTGTTCGCCGTTGCCGATGGGCAGCGGAACGTAGGCGGCCGGGAGTCCGACGGCGGAGAGCTCGGCGACGGTCATCGCACCCGCGCGGCAGAGCATCATGTCCGCCGCCGCGTACGCGAGGTCCATCCGGTCCAGGTAACTTACCGGGATGTACGGGGGCATGCCCGGCATCTGCTGCACGTGCGGCAGTTCGTTCTTCGGGCCGACCGCGTGCAGGATCTGGATGCCGGCCTGCTGGAGCCACGGGGCGACCTGCTGGACGACCTCGTTGAGCCGGCGGGCGCCCTGCGAGCCGCCGGAGACCAGGAGCGTCGGCAGGTTGGGGTCGAGCCCGAACGCGGCGCGCGCCTCGGGGCGCACGGCGGCCCGGTCGAGGGTGGCGATGGTGTGCCGCAGCGGGATGCCGATGTAACGCGAGTTGCGCAGCTTGCTGTCCGGGGTGGCGACGGCGACCTGGGCGGCGTAGCGGGAGCCGATCTTGTTGGCCAGGCCGGGGCGGGCGTTGGCCTCGTGGATGACGATCGGCACGCCGAGGCGCTTGGCCGCGAGGTAGCCGGGCAGGGCGACGTAGCCGCCGAAGCCGACCACGACGTCGGCCCGGGTGCGCTCCAGGACCTGCTCGGTCGCCTTGATGGTGCCGCGCAGCCGGCCCGGGACGGTGATCAGCTCGGGGGTCGGCTTGCGTGGCAGCGGGACGGCGGGGATCAGCGCCAGTTCGTACCCGCGCTCGGGTACGAGACGGGTCTCCAGGCCGCGCTCCGTGCCCAGGGCCGTGATGCCCACGGACGGGTCCTGCCTGCGCAGCGCGTCCGCGAGGGCGAGCGCGGGCTCGATGTGGCCCGCGGTTCCTCCGCCGGCGAGTACGACATGCACCGAAATTCACCGCTCTCCGGACGAACGCGCCCCCGGGGCACGTCGTCGCATCGTGTTCCATCTCCGGGGCCGCTGAGAACCCCCGATCCGCTTTCTACCAAAGCGGGGTTGCCGCATCGCAAGCGCCATCCGCGCAGCGGGGTCCTCACGCGCGAACGCGATGAGCAGCCCGATGGCGAACATGGTCGGCAGCAGGGCGGACCCCCCGTAGGAGAACAGCGGGAGCGGGACTCCGGCGATCGGCAGCAGACCGAGCACCGCACCGATGTTGATCACGGCCTGCGCCGTGATCCAGGTGGTCACGCCTCCCGCGGCATACCTGACGAAGGGGTCCTCCGTACGTCCGGCCACGCGGATACCCGCATAGCCTAGAGCGGCGAACAGGGCGAGCACCGACAGCGTCCCCGCCAGACCCAGTTCCTCACCGGTGACGGCGAAGATGAAGTCCGTGTGCGCTTCAGGGAGTTCACCCCATTTCTCCAGACTCGCACCGAGCCCGGAGCCGAAGATCCCGCCGGAGGCCAGGGCGTAGATGCCGTGCACGGCCTGCCAGCAGTCGACCGGACCGGTCTGCGGCTCGGTGGCGCCGAGGCAGGCGAGCCGGGCCATGCGGTTCTCGCTGGTGCGGATGAGGATGGCGCCGAGCAGCGCGGCGACCGCCAGCACCCCGGCGAACAGCCGGGTGGGAGCGCCCGCCAGCCACAGCAGGCCGAAGAGGATCGCGGTGAGGATGATGGCGGTGCCCATGTCGCCGCCGAGCATGATCAGTCCGAGCAGCATGAACGCGGCGGGAACCAGCGGCACCAGCATGTGCTTCCACTGGGTCAGCAGCCGCTTGTCCTGTTTGCGGGCGAGCAGGTCGGCGCCCCACAGCACCAGCGCCAGCTTGCCGAACTCGCTGGGCTGGAGCTGGAAACTGCCGCCGAGCGCGAGCCAGTTCTGGTTGCCGTTGACCGCGACTCCTATCCCCGGTACCTGCACCAGGGCCATCAGGAAGACGGCGCCCGCGAGGATGGGGTAGGCGAGCGCCCGGTGCAGCTTCACCGGCATCCGGGACGCCACCAGCAGCAGGACGGCGCCGATCACGGCGGCCAGCAACTGCTTGCGGAAGAAGTACGAACCCGACAGCGACATCTGCAGCGCCGTGATCTGGGAGGCCGAGTAGACCATCACCAGGCCCAGCACGGTGATCAGCAGACTGCCGCCGAGGACGACGTAGTACGCGGTCAGTGGCCGGTCCCAGGCCCTGCGCGCCCGGGTCACCAGGGTGCGCAGGGGGTTGTCGCGCGGGGGGCGGGGCGCGACGGGGCGCCGGGCGGCCCGCTGGACGGGCGGCCTGCCGGTACGGCTACTGGACATCACGACCTCCGCGGTACGCCGGCCAACAGGTCTCGGACGGTCCCACGCGTCCCTCCCAAGGTCGCCCGGCGCCGGGGCGGCCAGGGTCAGGCGCCGAGCTCGCGCACCGCCTGTGCGAACGCGTCACCGCGCTTGTTGTAGTTGGCGAACATGTCCATCGAGGCGCAGGCCGGGGCCAGCAGCACCGTGTCACCGGGGCGTGCCAGCCGCCGCGCCTCCTGGACGGCCTGGAGCATCGCCCCAGTGTCGGTCCGCCCGAGGTCGACCACGGGGACTTCGGGGGCGTGTCGCGCGAGGGCTTCGCGGATCAGGGCGCGGTCCCGGCCGATCAGCACGGCGCCGCGCAGCCGCTTCGCGGCCCCGGCGACGAGTTCGTCGAAGGTGGCGCCCTTGGCGAGTCCGCCCGCGATCCACACCACGGAGTCGTACGCCGCCAACGAGGCCTGCGTGGCATGCGTGTTGGTGGCCTTGGAGTCGTCCACGTAGGCCACGCCGTCCACGTCCGCCACGTGCGCGATGCGGTGGGCGTCCGGGCGGAAGTTCCGCAGGCCTTCCCGCACGGCGCCCGCGGGCACCCCGTAGGCGCGGGCGAGGGCCGCCGCGGCAAGGGCGTTGGCGATGTTGTGCGGGGCGGCCGGCTTCACGTCGGCGACCTCGGCGAGCTCCTGGGCGTTCTTCTGCCGGTTCTCCACGAAGGCGCGGTCGACCAGGAGGCCCTCGACGACGCCGAGTTGGGAGGGGCCGGGGGTGCCGAGGGTGAAGCCGATCGCGCGGCAGCCCTCCTCGACGTCGGCCTCGCGGACGAGGTCCTCGGTGGCCTTGTCGGCGGTGTTGTAGACGCAGGCGACGCGGTTGCCCTCGTAGATGCGGCCCTTGTCCTTCGCGTACGCCTCCATGGAGCCGTGCCAGTCGAGGTGGTCGGGCGCCAGGTTGAGGACGGCGGCGGAGTGGGCGCGCAGCGAGGGCGCCCAGTGGAGCTGGTAGCTGGACAGCTCCACGGCGAGCACGTCGTACTCCTCGTCGCCGAGGACCGCGTCGAGCAGGGAGACGCCGATGTTGCCGACGGCGGCGCTGCGCAGTCCGGCCGCCTCCAGGATGGAGGCGAGCATCTGCACGGTGGTGGTCTTGCCGTTGGTTCCGGTGACCGCGAGCCAGTCCGCCGCCCCGGGCTTCCTGAGCCGCCAGGCGAGTTCGACGTCGCCCCACACCGGCACCCCGGCCGCGTCGGCCGCCGCGAAGAGCGGCTTGTCCGGCTTCCAGCCGGGCGCGGTGACGATCAGCTCGGTGGAGTCGGGCAGGGTGTCGCCGTCCCCGAGGCGGACGGTGACGCCGAGCGCCTCCAGTTCCGCGGCCTGCTCGCGGGCCCGCGCGTCGTCGCCGTCGTTGACGACGGTGACCTTCGCGCCGAGTCCGTGGAGTGCCTTGGCCGCCGGGACGCCGGAGACGCCGAGTCCCGCGACGGTGACGTGCTTGCCCTGCCAGTCGGTCACTTGTCCGCTGCCCATCCCGCGTAGAAGAGGCCGAGTCCGACGATCACACAGATGCCCTGGATGATCCAGAAGCGGACCACCACAAGGACTTCGGACCAGCCTTTGAGTTCGAAGTGATGCTGGAGCGGCGCCATCCGGAACACCCGCTTACCGGTGAGCCGGAAGGAGCCGACCTGGATGACCACCGACATCGTGATGAGGACGAACAGGCCGCCGAGGATGGCGAGCAGCAGCTCGGTGCGGGAGCAGATCGCGAGACCCGCGAGCACGCCGCCGAGCGCCAGCGAACCGGTGTCGCCCATGAAGATCTTGGCCGGGGAGGTGTTCCACCACAGGAAGCCCAGGCAGGAACCCATCAGCGCGGAGGCCACGACGGCGAGGTCCAGCGGGTCGCGCACCTCGTAGCAGGCGCCCGGGTTGGTCAGCGTCTCGCCGTTGGCGCAGGACTCCTGGAACTGCCAGACGCCGATGAAGGTGTAGGCGCCGAAGACGAGCACGGAGGCGCCGGTGGCCAGACCGTCCAGGCCGTCGGTGAGGTTCACGCCGTTCGACATGGCGAGGATCATGAACAGCGCCCAGATCACGAACAGGACCGGGCCGATGGTCCAGCCGAAGTCCGTGATGAACGACAGCTTCGTGGAGGCGGGGGTCTGCCCGCGGGAGTCCGCGAACTGCAGGGACAGCACCGCGAAGGCGACGCCGACGATCAGCTGGCCGGCCATCTTCGCCTTGGCCCGCAGACCCAGCGAGCGCCGCTTCACGATCTTGATGTAGTCGTCGAGGAAGCCGACGAGGCCCATGCCGACCATCAGGCCCAGCACCAGCACGCCGGAGTACCGCGGCGACTCGCCGCTGATCACCTTGGAGAGGAAGTAGGCGGCGACCGTCGACAGGATGAAGGCGATGCCGCCCATCGTCGGCGTACCGCGCTTGCTGGCGTGCTCGCGCGGGCCGTCGTCGCGGATGTACTGCCCGTATCCCTTGCGGGCGAGCAGCTTGATCAGCAGCGGCGTGCCGATCAGGGTCAGGAAGAGGCCAATGACTCCTGCGAACAGGACCTGATTCATCATCGGGCGGCGACCTCACCCTCGGCACCGGTCTCGAGCAGCGCCTGCGCCACGCTCTCGAGCCCGACCGAACGGGACGCCTTCACGAGTACGACATCCCCCGGGCGCAATTCGCTGCGCAACAGGTCGACCGCCGCCTGTGCGTCGGACACGTGCACCGACTCCTCACCCCACGAACCCTCGTTATATGCGCCCAGTTGCAGCCAGGCGGCTTCCCTGCCCCCGACCGCGACGAGCTTGCTGACGTTGAGCCGGACGGCGAGCCGTCCGACCGCGTCGTGCTCGGCGAGCGCCTCGTCCCCGAGCTCGGCCATCTTGCCGAGCACCGCCCACGTACGGCGCCCCTTGCCCATGGCCGCCAGCGCACGCAGCGCGGCCTTCATGGACTCGGGGTTCGCGTTGTAGGCGTCGTTGACGACCGTCACGCCGTCCGGTCGCTCGGTGACCTCCATGCGCCAGCGGGAGAGGGAGCCCGCCTCGGAGAGCGCGCGGGCGATCTCGTCTGCGGACATGCCCAACTCGTGGGCGACGGCGGCCGCGGCGAGCGCGTTCGACACGTGATGCTCACCGTACAGGCGCATGGTCACATCGCTTGCACCGGAGGGTGTGTGAAGCCTGAAGGAAGGCTGTCCGCTGTCCGTGAGTCGCACGTTCTCGGCGGAGACGTCCGCTTCGCCGGACTCTCCGAAAAGGATCACCTTCGCCTTCGTTCGGGAGGCCATGGCGCGGACGTAGGGGTCGTCCGCGTTGAGGATCGCGACGCCCCCCTCCTCGGCCGGCGGCAGCGACTCGACGAGCTCGCCCTTGGCCTGGGCGATCTGCTCCCGGCCGCCGAACTCGCCGATGTGCGCGGAGCCGACGTTCAGCACCAGGCCGATCCTGGGCGGGGTCAGTCCGGTGAGGTAGCGGATGTGGCCGATGCCCCGGGCCCCCATCTCCAGCACGAGGAACCTGGTGTCCTCGGTGGCGGTGAGCGCGGTCAGCGGCAGCCCGATCTCGTTGTTGAGGGAGCCGGGCGTGAAGACGGTGGGGGCCTTGTTGCCCAGCACCTGGGCGACCAGGTCCTTGGTGCTGGTCTTGCCGGCCGACCCGGTGAGGGCGACGAGGGTGGCGCCGAGCCGGGCGACGACGTGCCGGGCGAGAGCCCCGAGGGCCGCCTGGACGTCCTCGACGACGATCGCGGGCACCCCGACCGGCCGGGAGGCGAGCACGGCGACCGCGCCCGCCTCGACGACCTGGGCCGCGAAGTCGTGGCCGTCCACGCGCTCGCCGACGAAGGCGACGAAGAGGCTTCCCGGACCCGCCTCCCGCGAGTCCCGGACCACCTCGCCGGTGACCAGGACGGAGGGGTCCGGTATGTCGTGCGTCTGCCCGCCGACGACTTCTGCGATCTCGGCGAGGGAGAGGGCGATCACAAGTTCATCCCTGGGTCTTCTTGATGGCTTCGCGAAGCACCTGGCGGTCGTCGAACGGACGCACCACCCCGGCGATGTCCTGTCCCAGCTCGTGGCCCTTGCCGGCGACCAGCACGGTGTCGCCGGGCTCGGCCCGGGCGACGGCGGCGGCGATCGCGGCGGCCCGGTCCTCGAAGACCGCGACCTCGCCGCGCTCGTGCGCGGGCACCGAGGCCGCGCCCTGGAGCATCGTGGCGAGGATCGCCAGCGGGTCCTCGGAGCGGGGGTTGTCGGAGGTCAGTACGGCGGTGTCGGCGAGCCGCGCGGCGGCCGCGCCCATCGGCTCCCGTTTGGTGACGTCACGGTCGCCGCCGCAGCCGAGCACGACGTGCACCCGGCCCTCGGTGACCTTGCGCAGGGCGCGCAGCACCGACTCCACGGCGTCCGTCTTGTGGGCGTAGTCCACGACCGCCAGGTACGGCTGGCCCTCGTCGACGCGCTCCAGGCGGCCGGGCACGCCCGGCACGGCGGCGACGCCGTCGGCGGCGGACTGCGGGTCGAGTCCGGCCACGGCCAGCGCGACGATCGCGGCCAGGGAGTTGGCCACGTTGAACGGGCCGGGAAGCGGCGAACGGGCGGTGACGCGCTCGCCCTCGGGACCGACCACGGTGAACGTCGAGTCCAGCGGGCCGACCTCGACGTCCTCGGCGCGCCAGTCGGCGTCCGGGTGTCCCTCGGCGGAGTAGGTGACGACCGGGACGCCGGCCTCCTTCACCAGGCGGCGGCCGTACTCGTCGTCCACGTTGACCACGCCGAGCCGGCTCCGGGCGGGCGTGAACAGCTGCGCCTTGGCCTGGAAGTAGTCCTCCATCCCGGAGTGGAACTCCATGTG
The DNA here is from genome assembly GCA_014649355.1 of Streptomyces althioticus. GTDB lineage: Bacteria > Actinomycetota > Actinomycetes > Streptomycetales > Streptomycetaceae > Streptomyces > Streptomyces althioticus. The sequence goes on from BMSW01000003.1 coordinate 167,157, forward strand.
CTCCGGGCTGAGGTTGGTGAAGACGGCGATGTCGAAGACGCAGCCGTCGACCCGGCCGAGGACCAGGGCGTGGCTGGAGACCTCCATGGCCACGGCCTCGGTGCCGCGCTCGCGCATGACCGCGAACAGCGCCTGGAGGTCGGTGGCCTCGGGCGTGGTGCGCTCGGACTTGATGCGCTCGTCGCCGATGCGCATCTCGACCGTGCCGATCAGTCCCGTGCTGCGGACGGTCCGCAGACCGCCCTCGACGAGGTAGGCGGTGGTGGTCTTGCCGGAGGTGCCGGTGATGCCGATCTGGAGCAGATCGCGGCCGGGGTGGCCGTAGATCGTGGCGGCCAGTTCGCCCATCCGGGCCCGCGGGTCGTCCACGACCAGCGCGGGGAGCCCGGCCGCGGCGGCGCGTTCGGCGCCCGCCGGGTCGGTGAGCACGGCGGCGGCGCCGAGGCTCGCGGCCTGGGTGACGAAGTCCGCGCCGTGAAGGCGGGCGCCCGGGAGGGCGGCGTACAGGTCCCCGGGCCGGACGGCGCGCGAGTCGTGGGTGATGCCCGTGACCTCGGCGGCCTGCGCGGGTGCGGGGACACCCAGCTGACCGGCGAGTTCCGCGAGGGGTGCGGCGGAGACCTGGTCCGGACGGGGCGGTCCCGGATATGTCACGGGGTGGCCCTTCTGGGTGGTTTGGGACTGATCAGCGTGTGGCACGGCGGTGAGCGTACCGGGCGTACCGCTCGGCGGGCCAAGCGAGGGGCCGCGGCGGTTCTGGTTCCCGGGGTCGGGGGTGATCGTTGTCACGAGGTGGTTCCTGGTGGCTCGGTGCTCGGTACGGGGTCAGGGCTTGAAGGTGACCGGCAGGGCGGCGGGGGCGGCTCCGGTGGGCGGGACCTGGAGGCTCTTCAGGGAGAACTCCATGACCTGCTTGAAGACGGGCCCGCAGATCTGACCTCCGAAGTAGCTGCCCTGGGTGGCGTTCTGGATGACGCAGTAGACGGTGATGCGGGGCTTGTCGGCGGGGGCGAAGCCGGCGAAGGACGAGGTGTAGCCGTGGTACTTCCCCGTGGCCGGATCCACCCGGTTCGCCGTACCGGTCTTGCCCGCGACCCGGTACCCCGGGATGCGGGCCTTGGTACCCGTGCCCTCCTCGTCGTCGACGACCGACTCCAGCATCTGCGCGAGGGTCTTCGCCGTCTTCTCGCTGACGACCCGTGTCCTCTCGGGCTCGGGTGCGGGGGTGAAGCGCCCGTCGGGTCCCTTGGAGCCGCGGACGAGGGTGGGTTCGACACGGACGCCGCCGTTGGCGATGGTCGAGTACACGGAGGCGGCCTGCATCGCGTTGATGGACACGCCCTGGCCGAAAGGGATCGTGTACTGCTGCGAGGTGGACCACTGGTCCGGCGGGGCCAGGATGCCCTTGGTCTCGCCGGGGAAGCCCAGCCCGGTGTGGCTGCCGAGGCCGAACTTGCGCAGGTAGTCGTACAGCACCTTGTTGGCCTGGGACTGGGTCTTGCCGAGCTGGCCGGTGGCGAGGATGGTGCCGATGTTGCTGGACTTGGCGAGGACGCCGTTGAGCGTCAGGTACCAGGTCGGGTGGTCGATGTCGTCCTTGAACAGCCGGTCGCCGCGGTGCAGCCGGTTGGGCACCACGACGTGGGTGCCGGGGGTGGCGGCCTTCTCCTCCAGCACGGCCGCCATGGACAGCACCTTGGCCGTGGAGCCCGGTTCGAAGGCGTCCTGGAGGGCCGCGTTGCCGAGCGTCCCGGGGTCGGCGTCGGACAGGTCGTTGGGGTCGAAGCCGGGGGCGTTGGCCATGGCCAGGACCTCGCCGGTGCGGGTGTCCTGCACGATGACGTAGCCGCGGTCGGCGGCGGACTCCTCCACCTGCTTGCTGATGGCGTTCTGCGCCGCCCACTGGATGTCGCGGTCGATGGTGAGCTCGATGTCGTCGCCGGGCACGGCCGGGGTCTCCGTGGAGCCCGCGGTGGGCACCAGACGCCCGCCGGACTGGGCGTAGCGGATCTTGCCGTCCTCGCCGGCCAGCCGCTTCTCGAGCTGGAGCTCGACGCCGCCGCTGCCCTTGCCCTCGGCGTTGACCCAGCCCAGTATCCCGGCGGCGAGTTCGTTGTTGGGGTACACCCGCTTGCTGGTCGGCACGGAGAAGATGCCGGCCAGCACGTTGACCGTCGACGGGTCCGTCTCGGACTTGGCGGCGAGGGCGGACCTGAGGTCCTTGATCTGCCTCCAGACCTGCGGGGTCTGCCGCCCGGCCAGCTTCACGTAGCGCAGCGCCGGGTTGTCCGGCCGCAGCTTGCGGACCAGGTCCTCCGGGTCCGCGCCGAGGATCGGGGCGAGCAGCGCCGCGGCCTGCTCGGGCCCGTCGTCGATCTTCAGCTCGTCCGGGGCGAACATCGTGGGGTCGGCGGTGATGTCGTAGGCGTCCTCGCTGGTGGCGAGGGCCACGCCGTTGCGGTCGGTGATCTCGCCGCGGTCGGCGGCCAGCACCTGCCCCACGTAGCGGTTGCGCTCGGCCTTGCCGGCGTACGTGCTCGCGTCGACGGCCTGGACCTGCACCAGGCGGACGACGAACGCGAGCATGACGAGGGTCAGGCCGACGCCGACCAGGCGCAGCCGGGGGCGCGGGCTGCCCAGCCGGATGGTCTTCGGGGCGCCGGGGCGCGGTCCGCCGGGTCCTCGGGCCGGGCGGGCGCCGGGGCCGGTGCGTCCGCGGGCGGCCGGACGGACGGGCCGGGCGGGTCCGGGCACCCGGCGGCGGGGCGGTTGCCTGTCGGACACTTCCGTCACCTGCCGGGGGTCGTGGCGTGCGGGGAACGGGGGGCGGACTGCGGCGACGGCGGCGGGGCCGTCGCCGTGGCGAGCGCCTCGGGCGCGAGGACGAGGGGTGCGCGGGCGGCGGAGGCCGCGCTGGGCACTCCCTTGACCTTGCCGTCGGGGCCGAGGAAGGCGGGGTCGCCGCCGGGCACCATGCCGAGTTCGCGGGCGCGGCGCTGGAGGGCGTCGGGGGCGGAGTAGGCGTCGATGTCGCTCTGCAGGGCCTGCTCCTCGTCCGTGAGCTCCTTGGTCTCCCGCTGGAGGTCGTCGAGGCGGAACGCGCCCTCGCTGAGCGCGGAGTTCAGCACCAGCAGGCCGATCAGACCGCCGCCGAGGAGCAGGACCACGAGGAGCACGAACGGGGTGCGCGCCGCCTGGGCGCGGCCGGTGGGCAGGAGGTGCGCGAGCCGGGCCGCCCTCCCCCGCAGCTCGGGCCGCCCCTTCAGTTCGGGTTTCCTGGTCACTCACGCTCCCCTGAGTCCGCTCGTCCCGCACGTCCGCCCGGCCGTCACCCGCTGTCGGGCCGGCCCGTGCCTCACCGGAGCCGCCTCACCCGACGTCCTCCCGGATGCGCTCCGCGCCGCGCAGCCGCGCGGGGGCCGCACGGCGGTTCTCGGCGATCTCCTCCTCGGTGGGAAGTTCGGCACCGCGCGTGAGCAGCTTGAGCCGCGGCTGGTACTGCTCGGGGACGACCGGGAGTCCGGGCGGGGCGGTGGTGGCGGCGCCCGCCGCGAACACCTGCTTCACCAGCCGGTCCTCCAGGGAGTGGTACGACAGCACGGCGATGCGGCCGCCGACGTCCAGGGACTTCACGGCCGCGGGGATCGCCCGCTCCAGCACCGACAGCTCGCCGTTGACCTCGATCCGCAGGGCCTGGAAGGTGCGCTTGGCCGGGTTGCCGCCGGTGCGCTTGGCGGCCTGCGGCAGCGCGTCGCGGATCAGCTCGACCAGGCGGGCGCTGGTGGTGAAGGGCTCCTTCTCACGCTCCCGGACGATCGCGGCCACGATCCGTTTGGCCTGCTTCTCCTCGCCGTAGGCGCGCAGGATGCGGACCAGCTCGCCGGGCGGGTAGGTGTTGAGGACCTCGGCGGCGCTGACGCCGGTCGTCTGGTCCATGCGCATGTCGAGGGGGGCGTCCTGGGCGTAGGCGAAGCCGCGGTCGGCCTCGTCGAGCTGCATGGAGGACACCCCGAGGTCGAACAGGATTCCCTGCACGCGCGGGACGCCGAGGCGGCCGAGGACGTCGGGGAGCTCGTCGTAGACGGCGTGCACCAGGGTGGCCCGGTCGCCGAAGGGGGCGAGCCGCTCGCCGGACAGGCGCAGCGCCTCCTTGTCGCGGTCCAGGGCGACGAGCCGGGCCTCGGGGAAGCGGCCGAGCAGCGCCTCGCTGTGGCCGCCGAGGCCGAGCGTGCAGTCGACGACCACCGCGCCGGGGCGCTCGAGGGCGGGCGCCAGCATGTCCAGGCACCGCTGGAGCATCACCGGGACGTGTCGACTAGCGCTCAAGGGGCCCTCTCAGATCCGGCGTGACGCTCACGCACCGCCGGTTCCCCGCCCTCCCCGGTGAGGGGGCGGCCGGCGCCGGAGGCGTCGGCCGGGCGGCGGCGGGAGAAGGCCGAGCCGTACGTACGCGCCGCGCACGCGGGAGATCCCCTGGTCGACGCCGGGGGATCCGGGGAAGTCACTGCAGCGGGCCGTCTCATCTCCCGCTTCGCGTCACTTTAGTCCACGGCCCGGCCCGGTCAATCAACCGGACTGCGCGTCGCGGCCCGTGCGGGTCAAGAGGCGGATCGGGCACATCACCCGTAGGCAGGGGGTCACACCACTCCTGTGGGTTACCTCACACCAAGCATCTTGGACGTTCTTTGTCGCCTCTCACAACGGGCTCGACGCCCCCGTGACCAGTACCGTCAGGAGTATGACGACTTCTGCATCCGTGCCCGCGGGCTCCGGGAACAGCACCGCGGGCTCCGGCACCGTGACCGACCGACTGGTCGAAGCCAACGAGCGTTACGCCTCCGCGTTCACCGATCCGGGCATGGACGCGCGCCCGGTGCTCCACGTCGCCGTGGTGGCGTGCATGGACGCCCGTCTCGACCTGCACGACGCGCTCGGCCTGGCGCTGGGCGACTGTCACACCATCCGCAACGCCGGCGGTGTGGTCACGGACGACGTGATCCGCTCACTGACCATCAGCCAGCGGGCGCTGGGCACCCGCAGCGTCGTCCTCATCCACCACACCAACTGCGGTCTGGAGTCCCTCACCGAGGAGTTCCGGCACGACCTCGAGATGGAGGTGGGACAGCGTCCGGCGTGGGCCGTCGAGGCCTTCCGGGACGTGGACCAGGACGTTCGCCAGTCGATGCAGCGGGTGCGGACCTCGCCGTTCCTGCTGCACACCGACGACGTGCGCGGGTTCGTCTTCGACGTGAAGACGGGTCTGCTGCGCGAGGTCGACCCCGTCTGACCGGCCGCCCGTCCCGGGCCGGCCGTACCCGGAGAGCCGTCGAACGTCGTAAGAGCTGACATAACGCTGTCAGTTGTCCACAGGCGAGTGACACGAAACGGTAACGGCGGCAAGAATGCGGAAGTGGTGTCACGCGGAACTAATTCCGCATGGCGCCCGTGATTCGGGGTGGGCCGGTCCGCGGGGTACGGGATCGGCCGGCACATGTGGGGAACCCCCCGCTCATCGCCGAGCGGGGGTAAGGCCGAGGAGGGCCGGGTGACGACCTATGACGATCGTGCAAGCCATGGGGGCGCCCCCGACCGGGCATACGGAGCGGTCGGGGAGGACCTGACCGCCGTCGTGGAGCGCGTGCGCGGTTCGGTGGAAGGCGTGATCGAGGGGAAGCCCGAGGTCGTGAGGCTCTCGCTGACCGTGCTGCTCGCCGAGGGACATCTGCTCATCGAGGACGTCCCGGGAGTCGGCAAGACGATGCTGGCGAAGGCACTGGCGCGGTCGATCGACTGCTCGGTGCGGCGTATCCAGTTCACACCGGACCTGCTGCCCTCGGACATCACCGGTGTGTCCATCTGGGACCAGCAGCGCCGTGACTTCGAGTTCAAGCCGGGCGCGATCTTCGCGCAGATCGTCATCGGCGACGAGATCAACCGCGCCTCGCCGAAGACGCAGTCCGCGCTGCTGGAGTCGATGGAGGAGCGCCAGGTCACCATCGACGGCAAGACCTATGAACTGCCCAGCCCCTTCATGGTGGTGGCGACGCAGAACCCGGTCGAGATGGAGGGCACCTACCCGCTGCCGGAGGCCCAGCGCGACCGCTTCATGGCCCGCGTGTCGGTCGGCTACCCGAGCGCGGAGGCCGAGCTGCAGATGCTCGACGTGCACGGCGGCGTCTCCCCGCTGGAGGACCTCCAGCCGGTGGCGCACGCGCACGACATCGTGAAGCTCATCGAGGCGGTGCGCGGCGTGTACGTGGCCGAGCCGATCCGGCGGTACGCGGTCGACCTGGTCGCCGCCACCCGTACGCACCCCGACCTGAGACTCGGCGCGTCGCCGCGCGCGACGCTGCATCTGCTGCGGGCGACGAAGGCGGCGGCCGCCCTGGCGGGCCGTGACTACGCGCTGCCGGACGACGTGCAGGCGCTCGCCGTGGCCGTGCTCGCCCACCGCCTGCTGCCCACCGCCCAGGCCCAGCTCAACCGCCGCACCGCCGAGCAGGTGGTGCAGGAGATCCTCCAGCGCACCACGGTGCCCGCGGCGGCCGGCCAGCCCGCCGGGTTCGGCCTGGGCCGCGGAGGCTACGGCCAGCAGCCGCCCCGGAGGCTGTGATGAGCACCGCCGGCGCCGTCCACGCCGACGACGACCGGGGTGACCGGAGCGGGCTCAGGACCGCCCTGGCGGGGCTCACCACCCGGGGGCGCTCCTTCCTTGCGGCCGGGATCGCGGCCGCGATCTGCGCGTACGTGCTCGGGCAGAGCGACCTGCTGCGGGTCGGCCTGCTGCTCGCGGTGCTGCCGCTGGTGTGCGCGGCCGTGCTCTACCGCACCCGCTACCGGGTCGCGGGCAGCCGCCGCCTCTCCCCCGGCCGGGTGCCGGCGGGCACCGAGGCACGCGTGCACCTGCGCATGGACAACGTCTCCCGGATGCCCACGGGCCTGCTGATGCTCCAGGACCGGGTGCCCTACGTGCTCGGCCCGCGCCCCCGGTTCGTGCTGGACCGGATGGAGGCGGGCGGGCGCCGTGAGGTGTCCTACCGGGTCCGCTCCGACCTGCGCGGCCGCTACCCGCTGGGCCCGCTCCAGCTGCGGCTGTCCGACCCGTTCGGGATGTGCGAGCTGAACCGCTCGTTCTCCTCGTACGACACGCTGACCGTGACGCCCCGGGTGGAGGCACTGCCGCCGGTGCGGCTGTCCGGCGAGTCCAAGGGGTACGGCGACGGGCTGCAGCGTTCGCTGGCGCTGGCCGGCGAGGACGACGTGATCCCCCGCGGCTACCGCTACGGCGACGACCTGCGCCGCGTGCACTGGCGCTCCACCGCCCGCTACGGCGAGCTGATGGTGCGCCGCGAGGAGCAGCCGCAGCGTGCCCGCTGCACGGTGCTGCTGGACACCCGCGCCATCGCCTACGAGGGCGCCGGGCCGGACTCGCCGTTCGAGTGGGCGGTGTCGGGCGCGGCCTCGGTGCTGGTGCACATGCTGGAGCGGGGCTTCTCGGTACGGCTGCTGACGGACACCGGCGACTCGGTGCCCGGCGAGGGCGCGGACGGCTTCTCGGGGGTGCACCAGGAGTCGGCGGACGCGGCCGGGCTGATGATGGACACGCTGGCCGTCGTGGACCACTCCGACGAGGAGGGCCTGTCCCGCGCCTACGACGTGCTGCGGTCCGGCGGCGAGGGGCTCCTGGTGGCGTTCCTCGGCGACCTGGACGACGAGCAGGCCGCGGTGCTGGCCAGAATGCGGCAGCGCAGCGGCGGCGCCGTGGCGTTCCTGCTGGACAGCGACGACTGGCTGCGGGAGCCGTCCGACGTGCCGGGCCCCGGGGAGCGGCCGGGCGAGGAGCATCTGCGGATGCTGCGCGAGTCGGGCTGGACGGCCGTGGCCGTGCCGCGGGGCGCCTCGCTGGAGCGGCTGTGGCGGCAGGCGGACCGTGAGCGCTCGGGCCTGGTGGCGGCGAGCGGTGGGGAGGGACCGTGATCAGCTCACTGGCCAGGCTCACGGTGCGCGCGTGGGCGGCCACCCTGCTGGCGGCCTGTGCCCTGCTGCCGCTGGTGGAGTCGACCGTCTGGATCCTCCAGGCGGCGCTGCTGCTGGGCGTGCAGGCGGGTGTGGGCGCGGCGGCGCGACGGGTGCCGCTGGCGCGGCCGCTGACGGTGGCGGCGCAGGTCGTCGTCACGCTGATGCTGCTCACGCTGCTGTTCGCCCGGGAGCAGGCCGTCGCCGGGCTGATACCCGGCCCCGACGCGCTGCGCTTCTTCGGGCAGCTGCTGGAGCAGGGCGGACAGGACGTCAACCGGTACGCGATACCGGCGCCCCTGAGCGACGGCATCCGGCTGATGCTGATCGGCGGGGTGCTGGTCATCGGCCTGCTGGTGGACGTGCTCGCGGTGACCTTCCGCAGCGCGGCCCCGGCCGGGCTGCCGCTGCTCGCCCTGTACTCGGTGGCCGCGGGCCTGACGGACAACGGCATCGAGTGGCTGTGGTTCCTGCTGGCCGCGGCCGGCTATCTGATGCTGCTGCTCGCCGAGGGCCGGGACCGGCTCTCGCAGTGGGGCCGGGTGTTCGCCGGGCAGCCCCGCGGCCGGAGCCGGGAGACGCCCGGCGGGCCGGCGCCGGCCCGGTTCGGGCACCGCATCGGGGCGGTGGCGCTGGGCATCGCCCTGGTGGTGCCGCTGGCGCTGCCCGCGATGGACGGCGGCCTGCTCGGCCCGAACGGCCGGGGCGTGGGCGCGGGCGTCGGCGGGGGCGGCACGATCTCCGCGGTGAACCCGCTGGTGTCGTTGCGCGACTCGCTGAACAACAACGACGACCGCGCGGTGTTCTCGGTGCGCACCGAGATGGAGAACACCTCGGACCTGTATCTGCGCATCGTGTCCCTGGACGACTTCGACGGCACCACGTGGAAGCCGTCGAAGCGGGCGATCACCCAGGTGCCCGAGGGCTTCCCGGCCCCGCCGGGGCTCAGCTCCGACGTGGAGTTCAGCGAGGTCGGCACCTCGGTCTCGGTCGCGAAGTGGTACGGCCAGACGTGGCTGCCGATGCCGTACCCGCCGAGCCGGGTGAGCGTGCAGGGCGACTGGCGGTACGAGCCGGTCGGCATGACGCTGGTCGGCGACCACGGGCAGAACACACGGGGCCTGACGTACGAGGTGCGCAGCCTGGACGTGCGTCCCACGGCGGCGCAGCTGGCCGAGGCCCCTGAGCCGCCGGCCGACCTGCTGCGCGAGTACACCGACCTGCCCGACTCGCTGCCCTCCGTGGTGGCCGAGACCGCCCGTGACGTGACGGACGGCGCCAAGAGCGACTACGACCGCGCGGTGATGCTGCAGGACTGGTTCACGCTGAGCGGGGACTTCCAGTACGACACCGACGTCGAGGTCGGCAGCGGCTCGCAGGCGATCGCCCGCTTCCTGCAGGACAAGCGGGGCTTCTGCGTGCACTACTCGTTCGCGATGGCGTCCATGGCGCGGTCGCTGGGCATCCCGGCGCGGATCGCGGTGGGCTTCGCGCCCGGTACTCCGCAGTCCGACGGCACGGTCTCGGTCGCGATGCGGGACGCGCACGCCTGGCCCGAGCTGTACTTCGAGGGCGTGGGCTGGACGCGGTTCGAGCCGACCCCGACCCGGGGCTCCACCCCGGACTACACCGTGCAGGACGTCGAGGACAACGGGCCCGCGGATCCGGCCCGTCCTTCGCAGGCCGCGCCCACCGACCCGTCGGCTCAGCCGTCGCGGAGCACGGACTGCCGGGCGGACGGCAGCGACCCGGGGTCCTGCGAGAGCGAGTCGCCGCAGGCGGCCCTGCCGACGGACGGCGACGGCCCGAAGTGGCACGTGGTGCTGCTGTGGGCGCTGGCCGGGCTGCTGGTGCTGGCACTGCCGCTGTCGCCGCTGCTGTGGCGGACGCGGATGCGGGCGGTCCGGCTGGGTGGCCACGGCCGCGCGGAGGAGGACGTCGCCCCGCGGGTGCTGGCCGCCTGGGAGGAGCTGACGGACACGGCCTGGGATCACGGGATCGTGCCGGACGAGTCGCTGACCCCGCGCGGGGCGGCCGACCGCATCGTGCGGTCGGGCGGGCTCGAGGGGGATGCGGCGGCGTCGGTGCGGAGGCTGGCGGGGGCGGTGGAGCAGGTGCTGTACGCGCCCCGGCCGCGGCCGGTCGCGGGGCTGGCGGAGGATGTGCGGCGCGCGGGCGCGGCGTTGCGGGACTCGGCGTCCCGGGCGGGGCGTGTGCGGGCGGTGCTGGTGCCGCGGTCGGCCGTGCGGGTGGTGTGGGCGGTGTCCGACCGCTGGATGTCCCTCCGGGACCGTGTGATCGCCCTCCGCCCCGACTGGCACCTGCCTACGCGCCAGCGGGGCTGAGGCCTCATCGGCGGCTGCGGGCCGCCGGGGGCCGTTCGCGCAGTTCCCCGCGTCCCTGAAGGCGCTGCAGTGGCAGCGCCCCAAGGGGCGCGGGGAACTGCGCAAGCAACCACGACGGACCCGCAGATCCACAACAGGGGCGCGGGGAACGGCGCGAACGGCCACGACGTACCCGCAGGACGCACACCAGGGGCGCGGGGAACTGCGCGAGCACGCACGACGGACCCGCAGATCCACAGCAGGGGCGCGGGGAACTGCGCAGAAAACCGCCACGCACCCCGCAGGGGACCCGCAGGGACGACTCAGGGGTGCCCACCGTGCTGGTGGACACCCCTGAACCGAAAGACTACGTAGGCCTCAGTGGCCGCCGCCCTGCTCGTCGCGCCGGCGCTGCCACCGCTCCTCGATGCGGTTCATCATCGAGCGCCGCGCTCTGCCCTGACGGCCCGCCCGCGGGGCCGCTGCCGCCCCCGCGGCCTGCTCACCCGGCTTGGGCGCCTTGCGCCACCCGGTCACCGCGAGTACGGCGCACCCCAGCATCACGAGGAAACCCACGACGCTGAGCCACACCTGCTGGGCGACCATACCGGCCATGAGGAGCGCAATACCTACGAGGAAGCCCGCGACCGCCTGGTAGACCCGTCGCCGGGTGTACGTACGCAGCCCGCTTCCCTCGAGCGCCGTCGCGAACTTGGGATCTTCGGCGTACAGCGCTCGCTCCATTTGCTCGAGCATGCGCTGCTCGTGCTCCGAGAGCGGCACGGAGTCCTCCTCATCGTGCAGTCGCCGGGGCGACCCGGGGGGTCCCTTCAGGATAGGCAGGGAATCGCCCCCGTGAAACCCGCCCCTCTGCGCCAATTGCCAACCGGTGTCCGCCATCACGCGCCGGCCCGCTGAGGCTGTCATTCCCCGGCGGCCGACCCGTCATGCCGGGCGGTCTCCCTCGATCATACGGCTCCGAGCCGCCATTCGGGGGGCCTGTGGCACAGTCCATGCGCCCCGGGGCCGCCGGACGCGCCGCTGATCAGCGCCGTGTAACGGACGACCGCTCACGCCCCGTCGGCCTCTCCCGCCTCACCGAGCACATGGAGCTGCGTGGCCACGGAGTGGAACGCGGCGAGCTCGGCCGCGGCGGCCTCCAGCTTCAGCAGCGCCTCCTGCGCCCCGGGCTCGGTGTCCACCAGCACCCCGGGGACGAGGTCGGAGAACACGCGGACGCCGTGCACCGCGCCGACCTCCAGCCCCGCGCCGCGCACCAGCCCCGTGAGCTGCTCGGCGGTGAAGCGGCGCGGTACGGGATCGCCCTCGCCCCATCGGCCGTTCGGGTCGTCGAGGGCCTGCCGGGCCTCCGTGAAGTGGCCGGCGAGGGCGCGGGCGAGGACCGCGCCGCCCAGGCCGGCGGCGAGCAGGCTGAGGACGCCCCCGGGGCGCAGGGCGGCCACCGTGTTGCGCACGCCTTCCGCCGGGTCGTCGACGTACTCCAGGACGCCGTGGCACAGCACGACGTCGTAGCCGCCGCGCTCGGCGACGTCGAAGAGGCCGCGGGCGTCGCCCTGCACGCCGTGCACCCGGTCGGCGACGCCCTCCTCGGCGGCACGGCGCTCGAGGGCGAACAGGGCGTTGGGGCTGGGGTCGACGACGGTCACGCGGTGCCCGAGCCGGGCCAGGGGCACGGCGAAGTTGCCGCTGCCGCCGCCGGTGTCGAGGACGTCCAGGGCCTGCCGTCCGGTGGCCTTGACCCTGCGTTCCAGGGCGTCCTGGAGGACGTCCCAGACAACGGCGGTACGGAGAGCGGCGCGGGGGCGCATCGGGTCCGACACGGTGGTGACTCCTCGGCGGGGCACCGCCTGGGGTGGGGCGGGGCGATCGGGTTTCAGGCGCTGTCCACCCTATGGCCTGCGCGGCGGCCCGCCGTCACCCGGTCGCCCCCGGGTCAGCCCGCGTCGGGCAGGTCGCCGCGCGGGGCGGTGTCCGCGCCGCCGTCCTGGTCGGGGCGAGGCTGGGGCAGCACCGGCTGGAGCACCAGCATCCGCTCGACCAGGCGCAGGAACATCGCCACGTCCCGGATCAGGTCGTCGGCGTCCCGCCCGGTCGCCGCGCCCTGGATGCCCGCCTCGGCACGGGCCCGGCGCCCGGCGCCGGAGGCGAAGAGGGCGCTCCACTCGGCGAGTTCGGGCGCGATCTCCGGGAGGACCTCCCACGCGCTTCGTATCTTGGCCCGTGCCCGGGGCGAGGTCTCGGGCCTGCCCCGGGCGGCGAGCACGGCGGCGGCGGTGCGCAGGGCGGCCAGGTGGGCCGTCGCGTAGCGCTCGTTGGGGGTGTCGAGGACGGCGGCCTCGTCGAGTCCGGCGCGGGCCTGGGCGAGCAGATCGAGGGCGGCGGGCGGGGCCGCGGCGCGGCGCAGGACGGGGTGGATGTCGCCGGCCGGGCCGTTGTTCAGTGAGGGGGCAGGGCCGGCTGCGCGGCGCCGGCGTGCGGCTGCTGCGGACGAGTGGGCCATGACGAACCTCCTGTCGTCTTCGTGACGGCACGCCATGAGGCGAGTGCCGTATGTGCACATCGTGCGGTATGGCACTGACAATCCGTTCTGACCTGCGACGTTGCCTCGGTCGCCCGTTCGAGCTAACTTTTGCACTGACCAGTCAGTTCAAAAGAGCCCACATGTTCCAGGGGGATTCGTGGACGATCCGAGCGGACTCGCCGTCGCGGTCGACGGCCTCGGCCTGAAGGGGCCGCGGGGGTGGGCCTTCCGCGACGTGTCGGCCGACGCCCGGCCCGGCGCGCTGATCGCGGTGGCCGGGCCGTCCGGCACCGGCCGCACCTGCTTGCTGCTCTCGCTCACCGGACGCATGAGGCCGACGGAGGGGCGGGCCGCCGTGGGCGGTATGGAACTGCCCCGGTACATGGCCGCCGTACGCCGCCGCAGCGCCCTGGCGCACGTGACCGGGGTGACCGACCTCGACCCGTCCCTCACCGTGGCCGAGCATCTGCGCGAGCAGGAGCTGCTGCGGCGCCGCTTCGGGGACGCGCTCCCCCGGCCCCGGCAGCTGCTGCGCTCGCGCGCGGAACGGCTGCGGGAGCGGCGCCGGCACATCGACGAGGCGCTGGCCACCGCCGGGCTCGACCTGGCCGCCCTGCCCAAGCGCGAGCGCACCGCGGTGCGGGACCTGGAGCGGGTGGAGGCGCTGCGGCTGTCGCTGGCGCTGGCGTTGCTGGGGCGTCCCCGGCTGGTCGGGATCGACGACACCGACCTGAAGCTGTCGGCCGCCGAGCGGGAGGAGGTGTGGGAACTGCTGCGGTCCGTCACCCGCACGGGGGTCACCGTGCTCGCCGTGTGCAGCGAGCCGCCGTCCGACGCGGTGGTCGTCCGCACGGGCGCGGACCGGCCCGCAGACGCGGGGACCGGCTCCCCCGCCGCCCCCACAGGCGAGGATCCCGACGACTCCCCCGCCACCACCACGAACGCCACCCCCGAGGAGACCGACGCGGCACCGGAGACCGGTCCCACCGACCCGGCCATCGACGACGAGAAGGAGGCCGACGATGCGATCGCCGCGACTGGCCGCTCTTGAGCTGCGGCGTTTCGGCCGCGGCACCCTCCCGCGGGCGGCGCTCGTCGCCCTGCTGGTGCTGCCGCTGCTCTACGGCGCCCTCTACCTGTGGTCCTTCTGGGACCCGTACAGCCGTCTCGACCGGATCCCCGTGGCCCTGGTGAACGAGGACGAGGGAGCCACGGCGAACGGCAGGCGGGTCACGGCCGGCGACGACATCGCCGAGGGACTGCACGACAGCTCCGCCTTCGACTGGCGGGAGGTGAGCGAGGAGGAGGCCCGGCGCGGGGTCGAGGACGGCACGTACTACCTGTCGCTCACCGTTCCGGCCGACTTCAGCCGCCGTGTCGCCTCCAGTTCGGGCGACTCCCCCGAGACCGGCGCCCTCCAGGTGCGCACCAACGACGCCAACAACTACATCGTCGGGCAGATCTCCCGCACGGTCTTCGGCGAGGTGCGGCGGGCCGCGTCCACCAAGACCTCCCGGTCCTTCCTGGACCAGATCTTCGTCTCCTTCTCCGACCTGCACGGCGAGACGGTGAAGGCGGCCCGGGGCGCGGACAAGCTGAACGGGGGCATCGGAAAGGCCGAGAGGGGCTCCAAGGACCTCGTCGACGGGCTGAAGGACGCCCGCGCGGGCAGCGGCAAACTGTCCAAGGGCCTGAAGGACCTGCACAAGGGCGCGGGCACCTTGGAGGACGGGTCGGGGAAGGTCGCCGACGGCACACGCCGGCTCGCCGAGAAGGTGAACGCGCTGGACGCGGAGGCGGGCCCGTTCCTGAAGAAGAACGAGAAGGCCATCGGGGAGACGGCACGCTTCGTCGCCGACACGGCGGGTCAGCTGCGCGACGACCTGGAGGCGCTGACGGAGAAGGCGCCCGCCGCCGCGAAGGACGCCCGTGAAGCGCTGGGCACCATGGAGGCGCTCCACCGCGAGCGCTGCGAGGACACGGACGAGCCGGACCCGGCCTGCCCGGAGCTGAAGAAGGCCAAGGAGGCGGTGGCGACCGCCTCGTCCGTCGCGGACGACGTCGGCGACCTGGTCACCGGGCACCGCGCGGACCTGAAGAAGCTCGACGGTCATCTCGCCACCCTGCAGAAGCAGGCGCGTGCGCTCGCCGCCCGCGCCCCGCATCTCTCCGAGGACCTCGACGACGCCGTCAGCAAGATCAACAAACTGAACACCGGCGCCGGCAAGGTCGCCGCGGGGGCGAAGAAGCTCAACAAGGGGCTCGCCACCGCCGAGACCGGCGCCCTCGACCTGGACAAGGGCGTCAGGAAGCTGAAGACCGGCGCGGACGACCTGAGCGGCGGGCTCTTAAAGCTGGTCGACGGCTCCGAGGAGCTGGCGGGCGGTCTCCACGAGGGCGCCGAGCAGATCCCCGACTACGACAAGGCCGAGCGCGACGAGCGCACCGAGGTGATGGCCGACCCGGTGCGGCTGGTCAGCCACGACCTGCACAAGGCGCCCAACTACGGCACCGGCTTCGCCCCCTACTTCATCCCGCTGTCGCTGTGGGTGGGCGCGATGGTGGCGTACATGCTGATCGCGCCGATGAACCGGCGGGCGCTCGCGGCGGGCGCCTCCGCCTGGCGGATCGCGCTGGCGGGCTGGCTGCCGGTGGTGGCGATCGGGGTGCTGCAGACGGTGGCGCTGATGTCGGTGCTGCACTGGGGGCTGGGGCTGCGGATGGCGCGGGCGGCCGGGACGGTGGGCTTCCTGTTCCTGGTGACGGCCTGCTTCGCGGCGCTCGTGCAGTGGCTGAACGCCCGCTTCGGCGCGGCCGGCCGGATCCTGGTGCTGGCGCTGCTGATGCTCCAGCTCACCTCGGCGGGCGGCACGTACCCCGTGCAGACCAGCCCGGGCTTCTTCAACGCGCTGCACCCGTTCCTGCCGATGACCCACGTCGTGGAGGCGCTGCGGCGGCTGATCTCGGGCGGCGGTCTCGGGCCCGTGTGGACGGCCTGCGCGGTGCTGGCGGCCTTCACCGCCGGCGCGCTCGCGCTGACCGCGCTGTCGGCCCGCCGCAGGCAGGTGTGGACGCTCTCCCGGCTGCATCCGGAGCTGAGCCTGTGAACCGGTCGGCCGGAGCTCCTGTGAGAATCAGGGCCATGGAACGCAGCAGCACCACGCCGGGCGGCAGCGCCCGCCGCGAGGCCACCCGGCAGAAGCTCTACGAGGCGGCCGTCACGCTCATCGCCGAACAGGGGTTCTCGGCCACCACCGTGGACGAGATCGCCGAGCGGGCGGGCGTCGCGAAGGGCACCGTCTACTACAACTTCGCGAGCAAGTCGGTCCTCTTCGAGGAGCTGCTGCGGCACGGGGTCGGCCTGCTGACCGCCTCGCTGCGGGAGGCGGCCGAGGGGACGGAACAGGAGGGCGGGAGCAAGGTCGACGCCCTGGACGCCATGATCCGGGCGGGACTGGTCTTCATCGACCGCTACCCGGCCTTCACCCAGCTGTACGTGGCGGAGCTGTGGCGCACCAACCGGGCCTGGCAGTCTACGCTGATGGTGGTGCGGCAGCAGGCCGTGGCGGTGGTCGAGGGGGTGCTGCGCGAGGGCGTGGCGGCCGGGGAGTTCAGCGAGGAGATCGACGTCCCGCTGACGGCGGCGGCGCTGGTGGGCATGGTGCTGGTGGCGGCGCTGGACTGGAAGTCGTTCCAGCCGGAGCGGTCCCTGGACGACGTGCACGCGGCGCTGTCGCGGCTGCTCCAGGGCCGGGTCAGCGGCCGAGGCCAGTAGTCACCGGCGCCGGACACGCGAAGGCGCCGGTCCGTCGGTGGCCGCGTCCCCCGCGGGCCACCGGCCGGGCCGGCGCCTCCCTGTTCCCCCGTACGTCCCCCCGTGGAACCCCCGTCGCGGTCGTTCCCCCGGGTTCCCCCGTGCCTCGCTCCCGCCGACGGCGCCGGCGGAAGGAGCGGATCGCGGGCCGGTCCCCGTTCCGGCACCCCGTGTCGCCGGTTCCGTGGGCCCGGGCCCTCTCTCCGTGGTCTCCACTCTCCCGTTCCCGCCGGCCCCGGCCCATCCGCCGCCGTACTCATCTCGCCGGCTAGGTACCTGTACTCACGCCTGCGCACGCGGGCCCACCACGGCGCGCGTCCGCGCGGTCACGCTGCGGGGGCGCGGACACTCGGGGCCGGGCCCCTGACCGGCGGCGGATAAAGTCCCTGACATGGCACGGATTGCGGTGATCGGCGCCGGTGCGGGCGCGCTGGCGGCCGCCGCCCGGCTGGCCGTCGCGGGCCACCGGGTGGCGGTGTACGAGCGGACGGAGACGTACGGCGGCGCGCTGCGCCGCCGGGAGCGGGACGGGTTCGCCTTCGACACGGGCCCCGGGCTGCTGCCGCTGCCGGCCGTCTACCGGGACCTGTTCGTGAAGACGGGCCGGGAGCCGCTGGAGGAGTGCGTCGAGCTGGTGCAGGCCGACCCGTCGTCGCACCACGTCTTCGCGGACGGCACCGAGGTCTCCCTGCCGAACGCCTCCCGCGCGGGCGTGGTCTCCGCGGTGGAGGAGGCGCTGGGCGCGGACGCGGCGCGGCGCTGGGGCGACTTCCTGGTGCGGGCCCGCGAGGCCTGGGACCGGGCGCGCCGCCCGCTGCTGGAGGAGCCGCTGTGGCCCAACTGGGAGGTGCTGGCCGGCCGCGAGCCCTACCCGGCGGTCCCGCACCGGCGGCTGCTGCGCGTGCGCCAGGCGGCCACGCTGGCCGAGGTCGGTGAGTGGGAACTGCGCGACCCGCGGCTGCGGGCGCTGCTGGAGAGCCACGCCCTGGCGTTCGGCCTGGACCCGCGGACGACGCCGGCGAGCGCGGCGGTGCTGCCGTACATGGAGCACGCCTTCGGCACCTGGTACGTGCGGGGCGGGCTGCGGGAGCTGGCGCGGGCGATGTACGAGCGGTGTCTGGCCCGCCGGGTGGAGTTCCGGTTCGGCGCGGAGGTCACCGCGGTGCGGGAGAAGGACGGCCGGGCGGCGGGCGTGGAACTCGCCGACGGCACGGCGGTGGAGGCGGACCTGGTGGTCGCGGGGGTCGGTCCCGGGCCGCTGGAGCGGATGTGCGGCACGCGGCTGCGCGGTGAGGGCGAGGTGCCCGCCCGGCGGGACGGGGCGAGCCGGACGACGGTGCTGCTGGCGCTGCGCGGTGCCCGCCCGGAGAGCACCCCGCACCGGACGGTGGTGCACACCCGGGACCGTGCGGCGGAGCTGGACGCGCTGTCCGGCGGCGGGCTGCCCTCCGAACCGACCGTGACCGTGCTGCGGCCGGACGATCCGGCGCTGGTGCCGGACGCCGGGCACGAGGCGGTGACCGTGACGGCGGTGGCGCCCCCCGGGGCGGACGGTGCCGAGGAGTTCGCGGAGCGGATGATCACGGCCGCCGCGCGGGCGGTGCCGGACCTGCGGGACCGGCTGCTGTGGCACGAGGTGCGCACGCCCGAGGACGTCGAGCGGGAGACGGGCGCGGAGGGCGGCGCTGTGCCGGCGCCGGCGCTCGCCGCGGCGGACGGCCGGTTCCTGCACGCGTCCAACACCACGCGGCTGCCGGGGCTTTTCACCGTCGGCGGCTGGTCGCACCCCGGCGGCGGGCTGCCGCACGCGGGGATGTCGGGGGCGCTGGTCGCCGGACTGGTCGTGGAGGGGCCGGACTTCCGCGGCTCCCAGTGAACTCGGGCCGCGTCACGGGCGGTTGAGGGCGTCCTCGGCCGCCCGTGGCCGCCCGTCCGCTCAGTAGCGGTACTGCTCGTCGTACCCGTTGCCCTGGGCGCCCTGCTGCTGGCCGCCGTCCTGGTACGGGTACTGCTGCTCGGGCGGGAGTTCGCCGCCGTACGGGTCGTCGGCGCTGCGCTGCTGCGGCACCCACAGGCCGCCGGCCGGGGTCTCGCCGCCGTAACCGCCCGTGGCGTACGGGTCCTGGGCCGCGTAGCCCTGCTGGGCGTACTGCTGGTCCGTGTAGCCCGTGTCGTACGTGCCGCCGCCGTAGGTGGTGTTGCCGATGTACGGGTCGGAGTACGCGGCGTACTGCTGGCCGGTGTCGTAGCCCTGCTGCTGCCCGTAACCCGAGTAGTCGTAGGCGTAGTTGGGGTCGGCGGTCTGCGCGGTCGCGGCGTACTGGTCCTGGCCCGCGTACTGGTCCTGACCCTGGCCCGCGTACCCCTGGTCGCCGTAGACGCCGTAGGACCCGGTGTCGTCGGGCATCGGCTGCGGCTCGTAGACGGCGGTGGACTCCGCGGCCGTCTGACGGTCGGCGGCGGGCGTGAAGACGTCGTCGCGGTCGTATTCGTCGTCGGCGCCGTAACCGGCCGTCACGGGGCCGGTGTCGAACGCGTCGGCGCGGTCGCCGGACGCCTCGAGGTCGGTGACCTCCAGTGTCGGCTCGTCGCGGCGCCCCTTCACGGCGGACAGCATCGGCGCGTTGACCGCCCAGCCGGCCTGGAAGCCGCGGCGGAACGACAGCGTGACGTAGGTCTGCCCGACGGCGAAGGCCGCGGCGCCCAGTCCGATCACCACCACGGACGGGATCAGCACGCCGAACACGACGCCGAGGAACCCGACGAAGGCGAGCAGCCGCCAGCGCAGGCGCGCCTTGTACTGCAGGAGCACCTCACCCAGCAACCACAGCGCGACGATGCCGAACGCGATGTAGAGGACCGTCCAGCCCATGTACGCCCCTCTCCCAGTGGTCGTTACGCAGTGTGTCGTATGCGCGTGCGACCGGTCTAGGCCTGCGGCGGGTGGTGCAGACCCAGGTTCTCGTAGATTTCCAGCGTCGCCGTGGAGTTGTTGAGCGTGATGAAGTGCAGACCGGGCACTCCTTCGGCCAGCAGCCGTGCGCAGAACTCCGTGGCGAAGTCGATACCGATGGAGCGTACCGCCGCCGGATCGTCCTTCGCTGTGAGGATCCGCTCTTTGAGGGCGTCGGGGAACACCGCATTACTGAGCTTTGGCAACCGTTCCAGCATCTTCACGCTGGTCACAGGCATGACCTCGGGAATCACGGGCGTCTCGCAGCCCGCCGCGTCGACTCGGTCACGCAGCCGCAGGTACGACTCCGGCTGGAAGAACATCTGGGTGATCGCGTAGTCGGCGCCGGCCCGGCACTTGTCCACGAAGTGGGCCACGTCGGTGTCCCAGTCCGCGGACCGCGGGTGCATCTCGGGGAAGGCGGCGACGCCCACGCAGAAGTCGCCCGACTCCTTGATGAGCCGCACCAGTTCGGCCGCGTAGGTGAGGCCCTGGGGGTGCGGGACCCAGTCGCCCATCGGGTCGCCGGGCGGGTCGCCGCGCACGGCCAGCATGTTGCGGATCCCGGCGTCGGCGTACTGGCCGATGATGTTGCGCAGTTCGGCGACGGAGTGCTCCACCGCCGTGAGGTGGGCGACCGGGGTGAGGGTGGTGTCGGCGGCGATCTGCTCGGTCGCCTTGACCGTGCCGGCCCGGGTGGAGCCGCCCGCGCCGTAGGTCACGGAGACGAAGCTGGGCGCGACGGCCTCGATCCTGCGGAGCGCGTTCCAGAGGTTCCGCTCGCCCTTCTCCGTCTTGGGGGCCCAGAACTCGAACGAGTACGTCGCCTTCCCGCTGGCGAGCATGTCGCGCACGGTGCGTGCGCGGTCCGTCCTGGTGGATGCGGTTCCGAGGGCCATACGGGCAGGGTAGCCACGGGTGGGCGGGCCCCCAACCAGAAGCGGGATATTTGTCTGATTTGCCGACTTGGCGTCCACAGTGTGGACAAACTTGAGACGCGCTGGTCCCGGCGGGCCGGTCGCTCGTCAGCCGGCGTCCGCCGCCTCCCGGACGCGCCTGGACAGCTCGGCGGCGGCGGCGCCCGGGTCGTCCGCCTCGGTGAGGGCGCGGACCACGACCACCCTGCGGGCGCCGGCGTCCAGCACCTGGTCGAGGTTGGCGAGATCGATGCCGCCGATCGCGAACCACGGGCGGTCGGTGCCGAGCCCCGCGGTGTACCGGACGAGGTCCAGGCCGGGCGCGGGGCGGCCGGGCTTGGTGGGGGTGGGCCAGCAGGGGCCGGTGCAGAAGTAGTCCACGCCGGGCTGGAGCGCTGCCGCGGCGGCCTCGTCCTCGGCATGGGTGGAACGGCCGATCAGTGTCCCGTCGCCGAGGATCGCGCGGGCGGCGGGGACGGGCAGGTCGCCCTGGCCCAGGTGGAGGACGTCTGCGCGGGCCGCGTGCGCGACGTCGGCGCGGTCGTTGACCGCGAGCAGCTTGCCGTGCCGGGCGCAGGCGTCGGCGAGGACCGCGAGGTGCTCGAGCTCCTCGGCGGCTTCCATGCCCTTGTCGCGGAGCTGCACGATGTCGACTCCGGCGGCGAGGACGGCGTCCAGGAACTCCGGGAGGTCGCCCTGACGCTTGCGGGCGTCGGTGCAGAGGTAGACGCGGGCGTCGGTGAGGTGGGGGCGTGGGGTGTGGGTCATGGGTTCCCCCCGGGGTTCGGGTCGCGCTGCGGGCAGGCGGGCTCGTCGGCGGAACCCTATGTCGTGCCTGGCGGCACGTGGGATCCGGGAGCGGCGGCTCGCGCCGCTCCCGGTCGGGGGGTCCCTGCGGGTGCGTGGGGGCTGGGCGCGCAGTTCCCCGCGCCCCTCAGGGGGTCACCGGAACGTCGGTCGGACCATACGGGCCCGGCGTCGCGCGATTCTGCCCTGCGGGTACGTGAGGGCTGGGCGCGCAGTTCCCCGCGCCCCTTGGGGCGTCACGGGGAACGTGCGTCAGACTGCCAGGGCCTGGGCCCTGCGCTTCACCTCCGTGCCGCGGTTCTCCGCGAGGGCCTGCGCGGGGGTGCCCGGCAGGCTGGGGTCGGGGGTGAAGAGCCACTCCAGCATCTCTTCGACCGTGAAGCCGTCGTCCCGCAGGAGCGTCAGGGTCCCGGTCAGGCCCTTGACGACCTTGTCCCCGTCGATGAAGGCGGCGGGGACGTGCAGCGCACGGTTCTCACCGCGGCGCACGGCGATGAGCTGGCCCTCCTTGACCAGCTGCCGGACGCGCGTCACCTCGACGCCGAACTTCTCGGCGATGTCGGGGAGGGTGAGCCAGGCGGGGACGAGAGCATCGATCTTTGCGTCAATCTCGGTCACGGGACAAGCCTGCCACCTGCCACCGACAGTCGGAAGTCAGCCCCGTCCCGGCGCGTGGGCGAGTCGGTCAGACCGTCGCCGACTTCAGCGGCCGCGCCGGGTCCGCCACCCGCTCCGGGTCCACCGCGGCGCCCGACCCGATCAGCCGCCGCCCCTGCGCCAGGTCGCGGGGCCGTCCCACCGCGAGCAGCGCGACCAGCCGGTCCCCGCGCAGCCAGCACACGCTCCACGCCGGGTCGGCCGGGTCGCCGCGCCACACCGTGCGGTCGGCGTCCGCGTGGTGCCCGGCGTACTGCACGAACCGCCCGAACTGCTCGGACCAGAAGTACGGCACCGGGTCGTACACCTCGCGGCCCCCGCCGACGATGTTCGCGGCGACGGTGCGCGGCCCCTGGAGGGCGTTGTCCCAGTGGTGGACGAGGAGCCGCTCGCCGTAGCGGGCCGACGGGAAGGACGCGCAGTCGCCGACGGCGTACACGTCGGGCAGGGAGGCCGCCAGGTGCGCGTCGGCGAGGACCTCGCCGTGCGTGCCGAGGGCGATCCCGGACCCGGCCAGCCAGGCGGTGGCGGGGCGGGCGCCGATGCCGACGACGACCGCGCCGGCGGGCAGCCGGGTGCCGTCGTCGAGGAGCACGGCGCCGGGCTCGACGCGCGCCACGCGCGCGTGGGTGCGCAAGCCGACGCCGGCCTGCGCGTACCAGGCGGTCATCGGCGCGGCCACCTCCGCGGGCAGCACGCCCGCCAGCGGCCGTTCCTCGGCCTCCACGACGGTGACCGCGCAGCCCGCCTCCCGGGCGGCCGTGGCGAACTCCGCGCCGATCCAGCCCGCGCCGACGACCACGATGTCGTGCCGGCCGGCGAGCACCGGCCGCAGCCGTTCGGCGTCGTCCAGGGTGCGCAGCAGGTGCACGCCGGGCACGCCCTCCGCGCCGGGCAGCCGCAACGGTTCGGCCCCGGTGGCGATGACCAGCACGTCGTACGGGACGGGCCCGGCCTCGGAGTCCAGCTCGTGGTCGCCGGGGCGCAGGCCGGTCACCTCGCAGCCCAGCCGCAGCCCGATCCCGAGCTCCTCGAAGTCCACCTCGAAGGCGGAGCTCTCGGCGGTGCCCAGCAGCACCGCCTTGGACAACGGCGGCCGGTCGTACGGCTGGTGGGGTTCCGCGCCGATCAGCGTCACCTCGCCGGTGAAGCCCTGCTCCCGCAGCGCCGCAGCGGTCTGCACGCCCGCCATGCCCGCGCCCGCCACCACGACCCGGCGCGGCGCGGCCCCTCCCGGTTCCTGCGTCTGCTCGCTCACCCGCTCACCATAGACACCCGTGCCCGCCGCGCCGGACCGCGGCCGCGCGGGGTCCCTTACGGCTGCGGCGCGGCGCGGGCTAGGGTGGCCCGCGTACACGCACTCGCGGGAGCCCGGGCGCACCGGGCTGAGAGGGAGGCTGGCGGCCTCCGACCGTACGAACCTGATCCGGGTCATGCCGGCGAAGGGAGGGGCTGGACGCCCATGTCGCCCACGCGTACCGCAGACGTCCTCGTCGTCGGGGGCGGGATCATCGGTCTGGTGACGGCCTGGCGGGCCGCGCAGGCCGGTCTCGCCACGACGGTCGTGGACCCCGATCCGGGCGGGGGCGCCGCCCGGGTGGCGGCCGGGATGCTGGCCGCCGTCACCGAGCTGCACCACGGCGAGCAGACGCTGCTCGGCCTCAACCTGGCCTCGGCCCGCCGCTACCCCGACTTCGCGGCCGAGCTGTCCGACCTCACCGGCCAGGACCTCGGCTACCGCCGCTGCGGCACCCTCGCCGTGGCGCTGGACGCCGACGACCGCGCCCACCTGCGGGAGCTGCACGCCCTGCACGAGCGTTCCGGACTGGACTCGCAGTGGCTGACCGGGCGGGAGTGCCGGCGCCTGGAGCCGATGCTCGCGCCGGGAGTGCGGGGCGGGCTGCGGGTGGACGGCGACCACCAGATCGACCCGCGCCGGCTGGCGTCCGCGCTGCTCACCGCCTGCGAGCGGGCCGGCGTCGTCCTGCACCGCGCCTGGGCCGAGCGGCTCGTCGTCACCGGCGACCGCGCGACCGGCGTGGTCACGACGGACGGCGGCGAGCTGGGCGCGGGCCAGGTGGTGCTGGCGGGCGGCAGCTGGAGCGGGCGGCTGGCGGGCGTCCCCGCGGAGGTGCTGCCTCCGGTGCGTCCGGTGAAGGGGCAGGTGCTGCGGCTGACCATGCCGGACCGTCCCGAGCCGTTCCTGAGCCGCACGGTGCGGGCGGTGGTGCGTGGCAGCCACGTCTACCTGGTGCCGCGCGAGAGCGGCGAGCTGGTGATCGGCGCGACCAGCGAGGAGATGGGCTGGGACACCACGGTCACCGCGGGCGGCGTCTACGAGCTGCTGCGCGACGCCCACGACCTGGTGCCCGGCCTCACCGAGCTGCCGCTCACCGAGACGCTCGCGGGACTGCGCCCCGGCTCCCCCGACAACGCGCCCCTGCTCGGCCCGACCCGCCTCGACGGGCTGCTGCTGGCCACCGGGCACCACCGCAACGGCGTGCTGCTGACGCCCGTCACCGGCGACGCCATGGCGCGGGTGCTGACCACCGGCGAGCTGCCCGACGAGGCCCTTCCGTTCACCCCCCGGCGCTTCGGCGCCCCCGTCCTCGCGGAGCAGTCCGTATGAACGCCCCGGTCACCACGGTCACCGTCACCGTCAACGGCGAGAGCCGTCAGGTCCCGCCCGGCACGGCCCTCGACCTCGTCGTCAGGTCGCTCACCGCGGCGCCCTCCGGAGTGGCGGCCGCCCTCAACGAAACCGTCGTCCCGCGCGCGCAGTGGCCCGCCACCCCCCTGTCCGAAGGGGACCGGGTGGAGGTCCTCACCGCCGTCCAAGGAGGCTGACCATGGCCGACGATCCCCTCGTCCTCGGCGGGCGGACCTACACGTCCCGGCTGATCATGGGCACCGGCGGGGCGCCGAGCCTCGACGTGCTGGAGCGGGCGCTGGTGGCGTCCGGCACGGAGCTGACGACCGTCGCGATGCGGCGGGTGGACCCCTCGGTGCAGGGGTCGGTGCTGTCGGTGCTGCGGAAGCTGGGCGTGGAGGTGCTGCCGAACACGGCCGGCTGCTTCACCGCCGGGGAGGCCGTGCTCACCGCGCGGCTGGCCCGGGAGGCGCTGGGCACGGATCTGGTGAAGCTGGAGGTCGTGGCGGACGAGCGCACCCTGCTGCCGGACCCGGTGGAGCTGCTGGACGCGGCGGAGACGCTGGTCGACGACGGGTTCACGGTGCTGCCGTACACCAACGACGACCCGGTGCTGGCGCGGAAGCTGGAGGACGTGGGGTGCGCGGCGGTGATGCCGCTGGGCTCGCCGATCGGCTCCGGCCTCGGCATCCGCAACCCGCACAACTTCGAGCTGATCGTGGAGCGCGCGGGCGTGCCGGTGATCCTCGACGCGGGGGCCGGCACGGCGTCGGACGCGGCGCTGGCCATGGAGCTGGGGTGCGCGGGCGTGATGCTGGCGTCCGCGGTGACCCGCGCGCAGGAGCCGGTGCTGATGGCGTCCGCGATGCGGAACGCCGTGGAGGCGGGCCGGCTCGCGCGGCGGGCCGGGCGCATCCCCCGGCGCCACTTCGCGCGGGCGTCTTCGCCGGCCGAGGGCCGGGCGGAGCTGGACCCGGAACGGCCCGCGTTCTGAGGCGCCCGGCAGCCCGGCGTCGGCCTCGATTCGGACGCGGTCGGGTAACACAGGTCACAGGTCCGCTCCAACGGCGGTTGAACGGGCCGGGGCTGTCCTCACGGACTCGTAGACTCGCTGCGTGGACACGACCCTTCAGGACCCGCTGGTCGGGCAGGTGCTCGACGGCCGTTACCGCGTCGAGGCGCGGATCGCCGTCGGCGGGATGGCCACGGTCTACCGGGCCCTGGACACCCGCCTCGACCGGATCCTCGCGCTCAAGGTGATGCACCCCTCGCTGGCCACCGACGCCGGTTTCGTGGAGCGCTTCATCCGCGAGGCCAAGTCCGTCGCCCGGCTGGCCCATCCGAACGTCGTCCAGGTCTTCGACCAGGGCACCGACGCGGGGTACGTCTACCTGGCGATGGAGTACATCCCGGGCTGCACGCTGCGAGACGTGCTGCGGGAGCGCGGGGCGCTGCAGGCGCGGGCCGCGCTGGACATCCTGGAGCCGGTGCTGGCCGCGCTGGGCGCCGCCCACCGCGCGGGGTTCGTGCACCGCGACATGAAGCCGGAGAACGTGCTGATCGGGGACGACGGCCGGGTCAAGGTCGCCGACTTCGGCCTGGTCCGCTCGGTGGACACGGTCACCAACAGCACGGGCACGGTGCTGGGCACCGTCTCCTACCTGGCCCCGGAACAGATAGAGCACGGCACCGCCGACCCCCGCGTCGACGTGTACGCCTGCGGCATCCTGCTCTACGAGATGCTGACCGGCGAGAAGCCGCACGACGGCGACTCCCCCGCGATCGTCCTCTACAAGCATCTGCACGACGACGTGCCGCCGCCCTCCGCGGTGGTGCCCGGTCTGGCGCCGGCGCTGGACGCGCTGGTCGGGGCGGCGACCGCGCGCGACGCCGAGGTCCGCCCGGCCGACGCGGTGGCGCTGTTCGCCCTGACCCGCGAGTCGCGCGGCCGGCTCACCGACGAGCAGCTCGACGCGATGCCCCCGCAGGCGCTGTCCGCGGAGCACGACAACGCCGGCGACCGCACCAGCGTCATCCCGCGCTCCCTCACCGTGCCGCGTCCCCTTCCCGTGAACGAGGACGACGACGGCGCGGTCGACCGCACCAGCCGCTTCCGTTCCCCTCCCCCGCTGCCGCCCCGGCGCCGCACGGCGCTGCACCGCGGACCGGCGGCGATCGTCGTGGCCGTGCTGCTGGTGCTCGGCCTGGGCGCCGGCATCTGGTACATCAACTCCGGGCAGTTCACCAAGGTCCCGCCGGTGCTGTCGAAGACCGAGCAGGAGGCCCGCGACCGGCTCGCCGAGGCCGGACTGGACGTCGGCGAGGTCACGGAGGAGTACAGCGACACCGTCGAGCGCGGCAAGGTGATCAGCACCGACCCGGCGGCGGGCGCCCGCGTCCGCGGCAGCGCCTCGGTGTCCCTGGCCGTGTCCAAGGGCCCGCAGACCGTGCGGGTGCCCGACCTGGACGGCTACCGCCTGGACAAGGCCCGGTCCCTGCTGGAGGACGAGGGTCTGAAGCCGGGCATGGTGACCCGGGAGTTCAGCGACTCCGTGCCCAGGGACGCGGTGATCTCCACCGAGCCGGGCAAGGGCACCAAGGTCCGCGCGGACACCGCGGTGAAGCTGACGGTGAGCAAGGGCAGCCCCGTGGACGTGCCCGACGTCACCGGCGACGACCCGGAGGACGCGCGCGCCGAGCTGGAGGAGGCCGGGCTCAAGGTGGAGATCGCCGACGGGCGGGTCCACTCGGAGCACGACGCGGGCCAGGTGGCCCGGCAGACCCCGGGCGCCGGCGGTGAGGCCGCCGAGGGCGACACGGTCACCCTCACCCTGTCCAAGGGCCCGGAGATGGTCGAGGTGCCGGACGTCGTCGGCGACAGCGTGGACGAGGCCCGGGAGAAGCTGGAGGGCGCCGGGTTCGGGGTGAAGGAGGACCGCGGCCTGCTGGGCCTGTTCGGCGACACCGTCAAGGACCAGTCGGTGGACGGCGGCGAGACCGCGCCCAAGGGCTCGACGATCACCCTCAAGATCAGGTGACGGAGGGGGCCGTCCGGGTGACGCGCGCGGCCGTGACACCCTTGACGGGTGAAGAGTCACCCGTCCGGCCCCGCCCGCAACCCGATCGGCAGTCACGTGCCCGTGGCCGGGGGCCTGCATTCCGTCGGCCTGTCCTACGCCCGTGACCTGGGGGCCGAGACCGTGCAGGTCTTCGTCGCCAACCCGCGTGGCTGGGCCACCCCCGCCGGAAACCCGCTCCAGGACGAGGCGTTCCGCGCGGCCTGCGCCGAGGCGTCGGTCCCGGCGTACGTGCACGCCCCGTACCTGATCAACTTCGGGTCCCACACCCCGGCGACCGTGGAGCGGTCGGTGGAGTCCCTGCGGCACTCGCTGCGCCGCGGCCGGGAGATCGGCGCGCTGGGCGTGGTGGTGCACACCGGCAGCGCGACGGGCGGACGCGAGCGCGCGGTGGCGCTGGCGCAGGTACGGGAGCACATGCTGCCGCTGCTGGACGAGCTGACCCACGACGACGACCCGTACCTGCTGCTGGAGCCGACCGCCGGACAGGGCGCCTCGCTGTGCTCCCTGGTCGAGGACCTGGGCCCGTACTTCGAGCGGTTGGACGCCCATCCGAGGCTGGGCGTCTGCCTGGACACCTGCCACGTCTTCGCGGCCGGCCACGACCTGGCCGCGCCCGGCGGCGCGCACCGCACCCTGGACGAGCTGGCCGCGACCGTCGGCACGGGACGGCTGAGGCTGATCCACGCCAACGACTCCAAGGACGTCGTCGGCGCGCACAAGGACCGGCACGCCAACATCGGCGCGGGACACGTCGGCGAGGACCCGTTCCGGGACCTCATGACGCACCCGGAGACCGCGGGCGTACCGCTGGTGATCGAGACGCCCGGCGGCAAGGAGGGGCACGCGGCGGACGTGGAGCGGCTGAAGAAGCTCCGCGACGGTTGAGAGCCGGCGGGGCGGGTCAGAGCTCGGGGCCGTCCCCGGGCTCCTCCTGGTAGGAGTAGCGCTGCTCCCGCCAGGGGTCGCCGACGTTGTGGTAGCCGCGCTCCTCCCAGAAGCCACGGCGGTCGGCGGTCATGTACTCCACCCCGCGGACCCATTTCGGGCCCTTCCACGCGTACAGGTGCGGCACGATCAGGCGCAGCGGGAAGCCGTGCTCGGCGGTGAGCAGCTCACCGTCCTTGTGGGTGGCGAAGAGGGTGCGGTCGGACGTGAAGTCCTCGAGCCGCAGGTTGGAGCTGAATCCGTACTCGGCCCACACCATCACATGGGTGACGTCCGGTGCGGGCGGGGCGATCTCCACGACCGTGCGCGCCGGGATCCCGCCCCACTCGGCGCCGACCATGCTGAACTTGGTCACGCAGTGCAGGTCGGCCTCGACGGTGGTGTACGGCAGCGCCGTGAACTCCTCGTGGGTCCAGCAGTGCTTCTCGCCGTCGGCGGTGGCGCCGAAGACCCGGAACTCCCAGCGCTCCGGGCGGAACTTGGGGACGGGCCCGTAGTGGGTGACCGGCCAGCCCTTCTGGAGCCGCTGTCCCGGCGGGAGCTGGAGATCCGCCGCTCCTCGTGTCGCGCGCTCCCCCGATTCGCGTTCCGCCGGCTGACCCATGTCTCCATCCTGACAGACCGGGGGCCATGCTCCTGAACCGGGCCGCGCACATTCGGTCATTCAGGGCCAGAACGGGCCAAGTATGGGATTACTTACTAAGTCGAGACTTACTGGACGATCTTTCATACCGGTGCAATCATGCGCCCCGACCCGCACATTTCCCCCCACGCGGAAGGAGCCCGCGCCATGCAGGGCGATCCCGAGGTCATCGAGTTCCTCAACGAGCAGCTGACCGCCGAGCTGACGGCGATCAACCAGTACTTCCTGCACTCCAAGCTCCAGGACCACAAGGGCTGGTACAAGCTCGCCAAGTACACCCGCGACGAGTCCTTCGACGAGATGCGTCACGCCGAGCTGCTCACCGACCGGATCCTCCTGCTGGACGGCCTGCCGAACTACCAGCGGCTGTTCCACGTCCGCGTCGGGCAGACCGTCACCGAGATGTTCCAGGCCGACCGCGAGATCGAGCTCGAGGCGATCGACCGGCTCCGCCGCGGCGTCGAGGTCATGCGCAACAAGAACGACATCACCTCGGCCAACATCTTCGAGGCCATCCTGGCCGACGAGGAGCACCACATCGACTACCTGGACACCCAGCTGGAGCTGATCGACAAACTGGGCGAGGCGCTGTACCTGTCGACGGTGATCGAGCAGACCCAGCCGGACCCCTCGGGCCCCGGGACGCACGGGTTCAAGACGCCCTGACGGCGTCGGGGAACCGCCTAGGCGGCTTCCGGGACCTCCGTCGCGACCTCTGCCACGAGCGGCTGCCCGCCCTCGTCGATGAGCTGCCGCCGGGGGCAGGCGCCGCGGCCGAGCAGCGCCTGGATGCGCCGGACGCAGCCGCCGCAGTCCGTGCCCGCCTTGCAGGCGGAGGCGATCTGCCGGGGGGTACAGGCACCGGCTTCCGCGTGGCTCTTCACCTGTTCCTCGGTCACGCCGAAGCAGCTGCAGACGAACACGCGGGTCACCTCCCGACGAGGACTGGGGTCGTGCCGTACCGACCCTCCGTCGGTGAGGCAAACCTAACCTTACCTGCGCCCTTCGAGGGCGGAAAAGGGGGGTGGGGCGTGATCCCGTGTGAGACACGCCCCACCCCCGACTGCCGTCAGCCGGTCACTGGTCCCGGTACATCTCCGCGACCAGGAACGCCAGGTCGAGCGACTGGCTGCGGTTCAGCCGCGGGTCGCACGCCGTCTCGTAGCGCTGGTGCAGATCGTCGACGAAGATCTCGTCGCCGCCGCCCACGCACTCGGTGACGTCGTCACCCGTGAGCTCCACATGGATGCCGCCCGGGTGGGTGCCCAGCTCCTTGTGGACCTCGAAGAAGCCCTTCACCTCATCGAGCACGTCGTCGAAGCGGCGGGTCTTGTGCCCGGAGGCGGCCTCGAAGGTGTTGCCGTGCATCGGGTCCGTCACCCACGCCACGGTCGCGCCGGACGCGGTCACCTTCTCCACCAGCTCGGGGAGCTTGTCGCGGATCTTGTCCGCGCCCATCCGCACGATGAACGTCAGCCGGCCGGGCTCCCGGTCCGGGTCGAGGCGGTCGATGTACTGCAGCGCCTCCTCGGCCGTCGTGGTCGGGCCGAGCTTGATGCCGATCGGGTTGCGGATCCGCGAGGCGAACTCCACGTGCGCGTGGTCCAGCTGCCGGGTGCGCTCGCCGATCCACACCATGTGCCCGGAGACGTCGTACAGCTGGCCCGTGCGGGAGTCCACGCGGGTGAGCGCCGACTCGTAGTCGAGCAGCAGCGCCTCGTGCGACGAGAAGAACTCGACGGTCTTGAACTCCTCCGGCTCGGCGCCGCACGCCTGCATGAAGTTCAGCGCCTGGTCGATCTCCCGCGCCAGCTGCTCGTAGCGCTGACCGGACGGCGACGACTTCACGAAGTCCTGGTTCCAGGCGTGGACCTGGCGCAGGTCGGCGTAACCGCCGGTGGTGAAGGCGCGCACCAGGTTCAGCGTGGACGCCGACGCGTGGTACATCCGCTTCAGCCGCTCGGGGTCCGGGATCCGGGCCTCTTCGGTGAACTCGAAGCCGTTGACCGAGTCGCCCCGGTACGTCGGCAGCGTCACGCCGTCACGGGTCTCGGTCGGCTTGGAGCGCGGCTTGGAGTACTGCCCGGCGATCCGCCCGACCTTCACCACGGGCACGGAGGCCGCGTAGGTGAGGACGGCGCCCATCTGGAGCAGCGTCTTGAGCTTGTTGCGGATGTGGTCGGCGGACACGGCGTCGAAGGCCTCGGCGCAGTCGCCGCCCTGGAGGAGGAACGCCTCTCCCTTGGCGACGGACGCCATCCGGGCGCGCAGCTGGTCGCACTCGCCCGCGAAGACGAGCGGCGGATACGACTCGAGGTCCGCGATCACTGCGCGCAGAGCCTCGGGGTCGGGGTACTCGGGCTGCTGCGCCGCGGGCAGGTCTCGCCAGGTGTTGCCAGCGCTCGCGCTGGTCTTAGCGTTCACGGTCACGCAACCCACATTACGGGGTCGGAACGGTCGTCCATCCCGACGCCCACCAAATGAGACACGGTCCGCACCGGTGCGCGATGCGCTAAGGTCGGGGCCATGTTCGCGCACTCGACCCGCACCTGGTGGTGGACCGCTCATCCGGCGGCCCACTGACTGCGCGTACGCACCGACTTCGCGAAGGCCGCCCGAGGGGCGGCCTTCCGTGTTCTCCGGGGCCGTTCCTCACCGCTCACGACAGCGACGAAACGAGGAACGCCCCATGGACCTGGCACGGCTCCCGCACGACGACCGTCCCTTCGCCCTGCTGCGCCGCCGCACCCCCGGCCACGACCACGACACGGTGGAGCTGCTGACCGGCCCCGTCACCTCCCACGACCGTCTGGCCGACCTGCCCGACGAGGGCCTCGCGCTGGTGCCGTTCCGGCAGATCCGTGAGCGCGGCTTCGACGTCCGCGACGACGGCACCCCGCTGCTGGTGCTGACCCCCGAGGAGCGCCACGAGATCCCGCTCGCCGAGGCCCTGGCGGCGCTCCCGGCGCACGACGTGCGGGTCGAGGGCGGCGGCTTCGACGTCGGCGACGAGGAGTACGCGCGGATCGTCGGCCGGGTCCTCGACGAGGAGATCGGCCGCGGCGAGGGCGCCAACTTCGTGATCCGCAGAACGTACGAGGGCGGGATCCCCGGGTTCGGGCGGGCCGACGCGCTGGCGCTGTTCCGGCGGCTGCTGGAGGGCGAGCGGGGCGCGTACTGGACGTTCGTCGTCCACACCGGCGACCGGACGCTGGTCGGCGCGAGCCCCGAGGTGCACGTGCGCGCGTCCGGCGGGACCGTCGTGATGAATCCCATCAGCGGGACGTACCGCTACCCCGACGGGGGACCGACCCCCGAGCACCTGCTCCGCTTCCTCGCCGACGGCAAGGAGATCGAGGAGCTGTCGATGGTCGTCGACGAGGAGCTCAAGATGATGTGCACGGTCGGCGACATGGGCGGCGTGGTGATCGGTCCCCGGCTGAAGGAGATGGCCCACCTCGCGCACACCGAGTACGAGCTGCGCGGCCGCTCCTCGCTGGACGTGCGCGAGGTGCTGCGGGAGACGATGTTCGCGGCGACCGTCACCGGCTCGCCGGTGCAGAACGCCTGCCGGGTGATCGAGCGGCACGAGGCCGGCGGGCGCGGCTACTACGCGGGCGCGCTGGCCCTGATCGGCCGCGACGAGGGCGGCGCCCAGACGCTGGACTCCCCCATCCTGATCCGCACCGCCGACGTCGACGCCGCCGGACGGCTGCGGGTGCCGGTCGGCGCCACGCTGGTGCGCGGCTCGGACCCGGCCGGCGAGGTCGCGGAGACCCACGCCAAGGCCGCGGGCGTGCTGGCCGCGCTGGGCGTGCGCCCCGGACGGCCGCGCGCGGAGGCGGTGCGGCCGGGGCTCGCGGAGGACCCGCGGGTGCGGGCGGCGCTGGACGGACGCCGCGCCTCGCTCGCGCCGTTCTGGCTGCGGATGCAGGAGCGGTCCGACGCCCTGACCGGGCACGCGCTGGTCGTGGACGCGGAGGACACCTTCACCGCGATGCTCGCCCATGTGCTGCGGGCGGCCGGACTCGACGTCACCGTGCGCCGCTACGACGAGCCCGGACTGCGGGAGGCGGCGCTGGCGCACGAGGGCCCGCTGGTGCTGGGCCCGGGCCCCGGCGACCCCTCGGACACGGCCGATCCGAAGATGCGGTTCCTGCGCGGGCTGACCGCCGAGGTGATCGCCGGAAACCGGCACGGTGTGCTCGGCGTCTGCCTCGGGCACGAGCTGATCGCGGCCGAGCTGGGCCTGGACATCGTCCGCAAGGAGGTGCCGTACCAGGGGGCGCAGACGGAGATCGAGCTGTTCGGACGGCCGGAGACGGTCGGCTTCTACAACAGCTTCGTGGCGCACTGCGACGACGAGGCCGCTCGGGAGCTGGCGGCGCACGGCGTCGAGGTGAGCCGCGCGGCGAACGGCGAGGTGCACGCGGTGCGGGGCCCCGGTTTCGCGGGCGTCCAGTTCCACCCCGAGTCGGTGCTCAGCCTCGACGGCGCGGCCGTGGTGCGGGAGCTGATGGGTCAGCTGCGCGGCACCAGCACGTTCTCGGAGCGGCGGCCGGCGGTGTAGTCGAGGACGTTGTCGACCGTCGTCGCGACGATCTGGGTGACGGCGTCCACGGTGTAGTACGCCTGGTGGGACGTGACCAGGACGTTGGGGAAGGTGACGAGGCGGGCCAGGGTGTCGTCGTCGACGGCCTCCAGGGACTTGTCGAGGAAGAACAGGCCCGCCTCCGCCTCGTACACGTCCAGGCCGACGCCGGTGAAGCGGCCGGCGCGCAGTTCGTCGACGAGGGCGGCGGTGTCGACGAGGCCGCCCCGGCTGGAGTTCACCAGGATCGCGTCGTCCCGCATGGACTTCAGGGCGGTCGCGTCGATGAGGTGCCGGGTGCTGGGCAGCAGCGGGACGTGCAGGCTGACCAGGTCGGACTCGGCGAGCAGCTGCTCCTTCGGGACGTAGGTCATGCCGAGCTCGCGGCAGGCCGGGTTCTCGGCGACGTCCCAGCCGAGCAGCCGCATGCCGAAGCCGTGTGCGATCCGGGCGAACGCCTCGCCGATCTTCCCGGTGCCGAGCACACCGGCGGTGCGGCCGTGGAGGTCGCGGCCCATCAGCCCGTCGAGGCGGAAGTCGAAGTCGCGGGTGCGGGTGGAGGCGCGGACGATGCGGCGGTTGACCGCCATGGCGAGCGTCCAGGCGAACTCGGCGACCGAGTACGGGGAGTAGGAGGAGACGCGGGCGACGGTGATGCCGAGGCGTTCGGCGACGTCCAGGTCGACGTTGTTGAAGCCGGTGGAACGCTGGGCGACCATCCGGGTGCCGCCGGCGGCGAGGTCCGACAGGACGTCGGCGCCGAGGTCGCAGTTGACGCTGGTGGAGATGATCTCGTGGCCGGCGGCGATGGGGGCGGTGTCGGTGTTGAGGAAGACGTCGAGGGTGCGGGTGGGGTGGTGGTCGGCGAAGGCCCGCTCGATGAGGGGCTTCTCGTCCGCCTGTACGCCGAAGGCGAGGATCTCCACGGGCCCCTCCGGGGGTTTGTCCGGTGTGCTTCCCTGCGGTGAGCTTACGGGGCCGTGGGCGAACTCGACGTGGGCCGAAGGGCTCCGGGTGCCGGTGCGGGGCGGGGGGTGTGCGCAGCCCGGCGCATACGGGGTGCCGCCGCGCCCACCCGTGCCGCCCTGCGGCACGACTGCCCGCGGCTAGGACGGTCAGGGGCGCGGGGAACTGCGCGACCAGCCACCGTCGGGCCGCACCCGGCGGACGACATCGCGAGGCACCCCATGAGCCGCAGGTACGACGCTGACGCCGAAGCTCTTGGAGAGGTGCCGCCGCGCCCACCCGTGCCGCCCCAAGCGGCACGACTGCCCGCGGCTGGGGCGGCGAGAGCGCCCCTCAGGGGCGCGGGGAACTGCGCGACCAGCCACCGACGGGCCGCACCCGGGCGTCAGCCGAAGAAGACGCCCACCTCCTCGTAGAGGGACGGCGGGACCGTCTTCAGGCGGGCCATCGCGTCGGCGATCGGGACGCGGACGATGTCCGTGCCCTGGAGCGCGACCATCGTGCCGAAGTCCCCGTCGCGGACGCAGTCGATCGCGTGGAGGCCGAAGCGGGTGGCGAGCCACCGGTCGTAGGCGCTGGGCGTACCGCCGCGCTGGACGTGACCCAGGACCGTGGTCCGGGCCTCCTTCCCCGTGCGTTTCTCGATCTGCTTGGCGAGCCACTCACCCACCCCGGACAGCCGGACGTGTCCGAACGCGTCCAGGGACTGGTCCTTGAGCACCATGTCGCCGTCCCGCGGCACCGCCCCCTCCGCGACGACCACGATCGGCGCGTACGAGGCGCGGAACCGTGAGGTCACCCACGCGCACACCTGGTCGACGTCGAAGGGGTGCTCGGGGATGAGGATGA
The DNA here is from genome assembly GCA_014649355.1 of Streptomyces althioticus. GTDB lineage: Bacteria > Actinomycetota > Actinomycetes > Streptomycetales > Streptomycetaceae > Streptomyces > Streptomyces althioticus. The sequence goes on from BMSW01000003.1 coordinate 202,911, forward strand.
CGTTGGCGCCGCCGGCCAGGCCCGAGTGGAGTGCGATCCAGCCGGAGTGGCGGCCCATCACCTCGACGACCAGCACCCGCATGTGGGACTCGGCGGTGGTGTGCAGCCGGTCGATGGCCTCGGTGGCGATGCCGACGGCGGTGTCGAAGCCGAAGGTGTAGTCGGTGGCGGACAGGTCGTTGTCGATGGTCTTCGGCACGCCCACGCAGGGGACGCCGTACTCGTCGGCGAGACGGGTGGCGACGCCGAGGGTGTCCTCGCCGCCGATGGTGACGAGCGCGTCCACGCCGAGCGCGGCGAGGTTGTCCTTGATTCTGCGGATGCCGTCCTGCTGGTTGAGCGGGTTGGTCCGTGAGGAGCCGAGGACGGTGCCGCCGCGGGGCAGGATGCCGCGCACGGCGGGGATGTCGAGGGGGACGGTGACGCCGTCGAGAGGACCGCGCCAGCCGTCCCGGAACCCGGTGAACTCGTAGCCGTACTCCTGTACGCCCTTGCGGACGACGGCCCGGATGACGGCGTTGAGCCCGGGGCAGTCGCCGCCTCCGGTCAGTACTCCGACCCGCATGGAAGTGTCCCTTCGCCATGGTCGACGGAATGCCGTTCGTTCCCACCTGGCACGGTAAGGGTGACCGGGGTCACATCGACATGGCCGGGACGGTAAATACCGGGAAGCGTCCGGGTGTTGGGACGGGGAGGGACCGGACTACTCGTCGTCGAGGCCGCGCTCGATGGCGTACCGGACGAGTTCCACGCGGTTGTGGAGCTGGAGTTTGCCGAGGGTGTTCTGGACGTGGTTCTGCACGGTGCGGTGCGAGATGACGAGGCGTTCGGCGATCTGCTTGTAGCTCAGGCCCTTGGCGACCAGGCGCAGCACCTCGGTTTCGCGCTCGGTGAGCCGGGGCGCCTTCTGCTCCTCGCCGCCGCCGGCGCCGGCGGGCGCGGCCGGTTCGGAGGCCAGGCGGCGGTACTCGCCGAGGACCAGTCCGGCGAGGCCCGGGGTGAACACGGGGTCGCCGTCGGCGGTGCGGCGCACGGCGTCGCGCAGTTCCTCGGTGGAGGCGGACTTGAGCAGGTAGCCGGTGGCGCCGGACTTCACGGCCTCGAGGACGTCGGCGTGCTCGCCGCTCGCGGAGAGCACCAGCACCCGGACGGACGGGTCGGCGGCGACGACCTCCTTGCACACCTGCACGCCCGGCTTGCCGGGCAGGTTGAGGTCGAGGACCAGGACGCCGGGCGCGGCGGCCTTGGCGCGGCGCACCGCCTGGTCGCCGTCGCCGGCCGTGGCGACGACCTCGAAGCCGGACTCGGAGAGGTCGCGCGCGACGGCGTCACGCCACATCGGGTGGTCGTCGACCACCATCACCCTGATCGGTGTCGTCCCGGTCATCGCTGTTCCGCCTTCCCCCGCGGGTCGTTCGTCTGCTGGTGATGCTTCGGCACCCGGAGTTCGACCTCCGTGCCCTGTCCCGGCACGGAGATCACGTCGGCGCTGCCGCCGAGGTCGCGCAGCCGGCCCCGGATGGACTGGGCCACGCCGAGCCGCCCCTCCCCCTCGGCCTGGGCGAGCCGTCCCTCCGGGACGCCGGGGCCGTCGTCGCGGACGGTGACGATCACCTCGTCCGGTTCGTCCTCGACCAGGATCCAGGCCCGCGCCTGCTCCCCGGCGTGCCGGCGGACGTTGTCCAGGGCGGCGCCGACGGCGGCGGCCACCTCGCGCGCGGCCCGCGGGGCGAGCGGCACGGGCGCGCCGGGTTCGGCGAGGCTGACCCGGGACCCGGCATGCGGGGCGAGCAGGGACCGCAGGTCCACCGGCCCGTCGTCGTCCGGCTCGTCCTCCTCCACGCTCCGGACGACGGCGCCCTGGGCGGCGTCCTCGGAGGCGCGGGAGACGGGGACCAGGCCGCCGGAGACCAGGGTGCGCAGCGCCACCTCCTGCTCGCCGGCCATCCGGCCCAGCTCGGCCGCCTCGCCGCCGATGACGGCGCCGCGCCGCTGCACCATCGCCAGGACCTGGAGGACGCTGTCGTGGATGTCCCGGGCGAGGCGCTCCCGCTCCCGGGTGGCGGCCTCGATCTCCAGGGCGCGGGCGAGGGTGCGCTCGGAGGCGCGGGCCACCTCGACGACGTACCCGATGGCGATGGACGCGACCCAGACGAGGACGACGTTGTGCACCGTGTCGCGGGCGGGGGTGCCGCGCTCGACCAGGTTCGCGACGGCGACCAGGGTGGAGGCGAGGGCGGCCCACCGCCAGCCGCCCTTGACCGCGAAGGCGAGCACGGAGCCGGCGGTCCAGATGGAGGGCAGGGTGGGCCCGCCGTCGTGGACGCGCTGGGCGGCGTCGGCGAGCGGGGTGATCAGGATGCCGGTGAGCGCGACGGCGAGGTCGGCGGCGAGGAACGGCTTGGTGCAGGCGGCGGCGCTCGCGACCTTGGGCAGGGTGGCGAGGGTCCACACGCCGAGGACGGCGAAGTAGGCGATCGCGAGCCAAGGACGGGCGAACCCGTCGTGGGCGGCGGCGAACAGCCCGATCGCGTAGATCATGGTCAGGACGCGGTAGCCGGCGAGCGCGCGCCACAGCGGCTGCTCGACCGACATGCGCATGACTCTGTCGCGCTGGGCCATGTCCCCCACTCCCCCCGGTGCGTGCCCGGCCCGGCTACGGCTCGGACGGTCCCCCGGTCTGTCCCCGGTCCGTCTGCTCCATGGCCGCCCTGACCTTCTCCGCCTGCTCCTTGTCGGCCCGGGCGACGGCGGCCCTGGCGGCCTTCTCCGCTTCCCGCTCGGCCTTCTCGGCTTCCTTCTCGGCCTTGGCCGCCTCGGCGAGCTGCCGCTTCATGGCGGTGGCGTACATGTCGACGTACTCCTGGCCGGACAGCTTCATGATCTCGTACATGACCTCGTCCGTCACCGCGCGGAGCACGAAGCGGTCGTGCTCCATGCCCTGGTAGCGGGTGAAGTCGAGGGGCTTGCCGATCCGGATGCCCGGGCGCATCAGCTTGGGCATGACCTGCCCGGGGGGCTGGATCTTCTCCGTGTCGATCATGGCGACCGGGACGACGGGCGCCCCGGTGGCCAGCGCCACACGCGCCAGGCCGCCCGGCTTGCCGCGGTAGAGGCGGCCGTCGGGCGAGCGGGTGCCCTCGGGGTAGATCCCGAACAGCTCACCGCGCTCCAGCACCTCTATGCCGCTCTTGATCGCCGCCTCGCCGGCGCCGCGCGCCCCGGAGCGGTCCACGGGGAGCTGGCCGACGCCCTTGAAGAAGGCCGCCGTCATCCTGCCCTTGACGCCCGGAGTGGTGAAGTACTCCGCCTTCGCGATGAAGGTGACCTTGCGGTCGAGCACCGCGGGGAGGAAGAAGGAGTCCGAGAACGACAGGTGGTTGCTGGCCAGAATGGCGGGGCCCTCGGCCGGGATGTTCTCCAGGCCCTCCACCCAGGGCCTGAAGGCGAGCTTCAGCGGCCCTCCGATGGCGACCTTCATCGTGCCGTACAACAACCGAGTGCCTCCCGTGCGTGTTGGTCAGACCATATCCCGGAGCGGCGCCGAAGGCCCCGACGGCCCTGGTCGGTGTCAGTGCGGTCGCGTACGGTGAAGGTCCTGCAATTGCCGTGCCGGCCGCGCGCCGGCCGGGACGACGTGCCGGACCGACCACGAGTCCGAGGAAAGTCCCAGGAACAGGAGGCCGAAGGTGCCGCTGCTGACCGGAGCCGAGCCGTTCCGCCACGAGGGCGGGGAGACCGCGGTCCTCCTCTGCCACGGCTTCACCGGTTCGCCGCAGTCCATGCGCCCGTGGGCGGAGCATCTCGCCGAGCGCGGGCTGACCGTGTCGCTGCCGCTGCTCCCCGGGCACGGCACCCGCTGGGAGGACCTGGGGGTGACGGGCTGGCAGGACTGGTACGCGGAGGTGGACCGCGAGCTGCGGCTGCTGCGGGACCGCTCGGCGCGGGTGTTCGTGGCGGGGCTGTCGATGGGCGGCGCGCTGGCGCTGCGGCTGGCGGCGCGCCACGGTGACGCGGTGAGCGGGGTGATGGTGGTCAACCCTGCGAACAAGGTGCACGGGGTGGCCGCGCACGCCCTCCCGGTGCTGCGTCATCTCTTCCCCGCGACCAAGGGCATCGCGAGCGACATCGCCAAGCCGGTGACCCGGGAGCTGGGGTACGACAAGGTGCCGCTGCACGCGGCGCACTCCCTGCGGAACTTCTTCCGGCTGGTCGACGGTGAGCTGCCGCAGGTCACGCAGCCGCTGCTGCTGATGCGCAGCCCCCAGGACCATGTGGTGCCGCCGGCGGACTCGGCGCGGATCCTGTCCCGGGTGTCGTCGACGGACGTGTCGGAGGTCCTGCTGGAACAGAGCTACCACGTGGCGACGTTGGACCACGACGCGGAGCTCATCTTCCGGGAGAGCACCGCGTTCATCGGCCGGCTCGCACCCGGCGCCGTCAGGGAGCCCGGTCTCGGCAAGGAAGGGACGACCGCAGGTGGCTGACCACGACTCGGACCGCGAGGGCCGCGAGCCGGAGGAGAAGGGCGTCCCCTTCGACGAGGCCGCCGCGTGGGAGGCGATCGTCGCCGGGTACGGCGAGGAGCCGCCGGACCCGCCGGGCGCCAAGCCGTTCAAGTCGGTGGAGGACCTGGCGCTGCTGGAGCCCGAGACCAACGACGAGGACGGCGCGGACGGCGTCGGGACCAAGGCGCCCCCGCGGAAGACGGAGGAGGAGCCTCCGGCCAGGCCGCTGGGCGGCTCGGTGGCGTTCGCACCGGGGGTCGGACCGCGGGACTACAGCGTGAAGGAGCCGGCGGAGGAGGACCTCGACGAGAGCGACGAGGGGCACTTCGTGCCGCCGGAGCCGCCGCCGCTGCCGGAGGCGGACGTGACCTCCAAGTTCGCCTGGCTGGGGGTGCTGGGCGCGCCGGTGCTGCTCCTGCTGGCGATACTGCTGGGCTGGGAGATGACCTGGTGGCTGGCCACCGCGTGCATCGGCGGCTTCCTGGGCGGCGCGCTCACGCTGGTGATGCGGATGCGCACGGACGACGAGGACGACGAGGACCCGGGACGCGGCGCGGTGGTCTGACCCCGCTCAGACGGCTGCCGGGACCTTGAGGGCGGCCAGCACCGGCAGGTGGTCGGTCGCCGCCCGCAGGTCCGCCTCCGTCACTCCCGGCTGGTCGTGGGGGACGCCGCAGCCCAGCACCTCGACGCCCTTGGTGACGAACAGGGCGTCGATGCGCTTGGGCGGGCCGGTGCGCGTCCAGGTGTGCTCGCCTCCCCAGGGCGCGGCGGTGCGGCAGTCCGTGAGGGTGCCGGCCAGCCGGCGGAAGGTGCGTCCGGACGGCTCGTCGTTGAGGTCCCCGCCCGCGACGGCGTGGTCGACCCCCATCCCGGCCACCCGGTCCAGCAGCATCCCGCCCTGCTCGTACCGCTCGGTCCTCTCCAGGGACAGATGGCAGCTGAGCACGCCGAGCCGGGCGCCGCCGAACCGTACGACGGCGGTGGCGAAGCCGCGCCGGTGCCGGCCGGGGGTGAGCGGCAGCAGCACGTCCTCGGTGCGTTCGACGGTGGCCCGCAGGGAGCACAGCAGGGCGGGTCCGGCGGCGGTCGCGCCGCCGGAGAGGATCACCAGTCCGGAGTCGGAGGCGAGCCGGGCGAGCTGCTTGCGCCAGCGGAAGAACCGCGGCGCCTCCTGGAGCAGCACCAGGTCGGGCGCGCATGCCCCGATCACCCGGGCGAGGGCGGCGGTGTCGTCCTTCATCGAGCGGATGTTGTAGCTGAGGACCCGGACGACGGCCGAGCCGTCGGCGTCGGTGCGGGACCCTGGCAGCAGCTCAGTCGTCGCCATGCCGATCAAGATACGCCGCGGAGGCCCTCCGGGTACGGCGACGCCCGCCGTTCCCCTCCGGGGGTCGGGCGGGCGCCGGCCGGGTGCCGAGGGGCCGTCACATGACGGGGTCGGGCTCGCGGGCGAGGTCGGCGGCGCCGACCAGGCCGGCCTTGTTGCCGAGCTGGGCGCCGAGGACGTCGGCGACGGGACGCCAGTTCCCGCCGACCAGCCAGCGGCGGTACGACTTGCGGATCGGTCCGAGGACCAGCTCGCCCTCGTCGGAGAGGCCACCGCCGACGATGAACGCGGACGGGTCGAACAGGGAGGCGAGGTCGGCCAGGCCCGCGCCGACCCAGCGGGCCAGCTCGCGGTAGGAGTCGACGGCCACCCGGTCGCCCTGGCGGGCCGCCATGGAAACGTGCTTGCCCTCGATGCCCTCGGGGGTGCCGTCGCCGAGCGAGAGCAGCGTCTGGGCCTGCTCGGGGGTGGCGTTGGCGCGCTGCTTGGCATAGCGGACGAGGGCGCGGCCGGAGGCGTACTGCTCCCAGCAGCCCTGCGAGCCGCAGCCGCACAGCAGGCCGTCCGGCACCATGCGGATGTGGCCGAACTCGGCGGCCACGCCGAAGTGGCCGCGGCGCAGCTTGTTGCCGATGATCACACCGCCGCCGAGGCCGGTGCCCAGGGTGATGCAGATGACGTTGCGGTGGCCTTTGCCCGCGCCGAACTTGTACTCGCCCCAGGCCGCCGCGTTGGCGTCGTTCTCCACGACGACCGGGAGGCCCACGCGGGCCTCGACCTTCTCCTTGAGCGGCTCGTTGCGCCAGTGGATGTTGGGGGCGAAGTAGACCTCGGAACGCTGGCGGTTGACGTAGCCGGCCGCGCCGATGCCCACGCCGACGATGTCGTGCCCGGCGCGCGCTCCCTCCACCGCGGAGGCGATGGCGTCCACGATCTCCTCGGGCGTGCCCGGGGTCGGCACCTTGTGGGTCGAGAGGATGGTGCCTTCCTCGTCGACCACGCCGGCCGCGATCTTCGTGCCGCCGATGTCGACGCCGATGGTGAGTCCCATGAATCCCTCAGTTTCGGTCGAGCCCCGCTACGCCAACGGTACCCGAGGTGACGGGCGCGCCGTCCCTGTGTCCGCAGGCCGGGCGGCCCGGAACCGCCGGGGGATCCGGGCGGGACTCACCGGGCGGGGCTCAGTCGAGGTCGATGCGCTCGCCAGGGCCGGTGCCGGGGTCGTCACCGGGGTCGCGGCGCTCCTCGGGGGCGTGCGGCGGGGTGTCGCGCGCCGTCCAGCGGCGTTCCTGGTCCTGCACGGCGGAGCGGTAGGCGGCGAGGAGTTCGCTGCCGGCGGCGGCGAGGTGGTCGAAGACGTCCGGGTTGCGTTCGATGACGGGTTCGACGGCGGCCTTCGCCTGCTGCACGACCTGGCGGACGACCTGCTGGGCGGCGGGTCCGGCGACCGCGCCGAGCAGCGGTGACTGGAGGTCGGAGAGTTTGCCGGCGACCGCGTCGACGAGCTTCCTGAACTCCTCGGCGGCGGAGCCCGGGGGCGTGCCGTGGCGGGCACGGCGGCGGGCCCGCTCGGCTTCCAGGTCCTCGGCGGCGGCGGTGGCCCAGGCGTCGTCGTGCACCTCGGAGGGGGCTTCGGCGGGCGCCTCGGCACGGTCGTCCCGGGCGTCGTCGGCCCGCTTGCCGAAGGTCTCGTCCCCGGCCTCGTTCCCGGTGTCGTCGGGCGGGGGGAGCTGTTCGCTCATGACGGACTCCTTGACTGCGGGTGGCCCCCTCGACGGTACCCGAACGGCCGTCGCGGCTTCACCGGCTGCGCGGCCAGAGCTCCGGATCGGGCCGGAATCGGATGCGCAGCTCGCCCTCGCGGAGGGCGGCGCCGTCGACGGTGCAGCGGCGCAGCGCGGAGGGCAGCGGGACGACGCGGCGGAACGGTCCGGCGGTGACGGTCAGTTCGTCGCCGCGGCGGACGAGGTCGAGGGCCTCGCGGCGGGCGCCGGGCAGGGGGAGGTGCCAGACGAGGACGCCGTCCTCGGCGATCCGGTCGGCGACCGGCCAGCGGACCGGGCCGGTGGCCGCGGGGGCGGCGGGCGCCGCGAGGGCGGCGAGGTCGTCGGCGCCGCGCGGGTCGCGGCCGAGGTGGGCGACGGTGCGCACGGTGTGCTCCTCGCGCCACTCGTCGAGCGTCTTGCGCTGCTGGGCGACGGGCCCGGCGAGCCAGCCCGCCGCCTCGCCCTCCGGCAGGACGCGGTTGGCGACGACCGCGTCCAGGCGCAGCCCGCGCAGGGCGACGCCCAGGGCGGCGGTGCGCAGGGCGTCGGCGCCGGCGGGCCCCGGTTCGGCGACCAGGCGTACGGCGGTGCCGCGGTCGGCGAGGAGGGCCTCGACGGCGGCGAGCTGGAGGTCGAGGCGCGCGGCCGTCTCGTAGATCCACTCCGCGGGCATCGGGACGCCCGCGAGCCGCCCGAGCACGGGGCGCAGCGCGCGGGCGGCCTGCCGCTCGGGCGGCAGCAGGCGGCGCAGGACGCGGCGGAGCTCCTCGGGCAGGGCGAGGAGGGCGAGCGCGCGGGGGGTGGCGGGCAGGTCGACGACGAGGAGGTCCCAGGCGTCCTCGGAGGCGGCGGCGTCCCGCAGGGCGCGCAGCACGGCGAGTTCCTCGGCGCCGGGGAGGGATCCGGTCTCCCCGGGCTCCAGGCGGGAGGCGCCGAGCAGGTCCAGCGCACCGCCCGCGCGCTCCTGCAACGCGGCGAGGTCGGCCCGGAGGCCCGCGTCGGCGTCGATCCGGCGCACGGTGAGGCCGGGGAGGTCCGCGTCCCCGAGCACCGGCCCCAGGGTGTCCCCCGGATCGGTTCCCAGCAGCAGTGTGCGGGCGCCCTCACGGGCGGCGGCGAACGCGGTGGCGGCCGCGACGGTGGTGCGGCCGGCGCCGCCGGGGCCGGTGATCAGGAGGGTGCGCATGAGGCTGCACGCTACCGGTCGCCCACACCCGGGGCTCCGCCCCGGACCCCGCTCCTCGAACGCCGGAGGGGCTGGATTCAGCCCGCCCGGCGTTCGAGGACGAAGCCCGAGGCCGGAATCAGCCCGCCCGACGTTCGAGGACGAGGCCCGAGGCCGGAATCAGCCCGCCCGACGTTTGAGGACGAGGCCCGCCAGGGCCGATACGGCGCACCGGGAACGCGAGGACCACGAGGAAAGCCGGACGCCGCGGGCGTTCTACTTCGCGCCGGACTCCACGCGCTTCTTCAGGCCCGCCAGGGCGCGGTCGATGATGACCTTCTCCGCCTTGCGCTTGATCATGCCGAGCATCGGGATCTTGACGTCGACGGTCAGGCGGTAGGTGACCTCGGTGGTGTCCGCGCCCGCGGGGGTGAGGACGTAGGAGCCGTCGAGGGAGCGGAGCATCTGGGACTTCACCAGGGTCCAGGAGACCTCGTGCGGGCCGCTCCAGGTGTACGCCAGGGTCTGGTCGTCCTTGATCGCGCCGGCGTCCATGACCAGACGGACCTGCTCCGCGCGGCCCTCCGCGTCGGTCTTGAGGACCTCCGCCTCCTTCACCTCTCCCGTCCACTCGGGATAGCGGGCGAAGTCGGAGATCACTCCCATCACGTCGGCCGGTGCCGCCTCGATGGTGATGCTCGAGCTGGTGTGTTCCGCCATCGCCGTGGCTCCTCCAGATGCGGGCCGGTAGGTCGTCCTCGCCGTGCGCGGGCCGGACGGCCCACGCGCGTGCAGCGGAAGGCTACCGCGCACCGCCCGTACCGAGATCACCCGACCTGGGCGCAGGCGTCCGGAGAGCGTCTCAGAACTCCAGCGCCCAGGGCCGGCCGGTGGACGCGAAGTGCCCCACGTTGACGCATTCGGTGAAGCCGATCCGCATCCGCCGTACCAGCGGCTGGTGGACGTGTCCGAACAGCGAGTAGCGGGGCCGGGTCCGCCGGATCGCCTCCAGCAGCGCCGTGCTGCCCCGCTCGAAGCGGCGGGCGACGGTGTCGTAGACCAGCTCCGGGACCTCCGGCGGGATGTGCGTGCACAGCACGTCGACCTCGCCGACGGCCTCGATCTTCGCCGCGTACTCCTCGTCGTCGATCTCGTACGGCGTGCGCATCGGGGTGCGCAGGCCGCCGCCGACGAAGCCGAAGGTCCAGCCGCCGATCTCCACCCGCTGACCGTCGAGCACGGTGGTGCCGGGCCCGGCGTACTCCCGCCACAGGGGCGGCACGTCGACGTTGCCGTAGGTGGCGTACGTAGGAGTGGGGAAGGCGGCGAACATCTCCGCGTACTGTTTGCGCACCGCCGTCTCGATCGCCGTCGCGCGGTCGACGCCGATGCCGGCCCACAGTCCGCGCTGGAAGTCGCGCGCCTCCTCGAAGCGGCGGGCGGTGCGCATCTCGACGATGCGGTGGGCGTTCTCCGTGCCGAACAGGTCGGGGAAGATGCCGCGCGAGTGGTCGGCGTAGTCGAGGAACAGCACCAGGTCACCGAGGCAGATCAGGGCGTCGGCGCCCTCCTTCGCGCGGGCGAGGTCGGCCGCGTTGCCGTGTACGTCGCTGACCACGTGGACGCGGGTGCCGGAGCCGCCGCCGGGTGAGGATGCCATGGCGATCAAGCGTAATCCTGTGGGGCATACGTGAACAATGGCGGTCCTACCTGCGGTTACTGGCTCGCCGGATCCGCCGTGGACTACTGTGCGCAATGAAACACCAAGCTGTGTGACGCAGCGAACATCTGGCAGGGCCCCCCTGTCGTGACAGCCATACCGGCGGGTAACGTCCGGGCAGTCCAGTCGTGCTCGGGATTTCAACCAGTGAATTCTTGAGCACCCGCCCGAGCCTTGGACCGCACCGTCGCATCGCACAACGTCGTGGCGCCGGCGCCCTAAGAGGAGCAGCAGTCTTGCGCGAGTTCAGCCTTCCGGCCCTGTACGAGGTCCCCGCGGACGGCAACATGACCGACATCGTCCGCCGAAACGCCGCGCAGCATCCAGACGTCGCCGTCATGGCCCGCAAGGTCGCCGGCACGTGGCAGGACGTGACGGCCACCACCTTCCTCGACGAGGTGCGGGCCGCCGCCAAGGGCCTGATCGCGGCGGGCGTGCAGCCCGGCGACCGGGTCGGCCTGATGTCCCGCACCCGCTACGAGTGGACGCTGCTCGACTTCGCGATCTGGAGCGCCGGCGCGATCACCGTGCCGGTGTACGAGACCAGTTCGGCGGAGCAGGTCGCGTGGATCCTCGGCGACTCCGGCGCCTCCGCCTGCCTGGTGGAGCTCGACTCGCACGCGGCGACCGTGGAGTCCGTGCGCGACCGGCTGCCCGGGCTGAAGAACGTGTGGCAGATCGAGGACGGCGGCCTGGAGGAGCTGCGCCGCCTCGGCGCGGACGTCGGCGACGAGAGGGTCGAGGAGCGCTCCTCGGTCGCCAAGGCCGACGACCCGGCGACCATCGTCTACACCTCGGGCACCACCGGCCGCCCCAAGGGCTGCGTGCTCACCCACCGCAACTTCTTCGCCGAGTGCGGCAACATCGTGGAGCGGCTGCGTCCGCTGTTCCGCACCGGCGAGTGCTCGGTGCTGCTGTTCCTGCCGCTCGCCCACGTCTTCGGGCGGATGGTGCAGATCGCGCCGATGGTGGCGCCGATCAAGCTGGGCTGCGTCCCGGACATCAAGAACCTCACCGACGAGCTGGCCTCGTTCCGCCCGACGCTGATCCTCGGCGTGCCGCGGGTGTTCGAGAAGGTCTACAACTCGGCGCGCGCCAAGGCGCAGGCGGACGGCAAGGGCAAGATCTTCGACAAGGCGGCCGACGCCGCGATCGCCTGGAGCCAGGCGCTGGACTCCCCGTCGGGCCCGTCGTTCGGCCTGAAGGTCAAGCACAAGGTCTTCGACAAGCTGGTCTACAGCAAGCTCCGCGCGGTGCTGGGCGGACGCGGCGAGTACGCCATCTCCGGCGGCGCCCCGCTCGGCGAGCGCCTCGGCCACTTCTTCCGCGGCATCGGCTTCAGTGTGCTGGAGGGCTACGGCCTGACCGAGTCCTGCGCGGCCACCGCCTTCAACCCGTGGGACCGCCAGAAGATCGGCACGGTCGGCCAGCCGCTGCCCGGCTCCGTGGTGCGCATAGCGGACGACGGCGAGGTGCTGCTGCACGGCGAGCACCTGTTCAAGGAGTACTGGAACAACCCGGGCGCGACCGCCGAGGCGCTGGCCGACGGCTGGTTCCACACCGGGGACATCGGCACCCTGGACGAGGACGGCTACCTGCGGATCACCGGCCGGAAGAAGGAGATCCTGGTGACGGCCGGCGGCAAGAACGTCGCCCCGGCGGTCATCGAGGACCGCATCCGGGCGCACGCGCTGGTCGCGGAGTGCATGGTGGTCGGCGACGGGCGGCCGTTCGTGGGCGCGCTCATCACCCTCGACGAGGAGTTCCTGGGCCGCTGGTGCGCGGAGCACGGCAAGCCGGAGGGGTCGACGGCGGTGTCGCTGTGCGACGACCCGGATCTGCTGGCGGCGATCCAGGAGGCGGTGGACGACGGCAACGCGGCGGTGTCCAAGGCGGAGTCGGTGCGGAAGTTCCGGGTGCTGCCGGCGCAGTTCACGGAGGAGTCGGGGCATTTGACGCCCTCGCTGAAGCTGAAGCGGAATGTCGTGGCGAAGGATTACGCGCACGAGATCGAGGCGATCTACGCCAAGTAGCGCCAACTGGGGTGCCTGTGCTCGCCATTGGCGGGTGCGGGTGCGTGGGGGTTGGTCGCGCAGTTCCCCGCGCCCCTGTAACGCGAGAGCCGCCCTTCGAGGGCGGCTCTCGCGTTACAGGAGTGTTTTCAGCTTGTCGGCGAGGAGGTCCCAGCGCCACTTCTCCTCGACCCACTCCCGGCCGCGGCGGCCCATGCGGTCGCGGAGTTCGGGGTCTGCGAGGAGGGTCGTGATGCGGTCGGCCGTCTCGGTGGGGGACGTGCCGGGGACCACCCAGCCTGTTTCGCCGTCGAGGACCGCGTCGGGGGCGCCTCCGGAGTCGCCGGCGACGACCGGGATGCCTGTCGCGGAGGCTTCCAGGTAGACGATGCCGAGGCCCTCCACGTCCAGGCCGCCGCGGCGGGTCCGGCAGGGCATCGCGAAGACGTCGCCCGCGCCGTAGTGGGCGGGCAGCTCGGACCAGGGGACGGAGCCCGTGAAGCGGACGGAGGCGGCGACGCCGGTGTCGGCGGCGAGGCGGCGCAGGTCCTTCTCGTAGGGGCCGCCGCCGACGATCAGCAAGGCGGCGTCCGGCTCGGCGGCGAGGATCGCGGGCATCGCCCGGATCAGCGTGTCCTGGCCCTTGCGCGGCACGAGACGCGAGACGCACACGACCACCGGGCGGTCCGTCAGCCCGAGCCGGGCGCGCACCTCGTCGCCGCCGGAGCCGGGGTGGAAGGTCTTCTCGTCGACCCCGGGCGGCAGCTGCACCATGCGCGCGGCGGCCTCCGGGGTGAGGGCGCGGGCGATCCGGGAGCGGGTGTACTCGCCCAGGTAGGTGATCGTGTCTGTGGACTCCCCGATGCGGCGCAGCAGCTGCCGTGCGGCGGGCAGCTGGGCCCAGCCGGCCTCGTGGCCGTGGGTGGTGGCCACGATCCGCTCGGCGCCCGCCCGGCGCAGCGCCGGGGCCATCAGGCCGAGCGGCGCCGCCGCCCCGAACCACACCGACGTGCAGCCGTGCTCGCGCAGCAGCCCCACGGCCCGCCGGGTGGCGGCCGGGGTGGGCAGCAGCATCGTCGTACGGTCACGGACGACGGTGAAGGGCTGCTCGGCGTCGAAGGCCGCGGTGGCCTCGACGCCCTCCCGGGTGCGCTTCCAGGTGGAGGCGTAGACGACCACGCGCTCCGGGTCCAGGCGCAGCGCCATGTTGTGCAGGAAGGCCTGGATGCCGCCGGGACGGGGCGGGAAGTCGTTGGTGACGATCAGGGTCTTGTGCATCGCCGCCGACCCTACCGAACGGTTGTCGCGCGTCCGCCACGGCGCTGCTCGGTGGCATGTGCACCGGCTTCCGGGACATCATGGCCCCTCATCGACCGCACACCGGACGGGCAGGAATCACGTGGAACCGACGGCCGCACGGGGGTCTCTGGCCGGACTGCTGGGGATCTGGGGCGTGACGCGCGCGGCACTGCTGCTGTGTGTGCTGAAGGTGGTGGTCTTCCCGGGCCCGGACGTCACCAGCGACGTGTCGGTGATCTACCGGGGCTGGTACGACGTCCTGGTCACCGGAACGTTTCCGCAGGACGACGTGACCTGGCAGTACCCGCCCGCCGCGGCCCTGGCGGTCCTCTCCCCCGCCGTGCTGCCCTTCCTGGAGTACGCCACGGCCTTCTTCGTACTGGCGGTGGCGGCCGACGCGGCGACGCTGGCGCTGCTGCTGCGCGGGGCGCGCGGCGGGGGCCGCTCCCGGCGCGGGGTGTGGCTGTGGGTGGCGGGCGTGCCGCTGCTCGGTCCGACGGTGTACGCCCGCTACGACGTGATGGTGACGGCGGTCGCGGTGGCCGCGCTGCTGGCGGCCGGCCGGCATCCACGGGTGGCGGGCGCGCTGATGGCGTTCGGGGCGCTGCTGAAGGTGTGGCCGGCGCTGCTGCTGCTCGCGGTGCGCAGGCGGGCCGTGTGGGTGTCGGCGGCGGTGACGGGCGTGGTGGTGGCCGGGCTGTTCGCGGTGTCGATGCCGGGCGCGTTCGCGTTCCTGGGTTTCCAGCGGGACCGGGGCACGGAGGTGGAGTCGCTGGGGTCGCTGGTGTTCCACGTGGCCCGGCACCACGGCTGGGACGGCGAGGTGCTGCTGAACTACGGCTCGGTGGAGTTTCTGGGTCCCTACGTGAGCTGGGTGTCCACGGGGGCGCTGTTCCTGACGGGGGCCGCGCTGGCCTGGCTGGTGCTGTGGCGGCTGCTGGCGACCCGGTTCGCGCCGCACACGGCGGCGGACGCGGCGTTCACGGCGGTGCTGCTGTTCACCGTCACCAGCCGGGTGATCAGTCCCCAGTACATGGTGTGGCTGGTGGGGACGGCGGCGGTGTGCCTGTGCTTCCGGGAGAGCCGCATGGGGCGGCCGGCGGTCCTGGTGCTGGTGGCGTGCCCGGTGACGATGCTGGAGTTCCCCGTGTGGTTCGGCCACGTGGTGGCGAGCGACGCGCTGGGCGTCACGTTGCTGGTGGTCCGCAACGGGCTTTTGGTGGCGGCGTCGCTGCTGGCCGCCGGCGCCCTGTGGCGGGCGACGGTCCCGAGCCGGAGGGAAGTTCCCTCCACGCCTGGCCCGTCCTGGGCGGAACGAACGAGGGTGCCTTCGTAACACCCCTCAGGGGCGCGGGGAACTGCGCGACCAGCCACGGAAGTCCCGCACCCGGCGTTCGCGGGGTACCGCCGCGCCCACCCGTGCCGCCCCAAGCGGCACGACTGCCCGCAGCTGGGGCGGAACGCCCCTTCAGGGGCGCGGGGAACTGCGCGACCAGCCCCCATGGCGCGGCACGGGCGCCACGGACGGAGACGTCCCACAAAGGGGCGCGGGGAACTGCGCGGCCGTTCCGAAGGCACCCCTCACTCCGCCAGAACCCCCCGCACATAGTCCCGCCACTGCAGTGTGAACTCCTCCGGCGTCACCCCCAGCACACGCCCCATCGCGTCCTCGACCGCACCCTCGCGGTCCGGATGCGCGCCCACGGCGCGGTAGAACTCCCCCAGCCCCTCCTCCCCCCACCGCTCCGCGATCATCCGGCACGCCAGCCAGCTGCCCTCGTACGCCCGCGCCAGCCCGTCCGCGTCTCCGGTGAAGCCGAACTCCTCGTCCTCGGGGAGCGCGCCCGGCAGCTCGCCCCGCCCGACGGCCTGCGCGAGTTCGGGCGCGGCCTCGGCGGGGTCGCGGCCCGCGCCGCGGTAGCCGGCCCAGTCGGCGTACCCCTCGGAGAGCCACAGCGGCGTCGCGGCGGAGGTGTGGGCGCGGGTGGCGACGTGCGCGGTCTCGTGGGTGAGGACGACCTGCCGTCCGGAGTCGCCGAGCAGCCCGAAGGCGTCGGGGTTGACGATCACCCGGTCCGCGGGCGCCCGGGGTCCGCCTCCGGTCGCCCCGGTGGTGACGGCCGCGATGCCCCGGTAGGAGGACGCGGGCGAGCCCAGGAGGCCCGCCATGCCCTCCAGGGTCTCCGGAACGAGGACGACGACGCGGCGCGCCCACTCGGGGCCCCAGGCGTCGGAGACGGCGGGCACGGCACGGTCGGCGAGGTCGGCGTAGTCGCGCAGGGCCTCCTCGGAGTGCCCGACGCCCAGCACCAGGCTGCGCTCGCCGCGCACGGCCTGCGCCCTGCCCTGGTCCCAGAGCTGCTGCCCGGACTTCTCGGCGGGGCGGTCGGACTCCACCGACCAGCGGCCGTCGCGGTCCCGGCCGAGGCTGAGGGTGCGGGCGGTGACGACCGGCGAGCGGTCGTGGCCGTCGACGCGGTAGCTGAGGTCGGCGGAGGCGGTGGCGCGGTCGCCGGTGCGGTCCAGGGCGGTGAGCCGGTAGGACCAGTCCGCAAGGGGCACCGCGCGCAGGTTGTCGAAGCCGTCGCGGGTGCCGGTGCGGGCGTAGGCGGCGGCGTCGCGGTCGAGGACGGCCTCGGCGCGCCGGTCGAGCAGGGACTGCACCTCGGCGCGGGCGGCGTCCACCGCGGGGCCGCCGCCGCATCCCACGAGGGCGGCGAGCAGCAGGCACAACGCCGCCACCGCCGCCTGGAGGGACACCCGCGTTCGACCGGCCACCTTTCCGAGGGTACGGGCCCGGGCCCGCGGGAGTCAGACCCTGGTGACCGAGGAGACCGGCATCATGCCGACCGGGTCGTAGCGCACGGGTGCGCCGGGGTAGGGGGCGTGGATCACCTGGCCGTTGCCCGTGTACATCGCCACGTGGGAGGCGTCGGAGCGGTAGAGGACCAGGTCGCCGGGGCGGGCCTCGGACAGCGGGACCTGCCGTCCGGCGTACCGCTGCGCCTGCGAGGTGCGCGGCAGTGCGACGCCGGCCTGCGCGTACGCCCACTGGGTGAGCCCGGAGCAGTCGAAGCCGGAGGGGCCGTTGGCGCCCCACACGTAGGGCCTGCCGAGGGCGGAGCGGGCGGCGGCGACGGCGGCGGCCGCGCGTCCGGAGGCGGGGGCGTCGCCGGGGCCGAGCAGGTCGGTGCGGCCGGAGCGGGAGGCGCGGTCCCAGGCGGCGCGTTCGCCGGCCGGGAGGGAGTTGAGCAGCCGGCGGGCCTCGGCGAGCTTGTGCTCCACGGTGCGTTTGTGGGTGGCGGCGGCCTTGCGGCTGCGTTCGAGGGCGCCGAGCCGTTTCGCGGCCTCGGCGCGGTCCTGGGACAGCGAGCGCAGGGTGCCGCGGAGCTTCCTGAGTTCGGCGGTCTGGTGGACGCCGAGCCGGTCGAGGACGGAGGCCTTGCGGAGGTAGTCCTCCGGGTCCTCGGAGAGCAGCAGGGAGAGGGCGGGATCGAGGCCGCCGGAGCGGTACTGGGAGCCGGCGAGCGAACCCAGCGTCTCCCGCATGGTGTTGACCCGCTGTTGCTTGCGGGCGATGCCGTCCTGGGCGTCGGCGATCTCCCGGCGCAGGGCGTCGGCGCTCTCGTCGGCCGCGTTGTAGGCCTCGGTGGCCTTCTCGGCCTCACGGTAGAGGCGGTCGACCTCGGCCCGGGTGTCCTCCTGGGGCGCGGCCGTGGCGGGTACCGCGCCGAGGGCGGTGGCGGCCGCGGAGAGCAGGCCCAGGGCGAGGGCGGTGCTCCGCTCGGACCCTGAGGACGGTGCGGTACGGCGATGGGACCCCACGGGAAGTCGCGCTCCTTCCGCTGGCGGACAGGGAAACGCGGCAGACAGTAGCCGCCGGGGCCGCCCGCGGAGCCACGGCCACGGCGGCACGCACGGTGACGCCCCGCCGTTGACCTGGGTCAAGGCGGGGCGTGGGGGTGGAACGGGGCCGCCGGGAATCCCCCGAACGGGGGCACCTCGGGCGGTATCGGTCAGACGCGGACGCCGAACATGAAGGGGCCGCCGATGGTGTTCATCGACTCGTAGCGCACGACGGTGCCGGTGCGGGGGGCGTGGATGATCTGGCCGTTGCCCGCGTAGAGGCCCACGTGGTGCAGGTCGTTGAAGAAGAACACCAGGTCGCCGACCTTGAGCTGGTCCACCGAGTAGATCTTGGTGCCGGCGCCGGTCTGGGCCTCGGAGGTGCGCGGGATGCCGACGCCTGCCTGCGCGTACGCCCAGGAGGTCAGGCCCGAGCAGTCGAAGGAGGACGGGCCGGTGGCGCCGTAGACGTAGGGGGTGCCGAGCTTGCTCTGCGCGGCGGCGAAGGCGGCGGCGGCGCGGCCGGAGCCGGCCGGGACGTTGACCGAGAGGGCGTCGCGCTCGCTGGCGCGGGTGGCGCGGTTCTGCTCCTCGGCGAGCTGCGCCTTCTCCGCGGCGGTGAGGCTGTTGAGCAGCTTCTGCGCGGAGGCGAGCTTGCCCTGGACCTGCTTCTTCTTCTTGCCCAGTTCGGCCCGGGTGGAGGAGAGGTCCTTGAGCTTCTCGGCGGCCTCGGCGCGCTGCTGGGCCAGTTCGCGCTGCTTCTCCTGGATCTTCTTCAGCGAGTCGACCTGCTGGGCGCTCAACTGGTCCAGGGTGGACGCCTTGTCGAGGTAGTCGTCCGGGTCGGCGGAGAGGAACAGCTGGACGGAGGGGTCGATGCCGCCGCTGCGGTACTGGGCGCTGGCCATCGAACCGAGGCCGTCGCGCAAGTCGTTGAGCTCCTGCTGACCCTTGGCGACGTTGTCCTGGATGGTGGAGATCTCCTTCTGGAGCTTCTCCTGCTTCTCCTTGGCCCCGTTGTACTTCTCGGTGGCCTGCTCCGCCTGCTCGTAGAGCTTGTCGACCTTGGCCTTGACCTCGTCCTTGCTCGGCTTCTCGCTGGGGGCCGCGTTGGCGGCCTGCGAGCTCATGACGACGGCAGCAGCGGCGGCGGTGGTGAGCACGGTCACGCGTGCGCGGCTCGGCTGCTTGGGACGACGGTGGGACGCCACGGAGACGAGCTCCTTCTCGAGAGTGATCGCGCGAGCGAGGGTTCGAAGGCAGACCCTAGTGATTCTCTTGTGATCAGTTCAAATCCCTGGGCACAAAATCTCCGCTACAGCGCGTTTATTACGTGACAACTCACCTGCAGTGACGCGCCCTTGACGCTACGTTGCGTGACGGTTCCGTCAATTCAGGCATTAGCCCTGTACGTTG
Source organism: Streptomyces althioticus (assembly GCA_014649355.1). Taxonomy (GTDB): domain Bacteria; phylum Actinomycetota; class Actinomycetes; order Streptomycetales; family Streptomycetaceae; genus Streptomyces; species Streptomyces althioticus. The sequence goes on from BMSW01000003.1 coordinate 221,973, forward strand.
CACGAGGGACTGATGTGCATCAGATACTAGGAAAGCCTTTTGAGGAGCACGGCCGACGCCACGGGGCGTGCGCCGGCGCGTGCGACCCCGTCGGCGACCTCGCGGTCGGTGGAGACCACGATGACCGGCCGCCCCGGCGGCTCGGCGCGCACGAGCTGGCGGATGAGCTCGTCGGCGGTGACGCCCGGCTTGGAGAACAGCACCCGCACCCCGCGCGGCGGCGCCAGCAGCACCGGCGCGGCCAGTTCGGCGCCGTCGAAGACACAGGTGACCTCGGCGCCGGTCTGGGCGGCGAGCTGCGCGAGCTGGCCGAGCAGCCGCAGCCGCTGCTTCTCCAGCGGCATCTGCGGATAGCCGGTCTTGGTGACGTTGTAGCCGTCGACGACCAGATGCGCCTGCGGCAGGGCGAGGAGCTGGTCGAGGACGGCCGGGTCGTCCTCGGAGAGCGCGCGGGCGGCGATGTCCTTGGGCGTCATCCGGCCCGGCTCCACGGCGTCCACGGTCTCCGCGGGCCGCACGGACACGGGAGGCAGCGCCAGCTCGCGCCGCAGCCCCTGGGCGGCGTCCAGCACGGTGTCGAGCAGCAGCCGTACGCGCATGTCCTCGACGCTGCGGCCCTCGCGGGCGGCGCGGCGGGCGGCCTCCAGGGCGGCTTCGGACTCCCCCAGCCGGGCCTTGACGCGCCGGGTCTCGCTCTCGGCGGCGGACACCTGGGCCTGGCCCTCGGCGCGCACCGCCTCCATCTCGCCGCGCAGCTTGCGCAGGGCGGCCTCGCCGCGCTTGACGTCGGCGAGGGCGGACCGCAGCTTGCGGTGCAGCGAGTCGGTCTCCTTCTTCGCCGCGTCCAGCTCGGCGCGCAGCCGCTCGGTCTCGGAGCGGGTGTGCTCGCGGGCCCGGTCCAGTTCGGCGCGCAACCGCTCCAGCTCGGCGCGGGTCTCCTCGTCGGCGCGTTCGGCGTCGGCGCGCTGCGCCTCCTCGCCGGCGGCGGTGACCAGCTTGACCCAGCCCGGCGGGCGGAGCACGTAGGCCGCGGCCGCCACGTCGAGCGGGTCCGCGGCCGGGGGCGGGGAGCCGGAGTCGAGGGCGCCGGTCAGTTCCGGCTGGGACTCTCTGAGCTTCTCCCCGATCCGCTGCCGGAACAGCGGATCGGTCTCCAGCGCCGCCGCCATCGCGTTCCCGGCGAACTTGGCGCGGCGGGTCGGGGTGAACCGGGCGTACTGCCGCAGCTGCGCGGGCAGCTCGGCGACGGTGAGTCCGCCGAAGCCGTCCGCGACGATCTGGACGACCTTGCGGCGCACCCCGTCGGGCAGCGGACGGTCGAGCACCTCGGCGGCGCCGTCCTGCGGCCCCCCGCCCGTGGTCTCCACCATCCGTCACACCCCAATGCCTGTGTGCGGCCCCGTCCGGGGGGCCGCCGTCAGCGGGGCCGGCTCCGTGTCAGGAGTCGGCGCCCGGCCTGTCCACGAGTTCCACCTGGTCCACGGCGTTGCACCAGCGGCACCGCACCGACTCGATCGTCTCGTCGAGCACCTCGCGCTCCTCGACCTTGGGCTCTCCGGCCAGATCGAGGTGCACGTACTCGACGACCTTCGACGAGCGGGTGACGTCGAAGCGGGTGAGGTTGCCGCAGAGGGTGCAGCGCCACCGCGTCGAGTCGGTCGGCAGGGGAACCGTCATCGTGGCTGTTCGCCTTTCTCCAGTGTCCTTGACGCACCGGGCGGCCGGTGCGTGTGGCTCGTAACCCTACGGCCTGCCGGGCCCGCGCCGCCCGCCCGTCCACGGCGGCGAGGCGATCCGCACGGTTGCGTCCGGTTACGTCATGCTCTGTACCCATGATCCGCAACTGGACCGCGGCGGCCGCAGGGGCGCTGAGGACCACGCCCGCCCCGGTCACCCGCACCCTGATCGTGCTGTGCTGCCTGGTCTTCCTGGTCGGACCGGCCTCGGGGCTGCACCCGGCGCACGGCTCCGGGGAGGAGCTGCTCGCCGCGCAGCGGGACTACTTCCGCCGCTGGGGCGTGATCCCCGCAGACCTGTTCGACGGGTCCCCCGCGGCCGTCCTCACCCCCGCCACGGCGCTCTTCGTGCACGGCAGCTGGGTGCACCTGCTGGGCAACATGCTGTTCCTCCACGTGTTCGGGCCGCTGACCGAGGCACGGATGGGCCGGGTGCGGTTCGCCCTCTGCTACGCCGGCTGCGGCTACCTCGCCCTGCTGGGGTACGCGGCCGCCAACGCCGGCTCCGAGCGCTCCCTGGTCGGGGCCTCGGGGGCGATCTCGGCGCTGCTCGGGGCGTTCCTCTTCCTGTTCCCCCGCGGGCGGGTCACCAGTCTCCTGCCGTTCGCCTTCTTCGTGCCGGTACGGCTGCCCGCGTGGGCGGTGCTGCCGTTCTGGGCGGCGCTGCAGTGGGCGGCGGCCGGGCGGACGCCGGAGGGCGGCCCCGGGGTGGCCCATCTGGCGCACCTGGTGGGCTTCGCGCTGGGCTTCGGCTGCGCGTGGGTGTGGCGCGGCGGGGCGACTACAGTGAAGTCCGCCCCTGCTCCGGCCCCCGAGGGAGAGAACCAGCCGTGATCACCGCGATCGTCCTCATCAAGACCAGCGTGGACCGGATCCCCGAGATCGCGGAACAGATCGCCGCGCTGGACAGCGTCAGCGAGGTCTTCTCCGTCACCGGCACGTACGACCTGATCGCCATGGTGCGGGTGCGGGAGCACGAGGACCTCGCCGAGGTCATCCCCGGCAGCATCAGCAAGATCCCGGGGGTGGAGGGCACGGACACGCACGTGGCGTTCCGGACGTACTCCCAGCACGACCTCGAGGCCGCCTTCGCCATCGGGCTGGACAGCTGACCCCCCGGGGCTCCCCGGCTCCGCTCCTCAGGCGCCGGAGGGGCCGTCCGTGGCCGACGGGTCCGGCACGCACCGCCCCTCCACCGTGCGGTACGTCCACCGTGCCCCGTCCCGCACGAGTTCCCGCACCGCCCGCACGAACCGTGCGACGTGCTCCTCCGGCGTGCCGGCCCCGAAGCTGACCCGGATCGCGTTCAGCGCCCCCGCCTCCGGCGCCCCGCACTCCCCCGCACCGCCCGTGTCGCCGCCGAGCAGCCTCCGCACCAGCGGGTGCGCGCAGAACAGGCCGTCGCGTACGCCGATGCCGTACTCCGCGGACAGCGCCGCCGCGAAGTGGGAGCTGTTCCAGCCGTCGACCACGAAGGACAGCACCCCGACCCGGGGCGCGTCGTCGCCGAACAGGGACAGGAAACGCACCTCGGGCACGTCCGCCAGCCCTTCCCGCACCGCGCGCACCAGCGCGTCCTCCCGTGCGGCCAGCGCCTCGAACCCCGCCTCGGTGAGCGCCTTGCAGGCGGAGGCGATGGCGTAGGCGCCGATGACGTTGGGCGAGCCGGCCTCGTGGCGGGCGGCGGTCTCGTGCCATTCCACGTCCACTCCCCCGTCCGCGCGCCGGGTGACCGCGCGGCTGGCGCCGCCGCCGGCGAGGTACGGCCCGGCCTCGCGCAGCCAGTCGGCGCGGCCGGCCAGGACCCCGGATCCGAAGGGCGCGTACAGCTTGTGCCCGGAGAAGGCGACCCAGTCCACGTCCAGCTCGCGCACGGACACCGCGCGGTGCGGGGCGAGCTGGGCGGCGTCCAGCACGATCCTGGCGCCGTGCGCGTGGGCGGCGGCGGCGAGTTCGCGGACCGGCCACAGCTCGCCGGTGACGTTGGAGGCGCCGGTGACACAGACCAGGGCCGGCCCGTGGGGGTCACGGTCGGCGAGGGCGCGCTCCAGGGACGCGACGGCCCGCGCGGGGCTGTCGGGGGCGTCGAGGACGGTCACCCGGCCCGCCCGCTGCCAGGGCAGCAGCGCCGCGTGGTGCTCGGTCTCGAAGACGAAGACCTCGCAGCCGTCGGGCAGGACGGCGGCGAGCAGGTTGAGGGAGTCGGTGGTGGAGCGGGTGAACACCAGCTGGTCGTCGGCGCGGCAGTCGAGGAACCCGGCGACGGTACGGCGGGCGTTCTCGAAGAGGTCGGTGGAGAGCTGGGAGAGGTAGCCGGCGCCGCGGTGGACGCTGCCGTAGTAGGGGGCGTAGGCGGCCACGTCGTCCCAGACGCGCTGGAGGGCGGGGGCGCTGGCGGCGTAGTCGAGAGCGGCGTAGGTGACCTCGCCACCGGTGACGAGGGGCACGGCGACGTCCCGGCCGAGGACGGGCAGCGGGGTGGGGACGGACGGCTCGGCGGCGGCAGCGGGTACGGCGGTGGCGGTGGCGGTGGCGGCAGCAGGCATGACGGAACTCCCGGAGGGCAGGGCGGATCCTCGCGCGAGCGGACGGCGTGACGCGTCGCTCCAGCGCGGAGAGGAAAGTGACGAGGGTGTGCGGAGGCGGGGCTCGACGCCCTAACGCATTCGCTTGCTCACGGAAGACTCCTCGACGACCAGGACCCCTGGTGTGCGAGGGGTCCGCGCTTGCCGTGAGCCCTGCTGCTCACGGCCTGGTCTTCACCCGGGGCACCCCGCCACGGACGGAGGGTTGCCGGACAGCCGGCCGGGGCCTGATGGCTGTCACTCATGACCTGAGAGGGAACGTACGCGAGGCGACGGCCGTCCCGCAACCCGTATCCGGATCGCGGGACGGCCGTGCGGGGCCTACGCGTTGCTGACGGCGACCCAGCGTTCGAGGACGCGCCGCGCGGCGCCGGAGTCGACGGACTCGGCGGCCTTCTCCATCCCGGCGCGGATCTGCTCCGTGAGCGTGCCGCTGCCGGGCTCCAGGGCCACCAGGGCCGCCGCCGAGTTCAGCAGCACCGCGTCCCGCACGGGGCCGCGCTCGCCGTCCAGCAGCCGGCGGGCCACTTCGGCGTTGTAGGAGGCGTCGGCGCCGCGCAGCGCCTCCACCGGGACCAGCTCGATGCCGACGTCGCGCGGGTCGAAGGTCTCCTCGGTGACCGCGCCGTCGCGGACCACCCACACCTTGGAGGTGCCGGTGGTGGTCAGCTCGTCGAGGCCGTCGTCGCCGCGGAACACCAGGGTGGAGTTGCCGCGGCCGGCGAACACCCCGGCCATGATGGGCGCCATCCGGGCGTCGGCGACGCCGACGGCCTGCGCCTTGACCTTCGCCGGGTTGGCGAGCGGGCCGAGGAAGTTGAACACGGTGCGGACGCCGAGCTGGCCGCGCGCGGCGGCCACATGACGCAGCGCCGGGTGGAACCTCACCGCGAAGCAGAAGGTGATGCCGGCCTCCTCGGCGACCTCGGCGACCCGGCGCGGGGTCAGTTCGAGGTTGACGCCCAGCTTCTCCAGCACGTCGGAGGCGCCGGAGGCGGAGGACGCGGCGCGGTTGCCGTGCTTGACGACCTTCGCGCCGGTGCCGGCGACGACGATCGAGGACATGGTGGAGATGTTCACCGTCTTGGCGCCGTCGCCGCCGGTGCCGACGATGTCGACGGTCGCGCCGGGCACCTCGATGACGTTGGCATGGTCGTAGAGCGCCCGCACGCAGCCGGTGATCTCGTCGACGGTCTCGCCCTTGGCCCGCAGGGACACCGCGAACCCGGCGATCTGCGCGTCGGTCGCCTCGCCGCGCATGATCAGGTCCATCGCCCAGGCGGCCTCGTCGGCGGTCAGGTCCCGGCCGTCCAGGAGGGTGTTCAGCAGGGCGGGCCAGGAGCGGCCCGCCGCGGTGTCGCCTCCAGCGGGGGTCACAGCGCTCATGGTCGCTCCTGACGGTCGTAGCGGGTTCTCGGGACCGGACGGGTCCCGCACCCACCCTATCCAGCCGCGGGCACGGCGAAGGGCCCCCGTCCGCAGAACGGACGGGGGCCCTTCGCTGTCGTGTGGCGACGTGTGGAGAAGCTCCGGGGATCAGTGGTGGCCGTGGCCGCTCGTGATCTCCTTGTACTCCTCGACGGTCGGCTTCGGAATCTGCGACTCCTCGCCGTAGAAGCCCTTGCTGAGCTTCGCGCGCAGCTTCTCGCCGGCCTTCACCTTGCGCCGGACGCCGTTCTCGTCGACCTCCGGGCCGAGCTCGAGCGGCTTGGGCTGCTCGTGCGCGGTGAGGGTGTACAGCTGCTCCTGGCTGAGCGGCTCGTGGACCTCGATGAACTCACCGTGCGGCAGGCGCTTGATGATGCCCGACTCGCGGCCGTGCAGCACCTTCTCCTTGTCCCGGCGCTGGAGGCCGAGGCAGATCCGCTTGGTGACGATGAACGCCACGACCGGGGCGACGAAGAACGCGATCCGGACGAACCAGGTGATGGCGTTGATCGACAGGTGGAAGTGCGTGGCCCAGATGTCGTTGCCGCCGCCGACGAGGAGCACGAAGTACAGCGTCATCCAGGCGACGCCGAACGCGGTGCGGGTCGGGGCGTTGCGCGGGCGGTCCAGGATGTGGTGCTCGCGCTTGTCGCCGGTGACCCAGGACTCGATGAACGGGTACACGGCGATGGCGGCCAGGACCAGCGGGAAGATCAGCAGCGGGATGAACACGCCCAGGACGAGCGTGTGGCCCCAGAAGTTGATCTCCCAGCCCGGCATGACACGGATCAGGCCCTCGGAGAAGCCCATGTACCAGTCGGGCTGGGCGCCGGTGGAGACCATGTCGGGCCGGTAGGGGCCGATGGACCAGATCGGGTTGACCGTGGCGATCGCGGCGACGGCCGCGAGCACACCGAAGACCAGGAAGAAGAAGCCTCCGGCCTTGGCCATGTACACCGGCAGCAGCGGCATGCCGACCACGTTCTTGTTGGTCTTCCCGGGGCCGGGGAACTGCGTGTGCTTGTGGTAGAAGACCAGGATCAGGTGCGCCACCACGAGGCCGAGCATGATGCCCGGCAGCAGCAGGACGTGGATCGAGAAGAACCGGGCCACGAAGTCGTCGCCGGGGAACTCGCCGCCGAAGAGGAAGAACGAGATGTACGTGCCGACGATCGGCACGGACAGGATCGCGCCCTCCATGAAGCGGATACCGGTGCCGGAGAGCAGGTCGTCCGGGAGCGAGTAGCCGGTGAAACCGGTGAACATGCCCAGGACGAGCAGCAGGAAGCCGAACAGCCAGTTGATCTCACGCGGCTTGCGGAACGCGCCGGTGAAGAACACGCGCATCATGTGCACGAACATGCCGGCGACGAAGATCAGCGCGGCCCAGTGGTGGATCTGCCGGATGAGCAGACCGCCACGGACGTCGAAGCTGATGTCCAGCGTCGACTTGTACGCCTCACTCATCAGCTGGCCCTGCAGCGGGACGTAGCTGCCGTGGTACTCCACCTCGTTCATCGACGGGTGGAAGAACAGGGTCAGGTACACACCCGTGAGGATGATGATGATGAAGCTGTACAGGCAGATCTCACCCAGCATGAACGACCAGTGGTCGGGGAAGATCTTGCGCATGTTGGCCTTGGCCAGGGAGTAGATCCCCAGCCGGCCGTCGGCCCAGTCGGCGACGCGTTCGCCGGCCGGTGCCTTCCCGCGTGCGCGGGACTCGGGTGTCGTCGTAGTACTCATCCGCGCTCCCAGAAGGCAGGGCCGACGGGCTCGTCGAAGTCGCCGAGCGCTTCGAGGTAACCCTCGTCGTTCACGCCGATGCGCAGCTGCGGCAGCGGGTGACCGGCGGGACCGAAGATCACCTTGGCGCCGTCGGAGAGGTCGAAGGTGGACTGGTGGCAGGGGCAGAGCGCGTGGTGCGTCTGCTGCTCGTACAGGGAGATCGGGCAACCGACGTGGGTGCAGATCTTCGAGTAGGCGAGGATCCCCTCGTGCGACCACTCCAGCGAGCGCTTGTCCTTGATGTCGTCCGGCTGGATGCGGACCAGCATCAGGGCGGCCTTGGCGATCTCGGTCTGGAAACCGTGGTCGTGCTCCTCCAGGCCCTCGGGCTTGGCGAAGGTCAGCGAGCCCACGATCAGGTCCGACGGACGCAGCGGCTCGTTGGTGTTCATGTTGACGAGCAGCTTGCCCTTGGACCACAGGGTGTGGCGCAGCTTCGTGCCGGGCAGCGGGCCGAGGTCGCGCAGCAGGACCACGCCGGAGAGCGGGAACAGGGCCAGCGCGCCGAACATGGTGTTGCGGATCAGCTTCCGGCGGCCGAGCGCCGACTCCTTGGCGCCCTGGCGGAAGTCGTCCATGACCTTCGCGCGGACGTCGGGAGCGGCCTCGATCGGGTGACGCTCGTCGGCCAGCTCGTGGTCCGACATCAGCGTGCGGGCCCAGTGGACCGCGCCGGCGCCGATGCAGAACAGGGCGAGGCCGAGCGTCATGCCCAGCGCGAAGTTCAGCGCGCTGATGTGACCGATCGGCCAGATGAAGACCGACTTGTCGACCGGGATGGTCACGTACGAGGCGATGAAGCCGACGGTGGCCAGCATCGACACCGTGAACAGCAGGGCGACCGTACGCTCGGACCGCTTGGCGGCCCGCTCGTCGATGTCCTGCACCCGCGGCTCGTGCGGCGGGAGGCCCGGGTCGGCGAACGGGTTCTGCTCGTCCGCGAGCTTCACCGCGCCGTGGCTGGTGTCCTGCGCTGCGGGCAGGTTCTCTTCGGGAATGTCTTGGCTACTCATGACTTCTTGGCCTTTGCGGTCCGAGCGGCGACCCAGACGGCGACCGCGATCAGCGCACCGAGTCCGAAGACCCAGGCGAACAGACCCTCGGAGACGGGGCCGAGCCCGCCCAGCGACAGGCCGCCGGGGCTCTCGGTCTCCTCGCCGTTGACCGCGTTCAGGTACGCGATGACGTCCTTCTTGTTCTGCTCCGACAGCGTGGTGTCGGGGAAGGAGGGCATGTTCTGCGGGCCGGTGAGCATGGCCTCGTAGATGTGCTTGGGCGCGACGCCCTCCAGGCTCGGGGCGTACTTGCCGTGCGTGAGCGCACCGCCCTTGCCGGTGAAGTTGTGGCACTGCGCGCAGTTGTTGCGGAACAGCTCGCCGCCCTTGGCCGCGTCGGCGCCTTCGGGGCCGTACTGCTCCTCGGTCGGGACGGCCGGGCCGGCGCCCAGGGAGGCGATGTACGCCGCCAGCTGGTCGATCTCGGCCTGGGAGTAGATGTTCTTCTTGCGCGGGATCTGCGCGCCCTGCGAGGTGGCGGCCGGCATACGGCCGGTGCTCACCTGGAAGTCGACCGCCGCGGCGCCCACGCCCACCAGGCTCGGGCCGTCGGACGTGCCCTGACCGCCGGTGCCGTGGCAGCTCGCGCAGCCGACGGTGTAAAGCTTCTTGCCCTCCTCGATGGTGAGGGACTGGGCGGTTTCGTCGGCCTGCGCCTTGTCCGCGGGTGCGAACACGGCGTACAGCCCCCCGGTGCATGCCAGCGCGAGGAGTAGGACGACGAGCGCCGCCAGCGGATGGCGTCGTCGTGCGGAGAGCTTTTTCACGGATTACCCCGGTGTCAGGATCTTCTGCGTCGATGCTTCTGTTGGGTGCGCTGTGGTCAGCGCGCGCGGATGAGGGCCCGCCTACTTGATCATGTAGATCGTGGCGAAGAGGCCGATCCAGACGACATCGACGAAGTGCCAGTAGTAGGACACGACGATGGCCGCGGTCGCCTGCTCGTGTGTGAACCTCCGGGCCGCGTAGGTCCGGCCCAGGACCAGCAGGAAGGCGATCAGGCCGCCCGTCACGTGCAGGCCGTGGAAGCCGGTGGTCAGGTAGAAGGCCGAGCCGTACGGGTCGGAGGAGAGGGACAGGCCCTCGTGCTTGACCAGCTCGGTGTACTCGAAGACCTGGCCGCCGATGAACACCGCGCCCATGATGAAGGTGACGATGAACCACATCCGGAGCTTCTTCACGTCACCGCGCTCGGCGGCGAAGACGCCGAGCTGGCAGGTGAGCGAGGAGAGCACCAGGATCGTGGTGTTCGTCGCCGAGAACGGGAAGTTCAGCAGGTCGGCCTTCTCCGACCAGAAGTCGGGTCCGGTCACCGATCGCAGGGTGAAGTACATCGCGAAGAGGGCCGCGAAGAACATCAGCTCGGAACTCAGCCAGATGATGGTTCCGACGCTGGTGAGGTTCGGTCGGTTGACCGACGGGTGCGCGTGCCCGGTGTCTACTGTCGTTGCTGTCGCCACGCCGACATTATGTCGGTCGCTTATCCCGCCCTCACTCCCGGGGGTGCCGTTCGGTGTGTTCGCCCCTCCTGGACTGCCCGTATGGCCCATGGGAGCCCCTTTCGAAGCCGTGTCCGAACCGGTGTTGACGGGCGGTCCGAGGGGGTAGCATCCGCGCCATCGGTACCCGAAGTTCCCGACAGAGCCGTGCCCTCTCTCTTACGCGTGGAGGAACAATGCAGGCGACCGCCACGGTGCTGGTCTACAGCGACGACGCCAACACCCGGGAGCAGGTGCGGCTCGCCACGGGGCGGCGGCCGGCACCGGACGTGCCCGTCGTGGAGTTCGTGGAGTGCGCGACGCCGGCGGCCGTGCTCACGGAGCTGGACCGGGGCGGCATCGACGTGTGCGTCCTGGACGGCGAGGCCGTGCCGATGGGCGGCATGGGGCTGTGCCGGCAGATCAAGGACGAGATCTTCAACTGCCCGCCGGTGCTGCTGCTGATGGGCCGCCCGCAGGACGCCTGGCTGGCGACCTGGAGCCGCGCGGAGGCGGCGGTGACGCTTCCGGTGGAGCCGGTGGAGTTCGCGGACGCCCTGGCCTCGCTGCTGCGCCGGAAGGCGCTGGCGGGCGCCTGAGGCGTCCGCGCCTGCCCTGACGGCCGACGGGGCCGCCGGCCCGCCCGTGGGCGTGCGCGGCGGCCCTGTGGTGCTCACGCGGCCGCGGGCCGCAGCCGCGCCACCTGCTGGGCGGTCTCGGGGGTCTTCCCGCTGCCCGTGAGGGCGCTGCCCTCGCGCCACTTGTCCCAGTTCAGGTTCCAGTCGCCGAAGCCGTTGCCGAACGGCTCCATGACGTCGCCCTCCGAGTTCACGACCTCCACGAGGTCGCCCTGGCGGAAGGTGTCGAAGAACCACTCGGCGTCGGCCGTGCTCATCCCGACGCAGCCGTGGCTGACGTTGGCGTAGCCCTGCGAGCCGACCGACCAGGGGGCGGCGTGCACGTACTCGCCGCTCCAGGTGACCCGCGTCGCGAAGTGCACGTCCAGGTCGTACGACTCGGCGGAGCCCTCGGCGATGCCGACGGTGGTGCTGCGCATGCGTACGAAGCGTTCCTTGGCGAGCACCACCTTGACGCCGTTGCGGGTCTCGAAGCCGGGCTTGCCGGTGGTGACGGGGATCTGCTTGATCTCCTCGCCGTTCTTGTGGACCGTCAGCAGGTGCGCGGCCGCGTCCGTGACGGCTATCACCCGGTCACCGGTACGGATGGTGAGCGGCTTGGCCGCGTCGCCGCGCAGCCGGTCGCCGACCTTGATGCCCTCCAGGTTGCTGCGCACCCGGACGGTGGCGTCGGCCGGCCAGTAGTCCTTGGGCCGGAAGTGCAGCTTCTTGTCGTCGACCCAGTACCAGGCACCGGTGACGGAGGGGGTGGAGTCGACCTTCAGACCGCGTTCCACCACCGCCCGCTGCGCCGGGTCCTGCACGGGCTCGCTCAGCTCCGCGACGAGCGGCTGTCCGACGCCGTAGGTGCCCGCCTCGGGGCCGAAGGTGATGCCCAGGCGTTTGGCGGCGCCGGGCTTGCCGGTGGTGAAGGTGAGGACCTTGCGGCCGGGCCTGCCGTCCTCGTCCTCGGTGCTCACGCGGACCGTGTACTGCGCGGAGGCGGCCAGCGGGGTGGTGCTGTGCCAGCGGCTGCCGTCGGCGGCCAGTTCGCCCGCCAGGTGCCGTCCGGAGGCGTCCACGGCGACGACGTCGGTGATGCGCCCGTCGGAGTCCTCGGCGGTGATCTCGAGGGGCTTGTCGGGGTCGGCGGACTTCCCCTCGTCGAGGGAGCCGCCGAAGGAGATCTGGTCCGCCGCGTCGTACGGCTCGGCGGACAGCGGGCTGCCGTCTGAGGAGCAGCCGGTGACGCCCGCGCCGAGGGCCGCCACCAGCAGCGCGCAGCCGGCGAGGCGGGCCCGCGTGCCGCGGAGGCCGGTGCGGGGGGACTCTGTGTCTCTCATGGCCTCACGCTAGGGAGCCGGGCGCGTCCCGGCTCACCGGGCGGCCCGAACGGGTGAGGCGGATGCGGCAACAGCGGGAGCCCGGACCCTCCTGACGGAGTGTCCGGGCTCCCGGGTGCCGTGCGGCGTGTTACTGGGTGCGGTTCTCACCGCGGTAGTACTCGAAGACCCAGCCCCACAGACCGAAGAGCAGCAGCGGCGCGGAGAAGTACATCAGCCACCAGCCGATCGCCACGCCCGCGAAGGCGAAGGCGCCGCCCGCGGCCAGGACCAGGGGCTGCCAGCTGTGCGGGCTGAAGAACCCGACCTCGCCGGCGTCGTCGGCGACGTCCGCCTCCTTGTTGTCCTGGGCGCCCACGTCGACCCGCCGGGCGGTGAAGCCCAGGTAGAAGCCGATCATGATGCTCAGGCCGAAGGACAGGACGAGGGCAGTGGTGCCGACCGGCTCCTTCGACCACAGGCCGTAGACCACGGCCATGGCCAGGAAGAAGAGGCTCAGCCACATGAACATCTTGCCCTGGATCTTCACTTGCCGGCCTCCTTGCCGCCGGAGAGGGCCTTCTCGCCGTGACCGGCGTTCTCGAGCTCGTCGAGCGCGGCGATCTCCGGGTGGTGCAGGTCGAACGCCGGGGATTCACTGCGGATCCGCGGCAGGGTGAGGAAGTTGTGCCGGGGCGGCGGGCAGGAGGTCGCCCACTCGAGGGAGCGGCCGTAGCCCCACGGGTCGTCGACCTCGACCGGCTTGCCGTACTTGGCGGTCTTCCACACGTTGTAGAAGAACGGCAGCAGCGACATGCCGAGGAGGAACGACGCGATCGTCGAGACCGTGTTCAGGGCGGTGAAGCCGTCCGCGGCCAGGTAGTCCGCGTACCGGCGCGGCATGCCCTCGACGCCCAGCCAGTGCTGGACCAGGAAGGTGCCGTGGAAGCCGATGAACAGCGTCCAGAAGGTGATCTTGCCGAGCCGCTCGTCGAGCATCTTGCCGGTGAACTTCGGCCACCAGAAGTGGAAGCCGGCGAACATCGCGAACACCACGGTGCCGAAGACCACGTAGTGGAAGTGCGCCACCACGAAGTAGGAGTCGGAGACGTGGAAGTCCAGCGGCGGCGACGCCAGGATGACGCCGGTCAGACCGCCGAAGGTGAACGTGATGAGGAAGCCCAGCGTCCACAGCATCGGTGTCTCGAAGGACAGGCTGCCCTTCCACATGGTGCCGATCCAGTTGAAGAACTTCACACCGGTCGGGACCGCGATCAGGAAGGTCATGAAGGAGAAGAACGGCAGCAGCACACCGCCCGTGACGTACATGTGGTGCGCCCACACCGTCACCGACAGACCCGCGATCGCGATGGTCGCGCCGATGAGACCCATGTAGCCGAACATCGGCTTGCGGGAGAACACCGGGATGATCTCGGAGACGATGCCGAAGAACGGCAGCGCGATGATGTACACCTCGGGGTGACCGAAGAACCAGAAGAGGTGCTGCCAGAGCAGCGCTCCGCCGTTCGTCGAGTCGAAGATGTGCGCCCCGAACTTGCGGTCCGCCTCCAGGGCGAACAGCGCGGCGGCCAGCACCGGGAAGGCGAGCAGCACCAGCACACCGGTGAGCAGCACGTTCCAGGTGAAGATCGGCATGCGGAACATCGTCATGCCGGGGGCGCGCATGCAGATGATGGTGGTGATGAAGTTGACCGCGCCGAGGATGGTGCCGAACCCGGAGAGGGCGAGGCCCATGATCCACATGTCGGAGCCGATGCCCGGCGAGCGGACCGCGTCCGACAGCGGCGAGTAGGCGAACCAGCCGAAGCTGGCGGCGCCGTCCGGCGTCAGGAAGCCGCCGACCGCGATGAGCGAGCCGAACGAGTAGAGCCAGTAGGCGAACATGTTCAGCCGCGGGAACGCCACGTCGGGCGCGCCGATCTGCAGCGGCATGATCCAGTTCGCGAAGCCGGCGAACAGCGGCGTCGCGAACATCAGCAGCATGATCGTGCCGTGCATCGTGAACGCCTGGTTGAACTGCTCGTTCGACACGATCTGCAGGCCCGGGCGGGCCAGCTCGGCGCGCATCACCAGGGCCATCACGCCGCCGATGACGAAGAAGACGAACGACGTCACGAGGTACATCGTGCCGATCGTCTTGTGGTCCGTGGTCGTCAGCCACTTGACCACGACACTGCCACGGTTCTGGCGCCTGACCGGCAGTTCGTCCTCGTAGTGGGACCCAGCTGCCGCGGCACCCTTGGGTTCGTTGAGGATGCTCACAGGATGTTCGACTCCCGGTTCTTCTCGGGGCCGGACTGCTCGATGCCCGCGGGCACGTAGCCCTGCTGCCCCTTCTTCGCGAGGTCCTTCAGGTGCTGCTCGTACCGCTCGGGGGAGACGACCTTCACGTTGAACAGCATCCGGGAGTGGTCGACGCCGCAGAGCTCGGCGCACTTGCCGAGGAAGGTGCCCTCACGGTTGGGGGTCACCTCGAAGGCGTTGGTGTGGCCCGGGATGACGTCCTGCTTCATCAGGAACGGCACCACCCAGAAGGAGTGGATGACATCACGCGAGGTCAGCACGAAGCGGACCCGCTTGCCCTCGGGCAGCCACAGGGTGGGGCCCGGGTTGTTGGTCTGCGGGTTCCGGGTTCCGGGGATGCCGCAGTCGTGGACACCGCCGGCGTCGGCCGGGAAGGCCTCCTTGTAGCGGTCCGGAATCGCGTCGAGTTCCTTGGACGTCTTGGCGTCGCCCGTGGAACCCTCGACGTTCTCGACGTAGTTGAAGCACCAGCTCCACTGGAAGCCGACCACGTTGACCGTGACGTCGGGCTTCTTCTCGAGCTTCAGCACCTCGGATTCGTCGCGCGCGGTGAAGTAGAAGAACACCGAGACGATGATGAGGGGGACCACCGTGTACAACGCCTCGATGGGCATGTTGTACCGGGTCTGCGGAGGTACCTCGACCTTGGTGCGGCTGCGCCGGTGGAAGAAAGCACTCCACAGGATCAGGCCCCACACCAGCACGCCGACGGCGAGCGCGGCCGCCCAGGACCCCTGCCACAGGGAGAGGATCCGCGGAGCCTCTTCCGTCGTGGGGGTGGGCATGCCAAGGCGGGGGAAGTCCTCCCATGTGCAACCGGTGGCGGTCGCCAGGACCAGGCCCGCGGTCAGTGCCTGCAGCAGCTTCCGCCGCATCGGGCGCCGCGGCTTGGGGGTACCGCCCACGCCTTCCAGGCCGTGGGGGAGGTCGGAGCCGTTGGGACTCACGTAGCGCCTTCCCGAGAGTCTCGCCCGCGCTGTTCGGCTGCGGCCTGGCCTTCTCGCTGGTCGGTCGCCGCCCTGCGTCGGGCAGGGGTTTGGATGTTTATGCGGACCAAACCCTAGCCGACGCTCTCCGAGGGGTCGCGGGGAGGGGTGCCGTACGCGTCGCGGGTCGCGTCCGGCGCCCCGTCGTCCGGGGGTACGGACGTCGTGGCGGCCGCGGCGGCGTCGTGGTCGACCGCGCAGTTCCCCGCGCCCCCGAGGGGGTTAGCGTTGCCGTGTGTCCTACTTCGACGCTGCTTCCGCCGCTCCTCTTCATCCCGTCGCCCGTCAGGCGCTGATGGCCTCTCTGGACGAAGGGTGGGCGGATCCGGCGCGGTTGTACAAGGAGGGGCGGCGGGCGCGGCTGTTGCTCGACGCCGCCCGGGAGGCGGCCGCGGAGGCGGTGGGCTGCCGGCCCGACGAGCTCGTGTTCACCCCGTCCGGGACCGCCGCGGTGCACACCGGGATCGCGGGGGCGCTGGCAGGCAGACGGCGTACCGGGCATCACCTGATCGTGTCTGCGGTCGAACACTCTTCTGTGCTGCATGCGGCGGAAGTTCACCGGGACGGCGGCGGCACGGTCACCGAGGTGGCGGTGGACCGCTCGGGTGCCGTACGCCCGTCCGAGCTCGCCGGGGCGCTGCGGCCGGACACCGCGCTGGCCTGTCTGCAGTCCGCCAACCACGAGGTGGGCACCCTCCAGCCGGTGGCCGAGGCGGCCGAGGCGTGCCGGGCCGCGGGGGTGCCGCTGCTGGTGGACGCGGCGCAGTCGCTGGGCTGGGGTCCGGTGGAGGGCGGCTGGTCACTGCTCGCGGCGAGCGCCCACAAGTGGGGCGGGCCCTCGGGGGTGGGTCTGCTGGCCGTGCGCAAGGGGGTGCGGTTCGCGCCCCAGGGTCCGCGGGACGAGCGGGAGTCGGGGCGGGTGCCCGGGTTCGAGAACCTCCCGGCGATCGTGGCCGCGGCGGCGTCACTGCGGGCGGTGCGGGCGGAGGCCGCCCAGGAGGCGGCCCGGCTCCGGGAACTGACGGACCGGATCCGGGCGCGGGTGCCGGAGCTGGTGCCGGACGTGGAGGTGGTCGGGGACCCGGAGCGGCGGCTGCCGGGCGTAGTCACCTTCTCGTGTCTCTATGTCGACGGGGAGACCGTGCTGCACGAGCTGGACCGGGCCGGCTTCTCCGTGTCGTCCGGCTCGTCCTGCACCAGCAGCACGCTGACGCCCAGCCATGTGCTGAGGGCGATGGGGGTGCTCAGCGAGGGCAACGTCCGGGTCTCGCTGCCGCCGGGCACGGAGGAGCAGGACGTGGAGCGCTTCCTCGACGTGCTGCCGGAGGTGGTCGCCGGGGTGCGGGAGAAGCTGGGCGCGCCGGTGTCCCGGACGGAGACCGTCACCGGGGAACGGGACGAGGCGCTGGTGGTGGACGCGCTGGGGCGGCGCTGCCCGATCCCGGTGATCGAGCTGGCCAAGGTGATCGGCGACGTGCCGGTGGGCGGCCTGGTGCGGGTCCTCGCCGACGACGAGGCGGCCCGGCTCGACATCCCCGCGTGGTGCGAGATGCGCGGCCAGGAATACGTCGGCGAGCAGCCGGCGGGCCGGGGCGCGGCCTATGTGGTCCGCCGGCTGTCGTGAGCGGGGTCAGCTCAGGTGCGCGCGCACCTCGGTGGCGGCGTCGTCCCCGTAGGCCTTGGTGAAGCGCTCCATGAAGTGACCGCGGCGCAGCTGGTACTCCTGGGTGCCGACGGTCTCGATGACGAGGGTCGCCAGCATGCAGCCGACCTGCGCGGCGCGCTCCAGCGGGACGCCCCACGCCAGGCCGGACAGGAAGCCGGCGCGGAAGGCGTCGCCGACGCCGGTCGGGTCGGCCTTGCGCTCCTCGTCGGGGCAGGCGACCTCGATGGTCTCCTCGCCGGCCCGCTCGATGCGGACGCCGCGGGCGCCGAGGGTGGTGACGCGGTGGCCGACCTTGGCGAGGATCTCCTCGTCGGTCCAGCCGGTCTTGGTCTCGATGAGGCCCTTCTCGTACTCGTTGGAGAAGAGGTACGTGGCCCCCTCCAGCAGTATCCGGATCTCCTCGCCGTCCATGCGGGCGATCTGCTGGGAGAAGTCGGCGGCGAACGGGATGCCCCGCGAGCGGCACTCCTCGGTGTGCCGCAGCATCGCCTCCGGGTCGTCGGCGCCGATGGACACCAGGTCGAGACCGCCCACGCGGTCGGCGACGGTCTTCAGCTCGATCAGGCGGGCCTCGCTCATCGCGCCCGTGTAGAAGGAGCCGATCTGGTTGTGGTCGGAGTCCGTGGTGCACACGAAGCGGGCGGTGTGCAGCGTGTCCGAGATACGGACGGAGTCGGTGTCGACGCCGTGCCGCTCCAGCCAGGCGCGGTACTCGTCGAAGTCGAAGCCGGCCGCGCCGACCAGGATCGGGCGGGTGCCGAGCTGCCCCATGCCGAAGGCGATGTTCGCGGCCACCCCGCCGCGACGCACGTCGAGGTTGTCGACCAGGAAGGACAGCGAGACCGTGTGCAGCTGGTCCGCGACGAGCTGGTCGGCGAACCGGCCGGGGAAGGTCATGAGGTGGTCGGTGGCGATGGAGCCGGTGACTGCGATGCGCACGGCGTGGATTCTCCTGAGGGAGGGGGTTTGACACTTCACGCTACCGGGTGGGAACGGCCCGTAGAAGCAGCCGAAACTACCCGATAGTAGCTCTTTCTTCGCGGCTGTCGGCGTGCATACGGTGCGAACATGACGAACATCAAGGTCCACGCCCCCGCTCCGGTCGACCTCGAGGGCGACCTGACCTCCCTGCGCGGCGACTGCGCCCGGATGGTGCCGCACTGGGCGGCGCCCGAGCGGACGGCGGCCCGGCCGGTGTCGCCCTCCCTGATCCACGGGGTGGACGTGCCGCCCGCCTCGGCCCGGTTGCTCGACGCCATGTCCGACTACGGCGACTGAGCGAACGCGGGGAACCGCGCGCTCCCCCACTGCGTCCCATCGCTGTCCCCCGTAGAGGGGATGCGGGATACGAACCCTCGGCAGCCCCGGTACGACCGGGCAGGGTCCGCATGGGACAGCTGTGCAGGCGAAGGAGCGATGCGGTGAACACCGAGCGACCCGACCACGACGACGAGCCGCGCCCCGTCTCGGGCGACGCGCCCGACACGGAGGGCGCACGGCCGCGCACCACCTCCTCCTCGGAGGCGCCGGCCTCCGACACCGACGCCGTGGAGACGCGTGACGCGGCCGCCGAGGACCCGGGGTCCTCCGGGACGTCCGCCCCGGCCGGGGACGCCGGGGGACTCACGCGGACGGGTGAGGCCGGCTCGGCCGATCGGCCGGAGGAGACGAGGCCCGAGGGCGGCCCCTCCGAGGCCGGGACGGACGGAAGCGACGAGGTGCGGCCCGCCGCCGGTGTGCACCGCACCGGCGCGGCCGGGGCCGAGGGGCCCGCACCGAAGGCGGCGGGCGCCGACGCGCCGGCGCCCTCGCGGCTGACGAAGCCGGAAGCCACCGGCCCCGCCGACGGCGACGCGCCCCGGATGGGAGAGACCGAGCCCCCGCAGGCCGACGCGGGCGACGAGCCCGCACCCGCCCACGCGCCCGTGACCTCGGCGCACGCGTCCGCCAACGCGCCGGCCTCCACACCTGGAGCCGCCGGCCCGGAGGGTGCGAGCGACGAGTCCCGCGCCGAGGGGAACGGGTCCGCACCGGCCGATGCGTCCACCGACACCGGAGCCGCCGGGGAGGACCGGCCCGCCAGGGCCGACGCTCCCTCATCCGGAGCGGACGGTGGCGAAAGCAGCGGAGCCTCCGCGGCTGAAGCATCCGGCCCGGCAGGCGGCACGCCCACCGCACCCCGTACCCCGCCGGCCGGCGACGAGCACGCCTACGCCGGGCCCGAGCCCGTGGTCGGCGGGAGCAGGGACGCGGACCGTGGATCCGAGGGGCAGGCCCGTCGCCGCACGCCCGCGCTGGTCGCCTCCGTCGCCGCCGCCGTACTGCTGGTCGGCGGAGGCGGGGCGTATCTCGCGGCCGGGGCCGGGGACTCCGGGGGCGGCGCGGCGCCGGGGGCGAACGGCGACGCCACTCCCCCGCCGCTCGCCCTGGACGGCTACTCCGAGAGCGGCCCGAACGGCATCGCGCCGGGCGAGCCCAACCCGTACGGCGCGACCTACCGCGCCGAGGGCGCCCTCCCCGACGGTCCCGACACGGCGCCCGTGTTCCACGCGCGGGGCAAGATCACCGAGGACCAGGTGGTCGCGCTGGCGGAGGCGCTGGGGGTCGAGGGCAGGCCGTTCGCCGAGGGCGGCTCCTGGCGCATCGGCGGCCAGGACGGCTCGGGTCCGACCCTGCGCGTCGACACTCAGGCCCCCGGTACCTGGACGTTCAGCCGGAACATCACCCGCAGCGACAACTGCAAGGGCGCCACCTGCAAGGCCCCGACCGGCGCCAAGACGGCCGCCGTGAGCGAGGAAGCCGCGAAGAAGGCCGCCGCGCCGGTGCTGAAGGCGGTGGGCCAGGACGACGCCAAGCTGGACGCGAGCCAGGTGCTGGACGGCAGCCGCGTGGTGAACGCCGACCCGGAGGTCGGCGGGCTGCCGACGTACGGCTGGACGACCGGGGTGGTCGTCGGCGCGAGCGGCGAGGTCGTCGGCGGCAGCGGGCGGCTCGCGGAGCCGGTGAAGGGCGACGAGTACCCCGTGGTGAGCGCCCGCGAGGCGCTGGACGCGATGAACGGTGCGCCCGGCGCCGGCGACCGCGTGGAGATCGGCGGCTGCGCCACCCCCGTGCCGCTGGACGAGGGGCAGCAGCAGCAGGAGCCCTGCGCCCCGGCGAAGCCGGCGGGTGACACCGTCGCGGTGGACGAGGCGGTGTTCGGGCTGGCCGCGCACTCGGTGGACGGGCGTCCCGCGCTGGTGCCGTCCTGGCTGTTCGAGGTGCGCCCGGCGGGGTCCGACAACCCGTTCACGGTGACGCATCCGGCGGTGGAGCCGCAGTTCCTCGCCGCGCCGACGGGGCCCGGAGAGCGACCGGGCGAGGAGCCGTCGGGTCCCGGTGACGAGCCGACGTCCGCGCCGGCCACGCGTGACGTCGAGGTGGAGGGCTACACGGCCCAGGGAGACGAGCTGACCGTGACGTTCACGGGCGGTGTCTGCGCCGACTACGAGGCGACGGCGAGCGAGAGCGGCGGAAAGGTCACCGTGCGGGTGACCGAGACGCCCTGGCCGGACAAGGTGTGCATCCTGATCGCCAAGCAGTACGAGCAGACGCTGCGGCTGGACGCTCCGCTCGGCGACCGCCAGGTGGTGACGGCGGACGGCGAGCCGGTGCCGCTGCACAAGGGCGGCGCCCGCCTGCCCGCACCGCCCAGCGCCCGCTGAGCGGCGCACCCGCGCACGACGAAGGCGGCGGTCCCGTGGTCACGGGGCCGCCGCCTTCGTCCTGCGGTCCGCCGGGCGGACCGGCGGTGCTCAGCTGAAGGAGTCGCCGCAGGCGCAGGAGCCCGTGGCGTTCGGGTTGTCGATCGTGAAGCCCTGCTTCTCGATGGTGTCGACGAAGTCGATGGTGGCGCCGCCCAGGTACGGGGCGCTCATGCGGTCGGTGACGACCTTCACACCACCGAAGTCCTTCACCACGTCGCCGTCGAGCGAGCGCTCGTCGAAGAAGAGCTGGTAGCGCAGGCCGGAGCAGCCGCCGGGCTGGACGGCGACGCGCAGGGCGAGGTCGTCACGGCCTTCCTGGTCGAGCAGGGCCTTGACCTTGGACGCGGCGGCGTCGGTCAGGACGATGCCGTCGGTGACGGTGGTGGTCTCGTCCGATACGGACATCTACATCTCTCCCGGGTTGTACGGAGACTGCTTGCCGACGGTTGCAACCGGCGGGACCGCGGATTCATTCCGGGCCGGGCGCGTGATTTCCTCGCCTCGCTCTTCATGCTCGCACACGCCGTGCGGAGCGGAAACCGTCGCTCGCGGGGGCCCTAGGGGAATGAACGGGCGGCCGCCGGGATTCACGTCACATGGACGCTATGGCCATCGTCAAAGTGACGTGAACCGGTTATGATAGATAGCGTCAAATCGACGAGAAGTCGCCAGAACAGAAAGGGTGCGTGTCGTGACCACCGCCCAGACCCCGGAGCTCGACGTCCAGCCGACGCCCCTCGCCCTGCTGCTCCTCGGCCGGGAGGCCGACCCCAGGAGCGAGCGCGGTGTGGAATGCCCCGGCGACCTCCCCTCCCCGTCCGACCCGGACCTGGTGGAGCGCGCCCGCGCGGCCAAGGAGAAGCTCGGGGACAAGGTCTTCGTCCTCGGCCACCACTACCAGCGTGACGAGGTCATCCAGTTCGCCGACGTCACGGGCGACTCCTTCAAGCTGGCGCGGGACGCGGCCGCGCGCCCCCAGGCCGAGTACATCGTGTTCTGCGGTGTGCACTTCATGGCCGAGTCCGCCGACATCCTCACCGGCGACGACCAGAAGGTGGTCCTCCCCGACCTCGCGGCCGGCTGCTCCATGGCGGACATGGCCACCGCCGAGCAGGTCGCCGAGTGCTGGGACGTGCTGACCGAGGCCGGGATCGCCGAGCAGGTCGTCCCCGTCTCGTACATGAACTCCTCCGCCGACATCAAGGCCTTCACCGGCAAGCACGGCGGCACGATCTGCACCTCGTCGAACGCGAAGCGCGCCCTGGACTGGGCGTTCGAGCAGGGCGAGAAGGTCCTGTTCCTCCCCGACCAGCACCTGGGCCGCAACACGGCGGTGCGGGACATGGGGATGTCCCTGGAGGACTGCGTCGTCTACAACCCGCACAGGCCGAACGGCGGCCTGACCGCCGAGGAGCTGCGTGCCGCGAAGATGATCCTGTGGCGCGGCCACTGCTCGGTGCACGGCCGCTTCAGCCTGGACTCCGTCAACGACGTGCGCGAGCGCATCCCTGGCGTCAACGTCCTGGTCCACCCCGAGTGCAAGCACGAGGTCGTGGCCGCGGCGGACTACGTCGGGTCGACCGAGTACATCATCAAGGCCCTGGAGGCCGCCCCGGCCGGCTCCAAGTGGGCCATCGGCACGGAGCTGAACCTGGTCCGCCGCCTGGCGAACCGTTTCGCGCCCGAGGGCAAGGAGATCGTCTTCCTCGACAAGACGGTCTGCTTCTGCTCGACGATGAACCGCATCGACCTGCCCCACCTCGTCTGGGCCCTGGAGTCCCTCGCCGAGGGCACCCTGGTCAACCGCATCGAGGTCGACAAGGAGACCGAGGCCTTCGCGAAGCTGGCCCTGGAGCGCATGCTGGCCCTGCCGTAGCCGGCCGCCCCGCCCTCACCCCGGCACGGGCTTCCGGTCGGGGTGGGGGCGCGGTCCGTCTCGCAGCAACTGTGCGCGTTCATTCTGCAGTTGCAGGCTGGAACTGATGTGCAGTGAGATGATCTCCGTCGTAAATACGAACCTTCATACGGGGGGATCATGAAGCGATTGCTCTCAACAACTGTCGCCACGACGGCACTTGCTGTCGGCCTCGTCATCAACACGTCAAGCCCTGCGGCTGCGGCTGAAGAGGCCCCGGGCTGCCCTTCGGTCACTCAGATCGGGAGCACGGGCTACATCAAGTCGAACGGCGAACCTGTCGTCTCCGTTAAGCAGTTCAAGGGCTGCGGGAAGAACTGGGCATATGCCTACGTCTGGAAGAGTTTCCGGGACAGCCATCGCTCTTGGTCCATATCCGCCTGGATCCAAGCAGGAGCGTCGTCCGAGGGGTGGAGGAGCGGACCGGGAATTGAAGTCTGGTCGGACGGAACCCACACGCTGAGCGTGTGCACGCAGGCTCTGGGTCAGCTCCGTTTCGCTTCCCAGACCCTTACCGGCCACACGGACACCCGCTGCTGACATTGCGGATCAGCCGTCCTCACAGGTACGACACCCGGCCTGTCGGCGCGTGACCTCTGTGCGGCATCCGCTGTGGCGGCCCTGAGGTGGTGCGGCACCGTGTAGACCTCAGTGGATGTACAGCACATGAAACGGGGAAAGCGACGGCCGGTTCCCGAACCGGTTGTTCCGGTTCGGGAACCGGCCGTCACGCGTCACGCGGTCAGACGGACGCGGGCCGCGTCTCGTCGGAGGAGGCGTCCGGCGCCGGCTGTTCGGGCAGGCCCGCCTTCCCGGCCCGCTTCGCCGCCCGCTTCTTCGCCCGGCGCTCCTTGCGGAGTTCCAGCATCGCGTAGAGCGTCGGGACCAGGAGCAGGGTGAGCAGGGTCGACGTGATCAGGCCGCCGATCACCACGACCGCGAGCGGCTGGGCGATGAAGCCGCCCTCGCCGGTGACGCCGAGCGCCATCGGGAGCAGGGCGAAGATCGTCGCCAGGGCCGTCATGAGGATGGGCCGCAGACGGTGCCGGCCGCCCTCGATCACGGCCTCGATGATGCCGTGCCCCTGCGCGCGGTACTGGTTGATGAGGTCGATCAGCACGATCGCATTGGTGACCACGATGCCGATCAGCATCAGCATGCCGATCATCGCCGGGACGCCCATCGGGGTGCCGGTGATCAGCAGCAGGCCGAGCGCGCCGGTCGCCGCGAACGGCACGGACACCAGCAGGATCAGCGGCTGGGCCAGCGACCGGAAGGTGCCGACCAGCAGCATGAACACGATGGCGATGGCGGCCAGCATGGCCAGGCCCAGGTTGACGAAGGCCTCGTCCTGGTCCGCGGTCACGCCGCCGATCTCGGCCGTGGCGCCCGCGGGCAGCGTCAGCTCGTCGAGCTTGTTCTGCAGGGCCGTGCCCACGGCGCCCGTGTTCTCGTCGAGCGGGCGGGCGGTGACGGTGGCCGCGCGTTGGCCGTCGATCCGGGTCATGGAGACCGGGCCGTCGACCTGCCGGACGGTGGCGACGTCGCCCAGCTTCACCGGGCCGAGGGGCAGGGTGCGCAGCTGCTCCACGGTGGTGGCGGGCCGCGCCGAGCGGATCACGATGTCCCGCTCGGTGTCGTCGAGGACCGCCTTGGCGGCCGGGGTGCCCTTCACCGACTGGGCGACGGCCATCCCGAGGGTCTGCGCGTCGAAACCGGCCGCCGCCGCCTTGTCGTTCGGCGTGACCGAGATGCGGGGCACGCT
This sequence comes from Streptomyces althioticus, assembly GCA_014649355.1. Taxonomy (GTDB): domain Bacteria; phylum Actinomycetota; class Actinomycetes; order Streptomycetales; family Streptomycetaceae; genus Streptomyces; species Streptomyces althioticus. Next base: position 246,385 of record BMSW01000003.1, read on the forward strand.
CTGCGCCAGGTCGCTGGTGACGTCGGTGACGTCGTCCAGCGAGGCCACCGCGTCGCGGACCTGCTCGGTGGCCTTGCGCAGCACCTGCGCGTCGGCCGCCTTGACGGTCACGCTGAGGTCCTGGCTGCCGAAGCCGTCACCGGACGCCACCGTGGTGGTGCCGATGCCGTCGAGCTCCGCGAGGCCCTTCTCGATGCGGTCCCGCACGTCGTCGGAGGACGCGGAGTCCTCCAGCATGATCTGGTAGCTCGCCTGGTTGGTGTCGGTGCCGCCGCCGAAGGCCGCCATGAAGCCGGACGAGCCGATGGTCACCTGGTAGTCCTCGACGCCCTCGGTGCCGGCGAGCAGCTTCTCGACCTTCTTCACCTGGGTGTCGGTGGCGGCCAGGCTGGTGCCCGGCTTCAGCTTCTGCTGGACCGAAAGGACCTGCTGCTCCCCCGCGTCGAAGAAGTTGGTCTTCAGCAGCGGGGCCATGGCGAAGGTGGCGAGCAGCACGACGACGGCGATGGCGACGCTGGCCAGCCGGCGCCGGGTGGCGAACCGCAGCACCGGCACGTAGGTGCGCTGCAGGCGGCTCCTGGCCTCCTTCTCCTCCGCCAGCCGTCGGGCCTCCTCGGCGTCCTCCGGGGTGCCCTTCGGCGGCCGCAGGAACCAGTACGACAGCACCGGGACGACCGTCAGCGACACCAGCAGGGACGCCAGCAGCGCCGCGGTGACGGTGAGGCTGAAGGAGCCGAACAGCTCGCCCACCATGCCGCCGACCAGCCCGATCGGCAGGAACACGGCGACGGTGGTCAGCGTGGCGGAGGTGACCGCGCCGGACACCTCGCGCACCGCGTTCATGATCGCGGCCTGGCGTTCCTCGCCGTAGCCGAGGTGCCGCTTGATGTTCTCCAGGACGACGATGGAGTCGTCGACGACCCGGCCGATGGCGATGGTCAGGCCGCCCAGGGTCAGCATGTTGAGGGACAGGTCGCGGGTCCACAGCACGATCAGCGCGAGCACCACCGACAGCGGGATGGACACCGCGGTGACGAGGGTGGACCGGACCGACGCGAGGAAGACCAGGATCACCAGGACGGCGAAGAGCAGGCCGAGCGCGCCCTCGGTGGTGAGGCCGTCGATGGCCTTGGAGACCGCGGGGCCCTGGTCGGCGACGACGGTGAGGGTGGCGCCCTTGCCGAGGTCCTCGCGCAGTCCGGGCAGCTTCTTCTCGACGGCCTCGGAGATGGCGACCGCGCTGCCGTCGTGGTCCATGGTGGCCATGACGGCGAGGCTGGGCTCGCCGTTGGTCCGGGTGAGGGAGTCGGAGGCCGCCTCCTCCTGCCGGACGGTGGCGACGTCGCCCAGGCGGACCGGCCTGCCCTGGCCGGGGCCCGCCGTGACCATCAGGTCCTGGATCTGGCGCACGGAGGTGAAACCGCCGCCGACCTGGACGGTGCGGTTGGCGCCGTTCTCGTCGAAGGAGCCGGCCGGGACGGTCGCGCCGCCGGCCTGCAGGGCCTGGGCGAGGGACGCGCCGGTCAGGCCGGCCTTGGCGAGCTTCGCCTCGTCGGGGACGACGGTGACCTGGACGTCGCGCACGCCGTCCACCAGGACCTGGCCGACGCCCTCGATGCCCTTCAGCGCGGGCACCACCGTGCGGTCCAGCTGGTCGGCGAGCGCCTGCTGGTCCTTGTCGGAGGTGACGGCGAGGACCACGGCCGGGAGGTCGTCCGTGGATCCCGCGACGACCTGCGGGTCCACCCCGGACGGCAGGCGGGCGCCGGCCCGGTTGACGGCCTGCTGCACGTCGGCGACGAGCTGCTGGGTGTTGTTGCCGTAGTCGAAGGACGCCATGATCACGGCGTTGCCCTCGCTCGCCTTCGAGGTGACGCCGGAGATGCCGTCGACGGCCTCCAGGCTGTCCTCGATGGGTTCGACGACCTGCTTCTCCACCACGTCCGGGGAGGCGCCCTGGTAGGGGGCGATCACGGAGACCATGGGCAGTTCGATGGTGGGCAGGAGCTGCTGCTTGAGCTGGGGTATCGCGATCGCCCCGAAGACGAGCGCGATGATCGACATCAGTCCGATCAGCGCCCGTTGCGCGAGGCTGAATCTGGACAGCCAGGACATGGGTCAGGGTCTCTTTTCCGTCGAGCGGCGAAGGTCCGGCAGACGGGCGCGCGCACAGTGGGCGGCCCGCTCTACACCCTGGGCCATGGCCCGGGACCGATCCGTGGTCCCGAGGTCCGATTCTTCACACGGCGCCTACTCCCGCCGCAGTACTCCCCGCTACGCCTGGTCCGTCCTCGGACGGACCAGGCCGGACTCGTAGGCGATGACCACGAGCTGGGCCCGGTCGCGGGCGCCCAGTTTGGCCATGGCGCGGTTGACGTGCGTCTTCACGGTGAGCGGGCTGACCTCGAGGCGCTCGGCGATCTCGTCGTTGGTGTGGCCGCCGGCGACCTGGACCAGCACCTCCCGTTCGCGCACGGTGAGCGAGTCGAGCCGCTCGGCGCGCTCGGGGTCGCTGTCGGGGCCGGACGGGCCGTCCTGGGCGAGGAAGCGGGCGATGAGGCCCTTGGTGGCCTGCGGGGACAGCAGCGCCTCTCCCCCGGCGGCGATGCGGACGGCGCTGAGCATCTCGTCCGGTTCGGAGCCCTTGCCGAGGAAGCCGGAGGCGCCGGCCCGCAGCGACTGCACCACGTAGTCGTCGACCTCGAACGTCGTCAGTATGACCACCCGCACCCCGTCGAGTGCGGGGTCGGAGCTGATCTCACGGGTGGCGGCGAGCCCGTCGGTGCCGGGCATGCGGATGTCCATGAGGACCACGTCGGGCCGGTGTTCGCGCGCCAGCCGGACGGCCTCGGCGCCGTCGGACGCCTCGCCGACGACCTCCATGTCCGGCTCGGAGTCGACGAGGACGCGGAAGGCGCTGCGCAGCAGGGCCTGGTCGTCGGCGAGCAGCACGCGGATCGTCATGCGGGCTCCAGCGGGGCGTCGGTCACGGGCGGCCGCCGGGGGCGGCGGAGGTGCGGGGCTCGACGGGAAGGATCGCATGCACGCGGAAGCCGCCCCCGTAGCGGGGGCCGGTGGTCAGGGTGCCGCGCAGGGCGGTGACGCGTTCGCGCATGCCGAGCAGTCCGTGCCCGCCGCCGGGCGTGGGGCCGTGTCCGTCGTCGTTGCCGTCGTCGAGCACGGTGACCTCGATGTGCGGTCCGACGCGTACGACGCTGACCTCGGCGCGCGCGTCGGTCCCGGCGTGCTTCTGCACGTTGGTCAGCGCCTCCTGGACGATCCGGTACGCGGCCAGGTCGACGGCTGCGGGCAGTTCGGTGCCCTGGTCGGCGCGGGCGACCTCGACCCGCAGCCCGGCGTTGCGGAAGGTGGCGGCGAGTTCGTCGAGGCGGTCGAGTCCCGGCGCGGGCTCGGTGGGCGCCTCGGGGTCGCCGGACTGGCGCAGCAGGCCGACGGTGGCGCGCAGTTCGCCGAGCGCGTGGCGGCTGGCCTCGCGGACGTGGGCGAGGGCCTCCTTGGCCTGGTCGGGGCGCTTGTCCATGACGTGGGCGGCGACCCCGGCCTGCACGTTGACCAGGGCGATGTGGTGGGCGACCACGTCGTGCAGGTCGCGGGCGATGCGCAGCCGCTCCTCGGCGACACGGCGGCGGGCCTCCTCCTCCCGGGTGCGTTCTGCGCGTTCGGCGCGCTCGCGGATGGCCTGGACGAAGGCGCGGCGGCTGCGGACGGCGTCGCCGGCGGTGGCGCCGATGCCGGTCCAGGCGAGGATCGCCAGGTTCTCCTGGGCGTACCAGGGCAGGGGCCCCGCGGCCATGGCGGCGCCGGTGAGGACGGTCATGGTGAGCAGGCCGAGCCGCCAGGTGGTGGGGCGGTCCGTGGAGGCGGCGACGGTGTAGAGGGCGATCACCGCGCACATGGCGACGGGGGCGCGCGGGTCGCCCGTGACGGACTCGACGACGGAGAGGCCGCCCGCGGCGCCGAGCACCGTTCGCGGGGCGCGGCGGCGGAAGACGAGCGCGGCGGCGCCGAGCGTCATCAGGACGAGGCTGAGCGGGTCGGGGGTGCGCAGCCCCCAGCTGACCCCCTCGGGGTCGTGCGGTTCGACGAAGGACCCGGCGACCATGCACAGCAGGACGCCGACGGCCAGCACCGTGTCCACGGCGGCCGGGTGGGCCCGCGCCCGGCAGCGGGCGCGTGTCAGGGTGCTCACGGCTGGTTGCGGTGACCGGGGCGGACGCCCGTACGGCATGGCCCCGGCTCCCCCCTCTCTGCGGACTGCCTCGTCTCCGGCGGCGGACCCCGGTGGGCCCGGGGACGTCTCAGGTCCCCGGGATGAGGCCGTCGTCGGTGAGGAGGCCGCGGACCTCCTCGAGGGTGGCGTCGGGGGACGGCAGGATGAGGTCGGACGGCTCCAGGGAGTCGTCCGGCAGCGGCTCGCCCAGCTCGTGCACCTTGTCGAGCAGTGCCTGGAGCGTGGTGCGGAAGCCGGGCCCGTCGCCGTTCTCCATCTCGGCGAGCAGTTCCTCGTCCAGCTTGTCCAGCTCGGGCAGCCGGCTCTCCTCCAGCCGCACCTGCCCCTCCCCCATGATCCGTACGATCATGTCGCCCTCCTCGGCGTGGGCTACTGCTTGTCGAAGCGCGGGGTGTCCTGCGGCTGCTGCTGGGCCTGCGGCTGCGCCTGGCCCTGGCCGCCCTCGAGGGCCTGCCGGTCGCCGGAGGAGCCCCCGGCCAGCTCGGCCTTCATCCGCTGCAGTTCGAGCTCCACGTCCGTGCCGCCGGAGAGGCGGTCCAGCTCGGCCTGGATGTCGTCCTTGTGCATGCCGGACTGGTCGTCGAGGGCGCCGGAGGCGAGCAGCTCGTCGATCGCGCCGGCCCGCGCCTGGAGCTGGGCGGTCTTGTCCTCGGCGCGCTGGATGGCCAGGCCGACGTCGCCCATCTCCTCGGAGATGCCGGAGAAGGCCTCGCCGATCCGGGTCTGCGCCTGGGCGGCGGTGTAGGTGGCCTTGATGGTCTCCTTCTTGGTGCGGAAGGCGTCCACCTTGGCCTGGAGGCGCTGCGCGGCCAGCGTCAGCTTCTCCTCCTCGCCCTGGAGCGTGGCGTGCTGCGTCTCCAGGTCGGTCACCTGCTGCTGGAGCGCGGCGCGGCGGGACAGGGCCTCGCGGGCCAGGTCCTCACGGCCCAGCGCGAGCGCCTTGCGGCCCTGGTCCTCCAGCTTCGAGGACTGGGACTGGAGCTGGTTGAGCTGGAGCTCCAGGCGCTTGCGGCTGGTCGCCACGTCGGCGACGCCCCTGCGGACCTTCTGGAGCAGCTCCAGCTGCTTCTGGTACGAGTAATCGAGGGTCTCGCGCGGGTCCTCGGCCCGGTCAAGGGCCTTGTTCGCCTTCGCGCGGAAGATCATCCCCATACGCTTCATGACACCGCTCATGGGCTTCGCGCGCCCCCTTCTGACGGACTCCAGCTCCAGTGACTGCCTCAGAACCCACAGTACGGGCCCTGCATCCATTACCGCACTGTTCGGGGACGGATGGGCTCATCCCCAAGGACGACTGAGTACCCTCCTGATCCGGCGTAGGGAGTAGGTGGCTCCCGGGGTGGCGGCCGTCGGTCGTCCCGTGAGGCCCCCGCTACGTCCCCATCTGTCCTAGGAGAGACGTCCGGTGTTGCCGGATCGTTCCCCGCAGGGCTGTGGTCCAACCCCGGCCACCCCGTACCCTTGGGTTTTGTGTTCCGAAGCCGTGCCAAGGAAGAGAAGGCACCGGGCGCCGACAAGGCGACGGTGACCGGCTCCACTCAGACCCGTCATCCCGAGGCCCCCAAGGGCCGCCCCACACCCAAGCGCAGCGTGGCCCAGTCGCAGCGCCGCAGCGTGGCCAACACGACGATGTCGCGCAAGGAGGCGTCCAAGCGTCAGCGTGAGGAGCGCCGTGCCGCGCTGGAGCGTCAGCGCCAGGCGCTGGCCAGCGGCGACGAGCGGTATCTGCCCGCGCGCGACAAGGGTCCTGTGCGCCGGTTCGCCCGTGACTTCGTGGACTCGCGTTTCCACATCGCGGAGTGGTTCCTGCCGATGGCCGTGGTCATCCTCGTGCTGAGCATGGTCCAGGTGGCGCAGCTGCAGAACATCGCGCTGCTGCTGTGGCTGGTCGTCATCGTGATGATCGTGCTCGACTCGGTCGTGACCGGCTTCCGCCTGAAGAAGACGCTCGCCGAGCGCTTCCCCGACGAGAACCGGCGCGGCGCGGTGGCCTACGCGCTGATGCGCACGCTCCAGATGCGCCGGCTGCGGCTGCCCAAGCCCCAGGTGAAGCGCGGGGAGCGGCCCTGAGCACCACCCCGTTCGCGCACGGTACGACGGCGCCGGGTCCGCTGGGCGGGCCCGGCCGTCTGCGTGACGTCGTCCGTGAGGAGCTGGTGGCCCGCCAGCTCGAGGAGCAGATAGTCGGGCGCTTCCCGGTGGGGAAGCGGCTGCGGGTGCTCGACGTGGGCATGGGCCGGGGCGTGCAGGCGCTGCGGCTGGCCCGGGCCGGCCATCAGGTGACGGGCGTCGAGCAGGACGCCGCGTCGATCTCGGCGGCCCGGGAGGCGTTCGCCGGGGAGCCCGAGGGCATCCGGGAGCGGATGCGGATCATCGAGGGGCAGGCCGGGGACACCGGCGTGCACTTCCTGCCGGGCAGTTTCGACGTCGTGCTCTGTCATGGCGTGCTCATGGACGACGTGGACGAGCCGGACGCGCTGCTCGCGGGGGTGGCGCGGATGCTGGCGCCCGGCGGGATGCTGTCGCTGCTCGTGCGCAACGGCGACGCGGCGGCGATGCGGGCGGGTCTGTCCGGCGACTGGGCGGGGGCGCTGGCGGCGTTCTGCCCGCCGACGACGTCGTACGGGCTGAAGCGGCTGACGTCGACGCTCGCGGGGATCGGGGCGCCGCTGCACACCTGGTACGGCGTGCGGGTCTTCACGGACACGGCGGCGGACGACGCGGTGCTGCCGGACGACCTGGACGCGGTGCTGGCGGTCGAGGACCGGGCCGGGCGCACGGACCCGTACCGGGGGGTCGCGGCGCTGCTGCACCTGTGCGGGGTCCGGGGCTGAGGGCTCAGCCCCGGAGATCGCCGGCCGCGGGGACCTCGGTCACGGTGTCACCGGCCCCCGCGCCGTCCGCTCAGGCGCCGTCGCCGGCGCTCTCGTCCTCCGCCGCCGCGGCCTCGTCGGCGTGCAGGCTCATCGGGCCGTAGATCTCGGTGTCGTCCTCCAGCAGGCGCACCTGGTCGGCGCCGCCCTCCAGGAGTGCCTTCCAGTTCTCCCCGATCCAGGACTCGGCGTCCCCCTGCGTGGTGAACTCCTCCGGCGTCACCGCGGGCTCGACCTGCGTCCCGTCGGCCTTCTCGAACCGCCACGTCCATGCCGCCATGTACGCCTCCCAAGCGTGTGACCTCACTGCACAGCAGAAGCCGGATCTTGGTCCGGCTCCTGACCAAGAGCGTAGTCGGACGGGCATCGGCTGTGGGGAAAGGTGAGAATCGGGGCGTGGAACTGACTCTGCTCGGCACCGGCGCCCCGGCGGGACTGCCCCGCCCCGACTGTCCCTGCGCGGCGTGCGCGTGTGCGCTCGGACCGCACGCGCGGGCGGCGACCTCGCTGCTGGTGGACGGCGCGCTGCTGCTCGACCTGACCCCCGGCGCGGCCTTCGCGGCGGCCCGTGCGGGGCGTTCGCTGGGCGGGGTGCGCCAGGTGCTGCTGTCGCACCCGCACGACGGGCCCGCGGTGGAGGTGCCGGCCGGGCTGCCGCAGCCGGGGCGGGTGCCGGACGGGCGTGAGCTGGCGCTGCTGACGGGGCATCGGGTGCGGGCGGTGGCGCTGGACGCGCCCGGTACCGGGTACGCGGTGACCGGCCCCGACGGGCAGCGGCTGCTGTATCTGCCGCCGGGCGGCGCCCCGGCCGGTCTGGAGGCGCCCGCCGAGCCGTACGCGATGGTGGTGCTGGACGTCGTGGGCCGCCCGGACGCGCTGGCGCGGCTGCGGGAGACGGGCGCGGTGGTGCCGACCACGGACGTCGTCGCCGTGCACCTGGACCACGACGTGCCCCCGGGCCCCGAGGTGCGGCGCCGGCTGGCGGCGGCGGGGGCGCGGGCCGTGCCGGACGGGACGACGCTGGAGGTCGGCGCGTACGAGGACGTGCCCGACGTGCCGCGCCGCACGCTGGTGCTGGGCGGGGCGCGGTCGGGGAAGTCGGTGGAGGCGGAGCGGCGCCTGGAGTCCTTCCCCGAGGTGCTGTACGTGGCGACCGGCGGCTCGCGCAACGGCGACACGGAGTGGGCGGCGCGGGTGTCCGCGCACCAGGAGCGGCGGCCGGGCTCCTGGCGAACCGTCGAGACGTGCGATCTGGTGCCGCTGCTCAAGGACGACGGTCCGCCGCTCCTCGTCGACTGCCTCTCCCTGTGGCTGACGGACGCGATGGACGCGGTGGGCGCCTGGGACGACGCGGAGTGGGCGGACGGCGGCGAGCGCGCCCTCCGCGACCGCGTGCGGGCCCTCACGGACGCGGTCCGCGAGACCCGCCGCACGGTGGTCGCGGTCTCCAACGAGGTCGGCTCCGGCATCGTCCCCGCCACCGCGTCGGGCCGCCGCTACCGCGACGAACTGGGCCGTCTGAACGCGGCGTTCGCGGCGGAGTGCGAACAGGTGCTGCTGGTGGTGGCGGGTCAGGCGCTGGTGCTGCGGGGCTGAGGCGGCGCCCGTGGGGTGGGGCGCCGCCCGCCGTCACGGTCTGCGGGCGATCAGGCGGTAGGTGTTGGCGAGCGGGGTGTGGCGGGCCAGGGGGGACAGGGCCAGGTCCACCGCCGCCGCCGCGACGACCAGGGGGGTGCCCGCGCGGAGGAGGGCCGTGCGCAGGCGTTGCTCGGCCGGGGAGGGCGGGATCGCCCGCCAGGGGGTGTCCGGGGCGGGGAGGGCGTGGGAGAGGGCGAGGGCGGTGAGGCCGGCCAGGTCGTGCGGGACGTGGGCGGCGCGGTGGCCGGCGGTGACGATCTGGCAGCCCCGCGCCTCGAGTTCCGCGCGGAGGTTGCGGCGGGGCAACAGGTGCAGCCGGCGTGGCTGGTCGTAGGGCAGCCACCAGCGGCCGAACAGGGCGGCGTACGCACAGCGGGGGTCCAGCGTCTCGATCAGCAGGTGCCCGCCGGGGCGCAGGGCGTCGAGGGCGGCGTGGAGTTCGGCGCGCGGGTCGGTGGTGCGCTCCAGGTGGTGCAGCAGGCTGACCACGTCGTAGCGGCCGGCCAGCCGGGCCAGCACCCCGGGGTCGGTGAGCGGCCCCACGTGCGCCTCCTCGATCCTGCCGAGCTCGCGGGCCTGTTCGACGCGCGGGGTGAGGTCGGTGCCGTCGAAGGCGGTGTACGGGAAGAACTCCCGCGCGGTGTCCGGGAATCGGGCGAGCCCGGTGCCGACGTCCAGCCAGCTCTCCGGTTCGCCGTACGGCAGCATCGCGCGGGCCGTGGCGCGGCGGCGGTGGCGTACGGCGTGCAGGGCGAGGACCCGTTCGGTGGCCGGGTCGCGGGGGGCGCCGCGCACCGCCCGCCGGTAGAAGGCCAGGCCTTCGGGCGTGAGCCGGGGGTTCTGGAAGGTGTGGCCGCAGTCCCGGCACTCGTCGACGGTGAACAGCCCGGGCCGGTGCCGGCGCAGGTCCCCCGTTCTCAGCCGGGTGCGCAGCCGCGCGGATCCGCACCAGGGGCAGTCGGGGCGGCGCGGTTCGTGCACGCGGGCGGAGCCGTGCGGGGCGGGGAACGCGGTGTCGGGGGCGGTGGCGGACATGGGGCGGCTCCCGGCGTGAGGTCGTACGGCACGCGGGTGGCGCGACGTGCGGGGACGGTCGGGGACGGACGGAGGGATCTCCGGCATTCCCGAGCAAAACGTTACGTACGGGAGGGCCTCACGGGGTGGATCACCGCCGGGGTGGCGTGGTGGGGGTGAGGGCGCGAACGCGGGGACGACCGGCGCTCCGGGGTGTTCGACGAGGGCCGGTACTGTTCGGCGAATGAGCTCGCTTAATCTCGACGACTTCACCGATCTGATCGAGCGTCCGGACGGCGGGGTGCGCCGCGACGCGGAGGAGCACCGGGCCCGTCTGGTCGTGCCGCCCGGGTCGCTGGGCCGCCTGGACGACCTGGGTGAGTGGCTGGCGGCGGCGCAGTCCTCGGTGCCGGTGCGGCCGGTGGAGCGGCCGCGGGTGGTGCTGTTCGCGGGCGACCACGGGATCGCCGGGCGGGAGGTGTCCGCGCGTCCGGCGGGCACCGCCGTGGAGCTGGTGCGGGACGTGCTGGAAGGCGGCCGGCCGGTCTCGGTGCTGGCGCGCCGGCTGGACGTGCCGGTGCGGGTGGTCGACATGGCGCTGGACTGCGACCCGGCGTCGCTGCCCGAGGACGTCGTACGCCACCGGGTGCGGCGCGGCAGCGGGAGCATCGACGTCGAGGACGCGCTGACCCTGGAGGAGGCCGAGGCGGCGTTCCGCGCGGGGATGGCCGTGGCGGACGAGGAGGCCGACTCCGGCACGGACCTGGTGGTGCTCGGCGACATCAGCGTCGGCGGCACGACCGCTGCGGGCACGCTGGTCGCCGCGCTGTGCGGGACGGACGCGTCGGTGGTGACCGGGCGCGGCGGCCTGGCGATCGACGACCTGGCGTGGATGCGCAAGTGCGCGGCGATCCGGGACGCGTTGCGGCGGGCGCGGCCGGTGCTGGGGGATCAGCTGCGGCTGCTGGCGACGGTGGGCGGGGCGGATCTCACCGCGATGACCGGGTTCCTGCTGCAGAGCGCGGTGCGGAAGCTGCCGGTGCTGCTGGACGGGGTGGTGACGGCGGCGTGCGCGCTGGTGGCGCAGCGGGTGGCGTTCCGGGCGCCGGACTGGTGGCTGGCGTCGCACGCGAGTGGGGAGCCGGGGCAGGCGAAGGCGTTGGACCGGATGGCGCTCGAGCCGGTGCTGCCGCGGGGGGTTGCGGTGGGGGAAGGGGCGGGGGCGTTGTTGGCGTTGCCGTTGGTGCAGGCGGCTGCGGCGCTGGCCGCGGAGTTGCCGGTTCGGCAGGAACTCGTCAAGGACGCGTGAGGTCGGCGCCCTGAGGGGGCGCGGGGCGCTTTTCGGGACGCGGGAGGGGAACGCCGTTCAGGGGCTCGGGGAACTGCGCGAACGGGAGTGGACCTGCGGGGCCTTCGAAGCACAGGGAGGGACCCTCACGCCTCGGGGGCTTCGCCCCCGAACCCCCTTCGCGCAGTTCCCCGCGCCCCTGAGGGGTGATGACACTTCCCCGCGTTCCCAGGGGCGGGCGGGTTCCGCCACCGTTTGCGCGGTTCCCCGCGCCCCTGGAGGGTGATGGCCCTTCACCGGGTTTTCAGGGCCAGGTGCGGTGCGCCGCCGTTTGCGCAGTTCCCCGCGCCCCTGGAGGGTGATGGCCCTTCACCGGGTTTTCAGGGGCAGGTGTGGTGCGCCACCGTTCGCGCAGTTCCCCGCGCCCCTTTCAGGGGCGGTCGGGTTTGCCGCCCAGCCAGTCCTGGATCGTCCGTGCCGGGCGGGACCACCGGCGGTCGTGGTGGTAGGCCCGCAGCAGCGCCTTCGCGCGGGCGCGATGGCGGCGGCGGTAGAAGCGTTTCGCCCACGGTGACCCAGGCCGGGCCAGCCGCAGGGAGCCGACGAGCGCCACCACCGGGACGATCACCCCGAAGACCGCGAGCCGCACCTTCCCCTTGCTCAGCGCGATCAGCGCGAAGCAGAAGTTCACCGCGACGCCGGTCAGCGCGCCCGCGCGGTTCTGGAGTTCCTGCTGGGACAGGTCGTTGACGCCGAACGGCGCGAACCCGGCCAGCAGCAGGACGACCAGCGCCGCCGTCAGCACCACCATCTCCACGCTCTTGCGCCCGGCCTCGGACCAGTACACGTCGTCCAGGTGGAGGATCAGCGCGAACTCGTCGAGGACGAGCCCCGCGCCGACGCCGAACAGCACCGCGCTGAGGTACGGGCCGAAGCCGTGCCCCCCGCTCGCCACCGCGCCGAAGCCGCCGACGACGGTGAGGATGACGCCGGGCACCACGTGGTGGACGTGCACCGAGCCGGCGGTGACGTTGCCGAAGGGTCCTTTGCCGGCCCGGATCAGGCGGGTGATGATCCGCGTGATCACGAAGGTGAGGACGAACGCGGTCAGGGCGAGGAGCAGTGGGAGCTTGCCCGGCTCGATGATGTTCCGCTCCAACCACTGTCCCATATGCGTACTTTATTCATGGCCCCGCCGGGCGCCCTGGTGACCGCCGGGTAATCTGCGCCGGTGTCCGAGCCCTCCCCCGCGTCCCCCGCGCCCTCCGCCTCCCCCGCCGACGGCCTCCGCTTCGCCTTCGGCACCCTCACCGTGCTCCCGGCCGGGCTGACCCGCTGGGACCGTCCGGCCGCGCGGGCGGGCATGCTCTGCGCGCCCGTGGTCGGCCTGGTTGTGGGCGTGCTCGCCGCCGCGACGGGACTGGCGCTGCTCGCCCTCGGGGCGGGGGCGCCGCTCGCCGCCGTGGCCTCCGTCGCCGTGCCGGCCGCGCTGACGCGGGGGCTGCACCTGGACGGGCTGGCCGACACCGCGGACGGTCTGGGCAGCGGCAGGCCCGCCGAGGACGCGCTGCGGATCATGAAGCAGTCGGACGTCGGACCGTTCGGGGTCCTCACGCTGGTGCTCGTACTGCTGGCGCAGGTGGCGGCGCTGGCGCAGGCGTACGGCGGTTCCTGGGCGCGGGGCGCGCTGGCCGCCGTGGCGTCGGCGGTCGCGGGGCGGGTCGCGCTCACCCTGGCCGCGCGCACCGGCGTGCCGGCCGCCCGGCCGGAGGGACTGGGCGCGGCGGTCGCGGGCGTGGTGCCGGTGCGGGGCGCGGCGGCGGTCGCGTTCCTCGCGGCCGGGCTGCTCGCGGGCGCGGGCGCGGCGCTGGGGGCGTACGACGCGGTGCGCGCCGGGCTGGCGGTGGTGTTGGCGGCCGGGGCGGCCGAACTGCTGCTGCGGCGCTGTGTGCGGCGGTTCGGCGGGGTGACCGGCGACGTGTTCGGCGGGGTCGCGGAGACGGCGGCGACGACCGCGCTCGTCGTCATGTCACTGGGCTGAAACGATCTTCGCCACCCTCTGGGGGCCCCTCCGCCGCGCCACTACCCTGTGAAGCCAATCGACAGACACACGGGGGACGTTGATGTCGGCATTTCGTCGTGCCACTGCCTGGTTGATCGACTTCGCGCTGGTGGTGGCGCTGGCCTCGCTGCTGGCGGTGCTCACCTTCAACCGGATGTCCGAGCTGGTGACCGACGTGCCCGAACTGGCCGCGCGCGGCGGCTTCGACCTGCTCACCTCGCGCGGGGACGTGCTGGACGCGTCGGCCGGTCTGGGCACGTCGCTGTGGGACAAGTCGATGGGGTACGTGCAGCAGGCGTTCGGGCTGCTGGTCGTCGCCACCTTCCTCTACCAGTGGGCGTGCCTCGCCCTCGCCGGGCGGACCGCCGGCAAGGCCCTGACCGGGCTGAAGGTCGTGCCGCGCACGCCCCGCCGGGCGGCGCTGCGCGCGGCGGTGACCACGGCCACAGATGTCGCCGTGTACGCGGTGGCGTGCGTGCTGCTGGTCGAGGGCGAGATCGTGCTGTCGGTGCTGGTGTGGCTGGCCGCGGTGGTCCTGTTCCTGCTGAACGCGCTGCCGGTGCTGGGCGGGCGGCGGCGGTCCCTCGCCGACCGGGTCGCCGGGACCTCGGTGGCGTCCGTGGAGCTCAGCAGGTTCGCCGCCACGCGTCGAGTGACCACCTCTTGAGCAGCGAGCTCAGTCCGAGCCGGCGGGAGTCGGCGCAGAAGCGGGCGGTGGGCAGCTCGTACTCGGCGTGGAAGACGGCCTTGCCCGCCTCCACGAACGGGGTGAGCCGCTCGCACTCGCCGTACTGGGCGCACTGCTCGTTGACCGCGAAGTCGAAGTCGCCGACCAGCTCCGGGATCTGGTCCAGGTCGTTCTTCAGGCCGACCGCCATGCCGCGTTCGTGCGCCAGCCGGGCGATCAGCCTGTTGTAGCGGAGCTGGTCGCCGGCCGTGAGCGGGAACCCGGTGCGGTTGCGGTAGCCGTCCATGTTGTCCGGCTCGACCGCGTCGAAGCCCTTGTCGCGGCACATGTCGAGGCGTTCGACCATCAGCGGCTCCAGGACGTCGGTGCGGCGGATGTCGAGCCAGCGCTCGCCCTCCCAGCCGTTGCCCCGGCCGATCACCGACCGGGGGAAGTCGTCCGCGTCCGGACGGAAGTCCTCCCAGGCCCCGGTGGACAGATAGCAGACGACCTTGCGGCCGTCACGGTGCAGCGCGTCGACGGTCTCCTTCGAGTGGTGGAAGCCGTCGATGTCGTAGACGGGCACGTCGACGGAGGTGTCCAGGCGGCCGGTGAGCTGCCACTGCCACTCCAGACCGGGCCGCGGCCGCCACCACTCCCCCGGCCGCTCCCGCGACGTCTCCGACTCCGCGCCGCCCGAGCCGCCGGAGCCGCCGGAGCCCCCGGAACACCCCGTCAGCACCAGGGCCAGCAGCACGACGAGCACGCACGTTCTTCTCACAGGACGCTCCCCCACCTCACGGCCGCCGCACCCCCGCGGCACGACGCCACCCCCATGATCGCCCCATGATCGCGCGGGCATCCCCGGGCCGTCGCGGGGCACCCGCCGCGCCGGGACGTGCGTGCACCGGCCATGAGTGCGGGCGCACACGCGCGTAGGCTCGGGGCCGAGTGTTCGCCGCACCGGGGGCGCCCCCGCCGGGATCGCACCCGGACGTCACGATTAGGGTCGGCTGCCGGGCCCGGTCGACCCACACCCTTCGGCCACTGAAACTTCACATCGGAAGCGAGAATTCACCACCGTGACTGCTCTGACTCTCAGCACCGCCGCGGTCGCCGGCCTGCGCGCCGACGCGATCGTGATCGGTGTCGCCAAGGGCTCCGCGTCCAAGCCCGGGGGACCCGTCGTCGCTCCGGGCGCCGAGGCCGTGGACCAGGCGTACGACGGCAACCTGGCCGGTGTCCTGGAGACCCTCGGCGCGTCCGGTGCCGAGGGCGAGGTGACCAAGCTCCCCGCCCCCGCCGGCTTCAAGGCCCCGCTCGTTCTCGCGGTGGGCCTCGGTGCCCAGCCCCAGGAGGACTCCGGCTACGACGCCGAGGCGCTGCGCAAGGCGGCCGGTGTCGCCGCCCGCGCCCTCTCCGGCACGAAGAAGGCCGCGTTCGCGCTGCCCCTGACGGACGCCGCCGACGCCGCCGCGGTCGCCGAGGGCGTGCTGCTCGGCGCGTACTCCTTCGACGCCTACAAGGACCAGGGCGACGCGAAGAACGGCAAGAACGCCAAGGCCCCGCTCGGTGAGGCCGCGCTGCTCGGCGGCAAGCCCCGCGACAAGGCGTACAAGGCGGCCGTCGAGCGCGCCGTCGCCGTGTCCGAGGAGCTCAACCGCGCCCGCGACCTGATCAACACCCCGCCAAACGACCTCAACCCCGAGGCGTTCGCCGCGGTCGCGCAGACCGCGGCGAAGGAGCACGGCATCAAGGTGCAGGTGCTCGACGAGAAGGCCCTCGTCAAGGGCGGCTACGGCGGCATCCTCGGCGTCGGCGCCGGCTCCGCGTCCGGCCCGCGCCTGGTGAAGCTGTCGTACACCTCGTCCAAGGCGAAGAAGCACATCGCGCTGGTCGGCAAGGGCATCACCTACGACTCGGGCGGCATCTCGCTGAAGCCGGCCGGCCACAACGAGACGATGAAGTGCGACATGAGCGGCGCCGCCGCCGTGTTCGCCGCGGTCGTCGCCGCCGCGCGCCTGGGCCTCGAGGTCAACGTCACCGGCTGGCTCGCGCTCGCCGAGAACATGCCCTCCGGCTCCGCGACCCGCCCGGGCGACGTGCTGCGCATGTACAGCGGCAAGACCGTCGAGGTGCTCAACACCGACGCCGAGGGCCGGCTGGTCCTGGCCGACGCGCTGTGGGCGGCCTCGCAGGAGAAGCCGGACGCCGTCGTGGACGTGGCGACCCTGACCGGCGCCATGGTGCTGGCGCTGGGCAACCGCACCTTCGGCATCATGGCCAACGACGACGCCTTCCGCGCCCTGGTGCAGGAGGCCGCCGAGGAGGCGGGCGAGCCGGCCTGGCCGATGCCGCTGCCGGAGCACCTGCGCAAGGGCATGGAGTCGTCGACGGCCGACATCGCCAACATGGGCGAGCGGATGGGCGGCGGCCTGGTCGCCGGCCTGTTCCTGCGCGAGTTCGTCGGCGAGGGCATCACCTGGGCCCACCTCGACATCGCGGGCCCCGCCTTCAACGAGGGCGGCCCCTTCGGCTACACCCCCAAGGGCGGCACCGGTTCCGCGGTGCGGACCCTGGTGCGGCTCGCGGAGCGTGCCGCCGCGGGCGAGCTGAGCTGACGCGTCCTCGGGTGACGGGCCTCGTACGCGGGTGCGACGGGGCCCCGTCACCGGGGAGTGGGACGTCTCACACCACGGCCCGGCGTCTCGTACGGCCCCGACAAGTGCGAGGATAGGGCTCGGCAGGACAGGGCCCCACACAAGGGCCGAGAACATAGAGCGGCCGGACACCAGCCGCCGACCGGTCACTGGAGACCGGCGTGGCGCACATGCATGGAGGACGTGACGTGGCGAACGACGCCAGCACCGTTTTCGACCTAGTGATCCTCGGCGGTGGCAGCGGTGGGTACGCCGCGGCCCTGCGCGGGGCGCAGCTGGGCCTGGACGTCGCCCTGATCGAGAAGGGCAAGGTCGGCGGTACCTGCCTGCACAACGGATGCATCCCCACCAAGGCCCTGCTGCACGCGGGTGAGATCGCCGACCAGGCCCGCGAGAGCGAGCAGTTCGGTGTGAAGGCCACCTTCGAGGGCATCGACATCGCGGCCGTCCACAAGTACAAGGACGACGTGATCGCCGGCCTGTACAAGGGTCTTCAGGGGCTGATCGCCTCCCGCAAGATCACCTACATCGAGGGCGAGGGCCGGCTGTCCTCCCCCACCTCCGTCGACGTGAACGGCCAGCGCGTCCAGGGCCGCCACGTCCTGCTGGCGACCGGCTCCGTGCCGAAGTCGCTGCCGGGCCTGGAGATCGACGGCGACCGGATCATCTCCTCCGACCACGCCCTGGTCCTGGACCGCGTGCCCACGTCCGCGATCGTCCTGGGCGGCGGCGTCATCGGGGTCGAGTTCGCGTCCGCGTGGAAGTCCTTCGGCACCGACGTCACGGTCATCGAGGGCATGAAGCACCTCGTCCCGGTCGAGGACGAGAACAGCTCCAAGCTGCTCGAGCGCGCGTTCCGCAAGCGCGGCATCAAGTTCAACCTGGGCACCTTCTTCGA
Source organism: Streptomyces althioticus (assembly GCA_014649355.1). GTDB lineage: Bacteria > Actinomycetota > Actinomycetes > Streptomycetales > Streptomycetaceae > Streptomyces > Streptomyces althioticus. Next base: position 263,737 of record BMSW01000003.1, read on the forward strand.
GAAGGCCGAGTACACCCAGGACGGCGTCAAGGTCACCCTGGCGGACGGCAAGACGTTCGAGGCCGAGGTCCTGCTCGTCGCCGTCGGCCGCGGCCCGGTCTCGCAGGGCCTGGGCTACGAGGAGGCCGGGGTCGCCATGGACCGCGGCTACGTCCTGGTCGACGAGTACATGCGCACCAACGTGCCCACCGTCTCCGCCGTCGGTGACCTCGTCCCGACCCTTCAGCTCGCGCACGTCGGCTTCGCCGAGGGCATCCTGGTGGCGGAGCGGCTGGCCGGTCTGAAGACCGTCCCGATCGACTACGACGGCGTCCCGCGGGTGACGTACTGCCACCCCGAGGTCGCCTCCGTCGGCATCACCGAGGCCAAGGCCAAGGAGATCTACGGCGCGGACAAGGTCGTCGCCCTGAAGTACAACCTCGCGGGCAACGGCAAGAGCAAGATCCTGAAGACCGCGGGCGAGATCAAGCTCGTCCAGGTCAAGGACGGTGCGGTGGTCGGCGTCCACATGGTCGGCGACCGTATGGGCGAGCAGGTCGGCGAGGCGCAGCTGATCTACAACTGGGAGGCGCTGCCGGCCGAGGTGGCCCAGCTCGTGCACGCCCACCCGACGCAGAACGAGGCGCTCGGCGAGGCCCACCTGGCCCTGGCCGGCAAGCCCCTCCACTCCCACGACTGAGCCCATCGGTCACCGGGCGCGACGACACAGACTTCCGCACTTCTAAGGAGCAACCGAAACCATGGCGGTTTCCGTAACCCTTCCGGCGCTCGGCGAGAGCGTCACCGAGGGCACTGTCACCCGCTGGCTGAAGGCCGAGGGCGAGCGCGTCGAGGCCGACGAGCCGCTGCTCGAGGTGTCGACCGACAAGGTCGACACCGAGATCCCGGCCCCTGCCTCCGGCGTGCTGTCCTCCATCAAGGTCGCCGAGGACGAGACGGTCGAGGTCGGCGCCGAGCTGGCCCTGATCGACGACGGCAGCGGCGCCCCCGCGGCCACCGAGGCCCCGGCCGCCGAGCAGGCCGCCCCGCCGGCCCCCGCGCCGGAGCCGCAGGCCCAGCCGTCCACCGAGCAGGCCGCCCCGGCCCCCGCCCCCACCGCCGAGGCCTCGGCCGGCGGCGGTTCCGCGCAGGGCACCGACGTGGTCCTGCCGGCGCTCGGCGAGTCCGTCACCGAGGGCACCGTCACCCGCTGGCTGAAGTCGGTGGGCGACACCGTCGAGGCCGACGAGCCGCTGCTCGAGGTGTCCACCGACAAGGTCGACACCGAGATCCCCGCCCCCGCGTCCGGCACCCTGCTGGAGATCGTGGTCGGCGAGGACGAGACCGCCGAGGTCGGCGCGAAGCTCGCCGTCATCGGCGAGGCCGGCGCCGCTCCGGCCGCCGCCCCCGCGCAGGAGGCCCCGGCCGCCCCGGCGCAGCCCGAGCCCGCCCCGGCTCCGGAGCCCACCCCGGCTCCCGCCCCGGCCGCCCCGGCTCCGGCTCCGCAGCAGGCCGCTCCGGCCCCGGCCGCTCCTGCCCCGGCGCCCGCGCCGGCCCCGCAGGCGCCCGCCGCCCCGGCCCCGGCCGCCGCCCAGGCCTCGGACGACGGCGCCTACGTGACCCCGCTGGTGCGCAAGCTCGCCGCCGACAACGGCGTCGACCTGTCCACCGTCAAGGGCACCGGCGTCGGCGGCCGTATCCGCAAGCAGGACGTGCTCGCCGCCGCCGAGGCCGCGAAGGCCGCGGCTCCGGCCCCGGCCGCCGCTGCCGCCGCGCCCGCCGCGAAGAAGGCCCCCACCCTGGAGGCCTCCCCGCTGCGCGGCCAGACCGTGAAGATGCCGCGGATCCGCAAGGTCATCGGCGACAACATGGTCAAGGCCCTGCACGAGCAGGCCCAGCTGTCCTCGGTCGTCGAGGTCGACGTCACGCGTCTGATGAAGCTGCGCGCCCGGGCCAAGGACGCGTTCGCGGCGCGCGAGGGCGTCAAGCTCTCCCCGATGCCGTTCTTCGTCAAGGCCGCGGCCCAGGCGCTGAAGGCCCACGCGCCGATCAACGCCAAGATCAACGAGGCCGAGGGGACCATCACCTACTTCGACACCGAGAACATCGGTATCGCGGTGGACTCCGAGAAGGGCCTGATGACCCCGGTCATCAAGAACGCCGGCGACCTCAACATCGCCGGTATCGCCAAGGCCACGGCGGAGCTGGCGGGCAAGGTCCGCGGCAACAAGATCACCCCGGACGAGCTGTCCGGCGCGACCTTCACCATCTCCAACACCGGGTCGCGCGGCGCGCTCTTCGACACGATCATCGTGCCGCCGGGCCAGGTCGCGATCCTCGGCATCGGCGCCACGGTCAAGCGTCCGGCCATCGTGGAGACCGAGGACGGTCCCGTCATCGGCATCCGCGACATGACGTACCTGACCCTCTCCTACGACCACCGTCTGGTGGACGGCGCCGACGCGGCCCGTTACCTGACGGCGGTCAAGGCGATCCTGGAGGCGGGCGAGTTCGAGGTCGAGCTCGGTCTGTGAACCGGGCGGTGACCCCGGGCCGCTGATCCGGTCCCTCGGTGCCCCCGTCCGGAAGCCCACACGGCTTCCGGACGGGGGCACCGTCACATGGGGCGTGTAAGTCTCGTCTCACCTGGGCGAAAGCGCCCCCGCGCGCCCCACCCGGGCGGGCTCCCGGCCGTATTGTCTATTCGTCAAAGCCCCCCGGGGGCCCGCGGGCCCCGCTAAGGAGCCCGTCATGACCGCGCCCGTCGTCCACTCGCTGCGCGAGCAGATCCGCGAGCACATCCTGGAAGGGATCATCAGCGGGCGCTGGAAGCCGGGCGAGCGGATCGTGGAGCGGCGCATCGCGACCGAGCTTGAGGTCAGCCAGACGCCCGTGCGGGAGGCGCTGCGCGAGCTGGAGTCGCTGCGGCTGATCGAGTCGGCGCCGAACAAGGGCGTGCGGGTGCGGAACCTGACGGCGGCCGACCTGGAGGAGAGCTACCCGGTCCGGGCCGGCCTGGAGGCGATCGCGGCGGAGCTGGCGGCGGCGCGGCTGGCGGAGGACTGCTCTGCGCTGGAGCCGCACGTGTCCGCGCTGTACGAGGCGGACCGGATGTCCGACGGGACCGCGCAGGTGCGGCACACGGTGGGGTTCCACCGGGAGCTGGTGCGGGCGGCGGGGAACTCGGTGCTGCTGCACACGTGGGAGGGGCTGGGGATCGAGGTGTTCACGGCGCTGTCGATACGGTGGCTGGGGACGGTGCAGCAGTCCTACGCGGAGGAGCACGAGGAGCTGGTCGCGGCCTTCCGCCGCCGCGACCCGCGGATCGCGGAACTGGTCAAGTCCCACGTCCTCGGCTGCGCCCCGCGCGCCTGAGTGACCGTTTCGCGCAGTTCCCCGCGCCCCTGAAGGGGCGCGGGGAACTGCGCGACCAGCCACCGACGGCCCGCGGTCGCCACCCCGCCGCACCCCCCGTGCTCTTCCGCGCAACGCGCCCCTCACCTGCGCAAACGCGCGAAAATCCCGTCACCGCGTGCCACCGCCGGAGGCACCCCGTGCCGACTTTCTCCGGATCACGCGATTTTGCCCCTCAACCCTTTGATCGATCATCGATCACGGAGTTATTGTCGCCTGCGGACTTCCACCGAAGTCCGCAGCCCTGTCCTGCCAAAGACAAAGGGCACCCCCGAACCCTTCTGAGGGCACCCCCTTCGACTGAGGAAGGCGGCGACATGACCGACCCCAACGCCATCCAGCCGAGCGAGCTCGACCAGCTCCCGGACCGCGACCCGGAGGAGACCGCCGAGTGGCAGGCCTCCCTGGACGCCGTGACCGCGGCGGCCGGGCCGCACCGTGCCGCGTACCTGATGCGGCGCACGCTGGAGCGTGCCGAGGGCGCCGGCGTCGCGCTGCCCAAGCTGCTCGAGACGGACTACGTCAACACGATCCCCACCGCGGCCGAGCCCGCGGTGGACGGCGACGAGGCGCTGGAGCAGCGCATCACCGCCTGGAACCGCTGGAACGCGGCGGCGATGGTGACCCGCGGCAGCAAGTACGGCGTGGGCGGCCACATCGCCACCTTCGCCTCGGCCGCGTGGCTCTACGAGACCGGCTTCAACCACTTCTTCCGCGGCAAGGAGGGGGACGGCTCCGGCGACCAGCTCTACATCCAGGGCCACGCCTCCCCCGGCATCTACGCCCGCGCGTTCCTCGACGGCCGGATCGGCGAGGAGCAGCTCGACAACTTCCGCCGTGAGGCGGGCGGCAACGGCCTGCCGTCCTACCCGCACCCGCGGCGTCTGCCCTGGCTGTGGGAGTTCCCCACCGTGTCGATGGGCCTCGGCCCGATCTCCGCGATCTACCAGGCGCGCTTCAACCGCTACCTGACCAGCCGCGGCATCAAGGACGTCTCCGACTCCCACGTGTGGGCGTTCCTCGGCGACGGCGAGATGGACGAGCCCGAGTCGACGACCGCGCTCACCCTCGCCTCCCGCGAGCAGCTGGACAACCTGACCTTCGTCGTCAACTGCAACCTGCAGCGCCTCGACGGCCCGGTCCGCGCCAACTTCAAGATCGTCCAGGAGCTGGAGGCCCAGTTCCGCGGCGCCGGCTGGAACGTGATCAAGACCCTGTGGGGCACCGCCTGGGACGAGCTGTTCCAGCTCGACACCACGGGCGCCCTGGTCCGCCGCCTCCGCGAGGTGCCGGACGCGCAGGTGCAGACGTACCAGACGCGCGACGCCGCCTACATCCGCGAGGACTTCTTCGGCAAGGACCCGGCGCTCGTCGAGATGGCGAAGCTGCTGAGCGACGACAAGATCCTCGAGTGCTTCCACCTCTCGCGCGGCGGCCACGAGTCCCGCAAGGTGTACGCCGCGTACAAGGCCGCGCTGTCCCACAAGGGCGCGCCGACCGTGATCCTGGCGCAGACCGTCAAGGGCCACACCCTCGGTGAGGGCTTCGCGTCGAAGAACGCCAACCACCAGATGAAGAAGCTGACGGTGGACGAGTTCAAGGCGATGCGCGACCGGCTCGAGCTGCCGATCCCGGACTCGCGGTTCGTCGACGGCGTGGTGCCCTACGTGCACCCGGGCGCCGACTCCCCCGAGGTCCGCTACCTCCAGGAGCGCCGTGCCGCCCTCGGCGGCCCCGCCCCGGCCCGCCGCGTGCACCCGGTCGCGCCGCTGCCGCAGCCGGCCGACAAGGCGTTCTCCGCGTTCGACAAGGGCTCCGGCTCGCAGAACGTGGCCACCACGATGGCGTTTGTCCGCCTCGTCAAGGACCTGGTCCGCGACAAGGAGACCGGCAAGCGCTGGGTGCCCATCGTCCCCGACGAGGCGCGCACCTTCGGCATGGAGAGCCTCTTCCCGTCCCTCGGCATCTACTCTCCGATGGGCCAGACGTACGAGCCGGTCGACCGTGACCAGCTGATGTACTACAAGGAAGCCAAGAACGGCCAGATCTTCAACGAGGGGATCACCGAGGCCGGCGCCATGGCCGAGTTCATCGCCGCGTCGACGTCGTACTCGACGCACGGCGAGACGATGATCCCGTTCTACATCTACTACTCGATGTTCGGCTGGCAGCGCACCGGCGACCAGATGTGGCAGCTCGGCGACCAGCTGGGCCGCGGTTTCCTGGTCGGCGCCACCGCGGGCCGCACCACGCTGACCGGCGAGGGCCTCCAGCACGCCGACGGCCACTCCCCCGTCATCGCGGCGACCAACCCGGCCGCCCTGACGTACGACCCGGCGTTCGCCTACGAGATCGCGGTCATCGTCAAGGAGGGTCTGCGCCGGATGTTCGGCGAGGCGAAGCCGGACGAGGACCAGAACGTCTTCTACTACCTGACGGTCTACAACGAGCCGCTGCCGCAGCCCGCGAAGCCGCAGGCGGCGGGCGTCGACGAGGGCATCGTCAAGGGCCTGTACCGCTTCAACACGGCGGAGTCCGCCGGCCTGTCGCCCGCCGCCAACGCCCCGCGCATCCAGCTGCTGGGCTCCGGCACGGCGATCCACTGGGCGCTGAAGGCGCAGGCGATGCTCGCCGAGGAGTGGGGCGTGTCCGCCGACGTGTGGTCCGCCACCTCGTGGACCGAGCTGCGCCGCGACGCGATGGAGGCCGACGAGGCCCTGCTGCGCGGCGAGGACCGGGTGCCGTACGTCCGGCAGGCGCTCCAGGGCGCCGAGGGCCCGGTGCTGGCGGTGTCCGACTACATGCGCCAGGTCCCGGACCAGATCGCGCAGTGGGTCGAGCAGGACTACTCCTCGCTGGGCGCCGACGGCTTCGGCCTGTCGGACACCCGTGAGGCGGCCCGCCGCCACTTCGGCGTGGACGCCGAGTCGATCGTCGTCGCGGCCCTGGCCCAGCTCGCCCGCCGCGGCGAGGTGAAGGCCACCGCGGTGAAGGAGGCCCGGGAGAAGTACGGCCTGTAGGGCAGGAGTTGCGGGAGGCCCCCGTCGTCACGCGCGTGCGCGTGGCGGCGGGGGCCTCTTGCATGATGGGCGCATGCGTGCTGCCCGGTTGATCAAGATGGTGTTGCTGCTGCAGTCCCGGCCCTCCATGACCGCCGCCGAGCTGGCCCGGGAGCTGGAGGTGTCGGAGCGTACGGTCACCCGTGACGCGCAGGCGCTGTCGGAGGCGGGCGTGCCGGTGTACGCGGACCGGGGGCGGATCGGCGGCTACCGGCTGGTCGGCGGGTACCGGACCCGGCTGACGGGGCTGGCGCGCGGCGAGGCGGAGGCGCTGTTCCTCTCGGGGGTGCCGGGCGCGCTGCGGGAGATGGGCCTGGAGGACGCGGCCTCGGCGGCCCGGCTGAAGGTGTCCGCCGCGCTGCTGCCGTCGCTGCGGGACGCCTCGCGGACGGCCGCGCAGCGGTTCCACCTGGACGCGCCGAACTGGTTCCGGGAGCCCGAGACGCCGGAGCTGCTGCCGGCGGTGGCGGACGCGGTGTGGGACGACCGGCGGATCGGCGCCCGCTACCGGCGCGGGTCCGGGGAGCGGCGGCAGGAGGTGGAGCGGCAGCTGGAGCCGTACGGGCTCGTGCTGAAGGCGGGTGTCTGGTACCTGTGCGCGCGGGTCGCGGGGCGGGACTCCTTCCGGGTGTACCGGATCGACCGGTTCACGGCGGTGGAGCCGTGTGAGGAGCGGTTCGAGCGGGCCGAGGACTTCGACCTGCCGGCGTTCTGGGAGGAGCGTGCGGAGCAGTTCGCGCGGTCGATCCTGCGGGCGGAGGTGGTGGTGCGGCTGTCGGCGGAGGGGGTGCGGAGGCTGCCGTACGCGGTGGACTCCGGCGTGGCGCGGGAGGTGCTGGAAGGGGTGGCCGCGCCCGGGGACGGGGAGTGGGTGACGGTGACGCTGCCCGTCGAGTCCGAGGAGGTGGCGCGGACGCAGTTGGCTTCGCTGGGGGCGGAGGCGGAGGTTGTGGAGCCGGACTCGTTGCGGGAGTTCTTCGCCTCCGAGGCGGAGAGGGTGGTGCGGTTGTACCGGGGGTGAGAGCAGGGTTTTTCGCCCCCTCCGCCCCTTTCCCTCCCGTCCCTGGGGGCTTCGCCCCCGGACCCCCTTTTGCGCAGTTCCCCGCGCCCCTGGGGGGTGAATGGGTCGATGCTTGTCTCGTGATGGACGAGACGGAGTTCTGGGCGTTGGTGGACGGGGCTCGGGAGGATGCCGAGGGGGATCCCGAGGAGCAGGCCGATCTGCTCGTGGAGCGGCTCGTGCTGCTGGACCCCGAGGCCGTGCTGGACTTCGCCCGTCACTTCGAGGCGCGCTACCAGCGCGCGTACCGCTGGGACCTGTGGGGCGCCGCGTGGGTGCTGCTGGACGGATGCAGCGACGACGCCTTCGACTTCTTCCGGTGCTGGCTCATCGGCCAGGGCCGTGAGGTGTTCGAGGGCGCGCTGCACGACCCGGACGCGCTCGCCGAGCTCCTCGACGACTTCGACGAGGAGGTCGACGGTGACGCCGAGGACCTGGGCTACGCGGCCGACGAGGCGTACGAGCAGCTCACCGGGCTGGTGATGCCCGACCTCGGCCTCCCTCCGGCTCCCGAGGAGCCGGAGGGCACGCCGCTCGACTTCGAGAACGAGGCGCTGCTCGCCGCGCGCTACCCGCGGCTGTGGGAGAGGTTCCGCGGGGACTGAGCCGCGGGCCGGGCGCCGGTCACAGGCGCCGGTGGGGGCTCTGCGCGTGGCGCAGGGGGGCCGCGTTGGCCTGCATGAGGGCGGAGGCCGTGGAGGCTGCGGGGCCGAGGACGACGGCCGCGGCGGCGCACAGGGCGGTCCAGGGGCGGCGCAGGGCGTCCGCCCAGGGGGTACTTCGGTCAGGGGTGTCGCTCATGGGCTCAGCTCTTCGTTCGGTGCGCCGTCTTCCAGATCGACGCGCTCTGTGTCGGTGCCGGTGTCCCGGTCGGTGCCGGTGCCGGCGTCGCGGCCCTGGACGCGGGCCGCGAGGTCTCTGATCTCCGGGAGCCGCGCGTGCAGGGCGGCGCCCGGGCAGTCGGTCATGTAGCCGTCGCTGTGCCCCGCGACGGCGGGCAGGGTGGCGGTGGTGCCGGCCGCGTAGCGGCTGCCGCCGTTGCTGGAGACCAGCCGCACCTCGGAACGGGGGTCGGTGCCGGAGGGGCCGAGTTTCCAGGCGGTCACGGCGGCGATCGCGCGCAGCATCTCGTCCGGCACCTCGACGCCCTCGGTGAAGGTGCCGAGGGCGGCGATGCCCGCGGTGCGGTGGTTGAAGCCCTGGGTGTGGGCGCCGGTGACGGGCCGGTCGGCGCCGCCGGCACGGCCCTCGTAGACGGTGCCGCAGCGGTCGACGACGAAGTTGTAGCCGAGGTCGTCCCAGTCGCGGCCCTGGGTCTGTCCCTCGTACAGCGCCCGGAGGATGCCGGGGGCGTCGGCGCAGTCGTACCCGTTGGGCGAGTCGGTGTGGTGGATGAACACGGCGACGACCTGGTCGTCGTAGCGCGGCGGGGGCTGGTCGCGGGCCGCGTCGCCGAGCCATGCCGCGCGCGGCACGATGGCCGGCCGGGGGGCGTGGAAGGCGGGCACGGGGCGGGCGGCGGCCTGGGCGTCGGAGGACTCGGCGGCCCGTTCGACGCCGTAGGCGCTCAGCACCAGCGCGACGGCCGCGGCCGCGCCCGGCACGAAGCCGAGGGGCACGGTGACCGTTCTCGGCAGCCGCGTGGAGCCGGGTTCGCCGGGTATCCGGGCCGGGCGGGGCTTCCGCGCGCCGCGCGGTCTCCTGGGGACACGCATGGTCTCACTGTGGGGCGGGCCGCGGCGGCACGCGACGTCTGCTCCGCCAGTCGGTGGACGGCCGGTGGAACCATCGTCCCGGTGCGTGACGTTTTCCCCAGTGCACGCGCGCCTCGCGGGCCGCTCCCCCGCATCCGGCCGGCGTGTGGCTGATCACGTGGCCCCCGGGCCCCGTACTGAGGGTCGTGGTCCCGAGAGAAAGGCGGCGTGCGTGGATCTGCTCGACATCCTGCTGATGCTGGTCGTCCTGGCCTATGCGGCGTCCGGTTACCGGCGCGGACTGGTGGCCGGCTGTGTGTCCCTGGCCGGTTTCGTGGGCGGCGCGGTCGTCGGCGTGTGGATCCTGCCGTGGGTGATGGACCTGGTGACGCCGGGGACCACACGGGCGACGGTGACCGCGGTGTTCACGGTGCTGCTGCCGGCCGTCGTGGGGCACGAGCTGGCGGGGCGGCTGGGGCTGCGGCTGCGCCGGGAGCTGGACCGCGGCCCGCTGCGGGTGGCGGACGGGGTCGGCGGGGCCGCGGCGAACGCGGTGGCGGTGCTGATCGTGGCGTGGGTGGCGGCGAGCGTGCTGGGCGCGTCCTCGTCGCCGCTGGTGACGTCGGCGATCCGGGACTCACGGCTGCTGGGCGCGGTGCAGGACGCGATGCCGGACACCACGCCGGCCTGGTTCTCGCGGGCGACGTCGGCGCTGACCGAGGCGGGTTTCCCGCAGGTGTTCAACCCGTTCGAGAACGAGTCGACCGCCGAGGTCGCCGCGCCGACCGGGGACAACGTGACGGCGGCCGCCACCCGCGCGGCGCAGCGCAGCACGGTGAAGGTGGAGGGCGTGGCCGGCACGCAGGGCCGCGAGGGCAGCGGGTTCGTGTACGCGCGGGAGCACGTGATGACGAACGCGCACGTGGTGGCGGGCATCGACGAGCCGACCGTCCGGGTGGGCGGCGTCGGGCGGACGTACGAGGCGCGGGTGGTGCTGTTCGACGCGCAGACCGACGTGGCCGTGCTGTACGTGCCGGACCTGACGGCGCCGGTGCTGGCGTTCGACGACGACGCGGAGCGGGGCGCGGCGGCGGTGGTGGCGGGCTATCCGCAGGACGGCGACCTGAACCTCCAGGCGGCGACGGTCGCGGCGCGGGTGCAGGCGCGCGGGCAGAACATCTACAACGACGCGCCGGTCACCCGGGAGATCTACTCGATCCGCTCCACGGTCCGCCCGGGCAACTCGGGCGGACCGCTGCTGACCACCGAGGGGCGGGTGTTCGGCGTGGTGTTCGCGCGTTCCACGTCGGACGCGGAGACGGGGTACGTGCTGACGGCGGACGAGGTGGCCGACGAGGCCGCGCGGGCGGCCACGGCGACCGATCCGGTGGACACGGGGCAGCCGGTCACGTCGTAGCGGGAGCCGCGGCTCAGAGGAGGCTCCGCCCCATCAGGACGTCGTCCACGTAGCGCCCGCCGACGTGGAACTCGCCGGGCAGCACGCCCTCCACGGCGAAGCCCTCGGACGTGTACAGGGTGCGGGCGACGGTGTTGGGGACGAGGACACGCAGGGTGATCCGGCGGGCTCCCCGGCGGCGGGCCTCCTCGACGGCGGCCCGCACCAGGGCGCGGCCGGCGCCCTTGCCGCGCGCCTCCTCGGCGACGACCAGGCCGCAGATCTGCAGCACGTGCGCGTTGGTCTCCAGGGGCGAGGCCGGCAGGAGCCGGACGTAGCCCACGACGCGTCCGTCGTCCTCGGCGACGAGGTGGGCGTCCGGGCCGCACGCCGGGCGGAAGAAGGGGTCGTCGGGTGCGGGCGGTGCGGGCCGCACCTCGAACAGCGGCGACCAGGACTCGCGGTCCAGACGGGCCAGGACGCCCTCGTCGTCGGGGCGGGCGGGGCGTACGAGCGGTTCCGGCATGCGCGTCACTCTAGGACTCCACCTGCCGTCCTCACCGTGAATATCCGCGCGGCCGGGGCAGGATGGGAGCCATGGAACATGCGCGGATCGCGGTGGCCGGGGCGTCCGGACTGATCGGCTCTGCCCTGGCGCGGTCGCTGACGGCGGACGGGCACACGGTGCTGCGGCTGGTGCGCCGGGAACCCCGGTCGGCGGACGAGGTCCGCTGGGACCCCGGCCGCGGGACCGTGGACGCGGCGGGACTCGCCGGGTGCGACGCGGTGGTGAACCTGGCGGGCGCCGGCGTCGGCGACCGGCGCTGGACCGACGCGTACAAGGAGCTGATCCGCTCCAGCCGGGTGCGCGGCACGACGGCTCTCGCCGAGGCGGTCGCCGGGCTGCCCGAGGACGCCCGGCCCCGGGTGTTCCTGAACGGCAGCGCGATCGGCTACTACGGCGAGACCGGCGACCGTGCGGTGGACGAGGACGCGCCCGCGGGCGAGGGGTTCCTGCCGGAGGTGTGCGTGGCGTGGGAGGCCGCCGCGGCGCCGGCCAGGGAGGCGGGCGTGCGGACGGTGTTCGCGCGCACGGGGCTCGTGGTGGCGCCCGGGGGCGGGGCGTGGGGACGGATGTTCCCGCTGTTCCGGGCCGGTCTGGGCGGGCGGCTCGGGAACGGGCGGCAGTACTGGTCGTACATCGCGCTGCACGACGAGGTGGCGGCGCTGCGGCATCTGCTGGACACGGACGGGCTGTCGGGGCCGTTCAACCTGACGGCGCCCGAGCCGCTGACGAACCGTGAGATCACCGCGGCGATGGCGCACGTGCTGCGGCGTCCCGCCGTGGTCGCGGTGCCGGCACCGGTGCTGCGGGCGGTGCTCGGCGGGATGGCGGGGGACGTGCTGGGCAGCGCGCGGGTGGTTCCGGCGCGGCTGCTGGCGTCCGGTTTCCGGTTCGCGTTCCCCCGGATCGAGGGGGCGATCAGGGCGGCGCTGTAGGGGGCGGGGGGCGAGGGCGGCGGGCGACCTCTTCTGATCCCTCTGCGACCGCGCCCCGTCCACCGGGGGCGCGTATGCGACCGTCGTGCGCCCGTGCACTGTGCGTGCGCGCCTGACCCGGCAGCAGAGTACGGACCTAACCTCGAGCCGAACTCGGGTATCCCTGGGGCCTGTTGAGGGCATGACGTCTCCAGCGCCCGCGCAACCTCGAGGAGGGGCACGTGCTAGAGCCCACGTACCAGGCGGACGTCGTCGTCGTGGGAGCCGGAGTGGCCGGACTCTCCGCGGCACGACGACTGACCAGCGCAGGAGTCTCCACCGTCGTCCTGGAGGCCGCCCATGAGGTGGGCGGCCGCACGGCGACCGAGAAGATCGACGACTTCCGCCTCGACAGAGTCGGCCGACTGCTGTCCACGGCCTGCGCCGAACTGCACGTCACCCCGGGGCTGGAGGACCTGGTGCTGCGGCCGTTCGCCCCCGGTGTCCTGCTGTACGGCGACGGGCGACATCATCGCGCGGGCGTACAGCCCGGCTACCGGCGCGCACGTGGCGCACGGAGCGCGAGAGGCGCACTTCACGCGGTGCGCGCCCTGGCGAGTGCCCCCCTGCCGGGGCCGCGCAGGCCGGTCGCCGTGCCCGGGCGGCAGGTGTCCGTGCCCCGCAACCGGGGCGGCGCCCCGCTGGGCACGGCGCTGGACCAGGCGCGGCTGGGCGCCGCGCTGAACCGGCTGGCGGGCACGTCGGTGGAGCGGCTGCTGGCCCGCCCGGAGACGACCGCCGCCGAGGCGCTGCACGGCCGGGGGCTGCCCGCCCGCACCGTCGACGGCTTCCTGCGTCCGCTGCTCGCCGCCCTGTTGTGCGACCCGGAGCTCACCACGTCCAGCAGGTCGGCGGACCTCGCGCTGCGGGACTTCGCGAGCGGGCGGCTGTGCCTGCCGGAGGGCGGGGCGGAGGCGCTGCCGCAGCTGCTGGCGCGGTCGCTGCCGCCGGGCACGGTGCGCACGGGTGTGCGGGTCACCTCGGTCTCGACGACCTCGGTGACCACCGCGGAGCACGGGGAGTTCCGGTGCGCTGCCGTGCTGGTCGCGACCGGCGCGCGGGACGCGGCGGAACTGCTGCCGGGGCTGCGGGTGCCGGACTTCCACCCGGTGACGGTGGTGCACCACACCACCGACGAACCACCGGGCACGGACACCTCGCTGCTGCTGGACGCGGACCGGGGCGGGCCCGTGGCGCACACGGCGGTCGTCAGCGCGGTCGACCCGTCCCGCGCCCCGGCCGGCCGCACCCTGGTGACCTCCACGGTCCTCGGCCCGGCCGCGGCCGACACCGACACGGCCGTGCGGGCGCACCTGGCGCGGCTGTACGGGGTGGCGACGACGCGCTGGGAGACGCTGGCGGTACGTCACACCGCGGACGCGGTCCCGGTGATGCGCCCGCCGCACGACCTGCACCGTCCGGTGCGGCTCCTGGCCGGCCTGTACGTGTGCGGCGACCACCGCGACAGCGGGGCGGTGGCGGGCGCCCTCCGCTCCGCGGACCGCGCGGCCACGGCGATTTTGGCCGACCTGGGTGTGGCCCGGCCGATGCACACGGCGGACCCCCTGCCCACGGCCCGAGCGGCCTGACCCCCTCGGTCCGGCACCCGCCGACGGTGAGAACACCCTCGGCGGGTGCCTTCCAACACGGCCCGCCGGGTGCGGGCCGTCCGTGGCTTGTCGCGCAGTTCCCCGCGCCCCCAGCAGCCTGCGGGCAGTCGTGCCGCTAGGGGCGGCACGGGTGGGCGCAGGCAGCACCCTGTCGGCGCCAGGTGCGCGAACACCCGCCGGGCGCGTGACACCGGGTGCGGGCCGTCCGTGGCCGGTCGCGCAGTTCCCCGCGCCCCTCAGGGGCGCCGCAGCTGCGGGCAGTCGTGCCGCTTGGGGCGGCACGGGTGGGCGCAGCGGCACCTCGGAAGCGCCGAGGTGCGCGACACCCCGCTCCCCTGGGGTGCTGCGCACCGAGGTGCGACCTTCTCACGCGAACGTGGTCGCCACCCTGTCCCGGTACGTGCGTACGGGCCCCGCGTCCCGGTACGGCTCCAGCCGCCGCTCGAAGTCCCGCACGTACTCCACCGCCCGCACCGACCGCATCTCCCCCGCCTGCGCGGCAGCCTCCGCCGCCAGCTGGCACGCCTGGTCCAGTTCCCCCAGCCCGAGCCGCGCGGTGGCGAGGACGACCCGGCAGAACAGCCGGCTGCGCGCGTACCCCGGCGCCCGCAACTGCAGCGACCGCTCCGCGTGCTGAGCGGCCGCCCGGAACTGCTGCAGGTCCCGGTGGCAGTGCCCGAACTCGTCGGCCAGCTGGGCCTCGTCGAAGAACCGCGCCCAGTGCGGCACCTCGTCCCCCGGCCGCGCCGCGTCCAGCGAGCGTTCCGCGCGGACCAGCGCGGCCGTGCAGGCGCGCACCTCGCCCAGCACCCCGTGACCGCGCGCCTCGGCGGCGTGCAGCAGTGCCTGGACGGCGGGCGGGGCGGAGCTGCCCATGCCCTGCTGGGCGACCCGGGCGAGCTGTACGGCCTCCCGCCCGTGGCCGAGGTAGACGGCCTGGCGGCTCATGGTGACCAGCACGTACGCCCCGTACGCCCGGTCGCCGGCCGCCTGCGCCAGCCGCAGCGCCTGGACGAAGTACCGCTGGGCAAGCCCGTGCGCGGCGATGTCGAACGAGGTCCAGCCGGCCAGCCGGGTCAGGTCGGCCGCGGCGGCGAACAGCCGGCGGCCCGTCTGCTCGCCGTAGGTGCCGCGCAGCATAGGCTCCAGCTCGTGCTCCAGGTAGCGCACGAGGGCCTGGCGGGCGTGGCCGCCGCCGTACGCGTCGTCGAGGGTGCGGAACAGCTCGCCGACGGAGCGCAGCGCCGCGATGTCGCCGCCGGTGACCCGGTAGCCGGGCGCGCGGTCGGCCGTCCCGCGCCGGCGGGCGGCGATCTCGGCGGGCGTCACGGGCCGTACCGGCGGGCGGCCCTGGGCGGGCACCCGGACCGGCTCGGCGCGGGCGACCTTCTCGTCGGGCCGTCCGATCAGCCAGTCGCGGCTGGGCACCACGAGGCCCGCCGAGGTGAACGCGATCTTCCGCAGCTCGGCGTGGCTGCCGGAGTCCTTGCGCCACAGCCCGCTGACGATGTCGACGGCCTCCTCGGGGGTGGCCGCGAACTCCAGTCCCGCGTAGACGGGCGCGCAGGCGTCCAGTCCGAGGTCCTGGGCGGTGAGCCGGCGGCCGAGGCGCCGGGTGAAGACCTCGGCGATGAGAGCGGGGGTCGTCCCGCGCGGCTGCTGTCCGCGCAGCCAGCGGGTGACGGAGGTCTTGTCGTATCTCAGGTCGAGCCCGTGTTCGAGACCGAGCTGGTCCACGCGACGGGCGAGTCCCGCGTTGGAGAACCCCGCTTCTGCGATGAGCGCGGCGAGCTGTCGGTTGGGGGTGCGCTGCGCGGGTCGTTCCGTCATCTGCGGTGCGGTCTCCTGCCTTCCGGCTGGCGGTCTGTCCGGATTGCCTGTGAGCAGCCCTTATGGCCTCGTGGTCGGCGCGAATGTAGCGGAGAGTGAGCACCCGATCGCAGAGATCAACAGGCATTCATCCGATCGTGTGAGGATTGGTCCGAAGCTGACGACTGAGGGCGCACAGCACTGGCGACGACCGACAGCCGGAGGTCCGTCGAACGGTCGTACAGTGGCGTGGGCGCGTTTCGCGCCTGACGACCTTCGAGGGAGGCGTTTGCCGTGGGTGAGTTGCGGTTCGTCCGGATGGGCTTCGGTGACGAGGCGGTGGACTACCAGGTGGCCTGGGACGAACAGCGCCGGGTGCACGCCGCGCGGTTCGCCGACGAGGTGCCCGACACCGTGATCCTGCTGGAGCACCCGCCCGTCTACACCGCCGGGCGGCGCACCGAGGCGAGCGAGCGGCCCCTCGACGGCACCCCCGTCATCGACGTGGACCGCGGCGGCAAGATCACCTGGCACGGTCCCGGCCAGCTGGTGGGCTACCCCATCCAGAAGCTGCCCCGCCCGGTGGACGTGGTCGCGCACGTCCGGCGCCTGGAGGAGGCCCTGATCCGCACCTGCGCGGAGTTCGGCCTGGAGACCACCCGGGTCGAGGGCCGCAGCGGCGTGTGGGTGCTGGGCGACCCGGTCGAGCAGCGCCCCTCCCTCGGCGGGCTCTCCCTGGACTTCGACCCGCGGCTGCAGGACGAGGAGTTCGACCCCCGGCTCAACGGCCCGGAGTACGCGCCGTCGAACGCCGGCCAGCGCCGCGAGGACCGCAAGATCGCCGCCATCGGCATCCGGGTCGCCAAGGGCGTCACCATGCACGGCTTCGCGCTGAACGTGAACCCCGACAACAAGTGGTTCGACAAGATCATCCCGTGCGGCATCCGGGACGCGGGCGTCGCCTCCCTGGCGAACGAGCTGGGGCGCGACGTCACGATCGAGGAGGTGCTGCCCGTCGTGGAGCGCCACCTGAAGGACGTGCTGGAGAACGCCGACCTGAGGCCGCGCGCGGTCGAGAAGGCCCCGGTGGCCGCCACCGCGTCCGGCGTCTGAGGGCCGTCCGGGCTTTCACATCCACGGGCGTACGCTTGAGACGCCGAAGAATCAATCGCTAGGAGCCGGTCGTGTCCGCAGTCGCACCCGACGGACGCAAGATGCTGCGCCTGGAGGTCCGCAACAGCCAGACCCCCATCGAGCGCAAGCCCGAGTGGATCAAGACCCGGGCGAAAATGGGCCCCGAGTACTCCAAGATGCAGAACCTGGTCAAGAGCGAGGGTCTGCACACCGTCTGCCAGGAAGCCGGCTGCCCCAACATCTACGAGTGCTGGGAGGACCGCGAGGCGACCTTCCTCATCGGCGGCGACCAGTGCACCCGGCGCTGCGACTTCTGCCAGATCGACACCGGCAAGCCCGAGGCCCTGGACCGGGACGAGCCGCGCCGCGTCGGCGAATCGGTCGTCACGATGGACCTGAACTACGCCACCATCACCGGCGTCGCCCGCGACGACCTGGAGGACGGCGGCGCCTGGCTGTACGCGGAGACCGTGCGCCAGATCCACGCGCAGACCGCGGACCGCGCCGAGGGCCGCACCAAGGTCGAGCTGCTGGCCCCCGACTTCAACGCCGTCCCCGAGCAGCTCGCGGAGGTCTTCTCCTCCCGCCCCGAGGTGTTCGCGCACAACGTGGAGACGGTCCCCCGGATCTTCAAGCGGATCCGCCCCGGCTTCCGCTACGAGCGCTCCCTGAAGGTCATCACCGAGGCCCGCGACTTCGGCCTGGTCACCAAGTCCAACCTGATCCTCGGCATGGGCGAGACCCGCGAGGAGGTCAGCGAGGCGCTGAAGCAGCTGCACGACGCGGGCTGCGAACTGGTCACCATCACCCAGTACCTGCGCCCCTCCGTGCGCCACCACCCCGTGGAGCGCTGGGTGAAGCCGCACGAGTTCGTGGAGCTGAAGGAGGAGGCCGAGCAGATCGGCTTCTCCGGTGTGATGTCCGGGCCGCTGGTCCGCTCCTCGTACCGCGCCGGCCGGCTGTACCGGATGGCGATCGAGAAGCGGGGCGCGTTCGTCGCCTCGCAGGCGGTCTGAGAAGACACCACCGCGCACGGCGCGGGGCCTGCCCCGCTCCCCCGCCGTCACGCTGTGAATTCACGCACAAGGCCCTACCGGCGGGTAGTGGCCGAGAGAACGCGGTCCCGGCCGTCCTCCCAGTTGAGGGCACAGGCCGGGGCCGCGTCGGCGTTCCGGTCCCCGGCGCGAAGGCTTCATGCCTGTTTGACCGGTCGGTCACGTCCTGGTAACACCAGGCAGTGACCCTGGTATCACCGCACGCCACCACCGCCCGCCGGCATCGAGGGAGACCGTCACCATGCAGGCCGCGCCCGTCCGCGCCACCGCCATCCCGTCCCTCACCACCGCCCTGCGCGCCGTCGAGTCCCTGCTGATGAGCGGCGGCCAGCGCACCGCGCGGCGCAACGCCTGGACGTCCGTGCTGGAGGACCGCCGCCGCGCCAAGGACCGGGTCGAGGCACAGCGCGTCCTCGACCAGACCCTGATCGCCCGCCCCTGAGCCCGGCCGCTCCGGGCCCACCCCGGCACTGCCGTCGAACGCGCTCCGCGGGACACGTAGACTTCATGCCATGGCGAGGAAGGAAACCGCAGCGGACGCTGCGAACCCCGGGCGACTGAAGCAGATCGCCCTGACCTACAAGATGACCCGCAGGGCCGACAAGAAGATCGGTCTTGTACTCGCGGCTGTCGGAATCGTCACCTTCGGTGTCTTCCTCGCGATCGGTTTCTTGATCGGGCACCCCATCTATCTCGGCCTCCTGGGCTTCCTGCTCGCCTTCCTCGCGACGGCGATCGTGTTCGGCCGCCGTGCCGAACGGGCGGCCTTCGGACAGATGGAGGGACAGCCGGGCGCCGCCGCGGCCGTGCTCGACAACATCGGCCGGGGCTGGACGACGACCCCCGCGGTCGCGATGAACCGCAACCAGGACGTGGTGCACCGCGCGGTCGGCAAGGCCGGCATCGTGCTGATCGCCGAGGGCAACCCGAACCGGGTGAAGAGCCTGCTGGCCGCCGAGAAGAAGAAGATGAACCGCATCGTCGCGGACGTGCCCGTGCACGACCTGATCGTGGGCACCGGCGAGGGCCAGGTGGAGCTGAAGAAGCTCCGCACCACCATGCTGAAGCTGCCGCGCGTCCTCACCGGCCCGCAGGTCACCGCGACCAACGACCGGCTGCGCGCGCTGGGCGACCTGATGAGCAACATGCCGCTGCCGAAGGGGCCGATGCCGAAGGGCATGAAGCTGCCGAAGGGCGGCGGTCAGCGGGGCCGCTGAGACCCGCGGGACCCGACACGACGAGGACGGGGCGCCGGAATCCACATTCCGGCGCCCCGTCCTCGTCGTGTCGGGGCGTGTGCGCGGGCCGGGTCAGACGCGGACCTCGACCGTGCGGGCCAGCCGGTCGTGCAGGCCGCGGCCGTCGCGGTCCCAGACGAGCGCGGGGATCGCGAGGCACAGCAGCACCGAGCGCAGCAGACCGCGCAGCGGCTGGACCGTGCCGGTGTCGAGGGCGACCACACGCAGTCCGAAGAGCCGCTTGCCGGGTGTGAAGCCGATGGTGCCGACGGTGAGCACGCTCAGCACCAGGAACACCAGCAGCGCCCAGTTGCCGGTGCGGGCGTCGTAGCCGTCGGTGAACAGACCGTATGCGATCAGGAGGCACAGGCCCCAGTCCACGGCGAGGGCGCCGATCCTGCGGCCCGGGCGGGCGATCGAGCCCGGTCCCTGCTCCGGCAGCCCCAGCTGCTCACCCCGGTAACCGAAGTCGGCACCGGCCTCTTCCATGGCCGCGCGCGGTCCGGACAGCCATGATCCGATTGCTTGCCTGTTGTCCACCCGTCCACGGTACTGCGACCGGATATGACCGGGAGACGGCGGGGTGTGCCGGAGCTACCGTGGAAGAGGCGCCGGTTAACTTGTGCGAAACAAACGGGTCACGCCCGAGAAATGACCCGTCCCTAGGGTCGAGTGCAGCGTGTGCCCCCCGCACTGGCCGCACGAACGATCTACCACCCCGGCGGGACGGTCGGGAGTAGGAGGAGCTGGATGTTCCAGAACGCCGACGAGGCCAAGAAGTTCATCGCGGACGAGGACGTCAAGTTCATCGACGTCCGCTTCTGCGACCTGCCGGGTGTGATGCAGCACTTCACGATCCCGGCGTCGGCCTTCGACCCGGCCGAGGAGCTCGCCTTCGACGGCTCCTCGATCCGCGGCTTCCAGGCCATCCACGAGTCCGACATGGCGCTGCTGCCCGACCTGTCCACCGCGCGGGTCGACCCCTTCCGCCGTGACAAGACGGTCAACATCAACTTCTTCATCCACGACCCGATCACGGGCGAGCAGTACTCCCGTGACCCGCGGAACGTGGCGAAGAAGGCGGAGGCGTACCTGGCCTCCACCGGCATCGCCGACACCGCGTTCTTCGGCCCCGAGGCCGAGTTCTACGTGTTCGACAGCGTGCGCTTCAAGACCTCGGAGAACGAGTCCTTCTACCACATCGACTCCGAGGCGGGCGCCTGGAACACCGGTGCGCTGGAGGACAACCGCGGTTACAAGGTCCGCTACAAGGGCGGCTACTTCCCGGTCCCGCCGGTCGACCACTTCGCCGACCTGCGCGCCGAGATCTCCCTGGAGCTGGAGCGGTCCGGCCTGCAGGTCGAGCGCCAGCACCACGAGGTGGGCACCGCCGGCCAGGCCGAGATCAACTACAAGTTCAACACGCTGCTCGCGGCCGCCGACGACCTGCAGCTCTTCAAGTACATCGTGAAGAACGTGGCCTGGCGCAACGGCAAGACCGCGACCTTCATGCCCAAGCCGATCTTCGGTGACAACGGCTCCGGCATGCACGTCCACCAGTCGCTGTGGGCGGGCGGCGAGCCCCTCTTCTACGACGAGCAGGGCTACGCCGGCCTGTCGGACACCGCCCGTTACTACATCGGCGGCATCCTCAAGCACGCGCCGTCGCTGCTGGCCTTCACCAACCCGACGGTGAACTCGTACCACCGTCTGGTGCCGGGCTTCGAGGCGCCGATCAACCTGGTGTACTCGCAGCGCAACCGCTCCGCGGCCATGCGTATCCCGATCACCGGCTCGAACCCGAAGGCCAAGCGCGTCGAGTTCCGCGCGCCCGACTCCTCCGGCAACCCGTACCTGGCCTTCTCGGCGCTGCTGCTGGCCGGCCTGGACGGCATCAAGAACAAGATCGAGCCGGCCGAGCCGATCGACAAGGACCTCTACGAGCTGGCTCCCGAGGAGCACGCCAACGTGGCGCAGGTCCCGACCTCCCTCGGCGCGGTCCTGGACCGCCTCGAGGCCGACCACGAGTTCCTCCTCCAGGGCGACGTCTTCACGCCGGACCTGATCGAGACGTGGATCGACTACAAGCGCCAGAACGAGATCGCCCCGCTCCAGCTCCGCCCGCACCCGCACGAGTTCGAGCTGTACTTCGACGTGTGACAGCGCCCCAGGTCGGAGCGGGTGACCGCTCCCCTGGGCCCTCTGTGGGCCGTCGGCCGTGCTCTTCCCACCGGGGAGGGGCACGGCCGACGGCCTTTCGGTCTGCCGGAGGCCGTTCTTCGACGCTGCCGTGAGCGGGTAGACGCCGGTCCATGACGAATCGTCGACGCACGGCGTCCGCTGCCCGGCGGCTCGCGGCGGCGGCCTACCCGGCCGGTGTGTACGGGCTCGGTGCGGTGGTGTGGCACTGGGTGAGGGGGAAGTCGTGGGGTGACTCGCTCGCGTTCGCGTCGACGCTGACGGTGAGCGTCCTGGTGAGCGTGTGGCTCTCCGCCGCCGTCCGGCGGAGAGCCGGTCGGGGCGACGGCTGACGCCCCGACGTCGCGGCGCTTCCCCGGACCGTGTCCGGAATGCTTTCCTCCGGGCCGGTGGGGAGGGATCCTGGGGGTGACACGGTTGTTCGAGAGAAAGTCACGGGGATGTCCGAGCGGGACGACGAGGAGCGCGAGTTCGATCTGCGGTGGGCGGACGGGGCCGCGCACAAGGAGCCCTCGGCCCGCGCGCGGATGCTGGCCGCCCGCTGGAAGGAGAACCCTCCCGGACCGGTGCCGTTCCGCGCCGAACCCGAGCACCGGGGGCGGCCGTCGGTGCGCCGCCCGTGGGTGTCGACGGTGCTGGTGCTCGGCTGTGTCGTCGCGGTGATCCTGCTGCTCGGGTACGCCGGCGTCGGCCCGTACTGACACGGCTCAGTCGCCCCGGGCGACGGCGACCGTCGGCGGGGTGCGGGAGGCGCGCAGCGCCGGGATCGTGCCGGCCGCCGCGGTCACCAGCACGAGGGCGGCGAGGACCGTCGCGAGCTGCCCCGCCGGCACCGTGAACGGGGCGCTCACCTCGGCGGCCCGCACCGCCAGCCACGCGTACGGCAGGCCCAGCGCGAGGCCGAGGACGCCGCCCAGGACGCCGTGGAGGGCGCACTCCAGGGTGACCATGCGGTGCACGGCCGCCCCGCCGAGACCCAGGGCGCGCAGCAGCCCGAACTCGCGCCGGCGCTCGACCACGGTGAGACTCGCCGTGGTGGCGACGCCCGCGACCGCGACCAGGACGGTCAGGCAGAGGAGCAGGACCACGGTGGTGGCCATGGTCCGCAGGTCGTCGTCCGGTCCGGCACGGGTGGCCGCGTCCTCGGCGACGACCCGGCCGTCGCCGCGCTCCGGTCCGGTCAGGGTCTCGGTGACGGCCCGGTGGGCGCGGGCGCGGCCTTCCGCGCCGTCCCCGGCCGCGTCGGCGGTGATCAGGGTGGGCGCGGGGCCCGCCCCCAGGCGCGTGAGGTCGGCCGGGGTCACGAAGAAGTTCGCGCCGTGGGGACCGGCGCCGGGCAGCGTCGCCGCCACGGTGAGCCGCACGGGACGGCCCGCGGACGTCAGGGTCACCCGGTCGCCCGCCTCCACGCCGAGGCGGTGCGCGTGCTCGGCGTCCACGACGACCTCCGCGGGGCCGAGCCGGCCGAGGACGCCGGTGCGGGCGGTCAGGCCGGTCCCGGAGCGGACGGTGGTGAGGTCCAGGTCGGTCACGGTCGCGCTGCGGCCGTCGTCGGCCACCTCCGCCGTACGGAACGCCGTCACGTCGGCCAGCTCGGGGCGGGCGGCCAGGTCGGCGACGAGCGTCCGGTCCAGCGTCCCGCCCTCCCCCGCGTACAGGTGGAAGTCCGCGGGCGCCTCCAGCGTCCGCCGGTACCGCTCGTAGGCGTCCAGGCTCGCGAGGCAGGTCAGGGTCGAGCCGACCAGGCAGACGCCGAGCGCCACCACGACCGAGACGGAGGCGGCCCGGCCGGGCGCTCCCCCGACGCCCGCGACGGCGAGCCGGCCCGCCGCGCCCGTACGGCGCAACGGCACCGCGAGGGCCGACAGCACCGGCCGGACCAGCAGCGGGCCGAGGGCGATCAGCGCGAGGAAGGCGAGTCCGCCGGAGACCACCACGAGGGTCAGCGCCGCGAACCGGTCGTGGGCCGTGTCGCCCGGTTCGGGCAGGCTCGCGTACTGCTGCCGGGCGAGGAGCACGGCACCGGCCGCGCACAGCACGCCCAGCACGGTCCGCCCGGCGCCGTTCACGGTGCTCCCCTCCGACGTGGCGGTGCGGAGCGCCTGGAGCGGGGAGACGCGGGAGGCGGCGACGGACGGGGCCAGGACCGCCAGTACGGCGAGGAGTCCGGTGCCGAGCACGGTGAGCGCGGCCTGCGGCAGGGGGAGCGCGGCGGGGGCGGACAGGTCGTGCCCGAACCGGCCGGCGACCGCCGGGACGAGCCGCGCGCAGCCCCAGGCGGCGAGCACACCGGCCGCCCCCGCCAGCAGGCCGACGACCGCGCCCTCGGCGACGAGGGCCGCCGCGAGCCGCCGCGACGTGGCGCCGACGGCGCGCAGCAGCGCCAGCTGCCGTACGCGGCGGGCGAAGACGATGCGGAAGGTGGAGGTGGCGACGAGCACGGCCGCGCCGACCGCGACGGCGAGGAAGACGCCGGCCAGTTCCAGGGTGTCGCTCGCGTCGGCGACCGCGGCGCGGGACTCCTCGCCGCGCACCTCGTCCCCGGACCGTACGACCGCGCCGGGCACCGCCCGCCGGATCCGCTCCGCCGCCTGCGTGGCCGCGCCGGGGGTCTCCGTGCGGACGTCGACGCGGGAGTAGCCCGGGGTGCCGAGCAGCCGCAGCAGGTCGGGGCCGGAAGCGTATCCGGTGGGTTCCCCGGTGCCCGTGGCGGCGGAGCGCACGACGCCGCTGATCTCGACGGGGACGCGCCGGGTGCTCTCGCCGTCGGGTGTGGGGAGGAGCAGGGTGAGCGACGACCCGGGGACGAGTCCGTACGCCTCGGCGGCCCGGGTGTCGACCGCGATCCTGCGCGGGCCGGAGGGGTAGGCGCCCTCGACGGGACGGACGCGGGCGAGGGGGCCGGTGCCGGGGTCCGCGGCGAGGGCGAGGTAGCGGTCGGCGGCGCTGCCGCCGACCGGGGCGCCGCCGTCGAACCGTCCGACGGCCTCGGTGACCCCGGGCGTCTCCCGGATCGCGTCGAGACCGGCCTCGCCGATGTCCGCCGCGTCGTTCCGCGTGACGACCAGCGACACCGCGTCGGGGGTGCCGCGGAACCGGTCGACGACGGTCGCGGTGACGATCTGCTGGGCCATGACGGCGCCGAAGACCACGAACGCGGCGATCAGCAGCGACAGCCCGGTGGCCGCGAACCGGCCGGGTCTGCGCAGGAGTTCGGCCATCTGGGAGCCCAGGACGGTCGCGCGCCAGGGGCTTCTCACCGCCGCCTCCCGAGGGTGTCGTCGGGGGTGGTGTGCTCGTCGCCCGCCAGGCGCCCGTCGGCGAGGGTCAGCACGCGGTCCGCGTACCGGGTGGCGGCGGGGTCGTGGGTGACCATCACGACCGTCTGGCCGAGTTCGTCGACCGCCCGGCGCAGCATGGTGAGCACCTCGGCGCCGGCCCGGGAGTCGAGGTTGCCGGTGGGTTCGTCGGCGAAGACCACCGCGGGGCGGGCGACCAGCGCGCGGGCGACGGCGACCCGCTGCTGCTGCCCGCCGGACAGTTCGGCGGGGCGGTGGGACAGCCGGTGGGCGATGCCGAGGACCTCGCACAGGTGGTCCACCCGTTCGCGGTCGGGGCGGCGGCCGGACATGGTGACGGGCAGCACGACGTTCTCGTAGGCGGTGAGCTGCGGCAGCAGGTTGAACGACTGGAAGACGAACCCGATGCGCCTGCGGCGCACGCGGGTCAGCTGCCGGTCGGTCAGCCCGGTGAGCTCCGTGCCGTCGAGGACGACGCTGCCGGAGGTGACGGTGTCGAGTCCGGCGGCGCAGTGCAGGAAGGTCGACTTCCCGGACCCGGAGGGGCCGACGACGGCGGTGAACCGGGCACGGCGGACGGCGACGGACACCCCGTCGAGGGCGCGGACCTCGTCGGCGCCCTGACGGTAGGTCTTCACCAGGGCGGTGGTGGTGACGACGTCGTCGGGTGCGGGGCCGTTCGCGGCGGCGTGGGCGGTCATGGCGGTGCTCTCCCCCGGCCGGTCAGGAGCCGAGCGGCGGCAGGGTGAGGGTGACGCCGGAGTCCGCGCAGTGGCCCCGGGCGTCCTCCTGGAGGCTCTTCACGTCCTTCGCGGGCGGCGCCTCGGCGGAGTTCTTCGCGGTCTGGAGCGCCCAGCCCTCGTAGCGGGAGATCTTCGCCCCGAGGTAGCCGTCGTCCATGGTGGCGCGGCGCTCGTCGCCGGTCTCCTTCCACCACTTCTCCGCCTCCGGCGCCGGCCCGGCGGCGATCTCCGCGCCCTCGGTGACGATGCGCTGCGCCAGCCGGCAGTCCTCGGCGGACGCCTGGCTCGGCTCGTTGTGGTCCTGCCACCAGTAGGCGCCCCCGACGGCCAGGGCGGCGACGGCCGCACCGGCGACGGCGCCCAGGATCAGGCGGTGGCGCGTGCGGTTCTGCTGGGTCGTGGGCGTACCGGTGACGGTGGCCATGGGGTCCCTCCCGTGTCGTCTCGGCCGCGTTCTGCGGCACTGAGAAGTCTGGGATTCCGGGGCCCGAGGCGGATCGGCCACGGATCGGAGACCGGCGACGGCTCGTCCGGTACGCCGGGCGGGGCGCGCTCTGCGCCTGTGGGGGCAGAGCGCGGGTGCGTCTCTGCCCCCACAGGGGGAGGCGGCTCAGGAGGACGGACGCACCAGGCCGGACTCGTAGGCGAAGACGACGGCCTGGGCGCGGTCCCGCAGATGCAGCTTGGCCATGAGGTTGCCCAGGTGCGTCTTCACGGTGGCCTCGGCGACGTACAGTTCGGCGGCGATCTCGGCGTTGGACAGGCCCCGGGCGACCAGGCCGAGCACGTCCCGTTCGCGGGCGGTGAGCAGGCCGAGGCGCTCCGGCTGCCCGTTGGCCGGGGCGAGCCGGTCCGAGACGCGGTCGAGCAGCAGCCGGGTGATGCGCGGGGCGACCACGGACTCGCCTGCGGCCAGGACGCGGATGGCGTGGACGACCTGGTCGGCGGGGGCGTTCTTGAGCAGGAAGCCGCCGGCTCCGGCGCGCAGGGCGGCGAAGGCGTCCTCGTCGTCGTCGAAGGTGGTGAGGACCAGGACGCCGGGCGGGTCGTCGCGGCGCATCAGCCGCTCGGTGGCCTGGATGCCGTCCATGACCGGCATGCGGACGTCCATGATGACGACGTCCGCGTCGACCGTGTCGAGCAGGTCGAGGGCCTGCCGGCCGTTCTCCGCCTCGCCGACGACCTCGATGTCGTCCTGGCCGGCCAGCACCATGGAGAAGCCGGCCCGGATGAGCGGCTGGTCGTCCACCACGGCCACCCGGATCGGCCTGTCGGTTCCCGTCATCGCTCCGTCCTCACAGGAGTCGTCGTCGCCGCGTCCTCCGTGCCTCCCGAAGTCGGCGTGGCCACCGGCGTCCTCGTCCGCACCGGGACCGACGCCCGTACTTGCCATCCGCTGCCGAGCCGGGGGCCCGCCTCGAAGGCGCCTCCGGCGAGTTCCACCCGTTCGCGCATCCCGACCAGCCCGTTGCCCCCGGACTTCCCGACGGAGGCCCTGCCCGCGAGGGCGCCGGCCCCGTCGTCGGTCACGTCGATCAGCAGGGTGCCGTCCTCCTCGCGGACGCGGATGTCGACGCCCGCCCCGGACCCGGCGTGCCGCAGGGTGTTGGTGAGGCACTCCTGGACGATGCGGAACGCCGTCATCTCCTCCGCCGGCGACAGCCGTCCCTCGCCCACGTCGACGGAGAGGTCCACGGTCAGTCCCGCGGTCCGCGCGCGGTCCGCCACGACCTCGATCTCGTCGAGGGTGACCAGCCGCCGGTCCTCCCCGGCGCCCTGGGACCCGGTGCGGCCCTCGCGCAGCACCCGCACGATGCGGTGCATGTCGTCGACGGCGTCCCGGCCGGTCGCGGCGATGGTCCTCAGCGCGGACTCCGCCAGGTCCGGCGACTTGCGCAGCACGGCCCCCGCGCCGTCGGCTTGGAGGATCATCACGGCCAGGCTGTGCGCCACCACGTCGTGCAGTTCGCGGGCGATCTCGGCGCGTTCGCGGGCCGCGGCGAGCCGGACGCGCTGCTCCTGCTCCCGCTCGGCGTGCCGGGCGCGGGCGGCCTGGCTCTCGGCGTAGAGGCGGCGGGTGTGCAGGGCGAAGGCGGTGAGCCACACGGTCAGCGCCAGGCCCCAGTAGATCAGCAGGGTCTGGCCGTCACCGCTCGGCTCGATGCCCAGGAACGGCACCCCGGACGTGGCCGCGGCCGCCGCCAGCAGCACCGCGCCGCCCGCCGCGTACGGCATCCAGGGGGTCCGGGAGTGGTGGACGACCGACATCATGGCGAACAGCACGGCGATGTCGTACGCGGCGGGCGCGTACGCCATCGGGACGCCGCCGGACGGGTCGTGCAGGAGGAACTGCACGAGGGCCAGCGCCATGACGACCGCCATCACGGTGGCGGGACGCTTCCTGCGGAACAGCAGGGCGAGAGCCATCAGGGCGCCCAGGAGCAGGTCGTGGTCGCCGGCGTAGCCGTACGCCGCGACCAGGACCGCGAGGGCGAGCGCGACGTCGACCGCGCGGCCGAGGACGCGTGCGTACCGGCCGGACGGCGTGATCCAGGGAACCGGGGCCGTGCTCTCCTCGGTCAACCGTCCTGCCTCTCTCCTCCACCGGGTACGGCCGGGCAAGTGCCGTGCGGCCGCGACGACTTCGGGGTGGTCGGCACCCCGCCGCCCATACTGCCTCAGCCCGCGCCCCGACCGGACACGACGGTGCCGGGCGCCCCACGGGGAGACGCCCGGCACCGGACGCGGGCTCGGCGGCCGCGCTGACTGCCGCGGCTCAGCGGCTGTAGCGCATGAGCGCCCGCACCATGTGGCACGTGGTGTCCGACGGCGGGTGGACGCCGATCAGTTCGGCGGCGCCGCGGATCGTGTCGTTGCGCGCCTGGCCCGGGTGGTACACGCCGGAGTCGAGCAGGGCGATGGCGAGACGCATCGCCTTCAGCCGGCGGTTGTGGGTGACGTACCACTCGCGCGGGCGGCCCGGCGGCAGAGGGCGCTTCTCCACCGGGGCGCAGGGCAGTTCGAGCAGGACGGGTCGCTTCGCGGTGGACTGGACGGGCAGGGGCTTCGGCTTGAGTGCGGCAGCGGGCATACGGGTCCTCCTGTCGCGGTCGGGGCCGTCGTCCGGGGTCCACGGCGACCTCGGCGATTCCCTCGAACACTGCTTCCATTCTACGGGCCGCCACTGACATTCGGCAGGCTTGCTTCGGCCATCAAAGACGCAGGTGGGCTTGGGTTTTGAGGCGTCGGTACGGGTGATGCGGGAGGGACACGCGGGCGGCCCAACAATTCGAACAAGCGAGGGTGCGGCGTACCGTGTGCGGCATGGAGATCTGGATCAACCCCGCCTGTTCCAAGTGCCGCAGCGCGATCAGCCTGCTCGACGCCGAAGGGGCGGACTACACCGTCCGGCGCTACCTGGAGGACGTGCCGACCGAGGACGAGATCCGGGAGGTGCTGGCGCGGCTCGGGCTAGAGCCGTGGGACATCACCCGGACCCAGGAGGCGGCGGCCAAGGACCTGGGACTCAAGGAGTGGCCGCGGGACGCGGGTGCGCGGGACCGCTGGATCGCGGCGCTGGCCGCGCATCCCAAGCTGATCCAGCGGCCCATCATCACCGCCGACGACGGCACGGCGGTGGTGGCCCGCACGGAGGAGGCGGTACGGGACGCGCTGTCCCGCTGAGCGCCCACCGGACAACACCCCTGTGATGCAGGCCACTTCGGCGACTTGGGCCGCCCGCTGAGCAACTGCGTTCGGTATCTCGTACATAGCGGCGTACGCACCCCCGATCCATTGGAGGCGCGCATGTCGCGCAGGAGAAGTCTCGGCCCGAAGAAGAAGCTCGCGCTGCTGTTGAGCGCGGCCACGGTGGCGGGCGGCGGCGCCTTCGTCATGGCGACCACGTCCAACGCCAGCCCGCCGGCCGCCACCACCAGGTCGGCGGCGAACTCGACGGTCTGCCAGGGGCTGGCCACCGCACTCGGCAACAACGAGCGGTTCATCGCGGGCCAGCGGGCCAACCCGGACGCCCAGTCCGAGGCGCGGATCGCCAACCGCGAGGCCGTCATCGCGCAGATCAAGGTGCAGCAGGAGGCGTCCGGGTGCGCGGTGGGGGAGTCGGCTCAGGGCTCCCAGCCGGCGCAGCCGGAGCAGCCCGCCCCGTCGCAGCCCGCCGCGGGCGGCCAGGAAGGACAGGCGGGGCAGGACGGCCAGGCGGGCCAGGACGGGCAGGCGGGCGGCGGCGCCGTGGCCGGTGAGCAGGTGTGCAACGGCTCCACCGTCACCCTGTCCGGCGAGGCCGGCGCCCCCGCCGCGTCCAGCAACCAGTTCCCGGCCGGCACCAGGCTCAAGGTCACCAACCTGGACAACAACAAGTCCACGACGGTGGAGGTCACCTCGGTCTCCGGCAGCTGCGTGCTGCTCAACGACGCCGCCTTCGAGCAGGTCCGCGAGCCGGGCAAGTTCCTGATCCGGCGGGCCGTGATCGAGAAGGTGGGGTGACGTCCGCACACGGGTGAGGTGCGGGGCCCGCCGCTCGGGGAAGGAGCGGCGGGCCCCTTCACGTCCGCACGCTTGCCCGTCCCCACGCCTTCACCTCCTCACCTCTTCACGCCCCATCGCATACACCCGGCCCCCCTCCCCCGCGCCCTCACGGAGTGGCGCCGGACACGCGGGCGCCCGGTAACACGGGGTTCACACATGGGCAACGGTCGGGAAATCGCCTGTTGACAAGCTGCGGGGCATCGACGGCGGCGCCCCAGTGCCGCAGCGCCGCAGCATCCGCACCAAGCGCGCCCAGACCCACCCCGAAGGATGTGGACCGTGAGCTTCAAGGCCGAGTACATCTGGATCGACGGCACCGAGCCGACCGCCAAGCTGCGTTCCAAGACGAAGATCCTGGCCGACGACGCGAAGGGCGCCGACCTGCCGATCTGGGGCTTCGACGGGTCCTCCACCAACCAGGCCAAGGGCCACGCCTCGGACTGCGTGCTCAAGCCGGTCTTCGTCTGCCCGGACCCGATCCGCGGCGGCGACGACGTCCTGGTGCTGTGCGAGGTCCTCAACACGGACATGACGCCGCACGAGTCCAACACCCGCGCCGCGCTGGCCGAGGTCGCCGAGAAGTTCGCCGCGCAGGAGCCGATCTTCGGCATCGAGCAGGAGTACACCTTCTTCAAGGACGCCTACCCGCTGGGCTTCCCCAAGGGCGGCTTCCCGGCCCCGCAGGGCGGCTACTACTGCGGTGTCGGCTCCGACGAGATCTTCGGCCGTGAGGTCGTCGAGGCGCACCTGGACAACTGCCTGAAGGCGGGCCTCGGCCTGTCCGGCATCAACGCCGAGGTCATGCCCGGCCAGTGGGAGTTCCAGGTCGGCCCGCTGTCCCCGCTGGAGGTCTCCGACCAGCTGTGGGTGGCCCGCTGGCTGCTCTACCGCACCGCCGAGGACTTCGGCGTCGCCGCCACCCTCGACCCCAAGCCGGTCAAGGGCGACTGGAACGGCGCCGGCGCGCACACCAACTTCTCCACCAAGGCGATGCGCGAGTCCTACGACGCGATCATCACCGCCGCCGAGTCCCTGGGCGAGGGCTCCAAGCCGCTGGACCACGTCAAGAACTACGGCGCCGGCATCGACGACCGCCTCACCGGCCTGCACGAGACCGCCCCGTGGAACGAGTACAGCTACGGCGTCTCGGACCGCGGTGCCTCGGTCCGCATCCCGTGGCAGGTCGAGAAGGACGGCAAGGGCTACATCGAGGACCGCCGTCCCAACGCCAACGTCGACCCGTACGTGGTGACCCGTCTGCTGGTCGACACCTGCTGCACCGCGCTGGAGAAGGCCGGCCAGGTCTGATCCGCGCCGCACGACCCCCGAGGGGCGCCCGCCGGACGGTGGGCGCCCCTCGCGCCGTCTGCTTCAATGGACGCATGGCCGGCTTCCGCACCCACCACGCGACGGGTCGACGTGACCTGGAGCCGTTCTGGCCTTCCCGTCAGCACCACGACTTCGACCGGGTGTGTCGTCGCGCGACGAACGCGCCGGCCCTGTAACGCCCGGAGTTCCTCCCGGCCTTCGGCCGCCGCGCACCGCGTACGTCCCTCGACGAACCCTTCGCGCGAAAGAGCTGACGTCCCATGGCGACCACTCCTTCCCTCTCCTCCCCCGTTCCCGCCGCCTCCGTCCCGCCCGCCCGTGCCCGGCTGCGTGCCGTCGACCGGGAGGACGTGGCGGCCGTCGCGCGGCTGCTGCCGCCCGGCGCCACCCTGCTTCCCGCCCCGCCGGACGCCGTGCCCGTGCTGCCCGGCGGGCCGCGGATGGTCGGCTACCTGGTGCTGGTCCCCGCCGACCGGCAGCCGCCGTTCCCGCAGGCCGCGCCGGCCGACGCGACGGACGACCCCGCCGCGCCGATCCGGGTCGACCCGGCGCGCCGCACCGCCGAGGCAGGCGGCCGTCACCTCGACCTGACCTACCTGGAGTTCGAGCTGCTCGCCCATCTCGTGGCGCACCCGGACCGGGTCCACACCCGGGACCTGCTGGTGTCCACGGTGTGGGGGTACGGCCATGTCGGCGACGGGCGGACCGTCGACGTCCACATCGCCCGGCTGCGCCGCAAGCTCGGCCCCGAGTTCCGCGACGCCATCCGGACCGTGCGCCGCGTCGGCTACATGTACGTGCCGCCGGCGCGGTCCTGAACACCCGGTCCGGTCTGCCGTCAGCAGATCGCCCTTCCTCCGTGCCGCCCGGCGCGGCAGAGTCCCCCGTATGAGACTTCTGGTGCTGGGTGGTACGGAGTTCGCGGGCCGGGCGGTCGTCGAGGCTGCCCTCGGGCGGGGCTGGGAGGTGACCGCCTTCCACCGGGGACGGCACGCGGCGCCGGACGGCGTCCGTCAGCTGCTGGGCGACCGCACGGCGGTGGACGGCCTGGCGGCGCTCGACGAGGACCGGGGCACGTGGGACGTCGTCGTCGACACCTGGTCGTCCGCCCCGCGCGCGGTGCGGGACACGGCGAGGCTGCTGCGGGACCGCGCCGGGCGGTACGTGTACGTGTCGAGCCGTTCGGTGTACGAGTGGGCGCCGCCCGCCGGGTACGGCGAGGACGCTCCGGTGGTGGGGGGCGCCTCCCCGGACGCGGGGCTCACGGACTACGCCCGGGACAAGCGGGGCGGGGAGCTCGCCGCCGAGGAGGCCTTCGGCGCGGACCGCTCGCTGCTGGTGCGGTCGGGGCTGCTGCTGGGGCCGTACGAGAACGTGGGCCGGCTGCCCTGGTGGCTGAACCGCGTGGCGCGCGGCGGTCCCGTGCTCGCCCCCGGCCCCCGGGACCTGCCCCTGCAGTACGTCGACGTCCGCGACCAGGCGGAGTGGATCCTCGACGCGGCCGGGCAGGAGCTGGGCGGGCCGTACAACCTGACCTCCCCGTCGGGGCACGCCACCATGGGCGAGCTGCTGGAGGCCTGTGTACGGGTGACCGGCGGGCCGGCCGAGCTGCGGTGGACGGCGCCCGAGGTGATCCTCGACGCCGGGGTGGAGCCGTGGACCCAGCTCCCGGTGTGGGTGCCGCCGCACACCGACCTGCACGACGCGCTGCACTCGGCCGACGTCTCCCGGGCGGTCGCGTCCGGACTGCGCTGCCGCCCGGTCGCGGAGACCGTCGCCGACACCTGGGCCTGGCTGCGGGAGATCGGCGGCACGGCACCGCAGCGCCCGGACCGCACGGCCAAGGGGCTGGACCCGGAGGTGGAGGCGAAGGTGCTGGCCGCCGCCTCCGGGGTGTAGCCAGCCCCACCCCGAGGGCGGGGGCCGGGCCCAGTGTGCGGCCGGCCTGTGACGGCGAGACTGGGTCCATGACGACGGCGACGGACGTACACGGCGGGGTGAGCGCGGCGCGGGGCTTCCCGCTCGCGGCGGTGCGGGGGCTCGCGCTGGCGCTGGTGTCGCTGCCGGGCGCGGTGGTGTGTTTCGTGACGGCGGTGGTGTCGGTCGCGCTGATCCCGGTCGGGGTCGGCATCGTCACCACGCCGTACGTGCTGCGGGGCGTGCGGGCGTTCGCGGATCTGCGGCGGGTGCTGGCGGCGGAGTGGGGCGGGGTGCGCATCCCGCGCGTGTACAAGCGGCTGCCCGAGGACGCGAACCCGTGGGCCCGGACGTTCGGCATGCTGGGCGACCCGGCGACCTGGCGGGATCTGCTGTGGCTGCTGGTCGACATGACGGCCGGGTTCGTCACCGCCGTGCTGACGGCCGCCCTGCTCGTCTATCCGCTGGAGGGGTTCGTGGTGGCGGCCGGACTGTGGCGGGTGCTGCCGGACCCGTGGTGGTACGGCTTCGTGCCGGTGTCCGGGCAGGCGACCGCGCTGGCCGCCGGAGCACTCGCCCTGGCGCTGCTACTGGCCGGGCACGTCACCGCCGTGCGTCTGCTGCGCGCGCACTTCCTGCTCGCCCGGGCCGTGCTGGCGCCGGGCGCGGGCGAGCTGGCCGAGCGGGTGCGGGTGCTGACCGAGACCCGGCGGGACGCGGTGGACGCCTCGGCCGCCGAGCTGCGGCGCATCGAGCGGGACCTGCACGACGGTGCGCAGGCGCGGCTGGTGGCCGTGGGCATGGACCTGGGGACGATCGAGGCGCTGGTCGAGAAGGACCCGGCGCGGGCGCGCGAGCTGCTGGCGCGGGCCCGGCAGTCGTCCGCGGAGGCGCTGACGGAGCTGCGGGAGCTGGTGCGCGGCATCCATCCCCCGGTGCTGGCGGAGCGGGGGCTCGGGGACGCGGTGCGGGCGCTGGCGCTGCGGCTGCCGGTGGCCACGGAGGTGAGCGTGTCGCTGTCCGGGCGGGCCGAGGCGCCGGTGGAGTCGGCCGCGTACTTCGCGGTGAGCGAGGTGCTCGCCAACGCGGTGAAGCACTCCGGCGCGGACCGGATCTGGGTGGACGTGCACCACGCGGAGGGCCGGCTGCGGATCACCGTCACGGACAACGGGCGGGGCGGCGCGGTCGTAGGGGCCGGTTCGGGTCTGGCCGGGGTGGAACGCAGGCTCGGTACCTTCGACGGTGTCCTGGCCGTCAGCAGTCCCGCGGGCGGCCCCACCCTGGTCACCGTGGAGATCCCGTGCGCGTCGTCCTAGCCGAGGACCTCTTCCTGCTGCGTGACGGCCTCGTCCGGCTGCTCGAGGCGCACGGCTTCGAGATCGCGGCGGCGGTGGGCTCCGGGCCCGAGCTGACCCGGGCGCTGGCCGAGGAGGAGCCGGACGTCGCCGTGGTCGACGTGCGGCTGCCGCCGACGCAGACCGACGAGGGGCTGCAGTGCGCGCTCCAGGCCCGGCGCCGGCGGCCCGGACTGCCGGTGCTGGTGCTGTCCCAGCACGTGGAGCAGCTGTACGCGCGGGAGCTGCTGGCGGACGGCGACGGGGGCGTGGGCTATCTGCTGAAGGACCGGGTGTTCGACGCGGAGCAGTTCACGGACGCGGTGCGGCGGGTCGCGGCCGGCGGCACGGCGATGGACCCGCAGGTGATCCAGCAGCTGCTGGCGCGGCGGTCCGCCCAGGACCGGCCGCTGGAGCGGCTGACGCCCCGGGAGCGGGAGGTGCTGGAGCTGATGGCGCAGGGGAGGACCAACGCGGCGATCGCGGCGCGGCTGGTGGTCACGGAACGGGCCGTCGCCAAGCACACCGCGAACATCTTCGCCAAACTGGGCCTGGAGGTGTCGGACGACGACAACCGCCGCGTGCTGGCGGTTCTGGCGTATCTCGACCACGGCCGGTGAAACCGGACGCCGGGAACCACCCCGGGTGGAGGGCTCGCAACTCCTGGTGTTCTCAATCCTGTTGAAACCTACGGAACCGCACTGACTTCGCACCGATTCCTGTGACGGGTGAACACCCGTGGGGCGGGGCGCGTACTCATGGGCGCCGCTTCCCCTCACGGGCGCCTCGATGCCCCGCACAGGGATGCCCCGCAAGGAAGTCAGAGGAGTTCCATGGGACGCAACACGAGAAAACGCCGTACACCGCTGGCCACCAAGGTGATAGCCGGGGCGGCGGCCCTGGCGATCGGTGGGGGCGGTCTGGTCTGGGCCAACTTCTACGCCTCGGCGCACGAGAAGAACGGGGGGCACAACGCCACCAAGTCGGGGCAGGCCCGGGTCGCCACGATCAACTGTCCGGACGTCGGCCAGAAGCTGACCAAGGTGCCCCGCAAGGCGCGCTGGGGCGTCGCGCGTGAACTGGCCCGGCTCGACCGCCAGATCACGGAGGCGTACTCGCGCCTCGCCGAGACGCGTCAGGCGCAGGCGGGCGACGCGAGCTACGTCGACAACGCCATCCTCGGTCCGCTGAAGGACAAGCGCCGGGCCACCCTGGACCGCATCAACATCAACATCAAGCGGGCCGGCGGCCAGGGACGCGACCTCGGCCGGTTCGCCCGCTGCCAGGGCGTCCCCGCCGATCAGCCCGGCGGCGGTATGAACGGCGGAGGCCAGGACGGCGGGAACCAGGACGGCGGAGGCCAGGACAACGGCGGTGGCCAGGACAACGGCGGTCAGGCCGGCAACGGCCCGGTGGCGGACGACTTCATCCGCATCGAGGACGTCCAGCCGGGCACCCGCAACCTGCCCAACGGCCTTGCCGCCAACGGTGACACCGGCTCGACCGGCAGCTTCACCACCGTCTGCGGCACCAACGAGAACGCGCTGCGCAACTCGGACAACGTGATCGTGGCGCCCGGCGTCAGCAACGGCGCCCAGCACCAGCACGACTACGTCGGCAACCAGGCCAACACCGCCTTCGCGAGCGACGAGGACCTGGCGGGCGGCGACACGAGCTGCCAGAACCAGGGCGACCGGTCGTCGTACTTCTGGCCCGTGCTGCGGATCCAGGACGGTACGCAGGACATCGACCAGGACCAGCCGGGCGGCGGCCAGGACGGCAACGTGGGCAAGATCGTCGCGCCCACCGAGGTGAACCTGAAGTTCGTCGGCAACCGCACCAGCGAGGTCGTCGCGATGCCGCGGGCGCTGCGCATCATCACCGGTGACGCCAAGGCCTTCACCAACGGCCTGGGCAACGCCAACACCGCGTGGAGCTGCACCGGATTCGAGGACCGTCAGGTGACGGACAAGTACCCGATCTGCCCCGAGGGCAGCGGCGTGGTCCGGACGTCCAGCTTCCAGAGCTGCTGGGACGGCCAGAACACCGACAGCGCCAACCACCGCACGCACGTCGCCTTCGTCGGCGAGGACGGCAGCTGCCCGAACGGCTTCCAGGCCATCCCGCAGCTCCAGGTCCGCCTGGTGTACGACAACATCCCGGCGCCGCAGGCCGACAACGGGCAGCTGGTGAATCCGTACGCGGTGGACACCTTCCCGGAGCAGCTGCACAAGCCGATCACCGACCACAACGACTTCATCAACTTCTTCGACGAGAACCTGATGAACGAGATGGTCCAGTGCATCAACAGCGGCCAGGACTGCCAGTAGGCCGCGGAGCCCGCTGAGGGAACCGAGGGAGAACGGCGAAGGCCGGCGGTGGGAATTCCCACCGCCGGCCTTCGCCGTGCCGGGCGCGAGAGCGGCTCAGCCGTGGTGGCCGCCCTTGTTGTGGCTGCCGCCGGGGTTCATGTGCTCGGAGCCCTCCTCCAGGTCGCCGCCGAGCGTCGCCCGCAGCGCCTCGACGGTCCTCTCCTCGCCCACGGCGACCCACTTGCGGCCGACGAGGTAGTAACCGCCGTAGTCCTTCGCCGTGTTGAGCCACTCGCGCTGGCCGCGGTCGGTGGAGAAGGTGGCGAGGACGTACTTCTCGTCGCCCTTCCCGCACAGCGCCTGCCGGATGGTGTCGGCGTCGGTCTGCATGTCGGGGTCGCACTTCGCCTCGGCGGCCAGCTTCTCCAGGCTGCCGGTGGCGGTGGGCGGCACCGTGTGCTCCCCGTGGCCGCCGGACCCGCAGCCCGCCAGCGCCAGGGCCGCCACCGCGCAGGTCAGCGCGAGCTTCGGTCGGGTCACCCTCATGTGTTCCTCCGGTCTTGACGGCGACATCGTGGGGCGGCGACATGCCGCTCGGAGCCCCGGCACGGGGCCCTCGCCCTTCGATACGGCTGCGGCGCGCCGGGCGCTCAATCACCGTGCCGGGACCGCGGACGGTGGCCGGAAGGGCGCGGGTGTCAGGTGACCATCGCCCCGTTCGCTCGTTCAGCTGAACGTGCAGTCACAGGATGCCGCCGCCCAGTCCCCCGCGCTCTCCTCCCCGGCCGGTCAGGCCGTGGACGTCGAACAGGCCGAGGCCGCCCTCGTCGAGCACTATCCGCGGCTCGTGCGCCTCGCCTACCTGGTGCTGCCGTCCCGTATGAGCCGCACCCGGCGGGTGCTCACCGCGCACGCCCTGGTCCAGCGGGCGCTCCCCCGCGGGCGGTCCGACGCGCCGCTGATCCCCGCGCAGAGCGCCGGCCGGGACGGCGACCCGGGCTACGCGCTGGTGCGGCTCCAGGTGGTGCGGTCGGCGCTGGAGGCGGGCCTGCCGCTGCGCCGCCGGGGTCTGCCGAAGCGCTCCCAGCTGCCGCCGCTGCTGCCGCAGGTGTGGGGCCTGACGGTGTTCCCGCGGCCGGGCGGCGCGGACGAACTGGCACTGGACCAGCGGCTGTCGGCGCTGTCCGGACCGGCCCGTGCCGCGCACGTCCTGCGCGGTCTGGAGCGGCTGCCGGACACCGACGTGCGCCGGGTGCTGGACGGCGCGGGCGTCGCGGACCCGGACGCCGCGCTCGCGGAGGCCGACGGCATCCCCGACCCGTACCGGCTGCTCGAGTCCCCCGAGTTCGACCCGTGTGCGCTGCAGGCCCGGCCGACGGACCTGCTGCGCCGCCGGCGGCATCTGAAGGCCGGTGTGGTCGGGGCGGCGGCGCTCGCGGTGTGCGGGGCGCTGCTGTCGCTGCCCGGGGACGGCTGGGGCGCCGACGGCCCGGCCGCTCCCCCGTACGCGCGCAACCCCGCCGCGCAGGCCGCGCTGGACCCCGCGAAGCTGACCCGGGTGCCGGACTCGGCGTGGAGGACGTCGGAGCGTACGGACTTCTCGGTGTGGCCGGCGCGCGGCCCGCTCACCGGGGACCGCGCGCTGCTGCGCCGTGCGCTCGCCGTGTGGGCCCGGCCCGGTGAGGGCGTCACCTCGTCGGCCACCCCGGGCACCCCCACGGGCGGGCCCGCCGGTCCGCCCCACCTGCTGTACGCGGGCACGGTGGACGCCGCGCGCGTGGTGGTCCTGTACGACGGCTGGCGTCTCGCCCGGTACGCCGAGCCGGAGGAGGGCGCCCGGGGCGCCGCCCTGGACCTGGCGCGGGTCGACGGGGCCGGGCGGGCCGGGGCGAGCGCGGTGGTGCTGAGCCGCTCGGACGGCAACGTCCGCTTCCTGCTCGCCCCCTGGGTGCGGGAGGCGGGCGAGCGGGACCTGCGCGAGCCGGACGACGGCGCGCGGGAGCTGCCCCTGGAGGACGGGGTGACCGGGCCGTTCGTCTCGGAGCAGGGGCGGGAGCCGTGCACGACGTGGAACACGCTGGAGCTGACCGACGGCACCGGCACCCGGCTGCTGACCGACCTCGGCGAGCTGGTCCCGGCGCGGCTGACCACCGGCCGTCCGGGCGAGGTGAAGGACGTGTCCGGCGAGAAGGCACGGCGCACCTGGCAGCCGTACGCCTGCTCGCTGGCGGCGATGCGGTCGGCGGGCGTGCGCGGCGTCAACGCCTGGGCGTACGCGGAGCAGCCGCTGCCCGACGGCGACGGGCGGGCCCGGTGGCTGTGCACGCGCGGGGAGACCTGGCGGGGCACGGGGGCGCGGGTGCTGGCGCAGTTCCACTCCCCGGGCGCGCGGTACGGGGCGGTCGCGGCCCGCGCGGAGGACGTGCCCGCCTGCGGGACCCGGCAACCTGACGTGCTGGCCGGGGTGTTGTGGAAGTCCGCCGGCGGCACCTGGTACCTGCTCGCGGCCGGCAGCGACGGGGTGGAGTCCGTGGAGGCGACCGGCGGCGTCGAGGGCAGGGCGAAGGACCGGCTGCTGTCGGTGCGCGCCGAGAAGGGTGCGCGGGCCGACCTCGAGGGCACACTTGAGGACGGGGGGTCGGTCGGCGGGCTGCGGTGATCCGGGGAACACCGGTGTCCGGTCCGGCCCGTGGGAGGCCGGAATCGATCGGTAAGGTGTTCGCATGAGTACCGGGGTGCGTCGGAGGATGGGAGTCGAGGAGCGCCGGCAGCAGTTGATCGGCGTGGCTCTCGAACTGTTCAGCAAGCGTTCCCCGGACGAGGTCTCGATCGACGAGATAGCGTCCCGGGCGGGCATCTCGCGCCCGCTCGTCTACCACTACTTCCCCGGCAAACTGAGCCTGTACGAGGCGGCTTTGCGGCGTGCCGCGGAGGATCTGGCGTCCCGGTTCGCCGAGCCGCACGAGGGCCCGCTGGGCTCGCGGCTGCGGCGGGTGATGGCACGCTTCTTCGACTTCGTGGAGGAGCACGGCCCCGGTTTCTCCGCCCTGATGCGCGGCGGCCCCGCCGTGGGCTCCTCCACCACCAACGCGCTGGTGGACTCGGTGCGTCAGGCCGCGTACGAGCAGATGCTGGCGCACATGGGCGTGGTGGGCCCGGCGCCGGCGCGGCTGGAGGTGGTCGTGCGCTCCTGGATCTCGCTCGTGGAGTCGACGGCGCTGATCTGGCTGGACGGGCGGCGGGTGCCGCGCGAGGAGCTGGAGGCCAAGCTGGTGCAGGACTTCGCGGCCCTGGCCGCGGTCGCCGCGACCCGCGACGAGGAACTCGCCACGCTGCTGCGGGGACTGGTCAAGCAGGAACCGGGCGACGGCCCGTTCACCGACCTCGCCGCCCGGATGATCTCCCTGGCGCAGGAGTGACCGCGCCGGCCACCTGGGGGCTGGTCGTCGAGACGACCGTGGGCTCCGGGGAACGCAAGCACACGGAGGCCACCGTGGTGGCGCACGTCGAGGGGAACCGCGAGGAGGCGCTCGCGGAGCTGGAGCGACGGGCGCGGGCGTACGTGCCCGCCCACCCCTTCAACCACGACCGGCGCCGTCTGCTCAGGGACGGCGACGGCTTCCTGCTCGTCGTCGACGGGGCGTGGAGGTCGTTCCTCACCCGGTTCACGGTGGCGGAGCTGCTGGAGGACTCCGCCGCGCCGCGTGAGCCGGAGCCCGTCGCCGAGGAGCCGCCCGCCCCGGAGCCCACCGAGGCAGCACCGCCCCCGCCTCCTCGCCCGACCCCGGAGCAGCTCGCGGAGCGGGACGAGGACGGCGTGCCCGTGCTGCCGTCGTGGCTGGGCCGCCCCGACCTGTACTGAGGGCTACTCGCCCTCGAACTTCCGGTAGGACGGGTCGAGGTCGCGGACCTCGGCGGAGGCGTGCAGCGTACGGCCGTCGGCGGGCTTGACGTACTGCCTCAGCAGGTCGAGGACCGCCTCGGTGAGACGGGACTTGGTCTCGTCCGTGCGGCCGGCGAGGAGGGCGATGTGCACGTGCACCAGCGCGTGTCCCTCGCTGTCGGGACCGACCACCGGGTCCTCGGTGCGCCGGAACCGCGTCTTGCACGCGGGCGGCTTCGCCGCCGCGATGTCCACGACGGCGGAGTGCAGGTCCCGCGCGAAGGCAGGCCGGTCGAAACCGTCCGCCAGGTTGTCCGAGTAGTCGACGGTGATCTGCGGCATGGGCCCTCCTGGTGCAGGTCAGGAGGGCCCACCCTAGCCGCAGCCGGTCAGCCGGTCATCCGGCGGTGAACACCGCCACCGTGCGGGCCGGGACGGTGAACGTGCCGGTCGCCTTCGCGTAGGACGAGGTCTTCACGACCGCGTCCCCGCCCTTGGCCTGCACCGGGTGCAGGCGGTGGTCCGTCCCGGCGAGCGCGGCGACGCGCTGCTGCTGCCGCTCGGGCGTGGCGTTGAAGACCACGACCAGGCCGCCCAGCTTCATGGTGATGACGCCGGGCGTCTCGTCCTTCCCGGACAGCGGGAAGGACAGCCGGGACTGCACCTGGTCCGCCGTACCGAGGGAGAACGCCTTCTCCGTCGTGCGGATCCGCAGCAGGTCCCGGTAGGCCGCCGAGGCGCCCTCGATCTGCGGGCAGCCCACCGTCACCGAGCCGAGCAGCGGCTCGGCGTACGGCCACTTGTCCTTGTTGTCGGCGGCCGGCGGCAGACCGCGGCCCATGCCGTTGCCGTCCGCGCAGTTCCAGTGGATGGCGTTGAACCAGTCGCCGCTGTCGTAGGAGTTGCGGTCCAGGGACTTGGAGCGCAGCAGGTCGGTGCCCGCCTGGGAGAGCGCCGGGCCCTGCGAGAGGGCGGCGGTCGCCATGGCGAGGACCTGCATGCGCGCGCGGTCCGCGGCCGGGGTGTCCTTCGGCAGCTTGAAGGCGAGCGCGTCGAACAGCGACTCGTTGTCGTGCGCGTCCGCGTAGGCGAGGGCGTCGCCGGGGGCGGCCGCGTAGCCGGCGGGGGCGCCGTTGTAGTCGACCTGGGAGCCCTTGACCTCCTTGCCGCTGGTGTCGGTGAAGGTGTAGTCGGCGAGGTTGCCGCTCAGGCCCACCTTGATGAGGTCCTGGTAGTGCAGCAGCCGGGCCTTCTGCTCGGCCGGGGTGCCGTTGGCGGCCGAGGAGTTGGGGTCGGTGTAGAGGCCGGAGGCGAAGCCCTGCACGCCGGGGTCCTCGTCGAAGGGGCCGCCGCCGCGCACGGCGTCACGGGCCCGGTCGGAGAAGGTGGCGATGCCGGTGCCGGCCATGTTCTGCTGCGTGGCCTGCTCGAAGCGGGCGTCGTCGGCGATCTCGCCGAAGTTCCAGCCCTCGCCGTACAGGATGATCTTCTTGCCGTCGACACCGTCCTTCTTCACCGTGAGGGCGTCGAGGGCCTTGCGGACGGCGAGGATGTTCTCCTTCGGGTGGTGCCCCATGAGGTCGAAGCGGAAGCCGTCGACCTTGTACTCCTTGGCCCAGGTGACGACGGAGTCGACGACGAGCTTGCCCATCATGGCGTTCTCGGGCGCCGTGTTGGAGCAGCAGGTGCTGTTGGCGACGGAGCCGTCGGCGAGCAGCCGCTGGTAGTAGCCGGGGACGATGCGGTCGAGGACGGAGGTCTTCGCCTGGCCGTGGGCGGCGGTGTGGTTGTAGACCACGTCCATCACCACGCGCAGGCCGTCCTCGTTGAGCGCCTTCACCATCTGGCGGAACTCGACCGTGCGGGCGGTGCCGTCCGGGTCGGTGGCGTAGGAGCCCTCGGGGACCGTGTAGTGGTACGGGTCGTACCCCCAGTTGTAGGCGTCCTTGCCGGCGGCCTTCGCGACGCACTCCTGCTGCTTCTCGGAGTCGGCCGGGTAGGAAGCCAGGTCGCAGTCGACGGTCGCCTGGTCGGACTTCCTCTCGGGGATGGTGGCGATGTCGAACGCGGGCAGGAGGTGCACGTACGAGGTGCCGGCCCGCGCCAGCTCGCGCAGGTGCCTGCTGCCGTCGCTGTCCTTGTCGGTGAACGCCAGGTAGGTGCCGCGGTGCTTCGCCGTGCGGTCCTCGACGGAGAAGTCGCGGATGTGCAACTCCTGGATCTGCGCGTCCTTGAGCGGTACGGCCTTCGGCTTGGTGTAGCCGTCCCAGCCGCGCGGCCGGAGGGACCGGTCGGCCAGGTCGACGACGAGGCTGCGCTCGGAGTCGGTGGTGAGGGCGGTCGCGTACGGGTCGGTGACCTTGTTGGTGACGAGCTCACCCGCGGCGGGCGCCCACACGGTCACCGCGTACCGGTACTCCTTGCCCTTCCAGGAGGCGGGGCCGGTGACGGACCAGACGCCGGTGGCGTCGTCGCGGCGCATGGCGACCGTACGGCCGTCGAGCTCCAGGGCGACCTTCCGCGCGGTCGGCGCCCACACGGACAGGGTGGGCCGGTTGTTCTGGAACACCGGGCCGAGCCGCGCCTTGGTCGCGCCGGCGGCGTAGAGGTCGTCGAGGACGCCCGCGATCTGCACGCCGGTGGCGGCGAGTACCGCACCGTTGGCGGCGCGCTGGGTGGCGACGACCTGGCCGCGCAGGGCCTCGCGCACCTGGTCACGGTCGCGCGGGTCGACGGTCCAGGCGGTGCCGTCGGCGAGGTGGGGAAACTCCGCCTTCTGCGCGTCGGTGAAAGACGACTTGTTCAGGCGGATCCAGCGGGCGTCGCCGGTGTCCAGCTTGCCGTCCCTGACCGCGACCGCGCCGGTGCGGGAGGTGAGGAGCTGGGTGGAGGCGGCAGCTGCGGAGCCGTCCCAGACGAGGGTGGAGCGGTCGATCCAGACCGCCTTGGAGGTGGCCAGGTCGAGGGCGGCCGCGGACCCGGCGGGCTGCGGCAGCAGGTACTTCTCCTGCCCGCTCACCAGCCACACCTCGTGGCCGTTGGCCCGGAGGTCCAGCGACTGGTCGGTGGGGAGGTCCTTCTCGTCGCCCTTGTGGAGGATGTAGCTGAGGCTGGTGGCACCCTCGGCGAGCGGCACCTCGAAGACAGCGCCATAGGCATCAGTCTTCACCGGCTCCAGGGGCTTCGACCAGTCGGTGGGGTGCGCGGCACCGGTCCAGGTGTGCAGCCCCCAGCCGTCGTAGTTCCCGTCGGCGCGGTGGTAGTGCAGGACGGCCTTGGTGGTGTCCTGCGCCGGGTACTCGGGCCGCTCAGTGGTGACGGTGTCGTCGCCCTGCTTGATCCAGACCTCGCCGGTGCGGGTGACGTCGATGGTGCGGTCGGTCGCGACGTCCTTGTTGCCGTCCTTGTCGACCACCAGGAAACCTACGTCGGAGGCGCCCGGCTTCAGCTTGACCCAGGCGAAGGCGCCGTAGGCGTCGCGGCCGGTGAAGGCGTGGCCCGCCGGCCACTCGGTGGCCTCGCCGTCCGCGAGGTCGCCCCAGGCGTACAGGCTCCAGTCGTCGTAGTCGCCGTCGGGACGCTGGTAGTGGACGATCGCGTAGTCACGGGAGGCGGCGGTGGGCTCCTCCTCGGCGGGCGGGGTGCCGGTCGTGGAAGAGGCGAGGGCGCTCGCGGTACGGCCGGCCGAGTCGATCACGACGGCCTTGTAGCGCAGGGCGGTGCCGGCCGGGACGTCCGTGCCGACGGTGTGGGTGACCTTGTAGGGGGCGTGGTCGGCGGAGCCGAGCGTCTGCCACGTGCCGTTGCCGGTCTGGGCGGCGAAGACGACGCGGTTGAGCTG
Source organism: Streptomyces althioticus (assembly GCA_014649355.1). GTDB lineage: Bacteria > Actinomycetota > Actinomycetes > Streptomycetales > Streptomycetaceae > Streptomyces > Streptomyces althioticus. The sequence continues at coordinate 308,126 of BMSW01000003.1, forward strand.
ACCGCCCTGGACGTCGGCGGTGACCTCGACGGTGCCGGTGGCGCCCGCCTCGGGAGCCTTCAGGGTGAGCGTGGGCTTCGCCGCAGGCTTGCCGAGCGGGGCGGCGGCCTTGAGGACGATCGCGGAGCGGGCCGGGACGGAGACGGTGATCTTCCTGTCCGCGTCGCTGCGCACGGTCGCATCGGTGCCGTGGATACCCTTGAACGTCATCCGGGCGGAGCCGGTCGCGAAGGTGGCCTTCTTCGCCTCGGCGGCGTTGTTGAAGGCGACGACGTACTCGGTGGTGTCCTTGCCGGTGGCGGTGCGCGAGAAGGCGTAGACGCCGGGACCGTCGTCGGCGTACCGCTCCTGCTGGACGCCGTCGGTCAGCGCCGGGTGCGCCTTGCGGAGCTTGGCGAGGGCGCTGATCTGCCGGTAGAGCGGGGAGCGGGTGTCGTAGGTGTCCTCGGCGTGGGTGCGGCCGGTGCCGATCAGGTCGTCGTCGAGGTAGTCGGCGGTGCGGGAGGCGAAGAGGGTCTGGCGGGCGTCCTTGTCGCCGCCGGCGCCGGTGAAGCCCTGCTCGTCGCCGTAGTAGACGACCGGGTTGCCGCGGCTGAGGAACATCAGCTCGTTGGCGAGCATGTCCCGCTTCAGCAGCTCCGCGTCGGACGCCTCCGGGTTGTCCTGCTTCAGGAACGTCCCGATGCGGCCCATGTCGTGGTTGCCGAGGAAGGTGACCTGCTCGTACGCGTTGGCCTTGTCGGTCGTGTACTTGTAGTCGTCACCGAAGACCGAGGCGAGCTTCTTGGCACTGCCGCCCTGGGAGGCGTACGTGCGGGCCGCCTCCTGGAAGGGGAAGTCGAGGGTGGCGTCGAGCCGGCCCTGTGTGACGTAGGGGGCGGTGACGTCCGTGTCGGAGGAGTACACCTCGCCGAACATGAAGAAGTCGTCCCGGCCGCGCTTCGCCGCGTAGGCGTCGAGGGCGGTGGCCCACTGGGTCCAGAACTCCATGTTGACGTGCTTCACGGTGTCGATCCGGAAGCCGTCGATGTCGAAGTCCTTCACCCACCGCTGGTAGATCTTCTCCATGCCGTCGACGACCTCGGGACGCTCGGTCCACAGGTCGTCGAGGCCGGAGAAGTCGCCGTACTCGGCGGACTCGCCGGCGAAGGTGGAGTCGCCGCGGTTGTGGTACATCGCCGGGTCGTTGAGCCAGGACGGCACCTTCAGCCGCTTCTTCGCCGCGGGCACCACGGGGGTGCGCGGGAAGGTGCCGGCGTCCACGCGCGGGAACTTCTTCGAGCCGTCGGCGTAGTCGGAGTCGTCGAAGGGCACGCCGTCCTTCGTCAGGTACGGGAAGGCGCCCTTGGAGAGGTAGTCGTAGGACTTCTCCTCGTAGTCGACGACGTCGGCGGTGTGGTTGGTGATGACGTCGAAGAAGACCTTCATGCCCTTGGCGTGGGCCTTGTCGATGAGGGTCTCGAGGTCCTTGTTGGTGCCGAAGTGCGGGTCGACCTGGGTGAAGTCGGTGATCCAGTACCCGTGGTAGCCGGCGGAGGCGTCCTCGCCGGTGCCCTGCACGGGCTGGTTCTTGAAGATCGGCGCCATCCAGATGGCGGTGGTGCCGAGCCCCTTGATGTAGTCGAGCTTCTGGGTGAGGCCCTTGAGGTCGCCGCCCTGGTAGAAGCCCTTGTCGGTGGGGTCGTACCCGTGGGTGAGGCGCGAACCGGTCAGTCCGCCGCGGTCGTTCTTCGGGTCGCCGTTGGCGAAGCGGTCCGGCAGGACGAAGTAGAACTGCTCCCGCGTCAGGTCGTGGCGCGCCGGGGAGGAGGCGAGCTTCGCGTCCGAGGGGGGCGCGGGCGGGGTGGCGGCTCGGGCGGCGACCGGCTGCACGAGTGCCGCGGCGAGCGCGGCCACCGTGACGGCGGCGACGCGGCGGCCCCGCGCGGTGCGGCGCCCCGGGGGCGCGGGCCATCTGGGTATCAAGGCGTGAACTCCTTGCGCTTACGGCTCATTGGGTCCGACCCCACACCCCGGCGGGGCCTGTTTCGGCCACATCACCGGAGCGTCGGCGTGACGGTACCGTCGTTGAAAGCCTTACAGCAATAGCCGTGAAAGCGTCGGCAAGAACTTCCAGCGGGAGCTTTCCGGGCAGTGGCGGACGAGTCCGGCGGCCGAGGAGGGCACGCCGACGTCCGGCGGCCGCGGGACGGGCCGCCGGACGTCTCAGTCAGTGCTTCAGCAACTGCTCTTGCCCGCGTACACCGCGAGGGCGGTGTTGCCGCCGAGGGTCGCGGTGAGCCGGCCCGAACCGTCCACCGTCACCGGCTTGTTGCTCTGCACGTCGCAGTACGTGCCCGCCGGGAGGGAGGTCTGGTAGGTGCGGGTCAGGGAGCCGGACTCGTGGTTGATCGCCACGAAGCCCTTGCTGCCCCGGCCGAAGGCGATGGCGTCGCCGCCGTTGTCCCACCAGTCGGTGACGGCCTGGCCGCGGGTGGCGTTGCGGAAGCCGACCATCGACCTGATCTCCGGCCAGTTGTGCTGGCACTTCCAGCCGCTCTGCCAGCAGGCGTCCACGCGCCCGCCGTTGGGCGGTCCGGCGTCGTGGTTCGTGAACTCGTAGCCGGAGTTGATGTCCGGGGCGCCGTAGGGCCAGGCCAGCATGAAGACGTTGGCCAGGGTGTAGTTGGCGTTGTCCTTGTAGCTGAGCGTGGAGCCGTTGCGCTCGGTGTCGTGGTTGTCGACGAAGACTCCGGCGGAGCCGCTCTTCAGGTAGCCCCAGCCCTCGCCGTAGTTCTTCAGGTAGGCGAGGTTCTCGTTGTTGAAGACCCGCTTGAGGTCGTAGGCGTAGCGGAACTCCTGGACGTCTCCGGTGCCGGTGTACTCGCCGGGCTGGACGGCCTCGCCGGCGCCGTAGATGACCTCCTGCTTCCAGTAGGCGGAGGGGTTGGTCAGGCGGGACTTGATGTTGGCGAGGTCGGCGGCCGGGATGTGCTTGGCCGCGTCGATGCGGAAGCCGTCCACACCGAGGGAGAGCAGGTCGTTCATGTACCCGGCGATGGTCTTGCGGACGTACTCCTCGCCGGTGTCGAGGTCGGACAGGCCGACCAGTTCGCAGTTCTGGACGTTCCAGCGGTCGCCGTAGTTGTTGATCTCCGACGTGCAGTTGTCGAAGTCGTAGGACGAGTACAGGCCCGGGTAGTCGTACTTCGTGTACGACGAGCCGCCGGTGCCCGTGCCGCTGCCGGCGGACATGTGGTTGATGACGGTGTCGGCGACGACCTTCACCCCGGCCGCGTGACACGTGTCCACCATGTTCTTGAAGGCGGTGCGGTCGCCCAGACGTCCGGCGATCTTGTAGCTCACCGGCTGGTACGAGGTCCACCACTGCGAACCTTGTATGTGCTCGGCGGGCGGGGAGACCTGCACGTATCCGTAGCCCGCGGGGCCGAGGGTGGTGGTGCACTCGCGGGCGACGGAGGCGAAGTTCCATTCGAAGAGGACGGCCGTGACGTCCTTGGAGCCGGGCGGGGACGCCTCAGCCACTGTCGGGGTCATGACAGCCGAGGCGGCCGCGAGGGCGGCGATCCCGGCGAGGGTTCTGCGTGCCATGTGGGGATCCTTCTTCATCGAAGGGTGTGGGGAGTACCGCCACAGGGTGGTTGAAGCTTCTTGCAGAAAAGTTCAGCAACCTTGCGGCAACGCAGATGTTAGAGGCCCGCAACCCGAAAGGGCAGCGGGCCGTACCAACTTGAAGGAAAAAAGTTGCGAGACGTACGACCGTCAGGCCGTCGTCCACCACACGGTGGTGTCGGCCGCGACCACGGCCTCGCCGCCCGTCTCCTCCACCTCTCCGCTGGCGATCAGCACCCGTCCGTGGGCGGGCACGGTCACCGGGGCTCCCGTGGTGTTGGCGACGCACACGAAGTCCCCGCGCCGGAAGGCCAGCACGCCCTCGGGCGCCGACAGCCACTCCACCGCGTCACCCGCGCCCAGGTCCGCCTGCTCGCGGCGCACGGCGAGCGCCGAGCGGTACAGCTCCAGCGTGGAGCCGGGCACCCCGGTCTGCGCCTCGACGCTCAGCTCGCCCCAGCCCTCCGGCTGCGGCAGCCAGCTGCCGCCGTCGCCGAAGCCGTACGAGGAGCCCTCGCGGGTCCACGGGATCGGCACCCGGCAGCCGTCGCGGTAGCCGTCCTGGCCCGCGCCCCGGAAGTACGCCGGGTCCTGGCGCACCTCGTCCGGCAGGTCGACGACGTCCGGCAGGCCCAGCTCCTCGCCCTGGTAGACGTAGGCCGAGCCGGGCAGCGCCAGCATCAGCAGGGTCGCCGCGCGGGCCCGGCGCAGGCCCAGCTCACGGTCGCCGGCCTCGCGGATCTGGGTGCCCAGGCCGGCCGGGTTGGCGAAGCGGGTGGCGTGCCGGGTGACGTCGTGGTTGGACAGCACCCAGGTGGCCGGGGCCCCCACCGGGCGCATCGAGTCCAGGGTCCGGTCGACGACCTCGCGCAGCTCGGCCGCGTCCCAGTGGGTCGCCAGGTACTGGAAGTTGAACGCCTGGTGCAGCTCGTCCGGGCGGACGTAGTTGGCGGTGCGCTCGACGGTCGGCGTCCACGCCTCGGCGACGAAGATCCGCTCACCGCTGTACTCGTCGAGGATCAGACGCCACTGCCGGTAGATGTCGTGCACGCCGTCCTGGTCGAAGAACGGGGTGACATCGTTGCCCAGCATCCGCAGCTCGTCGTGCGAACCCAGGTCCGGCAGGCCCTCGGCCTTCACCATGCCGTGGGCCACGTCGATGCGGAAGCCGTCCACGCCCATGTCCAGCCAGAAGCGCAGGATGGAGCGGAACTCGTCGCCGACCGCGGGGTGCTCCCAGTTGAAGTCGGGCTGCTCGGGCGCGAAGAGGTGCAGGTACCACTCGCCGGGGGTGCCGTCGGGCTCGGTGACCCGGGTCCAGGCCGGGCCGCCGAAGATCGACTCCCAGTCGTTGGGCGGCAGTTCGCCGTTCTCGCCCTTGCCGGGACGGAAGTGGTAGCGCTCCCGCAGCGGCGATCCGGGGCCCTCGGCGAGGGCACGCTTGAACCACTCGTGCTGGTCGGAGGAGTGGTTGGGCACCAGGTCCACGATGATCCGCAGGCCCAGCGCGTGCGCGTCGCGGATCAGCGCGTCCGCGTCGAGCAGGGTGCCGAACATCGGGTCGACGGCGCGGTAGTCGGCGACGTCGTAACCGGCGTCGGCCTGCGGCGATGCGTAGAAGGGGCTCAGCCAGACGGCGTCCACACCGAGGTCGCGCAGGTACGGCAGACGGGAGCGGATGCCTTCCAGGTCGCCCATGCCGTCGCCGTTGCTGTCGGCGAAGCTGCGCGGGTACACCTGGTAGATCACCGCGTCCCGCCACCAGTCACGGCGCCGCGCGACGGTGGCGACGGCCGAGTCGGTCGTGGGGGTCGGGGCCGGGGCGGCGGAGTGCTGGCTCATGTCGTCCTTGATACGAGTTCGGGCGTGAAAGCGGAGTGGGGGCGGGGTCGAAAAGACGAGGCGGCCGCGATGACAGCGGGGTCGGATGGCCACGCGACCGCCTCGGACCCAGGGAGGGGCAGCGCCCCCTAAGGGGCGCGGGGCTCTGTCGATGTGCGGCTCCGCCGCGTGGGCGCGACCAGCCACGACGAACGCCGCAGCCGGCCGACGGCAGAAGTCCCCCGGACCTACCCCTTGGTGCCACCGGCCGTCAGGCCGGCGACGAGATTCTTCTGCACGAGATAGAAGAACGCGGACACAGGTATCGCGATCAGCACAGCCGTCGCGGCCATCAGATTCCGCTGAGCATCGTGCTCACTCACGAAACTCTGCAGACCCACCGCCAGCGTGTACTTCTTGTCGTCGAGCATGAACGTCGTGGCGAAGGCGACCTCGCCGAACGCGGTGATGAAGCTGTAGAACGCGGCGACCGCGAGTCCCGGCTTGGCGAGCGGCAGGATCAGCCGCGTGAACGTGCCGAACGGGGTCAGTCCGTCGACGCGTCCCGCCTCGTCGATCTCGAACGGGATGGTGTCGAAATAGCCCTTCATCAGCCAGGCGCAGTACGGCACCGCCGTGGAGCAGTACACGAGGATCAGGCCGAAGTAGGTATCGATGAGCTGGAGGTCCGACAGGATCTGGTACATCGGGACCATCAGCACGGCCACCGGGAACATCTGGGTGACCAGCAGTACCCACATGAACTTCTTGTAGCCCGGGAAGCGCATACGGGAGACCGCGTAGCCGGTGGTGGCCGCCACCAGGACGCCGATGACCGTGGTGCCGAGGGACACGATCAGCGAGCTCTTCAGCCAGTCGAAGAAGTTCGTGTTCTGCAGCACGAACGAGTAGTTGTCCAGTGTCATCTTGCCCCAGATCCCGCCGGGACGCAGATAGTCGTCCTTGTCGGGGCCGAGGGACAGGAACACCAGCCAGGCGACCGGGAACAGCGCGATCAGGCTGGCCACGATCAGGATGCCGTGGGAGGTGAGGCGGCCCAGGGGGCTGACCTCACCGCGCCGGCGGCCCTTGCGGGGCGCGGCGGTCCGCTCGCCGGCGGGCGGGCCGGCCTCGGCGGCGGTGGGGAGGGTCGAGGTGCTCATGAAGACTCCCGCCTCAGATCGCGAGCTGCTGGTCGTTGCGGTTCAGCCAGCGGCGGTAGAAGGACGTGAAGACGATCAGGACGGCCAGCAGCAGCATGCCGTAGGCCGCGGACTCGGCGAACTCGCGCGGCTGCTGTCCGAAGCCGAGCTGGTAGGCCCAGGTCACGAGGATCTGCGCGTCCGGGGCGGTGTTGCCGAACAGCAGGAAGATGATCGCGAACTGGTTGAACGTCCAGATGATGCCGAGCAGCACCACGGTGGAGCTGACCGAGCGCAGGCCGGGCAGCGTGACGTGACGGAACCGCTGCCAGGCGCTCGCGCCGTCCATCTCGGCGGCCTCGTAGAGGGTGCTGTCGATGGACTGCAGTCCGCCGAGCAGGGAGACCATCATGAACGGCACACCGCACCAGGTGTTGACCATGATCGCCGCGAACCGCTGCCAGAAGGAGTCCTCCAGCCACGCCGGGGTGGGCAGGCCGAGGAAGTCGAGGCCGGAGTTGATGATGCCTGCGTCCGCGAGCATGAAGCGCCAGCCGAAGACGGTGACGAAGGTCGGCACGGCCCAGGGCAGGATCAGGATCAGCCGGTAGAAGGTGCGGCCGCGCAGCTTCTGGTTGAGCAGCAGCGCGAGGCCCAGACCGATGCCGTAGTGCAGGGCGACACAGGCGGCCGTCCACACGATCGTCCAGATGAAGTGCGACCAGAACCGGTCGTAGGAGGTCTCGCCCCACAGGATGTCGGCGTAGTTGTCGAGGCCGATGAACTTGTAGGTGGCCTCGATCTCGTTGACGCCGATGGTGCGTGCCGAGTTGAGGCTGTCCGCGTCGGTGAGCGTGAGGTAGAAGCCGTAAGCCAGGGGGTACAGGACGATGACGCCGAGCACGACGGCCACCGGCGCGACCATGGCGTAGGCGTACCAGTGCTTCTGGTAGGAGTGCTTCAGGCGCTGGCCCGGCCCGGGGCGGGGCGCGCGGTCACCGCGGCGCTTGCCGGTCGCGCGGTCGATGGCGACTGTCATGGTTCGGCACCTTCTGGATGATCAAGGAGTACGGCACACAGGCCGGCGGCCGCCGGACCCTCCCCTCCTGGAAGCGGGTCCGGCGGCCACACGGGCATTACTTGGAGAAGTCCGGCACCAGCTTGGTGAACGCGGCCTCCGCGTCGCTCAGACCCTTGTCCAGGGACTCCTTGCCGCTGGCGACCTGCGGCAGCTCGTCGTCCATCGGGCCCCACAGGGAGCTGTACTCGGGCAGCGCCGGGCGCGGCTGGGCGGCCGAGAGGACCGTCTGGTAGCCGGCGATGCCGGGGTCGGCCTTGACCTGCTCGGTGTAGGCGTCGTCGCGCGTCGGCAGCGTGGAGTTCTTCAGCGCGATGGTCTCCTGCGCCTTCGCCGAGGTCATGAACTTCACGAACTTCAGCGCGGCCTCCTGCTTCTCCTTGCTGGAGCCGGCGTAGACCGAGAGGTTGTGACCGCCGGTGGGGGCGCCCGCCTTGCCCGCGGAGCCGGCCGGGACGGTGGCGATGCCGAGGTTGTTCTTGTCCTTGAAGGCGGAGCCCTTGTAGAAGTTGGTGATCTCCCACGGGCCCTGGATGATCGAGGCGACCTTGCCGTTGACGAAGGCGTCCTGGATGTGGGCGTAGGCGTCGGCGGTCACGTCGGCCTTGTGCAGGCCCTTGCCCTCGAAGAGGCTCAGCCAGGTGCCGTAGCCCTTCTCGGCCTCGGCGGACTTGATCGTGATCTTCTTGGCCTCGGCGTCGACCATGTCGGTGCCCTCGCCGTAGAGGAACGGCTGGGCGTAGTAGCCGGCCGTGGAGCCCCAGTAGCCGTCGACGCCGGTCTTCGCCTTGATCGTGGCGGCGGCCTTCTTCAGGTCGTCCCAGGTCTTGGGGGCCTCGACGCCGGCCTTGGCGAACAGCGCCTTGTTGTACACGAACGCGAGGGTGTCCGTGGTGAACGGGACGCCGTAGGTCTTGCCCTCGTACTTGGCCTGCTCGAGCAGGTTGGGCTTGAACTTGTCCTGCTCGGCGAGCGCCTCGGTGCCGTCGAGGGGCAGGAAGAAGCCCTTCTTGGCGAACGCGGGGGTCCAGCCGACCTCGGAGCGCAGCACGTCGGGGGCGCCCTTGGAACCGGCGGCGGTGTCGAACTTGTTCTGCGCCTGGTCGAACGGCACGTTGACGAAGTTGACCTTGATGTCCTTGTTGGCGGCCTCGAACTCCTTGACCAGGGCCTTGTACGTCGGCGCCTCGTTGGTCGCGTTGGAGGTGTCCCACCAGGTGATGGTGACCGGGCCGCCGGCCTTGTCGCCGCTGTCGCTGTCGCCGCCGCAGGCCGTCGCCGCGAGGGCGAGGGACGCCACCAGCGCGGTGGCCGCTATGCCACGCCGCATGAGGTTCTCCTTGAGGGTTAAGCCCGTGAGGCGGGAACGGCCCCGTCTGCCGTCCCGCGAGGTGCCGACTGCGCCGTTGCGGCGGCCGGGCGACGTGAACGTAACAGCGTTGGAACGTTTCCGAAAGACCTTGCAGAAAAGTTTTGCAAGGACCCGCGACAGTTATGCCGCCGTGACCCGTTCTCGACCGTCGCGCAACCCTGGATTCCGCCCGTACGCCTGGGGTTCGGACTGTTGTGCAAGACTCTGCAAGCACTTGCCATCCGTTGCCGCCGGGGGAATCATCCCTTGCGGAGCGGACGCCGACCACGACTTGAGGGATCGCGATGAGCCAGCAGCCCACCACGGGCCGTCCCACGGCGCGCACCAGGCGTCCGATCGGTGTGCAAGGCGACAACCGGCAGATACAGTCCGGTCCTGTGACCACACGGCTTGCTGATATCGCTGCTCAGGCGGGGGTGAGCGAGGCGACCGTCAGCCGGGTCCTGAACGGGAAGCCGGGCGTCGCCGCCACCACCCGCCAGTCCGTGCTCGCCGCCCTGGACGTGCTGGGCTACGAGCGCCCGGTGCGGCTGAGGCAGCGCAGCGAGGGTCTCGTCGGGCTCATCACGCCCGAGTTGGAGAACCCGATCTTCCCGGCGCTGGCCCAGGTGATCGGACAGGCGCTGACCCGCCAGGGCTACACCCCCGTGCTCGCCACCCAGACCCCCGGCGGCTCGACCGAGGACGAGCTGACCGAGATGCTCGTGGACCGCGGGGTCGCCGGCATCATCTACGTCTCCGGACTGCACGCCGACACCAACGCCGACATGCAGCGCTACGAGCGGCTGCGGGCGCAGGGCGTGCCGTTCGTGCTCGTGGACGGTTTCTCGCCGAAGGTGCAGGCGCCGTTCATCTCCCCCGACGACCGGGCCGCGATGGCGCTGGCCGTCACCCACCTCGCGTCCCTCGGGCACACCCGGATCGGTCTCGCGCTCGGGCCGAAGCGGTTCGTGCCGGTGCAGCGCAAGATAGAGGGCTTCGTCCGGGCCGTGCAGGAGCAGTCGGGGCTGAGCGCCGAGACGGTCGAGACGGAGCTGATCCAGCACTCGCTCTACACGCTGGAGGGCGGCCAGGCCGCGGCCAGCGCGCTGATGGACCGGGACTGCACGGCCGTGGTGTGCGCGAGCGACATGATGGCGCTGGGTGCGATCCGGGCGGCCCGGCAGCGCGGTCTCGAAGTGCCGGACGACATCTCGGTGGTCGGCTTCGACGACTCGCCGCTGATCGCCTTCACCGACCCGCCGCTGACCACGGTCCGCAAGCCGGTCCCGGCGATGGGCCAGGCGGCGGTGCGCACGCTGCTGGAGGAGATCGGCGGAACGCCCGCGCCGCACAGCGAGTTCGTGTTCATGCCCGAGCTGGTGGTGCGGGGCTCGACGGCGTCGGCGCCCGGGGAACGCAATCGTCCCTGAGACGGAGAGCGGGCGCCGGTGCGCCCTGCCCGAGGAGGAGACGGACGGCCTGTTCCCGGGGCAGAACATGCGGGTCGGACCCGCCCGGGGGATGATCTGACCGAGAGGTCTTTTCTGGCAGACTCTGTGCCCATGGGTGACGCGACCGTGACCACGCTGGAAGGCCGCGAGCCGGCCGCAGCGAGCCCCGTCGAGGAGGCGGCGGCGACGGGTCGTCTGCGCCGTCTTCGCGCTCCTCGCCGGCCCCGGCTCTGGTTCGAGATCCTGCTGATCGCGGTGAGTTACGCGACGTACTCGCTCGTACGCAACGCGGTGCCCGAGCAGCGGGCGGAGGCGCTGCGCAACGCCGACCTGATCTGGCGGCTCGAGGGCCAACTCGGCGCGGCTTTCGAGGAGTCCGTGAACCACGCGGTGAACTCGGTGACTTGGCTCGTCGTCGGGATGAACTACTACTACGCGACCCTGCACTTCGTGGTGACGCTGGGTGTGCTGGTGTGGCTGTACCGCAGACACCCCGGCCGGTACGCGGCGACCCGGCTGGTCCTGTTCGTCACCACGGGTTTCGCCCTGGTCGGCTTCTACCTCTTCCCGCTGGCCCCGCCCCGGCTGATGAACGGCCAGAACTTCATCGACACCGTGCTGGTCCACCAGACCTGGGGGTCGATGGCCTCGGGTGACATGAAGAACGTCTCCAACCAGTACGCGGCGATGCCGTCCATGCACATCGGCTGGTCGCTGTGGTGCGGGCTCACGCTCTTCGCGCTGGCCTCGGTGCCGTGGGTGCGGGTGCTGGGCCTGGTGTACCCGGTGCTCACCCTGGTGGTCATCGTCGCCACCGCCAACCACTTCTGGCTGGACGCGGTCGGCGGCGTCCTGTGCCTCGCCGTCGGCTACGGCGTCGCCCACGCCTGGTACGGCCGCCGCCCCTCCGCGCTCCCCCGGCACCTCCCGGAACCGGCCGCGCCCGCCGCCCCCGAACACGTCCCGCTGCAGAAACAGCCCTGACACCCGGGCGCGGCCCGCCTAAGCGCCGCCGTAGAACAGCTCCTCCACCACGCCCCGGGCGCGGCGCGCCGTGCGGCGGTAGGCGTCGAGCATGTCGCCCGCGTGGCCGGGGCCGTAGCCCAGGTAGCGGCCGACGGCGGCCAGCTCGCGCGGCACCGTCGGGAAGGTGTCCCCCGCCCGGCCACGGACCAGCATCACCGCGTTGCGGACACGGGTGGCGAGCACCCATGCCTCGTCGAGGGTCTCCGCGTCCTCCTCGGACACCAGCCCGGCCTCGCGCGCGGCGGCCAGCGCCTCGCGGGTGCGGGTCGTCCGCAGCCCCGGCACCTGAGCCGCGTGCCGCAGCTGGAGCAGCTGCACCGTCCACTCCACGTCGGACAGCCCGCCCGGCCCCAGCTTGGCGTGCAGCTTGGGGTCGGCGCCGCGCGGCAATCGTTCGGACTCCATACGGGCCTTCAGCCGCCGGATCTCCCGGACCGCGTCCTCGTCCAGCCCGCCGGACGGGTACCGCAGCGGGCCGATCAGCTCCATGAAGCGGCGGCCCAGCTCCTCGTCCCCGGCGACGGGCTCGGCGCGCAGCAGCGCGTGCCGCTCCCACACCAGCGCCCAGCGCCGGTAGTACGCCTCGTAGGAGCCGAGGGTGCGCACCAGCGGGCCCGACTTGCCCTCCGGACGCAGGTCGGCGTCGATCAGCAGCGGCGGGTCGGCGCTGGGCACCTGGAGCAGCCTGCGCATCTCCGCGACCACCTTGTTCGCGGCCTCGGCCGCCTCCCGCTCGCCCACGCCCTCACGCGGCTCGTGCACGAACAGGACGTCCGCGTCGGAGCCGTAGCCCAGCTCGTGCCCGCCGAAGCGGCCCATGCCGATGACCGTGAACCGGGTGGGGAGGGTGTCCCCCCAGCCCTCGCGGACCACCGCGCGCAGCGTGCCGGCGAGGGTGGCGGCGGTCAGGTCGGACACCGCGCCCCCGACCAGGTCCACGAGGGCGCCCTGGTCGGCCTCGGCGGGCTGGGACTCGGTGCCGTAGGAGCCGACGATGTCGGCGGCGGCGGTGCGGAACAGTTCGCGGCGGCGCACCCCGCGGGCGGCGGTGACGCCCTGGACGGCGTTGTCGGCGCGCCGGACGGCGGCGAGGACCTCCTGCTCCAGGGAGGCGCGGGAGCGCGGGGTGAGGCCGCCGCCGTCCCCGTCGCCGAGCAGGGCGACCGCCTCGGGGGCGCGCATCAGCAGGTCGGGGGCGAGCCGCCCGGCGGACAGCACCCGGGCGAGGTTCTCCGCGGCGGCGCCCTCGTCGCGCAACAGCCGCAGGTACCAGGGGGTCTTGCCGAGGGCGTCGGAGACCTTGCGGAAGTTCAGCAGGCCCGCGTCGGGGTCGGCGGAGTCCGCGAACCAGCCGAGCAGCACCGGCAGCAGCGTGCGCTGGATGGCGGCCTTGCGGGTGACGCCGGAGGCGAGGGCCTCCAGGTGGCGCAGCGCGGCGGCGGGGTCGGCGTAGCCGAGGGCGACCATGCGTTCACGGGCGGCCTCCGCGCTGAGCCGGGCCTCGCCGGGGGCCAGCGCGGCGACGGCGTCGAGCAGCGGCCGGTAGAACAGCTTCTCGTGCAGCCGCCGCACCACGGTGGTGTGGCGCCGCCACTCGCGGGTCAGTTCGGTGACCGGGTCGGTGCGCAGGCCCAGGGAGCGGCCGAGGCGCCGCAGGTCGGCCTGGTCCTCGGGGACGAGGTGGGTGCGGCGCAGCCGGTGGAGCTGGATGCGGTGTTCCAGGGAACGCAGGAAGCGGTACGCCTCGTCGAGCTGGGCAGCGTCCGCCCGGCCGACGTAACCGCCGGCGGCGAGCGCCTTGAGCGCGTCGAGGGTGGTGCCGCTGCGCAGGGAGGCGTCGGCGCGGCCGTGCACCAGCTGGAGCAACTGCACGGCGAACTCGACGTCCCTGAGGCCGCCGGGGCCCAGCTTGAGCTGGCGGTCGACCTCGGCGGCGGGGATGTTCGCCACGACCCGGCGGCGCATCTCCTGCACGTCGGCGACGAAGTTCTCCCGCTCGGCGGCCTTCCACACCAGGGGCCGCAGCGCGGCCGTGTACTCCTCGCCGAGGGCGAGGTCGCCGGCGACCGGGCGGGCCTTGAGCAGCGCCTGGAACTCCCACGTCTTGGCCCAGCGCTGGTAGTAGGCGAGGTGGGAGGCGAGCGTGCGGACCAGCGGTCCGTTGCGGCCCTCGGGGCGGAGGTTGGCGTCGACGGGCCAGATGGAGCCCTCGACGGTGGTCTCCGAACAGATCCGCATCATGTGCGAGGCGAGCCGGGTGGCGGCGCGCAGCGCCTTGTCCTCGTCGGCGTCGCCGGCCGCCTCGCCGACGAAGATGACGTCGACGTCGGAGACGTAGTTCAGCTCGTGGCCGCCGCACTTGCCCATCGCGACCACCGCGAGCCGGCACATCGCGGCGTCCTCGGGCGCGTCCGCCTCGGCCAGGGCGAGGGCGGCGCGGAGAGTGGCGGTGGCCAGGTCGGCGAGCTCGGCGGCGGTCTGGGAGACCTCGACGGTGCCGCAGACGTCGCGGGCGGCTATGGAGAGCAGGCAGCGGCGGTAGGAGACGCGCAGCGCGACCGGGTCGGCGGCGTCGGCGAGGCCGCGTTCGAACTCCTCCACACCGGGGTGCAGGTCGCGCGGCTCGTAGGTGACGAGGGCCTGCCAGTCGCGGGGGTGCCGGGCGAGGTGCTCGGCGAGCGCCTCGGAGGCGCCGAGCACCCCGAGGAGGCGGTCGCGCAGCGGCTTGGCCGCTATCACCGTGTCCAGCAGCTCCTGGCGGTCGGTGGCGCCGTCCTGCGCCTCCAGCAGCCGCACCAGACCGTGCAGGGCGAGGTCGGGGTCGGCGGTGCCGCCGAGGGCGTCCAGCAGCACCGGGTCGTTGCGGACGGTCGCCAGCTCGGGGCTGTCGAGGAGGCGTTCGGCGGCCGACGGATCGGTGAAGCCGTGCCGCAGCAGCCGCGTGAAGATACTGCTCCTGCGCCCCGGCGCCGACGTCATCCCCGGCCTCCCTCGTGCCTCGGTTCAGGGTCGTACGGCCCTGAGCCTATCCGGAGGACGCGATCACGGCCCTGGGGCGGCCCGCGCTGAATTCCGGGGCCGGACGGGGTCTGATGGGGAGACCGCGGCTTCGCGGTCGCGTCCTTCCGACCGTCGAGGAGTTCCCATGACCGACGTTCCCGACACCCCCGCCGCGCCGGAAGGCCGCGTCGACCCCCGCTACAGCGACCCGACGGCCGGAGCGCCGCCCTGGACGGAGGTGGAACGGCTGATCGCGGAGGCTGAGCTGTTCTGGATCTCCACGGTGCGTCCCGACGGTCGGCCGCACGTCGTGCCGACCACCGGCGTCAACCCCTGGGCACGGGGCTACGACGTGGTCGTGGAGGGCCGCGCGGAACGCGTCACGGACGACGCGCGTCTGCGCGGTCTGGCCGCCCTGTGGGAGGAGGAGTTCGGCGACTTCTGGCACTTCGAGGTGAGGGAGGGCCATCTCCACCACGGTCCCGGCCGCGCCGTGGTCTTCTCGGTGGCGCCGCGCACCGTTTTCGGTTTCGGTAAGGGAGAGCCGTTCAGCCGGACCCGGTGGCGGTTCGCCTGACGCGGTACCCGACGAAGGAGCTCGGAGGCTCTCATGGACGTGACCCTCGAAGTGATCCCGCTGCCGGTGAGCGACATCGACCGGGCCCGGGACTTCTACCGGGACAAGGTCGGCTTCCACGTCGACATCGACCAGGAGGTCATGCCGGGCATGCGGATCGTCCAGCTGACCCCGCCCGGCTCCGGCTGCTCGATCGCCCTGGGCCAAAGCATCTGGGAGATGACCCCGGGCCCCGCCCCGGCCCCCGGCACCTACCAGGGCCTGCAGCTCTGCGTCGCCGACATCGAGAAGGCCCACGCGGAGTTCGTCGCGCGCGGCCTGGAGATCTCCGAGCCGGTCCGCTACGCCGACTCCGACGGCGCGACCTTCATGCACTTCACGGACCCCGACGGCAACGGCTGGGCGGTCCAGGAGTACCGCCGCCGCGCGACGGAGCCGCTGCACAAGGTCCTGACGGACCAGGCGGAGGGGTGAGGCCTCCGGCGGACGCCGTCAGAGGTCGTCGGGAAGGATGCGGAAGCAGGCGTACCGGCCTCCCACCGGCCGCACCGTGCGGAAGTCCCTGCGGTCCCGGGTGAGGACGGCGTCCGTGCCGTACTCGGCGGCGAGCGCCACGTTGACCGCGTCCACGAGGTCCAGGTCGAGGGACGCGTACCGGGCGCGGACGGTCAGGGCGGCGTCCAGAATTTCCGGCGTCGTCGGGGCGAGGACCAGCCGCATCTGCCGGACCCGCTCGGTGAGGGTGCGGAGGATGGCGTCGGCGGCCCCGCGCCCGGCACGGACGGTGGCGACCTGGTGCACCTCGGTCAGCGCGAGCGGACTGGCGACCAGGAAGCCGCACTGGTCCGCGGCCTTCCGAGCGGCGTGGTGGTCCGGGTCGGAGCGGTTGAACAAGGTGAGGATGCCGGAGGTGTCGGCGACGGCGATCAAGCGGCGGTACCCCTGTTCCGCCGCTCCCGGTCCTCGTGCCCCCGGGTCACCGCGGAGCGGATGTCGTCCTTCTCGACGGAGTCTCCGAGGTCGAAGGTCTCCTCGTCGGAGACGAACGGCTCGTCCCACACCCGGTGCGCGAGCGCGATGCGGTGGATGCCCTCGCGGATTATCTCCGCCTCCGACACCCCGAGTCGGGCGGCCGCCTCCTTGATGAGGTGCAGGTCGCCGTCGTCCGCGTAGACGTTCGTCCGCTTGAGTGCCATGCCGCCATGGTACAGCTCGTGTACCACGACGGCATGGCCGCTCGATGCGGACCCCGGCGGCTCAGCTCGCGTACGTCTCGAACTCCGCGATGCGCGGGGTGCCCGAGGCGTTGGTGATCTCCAGGGTGATCTTCTTCAGGGAGACCGGGGAGAAGGCGACCGTGCCCGAGCCGCTGCCGGTGGCCAGGACCGCGCCCGTGTCGTGGTTGAGCAGGCGGTAGGCGCCGATCGTGCCGGAGCCGGAGGCCAGGCGGACGTTCACCTTGGACACGGTGGTGGCGGAGCCCCACTTCACCGAGACCGAGCCGGTCGAGCCGGACGGCGACCAGTACGTGCTCGTGTTGCCGTCCACCACGTTGCCGTAGCTGGTGCCGGACGCCTTGGAGGAGCCGTCCGCGCCCGCGCCGAGGCTCAGGTTGGTGCCGGCGGGCGGGTCGGTGGGACCGGGGTCGGTCGGCTCACCCGGGTCCGTCGGGCCGGGGTCGGTCGGGTCCGGGCTCTGCGGGGTGCAGCTCCCGTTCGACACCTTCAGGCCCTTGCCCGCGCCCGCCGTCTGCGCCACCACGTTCGGGACGCAGTTCGCGCCGTCGAGGGTGAAGCCGTACGGGATGCTCACGGACGTGTTCGACGTCGGGTTCGGGCCCGCCGGGTTGTGGTCGCCGCTGCGCGAGGACCACGTGACGTTGTCGAAGACGTTGCCGCCGACCTGCCAGTAGCCGGCCTCGTCGGTGTAGAAGGTGCCGAGGACGTCCTTGGAGTCCTCGAAGTAGTTGTTGTCCACCTTGGCGCGGGCGCCGGCGCGGGAGTTGATGCCGGAGTCGTTCAGCCGCTTGTAGTGGTTGTTGTACATGTGCGCGATGCCGCCGCGCAGCAGGGGCGCGCGGGAGTCGATGTTCTCGTACAGGTTGTGGTGGAAGGTCACGTACCCGTTGGAGCGGTCGCTCTCGCTGGAGCCGATGAGGCCGCCGCGCCCGGAGTTGCGCAGCACGCTGTACGACAGCGTGACGTACTGGGTGTTGTCCTTCATGTCGAACAGGCCGTCGTAGCCCTCGGACTCGCCGCCGGACGCCTCCAGCGTGACGTGGTCCACCCAGACGTTCCTGACATCGCTCTCCATGCCGATGGCGTCGCCGCCGTTCGACGTGGGCGAGCCGGACTTCTTGACGTTCCTGACCGTCACGTTCTGGATGACGATGTTGCTCGCCTCACGGATGTGGATGCCCAGCTGGTCGAAGACCGCGCCGTTGCCGACGCCGACGATGGTGACGTTGCTGATCTGCTTCAGCTCGATCTTGTCGGCGGCGGTGTTGCAGCTGGAGCCGGACACCTTGGTCGTGTTGCCGTGGTTGATGGTGCCCTCGACCTGGATGGTGATCGGGGTGGAGCTGTTGGCCCGGCCGCAGAGGGCCTGGTGGATGGCGGTGCCGGTGGTGGCGCGGACCGTCTGCCCGCCCGCCCCGCCGGTCGTCCCGCCGTTCTGGGTCGCGTAGCCGGTGACCCCTCCGGCAGCGGCGGCGGACGCGGTGGTCGTGGACAGCGCCACGCCGGTGGCGGCCGTCAGGGCCCCGGCGGCCAGTAACGCGGAGAGCCGTACGGCGACTGCTCGTCTCATGGTCGTTCCGCCTTTCGTCGTTCACTGTCATGGAAGCTGTCAGGGGCATGTCAGTGGCATCGATGAGGGTGGGCGGGGTGGGCCTGACCTCTCGATGGAGAAAGCGCTTTCCGTCTGTGTGCGCGACCGTAAGGGAGCGGCTGCGGACTGACAAGGTTCCGCGCGAGAACGGAGTGCAGTCATCCGAGTGACGTCCCGGCGGTTCGAGCGAGGTAGGACCAGATCCGACCTATATGGCTTCTAAACGTGTCTCTCGTCGCGCCGGACGTGTACGGCACCCAGCGCACGAGATCACCGAACTGACTGACGAAGGCGGAGACCATGACCGTGAACCAGCTGACCACCGACGAGTCCGCCGAGACCCTCGTCGTCACGGGCGAGCGCGCCGACCTGCTTGAGACGCTCGCCAAGCACCGGGAATTCCTGCGGTTCACCACGCGTGGCCTCACCGACGAGCAGGCGGGCCTGCGGACGACGAAGAGCGAGCTGTGCCTGGGCGGCCTGATCAAGCACGTCACCGCGGTCGAGCGGAGCTGGGTGGACTTCATCCTCGAGGGTCCGTCCGCGATGCCGGACTTCACGGCGATGACGGAAGAGGACTTCGCGCGCTGGGCCGAAGGCTTCCGGATGCTGCCCGGTGAGACGCTCGCCGGCGTCCTGGACGCGTACGCGGAGGAGGCCCGCCGCACGGAAAAGGTCGTCGCGGGCCTGCCCGACCTGAACGCCTCGCGGCCGCTGCCTAAGGCGCCCTGGTTCCAGGCCGAGACGGAATGGAGCGCGCGTCGGGTGCTGCTGCACATCCTCGCGGAGACGTCCCAGCACGCGGGCCACGCGGACATCATCCGCGAGTCGCTGGACGGGGCGAAGACGATGGGATGACGGACGGGGGCCCGGTGTCTCGGGTGAGGGGGTGCCCCCTCACCCCACCGTGCGGAGAGCCCGGCCCCGAGCGGGCAAGGGACATCCGGCGAACAGGCGCTCAGGACCGTCGGACACGTCGGGCGGCCGGGCGCTCCGGGGCCGCCGACGGGCGCCGGGAGTGCCACCGTCCGCCTGCCGGGCGTCGTCCGCCCGCCGACCGCCGAGAACCCGGCAGGGCCCGGGCCACCCGGCGCGGCGTCGCCGGGCCGACGCCGTCGGCCCGGCAGGGCACCGGCCACCCGGCAGGACGCCGTCCGCCCGACGGAACCGGCCGGGCCGGCGGGGACGGCGAACGGGGCCGGCGGTCGTCGACCGCCGGCCCCGTGGCGTCCGTCCGGAGGAGGGTGCAGGCCTCAGCCCGCGCTCACAGCACCGGCAGCAGGTTCTTCAGCTCGAACGCCGTGACCTCCGAGCGGTACGCCTCCCACTCCTGCTTCTTGTTGCGGAGGAAGAAGTCGAAGACGTGCTCGCCGAGCGTCTCGGCGGCCAGGTCGCTGCGTTCCATCAGGCTCAGCGCCTCGCCCAGGTTCTGCGGCAGCGGCTCGATGCCCAGGGCGCGGCGTTCCGCGTCGGAGAGGGCCCAGACGTCGTCCTCGGCGCCCGGCGGGAGCTCGTAGCCCTCCTCGATGCCCTTGAGGCCGGCCGCGAGGAGCAGGGCGTAGGCCAGGTACGGGTTGGCGCCGGCGTCGAGGGAGCGGACCTCCACGCGGGCGGAGCCGGTCTTGCCCGGCTTGTACATGGGCACGCGGACCAGGGCCGAGCGGTTGTTGTGGCCCCAGCAGATGTACGAGGGGGCCTCGCCGCCCGCGCCGGCCGTGCGCTCGGTGCCGCCCCAGATGCGCTTGTAGGAGTTGACCCACTGGTTGGTGACCGCGGAGATCTCCGCCGCGTGCCGCAGCAGGCCCGCGATGAAGGAGCGGCCCACCTTGGAGAGCTGGTACTCCGCGCCGGACTCGTAGAAGGCGTTGCGGTCGCCCTCGAAGAGGGAGAGGTGGGTGTGCATGCCCGAGCCGGGGTGCTCGGAGAACGGCTTCGGCATGAACGTCGCCTGGACGCCCTGCTCCAGCGCCACCTGCTTCATGACCAGGCGGAACGTCATGATGTTGTCCGCCGTGGACAGCGCGTCCGCGTAGCGAAGGTCGATCTCCTGCTGGCCGGGGGCGCCCTCGTGGTGGGAGAACTCGACCGAGATGCCCATCGACTCCAGCATGGTGATCGCCTGGCGGCGGAAGTCCATGCCGACGTTCTGCGGGGTGTGGTCGAAGTAGCCGGAGTTGTCCGCCGGGGTGGGGCGGCTGCCGTCGACCGGCTTGTTCTTCAGCAGGAAGAACTCGATCTCCGGGTGGGTGTAGAAGGTGAAGCCCAGGTCGGAGGTGCGGGCGAGGGCGCGCTTGAGGACGTAGCGCGGGTCCGCGAAGGACGGGGAGCCGTCCGGCATGAGGATGTCGCAGAACATCCGGGCCGTGCCGGGCGCCTCGGCGCGCCAGGGCAGGATCTGGAACGTCGACGGGTCCGGCTTGGCGATCATGTCGGACTCGTGCACGCGGGCGAAGCCCTCGATGGCGGAGCCGTCGAAGCCGATGCCCTCGTCGAAGGCCTGCTCGAGCTCGGCCGGGGCGACGGCCACGGACTTGAGGAAGCCCAGGACGTCGGTGAACCACAGGCGTACGAACCGGATGTCGCGCTCCTCCAACGTCCGGAGCACGAACTCCTGCTGCTTGTCCATCTTCCGCTTCCCCATTCCTGCCGGTCAGGCCGCCCGTTCCTCCCGGCCCCCGGGAGACGGTCCGGCACTCGTGCATCCCACCACACCAGCGTTTCATACGCGTTGCCGGGCCCGGTCGGGCGTCCGGCCGCGGCTTGAACCGCCGGGGTCGTCGGAGGCACGGCTCCTCCGCTCATCTTGCCCGGTCACGGTGGTCGCCACGACAGCGGGCGGAACGCGGGAACACGGAAGCACCCCCCGCTTAAATTGGAGTTCTGGATGCAAGTTTTAATGAGGGCACAGGCATCCGAGCCACGAGGAGTCCCGATGCTGTCCGAGCAGTCCGCCGTCACCGTCCGCGCCACCCTTCCCGCCGTGGGCGCCGCCCTCGGCGAGATCACCGAGCGCTTCTACGCCGGGATGTTCGCCGCCCGCCCCGAGCTGCTGCGCGACCTGTTCAACCGCGGCAACCAGGCCGCCGGCACCCAGCGCCAGGCGCTCGCGGGCTCCGTCGCGGCGTTCGCCACCCACCTGCTGGACCACCCCGACGAGCGGCCCGACGCGATGCTGTCGCGCATCGCCCACAAGCACGCCTCCCTGGGCGTGACGCCCGACCAGTACGCGGTCGTCCACGAGCACCTGTTCGCCGCCATCGCCGAGGTGCTGGGCGACGCGGTCACGCCCGAGGTCGCCGCCGCCTGGGACGAGGTCTACTGGCTGATGGCGAACGCCCTCATCGCCGTCGAGAAGCGGCTGTACGAGGAGCGCGGCGGGGCGGCCTGGCGGCCCTGGGAGGTCGTCGAGCGGGTCGCCGAGACCGGCGACGTGGCGACCTTCCGGGTGCGCCCGGCCGACGGCGCCCCGGTGCGGGACTTCCGTCCGGGCCAGTACGTCTCCGTGCGGGTCCCGCTCGCGGACGGCGCCCGCCAGATACGGCAGTACAGCCTTTCCGGCGCGCCCGGCCCGGACCTGCGGCAGTTCAGCGTCAAGCGCGTGCACGAGGACGGGGCGCCCGACGGCGAGGTGTCCGGCCACCTCCACGCGCGCGTCCGCGTCGGTGACGTACTGGAGGTGTCCGAGGCGTACGGCGACCTGGTGCTCGACGCCGACGACGACACCCCGCTGGTGCTGGCCTCCGCCGGGATCGGCGTGACCCCGATGGTCGCGATGCTCGGGCACCTCGCCGGGTCGGGGCACCGCGCGCCGGTCACCGTCGTGCACGGCGACCGCTCCCCCGCCGACCACGCCCTGCGCACGGACCACGAGGCCTACGCGGCGAAGCTGCCCGACGCGACCGTGCGGTTCTGGTACGAGCGGGACGCCCCGGCGGGCGCCGGCACCGGGTACGTGGACCTCGCGGACGTGCCGGTCGCGCCCGGCACGCGCGCGTACCTGTGCGGTCCGCTGCCGTTCATGCGGACGGTCCGCGAGCAGCTGATCACGAAGGGTGTGGCCCCGGCGGACGTGCACTACGAGGTGTTCGGGCCGGACCTGTGGCTCGCCAAGTAGGGCTCCGCGTCAGCGGACGCGCGGGACGCCCAGCAGCAGGGGGCCCGTCGGGTCCGCGGTGAGGTCCGCGACCGTCAGCGGGTCCAGCGAGGCGTAGAACGCCTCCTGGGCCCGCCGCAGCGCGCCGCGCAGCCGGCAGTCGGAGCGCAGGGGGCAGGGTGCCGTGCCGACGGCGCCGTCGCAGTCGACGACGTCCCCCTCGCCCTCGAAGGCGCGGACCAGGCCGCCCACGGAGGCGTCGCGGCCCTTCTCGGTGAGGGACAGGCCGCCGCCCCGGCCCCGCCGGGCGGTGAGCAGCCCCATGTGCCGCAGCTCGGCGACGACCTTCGCGGCGTGGGTGTACGGCACGTCCATGGCCGCCGCGACGTCCCGGGTCGTCGGGTTGGTGTCGCCGGCCACGGCGAGGCGCATGAGGACCCGCAGGGCGAGGTCGGTGGAGCGCAGCAGCCGCATACCGGCAGCGTAGGTAATCGGAATCCTGGCTCAAAATTTTCGGCCGGACCTTCACCGGATCCGCCGGAGCGTGTCCGGGTCCTCGCCGCCCCCTACGACTCGCACCGCTCCCCCATTACGATCAGCTGACCCGATCACCCCTCCGGCCCCACCTCCTCCGACCCGAAGGACACCTCCATGGGCTCCGCCAAGAAGAGCAGCGCGGCACGCACGGCACGGATAGAGGAGATGCGGCGCGCCGAGCAGGCCCGCGAGCGCCGCAACCGGATCCTCGTCGTCGCCGCCTCCGTCGTGGTGGTCGCGGGCCTGGTCGCCGGCGGGGTGGTGCTGGTCCGGGCGCAGTCGGACGACGGCGGCAACAGCAGCGCGGCGGACGACGCGAAGACCGCGGGCACGTTCGTCACGGACGCGGACGGCGTGCGGGCCTGGAAGGGCGAACTGGGCCGCGAGCACGTCACCAAGTCCGTCGACTACCCGGTGACGCCTCCCGTGGGCGGCGACCACAACCCCGTGTGGATGAACTGCGACGGGGACGTCTACGAGGACGAGATCAACACGACCAACGCGGTCCACTCGCTGGAGCACGGCGCGGTGTGGGTGACGTACAACGGCGACGCGCCGAAGGCCGAGGTGGAGGCGCTGGCGGCGAAGGTGAAGAAGACGCCGTACACGCTGATGAGCCCGGTCGACGGGCAGAAGGACCCGCTCGTGCTGACCGCGTGGGGGCACCAGCGCACGGTGAAGGGGGCCACCGACCCGGCCGTGGACGCGTTCCTGGAGAAGTTCGTGCAGGGGCAGCAGACGCCCGAGCCGGGTGCGGCCTGCACGGGCGGGCTGTCGAAGTGAGGCGGCCCGCCTTGGCCGCCGGGGCGCTGGCGGCGGTGCTCGTCGTCGGCGCGGCGGCCGGGTGGGCGGTCGCCTCGGCGGCCGGCGAGGAGGAGCGCGCCCTGCCCGTCCCGGCGGCGGACTCCGCGGACGCCGGGTTCGCGCGGGACATGGCGGTCCACCACCAGCAGGCCGTGGAGATGTCGTACGTCGTGCGCGACCGCACCGACGACGAGGAGGTGCGGCGGCTCGCCTACGACATCGCCCAGACGCAGGCCAACCAGCGGGGGATGCTGCTGGGCTGGCTCGACCTGTGGGAGCTGCCGAAGGTGTCCGCCGACCCGCCCATGACCTGGATGGGGATGGGCGACGCGGCGGCCGGCGAGGACGGCGCCCTGATGCCGGGCATGGCGACGGACGCGGAGATGGAGCGGCTCGGCCGGCTGAACGGCAGGCAGGCCGAGGTCTTCTACCTCCGGCTGATGACGAAGCATCACCGGGGCGGTGTGCACATGGCGGAGGGCTGTGTGCGCGCCTGCGAGGTGGACACCGGCAAGCGGCTCGCGAACGGGATGGTCGAGGGGCAGGAGTCGGAGATCCGGCTCATGGCGGGCATGCTGAAGGCGCGGGGAGCCGCCGCGCGGCCGTGACGGCCGGGGGCCGGCCCCCGGCCGCCCCGGGATCCGCGGTCCCGCCGCCCCACATCGCGTCGCTCTGACGATTACACTGGCCGCGTGCCTCAACTACGACTCGCCCTGAATCAGATCGACTCGACCGTCGGCGATCTCGCCGGCAACGCGGAAACGATTGTCCGCCGGACCAGGGAGTCCGCCGGGCAGGGGGCGCATCTCGTGGCGTTCCCGGAGATGGCGCTGACGGGGTATCCCGTCGAGGACCTCGCCCTGCGGTCGTCCTTCGTGGAGGCCTCCCGGGCGTCCCTGCGCGCCCTCGCCGCGCGCCTCGCCGACGAGGGCCTCGGCGACGTGCCGGTGGTCGTCGGCTACCTGGACCGCAGCGCCGCCGCCCAGCCGAAGTACGGCCAGCCCGCGGGCGCCCCGCGCAACGCGGCGGCCGTGCTGCACCGGGGCGAGGTGGCGCTGAGCTTCGCCAAGCACCACCTGCCGAACTACGGCGTCTTCGACGAGTTCCGCTACTTCGTGCCCGGCGACACCCTGCCGGTGGTGCGGGTGCACGGCGTGGACGTCGCCCTGGCCATCTGCGAGGACCTGTGGCAGGACGGCGGCCGGGTGCCGGCGGCGCGTTCGGCGCGGGCCGGGCTGCTGCTGTCGGTGAACGCCTCGCCGTACGAGCGGGACAAGGACGACACGCGTCTCGAGCTGGTGCGCAAGCGGGCGCAGGAGGCCGGCTGCACCACCGCGTACCTCGCCATGATGGGCGGGCAGGACGACCTGGTCTTCGACGGCGACTCGATCGTCGTCGGCGCGGACGGCGAGGTCGTCGCGCGCGCCCCGCAGTTCTCGGAGACGTGCCTGCTGGTCGACCTGGACCTGCCGGCCGCGGCGTCCGACGCGCCGGAGGGCGTGGTGGACGACGGGCTGCGCATCGAGCGGGTCGTGCTGTCCGAGGACCCGGTCCCCGCGTACGAGCCGGAGCACACCGGCGGCTACGCGGAGCGCCTCGACGACGACGCGGAGGTGTACTCCGCGCTGGTCGTGGGCCTGCGGGCGTACGTGCGGAAGAACGGGTTCCGTTCGGTGCTGATCGGGCTGTCCGGCGGCATCGACTCGGCGCTGGTCGCGGCGATCGCCTGCGACGCGGTCGGCCCGGAGAACGTGTACGGCATCTCCATGCCGTCGAAGTACTCCTCCGACCACTCGCGCAGCGACGCGGCGGAACTCGCGCGGCGCACCGGGCTGAACTACCGCACCGTCGCGATCGAGCCGATGTTCGACGCGTACATGGGGTCGCTGGAGCTGACCGGCCTGGCGGAGGAGAACCTCCAGTCGCGGCTGCGCGGCACGATGCTGATGGCCATCTCCAACCAGGAGGGCCACATCGTCCTGGCCCCGGGCAACAAGTCCGAGCTGGCGGTGGGCTACTCGACGCTGTACGGCGACTCGGTCGGCGCGTACGGGCCCATCAAGGACGTGTACAAGACGCTGGTGTTCCGGCTGGCGCGGTGGCGCAACCGCGCGGCCGAGGAGCGGGGCGAGACGCCTCCGATCCCGGAGAACTCGATCTCCAAGCCGCCGAGCGCGGAGCTGCGTCCGGGCCAGGTGGACACGGACTCACTGCCGGACTATCCGGTGCTGGACGCGATCCTGGCGCTGTACGTGGACCAGGACAAGGGCGCGGACGACATCGTCGAGGCGGGCTACGACCGCGAGCTGGTCGAGAAGACGCTGCGGCTGGTGGACCGGGCCGAGTACAAGCGGCGCCAGTACCCGCCGGGCACCAAGATCTCCCCGAAGGGCTTCGGCAAGGACCGCCGGCTGCCCATCACCAACGGCTGGCGCGAGGGTCTGCCGCCCGAGGTGTGACGTCCGGTACGACGACGGCGGGCGGGGTGCGGTGTTCCGCGCCCCGCCCGCCGTCGTGTGTCCGGGCCCGCCCGCGGGGTCACTCCGCGGTGTCGGCGACCTTCAGCCGTGCCGCTATCGGCAGGTGGTCGCTCGCCGTCGGCGGGAGCGTCCAGGAGCTCTCCGGCTCGGCGCCCCTGACCAGGATCTGGTCGATCCGCGCCATCGGGAACGACGCCGGCCAGCTGAAGCCGAAGCCGCTGCCCACCGCGCCCTGCGTGGAGCGCATCTGGGAGGTGACCGCCTTCAGGGAGCGGTCGTTCATCGTGCCGTTGAGGTCGCCGAGCAGCACCACGTTGTCCAGCGGCTCGCCCGCGATGGCCTCGCCCAGCGCGTCGGCGCTCTTGTCCCGCTGACGGGCCGTGAACCCGGCCTCCAGCTTCACCCGCACCGACGGCAGGTGCGCGACGTACACCGCGACCCGCCCGGCCGGCGCGTCCACCGTGGCGCGCATCGCCCGCTGCCAGCCCAGCCGGATGTCCACCGACCTCACGTCGCTCAGCGGGTACTTGGACCACAGCCCGACCGTGCCGACCACCGCGTGGTGGTCGTACGTCTCGGACAGCGCCGCACGGTAGGCGGGCACCTCGGAGGCCTTCAGCTCCTCCAGCGCCAGCACGTCCGCGCCCGCCGCGGCCACCTCACGCGCGGTGCCGGACGGGTCGGGGTTCTCGGCGTTGACGTTGTGCGTGGCCACCGTCAGGTCGCCGCCGGAGGCGTTCTTGTCGCTGAGCAGACCGCCGAACAGGTTGAGCCACACGACCACCGGCAGGACCGTCGCGATCAGCGCCGTCGCCGAGCGGCGGACGAGCGCCAGGACGAGCAGCACCGGCACGAACACGCCCAGCCACGGCAGGAACGTCTCCAGCAGGCTGCCGAGGTTGCCGACGGCGTTCGGGACGTGCGCGTGGGCCAGCATGAGCAGCGCCAGCAGGAGCGCGCAGACGGCCACCACCCAGCCCCGGCGCCAGATGCCGCGGTCCCCGCGCAGGGCGCCCAGACGGTGGAGCAGGCGCCGCAACCGCGAGGCCGGGGTCCGGGGGCCCTGGCGCCCGTCGTCCGTCTCCGTCATGTACGCCTGCTGCGCCATACCGTTGCCTCACAACCTGCCGTGCACACCGTCGCCCCCGTCGTCCGTAAGACACTAGGGGATGTCCGGTTCCTTTCCCGCCGCCGCCCGGGCGGCCGTACGGGAGCGAGGACGTCCGGGGCCGCGCGGCCAGTTCCTGACGCGCGTGACCGGGGTGGCGTCTGTGACGAAACCGGCACATCCCGGCCCGTCATGACGGGCGCAGCCCCTGGAGCAGGGTGTCGACGACGCGCTCGGCGAGGTCGGCGGGGAGCTCCGCGTCGGGCCGCAGCACGGTGCGCACCAGGACGGGGCCGACCACCATGTCGTTGAGGAGTTCCAGGTCGACGTCGGCGCGCAGTTCGCCGTTGTCGCGTCCCCGGCGCAGCACGTCCAGGCCGACCCGGCGGCGCGGCTGGATGACGGTGTCGTGGTAGGCGGCCCACAGGCCGGGGCTGGACTTCATCTGGGCGCGGACGTTGTGCAGGATCGCGGAGGTGCGGCCGGCCAGGCCGCGCAGCCGCAGCGACTCCAGCAGGACCACCAGGTCGTCGCGCATGGAGGTGCCGGGCAGCTCCGGGTCGGGGGGTTCGGCGGCGCGCATGACGTCGACGAAGAGCTGCTCCTTGCCGGTCCAGCGCCGGTAGATGGCGGCCTTGCCGACGCCCGCGGTGCGGGCGATGCGCTCGATGGAGAGTTCCGCGAGCGGCACGCCGTCCTCCAGGAGCTTCATCACCCCCTCGACGATGGCGCGTTCGACCACCTCGCTGCGGGGGCGGCCCCGTGCGGGGCCGCCCCGTCGGGGGCCGGTGCCGGCCAGGCTCACGTCGTCGGTCCTTTCGGTGGGCGGGGACGACGATTCTCCCCGGTGGGCGCGGGGGCGCCGCCCGGGTTCAGCCGTCGGCGGACTCCGCTGCGGACACCAGCTTCTCCTCCGTCTCCGCGTCGCCGGGGCCCGGCGTGCGCCCGGGCAGGAACACGGCGACGACGACCGCGCCCAGCACGGCCACCCCGGCGCCCCACAGCGCCGTGACGTGCATGGCGTGCAGGAAGGCGTCGTCGGCCGCGGCGGCCAGGGCGTCGGCGCGGGGGCCGAGCCGCTCGGCGACGGCCAGGGTGGCCTCGATGGACTCGCCGGCCGCGTGCCGGGCGCCGGGCGGCAGCACGCCCAGCTCGTCGCGGACCGAGCCGCGGTAGGCGGTGGACAGCACCGAGCCGAGGACGGCGATGCCGAGGGCGCCGCCGACCTGCCGGAAGGTGTTGCTGAGCGCGGACGCGGAGCCGGCCTTCTCGCGCGGCAGGGCCTGCATGATGACGACGCTGACCGGGGTCATCACGTGCGCCATGCCGGCGCCCATCAGGAAGAAGATCACTTCGAGGATCCAGATGGGGGTGTCCGAGTCCAGCGCGGCGAACGCGGCCAGCATCCCGGCGAGGAGCAGCAGCCCCGCCGTGGTGGTGGCCTTGTTGCCGAAGCGGTCCACGAGCAGCCGGGCACGGGGGGCGAACACCATCTGCGCGGCGGCCAGCGGGATCATCAGCAGGCCGGTCTCCAGCGGTGAGTAGCCGCGCACGCTCTGGACGTAGAAGACCGCGAAGAAGGTCACGCCCATCAGGGCGAAGAAGACCAGGGCGATGGCGACGATCGCCGCGGAGAACACCTTGTTGCGGAAGTGGGCCATGTCGATGGACGGGTGGTCGCTGCGCTTCTCGACGATCACGAAGGCGGCGAGGACGGCGAGTCCGCCGCCGATGGCGCCCAGCACCACGGGGTCGCCGAAGTCGGCGAGCTGGCCGCCCTTGATGATGCCGTAGACCAGCAGGACCAGGCCCGTCACGGACAGCACCACGCCCAGCGGGTCGATCCGGCCCGGGGCGGGGTCGCGCGAGTCGGGCACCAGCCACAGCATCAGGCCGACGGCGAGGACCACGATGGGCACGTTGACCAGGAAGACCGAGCCCCACCAGAAGTGCTCCAGCAGCAGTCCTCCGGTGATCGGGCCGATGGCGATGGCGAGGCCCACGCCGCCCGCCCAGATGCCGATGGCCTTGGGCTGCTCGTCCCGCTCGAAGACGTTCATCAGCACCGCCAGGGTGGCCGGCATGACGAACGCGGCGCCCAGACCCATCACCGCGCGGAACCCGATCAGCTCGGCCGGGGTGCCGGAGAACGCGGCGAGTGCCGACCCGATGCCGAACACCACCAGCCCGCCGACCAGCACCTTCTTGCGGCCCAGCCGGTCGCCGAGCAGCCCGGCGCTGAACAGCAGGCCCGCGAAGACGAGGGTGTAGGAGTTGATCGCCCACTCCAGCTCGCTCTGCGTGGCGCCGAGACCGGTGGGGGCGGGCGTCGAGATCGTCTTGATGGCGACGTTCAGGATCGAGTTGTCCAGGACGACGATCAGCAGGCTCAGCATCAGCACGCCGAGGATCGCCCAGCGGCGGCGGTGGACGGCCTCCGGGACCCGGCGGCCGGGGGCGGCGGGAGAAGTCATACGGACCACCCTAGGGACTTCCGATACGGAACCGTCTCGTATCGGAAGGGCTTTGCCGAACCCATGCCCCGACATTGCACCGCGTTGCGCCGTCCGGAGCAGCGCGGCACGGCGGGGCGGAGGTCACAGGGGGTCCTCTGGCCCTCGTCCGGCGGAGGTGCCACCATGGACGTGGTCCGGGGACGCCGTCAGGGCGCCTCGAGATGACGTGTTGGGAGACGGATCCATGACGCAGCTTTCGGCTGCCCAGACCGGGACGCCCGGTTCCTCCTCCGGCGGCAAGACGCTGTACGGGGGCAAGGGCACGCGCCGCATCACTGTCCGGGACATCGCCCTCGCCAAGGAACGCGGCGAGAAGTGGCCCATGCTCACCGCGTACGACGCGATGACCGCGTCCGTGTTCGACGAGGCCGGCATCCCGGTGATGCTGGTCGGCGACTCCGCGGGCAACTGCCACCTCGGGTACGACACCACCGTGCCCGTCACCCTCGACGAGATGACCATGCTGGCCGCCTCCGTCGTCCGGGGCACCTCGCGCGCCCTGATCGTCGGCGACCTGCCATTCGGCTCCTACCAGGAGGGCCCGGTGCAGGCGCTGCGCTCGGCGACCCGGCTGGTGAAGGAGGCCGGGGTCGGCGCCGTGAAGCTGGAGGGCGGGGAGCGCTCGCACCGGCAGATCGAGCTGCTGGTGGAGTCCGGCATCCCCGTGATGGCCCACATCGGGCTGACACCGCAGTCGGTGAACGCCATGGGCTACCGGGTGCAGGGCCGTGGCGAGGAGGCCGCCCAGCAGCTGCTGCGGGACGCGAAGGCCGTGCAGGACGCGGGCGCGTTCGCGGTCGTGCTGGAGCTGGTGCCCGCCGAGCTGGCCGCCGAGGTCACCCGGACGCTGCACATCCCGACGGTCGGGATCGGCGCGGGACCCGAGACGGACGCCCAGGTGCTGGTGTGGACCGACATGCTCGGTCTGACCGGCGGCCGGGTGCCGAAGTTCGTCAAGCAGTACGCGAACCTGCGGGAGGTGATGACCGGGGCGGCGAAGGCGTACGCCGAGGACGTCGTCGCCGGGTCCTTCCCGCAGGAGGAGCACTCCGTGCACTGACCCGCGCCCGGGTGGGGTGAGCCACCGCGTCCGCCCCTGTGAGCCACTGTGGCACCACCCACGACGGCCCGCCGATCTTCCCCCGTCGGCGGGCCGTCGCCTTGCCCGGACACCCCGCCGACACCCCGCCGACAGGCGTCCGCACACGTGTCGGCGGGGTGTCGGCGGTCTGTCGGGGCTTTGTCGGCGGCCGCTGGGACCGTCGGGGACATGACGCGATACGACGAACGAACGGGGGGCGCGGGAAGCGCCGTGACCGTCCGGGGGCTGGTCAAGCACTACGGGGAGACCAAGGCTCTCGACGGGGTCGATCTGGACGTGGCCGAGGGGACCGTCATGGGGGTGCTCGGGCCGAACGGGGCCGGCAAGACCACGCTGGTGCGCATCCTGTCCACGCTGCTCGCCCCGACCGCCGGGCACGCCACCGTCGCCGGGTACGACGTGGTCCGCCAGCCGCGGCAGCTGCGCCGGGTGATCGGGCTGACCGGGCAGTACGCCTCCGTGGACGAGAAGCTCTCCGGCTGGGAGAACCTGTACCTGATCGGGCGGCTGCTGGACCTGCCGCGCAAGGAGGCGCGGCGCCGCGCCGACGAGCTGCTGGAGCGGTTCTCGCTCACCGAGGCCGCCCGGCGCCCGGCGGGCACCTACTCCGGCGGCATGCGCCGCCGGCTCGACCTGGCCGCCTCGATGATCGGCCGCCCGGCCGTCCTGTACCTGGACGAGCCGACCACGGGCCTGGACCCGCGCACCCGCAACGAGGTGTGGGACGAGGTGAAGCGGCTGGTCGGCGACGGGGTGACGGTGCTGCTGACCACCCAGTACATGGAGGAGGCCGAGCAGCTCGCCTCCGAGCTGACCGTGGTGGACCGCGGCAAGGTCATCGCGAGCGGCGGCATCGAGGAGCTGAAGGCGAGGGTCGGCGGCCGTACGCTGCGGATCCGTCCGGCCGACCCGCTCCAGCTGCGCCCGCTCGCCGCCGCCCTCGACGGGCTCGGGATCACCGGGCTGGCCGGCACCGCCGTGGACGCCGAGCGGGGCGCGGTGCTGGTCCCCGTGCTGAGCGACGAGCAGCTGACCGCCGTGGTCGGCGCGGTCACCGCGCGCGGCATCACGCTGAACTCCGTCACCACCGAACTGCCCAGCCTGGACGAGGTGTTCCTGTCGCTCACCGGCCACCGCGCCGGCGCCCCGCAGGACTCCCTGCCCGCCGACACGCCCGAGGAGGTCGTCGCCGTATGAGCGCCGCCACCGCTGCTCCCGCCGCCGGCGTCCGCCCGGACGCGCGGATCTCACCGCGGGCCCATCTGCGCCACACCGGCGCGCTGGTCCGCCGCAACCTGCTGTGGATCCGGCAGGACCCGGAGTCGATGTTCGACGCCGTGCTCTTCCCGGTCGTCTTCACCCTGCTGTTCGTGTACGTCTTCGGCGGCTCGATCGGGCAGTCGCTGGGCGGCGGGCAGGAGGCGTACGTCCAGTACATCGTGCCCGGCCTGATGGCCATGATGGGCATGAACATGTCCCAGGGGGTGGGCACCGGGTTCAACCAGGACTTCAACACCGGGGTCATGGACCGCTTCCGGTCGCTGCCCATCGGGCGCGGCTCGGTGCTGTTCGCGAAGATCTCCGTCGAGCTGGTACGGATGCTGATCGCCACCACGATCTTGCTGGTCGTCGGGGTGCTGGTCGGGTTCGACATCACCAACTGGCCGGGGCTGTTCGCCGCCGTGGGCCTGTCCACGGTGTTCGGCTCGGCGCTGATGTGGGTCTTCCTCACCCTGGGTGTGGTGATGAAGAACGCCCAGTCGGTGCAGGCCATGGGCTTCCTGGTGCTGATGCCGCTGCAGTTCGGCTCGTCGATCTTCGCGCCGCCGCAGTCGATGCCGGGCTGGCTGCGGAACTTCACCGAGTACAACCCGCTGTCCGCGCTGGCCGACTCCGCCCGCGGGCTGATGGTCGGCGGGCCGGTCGCCCACGACCTGTGGATGGTGCTCGCCTGGTCCGTCGGGATCACGGCGGTGATGGCGCCGGTCGCCATCCACAAGTTCCGTACGAAGACCTGATCACGCCGGGTCGAGCAGGGCGGCGGCCTCCTCCGGGGAGAGGCCGCCGCCCTCGGCGTACGCGGCCTCGAAGGCGGTCTCGTCCAGCGCCTGGCGGATCCGGTCCTCGGCGCGGACGCGGGACGTGCGCTCCACGAGCGTCGCGTGGTGGCCCTCGGGCAGCCAGGAGTCGGCGGCGCCCAGGCAGCGGGCCGCGTCCCGGGCGCGCCGTCCGCCGTCCAGCCCGGCGAGGGCCTCGGCGGCCAGGACGACGTACGAGGCGCGCAGGTGCGGGGCCATGGCGACGACCAGCGAGTCGTTCGCCTGCCGCATCGCCTCCCGGACGATGTCGAGCGCCCGCTCGTCGTGGCCCTCGGCCACCTCGATCCAGGCTTCGGCGCCGAGGATGAACGCGTCGAAGACGACGTAGTGGGCGAGGCGGAACTCTTCGCGCAGCGCCCGTACGTGCTCACGGGCCTCCGCCGTGCGTCCGCTCACGCACAGCCAGCCGATGAGGAAAAGACGGGCGGCGGGCAGCGCCTCGACGTGCCGGCCGCGGGTGCTGTCGATGACCTCGCGCAGCAGCCGCTCCCCCTCCTCGGTGTCGCCCGCCTCGATCAGCGCGTCGCCGAGCCGGGCCGTGAGGACGGCCGTGTGGGAGCGGGCCCCGAGGCGTTCGGCGTGCTCGATGGCCGCCTCGTAGTCGGCGGCGGCCTCCCGGTAGGCGCCCGCGCGTTCCCAAGCCTCGCCGCGCGCGGAGAGCGCCTCGGCGATGCCCCAGGTGTCGCCGAGCCGCCGGTGGATCTCCAGCGCCTCGTCGGCGTCGCGGCGGGCGTCGCCGGCCCAGTCGCTCCGGTTGGCCTGGAAGTTGGCGCGCAGCTGGAGGTTGCAGGCCAGCTCCCACTCGAAGCCGGGGTTCTCCCGGCAGGTGCGGATCGCCTCGTCCACCACCTCGCGCAGCCGGTCCATGTCGCCGGTGAGCATCACGGCGAACATCCACAGCAGGCCCGGCGGGCGGCAGACCTGCGGCAGCCCCGGCTCGTACGTCGCGGAGATCAGCCGCAGCCGGTGCTGGGACTGCGGGGTCTGCCAGTCGTCCAGCTCGGTGTCCATCTGGGCGAGGTGGGCGAGGTGCGCCCCGCGGCGGGCCTCGGCGAGGACCTCGCCCGTCATCGGGGGCGGCTGGTCGATGGGGCTCTGCCACAGCGGTGCGGCCGGCCGCACCGGCTCGGTGAACGGGTCGGGGGCGAGCGCCATGACCTCCCTGCACCAGTTGCGGGCCTCGATGCGCAGGTCGCGCATCTGCCAGTACCAGACCAGGGACAGGACGACGCAGAGCGCCTCCTGCTCGTCGCGCAGGGCGACGGCGTGCCGCAGCGCGGCGCGCACGTTCTCGTACTCGCGCTCCAGCCGGGCGATGGCCTCCACCTGGCGTGGGCCGCGCAGCAACGGCTCGGTGGTGCGGGCGACTTCGCGGTAGTACGTCAGATGGGCGCGTTCGGCGTCCTCGCGTGAGCCGGTCTCGTCGAGGCGTTCGCCCGCGTACTCGGCGACGGTCTCCAGCAGCCGGTAGCGCATGCCGTCGTCGCCCGACGGGGCCGCCACGACCAGCGACTTGTCGACGAGGGAGCCCAGCGCGTCCAGGGCGGCGGGGCCGCACACGGCCTCGGCGGCGGTGAGGTCGCAGCCGCCCGCGAAGACGGACAGGCGGCACAGCACGTCGCGTTCGCCGGCGTCGAGCAGCTCCCAGGACCAGTCGACGACGGCCCGCAGGGTCTGCTGGCGGGGCAGGGCGGTGCGGCTGCCGGAGGTGAGGAGGCGGAAACGGTCGTCGAGCCGGTCGGCGACCTGGCGCGGGGTGAGCATCCGCAGCCGGGCCGCGGCGAGTTCGATGGCGAGGGGCAGACCGTCGAGGCGGCGGCAGATCTCGGCGCACGCCTCCGGGTCGTCGTCGGGGCGGAAGCCCGGGCGGGCGGCGGCCCCCCGCTCGGCGAGCAGGCGCAGCGCGACCGGTTCGGGCAGCGGCTCCACGGGGCGCAGCGACTCGCCGCGCACACCGAGGGGTTCGCGGCTGGTGGCGAGGACGGTGAGGCCGGGGCAGCGTTCGAGGAGGGTCTCCACCAGGCGCGCGGCGGCCTCGACGACGTGCTCGCAGTTGTCGAGGATCAGCAGCATGCGGCGCGGCCCGCAGTGCTCGGCGAGCCGGTCCACCACGGGGGCGCTGTGCCGGTCGGTGACGGCCCGCATGCCCTCCGCGCCGGCGCCGTACAGCACGGTCTGGCGGGCGCCGACGGCGGTGAGGACCGCCTCCGGCACCGCGTCGGGGGCGTCCACGGGCGCGAGTTCGGCGAGCCACACGCCGTCGGGGTGGGCGGCCCGTACGGTCTCGGCGGCCTCCTGCGACAGACGTGTCTTGCCCGCCCCGCCCGGGCCGAGGAGCGTGACCAGGCGGGCGGCCGACAGGTCGGCGCGGATCGCCTCGATGTCCGCCTCGCGGCCGACGAACGAGGTCAGCCGGGCGCGTAGGTTGCCGGGCGGGCCGCCGGCCGGGCGCGCGGGCGGTTCGGGCGGTTCGGGGCTGAGCAACTCGGCGTGCAGGGCGCGCAGTTCCGCGCCGGGGTCGGAGCCGAGGCGGTCGGCGAGCAGCCGGCGCACCTCTTCGTAGGCGGCGAGCGCCTCGGCGGTGCGGCCGGTGTCGCGCAGGGCGCGCAGCCGCAGCGCCTGGAGCGGCTCGTCCAGCGGGTGGCTGTCGCACAGGGCGGTCAGCTCGGGCAGGGACCGCTCGGCCTCGCCGAGGGCCAGGGCGGCGGTGTGGCGGGCGCGCAGCACGTCCAGGTGGCGGGTCTCCACGCGGGCGGCCTCCGCGGTGCGGTCGGGCAGGCCGGGCAGCGCGGCGCCGCCGCGCCACAGGGCGAGGGCGTCGTCGAGCACGGTGGCCGCCTTGGCGGGGTCGCCGTCGGCCAGGGCGCGCAGGCCCTCACCGGCCAGCCGCTCGAAGCGGTGCAGGTCGACGTCGTCGGGCGCGGCGGTGAGGCGGTAGCCGCCGTCGGCGGAGGCGACCGCGTCGGCGCCCAGCGCGCGGCGCAGCCGGCCCACCAGCGCCTGCACCGCGCCGGTGGCGTCGGCGGGCGGGTCGCCGTCCCAGACCTCCTCGACCAGCAGGCCGACCGGCACCGTGCGGCCGGCCCGCAGGGCGAGCACGGTCAGCAGGGCGCGCAGCCGTGCGCCGCCCACGGGGACGACGGTGCCGTCGGGGCGGACTGCCTGGGTGGTGCCGAGGATGCGGTAGCGCACGGGGTCCATTCTCTCCGGTGCCGGACCGCGGGACGCGCGGCCGGGGTCAGGGCCACCTCACCTTGCACGGAACCCGGCGGCCGCGCGAAGCGTTTTCCGGGCGTGGCGGGTCCCGGGTACGGTCGGGCAGGCCCGCGCGCCCTTCTCTCCGCAAGGAGTCCCATGACCACCGCCGCCACCCGTCCCGGCGACCGACGGGTCAGTCCCGTCTTCCTGGGCATCCTGGCCGTCTCGGCGGTCACCGGCTGGGCCACCTGGACGGGGTTCGCGGCCGTGCCGGGGCTCGCGGTGTTCCTCTTCGTGACGTCCGTGTGGATCGTCTCCCTGTGCCTGCACGAGTACGCGCACGCGCGCACCGCCCTGCACGGCGGGGACATCTCGGTCGGCGCGAAGGGCTATCTCACGCTGAACCCGATGAAGTACACGCACGCGCTCCTGAGCATCGTGCTGCCCGTGCTGTTCGTGATCATGGGCGGGATCGGTCTGCCGGGCGGGGCGGTCTTCATCGAGCGCGGCCGGATCCGTGGGCGGTGGCGGCACAGCCTGATCTCGGCGGCGGGGCCGCTGACGAACGTGCTGTTCGCGGTGGTGTGCACGGCGCCGTTCTGGCTCGGCGCGCTGGACGGCGTGCCGCCCGCCTTCCGGTTCGCGCTGGCGTTCCTCGCGCTGCTGCAGGTCACGGCGGCGATCCTGAACTTCCTGCCGGTGCCGGGGCTGGACGGCTACGGCGTGATCGAGCCGTGGCTCTCCCACGGGGTCCGCCGCCAGGTCGAACCGTTCGCGCCGTTCGGGCTGCTGTTCGTGTTCGCGCTGCTGTGGGTGCCGTCCGTGAACGGCGTCTTCTTCGACCTGGTCGACGGTTTGCTGGGCTTCCTGTGCATCGAGGAGATCGACACGTACTGCGGCTTCGACCTGTTCCGCTTCTGGCGGGGCGCGGACGAGTTCTGCGGAGTCTGAGGGCGCGGCACCCCTGAATCGACCTGTGGGGCGACACCCGGCCGCCGCTGCGGACAGTCGCGCCGGGCGCAGCCCCACCACCCCCGCGGCCGCCGCGGTCAGTCGCGCCGGACGCGGCCCCACCCCACCCCGCGCCGCCCCCGCTGCGGGCAGTCGTGCCGCATGGGCGGCACGGGTGGGCGCAGCGGCACCCGCCACCGGGGGCAAGGTGACCGACGGGGTGCGCGAGTGCAGCTCACGGCGCTTACAGGCCCCGCGTCCCCGCTCACCGCGGTGGGCACGCTCAGGCCGCTGACAGGCCGAGGCCGCTGCGCCCACCCGTGCCGCCCCAGCGGCACGACTGCCCGCAGCTTGGCGGGCGGCCGGCCGCAGCGTACCGAGGGGTCGGCCCCTACCGAGTCAGTTCGTGGCCGGGGAGTCGGGGCGGGAGGTGCGGGACCGGCGGATGTAGTACCAGGTCATGTTCGACGACAGGCCCGCCAGGAGGATCCAGACGACGCCGATCAGCACGCTGCCCTCCACGAAGGAGACGACGGCCGCGGCGACGGCGAGGAGGCACACGACGAGGGCGTAGACGGCGAGGCGGGGCATAACGGGGGGCTCCTGTCGGGGGACACTGCTTGCGCTCCAGTGTCCCCCATCGCCTCATACGTCCGTGACGCGGAGCCCCGCGTGCGCCTTGTAGCGGCGGTTGACCGAGATCAGGTTGGCGACCAGCGACTCCACCTGGTGGGCGTTGCGCAGCCGCCCGGCGAAGATGCCCCGCATACCGGGGATGCGCCCGGCCAGCGCCTGGACGATCTCCACGTCGGCGCGGCCCTCGCCGAGCACCATCACGTCGGTGTCGATCTCCTCGATCTCCGGGTCCTGGAGCAGCACCGCCGACAGGTGGTGGAACGCGGCGGTGACCCGGGAGTCCGGCAGCAGCGCGGCGGCCTGCTGGGCGGCGCTGCCCTCCTCCGGCTTCAGCGCGTACGCGCCCTGCTTGTCGAAGCCGAGCGGGTTGACGCAGTCCACGACGAGCTTGCCGGCCAGTTCCTCGCGGAGGGACTCGAGGGTCTTGCCGTGACCGTCCCACGGCACGGCGACGATCACGACGTCGCTGCGCCGCGCGGTCTCGGCGTTGTCGGCGCCCTCGATGCCGTGCCCGAGCTCCTCGGCCGCGGCCTGCGCCCGCTCGGCCGCGCGGGAGCCGATGATCACCTTCTGGCCGGCCTTGGCGAGCCGGTAGGCGAGGCCCTTGCCCTGCGGTCCGGTGCCGCCGAGCACGCCGACGACCAGGCCGGAGACGTCGGGCAGGTCCCAGGGGTCCTTGGCGGGGGCCTTCTTCGGGGGCTGCTGTGCGCTGTCGGTAGAGGTCATGGCCCCGACTCTACGGCGGAGGCCGCCACCGCACCGGCCGGGCCCGAGGCCCGTCACGCGGCACCCGCGGATGTCGGGCCGGTGTCCCCGGGTCGGGCGAACCCTGCCCGAACACGGGGACGCGGGTGTGCCGTTAGGGGCAGGATGCGGCGGCATGGATGCCGTACGGGTCGCGCTGCTGAGGGAAGTGCTCGCGGGGACGGAGTGGCTGGGGGCGACCCGGCACTTCGCCGGGACGCTGCGCGGGTCGGTGGTGTCGCACGGCGGCGGGCTGCTGCTGGTGGGCACGCCGGAGTACGAGCCGTGGCACCTGGCGGCGCACCTGGTGGACGAGGCGGCCTGGTCGGGCACCCCGGAGCTGGCCCCGACGCTGGTGCGGCACGACGCGCGTCCCACGGACCCGGCGCACCTGGCGGTGGGCCTCGGCCGGCTGGAGGCGGCGCGGCGGGGCGAGACGCTGCTGGTGGTGGCGCCCGGCGAGCCGCCCGCGGCGCTGCTGGAGCGCGTGTCGGACGCCCGCCGCGCAGGGGCGACGCTGTTGTCGCTGGGTCCGGAGGCGGGCGAGCTGCCGGCGCTGGCGCACGAGGTGCTGCCCGTGCCGGACGGCTCCGAGCTGGACCTGGACACCGTGCAGCACCTGGTGAGCGCGGCGGCCGGGGAGAACGCGCTGCCCGCCCGCCGGGGCCGCCGTCGTCTCCGGGACCGGCTGTCCCGGCTGGCCGACCTGCTCACCGCCCCGCCGCCGACCCGCTGGTGACGCGGCGCCTCAGTCCGCGTCGCGGCCCTTGGACCCGTCGTGCCACGCGGGGTCGTTCTCCCACTGGAGGTTGCGCTCGCGGGCGGTCTCCATCGCGTGCTCCGCCTCGGCGCGGCTCGCGTACGGGCCGAAGCGGTCCTTGGCGGGGCACTCGGGCCCTTCCTCGACCTTCTTGTGCTCCAGGCAGTAGTACCACTCGCCGGGTTTGCCGGCCGTGCGCTTCTTGAACAGGGGCATGTCGGCTCCTCTCGCCACGGAAGATGGTCCCCCGTCGCCGCTGAATTAGACTCGCGGCATGTCTGGCCAGTCACTCCTCGTACCGGGGAAGCTCTCCCCCACCCGCTCCGTGCCCGGGAACATCCGCCGTCCCGAGTACGTCGGCAAGCCCGCGCCGACCCCGTACACCGGGCCGGAGGTGCAGACGCCCGAGACGATCGAGGCGATGCGGCTCGCGGGCCGGATCGCGGCCCGCGCGATGGAGGAGGCCGCGAAGCTCATCGCGCCGGGCGTGACGACGGACGAGCTGGACAAGGTGGCGCACGCGTACATGTGCGACCACGGCGCCTACCCGTCGACGCTCGGCTACCGCGGCTTCCCCAAGTCGCTGTGCACCAGCGTCAACGAGGTCATCTGCCACGGCATCCCGGACTCGACGGTGCTGCGCGACGGCGACATCGTCAACCTGGACGTGACCGCGTACATCGGCGGGGTGCACGGCGACAACAACGCCACGTACCTGGTCGGCGACGTGGACGAGGAGAGCCGCCTGCTGGTGGAGCGCACCCGCGAGGCGCTGAACCGTGCGATCAAGGCGGTGAGGCCGGGCCGCCAGATCAACATCATCGGCCGGGTGATCGAGTCGTACGCGAAGCGGTTCGGCTACGGGGTGGTGCGTGACTTCACCGGTCACGGCATCAACTCGTCGTTCCACTCGGGCCTGATCGTCCCGCACTACGACAGCCCGCACGCGACGACGGTCATGCAGCCGGGGATGACCTTCACCATCGAGCCGATGCTGACGCTCGGCACCCACGAGTACGACATGTGGGACGACGGCTGGACGGTCGTGACGAAGGACCGCAAGCGCACGGCGCAGTTCGAGCACACGCTGGTGGTCACGGACACCGGGGCGGACATCCTGACCCTGCCGTGACGTCCGGCGCGGCCGCGCCACGCCTTCGAGGGCCCGCCTCCTCCGGGAGCGCGGGCCCTTCTCGTGCCTCACGCCGTTTGCCCGGCGCACGGGCGGGGGAAGTTCCCGACAACCTGTCGGCAAGATATTGACTTAGGTAAGCCTAACCATAGAAGATCGGCACATGGACTCCTTCTCGACCCTGATCCGTACCGCCTCCCACGAGCAGCACGTGAAGGCGGAGACCTCGACCTTCATGACCGACCTGCTGGGCGGACGGCTGGGCGTGGACGCCTACGCGCGCTACACCGAGCAGCTGTGGTTCGTGTACGAGGCACTGGAGTCCGGCGCGCCGGACCTGGCGTCGGACCGGGTGGCGGGCCCGTTCATTCGCCCGGAGCTGTTCCGGCTCGCCGCCCTGGAGCGGGATCTGGAGCACCTGCGCGGCCCGGAGTGGCGCTCGACCCTGACCGCCCTGCCCGCGACGCGGGTCTACGCGGACCGGGTGGCGACCGTGGCCCGGGAGTGGCCGGCGGGGTACGTCGCGCACCACTACACCCGTTACCTGGGCGACCTCTCGGGCGGTCAGATCATCCGCGACAAGGCGGAGCGGACCTGGGGCTTCGCGAAGAAGGGCGACGGAGTCCGCTTCTACGTCTTCGAGGGGATCTCCAACCCGGCCGCGTTCAAACGGGAGTACCGCGCGCTGCTGGACGGGGTGGCGGTGGACGACCTGGAGAAGCAGCGCGTCGTGGCCGAGTGCAAGCGGGCGTTCTCGCTGAACTCGGACGTGTTCCGCGCACTGGGCGAGGAGTTCCCGCTGTCGGCGTGAGCCGGCCTTCCGCACACGCACGGGCGGCACCTCGACGGCGCCGCCCGTGCGCCGTGCCGGTCAGCGTTCCAGGTGGACCCGGCCGCCGACCTCCGTCCAGCCCTCCGGCTGCGGCGCCGTGAGAATCTGGGAGCCGGTGCCCTGGGTGATGTTCAGGGCGCGCCCCAGCCGGTCGGTGAGCAGCAGCGCCGCGGCGCCCGTCGCCTCGTCCTCGTCGATGCCGTCGTCCCGGCCGGGAAAGGCGCGGGCGCGGATCCGCCCGGCCGGCTCGTCCAGCCAGGCCCAGGCGTAGATCCACTCGCCCTTCGGGGGCACGGGCAGCTCGTCCACCTCGGCGGCGGTGGCGTACTGCCGCAGGGTGCGCGGCGGCACCCACTCCGCGCGCGCCTCGATCCAGCAGAACTCCCCGTCCTGCCGGGCGCCCACGACCCCGGCGGGCGTGACGAGTTCGGGCACGTCGAGCAGCCAGGCGGTGCCGACGCAGGGGTGGCCCGCGAAGGGCAGGCGGGTGGTGGGGGTGTAGATGTCGATCACCCCGCGCTCGGGGTCGTCGACGAACACGGTCTCGCTGAAGCCGAGTTTGGCGGCGAACTCCTGGCGCTCGTCCGGTCCGGGCAGCACCGAGCCGTCCCGGACGACGCCCAGTTCGTTGCCGTATCCGCCGTGTGGGCCGCAGAAGACACGCAGCACGTCGTAAGCAGTCACGGGGGCATTGAAGCACCCGGGGCGGGTCCCCAGAACCGGCGGCCGTGCGTCTCGTTGCCGTAACGAACTGATCAACTTTGCTGAAGCAATACGCAAACGAATGACCGAAAAGAGTCGGGACGAAAGCGCGCGCTCACGGCAAAGCCCCCTTCGGACATGTCCAGGACTTGTACGAATTGGGCAAAGTTCCAGGTCACGAGCGCCACCCCGAGAGGGACGCGATTCCACCTTCCTTGCGCGAATCGACTGTTACCGTGCGGCACGTTTGCGGGCTCAAAGAGCCCGCTCATCTGTAAACACCCGGTTCAGCCATGAGGAGGTGGCGCGTGTGGAGGGACTGGAGACAGCCCGCTTCAGCGCACTCGTGGTCGTGGGTCTGCTGGTCCTGTTCTACGGAGGGACCTTCCTGATCTCGGCCCGCATCGGCAAGAAGGAAGAGAACGCCGACGGTTACATGACCGCCGGCAACAACATCGGCTTCGGCATATCCGCCGCCAGCATGACGGCGACCTGGATCTGGGCGTCGTCGATGTACGCGTCCGCGACCTCGGGGTACACCTACGGCATCTCCGGCCCGATCCACTACGGGCTGTGGGGCGCGCTGATGATTCTCTTCATCTACCCCTTCGGCAAGCGGATCCGGCAGGTGGCCCCGAAGGCGCAC
This sequence comes from Streptomyces althioticus, assembly GCA_014649355.1. Classification (GTDB taxonomy): domain Bacteria; phylum Actinomycetota; class Actinomycetes; order Streptomycetales; family Streptomycetaceae; genus Streptomyces; species Streptomyces althioticus. The sequence continues at coordinate 350,356 of BMSW01000003.1, forward strand.
ACCCTCGCCGAGGTCATGTACGCCCGGCACGGCCGCTCCAGCCAGCTGATGCTCGCCGGTTCGAACATCGTGGGCAGCCTCATCAGCCTGATGTCGAACTTCATCGCCGGCGGTGTGCTGATCTCGATGCTGTCGCCGTTCACCTTCACCCAGGGCGTCTTCGCCGTCGCGGCGGGCGTGCTGCTCTACACCCTGTGGTCCGGCTTCCGCGCCTCCGTGCTCACCGACTTCGTGCAGGTCGTCGCGATGCTCGGCGCGGTCGCCGTCATCGTCCCGGTCATCTTCTTCGCGGCCGGCTTCCCGGCCGCCTTCGAGACCGGCGCCGAGCGGCTCACCCCCGAGCAGGGCGACTTCTTCTCCAGCACCGCCTTCATGGAGCAGGGCGCCCCGTACATCGCGGCCGTGCTCGCCTACGCGATCGGCAACCAGACCATCGCCCAGCGGCTGTTCGCCGTGCGGCAGGACCTGATCAAGCCGACCTTCGTCACCGCGACCGTCGGCTACGGCGCGATGGTCATCGGCGTCGGCATGCTGGGCGTGCTCGCCCTGTACCTCGGCTACGAGCCCACCGGCGGCGACGTCAACAACATCATCCCGGGCATGGCGGCCGAGTATCTGCCGCCCGTGCTGCTGGCGTTGTTCTTCATCATGATCGTCGGCGCGCTCTCCTCCACCGCCGACTCCGACCTCGCCGCCCTCTCGTCGATCATGATGGCCGACGTCTACGGCCAGAACGTGGCCGGCAAGGAGAAGGCGAACCCGCGCACGATGCTGCTGGTCGGCCGGATCACCATGGTGCTGGCGACCGCGACGGCCGTGGCGTTCGCCAGTCTGCAGCTGAACATCCTCGATCTGCTGGTGTTCGTGGGCGCGCTGTGGGGCGCCCTGGTCTTCCCGGTGCTCGCCAGCTTCTACTGGGACAAGGTCAGCGGGAAGGCGTTCACCACCTCGGTGCTCGCGGCGCTCGCGGTGTTCCTGCCGGTGCGCTTCTCCTGGATCCCCGTGGACGGCGCCTTCGGCATCGTCGTGGACGTGCTGGCGGTGCTCGGTGTCGGCGTCGTGCTCGGCCTGATGGTGTTCGGCTTCTTCGGCGTCCGCGCGGCGAAGGTGGTCGGCGTGGCGGCGGTCGTGGTGTCGGCGCCGTTCGCCGTGGGCTCGCTGCACGAGTACGCCACCCTGTCCGGCTCGCTGGTGGCCTACTCGGTGTCCACCGTCGTCTGCTGGGCGATGAGCGTGCGCCGCCGTGAGGGCTTCGACTTCTCCCTCATCGCCCGCCGCACCGGCGACTTCGACCAGGGCCCGAAGGCCACGGAGGCCCCGGCGCCGCCGGACGCGCCGGACGCCCCGGAACCCGCCGGCACCACCCACCCGTGACCCCCGAGGAGGCACCGTGTCCACCGCAGCGCTCACCGCGTACGTCCTGATGTGGCCCGTGCTCGTGGCCGTCGTGCTGTTCGTCATCTGCCGCGGCTTCTTCCGCGAGTGGGCGGAGGCCCGCCGCAAGGGCGAGGACCTGATCTGACGCACCGTTCCGACGGGCCGTGGGGAGAAGAGACGTCTCTTCTCCCCACGGCCCGTCTCGGGGTCGAGGGCCGGGGAAGTCCCCTACAAGGCAGGCACGTTGATGAGGGGCGCGTCAGGGGCGGGCCTCGTCACCGCGTACGATCCCGGCGCCGTCCTTGATCACCAGGATGGTCCCCGTCCGCAGCACCCACCGCCGCGATCGGATCCCTTCCATGACCTCAGGCACCACCGCCTGAGCCCGCGCCACGGCCGTGTCCGCCCTGCTGGCCTCGTCCCTGCTGCTCGTCCCCCTCGCCGGGACGGCCGCCGCCCACCCCGCTCGGGTCTCCCCCGCGGTCTCCGCTCCGGACGCCGCCGGGTTCGACGCGACCCCGCTGGAGCGGGCGCTCGCCGAGGTCCCCGACGGGGACGTCTCCGCGGCGCTGATCCGGGTCGGCGGCAAGGGCAGGTGGTCGGGCAGCGCGGGCGTCCGGGACCTGCGCACGGGGGCGCCCGCGCTGTCGCACGCGCGCTTCCGGGCCGGCTCCACGACCAAGGTGGTGACCGCGGCGGTCGTGCTCCAGCTCGTCGCGGAGAAGCGCGTCGGCCTCGACGCGCCCGTCAGCCGCTATCTTCCGGACCTGCTCCCGCCCTCCTTCACCGAGCCCCCGACCGTGCGTCAGCTGCTCACCTACACCAGCGGGCTGCGCCCCGGCGCGAGCCTCGGCTCGACGACCGAGGAGATGTACGCGCACCGGTTCGAGACGCTCACCCCGGACGAGGTGGTGGCCGCGTCCGTCGCCCAGGGCCCGGCGCACGACCCGGGCGACCATCAGGTGTACGGGAACATCCACTACACCGTGCTCGGCATGCTGATCGAGAAGGTGACCGGCGACAGCTACGAACACCAGGCGGCCGTACGGGTCTTCCGGCCCCTCGGCATGCGGCACACCGGCTTCCCCGGAGGTCCCGACCCCCGCATCCACGGCCCGCACAACCGGGCCTACACCGACATCGGCGCCCGGACCACCGATGTCACCGAGTGGAACATGTCCGACCGGTGGGCCGCCGGGGACATGATCTCCACCACCGCCGACCTGGAGCGTCTGGTGTTCGGCGTGTTCGGCGGCAAGGTCGTCCCGCCGTCCCTGCTGGACCAGATGCTCACCGTGCCCGACGTCGACGGTGCCACCTACGGGATGGCCCTCGAACGGTTCGTGATCGACGGGCGCGAGATCTGGGGCAAGACCGGCTCCCGCCCCGGCTACCACACGGTGCTGGGCGCCACCCGGGACCTGTCCCGCACGGTGGTCTACTCGGTCAACGCCAAGAGCGCCCGCGAGGACGGCTTGCCGCTCGTCCAGCGCTTCGCCCTGCCGGCGTTCGCGAGTTAGGCGGCGGCTCGGCACCCTGCCCTGCCGTTCGCGCAGTCCCCCCGTGCCCCCGAAGGGGCGCGGGGAACTGCGCGAACCTGGGAGTCGGACGCGGCGCTTCCCACGGACGCCGAAACCGGGCTCACTCGGCCGTCGAGCGCCTCCGGCGGAGGGCGAGGACGACGCCCGCCCCGGCGGCCACGGCCGCACCGGCCGCCGCGCCGAGGGCGCCGACCGGGACGTCGGACCCGGTGCTGGCGAGGCTGCCGCCCAGGTCGCCGCCGATGGTCGAGCCGACCCCGCCGGTGGTGGAGCCGGAGGCGTCCGGGCCGCCGTCCGTGCCGGTGCCGCTGCCGCCGGTGCCGGAGCCGCTGCCGTCGGAACCGCCCGAGCCGGCGGGCAGCTCCGCGCCCTTGGTGAGGGCCACGGCCAGGTTCACCGGGTCGAGTTCGGCGCCGGCGGCGTAGAACCCGCCGAAGGCCTTGGCTCCGGCCTCCGTGAGGGTCGCGGTCACCTTGTCCAGGGTGATGACGTCGTCCTTCACGGTGAGCGCGGCCGACGGGGCGGACAGGTCGGCGAGGACGACGTCCTGGGACGTCTCGTCGTGGTCGGCGACGTCGGCGGTCAGCGTGCCCTTGCCCTTGGTGAGGTTCACCCGCAGGTCGCTGAGGGTGAGGTCGAGGCTGTACGCGCCGTCGTGCTCGTGGCCCTTGAAGGTGACCGCGCCCTTGAATGCTGCCTTGAGGGTGCCGGCCTCCGTGTCGTAGGTGCCGGTGGCGTCGGCGAAGGTGAAGGCGCCGTTGCCGGAGGCCTGGGTGGCGCCGTCGGATGCGGTGATCGTGCCCTTGGCCACGGAGCCCGTGACGTAGGCGCGGAAGGACTGCTTCACGCCCCAGTCGAGGGTGCCGTCGGCTATGTCGCCCCGGGTGGCGGGCGCGGTGGGCTGCGAGGCGGTGGCGCTCGGGGTGGGCGTCGGGGCCTGCGTGGGGGGCGGGGCGGAGCCGGTGGGGACGGCCGTCGGGGTGACCGAACCGGTGGGCTGGGGCTCGGCGGTCGGGGAGGCCGGCGGGGTGGTGGCGGGCTCGGAGGTGGACGGCTCGGGTTCCGGCTCCGGGTCGGCCTTCTTGACGATGCTCAGTGGGTCGCCCGCGGCGCCCGCGTACGTGTCGCTGCCGAAGACCTCGCCGGCCTCCTCGGTGAGGGTGGTGGCCATGTCCGTCATCGCGCGGGTGACCGTGACCGTGGCGAGCGGGACGTCGTCCTCGGTGGTGCCGTCGCGCTCGACGTCGGCGGTGATCTCACCCTTGCCGCTGTCGAACTTCAGGTCGGAGAGGGTGAGTTCGAAGCGGTGCGCCGCCGACTTGATGTTCAGCTCGCCCTGGAAGCCGAGCGACATCACGTGGGTCGTGGAGTCGTAGGTGCCCTTGCCGTCGGTGAAGGTGAACGCGCCGTTGTTCTCCGTTTGGCTCGCACCCGCGGTCGGCGTGAAGACGCCTCGCGCGTAGGTGGCCACGTAGGTGCGGTACGACTCCTTGATGCCCCAGGTCAGTTCGTAGCCGGACAGGGGGATCTCCGCGGCGGACGCGGAGGGGGCGGCGGTGGCGCCGAGGGCGGCCGCGGTGGCCACGGCGGCGGCGAGGGCGAGGGACCGGCGTCGTCTTGCGGACATGACGGGAGTGTCTCCTTGAGGTGAAGGGGGATCAGTGGTTCTGCGGGGTGTCCGCGGCGGCCTTGCCTGCGCGGCGCCTGCGGACGAGGAGCGCGGCGGCGCCGGCGAGCACCAGCAGGGATCCGGCCGCGAGGGAGAGGGGAAGAGCGGGGGACGTGCCGTCGTCGTGCGGCGCGGTGGCCTGCGCGACCGGCTCGGGCGAGGCGGCCGCGGGGGACGGGGAGGCCGTCGGGGTGGTGGTCGGGGCGCTGCCCAGGTCGGGCAGGGCGGGGAGTGCGGCGGTGTCGGTGAGGGCGACGGCCAGGGTGACCGGGTCCATCGCGGTGCCCGCCGGGTACATCCCGCCGAAGGCGTCGGCGCCCTGGGCGGTGAGCTTCGCGGGGGCCTCGGTGACGGTGGCGAGGCCGTTCCTCGCCCTGAGGTTCTCGGCGGTGAAGGTGACCAGGGGGACCTTGCGGCCGGTGTGGTCCGGTGACGCGACGTCGGCGTGGAGGGTGCCCTTGCCGTCCTTCACGGTGACGCGGACCCCGCTGAGGCGCAGGTCGAGGCCGTGCTCGCCGGTGAAGCGGACCGCGCCGCGGAAGGCGGCGGTGAGGTCGCCGTCGTCGAACGTGCCCCGGCCGCCGGGGAAGCGGAAGAGCGCGCCGCCGTCGAGGGCGCCGGAGGTGAGGGTCCAGCGGCCGCGGGCGATGTCACCGGTGACGTACTCGCGGAAGGTGCGGCGCACTCCCCAGTCGACGGCTCCGTCGACGAGCGCCGTGCTCTTCGCGGCCTTTTCGGGCTTCTTCGGCTCGGTCCTCTTGGCGGCGGGGCTCTTGGCCGCCTCGCTCCGCGGCTGCTGGACGTCGGCGGAGAGGCTGACCGGGTCGAGGGCGGTGCCGGCCGTGTAGTAGCCGGCGAAGGAGGTGGCGCCCTGGGCGGTGAGGGTGGCGGGCAGGTTGTTCAGGACGACGGAGGTGCCGCCGCCGCGCATGTCGATGCCGCCGAGGGATAGGGAGGCGAAGGGCACCTGACGGGACGTCGTGACCGCCCCGGTGTCCTTCGCCTTGCTGGTGACGTCCACGTAGAGGGTGCCGGAGCCGCCGGATATGGACACGGTGGGGCTGCTGAGGGTCAGGTCGAGCTGGTACGCGCCGCTGTCGGTGCGGTGGCCGGTGAAGTGCACCCCGCCGGAGAAGGCGGCGCGGAAGGAGCCCGTGTCGCCGTCGTACGTCCCGCTCGCCGAGTGGAAGCGGAAGCCGCTGCCGCCGACCGTGGCGGCGCCGCCGGTGAGGGCGTAACCGCCCTTGGCGACGGGGCCGGTGACGTAGCGCTGGAACGACGTCTTGATGCCCCAGTCGAGCCTGCCGCCCTGGACGGTACGGGCCTCGGCGTGCGCCGTGGCGGCCGGGACGAGCGCGCCCAGGACGGCCGCGCAGAGCACGGCGACCAGGACGCGAAGACGCGTGGGCATGGCAAGTCCTCCGGAGGCGGGGGCCGGTAGCGAATTAAGGTAAGGCTAACCTAAGCTGCACCTCGGTCAACCTCCACCCACAGCCGGAAGGAACGGACGGAACCGTGCGACGCTTGCGCACACATCTGGCGGGAGCACTGCTGTCCGTGCTCGCCCTCTCCCTCACCACGACCGCGTGCGGAGGCTCCTCCGACGCGGCCTCCCCCGCCCCCGCGGCCGCCTCCACGACGACGGCGGACCGCGTCGAACCACTGGACTCCACCCCGCGGCCCCGGCTCCCGGTGACCGTCCGCTCCGCCGACGGACGGGAGGTGACGGTCGAGCAGGCGAAGCGGATCGTCCCGCTGTCCGGCAGCCTCAGCGAGATCGTGTTCACGCTGGGCCTGGGCGACCGGGTCGTCGCCCGTGACGTCACCGCCACCTTCGCGCAGGCGGCCGCCCTGCCGGTCGTCACCCGGGGACACGACGTCTCCGCCGAGAGCGTGCTGTCCCTGCGCCCCGACCTCGTGATCGCCGAGTCCACCACCGGCCCCGACGAGGCCATGGCCCAGATCCGCGCGGCAGGCGTTCCCGTCCTCGTCGTCGAGGGCGCGACCGGACTCGACGACGTCGGCCCGCGCATCCAGACCGTCGCCGAGGCGCTCGGAGTGCCGTCCGCGGGCGAAGAGCTGACCCGGCGTACGGAGGAACGCGTCGCCGCCGTCGCGGAGTCGGTCCCGGCGGAGAAGGACGAGCCGCGGGTCGCCTTCCTGTACCTGCGCGGGTCCGCCTCCGTGTACCTCATCGGCGGCAGGGGCTCCGGCGCCACCTCGCTGATCGAGGCTGCGGGCGCGGTGGACGCGGGCGCCGAGTCGGGCCTGGAGAAGGACTTCACCGCCATCACCAGCGAGGCCCTCGTCAAGGCCGCCCCGGACGCGCTGCTCGTGATGTCGAAGGGGCTGGAGTCGGTCGGCGGCGTCGACGGGCTGGTGAAGATTCCCGGCATCGCGCAGACCCCGGCCGGGATGGACCGGCGGATCGTCTCCGTCGAGGACGGCGTGCTGCTCAACTACGGCCCGCGCACCGACCAGGTGCTCGCCTCCGTCGTGGAGCAGCTCTACGGCGAGGGCGGTGCCCGGTGAGCGTCCTGACCAAGACACCTTCCGGCACGGAACCCCGGGAGGCCGCCCCGCCCGCCCGGCGCCGCGGCGTTCCGTGGCTGCTCACGGCGGGGCTTGTCACCGCCCTCGTCGTGCTCGTGCCCGTGGCGGCCCACACCGGCGCCTATCCCGTGCCCGTCGGGGACGTGATCGCCTCCGTGCAGCACCGGTTGGGCCTCGGCGGCACCGAACTGGACCGGGTCGCCGAGTCCGTGCTGTGGAACGTACGCTTCCCGCGCATCGTGCTCGCCCTGCTCGTGGGGGCGTCGCTGGGGTGTGCGGGCGCGCTGATGCAGGGCGTGTTCGGCAACCCGCTCGCCGAACCCGGCGTCATCGGCGTCTCCTCCGGCGCGGCGGTCGGCGCGGTGGCCGCCATCGCGCTGGGGCTGAACTTCGCGGGCAACTGGACCGTCTCCATCCTCGCGTTCGTCGCCGGTCTCGTCACCGTGCTCCTCGTGTACGCGATGTCCCGGTCGGGCGGGCGCACCGAGGTGGTGACGCTGATCCTCACCGGTATCGCGGTGAACGCCTTCGCGGGCGCGCTGATCGGGCTGTTCCTGTTCTTCGCGGACACCGCAGCCGTCAACCAGATCACCTTCTGGCAGCTCGGCTCGCTGTCCCAGGCGACCTGGCCGAAGGTGCTGGCGGTGCTGCCGTGCGCGGTACTCGGTCTTGGCGTCGCGCCCCTGTACGCCCGCCGCCTGGACCTGCTGGCGCTGGGCGAGCGGCCCGCCCGCCACCTGGGCGTGGACGTGGAGCGGCTGCGGATCGTGCTGGTGCTGGTGATCGCGCTGCTGACCGCGGCCGCGGTGAGCGTCTCCGGCATCATCGGCTTCGTCGGGCTGGTCGTGCCGCATCTGCTGCGGATGGCCGCCGGTCCCGGGCACCGGTTCCTGCTGCCGGGCAGCGCGCTGCTGGGTGCGCTGGTGCTGGTGGCGGCGGACCTGGCGGCCCGTACGGTCGCCTCGCCGGCGGAGCTGCCTCTGGGGGTGCTGACGGCGCTGCTCGGCAGCCCTTTCTTCTTCTGGCTGCTGCGGAGGACTCGGCGGCGGCACGGGGGGTGGGCGTGAGGTTGTGTCCCGTCTGCGGCGGGGGTGGGGGCCGGTCGCGCAGTTCCCCGCGCCCCTAAGGGTGTTCGTCTTGCCGTACGTCCAAGCGCCCCGGCCTCCGGTGCCGCGCCGCGTGTTGTCCGCGGGGCCGTGGGGGCCGGGCGCGCCGTTCCCCGCGCCCCTGAGGGGGTCTGTCTGGAAGGTCCTTCCGTGCTTCTGCTTCGTTCCCGTCCCGTTCCTCCGTCTCCCGTCTCCCCCGGCGACATCCTCGCCGCGGCCGAAGCCCTGCACGTGCGTCTCGGCGCCCGGGACGTCCTCCACGGCGTGGACGTCGCCGTCCGCGCGGGCGAGGTGCTCGCGCTGGTCGGGCCCAACGGGGCCGGCAAGTCCACCCTGCTCGGCGCCCTCGCCGCCGACATCGCGCCCGCGGGCGGTGTCGTACGGATCCACGGGCGCCCGGTGTCGGACTGGTCCGCCCCCGAACTCGCCCTGCGCCGTGCGGTGTTGCCCCAGTCGTCGGCGCTGAGCTTCCCCTTCTCGGTGGAGGAGGTCGTACGGATGGGACGGGCGCCCTGGGCGGCGCTGGACCCGGAGGACGACGAGGCGGCCGTCGCCGGGGCGATGGCGGCGACCGAGGTGACCGCGTTCGCGGCGCGGCCGTTCTCCGCGCTGAGCGGCGGCGAACGCGCGCGGGTAGCGCTCGCCCGGGTGCTCGCCCAGCGCGCGCCGCTGCTGATGCTCGACGAGCCGACGGCCGCGCTCGACCTGCGCCACCAGGAACTGGTGCTGCGGCTGTGCCGGGAGCGGGCGCGGGCCGGGGACGCGGTGGTGGTGGTCCTCCACGACCTCGGCCTCGCCGCGGCCTACGCCCACCGCGTGGCGGTCCTGCGCGCGGGCCGCGTCGCGGCGGACGGCCCCCCGGAGGAGATCTTCACGGCGTCCCTGCTGTCGGAGGTCTACGACCAGCCGGTCGAGGTCCTCCCGCATCCGCGGACGGGAGCGGTGCTGGTGCTGCCCGTGCGGGAGTGGTGAGGACCGGTGCTCCGTCAGGCGGTTCAGGTCACGGTGTGGCCGCTGTGGCCGGTCCCCGCGTCCTGCGGTGCGGGCGTCCCGGTAGGGTTCGCCTCCGGGAAGGGGAAGGTGAAGCAACCGGATGAGCAGGGATCTCGGTCTTCGTAGGCTCCACGGACTCCGCGGGCCTCGCCGCACCGCGCTGGTGGCGGCTTCCGTGACCGCGCTGGCGCTGACGGCGAGCGGCTGTGTGGTGGTGCACGGCGAGCGCGAGGTGCTCCCGGCGACCACCCGCGCCGAAGCCGCCGAGGCGCTCGAGGAGTTCACGGCCGCGTACAACGCCGCCGACAAGGCGTACGACTCCTCCCTGGACGCCGACCGCACCACCGGCGCGCTCGCCGACATCGACGGGGCCCGGCTGAAGGCGGGGAAGGTCAACAACCCGGACGGCAACCCGAGTCACGCGCCACTGGAGCTGACCGACGCGAAGTTCACCATCCCCGCCAAGGTGGGCTGGCCGCGCTGGTTCCTCGCCGACACCGCCGCCAACAAGGGCGGTGACGTCCGCTGGCTGCTGGTGTTCACCCGCGACGCACTGGACGACCCGTGGGAGGTGGCGTACCTGACGCTGGTCTCGCCGGACGACGTACCGGAGTTCAAGACGGACAAGGACGGCTGGGCCGAGACCGTCCCGGCGAACTCCGGCGAAGTGGCGGTCGCACCGGGCGAGTTGAGTCAGAAGTACGCCACGTACCTGAAGGACGGCGGGGAAGGTTTCGCGGAGGGCCCGCACACCTCCGGGTGGCGGGACACCCGGAAGAAGAAGTCGGTGCGGCCTGGTCTGGCCACGCAGTACATCGACGAGCCGCTGGTGAACGGCGACTACGCGCCGCTGGCGCTGCGCACGGCGGACGGCGGGGCGCTGGTGTTCTTCACGACGCGGCACTTCGAGAAGCAGACGGCGGCGGCCGGGGCGACGGTGCCGACGCCGAACAAGGACGTGCTGGCGCTGACCAGCGGGGAGATACGTCAGTCCCTGACGATGGAGTTCGTCTCGAACGAGGTGGCGCTGGACCCGGCGGACGGGCCGGTGCGGGTGCTGGGGCGGATCCAGGGGCTGACGTCCGCGAAGGGCGAGTAGGACCGGCCGGGTCGGTCAGTGGCGCAGGGGCCAGGCGGCCCCGGTGGGGTCGGGGCGGCCGTCCGCGTACCGGGCGCAGGCGTCCGTGAGGTACTCCAGCAGGCTCAGCGGGTCGGGCAGCGGATGCTCGAGGCCGCGTACCCAGCGGACCGACGGGTCGTCGTCGCCGGGGAGGCGGGCGGGCGGGACGAGGACGTAGGAGCCCCGGCAGTGCCAGCGCAGTCCGGGATGCTCGTCCATGGTCTCGGGATGGCAGTCCAGCTCGCAGGGCCACCACTCGTCCTCGTCCTCGGGGGTGCCCCGGGTGAGGGTGAAGAACAGCAGGCGGCCGTCGTCGCTCTCGGCGACCGGACCGACCTCGACCCCGGCCTCCAGCAGGCGGTCCAGGGCCTCGCGGCCCGCGTCGAGGGGGACGTCGAGGACGTCGTGCACCATGCCCGTGGCGGTGATGAAGTTCGCCTGCGGCTGGTGGCGGGCCCAGCGCTCGATCTGGGCGTGGTCGGTGGTCGACTGGGTCTGCCAGGCGAAGGACACCGGGTGCCGGGCGGGGGTGGGACAGCCCACGCGGTCGCAGGAACAGCGGTAGCCGGCGGGGTGCGCGGCGGGCGCGAGGGGCAGTCCCGCTCCGGCGGCGGCGAGCAGCAGGGTCTCACGGCCGTCGTCTCCGGCGGCCTGCTTCGGGCGGCGTCCTCGCAGCCACTGGGAGAGTTTGCCCTGCCGGCCGCTCCGGCCGCCGAAGTCCGCGCTCATCTATCCCCTCGCCTCGCCGTCGTGCGCTCCAGCATGCCCTATGGTCCCACGATCGTGCGCATCGGGGGCCCGAAGCGCCTAATCACCGCAGGTGGGACGAGGGTGACGGCACCGGGCGCAAGCTGACCGGTGGGGCGAACAGGACATCCGCCGGGAGGCCGCGGACCGGGTGTCGGTGCTCGGTCCGCCCTGATGCGCCTGCCTACCGTGGCGTCATGATCACGTGGATCGCGTCGTCGGCGCCGGCCGCCCTGGTGTCCGTGGTGTCCCTCGCGGCGCTGACACTCACGGGGCACGGCGGCTCGCCCCCGCTGGAGTGGGGCGACGGCCCGCTGACGGTGGACTCGCTGCCCCGGGTGACGTACGTGGCGCATCGCGGCGGGGCACGCGAGGTGCCGGAGAACAGCATGTCGGGGCTGATGGCGGCGTACCGGCGCGGTACGGCGCAGGTGCTGGACTTCGACACCCGGGTGCTGCGGGACGGCACGCCGGTGGTCTTCCACGACGCGACCCTGAACCGTACGACCTTCCTGGGCGGGGAGGTGCGGAAGCTGGACGCGGAGGAGTGGAAGGGGGTGCGGCTGCGCCCGCGCGACCGGCTGCCGGGGAGCTGGCGGTCGGAGCGGCCGCCGACGGTGGAGGAGGTGCTGGACCGGCTGGGCGGGCGGGTCCTGCTGATGCTGGAGCTGAAGGACCCGGCCGGTCTGGAGCGGGTGGCCGGGATGATCCGGGAGCGGGGGCTGACCCGGTCGGTGTTCGTCAACACCAACCACCCCCGGGTGGCGGCGCGGGTCCACCGGCTGGGGCTGCTGACCCAGCTGTGGCGCTCGGCCGAGCAGATGCGCACCGACCGGCCGGAGGAGTGGCGTTCCTTCGTCGACCTGCTGGACGTCGACATCCGGGCGCGGGACGGGGACGTGAAGCGGGCGGTCCGGTCGGGGGTTCCCCGGGTGTGGGCGCACACCGTCGTCACCCCGGCCCAGCGCGACCGTGCGCTGGCGCTCGGCTGCGACGGCGTCCTCACGGACGCGCCGGGGCGGCTGGCGCGGTACCGGACGCGGGTGCCGGGTCCGGTCAGCTCGGTGACGGGGCGCTGAGGGGCGGGGCCGGTCAGCGGGGGGCGAGGCCGTGGAGGGCGTAGTCGACGAGGGTGTCGGTGTACTCGTAGGTGATCGGGCCGGTGTACTGGAGCCAGCGCTGGGCGAGCGGGGAGACGAAGAGTTCCAGGGCGATGCGCGGGTCGACGTCGGGGCGGACCTCCCCGGTCTCCTGCGCGGCGCGCAGCCGGTCGACGTACAGCTGGAGCTGGGGTTCCAGGAGCTGGGCGACGAAGCGGCGGCCGAGCTCCTCGTTGACGACGCCCTCGGCGGCCAGGGCGCGGGAGGGCGCCTCGAAGGCGGGGTTGCCCAGTTCGTCGACCGTGGCGCGCAGGACGTTCTTGAGGTCGGCGGCGAGGTCCCCGGTGTCGGGGATGGTGTACGGCTTCTGGCCGGCGGCCTCGGCGGCCTGGCCGCTCAGGTCGAGGAACGCCTCGAGCAGCACGTCCGCCTTCGACGGCCACCAGCGGTAGATCGTCTGCTTGCCGACGCCGGCGCGGGAGGCGATCCCCTCGATGGTGGTCTTCGGGTACCCCACCTCGGCGACGAGGGCGAGGGCGGCGTCGTAGATGGCGCGACGGGACCGCTCGCTGCGGCGCGAGGTGTCGGGGACGGGCGACTGATTCTTGGCCATGGCCCGAATTTATCAGGTTGACAAGACGCAGCGTCTCGCCGGACGCTGGTACGGCGAAAAGCGAGACGAACCGTCTCGTTTTGTTGGCGTTGACTGGTCGACTGTCGGAAGGGAGCCCCTCATGGCTCGAGGCGGAAACATGCTGGGCGTCGGTGGCGCCCGGCAGCACCTGGGTCGCAAGGCCCTGCGCGGCGGGGGCCCGGCCGGCCGCATCGGCGGCGGCACGGACCCCCAGGCCCAGAAGCGCGCGCTGCTGCGCAAGCTCCAGGAGCAGCGCGACGCGGAGAAGGAACAGAAGTCGGAGCAGAAGCAGGAGCAGGGGTGACGGTGTGTCAGTCCCGCGCGGACGGCGGCGGCCAGGGGTCGCCCCAGTCCGTGTCGCGGGCCGCGCGGTAGAGGGCGCCGTGGCGCTTGGTGACCGTGGCGCGGTTCAGGGCCGGGTCCGTCTCGCAGAGGTCGAGGAGGACCTGGCCCTTGCGGATCTGGGGCTTGCGGACGACGCGGGCGGGGGCCGGGGTGACCGGCAGCCGGGTCGCGGCGACGTAGCTGAACTTCTCGTCCTCGTAGGCGAGGGTGCCGCCCTTGATCTGGCGGTGCAGTGAGGAGCGGCTGACCCGGGCCGAGAAGTGGCACCAGTCGGTGCCGGGCACGATCGGGCAGGACGCGCTGTGCGGGCAGGGCGCGGCCACCTGGAAGCCGGCGGTGACGAGACGGTCGCGGGCCTCGATCATGCGGGCGTAGCCGTCGGGGGTGCCGGGCTCCACGACGACCACGGCCCGCGCGGCGCCGGCGGCCGCGTCGACGAGCGCGGCGCGGTCGGCGGAGGTGAGTTCGTTGAGCACGTAGGAGACGGTGACGAGGTCGGCCGGCTCCAGGGTGAGCGTGGATCCGATCCGGGCGCGCTCCCAGCGGGCGTCGCGCAGGGCGGGGTGACCGGCGGCCAGTTCACGGCCGAGCTCGAGCGCGGGCGCGGCCCAGTCCAGCACGGTCACCGGACGCTCCCCGTCCCAGGTCGCGCTCACCGCCCACGCCGCCGCGCCGGTCCCACCGCCCACGTCGACGTGGCTCCCGGGCGCCCACCCGGGCACGGCGTCGGCGAAGGCCCGCAGCGCCGCGTGCACCGCCTCGAAGGTGGCGGGCATCCGGTACGCGGCGTACGCGGCCACGTCGGCGCGGTCGCGCAGGATGGGGGCGTCGGTGGGGGTGGCGCCCCGGTAGTGCCCGATCAGCCGCTCGACGGCCTGACCGGCCTGCCGCGCGGGAATCCCGTCCAGCAGCCCGCTGAGGGCGGCACGCAGGGAGTCGGCGGTGGGGAGGGAGGCGGGGGCGTTCACCCGGAAATTCTACGGCCCACTCCGGGCCCACCTGTGCCGCGCTCGGCCCCGCGGGCCGGGGGCCCGCTGGCCTCTCGTCCGTACGGACGCGACGGAAAGCCCGGCAGCACCGCACGACACCCGGCGCACGAGTGCACCCGGCGCACATCGGTGCCCGCACCCTCATCACGTCGCGCTCCGCTCCAGGGCGAGGAGCAGGTGCCCCAGATCGCGCGGCATCACGGCGATCTCGACGGCGCCCACGGAGGAGTCGCACGCGACGATCGTGCACCGGGGGTTCACCCTCAGTCCTTCGCGCCACGCAGGCGCACGTGTGCCGACCTGCCGCAACACGGCCGGTCCAGGCACCTTCGCCCCGGCCCTCGTACGCGGCTCCCAGGCGACCGTGGACGACCCCACCGCCATCCGTCCCCGCAGCCACCGCCCCTCGCGGGCGGGGTGCCGCAGCATGCACGGCGCCTCGATCACCTCACCCCGCGCGGACCGCTCGTCGCGGCGCCGTATGCCCCGGTTCACCACCAGCCACGTCGTCAGCCCGCCGGCCGCGACGGCGCACACGCTTGTGATCACCGCGGCATTCAAGCAGCCCGGGGGCACCGGTGCGACGCCCGGGCGTGAGGCAGTCCCCTCATCTCCCCCGTACCGCCCGTGCCACCCGTGTCGCCGTCTCCGCGCGGGGTGTGCTGTCGGGTGGGGTGGGGCGGCGGGGGTGGACCGTGTTGGCGAGGAGGACGACGAAGGTGTCGGTGGCCCGGTCGAGAACCAGGGACGTGCCGGTGAAGCCGGAGTGGCCCGCCGCGCCGTGGCCCGCCAGGGCGCCCATGAAGTACGGCTGGTCGACGGCGAAACCGAGGCCAGGAGGGCGGAGCATGAGGTCCACGTGGTCCGGGCCGAGGACGCGGGCCGGGCCGTAGGAGCCGCCCGCCAGCAGGGTGCGGCAGAAGACCGCGAGATCCCCCGCCGTGGAGAAGAGGCCGGCGTGGCCGGCGACCCCGCCCAGCGCCCAGGCGTTCTCGTCGTGCACCTCGCCCCGCAGCATCCCCCGGTCCGCCTTGGCCCAGGGCCGCCGCTGGTCCTCGGTCGCCGCCGCCGACGGGCACGGTCCGAAGCCGGTCGCGTCCATGCCGAGCGGCCGCGTGATGCCCTCGCGCACCAGGACGTCCAGGGCGCGGCCGGTGAGCCGCTCCAGGACGTGCTGGAGCAGCAGCATGTTGAGGTCGGAGTAGCAGTACGTGCCGGGCGCGGCGACCGGCCGTTCCGCGCGCAGCAGCGCCAGGCGTTCCGCGTCGTCGGCGCAGTCGTACAGGGGGAGTTCGGGGCGGAGCCCGGAGGTGTGGGTGAGCAGGTGGCGCACGGTGACGCCGTGCCGTACGGCGGCCGTGAAGTCCGGCAGGTACGTGCCGACGCGCGCGTCGAGCCCCAGCGTGCCCCGCTCGATCTGCTGCACCGCGGCCACCGCCGTGAACAGCTTGGTGACGGAGGCCAGGTCGAACGGGGTGTCCACGGTCGCCGGCACCCGCTGCCCGGGCGGGAGGTCGACCGGCGCGTCCGCCTGCTCGTCGTAGCGGGCGTAGCGCACCGCCCAGCCCGCCGCCTCCTCCACCGCGACCACCGGACCGCGTCCGACGACGACCACCGCGCCCGCGGCCCAGGGGCGGCTCCCCTCGGTGCGGGCGCGGACCTCCCGGACCAGACGCCGCAGTTCGGCGGCGTCCAGCCCGGCGCGTTCCGGGGTGCCCCGGCGCAGTCGCGGGGTGCTCAGACGCCCCCGCCCTTCGTGCTCGTCCCGGTCTTCCACGGGCGGCACATTCCCAGGAAGCAGGCCGTCGCCACCAGGGCGGAGACCAGCTGGACGACGGCCATCGGGACGGCGGTGTCCTCACCGGCGATGCCGACCAGCGGGGAGGCGATCGCGCCGATGAGGAAGGACGTCGTGCCGAGCAGGGCGGACGCGGAGCCGGCCGCGTGCCGGGCCCGCATCAGCGGGAGCGTCTGCGTGTTGGGCATGACGACACCCATGGACGACATCAGCACGAACAGCGCCGCGGCGACCGGCACCAGGCCCGTCTCGCCGAACACCCCCAGCGACATCAGCAGCAGCGCCGTCGCGGCGGCGACCACCACGGCGAGTCCCGCGCCGAGCGCCTTGTCCAGCCGGACCCGCCCGACCAGGATCTTCCCGTTGACCTGCCCCATGATCATCAGGCCGATCGAGTTCAGCCCGAACAGCAGGCTGAAGGTCTGCGGGGAGGCGCCGTAGATCTCCTGCATGACGAACGGGGAGGCGGCGACGTACGCGAAGAGGGAGGCGAAGGCGAAGCCGCCCGCGAGCATGTAGCCGGCGAAGACCCGGTCGGCGAGCAGCCGGCGCATCGGCGCGAGGGCCTCGCGGACGTTGCCGCCGTGCCGGTCGGCGGGGTCCAGCGTCTCGGGGAGCTTCGCCCACACGAGCGCCGTCAGCAGCACGCCGAGGACCGTGAGGACGACGAAGACGCCCCGCCAGTCCGTGAACCGCAGCACCTGACCCCCGATCAGCGGCGCCAGGATCGGCGCCATGCCGGAGATCAGCATGAGGGTCGAGAAGAAGCGGGCCAGGGCGACGCCGTCGTACAGGTCGCGGGCGACCGCCCGCGCGATGACGATGCCGGCCGCGCCCGCGAGGCCCTGCGCCAGCCGGCAGGCGACGAGGAGTTCGACGGTCGGCGCGAAGGCGCACAGCGCGGTGGCCACGACGTAGATGACGAGCCCGACGAGCAGCGGTCGGCGCCGGCCCCAGCGGTCGCTCATCGGGCCGACCACGAGCTGCCCGAGCGCCATGCCGGCCAGGCACGCGGTGAGGGTGAGCTGGACGGTCGCGGCGGGCGCGCTCAGCGACCGGGTGACCTCCGGCAGGGCCGGGAGATACATGTCCATCGCCAGCGGCGTCACGGCGGTGAGGCCGCCGAGGATGAAGGTGACGAGCAGACCGGCCCGGGACGCCCCGCCGCCGGTGCGCCGTCCCGGCGGAGCCGCCGCCGCGCCCGGAGGGGCCACCGCCTCGCCCGGAGGGGCCACCGCCTCCGCCCCCGCACCCGCACCCGTCCCGTTATGGGTCGATTTCGATATGGACGCCCCACCCTCGGGCATGTGCCCCTCCCTTTTCACGCCGTTGGCTCCCTATGCTCTCAGCTCGTACGGAGTGCTCGGCGTCGACGACGATGTCATGGGAGCGCTTCCATCGGCCATCGTCGACGATACGGCGAACGACACGATCAGGGTGGGACGGATGACAGAGCAGAAGGTGCGCTGGGGGATCCTGGCGACCGGCGGCATGGCCGCGACGTTCACGGCGGACCTGGTGGACATGCCCGACGCCGAGGTCGTCGCGGTGGCGTCCCGCTCGGTGGAGTCCGCGAAGACCTTCGCCGACCGGTTCGGCATACCGCGCGCCTACGGCGACTGGGAGGCGCTCGCGGCGGACGAAGACCTCGACGTCGTGTACGTCGCCACCCCGCACTCGGCGCACCGCGCGGCCGCCGGGATGATGCTGGAGGCCGGACAGCACGTGCTGTGCGAGAAGCCGTTCACGCTGAACTCGCGTGAGGCCGCCGAGCTGGTCGCGCTGGCGCGGGACGGCGGACGCTTCCTGATGGAGGCCATGTGGATGTACTGCCACCCCATGGTGCGCCGTCTCAAGGCGCTGGTCGCCGACGGCGCGATCGGTGAAGTGCGGCACGTGCAGGCGGACTTCGGTCTCGCCGGCCCGTTCCCGGCGACGCACCGGCTGCGTGACCCCGCGCTCGGCGGCGGCGCGCTGCTGGACCTCGGGGTGTACCCGGTGTCGTTCGCTCATCTGCTGCTCGGCGAGCCGTCGGACGTCGTCGCGCGGGCGACGCTCTCCGAGGAGGGCGTCGACCTCCAGACGGGGGCGCTGCTGTCCTGGGAGAACGGCGCCCTCGCCTCGGTGCACTGCTCCATCGTCGGCGGCACGGCCACCTCCGCCTCGGTCACCGGGTCCGAGGGGCGCATCGACATCCCGAACGGCTTCTTCTTCCCGGAGCGGTTCGTGCTGCACCGGGACGGCCGGGACGCCGAGGAGTTCGCCGCCGACCCGGCCGACGGGCCCCGGGAGAGCCTCAAGCACGAGGCGGCGGAGGTGATGCGCGCGCTGCGGGCCGGGGAGACGGAGTCACCGGTGGTCCCGCTGGACGGCACCCTCGCCGTGATGCGGACGCTCGACGCGATCCGGGACCGCGTCGGCGTCCGCTACCCGGCCGAGGAGGCGGACGGCACGGCGGTCACGCCGGCTTGAGCCCCGGCTCCCCCGCCTCCGTGACGAAGGAGGCGGCGGTGGTGAGCGGCGCGCCCTGCGTGGTGACGTGAGGCACCGTCTTGAAGTCGGCGCGTGCCTGCTCCCGGCCGAGGGTGACGGTCGTGTAGCCGCGCAGGCCGTTGTAGAACCGCATGTGCGGGTTGGCGGCGGTCAGGTCGCCCCAGTTGGCGGGTTTCTCCGACCCGTTGCCGCCGCTGGTGACGGAGGTGGTGACGATCTCGGTGCCCACGGTCTTCGAGCCGGGGTCGGAGAAGTCGCGCTTGATGTCGAAGCCGTAGTGGACGTGCACGTCGCCGGTGAGGACCATCAGGTTCTCGACGCCGGCGGCCTGCGCGCCGGCCAGGACGCGCTCGCGGGAGGCCGGGTAGCCGTCCCAGGAGTCCATGGAGACCTTGGCGGGCGGGGTGGGCCTGTCCAGCCGCTGGGAGAAGGTGACCTGCTGCGGCACGACGTTCCACACCGCGTCGGATCGCCGCCAGCCGTCGAGCAGCCAGCGCTCCTGGGCGGCGCCGGTGAGGGTGCGCGCGGGGTTCTCGGACTCGGGGCCCGGGTACTGCCAGCCGTCGCCGTAGGCCTGGTTGGAGCGGTACTGCCGGGTGTCGAGCACGTCGAACTGGGCGAGGCGGCCCCAGTGCAGCCGGCGGTACAGCTTCAGGTCGGGACCCTCGGGGAGCTGGGGCCGGCGCAGCGGCATGTTCTCCCAGTAGGCGCGGTAGGCGGCGGCCCGGCGCAGCAGGAACTCCTCCGGCGGGACGCTGTTCTCGGGGGTGTCACCGGCGTAGTTGTTCTCGGTCTCGTGGTCGTCCCAGGTGACGACGAAGGGGTGTGCGGCGTGCGCGGCCCTGAGGTCGGGGTCGGACTTGTAGAGGGCGTACCGCAGCCGGTAGTCCTCCAGGGTGACGGTCTCGTGGTTGAAGAGGCCGGAGGGCAGGGTGCCGGCCGGGTAGGCGCGGGCGCCGGCGACGTCGTTGACGGCGTACTCGTAGAGGTAGTCGCCGAGGTGGAGGACGACGTCGAGGTCCTCCTGGGCGAGGTGCCGGTAGGCGGTGTAGTAGCCCTGGTCGTAGCGCTGGCAGGAGACGATGCCGAAGGTGAGCGCGCCGGCGCGGCTGCGCGGGGCGGGCGCGGTGCGGGTGCGGCCGGCGGGGCTGACGAAGCGGCCGGCGCGGAACCGGTAGTGGTAGAGGCGGCCGGGGGCGAGCCCGCCCGCCTCGACGTGCACGGTGTGGTGGAACTCCGGGTGGGCGTCGGCCTTGCCGCGTCTGACGACGCTGCGGAACCGGGCGTCGAGGGCGATCTCCCACTCGACGGTCACACGGCGTGCGGGCAGCCCGCCGTCGGCCTGGTACGGGGCGGGCGCGAGGCGGGTCCACAGCAGCACCGAGTCGGGGTGCGGGTCACCGGAGGCGACGCCGAGGGTGAAGGGGTCGTCGGTGAGCCGCGCGGTGTCCAGTTCGGCGGCGGCCGCGGTGCCGGCGCCGGGCACGCCGACGGCGAAGGCGACCGCGGCGGCGGCGCCGGTGGCGGTCAGGAAGCGCCGGCGGCCGATGTGCCGGGCGGCGGCGCGGAGTTCAGGGCCGTGGGACGGGCGGGCGGCACGGGGTGTCGTGAGGTCCTGCGTCATGGGTCCTCCCCTGGCGGACGGGTGGGTGCGGGAGGAATTGCAGTGGCCGGGGACGACGCAGGGTTGACGCGTACACAGCATCCGGATGACGGTCGCATGAGGTCCGCATGGCGAACCCTCGCCTACGCTGCGGTGCCATGAACGCCAAGGAAACGGACGGACGGGACGGGCGGACCGGGGTCGCGGTGGTCACCGGGGCGGGCTCCGGCATCGGACGCGCGGTGACCCGTGAACTGCTGCGCGGGGGCTGGTCGGTGGTGCTGGCCGGGCGCAGGGCGGAGACGCTGGAGGAGACGGCGCGGGCGGCCGACGGGGAGACCCTGCTCGTGCCGACGGACGTGTCACAACCGGCGGACGTGGAGGCGCTGTTCGCGGCGGCCGTCGGGCGCTTCGGGCGGCTGGACCTGCTGTTCAACAACGCCGGTACGTCGGGACCCGGCGGGGTGCCGGTGGAGGAGCTGCCGTACGAGGCGTGGCGGCACGTGGTGGACACCAACCTCAACGGGGCGTTCCTGTGCGCGCAGGCGGCGTACCGGCAGATGAAGGGGCAGACACCGCAGGGCGGCCGGATCATCAACAACGGCTCGGTGTCGGCGCACGTCCCGCGCCCGCGGTCGGTCGCCTACACGGCCACGAAGCACGCGCTGACGGGCCTGACCAAGTCGCTCGCGCTGGACGGGCGTCCGTACCGGATCGCGGTGGGCCAGATCGACATCGGCAACGCGGCGACGGAGATGACGGAGCGCATGCGGGCGGGGGTGCCGCAGGCGAACGGGGAGATCGCGCCGGAGCCCGTGATGGACGTCGCGGACGTGGCGCGCACGGTGCGGCACATGGCGGAGCTGCCGCTGGAGGCGAACGTGCAGTTCGCGACGGTGCTGGCGACGGGGATGCCGTACGTGGGGCGGGGCTGAGGCGTCCCGCCCCGTCGGCGCGCCGCGATCCCCACATCCGGAATTAACACATCCGCCCCATTGCGGCCGGTGGACAACCTATGCTCAACTTCTCTGCACCAAAGCTTCACAGTTGAGGCAGCGGTCTTCCGTCAGGCCACATCCAGGGGGGAGGCGGCAGCCGTTCCACACCGCCGGCTGGGGGTGGGCCCGCGCGGGACCGCGGGTGCACACCGGCGGGTGGAACGGCTGCCGCACGTCTTACGCGGCCCCTGCCTCCTGTCGCTGGAGGATGCGCTCCACCTCCGCCATCTGCTGCTCGGTCAACGGCCCCTCGGCGAGCGCGCCCGCGTTCTCCTCGGCCTGGGCGACGGAGCGGAAACCGGGGATGGGCACGGTGCGCGGGCTGCGCGCCCACAGCCAGGCCAGGGCACCCTGGGAGAGCGTGCGGCCGCCGCTGGTGAGGATGTCCCGCAGCGCGTCGACGCGGGCCAGCCACTCGGGGTCGGCGCCGCTGCCGTCCCCGAAGCCCCGCAGCCAGGCGGGCGGGCGACTGCGGATGTCCCCGGCCTCGAGCGGCCGGCCGCCGCGGTGCTTGCCGGTGAGCAGCCCCATGGCGAGAGGGCTGCGGTTGACGGACGCGAGGCCTGCCTTCTCGCAGAGCAGGAGCATCTCGGGTGCGTCGTCGAGGACGTTGAGCGCGTGCTGCACGGCGGCGCAGTGGGGCCCCTCGGCGAAGACGGCGGCGCGGGCGGGGTCGTCGGTGCTCCAGGCGTACGCCCGGATCAGCCCTTCCGCGACCAGCTCCTCGCAGGCGTCCCGCAGCACGGCCGCCCGGCCGGGATCGGCGTCGGCGAGGTGCAGCTGGTAGAGGTCGACGTGGTCGGTGCCGAGCCGGCGCAGGGAGGCGGTCAGGGCGCGGCGGAGGTGCTCCGGGGAGTCGTCGGTGCCGGAGGCGGTGCGGGTGCCGGAGTCGAAGAGGTTGCCCCACTTGGTGGCGACGACGACGTCGTCCCGCCGCGGGCCGAGCGCCCTGCCGAGGACCAGCTCGCTGCGCCCGGCGCCGTAGACGTCGGCGGTGTCGAAGAAGGTGACACCGAGGTCGAGCGCCCGGTGGACCGCCCGCACGGACTCCTCGTCGTCGACCTTCCCCCACCCGAGCGGCTGCCCGGCACCGTCCTGCCACTCCCCGCCGATGGCCCAGCACCCGAACCCGAGCGCGCTGACCTGGATACCACTGCGTCCCAGTGTGCGTGTGAACTCCATACGGGGGACGGTAGGAGTTGGAGTGCGCGCCAGGGCAAGGGGGTTGTCGGGAGTGAGGGGCTTCCTACCTTCTCGCGGAGACCGGACGTGGCGGAGCCCGGGAGTCGTATCCAGCTCCCGGGCTCCTGGGGATGCCACCCAATTCGCACGCCGGCGGCGCATGAGGACGGATCAGTCGTCATGCCGTCGTGTTCTTCCTTTGAACTACCGCGCCGGGAAGAGAGGCGCAGGCGAGAGTCGAACTCGCATCCGACGGCGTTCGTCCGTCCCCGTTCGGTCCGGCGATCGGCGGCGATGCTGAGACTGGAGCGAGAGTCTGAGATTGACCGCGGCCGCCTCTGCGACGACCGCTCTTCAGGCTGAACTTCAGTTTCAGCTTGCGCTCCTGGCGCGAACCGGTCCTCACCCGGCCCGCGCCCCGTAGCGCACCCCCGCGCTCGCACGCGGGGGCGATCGTGGATGCCACCTGTGGCCGCGCCGCGCGTCAGCCGAACAGGTAGCCGAACACCGCGTCGCCGACCCGCTGGTCGGTGACCTCGGTGCCGTTGGCCTCCTCACGGGCGAACTTCACGGCCTGCTGAAGCTTCTCGACCCGCTCCACCAGCTCGTTCACCCGCCGCGCCGGGAGGGCGCCGGAGAACTTCACGGTGGTCCAGTAACCGATCGGCACGTCCTCGTAGTACACCTCGACCTGCGCCGGGTGCTTCTCCGTGGCTTCCGCCTTGACGTGGTTGCGCGGCACCTTCTTGGTGCGGATCGTGCGCACCGGGTCCGTCTTCCACCAGTCCGTGGACGGGTCGAGGGACCAGGACTCCGCGGCGTCGAGGGTCGGCAGCTTCTTGACGAAGCCGTGCAGCTCGGCGAGCTGCTTCTCGAGGAAGAGCAGATAGCTGACGGGGACGTCGGCGACCAGCGTCCGCCCGTCGACCGTGACGTCCGCGCGCGCCAGGCAGTTGGCCCAGTCCTTCGTCGCGGTGACGTCGAACAGCCGCGTCAGCGAGGCGGACACCTCGCGCAGCACGTCCTCGGCCTGCACCTGCACCCGCGTGGACTCGGGCGGCAGCTGCTCGCCCTCCTCGTCCTTCGGCTGGTACGTGCGCGAGATGCCGGCCAGCAGCGCCGGCTTCTGCACCTTGCCGTGCGCGGCGTTGATGTCCTGGAGCGACTTGCTCTTGACACCCTTCTCGACCGCGATGATCTGGTTCAGCTTTGTCACGGGCTCCCCCTTCGAACAGCAGGAACCTATCCCGCCGGTCCGAAGATCCGCATCTCTTTATTCACACCTCCGAGCAGCCGCCCCACGGTCCCAACCAGGGGCGATTTTCGGCCTGTTCAGCGTTCAAGCAGATCCGGTCAACGGGCGGTCTGTCGCTGCTGACAGATGATCAATAACCTTGTGCGGTACACGAAATACGATCGCAGGGAGCCCCATGTCCACCGCCCAGCAGGTGCCCGACATCCTCTCGCCCGAGTTCGCCGCCGACCCCTACCCGGCCTACCGCGTGATGCGGGAGACCGCGCCCCTCCTCTGGCACGAGGCGACCAAGAGCTACGTCGTCTCGCGCTACGAGGACGTCGAGCGCGTCTTCAAGGACAAGGCCGGTGAGTTCACCACCGACAACTACGCCTGGCAGCTCGAGCCGGTGCACGGCAAGACGATCCTGCAGATGAGCGGCCGTGAGCACGCCGTGCGCCGCGCCCTGGTCGCCCCCGCCTTCCGCGGCAGCGACCTGGAGCAGAAGTTCCTGCCGGTCATCGAGCGCAACTCCCGTGAACTGATCGACGCCTTCCGCCACAAGGGCTCGGCCGACCTGGTCGACGACTTCGCGACCCGCTTCCCGGTCAACGTCATCGCCGACATGCTGGGCCTCGACAAGGCCGACCACCCCCGCTTCCACCGCTGGTACACCGCCGTCATCGCCTTCCTCGGCAACCTGGCGGGCGACCCCGAGGTGACGGCGGCCGGCGAGCGGACCCGTGTGGAGTTCGCCGAGTACATGCTGCCGATCATCCGCGAGCGCCGCGAGAACCCGGGCGACGACCTGCTGTCCGTGCTGTGCAGCGCCGAGGTCGACGGCGTGCGGATGAGCGACGAGGACATCAAGGCGTTCTGCAGCCTGCTGCTGGCCGCCGGCGGCGAGACCACCGACAAGGCCATCGCCGGCATCTTCGCGAACCTGCTCGCCCACCCCGACCAGCTCGCCGCCGTCCGCGCCGACCGCTCGCTGATACCCCGGGCCTTCGCCGAGACCCTGCGCCACACCCCGCCGGTCCACATGATCATGCGGCAGTCCGCGACGGAGGTCACCCTCAGCGGTGGCACCGTGCCCGCCGGCGCCACCGTCACCTGCCTGATAGGCGCCGCCAACCGGGACGAGCGCCGCTACGCCGACCCGGACCGGTTCGACATCTTCCGCGAGGACCTGACCACCACCACGGCCTTCTCCGCCGCCGCCGACCACCTGGCCTTCGCGCTCGGCCGGCACTTCTGCGTCGGCGCGCTGCTGGCCAAGGCGGAGGTGGAGATCGGTGTCGACCAGCTCCTCGACGCCATGCCGGACGTCCGCCTCGCCGACGACTTCCGCACGGTCGAGCAGGGTGTGTTCACCCGCGGCGTGCAGAGCCTCCCGGTCCGGTTCACGCCGGTCCAGGGCTGACCGACCTCCCCGGTCGCCCCTCCCCGGTGACCGGTCATCGACTCGCGCATGCGCCGCCCCCGCCCCGGCCGGGTCCCGTCCCGGCCGGTGCACCGCGGGGGCAGCGCCCGTCCTCCTACCGTCTGCCGCCCGGTGAGGGCTACTGCACCACCGGTGTGAACTGCACCGGCAGTTCCATCAGGCCCCGCATCCAGATCGACGGACGCCAGACCAGTTCCTCCGGCTCCACGGACAGCACCAGGTCCGGCAGCCGCTCCAGCAGCGTCTCGACCGCCGTGCGCGCCATCACGTCCGCCAGCAGCGGGGCCGGGTACGGGCAGCGGTGCTCGCCGTTGCTGAAGGACAGGTGCGCGGCGTTCTCCGCGCCGACGTGGCCCTCGGGCCAGATCTGCGGGTCGGTGTTGGCCGCGGCCAGACCCAGGACCAGGCAGTCGCCCTCCCTTATCTGCCGGCCCCCGAGCTGCACGTCCCGTACCGCCCAGCGCCCGATGAAGTTCTGCGTCGGGGTGTCCAGCCACAGCACCTCGTTGAGCGCCTCGCCGACGCTGAGCCGGCCGCCCGAGACGTTCACGGCGAAGCGTTCGTCCGTCAGCAGCAGACGCAGCGTGTTGCAGACCCAGTTGGACGTGGGCTGCTCGCCCGCCGAGATCACGGAGATGAGGTCCTGGACGATCTCCTCGTCCGAGAGTCCCGCCGGGTGCATCACCATGCGCGAGGTGACGTCCGGGCCGGGCGCCATCCGCTTCTCCTTGACCAGCTGCCGCAGCCGCTCGCCCACCCGGTTGTAGCCGGCGACCGGGTCCTCGCCCTCCGCCGCGTCCAGGGAGATGCGCAGGTCGTCGACGAGCTGCCGGGTGTCGTCACCGGTCGCCGGCATCCCGCACAACTGCACGACGGCACGCATCAGCAGAGGGTGCACGTAGTCGGACATCAGCTCGACCTGGCCGCTGCCGGCGAACCCGCGGATGAGGTCGTCGGCGATCAGCAGGCACTCGTTGGCCAGCTCGAACTGGTCCACGCCCTCCAGCGCGTCGGTGATCACACCGGCCCGCCGCCGGTGTTCGTCGCCCTCGGCGAACAGCACCGACGGCTGGTAGCCGACGTACGGCAGCAGCGGCCAGTCCGACGGGATGTTCTCCCACTGGTTCCAGCGCCGGGAGTCCCGCGCGAACAGCTCGTCGTGGCTGGTCACGTAGGAGAGCTCGGTGTAGCCCAGCACCAGCCAGGCCGGGATTCCGCCGTCGAGCAGCACCGGTGCGACGGGGCCGTGCTCGCGGCGCATCGTGCGGTACAGCTCCGACGGCGTCTGCTGGAAGTCCAGTCCGGTCAGGCTCACCGCGCCGGCGTGCGCGGGGCACCCCGGGGGCGGCCCGTCGGCGGTGCGGGTCTGCTGCGCGAAGGGATCGGCCGGATCGGTCACGGTGTCGCCTCCTTGGCGGTGGCCAGGTCGTGGAGGTGGTTCACGAGGGTGATCAGCACGTCCTTGCCGGAGGCCCGGACCCGGGCGTCGCAGTCGACCATCGGCACGTGCGCGGGAAGGGCGAGCGCCTGGCGTATCTCGTCCAGGGAGTACCGGGCGTCGTCGTCGAACCGGTTGACGGCGACGACGAACGGCGTGCCGTGGTGCTCCAGCCGGTCGATGGCGTACCAGGAGTCGTCCATCCGGCGCGTGTCGACGAGGACGACGGCGCCCAGGGTGCCGGAGAACAGCCGGTCCCACAGGAACCAGAAGCGTTCCTGCCCGGGCGCGCCGAACAGGTACAGCACCATGCGGTCGTTGAGGCTGATCCGCCCGAAGTCGAAGGCCACGGTGGTGGTGTTCTTCCCGGTGAGCCCGTCGGTGTCGTCGACGCCCACGCCGGCCTGCGTCATCACCTCCTCGGTGTTCAGCGGCCGGATCTCGCTCACGGAGCGGACCAGGGTCGTCTTGCCCACGCCGAACCCGCCCACGACGACGATCTTCAGCCCCGTCTCCGCGGTGTCGCGGAGCGGTGTGCGGTGGGCGGGCAGCTCAGAGGTTGCGGAGTCCATGGAGAACCTCTTGGAGTAGGGCGGAATCGGGCAGGGAGGCGACGGACGCCGCCGCGCGCGGGTGGCGCGCGGTGATGTGCCCGGTGTCCAGCAGGTCACCGAGCAGGATGCGTACGACCGTGACCGGCAGCCCGAGTTCCGCGGCGATCTCGACCAGGGCGACGGGGTGTTCGCACAGCTCGAGGATCCGGGCGTGCTCCGACTGCATCCCCGGCGTCGGCGCGCTCTCGCTGACGATCAGGGTGACCAGGTCGAAGGACTCGTCCGCGCGGCTGCGTCCGCCGGTGACGGTGTAGAGCCGGTCCGGGTCACCCGTGTCGACGGGTTTGCGCGGGGTCACGAGGTGCCGCTCCCCGCGGCCTCGGTTCGGGGTTCGGCGCGCAGGTGGTCGCCGATCTGCTCGACCAGCTCCATCATCTGGTGTCCGACCACGCCCGGGTCGGCGTCCTCACCGGCGACGACGGCGAGGTGCGCGCCCGCGCCGGCCTCCACGATGAAGAGCAGGCCGCCGTGGAACTCGGTCATCGACTGCCGTACGCCGCCGGTGCCGTCGCCGAATTCCATGGAGGCGCCCTGGGCGAGGGCCTGGATGCCGGAGCAGATGGCCGAGAGCTGGTCGGCGAGGTCGAGGGTCAGGTGCTCGCTCCAGCAGAGCTTGAGGCCGTCCCGGGAGAGGACCAGGGCGTGCCGTGCGCCGGGGGTCCGCTCCAGGAGACCCTGCAGGAGCCAGTTGAGGCTGTTGTCGGTGGTCGTGGTCTGCATGGTGGGTGTTGGGACGGTGGTGTCCGGACGTGCCGGTCACCGGCCCGTTCCTCCTATCTCACGTGCTCGAGCGGGAAGGGGCGCCGTCGCCCCGGACGCCGAACGGGGCCGGGCCGCGGCGCCGTACGGGAGGGGTGGGGTCTAGGGAGCCGCGGGGGGCAGGGAGTCGGCGCCGGGGGTGCCGTCACCGGGGGCGCCGTTTCCGGGGGCGCCGATTCCGGAGGCGCCGATTCCGGAAGCGCCGGTGCCACCGTTGCCGGACTGCCGTGCGCCACGGTGGAAGGCGCCGAACCGTGAGCCGGCGTCGCGTGCGCCGCGCCGGCCCGAGGTGTCGCCGGAGCGGGCGGCCGCCGACTGGCGCTGTTCGCGCTCGCGTTCGGCCTCGGCCATGGTGCGGCCGGGGGCGCGCACCGGGAGGCCGTTGGGAGTGGTGCTGTCCGGCTGCCGGTGACGTCCCTGGCCGGGCACCGTGGGCAGTTCGGCCAACCGCTCGGTGATCGCGGCCTGGCGCTCCGTGCGAGGGGCCGGGCTCTCCGGGGTGGCGGGCAGGTGGGCCGCAGCGGGGCGGGCCTCGGCAGCGTTGTCACGGTCGCCGCCGGAGCCGTTCGAGCCGCGGACGGGCAGGGCGCCGGCGTCGCGGGCACCCCGGACGGGCAGCGCGTCCACGTCGCCGCGGGAGCCGACGGCGGATCCGGCGGAGGGCAGGGCGTCCGCGTCCCGGGCGGGGAGCGAGGACGTGCGGGACGCCGACGGGGACTGCACGGGCACGCCCCGGGCCGCGCCGCCGCGCCCGGCCAGGGACTCGCCCCGCCCGGCCGTCTCGTGGGGGGCCGGCTCGCGGTGCTGGGCGAGCAGGTGCAGGGGCAGCAGGACGACGACGCCGGTGCCGCCGCGGGAGGACGGGCGGTAGTTGACGCTGACGCCGTACTTGGAGGCGAGCCGGCCGACGACGGCCAGGCCGAGCCGGGTGCCCTGGAGGGAGGCGAGGTCGGTGACGCGGCCGGTGACGGCCTCCTCGGCGCGCCGCATCGCCGCGTCGGCCATCTTCAGGCCGCTGTCCTCGATGGTGACGACGATGCCGGCGCTGCGGTCCTCGACGTAGACGTGCACCTCGTCGATGGGCGGGGAGAAGTTCGCCGCGTTGTCCATCAGTTCGGCGAGCAGGTGCATGACGCCTTCGGCGGCGAACCCGGCGACCGCGGTGCGGGTGGAGCAGTGCAGGCGCACCCGCTGGTAGGCGGCGATACGGCCGGCGGCGCCGCGCAGGATGCTCTCCATCTTGATCGGCTTGTTCCAGGCGCGGCTGGAGCGGCCGCCCATGAGCAGCGCGAGCCGGTCGGTCATCAGGCCGAGCTGGGAGGTGCTGTGGTCGAGCTTGAGCAGGTCGCCGAAGACCTCCTCGCCGTGCCGTTCCTGCATGTCGCGCAGGTCGGCGAGCATCTGGACGGCCTTGGCCTGGACGCGGCTGAGCGCCTTGGCGGAGGCGGCCTGGGCGGCGGCGGCGCGCCGCTCGCTGAGGGCGAGTTCACGGATGAACGATTCCGCCGGAACGCGCAGCGCGGGGTGGTGCGGCAGGTCGGTCTCGGCGAGCACGGTGTCGGCGGAGCGGCCCTCGCGGAGCCGGCCGATCGCGGCCGGCATCGTCTCCCGTACGAACCGGTCGTGCTCGGTCGCGGCCTCGTCGAGTTCCTCCCGGATCGCCCGGTACTCGTCCTCGATCGTCATCACGCGCCGCACGTCCTCCTCGACGGTGGCGGCGAAGGTGTGGGTGATGCGGGAGAGCTGCGGGTCGGAGGGCGGGGGCACGGCGGACAGCACGTCGGCGGCGCTGGTGCCCTCGCGGAGCCGTTCGGCCACGGCGGGCAGGGTGGCTCCGGCGAGGTGGGAGATCTCGGCGGAGCGGCGGGCGGCCTCGGCGCGGAGGCGGCCGACCTCCGACTCCCGCTCGACGGCGGTGGCGCGGGCCTTCCGCACCAGGCGGTGGTCGACGAGGACGGTGACGGCCACGCACGCCCATCCGGCCAGCACCACGGCCAGGGTCCACGGGGTGGCGCCGGACGGCGCCAGGGCGAGCGCCGCACCACCGGCGGCGGCGGTCACCACCAGCACGGCCGCCCGTGCGGCGAACGAGGTGCGCGGCGCCCCCGCCGGTGGGTGCTGGCTGGGAGAAGCAGGCACTGGCATGGAGCGGTCCCTCGGTCGGTGAGAGCAGGGGAAGGGGGCGGCCGTACGACGAGGACGGCCGCGGGCCGGGGAAGGGATCAGCCGACAGAAGGCGATCTTCCGACCACGTACGGCTCATGCTAATCACCCCGATGCGCGCGGAAGCCCCGCTTACTGAACAGCTCGTCAGCAAAATCAGTTCGTCGTGAACCCATCGCTCGTACGTTCCGCTGTGCTAGCCGAGACGAGGCCGGACGAGCCGGGCCGGAGTGCGACAACGCGCCCGTGGTTCCTTCTGACGGTCCGTCACATCTGCTTCACAGGAGGCCTGTCATCGCTGCCGCCACTCACACGAGGCATCGATTTTCGGCCAACTGCGGTTATGCCAGAGGCGCTTCACACCTGGCCACGGTAACGAGGAGGCCATGAAGGTGAAGAATTCCCGCCGCTCGTGAAGGATCGGTGACGACGGCTCGCGCCGGTTTGCGTGAGCGGGGACACACGGAGGCTCGCGCGGCGGGAATGTGGTCTCTTCCGGAGGGTCGCGGGAGCTCTCCCGGAGAGGGAGGGAGCGGCAGACGAGTCGGGCTGTACGCCGGGTTCTGTTCCCCGACCCCCTCGCGGGTGTCGGGGCGACGGCCATCCATCTAGGACCGGTGTTGCCACCGGCCTCGTGCGGTCCACCCGCGGACTCGGGCGGGCAGCCCTCGATCGTCCGCGCAGAGCGCTTTTCACGGCGCTCCTTTTGACCTTGCTCCGGGTGGGGTTTACCTAGCCGCCTGAGTCACCCCAGGCGCTGGTGGTCTCTTACACCACCGTTTCACCCTTACCCGGCGCCGAAGCGCCGGGCGGTCTGTTTTCTGTGGCACTGTCCCGCGGGTCACCCCGGGTGGCCGTTAGCCACCACCCTGCCCTGTGGAGCCCGGACGTTCCTCGGGAAGCCCCCTAAGGGGACTCCACGCGGCCGCCCGCCCGGCTCGTCTGCCGTGCCGACCATGGTACCCGCCGGCCGGCCGGCTTCCGCTCCCGCGCGTTGGCCAGCACCGATCCGGTGAGGATCAGGACGAAGGCGGCCGCCACCGTCGCGGTCAGGGCCTCGTCGAGGAAGAGCGCGCCAGCCGCCACCGCGATCGCCGGATTGACGTACGTGATCACGGAGGCGCGGATCGGGCCCGCCTCCTTGATCAGCTCCATGAAGGCGACGAACGCCACCGCCGTGCAGACGACGCCGAGGGCGGCCAGCGCGGCCAGGGTCTGCGGGGTGGGGAGCGCCGCGGGACGCGAGGCGATCGCCGCGGGGGCGTAGACCAGGGCGGCCAGGGCCAGGCAGGGCGTGATCAGGTGCAGCGTGGGGACGTCCTTGAGGTGGCGGTCGGCGATCAGCGGGGCCGTCGCGTAGCCGACGACCGTGACCAGGACCTCCGCGAGGGAGAGGGCGTCGCCGCCGGTCAGGTGGGGGACGGTGAGGACGCCCACGCCGCCGAGACCGAGGGCCAGGCCCGCGATCCTGCGGGGGCCGAGGGACTCGGCCCGGCCGAAGGCGCGGGACAGCAGCACGCCGACGATCGGGACGCCCGCGATCAGCAGTCCGGCCGTGGAGCTGGAGAGGTGACGCTCGGCGTCGGTCAGTGTGTACCAGGGGCCGACGATCTCGATCACCGCGAACGCCAGCATCGGCTTCCAGTGTGCGCGCAGGTTGCGGGCGAGGCCCTTCTGGCGCAGGGCGAAGGGGAGCAGCAGGAGTGCGCCGACGGCGCAGCGGGCGAAGACGAGGCCCGACGGCGACACCTCGTGCACCGCCACTTTGATCATCAGATAGGGGATGCCCCAGACGACTCCCATCAGGGAGAACAGGAACCAGCCGCGTGCAGTCATGCGAGGAGTGTCCGTCTCCTCAGCACCCCGCGTCTTGAACGCTGTTGCGGTACGCCGCCGGGGTCACGCCGAGCACGCGGCGGAACCATCGGGTGAGGTGCGCCTGGTCGGCGAAGCCGACGAGGGCGGCCGCCTCGGCCGGCCGCACCCCGGCGTCCAGCAGGGCGCGGGCCCGGGCCACCCGGTGCTGGGCGAGCCAGGCGTACGGCGGCACGCCCATCGTCGTACGGAACGCGCGGAGCAGCTGGTAGCGGGAGAGGCCCAGGTCGGCGGCGAGGTCGGCCAGGGAGGGCGGGGCGAGGAGCTCGTCGGCGAGGCGGTCGCGGACGGTGAGCGCGACGGACCGGGCGCCGGGGAGGGCGCGGTCGTCGGCGCGGGACGTGGAGTGGCGGCGGGCCAGCGCGGCGAGCAGCCAGGGCAGCCGCGACTCGGCCTCCAGCGGGTCCGGGTGGACGCTCAGGTCGGTGTGCGTACGGCGCAGGGCGGCGGCCAGCTCCGGGTCGTGCAGGACGGGGTCGGGGAAGTACGGGAGGGCGGTGCCGAGGGTGCCGTCGCCGAGCAGGGCGGGGGCGGCGTACAGCGCCTGGTACGCGTAGCCCTCGGGGGCGGCGGGACCGCCGGTGTGCATCTCGCCGGGTTCAAGCACGACGATCGAGCCGGGTCCGGACACGATGCGTCCGCCGCGGTACGCGATCACCTCGAGGCCGCCGACGGTGACCCCGACCGTGTACTCGTCGTGCGCGTGCGGCGCGTACTCGTGCCGGGCGAACCGCGCCGTGAGCAGATCCAGCGCGGGCCCGCACCGCCCCAGTCGCGCCCTGGCCCACCTGGCCTGTTCCCGCCCGTCCCCCACACCGACGCACCCCCGCTCCCCAGGGGATCAGAGGAAGTCGGCTGTGTCCAGGGCGGCGCGTGCGTCGCCGCTTGACCCTGCCGCGACGTCAACGTTTCTACTGGGGGCATGCGGATCGGAGAGCTGGCCGCGGTGGTTGGGGTGACCACGCGGGCCGTGCGGCACTATCACCATCTCGGGCTGTTGCCGGAGCCGGAGCGGCTCGGAAACGGGTACCGGGACTACACCCTGCGGCAGGCCGTCGTGCTGGCGCGGATCCGGCGGCTGACCGAGCTGGGGCTCGGCCTCGCCGAGGTGCGGGACGTGCTCGCGGACGACGCGGGGAAGGATCTCGCCGAGGTGCTGGCGGAGCTGGACGAGGACCTGGCCCGGCAGGAGGAGGCGATCCGGGAGCGGCGGGCGCGGCTGCGGACGCTGCTGGAGTCGGAGGGCGGGACGCTCGCGGAGGGCCCGGTGTCGCCGGAGCTCGCCGCGCTGTTCCGAGGCACCGCCCACCTGACCGACTCCCCCATGGCCGCGAAGGACCGCGAGATCCTCGCGCTGATCGAGACGTCCGCGCCGCCGGAGGAGCGGAAACGGCTGATGGGGCTGATGAGCGGGGTGGTCGGGGCGCCGGGCGGGACGGAGCGGGCCATGGCCGTGTACCGGCTGCTCGACGCGCTCGAAGGGGTCGGCACGGACGATCCGCGGGTCGACGAGGCCGCCCGTGCTCTCGCGGAGTGCGTACCGGCCGAGTTGCTGCCCGAGGACGCCGTCCTCGACGAGAGCAACAGCTTCCTGACCGCCCTCTACGCGGACTTCGCCCCCGCCCAGGCGGAGGCCTTCCGGCGGGCGCTGCGGATCGTCGCGGAGGGGCGGGCATGAGCCGGCGGACGGAGGGAGAGGGCGCGGTGGGGGCGGCGGTGCGCGTGGGGTGGGCACTGGTGCGGCACGAGGCGCGGCTGATGGCGAGCCTCGTGCGGTGGCTGGCGCGGCGTACGCACGGGACGGGTGCGGGAGGCACAGCGTTCGGGTACGCGCGCGGCGAGGCGGCCATGATGTTCGGGTTCGCGTTCGTGTGCGTCGTGGAGACCGTCGCGATGTCGGCGCTGCTGGGCGACTGGCCGACGCTGCACGCGGTGGTGCTGTTCCTGGACGTCTACACGGTCGTCTTCGTCGTCGCCCTGTACGCCGCCTCCGCCGTACGCCCGCACGTCGTCACCCCCAAGGGGCTGCGCGTGCGCCGGGCCGTCCACGTGGATCTGCGGATACCGCGGGAGCGGATCGCGTCCGTCCGGCGTGAGCTGCGGATGACGCACGCCACGGCGGAGGGCGAGCTGAACCTCGCCGTCGGCTCGCAGACGACCGTGACGGTGGAGCTCGTGGAAGCGGTCCCGCACCGGTCGTTCTTCGGGCGCGTCCGGGACGTGCGCGTGGTCCGCCTCCACGCCGACGACGCGGACGGCCTGGTACGGGCGCTCACCGCCGCCCCGCAGGGGCCCGCGGGCCACGCCGTACCCTGACAGGCGAGCTCGATCGAAGGAGTACCTGTGCTTGTCCTGCTGCCGCCGTCCGAAGGCAAGGCCGCTTCCGGCCGCGGTGCCCCGCTGCGGACGGAGTCCCTGTCGCTGCCGGGACTGACCGCCGCGCGGGAGGAGGTCCTCACCGAGCTGGTCGACCTCTGCTCCGGCGACGAGGACAAGGCGCGGGACGTGCTGGGCCTGAGCGAGGGCCTGCGGGGCGAGGTCGCGAAGAACCGCGAGCTGCGCACCGCCGGGGCCCGTCCGGCCGGGGAGATCTACACCGGGGTGCTGTACGACGCCCTCGATCTGGCCTCGCTCGACGCGGCGGCGAAGCGGCGGGCGGCGAAGTCGCTGCTGGTGTTCTCCGGGCTGTGGGGCGCGGTCCGGGTGACCGACCGGATTCCCTCGTACCGCTGCTCGATGGGGGTCAAGCTGCCGGGCCTGGGCGCGCTGGGCGCGTACTGGCGGGCGCCGATGGCGGACGTGCTGCCGGAGGCGGCGGGGTCGGGGCTGGTCCTCGACCTGCGCTCGGCGGCGTACGCGACGGCATGGAAGCCGAAGGGCGAGGTGGCCGGGCGGACGGCGACGGTCCGTGTGCTGCACGCGCCGACCCGGAAGGTGGTCAGCCACTTCAACAAGGCGACCAAGGGGCGGATCGTGCGGAGTCTGCTGACGGCCGGGGCCGTGCCGGAGGGGCCGGCGGAGCTGGTGGCGGCCCTGCGGGATCTCGGGTACGTGGTGGAGGCCGCGGCGCCTTCCCGGGCGGGGGCGGCGTGGGCGCTGGACGTACTGGTGGACGAGGTGCACTGACCCCCTGTGTTGCGCCCTGCGCAACGACCTTTGCGCAGGATGCGCACCGACGGCAGGATGAGCGCCATGAACGCTCCCCTGCCGTCGTCCGGCGCGCCCGCTGTCCCCTTCTCGGTGCTCGGGCTCGCTCCCGTGGTGCCCGTGGTCGTGGTCGAGGACGCCGCCGACGCCGTGCCGCTGGCGCGGGCGCTGGTGGCGGGCGGGCTGCCCGCGATCGAGGTGACCCTGCGCACCCCGGCCGCGCCCGACGCGATCCGGGCGATCGCCGCCGAGGTGCCGGGCGCCGTGGTCGGCGCGGGGACGGTGCTCACGCCGGGGCAGGTGACGGACGCCGTGGCGGCCGGGGCGCGGTTCCTGGTCAGTCCGGGGTGCACGGACACGCTGCTGGTGGCCCTGCGGGCGTCCGCGGTGCCGTTCCTGCCGGGGGTGTCCACGGCGTCGGAGGTGATGGCGCTGCTGGAGCGCGGGGTGCGGGAGATGAAGTTCTTCCCGGCGCGCGCGGCCGGCGGCACGGCGTACCTGAAGTCCCTGGCGGGCCCGTTGCCCGAGGCCCGCTTCTGCCCCACCGGGGGGATCGGCCCCGACACCGCCCCGGACTATCTGGCACTGCCCAACGTGGGCTGCGTCGGCGGGAGTTGGATGCTGCCGGAGGACGCGGTGGCGGCCCGGGACTGGACCCGCGTGGAGCGCCTGGCGCGGGAGGCGGCGGCGCTGTAGCCCCCTCCGGGGCCTTGCGTCGGATCACCCCGGCATCGCGGGCCCGGCGCGCACTCGCCCGCTGCCCCGCACGGTGTGGGCAGCGCACGAGCGGCGTCGCCGTCGCTGTCGGCCGTGCCCAGCGACGCATCCGCTCGGGTCCGGCCGGAGCCGCACCGCGTCCCGTCCCGCAGCCGGCGGGTTGCGGACGACTGTCCCTACCGCAGGTGGGACGTGTCGTTGAACAGCCGGACGCTGGCGTTGCCGTCGGCGTAGTACGCCACGGCGGACAGCGAGGCGGCGGACAGTTCCATGCGGAACAGCGCCTCGGGCGGGGCGCCCAGGGCGAGCCGGATCATCGTCTTGATCGGTGTCACATGGGTGACCAGCAGGACCGTGCGGCCCCGGTACTCCGCGAGCAGCTTGTCGCGGGCCTCCGCGACCCGGTCGGCGGTCGCCGCGAAACTCTCGCCGCCGCCGGTGGGTCCGACGTCCGGGGACGCCAGCCAGGCGTCCAGGTCCTCGGGGTACCGCTCGCGCACCTCGCCGAAGGTGAGGCCCTCCCAGGCGCCGAAGTCGGTCTCCCGCAGTCCGTCCTCGACGGCCACGTCGAGCCCGAGCCGGGCGGCGACGATGCGCGCGGTCTCGCGGGTACGGGCCAGCGGCGAGGCGACGACCGCCTGCACGGTGCCGCGCCGGGCGAGCGCCGCGGCGACCTTCTCGGCCTGCTCGCGCCCGATGCCGGAGAGGGAGGGGTCGCTGCCCCCGCTGCCGGAGAACCGCTTCTGCGGGGTGAGCGGCGTCTCGCCGTGCCGCAGCAGTACGAAGGTGGCCGGCGCGCCCATGTCGGCGGGCGCCCACCCGGAGGAGGGGGTGGCGACTGCCTGCGCGGCCCGCCGGTCGGCGTCGGCGTCGGCGTCGGCGAGGGCTTCCTCACCGGCTCCGGTGCTGTCGTTCCGCGAGGGAGCATCCCTGGTCGCGGCATCCTCCACCCCAGCACCACCGGCGGACGCCAGAGCCTCCCGCACCCGTGCCGCCCCCGCCGCCGCGTCCCCGGGCGGGCCCTCCGGGGCCGGTACGGCCGGGGTGGCCAGGTCGGCGCGGCTCGCCTCCGGCGACCACTGCTCGCCCCGCTTGCCCGCGTCCATCGCCTCGTTGGCCAACCGGTCCGCGTGGGCGTTGCGTTCGCGGGGGATCCACTCGTAGGTGACGCGGTCCGGCGGGAAGACCGTCGCGGCCTCCGCCGCGAGCGGCTTCATCGCCGGGTGCTTGATCTTCCAGCGGCCCGACATCTGCTCGACGACGAGCTTGGAGTCCATCCGCACGCGGACCCGGGCGTCCGGGTCCAGCTCCCGGGCGGCGCGCAGGCCGGCCAGCAGGCCCCGGTACTCGGCGACGTTGTTGGTGGCGACGCCGATGTACTCGGCGGCCTCCGCCAGGGTCTCCCCCGTCGCCGCGTCGCTCACCACGGCCCCGTAGCCGGCCGGTCCCGGGTTGCCCCGTGACCCGCCGTCCGCCTCGACGACGAACTCCCGCATGGACTCGATCCCTACCGGTAGGCCCTACAGTCCCGACTCCGCCGTGCGGACCAGGATGCGGCGGCAGTTCTCGCAGCGCACCACGGTGTCCGGGGCGGCGGCGCGGATCTCGTTCAGCTCGGTGATGGCCAGCTCCTGACGGCACCCCTGGCAGGTGCGCGCGTACAGCTTGGCCGCGCCGATGCCGCCCTGCTGCTCGCGCAGCTTGTCGTAGAGGCTCAGCAGCGCGGCCGGCACCGAGGCGGCGACGACCTCGCGCTCCTTCGTCACGGACGCGGTCTCGCCGTCGATCTGCTCCAGCGCCGCGTCCCGGCGGGCGGTCGCGTCGTCGATCCGGCCCTGGACGGAGCCGACGCGCTCGGTCAGCTCGGCGACCCGCTCCTGGGCGGACTCGCGGCGCTCCATGACCTCGAGGACGACGTCCTCCAGGTCGCCCTGGCGCTTGGCGAGGGAGGCGATCTCGCGCTGGAGGTTCTCCAGGTCCTTGGGCGAGGAGACGGCGCCGGAGTCGAGGCGCTTCTGGTCGCGGGCGGCGCGCTGGCGCACCTGGTCGACGTCCTGCTCGGCCTTGGTCTGCTCGCGCGTGCAGTCGCTCTCCTCGGTCTGCGCGGCGACGAGCAGGTCGCGCAGCTGGGCGAGGTCCCGGTTCAGCGACTCGATCTCGGCGTGCTCGGGGAGCGACTTCCGCTTGTGCGCGAGCTGCTGGAGGCGGACGTCGAGGTCCTGGACGTCGAGAAGTCGGATCTGGTCGGCGGGCTCGGCGTTCAGTTGGGGGCTCCAGATGTGTCGGTGG
Source organism: Streptomyces althioticus (assembly GCA_014649355.1). Taxonomy (GTDB): domain Bacteria; phylum Actinomycetota; class Actinomycetes; order Streptomycetales; family Streptomycetaceae; genus Streptomyces; species Streptomyces althioticus. Next base: position 388,284 of record BMSW01000003.1, read on the forward strand.
CTCGGGACGACGCCGCGTGGGCGGTCCAGGGGTCGGTGACCGTGCGCGAGACGTGGACCCTGAGGTCCCATCCGTGACGGTCGGAGATCTCGTCGAGCTGGGCGGCGGCCAGCTCGCACCAGGGCCACTCGGTGGCCCAGTGCGCCGCGTCGAGCAGCGCGAGAGGACTGTGGGCGCGGGCCTCGGACACCGGGTGGTGGCGCAGGTCCGCGGTGAGGAAGGCGTCCACGCCGGCCGCCCGGACGTGGTCGAAGAGGCTGTCGCCGGAGCCGCCGCTGACGGCCGCGGTCCGCACGGGCGCGTCCGGGTCGCCGGCGACGCGGACGCCCTGCGCGGTGGCGGGCAGCCGCTCGGCGGCGCGGGCGGCGAACTCCCGCACGGTGACCGGGGCGTCGAGCTCGCACACGCGGCCCAGTCCCCGCCGCCCCTCGGGGTCGGACGGGTCCGGCACCAGCGGCCGTACGACCCTGAGGCCGAGCGCGCCGGCGAGGGCGTCGGAGACTCCCGGGTCGGCGGTGTCGGCGTTGGTGTGGGCGACGTGCAGCGCGATGTCGTTCTTGATGAGCGTGTGCACCACGCGGCCCTTGAAGGTGGAGGCCGCGACGGTGGTCGTGCCGCGCAGGTAGAGCGGGTGGTGGGTGACCAGCAGGCCGGCGCCGAGCTTCACCGCCTCGTCGACGATGTCCTGGACCGGGTCGACGGCGAACAGGACGCGCGTGACCTCCTGGTCCGGGTCGCCCACGACGGTGCCGACCGCGTCCCAGGACTCGGCCCGCTCGGCGGGCCACAGGTCGTCCAGCGCGGAGATGACTTCTGACAGACGGGGCACGCCGCCAAGGCTACCTGCCCCTTTCGCACGGCAGTACCGGATCCGCCGTCGGCTCCCTCACCCGCCCGCCCCCGCACCGCGGCCGTGGAGCACACTCCCCGCCCTCCCTCAGCAGAATCGTTCCTGGAGCACCCTTACGTGTGAAGCGCGCCCCTCCGCTCCGCCGCCTCCCTCCGCGAAAACTACCGTTCGTCACCGGAGGTGACCGAAAGATGACGGTCTGCGCCATCGAACCTGCGGCGGCACACGAGAACGGAGCGGGACGGGCGGGCTGCACCATCACCGCGGACGGCTGCTACGCCGCCCGCCTGGCCCTCGCCGGGGACTCCCTGTTCCCGGAACGCTGGACCCTGGACGGCCCCGAGCCGTACGCGGTGCCGCTCCCCGGCAACCAGCCCGAGGAGCCCGGCACCGAGGTGCAGCCCCTCGCCGACGGCCGGGTCCTCATCCACCGGCTGGTGGACGGGCGGCACGCCTTCTCCCTGCTGTACCCGACCGGCCCCGGCACCGGCGAGTTGCCGCTCGGCACGGTCGACCGCCCCGGCGGGACGGCCCGGCTGCGGCTGCTCCCCCCGGCCCCGGACGGCCGCCGGGCGTACGCGCTCGCCGCCGGCCCGAGCAGCGCCACGGTGTGGCTGGTGGCGGGCGGCGGATCCGGACCCGAGCGGGTCGCGGAGATCCCGGGCGGCTGTTCGGGCGGGGTGTGGCTGGACCGTGAGGGGCGGATGCTCGCCCTGGACCGGGAGGCGGGCGGACGCACCAAGTCGGTGGTGGTCGACCTCGGACGCGGCGGCGAGGTGTCGCCGTTGCTGCAGATCGCTCCCGGCAGCGACGACCGGGTGCTGCTCGCCGACCCGGACAGCGGTCTGCTGCTGATCCGCTCGGACGCGCCCTCCCCGGGGGAGGCACGGCTGGGCTGGGGCGTGCTGGGCAGCACCCTGCCGGTGCGGTTCCCCGAGTGCCTGCGGCTGCCGGACCGCACGGTGACGCCGTTCGCGGTGCAGCCGGGGCAGATGCTGACCCCGGAGGGGTGCGCGGTGGCGCTGCGCGTCGAGGGGGCGGACGGGTCGGGCTGGGTCGGGCTGTGGCGTCCCGCCGAGCGGCGCGTCCACCACGTCCCGGCCCCGGCGGGCTGGCTGGGCGGCACGGGGCTGTGGACGGCGGACGGGGTGCTGCGGCTCCCGTACTCCACCGGCGCGGTGCCGTGCGGGGTGGCCACGCTGACGATGCCGGGGGAGGAACGGCGGCCGGAGGACGGCTCCCCGGAGGACGCCGCGGCGGACGCGGCGGGCACGGAAGCGCCGTCTCCGTACGACGAGCGGTACAGCGGTCAACTACCCACGGGTAAAACGGAGATGACCGTTCATCACCTCGATTCCCTGGCCGACGTGCCGCGTCCCGTGCCCCTTCAGCAAGCACCCCTCGGACGGCTTGTAACGAACTAGCGGCGGTTGGCGTGGCCGCCTGGATCCGGGGTGCGGTGGGCCGGTTAGACTCGCCCGGCTGTAGGAAAGATCATGTTTACGGGGTGAAATCCTTCCGATGAGCGACGTCATCACGCACGAGCCGCGGCCCGTCGAGCACGAGCAGGTCGCCGCGGGTCACGGCAGGCACCGGGGTCCGGTCTCCACGCAGGAGGCGGAGACGTCCCCGCGTGGCCGGCACCGCAAGCCGACCCAGGAGAACGACCGCGGGGAGCAGGCCGCCTGACCCAGGTCGGCCGGTCCCGCCCCGCGGGCGGAACGGGAAGCACGGCCCCGACCGTCGTCCGACGGCCGGGGCCGTCTTCGTGCTCCCGTCAGGTGAACTCCGCCGTCGCGCCCGCCAGTACGGGCGCGTCCCCGCGTTCCACGGCGCCCACCGCCACCCGTACGGCGCCGTCCCCGCGCCACATCCGGATCCGCAGCGTCTCGCCCGGGTACGTCACCCCGGCGAACCGGGCGGTCCAGGAGCGGACCCGGGTGACGTCCCCGTCGAGGAGCGTGTCGACGACCGCCTTGAGGGTCGTGCCGTAGGTGCACAGCCCGTGCAGCACGGGGCGGTCGAACCCGGCGCGGCGCGCGAACTCCGGGTCGGCGTGCAGGGGGTTGAGGTCGCCGGTGAGGCGGTAGAGCAGCGCCTGGTCCTCCCGTAGGGGGCGCTCGACGGTGCGGTCGGGGGCGCCCCTCTCCTCCGGCGCGGCCGCCGAGGGCCCTCGGTCGCCGCCCCAGCCGCCCTCGCCGCGCACGTACACCTGCGCCTCGGCCGTCCACAGCGGGCCGTCCGCGTCGGCGGCGTCGCTGCGCAGGACCAGGACCGCCGCCTTGCCCTTGTCGTGCACGGCGGTGATGCGGTCGGTGCGGGTGGCGGTGGCCCGCACGGGCAGGGGGCGGTGCACGCGGAGCGACTGGGCCCCGTGCAGCACGCTCGCGAGGTCCACGTCGACGCCGGGCATGGACAGGGCCGCGATCACCCCGGGCGCTCCGCCGCCCGCGACGGTGGCGAAGCTCGGCAGGACGTGGAGACGGGACTCCAGGGTGTACCGCAGTTCGCGGGGGTCGGTGGCGGGGACGCCGGCGCCGATGCCGAGGTGGTAAAGCTGGACGTCCTCGGGGGTCCAGGAGATCTCGGTGGTGCGGGGCGCGGCGGCGAGCGCGCGGGCGGTGTCGACGGGCATGTCGCTCCTGATCGCCGGGGGTGGTCCGACCCCTTGTATAGCCCGACGCCCGCGCGGGCCGGCCGCGGGAGGCGTTGCGCAAGGCCCGCCGACGGGGGTGGCTGTGACCCGGGCCGCGTGTCACACCCCGGGACGGGCACGACACGGACACGGCTGACGCCCGACGCCCACCTCCGGCCGCACGACGCCCGCGCGGCGGCGCCGCACCGAGCGTGGCGCCGGGCAGGCGGTCTCGGGGGCCGGCCGCCTGCCCCACCGCACCGGGACCGATCCGACGGCCCGTGGGTGGCAGGTCCGGGTCCGGAAATCCGAACCGGTGCGGCGCCGCGCCGACTCACGGCCGGCGGCAACGCTGAGGAGCACCCGCCGACGGTCTCGGTGACCCCTCCCGATCGGCCTGGTTCAGGACGGTCCCGGAGGGCGTCGGCAGGCGGGGTCCGGCCAGGTGACCTGAGCAAGGGCGACCCGGCAGGCTGGGCGGGAGCGCGCCTGACCAAGACCGGCAAGAGCCCGGCGAGCCCCGACACGACGCCCCGGCGCCGTCGTCCGCCCAAGGCGCGGCACCCACACGAGCGGAACACCGCCGCGGGTCTCCTGCGGCGGGAAGCCACAACCGGGCACGGCCCGACACCCGCGCGTCGGCGGCCGACGGACCCCGCCGTCCCGGACCGCGCGGCGCCCACGCGAGCGGGACGCCTGTGGGACTCCGGCGTCGGTCCGCTGCGGCGAGAACCAGAGGCCGGGCACGGCCCGACACCCACGCGTCGGCGGCCGACGGGCCCGCCGTCCCCGACCGCCGGTTCAGCCCGCCTGCCTCGCAGGCGTCCTCGGCAGCCATGCCCACATGAGGAGGGCGCCCAGGGCCAGCACGGCCGTGCCGGTGGTGAAGACGAGGGCGTAGCCCTCGGTCAGGGCCTCCGGGGTGTCGACCCCGTTCGTGCGGGCCGCCGCGATCGTGGCCATGACCGCCAGGCCGAGGGAGCCGCCCATCGTGCGGGAGGTGTTGACGAGGCCGGAGACGAGACCGGCCTCCTCGGGGGCCGCTCCCGACGTGGCGAGGGACGCCAGCGGGGTGCCGGCGAGGCCCGCGCCGAGCATCATCAGGACGCCCGGGATCATGATCGCGGTGAGGTACGCGCCGTCCGCCGTCATCGTGGACTGCCAGGCGAAGCCGGCCGTCGCGACGAGCGTGCCGAGCACGGCCACCGCGCGCGGCCCCGTCGCCCGCATGAGGCGCGGGGCGACCTTGGAGCCGACGATCACGGCGATCGAGCTGGGCACCAGGGCGAGTCCGGCCTCCAGCGGGGTGTAGCCGAGGACGTTCTGCGCGTACAGGGTCATGAAGAACCACATGCAGAACATCGCGGAGCCGCTGAGGAACATGGCGACGTTCGCGGAGGCCACCGACCGCAGCTTCAGCAGTCCGAGCGGCATCAGCGGGGACCTGGCGCGGGCCTCGGCGAGCAGGAACAGCGCGACGAGGGCGAGCCCGGCGCACAGCGGCACCACGGTGGACACCGCCGTCCAGCCGGCCTGCTCGGTCTGGGAGACCCCGTACGCCAGGGTGGCGAGGCCCGCCGTGACGAGGACGGCGCCGGGCAGGTCGAGGCGGCGGCCGTCCCCGGCGCGGCTCTCGGTGATCCAGCGGGCGGCGGCGGCCAGCACGACCGCGCCGACCGGCACGTTGATCAGCAGCACCCAGCGCCAGGACAGCGTCTCGACGAGCACCCCGCCGACGAAGCCGCCCGCCGCGCCGCCGCCCGCGCCGACGGCGGTCCAGGTGGCGATGGCCCGGGCGCGGGCCGCGCCCTCCGGCACCGCCGAGGTGACGAGGGTGAGCGTGGAGGGCGCGAGGACGGCCGCGCCGAGTCCCTGCACGGCCCGCGCCACGAGCAGCTGCCAGCCCTCCTGGGCGAGCCCGCCGGCCAGCGAGGCCAGGGTGAACAGGCCCAGCCCGACGAGGAACATGCGCTTGCGGCCGTAGAGGTCGCCGGCGCGGCCGCCGAGCAGCATGAAGCCCGCGAACGCGATGGAGTACGCGTTGACCACCCACTGCAGGCCCTGCTCGTCCAGGCCGAGGCCGCCGCGCACGGACGGCAGCGCCACGTTCACCACGGAGATGTCGAGGACGACGAGGAACTGGCCGGCGCAGGCGAGCGCCACGACCAGCCAGACGGGTGGTGCGGTGCGGGCGGGGACGCGGGTGGTGTCGGGGGCTTCGAGCATGAGGGACATGCTCTCAACCGCCGCGCGCGGGCCGCATCGGCATTTCGTCCGACCTCCGTCTCCTCCCCCGGACCGAGAAAGGGCACCTGCGCAGCGGGGCGCCCGGTCCGCGGAGGCCCAAGGAAAGGTCAAGAAATCGTTAGAGGGCCGAAGCAACGGAATAGTTGCCTCGGCGCACGGGGTTCATGGTCCACGTACCTTGCCGTTCGGCCGCCTGGAGGCACCTTCATGACACAGACGACGCCCGCCCGTCCCTCCGGCAGAGCGGGCGCGGCGGTGGTCCCCGTCCTGGCCTTCGCGGGCATCGTCGTCGCGGTGATGCAGACCCTGCTGGTCCCGGTGATCAAGGATCTGCCGCAGCTGCTCGACACCGCACCCGCCGACGCCACCTGGGTCCTGACCTCGACCCTGTTGTCGGGCGCCGTGGCCACCCCCATCATGGGGCGGCTCGGCGACCTCTTCGGCAAGCGGCGGATGCTGGTCGTCAGCCTCGCGGTGATGGTGGTGGGCGCGCTGGTCAGCGCGTTCACCAGCGATCTGCTGGTGATGATCGCCGGCCGCACCCTCCAGGGCTTCGCGATGGGCGCGATACCGCTGGGCATCGGCCTGATGCGGGACATGCTGCCGCGCGAACGCCTCGGCTCCGCGATGGCGCTGATGAGTTCCTCCATCGGCGTCGGCGGCGGTCTGGCGCTGCCCGCCGCCGCGCTGGTCGCCCAGCACACCGACTGGCACGCCCTCTACCTCGGCGCGGCCGGCCTCGGCGTCCTGGCGATCGCCCTCACCCTGGCCGTCGTGCCCGAGTCGCCGCTGCGCGCCAAGGGCTCGTTCGACCTGCCCGGCGCGCTGGGGCTCACCGCCGGACTGCTGCTGTTCCTGCTGCCCGTCTCCAAGGGCAGCGCATGGGGCTGGACCTCCGGCACCACCCTGGGCCTGTTCGGCGCGGCGGCCGTGGTGCTGCTGCTGTGGGGGCTGATGGAGCTGCGGGTCGCCGCGCCGCTGGTGGACCTGCGCACCACGGCCCGCCGTGAGGTGCTGCTCACCAACCTCGCCTCGATCATGGTCGGCGTCTCCTTCTTCGTCGTCTCCCTGGTCCTCCCCCAGCTGCTCCAGCTGCCCACCGCGTCGGACGGGCTCGGGCAGTCGATGGTGGTCGCGGGCCTGTGCGTGGCCCCGCTGGGCCTGACGATGATGTTCACGGCGCCGGTCTACGCCCGTCTGTCCGCCCGGTACGGCCCCAAGGTCACCCTGATCACCGGCCTGCTGGTGATCGCGGCCGGGTACGGCGGCGGGCTCGGGCTGATGAGCGCCGCCTGGCAGACCGTGGTCACCTCGGTGGTTCTCGGCGCGGGCATCGGGCTCGCGTACTCCTCGCTGCCCGCGCTGATCGTCGGCGCGGTCCCGGCCTCCGAGACGGGCGCGGCGAACGGCCTCAACACGCTGATGCGCTCCATCGGCACGTCGGTGTCCAGCGCCGTGATCGGCATGGTGCTGGCGAACACCTCGGACGTGGTGGGCGGGGTCGCGGTGCCGACGCTGCACGGGTTCCGGGTGTCGTTCGGGATCGCGACGGCGGCGGTGGCCGTGGGCCTGGTGCTGGCGCTGTTCCTGCCCGGCCGGCGTCCGTCGGCGCACCCCCAGCTGCGGGCGAGCAGCGAGGAGGAGGCGAACCTGGAGCGGGCGCGGGAGACGCTGCGCGGCTTCCGCGGCCGGGTCCTGGACGCGTCCGGCGCGCCGGTGGCCCGTGCCCGGGTCACCCTCATCGACCGGCACGGCCGCCGCGCGGGCGCCACGGTCACCGCGGCCGACGGCACCTACGCCCTCGCGGTCCCGGCCCAGGGCCCGTACGTCCTCGCCGCCCGCGCCCCCGGCCACGGCCCCCTGGCCTCCCCGGCGACCCACACGGGCACCGGCGACTGCGTCGCCGTGGACCTGTCGCTGCCGCCGGAGACGGTCACCGCGTGACGGCCGGGTGCCGCCCGTGACGCACCACGGGCGGCACCCGGTCACCTCCGGCCCGCCGGTACGGTCGGGCCGGCGGCACGGCCGCCCGCCCCCTCCAGCACGCGTACGCCCGCCGGGCCGGTGAACCCCGCCCAGCGGTCTGCGGGCACTCGTGCCGCTCGGGGCGGCACGAGTGGGCACAGGCGGTACTCCGCGGAGCCGAGCCGCGCGACGCCCCCTGCGGTCCCGGCACCCCCCTTCACCGCCCCCGCCGGGACTACGGCAGCATGGCCCCGTGGAGACTTCTGTGACCTGCGGAAAGGCGGAGCTCGTGGTGAAGGCGCCGGAGGCGGCCGTGCTCGCCGCGTTCGAGGCGGCGAAGGGGTTCATGCCGCTGGACGAGGGGCTGGCCCTGTACGCCGCCGCGGTCGAGGCCGGGCGGCTGGGGCTTCCGCTGCTGGAGATCGGCACGTACTGCGGCCGCTCCACGATCCTGCTCGCGGACGCGGCCCGCGCGGCCGGTGTCACCGTGCTCACCGTGGACCACCACCGGGGCAGCGAGGAGCAGCAGCCGGGCTGGGAGTACCACGACCCGGAGACGGTCGACCCGGAGCTGGGCGTGATGGACACCCTGCCGACCTTCCGGCGGACCCTGCGCCGGGCCGGTCTGGAGGAGCACGTGGTGGCGCTGGTGGGGCGCTCCCCCCAGATCGCCGCCCTGTGGGGGCGCCCGCTCGGCCTGGTGTTCGTCGACGGCGGTCACACCGACGAGCACGCGAGCGCCGACTACGAGGGCTGGGCCCCGCACGTCGCCGAGGGCGGGCTGCTCGTCATCCACGACGTCTTCCCCGACCCGGTGGACGAGTTCACCGGGCAGGCCCCGTACCGCGTGCACCAGCGGGCGCTGGCGTCCGGGGAGTTCACCGAGGTCTCCGCCACGGGTTCGCTGCGCGTCCTGCGCCGTACGGGTGCGGCCGACGCGCACCGTTAGGGTGGCTGCGTGTCGTACACAGGTCCCGACTTCGATCCGCCCCCGGAGCGGCGTTCCCGCCGTGGCCCGCTGACCGTGGCCCTCGCCGCGCTCGTCTGCGGCGGGCTGCTCGGCTGGGGTGTGTACGCGGCCACGGGCGGCACGGACGACAAGGGCGCGGAGGCCGGGAGCTCCCCGTCGGCCGCGTCCCGCACGCCGTCACCCGCCGCCTCCTCCCCCACCGCCGGCGGTCCGTCCCCGTCCGCCGGGGACGAGGAGTCCCCCGCCGCACGGACGCCCTCCGCGTCCGCGCCCGCCGCGGCCGGACCGCTCAAGGGCAAGGTCGTCGTGATCGACCCGGGGCACAACCCGACGAACGTGAAGCACACGGCGGAGATCAACCGTCAGGTGGACGTCGGCACGCACCGCAAGGAGTGCGACACCACCGGCACCTCCACCAACGACGGTTACGCGGAGGCGGAGTTCACCCTGGACGTCGCCCACCGGATGCGCGCCCTCCTGGAGAAGCAGGGCGCGACGGTGAAGCTGACGCAGGACCGCGACCGGCCGTACGGGCCGTGCGTGGACGAGCGCGCCCGGATCGGCAACGCGGCGAAGGCCGACGCGGTCGTCTCGATCCACGCCGACGGCTCGGGCGCCGGGAACCGCGGCTTCCACGTGATCCTGCCGGGCTCCGTGAACGAGGGCGAGGCGGACACCCGCGCCGTCGTGGGGCCTTCGCGCGAGCTCGGGGAGCGCATCGCGGGCAACTTCGTCCGCGTCACCGGCACCGCGCCGTCCAACTACATCGGCGGCGGCACCGGACTCGTCACGCGGAAGGACCTGGGCGGTCTCAATCTGTCAACGGTTCCGAAGGTGTTCATCGAGTGCGGGAACATGCGCGATAGCAAGGACGCGGCGCTGCTGACCAGCGGCGCATGGCGGCAGAAAGCGGCGCAAGGGATTTCCGAGGGAATCGTGAGTTTCCTGCGCGGGTAGGGATCAGCGCGCTGATCCGGGCGGACAGCCCCGTCCGGCGGACGATAGTGTCGTCCGTACGATCAGGGGCCACCCCCGCGCTTCGCACCGGACCCTACGGGGCGACCTGGTGACAGCGACGCCTCTTCCGACGACGAGACGACCTACGAAGGACCTGAAGTGAATATCCGCTCCCTCACTCGAGGCGACGGCGTGGTGATCGGAGCAGCCGTACTGCTGTTCATCGCGTCGTTCCTCGATCTGTACTCGATCGAAGGCGCCTCGGACAGCGTGGACATCCCCAGCCTGTGGGCGAGCGGTCCGGTGCTGCTGAGCGTGGTGCTGGCAGGCCTCATCGCCGCGGCCCTGATCGTCGTCGCCCGGGGTCTGCCGCAGGCGCCGAAGGTCGCGGGTCTGGATCTGGCGCCGTTCGGCGTCGCCTTCGCGGTGTTCGCCGCCTGGAGCGCGCTGGGCAACGTCTTCGACCCGGCCGGCGGCGTCGACAACTTCGGGGGCAGCGGTGACGGTCCCGACGCGGGCATCGGTCTGATCCTCGCGCTCGTCGCCACGCTGGTCATGGCGGCCGCCGCCGTGGCCACGCCGCTGGTGCCGGCGCTCAAGGGCGCGCTGGTCCCGGCCGCCCGCCCCGCCGCCCCGCAGCAGCCGTACGGCGCGCAGCCGCCCGGCGGTTACGGCTACCCGGGCGCCCAGCAGGCGTCCTTCGGCGGCCAGCCGGGTCAGCCCGGACAGCCGTACGGCGGTCAGCCGCAGCAGGGCCAGCCCGCGGCGGCGCCCGCCCCCGACTTCTCGCCGTTCTGGTTCGCCGTGCCGGTGCCGCGTCCCCTCTTCCCCGAGGACGGCTCGCCCACGCCGATCGCCGAACTCGCCCCGGGCACCTGGTACCTGGCGGTGGAGCAGCGCGGTCAGGCGCTGGTCGCGCAGACGCAGGACGGCCGCCGCGGCGTCCTCCAGGACACGTCGGGCATCCAGCGCGGCTGAGCCCCGGCCCCGTCGTCGACGGCCCCTCGCCCTGCGGGCGGGGGGCCGCTCGCGTGCGGGGGACGTGAACGGGGCTGGTTTCAAGCGGTCGTTCGGGGCCAGACGGAGAGCATGTCCCCTCGATATCGCTCTGGTTCCACCTCCGCGGGGACGGTCATCGCGGTGATCGCGGACGTCATGGCCGTCATCCTCGGACTGTGGATTCTGATGTATCTGCTGGACGCCAACCGGGCCAACGACCTGGTCCAGTTCGTCCATGACGCGGCCAACTGGCTGGCTGCCTGGTCGCGTGACCTGTTCACCTTCGACGAGGAGTGGGCGCGGGTCGTCTTCGGCTACGGACTCGCCGCCGTCGTCTACCTCTTCATCGGCCACGCCATCGCCGGCCGCCTACGCCGCCACTGACCCCGCCCGGCCCCCCGGACGCACTCCCCCACACCCCCCGCCGCGTGACCCGGGGGTCCGGGGGCACCCCCCGGAAGACACAGCACCTTCGACGAGGAGTGGGCGCGGGTCGTCTTCGGCTACGGACTCGCCGCCGTCGTCCACCTCTTCATCGGCCACGCCATCGCCGGCCGCCTACGCCGCCACTGACCCCGCCCGGCCCCCCGGACGCACTCCCCCACACCCCCCGCCGCGTGACCCGAGGGTCCGGGGCTCCCCCCGGAAGACACAGCACCCGGGGGGTCCGGGGGCACCCCCGGAAGACACAGCATCCGGGGGGTCCGGGGGCACCCCCCCCCCGGAAGACACAGCACCTTCGACGAGGAGTGGGCACGGGTCGTCTTCGGCTACGGACTCGCCGCCGTCGTCCACCTCTTCATCGGCCACGCCATCGCCGGCCGCCTACGCCGCCACTGACCCCGCCCGGCCCCCCGGACGCACTCCCCCACGCCCCCAGCCGCGTGACCCGGGGGTCCGGCAGGTCCCGCCGTCAGGCGTCCGGGCAGCAGGCCGGGTCCATGCCCTTCGGGAGCTGCTCGCCGCCGAAGACCGCGCAGGTCGGCTCGTGTCCGCCGAGGGCGGCGACGGCCAGCAGCAGCGACCCCGCCGTCCAGGTGGTCAGCTCGCGCGGCCATATGGCGTCGTCGTCGAAGACGTAGCCCGTCCAGTACAGGCCGCTCTCCGGGTCGCGCAGGTGCTGGATCGACTGGAGGATCTCCAGCGCGCGGTCGGACTCGCCCGTCGCCCAGAGGGCCAGGGCGAGTTCGGCCGACTCGCCGCCCGTCACCCACGGGTTGGGCACCACGCACCGCACCCCGAGGCCGGGCACGACGAACCGCTCCCAGCCCCCGTCGATGCGCTCCCGTGCCTCCGCGCCGGTCAGCGCGCCGCCGAGCACCGGGTAGTACCAGTCCATCGAGTAACGGTCCTTGTCCAGGAACCGCTCCGGGTGGCGCCGGATGGCGTGCCTCAGCGCGCCCACGGCCAGCTCCCAGTCGGGCTGGGGCTCCTCGCGCTGCTCGGCGATCGCGAGGGCGCAGCGCAGGGCGTGGTGGACGGAGGAGGAGCCGGTGAGCAGCGCGTCCGCGGTGGGCGTGCCGTCGTCGTCGCGCCGCCAGCCGATCTGCCCGCCGGGCTGCTGGAGCTCCAGCACGAACTCCACGGCCGCGCACACGGCGGGCCACATGCGGTCCAGGAAGGTGTCGTCGCCCGTGGACAGGTAGTGGTGCCACACGCCGACGGCGATGTAGGCGACGAAGTTGGTCTCCCGGCCCCGGTCGGTGACGTCGTCCGGGTCCCCGTCGGCGTAGGCCGCGTACCAGGAGCCGTCCTCCAACTGGTGCCGGGCCAGCCACAGGTAGGCCCGTTCGGCCGCCTCGTGCTCGCCCGCGGTGTCCAGCGCCATCGCCGCCTCGACGTGGTCCCAGGGGTCGAGGTGGTGACCGCGGAACCACGGGATGGCGCCGTCCTCCCGCTGCACGGCGAGGATGCCGGCGACGGTGTGCGCCGCCTCCTCGGGCGTCAGCACGCCGGTGAGGACGAGGTGTTCGGAGCTGGGGGTGCGGGGGTCGCCGGCCGACCGGGAGGTCGTCACGTGGCGTCCGCCTCGGCGCGCGGCAGGTGGGGCTTGGTCGCGTAGGCCACGAAGCTCTTGCCGATCACCGGGTTCAGGGCCCGCTCGGCGACCCGGGTGGCCAGCGGCTTCTTCATGATGTCCCAGACCAGCAGCTTGTGGTACGCGCGGACCGGCAGCGCCTTGTCGTTGTCGACGCCGAAGGCGCACTTCAGCCACCAGTACGGCGAGTGCAGCGCGTGGGCGTGGTGGGTGCCGTAGGGGCGCAGGCCCGCCTCGCGGATCTTGCCGAGCAGCTCGTCCGCCTTGTAGATGCGGATGTGGCCGCCCTCCACCTCGTGGTAGGCGTCGGACAGGGTCCAGCAGACCTTCTCCGGGCCGTAGCGCGGGACGGTGACGGCGATGCGGCCGCCCGGCTTGAGGACGCGCACCATCTCGGCGAGCACGCCCTTGTCGTCGGGGATGTGCTCCATCACCTCGGAGATGATGACGACGTCGAAGGACTCGTCGGGGAAGGGCAGGGCGAGGGCGTCGCCCTCCATCGCGGTGGCGGTGGCGCCGGCGGGCGCCTCACCGGCCTCCTTCATCGCGGCGAACCACTTGGCGACCTCGCGGATCTCCTCGCCGTTCTGGTCCAGCGCGACGACCTGGGCGCCGCGCCGGTAGCACTCGAAGGCGTGCCGTCCGGCGCCGCAGCCGAGGTCCAGGACGCGGTCGCCCGGGGCGAGCGGGAACCGGGAGAAGTCGACGGTCAGCACGTGGCCCTGCTTTCACGGTCGGAGGTGTCGGCCGCGGTCACGGGTACGCCGCCCGTGTCCGCGAGAGCGTCGGGGACGAGGTCGAGGTCCGCGGGCACCGGGTCCCGGGGGGCCGGGGCCGTCGCGCGCGGGGTCCTGCCCCGGCCGGCGCGGGCGGTCTCGATGGCCTCGCGGTAGCGGGCGACGGTGCCCTCGGCGGCGCGCGCCCAGGTGAAGTTGGCCAGAACACGGTCGCGTCCGGCGGCGCCCAGGCGGGCGCGCAGCTCGTCGTCGCCGAGGAGCCGGGTGAGCGCGGCGGCCAGGGCGCCGGCGTCGCCGGGCGGCACGGCCAGGCAGGTCTCCCCGTCACGGCCGGCGACCTCGGGGATGGCGCCGCCGGTGGTGGCGACCAGCGGGGTGCCGGTGGCCATGGCCTCGGCGGCCGGGAGGGAGAAGCCCTCGTAGAGCGACGGCACGCAGGCGACCTGCGCGGAGCGCACCAGGTCGACGAGCTCGGCGTCGGAGATGCCCTTGACGAACTCGACGGCGCCTTCGAGGCCGTAGCGCTCGATCGCCTGGGCGACGGGGCCCTCGGCGGGCCGCTTGCCGACCACGACGAGGTGGGCGTCGGGCTGTTCGGCGCGCACCTTGGCGAGCGCCTCGACGAGGAAGACGAGGCCCTTCAGCGGCACGTCGGCGCTGGAGGTGGTCACGATCCGGCCCGGGACGACCGCGACGGACGGGTCCGGGGAGAACAGGTCGGTGTCGGCGCCGATGTGGACGACGTGGATGCGGTCCTGGCGGACCCTGAGGTCCTCGACGATCTCGGCGCGGGAACTGCCGGAGACGGTGAGCACGGACGGCAGGCGGCGCGCGACGCGCTTCTGCATGCGGGTGAACGCGTACCAGCGGCGCACCGACATACGGCGCTTCCAGTCCACGGCGGCGTCCAGTTCGAGGCGGCGGTCGACGGTGATGGGGTGGTGGACGGTGGTCACCAGGGGCGCGCCGAGGTCGCCGAGCAGGCCGTAGCCGAGGGTCTGGTTGTCGTGGACGACGTCGAAGTCGCCGCGGCGGGCGCGCAGATGGCGGCGGGCGCGCAGCGAGAAGGTCAGCGGCTCGGGGAAGCCGCCGGTCCACATGGTGGAGACCTCGAGGGCGTCGACCCAGTCGCGGTACTCGTCGCGCTTCGGGGTGCGGAAGGGGTCAGGCTGCCGGTAGAGGTCGAGGCTGGGCAGCTCGGTGAGGCTCAGCCCGTCGTACCCCTCGTCGAGCACCGGGTAGGGCTGGGCGCCGATGACCTCGACGCGGTGCCCCAGCCGGGCCAGTTCGCGGGAGAGGTGGCGCACGTAGACGCCCTGGCCGCCGCAGAACGGGTTTCCCTTGTAGGTGAGGAGCGCGATGCGGAGCGGTCGCGAGCCGTCGGATGCGGGGCCTGCCGAGGTCCCGGCCTGACTGGCCTCAGCGGTCACTCTGGGACCCCCTTCTGCCTGCACTGTCCCGCGACAGTACGACGGGACGCCGATCTAGAACAAGTTTCAATGTTGATCGTTCGGAGGAACCGAATCTACCGGCAGGTAAGAACGTCGGCAGCGGTGGATCAGGTGATTCACGCCACGGCGGACGCCGTGCCATGCTGTCCGATCACCACCCCTCACCGACTGTCACGGACGGGACCCATGCCCGCGGATGCCCACAGGACCAAGGCGGCGCCGGACGCCGGGCGCGCCGAGCCGGCCTCCCCGCTCACGGAGCGGCAGGAGGCGCGGCGCCGGCGCATCCTCGAGGCGTGTGCGCGGCTGGCCTCGCGGGGCGGTTTCGACGCGGTGCAGATGCGTGAGGTCGCGGAGTCCTCGCAGGTGGCGCTGGGCACGCTGTACCGGTACTTCCCGTCGAAGATCCATCTGCTGGTGGCGACGATGCAGGACCAGCTGGAGCATCTGCACGCGACGCTGCGGAAGAAGCCCCCGGCCGGCGAGACGGCGGCGGAGCGGGCCGCCGGGACGCTGATGCGGGCCTTCCGGGCGATGCAGCGCGACCCGCTGCTGGCGGACGCGATGGTGCGGGCGCTGACGTTCGCGGACCGCAGCGTGAGCGCGGAGGTGGAACAGGTCTTCCGGCGTACGACGGCGATCGTGCTGGACGCGACGGACCTGACCGACCCGACGCCCGAGCAGCTCTCGGCCGTCCGGGTGATCGGGCACACCTGGCACTCGACGCTGATCACCTGGCTGTCGGGGCGGGCCTCCATCGAGCAGGTGGGCGTGGACATCGAGACGGTGTGCCGGCTGATCGACCTGACGGCCCCGCCGCGCTCCGGCCGGCGCTGACGTCGAGATCGCCGAGCTGGACACCGAGGGCTCGGCCCGCACCCGCCCACGGGTGCGGGCCGGCTCACGGGCGCCGTGACCCCCGTCACCTCACTCCTGTGTGCCTCTCCTCGCGCGCACGGCCGCCCCGGACGCCCGTTCTAGGGGCGGGTAGAGTGGCCGCGTCGTATCACAGCCGTACGGGGGGAAGCCGGTGCGAATCCGGCGCTGACCCGCAACCGTGAGCCGTCCTGGGGACGGTGAGCCGGAATGCCCCGCACGGATCGTGACCGGCTCACGTGCCCGGCATCCGCCGGCGCACGGGCACCGTCGAGGTATACGGAGCCGAGCCGCCGGGGTGTCCCGCGCTGCCCGGCCCTCTTCAGGGAGAGGCACCCGCCCGTCATGAACGTCCGCCGCAGCGCAGCGGTGCTGGCCGCCGTCGCCGTCCTCGGCGCCGCCGCACCGGCCGCAGCCGACTCGTCCCCGTCGCCGACCCCGCAGGCACTGCCGTCCGCGCTGTACGGGGACACCGACCCGCAGTACGACGGGGTGTGGCGCCAGTCGCTCGCCCTGCTCGCCCAGCACGCCGCCGGCGCCGAGCCGCCGAAGGCCGCCGTCGGCTGGCTGACCGGCCAGCAGTGCGCCGACGGCTCCTTCGCTCCGTTCCGCGCCGACCCGTCCGCCGCGTGCGACGCGAAGACCATGGTCGACACCAACCAGACCGCCGCCGCCGTGCAGGCGCTCGCCGCGCTCGGCGGCCACGACGCCGTCACGGAGAAGGCCGTCGGCTGGCTGAAGTCCGTGCAGAACGAGGACGGCGGCTGGGGGTACACCGCGGGCGGCCCCAGCGACACCAACTCCACGTCCGTCGTCGTCGGCGCGCTCGCGGCCGTCGGCGAGAAGCCGGGCGAGGTGACGAAGGGCGGCAAGTCCCCCTACGACGCGCTGCTCGGCCTGGAGCTGCCCTGCACCGGCGAGGGCGCGGGCGCGTTCGCGTACCAGCCGGAGAAGGACGGCTCGCTGACCGCCAACACGGACGCGACGGCGGCGGGCGTGCTCGGCGCGCTCGGCAAGGGCCCGCTGGTCGAGCCCGGCAAGGGCGACGGCCCCGGCTCCTGCGTCAAGGCGACCACCCCGGAGCAGGCCGCGGCGAACGGCGCCGCCCACCTGGCCGGCGCCCTCGCCGCCAAGGGGTACCTGCTCGCCTCGACGCCCGGCGCCGAGGACCAGCCCGACTTCGGCAACACCGCCGACGCGGTGGTCGCGCTCGCCGCGCAGGGCGACACGGCGCAGGCGGAGAAGTCGTACGCCTGGCTGGAGAAGAACGCCGGCGACTGGGCCGCGCAGAGCGGGCCCGGCGCCTACGCGCAGCTGATCCTCGCCTCCCACGCGACCGGCGCGGACCCGCGCGACTTCGGCGGCACGGACCTGGTGAAGCAGCTCCAGGCCGCCGGCCCGGCCGCCCCCGGGAAGACCACGGAGGCGACGGAGAAGGCCGAGGACGAGAAGGACTCGGACTCCCCGTTCGGCGTGTGGTGGTTCGTCGGCGTCTGCCTGGTCGCGGGCATCGGCATCGGCTTCCTGATCAGCAACCGCACGAAGAGGCAGCAGCCGTGACCCGCCGCCTCACCGTGCTGTTCCTGGCCGCGCTGCTGCCGCTGCTGGCGGGCGCCGGCCAGGCCCAGGCCGCCGGGTACCGCTACTGGTCCTTCTGGGAGCGGGACGGCTCCGCGTGGACGTACGCCACCGTGGGCCCCTCGATGTCGCGGCCCGCGGACGGCGACGTCGTGGGCTTCCGCTTCTCGGTCAGCGAGGACTCGGGCGACGCGGCCAAGCCGCGCGGCGCCGCCGGCTTCGACGCCATCTGCGCGAAGACGCCCGCCGAGGACGGCACGAAGCGGGTGGCGCTGGTGATCGACTTCGGCACGCCCGCCGACGCCCCGTCCGGGGCGCAGCCGCCGGCCGGCCGCACGGTCTGCGCGCAGGTGGCTCAGGACGCCACGACGGCGGAGGCGCTGGCCTCGGTCGCCGAGCCGCTGCGCTACGACAGCAACGCCCTGCTGTGCGCGATCGCCGGCTACCCGGCGAAGGGCTGCGGCGAGCAGGTCGCCGCGGGCGGGAAGGAGTCCGCCGCCACCGGGGCCGCCGACACCGACGAGGAGGCCTCCGCGCAGGACGACGGCGGTTCCGGGCCGTCCGTGGGGCTGATCGCGGGCGCCGCGGTGGTGGTCGTGCTGGGCGCCGCCGCCGTCTGGCAGGTCCGTCGCCGTGCGTGAGGCGGACGGCTCCGGGCGTCCGGGCCTCGCCCGGCCGCGCCCGGAGCGGGGGACGCCGCCCGCCGGCGTCCCCGTGCCGCGCCCGCGCCGCGCCCTGCACCCCGGCGCGTGGTGGCTGTGGGCCCTCGCGCTGGGCACCGCGGCCACCCGCACCACCAACCCGCTGCTGCTCGCCCTGCTGATCACCGTCTCCGGGTACGTCGTGGCCGTCCGCCGCCCGCACACGCCGTGGGCCCGCTCCTACGGCGCCTTCGTGAAGCTCGCCGCCGCCGTGCTGGTGCTGCGGCTGGCCTTCGCGATCGTCCTCGGCTCGCCAATCCCCGGCACGCACACCCTGTTCACGCTGCCCGAGGTGCCGCTGCCCGGCTGGGCGCAGGGCATCCGCCTGGGCGGCCGGGTCACCGCGGAGGGCCTGACCTTCGCCCTGTACGACGCGCTGCGGCTGGCCGCGCTGCTGATCTGCGTGGGTGCCGCGAACGCCCTCGCCAGCCCGTCCCGCCTGCTGAAGTCGCTGCCCGGCGCCCTGTACGAGCTGGGGGTGGCCGTGGTGGTGGCGCTGACCTTCGCGCCGAACCTGATCGCCGACGTACGGCGGCTGCGTGCCGCGCGCCGGCTGCGGGGCCGCCCCGACAAGGGCGTGCGTGGTCTGGTGCAGGTGGGGCTTCCGGTCCTGGAGGGCGCGCTGGAGCGCTCGGTGTCCCTGGCCGCCGCGATGGACGCGCGCGGCTACGGGCGTACGGCCGAGGTGCCGGCCGCCGTGCGGCGCACCACGGCCGCCCTCACGCTCGGCGGTCTGCTGGGCGTGTGCGCGGGCACGTACGGGCTGCTCACCGCCGCGGGCGGCAGTTACGGGCTGCCGGTGCTGCTGGCCGGTCTGGCGTCGGCGCTGGCGGGCCTGCGGCTCGGCGGGCGGCGCAGCGTGCGCACCCGCTACCGCCCGGACCCGTGGGACGCCCGCGCCTGGCTGGTCTCCGCGTCCGGCGCGGCCGTCGCCGCCCTCCTGATCCTGGCCGGCTCGCTCGACCCCGGGAGTCTCGACCCCGGCGTGGTCCCGCTGGAGCCGCCCGCCCTGCCGCTGTGGCCGGCGGCGGCCGTGCTGCTCGGTCTGCTGCCCGCCTTCGTCACCCCCGCCCCCGAGGCGGCCCGCGACCCCCGCAAGGAGCCGACGACGTGATCCGCTTCGAGAACGTGTCGGTGACCTACGACGGCGCGGCGCGGCCCGCCGTGCGGGACGTCGACCTGGAGGTCCCCGAGGGCGAACTGGTGCTGGTGGTGGGCCCGTCCGGCGTCGGCAAGTCGACGGTGCTGGGCGCGGTCAGCGGACTGGTGCCGCACTTCACCGGCGGCACCCTGCACGGCCGGGTGACGGTCGCCGGCCGCGACACCCGCACCCACAAGCCGCGCGAACTCGCCGACGTGGTGGGCACGGTGGGCCAGGACCCGCTGTCCCACTTCGTGACGGACACCGTGGAGGACGAACTCGCCTACGGCATGGAGTCGCTGGGCCTTCCGCCGGACGTGATGCGCCGCCGCGTCGAGGAGACCCTCGACCTGCTGGGCCTGGCGGACCTGCGGGACCGGCACATCTCCACGCTGTCCGGCGGCCAGCAGCAGCGGGTGGCCATCGGCTCGGTCCTCACCCCGCACCCGAAGGTGCTGGTCCTGGACGAGCCGACGTCCGCCCTGGACCCGGCGGCCGCCGAGGAGGTCCTCGCGGTCCTGCAGCGCCTGGTGCACGACCTGGGCACCACGATCCTGATGGCCGAGCACCGCCTGGAGCGGGTGGTGCAGTACGCCGACCAGGTCGTGCTGCTGCCGGGCCCCGGCGAGCGGCCCTGGATGGGCGCCCCGGCGGAGGTCATGGCGGTGTCCCCGGTGTGCCCGCCGGTGGTCGAGCTGGGCCGCCTGGCCGGCTGGTCCCCGCTCCCCCTGTCGGTCCGCGACGCCCGACGCGGGGCGGCCCCGCTGCGGGAGCGCCTGGAGGGGAAGCAGCCCGGGCCGGACACCGGCGCCCCACGGCCGGCTGCCCCGGTCAAGCGTCTCTTCGGACGGGCGAAGAAGGAGAACACCGGCGCTCCCGAGCCGGTGGCCGAGGCGCGGGCCCTGGCGGTCCGCCGGGACCGGGTGCAGGCGCTGACCCGGGTGGACCTCACGGTGTCGCCCGGTGAGACGGTCGCGCTCATGGGCCGCAACGGCGCGGGCAAGTCGACGCTGCTCTCCGCGCTGGTCGGGCTGGTCGCCCCGTCGTCCGGGTCGGTCCGCACCGGCGGCGCGGTCCCGCACCGCACCCGCCCCCGCGACCTGGTCCGCAAGGTCGGCCTGGTCCCGCAGGAGCCCCGCGACCTGCTGTACGCGGACACGGTGGCGGCGGAGTGCGCGGCCGCCGACCGGGACGCGGAGGCGGAGCCCGGCACCTGCCGCGCGCTGCTCGCCGAGCTGCTGCCGTCGGTGGCCGACGACATGCACCCCCGTGACCTGTCCGAGGGGCAGCGGCTCACGCTCGCCCTCGCGGTGGTGCTCACCGCGCGGCCGCCCCTGCTGCTGCTCGACGAGCCGACGCGCGGCCTGGACTACGCGGCGAAGGCCCGGCTGACGGCGATCCTGCGCCGGCTGGCCGCCGAGGGTCACGCCATCGTCATGGCCACGCACGACGTGGAGCTGGCGGCGGAGCTGGCGCACCGGGTGGTGCTGCTCGCGGAGGGCGAGGTGATCGCGGACGGCCCGTCGGCGGAGGTGGTCGTGGCGTCCCCGGCGTTCGCCCCGCAGGTGGCGAAGATCCTGGCGCCGCAGCCCTGGCTCACGGTCGCCCAGGTGAAGGAGGCGCTGGAGCGATGAGCGCGCCGACGACCCCCGCGCGGCCCGTGGACCGTCAGGCCCGCGCCCTGCGGCTCGGTCCCCGCACCTGGCTGGCGCTGGCCCTGGTGAGCGCGGTGGGCGTGGCCGGCTTCGGCTGGCCCTTCCTCGCCCCGCCCGAGTCGGCCGTGAACGCGCACGAGGGAGACGCGCCGTGGCTCTTCGCGGGGCTGCTCGTGCTGCTGGTCGCCGTGGTGGCGGCCGCCCTGTCGGAGTCGAACCTGGGCGCGAAGGCGGTGGCGATGCTCGGCGTCCTCGCGGCGGCGGGCGCGGCCCTGCGTCCCATCGGCGCGGGCACCGCCGGTCTCGAGCCCATGTTCTTCCTGATGGTGCTCAGCGGCCGGGTCCTCGGCCCGGGCTTCGGCTTCGCCCTGGGCTCGGTCACGATGTTCGCGTCCGCGCTGCTCACCGGCGGGGTGGGCCCCTGGCTGCCGTTCCAGATGCTGGCGATGGGCTGGTTCACCATGGGCGCGGGCTTCCTGCCCGGCCCGGACCGGCTGCGGGGCCGCCCGGAGGTGTGGATGCTCGCCGTCTACGGCTTCCTCGCCGCCTTCGCCTACGGCACGGTGATGAACCTGGCGGGCTGGACCTTCATGAGCTCGCTCGCCTCGAACATCGCCTTCGACGGCGACGACCCGGTGGCCGCCAACCTGGCCCGCTTCGTCGCGTACTGCCTGGCCACCTCCCTCGGCTGGGACCTGGGGCGCGCGGTGATCACGGTGGTCCTGACGCTGACCGTCGGTGCGACGGTGCTGCGCGCGCTGCGCCGCGCCACCCGCAGGGCCGCTTTCGAGGCGCCGGTCACATTCGACGACGCCCCTCGGTGAGGGTGCGTACGCGCCGGGTGCGCGAGGTGGTGAAGCACCCCACATGACCGGCGTCACATACGAAGGAGAGCCGTAGACCGGACGCGCACCCACTTGGGAGCAACGCGCCGCAAAACGGACGTTGCGGACAGGGGGGCGTGGGCACCTCCGACCATCGGTAGTAAAAGGGACCTTTGCGGCCGATCCGGGGATTTGTTTCTGTGGAGCAGTCGCCGGGCGCCGACGAACCCCACGGGTCGCGGCGCCGACGTATGCCCCCGCCGCTCGGCGGGGCCGCGACTCCCCTGCATCCGACCGAAAGGCCGCCTGTGTCCGCCGTTTCCGTCCTCCGCTCCGTCGCCACCCCGAAGAAGGCCGTTGTCGGCGCCGCCCTGACGGCCGCCACGTGCGGCACGCTGATCGCCGCCGCGCCCGCCCAGGCCGCGACCACGGCTGCCCCCACCGCCGCCTCGGCCCAGGCGACCGCGAAGAAGATGATCGGCGACTCGGCCGAGTTCCAGTGCTTCTCCAAGATCGTGTCGCACGAGAGCGGCTGGAACCCGAAGGCCACCAACGCCTCCAGCGGCGCCTACGGCCTGGTCCAGGCGCTCCCGGCCTCGAAGATGTCCTCGGCCGGCTCGGACTGGAAGACCAACCCGGAGACCCAGATCAAGTGGGGCCTGGACTACATGAAGGACCGCTACGGCAGCGCCTGCGACGCCTGGTCCTTCTGGCAGGCCAACAACTGGTACTGACGAGCGAGCGTCACCCTGATACCGAAGGCGGCGGCCCCCTGATCCCCGGGGCCGCCGCCTTCGCCTGTCTCAGCCCAGGACCAGCGGCAGCCGCGCGGCGAGACCGCCCAGCGCGGCGCTCTCGCCGGCCGTGGGCGTACGCCGGCCCGTGCCGACCAGCAGGGCGTCGGTGTCGGACAGGTCGGCGGGGAACGGTGCGCCCGCGATCCGCTCCAGCGCGGTCCGGGCGGCCGCGAGTGTCGGCGCCGGGGGCCTCGGGGCGGACGGCAGGTGGGCGACGAGGTCCAGGTGGTGCAGCGTCCACTCCAGGACGTACGCCGTGAGGTAGTCGCCGGCGGTGAGCACCTTGTCCTTGGTGCTCACCAGGGCGGCGGGGTCGGCCAGTCGCGCGGCCCGCCCGGCGGCGGAGCCCACGTCGTCCAGGTGGAACCTCAGCAGCGCGGGATCGCCGTACGCGGCGGCCAGCCGCGGGATCAGCGCGTCCAGCGGGTCGTCGCCGGTGGGCGGCTCCACGAGGTCCCAGTACGTGGTCGCGTCCGCCGTCGGCCCGGTGTCGGCGGGGGTGACGAGCGTGATGAGCACGTCCTGCGCGTCGATCACGAGATGGCAGACGAGATCCCGCACCAGCCAGCCCCGGCAGCCGGACGGACGGCCGAAGTCCTCGTCACCGACCTCGGCGACGGCGGCGAGCAGCGCGCTCCAGCCGCGGGAGAAGTCACCGGTCACCCTGTCGCACGCCATGCTCCGGATCCTAGGCGTCCCAGATCTCCTCCGCCGCCCGCAGCCACGCCCTGTCATCCGTCAACGACGGTGGACGGGACCCCCCTTGAAGGGTGAACGCGGGGACCGAGTATGACGTCTTCATGATCGTGCCCTCTGCCGACCTCACCCTGCTCCGGCGGCCGGCCCCGGCCACGCGGCGGACGGGGACCTTCCGCTCCTTCTGCCGGCGTCACCGCACCCCACTCCTGGCCACCCTGGCCGTGCTGCCGCTGTACGCGCTGTGGTGGGCGGTGCTGGCGACCGGCGGCGGTGACCTCGCCGCCCAGGACGCATGGGCGGGGTTCGCGGAGCGGCACGGCTCGTCGGCGTACAACCTGTTCTGGTACGGCGGCATGCACACCGCCAACTACAGCCTGATGTCCCCCTACTTGATGGCGGCCGTCGGGGTGCGGGCGCTCACCGTGGCCTCCGGTCTCGCCGCCACCTGGATCGCGGCGGTGCTGGTGGAGCGGGTGCTGCCGCGCCGGCCGCTCGCGCCGGCGCTGCTCGCCGCGCTCGGGCTGTGGGGCGACGTGGCCTCGGGGCGCACCACGTTCGCCCTCGGGGTGGCCTTCGGACTCGCCGCGTGTCTGTACCTCACCGAGCGGAAACGTCTCGTCCTCACCGGTTCCTACGCCGCCCTTGCCACCATGGCGTCCCCGGTCGCGGGCCTGTTCCTCGCCGTGGTCGGCGCCGGGTACGCGCTCGTGCGGCGCCCGGGCCCCGCCGTCGCCCTGCTGGGTCCGCCCGCGCTGGTGGTGGGCGCGACCAGTGCGCTCTTCCCCTTCCAGGGCGAGCAGTTGATGCCCGCGGGCCGCATATGGATACCCGCGGCCCTGGGGATCGCCGTCGCGGTGCTGTCCCCGCCCTCCTGGCGGGTGGCGCGGTGGAGCGGCGCCGTCTACGCGGCCGGCACCGTGCTGGTGTATCTGATCCCCTCCCCCATCGGCACGAACGTCGAGCGGTTCGCCGAGTACGCCGCCCCCGTCGCCCTGCTGGTGGCCCTGCTCGCACAGCCCCGGCTGCGGCCGGTGCGCCGCGCCCTGCTCGTCGCGGCGCTGGTGTTCTCCGCCGGGTGGACCGTCAAGAAGACCGTCGACGACCTGAAGGTGTCCACGGACGTCCCCGCCTGGGCCGCGCAGACGGACGGCGTGGTCCGGGCCCTGAAGTCGCTGGGCGCGGACCGGACGCGGGTGGAGGCGGTGCCCGCCCGCAACCACCGGGAGGCGGTGGCGCTCGCCCCGCACGTGCACCTCGCGCGGGGCTGGAACCGGCAGCTCGACATGGAGCGGGCCCGGCTGTTCTACGACGGCTCGTTCTCCGCCGCCGCCTACCGGGCGTGGCTGGACCGGTGGGCGGTCGGGTTCGTGGTGCTGCACGACGGCAGGCCCGACGGGTACGCCGAGGAGGAGGCGCGGCTGCTGCGGGAGCGGCGGCCCGACTGGCTCGTGCCGGTCTGGCGGGACGCGCACTGGGAGGTGTTCCGGGTGCGGGACGCGGTGCCGCTGGTGTCCGCGCCGGGGTCGGTGGTGCGGACCTCCGGCGCGGAGCTGGTGCTGCGGGCGGCACGGCCGGGCACGATGACCGTGCGGATCGCGTACTCGCCGTGGCTGCGGGTGGACGGCGGCGGGTGCCTGTCCCGCGCCGGTGAGTTCACCCGGCTCACCGTGTTCGCGCCCGGCGAGTACCGGATCAGCTCGGAGTACGGTCCTTCTCCGGCGCCGGCGGCCCGCTGCTGACCTCCTTCGCCGCACCCTCCTCGGCCACCGCCGTGACCGTGCGGGCCCGGGGCCCCTGCAACAGGTAGGTCAGGGCGAAGCCGCCGCCGACGACCACCGCGCCGCCGGCCGCGTCCAGGATCCAGTGGTTGCCGGTCGCGACGATCGCGGCGGCCGTGAACAGCGGATGCAGCAGCCCCAGGGCCTTCATCCACACCTTGGGAGCGATGACCGCGATCACCAGGCCGCACCACAGCGACCAGCCGAAGTGCAGCGAGGGCATCGCCGCGTACTGGTTGGTGAGCGCGGTGAGCGTGCCGTAGTCGGGCTGGGAGAAGTCCTGCACGCCGTGGACGGTGTCGATGATGCCGAGGTCCGGCATCAGGCGCGGCGGGGCCAGCGGGTACAGCCAGAAGCCGACCAGCGCGAGCAGCGTCGCGAAGCCGAGAACGGAGCGCGCCCAGCGGTAGTGCACGGGGCGGCGCCAGTAGAGCAGGCCGAGCACCGTCAGCGGCACGACGAAGTGGAACGACGTGTAGTAGAAGTCGAAGAAGTTCCGCAGCCAGCCGACCTTCACCACGGCGTGGTTGACGGCGTGCTCGATGTCCAGGTGGAGCACGCGCTCCAGGTCGAGGATCTGCTGCCCGTGCTCCTCGGCGCGGGCACGGCCCGCCTCGTTGCTGCCGCCGGTCGCGGCGAGGCGCACCTTGGCGTACCCGGCGTAGGTGACGCGGATGAGGAGCAGCTCCAGCAGCAGGTTCGGCCGGATCAGCACCCGCCGCAGGAACGGCAGCAGGGGCACGAACGCGAACCGGGCAGGCACGCGCGGGGCGTACGGCGTGGGCACCGGATCGCGGAAGCAGGGGGAGGTGCGGCCGAGGAACGGCACGGCGGTGGCGGCGGCCAGCGCGGCGAGCAGCACCACGTTGTCCCGCAGCGGGTGCAGGAACGCCATGTTCGGCAGCATCATCTTGGCCGGCAGCGTCATCACCAGGACGACGGCGACGGGCCACACCAGCCGGTCGCGGGCGCGGGTGCCGACCCGGCCGACGACGGTGAGCAGCACCCACAGCAGCTGGTGCTGCCACGCCGTCGGGGACACCGCTATGGCGGCGCACCCGGTGATGCCGACGGCGAGGAGCAGCTGGCCGTCGCGGGCGTAGTGGACGGCGCGCCTCAGGCCGAGGGTGACGACGGCCGCGCCCAGCGCCAGGAAGAGGGCGATCTCCAGCGGGCCTTCGAGGCCGAGGCGGAGGAGCGCGCCGTGCAGGGACTGGTTGGCGAGCGCGTCGGCGGGTCCGCCGAGCCCGACGCCCGCCAGGTGGTGCACCCAGTAGGCGGCGGAGTCCTGCGGCATGGCGGCCCAGGCGAGCGCGGTGGCCGAGGCGAAGGTGACGGCACCGGCGGCGGCGGCCTGGCGGCGGCCGGTGAGCCACAGCAGCGGCACGAAGAGCAGCAGGGTCGGCTGGAGGGCGGCGGCGACTCCGACGAGGACGCCGCCGGCCCGCTGGCCGTGGGCGACGAAGCAGCCGAGCAGGACGAGCAGCACCGGGATGATGCTGGTCTGGCCGAGCCAGAGGGTGTTGCGCACCGGCAGGGACACCATGAGGAGGCTGACCGCGACGGGCGCGGCGAGCAGCGCGGTGCGCCGGCCGACGGGCCGCGGCAGGGCGCGGGCGGCGATCAGCGCCAGCGCCACGACCAGCAGCAGGGTGCCGAAGGTCCAGCCCCAGCCGAGGGTCTGCTCGGCGGATCTGGTGAGCGGCTTGAGGACGAGACCGCCGAACGGCGTGCCGGTGAACTCGGTGGAGTCGTAGAGGGAGCCGCTGACGTGCAGCACGCCCGCGGGCCCCACCCAGGTCTCCAGGTCGGTCAGGCGTTCACCGCTCGGGGTGGTGAGGACGAGGGCGACCTGGCGCACCGCGAGGACGGCGGCGAGCAGCCACAGTCCGAGGCGCGCCGCCCGCAGCCGCGCCCGGGTGCCGCCCACGGCCGTCGCGCCGAACGCCTCGGCCGCTCGCCCACTGTGTTCCGCATTCGCCACGCCTCGTCGGCCTCCCGCCCCGTTGTCGCCCCGCGCGTCCCGTACGGGGGTCGTGCCGTGCGCGGCCCGCAGGGCGCGCGCCCCTCGACAAGGACGCCGGACACCGCCGCTTCACCTGACGGCCCTCTCTCTTTTGTCCGGATGACGATAGTCCGCGCGGGATGCGGTTGCCCCGGGGTGACGCGAGAAGGATCACAACCGGCCACCCACGGCGGAGCCCCCCGGGAGCACGGCGTGCCTGCGCACGGCGCATTTCCGTGCAGTATGCATCGATCCTCGTACCGTACGTAACGGGGGAAACGCCGCCTATCGTCGCTGGCTTCGGCCCGCCCGACAGTGCCGCCGCGCGGACCCGTCCCTGTTCCCGACGAAAGGCAGGCGAGCGACGTCTTGTCGGCTTCCCAGGTCGCCCATCACCCCGTCGCCCCCGGTCCCGCCGGCCCCTCGCGGGCCGGTGCGGCACAGGCACCCGACCCCTCCGCCGGTCCCCCGACGGTCACCGACCCCGCGCTGGTCAAGCGCGCCGTGAAGGCGGCCGCGCTCGGCAACGCCATGGAATGGTTCGACTTCGGTGTCTACAGCTACATCGCCGTCACCCTCGGCAAGGTCTTCTTCCCCACGGGGAACGCCACCGCCCAGCTGCTGTCCACGTTCGGCGCCTTCGCCGCGGCCTTCCTGGTCCGCCCGCTCGGCGGCATGGTCTTCGGCCCGCTCGGCGACCGCGTGGGCCGGCAGAAGGTCCTCGCCCTCACGATGATCATGATGGCGGCGGGCACCTTCGCCATCGGTCTGATCCCCTCCTACGCCGCGATCGGGGTGGGCGCCCCGATCCTGCTGCTGGCGGCCCGCCTGGTGCAGGGCTTCTCCACCGGCGGCGAGTACGCGGGCGCCTCCACCTTCATCGCCGAGTACGCCCCCGACAAGCGGCGCGGCTTCCTCGGCAGCTGGCTGGAGTTCGGCACGCTCGCCGGATACATCGGCGGCGCGGGTCTGGTGACCCTGATGACGGCGCTGCTGTCCGCCGACGCCCTGCTCTCCTGGGGCTGGCGCGTCCCGTTCCTGATCGCGGGCCCGATGGGCATCATCGGCCTCTACCTGCGCATGCGTCTCGAGGAGACCCCCGCCTTCGCGGCCGAGGTCGCCAAGGCCGAGACCGAGCGTCCCAAGGTGCCGCTGCGCGAGATGGTCACGGGCCAGTGGCGTGCGCTGCTGCTGTGCGTGGGCCTGGTGCTGGTCTTCAACGTCACCGACTACATGCTGCTGTCGTACATGCCGAGCTACCTCACCAGCGAGCTGGGCTACGACGCCACGCACGGCCTGGTCGTCGTGCTCGGCGTGATGGTGCTGATGATGGCCGTGCAGCCGTTCGCCGGCGCGCTGACCGACCGGGTGGGCCGCCGCCCGGTGATGGCGGCCGGCTGCGCGGGCTTCCTCGTGCTGTCCGTCCCGGCGCTGCTGCTGATCCGCGACGGCGGGCTGCTCGCGGTCGCCTCCGGCCTGGGCGCGCTCGGCCTGCTGCTGGTCTGCTTCACCGCCGCGATGCCGTCCGCGCTGCCCGCGCTGTTCCCCACCCGGGTCCGCTACGGCTCGCTGTCGATCGGCTTCAACGTCTCGGTGTCCCTGTTCGGCGGCACGACCCCGCTGGTGGTCACCGCGCTGATCGGCGCGACCGGCGACGTGATGATGCCCGCCTACTACATGATGGCGGCCGCCGTGATCGGCGGGTTCGCGGTGTGGCGCACGGCCGAGTCGGCCGGCCGCCCGCTGCCCGGCTCGCCCCCGTCGCTCGAACCCGGGACACACCGGGAAAAGGTCTGACGTCCCGGGGCCGCGCCCCGTATCTTCGACAGCCGGTCCGGCCGGGCGGTCCGGCCGGCGCGACGGAAGGCACCCCTGCATGAGCGAGGCGCGGCTCTGGAACGCGGTGGACGACTACTTCACCGGGCGGCTGCTCGGCGACGACCCGGACGAGGCCCTGGCGGCGGCGCTGCGCGAGAGCGACGCCGCCGGCCTCCCGCCCATCGCCGTCTCCCCCCTCCAGGGCAAGCTGCTCCACCTCCTCGCCCGCGTCCAGGGCGCGCGGCGCGTCCTGGAGATCGGCACGCTCGGCGGCTACAGCACCATCTGGCTGGGCCGCGCCCTGCCCGCCGACGGGCGGCTGATCACCCTGGAGTACGACCCCCGGCACGCCGAGGTCGCGGTCCGCAACATCGCCCGCGCCGGCCTCGCCGAGCGGGTGGAGGTGCGGGTCGGCCCGGCGCTGGAGTCGCTGCCGAGGCTCGCGGACGAGCAGCCGCCGCCGTTCGACCTGGTGTTCATCGACGCCGACAAGGCGAACAACCCGCACTACGTCGAGTGGGCGCTGCGCCTCACGGCCGCGGGCAGCCTGATCGTCCTCGACAACGTGGTGCGCGGCGGCCGGGTCGCCGACCCGGACAACACCGACCCGGACGTGGTGGGCACCCGCGCCGCCCTGGACATGTTCGGCACCCACCCGCGGCTCGACGCCACGGCGGTGCAGACGGTCGGGGTCAAGGGCCACGACGGGTTCGCACTGGCGCGCGTGGTGTCCTGAACGGGCGGCCCCCGGGACGGGCCTCGGGCTCAGACCTCGTGGTAGAAGCCCACGTTGACGCTGCGCGGGGCGGTGCGGTCCAGGATCACGACCTCGCCGCTGCCGCCCCGGGGCAGCGGCACGGTCCCGCCGTACGCGACCGGCTGGGCGTGCTCCCCGACGGTCAGCCGCACCTCCGACGACGGCTCGGGCAGCGAGCCGCGCAGCCAGGTCAGCTGCCAGCCGCCGTCCTGCGCGCACTGGAACTCCAGGTGCACCCGGGACACGAACAGCCAGTCGTCCGGCGTCGCCAGCCGGCACAGGGACGTGTCCCGCCCCACTCGCAGCACGGTGCCCGGCTCGCTGGGCGCGTCGGCCATCAGCATCCCGGCCGTGGCGCCCGATTCCGCCGCCGACACCGCGGCCATGGTGAGTTCGAGCACGTGCGCTCCTCCTGAGAGGTCCTGGGGGCCGGGGCGGCCGGATCGGCCGCCCGCCGCCAGATGATAAAACGCCCGGCCGTACCGCGTCCGGCACAATGGGGTCATGACCGAGCGGAAGCCACCGGGCGTCGACTTCGAGAGCTGGGTCGACAAACAGATCCGCGACGCCGACGCGCGCGGGGAGTTCGAACGGCTCGAAGGCGCCGGCCGGCCGCTGCCGCCCGACGTCGAGAACACCTACGACGAACTCTGGTGGGTCAAGCGGAAGATGGCCCGCGAGGGGATGTCGGTGCTGCCGCCGACGCTGGCCCTGCGCAAGGAGGCCGAGGACGCGCTGGAGGCGGCCCTCGCGGCCCCCTCGGAGCGGATCGTGCGGAAGATCCTCGCGGAGATCAACGCGAAGATCAGCGACATGATGTTCAAGCCGCCGCCCGGCCCCCCGCTGGGCAAGAAGCCGTACGACGTCGAGGACGTCGTACGCCGGTGGCGGGAGCGCCGGGCGGCGTCGGACGGACAGGGCGGAACGGGCGAGCGGGGCGGTTCAGACGCCTAGCAGGCGCTCCGCCAGTTCGCGGTAGTCCCGCAGCGCGAGCCGCAGTTGCTCGGTGTCGGTGGCCGGGGCGGCGTCGCCCTTCTTCGGGTCGCCCGAGGCGGGCTCCTTCCAGTTCCGGGTCAGGGTGCGGCGGCGCTCGGTGAGCGCGTCGTTGAGCCGCTCGGTGATCTCGTGCAGGACGAGGTCGGCCTCCTCGACGGCGTCCCGCGGCCGGTCCACGAACCCGGCGACCGCCTGCCGCAACTGCGCGGAGAGACGGCCACAGGTGTCGTCGCCGAGAAGCCGCGAGCCGGGGTGCCCGGACGTACCGTCCGGGCCGGGGGTGGTGGCGTGGGTGTCGGCGCCGGCGCCGGCCGAGCCGGGGGCGGGGGTGCCGGTGCCGTCCGGGCCCGGCGTGTGCGTGCCTGTATCCGCCGAGCCGGGCGCGTGGGTGCTGGTGCCGGCCGTGCCCGAGGTGTGCGTGCCGGTGCCGGCCAGACCCGGCGCGTCGGTGCCGGTGCCGGACGCCCCGGGCGTGTGAGTACCGGTGCCGACCGTGCCCGAGGTGTGCGTGCCGGTGCCGGCCAGACCCGGCGCGTCGGTGCCGGTGCCGGACGCCCCGGGCGTGTGCGTGCCGGTGCCGACCGTGCCCGAGGTGTGCGTGCCGGTGCCGGCCAGACCCGGCGCGTCGGTGCCGGTGCCGGACGCCCCGGGCGTGTGCGTGCCGGTGCCGTCCAGGCCCGGCGTATGGCTGCCGGTGCCGGCCGAGCCGGGCGTGTGTGTGCCGGTGCCGGACGGGCCGGGTACCGCCGAGGTGCCGTCCGCCGTGGCGGGCGTACCGGCGGGGGTGCGGTCGCCGGTCCGGGGGTGGGCCGCGACCGGCGGGCCGTCCGTGCCGGCGGAGCCGGAGTCACGCGTGGCGTCGGTCTGGCCGAAGCCGACCGTGGAGTCCGCGCCCCCGCGGGCGGCGGACGGCTCCGCCCTGCGGCCGGCCTCCGTCTTGTGGTCGAGCGTGGCCGCCTCGTGGCCGGGGTCCGCGGAGGCGGGGCCGGGCGCCGGGGCGTCCGGGCCGTTCGGGATCCAGGTGTCCTGGGTGGTGCGTCGGGGTGCCTCGGGCATGACGATCAGCTCTCCTTCGCCTGGCGGCGGTGCAGCAGCGACGGGGTGCGGTGACCGTCGCGACGGGTGGCGGGGGCGGCCGTACGCTCGCCGACGGCGCCGTGGCGCCCGCCGTCGTGGCGCGACGGCCGGACCAGTTCCTCGAACAGCGCCCGCGCCTCGACCATCGCCTCGCGCATCTCCTCCGTGCCGGCGGCACCGTCGTGCGCGCCGTCCGGGTGGGCCTGCGCGACGCGGTGGACGCGGCGGTAGCCCTCGACGTGGTGGGCGTGGTGCACGGACAGCGCCGCGACCTGCTCCTCGTACTGCCCGCCGGCGGGGAAGCCCCGCGTGCCGGCGAGTTCGGCGATCAGGCGGTCGGCCTCGGCGACCGCCTCACGCGGCGCGTCGACGAACCGCTCCTGGGCGGCCGTCCAGCGCGCCTCGTAGCGCTCGCGCTCGGCCGGCTCCAGCGGCCGCACCTGGAGGGAGCCGTGGCGCTCCACGCGCTCGGACAGCTCCCGCTCGGCGGCCTTGGTGTCCCCGTCGTGCCGGGCGACGGCACGCTCGTACTCGGGGCCGAAGCGCCGCTTGAGGCTCGCGCCGTGTCGCGGGCCGCGTGCGCGCAGGGTCAGGACGGCCGCGACGGCGACAACGACCGCGACAATCACGATCAACGCAATGATCAGGCCAGTGGACATGGATGCCTTCCGGGGGTTCTCGTCCCAACCGGCACTCCTCGCGAGCCGGTTCGCCCCAACGGGTTGCCCGTTGCACCGCGCACAAACTGCACGGCGCAGACGGCCGCCGACGGCCCTGCGCCGCCCGGACCGCAATGCGCTTGCGCCCAGGGCCCGTCGGGGACACACAATGCGCCCATGACCTGGACCGTGGCCCCGGAGCACCCCGACTCGCCTGCCGCCCGCGCGCTCTGGCGGGCGTACTACACGGAGGTCAGCGACCGCTGGTACCTGCTGCACGAGGGACGCCGGACCGACCCGGACGAGCTGGAGCGGGAGATCGCCGCGCAGTCGGGCGCCGACCTCGCGCCGCCGCGCGGGCTGCTGCTGGTCGCACGGTACGGCGGCGAGCCGGCGGGCAGCGCCGGGATCCGCCTGTCACCGGACGGCACGGCGGCCGAGCTGACCCGGGTGTTCCTGTACGAGGGGATGCGTGGCCGGGGCGGAGCGGCGCTGCTGGTGCGGGCCGCGGAGGAGGCGGCGCGGGACCTCGGCGCCCGCCGGATGATCCTGGACACCCGCAGCGACCTCGTCGAGGCGCGCACCCTGTACACGCGCCTCGGGTACGCCGAGACCGAGCCGCACAACGACGACCCGTACGCGGAGCACTGGTTCGCCAGACAGCTCGCCTGAGACCCGGTCACCACCCGTGTCTCAGCGTGCCCGTGTCTCAGCGCGACCGGGCGACCGCGCGGGCGCCCTGGGGGCGTTCGCCGCGGGAGCCGCACAGCTCGTCGTTGAGCTCGTGCACGAGCTGTACCAGGTCGGTCGGCCGGTCCGGCCCCCACCAGTCGCCCAGCAGCTCCGCCAGGGACTCCTCGCGCGCCCGTGCCAGCCGTTCGCCGACCTCGCGGCCCTCGTCGGTGAGCACCATGTCGACACCCCGGCGGACGGCGAGGTGCCGGCTCTCGACCTGCCGGGTGGCCTCCAGGACGACGTCCAGCGGGACGGGGTTGCGCTCGGCGAGCCGGGCCGGTTCCACCGAACCGTGGCGGCGGATGCGCAGCAGCAGCCAGCTGGACGCGGGCAGCAGGTCGTAACCGGCGCGGTCGGTGATCTTCCGGTAGATCTCCCGGCGTCCCTCGCGGGTGCCGAGCACCGACAGGGCGCGGCACACCTCGTCGTGCGAGGAGCGTTCCACCGGGTTGGGGGCGAGCGTCTCGGAGGCGTCGGGTGCGGTGACCGAGGCGCGCAGGGGGTCCTCCTTGAGGAACCAGGCCAGCACGAAGCCCAGCAGAGCGACCGGCACGGCGTAGAGGAACACGTCGGTGATGGCGGTGGAATAGGCGTCGAGCGCGGCGGGGCGCAGGGGAGGCGGCAGGGCGCCGATGCCGCGCGGGTCGGCCTCCAGCGTCCCGGGCGAGACGCCGGACGGCAGGTCGGCGCCGCGGAAGGCCGCGCCGAGCTGGTCGCCGAGCCGGCCGGAGAAGATCGCGCCGAACACGGCGACGCCGAACGAGGCGCCGATGGACCGGAAGAAGGTCGCCCCCGAGGTCGCGACGCCGAGGTCCTCGTAGGGGACGGCGTTCTGCACGATCAGCACCAGGACCTGCATGACCAGACCGAGTCCCAGGCCGAAGACGAAGAAGAAGGCGCTCATCACCGCGTCGGAGCTCTGCCTGTCGAGCTGGTGGAGCAGCAGCAGTCCGACGGCGGTGACGGCGGTGCCCGCGAGCGGGAACACCTTCCAGCGGCCGGTGCGGCTGACGATCTGCCCGGACCCGGTGGACGCCAGCAGCATGCCGGCCACCATCGGCAGCATGTGCACCCCGGACAGGGTCGGGCTGATCCCGTGCACCACCTGGAGGAAGGTCGGCAGATAGGTCAGCGCGCCGAACATCGCGAAGCCGACGATGAAGCTGATCACGGCGGACAGGGTGAAGGTCCGCACCCGGAACAGCTTCAGCGGCAGCACCGGTTCGGCGGCCCGGCGCTCCACCGCGACGAAGGGGACGATCAGTCCGACGCCCAGCACCGCGAGCCCGATGATCTGCCACGACGCCCAGGGCCAGGTGTTGCCGCCGAGGGAGGCGACCAGCACCAGGCTGGTGGCGACGGTGGCGATGAGCAGGGTGCCCAGGTAGTCGATGACGTGCTTGGTCGACCTGCGGGGGATGTGCAGCACGGTGGCGATGACGGCGAGGGCGACGATCCCGACGGGCAGGTTGACGTAGAACACCCAGCGCCAGCTGAGGTGTTGGGTGAAGAGCCCGCCGAGCAGCGGCCCGAGCACGCTCGTCGCGCCGAACACCGCCCCGAACAGGCCCTGGTAGCGCCCGCGTTCACGGGGCGGCACCAGGTCGCCGACGATCGCCATCGACAGCACGATCAGCCCGCCGCCGCCGAGTCCCTGCAGCGCGCGGAAGCCGATGAGCTGGGGCATGTCCTGCGCTGCCCCGCACAGGGCGGAGCCGACGAGGAAGATGACGATGGCGGTCTGGAAGAGGCGCTTACGGCCGTACTGGTCGCCTAGCTTGCCCCACAGCGGGGTCGCGGCCGTGGAGGCCAGCAGATACGCGGTGACCACCCAGGACAGGTGTTCCAGGCCGCCCAGTTCGCTGACGATGGTCGGCAGGGCGGTGGAGACGATGGTCTGGTCGAGGGCGGCCAGCAACAGGCCGAGCAGCAGCGCGCCGATGGACAGCCACACGCTGCTCGACACCTGGCCCGTGCCGGTCCCGCCCGCGGCCGCCGTACCGTCCGGGGGTGCGGGCCGCGTACGTCCCGCTTCCGACGCCGAACGGTGCGCGTCCCCGGCCATGCGGACCTCCAGAGGTTCTCGTGACCCCTCCATCGTGATCGGTGTGACCGGTTATGGCCTGTCGAGTCCGAGCGGAACTCTGCATTCCGGGGGCGCGCGAACAAGAGTGTGAAGAAGATCTGCATAATCTCTGGAGTTCGCGAGGGGAGGGACGACACGTGGACCAGCCGAACGGGCACCCGTGCCCGGAATGCGGTGCGCCCAGGCACGCCGACCGCACACCGACGTGCGCGTGTGCCCGCCGCACGGCCGACGCCCTCCGCGACGCCCGCACGGCCGAGGCGGCCGCGGCGGAGGACTTCGATCCGCTGCGGATACGCCCGTACGTCGATCTCGACGGCACTAGCCCGGACGGGTTGCCGGAGGCAACGAAGGGAACGCCCTCGGTGTCGGGAACGCCTCGGGCGGCGGCGCGGGAGGGCGCGTCGACGGACACGCCCGCCGGACCGGGGGCGCACCCCGGCACCGCGTCCCCTTCCTCGCACGTGGCGTCACCCGCGGGAGGCCCGGCCGACCACGGCACACCCACCCCCGGAAACCGGCGAACGGCGGCGCCCCGGACGGGGTACGAGGGACCAGGCGCATCCGACGCCACCATGACCTTCAGGGCCGTCACCCCGAACACCACGACGCCGACCGCACCCGCAGCGGGCGGCGCGGCAGAAACCGGGACGGCACTCGACGCGCGGGCCTCGCGCGCGGGCCGCCCAGCCGACACGACACTCCCCGGCGCCGAGACCCACGCCTCCACGCCCGGCACGACGGAAGCCGGAGGTGCCGCAGGCACAGCAGCCCGCGCGCAGGCCCCGCACACCGGCAAAGCACCGAGCACCGAGGACGCCGAAGGCACCACAGGCACCGGGACAGCCGCTCAGGCACAGGCAACGCACGCAGGCCGCCCCGCCGACACCGCACCCGGCGCCGCAACCCGCGCCCCCGCGCCCGGCTCGGCGGCAGCCGCACCCGCGTCCGCAACGGCGGGCGCGGCAGACACCGGGGCGGTACGCCCCGCACAGGCCGGGGGCACCGGCGCCGCGTCCGACGCCACCATGGCGCTGCGTGCCGTCCGGGCGGACGGCACGGCTCCCGGCGGCCCCGCCGCCGACGACCGCACGTCCGTCCTCCCCACTCCCCTCGCCCCCGGCACCGCGCGGCCGAACGCCGACGACCTGGGCCTGTTCGACGACGCCACGCGTCCCCTTCGCGCGGTGTCCGCGGGTGCGGCGGTCCCTCGTCCCGAGGCCGCCGCGCCCCGGAACCGCCGCCGGCGCGGAGCGCTCGTCGCGGCGTCCGGAGCCGTGGTGGCCGTACTGGGCGCCGCGGGCTGGGCGAGCGGGCTGTTCTCGTACGAGACGCCGTCGCGGGACACCGCCGCGCCGGACGACGTGAGGGCGAGCGTGCCGGACGTGTCGTCGGAGGCGCCCTCGGCGGAGCCGTCCTCCGGGGCGCCGTCCGCCTCCCCCGACGCGTCCGCGTCCACGTCGGAGTCCCCGTCCGCGAGCGCGAGCGTCTCGGAGTCGCCGTCGCCCTCGGCGTCCAGTTCCGCGCCGAGCGCTTCCGCGACCGCCGAGCCGTCGGTGACCCCGTCGGCCGGCGGGGCGTCGTCCGCGCCCGCCGTGGCGCCGGAGCCGGAGGAGCCGGTCGACACCGTGCCCGTGCTGCGGCGCGGCGACCGGGGGCCGGAGGTCGTCGAGCTCCAGCAGCGCCTGCGCATGGTGTGGCTGTACCAGGGCGACGCGGACGGCCGGTACAGCCACCGGGTGGAGGAGGCCGTGCGCCACTACCAGTGGTCGCGGGGCATCCGGGAGGAGCTGGGCGTGTACGGCCCGCAGACCCGCTCCCGCCTGGAGTCGGAGACCGGGGGCGCCTGACAGGTCAGGGCCCCCGAGGCCCTCCCCCGACCGTCGGCGGGGCCTACGCGGAGACGTGCAGCAGGATCGTCCCCTCCGGCGTCCGCTCCACCCGCACCTGGGTGAGGTCGCGGACGGCGACGTCCGGCTGGTGGAGACCGGCGCGCGGACCGATGCCGACCACCCGCATCCCCGCCGCGCGCCCCGCGGCGATCCCCGCGCCGGAGTCCTCGAAGACGACGCAGTCGGCCGGGTCGACGCCCAGTTCCGCCGCGCCCTTCAGGAAGCCTTCCGGGTCGGGCTTGCTCGCGCCGACCGACTCGGCGGTGATCCGCACCGCGGGCTGTTCGAGACCGGCGGCGGCCATCCGCGCCGTGGACAGGGCGATGTCCGCCGACGTGACGAGCGCGTGCGGCAGCCCGTCGAGGGAGGCGAGGAACTCCCGGGCGCCCGGTATCGCGACGACGCCCTCGGTGTCCGCGGTCTCCTCCGCGAGCAGCCGGGCGTTCTCGGCGTAGTTCTGCTCCATCGGCCGGTCCGGCAGCAGCAGGGCCATGGAGGCGTAGCCCTGCCGGCCGTGCACCACCTTCATGACCTCGTCGCCGTCCAGCCCGTGACGCTCGGCCCAGCGGCGCCAGATGCGCTCGACGGAGGCGTCGGAGTTGACGAGGGTGCCGTCCATGTCGAGCAGGAGGGCGCGGGCGGGGAGTACGGCGGGGGTGGTGGCCGTCATCGAATGCTCCAAGGCGGGGGTGCGGGACCGTGGAGGCGGATCCCGGGCGGGACAAGGCGGCCCCGCCCGCCGGTCAGGGGAAACGGGCGGGAGCCACTTTGTTCAGCCACGGTACAAAACGAACCCGGCTTCCCGCCACCGCCTCCACGGGGTGTTCACCGGCGGGACCGCCGCACGTCACCCGGCGACCGCCTCCCACAGGCTCCAGACACCCAGGCCGAGCATGAGCAGCGCGGCGATCCGCGTGATCAGCTTCAGCGGCACCCGCTTCATCAGCGCCTTGCCGCCGACGATGCCGAGCCCGGCCACCGCCCAGAGCGCCAGCACGGCGCCCAGGCCCACGGAGAGCGGGTCGTCGTAGCGGGCGGCGAGGTTGGCCGTCATGATCTGCGTCAGGTCGCCGAACTCGGCGACGAGGATCAGCATGAACCCGGCCCCGGCGACCTTCCAGAAGGACTGGTCCTCCGGCTTGCGGATCTCCTCCTCGTCCTCGTCCTTCTTGAGCAGCAGCATCGCCGCGCCCGCGAGGAAGAGCACACCCGTGAGCGCGTGGACGAGCTGCTGCGGCAGCAGGGTCAGCACACTGCCCGCCGCCACGGCCAGCGCGACATGCACCGCGAAGGCTGCGGCGACGCCGGCGAAGACGTACGAGGCTCGGTAACGGGTGCCGAGGACGAGACCGGCGAGCGCGGTCTTGTCGGGCAGTTCGGCCAGGAAGACGACGCCGAAGACGACGGCCGTCACGGTCAGGCTGATCAACGGTTCCTCAATCGGTCGGGGCCGCCCCACCGAGAGTGATGAGCTTTCGCGCAAGACGCCTCGGCACGGCAGCACACTCGGCGCCCGCACCGTACGGCGCGGACGTGCACTGCTTGCCGAAGGTCTCGCCGGCAGGGTCCCTCACGGGTCTGCCTCCGGGCGCCGGCTCAGGCGGGCTGAGCAGTATGTCGACGGTCCGGCACAGGGCTACTCCCCTTCTGCGTCGTCCATCGTACGCGAGACCCGCACGGCCCCCGGGAGCGGCCGCCGGGCCGGACCGCCCGCACCACCATGCGCGGAAACTTCACACCTGAACCATAGACGTGTCATGTGCGCGTCATTAGCTTCTTACCGGACCCTCGCCTCCCGGCAACACGGCGCCGCGAGCATTCCCCTGCACGCACGCCAACGCCCGCACCCCACAAGGGAGTTCGCATGTCGAAGTTCTACGCGCGTCGACGGCTCAGCATAGCCGCGGCACTCACCGGACTCATAGCCTCCGCCGGGCTCTTCAACGCCCCGGCCGCCTCCGCCGCCCTCCCCACCCCGGTGAGCGCCGCCACAGCGCGCAGCTACCTCGCCACCCTCCCCGTGCGCACCGAGAGCCGCACCGGCTACAGCCGCGACAAGTTCCCGCACTGGATCACCATCAGCGGCAACTGCAACACCCGCGAGACGATCCTCAAGCGCGACGGCTCGAACGTCGTCACCGACTCCGCCTGCGCCGCCACCAGCGGCAGCTGGTACTCCCCGTACGACGGCGCCACCTGGTCCGCCGCCTCCGACGTCGACATCGACCACATGGTGCCGCTCGCCGAGGCCTGGGACTCCGGCGCGAGCTCCTGGACCACCGCCCAGCGCCAGGCCTTCGCCAACGACCTGACCCGGCCACAGCTCCTCGCCGTCACCGACAACGTCAACCAGTCCAAGGGCGACAAGGACCCCGCCGAGTGGATGCCGTCCCGCACGGCCTACCGCTGCACCTACGTCCGCGCGTGGGTGCAGGTGAAGTACCACTACGACCTGGCGGTCGACTCGGCGGAGAAGTCCGCGCTGCAGGGGTACCTCAACAACTGCTGACGCGGCACGGTCCGAACCGCCGGGTGCGCCGATCTCCCCGGCGGCCTCCGTCGCTGCGTACCGTACGGGGCGACGGAGGAAGGGGTCACCATGGCCGGACTGCGGCTCGGACCATTGCTGAGGTACGTCGACGGGTCGTCCGCGACCGTCTGGGCGGAGACGGACGGCCCGGGCACCGTGGAGGTGCGCTGCCCGGACGGCACCGGCGGCAGCTCGGGCACCTTCCAGGTGTGCGGTCACCACTACGCGCTGGTGCGGGTCACCGGCCTCACCCCGGGCACGGCCACCCCGTACGAGGTCCACGTGGACGGCGAACGCGTGTGGCCGCTCGCCCGGGAGCCGTTCCCGTCGTTCCCGCCGTCGGTGATCCGCGCCCCGGCCGGCGACGACCGGGCGCGCATCTCGTTCGGATCCTGCCGCTGGGCCTCCCCGCCCACCGGGGAGCCCGACCCGGTGGGGCCGGACGCGCTGGACGCCCTCGCCAAGCGCATCGCCGCCGACCCCGAGGGCGAGCGGCCCGACGTCCTGCTGCTCCTGGGCGACCAGGTGTACGCGGACGAGACCTCCGACTCCACCAAGGAGTGGCTGGCCGCGCGCCGCGACCTGAGCGAGCCGCCGGGCAGCCAGGTGGCGGACTACGAGGAGTACACCCACCTCTATTACGAGTCCTGGCTCGACCCGCAGGTGCGGTGGCTGCTCTCCACCGTCCCCACCTGCATGATCTTCGACGACCACGACGTCATCGACGACTGGAACACCTCCGCCTCCTGGGTCGAGGACATGCGCGCCACCTCGTGGTGGCGGGACCGGGTGCTCAGCGGACTGATGTCGTACTGGGTGTACCAGCACCTCGGCAACCTCTCCCCCGCCGACATCGAGGCCGACCCCGTCTACGCGGCCGTACGCGAGACCCCCGACGGCACCGACGCGCTGCGGGAGTTCGCCTCCCGGGCGGAGGCCGACGCGACGGCCGTGCGCTGGAGCTATCGGCGCGACTTCGGCCGGGTGCGGCTGGTCATGGTGGACAGCCGCGCGGCCCGGGTGCTGGAGGAGGGGCGGCGCTCGATGCTCGACCGGGACGAGGCCGACTGGCTGCGCGCCCAGGTGTCCGACGACCGCGGCTCCTACGACCATCTGCTCGTCGGCACCTCCCTGCCCTGGCTGCTCCCCCACCTGATCCATGACATCGAGGTGTGGAGTTCCGTGCTGTGCCGGGGCGACAAGGGCCCCCGCTGGGCACGGCTCGGGGAGAAGCTGCGGCGCGCGGCGGACCTGGAGCACTGGTCGGCGTTCCCGGACTCGTTCGCCGAGCTGGCGGAGGTGCTGGCCGACGCGGGCAGTGGCCCGGACGCGCCCGCCACGGTGTGCGTGCTGTCCGGGGACGTCCATCACGCCTATGTCGCGGAGCCGCGCTGGCCGGGGCGGGCGGAACCCGAGGCGCGGGTGGTGCAGCTGACCTGCTCCCCGGTGCACAACTCCATCCCCGCCTCGATGCGGGTGGGCTTCCGGTTCGGCTGGAGCGCCGCCGCGCGAGGGCTCGGGCGGGTGTTCACGCGGCACGGCGGTCTGGGGGAGCCTCCGGTCCACTGGCGCAGGACGGGCGGGCCGTGGTTCGGCAACCAGCTCATGACGCTTGCCACACGGGGGCGTTCCGCGGTGCTGCGGCTGGAGCACGCCCAGGAGGAGCGGGGCGGGGTGCGGCTGCGGCGCGTGATGGAGCGGCATCTGAGCTCGTCGTGACGGGGCGGCGTCCGAGCTCGTGATGTGGCGGCACCCGAGCGCGGGACGGGGCGGCACTCGCGCCGTCGGGGAGTGCGGGCGGTGTCCTGTGAGTCAGCTGTGCGGCGAGGGGTGGTTCCGGTCATCCGGGTGATCAAGGGGGCACCGCGGGGCGGGCGGTGACATGCGGTTCCGGCCCGCGGGAGGGGGTCAAAAGGGGCCGAAGCCGTGGCCAAATGTTGAACTTGCAAGCAAG
This sequence comes from Streptomyces althioticus, assembly GCA_014649355.1. GTDB lineage: Bacteria > Actinomycetota > Actinomycetes > Streptomycetales > Streptomycetaceae > Streptomyces > Streptomyces althioticus. The sequence continues at coordinate 429,691 of BMSW01000003.1, forward strand.
ATTTAGGCGCACCTAACGTGAATCTCCGACTCGGTTCCGTCCCCCTGGACCGGCCTCATCCGGGGGCCGGCCCGACCGAAGGAGACTCCCCCATGAACGGACGCCTCACCAGCGCCCAGCCCTATGCACTGGGCCTGTTCCGCATGGTCGTCGGCCTGCTCTTCGCCTGTCACGGCGCCGTGTCCCTGCTCGGCGTGTTCGGCGGCACGGACGGCAACGGCGGCACCGTCGAGGCCGGCACCTGGCCCGGCTGGTACGCCGCCGTCATCGAGCTCGTCGGCGGCACGCTCGTCCTGCTCGGGCTCGCCACCCGGGCCGCCGCCTTCATATCGTCCGGCGCGATGGCCTACGCGTACTTCAAGGTGCATCAGCCCCAGGCCCTGTGGCCCATCGAGAACCACGGCGAGAGCGCGGCCATGTACTGCTGGGCCATGCTCCTGCTGGTCTTCACCGGCTCCGGCGCCTTCGGCCTGGACCGCCTGTTCGCCAGGCGCGCCTCGGCGCGCGAGGACCGGCCGGCGGAGCAGACCCCCGTGGCCGCCTGACCGTTCGCTCCCGCCTCACCCACCCGCACGACCGCCGACGCCTCCCCACGGCACCCCCCTCACGGACCACCGAGTCGCACCGGGCGCCCCTCGCACACACGCGGGGGGCGCCTCGGCGTACACGGGGGAACGGGCGGGGAACGGGCGGCGCACGGGGGCCGTCGGGCGCACGAACCCCCCGTGACCTTTCTGTCACTTACCGGGCGTACGCTGTATGGCTGTCATCGGCCTCTCCTGCCACTCCTGCCGCCTCCACCGCGACAGCGCGGGCAGGCGCGGGCCCACGGGGGCGTACGGGGAGTGCGAGTGGAGAGTGTCGGGTCGCTGGTCGGCAGCCCGTGGATCTACGCGGTGGTGGCCCTGTCGGTCCTGCTCGACGTGTTCCTCCCGGTGCTGCCCAGCGGGGTGCTCGTGATCACGGCGGCCACGGCGGCCGCCGCGAGCACGGCCGCCTACGTGCCCGACATGCTGGTATTGACGCTCTGCGCCGCGACCGCCTCCGTCCTCGGCGACCTGGTCGCCTACCGTCTCGCCTGGCGCGGCGGCGCCCGTCTGGACCGCGCTCTCGCCCGCTCCCGCCGGCTGCGGGGCGCGCAGGAACGTCTCGGCGCGGCGCTGGCCCGGGGCGGCGGCGGTCTCGTCGTCCTCGCGCGGTTCGCGCCGGCCGGCCGCTCGGTGGTCTCCCTCGGCGCCGGCGCCGCCCGCCACCGCGCCCGCGACTTCCTCCCCTGGTCCGCCCTCGCGGGCCTCAGCTGGGCCGGCTACAGCGTCGCCCTCGGCTACTTCGGCGGCCAGTGGCTCGGCGCGACATGGCTGGCGGCGGCTGTCTCGGTCGGCGCGCTGTTCGCGGCGGGCGCGGGAGCGGGGTACCTGATGCGGAAGCCGCAGCCGAGAGAGGCGGGGTAAGCCCGGGGCGCATCACGGCGGTTCGACACCTGACGGGCAGGCAGCCGTCGTCGCGCCGCTCGGCCCGCGGCGCGGGTGGGCGGACGGCCCTGGTCCGTCCCGCCCGGCAGCCGGGCGGCCACGGCTGGCGCGCTGGACACGCTGTCACGCCGGACACGGCTGTCACGCCGGACATGGCGTGGCGGCCGCGCGAGCGCACTCGCGCCGGGTGACAGCTGCTCGGCGGCAGGCGGCAGGCGGCAGGCGGCAGGCGGCAGGCGGCAGGCGGCAGGCGGCAGGCGGCAGGCGGCAGGCGACTCTACGGTCGGCCGAACGACGGCAGCTCAGCTGTCCGAAGACGGCCAGCGTGGCAGCGTGGCAGCGGCGGGGTACGCCGCCCGGCCCAGACCCGGTTCGAGGGTCCGCCCTGCGGCCGGGGTCGTCGTTCAGCCGGCCCGCCGGCCGGCAGGGGCGCCCCTGACCTCCAGGTTGTCCAGCAGCTCCGCCGTGGCCGCGGCGATCGCCTCCACCGCGTGGTCGAACACCTCACGGTTGTGGGCGGCAGGCGCCCGGAAGCCGGACACCTTCCGCACGTACTGAAGGGCGGCGGCCCGGATGTCCTCCTCCGTGGCCTCCTCGGGGAGGGCGGGCGGACGCAGGGTCTTGATGCTCCGGCACATGACCCCAGTCTCGCGCCTCCTGCCACCCGGGTCCACGAAGGAGTGAATACGGCTCCGGAGACCCCGGAACACCTCGCCACCCAAAATCGAACAGGCGTATTATTGGGCTGTGGCTGCGACCTATGACTTTCCGAGTGACCTCCTTGCCGGTCAGGAGGAACTGCATCAGGTCCGGGCCGAGCTGTCGGCCCTGCTGAAGCGGCTCCCCTGGTCGGTCGAACCCCTCGACGGGTTCAGCGACGACAACGGCTGGCGCAAGATCGAGCGCCCCGCCTCGCCCGGCTGGACCGAGGACGAGCAGGCCGAGGTCGAGAAGCTCCGGCGCCGCGAGCACGAGCTCGCGGTGTTCGTCAGCACCCACCGCTACTGGGCCGAACTCACCGGCTCCGACCGCGTGCACGCCCGCTCGGCCCTGAAGCACTCCCCCGAGGGCGCGGACGGCGCGGACGGGGAGGCGTCGCCGTAGCGGCCCCCGACGGCACAAGGCCCCCGGAGCATGCTCCGGGGGCCCTGTCGTCTGTGGGCGCGGACGGTTTCGAACCGCCGACATCCTGCTTGTAAGGCAGGCGCTCTACCCCTGAGCTACGCACCCCTGACCCGCGCTCACCGCCCGGGTCGAGTGGACAGACTACATGGCGGGGGTCACGGTCCCGCAAACCCCTTGTGCCCCGGCACGGGGGATATCCCCACCCCGGATCCGCCGGTCGGCCGGATGCCCTCCAGGCCCCCGTCTCCGTACGGTCGAAGACGTCCGACGCCGCCGCACCGCGCGGCCGTCCGCCCGTCCGTCAGCCGTACCTTCAGGGGGAGTCCGTCATGACCGCCACCGCCCGCACCGCCTCACCCGCCCGCACGTCCCGTCCCGTACGGGCGCGCGCCCTCGCGCTCGCCGGCGCCGCCGTGGTGCTCGGCGCGGCGCTGAGCGCGTGCGGGGCGTCGGCGGCCGACGACGACGAGCCCGAGCACCGCGCCTTCGACCTGCCCGGCGCGAGCCTCACCGTCGACTCCGACGACTCCGCCCTGGAGATCGTCGCCTCGGACGAGCAGCCGGAGGGCGAGATCGCGGTCACCCGCTGGTTCCAGGGGACCGTCGCCATCGGCTCGGACCCGAAGGTCACCTGGTCCATGGACGGCGACCGGCTGGTGCTGCGCGAGAAGTGCTCCGGCGTCGTCGCCGACTGCTCCGCCAAGCACCGCATCGTGGTGCCGCGCGGCGTCGCCGTCACCGTGGAGAGCGACGACGGCAGCGTCCGCGCCGAGGGCTTCCGCGACGCGCTGGCCGTCCGCACCAAGGACGGCTCGGTCCGCGTCACGGACACCAGTGGGCCTCTGGAGCTGCGCAGCGGCGACGGGTCGGTGCGCGCCGAGGTCTCCTCCCCCACCGTGCGCGCCCGGAGCGGCGACGGCTCACTGCACCTCGTCCTCACCGCCGTACCGGACCGGGTGGAGTCCCGCAGTGGCGACGGTTCGACGACCATCGAGCTGCCGCGCGGCAGCTACCGGGTCGACTCCTCCACCGGCGACGGCGCCGAGGACGTGACCGTCCCGCGCGACGACTCCAGCTCCCACGAGGTGACCGCCCGCACCGGCGACGGCAAACTCACCGTCCGAACCGCGAACTGACGGGCCCGTGTGTTCGTTCTGTACCGGTGGGAGAATGACTACGGGCAGGGCGAACGACAGTACGGGAGAGGGATGTGACGGCGACACCAGCGCGGCCGTACTCGCCGTCGGAGCCGCGCGTGCCTCGCTCGCGCCGCGCCCTGTTCCCCCTACCGGCGGGCCGCCGTGTCCGCCGCGCCCCCGGACCCCTGCGTGACGCGCTCGCCCTCGCGGCTCTGCCGCTGGTCGCGGCGCTGGTGCTGCCCGCCGCGTTCGCCGGGGGCGGCACCCGCCGCTGGTTCGGCGGGCGCGCGGAGAACCAGCGCGCCGAGGCGCAGGCCGCCAAGGACGCCGCGGCCGCCGCCTTCTACGAACTCGACACCGCCCAGCGCGACCTGCGGATCTCCATCGAGACGATCATCGCCGTCGACGACTCCCCGGCGGCCCGCCGCGCCGTCGACGACTTCGCCGAGCTGGGCCGGCGCATCGACGAGGCCAGCCACCGCTACATCAGCGCCGTCGACGCCCACGACCTCGACCGCGACGACCTGGACGCCTCGACGGCCTCCCGGGCCCGCGCCGACCTGACCGCCGCCAAGGACGAACTGGGGCGGGTCAAGCAGGACCTGGACCGGTTCGCCGACGGCCTCGGCCCGCTGCTCGGCAAGGCCGAGACCCAGCTGGCCCGGCTCGCGCCCGCCGTCGAACGCGCCCGGCAGGCACTGCTCGCCGCCTCCCAGGCCCTCGACTCCGCCCGCGGCTCCGGTCTGAAGGCCGACGACCTCGCCGCCCGCCTGGCCGCCCTGTCCCCCGAGCTGACCAAGCTGAACCAGGGCGCCGGACAGCACGGCGTGCCCACCACCCTGGACCGCGCCGCCCGCGTCACCCGCGAGGCCGAGGCGATCCGCGTCGAGGCCGAGCGGCTGCCGGAGCAGGCCGCCGAGATCGACCGCCGGCTGGTCTCCCTGCGCACCCGCGCCCAGGCCCTCACCACCCGCTCCGAGCAGGTCGAACCCATCCTGAGCGAACTGCGCCGGCGCTTCACCGTCGCCTGCTGGCAGGACCTCCAGGGCGTGCCCGAGCTGGCCGAGCGCAACGTCCGGCAGGCGGAGTCCCGCCTCGCCGAGGCCCGCACCGCCCGCGACGACCAGCGCTGGCCCGACGCCACCTCCCTGCTGTCCACCGCGCGGGCCCTGCTGAACACCACCGACGAGGCCGTGTCCGCCGCCGGCGACCGCCTGCGCAGGCTGAACGCCGTGCAGAAGGACCCCGAGCAGGAGATCGAACGCACCCGGTTCGCCGTGCGGGACGCCCAGCGGCTCGCCATGGCCGGCCGCAACACCCCGGACCCGCGCCACGCCCGGCCCCTCGACGACGCCGTGGCCCGGCTGGAGCGCGCGATCGCCGGACTGGAGGGCCGCCACCCCGACTACTGGCACTTCCTGACCGAGACCGAGGCGGTCCGGGAGACCGCGAGCCGCGTGGTGTCCCAGATCCGCGAGGAGCGCGGCGCCGGCGCCGGCGCCAACTGACCGGCCCCCTCCCGGCGGTGCGGTTAACCTGTGCCCATGCCTCGCTACGAATTCCGCTGCCGCACCTGCGGCGACACGTTCGAACTGAGCCGTCCGATGGCGGAGTCCTCCGCCCCCGCGGCCTGCCCGGCGGGTCACGACGACACGGTCAAGCTCCTCTCCACGGTCGCAGTCGGTGGCACCGCCTCCGCGGCGGCCCCGGCGCCCCGCCCGGCCGGCGGTGGCGGTGGCGGCTGCTGCGGCGGGGGCTGCTGCGGCTGACGCCGCGCCGTCCGGCCCGGCGGGTCAGCTGCCCAGGTAACGGAGCACCGCCAGCACTCTGCGCGAGTAGCCCTCCCCTCCCCCCGCCAGCTCCAGCTTGTCGAAGATCGCGTTGGTGTGCTTCTCCACCGCACTCTGCGAGATGTGCAGCCGCCGGGCGATGGCCGCGTTGGTGTGCCCCTGCGCCATCTCGGCCAGCACCGAGCGCTCCCGCGCGCTGAGCCGGGCCAGCGGGTCGACGTGGGTGGTGCGGCCGAGCAACTGCCGGACGACCTCCGGGTCGAAAGCGGCCCGCCCGGCGGCCACCCGCTCCAGCGCGTCCAGGAACTCGTCGACCTGGACGACCCGGTCCTTCAGCAGATAGCCCACCCCTTCCGACTCACCCGTCAGCAGCTCCGTCGCATACCGCTTCTCCACATACTGCGAGAGCACCAGCACCCCCACCTCGGGGCGGCCGCGGCGGATCTCCAGGGCCGCGCGCAGCCCCTCGTCCGTGTGCGTGGGCGGCATCCGCACGTCGGCGACCACCACGTCCGGCGGAGTCGCGGCGACCGCCTGCAGCAGCCGGTCCGCGTCGCCGACGGCGGCGAGCACCTCGTGCCCTTCCTCCGCCAGCAGCCGCACCAGACCCTCCCGCAGCAGGATGGAGTCCTCGGCCAGGATCACGCGCACGGCAGCTCCGCGGTCACCAGCGTCGGCCCGCCCGGCGGACTGCGCACTTCCAGCCTTCCATCGAGCGCGGCCACCCGTCTGGCCAGTCCGAACAGACCGCTGCCCGACGCGTTCGCCCCGCCCCGGCCGTCGTCCTCGACACTCACCCGCAACGCTCCCTCCTTCGACTCGATCGCGACGACTATCCGGCTCGGCGCCGCGTGCTTCACCGCGTTGGTCACGGCCTCGCAGACGACGAAGTAGGCGACGGTCGCCACCGGTCGCTCCGGCTCCCCGCTCAGTCCGTACTCCACCCGCACCGGGACGGACGCCCGCTCGGCGACCGTCTCCAGCGCCGCCCGCAGCCCGGCCTCGTCCAGGGTGGTGGGATAGATCCGCCAGGCCACTTCTCTCAGGTCGTCCAGGGCCTGCCGGCTCTCCTCGTGCGCCTGGCGCAGCAGCCGGTCCGCGCGCTCGGGGTCCTGGCTGCGCAGGGCCCGGCCGAGCAGCATGCCGAGCGCGACCAGGCGCTGCTGCACCCCGTCGTGCAGGTCCCGCTCGATGCGGCGCCGCTCGTCGTTCACCGCGTCGACGACGGCCGCGCGGCTGGCGGACAGCTCGGCGATGCGCCGCTCCAGCTCCTCCTGGTGGCGGGGCCCGAGCATGCGGCGGGCCAGCTTCCCCTCCAGCTCGGCGACCGCGAGTATCCCCTGCACGGTGAGGAAGAGCAGGAAGAGCCCGGCGAGGGACGTGTAGACGACCGCGCCCGTGTTCCGCACGTCGTCCACCAGGAGCCACAGGTACATCCAGGACGTGCCGTAGCCGAGGCCGACCGCCGCCGAGAGCATCACCACCGCGCCCAGCACGCCGAGGGTCCAGCGGCAGGCCGGATACTGCAGGGCCTGCGTGTCCTCGTACACCGGTGAGGTGTGGACCCGGAGCCAGACCCGCAGCCGGGTCCGCTCCAGCTCCGTCACCTTCCGCGCGCACGCGAGGACCGGGCGGAGCACGGCCCGGCGGGGCCGCGGCCAGGCCACGACGAGCAGGAGCAGCAGGCCGGCCAACACTGTCCCGAGCAGCTCGACGACGGCCGCGGCGGCCCCCCACATGAGACCGACCGCGCACCGCACCACACGCCGCGCCATGACTCGCATGATCGCGAGACTAGCGGGGCCGGTCAGGGGCACACACTGCGGAAAACCGCAATTCCGTCTGCGGAGAACCGCAAGGGTTCCTGCGGACAACCGCACCTCGTCGTGCGGCTTTCCTCAGCGACCCTTCAGCTCCGATTTCCTAGCGTGGACGACATGACAGCCATCGCAGCGCAGACGATCACGGCGGCCTCGGGCACGGACGCGGGACCGCAGTGGGTCAACGACCTCATGGACGCCCTCGGCGCGCCCGGGGCCGGCATCGCCATCGCGCTCGAGAACCTCTTCCCGCCCATACCGAGCGAGGTGATCCTGCCGCTGGCGGGGTTCGCCGCGAGCAACGGGCGGATGGGCCTGATCGCCGTGCTGCTGTGGACCACCGTCGGTTCGGTGATCGGCGCGCTCGCCCTGTACGGGGTGGGGGCGCTGCTCGGCCGGGAGCGCACGCTGGCGCTGGCGGGACGGCTTCCGCTGGTGAAGGTCTCGGACGTGGAGAAGACGGAGGCGTGGTTCCTGCGGCACGGGTCGAAGGCCGTGTTCTTCGGCCGGATGATCCCGGTGTTCCGCAGTCTCGTGTCGGTGCCGGCCGGGGTGGAGCGGATGCCGCTGCCGCTGTTCCTCGGCCTGACGACGCTGGGCAGCGCGATATGGAACACGGCGTTCGTGCTCGCGGGTTACGCGCTCGGGGACAACTGGTCGCAGGTGACGTCGGTCGTGTCGGCCTACTCGAAGGTGGTGCTGGCGGCGGCCGCCCTCGCCCTCGTGGCCTTCGTCGTCATACGCCTGTTCCGCTCGGGCGGCGGCAGCCGTCGCGCCGGCCGGGGTTCGGGTTCGCGGGACAGCGGCTCCCGGGACGCGGGTGCCGGCTCCGGCGACCGGTCCGGTGCCGGTGAGGCCGACGAGGCCCGCGCGGCCGACGGCGCCTCGTCCCCGCACGCCCGGTCCGCCCGCTCGGCAACCGAGACCCTCAGCCTGCGCCGCCCCGAGTGAACCCGCCGCCGGCCCCCGGCAGAAACCGGTCACGCCGACCGGCTTCACCGGGCTGACCACGGCGGGCCGACCTAGGCGGGCCGAGCCCGGTGAGCCGAGCCGGCCTCGGCAAGTGCGATCTCGGCAGGCCGACCTCAGCCGGCCGGCCTCAGCGGGAGCGGACGGTGCGGAGGAACTCGCGGAGGATGCGCTCCCCGGCCAGGACTCCCCGCTCGGGCAGGGCGCGGACCCCGGGGGCCGTCCAGGAGTCCTCGGCGAGTTCGCCGTGGCCCGGGCGCCAGCCCAGGTCGGCGGCGAGGAGCAGGTCCGCGTCGAGGAGGGAGTCGCCCGCGGCGAGGGTCAGGTCGGCGCCGGTGCGCCGGGCGACCTCCCGCATGGCCGCGCTCTTGGTGAGCGGCTTGGGGACGGCGTAGATCTTGCGGCCCTGGAGGGAGACCGTCCAGCCGCGGTTCTCCGCCCACTCCCCGAGTTCCTTCACCCACTCCTCGCGCAGCAGCTCGCGCTCCACGACGAGGTAGGCGAAGAGGTCCTCGGCGGTCCGGTGCTTGCGCACCCATACCGGGTCGGCGGTGCGCAGCAGGTGGTCCTGGACCTCGGACAGCGGGGCGCACTCGTCGGCCAGCCGGGCCTGGACACGCGCGTGCCAGTCCGGGTCGGAGACCCCGTCGACGAGCAGATGGCCGCCGTTGGCGCAGATCGCGTAGGTGGGAGGAGGACCGGGGAGGTTGATGCGCTGGTACTGCTTGCGGGTGCGGGTGGTGGTGGGGACGAACAGGGCCTCGTCGCCCAGCTCGGTGAGGAGCTGGGCCGCGGTCTCCGTCAGGTAGGACAGGGGCCGGCTCTCGTGGACCTCCACGCACAGCAGCCTGGGCGCCCGGGCGTCGGGCATGGTCAGGGCGAGTGCGGCGGCCGAGTAGATGAGGGTCCGGTCGAGGTCGCTGGCGACGATGACGGGCATCAGAGGGTCACCGCCGTGCCGTCGGCGCCGGTGGCGCCCCGGGTGTAGCGGGGGTGGATCAGGCCGACGCAGGTGTAGGGCAGGCCGGGTACCTCCTCCACGGGCACGCCCCGCTGCTCGGCGAGGAGCCGGACGTGGTCGAGGTCGCTGCCGGCCCCGGCGCGGGCCAGCACCTTCCACGGCACCCGGCGCAGCAGCACGCGGGTGGTCTCGCCGACACCGGGCTTGACGAGGTTCACGTCGTGGATGCCGTACTCCTCGCTGATGCGCTCCACGGCCGCCCAGCCCTCCCAGGTGGGCGTGCGGTCGGCGGCCAGGAGGTCCTTGGCCTCGGCGCAGGCTGCCTCGGTGACCTCGTCGAAGCGGGCGGAGACGGCGTCGAGGAAGGCCACGGACAGGTCGGAGTCCGCGAGTTCGCGGTAGTACTTGGCGCCGTGGTAGTCGTCGGGGCCGACCAGGTCGGCGCGCAGGACGGTGCGTGAGATCAGGCCGGAGACCGTGGAGTTGAGGCAGGCGGACGGGATCAGGTAGTCCTCGCGGGTGCCGTAGGTGCGGACGCAGGAGCCGGGGTCGGCGAGGACGGCGATCTCCGGGTCGAAGCCGGAGACGCCGTGCGCCTTCTCGAACTCCTCGACGGCCTGGGCGAGTTCGCGGGTGATGGCGCCCTTGCCGGTCCAGCCGTCGACGAACACCACGTCGCGCGGGTCGTGGTGGTCGGCCAGCCAGCGCAGGGCGTTGGCGTCGATGCCGCGGCCGCGGACGATGGAGACGGCGTAGTGCGGCAGGTCGAGGCCGTGGCGGTGCTGCGCCCAGCGGCGCATCAGGATGCCCACCGGGGTGCCCGCGCGGGCCAGCGACACCAGCACCGGGCGGGGCGACCGCTCGGCGAGGACGGTTTCGGTGACCACGCCGACCGCGTGCGCCAGGCGGGCGGCCGAGGTGTCCAGGGCGTTGTGGAAGAGCTGCTGGTACTGCTCGCTGGGCTGGTACTCCACGGGCAGCGACTCGGCGTAGTGGGCGCCGCCGCTCTGGATGGCCTCCTCGCGCTCCTCGGTCGGCGCCTCCAGCGTCACGTCCGAGAGGTCCTGGAGCAGCCAGCCGACCTCCTCGGGCGCGTACGAGGAGAAGGCGGGGCCGCGGAGGGGCTCGGGCAGCATGGTGACGGGCCTTTCGGGGGCGTCCTGGGCGCCGGCGGGTGTGGCCGGCGCGTACGACGGTACGACCGCCAGGAGGACGTGCGGGGTGTGTTCGGCGAGCCGGGCGAGCAGCCCGTCGGGGGCGTGCAGCGCGGGGGTGTCGGCGACGGAGTCGACGACGGCGACCACGGCGTCGAAGCCGGCGCCGGCGACGTTGTAGGCGTAGCGCTCGCCGGGGCCGTCGGCGGGGTCGTCGTGGGCGGGGAAGACGAGGCGGGTGCGGATGGCGTAGCCGGGGTCGTCGACCGCGAGGACGGGTGAGCGGGTGGTGGTGCTGTAGCGCACCTCGGCGGTGGTGGTGCGCTCCAGTTCCGCGGCCAGGCGCAGCGGGGCGTACATGAGTTCCTCGAAGCCGAGCACGAGGACGCGGTGCGCGTCGACCGGGAGGGCGGTGGCTATTCGGTCCGCCATGGCGGGGAGGGCGTTCTCGAGCGCCGTGCGGTGGGCGGGGGTGAAGCCGTGCCGGCCGCCGTCGGGGAGACCCGCGGGCCAACGCAGGTCCACCCGGGTGACGCGGCCGGACGGCGGCTGCGTCCCTTCACGGGGCGCGGGGGACTGCGCGAACGGCCCCGACGGCGCCGCGGCGGATTCATGTTCCGCGACCAGCGCCTGCCCCTTCTCCAGCACGCCGTCCGGCAACCGCACCGTCCCCGACGCGACCGTCACGAGGTCGATCCGCGCCCCGATCTCCCGTGCGAACTCCTCCAGGCGTCCGGCGTCGGCCGCCGACCTCATGTCGACCAGGGCGACCACGACGTACCGCTCCCGCGGGTACCGCGCGTGAAGATCGCGCACGGTGTTCAGCACCGTGTTCCCCGTCGAGAACTCGTCGTCGACCAGCACCAGCGGACCGTCCCCGGCCAGCAGCGACGGGTCCTCCGGCAGCAGCAGGTGGGAGGTGGCGTGCGAGTGGGACTCCTCGAAGCCGCCGGCGGTGGCGACCCCGGCGACCGGGCGGCGGGTGGAGTGCAGGCAGGGCGCGGCGCCCAGGCCGTCGGCGACGGAGTGGCCGAGTCCGGTCGCGGTCTCGGCGTACCCGAGGACGACGGCCCGCGCGGCCGCCGCGTCGCCCAGCAGCTCACGCACCCGGCGGCCGAGTTCGACGCCGTGTCCGTACACCACGGAGGGCGCCTGGGGCACGTGCTTGCCGAGGACGTTCGACACGAGCAGGTGGGCCCGCTTGGGGTTGCGCCGCAGCGCCAGCCCCAGCATGCCGCGCAGCCGTTCGTCGCCGGCCAGCTCGACGCCGAGCCGCTCGGCGACCCAGGTGCCGGACCAGGTGTTCACTCTTCTCTCCCTCTCGGTCACTCGCCGGCCGCCTCGGCCGGCGCGCCCGACGCCCCGCTCACTACGCCAGACCGGCCGCGAGCAGTTCGACGAAGCCGATGTCCTCGTTGGCGACGCCGAAGGCCTCCGCGCGCAGCAGGGTCCGCTCCGCCCAGGCGCGGTGCGGCTTAACCTCGTTCATCTTGTTGGTGTACGCGGACCGCAGTACACCCCCGCCGTCGCGTTCCGGCCGGAGGATGTCCTGCGCGTCGCTGAACTCCTCGTGGCTGACGACGGACAGCGCGTGCACGGGCAGGACGTGGGAGGGGTGGATGCAGGTCTTGCCGAGGAGGCCGTTGGCGCGGTCCAGGGAGATCTCGCGGAGCAGGCCGTCCATGGCGTGCTCGATGAGCTTCTGGCGCAGCGCGGTGGCCTCCACCTCCAGGAAGGGGCTCTGCCGCAGCTGCGGTTTGAACATGCGCTCCTGCACCCGGAAGTACTCCCAGACGGGCCCGGTCACGGTGAAGCCGGTGCCGTCGGCGCGGCCGAGCATGTTCACCACGTCGGAGATCACGGAGGCGACGACCTGGATGTCGTACGCGGTCATGTCGGGGCCGCGGCGCAGCCCGTAGGAGGAGCAGAAGTCGGTGACGCCCAGGCGCAGGGCGAGCACGCGGTCGCGGTACTTGTCGACGGCGCGGAAGATGCCTTCGAGGGTCTCGACGCGGCTTTCGCGGTAGAGCAGCTCGGGCGACTCGAGCACCGGCATGGCGAAGAGGCGGCGGCCGGAGGCGGACTCGGCGGCGGTGAGCGCCTCCAGGAAGGGCAGGCCGCGCTCGGCGGTGAACTTGGGCAGCACGAATCCGGACAGCACCGCGACGGCGGGGCCGAGCCGTCGGACCAGGTCCCCGATCTGTTCGGGCTCGCGGACCCGGACGAACAGCAGCGGCAGGTCCGCCCCGGGCCGTCCCGCGAGGTCGGTGAGCTGGCGGACCAGGTTCTCCTCGCCGGCGACGACCTCGGCGTCGCTGATGGAGTCCTCCAGGCACAGCACCATGGAGACGACGCCGTGGGCGCCCTGCTTGAGGACGTCGTCGGCGAGCCGGGGCCGCGTGGCGGGGCTGTAGAGCGTGGCGCCGAGCGCCGCGGACAGGACCCGGGCCGGGGAGTCGGCGGTGAACTCGCAGGGCTCCCGATAGAAGAGACGTTTCCGCACCTCAGGGGCGATGTGCCCGAAATGACGCATTGAACTCCCCCGTGGCTGTAGTGGACTCTGTGGAGTGCAGGAAGGTGGCCGGTAATAGTACGTAAAAGTCCTTGTCGGCGGTTCCCTCCGGGCATGAACTTCAGGTAACCCCGTGGTGACGGAGCCAACCCCCCGCATTGTCGTGACCAGGACGGAGAAGGCAGGATGACCGCATGACGCACGCGATGCTGAAGGGGTCGAACGTTCCTCTCGAGGCCACCACGGTACGCGCCGTGCTGCGCTGGTCTCCCGGGCAGGGGGTGCCGGACGTGGACGCCTCCGCGCTGCTCCTCGGTCTCGACGGCCGCGTGCGCTCCGACGAGGACTTCGTCTTCTACAACCAGCCCCGGCACCCGTCCGGGAAGGTGTGGCGGCTCGGCAAGAAGCGCGTGGCCGAGGGCCTGACCGACACGATCCAGACAGACCTCGCCGGTGTCGAGTCCGGTGTCGGCCGGATTCTGCTCGTGGCGTCGGCGGACGGGGTGACGTTCGACCGCGTGCAGGCGCTGCGCATCCTGCTGCACGACGCGCAGAACCCGGACGGGGAGGCGCTGGCGTACTTCGACGTGAAGCCGGAGACGGGCCAGGAGACGGCGCTGATCTGCGGCGAGCTGTACCGGCGCGGGGAGGGCTGGAAGTTCCGGGCGCTCGGCGAGGGCTATTCGAACGGCCTGGAGGGTCTGGCGACCGACTTCGGCATCTCGGTGGACGAGTCGGAGGCCGCCGAGGAGCCGGAGGCGTCCGCCGCGCCCGAGCCGCCCGCGTCCACCTCGCCGGACGCGGTGACACAGGCGCAGGCACCGGCGGCGCCCGCCCCGGAGGTGTCCCGCCCGCTGCCTCCCGAGCAGCCGCACTCCGGCGTGCCCACGCAGCCCGCGTACGGCTATCCGCCGCAGCAGCCCCCGGCCGGCACGCCCGTGGCCGCGCAGCCCGCCTACGGCTACCCGCACCCGACGAGCCCGCCCCCGCACGGCTATCCGGCGCCCGCGCCCGCCACGGCGGCGGCCCAGGCGGCGCAGGACCGGTACGGCTTCCCGCCCCCGGCCACGGGCGCGCCCGACCCGGAGTTCCGGCTGCCGCCGCAGGGGCCGCAGTTCATCGGACGCTAGACGGGGCGGTCACCGGGCCGGCCGTGCCTCAGCGGTCGGCCTTCGTCTTGAAGCCCCGGCCCCACTGCAGGCCCCAGCCGTACAGCCGGTCCAGCTCGCCCTGGAAGCCGTAGACGAACCGCACCTCGCGGCGCACGACGATCTCGTTCTTCACGTTCTCGATCAGCACCACCGCGCAGGAACGGGCCTGCGGCTGGCGTTCGTCGAGGGAGATCTCGATGCGCGGGCCGTTGCTCGGGTAGAGCGTGACGACGGCCTTGGTGCGGTCGAAGGCGGGCGTCTGGTCGTAGATGTAGACGAAGACCAGCAGGCGTTTGATGTTCTCCCGCTGGTCGAGGTTGACGTAGAGCGTCTCGCCGGAGGCGGAGCCGAACCGGTCGTCGCCGCTGAGCTTCACGTACGGCGGGCCGTTGACCTCGCCGAGGTAGCCGCCGAGGGGCTGGACCACGCCCTTGGTGCCGTCCTGCAGCTCGTACAGACAGCCCAGGTCGAGGTCGACGTTGACCATGGACTGGCTGTGTCCGACGACCTCCGGCGGCCTGAGCGCCTTGAACGGGTGGCGCAGCAGGCTCTCCCGCTGCGGGCCGCCGATGTCGGAGGTGCGCATCTGCCAGCTCAGGTTGACCCGCAGATGACCGGTGGCCGCGCCCTGCTTGGTCAGCGACACCTGCCCGTGCCGCTTGGTCAGCTCGATGGCGTTGGTGGCCGCGTTGCCGGAGTCGAAGTCGTCGTTCCGGCCGCGCCACAGTCCGTCCAGTAAACCCATTCCCGCCCCAAGTCCACTCGTCGAACCCCCGCCGGTGGCCGCGGGGCGCCGGTGCGCCGCACGGCCGACGGGGCGGCCTGCGAGGACTGCTCCTCGTGGCCGCCCCGTCGAGAGCGTTCCTCACCCGGAGGGCTGTCACACCCCGGACGAGACCTCGGTCTTCTCGCCCGCCTGCCCCTCGGCCTCCGCGATGCGCTTGTTGCGGCGCACGGAGGACCAGAAGGAGGCGCCGATCAGGACGACGCCGATGAGACCGGTGATGATCTCGTTGATCTCGTACTGGATGGTGACGAGCAGGATCATCGCCAGGGCGCCGATGGCGTAGTGCGCGCCGTGCTCCAGGTACACGTAGTCGTCCAGGGTGCCCTGGCGGACCAGGTAGACCGTGAGCGAACGGACGTACATGGCGCCGATACCGAGGCCGAGCGCCATCAGGACGATGTCGTTGGTGATGGCGAAGGCGCCGATGACGCCGTCGAAGGAGAAGGACGCGTCCAGGACCTCGAGGTAGAGGAACATGAAGAACGCGGCCTTGCCGGCCAGGGCGATCGCCGACTTGGGCTTGCCCTCGCGGGCCGCCTTCTCCTCCTCCTCGTGCTCCTGTTCCTCCTCCTCTTCGAGCTTGTCCTCGAAGTAGCCGGAGAGCCCGCCCACGATCATGTAGGTGATCAGACCGGCGATACCGGCCAGCAGGACGGTCTCCGCCTTGTCCACGTGTGTGCCGCCGTGCTGGTGGGCGTGGGTGGCGAAGGTCATGGCGGAGATCAGCAGGATGATCAGCGCGATGCAGACCGACAGCATGTCGACCTTGCCGAGCTTGGCCAGCGGCCGCTCCAGCCAGGCCAGCCACTTGATCTCCCGGTCCTCGAAGATGAAGTCGAGGAAGATCATGAGCAGGAACATGCCGCCGAAGGCCGCGATGGCCGGGTGGGCGTCGGTGACGAGCTCCTGGTAACGGTCCTTGTCGCTGAGCGCGAGGTCGACGGCCTCGATCGGACCGAGCTGCGCGCTGATCGCGACGATGACGACGGGGAAGACCAGTCGCATGCCGAAGACGGCGATCAGGATGCCGACGGTGAGGAAGATCTTCTGCCAGAAGGCATTCATCTTCTTCAGGATTCCGGCGTTGACCACCGCGTTGTCGAAGGACAGCGAGATCTCGAGGATCGAGAGGATCGCCACGATCCCGAAGGCGGTCCACCCCCCGAAGAGGAATGCTGCGACCAGGCCGAGCGCGGTCACCGCGAACGACCAGCCGAAGGTTTTCAGAACCACTGGCTACCCCATGTGTGTGTACGGGTCTCCCCCGCCGCCGTGGCGGCTTTACGAAACGTTGACCCCGAAGTCTAGAGCGATGCCCCGCAGACCCGACGCGTACCCCTGCCCTACTGCACGGAACTTCCACTCACCCTGGTAACGGTAGAGCTCACCGAAGATCATCGCGGTTTCCGTGGAGGCGTCCTCGCTGAGGTCGTAGCGGGCGAGCTCCTGGCCGTCCGCCTGGTTCACGACGCGGATGAAGGCGTTGCTGACCTGGCCGAAGGTCTGGCCGCGCTCGTCCGCCATGTGGATCGAGACCGGGAAGACGATCTTGTCGCACTGCTGCGGCACCTTGGAGAGGTCCACCAGCAGGGACTCGTCGTCGCCGTCGCCCTCACCCGTGAGGTTGTCGCCGGTGTGCTCCACGGAGCCGTCGGGGCTCTTGAGCTGGTTGTAGAAGATGAACCACTCGTCGCCCATGACGCGGCCGCCGCTGCACAGCAGGGCGCTGGCGTCCAGGTCGAAGTCGGCGCCCGTGGTGGAGCGCGCGTCCCAGCCGAGCCCGACCATCACCTGCGTGAGGTTGGGTGCGGCCTTGGACAGAGAGACGTTTCCCCCTTTGGCGAGCGTGACGCCCATGATGCTGGTCCCCCTCCGGGTGGTGTTTCCAGGTGGTCCTGCGCTCCCCCGCGAGGGGGCGTCCCCGGGCGCCGCGCGTGGAGTGCGCGCGGCGCCCGGGCGGTGGCCGTACGGGACGGCCGCTCCGGTCTGTACCCGGGACGTGCCCGGCTCAGACGTTCACGCCGAAGTCCTGCGCGATGCCGCGCAGGCCCGAGGCGTAGCCCTGGCCGATGGCGCGGAACTTCCACTCCGCGCCGTGGCGGTACAGCTCGCCGAAGACCATGGCGGTCTCGGTCGAGGCGTCCTCCGACAGGTCGTAACGGGCGATCTCGGTGCCGCCGGCCTGGTTGACGACGCGGATGAACGCGTTGCGCACCTGGCCGAAGGACTGCTGGCGGTTCTCGGCGTCGTAGATGGAGACCGGGAAGACGATCTTCTCGACGTCGGCCGGGACGGCGGCCAGGTTGACCTTGATCGCCTCGTCGTCGCCCTCGCCCTCACCGGTGGTGTTGTCACCGGTGTGCTCGACGGAGCCGTCGGGGCTCTTGAGGTTGTTGAAGAAGACGAAGTTCGCGTCGCTGGCGACCTTGCCCGAGCTGTTCAGCAGGAGGGCGCTGGCGTCCAGGTCGAAGTCGGTGCCGGTCGTGGTACGGACGTCCCACCCCAGTCCGACGATGACCGCGGTCAGGCCCGGCGCCTCCTTGCTCAGCGATACGTTGCCGCCCTTGCTGAGGCTGACTCCCACGAGTCCTCCCTTGGTGTCCCGGGGGCGGGATGCCCCGTTGTGCATGGATGTCGGATCAACGAGTCGATCCTAGTGACGGGTTCCCCGAGCCCGCAGGCCCTGGGGACGGACGATCACAGGGTGTCGAGCGCCTCGAGGTACTCGCCGGCGTCACGGGCGTCCGCCATCCCGCTGCTCACGGTGGCGCGTACGACGCCCTGCCGGTCGATCACGAAGGTGCCCCTGACGGCGCAGCCCTTGTCCTCGTCGAAGACGCCGTAGGCGCGCGAGACGTTGCCGTGCGGCCAGAAGTCGCTGAGCAGCGGGAAGGGAAGATCCTCCTGCTCGCCGAAGACGCGCAGGGTGTGGATCGAGTCGTTGGAGACGGCGAGCACCTCGGCGTCGCGCTCGGCGAACTGCTCCAGCCGGTCGCGGATCTCGCTCAGCTCGCCGGTGCAGACACCGGTGAAGGCGAACGGGTAGAAGAGCAGCACGACGTTCTTCTGCCCACGGAAGTCGGACAGACGCACCGGGGCGCCGTGGTTGTCCTTGAGTTCGAAGTCGGGGGCCTGCGCTCCGACCGGGATCGTCATCGTCGTCCTCGTCCCTCCGGGGTGGTGCCGTGCGACCACCCTACGCAGGCGGGACGAGGGTCCCTCGAACGGGCCGACGCGTGCGGCGAACGCCGCCGCCGGCCCGTCCGGGGATGTGTCACCGCTTCGACTTGGCGGCCTTCGGGGTCGCCAGCCGGCTGCCGCTCCAGTCCTTGCCCACGCTGACGCTCTTGGACGCCGTCAGGCCGGCCGTGGTGGCGGCCTCCGAGATCTCACTCGGCTCGACGTAGCCGTCCCGGCCGGTCTTCGGCGTGAGCAGCAGGATCGCGCCGCCCTCTTCGATGTACGTGGTGGCATCCACCAGCGCATCCGTCAGGTCGCCGTCGTCGTCACGGAACCACAGCACAACGGCGTCGGCCACGTCGTCGTAGTCCTCGTCGACAAGGTCGCTCTCGATGACGCCCTCGATGGCCTCGCGGAGCTCCTGGTCGACGTCGTCGTCGTAGCCGATCTCCTGGACCACCTGCCCGGGCTGGAACCCCAGCCTGGCGGCAGGGTTCGTCCGCTCCTCCGCGTGGTCCGCGGTCGCGCTCACGGGTTGCCTCCTGATCATGTCTTGGGAATATCTCAGCCACGCGCGTGCGCGAAGCATTGGCCGTAGTCCACACGGGCGGGACGGATCGCGCAAGTACCCGGCCGTGCGGACCGCCGAAACGGTGACGATCCTGGCCGGGTCACCGCAACTCCAGGCACCCCGTCTCCGTCAGCAGTGATGGACACCACACCTTTGTGCCCCGTTTGGGCGTTTGGGAACCGTCTGTGGGTACGAGACTCGCATGTACTCGCCCCTTGGGTCACCGTACCGGCCGCGCCGGGGGATTACCTCTCGGTAGAGATGACGTCCGCGGTCGCTAGGTGGAGCATGGGAGCGGCGCACACGGGCCGTGGCGAGCGAGACGACGGCCCATTCACGGCCCTCTGACAGGTAAGGAACAGCGTGGCTTCCGCATCCGATCGCAGCCCGATCATCATTGGCGGCCTTCCGAGTCAGGTTCCTGACTTCGACCCCGAGGAAACCCAGGAGTGGCTCGACTCCCTCGACGCCGCGGTCGACGAGCGCGGCCGGGAGCGGGCCCGTTATCTGATGCTGCGGCTGATCGAGCGTGCCCGCGCCCGGCGCGTGGCCGTGCCCGAGATGCGCAGCACGGACTACGTCAACACGATCCCCACCCGGGCCGAGCCGTTCTTCCCGGGCAACGAGGAGATCGAGCGCAAGATCCTGAACGCGACCCGCTGGAACGCCGCCGTGATGGTCTCGCGCGCCCAGCGCCCGGGCATCGGGGTGGGCGGCCACATCGCCACGTTCGCGTCGTCCGCGTCGCTGTACGACGTGGGCTTCAACCACTTCTTCCGCGGCAAGGACGAGGGCGACGGCGGCGACCAGGTCTTCTTCCAGGGGCACGCCTCGCCGGGCATCTACGCCCGCGCGTACCTGCTGGACCGGCTGAGCGAGCAGCATCTGGACGGCTTCCGCCAGGAGAAGTCGGCGGCGCCGTACGCGCTGTCGTCGTACCCGCATCCGCGGTCGATGCCGGACTTCTGGGAGTTCCCGACGGTGTCGATGGGTCTCGGCCCGATCGGCGCGATCTACCAGGCGCGGATGAACCGCTACATGCACGCGCGGGGCATCGCGGACACCTCGAAGTCGCACGTGTGGGCGTTCCTCGGCGACGGCGAGATGGACGAGCCGGAGTCGCTGGGCCAGCTGAGCATCGCGGCGCGCGAGGGCCTGGACAACCTGACCTTCGTGGTCAACTGCAACCTGCAGCGGCTGGACGGCCCGGTGCGCGGCAACGGCAAGATCATCCAGGAGCTGGAGTCGGTCTTCCGCGGCGCCGGCTGGAACGTGATCAAGCTGATCTGGGACCGGACGTGGGACCCGCTGCTGGCCCAGGACCGTGACGGCGTGCTGGTCAACCGGATGAACACCACGCCGGACGGCCAGTTCCAGACGTACGCCACGGAGTCCGGGGCGTACATCCGCGAGCACTTCTTCGGCGACGACCACCGGCTGCGCGCGATGGTCGAGGGCATGACCGACGACCAGATCCTGCACCTGGGGCGCGGCGGCCACGACCACCGGAAGATCTACGCGGCGTACAAGGCGGCGGTGGAGCACAAGGGCCAGCCCACGGTCATCCTGGCCAAGACGGTCAAGGGCTGGACGCTGGGCCCGAACTTCGAGGGCCGCAACGCCACGCACCAGATGAAGAAGCTGACGGTCGACGACCTGAAGCACTTCCGGGACCGGCTGCACCTGCCCATCCCGGACAAGGACCTGGAGTCGGGTCTGCCGCCCTACTACCACCCGGGTCCGGACTCCGAGGAGCTCCAGTACATGCACGACCGCCGCCGGTCCCTCGGCGGATACGTGCCGACCCGGGTGGTGCGGAGCAAGCCGCTGGCCCTGCCCGAGGACAAGACGTACGCGAGTGTGAAGAAGGGCTCGGGTCAGCAGTCCATCGCGACGACCATGGCCTTCGTGCGGCTCCTCAAGGACCTCATGCGGGACAAGGAGATCGGCCGCCGCTTCGTGCTGATCGCGCCGGACGAGTACCGCACGTTCGGCATGGACTCGTTCTTCCCGAGCGCGAAGATCTACAACCCGCTCGGCCAGCAGTACGAGGCGGTGGACCGGGAACTGCTCCTCGCCTACAAGGAGTCGCCGCAGGGGCAGATGCTGCACGACGGCATCTCCGAGGCGGGCTGCACGGCGTCGCTGATCGCGGCCGGCTCGGCGTACGCCACGCACGGCGAGCCGCTGATCCCGGTGTACGTCTTCTACTCGATGTTCGGTTTCCAGCGCACCGGTGACCAGTTCTGGCAGATGGCCGACCAGCTGGCACGCGGTTTCGTGCTCGGCGCGACCGCGGGCCGCACCACGCTGACCGGTGAGGGTCTCCAGCACGCCGACGGGCACTCGCAGCTGCTCGCCTCGACCAACCCGGCGTGCGTCGCGTACGACCCGGCGTTCGGGTTCGAGATCGCGCACATCGTGAAGGACGGGCTGCGCCGGATGTACGGCTCGTCGCGGGAGCACCCCCACGGCGAGGACGTCTTCTACTACCTGACGGTCTACAACGAGCCCATCCAGCACCCGGCGGAGCCGGAGAACGTGGACGTGGAGGGCATCCTCAAGGGCCTGTACCGCTTCAGCGAGGGCACCTCGGGCTCGCTCCCGGCGCAGATCCTGGCGTCCGGTGTCGCGATGCCGTGGGCGGTCGAGGCGCAGAAGATCCTCGCCGAGGAGTGGAACGTCAAGGCGGACGTCTGGTCGGCGACCTCGTGGAACGAGCTGCGGCGCGACGCGGTGGAGTGCGAGGAGCACAACCTGCTGCACCCGGAGGAGGAGCAGCGCACCCCGTACGTGACGCGCAAGCTGGCGTCGGCGCAGGGGCCGGTGGTGGCGGTGTCCGACTGGATGCGGTCGGTGCCGGACCAGATCGCGCGCTGGGTGCCGGGGACGTACCAGTCGCTGGGCGCGGACGGGTTCGGCTTCGCGGACACGCGCGGTGCGGCGCGGCGCTTCTTCCACATCGACGCGCAGTCGATCGTGCTGGCGGTGCTGACGGAGCTGGCGCGTGAGGGACACCTGGACCGCTCGGTGCTGAAGCAGGCCCTCGACCGGTACCAGCTGCTGGACGTGGCGGCCGCGGACCCGGGCGCGGCGGGCGGCGACGCGTAGCGCCTCCGGCGGGGCGCGGGGGAAGCCACCTGGGGTGGCGGGGCGGCCGCGGGTGCGTTCGGGCCGTTCGCGCAGTTCCCCGCGCCCCTGGGGCCTGTTCCACCGCCGCCCCCTGAGGCGCGGGGAACGTCGTCGCATGCCCCGTGGGGCGGAGCCGCGGCATCGAGGGGGCCTCCGGCTGACCAGCCGGAGGCCCCCTCGATGCCGGTGTCGACCGGGTCAGAGCATGCCGGTCCCCATGGCGCCCGCCCCGGCCAGCCAGATGACGGCCAGGAGCGTGTCGATGGCGCCGAGGACCAGGGCGATCAGGGCCGGCACCGAGCGGGAACCCGCCCAGCTGCGACCCATGGCCAGCCAGCCGCACACCATCGCCACCGGGCCGAGAACGATGCCCAGGACGAAGAAACCGGCGACGGCGCAGATGGCTCCGATGATCCCGAGCGTCGCGCGATCCGGCCCGGACCGTGACCACGTCCGGCCACTGGTGCGGGGGTGCCTGCGCGTTCCTTGTCCGAAGCTCGCCATCATCAACTCCCTGATGGGTTGGTTGACACGGCGGGTACCCCCGCTCCCGTCCTGAATTCCCCTTGTGTGTACGGCGGATGACCGCCGGGCTGCGCCGCACCCCTCCGGCGGCGCACCCCGGCGGTCCTGACGTGGCGTCAGATGTGGCCGACGCCCGCGCCCGCCTCCGCGTTCTCGCCGCGCTTGGTGAGCAGCGCGACCAGGACCGCGGCCGCCGCGACCCCGGCGGCGACCAGCGACGCCAGGCTCATGCCGGAGATGAAGGTGTCGTGGGCGACGTCCGTGATCTCCGCGGCGATCGCCTCGGGGGTGCCCTTGGGCACCGGCGGCACACCGACCTGGACCGCCTCGGAGGCCTGGCCGGCCTGTTCGGGCGTCAGCGGCGGGAGGCCCGCCTTCTCCCAGTTGCCCGGCAGGTCGCCGTCCACCTTGGAGGCCATCACGGCGCCCAGCACGGCGGTGCCGAGGCTGCCGCCGACCTGCATGGCGGACTGCTGCAGACCGCCGGCCACGCCGGACAGCTCCAGCGGCGCGTTGCCCACGATGACCTCGGTGGCGCCGACCATGACGGGGGCGAGACCGAGCCCGAGCAGCGCGAACCAGACCGACATGGCGAGGCTGCCGGTGCTCTTCTCCAGCGTGGAGATGCCGTACATGGCGAGCGCGGTGCAGGCCATGCCGCCCGCGAGCGGGATCCGCGGGCCGACCTTGGTGATCATCACGCCCGCGAGCGGGGAGCCGACGATCATCATGCCGGTGAGCGGCAGCAGGTGCAGACCGGCGTCGACCGGGCTGAGGCCGTGCACGTTCTGCAGGTAGAAGGTGACGAAGAACAGGCCGCCCATGAACGCGATGGCCATGAGGACCATCAGCACCACACCCGCGGACAGCGGGACGGAGCGGAAGAGGGCCAGCGGGATCAGAGGCTCCTTCACCTTCGTCTCCCAGAAGGCGAAGACGAGGAATCCGGCCACGGAGGCGCCGATGAACGCCCAGGTCCTGCCGTCGCCCCAGCCCCACTCGGGCGCCTTGATGAGCGCCCACACCAGGCAGAACATCGCGCCGGACAGCAGCGCGATGCCGGGGATGTCGAAGGAGCGCGGCGCGTTCTCCGCGCGGTGGTCGAGCAGGATCCACACGCCGAGCGCGACGGCGAGGACGCCGACCGGCACGTTGATGAAGAACACCGACTGCCAGTTGACGTGCTCGACGAGGACGCCGCCGAGGATCGGGCCGCCGGCGGTCGAGGCGCCGATGACCATGCCCCAGATGCCGATGGCCATGTTGAGCTTCTCGGCGGGGAACGTGGCGCGCAGCAGGCCGAGCGCGGCCGGCATCAGCAGCGCGCCGAACAGGCCCTGGAGCACGCGGAAGACGATGACGAGCGTGATGCTGTCGGACAGGCCGATGGCCCCGGACGCGGCGGCGAAGCCGACCACGCCGATGAGGAAGGTCTGCCGGTGGCCGAAGCGGTCACCGAGCTTGCCCGCGGTGATCAGGGACACCGCGAGGGCGAGGAAGTACGCGTTGGTGATCCACTGGACGTCGGCCAGGGTGGCGCCCAGGTCGCTGGCGATGGCCGGGTTGGCGATGGCCACGATGGTGCCGTCCAGGGCCACCATCATGACGCCCACGGCGACGGTGAACAGCGTGAACCAGGGGTGCCCGCGCAGCCCCTTGCCGGGCGTCGCCTCCGACGGGCCGGCCGGAGGGCCGTCCCCCTGTCCCGCCTTGTCGAGGGTGGTCTGACTAGTCATACATTCGAGGCTAGTGTCAGCCGCTGACACTTGACAATTCATTTCACCAGTCAGTGACTGACAGGACATGCGCCCCTCGCCCGGTCCGGGCGAACGGTTCAAGGAGGAGCCATGGACACGGTCGGGACCGTCGCGGGCGCTCCCCCGCAGCCGGGGCTGCGCGAACGGAAGAAGCAGCGCACCCGGGACGCCCTGGTCCGGGCCGCGCTGGAGCTCATCGCCACGCGCGGCTACGACGGCACGACGGTCGACGACATCGCCGCGGCCGTGGACGTCTCCCAGCGCACCTTCTTCCGCTACTTCGCCAGCAAGGAAGAGGTGGCGCTGTTCGTCCCCCGCCTGGCGGAGCAGCGCATCGCCGAGGCCGTACGGGCCCGCCCGCGCGACGAGGCGCCGCTGGAGACGCTGCGCCGGGCCGTGCTGGACAGCTGGGACGCCATCAACGAGGCCGTGGGCGAGCTCGTCCCGGTGGAGCTGCACATGCGCGTCTACCGCGTCATCGAGTCCACGCCCGCGCTGCTCGCCGCCCACCTGCGCCGGGCGGCGGAGCTGGAGGAGGAGCTGGCGGGCGTCATCGCCGAGCGCGAGGGGCTGGACGTCGACACCGATCCCCGGCCGCGCATCCTGGTGGCCGCGTTCGGCGGGGTGATCCGGGTGGCCGAACGCCGGTGGACCGAGGGGGACGACCTGAGCACCGAGGCGCTGCGGGAGCTGATGCGGACGTGCCTGGACCATGTCGGACCGGCCCTCGCCACGAACTGGCGTACGACCGCATCCCTGAATCGGCACAGCGAAACGTGATCCCGGTCACTGGATTCCCGCGAGACACTCTCGTTCTCCTAGTGTGTCCTCCCAGTGACTTCCTTCGACACCTCCCCCCAGCTGAACGTGTGGCGGGCGCTCCTGGCGCTCGCCGTGGTCTTCGTGATGCTGGCGACCACCGGCTGGACGGCACTGCGTCACCAGCGCCACCCCGCTCCCCTGCAGGCGTCGCTCGCCGCGTGGGAGGACGGGCGGGTGGCCGGGAAGCGGCTGCCCGACCCGCAGTCGCAGCCGACGCGACTGGCCCGGTTCTTCGCCTCCCTCACCGACGCGCAGCGGCTCCGGCTCGCCGAGCGCTATCCGCTGGCCGTCGGCAACATGAACGGCGCGCCGGTCGAACTGCGCTACCGCGCCAACCGCATCGCGCTGGCCGAGGCCCGCGAGACCGAGCTGAGCCGGGTGCACGACACGCGGCTCACACCCGAGGGCCAGCAGCAGGCCGCCCGCAGGATGGACCGCATCGAGGCGCTGATGCGTCCGGAGCGGCACATCCTCGCCTTCAACCCGGCGGGCGCCGGACGCGTCGCCGAGGTCTTCGGTGACCTGCGCCGCGCCGAGCGGGTGTCGGTGGTCGTCCCCGGCGTCGACACCGACCTGCTGACCTTCCAGCGCTCCGAGCGCCGGCACTCCGCCCCCGTGGGCATGGCCAGGTCGTTGTACAAGGCCCAGCGGCAGGCCGATCCCGCGACGCGCACGGCCGTGGTCGCCTGGGCCGACTACACCGCGCCCAGCGGGCTCGGCATGGACGCGGCCACGGCGATGCGCGCGGAGGACGGAGCGGACCGGCTGGACGCGATGGTGCGGGGGCTGCCCGGCCTCACCCCGGTCTCGCTGTTCTGCCACAGCTACGGCTCGGTGGTGTGCGGACTGGCCGCGCGGGACCTGCCGGAGCGGGTGTCCGACATCGCCGTGGCCGGCAGCCCGGGCATGCGCGTGGACCACGTCTCCCAGCTGCGCACCACCGCGCGGGTGTGGGCGATGCGGGACGCCGACGACTGGATCCAGGACGTGCCCCACCTGGAGCTCGGCGGACTGGGCCACGGGGCCGACCCGATGGCCGACGGGTTCGGCGCGCGCGTGCTGTCGGCCCGTGACGCCAAGGGGCACGCCGGGTACTTCGTGCCCGGCACGGACAGCCTGCGGAATCTCGCGGGGATCGGGGTTGGCGCATACACGGCGGTGTCGTGTGCGCACCGGAACGGGGCCTGCCTGGCGGGTTTGTCCGGTACGACCCCTACCGGACGCGCGTAGAAGCGGAGATACTGCGGTATGCGTGGGGAGGGGACGGAGAAGCTCGTGCCGCATACGATGAGCCGCATGGGTGACGTACTGGCCGGATTTCATGCCGCCTGGGAGTTCGAGTCCGACTCCGTGCTCATCCGTTACGTACGAGGGATTCGAACACCCAAGCTGTTCCAGGCGCTCGGCGAGCGGCGCGTGCCGCTGGAGGCGATCGAGGGCGTGACCCTCACACCCGGCAAGCGCGGGAGCGTGGTCCTGCGGCTGGAGACCCGCCCGGGAGCCGACCCGCTGATGGAGGCGGCCGCCGGGCAGCTGAAGGAGAGCAGCGACCCCTACCGGCTGGTGCTGCCCGCCGAGCGGGAGACGCTCGCCGAGTACTACGCCGACGAACTGCGCGCGCAGCTCACCGAGTCGGGCCCCGCCGAACGTCACCTGGTGGCCGCGCCCGAGCCGCCGCTTCAGTTCAAGGCGTACGACGGCAAGGCGACGTTCGACGGCACGTCGGTGGCGTTCCGCTGGTTCTGGACCGGGGCGTCCTCGGCGAAGTGGAAGGCCGGCGACCAGCGTTTCCCCGTCTCCGAGCTGAGCGGGGTGGAGTGGCGTTCGCCCGAGGTGTTCGAGGGTCATCTGCGGCTGCTGCGCCGGGACACGACGGTGCCGGCCCCGGCGCAGGCCGACCAGGACCCCGCCGCGGTGGTGTTCGGGCTCGGGTACGGGCCGGTGCACGAGTCGCTGCCGTTCGCGGCGGCGGTGCTGGCCGCGGTGCGGGACTGTGCGGCGGTGCCGGCGATACCGTCGCCCGCGGCGGCCGCCGGGGGTGTGCCGTCCGCCCGGCGCGATCCCGCGGACATCGCCGAGCGGATCCGGCACCTCGGGGAGCTGCACCAGGCCGGGCTGGTGACGGACGAGGAGTTCTCGTCGAAGAAGGCGGAGTTGCTCGCGGAGCTGTGAAGACTCCCGCGGGTCCGCCGTGGCTCGTCGCGCGCCCCCGCACCCTCGGGAGAGCTACGCGTCCATCGTCGCGTGGGGTGTGTTGGCCGGGGTTTCGCTCAGGCGGAAGCGGAACATCTCCTTGGCGATGCCGTGCGTGGCGGCGAGTTGCTCCAGGCTGTCGGCCAGCTGGTCCAGCGCGGTCTCGCGCGGCTCCACCTCGTCGGTGAGGCGCGTCTTCTGATCCCGGTCGACGGCCGTCTGCCGGTCGCGCCACGCCTGGTCGCCGGGAACCGCGGGAAGGGCCGCGAAGTCCTCGTCGCTGCGCACCTGGTACATGTCGACGGGCTCCAGGTCGTGCACCCCGCGGTCCGGGTCCCGCACCGGCCGGTACACGACGACGTTCATGCCCTCGACGCCCCGGCCGATCCGTTGCCTCAGCTCCGGCCACTCGATGGTGGCCAGCACGCTGGTGTCGTCGCGGCCCTCGAGGACGTGCGCGTCGACCCAGCCCTCCAATCCGCGCGAGTAGGTCTGCGACAGCTGCTTCCACAGGGCCTGCAGGGTCGGGGAGGCCGACCAGTTGGGCAGTCCGAAGAGGAGGCCGTTGAAGAGGTAGCCCTGGACCGAACTCTCCAGCACGACCGCCCGTCCCACCTGGGCCCGTTCGATGGGTTCGGCGGCGCCGAGCTTCGACCAGACCGAACCGTGCGACGCCGCCTCCTGCGCGCGGGCGGCGAGGGATTCGTAGAAACCCTCGTTGCGCTGGTTCCTGACGTACCACCGGTACTGCAGCCGGTGGCCCAGCACGTGGGGGTGCTGCAGCCCGGTGATGATCGCGTCGACGACTCCGTGGTCGACCTCGGTGGTCCTCGTCTCCCCGCCCGCGGCACGCCGCACGTCCGCGTGGACGGCCTCCAGGAAGGCGGCGACCGCCTTACGGAAGCCGGGATTCCGGGAGAGCGCGTGGACCTCGTTGACGCGGTCCCACAGGACCTTCTTCTCCATGTCGAACGTGACCTCCGCCCGGAGGGCCGGCGAGTCGACCGAGTCCGTCGAGTCCGACCGCCTGGGCGCGCGCTGCACGGGTGCGTCGCCCGGGCCCCGCAGGGTGCGGGCGACGGCCGCGTTGCCCGCGGTCCGCTGGGGTGCGGCGATCGTCCGCGCGTCGGCCGGACCCGTCGTCTCCGTCCGTGGCGGGGCGACGGCGCGTGGCGTGGAGGCGGACCGTCTGTGCCGGTGGGAGCGGCTTCCCACGTCGGCGTGCAGGCGCATGGGGTCCTTTCGGATGGTGGGCGGACTCGGTCCGGGTGCGCTCCGTGGGGCGTGTCGCGCGGTTCCCCCGCGTCCCTCGGAGGGTCGCGTCCGGGCGCCCTCCTTTCTACTCCCTGCCTGCCGAGGTGAAGGACATGTCCGCGTAGCGGGTGCCGGTGACCTTGTCCGCGATCGGGTCCAGCAGGTCCAGGTCCGCTTCCGTCAGGGTGATGCGGGTGGCCGCCGTGTTCTCGTCCACGCGGGACGGGCTGCGGGTGCCGGGGATGGGGACGACCGGGAGACCGTGGACCGACGCCTGCTGGTGCACCCAGGCCAGGGCGACCTGCGCGGGGGTCGCGCCGTGCTGCTCGGCGACCGTGCGGACCGGCTCCAGAAGAGCCGCGTTGGCCGCCGCGTTGTCGCCGGTGAAGCGGGGCATCGTGCGGCGGAAGTCGTCCTGCGTGAGGTCCTTCGCGGCGTCCGTGAAGGAACCGGTGAGGAAGCCGCGGCCGAGCGGCGAGTACGGGACGAGGGTGACGCCCAGTTCGCGCGCGGCCGGCACCACGGCGGCCTCGATGTCCCGGCTGAACAGCGACCACTCCGACTGCACGGCGGCGATCGGGTGCACGGCGTGCGCGGCGCGCAGCTCACCGGCCGTCACCTCGCTCAGGCCCAGCTGCTTCACCTTGCCCTCGCGGACCAGCTCGGCCATGACGCCGACGGTCTCCTCGATCGGCACGTTCACGTCGCGCCGGTGCATGTAGTAGAGGTCGATGACGTCGACGTCCAGGCGGCGCAGGCTGGCTTCGACGGACCGCCGGATGTACGGCGGGTCGTTGCGGACGATGCGCCGGGTGGGGTCGTCCGGCGGGATCGACAGGGCGAACTTCGTGGCGATGAGCACCTCGTCGCGGTGCGCCGCGAGGAACGGGGCCAGGAAGCGTTCGTTGTCGCCGGCGCCGTACGCGTCGGCGGTGTCGAAGAGGGTGACGCCCCGCTCCAGGGCGCGCTCCAGGGTCGCCCGGGAGGCGTCCGCGTCGGCGGGGCCGTAGGCGAAGCTCATGCCCATGCAGCCGAGGCCCTGCACGCCCACCTCGGGGCCGTCCGCGCCCAGCGTGGTCGTGGGGATCGCGTGCTCGCTCATCATGCCCTTTCCGAGGCCAGGGCGCGCCCGGCGTCCGCGTAGAAGCTGATCTTGCGGTCCAGGACGGCGAGGGTGCCCTGGAGTTCGGCGATGCGCGCCAGCACGTCCTCGCGGGTCGTCCTGAGCAGCTCGAAGCGCTCGGCGTAGGTGTGGTCGCCGGCCCTGACCAGTTCGGCGTAGCGCACCATGTCGGCGACCGGCATGCCCGTCAGGCGGAGCTTGCCGACCAGGGCGAGCCAGTCGAGGTCGCGGTTGGTGTAGCGCCGCTGCCCGGTGTGCGAGCGGTCGATGTGCGGCATGAGCCCGATGCGCTCGTACCAGCGGAGGGTGTGCGCGGTCAGCCCGGTGAGGGCGGCCACCTCGCTGATCGTGTACTTGTCCTTGCCGTCCGGCCGCCGGTCGCCCTGCGGGGGCGCGGCGCAGGTGTCGGTCCTGGTGTCCGTGGTCTCCGTCACCGTCATGCGTCCACGCTAGATCCTTGGAGTGCGCTCCAGGCAAGCGGTGCCGGTGAGAAATGGGCGGACGTGTCGGGACGCTCCGGCTACCGTGCGGGCATGAGCTGTGTACGCCGGGCGACGCCCGAGGACGCGGAGGAAGTGCTGCGTCTGCGCCAGGTGATGATCGACTCGATGGCCCGCTCCGACCCGTCCACCGCGTGGCACGCGGTGTCCCTGCCGGTGCTGCGCGAGCGACTGGGGGACGACCGGTCCTTCGCCGCGTTCGTCGTGGACCACCCGGAGCGGCCGGGCGCCCTCGCGGCGTTGGTGGCCGGCACGCTGGACTACCGCATCGGCGGGGCGCGGAACCCGCGCGGCACCGACGGGTACGTCTTCAGCGTCGCCACCGACCCCGACGCCCGCCGCCGCGGCTACGCGCGGGCGTGCGTGGGCGCGCTGCTGGAGTGGTTCCGTGAGCGGGGCGCCGGGCGGGTGCGGCTGACCGCGAGCCCGGAGGCGGAGCCGCTGTACCGGTCCCTGGGGTTCACGCCCAGACCGGACCCTTTGCTGGAGCTCATGCTCTGAGCGCTTAGGCTCGACGGCATGTCGCTGAAGAGCCTCGCGTCGATCGAGAACTGGCCGGTTCCCACCGCTGCGGCGGGGGTGGTACGGGCGGACGGCACCGTCCTGGGCACGCACGGCCCGTCCGGGCACCGCTTCCCGCTCGCCTCGGTCACCAAGCCGCTGGCCGCGTACGCGGTGCTCGTGGCCTACGAGGAAGGCGCGGTCGAGCTGGACGAGCCGGCCGGGCCCGAGGGCTCCACGGTGCGGCACCTGCTCGCGCACACCTCGGGTCTGGCGTTCGACGAGCACCGGGTGACCTCCGCGCCCGGCGAGCGGCGGCTGTACTCCAACGCCGGGTTCGAGCAGCTCGGCGACCACGTGGAGAAGGCGACGGAGATCCCGTTCGCCGAGTACGCGCGGCAGGCGGTGCTGGAGCCGCTGGGGATGACGTCCACCTCGCTGGAGGGCTCCCCCGCCAAGGACGGCGTGTCCACGGTGGAGGACCTGCTGCGGTTCGCCGCCGAGGTGCAGGCGCCGCGGCTGCTGGACCCGCGGACGGTGGCGGCCGCGATGACCGTGCAGTACCCGGGCACGAAGGGCGTGCTGCCGGGGTACGGCCACCAGAACCCCAACGACTGGGGGCTCGGTTTCGAGATCCGGGACGGCAAGTCACCGCACTGGACGGGCGCCTCGTCCTCGCCGCGGACCTTCGGGCACTTCGGCCAGTCGGGCACGTTCCTGTGGATCGACCCGGACGCCGGCGCGGCCTGCGTGGCGCTCGCCGACCGGGCGTTCGGACCCTGGGCGGTCGAGGCGTGGCCGCCGTTCACCGACGCGGTGCTCGCGGAACTGCGCGGCTGACCGCCGCCGTTCGCCCGCTTTTGCCGCAATCACCCGCTCAACCTGCGACGTTGGCGTGGGACCCGTGTGAAAACCCTGTGGAACCGGTGTCGGTGGCGCGCCCTATGATGCGCCGGACGATCACGCGGGACCAGGGGAGGGCGCGGCATGTTCGGCAAGCTGTTCGGCAGGGGCGAGGAGGGACCGGGGGCGGATCCGCACGCCCTTCCGGTCCCCCGGCGGAAGAACGGCGTGCACCCGCTGCGCGCCCTCGGCGACCGGCGGGTGCTGGCGGCCGTGGAGGCGGCCGACGCGGGCGACTGGGAGGGCGTCAAGGAGGCGCTGGCGCCGTTCGACCTGGGCCGTGACCACCAGGTCCTCGGTCAGCTCACGGACATCGACGGGCTGCAGGACTGGATCGGCCTCGCCGTCGAGGAGGACAAGGAGCACCGCGCCCTGGCCCTGCTGATATCCGGTGCGCGGCACATCAAGTGGGGCTGGGAGGCGCGCACCGCCGCCCGCGCCGTGCACGTCACCCAGGAGCAGTGGCGCGTGTTCCGGGAGCGGCTCGACATCGCCGAGCGCCAGCTGTTCGAGGCCGCCGAGCTGCGTCCGGACTGGATCACACCGTGGCGCCAGCTGCTCACCTCCGCGCGCGGCATGTCGCTCGGCCCCACGGTCTCCGAGACCCGGCGCGACGCGGGGCTGCGCCGGGACCCGCTCGACGTGGAGATCCATCTCGAATGGCTGTACCAGCTGCAGCCCCGCTGGGGCGGTGAGCCGGGGGAAGCCCTGGAGTTCGCCCGCGCCGCGTTCGCCGCGGCGCCCGACGGCCACCGGCTCGGCTGCGTCGTCGCCATGGCGTACGTCGAGGAGTGGGTGGAGTCCGACGACGGGGCCTGCCTCCAGCAGCCCCGCATCCGGACGGAGTTGAGGCAGGCGGCCGAGCGCAGCATCCTGCACCACGCCTACGAGCGCCGGCTGGGCTGGCAGGGCGACTACAACATCTTCGCCATGGCCCTGTCCCTGGCCGGGAGCAGCACCGCCTCCAACGTCTTCCGCGAGCTGGAGGGGGCCTACACCGAGTGGCCGTGGACGTACATGTCCGAGCCGCAGAAGGCGTACGCGCGCTTCCGCAAGGCCCTCTGAGCCACCACTCGCGTCTCACCACCCGTCAGCGCACGCCTTCACACCCCGGACCGCCCATGACCCTGCCCGACCACACCCCGGACCGCACCTTCCAGGTGGATCTGCGCGGCCTCGTCGACCTGCTCTCCCACCACCTCTACTCCAGTCCCCGCGTCTATCTGCGTGAACTCATGCAGAACGCGGTGGACGCGCTCACCGCCCGTCACGCCCTCGAACCGGCCTCGCCCGCGGGCCCGTTCGGCATCCGGATCTACGCCGACCGCTCCGTGGTCCGGGTCGAGGACGACGGCGTCGGCCTCACCGAGGCGGACGTGCACACCTTCCTGGCCACGATCGGCCGCAGCAGCAAGCGCGCCGACGGGATCGCCGAGCAGCGCGGCGACTTCATCGGCCAGTTCGGCATCGGCCTGCTGTCCTGCTTCCTGGTCGCGGACGAGATCCACGTGGTGAGCCGGTCGGCGCGTACGCCCGGCGCGCCCGCCGTGGAGTGGCGGGGGCGCGGCGACGGCAGCTACACCGTGCGCACCCTGCCCGCCTCGGCCCGGCCCGCCCCCGGCACCACCGTCACGCTGACCCCGCGCGCCGACGCGGGCGAGTGGACCGCGCCCGCCCAGGTGCAGCGCCTGGCCCGGCACTTCGGCTCGCTGCTGCGGCACCCGGTGACCTTCGACGACGGCTCCGGCGGCCCCGCCGTGCCGGTCAACCCGGAGGAGGCGCCCTGGACGCGGACGTACCCGACGCCGGGCGCCCGTTCCCGCGCGCTCGCCGCGTACGGCGAAGAGGTGTTCGGCTTCACGCCGCTGGACACCCTGGAGCTGGACCTGCCGGCCGTGGGTCTGAAGGGCATCGCGTGCGTGCTGCCGGAGGCGGTGCCGGCCGGGCGCCGTCACGGGCACCGGGTGCACGTCAAGGGCATGCTGCTGTCCGAGCAGGCGGAGGAGATCCTGCCCGACTGGGCGTTCTTCGTGCGCTGCGTCGTCGACGCGGAGAGCCTGCGGCCCACGGCGTCCCGCGAGGCCCTGTACGAGGACGACACCCTCGCCGCCGTCCGGGACGCGCTGGCCGAGAAGCTGCGCGCGTGGATCGCCCGCGTCGCCGCCAGCGACCCGGACCTGCTGCACCGCTTCCTCCAGGCGCACCACCTGTCGGTGAAGTCGCTCGCCGTGCACGACGACGAGATCCTGCGGATGCTGCTTCCGTGGCTGCCGTTCGAGACCACCGACGGGCACTGCACGCTCGACGAGTTCTCCCGCACCCACCGCACCGTGCTGGTGACGTCCAGCGTGGAGGAGTTCCGCCAGGTCGCGGCGATCGCGTCGGCCGCCGGGCTCGGCGTGGTCAACGGCGGCTACACCTACGACCGCGAACTGGCGCACCGGCTGCCGGAGATCCGGCCCGAGGTGAGCGTCGCCGACCTCGACCCGGCGACGCTGACCGCGCACCTCGACCCGGTCGACCGGGAGACGGAGCTGGCCGCCGCGGCCTACCTGGCGCTGGCCCGGGACGCCCTCGCGGTGTTCGACTGCGACGTCGCGCTGCGCGCCTTCCAGCCGGCGTCCGCGCCCGCCCTGCTCGTCGACAGCCGGGAGGCCCGACACGAGCGCACCCGCTCCCGGCTCGCCCGCGAGCAGGAGGGCGGCCTGTGGGGGGACATCCTCGGCGCCCTCCAGCAGGAGGCGCCGCGCGCCCAGCTGATCCTCAACCAGCTGAACCCGCTGGTGCGCACCGCCGTCGCGATCGACGAGCCGGAACTGGCCCGCACCAGCGCCGAGGCCCTGTACGGGCAGGCGGCGCTGCTGTCCCGGCGTCCGCTCCGGCCCGCCGAGTCCAGCCTCATCAACCGCTCCTTCCTCGACCTTCTCGCCCACGCCCTGCGCAAGGACCGCTGACGATGCAGACACCGCCCCAGACCACCGACGAGCTGTACGCGGCGCTGCGGGAGAACGACGCCCTCCCCTACGGCCGCACCCGGACCGTCACCGCCGAGGAACTCGCCGAGGCGGCCGAGCTGTTCGGCGAGCCGGTCCCGCTGGTCCACGCCCTGCTGGACCTCCAGGAGGCGTACACCTACGGCTCCGAGCCGCGGAAGTCGCCGGTCGTCTTCGCCCGGCTGCTGAACCTCTTCGACGAGCGGCCCGACGTGTTCGACGACCGGCTGCGCCACCAGCTGTTCTGGCGGTTCAAGTGGGTCGCCAACGCCCTGCGCTGCCTGCCCGAGATACCGCTGGCCAGTCTGCGCCAGTGGCAGACGGAGATGCGCGACCGCTACGAGAAGGCGGGCCTCGACCTCCAGCCGGTCTACGGGCAGGCGTACCAGCTCGCCGCGCACGTCGGCGAGGACACCGCCCTCGCCTACGAGTTGTGGGCGGGCCGGGCCAGGAGCCTGCTCAGCGACTGCGAGGCGTGCGAGACCTGCGAGCGCGCCCTGTACCACCTGGCGGCGGGCGACGACGAGCGGGCGCTGCGGGACTGGGAGCCGGTGCTCGCGGGCAGGGAGTCCTGCCAGGAGGAGCCGGCCCGCTCCGTCTCGTACGCGCTGCTGCCGCTGCTGCGGACCGGCCGCACGGACGAGGCGCGTCATCTGCACCTGGCGGGCTACCGCGGCTGCCGCCGCAACCCGTCGATGGCCGGGGAGATCGGCCGCCACCTGGAGTTCTGCGCGCTGACCGGCAACGAGGCGCGGGGTCTTGAGCTGCTGGCGGAGAACCGGAACCTGTTCGACGAGGTGGATTCGCCGCTGGCCCTGCTCGACCTGCTCACCGGCGTGGAGGTGCT
Organism: Streptomyces althioticus; assembly: GCA_014649355.1. Lineage (GTDB taxonomy): Bacteria > Actinomycetota > Actinomycetes > Streptomycetales > Streptomycetaceae > Streptomyces > Streptomyces althioticus. The sequence goes on from BMSW01000003.1 coordinate 464,872, forward strand.
GCTCGCCCGCGTGGAGGCGCTGGGCCACGGGGAGCTGCCGGCCGCGGGGTTCCCCGGCCGGAGCTGGACGGTGAAGGAGCTGCGGGCCGAGGTGCGGGGGCGCGCCGACGACCTGGCCGCCCGCTTCGACGCCCGCAACGGCACGACGACGCACGCCGACCGCCGCGGGGCCCGGCTGGCGCGGACGCCGCTGCTGGAGTCGCTGGAGCTGACACTGCGTCCACGCACCCTGGAGGACGTGGCCCCGGCCCCCGCCGCGCCGGCGCCGGCGCCGGCCGAGCCGCTCCCCGAGTCGCCGGCGGACCTGATGAGGCGGGCCCGGGAGCTGGACGAGCAGGGCCACCCGGACGCGCACGCCTGCTGGGCACGGCTGCGCGAGCTCACGGCCGCCCGTGACTACGTCCACCCGGACGCCCCGGACGTCGGGCCGCTGGTGCGCCTGCGCGCCGAACTCCTGGAGGACGAGGCGACCCTGGCGGACCGCAGGAACGCGCACGACGACGCGGCGGCGCTGTACGAGGAGGCGGCGGGCCTCTACGAGGACGCGGGGCTCCCGGGGCACGCGGCACTGGCCCACGGACAGGCGGTGCTGGCGGCTGTGCGGGTGGGGGCGGAAGGGTCCGGCCCCACGCAGGAGTCGGACGCCGCCGCGGGGTCCGGCACGGCGCACGCGTCCGGTACGCCGCAGGAGTCAGTCCCCGCCGCGGGGATCGGCGGCGCACATGGGGCTGGCTCCCCGCGGCCGTCCGACGCCGTCGAGGGATCCGGCACGGCGCACGGGGCCGGCCCAGCGCAGGTGTCCCGACCCGCGGCCGGCCCCGGCTCCACCGAGGGTTCCGCCTCCGCGGAAGGGGCCGGTTCGGCTGCGGGTTCGGGACCCGTGGCGGGTCCCGACGCCCACGTCGCCGCGCTGTCCGACGCGTACGCGGCGCTCGTGCGGCTGCACGAGGAGGCGGCCGGGCTCGCGCCGTTCCTGGAGGCGCGGCTGCTGCGGCTGCGGGTGAGCGCGCTCGGGCTGCGGCTCCAGGCGTCCGGGGACCGGGAGCAGGTCGCGGCCGTCCTCGCCGAGGCGGAGCTGCTGCACGACTTCGCCGCCCGGCACGCCCTGGCCGGCCAGATCGCGGGTGCGCGGCTGCTGCGGGCCACCACGCACGCCATGTCCAGCGACCTGCCCACCGCGCTCGCCGAGACGGACGCGCTGGTGGGACTGTTGCGGACGGACGGTCCCGCCTGGCACCTGCCGCGCGTGCTCGCGCTGCGCGGCAAGATCCAGCTGGGCGTCGATGACGCCGAGGCCGCCCACGCGAGCCTCGCCGAAGGGCTGCGGCTGGCCGCCGAGTGGCCCGGGGACACGGTCGACACCCCGACCCTGCACGGTGAGCTGGCGCAGGCGTGCCTGCGTCTGGGCCGGCCCGACGAGGCGCTGCGCCATCTGACCCGCTCGGCGGAGCTGGACCTGAGGGCGGGCAACCGGTTCGACGCGTTCTGCTCCTACAGCAACGCGGCGCAGCTGAGCCTCGACCTGGGCCGGGTCGAGGACAGCATCGCGCTGCTCGACTCGGTGCTGCTGGAGCCGGACGTCGTGGACGGCGAACTGGACGACCGGCTCGTGGCCCAGCTGCGGCTGACGCGGGCCCGCGCGCTGCACGCCGGGGACGACCTGAAGGCCGCCACCGCGGAGTTCGTGGCGCTCGCGGCCGAGTCGGCCGGCTGGGACGACGACCCCGGCAGCCACGCCATGATCGCCGCGGAGACGGCCGTACTGCTCGGTGAGGCCGGGGAGTTCGGGCAGGCGCGGGAGGCCGTGGACCGGGCGCTCGCGACCCACGCACGCGACCCGCGGTTCGAGATGCTCAGCAACGCCCTGCGGGAGCTGGCCCGGCTCCAGGCGCACCGGCAGGGCGCCGACGGGCTGGAGGGCGCCCTCGCCTTCCTCCAGGACGCCGGCCGGGTCGCCGACGCGGCCCGCGCCGCCGGGTTCGAGGCGCACGGCCGTTCGCTGGACTCCGCCCTCGCCTACGAGCACGGGCGGGTCAACGCGTACGGGGGCGCCTACGAGGAGGCGCTGGCCGCGCTGGAGAAGGCCCTCGGGCTGCTCGGGGAGCCGGGCGAGGACCCGGAGCGGGCCGCCGAGTGGGCGGAGTGCGTGCGGCTGGCCGGGGTCGTGGAGGGCGTCTACCTGGAGCGGAGGGCGGCGGCGCTCGGCCGGGTCGGGGCGGCGGCGGAGCGGCTGACGGCGCTCGGCCACGGCGAGGTGGCGGAGGCGCTGACGGAGCTGGCGGAGAGGCTGCGGGACGAGGAGTGAGCGGTGCGGGAGGGGGCGGGGCCGCAGCCGTGAGGCCGGCGGCCCCGCCCCCTGTCGTCTCGGTATGCGGAACGGATCACCGCCACCCGTCTCACGCCGTGACTGTGACCGTCATCATGTTTACGCAGCGTATCTGTGCCAGTTGATGACCTTGTGTCACTCCGGGTTTGTGGCACGGAGGTTAACGGGCGGGCGAACCCCTTGTGCAATCCGCGTAGACAGATCAATCTTTCGCCTGGCGACAGGACATGCGGAGCACGGCCACAGCGTCCGTGTTTGGCATGTTCCTGACATGCGTCCGTCCCGGCGATCCGGGACGGACGTCCGCCTGCGGCGCCTCACCCCCAGAGGCGCGACCCCCACACTCCCCACCTGTCGAGGAGAAACCTCAGATGGCAGTGAAGCGAAACGCCAAGCACAGATCGATCGTCGGCGTCGGCGCGGTCGCCGCGGCGGCTCTCACGGGCGGTCTGTTCACCGCTCCCGCCGCGCACTCCGCCGAATCCCCCAAGGGGACGATCGCCTACGCGGACGCGCCGAACGCGGTCGAGGGCAGCTACATCGTCACCCTGAAGTCGGGCACCAAGGCCGCGTCCGCCAAGGGCAAGGGCCTCGCCGAGAAGTACGGCGCCGACGTCGAGCACACCTTCCGCGAGGCCGTCAACGGCTACACCGTGGAGGCCACCGAGGCGGAGGCCGCCGAGCTGGCCGCCGACCCGTCGGTCGCGCTGGTCGAGCAGAACCGCGCCTTCACCATCCAGGCCACGCAGACCAACCCGCCGTCCTGGGGTCTGGACCGCATCGACCAGACCGCGCTGCCGCTGAGCGGGTCGTACACCTACGACGACACCGCCGGCCAGGGCGTCACCGCGTACATCATCGACACCGGTGTGCGCATCTCCCACAGCGACTTCGGCGGCCGCGCCCGCAACGGCTACGACGCCGTGGACGGCGACAACGTCGCCCAGGACGGCAACGGCCACGGCACCCACGTCGCCGGCACCGTCGCGGGCAGCGCCTACGGCGTCGCCAAGAAGGCGAGCATCGTCGGCGTCCGCGTCCTGGACAACAACGGCTCCGGCACCACCGCCGGCGTGATCGAGGGCGTCGACTGGGTCGCCGCCAACGCGGTCCTCCCGGCCGTGGCCAACATGTCCCTCGGCGGCGGCGCCAGCACCACGCTGGACAACGCGGTGCGCAACGCCATCGCGGCCGGCGTCACCTTCGCCGTGGCCGCGGGCAACGAGTCGACGACCGCGACCGGTTCGCCGGCCCGGGTGGCCGAGGCGATCACCGTCGGCGCGACCACGTCGGCCGATGCCCGCGCCAGCTACTCCAACTACGGCTCGAACCTGGACATCTTCGCGCCGGGCACGTCCATCACGTCGACCTGGAACACCAGCGACAGCGCGACGAACACCATTTCCGGCACCTCGATGGCCACCCCGCACGTCGCGGGCGCCGCGGCGCTGTACCTCGCGGACAACCCGTCGGCCACCCCGTCGCAGGTCGCCTCCGCGCTGATAGCCAACTCGGTCTCCGGCGCCGTCTCCAACCCGGGCAGCGGCTCCCCGAACCGTCTGCTGTACGTCGGCGGCAACGGCGGCACCACCCCGCCGGCCGGCAAGACGTTCACCAGCTCGACGCGGTACACGATCAGCGACCGCACCACGGTCGAGTCGCCCCTCACCGTCACCGGTGTCTCGGGCAACGCCCCGTCGACCCTCAAGGTCCCGGTGAACATCGTCCACACCTACATCGGTGACCTGACGGTGTCCCTGGTCGCTCCGAGCGGCCGCGTCTACACCCTGAAGGCCTCCGGCACCGGCGGCTCGACGGACAACATCAACACCACGTACACCGTGAACGCCTCCTCGGAGACGGCCAACGGCACGTGGAAGCTCCGCGTCACCGACGGCTACGCCGGCGACACGGGCTACATCAGCAGCTGGGGCCTGACCTTCTGAGGCGCCGCCCCTGAGCTCCGCCCTGCTTCGTCCGCCCCGGCACGGGTCTCCCGTGCCGGGGCTGACGGCGTGCGCGGTCCGTCAGCGGACCCACACCTCCCAGTACGGGGCGTTCCAGCGGCACTGGAACTCGGTGTACCCGCTCTGGTTCGTCTCGATGTAGTCGCGTCCTTCCACCTGGCAGGAGTGGTGCGTGGTGAACCCGCCGGCCAGGTGGAAGCCGTCGGGGTCGGTGGGCACGGCGGACGCGGAGCCCGCCGTCAGCGGAATGGTGACGGCCGCTGCAGCGACCACGGCAGCGGCGGCGACACGGGAACGCCACGACTTCATACGGTTCTCCTCACGGACGGAGCCCGCCGTACCTCGCAGGCCGACGGTCCCTTGGCGGTTCTACGAGCGGTAGGACGGTAGATCCACTTCGCGGGTTCAGTGCTCGGGCACGGCTTCGTACGAGGCGGCGGTGGCGCGACCGTGGACGTCAACGCAGAATGCCGCGCATGGAGTTCGTCAGCCGCTCAGGTGCCGGGTGAAGAAGCTCAGCGTGTCGTCCAGTTCGGACGGCGGGAGCTCGCCGTGGCCGCCGGGGTTGGCGTGGAGCGACTTCTGTTCCGAGGCCAGGGCGTCGTACAGGGCCAGGTTCTGTTCCCTCGGCACCCGTTCGTCGTCCCACTGAACCAGGAACCGCACCGGGACGGTGATACGGGAGGCGGCGTCCGCCGAGGCGTGCGCGCCGCCCAGGCCCAGCACCGCGGCGCGGACCCGGGGTTCGGCGGCGACGAAGGGGACGCCCAGCCCGCATCCCAGCGAGACGCCCCAGTAGCCCACCGGGCCGGGACCCACGTGGTCGAGGTCCCGCACCGCGTCCAGGACGGCCCGCCATTCCGGGACGGTCCGCCGGGCCACGAGGGCCTGGAAGTCCGCGATCAGCGGGGCCAGTTCCTCGCCCGCCTCCACGCGGGCCTGGTTCTCGGCCGCGAGGCGCTCGTACTCCTCCACCGTGGGCCGGTCGCCGTGGGCGGGGACGTCGACGCAGACGGCGGCGTACCCGCACTCGGTGACGAGGCGGTGGGCGAGCGCCGAGATCTCGGGGTCCTTCTTGTGCCGTCCGCCGCCGTGTCCCAGGAGGACCAGGGGACGGGGCACGGCTCCGCCGCCGTCCGGCGTCCACAGGACACCGGGGATCCCGTCGAGGGTGAAGAGCTGTTCGCGGACGCCGTCGGACGACGTCGAGGAGAGGAAGCGCATAGCGATGCGGCCTTTCGCAGAGCCTCTGCGGACGCTCCCTGTTCTCAGAAGCCCGACATCTCCCACATCAGCACCTCCGCCTCCCCCTCCGCCACCACCTCCGCGTCCTTCTCGTCCGTGAGGCGGGCCGCGTCGCCCGGGCCCAGGGTTTCGCCCTCCAGGCGGACCTCACCGCGGACGACGTGGACGTAGACGTAGGGGGCCGCGGGGACCGCCGTGCGCTCGCCCGGGGCCAGGCGGCGGACGTGGAGCATCGCGCCGGCCTCCGGGAGGGCGTACGGGGTGGAGTCGGCTATGCCGCGGACGACCTCGTAGCGGGGTTCACCGCCCGGCTTGAGGGGGGCGAGCCACATCTGGAGGAAGGTCAGGGGGGTGCGGGCCGCGTTGCGCTCCACGTGGCGGACGCCCGACGCGGCGCTGAGGCGCTGGACGTCGCCGGGGCGGATCACCGTCTCGTGGCCCCGGGAGTCGCGGTGGGTCAGCTCGCCCGAGACCACCCACGTGACGATCTCGGTGTGGCTGTGCGGGTGCTCGTCGAAGCCGGCGCCCGGACCCAGGTGCTCCTCGTTGCAGGCGATCACCGCGCCGAAGCGCAGGTTGTCCGGGTCGTAGTGGGGGCCGAAGGAAAGGGCGTGCCACGACTCGATGCCCGCCGCCGGGTCCCCGCCCCTGTAGCGTTCGCTCGCTCGCCTGACGTCCATCACGCCCTCCACGGTAGGCCCTCCGGGAGGGGCCCGGGACGGCGCACGGCGGGGGCACCGGAGCCCGGACACGGGTCACGGGCGCGGGGGCGGGTGCGACCCTGGGGCACGGCCCGCCGTCCCGATAAGGCAGTCTTGTCCCGTGCCCGAACCCGAAACCAGTACCCCCGGACCCGCCGCACGCCCCGCCCACTCGCACTCCGCGACCTTGAAGCGGCTCGAGCAGTCGTCCGGCTCGCTCGCCGCCCAGGCCATCGCGCGGATGGACGAGACGCTGCCCTGGTACCGGGCCATGCCGCCGGAGAACCGTTCCTGGATCGGCCTGGTCGCCCAGGCGGGCATCGCCGCCTTCACCGAGTGGTTCCGGCACCCCGACGCCCCCCAGGCCATCTCCACCGACGTCTTCGGCACCGCGCCGCGCGAGCTGACCCGGGCCATCACGCTCCGGCAGACCGTGGAGATGGTGCGGACCACGATCGAGGTGATGGAGTCCGCCATCGACGAGGTGGCGGCGCCCGGCGACGAGAGCGTGCTGCGCGAGGCGCTCCTCGTCTACGCGCGGGAGATCGCCTTCGCCACCGCCCAGGTGTACGCCCAGGCCGCCGAGGCACGCGGTGCCTGGGACGCGCGGCTGGAGTCGCTGGTGGTGAACGCCGTGCTCAGCGGCGAGGCCGACGAGGGCGCCGTGTCACGGGCCGCCGCGCTCGGCTGGAACTCCCCGGAGCATGTGTGCGTGGTGCTGGGCACCGCCCCGGACGGGGACTCCGAACTGACCGTGGAGGCGATCCGGCGGGCCGCCCGGCACGCCAAGCTCCAGGTGCTCACCGGCGTCCTCGGCGACCGTCTCGTCGTCATCGCGGGCGGCAGCGACAACCCGCTGGCCGTCGCGAAGTCGCTGATCGGCCCGTACGCGGCCGGGCCCGTCGTGGCCGGGCCCGTGGTGCCGGACCTGCTGGCCGCGACCCGGTCCGCGCAGGCCGCCGCCGCGGGCCTCAAGGCGTGTTCCGCCTGGCAGGACGCCCCGCGCCCGGTGCTGGCGGACGATCTGCTGCCGGAGCGCGCGATGGCCGGCGACCCCTCGGCGCGCGAGCAGTTGGTGGAGGAGATCTACAGACCGCTCGAAGAGGCCGGCGCGGCTCTCCTGGAGACGCTCAGCGTCTATCTCGAACAGGCGAGCAGTCTCGAAGGCGCGGCGCGGATGTTGTTCGTTCACCCCAACACCGTTCGTTACCGGCTCCGACGTGTGACAGACGTCACCGGCTGGTCACCCTCCGATGTACGCTCGGCGTTCACCCTGCGGATCGCGCTGATCCTGGGGCGTCTGGCCGATGGTGATCTCCAGACCTAGTCTTTTGTCGGGGGTCGACAAAACCCCCTCCCGTTCTTCGTCCTTGTCCCCACGGGCGGCCGCGCCCGTACACAAGAGAGAGTGTGAGAGTGCTCGTACTCGTCGCTCCCGGCCAGGGCTCCCAGACGCCCGGCTTCCTGACCGAATGGCTCGAACTTCCCGGCGCCGCCGACCGCGTCGCCGCGTGGTCCGACGCCATCGGACTCGACCTCGCCCACTACGGCACGAAGGCCGACGCGGACGAGATCCGCGACACGGCCGTCGCGCAGCCGCTGCTGGTCGCGGCCGGGCTGCTGTCCGCCTCGGCACTGGGTGACATCGGCCCCGGCGCGGTCGCCGGTCACAGCGTCGGCGAGATCACCGCCGCCGCCCTCTCGGGCGTCCTCGACGACGCCGCCGCCCTCTCCCTGGTCCGCAAGCGGGGTCTGGCCATGGCCGACGCCGCCGCGATCACCGAGACCGGCATGGCGGCGCTGCTCGGCGGCGACCCCGAGGTGACCGTCCCGCACCTGGAGAAGCTGGGCCTCACCCCGGCGAACATCAACGGCGGCGGGCAGATCGTCGCCGCCGGCACCATGGAGCAGATCGCCGCGCTGGAGGCCGACAAGCCCGAGGGCGTCCGCCGGGTCGTCCCGCTGAAGGTCGCCGGCGCCTTCCACACCCACCACATGGGCCCCGCGGTCGAGACGCTGGCGGAGGCCGCCAAGGCCCTCGCGCCCGCCGACCCGAAGGTCGCCTACGTGTCGAACAAGGACGGCAAGGCGGTCGCGTCCGGCGCCGAGGTGCTGGAGCGCCTGGTGGGCCAGGTCGCCAACCCGGTCCGCTGGGACCTGTGCATGGAGACGTTCGAGGAGCTCGGCGTCACGGCCCTCGTGGAGCTGTGCCCCGGCGGCACCCTGACCGGTCTGGCCAAGCGTGCCCTGCCCGGCGTGAAGACGCTGGCCCTGAAGACCCCCGCCGACCTCGACGCGGCCCGCGAGCTCGTCGCCGAGCACGCCGCCTGACGCCCTTAAGGAGCCGACCCGCATGGCGAAGATCAAGCCCAGCAAGGGCGCCCCGTACGCGCGCATCCTCGGCGTGGGCGGCTACCGTCCCACCCGGGTCGTGCCGAACGAGGTGATCCTCGAGACGATCGACTCGTCCGACGAGTGGATCCGCTCCCGCTCCGGGATCGAGACCCGGCACTGGGCCTCCCCGGAGGAGACCGTCGCCGCGATGTCGATCGAGGCGTCCGGCAAGGCGATCGCGGACGCCGGGATCGACGCCGCGCAGATCGGCGCCGTCGTCGTGTCGACCGTGTCGCACTTCGCGCAGACCCCGGCCATCGCGACCGAGATCGCCGACAAGCTCGGCACGGACAAGGCCGCCGCCTTCGACATCTCCGCCGGCTGCGCGGGCTTCGGCTACGGCCTGACCCTCGCCAAGGGCATGATCGTCGAAGGGTCCGCCGAGTACGTGCTGGTCATCGGCGTGGAGCGGCTGAGCGACCTGACCGACCTGGAGGACCGCGCGACGGCCTTCCTGTTCGGTGACGGCGCGGGCGCCGTGGTCGTCGGTCCCTCGCAGGAGCCGGCCATCGGCCCGACCGTGTGGGGCTCCGAGGGCGACAAGTCCGAGACGATCAAGCAGACCTACTCGTGGGACCGCTTCGGTGGCGACCTCGCCGAGCTTCCCCGCGACAGCAAGGGCACGCTGAAGCTCCCCGCGATCACCCAGGAAGGCCAGGCGGTGTTCCGCTGGGCCGTGTTCGAGATGGCGAAGGTCGCCCAGCAGGCGCTGGACGCGGCCGGGATCAGCGCGGACGACCTGGACGTCTTCATCCCGCACCAGGCCAACGTGCGGATCATCGACTCGATGGTGAAGACCCTCAAACTGCCGGAGCACGTCACGGTCGCCCGTGACATCCGCACCACCGGCAACACCTCGGCCGCCTCGATCCCGCTCGCGATGGAGCGGCTCCTGGCGACCGGCGAGGCGAAGAGCGGCGACACCGCGCTCGTCATCGGCTTCGGGGCGGGTCTCGTGTTCGCCGCGACTGTCGTTACCCTCCCCTAGGCACTCCGTGCCGGATCATGCGTCCGGTACAGGAGGAAACACCGCCACACCCTCTGGAATCACAACGAAGGAGCGCCACCATGGCCGCCACTCAGGAAGAGATCGTCGCCGGTCTCGCGGAGATCGTGAACGAGATCGCCGGCATCCCGGTTGAGGACGTCCAGCTGGACAAGTCCTTCACCGACGACCTGGACGTCGACTCGCTGTCCATGGTCGAGGTCGTCGTCGCCGCCGAAGAGCGCTTCGACGTCAAGATCCCGGACGACGACGTCAAGAACCTCAAGACCGTCGGCGACGCGACCGACTACATCCTCAAGCACCAGGCCTGAGCACGCGCGGGGCGTGAGCCCCGCAAGGGCCGGGAGCTCCCCGGCCCCGCCACCCGGCGGTGGCGCCGTACGCATCCTCGTCAATCGTTGGAGAAAGAATTCCGATGAGCTCGACCAATCGCACCGTGGTCGTCACCGGTATCGGCGCAACCACACCGCTGGGTGGCGACGCGGCCTCTACCTGGGAGGGCCTCGTCGCCGGGCGTTCCGGCGTGAAGCCCCTGGAGCAGGAGTGGGCCGCCGAGCAGGCGGTCCGTATCGCGGCCCCGGTGGCCGTGGAGCCCACCGAGGTCATCCCCCGGCCGCAGGCCCGCCGCCTGGACCGCTCGGCGCAGTTCGCGCTCGTCGCGGCCAAGGAGGCCTGGGCGGACGCCGGGTTCGAGGCCAAGGCCGGCGAGGACCCGAACGTCGACCCCGACCGTCTTGGCGCCGTGATCGCCTCCGGCATCGGCGGCGTGACGACCCTGCTGGACCAGTACGACGTGCTGAAGGAGAAGGGCATCCGCCGCGTCTCCCCGCACACCGTCCCCATGCTGATGCCGAACGGCCCGTCCGCGAACGTCGGTCTCGCGGTCGGCGCCCGCGCGGGCGTGCACACCCCGGTGTCCGCGTGCGCCTCGGGCGCGGAGGCCATCGGCTACGCCATCGAGATGATCCGCACCGGGCGCGCCGACGTGGTCGTCGCGGGCGGCACGGAGGCGGCGATCCACCCGCTGCCGATCGCCGCGTTCGGCAACATGATGGCGATGTCCAAGAACAACGACGACCCGCAGGGCGCCTCCCGCCCCTACGACGTCGCCCGGGACGGGTTCGTCCTCGGCGAGGGCGCGGGTGTGGTCGTCCTGGAGTCCGCCGAGCACGCCGCCGCGCGCGGCGCCCGCGTCTACGCGGAGGCGGTCGGCCAGGGCATCTCGGCCGACGCGCACGACATCGTGCAGCCGGAGCCGGAGGGGCGGGGCATCTCGCACGCCCTGCAGAACCTGATGGACCGCACGGACCTGGACCCGGCGAAGATCGTGCACGTCAACGCGCACGCGACGTCGACGCCCGCCGGTGACATCGCCGAACTGAAGGCGCTGCGGAAGGTGTTCGGGGACGACGCGGACCACATGGCGGTGTCCGCGACGAAGTCGATGACCGGCCATCTGCTGGGCGGCGCCGGCGGTGTCGAGTCCGTCGCCACCGTGCTGGCGCTGTACCACCGGGTGGCTCCGCCGACGATCAACGTGGAGAACCTGGATCCCGAGGCCGAGGCGAACGCGGACGTCGTGCGGGGGGAGGCGCGGAAGTTGCCCGTGGACGGGCGGATCGCCGCGTTGAACGACTCGTTCGGGTTCGGGGGGCACAACGTGGTGTTGGCGTTCCGGACGGTCTGATCGCCCTCGGGCGGTTCTTGGAAGGGGTTCACCTCCGGGAGGTGAGCCCCTTTCCCGTCGTTTGGGCTTGTCGCGCAGTTCCCCGCGCCCCTGAGGGGCGTGTGCCCGGGTGCGGGTTCGTGGGGGTTGAGCGCGCAGTTCCCCGCGCCCCTGAGGGGTGCGTGCCCCGCTGCCGGTTCGTGGGGGTTGAGCGCGCAGTTCCCCGCGCCCCTTTTGGCGCCTCCCTAGACCACCTGGTGGAGCCAGCGGACCGGGGCGCCTTCTCCTGCGTAGCGGAAGGGCTCGAGTTCGTCGTCCCAGGGCTTGCCGAGGAGCTTGGCGATCTCCGACTCCAGGTCGGTGTCCTCCGTCCGGGAGCGGACCAGCGCGGCGCGCAGGCGGTCCTCCGGGATGAGGATGTCGCCGTGGATGCCGGTGACGGCGTGGAAGATGCCGAGGTCGGGGGTGCAGCTGTAGCGCTCGCCCTCGGCGGTGGGGCACGGCTCGGAGGTGACCTCGAAGCGCAGCATCTGCCAGCCGCGCAGCGCGGAGGCGAGCTTGGAGGCGGTGCCGGCCTGACCCTGCCAGGAGAACTCGGAGCGCCAGGTGCCGGGGGCGGCCGGCTGGCGGATCCAGTCCAGGCTGACGCGCGTGCCGAGCACCCCGGCGACGGCCCACTCGACGTGCGGGCACAGCGCGCGCGGCGCGGAGTGCACGTACAGAACTCCACGAGTCGTCACCGGAACCTCCGGGCTGAGCGGGTCGTCTTCGATCGGGCGGAACGGTCACGGCCCTGCGGGCCGCGTTGAGGGCGAGGCTACCGTGCGACGGGGCAAGGAGTGTGACGTACCGTCCGTCCCGGTGGCGGGAAAGTCGTGCCTTTCACCCGGCAGGACGTCTGTGCGGGCGCCGGGGTTCATTCCGGACGGGCCCCCCGGGGGAGCGGGAACTCCCGTGCGTTGTTATGGGTTGGGGGACGGCACGGACGTGGTGGGACGCTCGGGGAGGCGGCGGATGAGGCAGGCGACGCGGAGGCGGGGACGCCGTGCGCGGGCCGTGCTCGCCGTGGTGGCGGCCGTCGCGTTCGGCGTGGCGGGCTGTGACACGGGCGGCGGGGAGAAGCCCGGTGCGGCCGCTTCGGGGACGCCTTCCCCCAGGCCGACGCCGCTGTGGGACACCCGCCCCGGCTCGGTGGCCGCGGTGGGCGACTCCATCACCCGGGGGTTCGACGCGTGCGCGGTGCTGACGGACTGTCCGGAGGTGTCGTGGGCGACGGGTGACAGCGAGGAGATCGACAGCCTGGCCGTACGGCTGCTGGGGCGGGCCGGGGCGGCCGGGCGGAGCTGGAACTACGCGGTGACCGGCGCCCGGATGGAGGACCTGCCCGGGCAGATGGCGCGCGCGGTGAAGCGGGAGCCGGAGCTGGTGGCGGTGATGGTGGGGGCGAACGACGCCTGCCGGGAGAGCGTGGCCGCGATGACGCCGGTGGAGGAGTTCCGCGCGGACTTCGAGGCGGCGATGCGCACCCTGCGCGAGGCGCTGCCGAAGACGCAGGTGTACGTGGCGAGCGTGCCGGACCTGAAGCGGCTGTGGTCGCAGGGGCGGACCAGCGCGCTGGGCAAGCAGATCTGGAAGCTGGGGATCTGCCCGTCGATGCTGGGCGACGCGGACGCGACGGACGCGGCGGCGACCGAGCGGCGGGCGACGGTGCAGCAGCGCGTGGAGGACTACAACGAGGTGCTGCGGGAGGTGTGCGCGAAGGACCGCCGCTGCCGCACCGACGGCGGCGAGGTGTACGCGTACCGGTTCGGCACGGCGCAGCTGAGCCGCTGGGACTGGTTCCACCCGAGCGTCGACGGACAGGCCGAGCTGGCGGAGATCGCCTACCGGACGGTCACGGCTCCGGGCCCGTGACCTATTGTTTCGCACATGAACGAACTCATCGGCACACTTTCCGACGGCACGCCGGTGCACCGCTGGGCCTTGGAGCGGGCGGGCGTACGGGTACGCATTCTGTCGTACGGCGGGATCGTGCAGGACGTCGAGGTGCCGGACCGGGACGGGCGGACCGGGAACGTGGTGCTGGGGTTCGACGGCCTGGACGGCTATCTCGCGCACCCGGAGCCCTTCCTGGGCGCCCTGATCGGCCGGTACGCCAACCGGATCGGGGGCGCCCGCTTCACCCTGGACGGCACGGAGCACGTCCTCGCGCCGAACGACGGGCCGAACTCGCTGCACGGCGGTGAGCGGGGCTTCGACAAGCGCGTCTGGGACGCCGGCGAGGTCGCGCACGGGCTGCGGCTGTCGCTGGTCGCCGAGGACGGCGAGGAGGGCTTCCCGGGCCGGCTGGAGGTCACGGTGACCTACACGCTGGACGAGCGGGGCGCGCTGCACATCGCGTACGAGGCGGTGACGGACGCCCCGACGCACGTGAACCTGACGAACCACACGTACTGGAACCTGGCGGGTTCCGGCACCGCGGGCGGGCACGAGCTGCGGGTGGCCGCGTCCCGGTACACGCCGTCCGGTCCCGATCTGATCCCGGCCGGTGAGCTCGCGGACGTCTCCGGCACCCGCTACGACTTCCGCGAGACGCGCAAGGCGGGCGGCGGCTACGACGACAACTTCGTGCTGGACAAGGGGGTGACGGCGGCCGCCGAGGAGGTGGCCGAGCTGTACGACCCCGCGTCGGGCCGGGTGCTGACGGTCGCCACCACGGAGCCGGGGATGCAGGTGTACACGGCGGACCACATCGGGGAGCCGTTCGAGCCGGGCGCGGGCATCGCGCTGGAGACGCAGCACTTCCCGGACTCCCCCAACCGTCCGGAGTTCCCGAGCACGGTCCTGCGGCCGGGCGAGGTGTTCCGCTCGGAGACGGTGTACGGCTTCTCGGTGCGGTAGCGGTTCGCCGGGGCGGGGTCCCGGAATCCAAGGCCCCGGACACACATGAGCCCCGGTCCGGGGTCAGGGTCCCGGGCCGGGGCTGTACATGGGGTACCCCGCAGGACCCCGACGTTAACCGTTCACCCGCTCGGGCGGCCGGGGATCCGGGCCACGGGAGGAATCCCGTACGAACCCTTCACATTCGGCCACGGGCGTTCCCGTGCCGGTCGGGCGGGTGCCCCGCGCACCGTGGTGTGATCCACCCCGGTCACGCGATACTGCGGCCTTCCGGCATCCACCCGTACCCCACGACGACGGAAGGCCCCCTCCTGTGATCTCACCCCGTGTGCGCACCGGTGTGCTCGGTCTGGCCCTGCTGACCGCCCTGTCCTCCCCCGCCACCGCCACCGCCGCCGCACCGGCGGCCCCCGGTTCCGCGGCGCCGCCCACCGTCGAGGAGCTGCGCCTCGACGAGGCCGCGCCGCAGGAGATACTCCGGCGTTCCGGCTTCGACACGGTCGCGCCGGCCTTCGCCCGCGCCCTGGACCGGGCCCGCTCCTACGCGGAGGCGCGGCGGGTCGTGGAGCGGGAGGGCTCCGCGCTGTGGCGCAGGGCGGTGGACCGGGTGCAGGGCCGGGGCCCGGCGGGCGGCGACCTGAGCCGGGACGACGACCGGCCGCTGTACTGGGCGAGGCTCGGCATGACGCGTGAACTGCGCGGCTGGGAACCCCGGTTCGGGCTGGACGCGGAGCGGCGGGCGCGGCTGGTCGACACCCTGGAGCAGACCTCGCGCGGGCAGACCGCGATCAGGTACCCGCACGGCAAGGGCCTGAAGCGGGTGCTGGTGACCGGCTTCGATCCGTTCACGCTGGACCGGGACATCCGTATCTCCAACCCGTCGGGGGCGGTCGCGCTGGCCCTGGACGGCACGGTGATCGAGACGGCGAGCGGCCCTGCGCGGGTCGAGACGGCCGTGTTCCCGGTGCGCTGGCGGGACTTCACCGACGGCACGGTGGAGCGGGCGCTGCGGCCGCACCTGCCGGAGGTCGACCTGTTCACCACGGTGAGCCAGGGCCGGGTGGGCCGCATCGACGTCGAGCGCACCAACGGCGCCTGGCGGGGCGGCTTCGGGGACAACGAGAACACCGGGCGGCCCGAGATCGTCCCGGTGTCCGACCCGGCCTCGCAGCCGCAGTGGACGTCGACGACGCTGCCGTACGCGGCGATCGTGGCGGCGGAGACGGGGCGGTTCCCGGTGTACGACAACACCGCCGTGACGGAGATCCCGGCGGGCGGCACGGAGCCGGTGGAGCGGCCGGACGGGCCGACGCCCGGCTCCACGGCCCGTGCCGGGGGCGGCGGCGACTACCTGTCCAACGAGATCGCCTACCGGGCGACGCTGCTGCGGGACCGGCTGGGGCTGCACGGCACGCTGCCGGGCGGCCATGTGCACACGCCGGTCCTGGAGTTCGGGGCGGGCAACACCACGGAGGTCACCGACCCGCAGTTCGTGCGGAACCGGCTGGACATCGTCGCGCAGATGCGGGCGATCGTGGCCGTCGCGGTCAGTGCGTCGGAGCGAGCGCGAGGCTGACGCCGAGGCCGGCCAGCGCGGTCCCGATCACCTTGTTGAGGACCCGCTGGCCGCGCAGCATCAGGCCGCGCATCCGGTCGTGGGAGAAGAACAGCGCGACGACGCCGAACCACAGCAGGTGGGCCAGCGACATGAACAGGCCGTAGCCCGCCTGCTGGAGGAGCGGGGTGCCGGGGTCGACGACCTGCGCGAAGGTGGAGACGACGAAGAGCGTCGTCTTGGGGTTGAGGACGTTGGTCAGGAACCCGGTGCGCAGGGCGGCGAGCGGGGTCAGGCCGGTGCGGTGCTCCAGGTCGACGGTGACCTCGGCGCGGGTGCGGAAGGTGCGGACGCCGATGTACACGAGGTAGGCCGCGCCGGTCAGTTTGACCACCGTGAAGAGGAAGGCGGAGGAGGCGATCAGCAGCCCCACGCCGAGCATCGTGTAGGTGACGTGCACCAGGACCCCGGCGGCCACCCCGGCGGCGCCGAGCAGGCCGGTGCGGCGGCCGTACAGGTAACTGTTGCGGACCACCATGGCGAAGTCGGCGCCCGGGGCGATCACCGCGAGGACGGTGATGACGGCGACGGCGAGGACCTCGGTCACGCGTCGGCGCCCTCCTCCTCGGGCTCGGCGGCGCCGTCGTCGCCCTCGGTCTCCTCGCCGAGGAGGTCCCGCGCCATGAGGGTGGCCCCGGCGACGGCGCCGGGCATCAGGAACACCGCGACGAACGGCACGAGGAACGCGACCGCGAGCGGGGTGCCGAAGCCCCACACGAGGGTCTTGCGGGACCGCAGCAGGGCGAGGCGCTCGCGCAGCTCCACACCGCGCCGCTGGAGCGCGACGGCGGTGAGCTCCTCGGTGAGGAAGAAACCGGTGACGAAGAAGCCGATCACCGGGACGACGGTCTGCCCGGCGACCGGGATGAACCCGAGCGCGAAGAGCAACACCGCCCACACGGCCGCCCGCGCCACGATGCGCAGGCTGTCGCGGGCGGAGATCCACACCTCCCGCCACAGCGGCAGGTCCGACTCGGGCGCGGTGCCGTCGGGCGAGACGTCACGGTCGACCTTCTCGGAGAGGCTGTCGTAGAAGGGCTGCCCGACGAGCAGGGTCGTCGCGGTGAAGGTGAGCACGCACAGCAGCAGGGCCAGGGCGAACAGCACGGCGGTGAGGAAGCCGCGGAAGAGGCCCGCCCACGGGTCGGCCCAGTCGTCGGCGAACGGGGTCGCCCAGCCGATCAGGTCGGAGCCCCACAGGGCGAGGGCGACCAGGGCGGCCGCGTACAGCACCAGGGTGATCAGGCCGGGCAGCAGCCCGAAGCCGTACTGCCGGCCGTGCCGGCCGACCCACTTCTGACCCTTCAGCAAGTACCGGAAACCGGCCCCTAGATCGCGCATGGGGAGGACTGTAGCGGGACCCCGGGCGGGCCCATGGGACAGGGCCGCACCCCACGTCCAAGGGTGCGGCCCTCGCCGTACGCAACGAGACGGTCCGGGCACGCGTCACGGGCGGCCCGGCCCCGTCCGCCGGCCGTCAGAGCTTGACGATCATCTTGCCGGTGTTGTCGCCGCGCAGGACGCCGAGGAAGGCGTCCAGGGTGTTCTCGATGCCCTCGACGACCGTCTCGCGGTACTTCAGCTCGCCGGAGCGGATCCAGGCGCCGACCTCCTGGACGAACTGCGGCTGCATGTCGTAGTGGTCGCCGACGAGGAAACCCTCGATGCGGCCGCGGGTCTGGATGAGGCGGGCGAGGTTCTTGGGGCCGGGCGCGGGCTCGGTGTTGTTGTAGACGGAGATGGCGCCGCAGATCGCGATGCGGCCGTCCCGGTTCAGGGAGCCGATGGCCGCCTCCAGGTGGTCGCCGCCCACGTTGTCGAAGTACACGTCGACGCCGTCGGGGGCGGCGGCGCGCAGCTGCTCGCTCACGGGGCCGTTCTTGTAGTTGAACGCGGCGTCGAAGCCGTACTCCTCGGTGAGGAGCTTGACCTTCTCGTCGGAGCCGGCGGAGCCGATCACCCGGGAGGCGCCCTTGAGCTTGGCGATCTGGCCGACCTGGCTGCCGACGGCGCCGGCCGCGCCGGACACGAAGACGGAGTCGCCCTCCTTGAAGGAGGCGGTGCGCAGCAGGCCCGCGTACGCGGTGAGGCCGGTCATGCCGAGCACGCCCAGGTACGCGGACAGGGGCGCGGCCTCGGGGTCCACCTTGACGGCGGTCTTCGCGTCCACGACGGCGTACTCACGCCAGCCGAGGAAGTGCAGGACGTGGTCGCCGACGGAGATCCCCTCGGCGTTCGACGCGACGACCTCGCCGACGGCGCCGCCCTGCATGGCCTTGCCCAGCTCGTAGGGGGCGGCGTAGGACTTGGCGGCGCTCATGCGGCCGCGCATGTACGGGTCGACGGAGAGGTACTCGTTGCGCACCAGCACCTGGCCCTCGCCCGGGGTGCGGACGTCCGCCTCGACGAACGCGAAGTCCTCCGGCTTGGGCCAGCCGACCGGCCGGCTCGCCAGCTGCCATTCGCGTGCGGTGGCGGGGGGCGTGGGGGTGTCGGACATGAAGAGGACCTTTCCTCGAATACTTCAGTACCTGAAACAACCATGCTGCTGAATATTTCAGGATGTCAAGCACATGGGTACCCTGGTGGGCATGGCCACACCCCGCACCACGCCCAGCCGCCCCGACGGCCTCACCCTGGAGGTCGTCGAGCTGATCGGCGCGGTCGTGGCGCGCTACCACGAGGAGTACGAGGAGGCCGCCGCCGAGCACGCGCTGACCGGGGCGCAGGCGAAGCTGCTGAGCCTGCTGAGCCTGGAGCCGCTGCCGATGCGGAGGCTGGCGCAGCGGCTGAAGTGCGAGCCGTCCAACGTCACCGGCATCGTGGACCGGCTGGAGGCCCGCGGCCTGGTGGAGCGCCGCCCGGACCCGGCGGACCGGCGCGTGAAGCTGGCGGCGGCGACGGAGGAGGGGCGGCGGGTGGCGCGCGGCCTCCAGGAGTCCCTCCGGTTCGCCCGCGCGCCGCTGGCGGGGCTGTCCGACCCGGAGCGGGTCGCCCTGCGGGACGCGCTGCGGCGGATGCTGGAACCGGAGAGCGGCCGGTAGTTCCGCCGTGACCACGGACGGTCACGGCACCGGTGACCTTCCGGTCCGGCGGCGGGACCTCAGCCGACCTCGTCGCGGACGGCCGTGTCGAGGTCGGTGGCGGTCAGGCCGAAGGTGTCGGCCGTCTCCGCCGCGTCCATGTGGAACGGCGCGTACCACTGGTAGTCCATCTCGGCCACCTCGCGGGCCATCGGCACGACCAGCCCGGCCGCACGCATCGTGAAGCGCGGCATCTGGATCAGCTTGGCCGGTGGCCTGCCCGCCGCGTCGGCGTAGCGCCGCGCCAGCTCGCGGAAGGTGACGGCCGGCGGGGACGGCACATGCCAGGGCCGGCCCCACGCGCGTTCGTCCGGGGCCAGCGTGACGAGAGCCCGCGCCATGTCGCCGTTGACGGTGAAGGTGTGCGGCATGTCCAGGTGGGCGGGGATCCAGGCCGCCTTCCCCTTCTTCAGGGCCGGCTCGATGAGCAGGGGGTAGACGCCGTTGGCGTCCTTGCCGATGAAATCGGAGCCGCGGACCTCGACGGTGCGGATGCCCCCGGCGAGCGCCTGCTCCCACATGCGCCTGCGCAGGCGCCCCTAGCGTCCGACGGCGGCCATGGGGGTGCGTTCGTCCATCCGGCCGTCGGGCTGCGGACCGTAGGCGTAGAGGCTGCCGGTCAGCGCGAGGACGGCGTCGTTCGCCGCGGCCGCGGCCACGACCGCCGTCTGCAGGGGCGGCAACAGCCGCTCCCACATCGTGTAGGAGGGGGGATTGGCGCAGTGGTAGATCACGTCCGCGCCGCGGGACAGCTCGGTCAGGCGGGACGGGTCGGACGCGTCCGCCGCGACCCGCTCGATCAGCCCGTGTTCGGGGCCGGAGCCGCTGCGCGTGACGATCCGGACGCTCTCGCCGCGGTCGGCGAGCAGACGGGCGACGTTGGTACCGATGGAACCGGCGCCGATGACGACATGCTTGGCCATGACGGTCTCTCTTTTCCAGGAGGTCTCGGTCAGTCGTCCACGCCGGCGCCGGTGTAGGCGGGCACGTCGGCGAGCAGACCGGCGACCTGGGGGTTGAGCTCGTTGCGGCGCCTGTGCAGTTCCTGGATCTTCGCGTTCAGGTCGGGGTCGTCGTCGTCGCTGACGTCGAAGATCTCCAGCCGTTCGACCAGGTGCAGCCCCAGGCGGTCGGTCCGGTAGGTGGTCGGGTGCGTCAGGTAGGCGAACAGTCCGTCGAGGTCCTCGACGACGAACACCGCACTGTACTCGAAGTCGCCACCGTGGTCCCGGCCGACGACGAAGGACTTGACGGCGGGATTGGACCGGCCCTGGTCGCGCCAGCTCTCCAGCGCCGCCTCGATCTGCTCCGGCGTCGCGGTGGCCTTCATGGTGGCGCGGTTGACGTGGTGAATCATGACCTGCCTCACTCTGTGTTGTTAACAACGTTAGATTTTCTAACGCCGTTAACTATGACGCGTGCCGTCGGCGCGGTCAAGGGGACTAGGGTTCAGAAGGACACCATCGAAGCGAAGTGACGAACATGCCGACCAGCACGAGACGGGCCCGCGAACGGGCGAGAACCCGGGAGCGGATCATCGAGGCCGCACTGCACGTCCTCGAGACCGAGGGCGTCGGAGCCCTGACGATCCGGCGCATCGCCACCGATGTCGAATATTCCGCGCCCGTGGTCTACCAGCACTTCGCCAACAAGGACGCGCTCGTACTGGAACTGGTCGCGCACGGCCACCGCCTGATGCTGACCGAGTTCCACCAGGCCATGCAGGAGCCCGACGTCGACCGGCGCATGACGCGCGTCGCGTCGGAGTACGTCCGGTTCGCCGGCGAGCACCGACACCTGTACCAGGTCATGAACGACCCGGTGGTCGACGCGGACGAACGCCGGCGCGTCGTGCAGCCGGCCATCGACGCCCTCCAGGAGTTGATCACCACCTGGTCGGCCGCACACGACGTGGCTCTTGCCGACCCCGACCAGGCCTGCAAGATCCTCTGGGGGACGCTGCACGGCATCGCGTCGCTCGGCCACCTCGGCAACGTGGGCAACGACCGCGCCTGCCGCCTCGCCGAACAGGCACTCCACGCGATCCTTCTCGGCTGGCGGACCGAGGCCACGGCGAACGAGCAGTCCACGAAGGGCCAGTAGGCGCCGGTCAGGCCACCGGCAGCAGGGCGGGTGCGAGCCGGACGTGGTCCCGGACGTGGCCCTTCAGGTGCACCACCAGAGGAACTTCTTACAGGTCTCCGAGGGTTCGGGCTCGGGTTCGGGCTCCGGCTCCGGCTCCTCGGCGGTCGGGCCGGGGCCGGGGGCCTCCGTCTCCTGCGGGTCCTCCTCGGCGGGCGGGGTCGCCGGCTCGGTCGCGGGCGCGTCCGCGGGCGCCGATGACCCGGTCGCCTCCGCCGACTCCTCGTCCGCCCCTTCCGACTCCTCGTCCTCGGGAGAGGACGCGGACGCCGAGGCGGACCCCGACGCCCCCGGGCCGGGTGACGTCCCGGGCGCCCCCGCCTCCACGGCGGAACCAGCGCTGTTCGAGGCACTCGGCCCGACCTGCTCCGCGCCCCCGTCGACCGACTCCTCGCCGGCGACCGCCGGGCGGGCCTCCGACCCGGGCGCGTCCAGCCCCAGCTCGGCCAGACTCAGCCCGCCGGCCGCGAGGACGAAGCCCGCGACGACGATCAGGGTGCGGTTGCGGCGCCTGCGGTGGGCCGCCGCCTTGCGGTCCCGGCGGCTCTGCCCGCCGCCCCGGTCCTCGTCCCCCGGCTCCCGCCCCCGGCGCCGGGCGGCACGCCGCCCCCGCGTCGGCGCATCGGCCTCGACGTCCTCACGCTCGTCGCGGTCGTCGCGCGCGTCGTCGTCGTCCGCGTAGGCATCGTTGTCGGGGTAGGCGCCATGGTCGACGTCCTCGCGCAGGTGGGCGTCGCCGTCGCCGTACCCACCGCCCTCCATGGGCGCCGGCACACCCGGGTCGCCGCCCGCGGGCGCCGTCGGCACGCCCTGCCCCTGCCGGTCGCGCAGCGACTCGACGGGCGTGCCGCAACCGGGGCAGGCCAGGGCTCCGTTGAGGTGCCGTCGGCACGGGTGGCAAAAGTCCATGACGCGGGAAGGTTAGGTTCCGGTCCGGTCCGGTTCCTAGGCCTTCCTGTGAAGATTCGGTGCGGACCCTTACGCAATGGTTTCGAAACCGGAGAAACCCTTATGTGCGCGACCCATTGACACCCCCGCCGGACCGTCCTTACTGTCTCGCCAGCATTTCGAACGTGTGACGAAATATCGAACGCGTCGATCCGCCGCATCCGATGCCAGTCCACCACCGCAGCGAGGGGTCAACTGCCGTGCGCATCACCGGAATCAGCACACACGTGGTCGGGACGCCGTGGCGCAACCTGACCTACGTCCAGGTGCACACCGACGAGGGGATCACCGGGGTCGGCGAGACCAGGATGCTCGGCCACACCGACGCCCTCCTGGGCTACCTGAAGGAGGCCGAGGCCAACCACATTCTCGGCTCCGACCCGTTCGCCGTCGAGGACCTGGTCCGCCGCATGAAGTACGGCGACTACGGCCGCGCGGGGGAGATCGTGATGTCCGGCATCGCGGTCGTCGAGATGGCCTGCTGGGACATCAAGGGCAAGGCGCTCGGCGTCCCCGTCTGGCAGCTTCTCGGCGGCAAGGTCACCGACAAGGTGAAGGCGTACGCCAACGGCTGGTACACCACCGAGCGCACCCCGGAGGCGTACCACAAGGCGGCGCGCGCGGTCATGGAGCGCGGGTACCGGGCGCTGAAGATCGACCCCTTCGGCACGGGCCACTTCGAACTCGACCACCAGGAGACCCTGTACGCCGTCTCCCTGATCGAGGCGGTGCGGGACGCGATCGGTCCCGAGGCCGAGTTGATGCTGGAGATGCACGGCCGCTTCTCCCCCGCCACCGCCGTCCGTCTCGCGCACGAGCTGGCGCCCTTCCGGCCCGCGTGGCTGGAGGAGCCGGTGCCGCCGGAGAACCTCAAGGCGCTGGAGAAGGTCGCCGCGAAGGTGCACATGCCGGTCGCGACCGGTGAACGCATCCACGACCGCATCGAGTTCCGTGAGCTGTTCGAGAGCCAGGCGGCCGACATCATCCAGCCCGACGTCGGCCACATCGGCGGCATCTGGGAGACCCGCAAGCTCGCGGCGACCGCGGAGACCCACTACACGCTGGTCGCCCCGCACAACGTCGGCGGCCCGGTGCTCACCGCCGCGTCCCTGCAGGTCGGCTTCACCACCCCGAACTTCAAGATCCTGGAGCACTTCAACGACTTCGCGGACGCGGAGATCAAGAAGGTGGTCAAGGGCGCGCCCGTGGTGGACCCGGAGGACGGCTGCTTCCACCTCTCCGACGCGCCCGGCCTCGGCGTCGAGTTGGACGTCGACGCGGCCGCCGAGTTCCCGCAGCAGCAGGCCCGGTTCGACCTGTGGGCCGAGGGCTGGGAGCAGCGCAAGCCGAAGGGCACGGGACAGTGAGCACCGCCGTCGTCGTCGAGGCGCCCGGCGCCCACCGTCTGGTCCCGCACGAGCCCCGCGAACCGGGGCCCGGGGAGGCGCTGGTGCGCGTCCACGCGGTCGGCATCTGCGGCAGCGACCGCGAGGTGTACCAGGGCAACAGGCCTGAGGGGTACGTCCGTTACCCGCTCACCCCGGGCCACGAGTGGTCCGGGACCGTCGCCGCCGTCGGCGCCGGGGCACCCGCGGGTCTGGTCGGGCGCAAAGTGGTCGGCGAGGGCTTCCGCAACTGCCAGGTGTGCGACCGCTGTCACGCCGGGGAGACCACGCTGTGCACGGCGGGCTACGAGGAGACCGGGTTCACGGAGCCCGGCGCCATGGCGCCCACGCTGACCCTGCCCGCGCGGCTGCTGCACCCCCTGCCGGACGACGCCGACCTGACCGCTGCGGCGCTGCTGGAGCCGGCCGCGTGCATCGCCGCCGCCGCCCTGAAGGCGCGCGCGGTGCCGGGCGAGCGGGTCGCGGTGGTCGGCACCGGCACACTGGGCATGTTCGCGGCGCAGTTCCTCGCGGCCGCCTCGCCCGCCGAGCTGCTGGTGGTGGGCACCCGGGACGACCGGGAGGTGCTGTCCCGCCGGTTCGGGGCCACCGACTTCCGCACCAAGGACCGGCCGCTGCCGGACGACGTGGACGTGGTGATCGAGACGGCCGGGTCCGCCGACGCGGCCCGTACCGCGGCCGGGCTGCTCCGGCGCGGCGGCCGGCTGGTGCTCACCGGCATCCCGGCGCCGGGCGCGGACGGGCTGGACCCGACCGACCTGGTGGTGCGGCAGCTGGAGGTGCACACCGTGTTCGGCGCGCCGCCGGACGCCTGGGCGCACACGGTGCGGGTGTTCGGCGCCGGGCTGCTCGACCCGCTGCCGCTGGTCACCCACGAACTGCCGCTCGCCGAGTTCCCGGACGCCATCGAGCTGGTGGGCTCCGGGGATCCGAAGGTGGGCAAGGTCCTGCTGCGTCCCTGAGTCCGCGCCGGTACGAGGACGAGCCGACGGCCCTCGTACCGGCGCGTCCCCGACCCGAACACCCGCTCCGACGTCCCACCCCGGACCCGGCCGGCCCGTGCCGCGGACCGCGAACCTCGTCCGACATATCGAACACCGAAGGACACCCTGTGACCGACGCTTCCGCCACGGCGCCCCGCAGGCCCGGTGAGCAGGCGCTCACCGCGCTCGGCCTGGGCGCGCCCGCCCTCGATCCCGCCGACGCCTCGCCGCACTCCTTCCCCGGCGGCGGCCGCTGGCGCACCGAGGTCCCCTCGTGCGAGGGGCCCGAGGCGCTGGCGGTGGTGCTGAAGGAGGCCTCCCGCCTCGATGTGCCGGTGCACCGGATCAGCCAGGGCAGCGGCGTGTGGATGCTGACCGACGCCGAGATCACCGAGATGGTCGAGGCGACCGCGGAACGGGACATCGAACTGTGCCTGTTCACCGGCCCGCGCGGCACCTGGGACATCGGCGGCTCGACCCGCACCGACTCGCACGGAGCGGGACTGCGCGCCCGGGGCCACGACGCGGTGGCCGGCTGCGTGGAGGACGCGGTGCGCGCCACCGAACTGGGCGTGAAGTGCCTGCTGGTGGCCGACGAGGGCGTGCTGTGGACGCTGCACCGGGCGCGGGCGGCGGGCATCCTCCCGGCGGACACCACACTGAAGGTCTCGGCGCTCGTGGGGCCGGTCAACCCGGCGTCGTTCGCGGTGCACGAGCAGCTGGGCGCGGACTCGATCAACGTGCCCAGCGATCTGACGCTCGCCCATCTCACGGAGATCCGGCGGGTGTCGGCGGCCCCGATGGACATGTACATCGAGGCGCCCGACGACCTGGGCGGTTATGTGCGGATGTACGAGGTCGCGGAGCTGATCCGGCGCGGCGCCCCGGTGTACCTGAAGTTCGGGCTGGCCAAGGCGCCCGGCATCTACCCGTACGGCCACCACCTGCGGGAGGTCGCCCTGTCCACGGCGAAGGAGCGGGTGCGGCGCGGCCGGCTGGCGCTGGACCTGCTGGCGCGGCACGGCGCCGACGGCGGTATGGCGCCGCTCGGTTCGCGTCTGCCGGGCGACCTGCGCAGGTTCGACATCCCGTCATAACGTTCCGGAAACTCAGCTTCACACAAGTGGACACAGCCGCGCACAATCCCACACACCCGCTGCCCGGCTCCGGGGGTGACGCCCTCTCAGCCGCCCGTCACGGCACCGCTTCGCACACCGCACCACCGACTCGCACCGAGTCACCGCTCAGCCCGACCCGCCCGACGATCAAGGAAGATCATCATGCGTAACCGCAGAGCCGCATTCGCCGCCACGGCCACCGCCGTCACCCTCGCCCTCTCCCTGACCGCCTGCGGCCAGAACAGCGAGGGCGGCAGCGAGGAGAACAAAGGCAGCTCCGAGGGAGCCACCATCGGCATCGCGATGCCGACCAAGTCCTCCGAGCGCTGGATCGCCGACGGCGACAACGTCGTGAAGAACCTCGAGGCCAAGGGCTACAAGACCAAGCTGGTGTTCGGCGAGGACGAGCCGGACCAGCAGGTGTCGCAGATCGAGAACATGATCACGCAGGGCGTGGACGCCCTGATCGTGGCGGCCATCGACAACAAGTCGCTGGGCAACGTGCTCCAGCAGGCCGCCGACGCCGACATCCCGGTGATCTCCTACGACCGCCTCATCCTCGGCACCGAGAACGT
Organism: Streptomyces althioticus; assembly: GCA_014649355.1. GTDB lineage: Bacteria > Actinomycetota > Actinomycetes > Streptomycetales > Streptomycetaceae > Streptomyces > Streptomyces althioticus. The sequence goes on from BMSW01000003.1 coordinate 490,948, forward strand.
CGACTACTACGCCTCCTTCGACAACGAGAAGGTCGGCGAGCTCCAGGGCACCTACATCGCCGAGCAGCTGGGCCTGGCGGACGGCAGCGAGAAGGGCCCGTTCAACATCGAGCTGTTCGCGGGCTCCAACGACGACAACAACACCCGCTACTTCTTCCAGGGCGCGATGAACGTGCTGCAGCCCTACATCGACAAGAAGCAGCTCGTCGTCCGCTCCGGCCAGACCGAGCTGACCCAGGTCACCACGCTGCGCTGGGACGGCGCCACCGCCCAGCGGCGCATGGACGACATCCTCACCAAGTCGTACAAGAGCGCCAAGGTCGACGCGGTGCTCTCCCCTTACGACGGCATCTCCATCGGCATCCTGTCCGCGCTGAAGTCGGACGGCTACGGCACCGCGAGCAAGCCGCTGCCCGTCATCACCGGCCAGGACGCCGAGGTCGCCTCGGTGAAGTCGATCATCGCGGGCCAGCAGTCGATGACCGTCTACAAGGACCTCCGCCAGCTCGCGAAGGTGGCCTCCGACATGGTGGACGCCCTGCTCAACGACAAGAAGCCCGAGGTCAACGACACCAAGACGTACGACAACGGCTCCAAGGTGGTGCCGGCGTACCTGCTGGAGCCGGTCGCCGTGAACAAGGACAACTACAAGAAGGCCCTCGTCGACTCCGGCTACTACAAGGAAAGCGACCTCAAGTAACCGCCGGACCACTCGGATTGGAAGGCACGACCATGGCGGGACCCGTCCTGGAAATGCGCTCGATCGTCAAGACCTTTCCCGGCGTCAAGGCGCTGTCGGACGTCAACCTGACCGTCCGGCAGGGCGAGGTCCACGCCGTCTGCGGGGAGAACGGCGCCGGCAAGTCGACCCTGATGAAGGTGCTCTCCGGCGTCCATCCCCACGGCACCTACGAGGGCGAGATCCTCTTCGAGGGGGAGGTCTGCCGCTTCAAGGACATCCGGGCGAGCGAGCAGCGCGGCATCGTCATCATCCACCAGGAGCTGGCGCTGGTGCCGTTCCTCTCCCTCGCGGAGAACATCTTCCTCGGCAACGAACACTCCACGCGCGGCTTCATCAACTGGAACGAGACGCTGCGGCACGCCACCGAGGTGCTGCGCCGGGTGGGGCTCGACGACCACCCGGAGACCCGGGTCGCCGACATCGGCGTCGGCAAGCAGCAGCTGGTGGAGATCGCGAAGGCGCTGTCGAAGCGGGTGAAGCTGCTGATCCTCGACGAGCCGACCGCGGCGCTGAACGACGAGGACAGCGGCAAGCTCCTGGACCTGATCCTGGAGCTGAAGAAGCAGGGCATCACCTCGATCATCATCTCGCACAAGCTCAACGAGATCCGGCGGGTCGCCGACTCGGTGACCATCCTGCGCGACGGGCGCACCATCGAGACGCTCGACGTGAAGGCCCCGGAGACCACCGAGGACCGGATCATCAGCGGCATGGTCGGCCGGGACCTGGAGAACCGCTTCCCGGAGCGCACCCCGCACGAGCCGGAGGAGGGCACCGCCCCCGCCCTGGAGATCCGCAACTGGACCGTGCACCACCCCATCGACCAGTACCGCAAGGTGGTCGACGACGTGTCGCTGCACGTGCGGCGCGGGGAGATCGTCGGCATCGCGGGGCTGATGGGCGCCGGCCGCACGGAGCTGGCGATGAGCGTCTTCGGGCGCTCCTACGGCCGGTACGCGGGCGGCACGGTGCTCAAGGACGGCAAGGAGATCCGCACGAAGTCGGTCGCCGAGGCGGTGCGGCACGGCATCGCGTACGTCACCGAGGACCGCAAGCACTACGGGCTCAACCTCATCGACACCATCAACCGGAACATCTCGCTGAGCGCGCTGGGCAAGGTGGCGCGGGCCGGTGTGGTCGACGAGCACGAGGAGCGGAAGGTCGCCGAGTCGTTCCGCACCTCCATGAACATCAAGGCGCCGACCGTGTTCGAGCCGGTGGACAAACTGTCGGGCGGCAACCAGCAGAAGGTCGTCCTCAGCAAGTGGATCTTCACGGGCCCCGACGTGCTGATCCTCGACGAGCCCACCCGCGGCATCGACGTGGGCGCCAAGTACGAGATCTACACGGTCATCGACCGGCTGGCCGCCGAGGGCAAGGCGGTGGTCTTCATCTCCTCCGAGCTGCCGGAGCTGCTCGGCATGTGCGACCGCGTCTACACCATGGCCGCCGGACGGCTGACCGGGGAGTTCTCGCGGTCCGAGGCCTCGCAGGAATCGCTGATGCGTCAGATGACGAAGGACAAAGAGGTAACCCGATGAGCACGGATGTGACCGCCAAGACGCCGGCGCCGGCGCCGTCCGGCAAGGGCGGCGGGGCCGGGAACGGCGGACTGTGGGGGCTGGTCCTGGACGGCCTGCGCCGCAACATGCGGCAGTACGGCATGCTGATCGCCCTCGGCCTGATCGTGACGCTGTTCGCGGTGTGGACCGACGGCGACCTGCTGCTGCCGCGCAACGTGTCCAACCTGGTGCTGCAGAACAGCCACATCCTGATCCTCGCGATCGGCATGATGCTGGTCATCATCGCCGGCCACATCGACCTGTCGGTGGGATCGCTGACGGCGTTCGTCGGCGCCCTGGCCGCCGTGCTCATGGTCAAGAACGACATGCCCTGGCCGCTGGCCGTGGCGCTGTGCCTGGTCATCGGCGCGGTCTCCGGGGCCGTGCAGGGGTTCCTCATCGCGTACGGCGGCATACCGTCGTTCATCGTCACCCTCGCGGGCATGCTGATCTTCCGCGGACTCACGGAGATCTACCTGGAGGGCCAGACCCTCGGCCCGTTCCCCGAGGGTGAGCAGAAGATCGGCAACGGCTTCCTCCCTGAGGTCGGCCCGGACACCAACTACCACAACCTCACGCTGCTGCTGGGCTTCGTGCTCATCGCCGCCGTCGTCCTCCAGGAGGTCCGCGACCGCAGGCGGCAGAAGTCGTTCTCGCTGGACGTGCTGCCGCGCAACCTCTTCCTGCTCAAGCTGGTCGCGGTGACCGCCGCGATCCTCACGGTCACCCTGCTGCTCGCCAGCTACAAGGGCACCCCCATCGTGCTGCTGGTCCTGGGCGTGCTGGTGGTCGGCTACAGCTACGTGATGCGCAACGCCGTCTTCGGCCGCCACATCTACGCCATCGGCGGCAACCTGCCGGCGGCCAAACTGTCCGGCGTGAAGGACAAGAAGGTCACCTTCGCCGTCTTCCTCAACATGGGCATGCTCGCGGCCCTGGCCGGTCTGGTGGTCGCCGCCCGGCTGAACGCGGCCTCGCCGAAGGCGGGCCTCAACTTCGAACTCGAGGCGATCGCCTCGGCGTTCATCGGCGGGGCCTCCATGAGCGGCGGTGTCGGCACCGTCCTCGGCGCCATCATCGGCGGTCTCGTCCTCGGCGTGCTGAACAACGGCATGAACCTCCTCAGCGTCGGCACCGACTGGCAGCAGGTCATCAAGGGCCTCGCCCTGCTGGCCGCGGTCGGCTTCGACGTGTGGAACAAGCGCAAGGTCGGTTCGTAAGTCAGCCCGGGCCCCGCCGCCCGGCGGGGCCCCTTCCCTTCAGGGAGCCGCACTGATGGAACTGAACAGACGCACGGTCATCGCGGGAGCCGCCGCGGCCGGAGTGGCCACCACGGCCTGGGGCGGGACGGCGCACGCCTCGTCCAAGGGCGGGGGCAGGCCGGTACGGAAGCCGTTCGGCAGGCTCGCCGACGGCACCCGGGTGGACCGCTGGACACTGGAGAACGGCGGCACCCGGATGGGGGTCCTCTCCTACGGCGGCATCGTCCACTCGCTGGAGATCCCCGACCGGCGCGGCCGGTACGCCAACGTCTCCCTCGGCCTGCGCACCCTGGAGGAGTACGTCGCCTCCAGCCCGTACTTCGGGGCGCTGATCGGCCGGTACGGCAACCGCATCGGCGAGGGGACCTTCACCCTCGACGGCACCCGGTACCAGCTCTCCGTCAACGACGGCGACAACAGCCTGCACGGCGGCGAGCAGGGTTTCGACAAGCGGGTCTGGGACGTCGAGCCGTTCACCCGCGGCTCCGACGTGGGCCTGCACCTGTACTACACGTCCGCCGACGGGGAGATGGGCTATCCGGGCACCCTGCGCACCAAGGTGACGTACACCCTCACCCGGCACGGCGACTGGCGCGTCGACTACGAGGCCGTCACCGACCGGCCCACGGTCGTCAACCTCACCAGCCACGTCTACTGGAACCTGGCCGGCGAGGGCAGCGGAGGCATCACGGACCACGAACTGTCGATCGCCGCCTCCCGCTACACGCCGGTCGACGCGGGCCTGATCCCCACCGGTGAGCGGGCGAAGGTCGCGGCCACCCCGTTCGACTTCCGGCGCGCCAAGCCGGTCGGCCGGGACATCCGCACCGCCCATCAGCAACTGCTGTACGGGCAGGGCTTCGACCACAACTGGGTGCTGGACAAGGGCGTCACCGCCCGTCCGGAGCACGCGGCGACCCTGCGTGACCCGGCCTCGGGACGCACCCTGCGCATCGCGACGAACGAGCCGGGCCTGCAGTTCTACTCCGGCAACTTCCTCGACGGCACCCTCGTCGGCAGCGGCGGCCGGGTGTACCGGCAGGGCGACGGGCTGTGCCTGGAGACCCAGCACTTCCCGGACTCCCCGAACCAGCCGGCGTTCCCCTCGACCGTGCTGCGGCCGGGCGAGACGTACCGGACGACGACGGTGCACTCCTTCGGGACGTGAGCCGCCGTTCGGTGTGAGCACGCTCACGTGACGTCCTCACATTTTCCTCACACGTGCTGAACGGGACACCGTCCCGCTCCGTACTCCTGGGTGGCCCGTGCTCCCCCGCGCGGGCCACCCAGGCATGACGGGCCCGTCACGTCCCCGGCGGGCCCGCCGCACACGGAGGTTCCCTTGCCCGACAACGTCACCTCGTTGTTCCGCAGCACCGCGGCGCACAGCCCGTCGATGGCGGCGCTGACGAGGGAGAGCGACGGGGCCGGCCCGGTGGACTTCTGCATTCCCTGCAACCCGTACTTCCCCACCCCCGCCATGTTCGAGGAGATGGCGGCCCGGCTGCGCGACATCATCACGTACTACCCGAGCAGCGCGGACACCATCACCGCCGAGCTGTGCAGCCTCCTCCAGCTGCCGCCGCAGTGCGTGGCGATGGGCAACGGGTCGACGGAACTCATCACCTGGATCGACCATCTGCTGGTGCGCGAGTCGCTCGCCGTGCCGGTGCCGACGTTCGGCCGCTGGACCGACCAGCCGATGGAGACCGGCAAGCGGGTCGACATGTTCCCGCTCCAGGAGTCCAGCGGCTTCGCCCTCGACCTCGCGCAGTACGCCGAGTTCATCCGCGCCCGAGGCACCAGGGTCGCCGTCATCTGCAACCCGAACAACCCCGACGGCGGCTTCCTGCACAAGCACGCGGTCGTGCAGTTCATGGACGCCATGGCCGACCTGGACCTCGTGGTGATCGACGAGTCGTTCCTGGAGTTCGCCGACGCCGAGAACGAGCCGAGCGTGGTGCAGGAGGCGATGCTGCGCCCCAACGTCATCGTGCTGCGCAGCCTCGGCAAGAACTTCGGTCTGCACGGCATCCGCTTCGGCTATCTGGTCGCCAACCCGGCGCTGGCCGGGCGGGTGCGCTCCATGCTGCCCAAGTGGAACCTCAACTCCTTCGCGGAGCACGTGGTGTTCATGCTGAAGGAGCACGGGGCCGAGTACGCGCAGAGCCTGCACCAGGTGCGCCGCGACCGGATGGACATGTCCGGCCAGCTCTCCTCGCTGCCCGGCCTCACGGTCTACCCCTCGCAGGGCAACTTCCTCTTCGTGCGCCTGCCCGTCGGCGCCGAGGGGACCGTGGTGCGGGACCGGCTGCTCACCGAGCACCGGATCCTGGTGCGTGAGTGCGGCAACAAGATCGGCTCGTCCAGCCGCTTCCTGCGTCTCGTGGTCCGCCCCCAGGTCGACGTCCGTCGCCTGGTGACCGGCCTGGAACAGGTGCTCTACGGGACGTCCAGGAGGGGAGCCGCCGTGTCCGAGCAGGCCACAGGGACCGCCTACAGCTCGGGCACGGCGGCGGTGGACCGCCTGGTGAGCCAGACCAACGGGGCCGGGACGCGCGGCCTCGCACAGGCCGCCGGCGCCGGCATGCCGCTCCCCGCCGCCGCGTCCGCCCCTGCGGTGGGCCCGGGCGGCGGGATGCCGGTGCCGGCCGCGGCGGGACTGCCGCAGCCGGAGCCTCAGCCCGTGCCGCAGGAGGCGCCCCGGCCGCAGCCCGCCCCCCGGCCCGTGCCGCAGCCGGTCCCCGTGCCCCAGCCGCAGCCTCAGCCTCAGCAGTTTCCGCAGCCGGCGGCGTACCCGGAGCCGGCACCTCAGCCCGCCCCGGCGGCGCCGCCCCTCGCTCCGGCGGCCGCGTTCGCGGCGCCCGCTCCCGCTCCCGCGCCGGTGCAGGTCCCGCCGGCCACCGGGCCGACCCCGCCCGGCGTCCCGGCGCGCGGCGGGCTGACGGCCGCCCAGGTGCGGGGCACGGACGGGCTGTCCATGGCCCCGGCGACGGGCTGGCCGGGGGCGCAGAGCTGGCCCGACGCGGCGGGGATGGGACAGGCGGCGGGCTGAGACACCCGGCCGGTCACCCGCGTCGGCTTCCCCCTCACTGCTCCGCCGACGTCTCCGTCGGGGTGGGGCAGGGGGCGTCGGTGCCCGACGGTGAGGCCGTGGGCCCGGGGTCCGGGTCGGTCGGCTCCGGGGAGCAGGGGGCCGGGGTGGTCGGGTCCGGTGAGGGCTCGGCGCTCTCTGTCGGGGACTCGACGGGCGGTTCCGTGGGCTCCTGGCTCGTCGGGGGGTCGGCCGGCGAGGCGGGCGGGGACGTGCTGGGCCCGGGGGACGGCGACGTGGGGTCCGGGCTGCCCGGGACGGACGGGGAAGGACGCGGGGTCGGCCCCGTGCCGCCGGAGGGGCTGGGCTGCGGTCCGATGACCACGCCTCCCCCACGGCCCCCGCCGCCGCCGTCGACCGGTTCGGTCGCCGGGGTGTCGCCGCCCGCGCCGGGGCTGCGCGGGACGACGCCCTCGCCGTCGGGCACGGCGTGCACCCCGCGGCTGTAGAACGCCAGCCAGTACCGGACCAGGCGCAGGTAGGAGCGGGAGTGGTTGTAGCTCAGGACCGCCCGGTCCAGGTCCGCCGGGCGGCGCAGGTCCCGGTCGCCGGCGCACAGGTAGTGGCCGGCCGCCAGCGCCGCGTCGAAGATGTTGTTCGGGTCGGCGCGGCCGTCGCCGTTGCCGTCCGTGCCCCAGCGGGCCCAGGTGGACGGCAGGAACTGCATCGGTCCCACGGCCCGGTCGTAGACGGTGTCGCCGTCGTGGGCGCCGCCGTCCGTGTCCCGGATCAGTGCGAAACCCCGGCCGTCGAGGGGCGGTCCCGTGATGCGGCCGAGCGTCGTGCCGTTCGCGTCCACCGCGCCACCGCGGGCCTGCCCCGACTCGACCTTGCCGATGGCGGCCAGCAGTTCCCAGGGCAGCCGGCAGGCGGGGTCCGTCCTGGCGACCGAGGACTCGGCGGCGCGGTAGGCGCGCAGCACGGTGGCCGGGATGCCCGACTCGGTGCGGACCTGCCGGTGCAGCACGGGTGAGGCGGGCGCGGCCGTCGCGGTGCGCAGGGGCGGGAGCTCCGTGTGGTACGAGCCGTCGCCCGGCGGGGCGAGCTCGGCGTACGGATTCCCCGCGGGCGCCGGCCTCCCGCCGTCGCCCGCCGGTTCGGCCCGGGCCTTCGTGCCGTCCCGGAGAAGGGCGGGCCCCTGCGAGGCGGTCAGGGCCGCCATGGCCGCCACGGCGAGCGCACTCGCCCGCAGCCCCCTGCGGGCCCGGCCGGAGTACCGGCGACGGGGTCGTCGAACGGACATGGGCGTCACTCCTGTCGGATCCGGGTGCGGTGCGGGGCCCCTGCCGGGGCGGGCGTGCGGGGTGGTGCAGTGACCCTGCGGGGGCGGGCGCGCGGGGTGCCGGGTCGTGCAGGGCCCCTGCCGGGGCGGGCATACGGGTGATGCAGGGCCCCTGCCGGGGCGGGCATGCGGGTGGTGCAGGGCCCCTACGGGGGCCGACGAGCAAGTGCCGGTCGTGCTACGCCCCTGCCGGGACGGACGTGCGGGGTGGTGCAGGGCCCCTACGGGGGCCGACGAGCAGGTGCCGGGTCGTGCAGCGCCCCTGCCGGGACGGACGTGCGGGGTGGTGCAGGGCCCCTACGGGGGGGCCGACGAGCAGGTGCCGCGTCGTGCAGCGCCCCTTCCGGGGCGGACGTGCGGGGCGCCGGGTCGTGCAGCGCCCCTGCCGGGGCGGGCGCGCGGGGTGGTGCAGGGCCCTACGGGGGCCGACGAGCAAGTGCCGGGTCGTGCAGCGCCCCTGCCGGGGCGGACGTGCGGGGCGCCGGGTGGTGCAGTGGCTCTGCGGGGCCGACGCGCGGGGTGCCGCGCCGGGGGCGCGTGGTGCGGTCGGGCGCATGGCCCGCACGTGCCGAGTTCCTGACGGTGCGGGTGTGCCGGTGGCGCCGCGGAGACGCGGCGCCCGAGGTGCGTGGCGGCGTCCCGCCGCGCCCGGCCGCCGCGCCCCGCGGCTACGTGCGGTCGAAGGTGTCCAGGGACGTGATCAGCCAGCGGCCGTCGCGGTGGACCGTGTCCACCGCGAGCATCGCCGCCGCGTACACGCCGTCGTCCTGTTGCGCGGCCGCCTTCCCGCCCGCGGTGGCCACGCTGCTCTGGTCGGCGTAGACGAGGACCCGCGCCCGGTCGCCGTCGATCCGTTCGACCGCGGTCTCGGTGACCGCCGTGGTGATCACCGCCTTCCGCGCGTCGGCCCGCTCGCGGACGTCGGCGAACAGGTCCCGGTGCTGGTCGACGGCCTTCCCGGTCAGGAGATCCTTCGCGGCCTTGTCGAAGGCCGCGGGATCCGCGTGGTCGTAGGAGAACAGCCGGTCGACGGCCTCGGCCACCTGCCCCTTGACCTCGCTGGTGCGGGCGACGTCGGTCAACGCGGTGTTGCTCAGCGCGGGTTCGGCGCGCAGCGACTCGGCCTCCGCGTGGGCCCAGCCCGCGAAGGCGCCGAGGAGCACGGTCAGCGCGCAGAGCGCCGCCAGGCCCCAGGGGCGGCGCGGGCGGGGGCGGGCGGGGCCGCTCGCCTTCTCCTCGGCCGCCCGGGGTCCACGGGGCCCGGCCGCACCGCGCGTGCCGGGCCGGGGTCGGATCTCCACGACCTCCGGCCGGGCGGCGCGGGCCTGGCGGAGTCGCTGGCGGTTGATGTGGTGACGGGTCGTCGACATGGTGGGGTGTCCTCCTCGGTGCGGCCGGCCGGTGCGGTGCGGGGCCGGTCAGCCGGCCGGTGCGCCGCCGACGGGCGCCTGGCCGAGCGCGCTCAGCTTCCAGCGGCCGTCGGTCCGGGTGAGTTCGCCGAGCATGCGGCTGTCCTTGTCGCTCCGGGTCCCGTCGGCCGCCCGGACGGTGACGCGCAGCGCGACCAGCACGCGGGCGCGCCCGGCCCGGTCGTCGAGTTCGGTGACGGCTCCCGACAGCACCCGGGCCGTGCTGACCGTCTCCGCCTCCTTCACCTGGCCGGCGAAGTCGTCACGGCCGGCGGTGAGTTGCTCATGCAGCTCTCCCGTCGTCGACGCCTCCCAGAGGTCGAGTCCCCGGTCCAGGTCGCGGTGGTCGAGGGTGTTGAGGTTCTGCACGGCCTGCTCCCCCGCGGCGAGCGCCCGGTCCCGCTGCACGGCGTAGGCGGCCCGGTCGTCGTGGGCCGCGGCGTACCAGTCCTGGCCCGCCCACGCGGCGAACCCGGCGGCGACGAGGGCGAGGACGAGGGCCGGCGCGTACGGCGTCCGCAGACGGCGCGGCACGCGGCGGCGGGCCGGTCGTTCCATGGGGTGCTCCTGTCTCCCGCGCATGTCAGCGGGCCTTGATGTCGACGATCCGCCACCGGTCGTCCTCGAGCCGTGCCGTGACCGTGAGCTGCGCCGCCGCGGTGGTCGCCGCGTCGTCGCCGCGGCGGGAGGTCTGGTCGAGGAAGACCAGCAGGCGGGCCCGGTCCCCGTCGAGTTCCACCACGCCGGTGCGGACGGCGCGGGTGCTCAGGGTGACGCGCTGGGCGGTGAGGTCCTGGCGGACGCGGTCGAAGAGGGCGGTGTACTGGCGGGCGGCCTTCCCGTCGAGGGCGGTGCGTGCGGAGCGCTCGGCGGCGGCGGTGCCGTCGGGCGTGTAGGAGAAGATCCGGGCGAGGGCGCTGCCGACGTCCCCGGCGACCCGGCTGGTGGCCTCGGTGTCGGTGAGCGCCCGGTTGCGGGCGGACTCGTCCGACCGCAGCTCGTGGGCCGCGCGCAGGAAGCCGCAGCCGCCGAGGACCAGGACCGTGGCGGCCCCCGCCGCGACCGCCCGCCTCAGCCGCGCGCCCGGCGAACGACCGTGTTCCGCACCGCTGTCCGCGAGCCCGTCGCCGGGGCCGGCGTCGTGCCCCTCCTCCGGTCCCTGCGCCCCCGCGTCCTCGTCGGCGGGCTCCTGTTCCGTGCCGGCGCCGCGGGTCGGCCACGTCGGTCTCATCGGGCGCTCTCCTCGCTCTCCCCCTGGACCGGGACGGCCTCCCCCTGGACCGGGACGGCGCTGAGCGCCTTCACCTTCCAGACGTCCTCGCCGGTGCGGGCCAGGACCGCCTCCAGGCGCTTGCGGTCGACGGCCGGCTTCCCCGTCCCGGCCGGGGTGGTCTCGACGCGGACGGTGGCGATGAGCTTCGCCGTGCCGGAGCGGGTGTCGAGCGCCGTGACGGCGGCCTCGGTGACCGTGCCGCGCGCCGAGGCGCCCGCCCGGGCCGCGGTGGCGCCGAGCTCCTCGCGCAGCGGCCCGGTGGAGACGCCGCGCCAGTCCCGCACGCTGCCCGCCGCACGCTGCCGGGTGGAGGCGTCGATCGTGGTGAGCACGGCGAGGGCCCGGCGTCCGTCGGCGAGTGCCGCGTCCCGTTCCCTGCCGTACGCGAGACCGTCGTCGGCGCGTGCCTGGGCGTACGTCCAGGCGCTCGTGCCGCAGAAGCCGAGGGCCAGGGCGAGTCCCGTCCCGGCGAGGATCCGGGCCCGCCTCATCGGGTGCCTCCCGGGGCGGGCGCGAGGACGTGCGTCAGGTCGCGCGGCGCCTCGCCGCTCTGTCCGGGCAGGGCGAGCGCGCCGGGCGCCACCGCACCGCCGGACTGCCGTGCCGCGCCGCTGTCGCTGCCGCCAGAGGGCAGGGAGCCGGGGCGGGCCGGTTCGGGCACCGCGCCGCCTCCGGGGGCGTTGGCCGCGCCGCGCACGTTCTTGCCCGTGGACGGCGGGGCGGTGCAGCCCGCGCCGGTGTTCAGGGGCGGGGCGGTGCCGAGGTCGAGGCCGTTACGGTAGCGGGTGGCGCCGTATCCGGCGGTGCAGGGCAGGGGGTCGAAGAAGGTGACGGCCATGCCGATGTTCAGCTTCCCTCCGTCGACGGCGGTGGAGCCGGCGGAGACGACCGCCGGGTAGGTCACGAGCAGTTCCTCGATGCCCCGCTGCCGGGTGACGGCCACCTCGGCGGTGGTGAGCAGGTTGGCGAGCACGACGCCGAGGCTCGGGTCGAGGTCCCGCAGCACACCGCTGACCTGGGTGGCGGCCTCGGGGGTGACCGCGAGGAGGCGGCGCAGGTCGGCGTCGGACCCCTTGAGGGCGCGGGCCAGTTCCTCCGCGCCCCGGGCGAAGCCGCGGATGGCCGCGCCCTCCTGCGCCTGGGTGCGCAGCACGGTCTCGCCGTCGTTGATGAGCAGGACGGTGGACGGCAGGGCGCGGTCGGCGGCCTCGACGAAGTCGCTGCCGCTGTCGAGGAGCACCTGGAGGTCGTCGCCGTGTCCTTCGAAGGCCTCCCCCAACTCGTCGACGACCGTGCGCAGATCGTCCTGCGGCACCGACCGCACCAGGTCGTCCACACTGGCGAGGACGTCGGTGACGGGGGCGGGCACCTGGGTGTCCGCCTGGTCGATGCGGGCGCCGTCCGTCAGGTAGGGGGAGCCGTCGCTCTCGGGCCGCAGGTCGATGTACTGCTCGCCCACGGCGGAGAGCGCGGCGACCACGGCCTTGGTGTCGGCGGGGATGCGGGGCGCCGACTTCTTGATCCGCAGCTCGGCGACGACCCCGTCGTCGGTGAGGCGGACGGGGCCGACGCGGCCCACCGAGACGCCTCGGTAGGTGACGTCGGCGTGGGTGAACAGGCCGCCCGTGCGCGGCAGTCGCACGTCGACGGTGTAGTGGTCGGCGACGCCGACGTGGCGGCCGAGGTCGGCGTAGCGGATGCCGAGGTAGGACAGGGCGAGCACGGCGACGAGGAGGAAGGCGAGGTTCTTCAGCCGTACGGCGAGGGTGATCACGAGCCGTCACCCGCCTCCGGGGACGCCGGTGCGGTGGGCGCGGTCGCGGAGGGCAGCGGGAGCGGGTCGTCGATCGGCGGGATCACCTGGGTCCCGGGGAGGGCGACGACGCTCAGGTAGGCGTTGAGGTAGTCGCCCTTCACGCCGTTCAGCACCTCGTCGGTGAACGGGTAGGTCACCAGCACCTGGAGCGCGTCGGGCAGGTCCGCCCCGGCGTCGGCGAGCTCCTTCAGCGTGGGCGCGAGGGCCCTGAGGTCGGCGATCATGTCGTCCTTGCTCGCGTCGACGGTGGACACGGCGACGCCGGAGAGGGTGTCGAGGGAGCGCAGCATGGTGAGGAGGGAGCCGCGCTGCCGCTCCAGCGTCTTCAGTCCGGGCGAGAGGCCGGTGAGGACGGTTCCGACGTCGTCCTTGCGGTGGGCGAGGGTGGAGGACAGCCGGTTGACGGCGTCGAGCGCGTCGGTGATGTCCTCGCGGTGGTCGTCGAGGTCGGTGACCAGGGTGTAGACCCGCCGGAGCATGGAGCGGACCTCGGGTTCCCGGCCGCCGAGCGCCGCGTTGAGTTCCCGGGTGATGGTGCGGAGCTGGTTGACGCCGCCGCCGTTGAGCAGCAGGGACAGCGCGCCGAACACCTCCTCCACCTCGGTGCTGCGGCTGGTGCGGGACAGCGGGATGACGCTCCCGTCGGAGAGCCGGCCGTTCCCGCCGCCGGGCGGGGCGGCGAGCTGCACGTACTTCTCGCCCAGGAGGCTGGACTGGCCGAGGCGCGCGGTGGCGTCGGCGGGCAGCCGCACGTCGCCGTTGATCTTCATGGTGACGCGGGCCGTCCAGTCGTCGCCGAGTTCGATGCGGCTGATCCGGCCGACGGCGACGTCGTTGACCCGTACCGCTGAGTGCGGGACGAGGCTGAGGACGTCGTCGAGTTCGGCGGTGACGGTGTAGGGGTGGTCGCCGAGGTCGGCGCCGCCGGGCAGCGGCAGATTCTCCACGCCGTCGAAGCCCTGCGGCAGGACGGTGACGCCGCCGACGGCGAGGGTGAAGCCGAGGCCGAGGGCGATCAGTCCGCCCACGGTCAGGCCCGCCACCCGGCCGGTGGTGAGGGCGCCGCGTCCGAGCGCCGAGGCGGCCCGTTCGCGGGTCCGCGTGCCGCGTCTCATCTCTCCCCCTTCCGCTCGGTCGCGGGGGCCGAGCCGCTGACGGCGCCGGTGGCGGGCAGCGGCAGCAGGGGGCCGCCCATGCTGATCTCGTTGAGGTTCGCGCGGCCGTCGAGGGTGCGGGTGTCGGGGTTGTAGGCGTTCACGACGTTGCCGGCGGCGAGCGGCGCCACGTCCAGCGCCTCGGCCAGCGAGACCCGTTGCTCGACGAGGGTGCGGGTGAGGGGGACGAGCCGGTCGACGTTCTTCTTGAGCTCGCCCCGGTTGTCCTCGATGAAGGTCTTCACCTGCCCGAGGGCCTTGCCGAGTTCCTCGAGCGCGCCGGTGAGGTCGTCCTTGTTGTCGGCGAAGAAGCCGACGACCTCGTCGAGGCGTTCCTGCGCGGTGCGCACGTCGGTGTCCTTGTCCTTGAGCATGGTGGTGAAGGTCTGGAGGCTGCGGAGCGTGCGGAACAGGTCGCCGCTGCTGCCGTCCAGGGTCTTGGCCGCCTTGCCGAACTCCTCGACGCTGTCGCCGATGGCCTTGCCGTTGCCGTCGAGGTTGGCCGCGCCGGTCCGCAGCAGGCCGGACAGGGCGCCCTCGGCGTTGGCGCCGTCCGGGCCGAGCGCGTCGGCGAGATCGGTGATCGAGTCGTAGATCTGGTCGATCTCGACGGGGACGCGGTTGCGGGAGGCGGGCAGGACGGCGCCGTCGGCGAGGGCGGGGCCGGTGCTGTGGGCGGGCGTGAGCTGCACGTAGCGGTCGGCGACGATGCTGGGGGCGACGACGACGGCCCGCGCGTTCTCGGGGACCTTGATGCCTTCGTCGAGGCGCAGGTCCACGCGGACGGTGGTGCCCTGGGGCCGCACCGACTCCACCTCGCCGACCCGCACGCCGAGGATGCGCAGGTCGGATCCTGCGTGGACGCCGACGACGCGGTCGAAGTAGGCGGTGAGGCGCAGGCCGTCGGGGGACAGGGCCGAGGCGGCGGTGAGGCCGCCCGCGGCGAGCACGACCAGGGCGAGGAGTCCGCCGAGGATCTTTCTGCGTCGGGTCATCGCGCACCGCTCCCCTGGGCCTTGGCCGGCTGTTTCGGCGGCAGGCATCCGCTCTCGGGCTGGGACGTCTCCGGCAGGTAGTCGCGGGGCACGACGCCGCACAGGTAGCTGTCGAACCAGCGGCCGTTGCCGAGGGTGTTGCCGACCAGCCGGTAGTACGGGCCGACCAGGGCGAGCGTCCTGCCGAGCTGCTCGTTGTTCTTCTCCAGAACGCCGGTGACCCGGCCGAGGGCCTTGAGGGTGGGGCCGAGCTGCTTCTCGTTGTCCTTCACCAGGCCGCGCAGTTCGGAGCCGAGGTCGCGGCTGCCCTTGAGCAGGGCGCTGATGGCGGCCCGCCGCTTCTTCAGTTCGCCGAGCAGGGAGCCGCCGTCCTCGATGAGGGTCTCGAAGCTGGACTTCTTGTTCTCCAGCGTCTTGCTGAAGCGGGCGCTGCCCTGGAGGAGCCGGGAGAGTTCCGCGTCGCGCCTGGAGACGGAGCGGGACAGGTCGGAGAGGCCGGTGGCGGCCTTGCTGACGTGGGGCGGGGAGTCCTTGAAGGTGTCGGAGATGGTCTCGAAGCTCTCCGCGAGCCGGCGGGTGTCGATGGCGTCGACGGTGCCGCTGAGGTCCTGGAAGGCCTGGGTGACGTCGTAGGGGGAGGTGGTGCGGGTGGACGGGATGCGGCTGCCGGGGTCCTGCGGCCGGGAGCCGAGCGGGTCGACGGCCAGGTACTTGTCGCCGAGGACGGTCTTGACGGCGATGGCGGCGGTGCTGCGGTCGCCGATCCAGGCGTCCTCCACCTCGAAGGACACCTTCACCTTGGCGCCGTCCAGCGCGACGCCGGTGACCTGGCCGACCTTCACGCCGGCGATGCGCACCTCGTCGCCCTCGTCGAGGCCCGCGGCCTCGGTGAAGTCGGCGCTGTAGCCGGTGCCGCCGGTGAAGGGGAGCCGGTCCGCGCCGTACGCGAGGCCGCCGAGCAGGGCGAGGGCGAGCAGGCCGGCGATGCCGACGGCGACGGGGTTGCGGTCCTTGACCGGCTTCATGCGCGGGCGTCTCATCCGCGGCACCTCGATTCGGTGACGGCGATACCGGTCGGGGGTTCGGAACCGTCGGAGGTGGTCACGCCGCTCACCCGTGCCTCGCAGAGGTAGAGGTTGAACCACGATCCGTAGGAGGACAGCCGGGCCAGGGCGGTCATCTTGGCGGGGGTGCGCTCGAGGAAGCTCTCGATCTGCGGGGTGTGGTCGCCGAGGTTGCGGGAGAGGCGGCCCAGTTCGCGGATGTCCCGCTTGAGGGGCGCGCGCCCGTCGTCGAGGAGGTCGGCGGTCACGGTGGTCAGGTCGCCCATGGCCGCGACGGCCCGCCCGAGGGGCTTGCGGTCCTCGTCGAAGCCGGAGACGAGTGCGCGCAGGGTGACGACGAGGTCGTCGAAGCTGTCCTCGCGGTCGTTGAGGGTGTCCAGGACGGTGGTGAGGTTCTTCACGACCGCGCCGATCACCTTGTCCTTGGCGGCGACGGTGGTGCTGAGCGAGCCGATGCGGCGGATCAGGCTGTCGACGGTGGCGCCCTCGCCCTGGAGGACCTGCACGATGGAGGTGGCGAGTTCGTTGACGTCCTGCGGGGAGAGCCCTTCGAACAGCGGCTTGAAGCCGTTGAAGAGGAGGGTCAGGTCGAGCGCGGGGGTGGTGCGGTCCAGCGGCACGGTGGCGCCCTCCTCCAGGGTGCCGCCGAGGTCGCCGCTGCCCCGTCCGAGGGACACGTAGCGCTGGCCGACCATGTTGAGGTACTTCACCGCGGCGGTGGTGGAGCGGGGCAGCCGGCGGTCCTCGCGGACGGTGAACGTGACCTGCGCGAGCCGTCGTTGGACGACGCGTACGTCGGTCACCTCGCCGACCGTGACGCCGGAGACGCGTACGCTGTCGCCTTCCCGGAGCCCGGTGACGTCGGTGAAGAGGGCCTGGTAGACGCGGCCGCCGCCACCCGTGCCGGAGCCGGCGACGCCGAGGCCGAGCACGGTGGTGGCGAGGGCGGTCACCACCACGAAGACGAGGGACTTCAGCAGGGGGCCGGTCAGCGAGCGGCGCCGGGTGTGCCCGGTGTCGGCTCTGGTCATCCGAGGGTCACCTCCGTACCGCGGTAGACGGGGCCGACGAGGAGGGTGCTCCAGTCGGGCAGGTCGCCGGGGGCCGCGCCGGCGGCGGGTGCGAGCAGTTCGTTCACGAGGTCGTTCTCCGCCGGGGAGTTGACGGGCCCGAGGTCCTCGGCGGCCGCGGCGGACGCGGCCCGCGCGGTGGGCCGGGGCAGCGCGCCGACGTACGGCACGGAGGGGCAGCGCGGGCCGCCTCCCGCCTCGTACACCGGGGTGTCGCGGCCGGGGCGGTAGGCGCCGCGCGCGGCGACGGAGGTGACGTCGACGTGGATGCCGGGCCGGCCGGTGCCCTTGCCGAGCGCCCGGTCCATCGCCGGGACGAACTCGGCGAGGGTGCGCAGGGTGCACGGGAAGGAGGAGGAGTACTCGGCGAGCAGTTCGAGGGTGGGCCGGCCGGCGGCGGAGAGGCGGATGAGGTTGCGCCGGTTCTCGCGCAGGAAGGCGGTCACGTCCTCGGCCGTCCGGGTGGTGGCGCCGAGGGCGGAGGCGAGTTCGGCCTCCTTCTCGGCGAGGGTGCCGCTGGTGGTGGTGAAGTCGGTGAGCGCCGTGAGGATGTCGGGCGCGGCGTCCGCGTAGACGTGGCTGACCTTCACGAGTTCCCTGAGGTCGCGGTTGAGGGCGGGCAGGTGCGGGTTGAACTCGGCCAGGTGCCGCTCCAGCCGCTCGAGTGTCCGGCCGAGCTGGTCGCCGCGTCCTTCCAGGGCCTGGGAGACGGCGGAGAGGGTCGCGGCTAGCTTCTGCGGCTGGACGGCGGTGAGCATCGGCAGGACGTCGTCGAGCACCTGCTGGAGTTCGACGGCGTTGGCGGAGCGGTCCTGGGGGATGACGGCTCCGGCGGCCAGCGGCTCGGGCGAGGGGTTCTCGGGCGGCACCAGGGCCACGAACCGCTCGCCGAACAGCGTGGTCGGCAGCATCTGGGCGCGGACGTCGGAGGGGACGGCGTCCAGCGTGCCGGGCTTCATGGCGAGGGTGAGGCGGGCGCCGTCGCCGGTGGCGTCGACGGCGCGGACCTCGCCGACGACGACGCCGCGCAGTTTCACCTCGGCGCCCGGGTGCATCTGGTTGCCGACGCTGCCGGTCTCGACGACCACCGGGTCGGAAGAGGTGAACTTCTTGTCGTAGACGGCGACGGCCAGCCAGATCAGCAGGGCGGGCACCAGCACGAACACCACTCCGGCGAGCCGGCGGCGCAGCGTGTGTCCTCGGGCTTCCCAGGGTCCGCTCATCTCACCCCGCCACCTTCACGGTCGTGGTCGCGCCCCACAGGGCGAGCGACAGGAAGAAGTCGGTGACGCTGATCAGGACGATGGCGTTGCGCACGGACCGTCCGACGGCGACGCCGACGCCGGCGGGGCCGCCCGAGGCGCGGAAGCCGTAGTAGCAGTGGGCGAGGATCACCATCACGCTGAAGATCAGGACTTTCAGCACGGAGAGCAGCACGTCCGTCGGGGAGAGGAAGAGGTTGAAGTAGTGGTCGTACGTGCCGCGTGACTGGCCGTTGAACAGCACGGTCACGGTGCGGGAGGCGACGTAGGAGGAGAGCAGCCCGATCGCGTAGAGCGGGACGATGGCGACGACGCCGGCGATGATGCGGGTGGTGACCAGATAGGGCATGGAGCGGATGCCCATGCCCTCCAGGGCGTCGACCTCCTCGTTGATGCGCATGGCGCCGAGCTGGGCGGTGAAGCCGGCGCCGACGGTCGCGGAGAGGGCGAGGCCGGCCACCAGGGGGGCGATCTCCCGGGTGTTGAAGTAGGCGGAGACGAAGCCGGTGAACGCGGCCGTGCCGATCTGGTCGAGGGCCGCGTGGCCCTGGAGTCCGACGACGGTGCCGGTGAAGAGCGTCATGGCGATCATCACGCCGACGGTGCCGCCGACGACGCCGAGGCCGCCGGAGCCGAAGGCCACCTCGGCCAGCAGGCGCTGCACCTCCTTGAGGTACCGGCGCAGCGTCCGCGGGATCCACAGCAGGGCCCGCAGGTAGAACAGCAGGTGGTCGCCGGAGCGGTCGAGCAGGGCGAGCGGGGAGGCCATCGGACCTCAGCCTCCCTTCGGCGGGACGATCTGGAGGTAGACGGCTGTCATCACCATGTTGACGAAGAAGAGCAGGAGGAAGGTGATGACGACGGACTGGTTGACGGCGTCGCCGACGCCCTTGGGTCCGCCGCGCGGGTTGAGGCCCCGGTAGGCGGCGACGATGCCGGCGATGAACCCGAAGACCAGCGCCTTGAGTTCGCTGACGTACAGGTCGGGGAGCTGGGCGAGGGCGGAGAAGCTGGAGAGGTAGGCGCCGGGGGTGCCGCCCTGCATGACGACGTTGAAGAAGTAGCCGCCGAGGATGCCGACGACGGAGACCAGGCCGTTGAGCAGGACCGCGACGCCCATGGCGGCCAGGACGCGGGGCACGACCAGCCGCTGCACCGGGGAGACGCCCATGACCTCCATGGCGTCGAGTTCCTCGCGGATGGTGCGGGAGCCGAGGTCGGCGCAGATGGCGGAGCCGCCGGCGCCGGCGATGAGCAGGGCGACGATGAGCGGGCTGGCCTGCTGGACGACGGCGAGGATGCTGGCGCCGCCGGTGAAGGACTGGGCGCCCAGCTGCTGGGTGAGGGAGCCGACCTGGAGGGCGATGACGGCGCCGAAGGGGATCGAGACGAGGGCGGCGGGCAGGATCGTCACGCTGGCGACGAACCAGAACTGCTCGGTGAACTCGCGGAACTGGAAGGGTCTTCGGAAGACGGCGCGGCTGACCTCGGCGGCGAGCGCGAAGAGCCGGCCGGTCTCGCGCAGCGCGCCGGTGATCATGCGCCGCTCCCGGCCACGGGCGCGGTGACGGTGGCCGCCGCCGCGTCCCGCGCGTAGGTCTCCCGGATGGCGGAGCGCGCGGCCGGCGGCAGCGTTTCGATCATGCCCATGACACGCTCCCGGCGGCGTGCGACGGCCCGGCGCGGCGGAAGGCCCGGCGACGGCTCGAGCTGCGGCACGATCACCCGGGGCGCGGCGGGCGTCGCCCGGTCCGCCTCGGCGGCGAGGGTGGCCGCGTCCTTCTCCTCGGACATCCCGATGGGACCCTCGCGCCGGCCGCCGAGGAACTGGGAGACGACCGGCTCCTCGCTGGTGAGCAGCACCTCGCGCGGGCCGAAGGTGACCAGCTCGCGCCGGAAGAGCATCCCCATGTTGTCGGGCACGGTGGCGGCGATGTCGAGGTTGTGGGTGACGATCAGCATCGTCGCGTCGATCTGCGCGTTCAGGTCGATCAGCAGCTGCGAGAGGTAGGCGGTGCGGACCGGGTCGAGCCCGGAGTCCGGCTCGTCGCACAGGATGATCTGCGGGTCGAGCACGAGCGCGCGGGCCAGCCCGGCCCGCTTGCGCATGCCCCCGCTGATCTCGCCCGGAAGCTTCCCCTCCGCGCCCAGCAGCCCGACGACCTCGATCCGCTCCATGACGATGCGGCGGATCTCGGACTCCTTCTTGCGGGTGTGCTCCCGCAGCGGGAAGGCGATGTTGTCGAAAAGGGACAGGGACCCGAAAAGGGCTCCGTCCTGGAACATGAGACCGAACAGTTTACGGGTCTCGTAGATGTCTTTCTCGGGACTGTTCACCATGTCCACACCGTTGATGAGAACACGGCCCTTTTCGGGTTTGAGGAGCCCGATGAGCGACTTCAGGAAAACGGTTTTCCCGGTGCCGGAAGGACCCAGCATCACACTGACTTCTCCGGCCGGAAGGGTGAGTGACACGTCCCGCCAGATGTTCTGCTTGCCGAAGGACTTGGTGAGCCCTTCGACGACTACTTCGATTCCCATATCACCTCCAGCGGACGTCCGTGACACACACCGCGGGCGCGCGCCGCCCTCCGCGACTTGTCACCACGCAGACAACACACCGGGCCCCGCCCCTCCCCGGGGACAGGGCGGGATCTCGGGCCGCCGGGGGGCGGGGCGGCGCGAGATCCCGCCGACGAACGCCCCGGCCGGCGGGAGGGTGAGGGCCGGGAACACGTCCGTCGTGGCTCCGTCCACCGGGGGCGGCGGCCAGGAGCCGAGCACCGCACCGGCACGTTACGGCCGAGTAACCTCAGCGGGCAACACCGCATGACGAGTTTTCCGGGAGACCGGCCCACGCCCCGCGGAACCTGTCATCGCGGACACAAGAATGCCCTCGGAAACTGTCTGCGGGTGAGCACCTCGTCCCGCCCCGCACGCCCGCCGGGAGGCACCCTTCGGCACCGGCCGCTCCCTCATTCCTTGACGGCTCGTGATGAATACGGACCGGAATTCCCTCACCCAGGGAACAGCTTGTCCCCTTTCCCGGAAAAATCTTTGAACGCCTCATTGTTCGGCCGACTTTACCGCCAGTAACGTCATGGCTGGCACCCCACCCACAACCCTCGAGGAGTACCCGGACCATGACGCATTACCTGAGGAAAACAGCCGTCGCGGCGTGTGCGGCCGCGGCCGCTCTGGCGCTGACCGCCGGCACCGCCTCGGCGGCGCCCTCCACGGTGTGGACCGTCAGCCCGTCACCGGCCGCCTTCCAGGCCACGAACGTCGGCAACATCGTGCTGACCGCCACCATCCCGATGACCTGCACCGCGTCGAACGCGAGCGGGACGATGGCGAGCGCCACGGGCAACCCGGCGACCGTCGCCGCCATCAACACCATGAACTTCGGCTCCTCCGGCGCTCCGTGCACCAGCGTCCTGGGCAACGTCACCACCGTGGCCGTCACCCCCTGGGACGTCGTCGCGGTGGACTACAGCGCCTCGACCGGCGTCACCACGGGCTACATCGGCAACGTCACGGCCAACGTCAAGGCCGGCGTCTGCACCTTCACGGTGTCGGGCAAGGCCTCGGCCACCTACACCAACAGCACCGGCGTCCTGGCGGTCAACAGCGTCGCCGGCGAGCTCGCGGTCAGCAACCCCGTCAACTGCGGCGCGATCGTCACGACCAGCACCAAGCCCACCTTCAAGGGCAACTACGCCGTCAAGGTGTCCGGCACCAGCACCATCCCGACCATCGTCGGCTCCAACCCGTAACCGATCCCGCTCGCCCCGCCCGGCCGGCCTCCCCCGGCCGGGCGTTCGCGGGCTCCGCCCCGGACCCCACCGACACCGTCCCTGCCGCCGAGCGGAGTTGTATGAGAGCCCCACGAACCGTCACCCCACGGTCCCGCCGAGCCCGCGCCGCGCTCACCGCGACGGCCGCGTTCGTCGTGCTCGCCGCCCTGGTCCCGGCCACGGCCTCGGCCGCCGACACCCAGGAGGTCGACGCCGCACTCCCCTACGTCTGCGCGTTCCCCTCGGGGCCGGTTCCCGCGACGGTGCGGATCTCCGCGGAGTTCCCGCAGCACACGCGGGCGGGTGAGGCGTTCTCGCCCGCCGGTGTCACCACCGCCGTGGAGCTCCCGGCGGAGGCGGTGGCGGGCCTGGCGGGGAGCGACGTGACCGAGGTGCGCGCCGTCACGGCGCTCGCCGTCGCCGTCGCCCAGGACGCGGCCACCGCCACGGCGCTCTGGCGGGGCGGCTCCGCCCCCGCCGCCCTGCCGGAATCCGGGCCGCTGACGCTCACCACGACGGGCGACGTCCCCTCGGTCACGGGGCAGGGCGACGGCGACCTGACCTTCACCGCGGGCGATCTGGTGCTCGGCCTGACGCCCGGTCCGGCTGACGGCTCCGGCGACGGCGAGGCGACCGGCATACCGGCGGTCGACTGCGCCCTGGCCGAGGACGCGCCGGACGACGGGCTGCTGGTCACCGTGCCGGCCGCCCCGGGCCTGCCGGGGACGAGCGCCCCGCCGTCCGCGCCGGCGCCCGACGGGACGTCCCCCGCGCCGGGGAGCGGACCGCGGGAGCGACAGGAGGGCCGGTCCGGCGGGACGGCGGAGAGCGTGCCGGGGGCCGCCGCCGACCGCGACGTCCCGCCCTGCCGCTACGGCGAGGACAATCCGCCCACGCCCCTGTCGATCAACGCCTACGTCACGGGCTACGCCAACGTGAAGAAGCAGAAGGCCGCTTCGTACCTTCCGCCGTCCTGCGTGCTGATCGACGGGGGGGAGTTCCAGTTCCCGATCGACGAACCGCCCGACCCCGAGCGCCTGGTCATGGTGCTGACGACGTACGGCAGGTTCGACTACCAGGGACGCCCGGAGACGCCGCCCTACGACAGCACCTTCCTCTCCTTCGACTTCACCCCGGTGAAGGCCACCATGGTGCTGAAGCAGATCGGTCCGATGAGGATCGACGCACGGATGGAGATGAGCTACTCCGACCTGTTCACGACGACGGTGACCCATGTGCGGGTCCCCCTGATCGCCCAGGTCACCGCGCTCGAGGTCAACGGCGTCCCCCTGGACGTGGGTCCCTCCTGCCGGACCGAGAAGTCCCTCACCTCCGTCGAACCGGATCCCGCGACGTTCCCCGGCGACCACGTGGTGCTGTACGGCAAGGCGGAACAGGCCATCGGCGAGGACGTCGTCGGCTACACGCTGCTCACCGGAGGCCCGCTGGCCGGCGAGGTGACCATCCCGGCCTTCACCGGCTGCGGCACCGGCGGCGAGGACCTCGACCCGCTGCTCACCGCCTCCGTCTCCGGTCCCGGCAACCACATCAAGCAGGTCCAGGGCCAGACCTGCACCCCCCTCGTCCCGGTGTTCGAGACCCCGGAGACCAGGGGCCAGTGCACGGAGGACCTCCAGCCCTTCCAGATCCCGGTCGCCGAGCGCTGAGCCGACCGGACCGGCAGCCCCCTCCCCACGAGAAAGGCCACCACCATGCACGCGTTCACCCCCCGCACGAGACTCGCCACCGTCTCCGCGCTCACCGCGCTGGGCGCCTTCGCCTCCCTCGGCACGGCGACCGCCGCCGAGCCCGCGCTGAACGGCGAGTGGGCCCCCTTCACCCGCTGCCCCGTGGACGCTCCGGCGATGCTGGCCGCCGACGGCTTCGAGAAGACCCCGCAGTGCGTGGTGTCCACCTCCTCCGGCGGCTCCATCAAGCTGGGCGACACCACCGTCGTCACCGGGAGGACGAACCTGCAGATCGGCATCGTGCAGAACGCGGACGGCACCAGCACGGTGGTGGCCCCGCCCGGCGGCGCGCTGGTCGCCGAACCGGCCACCGTGCCCGGCGGACTGCTCGGCCTGATGTGTCCGAGCGCCATTCCCGTCATCACCGGTCTGTGCGAGTCGCTGGAGAACTCCAGCCTCAACAAGATCACCGCGACCATGGAGTCGGTCGGCGCGCCCTACGACTTCAACCAGACCGCCGGCGTGCTGACCGACATGCCCATCGTCGCCCTGCCGGTCCGCATCCACCTGGAAAACCCGCTGCTCGGCAGCAAGTGCTACATCGGCACGGCCGCCAACCCGATCGTGCTGCTGCCCGAGAACCGCAACTACCCGGACTTCGGCATGACCTTCTTCCAGGGGGACGGCACCGCCGACCCGGCCGGTGAGATGAGCCGGATCGACCTCACCGGCGCCGTCCAGAACGACAGCACCTTCGCGGTCCCGGCCGCCAGCGGCTGCGGGCTGAACATCGGCCTCATCAACGCCGCGGTCAACGCGAAGACCGGACTGCCCTCGCCCTCCGGGAACAACAGCCTGACCCTGAACGACACGCAGACCCGTCTCACCGGCCTCAACGCGCCCGGCACCGCCGTTCCCCGCGCCGGCCAGGTGCTGGCGGAGCACTGGCACAGCGCCGTCAGGTGAAGCTTCTGTGAAGCGGTTTCTGCCCAAGAGGTGTACAAGACAATTTAGTTGACTTACCGTCAGCTTCTCGGACCGGTGCACGTGGCGGCCCGGCCGGGCCTCGTCCCCGCGGGGCGTTTCCCGGTCGGGCCGCTTGCCGGACAGGTCGGAGAGCAAGGGATCAGTCATGCCCTCAGTCGCACGTCCTTCGGTGCTCGGTGAGCCGCTCGACCCGCTCCCCCGGCAGTTCGCCGCCTTCATGCGGCCCCTGCTGCCGGGGCTGCTGAACGAGATACGGACCGAGGTCACCCGCGCCTACCCGGTGTACGGCAGGCTGCTCAACGGACCGGACGGACACGCCATCCGCCAGGGCGTCGAGCAAGCGCTCACCGCCTTCGTGGACCGGGTGGCCGACCCCGGCACCAGCTCGGAACTGCGGGACGACCTCCTGCGCCGGTTCGGCCGCGTCGAGGCCTACGAGGGCCGTGACCTGGAGGTGCTCCAGGGCGCCTACCGGCTGGGCGCGCGCATCGCGCTGCGCCGGGCCAAGACGCTGGGACGGCAGCACAGCCTCTCGCCCGCCCTGGTCCTCGCCTTCGCCGACGCCCTGTTCGCGTACGTCGAGGAGCTGGAGTCCGTCACCCGGGAGGGATACACGGAGGTGCGGGAGAGAGCCGCGTCGGAGGTGTCCGCGTTACGAAGACAGCTGTTACACCTCCTTCTGGCCGCCTCCCCGCTCCCCAGGACAACGGTGTCCGAGCTGTGCGCCTCCGCCGCCTGGGAGCTGCCCCGGACGTGTTTCCTCGTCGCCCTGCGCCCCCCGGTCCCCGAGCACATCCAGGCGGGGCTCGACAGCGACGTCCTCGCCGACTTCGACATCCCCCAGCCGCATCTGCTCGTGCCGGGTGAACTCACCCCCGAACGCCTTCAGATGCTCCGCACGGCCCTGTCCGGCACCCGTGCCGCGGTGGGCCTGACCGTGCCGGTCGCCCAGGCCGCGGACTCCGTGCGCTGGGCCCGCCGGGTGCTCCAGCTCGTCGACGACGGTGTCGTGCCGGACGCCCCGCTGGTCCGCTGCGAGGACCATCTGACGACGCTGTGGCTGTTGTCCGACCCCGCCCTCGTCGACCACCTCGCCGCCCGCGAACTGGCGCCGCTCGACGGGCTGACCGCCAAACGGCGCGACCGTCTCGTCGAGACCCTCCGGGTGCACGTCTCGACCCGCGCCCCCGCCGAGCAGGTCGGCGAGATGCTGGGGGTGCACGCCCAGACCGTCCGCTACCGGCTGCGGACGCTGGACGCCCATCTGGGCGACCGGCTCGCCGACCCCGACCACCGGTTCGCCCTCGAGGTGGCCCTGCGCTCGCGCCATCTGCGGGGCCGGGACGGTACGCGGGACAGGGCGGACCTGCCCCGCCCCAATCAGTAGGCGCCCGGCCGGCCGCTGCCCTGGTCCAGCTGGTTGACGCCCAGCTCGGGTGTGCCGTTGCCGTTGCCGTCGTAGGAGCGGTGGACGACCAGGTCCCCGTCGACGTCCTTCATGACCGACTGGCCGCCGCGGCGGTGGAGGGCGGCGGGCGGGGGCGGGTCCTCGCCCGCCCCCGCCGTCACGTCACTTCTCCGGGCACTCCTTCCAGGCCAGGTGGTACACCGTGCTGATGTCGCCGTCCGTGGAGTCCATCGTCATGAAGCTGACCTTGGACGGGTCGCTCCCGGCGCTCACTCTCAGCTCCGTGTTGATGTTGAAGTTCCGCTGCACGCCGCACGGCGCGTAGACGAGCTGCGCCCAGTCGGTCTCGTCGGTGGCCTGCCAGTTGTCGTCGTACGGGCCCGCGAAGTTGTGCGTGCGGTACTCGGTGTTGGGCGACCCCTGGAAGTAGTACGAGGCCCGCTGGGTGCCCCGCGCGCCGCGCTCGAGCGCGGCGAAGCCGCGGTAGTCCGCGCTGGCGATGGCGTAGGTGAAGCCGGCCGGCACGTGGACGAGCAGGCTGAGCTGGCAGTTCTTGCGGGCGGCCGTGGGGGCGGAGTCGCCGCCGGCCTGGGCGAGGTAGTCGCTGTAGGTCACGGTGAACGCGGTGTTGTCGCCCGAGACGGCGACCGCCGCGGTACCGGCGGGGCATCCCGACCCGTTCACCGTGGCGACCTTGATGACGATCTTGTCCGGCGGCGGGTCCTCGAAAGAGGATCCCGGGTTGTGCGCGGGCAGCGCGGCGGCGAGCAGCGTGGCCGCCGCGACGCCGAGGAGCAGGCCTCCAGCCATGGTTCTCCGTCCTTGGGGTGGGGGGTTGGTGCGGTGCGATGGTTGAAGAGTCATGCACATGCCAAAAATGCGCGGGCATGCGGCCCCGGCTTCGTGAAGGAGGCATGAAGGAGCGGTGAAGACCGGGAGCGCTCGCATCGTATGGAGCGCCGCGACAGCCGGACAGGGCGAACTCCGGCCATTCACTCCCGGTCCGCATACCGCCGGTGAACACCGCGTGACACCGCCGGCGGACGCCACGGGCGCGGCGGGACTCCCGTGTGAACGAGGGACGTTCCGGTTCGGGGACAATGACCCACCAGCACCGCTTGTGGCACAGACCAGGAGGCGCTCCCTTGGAGCTCAGCAGGCGCACCTTCACCGCCCTGGCCGGCACGGCCGCGCTCGGCCTCGCGCTGGCCGGCAGCGGCGGGGCGGCGACCGGCCCGCAGGGGCCACGCGTCGTGCCGACCGGACCGCCGCCCCCGCCGCCGGAGGCCGACGGCCGGCGCCATCGCGTCACGTACGACCGGCACTCCCTGCTGGTCGACGGCGCGCGCCTGGTGCTGTGGTCCGCCGAGGTCCACCCGTTCCGGCTGCCCAGCCCGTCGCTGTGGCGGGACGTGCTGCAGAAGCTGCGCGGCCACGGCTTCAACGCCGTCGACGTGCCGGTGCCGTGGAACGTCCACTCCCCCGCGCCCGGCGTCCACGACTTCACCGGGGTGCGGGACCTGAACCGTTTCCTCTCGGTCGCCGCCGAGGAGCGGCTGTACGTGGTGCTGCGGCCCGGCCCCTACCTGGGCGCGGACCTGGACGCCGGCGGCCTCCCCGGCTGGCTGACGGCCGCCCCGGGCTCCGCCCGCACCGACGACCCCGAGTACCTGCGGCACGCCGAGGCGTGGCTCGCCGCCGTCGACGCCGTCGCCGTACGGCACCTGTACACCGCGGGCGGCGGGACGGTGCTGCTGTACCGGCTGGAGGACGGGCGTCCGGTGCCGGCCGGTGACCCGGCGGCGCGGGCCCACCGGACCCGGCTGTACGCGAAGGTGCGCGCCGACCGCATCGACGTGCCCGTGCTGGACGGCGAGGGCTTCACCGGCGGGGACGGGCCGCCCACGGCCGGTCTCACCGCCGTGGCGGGCGGGGCCGCCGACGCCTGGGGCGGGCCGCTGTCCGCCGGTGAGGGCTACGCGCGGGTGCGCGAGATCCACGACGCGGCGCACGAGCGGCGGCGCCATCTCACCGCGCTCGCCGACCGGGTCACGGTGCACCACACCGGCATGGGGTTCGGCGGGACGTCGTGGGGCTGGCTGCCCGGACCGGGCGTCTACACCTCGTACGACTACGGGGCGGTGCTCGACGAGGGGCGCCAGTCCGCGCCGAACATGGCCGCCGTCCAGCAGCTCGGCCATCTGGTCCGCACCGTGCCCGACCTGGCCCGGCTGGAAGCGGACGGGGACGGCGAGGAGCGCGCCGCGGACGGCCGGCTGACGGTGCGCCGGCTGGTCAACCGCGACACCGGCGCGCGGTTCTTCGTGGTGCGCAACGACACCGGGGAGGAGGTGCGCGCCCTGCTGCCCGACACCGGGGTCGAGGTGCCGGTCACCCTGGCCGCCGGCGACACCAAGCTGATCGCCTCCGGTCTGCGCCTGGGCCACCGCAAGCTGGCGTACACCACCGCCCAGCCGATGCTCTGCGTCTCCACCGGGCGGCAGGACGTGGCGGTGTTCGTCGGCCGCCACGGGGAGACCGCTCAGCTCGCGCTGGACTGCGAGAAGCAGCCGGGCGCCGACCGCGCGGACACCGAACCCGCCTGGGCCTACGAGCGGGGCCGGCTGAACGTCGTCTCCCCGCTCGGCGTGGGCGGCCTGAGCCGGGTGCTGGTCAAGGACGGCGACTCCGAGACACCCCTCGTGCTGCTGTTCGCCGACGACGAGACCGCGCTGCGCCTGTGGACGTACGAGACCCCGGCCGGACCCCTCGTGGTGTACGGCCCCGCGCTGCTGCGCTCGGCGGAACTGCGCGACTCCACGCTCCACCTGACCGGTGACGTCACCGTGGAGACCGGTGTGGAGGTGTGGGGGCCGCGCGGCATCGCCGACGTCACCTGGAACGGCGAGCCGGTGCCGACCTACGTCGGCCGCGCCCGCAGCCGTGTGATGGAGGGGCTGATGCCCGCCGTGCGCGCGGTGGCGCTGCCCGCCCTCGACGGCTGGCGGTTCCGCACCGAGAACCCGGAGTCCGACCCGGACTTCGACGACTCCGCCTGGACGGTGGCCGGCCGCACCACGTCCCACAGCACCACGCCCGTTCCCGAGGGCGGGCCCGTGCTGTTCGCGGACGACCACGGCTTCCACCACGGCGACGTCTGGTACCGGGGACGGCTGAAGGACCTGGGCGGCATCCCGTCGGTGGCGCTGTCCTACAGCACCGGCACCCAGGGGCTGCTGATGGCCTGGCTGGACGGCCGGCCGCTCGGGACCCACCGCATGCCGGCGCCCGACGAGGACACCGTCGAGCGCGGCACCTGGACGGCCACGGCCCGGTTCGACGTCCCCGGAGCGGTGCGCACCCCCGGCGAGCATGTGCTGTCGGTGCTGGTGCGGCCCATGCAGCACGCCGGCACGGAGCCCGGGGAGGACGCCCACAAGGCGGCGCGCGGGCTGGTCGCCGTGGAGTTCGAGGGAGGCGACCGCGCCGTGGAGTGGCGGGTGCGGGGCGCCGCCGACCCGGAGCGGGTGACCGGCCCGTTCAACAACGGCGGCCTGTACGGGGAGCGGCGCGGCTGGCACCTGCCGGACCACGACGACCGCCGCTGGCGGGTGGCGGAGTTCCCGCGCGAGGAGCGGCGGCAGGGCGTCACCTGGTACCGCACCCGCTTCCGGCTCGGGTTCGAACCCGAACTGGACGCGTCGGTCGGGCTCACCCTGGAGGACGACCCGGGGCGCGCCTACCGGGTACAGGTCTTCCTCAACGGCTGGAACCTGGGCCAGTACGTCAACGACGTCGGCCCGCAGCACACCTTCGCCCTGCCGAACGGCATTCTGCGCACCCGCGGCGCCAACACCCTGGCGCTGGTGGTGCTGTCCGACGGGACCACCGCGGCCGGGCCGGGGAAGGTCACGCTGACGCTGCTGGGCGCGGCGCGCGGCGGCGTCCCGGTCGAGCCGGTGGACCCACCGGGAAGGTGAGCCCGCCGGCCCGCGGGCGTGCGGCGCGCGTCACGCCAGCCGGATCACGTTCCAGGACAGCGGCTCCAGCACGGCCGTGAGGCGGCCGCCGTCCAGGGTGGTGCCCTCCGCCGCGTGCGGGACCACACGCTCGGGCTCGTCGAGGGTGTTGCGGGCGTCGGGGTCGGCGTCCGCGAGCACGCTGTGCTCGACGACGGACGTCAGGCCGAGCCCGTTCAGCGCGACGTCCAGCGGCAGCGGCCCGGTGCGGGAGCGGTTGACGGCGAACACGGTGACCGCGCCGTCCTCGCCCCGCACCGCGGTCGCGTGCAGCAGGTCCGCCTCCCCGTACTTCGCCGTGGCATACGTCGGGGAGTCCACGCGCACGTCGAGGACCTCGCCGCGGCCGTACCTCGAGGCCTGGGCGAACGGGAAGAACGTCGTCTGCCGCCAGGCCGGACCGCCCGGCTCGGTCATGATCGGCGCGATGACGTTGACCAGCTGGGCCAGGCAGGCGACGGTGACCCGGTCCGCGTGCCGGAGCAGCGCGATCAGCAGGGAGCCGAGGACCACCGCGTCCGTGACGCTGTAGCTGTCCTCCAGCAGCCGCGGCGCCTCGGGCCAGTCGAGGGCGCTCACCTGCTCCTGGGTGCGGGACATGTACCAGACGTTCCACTCGTCGAACGAGAGGTTGATCTTCTTCCGGGACTTCAGCCGGGCCCCGACGTGGTCGCAGGTGGCCACCACGTCCTCGATGAAGGTCTCCATGTCGACGGCGGAGGCGAGGAAGGAGTCCACGTCGCCGTCGAGCGGCTCGTAGTAGGCGTGCAGGGAGATGTGGTCGACCAGGTCGTACGTCTCCTGCAGGACGGTGGCCTCCCACTCGGCGAAGGTCGGCATGGAGCGGCCCGAGGAGCCGCAGGCGACGAGCTGCACTCCGGGGTCGATCTGGCGCATGGCGCGGGCGGTCTCGGCGGCGATCCTGCCGTACTCGGCGGCGGTCTTGTGGCCGGTCTGCCAGGGACCGTCCATCTCGTTGCCCAGGCACCACAGCCGGATGCCGAACGGGTCCTTGTCGCCGTGCTCCACGCGCAGGTCCGACAGGGCGGTGCCGCCGGGGTGGTTGGCGTACTCCTGGAGCTGGAGGACCTCGGCGACGCCCCGGGTGCCGAGGTTGAGGGCCATCATCGGCTCGGCCTGCGGCCCGATCTTCCGCAGGAAGGAGATGAACTCGGACAGGCCGAAACGGTTGGTCTCGGTGGACCGCCAGGCCAGGTCGAGGCGGCGCGGGCGCTCCTCGACGGGGCCGACGGAGTCCTCCCAGCGGTAGCCGGAGACGAAGTTGCCGCCGGGGTAGCGGACGGCGGTGACACCGAGTTCGCGGACCAGGTCCAGGACGTCGCCGCGGATGCCGTCGGCGTCGGCGGCGGGGTGGCCCGGTTCGAAGACGCCGGTGTAGACGCACCGGCCGAGGTGCTCGACGAAGGAGCCGAACAGCCGGGGGTCCACCGTGCCGACGGTGAAGGCGGGGTCCAGGGTGAAGCGGGCGGTGCGCATCGTGTCCTTTCGACGGGTCGGGTCCTGCTGCGGGGAGGGCGTCACCGGCCTCCCTGCCCCTCTGCTCATCTCGTGCCGCGAGCCTCGCATGTTCGATATCCCGGATGACGCCCGTAACTTCGAACGGGACCGTAAGTGCCGCTGGGTGACGCGTCAATGCCCGGGGCAGAACTCGTCCGCCGCGCACACCGTCCCGCCCCCGGCGGTCACGGATCACGTGACGCGGACACATCCGGCCGCGTACGCTCGAACTGCCTGAGGTGCGGCGGTCGCACGGGCGAGGGGATCCGATGGATGGCGCGGGCGCACGGACGCGGGCCGAACGGCTCGCCTCCGCGCTGCGGCGCTCCCGCGCCCGCGCCGTCCTGCGCCGCCTGGCCGGCGACCTCGCCACCGCGCTCCGCGGACGCTCCGGTCCCCTCACGGACGTCCGGGCGGCGTGCCGGGTCCTGTGCGAGGAGATGAGCGCGCGGCGCGGGGGACGGCCCGTCGTCCTGCGGTTCGAACGCTTCCCGGACGAGATCGAAGTGACCGGCCTGTGGGTGGAGTTCCAGGACTTCGACCTGGTCATCGTGGAGGAGCGAGCGGAGGCCATGCATCAACTGGTCATCCTGGGCCACGAGTTGTGGCACATGCACGCCGGTCACCGGCACCACGCCCCGACGGCGGCCGAGCAGGTCCTCACGGCCGACCCGCCGGACTGGGACGCCGCCCTCGCGATGGCCGCGCGCGACGGCTCCCGTGAGGCGGAGGAGGCGGAGGCCGACGAGTTCGGGCACCGGATGGCCGCCGCCGTGCGCACCCTCCTGGACGACCGGGACGCCGACGCCGGTCCCCTCCAGCGGGCCCTGGGCTACCGCGGGCGGCGGGGAACGCACCGGTGACCGCCCCGCTCGCCCTCACCCCGTCGGACGTCCTCGGCGACCTCTACATCTCCTTCTGGATCCCGACGGGCGTCCTCACCGCGGCCCTCATCATCAAGCTGCCCACCATCGTGCGGCTGTGGCGGGACCCGCTGCTGCGCGCGGTGGGCGGGCTGCTCCTCCTCGCCTGCACCGTCTTCGTCTTCGTGGCGCCCACGACCATCGCCCGGGTCAACCGCCTCACGGGGGTGCCGAACATATCGGCGCCGTGGTGCTACTCGCTCCTCACCGCGTTCTGCGCCTCCTGCCTGCTGCTGATCATCGCCTGGCGCAACGGGCTGTCGGACCGCTCCGCCGCCACCCGGCGGGCCATGCGCTGGGTGGTCTCCCTCTACTCCGGGGTGATCGTCGCCCTGTGGGTGCTGTTCTTCCTCGCGGACGCCTCCGAGGAGCGGCTGCGGGACCTGGACACCTACTACGCGACCACGCCGTTCATGCGCGAGCAGATCCTGCTGTACCTCCTCGCGCACACCGTCGCCGTCCTCATCACCTGCCGGCTGCTGTGGAACTGGGTGCAGACCGCGGGGCTGGACGCCTGGCTGCGGTGGGGCCTGAAGTTCCTCGGCGTCGGCTACGCGCTCAACCTGGTCTTCGACGCGGCCAAGCTCACCGCCGTCGCCGCCCGCTGGACCGGCCACGACCTGGACTGGCTCAGCACCGACCTCGCGCCGCCCGTCGCCTGCCTGTCGGCCATCCTGATCGCGGTGGGCTTCATCCTCCCGCACGCCGGCCAGTTCCTGCACGAGCGCTGGCGCGTCCGGCTCGCCCACCACCGGCTCCGCCCGCTCTACCTGCTGGTGCGCGCGGCCAACGGCAGGGGCGTGCCGTTCCTGCTGCGCGCCACCCCGGAACTGCGTCTGATCCGCCGCGAGACCTTCATCCGGGACGAACTGCTCACCCTGGCCCGGCACATCGACGAGGACCGGCGTGACCGGACGCGCGAGGCGGCCCTCGGCCTCGGGTTCCCGCGGGAACGGGCCGTGGCCCTGGCGAACGCCGTGTCGATCCTGGAGGCCGTGGAGTGCCGGCGCCGCGCGCCGGACGACGAGGGCACCCAGGACCCCGACACCACCGACCTGCTGCGGGAGATCGGCGCCGTCTCCCGGGAACTGCGCCGCCCCCACGTCGTGGAGGCGGTCCGGGAACGGGCCGCCGCCCTCGCGGCGGACCCCCGGGCGGCCGTGCCCCGCGGCGCGTCCGCCGACTGAGAACCGACGACAGGTCAGGAGAACGAAGAGCGTGCCCGCCGCCCCAGAGAGAAGACCCCCGTCCGCGGACGGACGTCCCGCCACCGCCGTCGTGCTCGGCGGATCCGTCGCCGGACTGCTCGCCGCGCGGGCCCTCGCCCCGTTCGCCCGGGTCACCGTGGTGGAGCGCGACGCGCTGCCCGCAGGACCCGGGCCGCGGCGCGGCGTCCCGCAGGCCCGGCACGCGCACCAGCTGTGGTCGGGCGGTGCGCACGCCCTGGAGGACCTCGTGCCGGGGACCGTCGACCGGCTGCGCGCCGCGGGCGCCCACCGCCAGCCGGTCACCACGAACATGGTGGTGCTGTCGCCGTACGGCTGGTACCGGCGCTGGGACGAGTCCCACTTCATGCTGCTGTGCACGCGCGACCTGCTGGAGGCGACCCTGCGCGAGCAGGTGCTCGCCGACGGACGGATCGAACTGCTCGACCGGACCGAGGTCCTCTCGCTCGACGGGACCCGCGCCGCCGTCGACGGCGTCCGGGTCCGCACCCGTGACGGCACCGAGCGCACGCTGCGGGCCGGTCTCGTGGTGGACGCCACGGGCCGCGCCTCCCGCACCGCCCGCTGGCTGGCCGACGCCGGACTGCCCGCCCCCGAGCGCCGGGAGGTGGACACCGGGCTGGTGTACGCGAGCCGTCTCTACCGCGCCCCGGAGGGGGCCAGGGACGGCTTCCCGGTCGTCAACGTGCAGCAGGACCCGCGTACCGGCGGACCGGGCCGCGGCGGGGTGCTGCTCCCGGTGGAGGACGGCCGCTGGCTGGTCACCCTGTTCGGCACCACGGGCGGCGAACCCACCTCCGACACGGCCGCCTTCGAGCGGTACGCCCGCGAGGAGCTGCGCCATCCGCTGATCGCCGACCTGCTCGGCGCGGCGGTCCCGGAGACGGAGGTGTCGCTCACCCGGGCCACCGGCAACCGCCGCTTCTTCTACGAGCGGATGAAGGCGTGGCCGGAGAACCTGGTGGTGGTCGGGGACGCGCTGACCGCGCTCAATCCCGTGTACGGCCACGGCATGTCGGTGGCGGCGCAGGGTGCGGCGGCGCTGCGCGCGACGGTACGGCGCCACGGCTGGGGGACGCCGGGTCTCGCCCGCCGGGCGCAGCGCGCGGTGGCCCGGCCGGCGGTCCCGGCCTGGGACCTCGCCCTGGGCCAGGACGTGTTCTACCCGGGCCCGACGCACGACGGCCCGTCCGCACGCGACCGGTGGACGGCCGCGTACGTCGGCCGGCTGATGCACACGGCCACCGGGAACGGGCGCGTCGCACGGCGGGTCACCGACGTGACGTCGCTGGAGCGGGGCCCGGGGGTGCTGCTGTCCCCGCGGGTCCTCGTGGCGGCGCTGGCGGGTCCGTTGAAGCCCGCCCTGACGGACCCGCCGCTGACCGCCGAGGAACGCAAGGGGGCCGGCCTGACCTGAGGCGGCACCCGCGCGGTGACGGTGTCCGGCGACCGGTCCGCGCACCGGCGGGCCGGCGATGCGTGCCCCGGTGACCGGGCGGCGCGGGGCCGCCGGGACGCGCCCGCACCCGGTCGAGCACCCGCGACGCGGCTGCCGGTACGGCCGCGGCCTCAGCCCGCGAACGCGGGCTGGGCGACGCCCTTGCCCGCGCCCGGGACCACCAGCAGGGACCCGGCGAGCGGGTGCGGGGCGGTGAGGCCCACGCGGGCCGTGGTCACGTACAGGTCGGTCAGCCCCGGGCCGCCGAAGGCGCAGCACGTGACGCGCGGGACGGGCAGCTCGATCACCCGGTCCAGCTCGCCGGACGGGGTGTAGCGGCGCACCGCTCCCCCGTCCCACAGGGCCACCCACACGCAGCCGTCGGCGTCGACGGTGAGGCCGTCGGGGAAGCCGGCGCCCTCCTCGATCTCCGCGAGCGGCCGGCGGCCGGCGATCGTGCCGTCCTCGCCGAAGTCGCACACGTCGACGCGGCGGGTGGGCGTGTCGATGTAGTACATCAGCCGGCCGTCGGGGCTCCAGCCGGTGCCGTTGCTCACCGTCACGTCGTCCAGCAGCACGGTGGCCGTGCCGTCGCCGGTCACCCGGGACAGGGTGCCGCCTCCGGTCGCCTCGTCGTAGCGCATGGTGCCCGCGAGGAGGCTGCCGTCGGGGGCGACGGCGGCGTCGTTGCCCCGGCGGCCGGCGACCGGTTCGCGGTGCAGCCAGCGGAAGGTGTCGTCGGGGTCGAGGAGTCCGACGCCGTCCCGCAGGTTCAGCACCAGGCCGCCGCCCGCGCGCGGCTTGACCGCGCCCACGTGCTGCTCGGTACGGCGCACGGTGCGGCGGCCGGTGGCGGGGTGGTAGGTGTGCACCCGGGAGTTGAGGATGTCGATCCACAGCAGCCGCCCGGTGGCCGGGTCCCAGGTGGCCCCCTCGCCCAGTTCCGCCTCCGCGCGGACCGCGACGTCGAACGCGAGTGTCATGCCATGCTCCTGTGGCCCAGTCGCTCGGAGAGTTCGGCGGCGCCCTTGACGGCGAGCTGCTCCAGCTCGCCCAGGCGGTCGTCGCTCCAGCGGATCATCGGTACGGAAATGGACAGCGCGGCGACGACCTGTCCGGTGCGGTCGCGCACCGGGGCGGCGACGCAGGACACGTCCGGGTTGGACTCCCGGCTCTCCACCGCGACGCCCCGCGTGCGGATCCCGGCGAGGGTCTCCCGCAGGACGGCCGGGTCGGTGATGCTGTTCGGGGTCATCGCGGTCAGCTCCGCGCCGTCGGGGAAACGCGCGGCCAGTTCCGGCTCGGGCAGGGAGGCCAGCAGCATCTTGCCGACGGAGGTGCAGTGCGCGGGGAGCCGGCGGCCGGCCGCCGACACCATCCGCACCGCGTGCGTGGAGTCCACCTTGGCGATGTAGATGACGTCGGTGTCCTCCAGGATCGCCACGTGCACGGTCTCGTCGCAGGTCTCGGCGACGGACCGGGCGACCTGCTGTCCCTCGGCGGCCAGGTCCAGGTGCTCGGCGTAGCGGGCGCCCAGCTGGTACGGCCGCACGCCCAGCCGGTAGCGGCCGGGCTGACCCGCGACCGGGACGATGTACTTACGGGCGGCGAGCGTGGTGACCAGCTCGTGGACGGTCGTGCGCGGCAGTTGCAGCTTGCGCACGATGTCGGGGGCGGAGAGCGTGCCGTCCCCGTCCAGGAAGAGCTCGAGTATGTCGAGAGCCCGGGTCACGGCTGGCACAAGTCGTCCCACGACCGGCCCCCTCCTAGCGTTCGATATACCAACAAACGATCGGCATGACGAACACAGGCTAGCCATACCCCCTCCACCAGGCAACGCCCTCAGGGGTCATCGCCCCCAGGGGCGCGGGGAACTGCGCGACGAGCCACGACGGACCCGCACCCGGCGACGGCCCGAAGCCGCCCCCTCAGGCCCCGCTACTCGGCCCCGTCGCCCAGCAACCCCCGCAACCGCCGCGCCCGCAACACCAGCTCCAGCTCGAACCGCCGGTCGGGATCGTCCACCGACCCCCCGAACAACTCCCGTATCTGCCGTAACCGGTACCGCACCGTCTGCGGATGCACCCCCAGCCGGGCCGCCACCTCCGGCGCCCCGCCCCGCGTCTCCAGCCACGCCAGCAGCGTCTGGGCCAGCCGCCGCCCGTGCGCGGGAGCGCAGTGCGCCAACGGCGCCAGACACCGCAGCGCGAGATCGTCGATCAGCTCCTCCGGCTGGAGCAGCACCAACGCCTCCGTGTGCTCGGTGCAGTACAGCACCTCGCCGGACGGCAGCAGCCCCCGCTCCATCAGCCGCACCGCCGCCTCCGCCCACCGCAGCGACTTCGCCGCCTCGGTGACCGGCACGGGCGGTCCGATCGCCCCGGACCAGCCGGCGAGCGCCCGGTCGAGCAGTTCGCGGCGGCCGGCGGCGTCGGGTTCGGGCACGACCATGCGGGGCCGCTCGTGCTCCATGTCCAGCAGCACCCCCTGCCCCACGGCGGGCGCGACGGCCTCCCGCGCCGGGCGCACCAGCAGACCGGCCGCGACCCGTTCGGGCACGGGCCAGCCGATGCGGGCGGCGCGTTCGCCGAGCGCGTCGGAGGGGTCGCCCCGGTGGTGCTCGGCGAGCATCAGGTCCATCAGCCGGCGCTGAAGGCGCAGCCGTTCTCCGGCCTGCCGGGCCGCCGCCTCGGCGTATCCGCGCACCGACTGGTCGACCAGTCCGTCCAGGTACTCGTAGCCCGCGTCGACGAGTTCGTACATCGCGGGGGGCGGGATGTCGAGGCGCTGGCCGATCTCGGCGAACCGGCGCCAGGCCATGCGGACGCCCATCCGGTAGGTCGCCTGAAGGGCGTCAAGGGACCGCCCGCCCTGCCCTTCGCCGCGTCCGAAGTCCTGGAAGACGTCGGGCGGCGCGGTGGGCCGGCCCACCGTGCGGTCGTCCTGGGCGAGGTGCCGGACGAACGCCTCGATGGCGCGGCGGATCCCGATGAGGGCCATCGGCTCACCGGAGTCGTCGAGCACCACCGGAAGATGCGGGTACTCGCGCCGGATCTCGCCCATGATCTCCTCGGCCAGGGCGGGCGCCTCGGCGAGGGCGATCTCGGCGAACCGGCGCACCTGGTGGCGCGGTACGGCGTGCCAGGCGGAGCGGGCGGTCAGGGTGCGGGAGGCCGTCACGGGTCAGCTCCCCTGGTCGGCCTGCTCGTAGGTGATCAGGGGAGTGTTCGGCTGGTCGGGGGTGGCCTCGAGCAGGGCCACGACGCCGAACGCCGTTCCCACGGCGAGGACGGCGCCGAAAGCGACCGTCAGGCAGGCGGCGAGCAGTCTGGACATCGCAGGGTCAGCCTCTCTGTCGGGGAGGTTCCCCACCCCCACGTGACCGACCACCCCTGTCCGTCGTGCCCCAGTCTCGGCACGACATTGACACTCCGTCAAGAGGCGCTTACGGTTCCCAGCTCCAGGGGGTGGGGACTCCCGCACGCGCACTGTCCCGTACGGCGGGGCCCGTCAGCGGCCCGCCGACCGAGCCTCTGGAGTGCCCGGATGCGCCGTTCAGTCTCCCCGTTGTCCCTGGTCCTGCTGGGGCTCGGCACCTTCCTGCTGGTGCTGGCGCCCCTTCTCGCCTGGTACGTGCAGCCACGGGCCGCGGTCAATCCCACCGACATCGACACCACCGCCGTCTACACCGGCCGGGGCAGCGTCTTCGACCTGGAGAAGGTCGAGACGGTGCCGGACCGACGGATCACCGTGACCCAGCGGGTGCGCGGCGACGTCCGGGAGAGCGAGCGCAGCGGCAAGGCGGTGTGGGACGTCACCACGTCGGTCGACACCGACGAGACGCTGCCGGCCGCCGATCCGCACGACGCGCTGTCGTTCACCCCGCACCGCTGGGTGCTGGACCGCCGCACCACCGAGCCGGTGCACTGCTGCGGCGCGAAGCCGCGCATCCAGGGCGAGGCGTACCTGAAGTTCCCCTTCGACGTGGAGAAACGCTCCTACCGGTGGTGGGACAACACCCTCGGCGACACGGTCGTGCTGCGCTACCGGGGCACCGAGAAGGTCCTGGGCCACACCGGCTACCGCTTCACCGGCTCGGTGCCGCCCACCCGCAGCGGCACCCGCCTGGTGCCCGGCAGCCTGGTCGGGCTGCCGGAGGCCGGGCAGGTCGCGGCCGAGGAGTGGTACGCCAACCACGGTGTGGAGCTGGTCGTCGACCAGCGCACCGGCCGGGTGCTGT
The DNA here is from genome assembly GCA_014649355.1 of Streptomyces althioticus. GTDB lineage: Bacteria > Actinomycetota > Actinomycetes > Streptomycetales > Streptomycetaceae > Streptomyces > Streptomyces althioticus. Next base: position 530,177 of record BMSW01000003.1, read on the forward strand.
ACGCGCAGACCGGGCCCCGGCAGACGCTGCGCGCCCCGGGCGGGACCGAGGACGAGGCGGTGCTGCTGGACGCCGAGAGGATCTCCTTCACGGAGGAGACCCAGCGGGCCGCCGTGGAGCTGGCGAAGGCCGACGGGGCCCGGCTGCGGCTGCTCGGCGAGACCGTGCCGCTGGGCGCGGCGGTGGCGGGCGGTCTGCTCGCCGTGGCCGGAGTCGTTCTGGTGACGCGTGGCCGGAAGGTGACGGAGCGTCCGGATCCGTCCGCTCCGTCCGTGTGACCCTCACCGGAAGAAGTGACTCCCGAGTAAGAAAAGCCGGAAATTGTCACGCCGGTGAGTAGCCGTGGGGAACGCCTGGGCGAAAACTGTGCCATCCCCACCCACACACAGACCGTCCACACCCCCCTCCCAGGACGTCCCGGGGTCCTCCTCAGGACCCCGGTCCCGGGGCCGCCGGCCCCGCCCCACCCCCTGTGCACCACCCCGCGTTCCTCCCCACGCCGATCAACACCGAGACGAGTTGGAGCACCGATGCCCCAGCACGTGCCGTCCTCGCTGCGCACAGCACTCCCCGGCGCGCAGCAGTCCTCCCCGGCGCTCCCCCCACATCCGCGCCGGATCGTCTTCCTCGCCCACCGGGACCTGGGCAGTCCGTCCGCAGGCGGCTCCGAGCTGCTGGTCGACCGTCTCGCCGACGGTCTGACCGGTCGGGGCCACCAGGTCACCCTGCTGTGCGGAGGGCCCGCGGCCTTCCGCGACTACCGGGTGGTGTCGGCGGGCGGACCGTACGACCACTACCTGCGCGCCCGTTCCGCGTTCGCCCGGCAGGTCGGCGACTGCGACCTCCTGGTCGAGGTCTGCAACGGCATGCCGTACCTCGCGCCGCTGTGGCACCGCGGGCCCACCCTGTGCCTGGTCAACCACGTGCACACCGACCTGTGGCAGATGCGGTTCGGCGGCCCGCTGGCCCCGGCCGCGCGGCTCGGCCGGAAGCTGGAGCACTGGGCCCTCACCGGGGCGCACCGGCACGGCCTGGTCGTCGCGGTGTCGCCGTCCACGGCGCACGCCCTCCAGCGCATCGGCGTACCGCGTGAGCGGATCCGCGTGGTGCACAACGGGGTGGCCGAGCCGGGCCCGCGCACCGAACGCTCATCGGAACCCCTGTTCGTGGCGGTGGGCCGGCTCGTCGAGTACAAGCGGATCGACCTGCTGCTGCGGCTGTGGGAGCGGGTGCGGCCGGTCACCGGCGGCACCCTGGTGATCGTCGGCGACGGGCCGGAACGGGAGCGTCTCGAGCGGCTCGCCGGTCCCGGCGTCCGCTTCACCGGGCATGTCTCCGAGGCGGAGAAGCACCGGCTGCTGTGCGCGGCCTGGCTGCTGCTGCACCCCTCCGCCGTGGAGGGCTGGGGTCTCGTCGTCACCGAGGCCGCGGCCCGGGAGACGCCGGCCGTGGCCTTCGACGTGCCCGGGCTGCGCGACTCCGTACGCGACGGCGAGACGGGGGTGCTCGCCCGCGGCGAGTCCTCCTTCGCCGCCGCGTGGATCTCCCTCGCCCTGGCCCCGGAACGGCGTGCCCACATGGGCAAGGCGGCACGGGACGTCGCCGCCCGCTACCGGTGGGAGCACACCGTGCGCCAGTTCCTGGCGGTCGCCCGGGAGGCCGCGCGGTGACACGGTTCCGCCCTCCGGGACGCGCCGGCACGTTGCCGGGAACCGGCAAGGATCCCTCCCTGCGGCGCTCCCTCGCCCTGTTCCGCGCCTTCCTGCGGGAGCAGGACGACCCGGACGCCTGCTACGCCCTGCTCGCCCGTGACGCCGTCGACCAGGTGGAGGCGTACGACGGGCCGGTGGCCGGGCGGGTCGTCGCCGACGTCGGCGGCGGCAGCGGGTACGTCACCCGTGAGTTCCGCGCCCGGGGCGCGCTGGCCTGCCTGTTGGAGCCCGACGCGCGGGAGCTGGGCGGGAAGCCGCCCGGGGGCGCGGTGCTCGCGGACGGTTACCTGCTGCCGCTCGCCGACGGGGCCGCGGACGTCACGTTCTCCTCCAACGTGCTGGAGCACGTGGCCGATCCGCAGACCTTCCTCAGCGAGCTGGTGCGGGTGACCCGGCCGGGTGGGCTGATCTACGTGTCGTTCACCAACTGGCTGTCCCCGTGGGGCGGTCACGAGTGGGCGCCCTGGCACTACCTGGGCGCCGGGCGGGCCCGCGCCCGGTACGAGCGCCGCACCGGGCGCCCCGCGAAGCACACCCTCGGCGAGAACCTGTTCGCCGTGCACGTCGGCCCCACCCTGCGCCAGGTGCGCGCCCGCGACGACGTGCGGATCGTCTCCGCGCGCTCCCGCTACTGGCCCTTCCTGACGGAGACCGTGGTGAAGGTGCCCGGTCTCCGCGAGTTCGTCACCTGGAACCTCCTCCTCATCCTCCGGCGGTGTCCCGCATGACGACCACGGTCCAGGCTCCTCCTCCCACCGCCGTCCCGGCCGGCCCCGCCGCCGCGGGACCGCCGCGCGGCCCGCGCTCGCGCCGCTGGCTGCTCGGCTTCTGGGCGGTGGTGTTCGCGCTGTTCCTGGCGGTCCGGCCGGGGCGGCAGACCTTCGACACCAAGCTCGGCGTCACCGTCGACCCGGGACGGTTCCTGGCCGACCTGGGCCAGTTGTGGCAGAGCCGGGGCTCGTTCGGCGGGATCGCCGACCAGTACACCGGCTACCTGTGGCCGATGCTGCCGTACTACTGGCTGGCCGACCTGGTGCGGCTGCCGGTGTGGCTGGCGGAGCGGCTGTGGATGTCGCTGATCGTCACGGCCGCGTTCTGGGGCGCGCTGCGGCTCGCGGAGCGGCTGCGCGTCGGCGGCGGCGCGTCCCGCCTGGTCGCCGCGGCGGCGTACGCGCTGTGGCCGGTGTTCACCGCGGTCGTCGGCTCCACGTCGGCCGCCGCGCTGCCCGGCGCGCTGCTGCCGTGGGTGCTGCTGCCGCTGGCGGACCAGCGGTACACGGCGCGGGTCGCGGCGCTGCGGTCGGCGCTCCTCGTGCCGTTCATGGGCGGTGTCAACGCGGCCTCCACGCTGGCGTCGCTGCTGCCGGTCGGGCTGTACCTCCTGTCCCGCCCGCCGGGCGCGCGGAAGTGGAAGCTGATCGTGTGGTGGGCTCCCGCGGTGGCGGTGGCGACCGCCTGGTGGTGGGTCCCGCTGCTGCTGCTCGGCGTCCACGGGGAGAACTTCCTCCCGTACATCGAGACCGCGCGCACCACCACCGACACCATGGCGGCGACGGAGGCGCTGCGCGGCGCCGGGAACTGGGTGGCGTACCTGCACTTCGGCGAGCCGTGGCTGCCGGCCGGCTGGGCGGTGGCGTCCTCGCCGGTCGTGATCGTCTCCTCGGCGTGCGCGGCCGGGCTCGGGCTCGCGGGCCTGGCCCGGCGGGACATACCGGAGCGGCGCTGGCTGGTGCTGACCGTGGTGGCGGCCGTGCTGGTGCTGCTCGCCGGGTACGGCGGCGCGGCCGGCGGGCCGTTCCACGGGACGATGCAGGACTGGCTGGACGGCCGGCTGTCGCCCTTCCGGAACATCTACAAGTTCCAGACGGGCCTGGCGCTGGCCTTGGTCCTCGGTCTGGCGCACCTCGCCGGACGGGGCGTGCCCGGCCGGGGCACGCGCCGGCGGCCGGGGGCGCGGACGGCGGCCCTGCTCGCGGCGGTGCTGGTGCTTCCGGGGCTGGCCTGGCCGTACGTCGGCGGCAAGGTGCTCGGCCCCGGCTCGTTCCAGGAGATTCCCGCGTACTGGCGGGCCACCGCCGACTGGCTGGAGAGGAACTCGCCGGACGCGCGCGCCCTGGTGGTGCCGGCGACCGCGCACGGCATCCACACCTGGGGATCGACGATCGACCAGCCGCTGGACGTGGTCGCCGATTCCCCGTGGGCGCAGCGCGACTACGTGCCGTTCGGCACGCCCGGCAACCGGCGGGCCCTGGACGCGGTGGAGCAGGCGCTGCTGACCGGCGGTGAGGTGCCGGGCCTCGCCGACTACCTGGGCCGGGCGGGTGTGCACTACGTCGTCGTCCGCAACGACCTCGACCCGGACCAGCTCGGCCAGGTGCCCACGGCGACGGTGAAGCGCGCCCTGGAGCAGTCCGGGTACGAGCGGGTCGAGGGCCTGGGTCCCGTGACGACGGGCGGGGTCATCGCACCGGACACCCCGCTCCAGGTGGAGGGCCTGTACCCGCGGCAGCGCGCGGTGGAGATCTACCGCCCGGCCGGCGCGGAGGTGTCCCGGCCGGACCGGGCGGAGTTGCTGCCGGTGGCCGACACGGCCGTGGTGTCCGGCGGGCCCGAGTCGCTGCTGCCGCTGGCGGAGGAGCTGCGCGGCCGGCCCGCCGTGCTGACCGGCGACGCGCATCCGGGTCTCGGCGCGCCCGCCGTGCGGGTGACCGGTGACGGGCTGCGCCGCGCGGACACCCGGTTCGGGCTGGTCAACTCCCACACCTCGTACACGTACACGCCCGGCGAACGCAACGCGCCCGACGCCGCCCAGGACCCGGGTGAGCCTCCCCGGCAGATCCTCCCCGTCAAGGGCGAGGAGCATCAGACGGTGGCCGAACTGCGCGGCGCCCGCGAGGTGTCGGCGTCCTCCTACGGCAACTGGCTGTTCCACCTGCCGCAGTACGACCCGGTGCACGCCTTCGACGGCGACCCGGCGACCGCCTGGGCGGAGGGCGCCGAGGACTCGCCGGACGGGCAGTGGCTGCGGATCGCCTTCGACGGCCGCTACGACATGCCGGACACGGTCCGCGTCACCCCGCTCCCCCAGAACGGGGTGCGGGCGGCGCCGACCGAGGTGCGGGTGGAGACGGAGAACGGCTCCGCGACGTCGTTCCTGCGCGTCGACGGCGAGCGGGAGCGGATCGACGCGCCCGCGGGCCCGACCCGCTGGATGAAGCTCACGATCACCGGCTCGACCGTGCCGCGCCCCGGCGTCACCGGCGCCGGCTTCTCCGAGGTGGAGCTTCCGGGCGTGCAGGTGACGCGGCTGCTGCGGCTGCCCGAGGACGGCGAGGACACGGCGGCCTCGGCGCGGATCGTGTCGCTGCACCGGGCCGCCGACCCCACCGGGCTGTCCCTCGCGAGCAGCGAGTCGGGGCTGCGCCGGATCGTCGACGCCGGCCGGGCCGGGACGTACGCGATCCGGGCGCGCGCGGTGGCGGTGCCGGGCGAGGGGCTGGACCGGCTGCTGTACGAGGCCGCGCCCGAGCAGCGGCGGAGGATCGTCGCGACGGCGGCCTCCACGGCGCGGCTGGGCGCGGGCCTGTCCGCGCGGAACCTCACCGACGGGGACCTGACCACCGCGTGGATCGCGGGCGACGAGCCGTCCCTCCGGCTGAGCTGGCCGGGGAAGCGGCAGGTCGGCGAAGTGGTGCTGGCGCCCGCGGGAGGGCTGTCGGCGCGGGCCGAGGAGGTGCGGATCACCTCCCCGACGGGCGCGGTGGTCGCGGCCGTCGACGCCAACGGCTGGGTGCGGTTCCCGCCGATGACCACCGACCGCCTCGACATCACGGTCACCCGCACCGCCCCGCTCACCGTGCACAACCCGGCGGTGGGCGACGACCTCCAGCTCCCGGTCGGCCTGACCGAGGCGTACGTCCCCGCGCTGGACGACCTCCGCACGGAGCAGCCGAAGGGCGACTCCGTGTTCTCGCTGGCGTGCGGCAAGGGCCCGGCGCTGACGGTGGACGGCGAGCGGTACGACACCGCCGTGCGCGGCACCGTGCGGGACCTGGTGGAGCGGCGGCCCGTCGCGGTGACGCCGTGCCGCGACGGACGGACCGTCCCCGGGCTCGAACTCGCGGCGGGGCCGCACGAGATCGAGGCGGACGACGCGGGACCGCTCGCCGCCACCGAGGTGACGCTGACCCTGGGGACCGTGCCGGACCGCGCGGCCACCGAGCGCGACCTGCGGGTGCGGGACTGGGAGGGCGACCGCCGCGAGGTGCTCGTCGGACCCGGCGCCGCCTCGTACCTGACGACGCACGAGAACCACAACGACGGCTGGAAGGCCACCCTCGACGGCGAGGAGCTGACCCCGCTGCGGCTGGACGGCTGGCAGCAGGGCTGGCTGGTCCCGGCGGGCGAGGGCGGGACGCTGAAGCTCTCCTACGAGCCCGCCACGACGTACGGCGCCGCGCTGGTCGCGAGCGGCGCCGGGATCGTGGCGCTGGCGGGCCTGCTGCTGTGGCGCCGCCGCGCGGAGAACCCGGACGACCCGCAACCGGCGCCTCCGGCTCCGGGGGTGTGGCTGGGCACGGTCGCGGTGACGCTGACGGGCGTGGTGATCGCCGGCTGGTGGGCCCTGCTGCTCCCGCCCCTGGCCCTGCTCGCGTGGCGCCGCCGCTCCCTGCTCCCGCCGCTGGCCTTCGCCGCCCTCACGGGAGCGGGCCTCACGGCGGCGGTGGGCGCGGGAGGCGCGATCCACGCGGGTGAGGGGGCGTTCGGACACGTGGCACAAGTGCTGGCGCTGACGGGCCTGTTCGCGGGCCTGCTGACGCTGGGCAAGGAGCGTGAACGCGACGAGACGCCGGCCGGCGGGAGGCCCGGCCCGGACGACGGCCACACGGGGCAGCCCCTGTCCCCGGAGCCCACGACGCCTCCGCCCGCCCCGGCGCACCCCACCCCCGCCTCCCGGCCACCACGGCCCCCGGCGGCCCGAGTACGCCCGTTCCTGCCACCGCTTCCGTCCCGGGGCGACCCGAGGGACCGCGGCCCGGCGGGCCCCGGCGCGGGAGGCCCCGCATGAACGCGCAGGCCCGCCCGGGCGGCACCATCCCGTTCCCCGTCGTCGACGAGATCTCCCGGCACTGTCTCCAGCACGAGGAACCCGAGACCGTGCACATCGAGGTGCATCTCCCCGGCGACGTGGATCCGGGGCGGCTGCGCAAGGCGTTCGCGGAGGCGTTGCGGCGGCATCCGCGGAGTCTGGTGCGGGAGGCTTCCGGGCCCTGGTACCGGCGGCGTTACGCGTGGGAGGCGACCGACGGGCCGGACGCGGAGCCCGTGAGCTTCCCGGTGCCGGGCGAGCACGCCCTGCGGGACGCCCGCGTCCGGGCGCTGCGCGCGGCGCCCCCGCTCACCGTGTCGCCGCCGGTCCGGCTGGAGGCCGTGCGCGGGGAGGCGGAGGGCACCGTCCTGGTCCTCACCGTCAACCACACCGCGATGGACGGACCCGCCTGCCTGCGCGTGGTGGCGACGGCGGCCGAGCTGTACGGCGGGCGGGACAACGAGCCGGCCGCCCCGCCCGTCCGTCCCCCGGACGCGCCGCCCGTCCGCCCGGACACCCCGTCCCCGTGGATCCGCCCGGCCCGGGTGGCGCGCGGCGCGCCCGGCCCCGCGCCCGGCAACGGGCTGCTCGTCACGGAACTGCCGCTGCCGCGCCGCCCGAAGGGCGCCCCGTACACGGTGAACGACCAGCTGATGGTCGCCACCGCGCTGACCGTGGCGCACTGGAACCGGGAGCGTGGCGCCGGGCGGGGCCGGCCGCTGCGGATCACCATGCCGGTGGACGACCGGCCCCGGGACAGCGGCATGCCGATCGGCAACGGCACCCGCCTGGTGGACGTGGCGTTCGCACCGGAGGAGCTGGACGCGGACGCGGTGCCGGAGCTGCTGCGCCGTACCGCCCTGCGCACCCGCGCCCTGAAGGCCCTCCCCCGCCCTCAGCTGGGGCACGGGGCGGCGCTGCTGACCGCTCCGTGGGCGCCGGTCGCCTGCCGGGCCGCGCTGACCCGGGCGCTGCGCCGGGCGGCAGCGCCGTGGACGTCGACCACGCTGCTCAGCAACATCGGCCGCGTCCCGTACCCGCTGGACTTCGGTGCGGACGCCGGCCGGGCGCGGGCCGTGTGGTTCTCGGCGCCCGCCCGAATGCCGCGGGGGCTGACCTTCACCACCGCGTCCACCGCGGGCCGGCTGCACCTGGCGCTGCGCTGGTCGAGCGCGCTGCTCGGGGACGGCGACGGCGCGCGTCTGCGCGAGCTGTTCGCGCACCACCTGCGGACCACGGAGGCGACCTGAGTGGCGAAGACCTCCTCCACGACCACCGCGTCCCCCTCCCCGGGCACGCCGTCCCCGCCGCACGGGCTGCGCGACTTCTACGAGAACCCCGCCGTGCCCGTCGCCTCGGGACCGTCCCGGAGTCTGCGCCAGGCCCGCATGCTGGCCCGGGCGCTGGAACCGGCCGGTGCGTCGGGTCCGCGTACGGTCCTGGACATCGGCTGCGGCGACGGCACCGCGGCCGCCACGGCCGCCCCGCTGCTGCGCGGCCACCGGCTGATCGGCGTCGACTGGTCGCAGGACGCCCTCACCCGGGCGCGCACCCGGCTGCCGTACGCGGTGCGCGGCGAACTCGACGGCGGAGGGCTGCCGTTCGCGTCGAGGTCGGCGGACGCGGTGCTGTTCAGCGAGGTGCTGGAGCATCTGGTCGACCCGGACGCCGCGCTCGACGAGATCCGCCGGGTGCTGCGCCCCGGGGGGCATCTCATGCTCTCCACGCCGAACCTGGCGGCCTGGTACAACCGCGCCCTGCTGCTCGCCGGGGTGCAGCCGGTGTTCTCCGAGGTGAGCCTGCGAGGCATCCACGGCCGGCCGGGCACGGAGGTGGTCGGTCATCTGCGGCTCTACACGGCCCGCGCGCTGCGGGAGTTCGTCGCCGCGTCCGGCTTCACCGTCGTGGCGCTGAAGGGGGCGCCGTTCCACGGGGTGCCGCGCACACTCCGGCCGCTGGACCGGATGGCCTGCGCCGCGCCGACGCTCGCGTCGATCCTGCTGCTGCACGCACGGCGGGCGTGAGAGGGGCGGGGGGACATGTGGTGGGGAGTGGCCGCGGCGCTGCTGGCGAACGTCCTGTACAGCGCGGGGTTCGTGCTGGAGAAGCGTGCCCTGGGCGCGCTGCCCGAGGTGACGGTGCGCCGGCCGGCCCGGCTGCTGCGGCTGGTGCTGGGCAGCCCCCTGTGGATCGGCGGCTCGCTCGCTCTCGCCGCCGGGTTCGCGGCGCAGCTCGCCGTGTACCGCACGCTGCCGATCGCCGCCGCGCAGGGCCTGTTCGTGTCCGGTCTGGTGCTGCTGGTGCTGCTGTCGGCGCGGCTGCTGGGCGAGGAGACCAGCGGCCGGGAGCGGTACGCGCTCGGCGCGATCCTGCTGGCGCTGCTGATGGTGGTGCTGTCGCTGCGGGAGGGCGGCGCGGACGCCGACACGGTGGGCCGGGACGCGCCGTACCCGCTGATCCTGCTGGTGTGCGTGCCGGCGCTGGCGGCCGGGGTGTGGCTGTACTCCTCCGCCGAGCGCAACGCCCGTCACCGGCACCGGCTGCCCACCACCGGCGTCGAGTACGGCATCGCCGTCGGCCTGCTCTACGGGGTCAGCTCGCTCGCCGTGAAGGGCGTCTCCAGCCATCTGACGGCCGGCGTCGGCGCGTCGGTCGTCGCCCTGCTGCGCTCCCCGTACCCGTATCTGCTGCTGTTCACCGGGGCGTTCGGGCTCGTGATGTCGCAGGCGGCGCTCCAGCGCTGCCGTGCCTCGCTGATCGTGCCGGTGTGCACGACCGTGACCTGCCTGTTCACGGCGGTGCTCGGCACGCTGTCGTTCGGCGAGGAACTCCCCGACGAGCCGCTGCGGCTGGCGCTGCGCGTGCTCGGCACCGTCCTCGCGGTGACCGTGCTGCTCGCCATGCCCAAGCACGACACCGCGCCCCGATCCCCCGCCCGACCGAGGAGTTGACGCCACCGTGAAGCCCGACGACCCCCTGCTGAGGATCCTCGCCTGCCCGCTCGACAAGGGGCCGCTGCGTCTGCTCGCCGCGGACGACGGGGAAGGGGAGGCGCTCTACAACCCGCGGCTGCGCCGCCGTTACCCGGTCGTCGACGGCATCCCGCAGCTGCTGCCCTCGTCCGGGGAGCAGGTGCCGGAGGAGGAGCACGAGCGGCTCCTGGCCCGCGCGGCCGAGGCCCCGGGGACCGCGCCGTGACCGGGCGGCGCACACTCGCGGCACGGGCGGCGTCCGTGCTGCCCGCGCGCGCGGTGGCGGCGACGGCCCGCGCGGTCTACCCGCGCTTCGAACCGGAGCTGGCCCGTCTCGCCGACCTGTGCCCGCCGGACTGCGACACGGCCGTGGACGTCGGCGCCTGGTACGGCCCGTGGACGCACCGGCTGGCCCGGCACGCCCGCCGGGTGGTCACCCTGGAGCCGGTGCCGCGCCTGGCCCGGCTGCTGGACGCGACCGCCCCGCCGAACGTGCGGGTGATCCGCGCGGCCGCCTCCGACCGGCCCGGCATCGCCCGGCTGTGGCTGCCGGACGACGACGCCGGCGCCCGGGGCGTGTCGTCGCTGGTCCGCCGGGACATCCACGGCCGCGCCCTGGACGTCACCTGCGTCGCCCTGGACGACCTGGGCCTGCGTGACGTGGGCTTCCTGAAGATCGACGTGGACGGCAACGAGCCGGCGGTGCTGCGCGGGGCGACCGGCATCCTCGCCCGCGACCGGCCCGCCCTCTTCGTCGAGCTGGAGTCCCGCATCCAGCCGATCGCCCCCGTGGTGACGTACCTGTCCCTGCTGGGCTACGACGGCTGGGTGCTGCCGGCGGGCACCTGGATCCCCCTGTCCCGCTTCCCGCTGGAGGCCCACCAGGAGCGCACCGCGTACGTCGCCACGCACGGCCTGCTGCGCCGGATCCTCCCCCACGAGCGGCTGCGCGGCCCCCGCTACGTCAACTCGGTGCTGTTCCTCCCGGACGGCCGACGCCCGGGAGAGCCTCCGGTGGGCGACGATGGGTCCCGTGCCCACCGGACGACGCCCACCTGAACCGTTCACCCCGTTCCACTTCCAGCTGGTGCTGCTGCGCCGCATGGCCGACCACAACCCCGGCCTGGTGGAGGACGCCCGTCGCGCGCTGGGCGCCTCCCTCGCCGACATGCGGGAGGCCAACCGGCGCTGGCAGGCGATGGTCCGCTCACCGCGCCCCCGCCCTGCGCTGTCCCGGTACCGGTCGGTGCTGGGCGAGCCGGAGTCGCGTACCCCGCGCCGGGTCGGCGACCTGGACTGCGAGGCGTGGCGGTGGCCGCTGCCGCTCTGGCCGGACCTGCGCTTCGAGGCGCTGACCCCGGCGGGCGGGGGCGCGGTGTGGAACGAGTGGCTGGTCCGCGCACCGGGCGCGCCCGCGCCCGCCCTGCGCACGCTGGACGATCTCACGCCGTGGTCGTGCACGGTGGACGAGGTGGCCCGCGCCTTCGCCCCGGCCCGCCCGCTGGAGGGGTCGGCGCCCACCCGGTGGGGGCTGGCGTTCACCGCCCCGGACGCGGAGGGCCGTCCTCACGAGGTGGCCGCGGAGTTCACCTGGGGGCTGCTCCAGCGGACGGGCGTCGGCGGCCCGCCGCCTCGATGATCCGCTCCGCGACCACGGGCAGCGACCCGGGGTGCAGCCACAGGAACAGGTTCGGCTCGACCAGCTCCAGCTCCATCACCCGGGGCCGCCCGTCGTCGCCGTCCACCAGGTCCACCCGCGCGTACAGCAGCTCGGGCGCGCCGGGCACGGCGGACAACGCGGCCTCGGCGACGGCGAGTTCGTCGGCCGTGGCGGTCCAGTCGGTCAGCCCGGGGTGGGCCGTCTTCCGCTGGTCGTAGGGGGTGCCGGGAGCGAGCACCGGCCCCTTCCTGCTGGCGTGCAGCAGCTTCCCGCCGAAGAACTGCAGCGCCCGCTCACCGCGGCTGTCGATGGCCCGCACGTACGGCTGCACCATCGCCGTGAACCCGTCGTCGTGCATGCGCCGGACGTGCCGTACGGCGGTGTCGTGCTCGCCGGGGGTGTAGCGGGCGGCGAACCGGGCGCCCGCGCCGGAGGCCGGCTTCACCACGAACTCGTGGTCGTCCGGGAGCTCCACGGTGTCCCCGGGCGCCAGGTACCGCGTCTCCACCACGGGCACCCCGGCCGCCGCGAGGTCCGCGAGGTAGCGCTTGTCGGTGTTCCAGCGCACCACGTCCGCCGGATTGGCCAGCCGGGTCAGCGCCCCGCACCGCTCGGCCCACGCGGTGAACTCGGCCGCCCGCCAGCTGTAGTCCCAGGTGGAGCGGATCACGGCGAGGTCGAAGCGGGCCCAGTCGACGCCGGCGTCGTCCCACACCTCGACGGACGCCTCCGCCCCTGCCTGGTTCAACGCCCGCACCAGCACCGGCAGATCCCGGTCCTCGGCCACGTCGGGCCCGTCCGCACAGGTCACCAGCGCGACACGCACCACGCCGCCTCACCCCTCCCACGACCGCCTCGGCTCCGCAAGGAGGCTAACAACCGCAGGGGGAACGCGATGCCTAGCGGTCCTCCTCGGGGTCCCAGTCCAGCAGGCGCACCTTGGCGACCGTGCGGACGTGGCGGCGCATGGCGGCGGCGGCCTGACGGGGACGGCCCTCGGCGATCGCGTCGAGGATCGCCCGGTGCTGGGCGAGGGAACGGTTCGGGCGGCCGGGCTGGCGCAGCGACTCGGTGCGGCTCTCGGCGATCTGCTCGGCGATGGAGCGCATGAACTCGGCGAGCAGGGCGCTGTGCGCGGCCGCCGTCACCGCCGCGTGGAACCGGCGGTCGCCCTCCACGCCCGCGCCGCCCGCCTCGATCTCCTCGGCCATGTGCGCGAGCGCGGACCGCAGCGCGGCCAGGTCGTCGTCCGTGCGCCGCTCGGCGGCCAGTTCGGCGAGCTTGGTCTCCAGGGCCTCCCGCGCCTCCAGCACGTCGGGCAGCCGCCGGCGCCGCTCCACCATCCGCTCGACCGGTTCGACGTCGAGGCTGTCGCGGACCAGGTAGGTGCCGCCGCCGTGCCGGACCTCGACCAGCCCCTGCACCTCCAGCACGACGATCGCCTGCTTCACGGAGGCGCGGCTCACGCCGAGCCGCTGGGCCAGGTCCCGCTCGGGCGGCAGACGGTCCCCGGCGCGCAGGCCGCCCTCGGCGACGTACTGGCGCAGCCGGTCCAGCACCTGTTCGTACAGGCGCTGTTTCGCCATCGGGCGCAGGGCGTCGGTCACGGCGGTCCCCCTTTCGCGGGGAGATTAGCACCGGGTCTTCACGAGTGGCCGAGTGGCTGAGCCAATTCGTGCGCGACCCCTTGACGTGCCTCCGCCCGGGCCGCACGCTGTGCCACCGAACGGACCACTCCATTCCAGCGCCGCAAGTGGTTCAGCCACTCAGCCACTCGGGAGCCCGCATGTCCCCCGAACTCCTCTCCGTCCTCGTCCTCGCGGTGGTGTTCGTCATCGCCACCACCCGCTCCGTGAACATGGGGGCACTCGCCTTCGCCGCCGCCTTCGGGGTCGGCACGCTCGTCGCCGACCTCGACGCGGACGGGGTCTTCGCCGGCTTCCCCGGCGACCTGTTCGTCGTCCTCGTCGGCGTCACCTACCTGTTCGCCCTGGCCCGCGCCAACGGCACCACCGACTGGCTGGTGCACGCGGCGGTGCGGATGGTGCGGGGGCGGGTGGCGCTGATCCCGTGGGTGATGTTCGCCCTGACCGGCGCGCTCACCGCGATCGGCGCGGTCAGCCCGGCCGCGGTCGCGATCGTCGCGCCGATCGCCCTGAGCTTCGCCGCCCGGTACGGCATCAGCCCGCTGCTGATGGGCGCGATGGTGGTGCACGGCGCCCAGGCCGGCGGCTTCTCCCCGATCTCCATCTACGGCTCCATCGTCAACGGCATCGTCGAGCGGGAGAAGCTGCCCGGCAGCGAGATCACGCTGTTCCTCGCCTCCCTGCTGGCGAACCTGGTCATCGCGGCGGTGGTGTTCGCCGTGTGCGGCGGGCCGAAGCTGTGGCGGCAGGGGACGGTCGCGGAGACGGCCGCCTCGCCGGCGAAGGGGGACGAGGAGCCGGGCGGCAGCACGGACAGCGGGACGGGAGGCGGCGGGACCGGAGGCCTCGGGACGGCGGGCACCGGGACCGGAGGCGGAGGCACCCGTACCGCCCCGGCCCCGACGACCACCCGCGCCGACGCCCCGGCCGCCGGCGTCCCGCTCACCGCCCCGGTGATCGCCACCCTCGTCTGTCTGGTCGCGCTGGTCGTCGCCGTCCTCGGCTTCGACCTGGACGCGGGCCTCACCGCCATCACCCTCGCGGTCGTGCTGAGCACCGTCTGGCCGGACGTCAGCCGCCGCGCGGTCACCGAGATCGCCTGGCCGACGGTCCTGCTGATCTGCGGTGTCCTCACCTACGTCGGCGTCCTCGACGAGATGGGCACCATCACCTGGGCCGGCGAGGGCGTCGGCGGCATCGGCGTCCCGCTGCTCGCGGCCGTGCTGCTCTGCTACATCGGCGCGATCGTGTCCGCGTTCGCCTCCTCCGTCGGCATCATGGGCGCGCTGATCCCGCTCGCGGTGCCGTTCCTGGCGCAGGGCGAGATCGGCGCCGTGGGCATGGTGGCCGCGCTCGCCGTGTCGGCGACGGTGGTGGACGTCAGCCCCTTCTCCACCAACGGCGCCCTGGTCCTCGCCGCCGCCCCGGACGTCGACCGCGAGCGCTTCTTCCGGCAGCTCATGGCCTACGGCGGGATCGTCGTGGCGGCGGTCCCGGCGGTGGTGTGGCTGGTGATGGTGGTACCCGGCTGGGGGTAGGACACCGGCACAGCCACGACGCCTGCCACCCCGGCGACGACAGCGACGACAGCGACCCAAGGAGTACGACGCGTGTCCTCTCTCTTCCCGGCCCTCACCGACGGCCCGGCCGGCGGCTCCGCCGACCGTCCCGCCCTGCGCTTCGGCGAGCGCTCACTGACGTACGGGGAACTCGCCGCCGCGTCCGGCGCGGTGGCCGGGGACCTCAAGGGGGTGCGCACGGCCGCCGTGTGGGCCGCTCCGACCCTGGAGACCGCCGTCGCCGTCACCGCCGCGCTGCTCGCCGGGGTCGTCGTGGTCCCGCTCAACCCGAAGTCCGGCGAGCGGGAACTGGGCCACATCCTCGGCGACAGCGCCCCCGACGTGCTCCTCGCCGCGCCCGGCACCGCGCTGCCCGACGCGCCGGCCGCGCTGCCCCGCGTCGACGTGGACCCGGCCCGCGGCGCCGGCCCGGGCTCCGTGCCCGACGACCGGGAGCGCGACCCGGAGGACCCGGCCCTGATCGTCTACACCTCCGGCACCACCGGCCCGCCCAAGGGCGCGGTGATCCCCCGCCGTTCGATCGCCTCGACGCTGGACGCCCTCGCCGACGCCTGGCGGTGGACCGACGCCGACGTGCTGGTCCACGGCCTGCCGCTGTTCCATGTGCACGGCCTGGTCCTCGGCACGCTGGGCCCGCTCCGGCGCGGCGGGTCGGTGCGCCATCTCGGCCGGTTCACCACCGAGGGCGTGGCCCGTGAGCTGAACTCCGGCGCGACCATGCTGTTCGGCGTGCCGACGATGTACCACCGCGTCGCGGAGGCGCTGCCCGCCGAACCGGACCTGGTGCGCGCGCTGTCCGGCGCGCGTCTGCTGGTGTCGGGGTCGGCCGCGCTGCCGGTGCACGACCACGAGCGGATCACGGCGGCGACCGGCGCCCGGGTCGTCGAGCGGTACGGCATGACGGAGACGCTGATGAACACCAGCGTCCGCGTCGACGGGGAGACCCGCCCCGGCTCGGTCGGCGTGCCGCTGCCCGGCGTCGAACTGCGGCTGGTCGAGGAGGACGGCACCCCGGTGGCGTCGTACGACGGCGAGACCGTGGGCGAGATCCAGGTGCGCGGGCCGAACCTGTTCACCGAGTACCTCAACCGGCCCGACGCCACCGCCGACGCGTTCACCGCCGACGGCTGGTTCCGCACCGGCGACATGGCGGTCCGCGACCCGGGCGGCGACGTCCGCATCGTCGGCCGCAAGGCCACCGACCTGATCAAGAGCGGCGGGTACAAGATCGGGGCGGGCGAGATCGAGAACGCGCTGCTGGAACACCCGGGGGTGAAGGAGGCCGCCGTCACCGGGGAGCCGGACGCCGACCTGGGCGAGCGGATCGTGGCGTGGGTGGTGCCGGCCGACCCGCAGTCGCCGCCCGGACTCGAGGAGCTGGCGGACCATGTGGCGGCGCGCCTCGCCCCGCACAAGCGGCCCCGGGTGGTCCGCCACCTCGACGTGCTGCCCCGCAACGACATGGGCAAAATCATGAAGCGGGCGCTGACGCATGGCTGACCGCCCGTCGGCCCGCGCGGCCCTCTCCCTGGTCACGGACACGTTCACCGAACTGCCGTACCCGGAACGGCACTCGGCGCCGGACGGCCCGCTCGGCTGGTCCGGTTACGACGAGGCCCGCGCCCGCGCCGCCGCGCGCACCGGCGAGACCGAGTCCGTGGTCTGCGGGGTCGCGGACGTCGACGGCACGCGGGCCGTGCTGGTCGCGTTCGAGTTCGGCTTCCTCGGCGGCTCCCTCGGCGAGGGCACCGGCGACCGTCTGGAGGCCGCGTACGCGCACGCGATCGCGCACCGGCTGCCGCTGGTGTCCCTGGTCGCCACCGGTGGCAGCCGTATGCAGGAGGGCATGCTCGCCCTGACCCAGCTCCAGCGGGTGGCGCGCGCGTCGGCACGGGCCCGTGAGGCGCGTCTCCCTCAGGTGGCCGTCCTGCGGGACCCCACGACCGGCGGCGGCTGGGCCACGCTGGGCGCGGGCGCGGACGTGGTCCTCGCCCTTCCCGGCGCGCAGGTCGGCTTCGCCGGTTCCCGGGTCCGTCCGCCGGACGCGGACCCGACGGCGTACACGGCCGAGGCGCAGGTCGCGGCGGGCGCCGCGGACGCGCTGGTCCCGCCGGAGGAGCTGCGCACCGTCCTCGGCCGCTGGCTGCGCCTGCTGACCCGCCCGTCCTCCGACCCGGCCCCGCCGCCGCACGCGCTCGGCGCCCCGGACCTGCCGGACACCGGCTGGGACGCGGTCCGCCGCGCCCGCGCACCGCACCGCCCGCGCGCCGCCGCCTACCTGGACGCGTACTTCACGTCCCGCGTCCGGCTCTCCGGCGACCGCTGCGGCGGCGCCGACCCCGACGGCATGCTGTGCGGCTTCGGCGACCACGGGGGCCGTACGGTCGCCTACGCGGCCCAGACCGGCACGGCCACCCGCCCCGCCGGCTACCGCACGGCCGCCCGTCTGATCCGCCTCGCCGACCGCCTCGGCATCCCGGTGCTGACCCTGGTGGACACCCCGGGCGCGGCCAACGACGCGGAGGCGGAACGGCAGGGCGTGGGCGCGGCCGTCGCGGACCTCTTCGCCGCCGTCGCCGCCGCGCGCACGCCGCTGACCACCCTGGTCGTCGGCGAGGGCGGCTCGGGCGGCGCACTCGCGGCGGCCGCGCCGGGCAACACCTGGGCCACCCCGGACAGCTACTTCTCGGTGATCGCCCCGGAACTGGCGGCGGCGATCCTGAAACGCCCGGCGTCCGAGGTGGAGCCCACGGCGGACGCCCTGCGCATCCGGCCGCAGGACCTGGTGGAGCTGGGGGTGGTGCGGGGGGTCGTGGGGCCCGCCGGCGCCTAGGCAGCCGGCTCCGGCCGAGGCGACCGAGAGGGAGCCGCGAGGCCGTCAGCCCGTGCCTGTCACCCGTTCCGGCCAGTGGTTCTGAGGCGCTGTCAGGACGAGGCCCGGTCGCCGATCCGCCGTCAGGTGCCGCCCGCCCCCCGTTCGGCGGCCCCTCTCCCGGCCCCCCAGAAAAGGCGCCTCCCCCGCCCGGCGCGCACGATGCGAAGAGGCCCGCCGTCCGGCGGGCCCAGGCCGCGCACTCGGGAGGAACTGCCGTGACCGCCAGTCTGGAGCAGCTGCGCCGCTGCCATTTCGCCGTCGACCTGGGCGCGGCCCGTACCCGGGTGTACGTCAAGGGCGCCGGCCTCGTCGTCGACCAGCCGTCCGTCGCCGCCGTGAACACCCGTACCGGAGCGCTGATCGCCGTCGGCGAGTTCGCGGAGAAGATGACCGGGCGCACCCCCGACTACATCCGCGTCGTCCGGCCGGTGACCGGCGGCACCGTCGTCGACATCGAGATGGCGCAGCGGATGCTGCGTCAGCTCATCGGCGACCGCACCCGCCGCGCCCTGCGCCGCAGGCCCCGGCTGCGGGCGGCCGCCTGCACCCCGCACGACGCCGACCCGCTGGCCCAGCGCGCCGCGATCGAGACGCTGGTCGGTCTGGGCGCCCGCCGGGTGGAGCTGGTGGACACGCTGATCGCGGCGGCCGTCGGCTGCGGGCTGCCGGTGGAGCGGCCCGAGGCCACCATGATCATGGTGTGCGGCGCGGCGGCCACGCAGGTCGCCGTGCTGTCGCTCGGCTCGATCGTGCGGGCCGAGCGCATCCCGGTGGGCGGCGAGGCGGTGGACGCGGCGATCGTGCAGCACCTGCGCCACCAGCACGAGCTGATGCTGCCGAGCCAGTCCGTACGGCCTCTGCAGCTCGCGCTGGAGGGGAACGGGCTGACCCCGCAGGGTCCCGAGGTCACGGAGATCCACGGCCGGGACGTCGCCACCGGGCTCGCCCGGTCGGTCAAGGTGGACACGGCGGCGGTGCGGCGGGCCATCCAGACGCCGCTCACCGCGGTCCTCGACGGCATCGGCAAGGTGCTGCGGGACTGCCCGCCCGATCTGGTCGCCGACCTGGCCGACCGCGGCATCATGATGGTCGGCGGCAGCGCCCTGCTGCCGGGCCTGGACCAGATGCTGCGTCAGGCGACCGGGATGCCGGTGCACATCGCGGAGCAGCCGGAGCTGTGTGCCGTGGAGGGGCTCGGCGCCATGCTGGAGGGCCGTATCGCCCCGATGGTGCTGGACCCGCTGAGCGCCTGAGACACGCCCGGTCCGCCGCCGGTCCCTCCCCCGGTCCGCCCGCATCCGTGCGGGCGGGCCGTCGTGCGTTACCGGCCGTTTCACGTGGCCCGGTGTGTACCGCCGCTCAGGGTGGGCAGGCGCATCCGCAGCGCAGCAGTACGGTGCGCAGCCTCTCGCGCGGGTGCCGGCGGCGGCCGGGGCCGCCGGGACGGCCCGGCCGGCCACCCACGAGCACCGACAGGGCGGTGACATGACTTCCGCGGCTTCGTTCCCCCCGGGACGGCAGGACACCTTGGTCATCGGCGGCCGCATGGACGCGGACCGGGCGCTGCTCACCCCACGCGGGGAGCTGGTCCGCGGCTGTGCCCAGACGCTGGCCGCGAAGCTGGCGGAGCTGCCGGCCGGCACCGCGCGGGTGGACCTGGACATGAGCGGTGTGCACTTCATGGACACCGCGGGCCTGGAGTTCCTGGAGGTGCTGCGCGACCACGCCCGCCGGCGGTCCATGCCGGTCACCACGTGCCGCTGGAGCGGCCAGCCGCGCCGCATCCTGGAGCTGGCCGGGCTGGACACCACGGACCCGCTGCGCTCGCCGGCGCCGCGCCCCTCGCCCGCCGGTTCCGCGGTGGCGCTGGAGCGCGAGGAGCGGCTGCACCTGCTCCAGGAGGAGGTGGAGCAGCTGCGGCAGGCCATCGCGTCCCGTCCGGTCATCGACCAGGCGCGCGGCATCCTGATGGCGACGTACGGCTGCACCTCGGACGAGGCGTGGCACATCCTGCGGGAGGCGTCGCAGCTGTCCAACACCAAGCTGCGCACCGTGGCGGAGTCGCTGACGGCCTGCGCGGAGGCGGAGGGCACTCCCCCGCCGCCGGAGGTGCGCACGGCGCTGGCCCGTGCCCTCGCCCGCCGCGCCGCGCGGTGACATCGCCGCGGCGGGGGTACTCGTAGTCGCCGGAACCGACGGGTCCCGCTACAGGGAGGCGGCACGATGAGCGAGCACACTCCGTCCCAGGCCGAGGGCGACCGGGACGACAGCGAATGGACCACCCCCGACGTGGTGCACACCACACCGTCACAGGCGGAAGGGGAACGAGACCCGTCGGACGCGCCGTCGGCGTCCGACGACAACGCCGTACGGGGGACGCACGGAGGGGGCTGACCCCGGCTCCGGGGCGACGGTTCCGGTGAACCGTGACGTGGTGGGGCGGGTGGGACTCGAACCCACGGCCGACGGATTATGAGTCCGCTGCTCTAACCGGCTGAGCTACCGCCCCATAGCGGCGTGTCGCGTACATGTGTGCGCGCCGTCTGCCGCAGCATAGCCGCTCATACGATCTCCTGCTTCGGATGGTCGGCTGCGTACGGCCCTGTTGACCATGAAGACAGCGCCGCGCCGCGCGCGGTTCCACCGGACATGAAAAAGGACCCCTACGGGGTCCTCGTTCAGCATGCTCCCCCGACTGGACTCGAACCAGTAACCTGCCGGTTAACAGCCGGCTGCTCTGCCAATTGAGCTACGGAGGACCGAGCTCCCCCGACTGGACTCGAACCAGTAACCTGCCGGTTAACAGCCGGCTGCTCTGCCAATTGAGCTACGGAGGAATGCCTCGTTCTGCATCGAACGCACCCGCCTGGGTATTCGCCAGAGGGCGCGCGCTCGCTGCGACACATACATTAGCGCAAGCAGGGGGGTGCTCCGCCAATCGGTACTCCCCGGCCCGTCGCCGCGCCGGAGACCCACGCAGACTGGAACAACGGGAAGGGTGGCCGCCATGCGATACCGGCTCACGTTCGTCGCCGGAGCCGTCCTGGGCTACGTGCTGGGCACGAAAGCCGGGCGGGAGCGCTACGAGCAGATGAAGAGGTCCGCGCTCCAGCTGGCGCAGAACCCCGCGGTGCGCAACACCGCGGAGTCCGCGGCACAGCAGAGCCGTGAGTTCGCCGACAAGGCGTACCACGTGATGAGCGACAAGGTCGGCGACCGTATGCCCGACTCGGTCGCGCAGCGGGTCCACGCCCTGCGGGAGCGCACCGCCCACGGGCCGGCCGAGGACGACTGGGGCACGAGCAACACCTGACGGACACCGCACCCCTCCCCATACGGCAAAATCGCCGTATGGGGATAGTCGCCGGGCTGGACAGTGCGCCCGATTTCACTCGCATCGTCGTCTGTGACACGGACACCGGGGCCGTGGTCAGGCAGGGGTACGCCCCGCACCCGGTGCAGGGCTCCGACACCGGCCGCTCCTCGGACGTCGACCCGCAGGCCTGGCTGCTGTCCCTGGGCGAGGCCGCGAGCGGCGGACTGCTGGAGGGCGTGCAGGCGATCGGGGTGTCCGCGCAGGCGGGCGCGCTGGTCCCGCTGGACGCGCAGGGCGGCACGGTCCGCCCGGCGATGACGGGGGGCGACAAGCGCGCGCAGGTCGCGGCGGCCGATCTGGTCGACGCGCTCGGCGGGCGCGAGGCGTGGGCGCAGGCCGTGGGCTGTGTGCCGGGCGCCGCGCAGCCGGTGACGAAGCTGCGCTGGATGGCCCGTACCGAGCCGGAGAACGCGGCCCGCACCGCGGTGCTGCTCCAGGCGCACGACTGGCTGGTGTGGCAGCTGCTGGGCCGGCCGGTGCGCCGGACGACCGACCGGGGCGGCGCCTCGGGCACCGGCTACTGGGCCGCGGCGACCGGCGGGTACCGGCCCGACCTGGTGGAGCTGGCGCTCGGGCACCAGGCGATGCTCCCCGAGGTGATCGGCCCGGCCGACGCGGCCGGCACCACCCCTGAGGGACTGATGATCTCCGCCGGCACGGCGGACACCATGGCGGCGGCGTTCGGGCTCGGCATCGGGCTGGGCGACGCGGTGGTGTCGCTGGGCGCGTCCGGCTCGGTGATGGCCGTGCACCCGGAGCCGCTCGTCGACCGGGGCGGTGCGATCACGTCGCTGGCCGACGCGACCGGTATGCATCTGCCCGTCGTCACCACGCTGAACGCGGTGCGGGCGCTGCGCGGCACCGCGGAACTGCTGGGGCTGCCGGACCTGGAGAGCCTGTCCGACCTGGCGATGAAGTCGACGCCGGGTGCGCACGGGCTGGTGCTGCTGCCGTACCTGGAGGGCGAGCGCACCCCGAACCTGCCGCACACCGCCGGGACCCTCGCGGGGCTGCGGCGGGAGTCGATGAAGCCGGAGCACCTGGCGCGGGCGGCGTTCGAGGGGATGCTGTGCGGGCTCGCGGACGCCCTGGACGTGCTGCGCGGGCGGGGCGTGGAGGTGCGCCGGGTGTTCCTGCTCGGTCCGGCGGCCGAACTGCCCGCCGTGCAGGCGGCGGCGCCCGCCCTGTTCGGGGCGCAGGTGGTCGTGCCGCAGCCCGCGGACTACGCGGCGACGGGTGCGGCCCGGCAGGCGGCCTGGGCGCTCGGCGTCTCGCAGGGCGCCCTCGATCCGCGGACCCCGCCGGTGTGGCCGGGTCCGGTGGCGCAGGTGCTGGACCCGGGCGAGGAGCTCGCGGTGGGTCAGGCCGTGCGTCAGCAGTACGTGGCGGTCCGCGAGCAGACGCATCCGGGGGCGTTCCAGCAGTAGGAGGGGGCGCGCGGCGACGGCGCGCCGGGGCCCGTAAATGGGTTGAGGTAACGCCGGTGGAGTGTTCGACGATAGGGGCCACGGGCAACCAATGGCCCCGCCGACCACTCCGAGAGATGCAGCGTGCTCATACGACTTCTACGTGACCGTCTACGGCCCTACAAGAGACCCCTCGCCCTCCTGGTGGTGCTGCAGTTCCTCCAGACCTGCGCCACTCTCTACCTGCCCACGCTGAACGCGGACATCATCGACAACGGCGTCGTCCAGGGTGACACCGGTTACATCCTGGGCTACGGCGGTCTGATGATCAGCATTTCGCTGGCACAGGTCGTCTGCAACGTCGGCGCCGTGTACTACGGGGCCCGGACCGCCGCGGCCCTGGGGCGGGACCTGCGCGCCGCGGTGTTTGACCGGGTGCAGTCCTTCTCCGCCCGTGAGGTCGGTCACTTCGGTGCGCCGTCGCTGATCACGCGGACGACGAACGACGTCCAGCAGATCCAGATGCTCACCCTGATGACGTTCACCCTCATGGTGTCGGCGCCGATCATGTGCGTGGGCGGCGTGGTGCTGGCGCTCGGTCTGGACGTGCCGCTGTCCGGGGTGCTGGTCGCGGTGGTGCCCGTGCTGGGCGTCTGCGTGACGCTGATCGTGCGCCGGCTGCGGCCGCTGTTCCGCACCATGCAGGAGCGGCTGGACACGGTGAACCGGGTGCTGCGCGAGCAGATCACCGGCAACCGGGTCATCCGCGCGTTCGTACGGGACACGTACGAGCAGAAGCGGTTCCACGGGTCCAACACCGAGCTGACCGATGTGGCGCTGCGCACCGGCAATCTGCTCGCGCTGATGTTCCCGGTGGTCATGACGGTGGTGAACCTGTCGTCGATCGCGGTGGTGTGGTTCGGCGCGCACCGCATCGACAGCGGCGGGATGCAGATCGGCGACCTGACGGCGTTCCTCGCCTATCTGATGCAGATCGTCATGTCCGTGATGATGGCCACGTTCATGTTCATGATGGTGCCGCGCGCCGAGGTGTGCGCCGAGCGCGTCCAGGAGGTGCTGGACACCTCCTCGAGCGTGGTGCCGCCCCCCGCGCCCGTCACCGAGCTGCGCCGGCACGGACACCTGGAGATCCGGGGCGCGGGCTTCCGCTACCCGGGCGCCGAGGAGCCGGTGCTGCGGGCCGTCGACCTGGTGGCACGGCCCGGCGAGGTCACCGCCGTCATCGGCTCCACCGGCAGCGGCAAGTCCACGCTGCTCGGACTGGTGCCGCGGCTGTTCGACGCGACCGACGGCGAGGTGCTGGTCGACGGGGTGCCGGTGGCGGACCTCGATCCGGCGCTGCTCGCCCGGACCGTCGGGCTCGTGCCGCAGAAGCCGTACCTGTTCGCGGGCACGGTGGCGACCAATCTGCGCTACGGCAACCCGGACGCCACGGACGAGGAGCTGTGGCACGCGCTGGAGGTGGCACAGGGCAAGGACTTCGTGGAGCGGCTGGAGGGCGGGCTCGACGCCCCGATCGCGCAGGGCGGGACGAACGTCTCCGGCGGTCAGCGCCAGCGCCTGGCCATCGCCCGGACGCTGGTGCAGCGCCCGGAGATCTACCTCTTCGACGACTCCTTCTCCGCGCTCGACTACGCCACCGACGCGGCCCTGCGCGCGGCGCTCGCGCGGGAGACGGCCGAGGCGACGGTGGTGATCGTCGCACAGCGGGTGGCGACCATCCGGGACGCCGACCGGATCGTGGTGCTCGACGAGGGCCGGGTGGTCGGCACCGGCCGGCACCACGAACTGATGGCGGACAACGAGACCTACCGGGAGATCGTGCTCTCCCAGCTCACGGAAGCGGAGGCGGCCTGATGGCGGGCCCTGGGGGACGGATGACGGCGGGGGTCGCTCCCGGTCAGCGGTCGATCGACTTCACGGGGTCGGGCAAGCGGCTGCTCGGCCGCTTCGGCCCGGAACGCCTCACCATGTACGGGCTGCTGGCCTGTGTGGTGGTGAGCGTGGGGCTCAGCGTGGTCGGACCGAAGATCCTGGGACGGGCCACCGACCTGGTGTTCGCGGGCATCGTCGGGCGTGACATGCCGGAGGGCGCCACCAAGGAGCAGGTGCTGGAGTCGATGCGGGAGCGCGGCGACGACCAGGTCGCCGACATGCTCCGCTCCACCGACTTCACACCGGGGCAGGGCATCGACTTCACCGCGGTGGGACACGTCCTGCTGCTGGCGCTGGCGGTGTTCGGCGCGGCGGGGCTGCTGATGGCGGTGGCGACGCGGCTGGTGAACCGGGCCGTGAACCGCACCATGTTCCGGATGCGCGAGGACGTGCAGACGAAGCTGTCGCGGCTGCCGCTGTCGTACTTCGACAAGCGGCAGCGCGGTGAGGTGCTGAGCCGGGCCACCAACGACATCGACAACATCGGGCAGACGCTCCAGCAGTCGATGGGCCAGCTGATCAACTCGCTGCTCACCATCATCGGCGTGCTGGCGATGATGTTCTACGTCTCGTGGATCCTGGCGCTGGTCGCGCTGGTGACGGTGCCGCTGTCGTTCGTGGTGGCCACGCGGGTCGGGAAGCGGTCGCAGCCGCACTTCGTGCAGCAGTGGCGCTCCACCGGCACCCTCAACGCGCACGTCGAGGAGATGTACACGGGGCACGCCCTGGTGAAGGTGTTCGGGCGGCAGGAGGAGTCGGCGCGGAAGTTCGCCGAGGAGAACCACGCGCTGTACGAGGCCGGGTTCAAGGCGCAGTTCAACAGCGGTGTCATGCAGCCGCTGATGATGTTCGTCTCGAACCTCAACTACGTGCTGGTCGCCGTCGTCGGCGGTCTGCGGGTGGCGTCCGGGTCGCTGTCCATCGGGGACGTGCAGGCGTTCATCCAGTACTCGCGCCAGTTCTCGATGCCGCTGACGCAGGTCGCGTCGATGGCGAACCTGGTGCAGTCGGGCGTGGCCTCCGCCGAGCGGGTCTTCGAGATCCTCGACGCGGAGGAGCAGGCGGCCGACCCGTCGCCCGCCGAGCGTCCCGAGGAGCTGCGCGGCCGGGTGGAGCTGGAGCACGTGTCGTTCCGCTACGACCCGGAGAAGCCGCTGATCGAGGACCTGTCGCTGACGGTCGAACCGGGCCGCACGGTCGCCATCGTCGGCCCGACCGGCGCCGGCAAGACGACGCTGGTCAACCTGCTGATGCGGTTCTACGAGGTGTCCGGCGGCCGGATCACCCTGGACGGCGTGGACGTCGCGCGGATGACGCGGGACGAACTGCGCGCCGGGATCGGCATGGTGCTCCAGGACACCTGGCTGTTCGGCGGCACCATCGCGGAGAACATCGCGTACGGCGCGTCGCGCGAGGTCACCCGGGAGGAGATCGAGGAGGCGGCCCGCGCCGCGCACGCCGACCGGTTCGTCCGCACCCTGCCGGACGGGTACGACACCGTCATCGACGACGAGGGCAGCGGGGTCAGCGCGGGCGAGAAGCAGCTGATCACCATCGCGCGGGCGTTCCTGTCGGACCCGGTGATCCTGGTGCTGGACGAGGCGACCAGCTCGGTGGACACGCGTACGGAGGTGCTGATCCAGAAGGCGATGGCCCGGCTGGCGCACGGCCGTACGTCGTTCGTCATCGCCCACCGCCTGTCGACGATCCGCGACGCGGACACCATCCTGGTGATGGAAAACGGGTCGATCGTCGAACAGGGCGCGCACGACAAGCTGCTGGCGGCGGACGGTGCGTACGCCCGCCTGTACAAGGCGCAGTTCGCGCAGGCGGTCGCGGAGGTCGACTGAGGCCGCGGGGGTGCCGGAGGGGCTCCTCCGGCACCCCCGCCGGCTAGTCGAGATAGCCGCGCAGTTGGTCGGCGTAGGCGTGGTCGCGGAGCTTGTTGAGGGTCTTGGACTCGATCTGCCGTATCCGCTCGCGGGTCACCCCGAAGATGCGGCCGATCTCCTCCAGGGTGCGAGGCCGGCCGTCGACGAGCCCGTAGCGCAGCTGCACCACCTTGCGCTCGCGCTCCCCCAGGGTGGACAGCACCGCCTCCAGGTGCTGCCGCAGCAGCAGGAACGCCGCCGACTCCACGGGACTGGCGGCGTCCCCGTCCTCGATGAGGTCGCCGAGCGCGACGTCGTCCTCCTCACCCACGGGCGCGTGCAGCGACACCGGCTCCTGGGCCAGCCGCAGCACCTCGCCCACCCGCTCGGGCGGCAGGTCCAGCTGGGCGGCGACCTCCTGCGGCGTCGGCTCGTAGCCGCGCTCCTGGAGCATCCGCCGCTGTACCCGCACCACGCGGTTGATCAGCTCCACGACGTGCACCGGCACGCGGATGGTGCGGGCCTGGTCGGCGAGCGCCCGGGACATGGCCTGCCGGATCCACCAGGTCGCGTACGTGGAGAACTTGAATCCGCGCGCGTAGTCGAACTTCTCGACGGCGCGGATCAGGCCGAGGTTGCCCTCCTGGACCAGGTCGAGCATGGTCAGCCCGCGCCCCACGTACCGCTTGGCCACGGACACCACGAGCCGCAGGTTCGCCTCGATCAGCCGGCGCTTGGCCATGCGGCCCATCACGACGAGCCGGTCCAGGTCGTGCGCGAGCCGGCTGTCCAGGTCGGGGGTGAGCCGCAGCTTCTCCTCGGCGAACAGGCCGGCCTCGACCCGGCGGGCGAGCTCCACCTCCTCGGCGGCGGTGAGCAGCGGGATGCGGCCGATCTCCCGCAGGTACTGGCGGAACAGGTCGGAGGAGGGACCGCCGGTGTCGGGCCGGACACGGGAGAGGTCGACCGGCTCGACGGCCACGTCGCCGGGCTCCTCCGCGGGCTCCGCCGGCTCGGCCGGCTCCAGGGCCCGCGCCGGCGGCTCCGGACCGGTGGCGGGGTGCTGCGCGACACGGCTCTGCGCGGGCATCACCACCAGCAGATCCGCGTCGGGCGCCGCGCCGGCGGCGTCGGTGTCGGTCTGGGTGAGGGTCTGGGTCTGCACGGGGGCGACCTCCAGGATGATCGCTGCCTGGGGGTGGGGCAGCGGTACTTCAGGGGCGGAGTCGACGGCCTCGCCGCTGTCCGTCCCGTACGCGATGAGCGGAACGGCGGGGGTGTGCGACCCGTCACCGACGGGCCGGCCGCGCTCCGAGGACTCAGGCACCGCCCCCCAGTGTGGGGTACGACACATCGTCACCACGAGGGGCGTGCGATGACTTTTTGCATCCGGGCGGTCACCGCGCGGTCATCCGGAAGCCTCAACACCCTTCACCGAGGCGCGGGTTCACGGCGGGAAGGCCGACTACAGCGCTGCCGCGCCGTGCTCGCGGAGGGCCTGGTCGTACTGCTGGAGGACCCAGAGCTCGTTCTGGACGGCGGACAGCTCGGCCTGGTCGGCGTGGTTCGACAGGCGGGCGAGCTTGCCGTTGACCTCGCGAACGCGGCGCTCGACGGCCCGGCGCCGCACCCGGACCAGCACCTCGCCCGCGTAGACCTCGTCGACCGCCCGTCGCATGATCGCCTCGACCGCCAGCTCCGTGACCATGGCGCGGACGGTGTCGTCGGGGGCCGCGTCGCGGACGCGGATCAGGTACTCCTGCGGGTCCTGGACGCCGTACTCGGCGCCGCCCGCGTCCAGGACGGCCTGGCGCACGGCCGCGTAGGGCGGGGCGGTGAACTCGTCGACGCCGTACGCGTCGAAGGCCGGCGAGACCAGCTCCGGGCGCTGGAGGGCCAGCTTGAGCAGCTCGCGCTCGGTGGCGAAGACCGGGTTGCGGAGGTTCAGGGCGGGGCCGCGCGGGGCGGAGGGGGCGGCGGCGTACTGCTGGAGGGCGCCGCCTGCGGGACGGCCGCGCTCCGGGGCCGGGCCCTTGCCGCCGCGGTCGCGGGCCCAGCGGGCGAGCTGGGCGACCCGCTTGACCACGAACTGCGTGTCGAGGATGCCGAGCATCCCGGCGAGCTGGACGGCGACCTCGTGCTGGGCGCCGCTGTTCTTGATCCGGGCGACGACCGGTGCGGCCTCGTCCAGGGCGGCGGCGCGGCCGGCCGGGGTGTCCAGGTCGTAGCGGCCGACGATCTGGCGGAGCGCGAACTCGAACAGCGGGGTGCGCGGCTCGGCCAGGTCGGCGACCGCCTCGTCGCCCTTGGCGAGCCGCAGGTCGCAGGGGTCCATGCCGTCGGGCGCGATGGCGATGTAGGTCTCGGCGGCGAACTTCTGGTCGTCCTCGAAGGCGCGCAGGGCGGCCTTCTGCCCGGCCGCGTCGCCGTCGAAGGTGAAGATCACACGCGCCGAGCCGTTGTCCATCAGCAGACGCCGGAGGATCTTGATGTGGTCGGTGCCGAAGGCGGTGCCGCAGGTGGCGATGGCCGTCGTGACGCCCGCGAGGTGACAGGCCATGACGTCGGTGTAGCCCTCGACGACGACCGCGCGGGAGGACTTCGCGATGTCCTTCTTCGCCAGGTCGATGCCGTAGAGGACCTGCGACTTCCGGTAGATCGCCGTATCGGGCGTGTTGAGGTACTTCGGGCCGTTGTCCGCCTCGTACAGCTTGCGGGCGCCGAAGCCGACGACGTCCCCGCCGATGTCGCGGATGGGCCACATCAGCCGGCCGCGGAAGCGGTCGATGGGGCCGCGGCGGCCCTCCTGGGCGAGCCCGGAGAGCACCAGCTCCTTGTCGCTGAAGCCCTTGCCGCGCAGGAAGCGGGTGAGATGGTCCCAGCCCTGAGGGCTGTAGCCGACGCCGAAGTGCACGGCGGCGGCCTGGTCGAAGCCGCGCTCGGCGAGGAAGACCCGGCCGGTCTCCGCCTCGGGGCTGGTCGCGAGCTGCTCCGCGTACCACTCGGCGGCCAGCTTGTGCGCCTCGACCAGACGGATGCGCTCCCCGCGCTGGTGGGACGGGTTGTACCCGCCCTCCTCGTAGCGCAGGGTGATGCCGGCCTGTCCGGCCAGCCGCTCGACCGCCTCCGAGAAGGTGAGGTGGTCGATCTTCATCACGAACGTGATGGTGTCGCCGCCCTCCTGGCAGCCGAAGCAGTGGAAGAGTCCCTTGCTCGGGCTGACCTGGAAGGACGGCGACTTCTCGTCGTGGAACGGACAGAGGCCCTTGAGGTTGCCGCCGCCCGCGTTCCGCAGCTGGAGGTACTCGGACACCACGGCGTCGATCGGGACCGCGTCCCGAACCGCCTTCACGTCCTCGTCGTTGATCCTCCCGGCCACGCGTGAATTCTACGGGGCCGATGTGACACCACGGTCCGGCCCGACGCCTCGGAAGGGGCGCCGAGCCCCCGGCACCCGCCTAGACGACCAGGCTCTCCAACGGCACATGCGGATCCGCCAACGCCTCCGTGTCCACCGGCTCGCGGGAGCGGATCAGTGCCTGGACCGAATCCGTGACATCCCACACATTCACGTTCATCCCCGCCAGCACACGTCCCTCCCGCACCCAGAACGCGACGAACTCCCGCTTCCCCGCGTCGCCCCGGACGACCACCTGGTCGTAGGACCCGGGCGGCGCCCACCCCGAGTACTCCATGCCCAGGTCGTACTGGTCGGTGAAGAAGTACGGCACACGGTCGTAGATTTCGTCCCGCCCGAGCATCGCCCGCGCCGCAGCCGGTCCGCCGTTCAGCGCGTTGGCCCAGTGCTCCACCCGCAGCCGGGTGGAGAACAGCGCGTGCGGGAAGGACGCGACGTCCCCCGCCGCGTAGATGTCCGGGTCGGACGTGCGCAGCCGCTCGTCGACGAGGACGCCCCCGCCCGACGCGGGGTCGGCCAGCTCCAGGCCCGCCGCCTCCGCGAGGGAGGTCCGCGGGGCCGCCCCGATCGCGGCGAGCACGGCGTGCGCCGGGTGCTCCTCGCCGTCGTCTGTGCGGGCGGCGAGGACCATGCCGTCCTGGCCGGTGATCTCGGTGAGCGAGGCGCCGAAGTGGAACCGCACGCCGTGCTCGCGGTGCAGTTCGGCGAAGAGCGCGCCCAGCTCCGGGCCGAGCACCGAGTGCAGCGGGGTCGGCCCCCGGTGGACGACGGTCACCTCCGCGCCGTAGTGCCGGGCGGCCGCCGCGATCTCCAGGCCGATCCAGCCCGCGCCGGCGATCACCAGATGGCCGTTGTCCCGGCCGAGGGAGGTGAGGACGCCCTTGAGACGTTCGGAGTGGGCGAGACGGCGCAGGTGGTGGACGCCGACGAGGTCGGTGCCCGGGATGTCGAGCCGGCGGGGCTCGGCGCCGGTGGCGAGCAGCAGTTTGTCGTAGCGGACGGTGGTGCCGTCCTCGCCGAAGCGGACGGTCTTCGCGGCGCGGTCGATCGCGGCGACGGTCGCTCCCAGGTGAAGTTCGACGTCGTGCCGCGCGTACCAGGCGGGCTCGTGCACGAAGACGCTGTCGCGCTCCGCCGAGCCGAGCAGGTAGCCCTTGGAGAGCGGCGGGCGCTCGTAGGGGTGGTCGCGTTCGTCGCAGATCAGTATCACGCGGCCGGTGAAGCCCTCCGCTCTCAGCGTCTCGGCCGCCTTGGCGCCGGCCAGGCCGCCTCCCACGATGACGAAAGTCTGATCCGCGTCGACCACGTGATGCCTCCTTCGAGCGTTGCCATCAGCGAGCCTCCCGCAAGCGGAAGGCTGCGGGAAGGGGGAGTGACCCGATCAGGCCACCTGTCCCGCGTCCGTCTCACGTCCGGGCGGTCAGCCGGGCGTGCAGCGAGCGGGCCGACGCGTCCGTCAGGGAGGCGATCTGGTCCACGACGACCCGCTTGCGGGCGCGGTCGTCCGGTGCCCGGTCGAACAGCGAGCGGAACTGCGGGTCCAGTCCCTCGGGCGCGCGGGCGGTCAGTGCCTCCGCCAGCTCGAGCACGACGACGCGCTGGTCGGCGCGGAGCCGCTCCTGCTCGGCGCGCTGCATGACGTACCGGTCGGCGACGGCCTTGAGGACCGCGCACTCCATGCGGGTGGAGCGCGGCACGACCAGCTCGGCCGCGTACCGGGTGAGGCGGCCGCCGCCCCAGGCCTGCCGGGTGGCGCCCTCGGCGGCGAGACAGAAGCGGCCGATGAGCTGGCTGGTGGCGTCCTTGAGGCGTGCCTGCGCGACGGCGGTGCCGTCGTAGCCGTGCGGCCACCACTCCTGGGCGAGCAGCCGGTCGAGGGCCTCGGCCAGCTCGGCGGGGTCGGTGTCCGCCGGCACGTACCGGCCGACGGCGACCGCGAACACGGCGTCCCGCTCGGGGTCCGCGTGCAGGCAGTTGGGGTCGATGTGGCCCGCGTGCAGGCCGTCCTCCACGTCGTGGACCGAGTACGCCACGTCGTCCGCCCAGTCCATGACCTGCGCCTCGAAGCAGGTGCGGGTGCCGGGGGCGTCCTTGCGGAGCCATTCGAACACCGGGCGGTCGTCGTCGTAGACGCCGAACTTCACGGACGCCGGGTCGGTGGGGTGGGCGCCGCGCGGCCAGGGGTACTTGGTGGCCGCGTCGAGGGCGGCCCGGGTGAGGTTGAGGCCGACGGAGCCCTCGGGGGTGAACCGCTTGGGCTCGATGCGGGTGAGCAGCCGCAGCGACTGGGCGTTGCCCTCGAAGCCGCCGCAGTCCCCGGCGAACTCGTTCAACGCCTGCTCGCCGTTGTGGCCGAAGGGCGGGTGGCCGAGGTCGTGGGAGAGGCAGGCGGCCTCCACCAGGTCGGGGTCGCAGCCGAGGGCGGCGCCCAGCTCCCGGCCGACCTGGGCGCATTCCAGGGAGTGGGTGAGGCGGGTGCGGGGGCTGGCGTCCCACACCTGGCTCTGCTCGCCCGGGGTGACGACCTGCGTCTTGCCGGCGAGGCGGCGCAGCGCGGCGGAGTGCAGCACCCGGGCCCGGTCGCGCTGGAAGGCGGTGCGCCCCGGCCGCTTGTCGGGCTCGGCGGCCCAGCGCTCGACGGCCGACGGGTCGTACCCGTCGGGCGGGAGGTGCGGGGCAGACGGGTCGGTCGTGCCGGACGTGATGCCTTCCATGACCCGACAGTAGCCCCGGCCGGTGACATCCCGGACACCGGTGGCCGTGTCAGGCCGTCGCCAGGGCGGCCGGTCCGGCGACCGGGGCGGCGGTCCGCAGTGCCTGGTCGTAGCGGTGGAGGAGCAGGCGGGCCATCGCGGGGTGGGTGCCCAGCGGGTCGGCGACGGTGCCGGGCGCCGCGTCCGCGCACTCGGCGGCGAACCGGCCGGGCGCGGTGAAGCAGGAGGCGACGGCGACCCGGTCGCGGCCGCGGGCGGCGAGGGCGCGGACCGCCTCGGGCACGGTCGGCGCGGCGGCGGAGGCATAGGCGGGGACGACGGGCACGCCGAGCCGGGCGGCGAGCAGCGCGGCGATGCGTTCGGTGTCGGCGCGGGAGGCGGGCGCGCGGGACCCGGCGGCGGCCAGCACGACGGCGCTGCGGCCGCGCTCCCCCGCGTCCCGGGGCGCCTGCCAGCCCGCTTCGGTGAGCCGGGCGTGCAGGGCGTCGACGAGGAGCGGGTGCGCGCCGAGCGGGGCGGCGACGCGGGTGGGCAGGGGCGCCGCCGCCGCCGCGTCGGGGATGTCGCGGGTGACGTGGTGTCCACGGCCGAACAGCAGCGGGACGAGCACGGCGGACCCGGCGCCGGACGCGGCCAGTCCGTCGAGGGTGTCGGGGAGCAGCGGGGCGTTCAGCTCGATGTGGCCCAGGCGCACGGGCAGGCCGGGCCGCAGCGCGCGGACCCCCTCCAGCAGCCGCAGCGCGGTGGCCAGGGCGCGCGGGTCGCGGCTGCCGTGGGCCACCACGACGAGGGCGGGGGGCGGGGCGGCCGGGCGGGGCCGGGTGCCGGGGTGCGTCGGGTACGCCGTCATGCAGCGAGCGTGACCGGACGAGGTTGCCCTGCCGTTGCGCCGGGGTCACGGGTGTTTGCGGGGTGTTCACGCGGGGGCGGGGCGCGGTGTGAGGCGACGGTCCCGGGTGAAGCCGGTCACAGGACGCGAACCGGAGGCCCCTGTCGGGCGTCTACCGGGTCAGGGACCGACCCGGGGGAGGCCGTCCGATGCGCCGTATCACCGTCCGCCGTCCACGGCTGCCGCGCACCCGCGCGGGACAGCGGCGGCTGGTGCAGGCCGTGGTGGCGGTGTGCGTGCTGGCGCTGCTGCCGGCGGCCTGGCTGCGGCTGAGCACGGGCGACCGGCTGCGCACCGTCGCCGACGTGCCGCGCACGGAGGTGGCCGTGGTGTTCGGCGCGGGGCTGTGGGACGGGGAGCCGTCGCCGTACCTCGCGCACCGGCTGGACGCGGCGGCGGAGCTGTACCGCGCGGGGCGGATCAGGGTGGTCCTGGTCACCGGCGACAACAGCCGGGAGGACTACGACGAGCCGGACGCGATGCGCGCCTACCTGACCCGCCACGGGGTGCCGGACGCGCGGATCGTCAGCGACTACGCGGGCTTCGACACGTGGGACTCCTGCGTCCGCGCCCGGAAGATCTTCGGCGTGGACCGGGCGGTGCTGATCAGCCAGGGTTTCCACATCCGCCGCGCGGTGGCTCTGTGCGAGGCGGCCGGCGTCACGTCGTACGGCGTCGGCGTGGACGACCGCCACGACGTCACCTGGTACTACGGCGGCGCCCGCGAGGTCCTCGCGGCGGGCAAGGCGGCGTTGGACGCGGCGTTCCGCCCGGACCCCCACTTCCTGGGGCCGGAGGAGCCGGGGGTGCGGAGGGCGCTGGCGGACGCGGAGGGGTCCGGCTCGCCGGGCTGACGACCGGAGCGCGCATACCGGAGTATGCTCGCTCCATGGCGGATACCACGCGCATCACCGTGACCCTCCCGACGGAGCAGGTCGCCGAGCTGAAAAAGCTCACCGACAACGTCTCCGGCTATGTCGCCGAAGCCGTGGCGCGCCAACTGCGGCACGAGCTGCTCGGGGCTGATCTTCGGCGTCATCAGGAGGAGCACGGCGCCTTCACGGAGGAGGAACTCGCGGAAGCCCGCTCCCGGATCTTCGGCGACACCGATGCCGGCGGTTCGTCGAGCGCGGCGTGAGCGGGCACATCGAGACCGTCGTCCTGGACGCCGAGGGTCTGTCCGCCTGGATCGCGCAGGACCGCAAGGTCGCCGCGATGTTCCAGGTGTTCCACACGGTGGGTGCCGACTTCGTCGTCGGAGCCAACACCATCGTCGAGGTGAGTCACGCGCGCTTGAACACCGCCCGGCTGCGGTGGACACTGTCCCGCGTCAGGGTCGAGCCGGTGACCGCGCAGGCGGCGAAAGCCGCGGCGGACCTGCTGAAGGCCACCGGCCTGCACGGCCACAAGCACGCGATCGACGCCACGGTGGCGGAGGTGGCTCTCCGTCAGCCGGGCCCGGTGGCCATGCTGACGTCCGACATCGACGACATGGCACGACTGTGCGGCGGCAGGGTCCGGCTCGTCGGCATCTGAGCGGGGGCGTCCCGGCCCCTCACCACGCCCCCCGCCCCTCCGAGAGGGCACCGTGTCCGGGGTGTAACAGCGGTCGGCGCGGTGCGTAACACCGGCGGCGCAGCCTGGGCCGTATGCGAGAAACCGTGACGTCCACGCACTGCCCCTACTGCGCGCTGCAGTGCGGCATGAACCTCACGCCGGCCGCCGACGGGCGGAGCGTCGAGGTGAGCGAGCGCGCGGACTTCCCGGTGAACCGGGGGGCGCTGTGCGGGAAGGGGCGGACGGCTCCGGCCGTGCTGTCGTCGGCCGTGCGGCTGACCTCGCCGCTGGTCAGGTCGGCGGCGGGCACGCTGGAGCCGGCCTCCTGGGAGGAGGCGCTGGACCGGATCGCCCAAGGCATCGGAGGCGCCCGCGCCGAACACGGCGCGGACGCGGTCGGGGTGTTCGGCGGGGGCGGGCTGACCAACGAGAAGGCCTACGCGCTGGGGAAGTTCGCGCGGGTGGTGCTGGGCACCTCGCAGATCGACTACAACGGCCGGTTCTGCATGTCGTCGGCCGCCGCCGCGGGAGGCAGGGCGTTCGGCCTCGACCGGGGGCTGCCGTTCCCGCTGGAGGACATCCCGAGGACGGGCTGTGTCATCCTCGTCGGCTCCAACCCGGCCGAGACCATGCCCCCGGCGCTGCGCTACTTCACGGAGCTGAAGGAGAACGGCGGCACCCTGATCGTCGTCGACCCGCGCCGCACCCGCACCGCCGAGCAGGCCGACCTGCATCTGGCGCCGCGCCCCGGCACCGATCTCGCGCTGGCCCTCGGCCTGCTGCACCTCGTCGTCGCCGAGGGCCTCACCGACGAGGAGTACATCCGGGAGCGCACGGCCGGCTGGGAGGACACCCGGGCCGCGGCGATGGCGCACTGGCCGGAGTACGTGGAGCGCATCACCGGCGTGCCCGTGCCGCAACTCCGCAAAGCCGTGAGGCTGTTCTGCGAGCCGGAGCACGCGATGGTGCTCACCGCGCGCGGGCCCGAGCAGCAGGCCAAGGGCACCGACACGGTGAGCGCCTGGATCAACCTGGCCCTGGCGACCGGCCGGCCCGGCCGCCCGCTGTCCGGGTACGGCTGTCTGACCGGGCAGGGCAACGGGCAGGGCGGACGCGAACACGGTCAGAAGGCCGACCAGCTGCCCGGCTACCGCAAGCTGACCGACCCGGCCGCGCGGGCGCACGTGGCGCAGGTGTGGGGCGTGGACCCGGACAGCCTGCCCGGTCCTGGCCGCAGCGCCTACGAGCTGCTGGACGCGCTGGGCACGGACATCCGGGCGCTGCTGCTGATGGGCTCCAACCCGGTGGTGTCGGCGCCGCGTGCCGCGCACGTCGAGGAGCGCATCCGCTCGCTGGACTTCCTCGCCGTGTGCGACGTGGTGCTGTCGGAGACGGCCGAACTCGCCGACGTGGTGCTGCCGGTGACGCAGTGGGCGGAGGAGACCGGCACCACCACCAGCCTGGAGGGCAGGGTGCTGCTGCGCCGCCGGGCGATCTCCCCGCCGGCGGGCGTGCGCAGCGACCTGGAGGTGCTGCACGAGCTCGCGGCGCGGCTGGGCGGCGAGGGCAGCCCGGAGAAGCGTTTCCCGGCCGACCCGGAGGAGGTCTTCGAGGAGCTGCGGCGGGCGAGCGCGGGCGGTCCGGCGGACTACTCCGGGATCACCTACCGGCGGCTCGCCGAGGAGAACGGGGTGTTCTGGCCCTGCCCCTCCCCCGCCGAGCCCGCCGAGCCCGCCGACCCCTCCGAGCCCGCCGAGGCGGCCGGGGCGGCCGTCCACCCCGGCACCCCGCGCCTCTTCCTCGACCGGTTCGCCACCGAGGACGGGCGGGCGCGGTTCGTGCCGGTGTCGCACCGGGCGGTCGCCGAGGAGCCCGACGAGGAGTACCCGGTGCTGCTCACCACCGGACGGGTCGTGGCGCAGTACCAGTCCGGCGCCCAGACGCGGCGCGTGGACGAGCTGAACGCCGCCGCGCCCGGCCCGTTCGTCGAGCTGCACCCCCGCCTCGCGCAGCGGCTCGGCGCCGCCGAGGGCGACCCGGTGGCCGTGGTGTCCCGGCGCGGCCGGGCGGTGGCTCCGGCCCGGATCACCACGGCGATCCGCCCGGACACGGTGTTCATGCCGTTCCACTGGGCCGGTGAGGGCCGCGCCAACACCCTCACCAACCCCGCCCTCGACCCGACGTCGAGGATGCCGGAGTTCAAGGCGTGCGCGGTACGCCTGGAGGCGGTACGCCCGTGAGCGCACCGCCTCCGGACCGGGGGCGGGTCAGCCCACGCCCACCGCGCTCCAGGCGGCGGCGACCGCCTTGTGCTCGGCGCCGCCCTCGCCGTAGAGGTCCGCCGCCGCCTTCAGGGTGGCGGTGCGGGCGCCGGCGTAGTCGGTCGACGAGGTCATGTGGACCGTCAGGGCGCGGTACCAGATGTTGCCGAGCTTGGCGCGGCCGATGCCGGTGACCGTCGAGCCGTCGCAGGTCGGGGAGTTGTGGGCGGTGCCGCCCACGGTCTTCGCGCCGCTGCCCTCGGCGAGCAGGTAGGCGAAGTGGTTGGCGACGCCCGAGGAGTAATGGACGTCGAGGTCCTTGACCGTCTCGTCCCAGCAGTCCGCCGAGGAGCCGTCCTTGGAGGGACGGTCCATGAAGCGCAGGGCGTCCTTCCCGAAGCCGTCGCGGACGACCTCCTCGCCGATCCGCCAGTCGCCCGGGTCCTGCGCGTTGGCCGCGTGGAACTCCACCAGCGTGCCGAAGATGTCGGAGGTGGCCTCGTTCAGGCCGCCGGACTCGCCGGAGTAGGTCAGCCCGGCCGTCTTCGAGGTGACGCCGTGGGTCATCTCGTGCCCGGCGACGTCCAGGGAGACCAGCGGGCCCATCTGTGTGCCGTCGCCGTCGCCGTAGGTCATGCAGAAGCAGCGGTCGTCCCAGAAGGCGTTGTTGTAGGCGTTGCCGTAGTGGACGCGGTTGTACGAGCCCTTGCCGTCGCCGGCAATGCCCCGGCGGCCGTGCGTGTCCTCGTAGTAGTCCCAGGTGACGTTCGTGCCGTACTGGGCGTCGACGGCGACCGTGGCGCGGTCGGCGGCGGCACCGGTGCCCCAGTGGTTGTCGGCGTCGGTGACGACGGGGGCGGGGGCGCGGATCACGCAGAGGACGAGGACGCACAGGTCGGTGCGGTTGCCCGCGTCGCCGGTGTAGGTGTCGCCGCGGGTGGGGTCCTTCAGCTCGTAGCCGGACGCGGTCCGCGTGGTCTCCAGCGGGACCGTGCCGCCGTACAGGGACTTCCCGTCGCCGGAGACGCTCTCCAGCCGGTCCCAGGTGTCGATGCGGGCGCCGGTGTGGGCGTCGGTGAGGACGGTGCGGGCGACCGGGTTGCCGGCGGAGTCCTGGGCGGCGGCGTCGGTGCGCCAGGCGAGGCGGGGGGCTCCGTGCAGGGCGTCGACCACCAGCTGCGGGCGGGCGGTGAGCCGGTTCAGGGTCTCGCCGAGGTGCGCGGCACGCAACAGGTTCGCGGCGAGGTCGGCGGCGCGGGGCGCGGCGAGGCGCGGGGAGACGGTGGGGAGGTCGATCGCGGCGCGGGTGGCGCGGGTGACGTCGCGGTAGGACCCGTCGGGGGCGAGGTGGAGCACGAAGTCGCCGCCCAGCACGGGCAGTCCGCGGTAGGTGCGGTCGTAGCGGACGTGGCGGCTGCCGTCGGCGTCGACGACGACGTCCCGGACCTTCGTCCTCTGGGCGGCGGTGAGGCCGAGGGCGTCGGCGCGCTCGGCCAGGACGGACGCGGCGGCGTCGATCGCGGCGGCGCGGGTGGGACGGTCGGCCGCGCCGGCGGGGGTGGGGGTGAGGGCGGCGGCCAGCAGGGCGGCGCCGGTGACGGCGGCTCCCGCGGCGGCGAGACGGGAACGTCGGGCATGCCGTATCGGGCTCAAGCGGTCTCCTGGAACGGGCGCCCCGACGCGGGTGGGGGGCGGGGCGGCGCGGGTGGTGCCCGCGATTCAAGTGGCGGCCCGACTGTCATGTCCATAGCGCGAATGTGGGGGTGTGTGAGGGGAGAGAATCGTTCCCGCAAGGCTCCGGTGGCACTTCGGTGCAGAGGGGCTCCGCCGACCGTCCGCGCAGGTGAAGCACGTGAACCTCCCCTTCTTCGTCTACGGCACCCTCCGCCCCGGCGAGATCAACCACGACCGTTTCCTGCGCGGCCGCACGGCGGAGGAGCAACCGGGCCTGCTGCGGGGCGCGGTGCTGTACGAGGGGCCCGGCTATCCGTACGCGGTGGAGGCGCCGGACGGGGAGGTGCGCGGGGAGCTGGTCACCGCCCGCCCGGAGGCGTACGAGGAGCTGCTGGCGCGGCTGGACCGCCTGGAGGAGTACGTCCCGGGCGACCCGCGCAACCTGTACGACCGGGTGGAGCGGCCGGTGGTGCGGGACGCGGACGGCACGGCGGTCCGGGCGTGGGTGTACGTCGCCGCCCCGGCGGTCGCGGCCCGGCTGCGGGGGCGCGGGACGCGGGTGGAGGGCGGGGACTGGCGAGGCGTGCGGTGAGGCGCGCGTACGCCTCCGGGAACACGCCGGGGCGTGCGCCCTCGCCCGGTCAGCCCTTCGCCGCCCCGCCCGGCCCAATCCGCCCGCACACCGCCCGGCCGCGCGCCGTCACGACGTTGACCTGCTGAAACACACCACGGACCGGGGTGGCCGCGGGCCGCCTGACACCCGTTCAGCCGCCGCCCTGACGCCCTCTCAGGGAGCGCCGGGGGCCCGGGGGGTCTTACCTCGGAGGAGCAGGGACGCGGTCGACGGCGGCACATGGGGGTGCCGCGGGCCGGGTCGCCTCCGTGAGCTCGAGGGAGCATCGATGCGACGTACCGCCCGGCTGCTGACCGGCTCGACCGGCGCCGCACTCGCCGTGGCCGCCGCGGGGCTTCTCGCCTCCCCCGCGTACGCCGGGGAGGCCCCCGGCCCGTCGACCGCCGGTCTGCGGATGTACCCGTCGTCCGTCGCCCCGGGCGCGCAGGTCTCGGCGAACACCGCGGCGTGCGGCGACGAGGGCACGGCGGCGGGCGACGCCTCCGCCGTCGGCGCGGGCCGGTTCACGCTGGCGCCGAGCACGCACGAGGGTGAGGCGATCGGACAGTTCCAGGTGCCGCCGAGCGCGCAGCCGGGGACGTACGAGATCGTCGTCGTGTGCGCCGGGAGCGGGCGCCGGGTGACCGGGGACCTCGTGGTGACGCTGACGCCCGACACGGAACAGGTGGTCCCCCGAGGAAGCGTGAAGACGGGGGTCGGTGGCGCGCTCGGCCCCGACCCCGTACAGACCGCGGCAGGCGTGTCGGCCCTCGCCGTCGCCGCCGCGGGCGGTACCTGGCTCCTGCATCGCCGGGCGAGAGGCGACGGGATCTGACGGGCATCCTCCGCTGCCCGTCCCGCTGGTACCGCAGTCCCCTCCCCCTCCGGGTCCGACGCCCCTCGCGGCCCGGAGGGGGGCACGGGGCCCGTCCGAGGTGAGGTCACCCATGCGCCGCAGGTTCCGCAGGACCGGGAGTCCGGGCAACGCGGCGATAGCCGCCGTCACGGTGTGCGCCCTGTGCGCGGGGGCGGTGCTGCTGCGGGACGGCAGGGGCGACGCACCGCCGCAGCCGTCCGCCGCGCAGGCGCACTCGGAGCTCGACGCGCACGGCCCGGCGCGGTCCGCGGCGCCCGCGCTGCCACCGTCGCCGCCCGACCGGGTGCGGATACCCGCGATCGGGGTGGACGCGCCGCTGACCGGCCTGGGGCTGAACCCGGCCGGCTCCCTGGACGTGCCGCCCGCGGACCGCCCGGACCTGGCCGGCTGGTACGAGGCCGGCACCACCCCCGGCGAGCGGGGCACCGCGATCGTGGCGGGGCACGTCGACAACGAGGACGGCCCGGCGGTCTTCTACTCCCTCGGCGCCCTGGACAAGGGCAGCACGATCGAGATCGCCCGGCGCGACGGCACGGTGGCCGTGTTCACGGTGGACGCGGTCGAGGCGTACGACGCCCGCGACTTCCCCGACCGGAAGGTCTACGGCGCGGCCTCCCGCCCGGAACTCCGCGTCATCACCTGCGGCGCGGGCTACTCCCCCACGACGGGCTACCGGGGCAACGTGGTGGTGTACGCCCATCTGACGGGGACGCGGTGACCCCGTGGGGCGGACCGGGCGCCCCGCCACCAGGCATCCATCGGGGGGGCAGCCCGGCGTCCTGTCGGGAGCACTCGGGCGGCCCGACGCCCTGTCGGCCCGGACCGCCACCGGCGGACTTCGCCTGTGCGTCCGGGCAGCGCGGCCCGCGCCTCAGCCCGACGCCCCCTCCGGGCAGGGCTCGGTCGTCGGG
This sequence comes from Streptomyces althioticus, assembly GCA_014649355.1. Taxonomy (GTDB): domain Bacteria; phylum Actinomycetota; class Actinomycetes; order Streptomycetales; family Streptomycetaceae; genus Streptomyces; species Streptomyces althioticus. The sequence goes on from BMSW01000003.1 coordinate 571,234, forward strand.
GTCACCAGGAGGACCACCGGGTACGACGTGATCTGCCGGTTCGCGCCGGGCCTGCTGTCGCAGACGCGCCACGCCTGGGGGTCCACCACCTCGCGGTTCTTCCCCGTGGCGTCCTCGAAGCGGACCTCCGTGCCGGCCGTCTGCTCCTGTGCCCGGAGCGCGTTGCCCCCGGTGACGTCGGGCATCACGGCGGTGACGGGACGGGCGGCGGCGGCCGAGGGGGACGCGGGGACCGCCGCCCTCCGGTCGCGCTCCGGGTGCGTTCCGCAGGCGGCGGCCGTGCAGACGACCGCGGCGGCGAGAACGGCTCTCAGCGGTGCGGTGACCGTGGGTCCGGTGATGGCCGCGCCTCTCGTGAGGTGATCATGTCCGGCTCAGTATCCCCACCGGACGCCTCCGGGCCCAGGCCTACGCCAGCCACTGCTCGTACGCCATGTTCGCCACCAGGGCGAACACCACCGTCAGCAGGACCACGCGGACGAAGCCGCTGCCGTGCTTCAGGGCGGTGCGGGCGCCCAGCATGCCGCCGGCGAGGTTGAAGACAGCCATCAGGGCCGCCAGTTGCCACAGCACCGCGCCCTGCCAGGCGAAGGTGGCGAGCGCGCCCGCGTTGGTGCAGCAGTTGACGATCTTCGCGGTGGCCGAGGCGGTGACCAGGTCGAGGTGGAGCAGGGCGGTGAGCGCCAGGACGAGGAACGTGCCGGTGCCGGGGCCGATCAGACCGTCGTAGAAGCCGATGCCGAGGCCGGCCAGGCCGATCGCGGCGAGGATCTGCCGCCGGGTCGCCGGACCCGTCGCGGGCGCGGTGCCGAACGCGGGCCGCAGGATCACGAAGGCGGCCACCGCCAGCAGCACCACCATGATCACCGGCTTGAGCACCTCCGTGCTCATCCCGGCCGCCAGGAAGGCCCCGCCCGACGACCCGGCGAGGGCGGCGAGCCCGATCCGCACCGCCGTCCGCACGTCCACCGGCGCCTTGCGGGCGTACGTCACCGCCGCGCCCGTGGTGCCTACGATCGCGACCGCCTTGTTGGTGCCCAGCGCGTGCGCGGCCGGGGTGCCGGCGGGCAGCCCGAGCAGCAGGGCGGGAAGGAGCAGCAGCCCCCCGCCGCCCACCACGGCGTCGATCCAGCCGGCGGCGAGCGCGGCCACGCAGAGCAGGACGACCATGGTCAGCGATATGTCGGGCATGGCCGTGAGCCTATGAAGGCGATAGATGTTGCGTCCATCAAGATGAGCGTTTGTTGAGGTTGGGCTCCTCACACCCGCCCCGTGACCGCCCCCGGAAGCCTCACATCCCCCGCCCGCGACCGCTGAGGGCAGCGTTCCGCGCGGGAAACCACGCAGAGCAGGACGACCATGGTCAGCGATATGTCGGGCATGGCCGTGAGCCTATGAAGGCGATAGATGTTGCGTCCATCAAGATGAGCGTTTGTTGAGGTTGGGCTCCTCACACCCGCCCCGTGACCGCCCCCGGAAGCCTCACACCCCCCGCCCGCGACCGCTGAGGGCAGCGTTCCGCGCGGGAAACAGAGGGGATGCCACCGGGTAACACCCGCCCCGCAGGCTCGGGACATGACCTCGAACGAGCGTGTGGTGGTGATCGGCTCCGGCCTCGCGGGCGTACGTCTCGCCCGGCGGCTCGGCGAGCTGGGCACGCCCGTGACGCTGATCGGCGAGGAGGAGCACCCGCCGTACAACCGGGTGCTGCTCGCCGAGGTGCTCGCCGGGCGCTACCGGCCCGAGGTGATCGCCCTGCCCGCCCCCGCGGAGCTGGTCCGCGCCCGGGTCACCGGCATCGACCGGGACCGGCGGACCGTCGTCTGCGCGGACGGCACGGAGATCGCCTACGGGCGGCTGGTGCTGGCCACCGGCTCCAACCCCGTCCTGCCGCCGCTGCGCGGCCTGTTCACCGAGGACCACGAGCTGCCGCGGGGCGTGCACGCGTTCCGCACCCTGGACGACTGCCTGGGCCTGTCCGCCGAGGTACGGCCGGGCGTGCGGGCGGTGGTGATCGGCGGCGGGCTGCTCGGCGTGTCCGCGGCCCGAGCGCTGGCCGTGCGCGGCGCGCAGGTGGTCCTCGCCCAGCAGTCCGAGCGGCTCATGGAGCGGCAGCTCGACCCGGCCGCCTCCGCGCTGGTCCTGCGCCATCTGACCGGGCTCGGCGTGGAGGTGCACACCGAGTGCCGGGTGCGCGACGTGCGCTGCGTCGGCGGCGCGGTCCGCTCGGTGGAGATGGCCGACGGCTACGCCCTGGACGCCGACCTGGTGGTGCTGGCCTGCGGGGTCCACCCGCGCGTCTCGCTCGCCCAGGCCGCAGGACTCGACGTGGCCAAGGGCGTCGTCGTCGACGACGAGCTGCGCACCTCCGACCCGTACGTCCACGCGATCGGCGACTGCGTCCAGCACGCAGGCACCGTCTACGGGCTGGCCACCCCGGCCCTGGAACAGGCCGACGCGCTCGCCGCGCTGCTCGCCGGGGACACCACCTCCCGCTACACCGGCACCCGCTCGCTCACCCGGCTGACCCTGACCGGCCCGGACAGCCCCTTCGACCTGGCCGCGTTCGGCGAGACCGAGGTGCTGCCGGGCGACGACGTGGTGCAGCTCGCCGACGCCACCCGCGGCACGTACCGCAAGGTCGTGGTCCGCGACGACCGCCTGGTCGGCGGGGTGCTGGTCGGCGAACTCGGCACCGTCGGCGCCCTCGCGCGCGCCTGGGAGGGAGCAGAGCCGCTCCCGTCCGACGGCGGGCCCCTGCTCCACCTGCTCACCAACGACGGAGGCTCCTGATGCCCACGGACACCTCGACCATCGTGCTCGTCGGCCACGGCATGGTCGGCCAGCGCTTCCTGGAGGCGCTCGCCGAGCGCGGCCTGACCGCCACGCACCGCGTGGTCGTGCTGTGCGAGGAGCCGCGTCCGGCCTACGACCGCGTGCAGCTCACCTCGTACTTCTCCGGGCGGACGCCCGAGGACCTGTCGCTGACGGACCTGGCGTTCCTCGAGGACCACGGCATCGAGCTGCACGTCGGCGACCCGGCCGAGCACGTCGACCGCGAGGCGCGCACGGTGACCGCCCGCTCGGGGATGGTCGTCGGCTACGACGTGCTGGTGCTGGCGACCGGCTCGCACCCGTTCGTGCCGCCGGTGCCGAACAAGGACGCCGAGGGCTGCTTCGTCTACCGCACCATCGAGGACCTGCTCGCCATCGAGGAGTACGCGAGGAGCAGGGCGAAGACCGGCGCGGTGGTCGGCGGAGGGCTGCTCGGCCTGGAGGCGGCCGGCGCGCTCAAGGGTCTCGGACTCACGTCGCACATCGTGGAGTTCGCGCCGCGCCTGATGCCCGTGCAGGTCGACGAGGGCGGCGGCGCGGCGTTGCTGCGCACCATCGAGGACATGGGCCTCTCCGTCCACACGGGCGTCGGCACCCGAGAGATCGTGGTCGACGAGGCCGGCGCCGTCACCGGCATGAAGCTGTCCGACGGCTCCGAACTCGCCACCGACCTGGTGGTGTTCTCCGCCGGTGTCCGCCCCCGCGACCAGCTCGCCCGCGACTGCGGTCTGGCGGTCGGCGAGCGCGGCGGCATCACCGTCGACGAGCAGTGCCGCACGGTCACCGACCCGCACGTGTTCGCGATCGGCGAGTGCGCGCTGGCCGCCGACGGCCGGGTGTACGGCCTGGTCGCCCCCGGCTACGAGCAGGCCGAGACGGCCGCCGCGACCATCGCCGAGGACGAGGCCGCCTTCACCGGCGCCGACCTGTCCACCAAGCTGAAGCTGCTCGGCGTGGACGTGGCGTCCTTCGGCGACGCGCACGGCACCGCCGAGGACTGCCTGGACGTCGTCTACTCCGACTCCCGCGCGGGCCTCTACAAGAAGCTGGTGATCAGCAAGGACGGCACGCTGCTCGGCGGCATCCTGGTCGGCGACGCGGAGGCGTACGGCACGCTGCGCGCGTTCACCGGCTCGGTGCCGCCGGTCGCGCCGGAGTCGCTGGTGCTGCCCGCCGGCGCCGGGGCCCCGGCCGCGCTCGGCCCGTCCGCGCTGCCGGACGACGCGGTGATCTGCTCCTGCCACAACGTCACCAAGGGCACGATCCGCGGCGCGGTCACCGACCACAGCTGCACCACCGTGCCCGAGGTGAAGAAGTGCACCAAGGCCGGTACCGGGTGCGGAAGTTGCGTCAAGGTGCTGGGCCAGCTGGTGGACGCCGAGCTGGAGGCGAGCGGCGTCGAGGTCGACAAGGGCCTGTGCGGCTGCTTCTCCCAGACCCGCGAGGAGCTGTACGAGATCGTCCACGCCCTGCGCATCGCCTCCCACCGGGAACTGCTGGACCGCCACGGCCGGGAGGAGGCGCGCGGCGGCGACGGCTGCGAGGTGTGCAAGCCGACGGTCGGCTCGATCATCGCGTCCCTGGCGCCCGTGATCGGCGCGAGCACCTATGTGCTCGACGGCGAGCAGGCGGCCCTCCAGGACACCAACGACCACTTCCTCGCCAACCTGCAGAGGAACGGCTCGTACTCGGTGGTGCCGCGCATCCCCGGCGGGGAGATCGCCCCCGAGAAGCTGATCGTGATCGGCGAGATCGCCCGTGACTTCGGCCTCTACACGAAGATCACCGGCGGCCAGCGGATCGACATGTTCGGCGCGCGGGTCGAGCAGCTGCCGCTGATCTGGGCCCGGCTGGTCGACGCCGGCTTCGAGTCCGGCCACGCCTACGGCAAGTCGCTGCGCACGGTGAAGTCCTGCGTGGGGCAGACCTGGTGCCGGTACGGCGTGCAGGACTCGGTGCGGATGGCGATCGACCTGGAGCTGCGCTACCGGGGGCTCAGGTCGCCGCACAAGCTGAAGTCGGCGGTGTCCGGCTGCCAGCGCGAGTGTGCGGAGGCCCAGTCGAAGGACTTCGGCGTCATCGCCACCGCCAACGGCTGGAACCTCTACGTCGGCGGCAACGGCGGCGCCACCCCGCGCCACGCCGACCTGCTGGCGCAGGACCTGTCCGACGCCGAACTGATCCGCCTGATCGACCGGTTCCTGATGTTCTACATCCGCACCGCCGACCGGCTGGAGCGCACCAGCGTCTGGCTGGACCGGATCCCCGGCGGCCTGGACCACGTACGGGACGTGGTGGTGCACGACTCCCTCGGCATCTGCGACGAGCTGGAGTCGCTGATGGCGGCGCACGTCGCGCACTACCGCGACGAGTGGGCCGAGACGATCAACGACCCGGAGAAGCTGGCCCGGTTCGTGTCCTTCGTCAACGCCCCGGACACCCCCGACCCGGTGGTCGCCTTCGTCCCCGAACGCGACCAGATGAAGCCCGACCTGCCCTTGCTGAGCATCGGCCTGCGTCCCGCCGACGACGTCCTGGAAGGAAGCGCACAGCGATGACCCTGGCACTCGAGACGACCACCGGCCTGACCGTTCGACTCCGTCTGGCGGACGACTGGTTCGAGGTTTGCGGCCTCGACCGGCTGATCCCGGGCCGGGGCGTGGCCGCCCTGCTGCCGGACGGCCGGCAGGCCGCCGTCTTCACCGACCGCGCGGGCCGCCTGTACGCCGTCGACAACCGTGACCCGTTCACGGGCGCGGCGGTCCTCTCCCGCGGCCTCACCGGCACCCACCGGGGCCGCCCGTTCGTCGCGTCCCCGCTCCTGAAGCAGCGCTTCGACCTGGAGACGGGCCGCTGCCTGGACGACGACGCGGTCCATGTGACGACGTACGAGGTGAAGGCGGCGTGAGCGCCTGAGCGGCACGGTGTGCCGGGCGGCGCCCGCCCGGCACACCGTGGCGGAGAGCTACCCTCCGGTCACGTCACGTTCGCATCACGAGACCTTCATATCCCCGACACCTCTCGAGCGCCCCAGTAGCTTCGTCAGCCTCGTACCGAGTCAGACGTCTTCGCACGACCTGGGGGGCTCCTCACCATGATCCCGTTCCGTACCTCGGCCACCGCGCTGCTCGCCGCCGTCGCCCTGGCCGCAGTACCGGCCACCGCCGTGGCCCACGACGGCAACCACCCGTTCGAGAACTGCACCGACGCGTACGACAACGGGTACAGCAACATCCCGAAGAGCGACGCCGAGCACTACGGCAAGCACCTCGACCGGGACAACGACGGCGTCGGCTGCGACCAGCCGCCCGCCGGCTTCGTGCCGCACGACGACAGCGACGACGACGCCGGCGCGGGCGCGGGCGCCGAGGACAGCGGCGCCAAGGAGGAGAACGGCGGCGGCACCGACCTCGCCGAGACCGGGGGCAGCGACACCACGCCGTACATCGCGGCGGGCGGCGCGGCCGTCGTGCTGCTGGGCGGCGGCCTGATGATCGCCGCGCGCCGACGCCGCGACAACCGCTGAACCGTCCTCCCTGGGGGCCGGGCGCCCGGCCCCCAGGGAGGATCACAGCGACAGCAACAGGGAGCCTTCCTTGCCCTGCCGGCGCCGCACATGGCCGCGCCACCCGGCCAGGGCCGCCATCAGCGTCCAGGTCACCAGGCCGGCGAAGGCCCCGTGGAGCCGGCCGGCGGCGTCCACCTGGTCCGCCCGCTCCATGGGCACCACGCCTTCCGGGTCACGGATCACGTCGAGCCGCTGCCCCGGCCGGGGAGCCCGGTCGCCCTTGTAGGTCATCCGCTCGGCCAGTTCCCGGCCGTCCTCGGTGCGCAGCGTGAGCCGGTGGTTCTTGCCGCCCGTCCCGTCCGCGCCGTCGGCGACGATCACCACGCTCTCGCGCACCCCGCGCACCTCCGGCGCCAGTTCGGGCGCGTACTGGACGGCCCCGACGAGGACCATCAGACCGGGCGCCAGGGAGAGCAGGGCGATCCAGCCCGCGCGGTGCAGCCGGATCAGCAGCCCGCCGAAGGTCAGACAGAGCGCGAGGCCCACGACGATCGGCACCGCCACCCACCGCAGCGCCAGATAGGACACGCAGGCGGTGACGAGCGCGGCGACCCAGCCGCACAGCGCCACCCATGCCGCGCGCCGCAGCGACCTCCACGGCGAGACGCCGTCCCCGCCCACGCGCACTCCGGCGTCTCCGTCCGTCACCTGTGACACCCCGCCCCGCCCTTCACGTCCCCGCCGCGGAGATCCGCGCCCCTTGGGACCCTGGCGAGCCCTGCGCGCCCCCTCCGACCTGGGCCTCTCCCACCCACCGACAGGAAGCCGGCCCTCCACTCGTGGCGTTACGCCACAGTTCCGTCACATCACGTTCACATCACAGGTCTCTCGTAACCCTCTGCAGCACACCCGAACCGCCAGTAACTTCGTGTCGCCACAGCCCGCTCACCGGCACCCGCACTCGGACTTGGGGGCTTTTGCCATGCACCTGACACGAAACACCCTCACGGCCCTCGCCGCCCTCACCCTGGCCGTCGTCCCCGCCACCGCGTCGGCCCACGACGGGGACCACCCCTTCAGGAGCTGCCAGGAGGCGTACGACAACGGCTGGTCGAGGATCTCCGGCGGGGACGACCACTACGGTCCCGCCCTGGACCCCGACGGCGACGGCATCGCCTGCGACGAGCCGCCCGCCGGCTTCATCCCGCGCGACGACACCGCGGTCGACGACGGGAACACGACTCCCGTGGCCGACACCACCCAGGCCGCCACGAGCGGCGAAAGCGCCGGCTCGGACGACGACCTCACCACCTACGTGACCATAGGCGTGGCCGCCGTGGTCCTCGCCGGAGGCACCGTGCTCCTCGCCTCCCGCCTGCGCCGCGGCAACTGACCGGCACCGGCCGCCCCACAGGGCGTGTCGCGCGCACGACGGAAGGGGCGGCACCCCCGCACGGGTGCCGCCCCTCCTTCGTGATCCGGAGCCGTCGCCGATCGGTGAGGGTGGTCGGGTGACAGACGACGGCCCCGGGGTCCTGCGCGTCCCGGAGGGCTCAGCGGTGGTCGCTGCCCGCCGAGGTGACGGCCGCGCGGCCGGCCTCCAGACGGGCCACCGGGATGCGGAACGGGGAGCAGGAGACGTAGTCCAGTCCGACCTCGTGGAAGAAGTGGACCGACTCCGGGTCGCCGCCGTGCTCGCCGCAGACGCCGAGCTTCAGGTCGGGGCGGGTCTCCCGGCCGGCCTTCGCGGCGAGCTTCACCAGCGAGCCCACGCCGTCCTTGTCGATCGTCTCGAACGGCGACACCCCGAAGATGCCCTTCTCCAGGTAGGCCGTGAAGAAGCTGGCCTCCACGTCGTCCCGGGAGAAGCCCCACACCGTCTGGGTGAGGTCGTTGGTGCCGAAGGAGAAGAACTCGGCGGCCTCCGCGATCTGACCGGCGGTCAGCGCGGCGCGCGGCAGCTCGATCATCGTGCCGATGGCGAGCTTCAGCGAGGTGCCGGTGGTCTCCTCGACCTCCGCGACGACCTTGTCGGCCTCCTCGCGGACGATCTCCAGCTCCTGCACGGTGCCGACCAGCGGAATCATGATCTCCGCGCGCGGGTCGCCCTTGGCGTTCCGGCGCTCGGCCGCGGCCTCGGCGATGGCCCGCACCTGCATCGTGAACAGGCCCGGGATGACGAGTCCGAGGCGGACGCCGCGCAGGCCCAGCATCGGGTTCTGCTCGTGCAGCCGGTGCACGGCCTGGAGCAGCCGCAGCTCGTTCTCGTGCGGCTCCTGCCGGGACTCGGCGAGGGCGACGCGGACCGACAGCTCGGTGATGTCCGGCAGGAACTCGTGCAGCGGCGGGTCGAGCAGGCGGATGGTGACGGGCAGGCCGTCCATCGCCTCGAACAGCTCGACGAAGTCCTTCTTCTGGAGCGGCAGCAGCGCCTTCAGCGACTCCTCGCGCTCCTCCTCCGTGTCGGCCAGGATCAGCCGCTCCACCAGCTCGCGCCGGTCGCCGAGGAACATGTGCTCGGTGCGGCACAGGCCGATGCCCTGGGCGCCGAACCGGCGGGCGCGCAGCGCGTCCTCGGCGTTGTCGGCGTTGGCCCGCACCCGCAGCCGGCGCTTGCGGTCGGCGAAGGCCATCATCCGGTGCACGGCCTCGACCAGTTCGTCGGCGTCGTCGGCGCCCGGGTGCATGCGGCCCTCGAAGTACTCGACGACCGGCGACGGCACGACCGGGACCTCGCCCAGGTAGACCTTGCCGCTGGAGCCGTCGATGGAGATGAGGTCGCCCTCCTCCACGACGTGCCCGCCGGGCACGGTCATCCGGCGGCGCTTGGTGTCGACCTCCAGCTCCTCGGCGCCGCAGACACAGGTCTTGCCCATGCCGCGGGCGACGACGGCCGCGTGGGAGGTCTTGCCGCCGCGCGAGGTGAGGATGCCCTCGGCGGCGATCATGCCGTCCAGGTCGTCGGGGTTGGTCTCGCGGCGGATCAGGATGACCTTCTCGCCGGAACGGGACCACTTCACGGCGGTGTAGGAGTCGAAGACGGCCTTGCCGACCGCGGCGCCCGGGGAGGCGGCGATGCCGCGTCCGACCTGCTCGACCTTGGCGCTCTCGTCGAAGCGCGGGAACATCAGCTGGGCGAGCTGGGCGCCGTTGACGCGGGTGAGCGCCTCGGCCTCGTCGATCAGGCCCTGGTCCACGAGCTGCGTGGCGATGCGGAAGGCCGCGCCCGCGGTGCGCTTGCCGACGCGGGTCTGGAGCATCCACAGCCGGCCGCGCTCGATGGTGAACTCGATGTCGCAGAGATCCTTGTAGTGGTTCTCCAGGGTCTCCATGATCTGCATGAGCTGGTCGTACGACTTCTTGTCGATCTGCTCCAGCTCCGCGAGCGGGACCGTGTTGCGGATGCCCGCGACGACGTCCTCGCCCTGTGCGTTCTGCAGGTAGTCGCCGTAGACGCCCTGGTGTCCCGAGGCGGGGTCGCGGGTGAAGGCGACGCCGGTGCCGGAGTCGGGGCCGAGGTTGCCGAAGACCATGGAGCAGACGTTGACGGCGGTGCCCAGGTCGTGCGGGATGCGCTCCTGGCGGCGGTAGAGCTTGGCCCGCTCGCCGTTCCAGGAGTCGAAGACCGCCTTGATGGCGAGGTCCATCTGGTCGCGCGGGTCCTGCGGGAAGTCCCGGCCGCACTCGGTCTTGACGATCTTCTTGAACTTGGTGACGAGCTTCTTGAGGTCGGCGGCCTCCAGCTCGGTGTCGACGGTGACCTTCTTGGCCGCCTTGGCCGCCTCGAGCGCGTCCTCGAACAGCTCGCCGTCCACGCCGAGGACGGTCCTGCCGAACATCTGGATGAGGCGCCGGTAGGAGTCCCACGCGAACCGGTCGTCGCCGGCCTGCTTGGCCAGGCCCTGCACGGACTTGTCGGACAGACCGATGTTGAGGACGGTGTCCATCATGCCGGGCATGGAGAACTTGGCGCCGGAGCGGACCGACACGAGAAGCGGATCGTCGGCCTGGCCGAGCTTCTTGCCCATCCGCTGCTCGAGCGCCTCGAGGTGCGCACTCACCTCGTCACGCAGCGCCGCCGGCTCCTCGCCGCTGTCCAGGTAGACCTTGCAGGCCTCCGTGGTGATGGTGAAGCCGGGTGGCACGGGGAGACCGAGGTTGGTCATCTCGGCGAGGTTGGCCCCCTTGCCGCCGAGGAGGTCCTTGAGGTCCTTGTTGCCCTCGGTGAAGTCGTAGACGAACTTCACGCTCTCAACGCTCGTGCCCGACTGAGCTACGTGGGGATCTTTGTTTTCCGACACGGGTCTCGACTCCTCGAGGACGCGGTGGCTGCCCTGACGGCGAGGAATGTACCCAGATCAAAGGCATCTGGGTACGTCCACTTGTGCGTCGTGCGCCTGTCTCCGGCCGAGCGCCAGCGGATCGAAAGTCAAAGCTTGGCAAGCCGTTGAAGCCCGGTGTTTTCACTTCTTGAACGCGGGCCGCCTCCCAGACCCGGCCGATCTGCTCATGTGAGCATCTTGCACCACGTTTGATTTCGCCCGATGAACGATCATCGAGTGGCACTGAGTGCCAATCTTTGAGAAGTGCAGCCGCCCAAGATCCGCTCATCTGAGCGCCACCCCTATCAGGGGTGGCGAGAATCACGCTGCCACACGGCGCCCGGTTCCACCATGCGGACCGGCGGGATGAACGCTCCGGCCCGGCCGCCCGTACGAACGGGAGGCGGATCCGGACCCCCACGCCGGATCCGCCTCCCGCCTCACCGGTTTCGGTACGGAAGGAACCTCCGGGTTGCCCGTCTACACTCGCGTCCTCGCGCGCCTGCGCGCCCTCCGTGTCCGCCTGCGCCCGCGTGACGCACGTGTCCTCGCGCGCCTGCGTCACGCCCGCGACGCACACCCCTCCGCCGACCGCGCGCTGCGGATCACCGGGCACGTCCTCGCCGCCGTGCTGGTGCTCGGCGCCCTGCTGATGCCGAACACCGCGCCGGGCCTGCGCCCCGACCGGTTCACCCGGATCCCCGCCGAGGCGATCGTGGGGGCGGTGCTGCTGCTGGCCCTGCCGCGCCGGCCGCGCGTCGTCTTCGCCGCGCTCTACGGCACGGGCCTCGGCGTGCTCACCGTGCTCAACCTGCTGGACATCGGCTTCAGCGAGTACCTGGGCCGCGGCTTCAACCTGGTTCTCGACTGGGGCCTGCTGGACGACGCCCTGTCGTACGTGCGGGACTCCATGGGCGGCTTCGTCGCCGACGCGGCTGCCGTCGGGGCGGTGCTGCTCGCCCTGCTCGTCGTGCTCCTCATGGCGCTGGCCACCGTGCGGCTCGGCAACGTGGTCGCCCGGCACCGCGCCCGTGCGAGCCAGGGCGCCATGATCGCCGGGACCGTGTGGATCACCTGCGCCTCGCTGGGCCTGCAGATCTCGGGGCTGCCGGTCGCCTCCGACCGCGCGGCGGACACCCTGCGCGGGCAGACCCAGCGGGTGATGGACACCCTGCGCGACGAGGCGGCCTTCGCCAAGGAGGCCCGCCACGACACCTTCGGTGCCACCCCGCCGGGACAGCTCCTGCCGGACCTGCGCGGCAAGGACGTCGTCATCGCGTTCATCGAGAGCTACGGCCGGGTGGCGATGGAGGACCCGCTGATCGAGCCCGGCGTCACCCGCACCCTCGACTCCCGGGGCGCCGCGCTCGCCGCGGCCGGCTACCAGGCGCGCAGCGGCTGGCTGACCTCGTCGACGTACGGCGGGAGCAGCTGGCTCGGGCACTCCACGACGCTGTCCGGGCTGTGGATCGACAACCAGCAGCGGTACCGCACCGCCACCCACAGCGACCGGCTGACCCTCACCGCCGCCTTCCGGAAGTCCGGCGCGTGGGACACCGTGGGCATCATGCCGGGCGTGCAGAAGACCTGGCCCGAGGCGAAGTGGTACGGCCTGGACAAGGTGTACGACGCCTTCGAGATGGGCTACGAGGGGCCGAAGTTCAGCTGGTCGACCATGCCGGACCAGTACGCCCTGGAGGCGTTCGAGCGTCTGGAGCACGGGAAGGAGCGGAGCCGGCCGCTGATGTCCGAGGTCATCCTCACCTCCAGCCACCAGCCGTGGGCGCCGGTCCCGGAGATGATCGACTGGGAGGACCTGGGCGACGGCTCGGTCTTCGACGCGATCCAGGAGGAGGGCCGGGACGCGTCCGAGGTGATGGCCGACTCCACCGAGTCCCGCAAGGAGTACGGCAGGTCCGTCTCGTACTCGGTGACCGCCCTCACCGAGTGGCTGGAGCGCTACGGCACCGACGACACCGTGCTGGTCTTCCTCGGCGACCACCAGCCGATCGCCCGGGTCACCGGGAACACCAAGAACCGGGACGTGCCGGTGACGGTCGTCGCCAAGGACCCGGAGGTGCTGAAGAAGATCGACGGCTGGCGGTGGACGCCCGGCCTGCGGCCCGCCGACGACGCCCCCGTGTGGAAGATGGACACCTTCCGCGACCGCTTCCTCACCGCCTACGGGTCCGTGCCCCGGCCCACCAAGGGCTGATCAGCCGCCGGAGGTGTCCAGCTCGGCGTCCTCGCCGACGCCCGCGCAGTCGTAGGGGTCCTTCAGCCAGCCGTCCGGCAGCACCACGCGGTTGTTGCCGGACGTACGGCCGCGGGGGCCGTCGGCGCCGGACGGCCAGGGCTGGTCCAGGTCCAGCTCGTCGAGCCCGGCCCGCAGCTCCTCCAGGGTGGAGGTGACCGCGAGGCGGCGGCGCATCTCGGAACCGACCGCGAAGCCCTTCAGGTACCAGGCGACGTGCTTGCGGAAGTCGATCACCCCGCGCGACTCGTCGCCGATCCACTCACCGAGCAGCGTGGCGTGCCGCACCATCGCGTCGGCCACCTCGCGCAGGGTGGGCCGGACGTAGTCGTCGGGGCGGCCCTCGAAGGCGGCGACCAGGTCGGCGAAGAGCCACGGCCGGCCGAGACAGCCGCGGCCCACGACCACGCCGTCGCAGCCGGTCTCGCGGACCATGCGCAGGGCGTCGTCGGCGGACCAGATGTCCCCGTTGCCGAGGACCGGGATCTCGGGGACGTGCTCCTTGAGGCGGGCGATCGCCTCCCAGTCGGCGGTGCCGCCGTAGTGCTGGGCGGCGGTGCGGCCGTGCAGCGCGATCGCGGTGACGCCCTCCTCGACGGCGATGCGGCCGGCGTCGAGGTAGGTGATGTGGTCGTCGTCGATGCCTTTGCGCATCTTCATCGTGACCGGCAGGTCGCCGGCGCCGGCGACGGCCTCGCGGAGGATGGCGCGCAGCAGGTTCCGCTTGAAGGGGAGCGCGGAGCCGCCGCCCTTGCGGGTCACCTTCGGCACCGGGCAGCCGAAGTTCAGGTCGATGTGGTCGGCGAGGTCCTCCTCCGCGATCATGCGGACGGCCTTGCCGACGGTCGCCGGGTCGACGCCGTAGAGCTGGATGGAGCGCGGCTGCTCGCTCGCGTCGAAGCGGATGAGCTGCATGGTCTTCTCGTTGCGCTCGACCAGCGCCCGGGTGGTGATCATCTCGCTGACGAACAGGCCCTTGCCGCCGCTGTACTCCCGGCACAGGGTACGGAAGGGCGCGTTGGTGATCCCGGCCATGGGGGCGAGCACGACGGGCGGTTGCACCGCGTGCGGGCCGATGGACAGGGTCGTGTTCACGGTCGGCGAGGCAGTGGGCATTCCCCCATTGTCCCGCATGCGGCGGGGCGCTCCGCACAAAGATCGTGTAAAGGTCATTAGTTAGCCGCACTATAGAAGTGGGCGTACGATGGCGCGCATGCCCGAGCTCAGCCATGGCCGCCGCATGCTGGTGCTCGCGATCTGCTGCATGAGCCTGCTGATCGTGAGCCTGGACAACACGGTCCTGAACGTCGCCCTGCCGTCCCTCCAGCGGGAGCTGGACGCGAGCACCTCGGGGCTGCAGTGGACCATCGACGCGTACACGCTGGTGCTGGCCTCGCTGCTGATGCTGGCCGGCTCGACCGCCGACCGGATCGGCCGCCGGCGGGTCTTCATGTCCGGCCTGGTCGTCTTCACCCTGGGCTCGCTGCTGTGCTCGCTCGCCCCGGACCTGAACTGGCTCGTGGTGTTCCGCATGGTGCAGGCGGTGGGCGGGTCCATGCTCAACCCGGTCGCCATGTCGATCATCACCAACACCTTCACCGATCCGCGCGAGCGGGCCCGCGCGATCGGGGTGTGGGGCGCGGTGGTCGGCCTGTCGATGGCCGCGGGGCCGCTGGTGGGCGGGCTGCTGGTGGACTCGGTCGGCTGGCGCTCCATCTTCTGGGTCAACCTGCCGGTGGGCCTCGCCGCCCTGCTGCTGACCTGGCGCTTCGTTCCGGAGTCGCGCGCGCCGCGGGCCCGCCGCCCGGACCCGGTCGGCCAGGTCCTGGTCATCGCCCTGTTCGGCTCCCTCACGTACGCGATCATCGAGGCGCCGCACGGGAGCTGGCGGTCCACGGCTCCCTTCGCGGCCCTGGCCTTGATCTCCCTCCTGGCGCTCCTCCGCTACGAGCCGCGCCGCCCGGAGCCGCTGATCGACCTGCGCTTCTTCCGTTCGGCGCCGTTCAGCGGGGCGACGGTGATCGCGGTGAGCGCGTTCGCGGCGCTGGGCGGGTTCCTGTTCCTGTCGACGCTGTACCTGCAGAACGTGCGGGGGCTGAGCGCGATGGAGGCGGGGCTGTGGATGCTGCCGATGGCCGTCCCGACGTTCCTGTGCGCCCCGCTGTCCGGCCGCCTCGTCGGCAGCCGGGGGCCGCGGCTGCCGCTGCTGGTCGCGGGCGGCGCGATGACGGTGAGCGGGCTGCTGTTCGCCCTCTTCGAGGCGGAGACGTCGAACGCGACGCTGCTGCTGGGGTACGTCCTCTTCGGCGTCGGCTTCGGCTTCGTGAACGCGCCGATCACCAACACGGCGGTCTCGGGCATGCCCCTCTCCCAGGCGGGGGTCGCCTCGGCGGTCGCCTCCACCAGCCGGCAGCTGGGGCAGACGCTGGGCGTGGCGGTCCTGGGCGCGGCGCTCGCGGCGGGGGTGTCGGGGTCCTCGTACGCCTCGTACGCCGACACGTTCGTCTCGGCGTCCCGCCCCGGGTGGTGGGTTCTGGCGGCGTGCGGGGCGGTGGTTCTGACGCTGGGCGTCGTGACGACGGGGGTGTGGGCGCGGGGGACTGCGGAGAGGGCGGCTCGGCGGCTCGAGGGGGAGCGGTTGTCGCGGCGGGCGGGGGTGGACGCGTGAGGCGTCTGCCGCGGCAGGCGGAGACGCCGCCGCTGCGGGCAGTCGTGCCGCTTGGGGTGGCACGGGTGGGCGCAGCGGCACCCCGCCGACGCCGGGTGCGGGTCGTCCGTGGCTGATCGCGCAGTTCCCCGCGCCCCTGAAGGGCGCGCCTAGCTGCGGGCAGTCGTGCCGCTAGGTGTGCTGACCGGGCAGGTTGGTGACGCGGCTGGCTGGTGGGTGGCCGCCGATGCCGGTGTGG
>BMSW01000004.1:0-16587 GCA_014649355.1 Streptomyces althioticus
ACTGCAGGGGGGACCCTGTGGGAGAGTAGGACGCCGCCGAACAATTCTTATAGAGAGAGCCCCCGTGCCATTCGGCACGGGGGCTTTCTGCGTTTCACGGCCTCGCCAGTCACGTTTCGTACGCGCGGATCACCGCCTGGACCCGGTCCGGTCCCGGAGGGACGGCGGCCCTAATTCGTTGGGAGGCCGTGGTACCCCGGTACTACCGTGGCCGCATGAGCTACAAGGTCCGTTCCCTGCGCGTCGACGAGTGGCCCCTGGCCAAGGCCCTGCGGCTGGAGGCACTGCGGGACCCCGTGGCGCCCATCGCCTTCATGGAGACGTACGAGTCCGCCGTCGCGCGGCCGGACTCCTTCTGGCGGGAGCGGGCCGAGGGGGGCGCCGAAGGGGCGTCGGGGGCGCAGCAGATCATCGCCGAGGGGCCGGACGGGGAGTGGGTCGGCACGGTCACGGTGCTGATGGAGGAGGCCGGGACCACGGACTGGGCCGGGATGCCCGTCGAGCGGCTCCAGGGGCATCTGGTCGGGGTGTACGTGCAGCCGGGGCACCGGGGGATCGGGCTCACGGAGGTGCTCTTCGACGCCGGTCTGGAGTGGGCGTGGTCGCGGGGCGCCGAGCGGGTGCGGCTGCTCGTGCACCAGGACAACGCGCGGGCGCTGCGGGCCTACCGGAAGGCCGGGTTCACCGAGACCGGGGTGACCATGACGCTGGGTCCCGACAAGGATGAGCGGGAGCTCGAACTGGCCGTGCAGCGCCCGGAGTCAGACCGGTAGTTCCGCGTGCGGCCAGCGGGTGCGGGCCTGTTCGCGGGAGCGCAGGAGGGCCACCGTGGGCATGCCGCGCTCGGGCCCGGCGGTGAGCAGCTCCGGGAGCTGGGGGAGAGGGGCCACCGCCGCCACGTCGTCCAGGACGAGGGTGAGTGGTGGGTCGAGCCGACCGGAGGATGACCGTTCGGCCATGCGCCGGCCGTGCTCGACCACGTGCGAGACGAGCGCCGTGAGCAGAGGCATGGCGCCCGGACCGGTGCGCGGATCCTCGATGGATTCGCCCACGACGTAAAGCGTTCCCCCTTCGTGGATGAAGGAATCCAAGGCGAGGGCATCACTTCGGTGCGGATTGCAGGCTTCCCGGACGTTGACCGTGGAGAGGGCCGCCAGCGCACGCGCCGTCAGCTGCTGAGCCATGTCCCGGCGTTCGGGGTGCGCGGTGAGGGCCGCCTCGAGTTCGCCCGCCGAGCCCGACGCCGCCTTGGGATGGGTGCGCAGGACCCGTACGGCGTCCTGCACCTGGAGGCCCTGTGCCCAGCGGTGCACGTGGCGGACGGCGCGGCCGTCGACGGCGGCCGCGTGCAGGTAGCTGCGGAGCAGCAGTTCGGCGGTGTCGCCGAGCTGCTGGTCGAGCCGTGAGGTGGGACGGACGGGGGCGAGGAGGGCCGCCGCGCGGGCGGTCGCCGTGTCCTTGTCCTCGCAGCCGGCGGTGGGCGACCAGTGGAGGCGGGCCGGGGTGTCGCAGAGGTGCGTCGGGTCGTAGAGGTGGGCGGGACCGAGTTTGGCGCGGGCGTCCTTGGTGTCGTACCAGAGGGTCGGGTTGGACGTGAGGACGAGGGCGGGGCCCTCGGCGTCGCGTACGGCCTGCGCGGCGGTGGTGTGGCGGGTGGCCGGGGGGCCGTAGTGGAGGCCGGGGGTGGCCGTGGTCCCCTCCACGGCGGGCCGAGGGGCCGGTTCGGCGGGCCTCGGGGCGGGGACGTCGTACGCCGGCGCAGGCTCCGGCCGTTGTTCGAGCGCGGGCTCCGGCTGCTGTTCACGCATAGGCTCCGGCCGCGGCCCGGGCGACGGTTCCGGCATCGGTTCCGGCCCCGGCATCGGCTTGGGAGGCGTCGGCGCCTCCGCCGTCCGTTCCTCCGCGCGGCGGCGCGCCCGTACCGCCCGCCAGCGGGCCACCGTGCCGAGGACGAACACGGTGAGGACCACCAGGATCATCAGCTGGCCGATGAGCAGGCCCCAGAACAGGCCGTAGCCCGACAGGTCGCCGGGCGGGGCGTCGGGCCAGGCGCCGGGGATGTCGTGCGGTTCGGCGATCAGGTGGCGCACGGCCAGCGGGGTGCGGGTGAAGGAGAGGCCGGACGGCCAGTGGCCGTGGGCGAAGAGGCCCGCGAGGCCGGTGGCCGTCCACACCATCGCCGTCATGCCGAGGAGGAACGCGAGCACCCCGACCAGCAGTCCGTCCGGGATGCCGCCGCTTCGGCCGCCGTCGTGCCCGCGTCGCTCGTCCGGTCTCACGCGTCCCCCTCCCGCCGTTCCTACGCCACCGTCGACTCGGAGTCCCCGACGTGCTGCTCCACGAAGGCCGCCGCCCGCTCCTCCGCCTCCAGCTCGGCGGCGCGCAGGGCGTCGTCGGTGAGGTCGGCGGACGACTCGGTCATCGCGCGGTCGGTGAAGACCAGCGGGCGTTCCGTCTCCGTGACCAGGTGTTTGACCACCTGGACGTTGCCGTTGACGTCCCAGACGGCGATGCCCGGGGTGAGCGTCGGGATGATCTCCACGGCCCACCGGGGCAGGCCGAGCACCCGGCCCGTGGCCCGCGCCTCGTCCGCCTTCTGGGCGTAGATGGTGCGGGTGGACGCCATCTTCAGGATCGCCGCGGCCTCCTTCGCCGCCGCTCCGTCGACCACGTCGGACAGGTGGTGGACGACCGCGACGAAGGACAGGCCGAGGCGCCGGCCGAACTTCAGCAGCCGCTGGAAGAGCTGCGCCACGAACGGGCTGTTGATGATGTGCCAGGCCTCCTCGACCAGGAAGATCCGCTTCTTCCGGTCGGGGCGGATCCAGGTGTGCTCCAGCCACACGCCGACGATGGCCATGAGGATCGGCATGGCGATGGAGTTGCGGTCGATGTGGGACAGGTCGAAGACGATGAGGGGGGCGTCCAGGTCGATGCCGACGGTCGTCGGGCCGTCGAACATGCCGCGCAGGTCACCGTCGACCAGGCGGTCGAGGACCAGGGCGACGTCCAGGCCCCACGCCCGGACGTCGTCTATGGCGACGTTCATCGCCTCCGCCGACTCCGGTTCGGGGTGGCGGAGCTGGTCGACGATGTCGGACAGCACCGGCTGGCGTTCGACGATGGTCTCGTTGACGTAGGCGTGCGCGACCTTCAGGGCGAAGCCGGAGCGCTCGTCGAGGCCGTGCCCCATGGCGACCTCGATGATGGTGCGCAGCAGGGCGAGCTGGCCCGTGGTGGTGATCGCCGGGTCGAGCGGGTTGAGGCGGATGCCCTGGTCGAGCGCGGCCATCGGGTCCAGGCGGATGGGGGTTATGCCCAGCTCCTGGGCGATGAGGTTCCACTCGCCGGCGCCGTCCTCGCCCTGCGCGTCCAGGACGACGACCTGGCGGTCGCGGAAGCGGAGCTGGCGCAGGACGTACGTCTTCTCCAGCGCCGACTTGCCGTTGCCGGACTCGCCGAGGACCAGCCAGTGGGGGGCCGGGAGCTGCTGGCCGTAGAGCTGGAAGGGGTCGTAGATGTAGCCCTTCCCGGAGTACACCTCGCGGCCGATGATGACGCCGGAGTCGCCGAGGCCGGGCGCGGCGGTCGGCAGGTACACCGCCTGCGCCTGGCCCGTGGACGTGCGCACCGGCAGCCGGGTCGTCTCGACCTTCCCGAACAGGAAGGACGTGAAGGCGTCGGTGACGACGGACAGCGGATCCCGCATCTTCAGCTCAGCCCCTACCTACGAATGCCGGTGGCGAACGGGAGAGTGTTCACGAACGCGCGGTGGTGCTCGCGGTCGCACCACTCCAGCTTCAGGTACGACTTTCCGGCCGAGGCCCGTATCGTCCGCTTGTCGCGGGCCAGGGCCTCGGGTGTGCGGGAGGAGACGGTGATGTAGCCGACCAGGTTGACGCCCGCGGCGCCGCTGGCGAGGTCCTCGCCGCGCTGGTCGAGACGGCTGTGCGCGGCGACGTCGCGCGGGTCGACGGTGCGGTTCATCTTGGCGGCGCGGGACGCCTCCGCCGCGTCGTTGGTCTTCTCGGTCAGCATGCGCTCGATGGCGACCTCGGTGGGTTCGAGGTCCATCGTGACGGCGACCGTGCGGATCACGTCCGGGGTGTGGACGAGCAGCGGCGCGAGGAAGTTCACGCCGACCGGGGTCATCGGCCACTCCTTCACCCAGGCCGTGGCGTGGCACCAGGGGGCACGGGTGGTGGACTCGCGGGTCTTGGCCTGGAGGTACGTGGGCTCGGTGGCGTCCAGCTCGGCCGGCCAGGCGTTGCGCCGGGACATCGCCTGGATGTGGTCGATCGGGTGGTCCGGGTCGTACATGGAGTGGATCAGCGAGGACAGCCTGCTCTGGCCGAGCGGCTGGCGTACGCGGATGTCGGCCTCCTGGAGCCGGGAGCAGATGTCGGTGAGCTCGCGGGCCATGACGACGGCGAGGCCCGCGTCACGGTCGACGCGGCCGCCGCCCTGGCTGCGCATGGCGCGGGCCATGGCGTTGGCCTCGGCGGCCAGCTCCCGGGTGTAGTGCATGCAGGCGACCAGGTACGCGCGGTGCTGCTCGCTGCTGGTCGACACCATCGACTGGAGCTGGTCGTACGACTGCTGGAGCCAGGCGGGCGCCCTGTCGTCGCCGCGGACGGAGACGTCCTTGGCGTGGGCGTCGGGGTCGGCGGGGAGGGTGCGGGCGAGCATCTGGATGCGGGTGACGAAGCCGTCGCCGTTCGCCACGTGCTTGAGCAGCGTGCCGAAGCGGTCGACGAGGGCCTCCTGGTCCTCGGAGTCGCGCAGGCCGACGCCGGGGCCCTCGATCTCGATGGCGGCGGTGACGGTCTTGCGGTCCGCGTGCAGCAGCACGGCGATCTCGTCCGGGCCGAACGGCGCGGACAGCCAGGTGATGCGGCCGATGCCGGGCGGCGGGCCGACCTCCACCTCGCGGCCGTCCAGCCGCGTGCCGGCCTCGATGACGCCGGAGCGGTAGGCGGCGCCGCGCCGCAGGGTGCGCTTGTAACTGCGGTTGATCTCGAACCACTTGTAGAACGTGCGGTGCTTGTACGGCACGTACACGGCGGCCAGGGCGAGCATCGGCAGGCCCGCCAGCAGCACGATCCGCACGGACAGGACGGGGACGAGGAGCCCGCACATCATGCCGAGGAACGCGCCGATGACGATGAGCGCGATCTCACCGGTCTCGCGATTGCGGCCGACGATCGCGTTCGGCCGGGCGCGGCCGATCAGATACGTACGGCGGGGCGTGACCGTGGGGGACAGATGGGACTCGGTCGTCAACGCCCTTCACCTCCCGTGCGGTTGTTGCTGCTGTTGCGGGTGCCGGCGTGCGGGGTGTTCACCGGGCTGCCCGTCCGGGGCGGGGGCGCGGCGGCGGATCCGGCGCCGCCCGAGGGGCGGGAGCTGTGCGCGGCGACTCCCCCGGACGCGGGGTTGGACGGGCGGGGCGCGGAGGACTGGCCGCCCCCGCCGCCGTGGTTGTCGGCGCGGGTGCTGTGGGTCTTGATGCCCTGCGCGACCAGGGTGGCCGGGGAGCTGATGACGGCGGCGGCCTTGCCCTCGGCGCCCTGCATGAGGCGGTTGTTGCGCGAGCCGGCGATCTCGTCGCCGAAGCCGGGGACGAAGCGGTAGATCATCGCCGAGGCGAAGATGGCGAGCAGGATGATCGCCAGTCCGGAGACGACGGCGGAGAAGGCGTCCGGGCCGTCGTCGGCGGAGAGCGCGCCGGCCAGGCCGAGCACGATCACGATGACCGGCTTCACCATGATCACGGCGATCATGATGCCCGCCCAGCGGCGGACGTGGCCCCATAGGTTCTTGTCGACCAGGCCCGCGTAGACGACGGTGCCGAGGAGGGCGCCGACGTAGAGCAGGGCGGCGCGGATGACCAGCTCCAGCCAGAGGATGCCGGCGGCGAGGATGGAGACCAGGGAGACGACGATCAGCATGATCGGGCCGCCGCCGATGTCGTCGCCCTTCTCCAGCGCGCCGGAGAACGTCCCGAAGAACGTGTCCGTCTGGTCGCCGGTCGCCTTCGCCAGCACGTCAGTGACGCCGTCGGTCGCTGAGACGACGGTGTAGAGGATCAGCGGGGTGAAGGCGGAGGCGAGGACGGTCAGCCAGAGGAAGCCGATCGCCTCGGACAGGGCGGTGGTCAGCGGCACGCCGCGGACTGCCCGCTTGGCCACCGCCAGCAGCCAGAGGAGGAGCGTGAGGATCGTCGACGCGGCGAAGACGACGGCGTACTGCTGGAGGAAGGTGTCGTTGGTGAAGTCCACCTTCGCGGTGCTCTCGACGGCGGCGCTGAGCTGTTTGACCGTCCAGGACGCGGCGTCGGCGCAGCCGCGGGCGAGGGAGGAGAGGGGGTCGAGGGCGGAGGTGGGGTCGCTGAAGGTGGAGCGGCCACCGCCTCCCCCGGAGGAGCCGCCTTCACCGCGTTCGCAGTAGTCCTTGGCGGGGCCGACGATCAGGTCGCAGTTGTCGTCCGACGGGGTCGGCGAAGGCGTGGGCGCGGCCAGGGCGCGGGTGGCCGTCATGAGCAGCACGGCCTGCACGGCTGTGACGGCCGAGGCCAGCTTGAGTACGCGGCGCGGGCTACCGGGCATAGGTGAAGCCTCCGTACTCCTGGACGGCCTTGGCCATCTCCTCGGCTGTGGACGCCTTGTCGTCCCCGGGGACGGGGGCGGGGCCGTCCTTCTGCGCGAAACTGTCGACCTTCCAGTCGCCGTCGGCCCAGCGCAGCTGCAGCGTCATGGTGAACCAGTCGCTGGTGACCGGGTTGGTCGTCTTCTCCCCTGCCGTGCCGAACACACCGGAGCACCAGACGTCGACGCTGGCTTCCGCGTCCGAGTAACCGGTGACCTTGGTGCCGATCGGCATGGTGCGGGACACGTATGTCTCGCCCGGAGCGGCGTTGCCGTTCTCGTCCAGGCCGATGGTGCTGAGGAACTCCTTGGAGTAGGCCTTGTCGAACCGGTCCGCGAGGGATGCCTGCTTGTCGGCCACGAAGACTTCGCGGACGATTTCGGCGCGCCGGTCCGGCTTGAGGATGTCGGCGGAGACGAGCGCCACCGCGTAGTTGGCGGCCGCGCTCTCCGCCCCCTGTCTGTCGTGGGCGAAGCCCGACGCGACGGGCTTTTCGCCCGTCGGGGCCGTCGCCGCCGCCTTCGGGGAGTCGCCGCCCTCCTCCGCGTCGGAATCCCCGCCTCCACGGTTCGCGAAGGCGATCGCCGCGATGAGGAGGACCACCACGCCGACGACCGTGACCAGGCTGCGTGACGACGACCGGCCGTTTCTGCGCGCGCCGCCGTACGGGTCGCCGCCCGCCTCCGGCAGGCGGGTGCGGGTCCGGCCCGTGTCGTCTCCGAGACTCATGCCGCGTACGCCCCCTCAGCGTCGTGCGGGAACACCTCGTACTCCGTGTACTCCACGTACGACGGTAGCCGTACCGGCCGCCGCTCGGGCGTGGTGTGGTGACTGGACATCAGGGAAACGCAACCTCAGCCGGTGGGCACGACGGGCGGGTGGGATGGAGGGGGCCGGGCGTGCCCGGTCGGGACCGATGGTGCGGGATCAGACGGCCATGCCGTACACGATGGTGAACAGGGTGCCGAGCGAACCGATGATGAAGACGCCCGTGAGCCCCGCGATGATGAGGCCCTTGCCCTGTTCGGCGCTGAACGTGTCCCTCAACGCGGTGGCGCCGATGCGCTGTTTGGCCGCCCCCCAGATGGCGATGCCGAGGCAGATGAGGATGGCGACGGCCATGACCACTTCGATCATCACCTTGGCCTCGTTGCCCAGGCTGCCGAAGGGGCCCCAGTCCGGAGCGATCCCGCCGATGATGGTGTTGATGTCTCCCTCGTCGGCCGCAAAGAGCATGTAAGTCACCGCCCCTGTATGGGTAGTTCCGCATCCTCTGCGGGGGTGCAGAGGTCAGGCCTCATTGTCGCCGACGATGACGCCGTCGTATGTCGACTTGACGTCATCTGTTGGCAGGTTTCGTGGGAATAGCTTGCCACCGGCGCGCGCCGGACTCCGGGAGGGGCGCGCTCCGAAGGGTGAAGAGTCGTATCGTCACTCTGTGTATCACGCTGGGTAACGCCGGGCAATGAAGCGGGGCTCGTTCCCGGTGGCTCGGACCGTGCATGTCGTCGTATCTGATCACTCCCGTTCGGCCGTCGCGCCTTTACACTGTCGGGCGTCGGTGGACTGCCGGACGGTGAGGGGTGGTTGACGGTGCGTAAGGTGTGGGTCGGTGCGACTCTTGCCGTCGGATCCGCGCTCGCCTTCGTGATGCTGCTCGTCGTCGGGGTGTACGTCGTCGCCGGGAACCTGGTGAACGGGGTGGGCGGTGGCGCCGCCAAGACCTTGGCCAAGGGCAGTGTGCCGGCGGCCTATCAGCAGCTCGTCTCCCGCTGGGGCAACCTCTGTCCCGCCATCAACCCGGCGCTGCTCGCCGCGCAGCTCTACCAGGAGAGCGGGTTCAACCCGCGGGCGCAGAGCCACGCCGCCGCGCAGGGCATCGCGCAGTTCATCCCCGGCACCTGGGCCACTCACGGGATCGACGGGGACGGGGACGGGGACCGTGACGTGTGGGACCCGGCGGACGCGATCCCGTCCGCGGCGACCTACGACTGCACGCTCGCGTCCTACGTGAAGGACGTCGGCGGGGATCTGACCGAAAACATGCTCGCCTCGTACAACGCGGGGGCGTACGCGGTCATCAAGTACGGGGGTGTGCCTCCGTACAAGGAGACGCAGAACTACGTGAAGCGCATCCGTGAGCTGGAGAAGAGCTTCGCGGCGCCCGTGGGGCGGGTGGATCCCTCGCGGCAGGCCGCCGGGGCGATCGCCTTCGCGCAGAAGAAGCTCGGCACTCCCTATCTCTGGGGCGGCAACGGCACCGCTGACCAGGGAGGACGCTTCGACTGCTCGGGGCTGACGAAGGCCGCGTACGAGAGTGTGGGCATCACGCTGCCGCGTGTGGCGAACGACCAGTACAACGCGGGTCCGCATCCGGACCGGGACGAGTTGCTGCCGGGTGATCTGGTGTTCTTCTCGGACGACCTGACCGATTCGCGGGCCATCCGGCATGTGGGCATTTATGTCGGCGGCGGGTACATGATCGACGCGCCGCGCACCGGTGCGGTGATCCGATTCGACCCGATCGACACTCCTGACTACTTTGGTGCCACCCGGGTCACGGAAGATGGCGCGAAAGCGCTCCCCACGACGGTGTGAGCGGAGCGACAAACGCCCCCCTGAGCTGCGAAGACGCATCTCTCTTCGATAACGTCTGCGTGATCTTTCGGTGGAGTGTGGAACGTATCGACGGGGACCGTGCGTTCCTGTTCTCGTAGCCGAGCGGACGAGCGGATCTACAGACCACGGGGGTGGCAGACACGGCACGC
This sequence comes from Streptomyces althioticus, assembly GCA_014649355.1. Lineage (GTDB taxonomy): Bacteria > Actinomycetota > Actinomycetes > Streptomycetales > Streptomycetaceae > Streptomyces > Streptomyces althioticus. The sequence goes on from BMSW01000004.1 coordinate 9,417, forward strand.
GTCCGCGTGCCGGACGACATGACGAAGGGGCCGCAGCACCATGGCTGGACTCGCCGATTCCGGGTCGAACCCCGACGTCGACCTGCTCTACGACATCAACGGCCTCGCGAAGGCCGCCCCGCCGTGGTTCGACCACGTCATGGAGTTCGTCGGTGAGTACGGGGTGCTCTTCGGCCTTCTCGCGATGGTGCTGTGGTGCTGGTGGGGCGTGCGCAAGCGCGGCGGACCTGACGCTGCGTCATCGGTGGCGGCCCTGGTGTGGGCCCCGCTCGCGGCGGGCGTCGCGGTCCTGGTGAACGTGCCGATCCGCGGCTTCGTCGAGCGGCCACGGCCGTTCAACGACCACGAGGGGCTCGAGGTGCTCGTCGACGGCAAGGACGACTTCTCGTTCGTGAGCGACCACGCGACGCTCTGCATGGCGCTGGCGGTGGGGCTGTTCCTGGCCAACCGGCGGTTCGGCCTGGTCGCGCTGGTGCTGGGCCTGCTCGGCGGTTTCATCCGCGTCTACATGGGCGTGCACTACCCGACGGACGTGGTGGGCGGACTGGCGCTGGGCACCGCGGTCGCGCTGCTGCTGTCGCCGCTCGCCATGGCGCTGCTGACGCCGCTGGCGCGGGCGGTGGAGCGGTCGCCGAAGGCCGGCTGGCTGGTCGCCGCCCGGCCGCAGGGCCAGCGGCGGAGGGTGGCCGAGCGCAGCCGGGGCCGGGCCGCGGGCACCGGCCCCGAGGAGCGGGACCTGGCGGCCTGACGACGTCGCACGAGGGCCCGTGACCTTCGTCCCTCTGCGGGGCGGGCGGTTACGGGCCCTTCGTGTGTCCGGCGCCCTCAGAGGGCCTGTGGGTGGGTGAAGACTCGGTCCGGGTCGTAGCGCCGCTTGAGGCGGGACAGGCGCGGGGCGGCGTCGCCGTAGTAGGCGCGGCGCCAGTCGGCGAGGGCGGGGTCGGTGTAGTTCTGGTAGGCGGCGCCGGACGCGTGCGGGCGCAGCGCCTGGTGAGTGGCCGTCAGCCACTCCCGGACCGTCGTGCCGTCGGAGTGGTCGGGGTGCCAGGACGCGAGGTACTGGGCGAGCACGCGGGAGCGGCGGTGCACGAACGCCGTCGCGGCGGGCGCGACCCGGTTGACGGCGCCGCCGAGGGCGGTGAGCGCGATGCTCGCCGAGCCGCCGCGGGCCGCCCGTGTCCGCTCCAGCAGGGTGTCGATCCCGGCGGCGTCGAGGGGCCGGTCGTAGAAGTCGGAGCGGGCCGCGTACGTCTCGCGGGACAGGGCGCCCTCGGGGCTGCGGCCGGGCGTCCCGCCGGGCAGGCCGCACCGGTCGTCGGCGAACGAGGTGCAGCCCGCGTACAGCTCCATCGACTCCTGGTACGAGCGGCGGCGCAGCAGGACGCTGCTCGCGGAGGCGCCGACGCGGTCGGCGAGCCGGTCGACGGCGTTCTGCAGCTCGCCGTAGGTGCCGAGGGAGAAGACGGTGACGGAGACGGAGGGGCCGGCGCCGGTGTTCTCCAGGTGGAGCGCGGACCAGATCTCGTCGGGCTGGCCGGGACCCCACTCCTGCCAGGCCGCGACCACGGCGGCCGCCCGCTCCCACGGCCAGGTGAGGTGGCCGGTGACGCTCCGGGGCGCGGGGTGGGTGCGGAAGCGGAACTCGGTGACGACGCCGAACTGGGCGTTCCCCGCGCCGCGCAGCGCCCAGAACAGGTCCGGGTGCTGGGAGTCGGATGCGGTGAGCCGGCTGCCGTCGGCGGTGACCAGGGTGACCTCGGTGAGGCTGTCGCAGGTCAGGCCGTAGGCGCGGGAGGTGACGCCGTGTCCGCCGCCGAGGGTGAGGCCGGAGATGCCGACGGTGGGGCAGGAGCCGCCGGGGACGGTGACCCCGCGGGCGGTGAGGGCGCGGTAGACGTCGATCAGCCGGGCGCCGGCGCCGACGACGGCCGTGTCGCCCTCGACGCGTATGCCGGCCATGGCGGACACGTCGACGATCAGCCGGCCGTCGCCGGAGGACCAGCCCGCGTAGGAGTGGCCGCCGCTCCGCACGGCGAGCGGGACGGCGTGCTCGCGGGCGTGGGTGAGGGCGGTGCGGATGTCGTCGGCGTGCCGGACGTAGGCGACGGCGGCGGGCCTGAGGGTGTCGAAGCGCGTGTTGTAGAGGCGGTGCGCGGTGGTCCAGTCGGCGTCGCCGGGGCGCACCAGGCGGCCGTCGAGGTGTCCGGCCAGGGCGGTCCAGTCGGCTGGCGTCGCGGGGCGTGGGGTGCGGGAGGGCGTGGGTGAGGACGGGGCGCGCGAGGCGGGCGGCGCGGTCCGGGGCTCGGAGGACGTGCACGCGGAGGCGGTGAGCGCGGCGGCGGCGCCGGCGACGAAGGTGCGGCGGTTCACGGGCGGCCTTCCGGACGTCGGGTGGGGGGACGGCCTGTCACGGCACCGGGGGCGGCGGTCCCTGGGCGGGCGCTCCGTGGGGGACCCGGGCGGTCCGTCGTCGGACCCGGTGCCGGCCCATTCTCGGCACCTGCCGGGCCCGCGTCACTCCCCCGTGTGGTTTTCGGCGTCCCTGCGGGCCAGGCTCCTGGCTCTGCGGGCCGGGCCGCGCCATCCGCAGGTGCAGCGGGCCGTGCAGAAGGGCCCCTGCTCGGTGGTGGTCGTGAGGTGGCGCCGGGGCTCCGGCGCGTCGTCCTGGTGCGGCACGCCGCCCACGGTAACGCCCGCGGGGCCGCGTGACGGGGCCCCTGACCGGTCGTTAACGCCACTGACAGCGGCCCGTGTCGGACGGAGCGGGGGTAGGCAGGGATGGCGCGAGGGCGACAGCACAGGCGGACGCACGGCGTGACGGCCGTGGCCGGGGTCGTCTGCTGTCTCGGGCTCGGCGCCGCCGGGTGCGCGCGCAGCGACGCCGTCGCGCAGGGGCCGCCCGCCGGGGACCCGGTGCAGGTGCTGCGCACGGCCGCCGACGCGCTGGTGGAGGCCGGCAGCTCCCAGACGCGCACGTCGCTGGAGATAGCCACCGGAGGCACCCGGGTCACCATCCGGGGCGAGGGGGTCTACGACTACCGCAAGCGGCTCGGGCGGCTCGAGGTGCGGCTGCCGCAGGACCCCGCCGGCGCCGCCGGCCACCGGCCGATCACCGAACTCCTCGCCCCCGGCGCGCTGTACATGAAGAACCGGGGCGCCGGTGTGCCCGCCGACAAGTGGGTGCGGGTGGACACCGCGACGCTGTCCGACGGGAACCTGGTCACCGGCGGGGCGACCGATCCGTTCGCCGCGGCGGAGGTGCTGCGCGGGACGAGTTCGGCGGCGTTCGTCGGGCGGACCGAGGTGGCGGGGGCGCGGGTGCGGCACTACCGGGGCACCGCCGACCTGGAGGCGGCCTCGCAGGCGGCGTCGGAGGTCAACCGGGGGCCGCTGGGCGCGGCGGCGAAAGGGTTCGCCACCGCGCGGGTGCCGTTCGACGTGTACCTCGACGACGAGGGGCGGATCCGCAAGATCCGGCACCGGTTCAGCTTCGTGAACGGCGAGCGGCAGGAGCCGGTCGCGGTCGCCTCCACCACCCTGCTGTACGACTTCGGCGCCCCCGCCGACGTGCGGCTTCCGGAGGACGAGGACATCTACGCCGGGCGGATCGCCCAGGAGTGAGTCTCGTCGGCGGGGCGGGACGGGCCCGTGGTGGCCGGGCCGAACTAGCCCTTCCGTGCCATGCGCGGTCCGTAGGGCGCTCCCTACTCTAGGAAGTCGGTGACGACAGAGTGAGGTGAGGCGCGTGGCTCCGCTCGGGAGGGGGACGGTTCCGGTCCAGGATCACGTGGCGCTCGCCGAGATCGAGCTGTGCGGCGAGCTGATCATCGCCGCGTCCAACGCCGAGGACCGGCTGAGCCTGGAGAGCATCGACGAGGTGCTGCGGGTGGCCGAGGCGCGGACGGACACCGCCGGATCCTGAGGGCCCCGGCCCCCGGTGGGCCGGTCAGGTCCGCAGCATGCGGGCGATGGCCTGCGTGGCTTCCTTGACCTTCGCGTCGATCTCGTCGCCGCCCTTGACGGCCGCGTCCGCGACGCAGTGGCGCAGGTGCTCCTCCAGCAGCTGCAGTGCGAACGACTGCAGCGCCTTCGTGGAGGCGGACACCTGGGTGAGTATGTCGATGCAGTAGACGTCCTCGTCGACCATCCGCTGCAGTCCGCGGATCTGGCCCTCGATGCGGCGCAGCCGCTTGAGGTGCTCCTGCTTCTGGTGGTGGTAGCCGTGGATCCCGCGGTCGTGATCGGTCACGATGTCCGTTACGTCCGTCACATCCGCAGTTCCCGGGGCGCCCGCGGCGGGCGCGGTGTCCACGGCGCCGTCCGCGTCCGGCGAGGAGGGCGCGTGCGCGCCGGTTCCGGTGGTGGTCATCGCGTCCTCCTGGTGTCCTGATGGGCGCTATATACCCCTGGTGGGTATATGTTACCGAACTTCGCCGGTCCGTGGAGGGCCGGTCCGCGCCGCCCGCCGGATCCCGCGAGCCGCACCTGCCGCCCCCGTACTCATCACTCTGCCTGATGGGCGACACTGGGGGGCGGCCGTTATTGGTGGCCGGATGATGCGCCTAGCATCAGCCTGACCGAAACCGACGCATACCGAGGACCCCACGTGCGCTTTCGTCTGACCCCCAGGGAGACGAGCTTCTACGACATGTTCGCCGCGTCCGCGGACAACATCGTCACGGGCTCCAAGCTCCTGATGGAACTGCTCGGGGCGGACACCTCCGCCCGGGCCGAGATCGCAGAGCGTATGCGGGCCGCGGAACACGCCGGTGACGACGCCACGCACGCGATCTTCCACCAGCTGAACTCCTCGTTCATCACGCCGTTCGACCGCGAGGACATCTACAACCTGGCGTCCTCCCTCGACGACATCATGGACTTCATGGAGGAGGCCGTCGACCTGGTCGTCCTCTACAACGTCGAGGAACTGCCCAAGGGTGTCGAGCAGCAGATCGAGGTCCTCGCGCGGGCAGCGGAGCTCACCGCGGAGGCCATGCCACACCTGCGCACCATGGACAACCTCACCGAGTACTGGATCGAGGTCAACCGGCTGGAGAACCAGGCCGACCAGATCCACCGCAAGCTCCTCGCCCACCTCTTCAACGGCAAGTACGACGCGATCGAGGTGCTGAAGCTCAAGCAGATCGTGGACGTGCTGGAGGAGGCGGCGGACGCCTTCGAGCACGTCGCGAACACGGTGGAGACCATCGCGGTCAAGGAGTCCTGAGCCTTTCATGGACACCTTCGCTCTGATCCTGACCATCGGGGTCGCGCTCTTCTTCACCTACACCAACGGTTTCCACGACTCGGCGAACGCCATCGCCACGTCCGTCTCCACCCGGGCGCTGACGCCCCGCGCGGCGCTCGCCATGGCGGCCGTGATGAACCTGGCCGGCGCCTTCCTGGGGTCCGGGGTCGCCAAGACCGTCAGTGAGGGGCTGATCGAGACGCCCGAAGGGTCGACGGGGATGGGGATCCTCTTCGCGGCCCTGATCGGCGCCATCGCATGGAACCTGATCACCTGGTACTTCGGTCTGCCCTCCTCGTCGTCCCACGCCCTGTTCGGCGGCATGGTCGGCGCCGCGCTGGCCGGCGGGACGACGGTGTACTGGCACGGCGTCGTCGACAAGATCGTCATCCCGATGTTCGTGTCGCCGGTGATCGGCCTGATCGCCGGTTACCTGGTGATGACGGCGATCATGTGGATGTTCCGGCGGGCCAACCCGCACAAGGCCAAGCGCGGCTTCCGGATCGCCCAGACGGTCTCCGCGGCCGGCATGGCCCTCGGCCACGGCCTCCAGGACGCCCAGAAGACGATGGGCATCGTGGTGATGGCCCTGGTCATCGCCGACGTCGAGGACTACGGCGACCCGATCCCGGTGTGGGTGAAGATCGCCTGCGCGCTGATGCTGTCGCTCGGCACCTACGCGGGCGGCTGGCGCATCATGCGCACCCTCGGCCGGAAGATCATCGAGCTGGACCCGCCGCAGGGCTTCGCCGCCGAGACCACCGGCGCGTCGATCATGTTCGGCTCGGCCTTCATCTTCCACGCCCCGATCTCCACCACCCACGTGATCACCTCCGCGATCATGGGCGTGGGCGCCACCAAGCGTGTCAACGCCGTGCGCTGGGGCGTCGCCAAGAACATCGTCCTCGGCTGGTTCATCACCATGCCGGCCGCCGCCCTGGTGGCCGCGGCCTGCTTCGGACTGGTGCATCTGATCGCGCTGTAGACCCGCGCGCCGGCACGTACGTGGAAGGGCCCGCCCCCGTCGAACGGGGGCGGGCCCTTCGTGCCTCGCGGCGGCACCGCCATGCAGCGTCGCGAGGAGCCGGGTCAGCCGAAGCGGCCGGAGATGTAGTCCTCGGTGGCCTGGACCGACGGGTTGGAGAAGATCCGCTCCGTCTCGTCGATCTCGATGAGCCTGCCGGGCTTGCCGACGGCCGCCAGGTTGAAGAACGCCGTGCGGTCCGAGACGCGCGCCGCCTGCTGCATGTTGTGCGTCACGATGACGATCGTGAAGCGCTCCTTCAGCTCGCCGATCAGGTCCTCGATGGCGAGGGTGGAGATCGGGTCCAGGGCGGAGCAGGGCTCGTCCATCAGCAGCACGTTCGGCTCGACCGCGATGGCCCGCGCGATGCACAGACGCTGCTGCTGGCCGCCGGAGAGGCCCGAGCCGGGCTTGTTCAGCCGGTCCTTGACCTCGTTCCACAGGTTGGCGCCCCGCAGGGACCTCTCGACGACGTCGTCCAGCTGGGACTTCTTGTACGTGCCGTTCAGGCGCAGCCCCGCCGCCACGTTGTCGTAGACGGACATCGTGGGGAACGGGTTCGGGCGCTGGAAGACCATGCCGACCTCGCGCCGCACGGCCACCGGGTCGATGCCCGCGCCGTACAGGTTCTCGTCGTCCAGCATGACCTTGCCGTCGACCCGGCCGCCCGGGGTCACCTCGTGCATGCGGTTGAGGGTGCGCAGGAAGGTCGACTTCCCGCAGCCGGAGGGGCCGATGAAGGCCGTCACGGAGCGGGGCTCGACGGTCATCGAGATGTCCTCGATGGCCAGGAAGGATCCGTAGTAGGCGTTGAGGCCGCTGACGTCGATGCGCTTGGCCATGGGTATCACTGCTTCTTTCGGGTCGCCGACGACTGTGCGGGGGGGGGGGGGGGGGGG
>BMSW01000004.1:16607-550219 GCA_014649355.1 Streptomyces althioticus
GGCCGGTCAGCGACCGGTCTTCGGGGCCTTCCAGCGGGCGATGCCGCGGGCCACCAGGTTGAGGATCATGATGAACGCGATGAGCGTCAGGGCCGCCGCCCAGGCACGGTCGTACGCCGCCTCGGAGCCGTTGGTGTACTGGAGGTAGATGTACATCGGCAGCGAGGCCTGGGGGTCCTGGAACGGGTTGGCGTTGATGAAGTTCGTGCCCCACACCAGGAGCAGCACGGGGGCCGTCTCGCCGGTGATGCGGGCGATCGCGAGCATCACGCCGGTGGTGATGCCGCCGACGGACGTCGGCAGGACCACCTTGAGGATGGTGCGCCACTTGGGCACGCCGAGGGCGAGGGACGCCTCGCGCAGCTCGTTGGGGACGAGCTTGAGCATCTCCTCCGTGGAGCGCACCACCACCGGGATCATCAGGATGGACAGCGCCATGGAGCCGGCGAAGCCGGAGTAGCCCATGCCGAGGATCAGGATCCACAGGCTGAGGACGAACAGGCCCGCCACGATGGACGGGATGCCCGTCATCACGTCGACGAAGAAGGTCACGGCCTTCGCCAGCCGGCCCCGGCCGTACTCGACGAGGTAGATCGCGGTGAGCACGCCGACCGGCACGGAGATCGCGGTGGCGAGGCCGACCTGCTCCAGCGTGCCCAGCAGGGCGTGGTAGATGCCGCCGCCCGGCTCGGTGTCGGCGACCACGCCCATGGAGTGGGTGAGGAAGTAGCCGTCGAGGACCTCGATGCCCCGCTTGACGGTCTCCCAGGTCAGCGACGCGAGCGGGATCACCGCCAGCAGGAACGCCACCCACACCAGGCTGGTCGCGGTGCGGTCCCGGGCCTGGCGGCGCCCCTCGACCTTGGCGGACACGGCGAACGAGCCGCCGACGAACAGCAGCGCCGCGATCAGCGCCCACTGGATGTCGCTGTGCAGCCCGGCCGCGGCGCTGATCCCGTACCCGAGGGCGGCGGAGGCACCGGCGACGGCCCAGGGGAACCACTTCGGCAGGGTCGCCCCGCGCAGGGAGCCGGACGGGCGGACGTCGTGGGTTGCGTGGGTCATGCGTTGGCCCCCGAGTAATCCTTGCGGCGGGCGATGATCAGCCGGGCCGCGCCGTTGACCAGCAGCGTGATGACGAACAGCACGAGACCGGAGGCGATCAGCGCGTCCCGGCCCATCTCGGTGGCCTCGTTGAACTTGCTGGCGATGTTCTGCGCGAAGGTGCCGCCGCCCGGGTCGAGCAGGCTGGCGTTGATCGTGAAGCTCGGGGAGAGCACCATGGCGACGGCCATCGTCTCGCCGAGGGCACGGCCGAGGCCCAGCATCGATGCGGAGATCACGCCGGAGCGGCCGAACGGCAGCACCGACATGCGGATGACCTCCCAGCGGGTCGCGCCGAGGGCCAGGGCGGCCTCCTCGTGCATCCGCGGGACCTGGCGGAACACCTCACGGCTGACGTTGGTGATGATCGGCAGGATCATCACCGCCAGCAGGATGCCGACGGTGAACAGCGAGCGCGGGGCGCCGTCGTTCCACTCCAGGATCCCGGTCCAGCCGAGGTGGTCGTCGAGCCAGCCGTACAGGCCGTCCAGGTGCGGCACCAGGACGAGCGCGCCCCACAGGCCGTAGACGATGGACGGGACGGCGGCGAGCAGGTCGATCACGTAGCCGATGGGGCCGCCGAGGCGGCGCGGGGCGTAGTGCGTGATGAACAGGGCGATCGCGACGGCGACCGGCACGGCGATGACCATCGCGACGATCGACGACACCACGGTGCCGAAGGCCAGGACGGCGATGCCGAACTCCGGCGGGGAGCCGCTGGGGTTCCACTCGAAGCTGGTGAAGAAGTTGGCCTCGTCCTGGGATATCGCGAGCGAGGCCCGGTAGGTGAGGAAGGCCGCGATGGCGGCCATCAGGACCAGGACGAGGATGCCGGACCCCCGGGACAGCCCGAGGAAGATCCGGTCGCCGGGGCGGGTGACGCCGCGCGCGGCACGGGTGTCGGGGGGCGCGGCCGGGCCGGGTGCCGGCGGGGCCGCGGGTTTCTGCGTGGTGGTGTCCATCGGGTTCTCCGGTCTGCGGAGCCGCGGGGCCGGGAGGCTCCTTCGGAGCCGTCCGGAACCCTCGGGGCTCCTGTTGGCGGTGCACCGGACGGTGCGGCCCGCCCCGGGACCGGGTGCGGGCCGCACACTCGGGTCAGCTGAGGCTCGACACGGTCTCGCGGACCTTGGTGATGATCTCCTGCGGCATCGGGGCGTAGCCGGCCTCGGCCAGCTGTCCCTGACCCTCCTCGGAGGCCATGTAGTTCAGGAAGGACTTGGTGGCGGGCAGGGTGTCGGCCTTGTTGCCCTTGTCGCAGACGATCTCGTACGTCACGAGGACGATCGGGTACGCGCCTTCGGCGGACGGGGTGTAGTCCAGCTCGAGCGCGAGGTCCTTGCCGGTGCCGACCACCTTGGCGGCGCCGATGGCGGCGGTGGCGTTCTCGATGGTCGCCTTCACCGGCTCGGTGGCCTCGGTCTTGATGTCGACGGTCCTGACGCCGTCCGAGGCGTAGGACAGCTCGAAGTACGAGATGGCGCCGGAGGTCTGCTTCACCTGCTGGGCGACGCCGGAGGAGCCCTGCGCGGACTGGCCGCCCTCGGCCTCCCAGGACTTGCCCGGCTCGTACGTCCAGTCCTTGGGCGCGGCGGCCTTCAGGTACTTGGTGAAGTTGTCCGTGGTGCCGGACTCGTCGGAGCGGTGGAAGGCCTGGATCTTCAGGTCGGGCAGGTCGGCGCCGGAGTTGAGCTTGGCGATCGCCGGGTCGTTCCACTTGGTGATCTTGTTGTCGAAGATCTTCGCGAGGGTCGGGGCGTCCAGGGCGAGGGTGTCCACGCCGGGCACGTTGAAGCCGACCGCGATCGGGCCGCCGACCATGGGCAGGTCGATGCCCTGGCCGTCCGTGCACACCTTCTTCGACGCCTCGACCTCCTCCGGCTTCAGCGCGGAGTCCGAGCCGGCGAACGCGGTCTGGCCCTGCGTGAACGCGGTGATGCCGGCGCCCGAACCGGTCGGGTTGTAGTTGATCTGCACGTCCTTGCAGGCCGCGGTGTACTGCTTCACCCAGGCGTCGACGGCGTTCTTCTGGGCGGAGGAGCCGGACGCCTGGAGCTGGCCCTTGGCGTCGCCGCAGTCGATGTTCCCCGCCTGCGCGGTGGCCGAGGCGTCGCCGCCGTTGCTGTTGCCGGTGTCGTCGGAGCCGCACGCCGTGAGGGCCAGGGCGCCGGTGACGGCGAGAGCACCGAGAGCGAGGGCCCGCCGGTTCATGCGCTGAAGCTTCACTTGTGTTCCTTCCAGTGGCCGCCGTCCTGAATTCGGCGGCGTGCGAAGTGTGGTGAGGCGCGACGCCTCGTCCTGTAAGGGTGCGGGTACGGGCGATCCGCACCGCGTAAGGCCGAAATTAGGCAGAAGAGGTGAAGCCGCCGATGGGCGTACATGAACGAGGGGTGAACCCCTGAGGACGGTGCGGTGAGGCCGCGGCGCGGACGGTTTCAGGGGGCCGGGCGGAGGGTGGGGAGGAGGGCGTCCACCAGGCCCGCGTCCATGGGCGAGGTGAGGTGGCGGCGGGCCGCGTCCGGGGGCAGCCAGAGGATGCGGTCGACCTCGTCGTTCGGGGTGAACGTGCCGGAGACCGCCTCGGCCGCCCAGTAGCGGACCCGCTTGGGGCGGCCGTGCGCGAGGTAGCGGGTGCTGGGCAGCTCGGCGGCCGGTACGGCGGTGTACCCGGTCTCCTCGGCTACCTCGCGCAGGGCGCCGGCGAGCGCGTCCTCGCCGCGCTTCAGCTTGCCCTTCGGCCAGGACCAGTCGTCGTACTTGGGCCGGTGGACCAGGCACAGCTCCAGGTCGCCGGTGACGGGCGAGCGGCGCCACAGGACGCAGCCGGCCGCCTCGACGGTGAGGGCGCCGTTCCTGCCGGGTCGGGTGGTGCGCACCGGGGCCTCCCTGTCGCAGGGCGTTCTACGGGGTGCCGGCGGGCGGCTGCTGCCAGGCACGCTGGAACGCGTACCGCGCGGCCTCCACCTCATGCCGCTGACCGGCGTGGAGCACGCCCAGCGCGTACGCCGTGGCCGGCGCGATCCTCGGCGTGCGGCCCGCCTGCGCGGCGGCGGCCGCGGCCTCGGCGGCGTCCCGGTGCCGGTCCAGCGCCTCGCCCGCCGCACGCAGCCGGGGGTCGTCTCCCGCGGCGGGGTCCAGCACCTCCTGGGCGTAGCGGTGCAGCCGGAGCAGGAGCCGCACCTGGTGCCAGGGGGCGTCCTGCGGGTGCGGGGAGGGGTCCGGCGACAGTCCGTGCACCAGCGCCTCGGCGTTGTACGGGCTCCCCGCGGTGAGCAACGGCAACGCGGCGACGGCGTCCTCGAGCCGCTCCCGCGCGGCGTCGGCGAGCGGACGCAGATCGATGTGCCCGGCCTCGCCGGCCAGCGGGACCTCACCGGCCAGCACGGCCACCTGGTCGGCGACGGCATGGAACCGCGCGGACCCGAGCGCCCGCAGGGCGGCGGAGTGCGCCCGCGTCCGGGCGAGGGTGAGCTGCCGCTCCAGGAGAGCGGCGGCTCTGGCGGCGCCTGCGGCGAGGGGAGGGCTGTCGCGGCGTGGCCCGGCGGTTCGGACGCCGCTCCCCGTATGGCCGGGGGCACGCAGGTCGCCCTCCGCGCGCCGTCCACCGGCGCCGCCGGGCTCCCTCTCAGGACGCCGGCCGGCCGGTGCCGGGACGGTGGCGGTGACGGTCGAGGCGGGGGTGAGGCGGGCCGCGACGGGACGGGACCCGGCCGCGCGGACGGCGCGGGCGGGAGACCGCACGCCGTCCGCCGGGGCGGGCCGGGGCACGTCGGGCGTGGGCGCACCGGCGGAGCGTGGCTCGGGACGGGTGGCCGGAGCCTCGGCTCCGGGGGCGGAGGACGGGTGGTCCGTGGCGGGGGGTGGGGTGTGGGCTGGGTCGGTGGCGGGTGGTGTGACGGTGGGGGATGGGGGCCGGGGGGTCGCTGCGGCGGCGGGGGCGGGAGTTCGTCGGCCGGCCGGGCGGGCCGAGGAGGCCGGTGGATCCACCGCGCCCGAGAGGTGGTGGAGGGCTTCCAGGAGGCGGGTCAGGCGGGTGGCGCAGGCGTCCTCCTGGGACAGCGTGCCCGAGACCCAGGCGAGTTCCGGGCCCAGGGCGCGGGACCAGGACGGGTCCAGGGCGGGCCGGAAGGTGTAGAGGCCCGCGCCGATGCGGCGGGCCGCGCGTCCGAGGGCGCGGGCCGCCTCCGCGGAGTCCTCCGGGGTCGCCGCGTCCCGGTGGAGCCGCAGCGCACGGAGGAACTCGGTGGCCCTGGCCCGCAGATGGCGGGCCAGGACGTCCACGGGATCAGGGTGCCGCTGTGCCACGCCGGCGCCTCCGGGCGTCAATGAGCATCTCCTGGATGTTGCGCAGGGGCTGGCCGTCCGCGTCCGTGGAGTGCCGGGTCCACTCGCCGTCCGGACCGAGGTGCCAGGAGGCCGTGGTGTCGGACATCCCCGTCTCCAGCAGCCGGTTGAGGGCGGCCCGGTGCGCCGGGTCGGTGACCCGCACCAGCGCCTCGATCCGCCGGTCGAGGTTGCGGTGCATCATGTCGGCGCTGCCGATCCACACCTCGGGCTCGCCGCCGTTGCCGAAGGCGAACACCCGGGAGTGTTCGAGGAAGCGGCCCAGGACGGACCGCACGCGGACGTTCTCCGACAGCCCCGGCACGCCGGGCCGGATCGCGCAGATGCCGCGCACCCAGATGTCGACGGGCACGCCCGCCTGGGACGCCCGGTAGCAGGCGTCGATCACGGCCTCGTCGACCATCGAGTTGACCTTGATGCGTACGTACGCGGGCCGCCCGGCGCGGTGGTGCTGCGCCTCCTTGTCGATCCGTGAGATCAGCCCGTCCCGCAGGGACTTGGGGGCGACGAGGAGGCGCCGGTAGGTCTCACGCCGGGAGTAGCCGGAGAGGCGGTTGAACAGGTCGGAGAGGTCCGCGCCGACCTGCGGGTCCGCGGTGAGCAGGCCGAGGTCCTCGTACAGCCGGGCCGTCTTCGGGTGGTAGTTGCCGGTGCCGACGTGGCTGTACCGCCGGAGCGTCTCGCCCTCCTGACGGACCACCAGCGACAGCTTGCAGTGGGTCTTCAGGCCGACCAGGCCGTAGACCACGTGGCAGCCGGCCTCCTCCAGCTTGCGCGCCCACTTGATGTTGGCGTGCTCGTCGAAGCGGGCCTTGATCTCGACCAGGACGAGGACCTGCTTGCCGGACTCGGCGGCGTCGATGAGCGCGTCGACTATCGGGGAGTCGCCGGAGGTCCGGTACAGCGTCTGCTTGATGGCCAGCACGTCCGGGTCGGCCGCCGCCTGCTCCAGGAAGGCCTGCACGGAGGTCGAGAAGGAGTCGTACGGGTGGTGCAGCAGCACGTCCCGGCTGCGCAGCGCGGCGAAGATGTCGGGCGCGGACGCCGACTCCACCTCCGCCAGGTCGCGGTGGGTGCCGGCGACGAACTTCGGGTACTTCAGCTCGGGCCGGTCCAGGCTGTGGATGCGGAACAGGCCGGTCAGGTCGAGCGGACCGGGCAGCGGGTACACCTCGGCCTCGGAGATCTTCAGCTCGCGCACGAGGAGGTCCAGCACCTCGCGGTCGACGGACTCCTCCACCTCCAGCCGCACCGGAGGCCCGAAGCGGCGCCGCATCAGCTCCTTCTCCAGGGCCTGGAGGAGGTTCTCCGCGTCGTCCTCCTCGACCTCCAGGTCCTCGTTGCGGGTGAGCCGGAAGGCGTGGTGCTCCAGCACCTCCATGCCCGGGAACAGCTCCTCCAGGTGCGCGGCGATGACGTCCTCGACGGGGACGTAACGGCCGGGGGAGGACTCCAGGAAGCGCGACAGCAGCGGCGGCACCTTCACCCGGGCGAAGTGCCGGTGCCCGGTCACGGGGTTGCGCACCACCACGGCCAGGTTGAGCGACAGACCCGAGATGTAGGGGAAGGGGTGCGCCGGGTCCACCGCGAGCGGGGTCAGCACGGGGAAGATCTGGTGCCGGAACAGGGTGAAGAGGCGGGCCTGCTCCTTCTCCGTGAGCTCGTTCCAGCGGACCAGGTGGATGCCCTCCTCCGCGAGGGCGGGGGCGACGTCCTCGTGGTAGCAGGCGGCGTGCCGCGCCATGAGCTCCCGGGAGCGCGCCCAGATCATCTCCAGCACCTCGCGCGGCTGGAGGCCGGACGCGGAGCGGGTGGCCACGCCGGTGGCTATGCGCCGCTTCAGTCCCGCGACCCGCACCATAAAGAACTCGTCCAGGTTGCTGGCGAAGATCGCGAGGAAGTTCGCCCGCTCCAGCAGCGGCGTCTCGGGATCCTCGGCCAGTTCGAGCACCCGCTCGTTGAACGCCAGCCAACTGCGCTCGCGGTCGAGGAAACGGCCCTGCGGCAGCGGGGCGGCGCCCTCGATGTGCGCCTCCTCGTAGCCGTCCAGGTCGGCGTCGATGTCGGGTTCCAGATCGGACACCGTTCCGGCCACGGTGTGCGGCCGGTGCGCGGCGATGGAGCCCACGGAGGGCTGCGAGTGCTGGACCTGTGCCTGGGTGTTGGGCTGGCTCATGACCCCATTCTTCCGCGCGAAGGGGGTCACGGGCGCGTCGGAAAGCGCGGGTGGGAGCGGTGGTGGCCCTGAGGCGCTCCCGTACCCCCCGTTCACCCGGCGGGGTGAGGGCTCTGCCGCGGCAGGATGCATTCACCGAGCGTCGCAAGGCCGTCTGAATCCGTGGTTACGGCGACATGACGTCCAGGGCAGCGGGCGGTTGCCCGCGGGGGTGCCCGCCTCCGATCCTGACGGCATCCCGTCTGCCTGGGCTCGCCGTCCGCCGGCCACCGCCCGTCGGGGGCTGATCGCGCAGTTCCCCGCGCCCCTTTCAGGTGCGCGGGGAACTGTGGGCGGGGGGCACCCGCCGCACCCGCCTCAGCCGCGCGCCGTCCCGGTCGTGCGGCGCAGCACCCGGAACGCCGCGTAGGTCAGCAGACCGGCCACGGCGAGCAGGATGCCCGTGGCGACCAGTTGGAGCGGCCAGTAGTGGGAGGCGGGGTGGGCGTCGCGGTAGAAGGCGGTGGCGCCCATGTCGGCCAGGGTGTCGCGGCAGCTGTGCATGGAGCTGCTGACGCACGGGGCCTCCGCCCGGCCCCCCGGGGTCAGTACACCCTCGCTGACGAGCAGGCCCCGCCCCAGCGGCCCCTCGGCCAGGCCGCTGACCCGGGTCACGGACGGCCACAGGTACGGCACGGCCGTGTGGACGGCGGCCCACAGCACCCCCACGGTGGCCGCGGCGGCGGCCAGCGCGGCCATCGCGCGGCGCAGCAGCAGCCCGGCCAGGGCGCCCGCCGCCAGACCGGCCAGCGCCAGGCCCATGGGGATGGTGCCGTTGGCGTGGAAGGTGTCCATGTCGTGCCAGGACGTGGCCGTGTCGATGCGGTCCCTGCCCGCGGCCCAGGCCCAGTGGTGCAGTGCCGCCAGCAGACCGGTCACGGCGACGGTGAGCACGGCCGGGGCGACCAGCCGGGAGGCCAGCCAGCGGGCGGGGGAGACACCCTGGGTCCAGGCGAGGCGGGCCGTGCCGGACTCCGTCTCGCGGCCGACGAGCGCGCCCCCGGCCCAGGCGGCCACCAGGAACGGCACGGCCAGCACGGCGATCGTCGTCCAGTTGTAGACGTCCTTGTAGAGCAGGATCGATTCCTGGTCGTAGGAACAGCGCGGGGTGAACCCGCAGGCGTTGTACGCCTTCCACGCCGCCGCGGAGGCGTCGGTGAGCGGCCCGCCGAGCCACACCAGGGCCGCCGCGGTGAGCAGCACCAGCGTGCCGCCGCCGATCAGGGCCGGGCGGTGCAGCCGGACCAGCCAGCGCCACTGGCGGGGCACGCCGGCGGTGCGGGCGGCGGGCGCGGCCGGGGTGGTGAGGGCGGCGGTCATACGGCGGCCTCCAGGGTCTCGGGCGCGGGGGTCAGGGCCGGGGCCGCGGGATTGCGCAGGTAGGACAGGACGAGGTCCTCGAGGGACGGTGTGGTGGTGCGCCAGTCGTCGGGCAGCGGGCCGGACGGGCGGATCACCGCGCTGAGCTGGCGTCCGGTGGTGCGGGACTCGACGACCTCGTGCGCGGCGAGGTCCGCGCCGGCGGGGGCGGTCACCCGGGTGTGGGCGGCCAGCAGGTCGTCGATGTCGCCGGAGAGCCGTATCTTGCCGCCGCCCACCAGCAGCAGGTGGTCGCAGGAGTCCTCCAGCTCGGCGACGACGTGCGAGGACATCACGACGGTGGTGCCGTGGGCGGCGGCCTCGCCCATCAGCAGGCCCATCAGCTCGTGGCGCGCGAGCGGGTCGAGGTCCGCCATCGGCTCGTCGAGGAGCAGGAGTTCGGGCCGCTTGCCGAGGGCCAGGGCGAGCGCGACCCGGGTGCGCTGGCCGCCGGAGAGGGCGCGGATCCGCCGGTCCGGGTCCAGGTCGCCGCCGGCCACGACCCGGCGCGCGGTGTCCGCGTCCCAGTGGCCGGGGTTGAGGTCGGCGCCCATGCGCAGCGTCTCGGCGACCGTGAGCTGCGGGTACAGCGGCTTGTCCTGGTCGACGAAGCCCACCCGGGAGCGGGCGGCGGCCGGGTGGGCGCCGAGCACGCGGACCGTGCCCTCGGTGGGGGCGAGCAGGCCGGCGGCGAGCGCGAGGAGCGTGGACTTGCCGGCGCCGTTGGGTCCGACGACGGCGCACACGCGTCCGGCGGGCAGCCGGAAGGAACAGTCGCGCAGCGCCCAGGAACGGCGGCCGAAGCGCTTGCCCAGCGCGTCCGCCTCGAGGGCCGGGACGGTCATGACGGGTCTCCCTGTGGGGTGTGCGCAGGCGCGGGGTGCGCGGCCTGCTCCGGGTAGTGCGTCTCGAGTACGGCGGTGAACAGCGCGGCGACGTCCTCCCGCTCCAGGCCGGACTCCCGCGCACGGGCGGCCCAGTCCTCCAGCTCCGCGCGGAGCGGGGAGTCGGCGGGGGCCGCGCCGAGGGAGCGGCGCACGAAGGTGCCGAGGCCGCGCCGCGCCTCGACCAGACCCTCGCGCTCCAGCTCCCGGTACGCCTTGAGGACGGTGTTCGGGTTGACGGCGGTGGCCTCCACGACCTCGCGGGCCGTGGGCAGCTTGTCGCCGGGGACCAGCAGGCCCAGCCGGATCGCCTGCTTCGTCTGCTGGACGATCTGGACGTAGGTGGCCACGCCGCTGCGCCGGTCGATGCGGTAGTCGACCACTCGACAACCACCCTTTCACTATTTGAGTAGTGAAAGGGTGGTGCAGGGGTGGTGCGAAAGTCAACCGGGACCGATCGTGGCTCCGGCCGCGCATGCGACCGCCGATCCGTGAACCGAACGGCGGGGCCCGTCCGATGAGGGGACGTGAGCGAGATGAGAAGCGACGGCGAGCTGCTGCGCGCCGTCACGGCCGACGGCGACCGGCGCGCCTTCGAGGAGCTGTACCGGCGGTACGCGCCGTGGCTGACCGCGCGCATGCGCACCCGGTGCGCCGACGCCGCCCTCGTCGACGACGTCGTGCAGGAGACCTTCCTCGCGGTGTGGCGCGGCACGGCCCGCTGGCGTGAGGACGCGGCGGGCGCGGACGCCGCCGGCTGGCTGTGGCGGATCGCCTCACGCCGGCTGGTCGACGCGCTGCGCGGGGCCGGGGCACGGGGGCGGCTGCGGCAGGCGCTGGCGCGGCTGCGGCACCGGGACGAGGCGTCGGCGGAGGAACGCGTGCTCGCGGGGGTCGAGCACGGGGACCTCGCCGGCGCCCTGGTGCGGCTGTCGCCGGAACTGCGCGCGGTGCTCCAGGCGACCGTGGTCGACGGGCTGACCACCCGTGAGGCCGCGGTCCTGCTCGGCATCCCGCCGGGCACGGTCAAGACGCGGGCCATGCGCGCCCGCAGGCAACTCCGGGAGGCGCTGGCATGACGTACGAGGACAGGCGCTGGCACGTGCCGGAGGATGACCTGCGGGCCTACGCGCGCGGCGGGCTCGAGGCGCCCGCGCTGTGGTCGGCCGACACCCATCTCACGGCGTGCGCGCACTGCCGTGCCGTGCTCGCGGGCCTCGGCGACCCGGTCGCCCTGGACGCCGGCTGGGAGCGGCTGGACGCCGAGATCGACGCGCCCCGGCCCGGCCTGCTGGAGTCGCTGCTGCTGCGGCTCGGCGTCCGCGACCACACCGCCCGCATGCTCGCGGCCACCCCCGCGCTGCGCCGCTCCTGGCTGGGCGCGGTGACGGCGGTGCTGCTGCTCACCGTGGCCGTCACCGTCGCCCGCACCGAGAGCGACCGGCTCACCTTGTTCCTCGCCCTCGCCCCGCTGCTGCCGCTCGCGGGGGTGGCGCTGTCGTACGGGCCGCGGATGGACCCGACGTACGAGATGGCCGTGGTCGCGCCGATGCACGGGTTCCGGCTGCTGATGATCCGCACGGTCGCCGTGCTGACCGCCGGGCTCGGGCTGAACGGCCTGGCCACGCTCGCCCTTCCCGGGTACGGGCTGCTCGCCCTGAGCTGGCTGCTGCCCGCCCTCGCCCTCACCGCCACGGCGCTCGCGCTGTCGGCCCGGCTCGGGCCCGTCCTGGCGCCCGCGCTGACCGGCGGCGGCTGGGTCGCGCTGCTGGTCACGGCGGACGCGGTCCGCTCCGGCGGGCAGGAGACGCTCGCCCCGTTCACCGCGGCCGGACAGGGCGTCTCGGCGGCCGTCGCCGTGCTCGCCGCCGGCCTGCTGGTCCTGCTCCGGGACCGCTTCGACCTGAGCCGGGACCCCGCGGTCTGACCGCGCCCGGCCTCCCACCGGCCGGGGCGACCCACCGCCCCGGCCTCCACCACCTGCCACGGGAGTTCCCCATGTCCCCCACCGTCTCGGCCTCCGGGCTGAGCCTCCACTACGGCGCGACCCGCGCCCTGGACGACGTGTCGCTGCGGCTGACCCCCGGCGTCACCGGGCTGCTCGGCCCCAACGGCGCGGGCAAGACCACGCTGCTGCGGGTCCTCGCCACCGCCGTGCCCGCCGACCGGGGCGCGTTCACCGTGCTCGGCCACGACCCCTCGACCGCCCGCGGCCGTCAGGAGGTGCGCCGCCGGCTCGGCTACCTGCCGCAGACGCCCGGCTTCCACCCGGACTTCACGGCCTTCGAGTTCGTCGACTACGTGGCCATCCTCAAGGAGCTGACCGACCGCTCCGCCCGCCACCGCGAGGTGCGCCGGGTCCTCGACGAGGTCGGCCTGGCCGACGTGCGGGGCAAGCGGATCCGCAAGCTGTCCGGCGGCATGCGGCAGCGGGTGGCGCTGGCGGCGGCGCTCGTCGGCGACCCGGCCTTCCTCGTCCTCGACGAGCCCACCGTCGGGCTCGACCCCGAACAGCGCATGCGGTTCCGCGAGCTGATCGCCACCGCGGGCGAGGGCCGGACCGTGCTGCTGTCCACCCACCAGACCGAGGACGTGGCGATGCTCTGCCACCGGGTCGTCGTCCTGGCGGGCGGCACCGTCCGCTTCGACGGCACCCCCGCCGAGCTGACCGCACGGGCCGCGGGACGCGTGTGGAGCAGCGACGGCCGCGACCCCGGCGCGCTGGCCGGCTGGCGCACTGGACTCGGCACCTTCCGCAACGTGGGCGACCCGCCGCCCGGCGCCGACCTCCTCGAACCCACCCTCGAGGACGGCTACCTGCTCACCCTGGACGGCGCGGCCGCGGAGGTGACCGCGTGACGACGACCACCACCACGGCGCCGGCCCCGACCCCCGTGACGGCCCCGCCCGGCGCCTCCTGGGCCGCCGTGTCCGCCCTCGCCCGCTTCGAGACGCGCAAGCTCCTCACCCGCGTGCCGGTGGTCGTCGCGTTCGCGGTGTACGTCGCCTGGACCGTGTGGCGCACCCGCGTCTCCTTCGACGGCTTCCCCGCGCTGCAGGACGCCGACCGCGCCACCCAGGACGCGCCTCTGCTCGTCGGCCTCGCGGTCCTGCTGAGCGCCAACCACGCCATGCTGCGCTCCCGCCGGCACGACACCGAACGGCACCTCGACGTGCTCGTGCTCCCCCGGTGGGGGCGCACGGTCGCGCACCTGCTGTCCGTCGTCGCGGCGGCCCTGCTGGTCGCGGTGTGCGTGGGCGGGCAGTTCGCCTGGGAGGCGCTCAAGCCGGGCGCGGTCGGGCACGGCTCGCCCGGCGAACTCCTCGTCGGCCCCCTGTCCGTGCTGCTCCTCGGCGGGTTCGGGGTGCTGCTGGCCCGCCTGGTCACCGCGCCGTTCGCGGCGCCGCTGCTGATCGTCCTGCTGCTCTTCCTCGCCACCTTCCTCGGCTTCTCCGACGACGGCTGGACGCGGTGGCTGATGCCGTCCGTCGGCACGTACAGCGTCGTCACCCTGCCCTCCGACCTGATCGGACGCCCCGCCGCGTGGCACGCCCTCTACCTGGGCGGACTCGCGCTGACCCTGATGACGGCGGCCGTGCTGCTGTCCGGCGGCGCCCGGCTGCGGACCGCCCAGGCGGCGGTCGCCTGCGCGGTGGCGCTGACCCTGGCCGGCGCGGTGGGCCAGTCCCGGGGCGTGCCGGAGTCCGTCACCGAGGCGCGCGTACGGGCCTCGGTCACCCCGGAGAAGGTCCACACCTGCGTCGAACGCGACGCCACCACGTACTGCGCCTTCCCCGAGTGGACGCCGCGCACCGGCGACTGGGCCCGGACCGTCGACGACGTCCGCGCCCTGGCCGGCGGCGACGCGCAGGACCGCCCCCTGGTCGTACG
This sequence comes from Streptomyces althioticus, assembly GCA_014649355.1. GTDB lineage: Bacteria > Actinomycetota > Actinomycetes > Streptomycetales > Streptomycetaceae > Streptomyces > Streptomyces althioticus. The sequence continues at coordinate 30,403 of BMSW01000004.1, forward strand.
GCAGCGGGTCGAGGCGCGCTACGGCCTGGACGCCGACGCGACCCTCCCGCCGCTCACCCGACCCGGCGAGGTGACCGTGGGGACGGCCTGGGGCGGCAACCGGGTGCCCGAGTTCGCCGTCGCGGTGGCCGGTGCGCTGGTCACCGGCTCGGAGGCCACGGCGGGCGGGATGTGCGACGGCCGGATGGTCACCGTGATGTGGCTGGCCCTCGCCGACCGGCCCGACCCGGTCGCCGACCTGCGCCGGGTGCGGATCGACGACAGCGACACCGGCTCGGCGATCGTCGTCTCCCGGACGGAACCGCTGCAGATGACCTCCGCCCAGACGGAGCTGCTGCGCGAACTGCTGGAACTGCCCCGCGACGAGGCCGCCGCCAAGGTGAAGGCCGGCTGGGCCGAGCTGACCGCCCCGAAGGTGACGACGGACCGCGTCGCGCGGGTGCTGGGCCTGGAGAAGCCCGAGGGGGAGAACGAGTGCCTGTGACCGCGACCCGGACGGCCGGGAACACCCCGGCGCGCGAGGCCCGGCGGGGCGTTCTCCTCCAGCTGGTCCGCCCGGTCGCCCGCACGGTGCCCTGGTGGGCGCTCGCGGCGGGCGGCGGGCTCGGACTGCTGGCGGCCGCGCTGCCCCGGCTGTCCGGCGGCGAGGTCACCCCGTGGGCCGGGGTGAACGCCCTGCGGGCCGCCGCCCTGTGCTTCGCGCTGGGTGCCGCGTTCCTGCTGGACGACCCTGCCCGGCAGACCACCGCCGCCGTCCCGGTCCGCCGCGTCCTGCGGCACGCGCTGCGCTGCGCGTTGGTGCTGCCCGCCGCCGCCGTGTGGTGGTCGGCGGCCGTGCTGCTCGTCCCCGAGGAGGCGCGGCCCCCGGCCGGGGACGTCACCGTGGAGGCGGCGACGGCCCTCGCGCTCGCCCTGGCCGGCGCGGCCTTCGCGGTGCGCCGCCGGGGCGCCGGCCGGCCGGGTCAGGCGGTCGCCGCGTCCCTGCTGGTGGCCGCGGTCCTGGCGCCGCTGCTGACCCCCTCGGAGTGGTCACTGTTCACCGTGCCCGGCGACCCACGCTGGGCGGACGCCCACGGCCACTGGACGCTGCTGCTGTGCGCGGCGCTCCTGGCGGTCGCGGTGTGCTGCGTGGAACCGGTGCGGCGGCGCACACTCCGGACGCTCAGGTCCCCGTCCCGTTCTTGAGTACGCGGGTCCGCCGACTCCAGCCCGTCCGGCGCTTGAGGACGAGGCCCGCCAGGGCCGACAAGGGGGGTCTGGGGGCGTAGGCCCCAGGGAGGAAGGGGCGGCGGGGGCGCAACCCCCGGCGCCCGTGCGGCCGGCGGCGTGCACGCCCGGCGTGATCGACACAGTGCCGGCCCGGCCGGCCCTCACGTCTCCGTCCGGTACATCAGGTCCGTCTCGTGGGTGACGAAGCCCAGCCGCTCGTAGACGGACACCGCCGCCTTGTTGTCGGCGTCGACGTACAGCATGGCGGTGGGCAGACCCTGGCCCGCCAGGTGGCGCAGCCCGATCGTCGTCAGCGCCTTGCCGAGCCCGCCGCCCTGCACGTCGGGGGAGACCCCGAGGACGTACACCTCGCCGAGACCCTCCTCGGCGTGCACCTTCGTCCAGTGGAAGCCGACCAGCCGCCCGTCGCCCTCCGCGAGGAAGAAGCCCGCGGGGTCGAACCACGGTTCGGCCTTGCGGTCGTCGAGGTCCCGCTGCGTGAGGGAGCCCTGCTCGGGGTGGTGGGCGAACGCGGCGGCGTTCAGCGCGAGCCACGCCGCGTCGTCCCGGCCGGGCTCGAAGGTGCGCACGGTGACGCCCTCCGGCAGCACCGGGTCGGGCAGGTCCAGGTTCGCCAACGGGCGCCGCATCTGCCGCAGTTCACGGAACAGCGTCAGCCCGAGCACCTGCGCCAGATGCCGGGCCGCGGAGTGCCCGCCGTGCGCCCACACGCGCAGCCGCTTGCCCGACGCGGCGAGCAGCGCCGTGCCGAGCGCCCGCCCGTGCCCCTGCCCCCGGTACGCGGGATGCACCACCAGCTCCGCGGCGGGCGGCTCCACCGGGTCGGTGTCCTCCAACTGGGCGTACCCGACCAGCTCTTCCCCGGCGGTCAGCAGCAGATGCGAGACGCCCTCCCGCTCCCCGCCGCGCAACTGCAGCCGGCCCTGCTCGGACACGGCCTGCTGGCCGTCGGCGCGCGCCGCCTCGTCGAGCAGCGCGAGCACCGCGTCGACCTGCGCCTGGTCGAGCGTGGTGTACGTCTGGAGCGAACGGGGGCGGCCGGGCCGGGAGAACGCGTCGCTGGTCATGCGTACGAGGGTAAAGGGACGGCGCGACGAGGGGGCGGCGACGGGGCGCGTGCGGCCCGCCGCGGCGACGGCGGCGACCGTGGCCGAAAAGATAAACCAGGCTGTAACCCGGAAGCCCCTGTCGCGCTACGCGCGTTGACTCTAGGCTGCGCCGGTACCCACTCGCACCGACAGGGGGGCGTATGCCAGCCACATCCCCGGCGCACCCGCGCCGCAGACGCCGTACGAACCGTCTCCTCGCGACCGCCGCCGGTGTCCTCACCGTCGGTGCCCTGGCCGCCGCGGCCCTGCCGGGGTCCGCGAGCGCGGGCGAGCAGCACGGCAAGGGCAAGGGCCACGGCCATGGACCGAGCCGCTACCAGGACGTGCAGCTGCTGTCCTTCAACGACCTGCACGGCAACCTGGAGCCGCCCACCGGTTCCTCCGGCCGGGTCACCGAACTCCAGCCGGACGGCACGACGAAGACCATCGACGCGGGCGGCGCCGAGTACCTGGCGACGCACCTGCGTCAGGCCCGCAAGGGCAACGCGTACTCCATCACCGCGGCCGGCGGCGACATGGTCGGCGCCTCCCCGCTGCTCTCCGGCCTGTTCCACGACGAGCCCACCATCGAGGCGCTGAACAAGCTCGAACTGGACGTCACCTCCGTCGGCAACCACGAGTTCGACGAGGGCGCCAAGGAGCTGTCCCGCCTGCAGAACGGCGGCTGCCACCCGACGGACGGCTGCTACACGGACAAGAAGTTCAAGGGCGCCGACTTCCCGTACCTGACGGCCAACGTCCTGAACGAGAAGACCAAGAAGCCCCTTCTCAAGCCGTACTGGGTGTGGAAGAAGAAGGACGTCAAGGTCGGCTTCATCGGCGTGACCCTCGAGGGCACCCCGAACATCGTGTCCGCCGAGGGCGTCAAGGGCCTCGTCTTCAAGGACGAGGTCGAGACGATCAACAAGTACGCCGAGGAGCTGCGCCGCAAGGGCGTGAAGTCCATCGTGGCGCTGATCCACGAGGGCGGCTTCCCGGCCTCGCAGGACTACAACTACGACTGCGACTCCGGGGGCTCCGGCGCCGGCATCTCCGGCCCCATCGTGGACATCGCGAAGAACGTCTCGCCCGAGGTGGACGCGCTGGTCACCGGCCACACCCACAACGCGTACGTGTGCACCGTCCCCGACCCGGCGGGCAACCCCCGCATGGTCACCTCCGCCGCGTCCTTCGGCCGGCTCTACACCGACACCACGCTGACCTACGACCGCAAGACCGGCGACATCGCCCGTACGGCCGTGAAGTCCGCGAACCACGTGGTGTCCCGCGACGTCCCCAAGGCGTCCGACATCACCGGCCTGATCGGCAAGTGGAACACCCTCGCCGCCCCGATCGGCAACCGCGCCATCGGCTACATCTCCGGCGACGTCGTCAAGGACGGCACCGAGTCCCCGCTGGGCGACCTCATCGCCGACGCGCAGCTGGAGTACGCCCGCACGCTGGACCCGGAGACCGACCTCGCGCTGATGAACCCGGGCGGCATCCGCGCCTCCCTCACCTACGCGGCGAGCGGCGCCGAGGGCGACGGAGTCGTCACCTTCGCCGAGGCGTTCACGGTCCAGCCGTTCGCCAACACGGTCAACCTGCAGACCTACACCGGCGAGCAGCTGATCCAGGCGCTCAAGGAGCAGGTCAGCGGCTCCAACGAGGCGGCCCCGAAGATCCTCCAGGTGTCCGACGGACTCACCTACACGCTGGACCTGACGAAGTCCGGTGCCGACCGGGTCGTCACGGACTCCATCCGGCTGAACGGTGAGGCGATCGACCCGTCGGCGAGCTACCGCGTCGCGATGAACAGCTTCCTCGCGGGCGGCGGCGACGGCTTCACCACCCTGGGTCAGGGCGCCGACGCCCTGGTCGGCGACGACGACCTGAAGGCGCTCGAGCAGTACCTGACGGCCAACTCGTCGGCCGGCGCCCCGCTCGCCCCGCCGGCGGCGGACCGCATCACGATCGTGCAGTAACCCGCAGGACGACGAAGAGGGGCCGGTGCCGGATGGCACCGGCCCCCCTCGCGTTCTAGCCCTCCACGTCCCACACGACCGCCTGCGCGACGATCACGCGCTCCCCGTCGAAGGTCACGGCCGGCCCCTCGTGCAGCCGGTACCCCGACTCGAGCGCCTCGCTGACCCGCCGGCAGAAGGCGGAGTCGTCGGGGCCGGTCAGTACGCGGTAGACGGGCAGTCCGTCGGGTGGATTCGCCATGCCTCCCAGCGTGTCACGGGGCGTCGGGGACCTCCGGCGGAGGGGTCGGGGCGCCCGGCAGACGGACGGTGGCGGTGGTGCCGCCGCCCTCGGCCGGGGTGAGCGCGACCGTGCCGCCCGCCTGCTGCACCGTGCGCGCCACGATCGACAGCCCGAGGCCGGAACCGGGGAGGGCGCGGGCGCCGGGGGAGCGCCAGAAGCGGTCGAAGACGTGCGGCAGTTCGTCCTCCGCGATGCCGGGGCCGTGGTCCCGGACGGTCAGCACGCCGTCGGCGAGCCGCACCTCGACCGTGCCGCCCGGCGGGCTGAACTTCACCGCGTTGTCCAGCACGTTGACCACCGCGCGCTCCAGCGCGGCCCGTTCGGCCCGCACGTACCAGGGCCGCAGCTCGGCCGACATCGTCAGCTCCGGGCCGCGCAGCCGGGCCCGGCGCAGGGCCGCCTCCACCACGTCCTGCCAGGCGACGATCCCCACGCGGCCCGCCTGATGACCCGGGTCGGGGCGGGACAGCTCCTGGAGGTCGCCGATCAGCGCGGCCAGCTCCGTCATCTGCGCCTTCACCGAGTCCAGCAGCGCCTTGTGGTCGGCCGGCGGGAGGGGCCGGCCGGTGTCCTCGCTGCGGGTCAGTAGCTCGATGTTGGTGCGCAGCGAGGTGAGCGGGGTGCGCAGTTCGTGCCCGGCGTCCGCGATGAGCTGCTGCTGGAGGTCACGGGAGCTGGCCAGCGCGGACGTCATGGAGTTGAAGGAGCGCGACAGCCGCGCGATCTCGTCCTCCGACTCCTCCTCCACCGGGATGCGCACGCCCAGGTCCTCGGTGCGCGCCACGTGCTCCACGGCCTCGGTCAGCTTGTCGACCGGGCGCAGTCCGGTGCGCGCCACGGCGAGACCCGCGGCGGCCGAGCCGAGCACCCCGATGCCGGACACCAGCAGCAGGATCAGCGCCAGGTCGTTCAGCGTCGACTGCGTGCCCTTCAGCGGGACCGCCACGATGACGGCCGCGTGGGTGCTGGTCAGCGTGGACGGGTCGTTGATGACGAGCGGCAGGGTCAGCACCCGGACGTCGTCGCCGTCCTCGTCGGTGCCGTCGCGGAAGATGCCCCTGGACCCGGTGCCCGCGTTCTCGATCACCTCGCGGTCCGACGCGGTGACCTTCACGTTCCCCACCGAGCTGGGAAACAGGCAGACCGTGCCGTCCTCCTTGACCACCTGCGAGTACGTGTACTGGAAACCGCCCACGCTGTCGCGGGGCGTGTCCGTGCAGTCGGTGAGGGCGCTGCGGATCTCGTCCACCCGCTGCGGCCCCTGCAGCACGGTCGCCTTCTTCAGATCCTCGTCGACCTGCTCGTACAGCTTGCCCTGCACGATGAACCAGCAGGTCACCGACACCGCCGCCACCGCGAACGCCACCGCCGCGGCGACCAGCAGCGACAGCCGCGCCCGGATCGGCAGGGCGCGGAAACGGCGCACAGGACCGGTCACTCCGCGCCGCCCTGCCGCAGTACGTACCCCACCCCCCGCACCGTGTGCACCAGGCGCGGCTCGCCGCCCGCCTCGGTCTTGCGGCGCAGGTACATGACGTACACGTCCAGCGAGTTGGACGACGGTTCGAAGTCGAAGCCCCACACCGCCTTGAGGATCTGCTCACGGGTCAGCACCTGGCGCGGGTGCGCCATGAACATCTCCAGCAGCGTGAACTCCGTGCGGGTCAGCTCCACCGGGCGCCCGGCCCGGGTCACCTCCCGCGTGGCCAGGTTCATCGTCAGGTCGGCGAAGGTGAGGACGTCGTCGGTCTCGGCGGACGCCGCCACCGCGGCCGCGTACGAGCTGCGCCGCAGCAGGGCCCGGATCCGCGCGAATAGCTCGTCCAGCTCGAACGGCTTCACCAGGTAGTCGTCCGCCCCCGCGTCCAGGCCCGTCACCCGGTCGCCCACGGTGTCCCGCGCCGTCAGCATCAGGATCGGCGTGGTGTCGCCGGTGGCGCGGATACGGCGGGCGGCGGTCAGGCCGTCCATGCGGGGCATCTGGATGTCGAGCACGAGGAGGTCGGGCCGGCGGGCCGCCGTCTTCTCCAGGGCGTCCACGCCGTCGACGGCCTCCTCGGTGTCGTATCCCTCGAAGGCCAGGCTGCGCCGGAGTGCTTCGCGCACCGCCGGCTCGTCGTCGACGATCAGGATGCGCTGCGGGGCACGGTCGCCGTCTGCGGGGCTCATCGGGTGGCGGGTCCTTCGTCTGCGCGCCGCGCGGCGGGCGCGGCGGGGGAGGGGGCGGGCTGTCGGATCTTCAGCGTCGCACGTTTCCCGCCCCGCGCGTCAGCCGCCCGCACCGGCCCGCAGGTCCGGCAGGTCCGCCTTGAGCGTGTTCACCGGGATGGCGAAGCCGAGGCCGACGCTGCCCGCCGTGGACGACTCCGCGCCGCTCGGCGCGTACATCGCGGAGTTGATGCCGATGATGTTGCCGTTCATGTCGATCAGCGCGCCGCCGGAGTTTCCCGGGTTCAGCGAGGCGTCGGTCTGGATCGCCTTGTACGTGGTCGTGGAGCCGCCGGTGTCGCCGTTGAACTGCCGGCCGCCGAACTCGAACGGCCAGCCGCCGCCGCGCTGCCACTGCTGCTGCCCCTGGCTCTCGTCCGTGGACACGGTGACGTCCCGGTCGAGCGCGGAGACGATGCCGCTGGTCACCGTGCCGGTGAGGCCCTCGGGCGAGCCGATCGCGACGACCTGGTCGCCGACCTGCACGCCGTCGGAGTCGCCCAGGGTGGCGGCCTTCAGACCGGAGGCGTCCTCCAACTTGATCAACGCCAGGTCCTTGCTGCTGTCGGTGCCGACGACGCGGGCGTCGTACGTCGTGCCGTCGTGCGTCCGCACCTGGATCTGCGAGGCGCCGGCCACGACGTGGTTGTTGGTGACGACCTCGCCGTCCTCGGTGACGACGACACCGGAGCCGGTGGCCGAGCCGGACGAGGAGGCCGCCTTGATCTCCACGATGCTGGGGCTGACGCTCTTGGCGACCCCGGCGACCGTGCCCTTCAGGGACGCCGGCACGACGTCGGTCTCCGTGGCGGAGGACGTGGTGACGCCGGTGGAGGAACCACCGGTCAGCTCCTGCACGCCGTAGGCCGTGGTCCCGCCCACGGCGGCGGCGACGATCGCCACGGCGACGAGCAGCTTGGCGGGGCCGCGGCTTCGCCGGTGCGCGGGAGCGTAGGGGGGCGGGGGCGGCCACTCGGGGTTCACGTGGTGAGGAGGGAGGTTTTCGCTCATGTACCTGAGCGTCCCGCTCGGTGATGAGAGCCACCTGAGGGCGACCTGAGAAGCCCGGCAGAAGTACGTACGGCCGGCATAAATGCCCTCAGGGGGCGCGGGGAACTGCGCGCTCAGCCACGCAGGTCCCGCACCCGGCGTCGACGGGGTGCCGCTGCGCCCACCCGTGCCGCCCCAAGCGGCACGACTGCCCGCAGCTAGGACGCCCCTCAGGGGCGCGGGGAACTGCGCGACCGGCCACGGACTGCCCGCACCCGGCGGCGGCGGGGTGCCGCGGCGCCCGCAGCCGGGGGCGGCACGCCCCTCAGGGGCGCGGGGAACTGCTAGGAACAGCCGCAGGACTGCCGCAGGACCAGCCGCGACGGGAACACCTTCAACCGCTCCCGGCGCGAGCCGGCCACGCGGAGACCGTCGTCCAGCACCAGATCGACCGCCGCCCGCGCCATCGCAGGCCGGTCCGACGCGACCGTGGTCAGCGGCGGATCCGCCAGCGCCGCCTCCTTGATGTCGTCGAACCCGACGACCGCCAGCTCCCCCGGCACGTCGATCCGCAGCTCCCGCGCGGCGCGCAGCACACCGATCGCCTGGTCGTCCGTGGAGCAGAAGACCGCCGGCGGCCGCCGCGGCCCCGACAGGATGTCCAGCGCGACCCGGTAGGCGTCGTAGCGGTTGTAGGGGGCCTCGAAGAGGCGCCCCTCCGTGGGTATCCCGGCCTCGTCCATCGCGCGCCGCCAGCCCTCGACGTGGTCGGAGACCGGGTCGCCGACGGCGGGCGTCTCCGCCGTACCGCCGACACAGGCGACGTACTCGTAGCCGTGCTCCAGCAGATGACGCACGGCGAGCTGCGCGCCGCCGAGGTCGTCGGTGACGACGGCGACGTCGTCGATCGCCTCCGGCCGCTCGTGCAGCAGCACCACCCGGGCGTCCCACGCCTCGATCTCCGCCGCGGCCAGGTCGTTCAGCGCGTGGCTGACCAGGATCAGACCGGAGACCCGCATGCCGAGGAAGGCGCGCAGATAGTGGACCTCGCGCTCGCCGATGTAGTCGGAGTTCCCGACCAGCACCATCTTCCCGCGCTCGGACGCGGCCTGTTCCACCGCGTGCGCCATCTCGCCGAAGAACGGCTGGCGGGCGTCCGGCACGATCAGACCTATGAGATCCGTGCGCCGGGACGCCATCGCCTGGGCGACGCGGTCGGGCCGGTACCCCAGCTCCTTGATCGCTGCGAGCACCCGCTCGCGCGTGGCCGGGGCGACCGGCCGGGGTCCGTTGTTGATGACATAGCTGACGACCGCGGTCGACGTCCCCGCCAGTCGCGCCACGTCATCCCTGGTTACCTTGGCCACGCGCGGAGTCTACGCGGATATATCTTTTCCGGGCAGGGCGTGCCGGAGGTGGTGAGCAGCGGAAAAGCGGCTCGTCTGCGCGAACGCGCCGCTCATGCGTGCGGCCCTCAGGCCTTCGCCCGCACCCCGTCGGCGTCCGCCGCGGCCGTCTCGTCCGCTTCCGCCGCCTTTTGCCGGGCGCCCTTCGCCTTCGCCTCCTCGGCCGCGCGCTCCACCTTCTCCGGCGTAACGAATCGATAACCGACGTTCCGGACGGTGCCGATCAGCGACTCGTGCTCCGGGCCGAGCTTGGCGCGCAGACGGCGTACGTGCACGTCGACCGTGCGGGTGCCGCCGAAGTAGTCGTAGCCCCAGACCTCCTGCAGCAGCTGGGCGCGGGTGAACACCCGGCCGGGGTGCTGCGCGAGGTACTTGAGCAGCTCGAACTCCTTGAACGTCAGGTCCAGGACCCGGCCCTTCAGCTTCGCGGAGTACGTCGCCTCGTCCACGGAGAGGTCGCCGTTGCGGATCTCCATGGGGGAGTCGTCGTTGACGATCTGCTGGCGGCCCATCGCCAGCCGCAGCCGCGCCTCGACCTCCGCGGGGCCGGCCGTGTCCAGCAGTACGTCGTCGATGCCCCAGTCCGCGGTGACCGCGGCGAGGCCGCCCTCGGTCACGACCAGGACGAGGGGACAGCCGGGGCCCGTGGAGCGCAGCAGCTGGCACAGGCTGCGGACCTGGGGAAGATCGCGGCGGCCGTCGATGAGGATCACGTCGGCGCCGGGGGTGTCCACCAGCGCCGGGCCCTCCGCGGGCGCCACCCGGACGTTGTGCAGGAGCAGACCGAGGGCGGGGAGCACCTCCGTCGACGGCTGGAGCGCGTTGGTCAGGAGCAGCAGGGAACTCATCGGGTCGCCTCACCTGCTCGGATCGTGGCCGCCAGGAACGGGGCCGTCCTGCGTTCGTGCACGGTTCGCTCGCCCATAACGTCTGGTTCCTCCTCGGTCCCTGCGAGGACGTTTACGGCATTGCTGCGTGCGTTCGACGGCCTGCACCTCCGGCGGTTTCCCGCCTTCGTATACAACGCTTCCGAAAGCACAAAAGGACCCGGGGGCTTCACTGCCCGAGTCCTCTTCGCAGCAGAATAGCCGACATGGGCACCGATGCGGCAGGTCATGTGGCGCGATCCACCATTCGTCCATATTCCGAGACACCGGATGTGACACGGGACGGCGCGTCAATGCGGACGTTCCTGCGCACGGCGGACGGTGTGGCGATCGATTCCGTATACGAGCCGGGAGGCGTTGTATACGACCCGGGGAAGGTCGTATACGAATCGGCCGGGGAGGGTTCACGGAAGGGTTCGGGGAATGCGGTCCCCGGTGATTCCCAGGGGCTCGTTTTCGTGATCGCGCACGGTTTCACCGGAGACGCCGACCGCCCCCACGTGCGGCGCGTCGCCCAGGTGTTCGCGCGGTACGGCGCCGTCGTCACCTTCTCCTTCCGCGGGCACGGCCGGTCCGGCGGACGCTCCACCGTCGGCGACCGCGAGGTGCTCGACCTCGCCGCGGCGGTCGCGTGGGCGCGGGAGCTGGGGCACACGCGGGTGATCACCGTGGGGTTCTCCATGGGCGGGTCCGTGGTGCTGCGGCACGCGGCGCTGCACGCGGGTGACGTCGACGCCGTCGTCTCGGTGAGCGCGCCCGCGCGGTGGTTCTACCGGGGGACCGCGCCCATGCGGCGGCTGCACTGGCTGGTGACCCGGCCCTCCGGGCGGCTGGTCGGGCGGTACGGGCTGCGCACCCGCATCCACCACCGGCAGTGGGACCCCGTGCCGCTGTCCCCCACCGAGGCCGTGCCCCGCATCGCGCCGACCCCGCTGCTGGTCGTGCACGGAGACCAGGACGCCTACTTCCCGCTCGACCACCCCCGGATGCTCGCGGACGCCGCCGGGGAGCACGGGGAGCTGTGGGTCGAACACGGCATGGGGCACGCCGAGAACGCGGCGCCCGAACCGCTGTTGCGGAGGATCGGGGACTGGGCGGTCGCCCGGGCGGGCTAGCCTGACCGTGTTCACCGTCAACCGATCGAGGAACCAGCAGATGGCAAAGGTCACGGTGCGGTACTGGGCCGCCGCCAAGGCCGCGGCGGGGGTGGCCGAGGAGCCGTACGAGGCGGACACGCTCGCCGACGCGCTCGCCGCCGTGCGCGAACGGCATCCCGGCGAGCTGGCGCGCGTGCTGCTGAGGTGCTCGTTCCTGGTCGACGGCGATCCCGTGGGCAAGCGCGCGCATGAGACGGTACGGCTGGCCGACGGCGGCACGGTCGAGGTGCTTCCGCCGTTCGCAGGAGGGTGAGGATGACGAACCAGCCGTACGGCGGGGGTTACGGGTACGGGGGGCAGGAGCCGCCGGGCACGCCGTATCAGCAGCCGCCGGGCACGCCGTACCAGCAGCCGCGGTCACAGCCGCAGGCGTGGCCCGGGCAGGGGTACGACCATGCGTACGACCCGTACGCGGATCAGCAGCACACGCAGCAGTGGCAGGGGCAGACGTGGGAGACGCAGATGCAGCCGCCGGTGGCGGCGGCTGCTCCTGTGACTCCTGATCCTGTTCAGGTCCCGGAGCCCGCTCCGGTGGCCGCTGGTGAGCCGGAGCCGGAGCCGGAGTACGGCCCCGCCACCCTCGCCGGGAACGCCCGGATCACCGACGCGCAGCGCGCCCGCGCCGAGGGGCGGTCCCCGGTCATCGAGCCCGGGATGCAGCCCGCGCTGCTGACGGCGGTGCTGGGGCTGCTGCTGGCGGGCGGTGCCGCGCTGGGGACGTACGCGCTGCTCGTGCCGCTGGTGGTGCTGCAGGGCGTGACCGCGGCGGGGTGGTTCCGGCTCAACGGGATGTGGCCGGCGCGGCAGGGCATCGCGCTGGGGTTCCTCGGGGCGCTGGTCGCGGACGCGGCGATGCTGGTCTCGGACCGGTCGCCCGGGGTGATCCTCGGGACGCTGGGTGTGTGGGTGCTGCTGTCGCTGGTGCTGCAGCTGCGGTCGCACGCGGATCCCGATGAGCGGATGTACGGGCTGATGGCGACGGTGGTCGCGGCGGCGCTGGCGATCGCGGCGGGCGGCTACCTCGCGGCGGACGCGGACGCGGTGGCCGTGGGGGCGGTCGCGGTGGCGGCGGCGATGGTCGTGCGGGCGCTGCCGGTGGCGACGGCGGCGTCGGTGGTGATCGCGCTGGCGGCGGCGGGCGGTGCGGGGTACGCCGTCGGGAGGATGTCGACGGACGCGGCGCTGATGGGGGTCGGGGCGGCGGTCTGCGCACTGATCGGCCACAGGGTGGCCAGCTACGACTACCCGTCCCGCTTCGTCCACTTCACGGCAGGAGTCGCCCTGCCGCTGGCGGCGGCGGGGCCGGTCGTGTACACGCTGGGCCGAGTACTCGGCTGAGGCAGTTGCCTGCGGCGCGGTTCCCGTCCTGTGGGGGCTGAGGTGTGACGCCTGTTGCGCGGTGCCTGTCCGGTGGGGGCTGAGGTCTGACGCCTGCGGCGCAGGGTTGCGGTGCGGTGGGGGCGGGCGTAGCGCCCAGGGGCGGTGGGTGGTGCGGGGCCGCGGTGGGGGCGGTCGTCCTCGGTCTGGCGCGAGAGTGCGTCTCGAGAGATCCAGGGCGTGGACGCGCCAGCCGCTGCGGGCGCCCACCCCCACCCCGTCCCCTCCCCGCCGCGTGCGGCTACACCGACACCGGTGGCGGGCACACGCCGCGCAAACTGCGGGCATTCGTGCCGCTGGGGCGGCACGGGTGGGCGCGGCGGCACCTCGTGGGCGCCGAGGTGCGCCGACACCCCCCGGCCCGCACCCACGTCGGTGCCTGTTGGCTCCGCCGACTCGGGTGGGCGCGGAGGCACCCCGTCGGCGCCAGGTGCGTGAACAGGCACCCGTGCAGTGGGACCCAGGGTCGCGGAAACACCCCCGCGTCCGCCCAACCCCCGTGCAGGATGTCGACCATGCACCCCACAGCCACCATCCACGCCCTGTGGACACACATGCAGTCCCGGGACTGGCCCGCCCTCGCCTCCCTCCTCGCCGACGACGTGGTCGTCGAATGGCCCGTCAGCGCGGAACGCATCCACGGCAAGGACAACTACATCCGCGTCAACGCGGAGTACCCCGAGGGCTGGTCCATCAAGATCCTCCGCGTCCTCGACGCCGGCGACCACGTCGTCTCCGAGGTCGAGGTCCCCCACGCCACCCTCGGCACCCACCGCGTCGTGTCCCTCTGGACGGTCAGGGACGGCCTGGTCACGTGGGGCCGCGAGTACTGGACGGAGCTCGGCGCCGACCCCTCCCCGGCCTGGCGGGCGCCCTACGTCGAGCGTTTCTGAGGCGTCCCTGTCACAGGTGATCCACAATCCCCGGCTCCCCCGCCGGCCCCCCACTACGCTCGCGTGAGGGCGGCCGCCGGTCGTCGGGACACGTCAGGTGGGGGACTCCGCATGCGCGCCTTGCGAATACTGCTCGTCATCGCCGTCGTACTCGGCGGCATCTTCGTGATCGTCGACCGCGTCGCCGTCCACTTCGCCGAGGGCGAGGCCGCCGACCGGGTCCGCGCCTCCGAGGGGCTGGCCTCCACCCCCGACGTGGACATCCAGGGCTTCCCCTTCCTGACCCAGGTGCTCGGCGGCTCGTTCGACGAGGTGCGGGTCGGCATCTCGGACTACGAGGCCGGCGGCGGCGAGGGCGGCAAGACCATCCGCATCGCCGACCTCCGGGCGGACCTGCGCGGCGTCGAGTTCTCCGGTGACTTCGGCTCCGCCGTCGCCGACAGCGCCACCGGCACGGCCACCATCGCCTACGACGAGCTGCTGAGGAACGCCAAGGCGGAGCCCACGAAGGTGGCGCCCGGCATCACCGCCGAGGTGGTGGCGCTGTCCGACGGGGGCAACGGGAAGATCAAGGTCGCGCTGGAGACCACCGTGCTCGGCACGAAGCTGCCCGAGCCGGTGAGCGTGCTCAGCTCGGTGACCGTCGTCGACGGGAACACCGTGCGGGTGCGGGCGGACGCGCTGCCGGTGCTGGGCGGGGTGCAGATCGCCGAGTCGCGGGTGCGGCGGATCACCGACTTCGAGCAGAAGATCGACGGCCTGCCCGGCGGGATCAGCCTGGAGAAGGTCCAGGCGGCGTCGGACGGCGTGGACGTGACGGTGACGGGGAAGGACGTACGACTGGCCGGGTAGACCGGCGGTGTCCGGTGGGCGAGACGGTCTCGTCCGCTGGGCAGATGGGACGGCTCCGGGAGTGGGAGCGCGGGCGACCGGGCGGGCGGTTTTACCGGTCGTCGTATCGATGGATGGACGATCTCGTCTCACCATGCGACACACCGGTGACAGGGCCCCTCGTCCGTCCTTACGATCGACCCCATGCAGTGTCAGACGAGCGTCCTCCGTCCGAGGGGACAGGCGGATCTCACGAAGCGGCGGGCAGTGGACCTGTGCCGTGTCGCCGCCATGCTCTGTCGCACCTTCTGAGCGGACGCGTCTTCCGTCCGCATTCCCGTCCCGTTCCCTGATCGGGGAACCCGTGCGCCGCCCCGGCCCGGGCGCCGCGCACCCCCGTACCCGCACGCCCCCCGTAACTGCCCCGGAGGAGAACAGCATGGCTCGCAGCGACGTCCTGGTCGACGCCGACTGGGTCCAGGAGCACCTGGACGACCCGACCATCGTGATCGTGGAGGTGGACGAGGACACGTCCGCCTACGACAAGAACCACATCAAGAACGCCGTCCGGATCGACTGGACCAAGGACCTGCAGGACCCGGTCCGCCGTGACTTCGTCGACCAGGAGGGCTTCGAGAAGCTCCTGTCCGACAAGGGCATCGCCAACGACCACACGGTCGTCCTGTACGGCGGCAACAACAACTGGTTCGCCGCGTACGCGTACTGGTACTTCAAGCTGTACGGCCACGAGAACGTCAAGCTCCTCGACGGCGGCCGCAAGAAGTGGGAGCTCGACGCCCGCGAGCTGGTCCCCGGCGACGAGGTGCCGGAGCGCCCGAAGACCGAGTACAAGGCCAAGCCGCAGGACACCTCCATCCGCGCCTTCCGCGACGAGGTCGTGGACGCCATCGGCAAGCAGAACATCGTCGACGTGCGCTCGCCCGACGAGTTCGCCGGCAAGCTGCTCGCCCCGGCCCACCTGCCGCAGGAGCAGTCGCAGCGCCCCGGCCACGTGCCGACCTCCCGCAACATCCCCTGGTCGAAGAACGCCAACGACGACGGCACCTTCAAGTCCGACGAGGAGCTCAAGAAGCTCTACGAGGACGAGGAGATCGACCTGTCCAAGGACACCATCGCCCTGTGCCGCATCGGTGAGCGCTCCGCGCTGTCCTGGTTCGTGCTGCACGAGCTGCTCGGCGTGGAGAACGTCAAGAACTACGACGGCTCCTGGACCGAGTACGGCTCCCTCGTCGGCGTGCCGATCGAGCTCGGCTCCGGCAAGTAATCCCTCCCCGACCGACCTCTCAGGAGTAAGACATGTGCGGTGCGAAGGCCGGCGGCCCGGACGCCTCGACGATCAAGCCCGGTGAGACCACCATCCAGGGTCAGGTGACCCGCGACGGCGAGCCGGTGACGGGATACGTCCGTCTCCTCGACTCGACCGGCGAGTTCACCGCGGAGGTCCCCACCTCCGCGACCGGACAGTTCCGCTTCTACGCGGCGGAAGGCACCTGGACCGTCCGCGCCCTGGTGCCCGGCGGCACCGCCGACCGCACGGTCGTCGCCCAGCAGGGCGGCCTGGCCGAGGTCGCGATCGCGGTCTGAGCAGGCTCAGTACGAAGGGCCGCGTCCCTGTGGACGCGGCCCTTCGGCATGTCCGGACCTACGCTGGAGACATGTACGCGCGCAGGCGTCATGTCTACTTCGCCATGATGGGCGGCTGCATCGGGCTGTTCGTCCTGGCCTGGGGCGTCGTACGCCTCTGGTCGGTGCCCGCCGCCGTGGCGATGTGCCTGGTCGCCATGGTGATCCCGCCGGTCGCCGCGATCGTCGCCAACCGGCGCGGCCCCGACGACCGCTGGTGGGACGACCCTTCCGGCGACCCGCAGTCCGACGAGTGGTGGGACGAGCTGGACGGCAGGAAAGGACCCCGCTAGCCCGGTCAGTACACGAGGGCCTGCGTGCCGTCCGCCATGGCCTCCTGCACGAAGACCTGCGCGCCCGCGATCCGCACGCCCTCGATCACGTCCTTCTCCGTGATCTCCCGGCGCGCGGCGCACTGCGTGCACAGCGTGACCTTGCCGGACGCCAGCACCGAGTCCAGCAGGTCCGGCAGCGGAGCGGCGTGCGGCAGCTCGAACTCCGCGGCCTTCCCCGGCAGCGCGAACCACGCCGACTCCCCGGTGAGCCACAGCGACACCTCGACCCCACTGGCCGCCGCCACCGCGGCCACCGTGAACGCCTGCGAGCAGCGCTCGGGTGCGTCGGCCCCGGCGGTCACCTTGATCACGAGCTTCTTCGCCATACCCGCATGGTAGTCAGGGGCGCGTGGCCCACCTCGGACGACGGGTGCCGCACCCGGCCGCGTAAGCTGGGGTCGGCCCTGTGCACACCTTCGCACCCCCGCTCAAGGAGCACCCCGTGATCATCTTCTTCGAAATCCTGCTGGTCCTGGTCTGCGTCGGCGTCCTCGCCTTCGCCGGACTGACCGTGAAGAAGCTGTTCCAGGGCCAGCGCTGACCGCGACCAGGAAGTACCCCTCATGATCGAGATCCCGTCCGACCTGCACAAGGACCTCGTCCCGCTCGCGTTCCTGCTCGGCAACTGGGCAGGCGCGGGCGTGCACGACTTCCCCGGTGCCGAGAAGTGCAACTTCGGCCAGGAGGTCACCTTCACCCACGACGGGCGGGACTTCCTGGAGTACTCCTCGCGCACCTGGGTGCTCGACGGCGACGGCAACAAGGTCCGCCCGCTGGAGTCGGAGCACGGCTACTGGCGCATCGACGCCGACCGCAAGGTCGAGGTGACCATGGTCCGCGACGACGGCGTCGTCGAGATCTGGTACGGCGAGATGGCCGAGAAGAAGCCGCAGATCGACCTGGTCACGGACGCCGTCGCGCGCACCGCCGCCTCCGGCCCGTACACCGGCGGCAAGCGGCTCTACGGCTACGTCAAGAGCGACCTGATGTGGGTCGGCGAGAAGCAGACCCCCGAGGTCGAGCTGCGCCCCTACATGTCGGCGCACCTGAAGAAGGTCGTCACCCCGGAGGAGGTCGAGCGCTGGGCCAAGGCCCTGCCCGACGACATGCCGGACGACGGCATCGCGTTCTTCAAGTAGGCCGTCCGGCCCCGGGGTGCTCCGGGGCCCAGGCTCTAGACTCGTGGGTGTGGTGAGCACCGACTGGAAGAGCGACCTCAGGCAGCGCGGGTACCGGCTGACGCCCCAGCGCCAGCTCGTGCTCGAAGCCGTCGACACCCTGGAGCACGCGACCCCCGACGACATCCTCGTGGAAGTGAGGAAGACGGCGTCGGGGGTCAACATCTCCACCGTGTACCGCACGCTGGAGCTCCTCGAGGAACTGGGCCTGGTCAGCCACGCCCACCTCGGGCACGGCGCGCCGACCTACCACCTCGCCGACCGCCACCACCATCTGCACCTGGTCTGCCGCGACTGCACCAAGGTGATCGAGGCGGACGTGGAGGTGGCCGCCGAATTCACCGAGAAGCTGAGGGACACCTTCGGCTTCGACACCGACATGAAGCACTTCGCGATCTTCGGCCGGTGCCAGGACTGCTCCCTGAAGACGTCAACTACCGAGTCGTAGGCTAGGCGTATGAAAAGCCCCCTGCTGACCCTGCCCGGCGCCGTCCCCGCCGAGGGCGTGGACGAAGGCGTGGCCGCCCACTACGGCGACCTGTTCCGTGAGCAGCGCGCCCTCGCCGACGGCACCGGCTTCGTCGACCTGTCCCACCGCGGGGTCGTCACCGTCTCCGGCGCCGAGCGGCTTGGCTGGCTCCACCTGCTGCTCACCCAGCACGTCCAGGAGCTGCCCGCGCACGAGGCCACCGAGGCGCTGATCCTGTCCGCCAACGGCCACATCGAGCACGCGCTCTACCTGGTCGACGACGGCGAGACGACCTGGGCGCACGTCGAGCCCGGCACCCAGGAGGCGCTGGTCGCGTACCTGGAGTCGATGAAGTTCTTCTACCGGGTCGAGGTCGCCGACCGCACCGAGGACGTCGCGGTGGTGCACCTGCCCGCCGGGTCCATCGCCGAGGTGCCCGAGGGCGTGGCGGTGCGCGAGACGCCGTACGGCAGGGACCTCTTCCTGCCCCGCGGCGACCTGGAGGAGTTCGCGCGCACGGCGGGCCCCGCCGCCGGGCTCCTCGCCTACGAGGCGCTGCGCGTCGAGCAGCACCGCCCCCGGCTCGGCTTCGAGACGGACCACCGCACCATCCCGCACGAGCTGGGCTGGATCGGCTCCGCCGTGCATCTGCAGAAGGGCTGCTACCGCGGCCAGGAGACCGTCGCCCGCGTCCAGAACTTGGGGAAGCCGCCGCGCCGGCTGGTCTTCCTGCACCTGGACGGCAGCGAGGTGCACCTGCCCGTGCCGGGCACCGAGCTGCGCCTGGCGGACGACGGGCCGGACGGCCGGAAGATCGGCTTCATCACGACCTCGGTACGCCACCACGAGCTGGGGCCGGTCGCCCTCGCCCTGGTGAAGCGGAACGTCCCGGTGGACGCCCGGCTGCTGGCCGGGGACACGGCCGCCGCGCAGGAGACCGTCGTCGAGCCCTGAGCCGCGCGGTTCGTGAGGCCCGCGCGGCCCGTGGGCCTCACATCTCCAGCAGCACGGTGAACGGGCCGTCGTTCGTCAGCGACACCCGCATCTGCGCGCCGAACCGGCCCGTCGCCACCGTCGCGCCCAGCGCGCGCAGCTGGGCCACCACCTCGTCGACCAGCGGCTCGGCGAGATCGCCGGGGGCTGCCGCGTTCCAGGTGGGGCGGCGGCCCTTCCGGGCGTCCCCGTAGAGGGTGAACTGGCTGATCACCAGGAGCGGGGCGCCGACGTCGCTGCAGGACCTCTCGTCCTTCAGCATCCGGATCGACCACAGCTTGCGGGCGAGCTGCGCCGCCTTCTCCTCGGTGTCCTCGTGGGTGACGCCGACCAGGACGCACAGGCCCTCGCCCTCGATCTCCCCCACGGTCTCGCCGTCCACGACGACGCTCGCGCCGTCCACCCTCTGCACCACTGCTCGCATACGCCCATGATGCCGGTCCGCGAACAGACGCCCGACGGCGGCCCGCGATCCACCCCGGTCGGGCTATTTTTACTCCTTAGCGCCCATCTGGGGCGGATCGGGGCCACTCACTCACATTGCGGCCGTCAGGGGTGGCACGATGCTGGCACATGCCGGTCGAGGGGACGGTTGAGGCACATGAGCACATCGGGGATCGGGCAGGCGTCCGCGGCTGTCGCGTTGGCCCAGGAGTTGACCCAAGGGGGCGCCGGGGAACGGGAGTTCCGCCGGCCGCCCGTGCAGCGCACGGACAGCCCCGCGCTGCCCGGGGACGGGGCGGAGGACGAACTGACCGGGCTGAGCCTGGCCGAACTGCGCACGATGCGGCGGGACGCACAGCGCGACGAGGCCGACCTCAGCTACGTACGGAGGCTGCTGCAGGGGCGGATCGACATCCTGCGCGCGGAGCTGGCCCGGCGTGACCTGCCGTCAGGGGTGCCGGCGGCCGTCGCGCCGGGGGAGACCTCCGTCGTGCAGCGGCTGGCGGAGATCCTGCGGGACACCCCCGCGCGTCACCGTTCCTCCGCCCGCCATCTGACGCTGGGCACACCGCGGAGCGAGGAGTACCGGCGGCTGGCCTCCGAGATGCTCGCCGAGGTGGAGCTCTCCGACCTGGGCGCGCGCACGGACGGAGAGCTGCACACCGCGATGGGCCGGTTGGTCGGGTACGAGCAGCAGGTGTCGCGCCGCCGGCAGCGGCTGCAGCGCACCGCCGACGCGTGCGGGGCGGAGATCACCCGGCGCTACCGGGAGGGGGAGGCGCAGGTCGACGACCTGCTCGCATGAGGTCCGGGTCCCGGTGAAACCACGTCGACACCTCCCGGGGGGCCGACTTACCGTGACCCCATGACCTCCCGTGCCGACATCGACGTACGCCCCATCGACGCATCCGAGTTCCCCGACTGGCAGCGGGCCATGAACATCGGGTTCCTGCACCGGCCGACCCTGGACGAGGAGATCCTCGACGCGCGCCGGGCGCAGTTCACGCCCGGCCGCTCGACGGCCGCCTTCGACGGGGGGCGCTGCGTCGCGACGTTCCGCTCCTTCGCCCAGGAGCTCACGGCCGTCGGCGGGGCGGCCGTCCCGGCCGACGCGGTCACCAACGTCACCGTCTCCCCGACCCACCGCAGGCGCGGCCTGCTGACGCGGATGATCGCGCAGGACCTGGCGGCGGCGAAAGAGCGCGGGGACGTCGTCGCCACGCTGATCGCCGCCGAGTACCCGATCTACGGGCGGTACGGCTTCGGCCCCGCCACCTGGGCCACCGAGTGGACGATCGACGTGCCGCGCGCCGGGCTCGACCCGCGCTGGGCGGGCCCGGAGGACGGCGGCCGGATCGACCTGGTGGACGCCGAGGACGTCCGCAAGCACGGCCCCGAACTGCACGAGCGGCTGCGCCGTTCCCAGCCGGGCGTCGTGAGCCGTGACGAGCTGTGGTGGAAGGTCACGACGGGCGCCGTGCGCTTCCACGCGACGTTCCACGAGCCGTACTACGTGATCTACCGCTCGGCCTCCGGTGAGGTCGAGGGCATCGCCGCCTACACCGCGGACGACAAGTGGGGCGACGGCAAGCAGCCGCTCAACACGGTCCGGGTGAAGTGGCTGACCGGGGTGACCCCCGCCGCCGAGCGGGCGCTGTGGCGCTACCTGTGCTCGATCGACTGGGTGGTCGCGGTGAAGACCGGCTACCGCGCCCCGGACGACCTGCTTCCGCACTTCCTCCCCGACCCGCGGGCCGCCGCCGTGACCACCCACGCCGACTGGCTGTGGGTGCGCATCCTCGACGTCGTACGGGCCCTGGAGGCGCGGACGTACGAGGCGGCGGGGTCGCTGGTGCTGGAGGTGGCCGACGCGGGCGGGCTGGCCGGCGGGCGGTACCGGCTGGAGGCGTCGGCGGACGGCGCCGGGACCTGCGCGCCGACGACGGACAACCCGGACCTCTCGCTGGACGTCGCGGAGCTGGCGACGCTGTGGCTCGGCGACGAGTCGGCGGTGCGGCTCGCGGCGCTGGGCCGGGTCCGGGAAGAACGAGCGGGCGCCGCCCGTCAGGCCGACGCCCTGCTGCGTACGTCCAGGCGACCGTGGTGCCCGGACATCTTCTGAGCGCGGACGCCTCCGCGCCTTCGGTGCCGCTTCCTCCTTCCGCCGGTGACGGGTGGGCGTGATCGTGCATCCGTAGCGAGCTGTTCAGTTGTGGTGGTGGGTGTGGTGCTCCGTCGGCGGGCTCCCGGCTCCCCTCCGGAAGGGAGCCCGGCCGGCGGTCCGTGCGGAGTGCCGTCAGCCGGACTGGGCGAACAGCATCACGAGGATGACCGCGCCGATGCCGCCGATCATGGTGTTGCGTGCCTTGATGCCCACGGTGAGGGCGACGAAGGCGATGATCCCCATCGGGCCGTACTTCCACTGGACGAGCTGCTCGAACCCGATGGCCAGGGCGGCGACGACGATGGCGATGAGCGGCATGGCGGTCCCCCTTTGTCCGGCGGCCCCCCACCGCCCTCCTGGTGAGCCAACCCCTCTACGGGTCGACCAGGTTGGGCGAGTTGGTGACCAACTTATTCTTAGTTATCTCCACTTGGAAGAGTCCTATAACCACCCTTCGTTGAACTCCCGCAAGATGGCGAGAAGTTGTAGTGTTTGGCCGTGGAGCCGGAACACGCCTCCGTCAATGGACGGAAGAAGCCACAGCGGCCACAGCGGACGCATCGTGAAGTGGCCGACGAGCTGCGCGCCCGGATCCGGTCCGGGGTGCTGCGGCCGGGTCAGCGCATGCCCACGCAGGCGCAGCTGGCCGCCGAGTTCGGCGTCGAGCGGCAGGCCGTGCGGGGCGCGTTGCGCATCCTGCAGTCGGAACATCTGCTGACGAACATCTCCAAAGGGGCGCCCGCGACGGTCGCGGAGCGGGCCGACCGCGCCCCGGCGGGCCCCGCGGCCCCGCCGCAGCCCACCACGGTGGCGCTCGCACCCCGGATAGCGTCCGCCTTCGAGGCGGAGCACGTGAAGATCGACGCCGTCTGCCTCACCGCCGTCTCCCTCACCCTCGCCATCGGCGAGCCGCTGCGGCAGATCTACACGGGGCGACTGAAACCGGCCAAGGTCGACGTCCGCGTCCTGTTGCCCAGCCGGAGCATCGACCTGGCCTTCCCGGTGCCGGTCGGCGGACGGCAGGGCGACGACGACCCGGTGCACGAGCGCTGGCTGGCCCAGCGCAACGCCCAGGGGCAGGTGCTCCGCCACAACCTGATGGCCCTGCGCGCCACGCACGGGATCGACGTGCGCGTGACCTTCCGTGCGCTGCCCTTCACGCCGCCGGTGAAGCTGTACCTGCTCAACAACTCCGAGGCGCTGTTCGCCTACTACACGGTGACCCGCAGCGAGGCGCTGATCGGCCAGGAGAGCCTGCCGACGTACGACGCGCAGGGCGTGCGGTCGATGCTGTTCGCCTTCGAGCAGGGCGACGGCCTGCGCGACACGACCTTCGTGGAGCAGTCCCGCCTGTGGTTCAACGCACTGTGGGAGACGATCAGTTCGGAGCTGGAGCTCACGGACTGACGTCTCCCACAGAGGCCTGGTCGGGCCGGCCACGCTTCCGCGGCGGCCGGGGCGGGCCGGTCACAGGGCGGGGCGGGCCACGAGCAGCGCCAGCAGCACCGCTCCGGCGGAGCTGACACCGGGCCGTTTCGCGTGGATGCCCACGGTGACGAGCAGCAGGCCGAGGAGGCCGGCCGCGCCGTACCTCCACTGGAGAAGCTGCTCGACGGTGACGACGACGACGGCGGAGATCAGGGCGATGACGGGCATGGTGTACCCCCTTCGGGCGGAGACGGTGGAACGGGGCGACGGCGCCGGTGGCCCTGAGGCGGTGACTGTCCGAAGAGCGGAACGCTAACCTCCGCCAACTCCGCCAAGTTGGCAACCAACTCCAGTATAGTTGTCCCCACTTGGCTCCTACTCATAAACAACTTTCAAACAACTGCCTTTAGATGGATCAAAGTTGTAGCGTTTGGTCGTGGCCCAGGAGAACGTGTCAGTGAACGGCAGCAGCAGGCTCTCGGCCCAGGAGATCGCCGACATCCTGCGGGAACGCATCCGCGGGGGTGCGCTGAAGGCGGGCGACCGGCTGCCCACGCAGGCCGAGCTGGCCGAGGAGTTCGGAGTGGAGCGCGGCACCGTCCGCCAGGCCCTGCGGGCCCTCCAGGACGACGGGCTCCTCAGCAACGTCAGCAAGGGAAGCCCGCCCCGGATCGCCGCGCCCGCCCCGGCCCGGGAGGAGCCCCAGCCGACGATGGTGGGGCTGGCGCCCCGGCTGACGGAGGCGTTCTCCACGCCCCGCGTGCGGATCGACGCCGTGTGCCTCACCGCGGAGAGCTTCATGCTGGCGGTCGGCGAGCCCGTCCGGCACATCCACGAGAGCCGTATCCGCCCCGAGGCGATCGACGTCCGCATCATGCTGCCGTCCCGGCGGATCAACCTCGCCTTCCCCGTACCGGTCGAGGGTCGCGACGCGGGCGACGAGGACCCGGTGCACGAACGGTGGCTGGCCCAGCGCAACTCCCAGGCCCGCGTGCTCCAGCACAACCTCCAGGCGCTGCGCGCCACGCACGGCATCGACGTGCACGTGTCCTTCCGGGCGCTGCCCTTCACCCCGCCGGTGAAGCTGTACCTGCTCAACGGCGAGGAGGCGCTGATCGGCTACTACATGCTGACCCGCCGCGAGGAGGAGTGGGAGAGCCAGACCCTGGAGATGTACGACGCCCTCGGCTCCGCCTCCCTCCTCTTCTCCTTCGCCAAGCGGGCCGGCCGGCGGGACCAGGCGTTCGTGGAGGAATCCCAGAAGTGGTTCGACGCCCTCTGGGAAACCATCACGACGGACCTGACACTCTCCTAGTGACTTCTGAGACGCAGCAGACTGAAGCGGTGACAACCGAGACCGAGGCGGAACCGAACGACCTGCGGAACCTGATCGAAGGCGCCCGCGTCGTGCTGTGGGACTTCGACGGCCCCGTCTGCCGGCTCTTCGCCGGCCACTCCGCCGAGCGGGTGGCCCGGGACCTGGTGGACTGGCTGGAGGGGCGGGGGCTGCACGGGCTGCTGGACGAGTCCGCGCGCGAGTCCCTCGACCCGCACGTCGTCCTGCGCGCGGTGGACCGCCGGCACCCCGGCAGCGACCTCGTCGCGGAACTCGAGGAACGGCTCACCCAGGAGGAGCTGAGGGCCGCGGCCTCCGCCCGGCCGACGCCGTACGCCGACCCCCTGGTCCGCACCTGGACGGCGGTGGGCGCCCGCCTGGCCATCACGACGAACAACTCGCCGCGGGTGGTGAAGGAGTACCTGACGTCCCGGGGCCTGCTGCCGTGCTTCGCGCCGCACATCTACGGCCGCACCCAGGAACTCCGCCACCTGAAGCCTCATCCGCACTGCATCCAGCGGGCGTTGAACGCGATGGGCGCGGCTCCGGCGACGGCCCTGATGATCGGGGACACCCCGTCCGACTTCCTCGCGGCGCGGGCGGCGGGGGTGCCGTTCCTGGGGTACGCCAGGAACGAGCGGAAGAACAAGGTGTTGCGGGACGCGGGGGCGGAGTGGATCGTGGGGTCGCTGGAGCCGGTGCTGAAGGCGGTGTGGGAGGCCGGTCAGGCCTGAATCATCAGCGCGGTGAGCACCACGGCCGCCCCGACGGCGAGCCCCTCACGGCGGGCGCGTACGCCCACACCGACGAGGAGGAGCAGAACCAGGCCGAGCACGCCCAGCCGCGTCTCGGCCAGCAGGCTCATCAGCAGCTTGCCCAGCGCGGTGATCAACTGAAGGCGGTACATGAGCCGACCATCCCCCTCCACTTTCCGACACCGTCCGGAAGCGCTCAACTCGCGGTCCAATTGGACTGGTTGGCCTGAGAGCTGTCTGCCCGGACCGGTTGATCCCTTAACCAACGGTCCGCCTGTATCAGGGACTTGTGGACGGTTGGTTTGCCGGTGGACCGAAAGCGGTACGTTCCGGTCGTGGCCGGGAGGGGTGACGAGTCAAGCGGCGGCGGTGGGCGGGAGGCCCAGCGGGTCGCCGACGAGTTGCGCGCGCGGATCGGGCACGTCTATCCCCTGCACTCCTTCCTGCCGGCGCAGCGCGCCCTCGCCGTGGAGCTGGGCGTCTCACGCGACACGGTGCAGCGGGCGCTGCGGGAGCTGGCGAGCGAGGGGTGGATCGAGTCCCGGCGGGGCAGCGGCTCGCGGGTCATGAAGGTCCAGCGCATACAGTCGTCGACGGCCAAGGCGACCCGTGTGCGTGGTCAGGTGACGCTGGCGCCCTTCATCAGCGAGGCCTTCGAGCGCCCTGAGGTCACGCTGGACGTGTACACCCTGACGTCGGAGTCCCTGGACGCCCACATTCGCCTGCAGTCGGAACGCATCCGCGGTGGCTTCATCTCGCCCCAGCGCATCACGCTCCGTATGCTCCTTCCGGATCCGTCACTTCCGCTGCCGTATCCGCGGGTGAAGGAGAGTCCGGACGACGCCCGGATGCGGACGCGGTTGCGGACCATTACGGAGACGCATACGGCCTCCCTGGTCAGCGCGCTGAGGGACCTCCAGACCGAAGGCCTGGTCCCATCGGTCGACGTACGGATCCGGCACGCTCCGCTGACCCCGACCTTCAAGCTCTACCTGCTCAACGAGGCCGAGGCGCTGCACGGCATGTACGAGATCATCGAGCGGCAGCTGGAGCTGGCGGACGGCGAGGTGGTGACCGCGCTGGACGTACTGGGGCTGGGCGCGACCCTCACCCACCATGTGAAGAATCCGGCCGATGCCGGCGCCCCCGGCACCGTGTTCCTGGACGGCATGCAGCAGTGGTTCGACTCCGTGTGGAAGCACCTCGCCCAGTGACTGCGGTGCTGTACGATTCCGGCCACCGATTGAGCAGCAGCTGCTCCCCCGTCCGTACCAGAGAGCACATCAGCGACTGGGACGGGCCTCCGTAACTCGGGCACGTGGGTGACACCCGGCTGCCCGGTGCCGGACGCCATGCGGTTGACTTCCGCGTGCGGAAACGGAGGCCGCATGTCTACCGTCATTTGTGTCTCCCTCGTACGTCACGGAGCGGCCAGTGGGCGCACCACCCCTTCCCCGACCGGCCCTCGGGGCGCCCACTTGTCCGGACGACCGGCTCCGCGACTTCGTGGAGCGCGCCACGCTGTGCGGTACGGCCGCCAGCGGTCACCACAACCAGAACTACGTGCTGGCACTGGACGATCCCGAGGCGCGGTTACTCGGCCGTGAGCCGGGGACATCGGTGACGGTGCGCATCCGCAGGGCCGAGGCCCTACCGGTGGTGATCAGAACCTGGGACAACGAGGAAGAGATCCTCGGAGCGGTCAAGGACGTCCTGCCCCACGTGCCGCAGTGCCTGGCCAAGGGTCCGGACTTCGCCGTCCACAGCTATGTGGAAGGAGTCCCGCTGTCCAGCATCTGTGCCAACGGGAAGCCCCTCGACACCTTGCTGGTGCGGGCACTGACCGGACTGCTGGCCCAGATGACCCGGGTCAGACGCAGCTCGCTGCCGGCCCTGCCGCCCCACTGGCCGAGCAACGACACCGACAGCCAGGCGTTCCTGCGCACTCTGGCCCACCTCGCGGACGAGCAGATCCGCCGGCCCAATTGGACTGCCTTCGGCGGACTGTTCGCGGCGCTGGGCATCCCGGAGGACGCCCTGATCCGGCTGGCCGAGCGCACCCCCGCCATGGCGCGACGGCCGTACAGCCTGCTCCACGCCGACCTGCACCGGGACAACGTGATCGTGTCCTACGGCGGATCGCTTCCTCTGATCTGCGTCGACTGGGAGCTGGCGACGTACGGCGATCCCCTCCACGACCTGGCGACCCATCTGGTGCGCATGCAGTACCCGGATCACCAGTGGCCCGAGGTGATCGGCGCGTGGGAAGAGGCCATGCGCCGCGTCCGTCCGGCGGCCGTCAACGGGTTGGGCAAGGATCTGAAGCACTACCTCGAATTCGAGCGCGCGCAGTCCGTTTTCCCGGACGTCATGCGGGCGGCGCAGTCCCTGGAGCAGGCGTACTCGCAGAAGAATCTGGACGAGGCTACGGCGGTGGTGGACCGGGCGCTGCGCGCGGCGGCGCGACCGTTGGGCCTCCGGAGCGTTCCCGGTCCGAAGGAGATCGAGCGCGCCCTGTTCCGCTGGCAGTCGTCGCGAGGAGTGTGCGGCGCCCAGGTCGTCAGGTGGTTGCCGGATCGGCGTCTCGCGCTGCCGGACGACTTCGGTGAGGGCAATGTCCTCGATGCCCTGTCGGTGGAAGGCGCGGCCCCAGCCAGCCGCGTTTTCAAGGGCACGGCACACCTCAATACAGTCGTCCGGGTCCCCGGGGTCTGCTACCCGGTCGTCGTACGGCGCAGGCTGCCTGACGTCACCCGGAGGGAACCGCATTTCCTCAGTGAGCACGCGGTGCTGCGGGGCATCGAGGAGGCGAAGGTCGCCGTGAACGCGCCCAGGGCCCTCGCCCTGGGCGAGACGCACGGGAACGACCACTTCGCGATCCACACCTACATGGGCCCGGAGGACGTCGACCGTCCCCCCAACCATCCTGTGCACGGCCTACTGCCCCACGAGGCGGACGGGCTGGTGGACCAGCTGTGCGCCCTGACCCAGGTGGACTACAAGCGGATCGACCCGTTGGCTGACGAGCCGGGTTTCCACTACTGGCTCAAGGACGAGCTGGTCCGCCTCGTCGGAGGACTGCCCAGGAAAACCCAGCAACTCGCCCGGCAGCTAGGCCTTCCGGATCACGACCGCCTGAAACAGATCCTGTCCCGGCAGAAGGTCAGCCACCGTGAGCATGCTCTCCTCCACGGCGATCTCAACCCCTGGAACCTGGTGCGCCGGGACGGTGGGCTGAGCATCATCGACTGGGAGATGGCCCTGATCGGCGACCCCCTGTACGACCTGGTCCGGCACATGCACCTCACCCCCACCCGCCCGGAGATCCGGGACCGCATGTTCCGCCGCTGGGAGCGCAACCTTCCGCCCGAGTACACGCGCGACTGGCAGAAGGACTGGCAGGTGTACCGACGCCTCGAAGCCGTCCGCTCGGCCTACATCGACCTCGACCGCATCGTCACGGGAGCGAGCCTCGACGCCCCGAACGTCCGCCGCGCGGTCGCCTCGTACGCGGTGACCCTGGGAGTCGCCACGGGCGCCCTCGGTCTGCCGGTCCGGGCCACGGCCAACCCGTACCTCGCCCGCGCCCTGGTCTGAGGCCGGCGCGGACCGGTCGGGTGCGTAGGCTCGCCGCATGAGCGAGATCGGGCTGCGGGAGCGCAAGAAGCGGCGGATGTACCGGACGGTGTCGGACATCGCGATCCGGATGTTCCTGGAGCGTGGTTTCGACGCGGTGTCCGTCGCCGAGGTGGCCGCCGCGGCCGAGATCTCCAAGCCGACGCTCTTCCGGTACTTCCCCGCCAAGGAGGACCTCGTCCTGTACCGGATCGCGGATCACGAGGAGGAACCCGCCCGCGTCGTGCGGGAGGGGCCGACGCCCGTCGAGGCGCTGAAGCGCCACTTCCTGGCAGGCCTGGAACGTCACGACCCGGTGACGGGGCTCAACGACGACCCCGAGGTGCTCGCCTTCCACACCCTGCTCTACGGGACGCCCTCCCTGGTCGCCCGGCTGTACGGCCATCTGGAGCGGACCGAGGAGGCGCTGGCCGAGGCGCTCGGGGACGGGCTCGACGCCCGGCTCGCCGCCGGACAGATCATCGCCGTGCGGCGGATCCTCGCGCAGGAGAACTGGCGGCGGATCGCGGCAGGGGAGTCCCTCGACGCCGTGGGCGAGGACGCGGTGGACGCGGCGGAGCGGGCGTTCGGGGTGCTGGCGCGGAGCCTGCCAGCGGGCGTTACCGAGTAAAAAACATTACTGAGTTACGTTTCTTGCTACGCTCGGGGGAATGACGTCCGACGCCCCCGTGCCCCAGCACGCCCTCGACCAGGAACGCGCCCATCACGACCGCTGCCGTGGCGCCCTCGCCGGCATGACCGGCGGTGCGGACGAGCAGGTGAGCACCGGTGAGGACGTCTCCGCGTCCGGCGCCGACGCCGAGGTCCTCGGGTACCGGCTGCGCAGCCGGGCCAAGGAACTGCGGGAACTGCCGCCCGGCCCGCTGTTCTTCGGGCGCCTGGACTTCGGCCCGGACGAGCCCGACCACGCGGGCCAGAGCTACCACGTCGGGCGCCTGCGGATCACCGAGCACCCGGCCGCCCCGCCCCTGGTCGTCGACTGGCGGGCGCCGGTGTCCCGCACCTTCTACCAGGCGTCCGCCCGTGACCCGCGGGGCGTGACCGTGCGCCGACGGTTCGGCTGGGCGCCCGGCAGCAAGGGCGACTCCCGTGATCTGACCGGTCTGGAGGACGAGCACCTGGCGCGGGGCGAGGACCGGGTGAGCGGAATCGTCGCCCAGGAGATCGAGCGGCCCCGTGTCGGGCCGATGCGGGACATCGCCGCCACCATCCAGCCCGAGCAGGACGACCTCGTCCGCGGCGACCTGGGCCTCACCGTGTGCGTGCAGGGTGCTCCCGGCACCGGCAAGACCGCCGTCGGCCTGCACCGGGCGGCCTACCTGCTGTACACCCATCCGCAGCGCATGCGGCGCGGCGGCCTGCTCGTCCTCGGGCCGAACCGGACCTTTCTCAGCTACATCGCGGAGGTCCTGCCCTCCCTCGGCGAGACCGGCGTACGGCAGTCGACCCTCACCGAGGAGATCGCCCGGCACCCGGTGACCGGCGAGGACGACGAACCGACCGCCCTCCTCAAGCACGACGCCCGCACGGCGGAGGTGCTGCGCCGGGCGCTGTACGCGCGGGTGCGCACCGATCACGGTGACTCCCTCGCCGTCCCCGACGGTTCCTACCGGTGGCGGGTCGACGGGGAGACCTCGGCGCGGATCGTTGCCGACGTGCTGGACGAGGAACCGCCGTACGCCGTGGGGCGGGAGAGGGTGCGGGCACGGATCGTGCGGGCCGTCCAGGACCAGGCCGAACGGCGCAGCGGTCCGCGGGGCGCCGCCTGGGTGCGCCGGATCGAGCGGGCGCGGCCGGTGGCGGCGTACGTGGACGCCGTCTGGCCGGCCGTGCGGCCGGAGCAGGTGGTGGCGGAACTGCTGTCCGGTGGCGACCGGTCGGCGCGGGCGGCCGACGGGGTCCTGGACGCGGACGAGCAGCGCGCCCTGCTGTGGGCGCGTCCGCCGCGGTCGTGGCGGTCGGCACGCTGGTCCGCCGCCGACCTGCTGCTGCTCGACGAGGCGGCCGGGCTGATCGAGCACCCCGAGGGTTACGGGCACGTCGTCGTTGACGAGGCGCAGGACCTGTCCCCGATGGAGTGCAGGGCCATCGCCCGCAGGGCCGCCTTCGGATCGCTCACGGTGCTGGGCGACCTGGCGCAGGGGACGGCACCCTGGGCGTCCCGCTCCTGGGCCGCGACGCTGTTCCACCTCGGCCGCCCGGAGGCTGCCGTCGTACCGTTGACCACCGGCTTCCGGGTGCCTCAGGCGGTCGTGGAGCTGACCAACCGGTTGCTGGGGCGGCTGGACGTCGAGGTGCCGGAGGCGCGGTCCCTGCGCCCGGACGGCGAGTTGCGCAGCCGGGTCGTCGACGACCCCGACGACGTGCAGGCCGCGGTCGTGGCCGCCGTCCGGGACGCCCTGGAGCGGGACGGGTCCGTCGGTGTCGTCGCGGCGGACGGCGATGTCCCCTCGCTGCGGCGCACGTTGGCGGAGGCCGGTGTCGAGGCAGCAGGGCCGGAGTCGCTGGAGGCCCGTGTCGGCGTGGTACCCGCGAGCGTGGTCAAGGGCCTGGAGTACGACCACGTGGTGGCGGTGGAGCCGGCCGCGATCGCCGAGGCGGAGGAGCGCGGACTGCACCGGCTCTACGTGGTGCTCACCCGGGCGGTGTCCCGCCTGGAGGTGGTGCGGTCGCGGCCCCTGCCGTTCTGACGCGGGGCGCGCCGCTCACGCCCCCTCGTCCTCCACCGGCGGCTCCAGCGCCCTCAACCACCGCTCCGTCTGCGCCACATGTGCCTCCGCCACGCCCGCAGCCGCGCCCGGGTCGTGGGCGGCGATGGCCGTCGCGAGGTTGCGGTGGTCGGCGTCGCTCTTGCGGCGGAGGTCGGGGCCCTCGGGGAGGGTGAAGACCTGGTACTTGCGGGAGCGGGCGCGGAAGACCGCGAGGAGGGACGCCAGCGTGGGGTTTCCGGCCGCGCGGGCGATCTCCGCGTGGAAGCGGTGGTCCAGGTCGGACGCCTCCGCCGGGTCCTCCGTGGCCTCCATCGCCTCGATCAGGGAGAACAGCGTCCCGACCGTCTCCGGGGTCGCACGCGCCGCCGCCTGGGCCGCCACGTGCGCCTCCAGGACACGGCGGATCTCGTAGACCTCCCACAGGCCCGGCAAGGGCAGCAGCTGCAGGGTCAGGGAGAGGCTGCCGATCAGGTCCTCGGGGCGGAGCTGCGAGACGTACGTGCCCGAGCCGTGGCGCGGTTCGAGCACGCCCAGCGCCGACAGCATCCGTACCGCCTCGCGCAGCGAGCCGCGCGAGACGCCGAGTTCCTCGCAGAGGTCCGCCTCGGGCGGGATCTTCTCCCCGGCGCCCAGCCGCCCCGTGGCGATCATGTGGCGCAGGCCGTGGAACGCCTTGTCGACTGCCGACATCCGTTGCCTCCCCTGACGGGCCGCGTCCGCCGCGGCCCCCGCCCGAGTGAAGCGTAGTCGGACGAGAGATCAGATGTCTTCCGTGAAACATTTCCGAGTCATCTGATTTCAGGTGGCTCACAGGTCTTGTCATGGCCGAAAACACCATGCCAACATCCCGAGTCATCATACGTCTTGGCCTTCTGGTCTCCCGATGGTCCGACGTCCTCCGATGTCCCTCGCGGATGGGAGTCATGTGAGCGAGACCGACGTCAGCACCGCGCCCCGCCCCCTGCTGCTGGCCGACGGACGGCCCGCGGCGGACGCGTGGTCGCTGGACCCCGCCCTGCGCCACCTCAACCACGGCTCCTTCGGCGCCGTCCCGCTGGCCGCCCAGGAGCGGCAGAACGCGCTGCGGGAGGAGATGGAGCGGGCGCCGGTCGTGTGGTTCCCCGAACTGCCGGGCCGGATCGCGAAGGCCAGGACCGGACTCGCCGCGTTCCTCGGCGTGGACGCGGGCGACCTCGCCCTGGTGCCCAACGCCAGCGCCGGCGTCAGCGTCGTCTACGCCAACCTCGAGAAGAGGGCCGGCGGCGAGATCGTCGTCACCGACCACGGCTACGGCGCCGTCACCATGGGCGCCGAACGCCTCGCCCGCCGCTGGGGCGGCCGGGTCCGCACCGCCCGCGTGCCGCTGGACGCGGACGAGGAGCAGGCGTACGAGGCGGTCATGGCGGAGGTCGGCGACGCCACCGATCTGGTGGTCGTCGACCAGATCACCTCCGCGACCGCCCGCAGGTTCCCCGTGGAGCGGATCGGTGCGGAGGCCGCCCGCCGCGGTGTGCCGTTCCTCGTCGACGCCGCCCACGCGCCCGCCCTGCTCGCCGCGCCTCTCGACGGCCTGACCTGCGACTTCTGGGCGGGCAACCTCCACAAGTGGGCGTGCGCCCCGCGCGGCACCGCCGCCCTGGTCGCCCGCGGCCCGCTCCGTGACGGCCTCCACCCCCTGATCGACTCCTGGGGCGCCCCCGACCCCTACCCGGACCGGTTCGACCAGCAGGGCACGCTCGACGCCACCAACTACCTCGCCGCGCAGACCGCTCTGGACTTCGTCGACGACACCTGGGGCTGGGACGCGGCCCGCCGCTACATGGACGAGCTCGCCGGGTACGGCGAGCGGGTCGTGGCCTCCGCCGTCACCGCGCTGACCGGCGAGGACGCCCGCGTGGACGTGGGGATGCCGGTGCCCGGCATGCGGCTGGTGCGGCTGCCGGACGGCCTGGCCGACCACCGGGAGGCCGCGGACGCCCTACGCGACCGGGCCGCCGCGGAGCTGGGCGTCGAGGCCGCGTTCACCGCCTTCGGCGGGATCGGCTACGTACGGCTGTCCGCGCATCTCTACAACACCCCCGAGGACTACGAGTACTTCGCCGAGCGGTGCGTGCCCGTGCTCGGCGAGTGGGCCCGCGCCGCCCGCCCCTGATCCCCCCATCCTCCGCACCCCCCATCCTCTGCACCTCCCCCGCCCCGCCGCCCCGTTCACCCAAGGAAGAGGTCAGCACGATGAGAAGAAGGACGGCAGCTCTCGCGCTCGGCACCGCCGCCGCGATGGTCCTGACCGGCTGCTCCACCATGAGCCCCGGTGAGAGCGGAACGGTCACCCTCAACATGGTGGAGAGCCTGACCAACCCCGCCCGCACCGACCTGCTCGAGGAACTGATAGCCGACTTCGAGAAGCAGAACCCGAAGATCAAGGTCAAGCTGGTCTCGCCGCCCACCGAGCAGGCCGACCAGAAGCTCCAGCAGATGCTCCAGTCGGGCAGCGGCGTCGACGTCCTCGAGGTCCGCGACATCACCGTCGGACCCTGGTCGAACAACGGCTGGCTGTACGACATGAAGAAGGACCTGACCGGCTGGAAGGGCTGGGACGCGCTCACCGACAACGCTGTCGCCGCCTCCGAGGACGACAAGGGCCGCACCTACTTCGTGCCGTACGGCTTCTACGGGCTGAGCCTCTTCCACCGCACCGACCTCATCAAGGACGCCGGCTTCGACAAGCCGCCGGCCACCTGGGAGGAGCTGCTGGAGCAGGCGTCGAAGATCCACGACCCGTCGTCGCGCCGGTACGGCTACGCCTTCCGCGGCGGCCCCAACGCGCACAGCAACGCCACGGCCGCCATCGAGGCGTACGTCGCCGACCGGATCGACCCGGCCAACGGCTACCTGCTGAAGGACGGGAAGACCATCTTCTCGGCGCCCGAGGCGCTGGACGCGATGGAGATGTACCTGAAGCTGTTCAAGCAGGCGTCGCCGAAGTCGTCCGTGGCCTGGGGTTACCCGGAGATGGTGGAGGGCTTCTCCAACGGCTCGACCGCGTTCCTGCTCCAGGACCCCGAGGTCATCGCCACCGTCTCCGAGTCGAAGTCGATCGACGCGGACCAGTGGAGCACCGCGCCGCTGGTGGCCGGGCCGAGCGGCAAGACCGTGCAGCCGCTGGCGACCGCCGGGTGGGGTGTCGCGGAGGGGAGCAAGCACAAGGCCGAGGCCGTGAAGTTGGTGGAGTTCCTCTCCGAGGGCGAGGCGTCGACGCGGTTCTCCAAGGGGAACAGCCTGGTGCCGATCTTGAAGGCGGCGGCCGAGGACGAGTTCTACCGCACCGGACCGTGGGCCAGCTACGTCACCATGACCGAGAACCCGGACACGTTCCTGGTCGTCACCCAGCCGCGCGGGGTCGCGTGGTGGACGGAGTGGCAGCAGCGCGCCGACACGGACGTGCAGAAGATGGTCCTCGGCAAGCTGACGCCGAAGGAGCTGCTGGCCGGCTGGGACGCCTACTGGACCGAGAAGTGGAAGAAGTGACCATGTCCGGTACGTCCACGCCCCCGTCCGGCGTGACCGCGGCGCCCTCCGTACGCAAGGAGGGCGCCCCGCCCCGCGGCGGGGGCGCCGGGGGCCGCCGGCGGCGGGAGTTCACCACCCGGCGGGGTCTGGTCATCGCCGCGTTCATGGCGCCGGCCGCGGTCTTCGTGGCGCTGTTCACGTACTACCCGATGATCGCCGGCAGTCAGATGGCGTTCCGGAACTGGAACCTGACCGACCTCACGGACACTTCGTGGGTGGGGCTCAAGAACTTCCGGGAGGTCTTCACCGACCCCGCGTGGGGCACGGTGCTGGGCAACACCGCGCTGTGGGTGGTCGGTTCGATCGTGCCGCAGCTGGTGATCGGGTTCGCGCTGGCGCTGTGGCTGCGCCGCAGGTTCCGCCTCCGCGGGCTCTACCAGGCGCTGATCTTCTTCCCGTGGGCGATCTCCGGGTTCCTGATCGGCATCCTGTTCCGCTGGATGTTCAACAGCGAGTTCGGCGTCGTCAACGATCTGCTGCAGAAGGCCGGCCTGATCGACGAACCGGTCGCCTGGCTCGCCGACCCCGACACCGCGATGACCGCCGTGCTGATCGCCAACGTCTGGTACGGGGTCACCTTCTTCGCGATCATGATCCTGGCCGCGCTCCAGTCGATCCCGGACGAGCTGTACGAGGCGGCGGCGCTGGACGGCGCGGGCAAGGCGCGGACGCTGTTCCGCATCACCATCCCGTACATCCGCGTGACGCTCGTGCTCACGGTGCTGCTGCGGGTCATCTGGATCTTCAACTTCCCGGACCTGATCTTCGGCATGACCGGAGGCGGGCCGAACGACGAGACGCACATCGTGACCACCTGGATGATCAAGATCACGCAGCAGGGCGACTACGGCAAGGCCTCCGCGCTCGGCCTGCTGGTGGTGGCGGTGCTGCTGGTGTTCGCGATGTTCTTCCTGACGGCGACCCGGGAGCGGGGCGGCGGCCGCCGGGGCGCCGGCAAGGGCGGAAAGCGAGGGGTGCGGGCATGATCGGCAAGGAAACCACGGCCGGCCGGGCCGCGAAGTTCACCTTCCTGGGACTCTGGCTCGTCTTCGCCCTCTTCCCGCTGTACTGGATCACCGTCACGTCCCTCAAGGACCCCGGTGACATCTTCTCCTTCCCGATCGCCTACTGGCCCGAGCGGTTCTCCCTGGAGAACTACCAAGGCCTGTTCGGCAAGGCGGACTTCGGCACGTACCTGGTGAACAGCCTGGTCGTGTCGACCGTCGCGGGCGCGGTGGCCACCGCCATCTCGACGCTCTCGGCGTACGTCCTCGCCCGGTTCGAGTTCCGCAGCAAGTCCGCGCTGCTGATGGCGTTCCTGGTCACGCAGATGATCCCGTCGTTCATCGCGCTGGGCCCGCTGTACCTGCTGATGACCGACCTCCAGCTGGTCGACAACCGGCTCGGGCTGATGCTGGTCTACATCGCCGTGTGCATCCCCTTCTGCACGGTGATGCTGCGCGGCTTCTTCGAGAACGTCCCGGACGCGCTGGAGGAGGCCGCGATGATCGACGGCCTCTCCCGGCTCGGGGCGCTGCTGCGGGTGCTGCTGCCGGTGATGCGGCCGGGGATCGTCGCCGCGTTCATCTTCAACTTCGTCAACTGCTGG
This sequence comes from Streptomyces althioticus, assembly GCA_014649355.1. Taxonomy (GTDB): domain Bacteria; phylum Actinomycetota; class Actinomycetes; order Streptomycetales; family Streptomycetaceae; genus Streptomyces; species Streptomyces althioticus. The sequence goes on from BMSW01000004.1 coordinate 67,010, forward strand.
AACGAGCTGTTCCTTTCGGTGACGCTGATGAACAGCGACGAGAACAAGACGGTGCCGACCGCGCTCAACGGCTTCATCTCCAGCTTCAACATCGACTGGGGTTCGATGTCCGCGGCGGCGGTGCTGACGATCCTGCCGACGATGGTGCTGTTCGCCTTCGCCAGCCGGCACATCGTGCAGGGGCTGACGGCGGGAGCGGTGAAGGGCTGATCAGGGCGTGGCGCGGGTGCCGGGACCGTCGGGGGTGTCCTCTCCGGCGGCTTCCCGCGCCGCCCGCTCCAGCCGGTCGCGGTAGGCCGCCCACCAGGCGGGATCGGCCGCGGGCAGGCTGGTCGCGCCCGGCCGCTCGCCCGTCGCGCCGTCCAGCCGCTCGCGCAGGATGTCGGCGTGGCCCGCGTGCCGGCTGGTGTCGGCGATGACGCGGACCACGGCGTGGTGCAGGGTCAGCCGGGCGCGGTCCTCGGGCCACCACGGCACCGTGCCGGTCGCGTCCAGCGGCAGCGCCTCGACCGTCGCGTCCGCGTGGGCCCAGGCCCGCCGGTACAGCGCCACGATGTCGTCACGCGTCTCGTCGGGCGCGGCCCACATGTCCGCGTTGAGCTCGGCGCCCTCGTCCAGCCACGGCAGCGGCTCGCCGGACGGACGCCCGAACGTGTCGCCGAGGTAGCCGAGTTCGACCCCGGCGGCATGCTTCACCAGCCCGAGCAGATTGGTCCCGGTCGGCGTCAGCGGCCGCCGGACGTCGTACTCGGACAGCCCTTCCAGCTTCCAGACCAGCGCGTCGCGCGCCTCCTGGAGGTAGCGGTGCAGGTCGGCCTTGGCGGTGTCGGTGAGTGGCATGGGGCTCAGTCTGTCGGGCGGGAGCGCCCGGTCGCCCGAACAGGCGCTCAGTCCTCCGCCGCGTCCCTGAGAATCGCCTCCAGGCGGCCGCGGCACTCCGCCGCGAACGCCGGGAACGTGTCCCAGTAGTACGGGATGCCGGCGACGGCGACCGCGATGGCCCAGGCGCGGGCGCGCAGCCAGGTCGGGGTGTCGAGGGACAGGGCGTCCCGGTAGGCGCGGCGGGCCTCGGGCGGGAGGTCCCAGACGGGGGCGTGCTCGGCGTCGGGGAAGCCGATCGAGAGCGCGCCGAAGTCGATCACGGCGTGGAGCGTGCCGTCGCGGGCCAGGAGGTTGGCCGGTCGGAGGTCGCCGTGCAGCCAGACGTGCGGTCCGGTGGGACCGGGCAGCGCGAGCGCCTCCCGCCACAGCCCTTCCAGTGTGTCGATGTCGAGGTCCAGCCCCTCGACGGCCCGGCACGCGTCGAAGCCGGGACCGACCCACTGGTCGCACGGCGCCAGGGTGCCTCCGCGGTACCAGGACAGCCCGTCCTCCCGCGTCGCCCCCATCAGGCCGATGCCGTGCAACTCCCGTACGAACTCCGCCAGGTCGGCGCCGAAGGCGGCCCAGTCGCGGACCGTGTCCGGGCCGACGTCCTCGCCGTCGATCCAGCGGTGGACGGCCCACGGGACCGGGTACGCGTCGGTGGGCGTCCCGGCGTGCACGGGCTCCGGCACCCGGCGGGGGAGGAGGGGCGCGAGACGGGGCAGCCACCGCTGCTCCTTGCGCAGGGACGGCCCGCCGTCCGGCTTGCGCGGCAGGCGGACCAGCAGGTCGTCGCCCAGCCGGTACATGGTGTTGTCCGTGCCCGCGCCCGCGGGCCGCAGCGGCAGGTCGGCCCACTGCGGGCACTGGGCCCGCAGCAGCGACCGTACGAGGCCCTCGTCGACGGTGATCTCGTTCTCGTGCAGCGACGTCACCCGGGAAGTGTGGTCCCGGCGCGGCGTCGGAGGCCACCGGGTTTCCGCCTGCCTCACGTGGGGCCGTCGTACGTGAAGCGGTAGCCGGCGCAGTCGGTGAGGCGGACGTAACCGAGACGCTGGTAGAGGGCGTTGCTGGTCGGGTTGGCCGGGTCCGCGAACAGGACGACGTCCGTGGCGCCCGCCTCCAGCGCGGCCCGGCTCACCGCGGCCGTGACCGCGCCCGCGTAGCCGTGGCCGCGGAAGCCGGACGGGGTGTGGACGGGGTCGACGCGCACCATGCCGCCGGTCACCGAGGTGACGGCCGCCATGGAGACGGGGGTGCCGTCCGGGGTCCGCCAGAAGGTGAAGTGCCGGTCGCCGAACCGCGACCGGTCCCAGGAGCCCGCGTCGATCAGGTCGATGGACGGCTGCTCGCCGACCTCGACGCAGAACTCCCTGCACCGGCGCACCACGAGCTCGCGGTCCTCCGCCCCCGCGAGCTGGGCGCGGCCCTCCGGGTGCGGCCGGGGCGGGGTGAGGGTGCCGAGGCGGTAGAGGTGCGTGTGCCAGAACAGCTTCGGCGTCGCGCCGGTGTGCCCCTGCCAGGCCGAGGCGAAGACGTCGGCGGTGTCCTGGTCGGCGACGACCTGGGTGGGCGTGTGGCCGAGCGCGGACAGGCGGGTCGCGAGCGCGTCGGCGTCGTCGGCGGTCAGCGGGGTGAGGCCGAGACGGCCGCGCGGGGTGAGGTAGCAGACCGCGCGGACCTCGCCCTCCGACTCCAGCCGGCCGAGGAGGCGGTCGCCCGTGCCGTCGAGGCGCAGTTTCTCGACGTCCGTGAGCGGGGTGGTGTGCAGGGCGGGCCGCGAGCGCAGGAAGGCGCCGGCCCGGGCGAGGAAGTCCTCGACGTCGGTGGTGAGATGCCAGTGGTCCGGGAGCATGCCTCATCGTGCCGGACGCGGGACCGGGCGAGCGGGGGTTCGCACCGGTCCCGCCGACGGTTGGCCGGAAGGTCCTACGCCTGTGCCACCACGTCCGCGACCACGCAGCTCACGTTGTCCGGGCCGCCCGACGCGTTGGCCAGGCCGACGAGTTCGCGGACCGCCGCCTCGGGCTCGGGCGTGCCGGTGAGCACCCGGAGGACGTCCTCGGCGGGCACGACCGTGGACAGGCCGTCCGAGCACAGGAGGTAGCGGTCGCCGGCGCGGGCGTCGTGCAGCCGCAGATCGGGTGTGGAGTCGGCGCCCCGGCCCAGGGCGCGCAGCAGCAGGGACCGCTGTGGGTGCGAGGCGGCCTCCTCGGGGGTGAGACGCCCCTCGTCGATCAGCGACTGCACCACCGTGTGGTCGTGGGTGATCTGGAACAGCTCCCCGTCGCGCAGGAGATGGACGCGGGAGTCGCCGATGTGGACGAGGGCGAGCTGCGAGCCGGTCCACAGCATCGCGGTGAGCGTGGTGCCGGCGTCGGCGTCCGCGTCCGCGCCGTCGTCGCCGGGGGAGGCGACGCCGTGCACGGCCTGTTCGGCGCGGCCGAGGGCGTCCTCGAGCGCGTTGAGCAGATCGCCCGCCGGGACGGTCTCCGACTCCAGACTTCGCAGCGCGTCGACGGCGGCCGCACTGGCCGGGGCGCCCCCGGCGCCGTAGCCGTCGGCGACGGCGAGGAGGCGGGAGCCCGCGTAGGCGGTGTCCTGGTTGCTCGCGCGGACCCGGCCGGTGTCGGAGAGGGCGGCGTAACGGAGGGCGAGAGGCGCGGTGGTGCGGGACATGGTGGGGTCCTTCCCGTTCAGGTGGTCGACGAGGAAGGCCGCCAGGTCCCGCCGCGCGGCCGTGTCGGCCTCGACCCGCGCCCAGTACGCGCGGATCTCGCCGGCCGCCTCGCCCGGCTCCAGGGCGCACACCCGCCGGATGCGGGCGAGCGGCATGCCCAGCCGCCGGAGCCAGGCGACCAGCCGGGCCTGCTCCAGCTGCTCGGGCGCGTAACGGCGGTAGCCGGTGTCCGGGTCGACGCGGGCGGGAGTCAGCAGACCGAGCTCGTCGTACAGCCGCAGCGCCTTCGGCGACAGCCGGGACGCCTTCGCGAACGCCCCGATGGTCAGCAGCTCCATGCGTGTCCCTCCTCGTACCGGGCCCGTCGCCCGGTACCGACGATGCTGGGCGCTCCCCTTGGGTGAAGGTCAACAGCGGGCGTTCCCCGCGCCTTTCAGCGAGAGGGTGACCGGTCCGGGCCGCGTGTCGGCGGTGATCACATCTGCGCTGAGCCGCCGACCGGCCGCGACCACCTCGGAAGGATGTCCGCTCCGTCGAACCCGGTGACCTTCACACTGCGCACGACCCCCGGCCGGAGCGTGTCGATCAGGGCCCGCAGGCGGGGGTCGGTGGGAGGCTCGGGCATGGAGGCGAGCGTAATCGGCGCGGGCGGCGCGGAGACGTAGCGCACTCTTGCAAGCAGGTTGCTTGCAATTGTTAGCGGGGTGCGTCATGGTGGGGGCATGGCATCCCTGAACGTCGGCGGACTCGGTGAGTATCTGCGCGAGCAGCGGCGCAACGCGCAGTTGTCGCTGCGGCAGCTCGCCGATGCCGCCGGGGTGTCCAATCCGTACCTGAGCCAGATCGAGCGCGGGCTGCGCAAGCCCAGCGCGGAGGTGCTCCAGCAGGTCGCCAAGGCGCTGCGCATCTCCGCCGAGACGTTGTACGTCCGCGCCGGGATCCTCGACGCCGAGCGCGACCGGGACGAGGTCGAGACGCGCGCCGTGATCCTCGCCGACCCCACGCTGAACGAGCGCCAGAAGCAGGTGCTCCTCCAGATCTACGAGTCCTTCCGCAAGGAGAACGGATTCGGGGGCACCGAGGACGGTGAGGCGGAAGCCGTCGGGCCCGAACCGGGCACGGAGACTTCCGTCGGCACGGTCGGCAGACCCGCCGAGCGCCCCGGCCACGAGGCCGGCGGCGACGACAACGGTCCGCAGCGGACGGCCGGCTGAGCCGGCCAGGGCGCCGGACGCCCGCCACGGACCACACAGACCCTCAGCCGAACACGACATCCGGGAGGACCATCACCATGGCCATCACCGACGACCTGCGCAAGACCTTCAGCGACCCCAAGCCGCTCTACTTCGCCGCCGGCACCGCCGACCTGGCGCTGCAGCAGGCCAGGAAGGTGCCGGCCCTGGTGGAGCAGCTGCGCACCGAGGCCCCGGCCCGCATCGACGCCGTGCGCAACACCGACCCCAAGGCCGTCCAGGAGCGGGTGACCGTCCGGGTCCGGGAGACGCAGGAGAGCCTGCAGGCCAAGGCCAACGAGCTGTTCGGGACGATCGACACCGACCTGAAGAAGCTCGGCGAGACCGCCCAGGACCTGGCGCTGCGCAGCGTGGGCGTCGCCGCCGAGTACGCGGTCAAGGCCCGCGAAACCTACGAGAAGCTCGCCGAGCACGGTGAGCAGGCCGTGAAGACCTGGCGCGGTGACGCCGCCGACGGCATCGAGGACATCGCGGTGGCCGTCGAGCCGCCGGCCCGGCCGAAGCCCGCGGCCGCCCCGGCCGAGGCCAGGACGGCCGAGAAGCCTGTCGAGGCCACGCCGGCCGAGGCGAAGGCGACGGAGGCGAAGCCGGCGGACGCCAAGCCGGCCGAGGCCGCCGCGAAGAAGCCCGCCGCACCGAAGAAGGCCCCGGCGGCCCGCAAGGCCACGGCGAAGAAGACGACGCCGCCCGCCAAGTGAGCGGCGTCGCAGCCCGCTGAAGCGGGACGGAACGGCACGGGCCGGGCACTTACGCGGTGCCCGGCCCGTTCATCGGGTAGCCGACCGGCGGATGCGGGTACGGTGACGGCGGTAGGACGACGTGGCGCCCGTCGGCGGCGCGGCAAGGACGACGGCGCGGTGGACGAGCCGATTACGGGTGGTGGACGTAGTGCTGATGCAGGGCTTCGCTAACTTCTTGTGGCTGCTGAGCATGGCTCTGATCGTGTTCAGCGGCTTCGCGCTGATCGACGCCGCCACGCGCCGTGAGGACGCCTACCGCGCCGCGGACAAGAAGACCAAGCCGTTCTGGCTGATCGTCCTGGGGCTCGCCTTCGTGGTGAACCTGATCTTCAACATCCTGTCGTTCCTGCCGATCATCGGCCTGATCGCGACGATCGTGTACATGGTCGACGTCCGTCCGGCCCTGAGGTCGCTCCCCGGCGGCGGCCGGGCCCGCAGGGGCTCCAGCAGCGACGGTCCGTACGGGCCGTACAACGGCGGTCGGTGACCCAGGCGCGCCGCGTCCTGAGGGCCCTGCGGTGACCGCGCTCTGAAGGGGCGCGGGGAACTGCGCGAACGGCCACGGACGGCCCGCAGCCGCCCCGGAACCGTGCCGGCACGGCGGTCAGCGCGTCCGGTCCAGCAGCAGGACCGCCACGTCGTCCGTCAGCTCGCCCCCGTTGAGGTCACGCACCTCGTTCACCGCCGTGCGCAGCAGCTCCTCCCCGCTCAGACCCTCGGAGAGCCTGCGGCGGATCAGGTCCACCATGCCGTCCTGGCCCAGCCGCTCCCCGCTGTCGCCGACGCGGCCCTCGATCAGGCCGTCGGTGTAGAGCATCAGACTCCACTCGGCGCCCAGCTCCACCTGCATCCGCGGCCAGCGGGCGCCGGGCAGCAGCCCGAGGGCGGGGCCGTTGTTGTCGTACGGCAGGAGCCGTGCGGGCATGCCGGGGCGGGCCAGCAGCGGCGACGGGTGGCCGGCCAGGCACAGGCCCGCGCGGCGGCCGTCCGGTGCGATGTCCACCGTGCACAGCGTCGCGAAGATCTCGTCGTCGGGACGCTCGTGCTCCAGCACCTGCTGCAGCGTGCTCAGCAGCTGGTCACCGCACAGCCCGGCCAGGGTCAGCGCCCGCCAGGCGATGCGCAGCTCCACGCCGAGCGCCGCCTCGTCCGGGCCGTGCCCGCAGACGTCGCCGATCATGGCGTGCACGGTGCCGTCGGGCGTGCGGACCACGTCGTAGAAGTCGCCGCCGAGCAGGGCGCGCGAGCGGCCGGGCCGGTAGCGGGCGGCGAACCGCAGCGGGGAGCCGTCCAGCAGCGGCGTCGGCAGCAGACCGCGCTCGAGCCGGCGGTTCTCCTGGGCGCGCAGCCGGCCCTCGGCGAGGCGCCGCTCCGCGGAGTCGGACCGCTTGCGCTCCACCGCGTAACGGATGGCGCGGCTCAGCAGCCGCCCGTCCAGCTCGTCGCGGACCAGGTAGTCCTGCGCGCCGACCCGCACGGCCTCGGCGCCCCGCTCGGTGTCGTCCGCGCCGGTGAGGGCGAGGACGGCGTGCCGGGGCGCCAGCTCCAGGACGTGCCGGAGGACGGCCAGCTCGTCGCCGTCGTCCGCCCGGCCGGGCGCGGGCAGCGCCAGGTCCAGCAGGATGCAGTGGACGTCGTCGGTCAGCAGCCGCTCGGCCTCGGTGAGGTTGCGGGCGGTGCGGATGCGAATCGGCCGCCCGGCCTGGTCGAGCAGGTCGGGCACGATCGGCGTGCCGCCCGGGTCGTCCTCGATGAGCAGCAGGGTGAGCTGCGCGGGTGTCGTGGTGGTCGTGGTCTTCGCCGGTTCGGTGTCGGACGGGGTGGCCGCGTCGGCGGCCGCCGTCCGGTTCTCGGGCAACTCCTGTGCGGACTCGTTCGGTGCGGCGACCGTTCCCTGACCACCTTCCGCGGCCGGGATCGCTCTCTGCCGCGGTACGGGTGCGGGCATTGTTCCGGGTTCCTTCCCTCCCCCCGAGGGCATGGCGGGGGCGACGGATCTCGGCCCTGTCCCCCGCGTGGGTCGTGTGTGAGCGGGCAGGGGATGCCCCTTCGAACGGGGACCATAGCGGGTGACCGCGCCGCAGCGGAATGGTGTGAACCACGCCGCCCGGCCAACGGCCGCTGTCATATGCCGCGTTTGCTACCGCAGTTGGACAGGCCGGAGATGCTGTGGGGATGACGAACGTCACGTCCACGGGGCGTTGGCCACGAGATCCACGTGCGGTGGGTCACGTGGCCGGTGTCACCGGGCCGTTGGGGCCGCGGGAGACCGCCCCCGGGCGTCACTCGGCGGCCGGATCGGGGCGTACGACGCCCAGGATGGGCATCGAACCGGCCCCGGCGAGCGTCACGGTCCGGCCGGGCCGGGGTGCGTGGACCATGACGCCGTCGCCCACGTACATCCCGACGTGGCTGGCGTCGGCCCAGTAGATGATGAGGTCGCCGGGCCGCATGTCCTTGACGTCGACGCGCTTCAGGTGCTGCCACTGCATCTGTGACGTGCGCGGGATGGTCTTCCCCGCGGCCAGCCACGCCTGCGAGGTCAGCCCGGAGCAGTCGAACGTGTTCGGACCCTCCGCGCCCCACTGGTAAGGCTTGCCGATCTGCGCCGTGGCGTACGCCACCGCCTTGCGGCCCTGCGCGGTCGCCTTCGAGGTCACCTCGTCGAGCACGCCGGAGCTCAGCCAGGTGGCCTGGGCGCGGGCGGCGGCCTGCCGCTCCAGCCGGGCCAGCCGCTCCTTCTCCTCCTGCTCGAGCTCGGCCTCCAGCTTCTCGGCCGCCTCGATCTGCCGCTCGATCCGCTTCTGCGCGGCGGCCTTGACCTTGCGGCCCGCCTCCAGCTTCCGCATCTGCTCCCGGGCGTCCTCGGCGTACTCCTCCAAGTCCCGCTGGGTGCGCGTCATCTCGCCGAGCAGGCCCTTGGTCGCGTGCTGCTCCTGCCGGACGCGGCCGGCGCCGTCCAGGAAGTCCTGCGGGTCGTCGCTCAGCACCAGGCGCGCCTCGGGAGGCAGCCCGCCGCCCCGGTACTGCGCGGCCGCCGCGGCGCCGGCGCGGTCCTTGAGGTCGCCCAGCTTCTCCCGGCCCTCGACGATCTTCTTCGCCAGCCGCACGACCTGCGCGGTCTGCTGCCGGGCCTTCTCCTCCGCCGCGTTGTACTCGTCGGTGGCCTTGGCCGCCGCACGGTAGAGCTTCTCGAGCTTCTTGCGGACGGCCTCGAGCTCGACGTCGCTGGTGACCACGGTGACGCTGGCCGTCGCGCCCGGGTCGGGGCTCGCCGTCGCGCCCGGATCGGGCGGGGGAGTGGGCGCCGCGAACGCCGTACCGGGCACGGCCAGTACGGTCACCGCGCAGACCACGGTCACGGCCGCCGTCAGCACTCCGCGCTTGCCTGCCCCCATGCGTGCACCCCCGCCTGGTTAATCGTCAGTAACTTTTCGTGTCCGGGGGGATGCTGCCATCAATGAGCGAGAAACGACAGGGGGTGTGGACAACGCCCCTTCCGTCCCGCTGGTCCCCGTACGACCGTCGTCCCGGCCGGTGTGACGAACGGCCTGGGGAGATCGTTCCCGGCCGCTACAAGTGGAGGTAGGGCCTCCGGTGGTCTCACCACCCGAGCGGCGCCAACGCCTCCCACCGCACGGTGAGTTCGCCCTGCCGCCACCGCGCCGGGCCGTCCGTCACCGGCCAGTCGGCCGTGAGGGCCCGCACGGTCCGGATCCAGCGCTGGCGCGCCCCGTACGAGGCGTAGGGCGCGGCGGCGGCCCAGGCGCGGTCGAAGTCGCGCAGGAAGGCGTGCACCGGCTCGCCGGGGACGTTGCGGTGGATGAGTGCCTTGGGGAGCCGCTCGGCCAGGTCGGAGGGGCGTTCCAGGGAGCCGAGCCGGGTCGCGAAGGTGACCGTGCGGGGGCCCTCGGGGCCGAGCGCGACCCACACGTGCCGGCGGCCGACCTCGTCGCAGGTGCCCTCGACCAGCAGCCCGCCGCGTGAGCCGGTCGCCGGGTCGGCCGGGGCGAGCCGCGCGCACAGCCGCCGCCACACGCCGGCGACCTCTCCCTCGTCGTACTGGCGCAGCACGTTCGCCGCGCGGACCAGCACCGGGCTGCCCGGCACCGGGATCTCGAAGCCGCCGCGCAGGAACACCAGCCCCTCCCGCTCGTACGGCCGTGCCGAGGCGACCCGGGCCGGGTCGATCTCCACGCCCGCCACCCGGGTGCGGGGCGCCGCGGTGCGCAGCCGGTGCAGCAGTTCGAGCGCGGTCCAGTGCGCCGCGCCGTAGCCGAGGTCGACGGCGAGGGGGTCGGCGGCGCGGCGCAGCTCGGCGCCGTGCGCGGCCGCGATCCAGCGGTCCATGCGGCGCAGCCGGTTGGGGTTGGTGGTGCCGCGCGTCACCGTGCCCACGGGGGCGGAGGCGGGACGCGGTGTCATGAGGACGAGGGTACGGGGGTACCCGCCCACGGATCGCGGCGCGTGCGCCGCCACGGGCACGCACCCCACAGTCGAACGGTTGAGCTAGTCCAGGCCAAGATTCGGTAAAGACCGCCACCGACGGCGTCCCGCGGAAATGGGAACGCAATCGTCCGACGTTGACGCCGCCGAGGGTCGTACGCCCTCTCCCAGCCGTGCACGCAGCGAGGAGGAACGCCACGTGAGCCAGTACATCGCGAGGCTCGGGCGGCGCTCCCCCGCCGTACCGCCGCGGCTGCGGCTGCACCGCAGGCCACGCCGCGTGGCGATGCTCTCCGTGCACACCTCACCGCTGCACCAGCCGGGCACCGGCGACGCGGGCGGCATGAACGTCTACATCGTCGAGCTGGCCCAGCGGCTCGCCGCGATCAACATCGAGGTGGAGATCTTCACCCGGGCCACCACGGCCGCCCTCCCGCCCGTCGTCGAGCTGGCGCCCGGCGTCCTCGTCCGGCACGTCGACGCGGGCCCTTACGAGGGACTGGCCAAGGAGGACCTGCCCGCCCAGCTGTGCGCCTTCACCCACGGCGTGATGCAGGCCTGGGCCGGACACCGTCCCGGCCACTACGACCTGGTCCACTCCCACTACTGGCTCTCCGGCCACGTGGGCTGGCTGGCCGCCCAGCGCTGGGGCGTCCCCCTGGTGCACGCCATGCACACCATGGCCAAGGTCAAGAACGCCAACCTCGCCGACGGCGACACGCCCGAGCCCGCCGCCCGCGTGATCGGCGAGACCCAGATCGTCGCCGCCGCGGACCGGCTCATCGCCAACACCACCGAGGAGGCCGGCGAGCTCGTCCACCACTACGCCGCCGACCCCGCCAAGGTCGCCGTCGTCCACCCCGGGGTGAACCTCGGCCGCTTCCGCCCCGCCGACGGCCGCGCCGCCGCCCGCGCCCGCCTGGGCCTGCCCCAGGACGCGCTGATCCCGCTCTTCGCCGGCCGCATCCAGCCCCTCAAGGCCCCCGACGTGCTGCTGCGCGCGGTCGCCGAGCTGCTCGCCGACCGGCCCGAGCTGCGCTCCCGCGTCTGCGTCCCCGTCGTCGGCGGCCCCAGCGGCAGCGGCCTCGCCAAGCCGGAAGGGCTGCAGAAGCTCGCCGCGCGGCTCGGCATCGCCGACGTCGTCCACTTCCACCCACCGGTCGGGCAGGAGGAGCTCGCGGACTGGTTCCGCGCCGCGTCCGTGCTGGTCATGCCGTCGTACAGCGAGTCGTTCGGGCTGGTCGCCATAGAGGCGCAGGCGTCCGGCACCCCGGTGCTCGCCGCGGCGGTCGGCGGCCTCCCGGTTGCCGTGCGCGACGAGGAGACCGGCTTCCTGATCGAGGGCCACGACCCGGCCGCGTACGCGCGCGTCCTGCGCGACCTCGCCGACCGGCCGGAGCTCGCCGCGCGCATGGGTGAGGCCGCCGCCCGGCACGCCCAGTCCTTCGGCTGGGACACCGCGGCCGCCGCCACGGCCGACGTGTACACGGCCGCGACCCACGCCCACCGCCGTCACGTACGCTCCCACCATGGCTGACACGGAAGCGGAGCAGCGGGCGGCACAGATCGTCGAGGGCGTGCTGAAGGACGCCGAGCTGGAATGGGAGAGCCCGGCCCCCGGGACCTACGTGGTGAAACTCCCCGGCACCCGCAAGCTGTCCACGACGGTCTCCCTGATCGTCGGCCGGCACACCCTGTCCCTCAACGCCTTCGTCATCCGCCACCCCGACGAGAACGAGGCCGGCGTCCACCGCTGGCTCCTGGAGCGCAACCTCAAGCTGTTCGGCGTGAGTTACGCCGTCGACCCGCTCGGCGACATCTACGTCACCGGCCGCCTGCCGTTGCCCGCGATCACCCCCGAGGAACTCGACCGGCTGCTCGGGCAGGTCCTGGAGGCCGCCGACGGCAGCTTCAACACCCTGCTGGAGCTGGGCTTCGCCTCCGCGATCCGCAAGGAGTACGCCTGGCGGGTCTCGCGCGGCGAGTCCACCCGCAACCTGGACGCCTTCACCCATCTGCTGCAGCGGCCTTCGGAGGGCTGACTCCGCGCGTCGTGTGACCGTGCGACGGCGGGGTCCGAACTGGCGTGCGGAAGCGGGCTGTTAGCCTGCCGCGATCCGGACCTCGGACACAGGGGTCCCATGCATGAAGAGGACGTGCATGCGCACTGGCAGATCCGCCCTGGCGGCGGTGCTCGGCGGAACGATCGCCCTCGGGGCGCTGACCGCTTAGCCCGCCCAGGCCGCCGACACCGGCATCAAGGTGTCGAAGGTGGTCGTGAACAAGGGCAAGCCCATCGTGGTGGGCACCACCGAGACGAAGTACCCGACGGTCAGCTTCCGCGTGACCTGGCCCGCCGGGCACACCATCAGCACCGCGTCGGCCATGCCGTTCATGTACCACGGCACGACGGCGGTCAGGGCCTTCGAGGGCCCGGGCAACCAGGTCTTCCTGCACGACATGATCACGTGCAACGAGGACGGCTCGCGCGCCGCGAACTGCGAGGGGAGGCTGCGCATCCGGCCCCGCGAGAACCTCGACTCGGCCGCGGACGCCACGACGTGGAAGCTGGCGTTCGTCGCCCTCCTGGACGTGAAGGGCAAGACCAGGCACGAGTACCTGAACAGCTCGGCCACCCTCCAGGTCAAGCGCGCCGCCCGGGCCACGGTCAACGCCTCGCCCGAGCCGGTGGTCAAGAACAGGACGCTCACCGTCACGGGCAAGCTGACGCGCGCCGACTGGGCGAAGCGCGCCTACTCCGCCTACGGAGGCAAGGCGGCCCGGCTCGAGTTCCGCAAGGCGGGCACCACCACCTGGAAGGCGGTCAGGACGGTGCGGGCGAACTCCGCCGGGTCCCTGAGGACCACGGTGAAGGCGACCGCGGACGGCTCCTGGCGCTGGATGTTCGGCCAGACGACCACGACCGGCGGGGCGACGTCGGCCGCGGACTACGTCGACGTGAGGTGACGCGCACGCCGTCGGGGGTTCGCGCGTGCGGACCCTCGACGGCGCGCTTTCTCACGGGCGTTCCGCGCTCCTGTACCGCCCCGGAGTGACCCCCACCAGCCGGCGGAAGTGCCGGGTCAGGTGGGCCTGGTCGTAGAACCCGGCGGCGGCCGCGACGTCGCCCGGCGGCCACCCCTCCAGCAGCAGCCGCCGCGCCCTCCCGACCCGCCTGGACATCAGGTACTGGTGGGGCGGGATGCCGTACGCGGTGCTGAACGCCCGTACCAGATGGGCGGGATGGGCCGACAGCTCGGCGCCCGCCTCCGCCAGGGTGAGCCCGTCGGGCACCCGCGCGTCGAGCAACTCCCGCAGCCGCCGCGCCAGTACGGGGTCGGGGCGGCGGGGCGCGGCCGGCTCACGCGACTCCAGATGGTCCCGCAGCCGCTCCCCGACCAGCGTCAGCCGGCTCTCCGCCTCCAGTTCGTCCCCCGGCCGCACCAGCGCGGAGTGCACCTGCCCGACGCGCCGGCGCAGCAGCGGATCGCGCAGGTCGGGGCGGTCCACGGCGGCCCCGATCAGATCGTCGCCGAGCCGGCTGGAGTCCAGGTACAGCACCCGCTTGCGGAAGCCCTCGGCCGTGGCCGGCTCGCCGTTGTGCGGGACGTGCGGCGGCAGCAGGGTCACGGTGTCGTCCGGGGTGCCGTGCTCGTGCCGGTCCAGGTCGTACCGCACGGCGCCGGAGTCGACGATCAGCAGCGTCCAGGCGTCGTGGACGTGCATCGGATAGGCGTACTCGGTGAACCGGGCGTGGAACACCTCGACGACACCCGGGACAGTGGGCCGCCAGGCGGAGACCGTCGCCGGGGTGGGAGCTGCCGTGGAGGGCATGCAAACAACGTACAAGACCCGAGGCGGCCCGGGGCGGCAGTCTCACGGCATGAGCACGAGCACCCGTTTCGACACGAAGATCGCCGTCCTGCTGCGTGAGGACCTGGAGCCCTGGCAGCGCCTCAACGTCACCGCGTTCCTGGTCAGCGGCCTGGGCACCCAGCTCCCCGACCTGATCGGGCAGCCGTACGAGGACGCGGACGGCGTGCCGTACCTGCCGATGTTCCGCCAGCCGGTGCTGGTCTTCCAGGGCGCCAAGGAGGTCCTGGGGGCGGCCCACGAACGGGCCCTCTCCCGCGCCCTGCCGCGCGCGGTCTTCACCTCCGACCTCTTCGCCACCGGCCACGACGACGCCAACCGCGCGGCGGTCCGGGCCGTGGGTACGTCGGACCTGGACCTGGTGGGTCTCGCGGTGCACGGCCCGCGCAACGCGGTGGACAAGGTGCTGAAGGGGGCGCGGATGCATCCGTGAGGGGGGACGCGGCGATGCGCCGCGTACGCTTTTTGCGTGCCCGCACCCCGCCTCAACCGTGTCGCCGTCCTGGTGCTCGAGGGCGCGAAGCCGCTCGACGTCGGGATCCCCGCGCAGGTCTTCACGACCCGCGCGAGCATGCCGTACGAGGTGCGGGTGTGCGGGGCCGCGCCGGGCCTGGTGACCGGCGGGGACGGCCTCGCGTACGCCGTCTCGCACGGCCTCGACGCACTGGAGTGGGCCGACGTCGTCTTCGTGCCCGGCTACCGCTTCCCGGACCGGGAGGATCCGCCGCCGGCCGTCGTGGACGCGCTGGTCGCCGCGCACGAGCGGGGAGCGCGGCTCGCCGCGATCTCGACGGGGGCGTTCGCGCTGGCCGCCACCGGCCTGCTGGACGGGCGGCGCGCCACCACGCACTGGCACTACACACGCGCCCTCATGGCCCGGTACCCGCGGATCAAGGTCGACGAGAACGTGCTGTTCGTCGACGAGGGCAGCGTGCTCACCTCGGCGGGCGCCGCCTCCGGCATCGACCTGTGCCTGCACATCCTGCGCGGCGATCTCGGGGTGGCCGCGTCCAACCACGCGGCCCGGCGCCTGGTCGCGGCGCCGTACCGCAGCGGGGGCCAGGCCCAGTACGTGCCGCGCAGCGTGCCCGAGCCGCTGGGGGAGCGGTTCGCGGCGACGCGGGAGTGGGCGCTGCACCGGCTGGGTGATCCGCTCACCCTGGAGGTGCTGGCGCGGCAGGCGGGGGTGTCGCCGCGGACGTTCTCCCGGCGGTTCGTGGAGGAGACCGGCTACACGCCCATGCAGTGGGTGATGCGCGCCCGCGTCGACCTGGCCCGCGAGCTGCTGGAACGCTCCCAGCGCAGCGTCGAGCAGATCGCCGCCGACACCGGGCTCGGCACCGGCGCGAATCTGCGGCTGCACTTCCAGCGGATCCTCGGGACGACGCCGAGCGAGTACCGGCGTACGTTCACGCGCGGCGAGTGACGCGCGTCCGCGCCCACTGGCAGGATCCTTGTGAACCATGGCGATCCCGCCACTGTCAGCGGTGCCCACGGCGCGCGAGCCTGGAGGGCGAGAGGAAGGGACACCACTCATGACTCGCATCGCCATCAACGGATTCGGCCGCATCGGACGCAACGTGCTCCGAGCCCTGCTGGAGCGGGACACCGCCCTGGAGGTCGTCGCCGTCAACGACCTGACCGAGCCGGCCGCCCTCGCGCGGCTGCTCGCCTTCGACAGCACCTCCGGCCGCCTCGGACGCCCGGTGAGCGTCGACGGCGACACCCTCGTCGTGGACGGCCGCCGGATCAAGGTGCTGGCCGAGCGCGAACCCGCGCAGCTGCCCTGGGCCGAGCTGGACGTCGACCTCGTCCTGGAGGCCACCGGCCGCTTCACCTCGGCCAAGGCCGCCCGCGCCCACCTCGACGCGGGTGCGCGCAAGGTCCTGGTCAGCGCGCCCTCGGACGGTGCGGACGTGACGCTGGCGTACGGCGTGAACACGGACGCGTACGACGCGGAGCTGCACACGATCGTCTCCAACGCGTCCTGCACCACCAACGCGCTCGCGCCGCTCGCGGCCGTCCTCGACGACCTGGCCGGCATCGAGCACGGGTTCATGACGACCGTGCACGCCTACACGCAGGAGCAGAACCTCCAGGACGGCCCGCACCGCGACCCGCGCCGCGCCCGTGCCGCCGGCGTCAACATCGTGCCGACCACGACCGGCGCCGCGAAGGCGATCGGCCTGGTGCTGCCGAACCTCGACGGCAAGCTGTCCGGCGACTCGATCCGCGTGCCGGTGCCGGTGGGGTCGATCGTCGAGCTGAACACGACGGTCTCCCGTGACGTGACGCGCGAGGACGTGCTGGCCGCGTACCGCACGGCCGCGGAGGGTCCGCTGGCCGGCGTCCTCGAGTACTCGGAGGACCCGCTGGTCTCCTCGGACATCACCGGCAACCCGGCGTCGTCCATCTTCGACTCGGCCCTCACCCGCGTCGACGGCCGCCACGTCAAGGTGGTCGCCTGGTACGACAACGAGTGGGGCTTCTCCAACCGGGTCATCGACACGCTGGAGTTGCTGGCGCGGGGTTGAGCATCCGCCGGTGGCGAGGTGTGGCACCTGGTGGCACGCCTCGCTACGGTCGCCTTATGCGCGCTCAGCCGGACATCACGCAGCGGGACCTGCGGAACCGGTCCCGGGAGATCATGGATGCCGTGGAAGGCGGTCAGTCCTTCACGGTCACCCGCGACGGTCATCCGGTCGGGCGGCTCGTTCCGCTGCGCAGGCGTCCTCGCTTCGTCTCCCGCCGGGAGTTCGCCGCGATGTCCAAGGCGGCTTCGGACAGCGACACCGACACCTTCCGCACCGACCAGGACGCCACGGCGGACACCTGCGTGGACGACCCGTATGCCCGCTGAGCGCACGACGTACGAGGTGACCCCATCTCCCTCGGTGCCTCGGCCCCCGCCTCTACCGGCTGCATCTGCGCGGCGGTGATCAGCACGGGCCGCAAGCCGCGCCGCCGGATCGCCGACCTGATGATCGCCTCGATCGCCCTGCCGGGGACCCGCCGCGCGAGCGTTGAGGCGCCGGACGGTACAGCCTGCTGTACCGCGGAAACGGGTGCCTCCCGGCGCGACGGTGAACGTTCTGCTTCCTAGCGTGGACACCACGGAACCGACACCCGAACCCCCGCCAGGAGCAGACACCATGACGACCACCCACCCCAAGGCGTCCGACAACTCCGCGACCCACACGGCCCTGTGGGCCCTCGTGGCCGTGAGCGGCGTGGCGAACCTCGTCTCGTCCGTCGCCCAGGCGCCCCTCGTCGTGAACCTGGCCACCGGCCTGGTCACCCTCGCCGCCCTGACGACCCTGGGCGCCCGCCACCTTCGGGCCCGGCGCACGCGCGTCTGACCTGGAAGGTTGCGGTACGTGAACGGGCGGGCGCCCGTCAGACCTCCCTGCCGGGATTACGGCGCACGATGCGCAGCCCGCACGCATCCTGCTGCCGGACGTTGCTGTCCGAGGCCACGTGGAGGGGTACGGCGAACAGCATCCAGCCCAGACCGTAGATCCAACGGCGTGCCAGTGCGGGCAGTTGAGGCCGTCCGCCGTCGGTGTCCCGCACCACCCGCAGGCCGGCGGCCAGCTTGCACAGGCTCCGCTGCGTGGCCCAGGTCACGAGGACGTGGTTGACCAAGGACGCGGCGAGGGCACCGCCCAGGCCGGCCATCCATGGTGTGGGCGAGCCCGGGGACACGCTTGCCGCGACTGCGATCACGAGTCCGGCCAGCAGGCCGAACACTCCGTCGACCAGCACGGCGCACAGACGACGCCCCTCGGACGCTGCGGCTTCCGGAGGAGCGATGTGTGCGGGACCCTCGATCATGCGGCTCAGCGTATGTGCCGCTACGCCCCGAACTCCCTCCACCGTCCTTCGGAGATCACCTCGACCGTGCCGTCGACGACCTTGACGGCCGTCTGCTCGTCGATGGCGTAGGACGGGACGCCGAGGTCCGCGGCCCAGCGTTCCGCGTAGGCCATGGTGTTCTCCGGGAACGCGTCCAGGTGCGGGAAGATCGAGAAGTCGACGACTCCCAGGGTGCGGTCGTCCGGGGCGGAGGGCCACTCGACGAAGTACGTGCCGATACGAGGTGTCATCACCATGCTTCCGGCGCTCACACCCACCCAGACCATGTCCTGCATGGACGGCAGCAGGTCCGCCAGCCCGGATTCCCGCATCCAGTGACACAGGTAGGTCGCGTCGCCGCCGTCGACCAGGAGTACGTCGGCGTCCCGGACCCAGGGGATCCAGCGGTCCGTGCCGATGGTCGGCAGGGCGGTGAGTTCGAGGATGCCGAGCGTCCCCCATCCCAGGCCAGTCAGGTGCTGCCCCAACGGCTCCGCGGCCGCGAGGCCCCGCACGGATGCCGGACCGCACATCGGGTGACCCCACTGTGCCGTCGGGATGCAGAGGGCGCGGCACTCGTCGATCGGCTTGCCGAGGAGCTGCACGAGCGCCGACCGGATGCTCGGGTTCGTGACGCCGCCCGACGTGAGCAGGAGCTTCAAGGTGCCTCCAGGTACGCGCGGAAGATGGACGCACCTGAGGACTCCGGACCGTGCCGGAACTTATCGCGGTTCCGAGAGAGTGTTGCTGCCGCTTGCCAGTGGCGATGGCAGGATCGCCGTGCCGGCGTGCCGTGTCGAGGAGGGGCCGAGGTGCCGTCCACCGAGCTGAAGCACTCGTTCGAGATCGCCGCGCCGCCGGAGGAGGTCTTCGCGCACCTGGCCGAACCGTCGCACTACGTCGGCCTGTCGCCGCTCGTCGTCGCCGTCCGTGACGTGCGGCGCGACGGCGGCACCGTGACCTACACGGCCGTGGAGCGTTTCCGTCTCCTGGGTGTCCTGCGGCACGACAACCTCATCGACGCCACGCTCGTCGCCGTCCCGGACGGCCTCCCGGACTCCGCCGAGGTCTTCGGGGAGGTCCGTAGCCCCGCTCGTGTCCGCATGAGCTACCGCTTCGTCATCGACCGCCACGGGACCGGCAGCGCCGTCACCGACACCCTGCACCTGCGGACGCCCCTGGGCCTGCTGCGCTTCGCCGCCTCCCAGGCAAGAGCGGTCCAGCAGGCCCGGGCCCGCGTCCTGACGGACCGCCTGACCCGCCCTGCCTGACGGCCCGAAGACGGCCCAGGGCATGAGAAGAGCCCCCTCCCGCAAGGAAGGGGGCTCACTCGTGGGCGCTTACTTCTTCTTGCCCTGGTTCTTCACAGCCTCGATCGCCGCCGCGGCCGCCTCAGGGTCGAGGTACGTGCCGCCCGGGGTGACCGGCTTGAAGTCGGCGTCGAGTTCGTAGTACAGGGGGATGCCCGTCGGGATGTTGAGGCCCGCGATGTCGGCGTCCGAGATGCCGTCCAGGTGCTTGACCAGCGCGCGGAGGCTGTTGCCGTGGGCGGCGATCAGGACCGTGCGGCCGGACAGGAGGTCCGGGACGACCGAGTCGAACCAGTACGGCAGCATGCGGACGACGACGTCCTTCAGGCACTCCGTCTGCGGACGCAGCTCCGGCGGGAGGGTCGCGTAGCGCGGGTCGGAGAACTGGGAGTACTCGGCGTCGCGGTCCAGCGCCGGCGGCGGGGTGTCGTAGGAGCGGCGCCACAGCATGAACTGCTCCTCGCCGAACTCCGCGAGCGTCTGCGCCTTGTCCTTGCCCTGGAGGGCCCCGTAGTGACGCTCGTTCAGGCGCCAGCTGCGGCTGACCGGGATCCACAGGCGGTCCGCGGCCTCCAGCGCGAGCTGGGCCGTGCGGATCGCGCGCTTCTGGAGCGAGGTGTGGAGCACGTCGGGCAGCAGGCCGGCTTCCTTGAGCAGCTCGCCGCCGCGCGTCGCCTCCTTCTCGCCCTTCGCGGTGAGGTTGACGTCCACCCAGCCGGTGAACAGGTTCTTCTCGTTCCACTCGCTCTCGCCGTGGCGGAGGAGGATCAGCTTGTACGGTGCGTCGGCCATGTGCCCGAGCGTAATCGACGCCCCGCGGGGCCCGCGCGCCCTGCCCGCCTGGCGGACGGTTGACGGTATCTGTTAATCGGGTGGCCGCCGCCCTGCCCGCTTTCGTAAGTTGTGATGGCTGCTTCAGCCACTTACACGTCATCCCGGGCCGCGCCCGGACGCCAGGGGGAGCCACCCATGTCAGTCACCGGAGTCAGACGTGCCCTGAGCGAGTCCGTCTCAGGGCTTCCCCGCGCCTTCTGGTGGCTGTGGGCCAGCACCCTGGTCAACCGGCTCGGCGCCTTCGTCGCCACCTTCATGGCGCTCTACCTCACCCTCGACCGCGGCTACTCCGCCTCCTACGCCGGTCTCGTCGTCGCGCTGCACGGGCTCGGCGGGGTGATCTCCTCCCTCGGCGCCGGCGTCATGACCGACCGGCTCGGGCGGCGGCCCACCCTGCTCGTCGCCCAGACCGCGACCGCGCTGTCCGTCGCCCTGCTCGGCTTCGTCCACGACCCCGTCGCCATCGCGGCCGTCGCCTTCCTCGTCGGCATGGCGTCCAGCGCCTCCCGGCCCGCCGTGCAGGCGATGATGGCGGACATCGTGCGGCCGGAGGACCGTATCCGGGCCTTCTCCCTCAACTACTGGGCGATCAACCTCGGTTTCGCGATCTCCTCCGTGGGCGCCGGCTTCATCGCCGAGGTCAGCTACCTCGCCGGCTTCCTCATCGAGGCCGCGATGACCCTCCTCTGCGCGGTGCTCGTCTTCGTGAAGCTGCCCGAGTCCCGCCCCGAGCGGCGGACCGCCGAGCCGGGCGCGGCGGAGGAGGACTCCGTCTCCCTCGGAACCGTGCTGCGCGACGGCCGGTTCATGGGCGTCGTCGGGCTGTCCTTCCTCGTCGCCGTCGTCTTCCAGCAGGGCTACCTGGGACTCCCGGTCGCCATGGGCGAGGCCGGCTTCACGCCCGCCGACTTCGGCATGGCCATCGCCGTCAACGGCGTCCTGATCGTCGTGCTCCAGCTGCCCGTGACCCGCCTGATCGAACACCGCGACCCGCGCCGGATGCTCGTCGTGTCCTCGCTGCTCGCCGGATACGGCTTCGGGCTCACCGCCTTCGCCGGGTCGGTCGGCGTCTTCGCCCTCACCGTCTGCGTGTGGACGCTCGCCGAGATCGTCAACGCGCCCGTCCAGACCGGGCTGGTCGTACGGCTCTCCCCGGTGCACGGCCGCGGGCGCTACCAGGGCGTCTACACCTCGTCCTGGGCGGTCGCCGCCCTCGTCGCCCCGCTGCTGTCCGGCTTCGTCATCGACCGCTGGGGCGCCGCCTGGCTGTGGGGGACCTGCGCCGTCGTCGGCACGGTCGCCGCCCTCGGGTACGGGCTGCTCATGCGCCGGCTTCCGGAGGACGCGGGCACCGGTACCGGCACCGAGCCCGTGAAGCCGTCGCCCCAGTCTCCTCAGGCCCGCCCGTCTTCCCAGGCCCCCCAGTCCGCACAGCCCGCCGAGCAGACCGTCTAGCCGCCCGCACGCCGCAGGCCCCGCCCGCCGTCACCGGCGGGCGGGGCCCACGTACGTCCGTCATCTCATCCGCACTGGCACGGGCTGCCCGACTGGCACCCGCAGCCGCACCCCGAACCGCAGCCGCAGGCGGCGATCAGGGTGAGGTTCCTGACCTCGGCGGGTTGCTCCGTCTCGCGCTCCTGCGTGGGGTCGGGCGTCGTGCCGGGGGATTCGGCCATGGGTCCCTCCTCGGGCTGGGGCCTGCGCACACCTGCTCCCCATTGCACGCCCGCCCGGCCGGGCGCATCAACGGCGCATCGGGGGCGGCGGAAGCTCACCCGCGCCCCCGACCGACACCCGCACGCCGTACCAAGACGGCCGCCCGCCGTACCAAGACAGCCGCACGCCGTGCCAAGACGGCTCAGCCGCCCTCCACCCCCTGCACCGGCGCGATCTCCGGCTGCAGGTCCGCCTGGATCTCGTCCGCGTGCTCGCCGGTGACCAGGTACACCACCCGCTTGGCCACCGACACCGCGTGGTCCGCGAACCGCTCGTAGTAGCGGCCCAGCAGCGTGACGTCCACCGCCGTCTCGATGCCGTGCTTCCAGCGGTCGTCCATCAGGTGCTGGAAGAGGGTGCGGTGCAGCAGGTCCATCGCGTCGTCGTCCTGCTCCAGCTGGAGCGCCAGGTCGACGTCCTTGGTGATGATCACCTCGGCCGCCTTCGCCATCAGGCGCTGGGCGAGCTGGCCCATCTCCAGGATCGTGGCGTGCAGGTCCCGCGGCACCCCGCGCTCGGGGTAGCGCAGCCGCGCCAGCTTCGCCACGTGCTGGGCGAGGTCGCCGGAGCGCTCCAGGTCCGCGGACATCCGCAGCGAGGTGACGACGATCCGCAGGTCGGTCGCCACCGGCTGCTGCCGGGCCAGCAGGGCGATCGCCCGCGCCTCCAGGTCGTGCTGCAGTTCGTCGACCTTCTGGTCGGCCTCGATCACGCTCTCCGCGAGCTTCAGATCGGCGTCGAGGATGGCGGTCGTGGCGCGCCCGATCGCCGATCCGACCAGCCGGGCCATCTCCACCAGACCGTCGCCGATCGAATCCAGTTCCTCGTGGTACGCGTCCCGCATCGGAATTCCTCTCGTGCGTCTCTGTCCGGGCTGTCCGGGTCCGGGCTCCGAGGGCCTTGGGTCCCACCCACGCCCCACCCACGCTCCCACGTTCCGTCCGCCACGCGTCCGGTTCCGTCACCTCGCGTGAACCGGTACTGGCCTGTAGGTGAACTCTGGGCGACGAGTGTCCGAGGTCGCCCGCCGAGCGCTGTGGGCAGCGCTCGCGCCATGCCTAACCTGGACGCATGGACGTGAACGCGGCGGTCGCCGCAGCGGCTGCGATCGCCGGACTGCTCACCGGCGTCATCGCCATGCTGGCGTTCCGCGTCAGCGAACGCGAACAGCGGCGCCCCACCCGCACCTCGCTGCACACCGACGCCGTGCTCCCGCCCGGCGTCGACACCGTCCTCTCCGTGCTGCGCTCGTCCGCCGTGGTCCTCGACGAGAACGACGGCGTGGTGAAGGCCAGCTCGGCCGCGTACGCCCTCGGACTGGTCCGCGGCGGCAAGCTCGCCGTGGAGCCGATGCTGAAGATGGCCCGCGACACCCGGCGGGACGGTGAGATACGGCAGGTCGAGCTGGACCTGCCCCGCCGGGGGACCGGGCGCGGCGAGGCCCTCGCGGTGTCCGCGCGGGTGGCGCCGCTCGGCTCCCGGCTGGTGCTGCTGCTGGTGGAGGACCTCACCGAGGCCCGCCGCATCGAGGCGGTACGGCGCGACTTCGTCGCCAACGTCAGCCACGAGCTCAAGACCCCCGTCGGGGCGCTGTCCCTGCTGTCCGAGGCCGTGATGGACGCCTCCGACGACCCCGAGGCCGTGGAGCGGTTCGCGGGGCGCATGCAGATCGAGGCGACCCGGCTGACCAACCTGGTGCAGGAGCTGATCGACCTCTCCCGCGTGCAGAACGACGACCCGCTGGAGGACGCCGAGCCGGTCCCGGTCGACGAACTGGTCGCCGAGGCCATCGACCGCTGCCGGCACCAGGCGGGCACCAAGGAGATCACCATGGCCGCCGCGGGCGCCGCCGACCTGCGGGTCTGGGGCAACCGCGGCCAGCTCGCCGCCGCGCTCGGCAACCTCGTCGAGAACGCGGTCAACTACTCGCCCGCCCGCACCCGCGTGGGCATCGCGGTCCGTT
Organism: Streptomyces althioticus; assembly: GCA_014649355.1. Taxonomy (GTDB): domain Bacteria; phylum Actinomycetota; class Actinomycetes; order Streptomycetales; family Streptomycetaceae; genus Streptomyces; species Streptomyces althioticus. The sequence continues at coordinate 90,544 of BMSW01000004.1, forward strand.
CGGTCGCGCAGCCCGGCGGGGACCTGATCGAGATCGCCGTGACCGACCAGGGCATCGGCATCTCCGACAAGGACAAGGAGCGCGTCTTCGAGCGCTTCTACCGCGTCGACCCCGCCCGCTCCCGTGCCACCGGCGGCACGGGGCTGGGCCTCGCGATCGTGAAACACGTGGCCGCCTCGCACGGCGGGGAGGTCACGGTGTGGAGCGCCGAGGGCCAGGGCTCCACCTTCACCCTGCGGCTTCCCGAGGCCCGTGCGGCCCGCGGCCGCCGGCCGTCCGAGCGGGACGACTCCGAGGGCCTCGACGGCGAGGCCGGAGGGACGTCCCACCCCTCCCCCCACTCGTCCGATCCATCCGCGTACGCAACGCTTCCCTCCCCGGAGGTCCTTCCGTGACCCGAGTGCTCGTCGTCGAGGACGAGGAGTCCTTCTCCGACGCCCTGTCGTACATGCTCCGCAAGGAGGGCTTCGAGGTCGCCGTCGCGACCACGGGGCCCGACGGACTCGACGAGTTCGACCGCAACGGAGCCGACCTCGTCCTCCTCGACCTGATGCTGCCCGGGCTCCCGGGCACCGAGGTGTGCCGCCAGCTGCGCAACCGCTCCAACGTCCCCGTGATCATGGTGACCGCCAAGGACAGCGAGATCGACAAGGTGGTCGGCCTGGAGATAGGCGCCGACGACTACGTCACCAAGCCGTTCTCCTCGCGCGAGCTGGTCGCGCGGATCCGCGCGGTGCTGCGCCGGCGCGGCGAGCCCGAGGAGACCGCCCCGGCGGCCCTGGAGGCCGGCCCGGTGCGGATGGACGTCGACCGGCACGTGGTGACCGTCGGCGGCACCAAGATCGACCTGCCGCTGAAGGAGTTCGACCTGCTGGAGATGCTCCTGCGCAACGCGGGCCGGGTGCTGACCCGGATGCAGCTCATCGACCGGGTGTGGGGCGCGGACTACGTGGGGGACACCAAGACCCTCGACGTCCACGTGAAGCGACTGCGCGCCAAGATCGAGCCGGACCCGGGCGCGCCCCGCTACCTGGTGACCGTGCGCGGCCTGGGCTACAAGTTCGAGCCGTAGACCGCGGACCGCGGACGAGCGGGCCGGTACGGCGGCCGTACGGAAAGGCCGTACGACGCGAAGGGCGGGACCCCGGTGGGGTCCCGCCCTTCGGCGTGCGGTGCGGTGGGTCCGGTCAGTTGCCGGACGTCTCCTGGCTCGCGGAGGCCGCGTCCGAGGGGGTGCCCTCCGGGGCGCCCGTGCTGGTGGGCTCGTCGCCGGAGGTCTCCTCGCCCGCGGCGTTCTCGCCCTCGCCCGTGGCCTCCTCGCCCGGCTCGCCGGAGGCGTTCGCCGACGGGGACGCGGAGGCGCCCGTGGCGGGGGCCTCGCTCGGGCCCCAGCTCTCGAAGAAGTGCTCGGCCGGGAAGACGAGCGCGCGCAGGGTCACCTCACCGGTCTCGCTGAAGGTGAAGGTGATCTCCTGGGCGTTGCCGTCCTGGACGGCCTCACGGCTGCTGGGCAGCACGGCCGAGGCGTTGCCCTCGCCGCCGAGGATCAGGCTGCCGCCGGCCGGGACGACCAGGTCGCCGCCCTCGGCGGGGGACAGCTCGGCGGTCTTGCCGGTGCCGGGCACGGTGACCGACTCCAGCGTCTGGTCCTTGTCGCCCGAGTTGAACAGGGTGGCGGAGACGGCGGCCGGGCCGGTCGACTCCAGGTCGGGCTGGGTGATGACGGTGGCGTTCTGCACCTGGATGTCGCCGACCGTCGTCGACGCGTTGTCCGGCTGGATCTGCAGGGTCTGGGCGTTGTTGCCGGCCGCGCACGCGGAGAGCGAGGCGAGGGAGATTGCGATGGCGGCGGCGGCGAGGGCGCCGCGTCGAAGGCTGCTGCTCACGGCGGCGGCAACTCCTTGACTCGAGCGTGTGTGGCGACCGGGTAAAGCCGCCCTAAGTGTCTGTCAGCGGCCTCAGGTTACCGAGCCTCCCGCAGGCTGCTGCACCCGACCCTCCCCACGCCTACCCAGGTCGTGCCCGTGAGGCGTGCCCGCGCCGGGGATGTCACCCGATCACCACCCGACTCCCGCGCCTCGCGCCACAGCGGTCGCACGGGCCACAAGTGACCCGTGAGTAAACATCCGCCACTTCTGTCCCCGGCGTCCCTTCATTCACGTGGGTGCGCATTTCGGTGAAGGAATGAGGGGGATCCCGGTAATTGATCACCGGCCGCCGATCCTCACACCGTGTGATCAATTCCGGATTCGACCGGAACCGGCTCGGCTCACCGAACGGAGTAGCGGAAGTCGCACTTCTGGAACCGGACATTTGGGGCTGTTCGACCGCTCGTGTGGGACTCCGGAAGGGTGTAACGTGCGCGTTTCACTTGCCCCGGAGAGCCGCTCCGACCTGCGAATACCTGCTTCCGCTAGGCGGCCGAAGCACGTTCCTGTTGCGCTTGTCAAGCCCCGAGAATGGCCCTGACCTGCGAAAACGCCATTCAGAAGACGCCGTATCCGTGTTACCCTGGATAGCCACGGAAGGGGTACCTGTCACATGACGTTCAAGGTTGGCGACACCGTGGTCTATCCCCATCATGGGGCCGCGCTGATCGAGGCAATCGAAACTCGCCAGATCAAAGGCGTGGACAAGACCTACTTGGTGCTGAAGGTCGCCCAGGGTGACCTGACGGTACGTGTGCCAGCGGACAATGCGGAGTTCGTCGGCGTGCGTGATGTGGTCGGTCAGGACGGGCTGGACCGGGTCTTCGAGGTGCTGCGCGCGCCGTACGCCGAGGAGCCCACGAACTGGTCCCGTCGGTACAAGGCAAATCTCGAGAAGCTCGCCTCGGGCGATGTCATCAAGGTCGCGGAAGTCGTGCGTGACCTGTGGCGCCGGGAGCGGGAGCGCGGTCTCTCCGCCGGTGAGAAGCGCATGCTCGCGAAGGCGCGTCAGATTCTGGTCAGCGAGCTGGCCCTCGCCGAGAACACCAACGAGGACAAGGCCGAGGCCCTGCTCGACGAGGTTCTCGCCTCCTGAGTTCTCCGAGTCGTGACTCCGCCCGTCGCGTGCCGTCACGCCGGCCGTCGGAGCAGCACTCAGAGCACTCAGCGCATCGAAATGCCGCGGTGCCCGATGACGTCCAGGACGTCGCCGGGCGCTGCGGCATGTTCGTACCCGGACACCTTACGTAGGCTGCACGTGCGCCGAGACTGGGAATGTGTCGTCACTCACGTCCCACCCCTGGCGTGCCGGGCCCGGGCGGTCGGCTCGACCAGAGTCACGGAAGGGGCTGGTCAAGGCGGAACGCCCGGCACTTCCCCGCTCACGGGAGCGGGGCACGCCCAGGCCATACCCACGTAGGCCGAGCCCACAAACCTGACAGGAACCGATGTCTGACGATCCGCTCCCGCCGTCCTCGCCGACCCCCGCACCCGGCCGTCCGACGGTCCGGACGGCCGCCGTCATCCCGGCCGCCGGCCGGGGTGTGCGGCTCGGCCCCGGAGCCCCGAAGGCGCTGCGCGCGCTCGGAGGCACACCCATGCTGGTCCACGCCGTGCGGGCGATGGCCGACTCCCGCGCCGTCTCCCTGGTCGTCGTGGTGGCGCCGCCCGACGGAGCCGGCGAGGTCACGTCGCTGCTCGACGCGCACGCGCTGCCCGAGCGGACCGACGTCCTCGTCGTCCCCGGCGGGGAGAGCCGCCAGGAGTCCGTGAAGCTCGGCCTGGACGCGCTGCCCGAGGGCTACGACATCGTCCTGGTCCACGACGCGGCCCGCCCGCTCGTCCCGGTGGACACCGTCGACGCGGTCGTCGAGGCCGTACGCGACGGAGCACCCGCCGTCGTCCCCGCGCTGCCGCTGGCCGACACCGTCAAGCAGGTCGAGCCGGCCGCCGCCCCCGGCGAGCCCGAGCCCGTGGTCGCCACCCCCGACCGCTCCACGCTGCGCGCCGTCCAGACCCCGCAGGGCTTCGACCGGGCCACACTGGTCCGCGCCCACGGAACCGTGACGGACGACGTCACCGACGACGCCAGCATGGTCGAGCAACTCGGCCTCACCGTCGTGACCGTCCCCGGGCACGAGGAGGCCTTCAAGGTCACCCGCCCCCTCGACCTGGTCCTCGCCGAGGCGGTCCTGGCGCGCAGGAGGCTCAACGATGGCTTCTGAGCCGTACCCCCTGCCGCAGGTCGGCATCGGCACCGACATCCACGCCTTCGAGGACGGCCGCGAGCTGTGGTGCGCCGGCCTGAAGTGGGAGGGCGAGGGCCCCGGGCTCGCCGGCCACTCCGACGCGGACGTCGTCGCGCACGCCGCCTGCAACGCCCTGTTCTCCGCGGCGGGCCTCGGCGACCTCGGACAGCACTTCGGCACCGGCCGCCCCGAGTGGTCCGGCGCCTCCGGCGTCACCCTCCTCACCGAGGCCGCGCGCATCGTCCGCGAGGCCGGCTTCCGCATCGGCAACGTCGCCGTCCAGGTCGTCGGCCCCCGCCCCAAGATCGGCAAGCGCCGTGAGGAGGCCCAGAAGATCCTCTCCGAGGCGGCGGGCGCCCCGGTCTCGGTCTCGGGAGCCACGACGGACGGCCTGGGCTTCCCGGGCAGGGAAGAGGGCCTCATGGCAGTGGCGACGGCTCTGGTCGTCCGAGAAGGGTGAGCGTCTTCGCTTCAAGGAGCGCGGGGAACCGCGCGACAAGCCCCCACCGGGCCCGCACGTGACATGCCGCCCCGAAACCGCCGGAGGCACACCGCACACCCCCGCGCCTACTACCCTGGTGTCGTGACTATTCGCCTGTACGACACCAGCGCCCGGCAGATCCGTGACTTCACCCCGCTCCGGCAGGGCTGCGTCTCGATCTACCTGTGTGGTGCCACCGTGCAGGCGGCGCCCCACATCGGCCACATCCGCTCGGGCCTGAACTTCGACATCATGCGCCGCTGGTTCGAGTACCGCGGCCTGGACGTGACGTTCATCCGCAACGTCACGGACATCGACGACAAGATCATCGCCAAGTCCGCCGAGCAGGGCCGCCCCTGGTGGGCCATCGGGTACGAGAACGAGCGCGCCTTCAGCGACGGCTACCGCGCGCTCGGCTGCCTCCCCCCGACGTACGAGCCGCGCGCCACCGGCCACATCACCGAGATGGTCGAGATGATGCGCGGCCTGATCGAGCGCGGGTACGCCTACGAGGCCGACGGCAACGTGTACTTCGCCGTGACGTCGTTCCCCGACTACCTCGAGCTGTCCAACCAGGAGCTGGACAACCTGCTCCAGCCGTCCGGCGACGGCGAGACCGGCAAGCGGGACCCGCGCGACTTCGCGATGTGGAAGGCGGCCAAGCCGGGCGAGCCGAGCTGGGAGACGCCGTGGGGACGCGGGCGCCCGGGCTGGCACCTGGAGTGCTCGGCGATGGCGCACAAGTACCTCGGCGCCGCCTTCGACATCCACGGCGGCGGCCTGGACCTGATCTTCCCGCACCACGAGAACGAGATCGCCCAGGCCAAGGCCTACGGCGACGAGTTCGCCCGGTACTGGGTGCACAACGCCTGGGTCACCATGAGCGGCGAGAAGATGTCGAAGTCGCTCGGCAACTCGGTGCTGGTCAGCGAGATGGTCAAGCGCTGGCGGCCCATCGTGCTCCGCTACTACCTGGGCACCCCGCACTACCGGTCGATGATCGAGTACAGCGAGGAGGCCCTGCGCGAGGCCGAGTCCGCGTTCGCGCGGATCGAGGGCTTCGTGCAGCGCGTGGTGGAGAAGGCCGGCGGGGCCGTCGAGCCCGCCGCCGAGGTGCCGCCCGCGTTCGCCGAGGCGATGGACGACGACCTGGGCGTCCCGCAGGCGCTCGCCGTCGTGCACACGGCGGTCCGGCAGGGCAACAGCGCGCTGGCCGCCGACGACAAGGAGGAGGCGGTCGCCCGCCTCGCCGAGGTCCGCGCCATGCTCGGCGTGCTCGGACTCGACCCGCTGGACCCGCACTGGGCCGGCGACGACGGCCGCGGGGACGACCTGCACGGCGTCGTCGACACCCTGGTCCGCATGGTCCTCGACCAGCGCGAGGCCGCCCGGGCCCGCAAGGACTGGCCCACCGCGGACGCCATCCGCGACCAGCTCAACCAGTCCGGGCTGGCCATCGAGGACGGCCCGCAGGGACCGCGCTGGAGCCTCGGCCCCCGCTGAGGCGCCGCCGCGTGTCCCGACCGCGGTCGGCCGCGGAACCGCCGTGGACCGGCCCGCGGACCCGGTCCGGGGCCTCCCGGTCCCGGCCGCGCGCAAGATCGAGTGTGCTGTCCGGGCCGCCGGGCGGCACACTGCACAGGCACACCCACGAACACGGGAGCGCCCACCCACGTGGGCGCACTCCCACGACTTCACGGAGACGGATACCTCATGGCCGCGAACAACCGCCGCATGTCCGGCAAGAAGGGCGCGCAGGTCGGCAGTGGCGGCCAGCGACGCCGGGGCCTGGAAGGCAAGGGCCCGACCCCGCCCGCCGAGATGCGCAAGGGGCACGCCAAGCAGCGCGCCGCCCAGGCGAAGGCCCGGCGCGCCCAGGGCCGCACCACCCAGCGGCGCGGCGGCCGGTCCGCCTCCGAGCTGGTCGTCGGCCGCAACCCGGTCGTCGAGGCGCTGCGCGGGGGAGTGCCCGCCTCCACGCTGTACGTCCAGCAGTTCATCGACAACGACGAGCGGGTGCGTGAGGCGCTCCAGCTCGCGGCCGACCGCGGCGGGATCAACCTCATGGAGGCGCCCCGCCCCGAGCTCGACCGCATGACCAACGGCCTCAACCACCAGGGCCTGGTCCTCCAGGTCCCGCCGTACGAGTACGCGCACCCCGAGGACCTGGTCGCCGCCGCGCACGACGAGGGCGAGGACCCGCTGATCGTCGCGCTCGACGGGGTCACCGACCCGCGCAACCTCGGCGCGGTCGTCCGGTCCGTCTCCGCGTTCGGCGGGCACGGCGTGCTCGTGCCGGAGCGGCGGGCGGCCGGGATGACCGCCGGCGCGTGGAAGACGTCCGCGGGCACCGCCGCGCGGACGCCCGTCGCCCGCGCGACGAACCTGACGCGGGCGCTGGAGGCGTACAAGAAGGCGGGTGTCCTCGTCGTCGGTCTCGCCGCCGACGGGGAGGCCGAGCTGGGCGACGTCGAGGCGCTGGACGGGCCGGTCGTGATCGTCGTCGGCAGCGAGGGCAAGGGCCTGTCGCGGCTGGTCGGCGAGACCTGCGACGTGCGGGTGCGGATCCCGATGCCGGGCGGCGCGGAGTCGCTCAACGCCGGTGTGGCGGCGGGCATCGTGCTGTACGAGGCGGCGCGCCGCCGTAGCTGAACGGGTGTGCGACTCCGTCACCCACTTGGTGGATTCCGGAGGGTCCGGACCGGCTTGACGCGGTCCGGACACATCTGGCCGGTCAAGGCAGTGTCCTAACGCCTTGTCACTCGGTTAGATGAGTGTGGACACCAGAACACCACCCCGCACACCCACGGGGGCCCGCTCGTCGGGACTCGACGACGCTCCCGCGCTGAGCATGGTGAAGGTGCCGAGCGATCCGGCGCAGGTCATCGTGAACCACGCCAGCTTCCGTGTGCAGCTGGCCGCCCCGGCGCGCGGCGTCCGGTCGCCGCGGATCGCACGGCATACGACCGCCGCCGAGGACACCGCGCGGATCCCCGTCGTCACCACCGTGGGCGCGGGTCAGGCCGCCCCGCGCCGCCGTCCCGTCGTGTGGAGCGGCAGGTCCGCCCCCGACGACACCGGCGCCCACCGCCTCCTCCAGGCCGTACGGCACGGGGGCCTGCGCCACGCCGACGAGCCGCTCACCGACTCCGGGAGCACCCGGATCCTGCCGCAGCAGGGCGGCGGGTACGGGTACGACGACGACACCCAGCCGCTGGAGAGCCCGTTCGTCGGCGCCCAGCGCGGCCACTCCGACGGGCCGCTGCTGCCCCCGATGCGCACGGTCGGCAGCGCCTACGACGAGGACGGCCACGCGCCCCTCGACGAGGACACGTACGAGCCCGCGTACGAGATCGAGGAGCGGCACGAGGGCGGCCGGCGCGCCCGGCGGCACGGCGACGACCCGGCGCGCCACGCGTACTATCCCGGGCGCCGGATGAACCTGGGCGTGGTGCTGCTCCCGCTGCGCGTCTTCCTCGGCGGGATCTCCGTCTACGCGGGGATGAGCAAGCTGTGCGACCCGCTCTACTTCGACGGCGGGCCGCGCGGGTCCATGGTCAAGTGGCTGCACAGCCTGCACCCGTGGGACGTCGCCGAGCCGCTGCGGCAGTTCGCGCTCGCCCACCCCGTCGGCACGGGGCTCGCCATCGCCTTCGCCCAGGTCGTCGTCGGCGTCCTCACCGTCCTCGGCTGCTGGCAGCGGGTGGCCGCCGGCGTCGGGGCGATGCTGTCGGCGGCGCTGCTGGTGAGCGTGAGCTGGAAGAGCGCCCCCGTCTACGAGACGCCCGACATCATCTACCTCGCCGCCTGGTCGCCGCTGATCATCGCGGGCGCGCCCGTCTACTCCGTCGACGGCAGCCTCGCGGGCCGCGCCTGGCGGCGGCTCGGGCCGCGCGCCGACATCTGGGACCTGCGGCGCTACGTGCTGCGCCGCGGGGCGCTCGTCACGTTCGTGGTGTGCGGGTCCAGCATGCTCGTGGGCGCGCTGCTCGGCGGGGCCGTCCGGGACGCGGACCGGGTGGTCGTGCCCGGCCCCGGAGAGGCGCCGCGCAACAACCTGCCGGGATCCCCGCTGCCGGAGGAGTCCGGTGAGCGGGAGGAGAAGGGCGACAAGGGGACGCCGTCCGCGTCCGACTCGCCCACGCGGGGTGCCACGTCCAGCTCGGCCGGCCCGTCCGCGGGGACGAGCAGCACCCCCGGCGCCACCCAGGGCGCGGGCGCCGTCACCGGGGCGCCCAGCCAGACGCAGGGCAGCACGGGGCAGGCCCCGCCGCAGCAGTCCTCCCCGGAGGGCCAGGCGCCGAGCACCACCGCCGGTCCGACCTCGGGCGGCGGCGACGGCTCCGGCAGCAGCGGGGGCGGCACGCCCGGCGGCGACGACGGCGGCTCCTCCGACCGGCCCGGCCTGGTGGGCGGCCTGCTGGGGTAGCGGACGTCCGCCGGTACGACAGCGAGGTCCCCGTACGCGATGGCGTACGGGACCCCGCTGCTTCTGCTCGTGGCGGCCTCAACGCCCGTGGGAGGCGAGCTCCTTGGCGGCCTCGGTGAGGTCCTTGGCGGTGTCGATGGCCCGCCAGTAGGAGCCCTGCGGGATCGTGAACCCGGCGAGCCGGCGCTCGCGCGCGAGGTGCGGGAACGTGGTGCGCTCGTGGTCACCGCGCTCCGGGAGCAGGCCGGCGAACTCGGGGGAGAAGACGTAGACGCCCGCGTTGATCTCGAACGTGGACGGCGGGGCCTCGATGAAGTCCGTGATCAGACCGAACCCGTCGGTGCGGACCGCGCCCCACGGGAGGCGCGGGCGGGCCAGCGCGACGGTGGCGACGGCGTCCCGCTCGGCGTGGAAGTCGGCCATGTCACGCAGCGAGAAGCGGGTCCAGATGTCGCCGTTGGTGGCGAACCAGGGCCGGTCGGGGTGCGGCAGACGGGCGGCGGCGTACTTCAGTCCGCCGCCGCGGCCGAGGGGCTCCGTCTCGACGACGGTGGTGACGGAGACGGGCAGGTCGGTGGTCTCGAGCCACTTCTCCAGCACCTCGGCGAGATGGCCGCAGGAGACGACGACGTCGGTGACGCCCTCCTCGGCGAGCCAGGTCAGCTGGTGGCCGATGATCGGGGTTCCCGTGCCGGGGATCTCGACCATCGGCTTGGGCCGGTCGTCGGTGTACGGACGGAGCCGGGATCCCTGGCCGCCGGCCAGGACTACGGCTTGCGTGGGGCGGGACACGGCACGCGGATCGGTCATGCCCGCACTTTACGCGGCCGGGGGCCGCGGACCATGGGCGGACCGGGACGCGGGCGGTGTCACTGGAGCCCGCTCCGGACGCCCGGGTGCGAAGGGCGACGGCGCCTCGTCCCGACGGGCCGGAGGCAGTGCTGCCCGGGACGTGTGGCCGGGAGGGTGTCGTTGGCTCCGGCGCCGCTGGTGACGGTGAACGGCCCTGCCCTGCGTTGAGGCGCTGCGTGGCCGACCGGGCCCAGGTGGCCGACCGTCGGCGCAGAGCGGGGCGGGGCCTCGGTCCGGGGTCGGCTCTCAGCCCCGGTGGGCGCGGGGCGGTTGCGCCTGGCTGTCGGCCGGGCGGGACATGGTGCACCCGGCTGTCGGGTCCGGGGCGGGATGCAGGCGCGCGGCCGGATGCACCCGGCTGTCGGGCGGGTGGGCGCGGGCGCGGCCGGATGCCGGCCCGGCCGGGGCGCGGTCGGGTGTGCGGGGACGGCGTCAGTCGTTGGCCGCCACCACTCCCGAGGCGAACGACGTGTCGCAGACCGGGCGGGCGTAGGACTGGGCCTTGGTGGGGCCGTAGACGCGGACGGCGGCCTTGCCGAGGGAGCGGGCGATGGAGGCGCAGTGCCCGGCGAGGGACGGGCGGTCGTTCACCGCCTGCTGGAGCTGGGTCAGGGCCGCGCCCGGGTCCTTCTTCTGGAGCTCCATCAGGAGCTTGTCCCGCAGGACGTCCTGCGGGGCGCGGGCGGCGGCCCGCGAGGAGGCGCCGGCGGCGGACGTGTCCGCGGCGGTGAGCACCGGACTCTGAGGCGTCCCCGACCAGTTGACCGACGCGACCGCGAGGGTTCCGGAGAGCACCAGGACGACGGGCAGGACGAGGGCGAGGGAGCGGCCGATCCGGCGGGCGGGGCCCCGGCCGCGTCGCGTCTGAGGGTGAATGGAGTGCGTCACGCGTGTGAGGGTAGCGTCCGGTAGCCGAGGTGAAACATTCCGTCACCGTTACGGGGGACGGCGAACGCCGACTTTCGTGCCGCGTGTTGACGAGTTGGGGTAAATTGCCCGGATTGGTTGGGTATTTGTCGACAACGCGAGGGGCCCCGCAGCGCGTGCCGCGGGGCCCCTCGGACGTCAACTCGCTCAGTCGGACAGGCGCGCGCCCGTCGACGTGGAGAACACGTGGGTCTCGCCGGAGCGCGGCACGACGTGCAGCGTGCTGCCCTTCTCCGGGACCTCGCGGCCGCCGACGCGGACCACCAGGTCCTTCGCCTCGCCGCCGATCTGTGCGGTGCCGTAGACGAAGGCGTCGGAGCCCAGCTCCTCCACGACGTTCACGGTGACCGCGACGCCCTGGTCGGAGTCGGCGCCGGCGACGTCGAAGTGCTCGGGGCGGACGCCCACGGTGACGGTCTTGTCGCTGGTGGCGGAGAGCGCGTCACGCTGCACCGGCACCACCGAGTTGCCGAACTTCACACCGCCGTCGGTGACCGGGACCTCGACCAGGTTCATGGCCGGGGAGCCGATGAAGCCGGCGACGAAGAGGTTCGCGGGCTTGTCGTACATGTTGCGCGGGGTGTCGACCTGCTGGAGCAGACCGTCCTTCAGCACCGCGACGCGGTCGCCCATGGTGAGGGCCTCGACCTGGTCGTGGGTGACGTAGACGGTGGTGATGCCCAGACGGCGCTGGAGCGACGCGATCTGCGTACGGGTGGACACACGGAGCTTGGCGTCCAGGTTGGACAGCGGCTCGTCCATGAGGAACACCTGCGGCTCACGCACGATGGCGCGGCCCATCGCCACACGCTGACGCTGACCACCGGAGAGCGCCTTCGGCTTGCGGTCCAGGTACTCGGTGAGGTCGAGGATCTTCGCGGCCTCCTCGACCTTCTTGCGGATCTCCGCCTTGTTGACGCCGGCGATCTTGAGCGCGAAGCCCATGTTGTCGGCGACCGTCATGTGCGGGTAGAGCGCGTAGTTCTGGAACACCATGGCGATGTCCCGGTCCTTCGGCGGCAGGTGCGTGACGTCGCGGTCGCCGATGCGGATGGCGCCGCCGTTGACGTCCTCGAGGCCCGCGAGCATGCGGAGCGAGGTGGACTTGCCGCAACCGGACGGACCGACCAGGACGAGGAACTCGCCGTCCGCGATCTCGATGTCCAGGGCGTCGACGGCGGGCTTGGTCGAACCGGGGTAGATCCGGGTCGCCTTGTCGAACGTGACAGTGGCCATGTGAATGGTCCCCTTCTACCGGCAGGAACGTGCCGGACGATCCGAGTAGGAAGGTGATGCCACGACGGGTGTTCCGTTGTGGTGTGTGGTCCACACGAGTGAACTGGCTCAGGACGGTACCTGGCGTTCACCTGCTTGTCAGCATGTTCCGGGCTGTGAATTTCGCGGAAACTTTCGATCCTGTTCGTATCGGTCGGCCAGGACCGTCACCGCCTCCGCGACCGCCCGCCGCAGTCCCGGCGGGCCCAGCACCTCCGCCTCCACCCCCAGGCGCAGCAGATCGCCGGTGGCCACCGCCTCCGACTCCACCGGCAGCTCCACCTCCACCCAGCCGTCCGCGTCCGGCGGCCCCGCCCGGTCCAGCGCCCGCGCGCCCGCCGCCCCGAACTGCATCGGCAGCAGCTTCCGCCCGCGCGGGGACAGCCGCAGCCGGGCCGTGTCCTGCCGCAGCGCCGCCTCCAGCCGCCGCGAGGTCTCCGTCCAGTACGCGGCCAGGTCGAACCCGGCGGGCCGGAGGAACTCCTCGCCGGTCTCCTCCACCTCCTGGAACCGCGAGACGCGGTAGGTGCGCACCGCGTCGTCCGCGAGCGCGATCAGGTACCAGATGCCGCCCTTCAGTACGAGCCCCAGCGGACGCACCTCCCGCCGCACCTCGCCGCGCCAGCGCGCGTACCGGGTCCGCAGCACCCGCCGCTCCCACACCGCCCGCGCGACCGCCGCCAGGTGCGGCACCGGGTCGGCGTCCCGGAACCAGGCCGGCGCGTCGAGGTGGAACCGCTCGCGCACCCGCCGCGCCTGTTCCGCCAGCCCGCCCGGCAGCGCCGCCTCCACCTTGAGCTGGGCGCTCGCCAGGACCGCGCCGAGCCCCAGCTCACCGGCCGGCCCCGGCAGCCCCGCCAGGACCAGCGAACCGGCCTCCGCGTCGGTCAGCCCGGTCAGCCGCGTCCGGTAGCCCTCCACCAGACGGAAGCCGCCCTGCGGTCCGCGCTCGGTGCGTACCGGCACCCCGGACGCGCCGAGCGCCTCGACGTCCCGGTAGACGGTGCGCACCGACACCTCCAGTTCGGCGGCGAGTTGGGGCGCGGTCATGCGGCCGCGGTTCTGCAGCAGCAGGAGCAGGGTGAGGAGCCGGTCGGCACGCATGCGGCCCATTCTCGGACCGCGACGCCGTACCTGACAGAGGGTGTCAGGTACGGCCGGGAAGCTGGGCGGCGCAGCACAGGACGACCCCGAACCCTGGAAGGGACCAGCCATGCCCGTCACCGAGACCGCCGGCCACTTCACCTTCGCCGACTGGAAGGAGAACCCCGTCTCGCCGGAGGACGTCTTCCCCCGGCTCGCACACGCCACCGTCGTCAACGCCTTCTCCGGAGGCGTCGAGGCCGAGGCCACCGTCTGCGACTACACGATCGCCTACGACACCGCCGTCACCGGCGCCTTCGCCGGGCTGGAACTCGTCACCGGCCGGGTCGACGGCCGCTCGGGCTCGTTCGTGCTGGAGGAGCGCGGCCGTTTCGCCGACGACGGCACCGTGCACTGCACGTTCGAGGTGGTCGAGGGCTCCGGCACCGGCGAGCTGACGGGGCTGCGCGGCACGGGCGGCTTCACCTACCGGCACGGCGAGACGAAGGTGCCGTACACCTTCGCGTACGAGGTGGGACGCGCCTGAATCAAGTGCGTGGCTCGGCGAATCCGGCACTGTGTACAGTGGACCGCGCTTCGCGCGCGCCGCGCGCGCCGCCTCCTTAGCTCAGATGGTCAGAGCAGCTGTCTTGTAAACAGCAGGTCGTCGGTTCGAATCCGACAGGGGGCTCCATCGACTCCCCCCCGGGCCGGACCTTCTCCGGCCCGGGTTTCCCGCTCCCGGCGTCCTTCACCGGGTACCGCCGCGCAGGCGGCGGGCGATCTCCAGGTCCGCCTCGCCCAGTGGGCGGCCCTCCTCGGTCTCCCACAGGCAGTTCTGCAGCACCCGCCCGTACGTCCACGCCCGGGCCCGCCCGCGGTCCAGGCCGAGCACCTCGGTCATCGCGTCGAAGCGCCACACCACGTCGCCGGGGTCGAAGTTGTTGGCGAGGGCGGGCCACAGGTCGAAACCGGGGTCGCCGGCGAGCGGCTTGGGGTCGATGGCGAGCCAGGGCGCGCGGTCGGCGGCGAGGACGTTCTCGTCGTGCAGGTCCCAGTGGAGCAGCCGGTCGCCGGGCTCGTCCGCGACCTCGCGCACGGCGGCCGCGCAGTCGGCGACCAGACGACGGGCCTCGGGGTCCTGGATGCGGTCGAGGACGGCGGGGGTGCGCTCCAGCATGGACGCGGCGATGTCGCCGAGACGGCGCATCCCCGTCGGCGCCGGGGTGGTGTGGAGGTGGGCCAGGAGGCGCGCGATCACCAGGACGCCCTCGTGGACGTCCGGCTGGTGGGCGAGCATCCGGGAGGAGTCGAGGCGCTCCAGCAGCATGGTGCCGGTCGGCTCGTCGTGGTCGAGGAGGCGGACCGCCCCGTCGCCGTTCCACAGGCGCAGGGCGACCGGCTCGCCCTCGCTCTCGTGGTCGCGGAGCTGGAGCTTGAGCACCGCCGGGGTGCCGTCGGCGCGGTCGACCGGGAGGACCAGGGCGCTGACGCCGTGCATGGGCGTCCCGGCGAGGCGCAGGTCCCAGCGGTCGACGAACTCCGCGGCGAGGTCCGGGAGGGCGGCGACGAAGGCCCGCCCGGCCTCCTTGTTGAACTTGATCTGGGCCTCGGCGAGCTTCGCGGGGATGTCGATCACGCTTCGCACGGTAGTGGGGTACGGGGGCGGGGCGCGCCCGATTTCCCGGGCGCCCGTGCACGGGTGGTCAGGGCTCCAGGACGACCTTGCCGGTCGTGCCCCGGTTCTCCAGGGCCCTGTGGGCGTCGGCGGCCCGGGACAGCGGGAAGCGGTGCACGGCGGGGGTGAGCCGGCCCGCGGCCGCCTCGGCGAGGGAGCGGGACTCCAGGGTGCGCATGGGGTCGTCGCCGCCGGCGCGGCGCATCATCTCCGGACCGAGGACGCTCACCGAGACGCCGTCGACGAGGTACGGCCGGTCGCTGCCGATGCCCTGCGAGGTCCAGCCGAACACCATGTGCCGGCCGCCCGGCGCGAGCAGGCCGACCAGCGCGCGGGCGACGTCCCCGCCCACGCCGTCGTACACGACCGTGAGCTTGCCCCGGTACTCCTCCAGCCGTCCGGCCCAGCCGGGCGCGGTGTAGTCGACGGCGAGGTGGGCGCCGGCCCGCGTGGCCAGGGCGGTCTTCGCGGGGCCTCCGGCGAGGCCGACCACGGTGGCGCCCGCGTTCCGGGCGTACTGCACGAGGAGGGTGCCGATGCCGCCCGCCGCGGCCGGGACGGCGACCACGTCACCGGGGCCCGGCTCGGCGAACTGCACGATCCCCATCGCCGTACGGCCCGTGCCGATCATGGCGACGGCCTCGGCGAAGTCCAGACGCTCCGGGATCTCGTGCAGCCGCGCGGCGTCGGCGACGGCCAGTTCCGCGTAGCCGCCGGGGGCGAAGCCGAGGTGGGTGACGACCCGCCGGCCGAGCCAGTCGGCGGGGGTGCCGGGGCCGAGCGCGTCGACCACACCGGCGATCTCACGGCCGGGGATCGTCGGCAGTGCGGCCGGGGCCGGGGCGGGCCCGCGCAGGCCTTCGCGCAGGGCGGTGTCGAGGAGGTGGACCCCGGCCGCGCGGACGGCGACCCGGACCTGGCCGGGGCCCGGCACCGGGTCCTCGACCCGCTCGTAGGTGAGGTTCTCCGCGGGGCCGAAGGCGTGCAGTCGGACGGCGTGCATGGTGCTCCCCTGGGCCGGTGGCGGGGCGCTCCGTGCGCCCCGCCACCCACCGTGTGACCTCAAGCGCGCTTGAGGTCAAGGGCGTCCCGGCCGAGGGCGAGGGAGACGGCCGTCAGGGCGCTGGTGAAGGACACCTCCGACAGCACGCCCGGCGCGGCGACCCGGTCCCCGGCCAGGTAGACCCCGTCCCCGCGGTCCACGGCGGGCCGGTCGCGCCAGGTGGCGCCGGGCGGGTCGACAGCACCGGTACGGCCGTCCGCCAGCGCCTCGCGCCGCCAGGTGAGCCGCTCCCGCCAGCCGGGGAAGCCCAGGTCCAGCAGCTCGTCCGCGCGGGCGGCGCCGTCGGCCTTCGACGCGCCGGGCGCGACCGGGATCTGGCTCTGGATCAGCTGCTCGCCGGCCGGGGCGAGGGTGCGGTCCTGCGCGGTGAACCGCTCCAGCCAGCCGGGGGCGTCCAGGTCGGACACCACGAACGGGTAGCCGCGCCGGGTGCGCAGCGCCAGGTCGACCAGGACGGTCCGCCCGCTCGGCCAGGTCAGCGAGGAGTCGCCGAGGAGGCGGCGGGCGGACTCCAGGGAGGTGGCGACCACCACCGGGGTGTCGGTGGGGAGGGTGTCGACGCGGGACAGGGTCTCGACGCGCACGCCCAGGTTCCAGGCGTGGGCGGCCATCCGGTCGATCAGCGCGCCCCAGCCGCCCCGCGGGTAGTGCGCCTCCGGCGGCAGCTTCGTGGCCCGGCGCAGCCGCTCGTGCACGAACGCGGCGGACAACGAGCCGGGGTCGTGGTGGAACAGTGCGACGGCCGAGTAGTGCGCCGCGGCCCGCGCGCCCTCCGGGCCGGCGACGCCGGTGGCCCAGGTGAGGAAGCCGGCGTCGACGGGCGCCCGCAGGCCGGGGCGCAGCAGCTTCAGCATCGCGGGCGGCGGGGTCCGGCGCAGGGCGCCCCGGTGGCGCAGCCGCAGCCGGGCCGCCTCCCGCAGCGGCAGCGGGGCGAGCGGGCCGAGCAGGCCGCGTTCGCGGAGCCAGGTCCAGTGCGGTCCGCCGTTGTAGAGGGCGTGCGGGCCCTCGTTGGTGCGGTAGGGGGCGTCGGCGGTGCGGGCGCGGCCGCCCAGGGTGTGGTGGGCCTCGTACAGGGTGACCTTGGCGCCCGCCTCGGCGGCGGAGACGGCCGCGGTGAGTCCGGCGAATCCGCCGCCGACGACGGTGATGCGGTGCATGACTGGGCTTCTCCCTCGGTCGGGCTCGGTCGGGCGCCGGAGACGCTGTCCGGCGGTACACAACCAGGACGACCGGCGGCGCCGGGATGTGACACGCGGGGCGTTCCCGCAGGCCGGGCGGGTTGTCGGAGGCGGGGTGCAGCATGGGCGCATGGTGCGTGGAGCGGCAGGGAGACCGGGTGTGCGGGCGGCGCGGCGGCCGGAGCTACGGCTCCCCGCGCCGGAGGCGTTCGAGGGGGGTGGTCTGGAGCCGGACGGGGACTACGACGGGCTGGAGTTCGCCGGCACGGACCTCGCCGGGCAGGACGGGGCGGGTGCGCGCTTCATGGACTGCGCGCTGCGGGGGTGCGCGCTGGACGAGACGCGGTTGTCCCGGGCGCGGGTGCTGGACTCGGTGCTCGACGGGGTGCGAGGCGTGGGCACGGACCTGGCGGGCGCGACCCTCCGGGACGTGGAACTGAGCGACGCCCGGCTCGGCGGCACCCAGCTGCACGGGGCGGCGCTGGAGCGGGTGCGGATCCGGGGCGGGAAGATCGACTTCCTGAACCTGCGCGCGGCAACGCTCAAGGACGTCGTCTTCGAGGGCTGCGTGCTGGTGGAGCCGGACTTCGGCGGGGCGCGCCTGGAGCGCGTGGAGTTCGTCGACTGCACGCTGAAGGGCGTGGACCTGTCCGGTGCCACCCTGAAGGACGTGGACCTGCGCCGGGCGGCCTCCCTGGAGATCGCCCGAGGGGTGGACCGCCTCTCCGGCGCGGTGATCAGCCCGACCCAGCTGCTGGAGCTGGCGCCGGTGCTGGCGGGGGAGCTGGGGATCGCGGTGGAGGGGTGAGGAAGGGCTGCGCCTCGGGCTTCGGAGCGGTGTGCCTTCGCGGCACTGGGCGTTCGGGGCGGGCGCCGTCGGGCCGGCCCTGACCACCGGGCTGCTCGGGCAGCAGGGGCCGCGACGAGGGCGGGGGCGACGGTGATCGGGCGCGACGACGGCCCGGCCGCCATCCGTCGCCGCGGAGTCCCGCAGCGGGGCTCGGGCGCCGAACAGGCGCGTGGACGGTTACCGGCCGCCCCCGGGGCCGGCCCGGGGGCGGTCAGCTCACGCGGGGAAAGCGGGCCTGGAGGGTCCAGACGGCCGGGTTCTCGCCGAGGTCGTCGTGCAGGTCGGTCAGATCGGCCAGCAGGTCGTGGAGGAAGTCGCGGGCCTCGCGGCGCAGTTCGGAGTGGGAGAAGGTGAGCGGGGGCTCGGAGGCGGGGAGCCACTCCGCCTCGATGTCCACCCAGCCGAAGCGCCGTTCGAACAGCAACCGGTCGGTGGACTCGGTGAAGTCCAGCTCCGCGTGCTGCGGCCGTGACGCGCGCGAGCCCGCCGGGTCGCGGTCGACGCGCTCCACGATGTCGCACAGCGCCCACGCGAAGTCGAGCACCGGCACCCATCCCCAGGCTGTGGAGATCTCCCGGTCCGACGTGGTGTCGGCGAGGTAGACGTCGCCGCAGAACAGGTCGTGCCGCAGGGCGTGGACGTCCGCGTGGCGGTAGTCGGTCTGCGGGGGGTCGGGGAAGCGGTTGGAGAGGGCGTAACCGATGTCGAGCACGTGGGTGATGGTGTCACGGTCCGGCGCCCCCGCCGCCATAGGATCCCGGCGTGCGCACCCCCCGCCTCCTGAGCCGCGGTGTCGTCGCCGCCCTGGCCGCGGCGGCACTCGCCGCGTGCGGGTCCGGCCCCGGCGCCGAGGGCGCCGGTGACGACGGCGCAGGCGACCCGTACTTCCCGCAGGCGGGCAACGGCGGCTACGACGTCACCCACTACGACCTCGCCCTCGCCTACGACCCCGACGCCCGCCGGCTCACCGGCACCGCGACGGTCGACGCCCGCGCCACCGAGGACCTCACCGCCCTGAACCTCGACCTCCAGGGCCTCGACGTGGACGCCGTCACCGTCGACGGGACCGACGCCCGCCACGACCGCGACGGGCAGGAGCTGACCGTGCGGCCCCGCCGCGCCCTCGACCGGGACGCGCGTTTCCGGGTCGTCGTCCGCTACTCGGGACGCCCCGAGACGGTCACGGACCCCGACGGCTCCGAGGAGGGCTGGCTGCGCACGGCCGACGGGGCGCTCGCGCTGGGCCAGCCGGTCGGCTCCATGGCCTGGTTCCCCGGCAACCACCACCCCTCGGACAAGGCCACCTACACCGTCTCCGTCACCGTGCCGAAGGACCTGCGGGCGGTCTCCAACGGCGAACCGGCCGGGGAGGAGACGAAGGACGGGCTCACGACGTACCGCTGGCACACGCCCGAGCCCATGGCGAGCTACCTCGCGACGGTCGCGATCGGCCGCTACGACGTCCACCGCGGCGAGACCGCCGGCGGGCTGCCGCTGTTCACCGCCGTCGACCCGGAGCAGGCAGGCGCGAGCCGCGCGGCGGTGAAGCTGCTCCCGGAGGTCGTGGAGTGGGCCGAGCGGCGGTTCGGGCCGTACCCCTTCTCCTCCGCGGGCGCGGTCGTCGAACGCCCCGGCGACGCCGGGTACGCCCTGGAGACGCAGAACCGTCCGGTCTTCGCAGGCGCCCCGGACACGGCGCTGCTGGTCCACGAGATCGCCCACCAGTGGTACGGCGACTCCGTCACCCCGCGCACCTGGCGGGACATGTGGCTCAACGAGGGCTTCGCCACGTACGCGCAGTGGCTGTGGGAGGAGGACCACGGCGAGGGCAGCGCGCAGAGCACCTTCGACCGGCTGTACTCCGGCTCGTACTTCCCGGACGCGGGCACGAACGCGGCGCTGTGGTCCTTCCCGCCCGCCGACCCGCCGGACGCGGCGCACATCTCCGCCACGCCCGTGTACTGGCGCGGCGCGATGGTCCTCCACATGATCCGCAGGACGGCCGGCGACAAGGCCTTCGGCCGCCTGCTGCGCGGCTGGGCGGCGGAGCACCGGCACGCCAACGCGAGCACGGACGACTTCACCGCGTACGTCGAGAAGGAGGTGCCGGGCAAGGACTTCTCCCGGGTCTGGGAGGAGTGGCTGTACGGGGAGGGGCGGCCGGCGACCGCTTCCTAGGCGGAGTCCGGGCCGGTCAGGGGCTTGCGCAGGACCCGGCACGGGCGGCCGAGGTCACGGTCGCGGCGGCGGTCGATCTCCGTCCAGCCGAGGGCTGTCCAGAAGGCGAGGCCCGGGGCGTTGTCCTCCAGCACGGCGAGCCGTACGGCGGTGTGGCCGGCCGCGCGCAGGCGGTCCTCGACGAGTGCGGCGAGGCGGCGGCCGTGGCCCCGGCCGTGCAGGCTCGCGTCGACCATCAGCAGGCCGATCCACGGGTCCGGGTCGGCGGGGTCGGGGTGCACGGCGAGCGTGACGGCGATGCCGACGAGGACGCCCGCGTCACGGGCGAGGAGGACCTCGGTGTGCGGCTCGGACAGCTCCCGGGCCAGTTCCGCCGCGACCTGCTCGGGGCGGATGCCGTACGGGTCCGGGAAGTCGCCGCTGAGGGCGTGGAAGGCGTGGTTGGAGGCGTACAGGGCGGTGACCTCGGTCAGCACGGGGCCGGGGAGGTCTCCGTCGGGGGAGAGGCGCAGCGGGTCGAGGAACACGGGGGCAACGTAGCGCGCGGCCACCGGGCGGGCGCGGCGGAGCCCCCGCCCCGGCGAACGCGGGCGGGGGCTCCGTCAGGTCGGTCGCGGTGCGTCCGTCAGACGTTCACGCCGAAGTCCTGGGCGATGCCCACGAGGCCCGAGGCGTAGCCCTGGCCGACCGCGCGGAACTTCCACTCCGCGCCGTTGCGGTACAGCTCGCCGAAGACCATCGCCGTCTCGGTGGCCGCGTCCTCCGACAGGTCGTAGCGGGCGATCTCGGCGCCGCCGGCCTGGTTGACGATGCGGATGTACGCGTTGCGCACCTGGCCGAAGTTCTGGCTGCGGTTCTCGGCGTCGTAGATCGAGACCGGGAAGACGATCTTGTCGACGTCGGCCGGGAGGGCCGCCAGGTTGACGTTGATCGCCTCGTCGTCGCCCTCGCCCTCACCGGTGCGGTTGTCACCGGTGTGGACGATGGTGTTGTCCGGGGTCTGCTTGTTGTTGAAGAACACGAAGTGGGCGTCCGAGTAGACCTTGCCCTGCGTGTTGACCGCGATCGCCGACGCGTCGAGGTCGAAGTCCGTTCCCGTGGTGGTGCGGACGTCCCAGCCGAGGCCCACGGTGACGGCGGTCAGGCCCGGAGCCTCCTTGGTGAGCGAGACGTTGCCACCCTTGGACAGGCTTACAGCCATTGTTGGGAGTCCCTTCCCTCGTTGTGCGTACGGCAATGAAGCTACAGCTACCACCTTGAACGCCGAGAGGGGTGCGCGAGGTTCCAGGTCTCTTTACTTTCTTTACCCGGATACGGATATTCGGGTGACGTGACCGGTGCGGGCGCGGGAACCTGTATGCCATGTCCGGTCCCCTTGTCGTACGCGGCTCCGTCTCCCTGCCCGAGGCCGAGCTCCTGTGGCGTTTCTCGCGCTCGTCAGGGCCGGGCGGGCAGCACGTCAACACCAGCGACACCCAGGTGGAGCTGCGGTTCGACCTGGCCCGGACCGAGGCGCTGCCCGAGGTGTGGAAGCGGCGGGCGCTGGAGTGGCTCGCCGGGCGGCTGACCGACGGGGTCGTCACGGTGCGGGCGTCCGAGCACCGGTCGCAGTGGCGCAACCGGGAGGCGGCGGCGGTGCGGCTGGCGGCCCTGCTCGCGGAGGCCACGGCGCCTCCGCCCGCGCCGCGGCGGCCCACTCGGGTGCCGCGGGGGATCAACGAGCGGCGGCTGCGGGAGAAGAAGCGGCGGTCCGAGACCAAGCGGGGGCGCTCCGCGCGGGACTGGTGAGACGCGGGTGGGGCATGCCCTTGCTTTTCACCTGCGGGCCGGTGGGGGCTGGTCGCGCAGTTCCCCGCGCCCCTGAGGGTGTTCTTACAGGCGTAGGGCTCCGCCAGTCGAAGTCGAGGAACGCCATCACGAAGCCGACCACACGTCCGTCGTCCACGATCACGCGCGGCCACGCCTTGCCGGGGCGGACGTACGCCTCCGCGAGGGAGTGGGCCACCGGGTCGACCGCGAACTCCTGTTCCGGGCGGACCCGCAGGGCGAGCGCGGCCTCGAGATTCGCGGGTGTGATCTTTTCGAGGCGCGGGGCCCTCACGGTCGTCATGCCGGGAGGGTAGGCAGGGGAAACGGCGGCGGTAAAAGGGATTTCGGGAGGGCTCAGCCCAACTGGCGGTAGCGGCCCCGGAAATAGGTGAGCGGCCCGCCCTCCGCGCTCGGCACGGCGGCCGTCATCACGCGGCCGATCACCAGGGTGTGGTCACCCGCCTCCACCCGCTGTTCCGTGCGGCATTCCAGAGTCGCCAGCGCGCCGCCCACCAGCGGGGCTCCCGTGTACTCGCCGCGCCGGTAGGGAATGTCCGCGAACAGCAAACGGTCGCTGACCCGGCCCTTCATCGAGAAGCGGCCCGCGATGTGGCGCTGGCTCTCGGACAGCACGGACACCGCCCACAGCGGCTGCTCCTCCAGCAGCTCGTCCATGCGGGAGCCGGTGCGCAGGCTGACCAGCACCAACGGCGGGTCCAGGGAGACGGACAGGAACGCGGTCGCGGTCATGCCGACGTCCTCCCCGGCCGGCGCCCCGGGGTCGTCCGGGTCCAGCGGCGCTTCCATCGCGGTCACCAGGACCACACCGGCGGCCAGACGGGACATGGCGGCACGGAACTCGTCGTTGCTCACCCCCTCAGCATGCCGGGCGGCGGGCGGAACGGTGATCGGGGCCGGGGCGGCGGGAGTGTTCAGCACACCGGAAACGCTAATCTCCGCTGCACGGACATCGCATCGGACCGTGGCCCGAACCGGGACCTAGGACCAGCGGCCTATCCGGGCACAATTCATGCACAATCGCCACACGATCCGCGTCACGGAAATGAGCCGGGATACCGCGCGTAGACCACGCAATTGTTCACGTTTAGCTGTGACTTGAGTCACAAGGGGCAAGAATTGTTGACCCTGTGTACCGGGTGAGCAGCGCGCTGTGATTCAGTGGCGGGGAAGCTGCTGCGACGATACGCCGATGATGACCCTTGATGCGCTGCGAGGTCTCGGGGGGAGGGCGAGGATGGAGACCGAGTCGGAACCCTACGTCCGTCTTGCATCGCTGCGACAACTCCACCGGGCCATGGCCGACATGAACACGGCGCGCAGCCTGGCGGACACGTTGCAGACGGTCGCCGACGGCGTCGTGGGCGCCCTCGGGTACGAGCTGGCCTGCGTCAACCTCGTACGCCCCGACGGCGACCTCGTGGTCGCGGCCCTCTCCGGGAACGCGGCGGCGGAGGCCCTCATCACCGGCCGGGTCGGCTCCCGCGAGTCCTGGGACCGCCGGCTCACCATGGGCGAGCGCTGGGGCGACCTGGTGTTCATACCGCACACCGAGGGCTGGGTCCTCGACGACGACGACGTCCCGCAGTGGTACACCGACGGGCCCGCTCCCCGCTTCGAGGACGAGTGGCACCCCTCCGACCGGCTCTTCGCCCCCATGTACGCGCCCGGACCACAGGGCGGCGGCACCTCCGGCGAACTGATCGGCGTGCTCTCCGTCGACCGCCCGCGCAACGGCCGCCGGCCCGGCGCCTGGGGCCGCGAGGCCCTCCAGATGTACGCCTTCCAGGCCGCCATCGCGATCAGCAACGCCCGGCTGCGCTCCAACATGCAGCGCGCCCTGGTCCGTCTGGAGCGCGAGCAGCAGGCGCTGCGGGCCAGCGAGGAGAGCTTCCGGCAGGCCTTCGAGTACGCGCCCTCCGGCATGGCCATCGCCGAGATGGGCGGCGACCAGCACGGCCGCATCCTGCGCACCAACGACGCCCTGTGCCGGCTGCTCGGCCGGCCCGCCTCCGCGATGCGCCGCTACTCCTTCTCCGACCTCGTCCACCCCGAGGACATAGGCACCCTGCTGCGCACCTCCGCCGAGGGCGGCCGGGCGGAGCTGCGGCTGGCCCGGCGCGACGGCACCTACGTGTGGGTCTCCCTACGCAACTCGGTCGTCGCCGACGCCGCCGACGGGCCGCGCTTCCTGCTCACCCACGTCGAGGACATCGAGGAGCGCAAGCGCCGCGAGCTCCAGCTCGCCCACCGCGCCTCCCACGACTCGCTCACCGGCCTGCCGAACTCCGCCGAGCTGCGCTCCCGGCTCTCCGCCCGGCTGTGCAGCCAGCAGCCGCTCACCCTGCCGGCGGCCGTGGACTCCATGGAGCCCTACGAGTCCTTCGACTCCCACGACGCCGCCTTCGGCCCGCCCGCCTTCGACCGCGGCCACGACTTCGACTTCCCGCCCGGCCGTGACGCGTACGACGGCTACGACCACCATGTGCACACCGTCGCGCCCGCCGCGGACGCCGACGACGGCACCAAGGGGCTCGCGGTGCTCTTCTGCGACCTCGACGGCTTCAAGTCGATCAACGACCGGTTCGGGCACAACGCGGGTGACGCGGTTCTCATCGAGGTGGCCCGGCGGCTCAGCAACGGCGTGCGGGACGGCGACACCGTGGCCCGGCTCGGAGGTGACGAATTCGTCATCCTCGCCGACGGGCTCGGCCGGGCCGACGCGCAGGACCTCGCCGTGCGGCTGCGCAACGAGATCATCCAGCCCATCCGGGCCGAGGGACGGGCCGTGCGGGTCGGCGCCAGCTTCGGTATCGGGTGGGCCCATTGCGGCATGACGGCCGACGAAGTGCTGAAGTCGGCCGACGAGCGGATGTACGTCGAGAAACGATCTCGTCCCAAACAGCACAGACGTGCCGGATGAGCCGCAGGTCGGTGCGTTGATGCGGTCCGGGTCACCCTTTCGGGTCAGAGGAACCGGGTAGGCTCGGCTTCTCCGCACACGTACACACCCGATCCGCAGCTAGGAGCACAGGGGATGACGCCCGGCAACAACGGCGCGAGCACGCCCGAGGACGACGACCCGTTCGGCTACCTGTACGCCGACGGGCAGGCCAACGGAGCCCAGCCGCCGTCCGGGGGTTACGGCTACCCGAACTCGGTGAACCGGGTGCGGCCGGTCGGTTCCCGCCAGTACGGCCAGCAGGGGCCCGCCCCGCAGGCACCGCCCCAGCAGGGCGCCTTCGGCCAGCCCAGCGCGCACTACGCCGCGCCCGAGACGCTGCCCGGGGGCGCGCCCACCGCGCGCACCCCGCAGCCGTCCCGCGGCGGCCGCGGCGGCGGCCCGAACACCAAGGGTCTGCTCATCGGCGCGATCGCCGTGGTCGCGGCGGTCGTCATCGGCATCGGCGTCGCCATGATCAGCGGTGACGACGACGACAAGGGCGGCAACGAGGCGGGCCCGTCTCCGACGGCGACCCAGGAAACGGGCGAGCCGAGTCCGTCTTCCTCGGAGGGGGACAAGGACGAGGACAAGGCGAAGCTGCCCGCCATAGACGCGAAGGCGCTCCGCCTCGACGGCGGCGCGACCCTCTCGTCCGAGTTCGAGGGCGCGAAGGCCGACGGCGGCGTCTACGTCACCGGCTTCAACAAGGTCGGCTCGAAGGTCACCTGGACCGTCAACGGCGTCAAGGCCGGCAACTACCGCTTCTACGTGCAGTACGGCATCCCCGGCGAGGACGCCGACGCGACCATCGTGGTCAACGGCAAGCCCGAGACCCGCCCGCTGAACATGAAGAACTTCGCCAAGGGCGCCAAGGGCGACTGGGAAGCGGGCTGGCAGAACACCTGGGCCAGCGTGAACCTCAACGACGGCACCAACACCATCGAGCTGGTCTGCAACGAGGGCAACAAGTGCAACGCGGTCCTCGATCAGCTGTGGCTCACGAATGAGGACGGATCCAGCTGACCCGGCGGGCCTTCATCGTGCGGCGTGAAGGCCTCACGCCGCCGTTGCCACGCCCGTGACCGTGACCGTTGTGAGGAAGCGGTCGTAGGCCGCGTGGTCGAAGTCGCCGGCTGTGGGGGAGAGGACCGTCGCCGCCGAGAGGGCCGTGGCGCGGATCAGGCGTTCCGGCCAGGGGCGGTGTTCCACCAGGGCGGACAGCAGGCCCGCGACGGCCGCGTCGCCCGCGCCCGTGGGGTTGCCGGTCAGCGTGGCCGGAGGGGTCGCGCGCCAGCGGCCCTCCGGGGTCACCGCCAGCAGGCCGTCCGCGCCCAGGGACGCGACCACCGTGCCGGCGCCCCGGCGGCGGGCGTCCTGGGTGGCGCGCAACGGCTCGTGGGAGCCGGTGAGTTCGGCCAGCTCCTCCGCGTTGGGTTTCAGGAAGTCGGGCCGGCCGGCCACACCACGGCGCAGGGCCGCCCCGCTGGTGTCGAGCAGCACCGGGACCTGGGCCGCGCGGGCCGTGCGGACGAGGTGCGCGTACGCGCCGACCGGGACGCCCGGGGGCAGGCTGCCGCACAGGGCCACCGCCGACGCGGACGCCAGCAGGTCGTCGTAGACCTCCTGGAAGGCGGACCACTCGGCGTGGGTGATGTCCGGGCCGGGCTCGTTCAGATGGGTCGTGGCGCCGGTGCGGTCGTCGACGAGGGTCACCGTGCGGCGGGTGGCGCCGGAGACCGGGACCAACGCGTCGGTGAGGCGCGGCACTTCGGCGAGGCGGTCGCGCAGGACGCGTCCCGTGGGGCCGCCCGAGAAGCCCGTGACGGTCACCTCGTGGCCGAGCGCGGCCAGTACCCGGGCGACGTTGACGCCCTTGCCGCCGGGGCGTTCCAGCACCTCGGAGACCCGGTGGGAGGCGCCCGCCCGCAAGGACGGGACGCGATAGGTGATGTCGAGAGCGGTGTTCAGCGTGACCGTGAGAATCACCGGGCCGACCTCCCCCTCTTGCCTGCCTTCCGTGGCCCCGGGGTCACGATCATGCCAAAAGGAAGGCGGTCGGCCCACCCCTGGGACCGGCCACCGTGGACCGGTCCCGGGGACGGATCAGGCCAGTTGGGGAGCGACCGCCCATTCCCCCTTGCGCATGACGCCCACCAGTTCGAAGGAGTCGTCCAGGACGACCAGGTCGGCGTCCTTGCCGGGCTCCAGCGAGCCGATGCGGTCGGACAGGCCCAGCAGCCGCGCCGGGTTCGCGGAGACCGCCGCGACGACGTCCTCGACGGGCAGCCCGTCCACCGTCACCGCCCGCTTGAAGGCGCGGTCCAGGGTCAGCGTGGAGCCGGCGATCGAGTTGCCCTCCACCAGCCGGGCCACGCCGTCCGCGACCTCGACCTCCAGCGGGCCGAGCATGTAGCGGCCGTCGCCGAAGCCGGCCGCGTCCATCGCGTCGGTGATGAAGGCGACCCGGTCGCGTCCGGCGTGGTGGAACGCGAACTGCAGGGCGGCCGGGTGGAGATGCGTGCCGTCGTTGATCAGCTCGACGGTGACCCGCTCGTCCTCCAGCAGCGCCGCGATCGGGCCGGGGGCGCGGTGGCCGAGCGGCGGCATCGCGTTGAACAGGTGGGTGGCGACGGTCGCGCCCGCGTCGACGGCGGCGACCGTCTGCTCGTAGGTGGCGTCCGTGTGGCCGACGGCGGCGATCACGCCGTGCTCGACGAGCAGCCGTACGGAGTCCAGACCGCCGGGGAGTTCGGTCGCGAGCGTCATCATCCGGGCGTGGCCGTGGGCCGCGTCGATCAGCTTGCGCACCTCCGCCGGGTCGGGGTCGCGCAGCAGCGTCTCGTCGTGCGCCCCTTTGCGGCACGGGGAGATGAAGGGCCCCTCGAAGTGGATGCCGGCGATGTCGCCCTGCTGGGCCAGCTCCGCCAGCATCCCCGCGTGCCGGGCGAGGAAGTCCAGGTCGCCCGTGACGGCGGAGGCGACCACGGTGGTGGTGCCGTGGCGCAGATGCGTGCGGACGCCCTGGAGGACGTCCTCGGCGGTGCCGCCGGCGAAGGACACCCCGCCGCCGCCGTGGTTGTGGATGTCGACGAAGCCGGGCACCAGCCAGTGGCCGCGCAGGTCGACCGTCTTGGCCGTCCCCTCCGCGGGGGCCGGGCCGGGGGCCGTGGCCGCGATGCGCGTGCCCTCGACGGTCACGCGGGCGTCGTCCACGGTCCCGGTGGGCAGGACCACCCGGGCACCGGTGAGAACCTTGGTGGGGGCCATCAGGTGGTTACCTCCGAGGGGTCAGTGGTCTCGATCGACGGGCCGGCGGCCTCGATCAGGTCCCAGGCGAGCAGGCCCGCGCCCAGGCATCCTGCGGTGTCCCCGAGGGCCGCGGGGACCAGGGACGGCAGCTTCTGGAAGGTGACCCGCCGCCGGACGGCCTCCCGCAGCGGTGTGAACAAGGTTTCCCCCGCCTCGGCGAGCCCGCCACCGATGATCAGCGTGCGCGGGTCCAGCAGGGTGAGCGCGGTGACCAGCCCGTCGGCGAGCGCGTCCACCGCCTCCTGCCACACCCGTACCGCCCGCTCGTCGCCCGAGGCAACGGCCCTGGCGCAGTCCGCCGCGTCCGCGTCCGGGCCGCCGCTCGCCTCGGCCCAGGCCCGGCTCACGGCCGACGCGGACGCGTACCGCTCCAGACAGCCGCGCTGACCGCAGGGACACTCCGCGCCGCCGGTCCGTACGACGATGTGGCCGATCTCGCCCGCGAAGCCGTGCGCGCCCGCCTCGACCTTGCCGTCGATGCCGATGGCGCCCGCGATGCCGGTGCCGAGCGGGACGAAGAGGAAGCGGTCGGCGCCGCGCCCGGCCCCGACCCGGCCCTCGGCGAGACCGCCGGTGCGCACGTCGTGGCCCAGCGCCACGGGAACGCCGCCGAGCCGCTCGGCGAGCAGGGCGCGCAGGGGCACGTCGCGCCAGCCGAGGTTGGCGGCGTAGGCGGCGACGCCCTCCGCCTCGTCGACGATGCCGGGGACGGCGACACCGGCGGCCGAGGCCGGTTCGCCGTGGGCGCGGATGCCGTGGGCGCGGAGCTCCGCCGCGAAGTCGAGGATGCCCTCGACCACCGCGTCCGGGCCGCGCTCGCGGCCGGTGGGCCGGCGCGCCTGGTGCAGCAGCTCGCCGTCCGCCCCGACCAGGGCGGCCTTCATCCCGGTGCCGCCCACGTCGAGGGCGATGACATGTTTCACGGGGAACAGTGTGGCCCGTGGACCCGCAAGAGGTCTAGTCCACTCACGTGGTGTAGACCTTAATCCGATAATCGGATCACCAAGCGGCGCTGGGCGCCGGATCAGGGGAGAGCACGTGCGAGGGCGGGTCAGGACAAGGACGATCGCGGCGGTGTCCGCGCTGGGACTGGCAGCGGTCCTGAGCGGATGCGGGGTCGGCGGCGAGTCCTCCGACGTGACCCTCACGCTGGTCGCCGCCGACTACGGCAACGGCGCGGCCGACAGCAGCAAGAAGTACTGGGCCGACCTGGTCGAGCGGTACGAGTCCGACCACCCGGACGTCGAGATCGACGTCAGCGTGTACTCCTGGAACGACGTGGACCGC
Organism: Streptomyces althioticus; assembly: GCA_014649355.1. Classification (GTDB taxonomy): domain Bacteria; phylum Actinomycetota; class Actinomycetes; order Streptomycetales; family Streptomycetaceae; genus Streptomyces; species Streptomyces althioticus. The sequence goes on from BMSW01000004.1 coordinate 120,082, forward strand.
AAGGTCAAGGAGATGGTCGACGCCGGGAGCCCGCCGGACATGGCCCAGATCGGCGCGTACGCCGACTACGCCTCCCAGGGCCTGCTCTACCGCGCCGGCGACCTGCTCTCCATCCCCGTCCAGGCGGACTTCCTCTCGCAGCTCTCCGGCGCCGGCGAGGTCAACAGCGTGCAGTACGGCATGCCGTTCGCCGCCTCCACGCGGCTGCTGTTCTACAACAAGTCCCTCTTCACCGAGGCCGGCATCACCCCGCCCGAGACCTGGGACGAACTGGTCGAGTGCGCCGAGGCGCTCAAGGCGGCCGGGGTGAAGTTCCCCTACGCGCTGCCGCTCGGCCCCGAGGAGGCCCAGGCCGAGACCCTCCAGTGGCTGCTGAGCGGCGACGGCGGCTACACCGACATCGGCGGCACCTACGGCATCGACTCCACGGAGAACGTCGAGACCCTCAGCTGGCTGCGGGACGAACTCGTCGGCAAGGGGCTCACCGGCCCCGTCGCGCCCGGCAAGCTCGACCGCGCGAAGGCGTTCGAGGCGTTCGCCGCCGGGGACGTCGGCATGCTCAACGGGCACCCCTCCCTGATGGAGATGGCGCGGAAGAAGGGCGTGAAGTACGGCATGGTGCCGATCCCCGGCACCGACGGCACGACCCCCTCCGCGCTCGGCGTCGCCGACTGGATGATGGCGTTCGAGAAGAACGGGCACCGCGACGAGATCGGGGACTTCCTCGACTTCGTGTACAGCGAGAAGAACGTGCTGGACTTCTCGCGCGAGTACGACCTGCTGCCGGTCACCAACTCCGCGTCGCGGGCGATGGCGGCGTCGGGGCAGGACAAGGAGCTCAAGCCGTTCCTCGACCAGCTGCCGCTGTCGGAGCAGTACCCGGTGGGCAAGACGTCGTGGGCCGGGGTGAACGCGGAGATCAAGCAGAAGATCGGGCGGGCCGTGGAGCCGGGGGGCAGCCCGGCGGCCGTGCTCGGGGAGCTGCAGGCCGCGGCCGTGCGGGCGGACAGTGCGGGGTAGCCTGCCCGGCATGGGTGAGGCTGAGGCTGAGGAGCTGGGGCGCCTCGAGCGGGAGGTGCTCGCGCTGGAGCGGCGGGGGGTCGTGTCGCCGGGGGCGAAGGAGCGGGTGATCCGGGAGGAGCTGGGGCTTGTACCGGTGCGGTACTACCAACTTCTCAACGCGTTGCTCGACGACCCGCGGGCGTTGGCCCACGATCCCGTGACGGTGAACCGCTTGCGGCGGGTCAGGGAAGCGCGGCGCGGGGAGCGGTAGGGGTCTCTCGCCCCCGCCGCCCCTTCCCGTACCCGGGGCTCCGCCCCGGACCCCGCTCCTCGAACGCCGGAGGGGTTGAGCTCAGCCCGTCGACACCCTCGTCAGGCGAGCCGGGCCGCCAGCGTGCGCAGCAGGCGCACCACTCCCGACGGGCCGTCGACCACCAGGTCCGCCCGCTCCCGGAGCTCCGTGACCTCCTCGCTGCCGCTGCACACCAGCACACCCGGTGTCCCGGACGCCCGCAGCTTGTCCACCGCCGTGAAGGCCGCCAGGTCGCCCAGGTCGTCCCCGGCGTACAGCACCGACCCCGCCCCGATCTCCCGCGCGTACTCCAGGAGCGCGACCCCCTTGTCCATGCCCGGCGGCCGCAGCTCCAGCACCATCCGCCCCGGCTCCACGACGAGACCGTGCCGCGTCGCGAGGTCCGTCAGCGGCTCGCGCAGGGCCTCGAAGGCGGCCTGCGGGTCGGCCGCCCTGCGGGTGTGGACGGCGACCGCCCGCCCCTTCTCCTCGATCCACGTGCCCTGCCACGCCCCCACCCGGTCCAGCAGCCCCGGCAGCTCGGCGCGGGCGGCGGCGACACCGGGGTGCGGGGCGGGCGCGGTGACGGTGCCGGTGACCGCGTCCCACCGCTCGGCGCCGTAGTGGCCGAGCACCACCAGGTGCTCGAGATTCGGCACGCCCGCGAAGCCGCCGTGGCGGACCGCGACGCCCGGCGGGCGGCCGGTGACGACGGCCACCGCCGCGACCTTCGGGGCGAGCGCGGCGAGCGCGGGCACCGCGTCCGGGTGGGCGCGGGCCTGCTCGGGGTCGGGCACGATCGGCGCGAGCGTGCCGTCGAAGTCGAGCGCGATCAGCGCCTTGCCCGGGCGGGCCAGGAGCGCGTCGAGTCCGTCCCGCCCGGCCTGCGTGGCGGGCGCCGGCAGGTCGCCGGGGTCCGTGGAGTCCGTCTGACTGGCCATGCGCCCCAACCTATCCACGCAGCGCTTCCAGCTGGTCCAGGAACCACCGCGCCGGGGGCAGCGCCGTCGCCGCCGCGACCAGCCGCTTGCTGCGCTCCGTACGGTCCTCGGGGCGCATCGACAGCGCCTCGTGCAGGGCCTCGGCCGTCTGCACGACGTCGTACGGGTTGACGGTGATCGCGTCCTCGCCCAGCTCCTCGTGGGCGCCGGCCTCGCGGGACAGCACCAGGGCGCAGCCCGTGTCGGAGACCACCGGGACCTCCTTCGCGACCAGGTTCATGCCGTCGCGGATGGGGTTGACGAGGGCCACGTCGGCCAGCCGGTACGCGGCCAGGGAGCGGGCGAAGTCGTCCTTGACGTGCAGGACGACCGGCCGCCAGCCGGGCGTGCCGTACTGCTCGTTGATCTCCTCGGCGAGCCGCTGCACCTCGGCCGTGTAGTCGCGGTAGACGGCGAGGTCCTGCCGGGACGGGTAGGCGAAGGCGACGTGCACCACGCGCTCGCGCCACTCGGGCCGGTCGTCCAGCAGCTGCCGGTACGCCAGCAGGCCGCGCACGATGTTCTTGGACAGCTCGGTGCGGTCGACGCGGACGATCGTCCGGCGCCCCTCGCCGATCTCCTCCTTCAGCGCGGCCATCCGCTCGTCGACGTCCGCCTCGTGCGAGCGGGCGCGCAGGAAGTCCGCGTCGGCGCCCAGGCCGTGCACCCCGACGCGGGTGTCGCCGAGCCCGCCGGCGAACCGCTCGCAGCACGCGGTGAACGCGTCCGCCCAGCGGCGGGTGAGGAAGCCGAGCCGGTCGGCGCCGAGCATGCCGCGCAGCACCTGCCGCGCGATGTCGTCGGGCAGCATCGCGAAGTACTCGGGCGGCGCCCACGGCGTGTGCGAGAAGTGCCCGATGCGCAGGTCGGGGCGCAGCTCGCGGAGCATGCCGGGGACCAGGGTCAGGTGGTAGTCCTGCACCAGGACGGCCGCGCCCTCGGCGGCCTCCTCGGCCAGCGCCTCGGCGAACGCGCGGTTGTACGTCTCGTACGACGCCCACTGGCGGCGGAACTCGGCGTCGAACACCGGCTCCAGCGGCGTCTGGTACAGCATGTGGTGGACGAACCACAGCACCGAGTTCGCGATGCCGTTGTACGCGTCCGCGTGCACGTCCGCCGGGACGTCCAGCATCCGCACGCCGTCCTCCCCGACGCCGCGCCGCACGGCCTCGCGGTCGCCGTCGGACAGTGCCGAGCACACCCACAGGGCGCCCGACTCGGGGCCGATGGCCGAGAGGCCGGAGACCAGTCCCCCGCCGCCCCGCCTGCTCCTCAGCGAACCGTCGTCCGCCACCGCGTACGACACCGGCCCCCGATTGGAGGCGACCAGCACCTGAGCTGCACCGAAGCTTGAAGCCATACGCCTCAACCTAGCCCGGCCCCCCGGGCCTCAAACGTGCCGGTGCGTCACACCGGTCGGTGACGGACGGGGTCAGGCCACCTTGCGGGACTGGTACTCCGCGACGTCCCGCATCGGCGGCCGCTCCTCGGTGTCCACCGAGTACGTGCGGGGCTCGAAGGCGTCCCCGGCGCGCTCGAACTGGGTCAGCGACGGTCGGAGCAGATGCGCGCGGGCCAGCCGCAGCTGCGCGGTGCGGTAGATCGCGGCGGCCATCCGGCCGAGCGCCTGCCCGTCCTGGTGCCGGTGCTTGCGCACGCCCACGTCCACCTGGGCCAGCGCGTCCAGGCCCACCAGGTGCAGGGCGTCGACCAGCATGCCCAGCTCGACGCCGTAGCCGACGGGGAACGGGAGCTGTTCGAGCAGGCCGCGGCGGGCCGCGTACTCGCCGCCCAGCGGCTGGACGAAACCGGCGAGCTGCGGCCAGTGCATGTTGAGCAGCGGGCGGGCCATCAGCTCGGTGACGCGGCCGCCCTGCCCGGCGCCCGCGCCGGTGATGCTCCCGTCGGCCGTCGTCATCGGCCGGTCGTACATGGCCTTGACCAGCTGGAGGCCGGGGTCGGTGAGCAGCGGGCCGACGATGCCGGTGACGAAGTCCGACGAGAACTCCCGCAGGTCCGCGTCGACGAAGCACACGATGTCACCGCGCGTGACCAGCAGCGACCGCCACAGCACCTCGCCCTTGCCGGGCACGGCAGGCAGGCGGGGCAGGATGGCGTCCCGGTGGACGACGGTCGCGCCGGCCGCCGCGGCCACCTCGGAGGTGCGGTCGGTGGAACCGGAGTCGATCACCACGACCTCGTCGACCAGGGGCACCTGGAGCACCAGGTCGTGCCGGATGACGGAGACGATGTCGCCGACCGTGGCCTCCTCGTTCAGCGCGGGCAGCACCACGCTCACCGTCTGTCCCGAGGAGCGTTTCGCCGCCAGGATCCGGTGCAGCGGACGGTCGGAAACCGACCAGGAGCGCTCGATCAGCCAGCGCTCGACTTCTTCCAGCACGGCGGACTCCTCACTGGCCGGGGGCGGTCCATCTCGGTGTGCGGACGGCTCTCTCCGCCGTCCGGGCCTTCGGTTACAGTCTTGAACAGCGCCGACGGACCCCGCATCCCGGGGGGTGTCGGGGCGGACAACTGAACACCGCTCATCCAGAGGGGCAGAGGGATACGGCCCGATGAAGCCCCGGCAACCCTCCAGTCGGTACTTGTCACGCGGACGTGGCGAGGCTCCCGGCTAGGGAAGGTGCCAAATCCGTCTCACGGCGAAGTGCGTCGTGAGGAAGATGAGGAGAAAGGGCCTCGCCTCCATGGCTGTGCAGACTTTTGCAAGCACCACCGACTCCGCGAACACCGTCGACCTCGGCCCCGCCGCCGCGCTGTCCTGCCGCGAGTGCGGCCACCGCGTGCCCCTCGGTCCGGTCTTCGCCTGCGAGGAGTGTTTCGGCCCGCTGGAGATCGCCTACGACTTCTCCGGGTACGACACCGAAGAGCTCCGCAAGCGCATCGAGGCGGGTCCCGCGAACATCTGGCGCTACGCGCCGCTGCTGCCCGTCCCCGCGGACGTGGCGACCAAGCCCAACCTGAACCCCGGCTGGACCAAGCTCGTCCAGGCCGACAACCTCGCCCGCGAACTGGGCGTCACCGGCGGCCTCTACGTCAAGGACGACTCCGGCAACCCCACGCACTCCTTCAAGGACCGGGTCGTCGCCCAGGCCCTGGAGGCCGCGCGCGCCTTCGGCTTCACCACCCTGTCCTGCTCCTCCACCGGCAACCTGGCCGGCGCGGTCGGCGCCGCCGCCGCCCGGGCCGGCTTCCGCTCCTGCGTGTTCATCCCGCACGACCTGGAACAGGGCAAGATCGTCATGGCCGCCGTCTACGGCGGCGAGCTCGTCGGCATCGAGGGCAACTACGACGACGTGAACCGTTTCTGCTCCGAGCTGATCGGCGACCCGGCCGGCGAGGGCTGGGGCTTCGTCAACGTCAACCTGCGGCCGTACTACGCCGAGGGCTCCAAGACCCTCGCGTACGAGGTCTGCGAGCAGCTCGGCTGGCGGCTCCCGGACCAGATCGTGGTCCCGATCGCGTCCGGCTCGCAGCTGACGAAGATCGACAAGGGTCTGCAGGAGCTGATCAAGCTCGGGCTCGTCGAGGACAAGCCGTACAAGATCTTCGGCGCCCAGGCGGCGGGCTGCTCGCCGGTCTCCACCGCGTACAAGGCCGGGCACGACGTGGTCCGCCCGCAGAAGCCGGACACCATCGCCAAGTCCCTGGCCATCGGCAACCCGGCGGACGGGCCGTACGTGCTCGACATCGCCCGGCGCACCGGCGGCGCGGTGGAGGACGTCACGGACGCGCAGGTGGTCGAGGCGATCAAGCTGCTGGCGCGGACCGAGGGCATCTTCGCGGAGACCGCGGGCGGGGTCACGGTCGGCGTGACGAAGAAGCTGATCGAGGACGGGGTGCTGGATCCGTCCCTCACCACGGTGGTGCTGAACACCGGGGACGGGCTCAAGACGCTGGACGCGGTGGCGGGGACGGGGCTCACGGCGACGATTCGTCCCAGTCTTGAGTCGTTCCGTGAGGCCGGGCTCGTCTGAGCCGCTTCGCCATTTCCTGACCGGAGGTTCAAAGTGAGCGTTACCGTTCGTATCCCTACCATTCTGCGCACCTACACCGGGGGCAAGGCCGAGGTCGCCGCCGAGGGGACCACCCTGGGCGAGGTCATCCAGGACCTCGAGAAGAACCACACCGGCATCGCCGCGCGGGTCCTGGACGACCAGGGCAAGCTGCGCCGGTTCGTGAACGTGTACGTCAACGACGACGACGTGCGCTTCGAGCAGGGGCTGGAGACGGCCACCCCGGAGGGTGCCGGCGTCTCGATCATTCCGGCGGTCGCCGGAGGCTGATCATTACCTTCGGTAATGACCGTTACCGAGCGTTCAGGACTTTGCCCCCTCCGTGAGAGATCCGGAGGGGGCAATTCCATGAGGTTGAGCGCGGTAGAGTTGGGGAACGCGCTCCCGATCCATTGATCGAGAACCCTGAATTCCTGCCGCGGACCCGACTGGATGTAGCCAAAGTGCGGGCTCCTTTCGCGGCCTTTGTCTCCTTTGCCCGGCCCGACTTGCCCTGAATTCTGGCGAATTCTTGCCACATTCCGGACCGGTAGCGTCCAGATTTCTCGTCCGATTGACCTGTTGCAGACGGCAGTTGGACAGATACATTCAGCCGCGGTCGACGCGTTCCGGCGCACGCCCCCAACCGTTGGGGGGTGAGGTCTGACCCGGGTCCGCGAAGTGTGGATCTGTGCAAGGGCCAGTAATAGGGGAGTTAGGCATGGCTCAGGGCACCGTCAAGTGGTTCAACGCGGAGAAGGGGTACGGCTTCATCGCGGTCGACGGTGGTGCGGATGTTTTCGTCCACTACAGCGCGATCCAGATGGACGGCTACCGCACCCTTGAAGAGGGCCAGCGGGTCGAGTTCGAGATCTCGCAGGGTCAGAAGGGCCCGCAGGCCGACATGGTTCGCGTCACCGCCTGAACGCGCTACCAGCAGCACGCGACATCTTCTGCCGGCGACAGGGCCCGCACCCCTCGGGGTGCGGGCCCTTCGTCATGCCTAGGCGCACGCGCCGCGCGCGCCGTGTTCGCCCGTGGCTGAGCGCCGGTCGGAGCCCTTGGCGCCACTGGCTCGCAGGGCTCTCGGGGACCTCTCGAAATTACCGCCGCTCCGCGAGCGCGCCTTGCACTCTCGGGGGTCGAGTGCTAATCATTGGCGTTAGCACTCTGAAGGTGAGAGTGACAACGAAGGACCGGGTCGGTGAGGCCCGCCAGGTCACGTGGGGCAAGGAACCACACGGCCGGCGAGCCGTCCGTCGCGGGCGCGGGCGCGGTCCGAAGGAATCACCCCCAGTCCTGGAGGGACCACTTCACATGGCCAAGATCATCGCGTTCGACGAGGAGGCGCGGCGCGGCCTCGAGCGCGGCATGAACCAGCTCGCGGACGCCGTGAAGGTGACGCTCGGCCCCAAGGGCCGCAACGTCGTCCTCGAGAAGAAGTGGGGCGCCCCCACGATCACCAACGATGGTGTCTCCATCGCCAAGGAGATCGAGCTCGAGGACCCGTACGAGAAGATCGGCGCCGAGCTGGTCAAGGAAGTCGCCAAGAAGACGGACGACGTCGCCGGTGACGGTACGACCACCGCGACCGTCCTCGCCCAGGCCCTGGTCAAGGAGGGCCTGCGCAACGTCGCCGCCGGCGCCAACCCGATGGCCCTGAAGCGCGGTATCGAGAAGGCCGTCGAGGCCGTCTCCGCCGCCCTGCTCGAGCAGGCGAAGGACGTGGAGACCAAGGAGCAGATCGCCTCCACCGCCTCCATCTCCGCCGCCGACGTCCAGATCGGCGAGCTCATCGCCGAGGCCATGGACAAGGTCGGCAAGGAAGGCGTCATCACCGTCGAGGAGTCCCAGACCTTCGGTCTGGAGCTGGAGCTCACCGAGGGTATGCGCTTCGACAAGGGCTACATCTCGGCGTACTTCGCCACCGACATGGAGCGTATGGAGGCCGTCCTCGACGACCCGTACATCCTGATCGCCAACTCCAAGATCTCCAACGTCAAGGACCTGCTCCCGCTCCTGGAGAAGGTCATGCAGTCGGGCAAGCCGCTGCTGATCATCGCCGAGGACGTCGAGGGCGAGGCCCTGTCGACCCTGGTCGTCAACAAGATCCGCGGCACCTTCAAGTCCGTCGCCGTCAAGGCCCCGGGCTTCGGCGACCGCCGCAAGGCCATGCTCGGCGACATCGCCATCCTCACGGGCGGCGAGGTCATCTCCGAGGAGGTCGGCCTCAAGCTGGAGAACGCCACCGTCGACCTGCTGGGCAAGGCCCGCAAGGTGGTCATCACCAAGGACGAGACCACCATCGTCGACGGCGCCGGCTCCGCCGACCAGGTCCAGGGCCGCGTGAACCAGATCCGCGCCGAGATCGAGAACAGCGACTCGGACTACGACCGCGAGAAGCTGCAGGAGCGCCTGGCGAAGCTCGCCGGGGGTGTCGCGGTCATCAAGGCCGGCGCCGCCACCGAGGTGGAGCTCAAGGAGCGCAAGCACCGCATCGAGGACGCCGTGCGCAACGCCAAGGCGGCCGTCGAGGAGGGCATCGTCGCCGGTGGTGGCGTGGCCCTGCTCCAGGCCTCCCAGGTGTTCGAGAAGCTGGAGCTCGAGGGTGACGAGGCGACCGGCGCCAACGCCGTGAAGCTCGCCCTGGAGGCCCCGCTGAAGCAGATCGCCGTCAACGGTGGTCTCGAGGGCGGCGTCGTCGTGGAGAAGGTCCGCAACCTCACGGTCGGCCACGGTCTGAACGCCGCGACCGGCGAGTACGTCGACATGATCGCCGAAGGCATCATCGACCCGGCCAAGGTGACGCGCTCCGCGCTGCAGAACGCCGCGTCGATCGCCGCGCTGTTCCTCACCACCGAGGCCGTCATCGCCGACAAGCCGGAGAAGGCCGCGGCCCCGGCCGGCGGCGGCATGCCCGGCGGTGACATGGACTTCTGAGCCTGACCCGTCAGGTTCGGACCCGTCCGAGGTCCGGAGGGCGGCACTCCCGCACAGGGGGTGCCGCCCTCCGGCGTGTCCGGGCGCCCTCACGAGGTGACCGGTGTCACGGGTACGGGCGGGGGAGGGACGGGAATGCTCACCGCCGTGCGCGGGTTCGACGGAGAGTGCGTTGTATGCACGTACACATACCGTCGAGTATCCGCGAGGAGTTCTCCTTATGACCGTCGCCGCCTCCGAGGCCACCGGACGTGCCGCCGAGGTCCTGGCCCGGCCTGTCGCCCTGAACGGGCTGACCGTGCCCAACCGCATCGTCATGGCGCCCATGACCCGCCAGTTCTCGCCGGGCGGCGTGCCGGGGGAGGACGTCGTGTCGTACTACGCGCGCCGGGCCGCCGCCGGGGTGGGGCTGATCGTCACCGAGGGCACGTACGTCGACCACCCGTCCGCCGGCATCAGCGACCGGATCCCCCGGTTCCACGGGGAGGAGCAGCTGGCCGGCTGGGCGAAGGTCGCGGAGGCGGTGCACGCGGCCGGGGGGCGGATCGTGCCGCAGCTGTGGCACGTCGGCATGGTCCGCGAGCAGGGGCAGCCGCCCTTCCCGGAGGCGCCGGCGGTCGGCCCGTCGGGGCTGCGCCTGGACGGCGCCGAGGGCGGCAAGGAGATGACCCAGGCCGACATCGACGACGTCGTGGCGGCGTTCGCGAAGGCGGCGGCCGACGCCGAGCGCATCGGCTTCGACGGTGTGGAGCTGCACGGGGCCCACGGTTACCTCATCGACCAGTTCCTGTGGGCGGGCACCAACCGCCGCACCGACGCCTACGGCGGCGACCCGGTGGCCCGCACCCGGTTCGCCGTGGAAATCGTGCAGGCCGTGCGCGCGGCCGTGTCGCCCGGCTTCCCGGTCGTCTTCCGCTTCTCGCAGTGGAAGTCCGACCACTACGGCGCCCGTCTCGCCGAGACCCCCGAGGAGCTGGAGGCGATCCTCACCCCGCTCGCCACGGCCGGCGTCGACGCCTTCCACGCGTCCACCCGCCGCTACTGGCTCCCCGAGTTCGACGGCTCCGACCTCAACCTGGCCGGCTGGACCCGCAAGCTGACCGGGCGTCCCGCCATCACGGTCGGATCGGTCGGCCTGGACGGCGAGTTCGGCCGTGCCTTCCTCGGCGAGGGCGCCGGGCTGCGGGGCATCGACGACCTGCTCGACCGCCTGGAGCGCGACGAGTTCGACATGGTCGCGGTGGGCCGTGCGGTCCTCCAGGACCCGGAGTGGGCGGCGAAGGTGCTGGCCGGCCGCTTCGACGAGCTGACCTCGTACGACGCGGCGTCGCTGACCTCGCTGAGCTGAGTCCCGGCCCGGTTCCGGGCGTGGCGCGGTGTCCTCCGGCGGAGGGCGCCGCGCCTCTCTGCTGCGTGGTCCATGTCATGTGACTGTCACGTGGTTTTCATTTGCTTGCGTCAATCAAGGAGATTAAAGTTGCTCGAGTCAAGCAGATCTGACTCTTCCGGAGACCTCCTTCATGTCCGACGCACCCGAAAGATCCGTCACGACCGGCACCGCCGCGCCGCCGAGGACGGGTGCCGTGGTACCCGTGCTGGCGCTCGGCGGGATCGTCGTCTCGCTGATGCAGACGCTCGTGATCCCGATCGTGGGACAGCTGCCGCAGTACCTGAACGCCTCGGCGTCGGACGCGGCCTGGGCCGTCACCGCCACCCTGCTGGCCGCCGCCGTCGCCACGCCCGTGATGGGCCGGCTCGGCGACATGTACGGCAAGCGGCGCATGCTGCTGCTCAGCATGGCCATGCTGGTCGTCGGCTCGGTCGTCGCCGGACTCAGCGACAGCCTCACCCCGATGATCGTGGGCCGTGCCCTCCAGGGCCTGTCGTCCGGTGTCATCCCGCTGGGCATCAGCATCCTGCGTGACGAGCTCCCCGCGGAGCGGCTGGGCTCCGCCACCGCGATGATCAGCGCCTCGCTCGGCGTCGGCGGCGCGCTCGGCCTGCCGCTCGCCGCCCTGATCGCCGACAACTTCGACTGGCACGCGCTGTTCTGGACCTCCGCGGCGCTCGGCGTCGTCGCGCTCGTGCTGGTCCTCGCGCTGGTGCCCGAGTCGAAGGTGCGGACCGGCGGGCGGTTCGACCTGGTGGGCGCGGCCGGTATGGCGGCCGGACTGATCTGCCTGCTGCTCGCGATCTCCAAGGGCGGCGACTGGGGCTGGACCAGCGGCACCACGCTCGGCCTGTTCGCCGCGTCCGTCGTCGTCCTGCTCGCCTGGGGCTTCTTCGAGCTGCGCACCGACCGCCCGCTGGTGGACCTGCGCACCACCGCCCGTCCCCAGGTCCTGATCACCAACCTCGCCTCCGTGGCGATCGGCTTCGCGATGTTCTCCATGTCGCTGGTCATCCCGCAGGTGCTGCAGCTGCCGGAGCAGACCGGTTACGGCCTCGGCCAGTCGCTGCTGAGCGCCGGTCTGGTCATGGCGCCGTCCGGCCTGGTGATGATGGCGCTGGCCCCGGTCTCGGCGCTGGTCTCCCGCGCGCGGGGTCCGAAGGTGACGCTGATGATCGGCGCGCTGATCGTGGCCGCCGGCTACGGGCTGAACGTGGCGATGATGAGCGAGGTCTGGCACTTCGTGCTGGCGTCCTGCGTCATCGGCGCCGGCATCGGCTTCTGCTACGGCGCCATGCCGACCCTCATCATGGGCGCCGTGCCCGCCTCCGAGACGGGCGCCGCGAACAGCCTCAACACGCTGATGCGCTCCATCGGCACGTCCGTGGCGAGCGCGGTCGCCGGTGTGGTCCTCGCGCAGATGACGACCCGGTTCGGCCCGTACGCGCTGCCGTCCGAGGACGCCTTCCGCGCGGTCCTCGCCCTCGGCGCGGGCGCGGCGCTGCTTGGCTTCGTGGTGGCGGCGTTCATCCCGAAGCAGCGGGGCACCGCCGGGGCGGAGTCACTCGTCACCGAGGGCGCGCCCGAGGCCGCGGAGCCGGCGAAGGCGTGACACCTGCGGGCGGGTGGGCGGAGTGCTCGCCGGCGCCCGGACGAGACGGCGGCCACTGTCCCGAGGACATCGGGGGGTGGCCGCCGCTCGGTGTTCGGGGTGAGCCCGAACACCGGCATGGATGCGGTGTCGGCCCCGAGAGCGCGACGGGCCGTCCGACCGGGTCGGCTCCGATGGCGCGGGGTCGCGCGGTCGGCTCGTCCCGGTCCGAGGAGCCCTGTGACTCGGCGTGCTTGGGGCTGTGGGTCTCGCCGTCGTGGCGGCCGGACCCGACTGCCGGGGGGCCGGCGTCCGGAGTGTCAGGCGGTCTGGGGTCCGGTGGCGGGGCCGGCCGGCGGGCGGGCCGGGGGTGACGCTCCGGGGCGGCTCCGATGGCGGGGGCCCCGCCGTGGGCTCGTCCCGGTCCGAGGGTTCTTCGCTCTCGGCGCGCTCGGGGCTGTGGGTCCCGCCGTCGTGGCGGCCGGACCCGACTGCCGGGGACCGGCGCCCGGAGCGTCAGGCGGCCCGAGGCCCGGTGGCGGGGCCGGCCGGCGGGCGGGTCGGGGGTGACGCGCCAGACGCTCGGGCCGGGGGCCCGGAGGGCGGGCCGCCCGCTCTCGGGGTGGCTGGTCGGCAGCCGTGAGTCACGCCAGGGCGCCGCGCCCCGTGCCGTTCAAGGAGCCGTGAGGCTCGCGCGGCTCAGATGTTGCCCATCGGTTCGATGTCCACGTGGACCGGGTTGCCCCAGACGCGGAGCACCTCGTAGTCGGTGAACTCGTGGACGACGCGGTAGGCCATCGCCGGGCGGACCGTGCGGAGCTGGGCCTTGACGAAGAGTTCCGCCTCGCGGCGGTCGCGGCGCGGGGTGCCGCACAGCTGCCACGCCTGGCCGTTCCACATCTCCGGCAGCCAGCGCTGCTGCGGCTGCGGGCGGTCGCCGCGCACCCCGTAGCGCGAGGGCGCGGGACCGGCGGGCCGGGCCTGCGGGGCCGGGCCGTTGAACTCGGCGCGGCGGGCGGCGCGGCGCCGGGTCTCGCAGAGCAGGCACAGGTCCGGGGCGCTCTCGTCGACCGGCCCCGTGGGGTGCTCGGCGCAGCGCGTGCTGGGCGGCGCCGTGGTGACGGTGTCCTCCAGCAGGTCCAGCGCCCGCCGCAGGTCGTCACGCACCTCGTGCAGCCGGGAGTCCGGGGTGTCGGCGGAGAGCGCCTCGCCGTGCTCACCGAGCACACGCAGCGCCCGGCCGAGGGCGGTGAGCTGTGCGTGGTTCATGGTGGTCTCCGTGTGGGTGGGGCCATTGTTCCAGCGTGCACCACGAAGCGCGGCCAGGGTGGCCCTGGTGCCGGAACGGCCAGGCCCTACGATGCCTGGTCGGACGGACGACTGTCGAAAGGGCGGGGGAAAGATGAGGGGGACCGGGGCGGTACCGGTGCCGGACGGCGCCGAGGACGTCCGGCCCGCGGGGGAGCGGCGCAAGATCGGCAACTCCCTGCTGTGGGCCTTCGGCGTGACGGCAGGGCTGCTCCTGGGTGCCGCCGTCGCCGCGTGGGTCACGTGGCTGGGTGTCGTCGTCGGCCTGGCGGCCGTCGCCGTCGCGGCGTGGCTCGTGGGCGGCGTTTGGCACCGGGCAGGCGCGGCGGTCACCGTCTCCTTCGGGGGTCTCGCCCTGATGATGTTCGCCTCCCCCGCCGTGTACGAGGGGTACATGGGGGCGGTGGGCGAGCCGGTGGACGCCGTGGTCGTCCAGGTCGTCGACGAGGAGCGCCGACGGGGACCGAGCATGTTCTGCACGCTCCGGGAGCTGGACGGCGAGCGGCGCGTCCACCGGGTCTCCCAGCAGGAGAACTGCTTCGGGCAGGCGAAGGCGGGCGACCGGGTCACGATCGTCAAGGACCCGCTGGACCTCCTCGACCCGCGGATGCCGGACGGCCCGGAGCAGGAGGACAGCAGACGGATCACCCTCGCCGCCACCGTCGGCCTGACCGCGCTCGTCCTGGGCACCACGGTGTACGCGGGGCTGCGACGGCGAGGCTAGACCCTCATCTGGGGCCCGGAAGCCCGCCTCTCACCAGGGGCGCGCCCCTCACCCGCCCGCGCGGGACAGCGCCGCCCGCAGATGGCCGTCGGACTCGTCCAGGAGCCGGGCCGCCGTCGGGCCGTCCACGCCGGCCAGCAGTACCAGGATCGCGTTCTTGACCTCGCCGTCCGTGGCGGCGAGGGCGTGTTCCACGGCCTCGTCGTCGGCGCCCGTGACCTGGGCGACGATCCGGCGGGAGCGGGCGCGCAGCTTCTCGTTGGAGGCGCGCACGTCGACCATCAGGTTCCCGTAGGTCTTGCCGAGCCGGATCATCGTGATCGTCGAGATCATGTTCAGCACGAGCTTCTGCGCCGTGCCGGCCTTGAGGCGGGTGGAGCCGGTGAGGAACTCAGGGCCCACGACCACCTCGATGCCGTGCTCGGCCGCCGCCGCGAGCGCGCTGTCCCGGTTGCACGACAGTCCCACGGTGAGCGCCCCGTGCTTCCGGGCGTACGCGACCGCGCCGACCGCGTACGGGGTGCGGCCGGAGGCGGAGATGCCGACCACCGTGTCGTCGGCGGTGAGGCCGAGCGCGGCGAGGTCGGACTCGGCCAGCTCGGGGGAGTCCTCGGCGCCTTCGACCGGGTTCACCATGGCCTCGGGCCCGCCCGCGATCAGGCCGACGACCCTCGCGGGGTCCGTGTTGAAGGTGGGCGGGCACTCGGAGGCGTCCAGCACGCCCAGCCGCCCCGCCGTGCCCGCGCCGGCGTAGACCAGCCGGCCGCCGCGCGCCATCCGCTCCGCCACGGCGTCGATCGCGGCGGCGATGGCGGGCACCTGCTCCGCGACCGCGCCCGCGACCGTGGCGTCCTCGGCGTTCATCAGCCGCGCGATCTCCGGCGTGGGCAGCCGGTCGACGTCCGCCAGCTCCGGCCGGTACGCCTCGGTGGTCAGGGTCTCGAGCTGGGAGCGCAGATCACGGTCGGGCGAGGTGGAGGTCATGGGCGGTGTTCTTTCGGTCGGGGCCGGCGGCTCGGAAGGGGGTACGGCGGGGGCGCGCACGCGGCCGGTGCGCGGCGGGGTCCGCCCTCACGGACCCCTGCGGGTCGCCCGGTGGCGGTGCGCCAGCGCCTCGTACGACGCCGAGAGGGCGGGCGCCGCGGCGTCGTAGGTGCGCTGGGCGACACCCACGAACAGGCAGTCCACGACGAGCAGTTGACCCGTACGGGAGGACATCGCGGCCGGGCGCAGCTCGCTCTCGCGGGCCGTGGAGGTGGTCAGGACGTGGTCGGCGTACTGCGTGACGGGGCTGTCGGGGCGGCCGGTGACCGCGACCGTCGTGGCGCCGCGCTCGAAGGCGACCCGGAGCGGCTCGATGACGTCGCCGGTGGTGCCGGAGTGGGTGATGGCGATGGCCACGTCCCCGGAGCGCAGCTGCACGGCGTTGGTCACGGCGAGGTGCGGGTCGCTGTGGGCGTGCGCCATCAGGCCTATGCGCAGCAGTTTCTGGGTGAGATCCTGGGCGACCAGTCCCGACGCGCCGACGCCGTACACATCGGTGCGGCGGGCACCCGCGAGGGCGGTCACGGCGGCGGCGAGCTGGACGGTGTCCAGTCCGGCGGCGGTGTCGGCGAGGGTCTGCTGCTCGTCGTAGGCGAGCTTGGCGACCACGTCGGCGATGGGGTCGTCCACGGCGATGTCCGTGGTGATCGCGGGGGCGCGCCCGGACTGCTGCTGGGCGGCCAGGCCGGCCAGGGCGAGCCGCAGGTCGCGGTAGCCCGGGTAGCCGAGCAGGCGGGCCGTGCGGACGACCGTGGCCTCGCTGGTGCCGGTCAGCTCGGCGAGGCCGGTGACCGTGAGGGCGGCACAGCCGGCCGGGTCGTCGGCGACGGCCTCGGCGACGCGCTGCATGGAGCGCGTCATCGACGGGGCGAGCGTGCGCACCTTGGCCGCGAGGGCGGCGGGCGCGGGCGGCGCGGGTGGGGCGCCGGCGCTCCCGAAAATTTCCTTCACGTCATTGGTCACGAAATGAAAGATATTTTCGTCGCGGGCTCCGGGTCAAGAGTGCGCACAATGGGGACATGGACCCCCAGCACGCACCCGGCCCCCCTCCGCCCCTGGAACAAGCGTTGCACGCGGCACGCGCCCTCGTGCTGGCCGACCTGATGTCGCGCGGGGTCGCCGAGGCGGACGTCGTGTCCCTGGTCGAGGACTCCGTCGCGCACCGCCGCTGGTGGGTCGAGCAGTGGCCGGAGGGCGCCGGCTTCCTGGCCGGTCTCGTCGCGCAGGACGTGCAGGACGCCCTGCTGGAGCGGTACGGACGCTGGCCGCTGTGTCCCGTGTGCGGCAGCGGCGACCCGCACGCGCTGGAGGTCGAGCCCGAGCTGGGCCCCGACCCGCACTGGGTGTGCCACAAGGCGGGCGTGAAGGTCGCGGCGGTCGGCGGACTCGGCGGGGCGGACGCCACGTGACCGTGTACATCGACCCGCCCGCCTGGCCGGGCCACGGCCGCCTCTGGTCCCACCTGGTGAGCGACGTCTCCTACGCCGAGCTGCACCTCTTCGCCGCCGGCCTCGGCGTGCCCCGCCGCGCCTTCGAACGCGACCACTACGACATCCCCGCTCACCGGTACGCGGACGCGGTGCGCGCGGGCGCGGTCGAGGTCAGCAGCCGCGAGGTGGTGCGGCTGCTGCACGGGGCGGGGCTGCGGCGGCGCAAGGGAGCCTGGCGGACGGGCCGTCAGGTCTGAGTCAGGCCCGCAGCTCGTAGGTGATCCGGCCCTCCTGCCGGGACACCTCGGTGAACCCGGCGCGGGTCACGACCTTCTGCGACGGCACGTTCGGCTCCTCGACGACGGCCACCACGGTGTGCACGGCGTCCTGGTCGAGCGCCCACGCCGACAGGGTGCGCAGGGCCTCGGTCGCGTAGCCGTTCCCGCGGGCCTCCACGACGAGGTCGTAGCCGATCTCGACCCGGCCGTCGGCGGGCGCGCCGTGGAAGCCCATCGCGCCCACCGCGCGGTCGTCCTCCCGGCGGACCAGCACGTACATGCCCCACTCCGGGAGGAACGTGCCCTCCTCGTACTGCTTGACGCCGATGCCGGCCCCCACGCGCGTGCCCTCGGCCGGGGCGCCGCCCGCCCAGGTGAAGCCGCCGTCACCCGCGACGGACAGGCTCGCGGCGACCGCCGGGGTGACGCCCTCCAGGTGGAGCCGCTCGGAGCGCAGCACCGGGTTGTTGTACCAGCGCCACGTGGTGACCCGCTCCCGCCCCTCCAGCTCGCCGCGGCCGGTCGCCCACAGCAGCGTGGGCCAGGGCGACGGGTCCGGCCGGACGTGCGGGAAGATCCGCGTGAGCACGAACTCGCAGAGATCGGCGGGCGGTTCGTACGCGATGCCCAGGCCCTCGGCGATGTCGTGCGTGTGCAGCAGCACCTCGGCGATGCCCATCGCGGCGAAGCCCTCACGGCTCGCGTGCCGGAAGGGGAACGGGTGGAAGGCGCGCACGGAGCGGGGGGTGGTGCGGACGGCGGCGGCGAGCAGGACGCCCATGGCGGACACCACGCGGAGGGTGCCCGCGTTGTCGGCGTCGTCCAGCAGCGCGATGTCGAAGGGCGCGTACGCGTCCTGCTCACGGCCCGCGAGCTGCGTCGCGTACCCGATGAGATCGCCCGCGACGTGCTCGGCCGTCTCCCGGCAGGTCCACTCCAGCCGTCCGGCCCGGACCCCCGCCCAGTCGCGGTCGGTGACCGCCCCCAGGGCCGCCACACTGTGCGCGACGGCCGCCTCCACCTGTTCCGCTCCCGATGCGTGCATGAGGGGGAGGCTAGGCGGAGGGCGGGGGCGGGGTCGACAGCATTTCCAGCTCGGCGCGCAGGTTGTACCGGGCGGTGGCCTCCCAGTGCTCCTGCCCGTACGGGGTGCGGAACAGACGGTGCAGGCCGAGGAGTTGGCGCAAAATGCCGGCGCGGCCCTCGCGGAAGTCGTCGTTCGGGACGAAGTGGTACTCCTCGCGGACGGCGGCGGTGTAGGCGGCGTACGCCGACGGCGCGGCGGCGAGGATCGCGAGGTCGGCGTCGCAGAGCACCTGGCCGTCGCGGTCGTCGTCGGCCGGGTCGTGCGTCACGGTGAGCCGCACCAGCCGGGCGACCTCCTCGGTCTTCGCCGCGGACACCCCGGCCTCCGGCAGCGCGCGCTCGGCGAGCCGGGCGGACCGCTCCTCGTTCTCGGACCGGTCCGGCAGATAGACGGCGTCGTGGAACCACGCGGCGAGCCGTACGACGTCGGGGTCGTCGGCGTGGTCCGCCAGCTCGTCGACGCGGTCGAGGACCGCCGTGAGGTGATCGACCGTGTGGTACCGCCGCTGCGGCTCCTGCCAGCGGGCGAGCAGATGCTCCGCGTACGGCACGGGATCAGGACCCTCCGAGGATCCCCGCGCGCCTTCGAGGGCACGGACGAAACGGTCACGGAGGTCTTGGGTGTCGGCCATGACCCCATTGTTTCCGGTCACGTCCGGTGCGTCACGGCATCGGCTCGGCCCGCTCGGCCTTCCCGGGGCGCCGGGCGGGGTCCTGGACGTACGGCGTCACGGCAGCCTCTCCACCCGCGCCACCCCGCCCGTCTCCAGGGCCGTCCACAGGGCGCCGTCCGGGCCCACGGTGATCCCGTGGGGCTCGGAGGACGGGTCCGGAAGGGCGTGCTCGGTGATCTCGCCGGTCTCCGTGACGCGGCCGATGCGGCCCGCGCCCCATTCCGTGAACCAGCACTCACCGTCGGCCGCGGCGACGACCGCGTGCGGTTTGGCCGAGCGGTCGGGCAGGGGGAACTCCGTGATCCGGCCGTCGGGCAGGATCCTGCCGATCTGTCCCGCCAGGATCTCGGCGAACCAGACCGCCCTCCCGTCCGCGGCGATGCCGACCGGGCCGGCGGCTTCCGTGGGCAGGGGATGCACGGCGGTGTCGCCGTCGACGGTGATGCGGCCGATCGCGTTCGCGCCGTTCAGCGTGAACCACAGCGCGCCGTCCGGACCCGTGGTGATCGCGGAGGGGAAACCGCCCGCGACCGGCAGCGCGAACTCCGTGACCTCCCCGCCGGGGGTGATGCGGCCGATGCGGTCGCCGGTCGTCTCCGTGAACCACAGCGCGCCGTCGGGCCCCGCCGTGATGCCGTACGGCCCGCCGTCGGCGGTCGGCAGCGCGAAGGACGTCACCTCGCCGTCCGTGGTGACGCGACCGATCCGGTGGTCCTGATGACGGGTGAACCACAGCGCGCCGTCCGGGCCGGCCGCGACGACCGTGGGACGGCAGCCGGCCGCGTCCAGGGCGTACTCCTCGAACGCGCCGTCGAGGGCGAGGCGGGCGACGCTGCCACGGTGCACCAGCGTGAGCCAGAGCGCGCCGTCGGGGCCGGCCGCGATGCCGTACGGCCCGGCCTTGTCGTCCGTGATGCGGAACGTGCTGACGGAGGGGGTACGAGGGGACGGCACATCAACTCCCGGTGGGACGGTCATCCCCGGCACCCTGGCCGGACGGGACGCCCGGCGCAACCGCCTTTCGTCTCCCGGCGCGCCGCGGACGCCGACCGTGGGACATGTACACAAACGGAAGGGCTGATAACGGCTGGTGCCGGTGATCTTCCGCTGCGTAGTGTGATCCGCCGGAGCGCCAACTGCCGTGCGTACGCCACCTCGCAGGCTCCCGACCCGAAGGAGACCGGAAGCAGTGAGCAGCCAGCCGACGTTCGTCCTGGTCCACGGGGCCTTCGCCAACTCGTTCTCCTTCGCGCCGCTCCAGGCCGAGCTCGGACTCCTCGGACACCGCTCGGTCGCCGTCGACCTGCCCGGTCACGGCTTCGGGGCCACCTTCACCCGCGCCTACCAGGCGCCGCAGGATCCCGAAGGACTCGCCACCGCGCCCGGCGCGATCAAGGGCGTCACGCTCGCCGACAACGCCGCGCACCTCATCGGCGTCCTGGAGCGGGCGAAGCGGAACGGCCCGGTGATCCTCGTCTCGCACAGCCGGGGCGGCGCCACGGCCACCGCCGCGGCCAACGCACGGCCCGACCTGATCGACCGCATCGTCTACGTCTCGGCGTGGTGCCCGGTCGCGCTCGACGTGGGCGACTACTACGCCGAGCCCGAGATGGCCGAGGTCGACGCCGCGTCACTGGCCCTGGCCGCGGCCGGGAACCCCGCCGAACTCGGCCTGCTCCGCGTCAACTTCCGCACCGCCGACCCGGCCGCCCTCACGGCGTTCAGGGCGGCCTTCCTCGCCGACGGCACCGACGAGGAGTTCCTGGCCTTCCTCAACACCTTCCAGCCGGACGAGAACCTGGACGTCGGCACCTCCGCCGACCGGGCGCAGGCGGCGACCTGGGGCACGATCCCGAAGACGTACGTCCGCCTCGCCGACGACGCGAGCATGCCGCTCGCCCTGCAGGACCGGCTGATCCGCGAGGGCGACGAGCTGACGCCGGACAACCCCTACGACGTCCGCACCCTGCCGGGCAGCCACCTGAAGTGGCTGGTCGACCCGGCGCCGGCGGCCAGGCTCCTGGGTGAGCTCGCGGACCTGACGGTCCCGTCCGCCCGTCCGTGACCCGCACCGGCCGCCGGCGACTCCCGTCGGCCGTTCCGCGGCGATGTCCGTCCCGGCGGCGGCGCCGCCACTAGCGTGGACGCATGACGACTCCTGCGGATGTGTACGAGGTACGGGACCCCGAACTGCCGGGACGGCTGCTGGGCGTCGAGCGGGACGTACTGCTCCCCTTGCTGCGGGCGCGTGGCGACGGCGACTTCGCGCTGCCGGTGACGGCGTGTCCGGGCTGGACGGTGCGGGACGTGCTGGCGCACTGCTCGGCGGCGCTGTCGCGGGTGGTGGAGAGCCGGTACGAGAAGGACGTGTTCTCGCCCGCGTGCAACCAGCGGGACATCGACGAGCGGTCCGGCTGGACCCACGCCGAGATCCTCGACGAACTGGACCGCGGGATGACCGAGGCCGGACCGGTCATCGCGAAGTCGAGCGGGCGGCTGGACGCGCTGGCGCTCGGCGAGTGGGTGCACGCCGGGGACGTGCGCGTCGCGCTCGGGGAGCCGGGGGCGTACGCGGGCTCGGGTCTGCCGTTCGCGCTCGCGCTGCTGGCGCAGGTCACCGGCGCGCGGGGGCACGTGCCGCTGCACGCCGACCTGGACGACGCGGACGAGCCGCTGCGGCTGGGCGACGCGTCCGGTGCACGGCCCCCGGCGCGCTTCATCGGCGACGGGCCCACCCTGGTGCGGCTGTACGCGGGGCGCCCGGTGGACGGGGTGTCGTACGAGCTGGCGGGTGTGGACCCGGCGGAGCTGAACATCTTCGGCTGAGCGGCGGGTGGGCGTTTCCGGGCCCGCTGCCGGGCGTAGGCTTGGATTGGACTAGACCTGTAGGAGCCGTTCCGAGCCGACGAATGGGGCCCCATGAGCAAGCGTGCAGTCCTGGAGGTGATCGCCCTCGACGTCGAGGACGCCGTCGCCGCCCAGGCGGGAGGTGCGGACCGCCTCGAGCTGGTCACCGACATGGCCGCCGACGGGCTGACCCCCGCGGCGGCGACGGTGACGGCGATCCGCGCGGCCGTGGACATCCCCGTCCGGGTCATGCTGCGGCTCGCGGACGGCTTCGCGGCGGGCGCGGTGGAACGGCTGGCCGCCGCGGCGTGCGAGATGCGGGAGGCGGGGGCGGAGGAGTTCGTCCTCGGCTTCCTCGACGCGGACGGCCAGGTGGACCTGGCGGCGGTGGAGCGGGTCGCGGGCGAGCTGGAGGGGTGCCGGTGGACGTTCCACCGTGCGATCGACCATGCGGCGGACCGTGATGCTCTGCGCAAGCAGCTCGCGGACTTTCCCGGGCTGGACACGTATCTGACCGCCGGGTCGGCGGAGGGGGTCGACTCGGGTCTGGCTGTGCTGTGTGCGGAGGCGGGCCGCCGTGGGGAGCCCGGGTACGGGCAGCAGTTGATGGTGGGGGGTGGGCTGCGGTTGGAGCATGTGCCTGGGCTGTTGGGCGAGGGTGTCGACGCCTTCCACATCGGGGGCGCGGCTCGGCCGGAGGGGTGGGCGGGGCCGGTGTCGGCGGAAGCCGTGCGCCGGTGGCGGGGCGTGCTGGGGGACTGAGGCCTCTCTGACGCCGGGTGGGGGGTGTTGTCGCAGCCCGGCGTGTGCGGGGTGCCGTCCGCGCCCACCCTCCCCCACTCTCGGCTTCGCTCGAGCGGGAGGTACCCCCATCGCCCCAGCGGCACGACTGCCCGCGGGAGCGGGGAGCGGGGAGCGGGGACGCAGCCCGGCGTCCGCGGGAGCCGGGTGGGGCGTTCGTGGGTTACGTCAGTTGCGTCGGCAGTGGGGCCGTGTGCGTGATGATCAAGCCTGAGACCGCTCGGGTCAGCGTGACGTACAGGCGGCGCAGCCCCGTGCGTTCGTCCGGTTCCGCATCGACGATCGCCCGGGGTTCGTCCAGGAGGACGTAGTCGTACTCCAGGCCCTTCGCCAGGGAGGCCGGGACCAGGGTGAGGCGGGTGGACCGCGTCGTCTCCTCGCCGGGGGACACGTACGGCAGGCCCGCCGCGGCCAGGGCTTCCGTCAGGCAGGGGATGCGGGGGTCGGCCGCGATCAGACCCACCGAGCCTTCACGGGTGAGCAGTTCGCGGCACGCCGCGACGACGTCGTCCGGGCCCGACGCGCCGCGCACCTCGAAGAAGCCCGGGTTCTCGCGGATCGACGCGACCGGGGCGAGCCCCGGCGCGATGTGAGGCAGCAGCCGGGAGGCGTACGTGATGACGTCCGTGGGGACACGGAAACCCGCCGTCAGCTCCTCCACCACCGCGTCCGGCTTGCCCAGGTGGGACAGCGCCTCCTCCCAGCTGCGCGTCGCCCACGGCGTGGTGCCCTGCGCCAGGTCGCCGAGGACGGTCGCCGAGCCGGTCGTGCAGCGGCGGCCCACCGCCCGGTACTGCATGGGGGAGAGGTCCTGCGCCTCGTCCAGCACCACATGGCCGAGCGACGGCGTCCGCTGGACCAGGTCCGCCGCCTCGTCGATCAGCACCGTGTCCGCCGCCGACCACTTCGCCGACTTCACCGAGCGGGCCGGCTTCGCCCACAGGACCGCCTTCTGCTCCCGCTCGTCGAGCAGCCCCTCCGCGTGCTCCGCCAGGAACTCCGCGTCGCCCAGCAGCCGCAGCACCAGCTTCGCCGGGTCGACCGCCGGCCACACCGCCTTCACCGCGGCCTTCACCGCCGCGTTGCGCGCCACCGCGTCCTGCACCCGGTCGTCCGGCGCCTCGCCCGCCCGCTCCATCTGCACCAGCACCGCGTGCGCGATCCGCTGCGGCAGCGCCTCGCGGGCGGCGCCGTAGCGGATGTCCCGGTCGAGCAACTGACGCACGATCTCCTCGAGTTCGTACGCCGGGACACGCCAGCGACGCGAGCCGCGCACCACCACGACCGGCTCCGTCGGCATCGTCACGTGGGAGTACAGCGCCCGCCGCAGCACCTCCGCCATGCGCGCGTCGCCCTTGACCGTCGCCGCCGTCGCGTCGTCCGTGCCCCGCACCTCCACGTGCGCCACCAGGTCGTCCACCGTGGCCTGGGCGACGGCGAGTTCGCCCAGGGCCGGGAGCACCTGCTCGATGTAGTGGAGGAAGGAGCGGTTCGGGCCGACGACCAGCGTGCCGGTGCGGGCGAGCCGCTCGCGGTGGGCGTACAGGAGGTAGGCGACCCGGTGCAGGCCGACGGCCGTCTTTCCGGTGCCGGGGCCGCCCTGCACGCACACGCTGCCCGACAGCCCCGACCGTACGATCTCGTCCTGCTCGGGCTGGATCGTGGCGACGATGTCGCGCATCGGGCCGACGCGCGGGCGCTCGATCTCCTGCTGGAGCAGCTTGCTGGTGGTCGCGGCCTCGGCCGGGTCGGAGAGGTGCTCGTCCTCGTACGCGGTGAGGTCGCCGCCGGTGTAGCCGAAGCGGCGGCGCAGCCCGACGTCCATCGGGTCCTTCTTGGACGCCCGGTAGAACGGCTGCGACACCGGCGCACGCCAGTCGATCACCATCGGGTCGCCGTCCGCGTCGTGCACGTGCCGGCGCCCGATGTGCAGTGTTGAATAAGCAGCCTCCGGCTGCGGGCGTTCCCCCTCCGCACCCTCCGCCTGCTCCGCGCCCGGCGCGCGCAGGTAGTCGAGGCGCCCGAAGAACAGCGGGGTGTCGCTGAGGTCGGCCAGCGCCTTGATCCGTTCGTCGATCTGGTGCTGGAGGACGGCCGCGTTCACCCAGTTGGCGGTCACGTCGCGGATGTCGAGTGCCTCCGCGTCCTCCCGCATGGCGCGCAGGGCGGCGCGGGACGCGGTGAGGTGGGAGCGTTCGCGGGCGAGGGGGTCGTCGGCCGGGGTGGTCGTACCGTCCAGGGGTTCGTCTACGGGCGTGGACGCGGACAAGGGGGTGCCTCCGAAGGACCTGCTGCGGGTGTGCTGCGAGGAAGGAATGCCGGCCGGTTTCCGTCCGGACGGCGGCGCTCCGTGAGGGAGGCGGGAAGAGAGCGGAGATTCTAGGTCGTGGGGTGGGGGTGGTCCAAACGGTTTCCCCTCGCCCGTGGGGAGCGGTCGGCGTCGGGCGTGGCCCTCAGGTCCCCCTAGGGGTGACCCCGTCCTGCTTGAGAGGGACGGCTCGTCCCGCAGGTGTACGCGGCGGGCCCGCGGTTCGGTCCCGTGGGCCGATGCCCGTACCGGGGTCACGGAGCGACCATGAACGCATGAGCGCAGCTACCGTCCACCCCACCAGCCCGCCGGTCCGCCCGAGCGGCGCCGCCCCGGCCGAGGGCAGTCACCCGCACCGCGTCGGTGACGCCCTGCGCGCCGTGAAGGTGTTCCTCGGCGCGGCCCTCGACGTGATCCTCCTCGGCGAGTACGGCGCCGAGGCCGGCGTCCGCCGCCGCTAACCCTTCTCCTCGTTCTCCTCGGTCCCCTCCGGTTTCTCGAACAGCACGTCACGTGCCTCCTCCGCCGCGCCGAGCATGGTCTCCGCGATGAAGTCCAGGAACCGCGCGGCGTTCTCCAGCCGGGTCGCGGCCGGTGTGCCGCGCCCCATGACGTCCACGCCCTCCCGTGAGGCCGCCGCCACCTGCGCGGTGGACCGGGCGCTGGCGACCATCGACTGGTACCAGATGTCCTCGTCGAAGCCGTAGCGCTCCCGTCGGTCCCCCTCGTCGCGGTACCGGCGCACCAGGTCCTGGCTCTCCAGGAACGCGACGGCCTTCGACACCGACGCCGGGCTGACCTGCAGCCGCTCCGCCAGCTCGGCGGCGGTGAGGCTGCCGGAGTCGCTGAGGGTGAGACAGGCCATGACCCTGGCCATCATCCTGGGCGTGCCCGAGGCGATGAAGACCGTGGTGAGCGTCTCCTCGTACGCCCGCACCGCCTCCGGGTCCCGCCCGTACGCGTCCGGCGCGGCCTTCGCCTGCCGCGCGTCGCGCCTGCGCCGGCGGGCGCGCTGCTCGCTCGCGCGCTGCGCCAGCTCCGGGCGGTAGGCGGTGGGGCCGCCGTTGCGCATGACCTCCCGCGTGACCGTCGACGTCGGGCGGTCGAGCCGCCGCGCGATCTCCGCGTACGCCAGCCCGTCGGCCAGCCCCGACGCGATCTGCTGCCGTTCCTGCTGAGTGAGCCTGCCTCCTGGCAACGCGGGTCTCCTTCGTGGTCCGTGAGTGCGGCGAGCATAGCGTTCACGCTCTTTGTAATGCAACGAATCGTAGGGTGGCCGTTGCGTTGTCGCACAGGGCGTTGCAACGATTTGTACGCTCTGAACTGCGCAAAGAATGTCTGAATGCAACAACAGCGTTGCCGCTTCCGTGAACGCAACGTAGCGTTTCCGGTGTCAGAAACAACGACACCCGAAGGAGCGCACGATGCGGTTCCAGACCCCCGCCCCCCTCCCGGTCGCCCTCGACATCGCCGCCGGCCGCATCCGGTTCGTCGCCGCCGACCGGGCCGACACCGTGGTCGAGGTCCTGCCCGTCGACGCCACGAAGAGCCGCGACGCGAAGGCGGCGGAGCAGACGAGGGTCGAGTACCGCGACGGAGTCCTGCGGATCGACGGCCCGCAGGCGAAGAACCAGCTTCTCGGCCCCTCGGGATCCGTCGACATCACCGTCCGGCTGCCCGCCGGCTCCCGCGTCGAGGCGAAGGCCGCCGGCGCGGAGCTGCGAGGCGAAGGCCGGCTCGGCGACGTCGTCGTCGACGGAGTGCTGGGCCCGGTGGAGCTCGACGAGGCCGCGAGCGTCCGCCTCACCGTTCTGGCGGGCGACGTCTCGGTCGGCCGCCTGGGCGGGCCCGCCGAGATCAGCACCGGGAAGGGCGACATCCGCGTCACCGAGGCCCTGCGCGGCACGGTCACCCTGCGCACCGAGCACGGCGACATCACCGTAGGCGCCGGCCGCGCAGTCTCCGCCTCCCTCGACGCCGGCACCGGCCACGGCCGGGTCCGCAACACGCTCAGCAACGCCGACGGCGCCGCCGTCGGCCTCACCGTCCACGCGACCACCGCCTACGGCGACATCACCGCCAGCAGCCTGTGACCGCCCCTGACGCGACGAAGGAGACACCCATGACCGGACCGGCCATCGCGGCGAGCGGGCTGCGCAAGGCGTACGGCGACAAGGCCGTCCTCGACGGCGTCGATCTCGCCGTCGAGGAAGGCACGATCTTCTCCCTGCTCGGGCCGAACGGCGCGGGCAAGACCACGGTCGTCAAGATCCTCTCCACGCTCGTCGGCGCGGACGCGGGCGACCTGCGGGTCGGCGGGCACGACCTCGCCGCCGACCCGCAGGCCGTGCGGGCCGCGATCGGCGTCACCGGCCAGTTCTCGGCCGTCGACGGGCTGATCACCGGCGAGGAGAACATGCTGCTCATGGCGGACCTGCACCACCTGCCCCGCCGGGAGGGCCGGCGGGCCGCCGCCGAACTGCTGGAACGCTTCGACCTCGCGGACGCGGCGAAGAAGCCCGCGTCCACCTACTCCGGTGGCATGAAGCGCCGCCTCGACATCGCCATGACGCTGGTCGGCGACCCGCGGATCATCTTCCTCGACGAGCCGACCACCGGGCTCGACCCGCGCTCCCGTCACACCATGTGGGGCATCATCCGCGAGCTGGTCGACGGCGGGGTGACCGTTTTCCTCACCACGCAATACCTGGAGGAGGCCGACCAGCTCGCCCACCGCATCGCCGTGCTGCACGACGGCCGGATCGCCGCCGAGGGCACCGCGGAGGAGCTGAAGCGGATCGTCCCCGGCGGGCACGTACGGCTCCGCTTCACCGACCCGGGCGGCTACCGGTCGGCCGCCGCCGTCCTGACCGGGGCCGCCCCGGACGACGCGGCACTGAGCCTGACCCTCCCCAGCGGCGGCAGCCAGCGAGAACTGCGCGCCGTGCTGGACCGGCTCGACTCCGCCGGGGTGGAGGCGGACGAGCTGACCGTGCACACCCCCGACCTCGACGACGTCTTCTTCGCCCTGACCGAAGGCGCCGCCGTCCCCGCTCCCGCCGAGGAGGCCGTCCGATGAGCGCCCCGCAGCCCCTCTCCCTCGCCTTGCGCGACTCGTCCACGATGGTGCGCCGCAACCTGCTGCACGCCCGGCGCTACCCGTCCCTCACCCTCAACCTGCTGCTCACACCGGTCATGCTGCTCCTGCTCTTCGTGTACGTCTTCGGGGACGTGATGAGCGCGGGGCTGGGCGGCGGCGGCCGGTCCGCGTACGTCGCCTACCTGGTGCCGGGGCTGCTGCTGATGACCGTCGGCTCCACCGCGATCGGCACCGCGGTGTCCGTGTCGATGGACATGACCGAGGGGATCGTCGCCCGTTTCCGCACGATGGCCATCCACCGCGGCTCGGTGCTCGTCGGACACGTGGTCGGCAGCGTGCTGAAGGCGGTCCTGAGCGTGGTCGTCGTGGGCCTGGTCGCGGTGGCGATCGGCTTCCGCTCCACGGACGCCACGGCGCTGGAGTGGCTGGCCGCCTTCGGGCTGCTGGTGCTGTTCGCGACGGCGCTCACCTGGATCGCGGTCGGCATGGGCCTCGGCGCCCCCAACGCGGAGGCCGCCGGCAACAACGCGACCCCGCTGATCCTGCTGCCCCTGCTGTCCAGCGCGTTCGTCCCGGTGGAGGGGATGCCGGGGTGGTTCCGGCCGATCGCCGAGTACCAGCCCTTCACGCCGGCCATCGAGACCCTCCGCGGGCTGCTGCTCGGCAGCGGGATCGGGCACAACGGATGGCTGGCCGTGGGCTGGTGCGTGGCGCTGGTGCTGCTCGGCTACTTCTGGTCGACGGCCTCCTTCGCCCGCGACCCGAAGTGACCACGCGCACGCGTGAGTACGAGTACGCCCCCGCCTTGAGTAGCGGCCCCGGTGCGCCCGTCGCGCCGGGGCCGCTTCACTGGCCGTATGAACACGAACAGCTCGCCGGTGCAGAGGTACGGGGACGAGCGGGTCCCCCGCGCGTACGTGGCGCCGGCCGTCGCCACCGTGCTCGGTGTGATGCTCGCCCCGCTCGCCCTGCTGTTCGGCGCGCTGTCCGTCATGGCGACGGACAGCTGCGGCCCCGACGACTGCTCGACGGCGCTGACGACCGCCCTGGACGTGGTGCACGGCACCCTGTTCCTCGGCGGGCTGCTCGGGGTCGCCGCCTGCGTCGCCGCGTGGCTGCTGCCCCGGACCCGCCGCTGGTCCGTGCCGCGCGTCTGGCTGGCCGGGCTGTCGCTGCTGCCCTGGCTGACCGTGATCACGCTGGTGTTCAACCTGCCGCAGGGGTGACGACCACCCTCGAAGGTCCTCAGCTCTCCGTGAGGAGTTCGTCCGCGTCGACGATCCGGTACGCGTACCCCTGCTCGGCCAGGAACCGCTGGCGGTGCGCCGCGAAGTCCTGGTCGATGGTGTCGCGGGCGACCACGGAGTAGAAGTGCGCCTGGTGGCCGTCCGCCTTCGGCCGCAGCACCCGGCCGAGGCGCTGCGCCTCCTCCTGGCGCGAGCCGAAGGTGCCGGACACCTGGATGGCGACCGTCGCCTCCGGCAGGTCGATCGAGAAGTTCGCGACCTTCGACACCACCAGCACGCTCAGCTCGCCCTGCCGGAACGCCTCGAACAGCTTCTCCCGCTGGGCGTTGGACGTCTCGCCCTTGATGACGGGCGCGTCCAGGTGCTCGCCGAGCTCGTCGAGCTGGTCGATGTACTGGCCGATGACGAGGATCTGCTGGCCCTCGAAGCGGCGGACGATCGCCTCCGTCACCTTCTGCTTGGTGGCGGTCGTCGAGCAGAAGCGGTACTTCTCCTCCTGCTCGGCCGTCGCGTACGCCAGCCGCTCGGAGTCGGTGAGGTTGACGCGGACCTCGACGCAGTCGGCGGGCGCGATGTAACCCTGCGCCTCGATCTCCTTCCACGGGGCGTCGAACCGCTTCGGGCCGATCAGCGAGAAGACGTCGGACTCACGGCCGTCCTCACGCACCAGGGTCGCCGTCAGACCGAGACGGCGGCGGGCCTGGAGGTCGGCGGTGAACTTGAAGACGGGCGCGGGCAGCAGGTGCACCTCGTCGTAGAGGATCAGCCCCCAGTCGCGGGAGTCGAACAGCTCCAGGTGGGGGTAGACACCCTTCCGCTTCGTCGTCAGCACCTGGTAGGTGGCAATGGTGACGGGGCGGATCTCCTTCTTCGTGCCGCTGTACTCGCCGATCTCCTCCTCGGTGAGCGACGTCCGCCTCACCAGCTCGTGCTTCCACTGGCGGGCCGAGACGGTGTTGGTGACGAGGATCAGCGTGGTCGACTTCGCCTGCGCCATCGCGCCCGCGCCGACCAGCGTCTTGCCGGCGCCGCAGGGGAGGACGACGACGCCGGAGCCGCCGTGCCAGAAGTTCTCCACGGCCTGCTTCTGGTACGGGCGCAGCGCCCAGCCGTCCTCGTGCAGCTCGATCGGGTGCGCCTCGCCGTCCACGTACCCGGCGAGGTCCTCGGCGGGCCAGCCCAGCTTCAGCAGGGTCTGCTTGATCTGGCCGCGCTCGGAGGGGTGCACCTGGACCGTGTCCGGGTCGATGCGGGCGCCGACGAGGGGGGCGACGCGCTTGGAGCGCAGCACCTCCTCCAGGACCGGGCGGTCGGTGGTGGTGAGGACGAGGCCGTGCGCGGGGTGCTTGACCAGGCTGAGCCGGCCGTAGCGGTCCATGGTCTCGGCGATGTCGACGAGCAGCGCGTGCGGCACCGGGTAGCGGCTGTACTGCACCAGCGCGTCGACGACCTGCTCGGCGTCGTGGCCCGCCGCCCGGGCGTTCCACAGGCCGAGCGGGGTCACCCGGTAGGTGTGGATGTGCTCGGGGGCGCGTTCCAGTTCGGCGAACGGCGCGATGGCGCGACGGCAGTCGTCGGCCTGCTCGTGGTCGACCTCGAGGAGCAGGGTTTTGTCGGACTGGACGATGAGCGGACCATTCACGCGCGGCTGCCTTTCTGCGACGGGCTCGGCACGGGCACTGCACGGCCAAACGTCCAGTTTGCCTGATCGCATTCCGAACCGGGGCCGCGTCCCCTCAAAGGCGCGGGACCGCGAGGTCCCCAGGGGCGCGGGACCGTGTCACCATGCGGCTGCCGCCGCGTCGGCGCGACCAACCCCGGCGAGCCCGCACCTACCCACCCCACCTCACTCCGCGAGTTCCGCGACCCCCGTGATCCGGTGGAGGGGATAGGTGCGGACCTCGTCAGCGGTGTGGTCGTAGGCCGTCACGAACCCGCCCTCGACCCGGATCGGCGCGATGACCCGCTGACTGGCGCCCCCCTCCGCGTTGACGTACCCGATCCACAACGTGTCGTTGGTGAGCACGGCGGCCTGCAGGCCGGCCAGCGTGTCCGCCGCCGAGGTGCGCGGCAGCTCCCCCGGCGCCCCACCCGCCGCCCCGCCGACCGGCTTCCGCGGCGCCGTGGAGGCGAGGTCCCCCGCCCGGACCGCGCGGATCGCGGCGGCGAGCAACGTGTCGTCCGGCACGGGCGGTCCGTCCGGCACCGGCTCCGGAGGCGTCCGCGGAGGCGTCCGGTACGCGTCCGCGCGGGCGATCAGCACATCACCCTCCGCGGACTCCGCGGCCGGCGCGAACCCCATCGCCCGCAGCCCCTCAAGCAGCGCCGCCGGATCGGTCCGTGCCGCCAGCACCGTCGGGGCGAGCCGCCGCAGCCCAAGACCGGCGGCGCGCTTGTCGGCCAGGATCTCGTTCAGCACCGCGTCGTCGTCGCACCGCACGTAGGACGAGGCGGCGCCCACCCGCAGGTGCCCGTGCCGGCGGGCCACGTCGTCGACGAGGTACGCCAGCGGCTGCGGCACCGGCGTACGGGAGTGCGCGGCGAGGAAGGCGTGCAGGTCGGCCGCGGACCGCCCGGCGTCCAGGGCGCGCCGCACCGAGGCGGGCGTGAACCGGTAGACGGTCGCCCCGCCCTTCGACTCCACGTCCGCGAGCACGCCCAGCATGTCGGCGAGCGGCCGCTCCAGCGGGCCCGGCGCGACGGCGGTCAGATCGGCCTGGAGCAGCACGTGGTCCAGCGGCTCGGGCAGCAGGGGGTCGAGCAGCCGGGCGGCGGCCGCGGCGGCGGTCACCTGCTCGGCGGGGGAGAGGGCGGGCGGCGCGGGGGCCCGCCGGTGGTGCACGGGCAGCTTGTCACCCGGTCCCGTGGGCTCGGTCTGCGGGTCCGCGTGCCGGGGCGCGGGCGGCGCGCCGATCAGCGCCCGCCCGTGCGAGGAGAGCGCGCCGCGTCCCGTGACGCCGAGCATCTCCGCCTCCGCCAGCGTCCAGCGGGCCAGCCGCGACCGCAGGTCGTCGTCCCCGCCCGCCGCGCTGGCGCCGTCGGCCGGATACCCCGGCGCCCCGGACCCGCCCGCGCGGGCCGCCGCGCCCCGCGCCTGCTCGGCGGGGTGCGCCGGCGTCCGGCGGGCGTACGGGGAGGACGTGCCGCCCCCGGAGCCGCCCCCGGTGCGGTCCGCGCGCGGGGGCCGCTCCCAGCGCAGCCGCGCCAGCAGCGACCCGGTGTCCGGAGCGGCACCCTCCGGAAGTCCCGCCAGCAGGGCCAGCACCCGGTGCCGTACCTCCGGCGCGGACGAGCGGTCCAGGCCCGGACCGAGCGCGGACAGCGTGCGGTCCTTCGCGTCCCGCTCCCCGACAAGACCCGGGGTGCGGGTCGCCGCGAGCCACGCCGTGGCCAGCCGCGCCCACCGCTCCCCGGCGGGCCGCTCCAGCCACTCGTCGTACGCCGGGGTCGCCGCGTACCGCTCGTCGGCCTCACCGTCGGACGCCAGCAGCCCGGCCGCGTAGGCCAGTTCGACCCAGAACGCGGCCACCGGCTCCGGCACGTCCAGCGCCACGGCGGTCCGCTTGAGGTCCCGCACGCTCAGGCCGCCCGCCCGCAGCACCCCCGGACCGCCCTCGTGCCAGTCCTTCAGCAGCTCCTCGACGGTCGCGAGCGCCGTGTACGCCTGCCCGGCCGCCGTCGCGTCCACCATCTGCGGCCGGTGCGCGGCGGCCGCCTCCACGGGCGGCGGCACCGGCTCCGTCGTCCGGTGCGCCCGACCGGCGCGCAGCCGCAGCGCCACCTCGCGGGGCAGCACGACCGTGCCGGGCGCCGTCGGCAGCAGCAGCCCCCGGTCGAGCAGCCAGCGCAGCCGGGGCGCCGGATCGGCGGTGACCTGCCCGTACGGCGGACCCCACACCAGCCGCTCCAGCACCTCCACCGACTCGCTCGGCGCCTGGTCGAGCAGCGCGGACATCCGCTCGGGGTCGTCGAAGAGGCCGGTCAGCGCGTCCAGCGCGGAGACGGAGTCGTGCGTCGACGGCAGTCCGGCCGTCGCCAGGATCTCCTGGATACGGCCCGGCGAGATGCCCGCGCCGGCCTCCCGCACGGTCGGGCCGAGCCCCGTCGGCGACGGATGCTGCGGCGACGGCGCCAGCAGCTCGCGGGCGGTGCGCACCAGACGCAGCCGGCCGTCGCCGCCCCACACCAGGGCCTGTTCGCGGAGCGTGCCGAGGGCGTGCGGCAGCGCGGCGGACACCGCCGGGTCGCCGTCGTCGCCCGCCATCAGCCCGAGCAGCTCGTCGTACGTCGCCGGCTCGGACGCGATCGCCAGCGCCTGCGCGGTCTGGAGCGTGAACCGGTCGAGGCGCTCCAGCGCGCGGACCACCGAGGCGCGCGTGCCCGCGCGGGTGGCGAGCTGGGTCAGGTCCGTGGGCACGGGCGTGATGAGATCCGGCCGGCTGCGCAGGAGCGCGGCCAGGGAGACGTCGTCGCGCCCCCGGAGCGCCTCGGCGAGGGATCGGGGGGCCGCCGCGGGGTTCTCCTCGGTGCTCATCCGCATCACGTTAGCGGGTGGGTACGTCCGTGGCGTGCCGGGAGTTGGGTCGGGTCGCCGCAGTCGCGATACCGTCGGGCGACGGTGTCCCGACGCATCCGTCCCGGAGGGGACTTCGTGGGTATCGAGAGTGACCAGGTCGTCTACGAGTATCTGAGCCGCGTCGGCGACGTGGCGCAGCAGCGGCAGTTGCCGTCGGCGGCGCGGATGCGGCTGGTCGCGGAGCTGCGTGACGAGATCGACCGGCGCCGTGCCAAGGCCGTGGTGGACTCGCCCGCGGCGGTGCGGCGCATCATCGCGCGGATGGGGACGCCCACGGAGGTGGTCGCTGCCGCGGAGGACTCGGCTCCGGGAGCCGCGCCGGGCGCGTCGGAACGGGACCGGCCGTCGGGTGTCCCCGTGCAGCGGGAGGCGAAGCCGGCGGGCGGGATGTTCCGCAAGGCCGTCCCCCGGCCCCGGCGGTCCGAGGCTCCGCCCCCTGCCCCTGTGGACGCGCCGACGCCGCCGCACCGGGCCGGTCTCGACGAGGCCGGCGACAGCGGGAGCCGGCCCGACTGGTGGCGGGTGGACAGCGGTCCCTTCGGGGTGGGGGACGAGGTGCCGGGCTTCGTGGGCGGGGTGGAGATCCCCGAGCTGCTGAAGCGGCCGGCGGCGAAGGAGGAGCCGGCGCCCGCGGCCGAGGCGGCCGGGGCGGCCGGGGCGGCCGAGGCGGCCGACGCGGTGGAGGCGGACGCCGCCCCCGCCCGTCGTCGTCTGCTGCGGCTGCCGTCACGGCGGTGGAGCAACCCGCTGCTGTTGATCGCCGCGGCGTCGCTGGTCGTGGGGGCGGTGCTGGGGAACTGGTTCGCGCTGATCCTGGGGTGGCTGATCGCGTACGCCTCGCGCCGGCTGACGCGGGGGGAAGTGAAGGCGGCGGTGGTGATCCTGCCGGGGCTGTCGCTGATCGGGGGGATGGTCTGGCTCTGGGGCCGCGCGGTGGGCCGATGGGGCGCCCCCGTCCCCGAGGGCCAGATGAACGCGGCGCTCACGGAGACGTGGCCGTGGGTGATCCGCACGGCGGCGGTGACATCGGCGCTGTTCCTGGTATGGCGCTCCCAGCGCCAACGCTGAGGGGCGCGGGGAACTGCGCGCCCAGCCACGGAGGTCCCGCACTCGGCGTCGGCGGGGTGCCGCTGCGCCCACCCGTGCCGCCCCAAGCGGCACGACTGCCCGCAGCGGCGGCGCGCTCCAGGGGCGCGGGGAACTGCGCGCTGAGCCACGGAGGTCCCGCACTCGGCGTCGGCGGGGTGCCGCTGCGGCGGCGTCCTTCAGGGGCGCGGGGAACTGCGCGCTCAGCCACGGCCTACCCGCACCCGGCGGTGGCGGGGTGCCGCTGCGCCCACCCGTGCCGCCCCAAGCGGCACGACTGCCCGCAGCGGCGGCGCCCCTCCAGGGGCGCGGGGAACTGCGCGACCAGCCACGGACGTCCCGCACCCGGCGGTGGCGGGGTGCCGCAGCGGCGGCGCCCTCCAGGGGCGCGGGGAACTGCGCGATCGGCCACGGAGGTCCCGCAGGGTCGTGGCGGACAATGGCCCACATGGCCAACGCGACCCCACCCACCCCACCCACCCCGTCCGGCAGGACCACCCCCACCGTCGGGTTCGACCTCGACATGACGCTCATCGATTCGCGGCCCGGCATCCGGGCCTGCTACGTGGCGCTGGTTGAGCGGACCGGCACCTACGTGGACGCCGACCTGGCCGTCAGCCGGCTGGGCCCGCCCCTCGTGGAGGAGATAGCCAACTGGTTCCCGGCCGAGCGGGTCGAGGAGGTCGCCGACCTGTACCGGGCGATGTACCCCGAGTACGCGATCACGCCCACGCTCGCGATGCCCGGCGCGCGGGACGCGATAGCCGCCGTACGCGCGCGCGGCGGGCGGGCGATCGTGGTGACCGCGAAGTACGAGCACAACGCCAAGCTGCACCTCGCGCACCTCGGCATCGAGCCGGACGCGGTGATCGGCGACCTGTGGGCCGAGCAGAAGGCGCTGGCGCTGCGCGAGCACGGCGCGTCCGTGTACGTCGGCGACCACACCGGCGACGTACGCGGAGCGCGCACCGCGGGCGCGGTGTCGGTCGCGGTCGCCACCGGACCGTGCGACGCGGCGGAACTCCGGGAGGCCGGAGCGGACACCGTTCTCACGGACCTCAAGGAATTTCCCCGCTGGTTTTCGGACTACTGCTCGGACAACTGACCGGAAACCGCACGAGCGGCCCGGGCCCGCCGTCGCCCCGCGGCGGCGGAACGCAGTACGCCCGCACCGGCGATGACGAATCCGACGCCCATGAGCATGCTCAATCCGAACATGTACGTCGGAAAGGGCGTCGTCCCGAGGAACAGCGGGGCGACCGTGACCAGAGTGGCCACGGCGCCGACGAAGAAGACGAGGGCGCCGGCACGGACCAGGCCGTCACCGGGCTGGGCGGAATTCGCTTGGGTTTTGTCACGCACCGGACCAGGGTAGTTCCCTGCGCGAGGGAACGACGCGGTGACGTCTTGTCACCGGCCCGAAGACCATTAGCCTTGGTACCGGCGGGTCATCGGGCCCGCCCGAGTGCTATCAAGAGCCGTTTTCCGATGCAGTTTTCCCGACGAGTACGAGGACGAGGACAGACGTGCCCACCGGCAAGGTCAAGTGGTTCAACAGTGAGAAGGGCTTCGGCTTCCTCTCCCGTGACGACGGCGGCGACGTCTTCGTGCATTCCTCGGTCCTCCCCGCCGGAGTCGAGGCCCTGAAGCCGGGCCAGCGCGTGGAGTTCGGCGTGGTCGCCGGGCAGCGCGGCGACCAGGCCCTCTCCCTGACCATCCTGGATCCGGCCCCGTCGGTCGCGGCGGCCCAGCGCAAGAAGCCCGACGAGCTGGCTTCGATCGTGCAGGACCTCACGACTCTGCTGGAGAACATCACGCCGTCGCTGGAGCGGGGCCGATACCCGGACCGCGCGGCCGGCAAGAAGATCGCCGGACTGCTCCGCGCGGTCGCCGACCAGCTCGACGTCTAGACCCCCGTCGCGGGACGGACCGCCGTCACAGGACGGACCCCCGTCACGGGAACCGCAGCGCGTCCGGGCCGAGGGGAGGGACGAGCCCCTCGGCCGCCGCGCGTGTGAGCAGCCCGCGCACGGCCGCGTAGCCGTCCTCGCCGAGGTCGGCGGTGAACTCGTTGACGTACAGCCCGATGTGCTGGTCGGCGACGGCCGGGTCCATCTCCTGGGCGTGCTCCATCACGTACGGGCGGGAGGCCTCCGGGTCGTCCCAGGCCGCCCGCACGGACGCGCGGACCGAGTCCGCGAGCCGGGTCAGCGTCTCCTCGCCGAGCGCGCGCCGCGCGAGGATCGCGCCGAGCGGGATCGGCAGCCCGGTGGTGTTCTCCCAGTGCTCGCCCATGTCCGCGAGCTTGTGCAGCCCGTAGTTCTGGTACGTGAAGCGCGCCTCGTGGATGACGAGGCCGGCGTCGACCTTCCCGTCCCGCACGGCGGGCATGATCTCGTGGAACGGCATCACCACGATCTCGCCCACGCCCCCGGGGACGACGTCCGCCGCCCACAGCCGGAACAGCAGGTACGCGGTCGACTTCTCGCTCGGCACCGCGACCGTGCGGCCCGTGAGGTCCGTGCCCGGCTCCCGGGTCAGCACCAGCGGCCCGCAGCCCCGGCCCAGCGCGCCCCCGCAGGGCAGCAGCGCGTACTCGTCGAGGACGTACGGCAGCACCGCGTACGACACCTTCAGCACGTCCAGTTCGCCGCGCTCGGCCATGCCGTTGGTGATGTCGATGTCGGCGAAGGTGACGTCGAGGGCGGGCGCGCCCGGCACGCGGCCGTGGGCGAGGGCGTCGAAGACGAAGGTGTCGTTCGGGCAGGGCGAGTAGGCGATGCGCAGCCGCTGCTGCTCACTGGTGGTCATGCCGTGTTCCAACTCTCCAGGACGGGCGCGAGCTTCCCGAAGCCCTCGGTGAGGGCCGCGAGGGCGTCGCCGATGCGCCAGGCGGCGCGGTCGCGCGGGCCGACAGGGTTCGAGACCGCCCGCACCTCCAGGACGGGCACGCCCTGCGCGGCGGCGGCCTCGGCGACGCCGAAGCCCTCCATGCCCTCGGCGAGGGCGCGGGGATGGCGGGCGCGCAGGGCGTCCGCGCGGGCGGCGGTGCCGGTCACCGTGGACACCGTGAGCACGGTGCCGGTGCGCGCGCCGGACGCGGCGGCGGCCGCCTCGGCGAGGGACGCGGGCGGGTGGTGGGTGACGGTGCCGAAGCCGAGCTCGGTGACCGGCAGGAAACCGTCGGCCGTCTCGGCGCCCAGATCGGCCGCGGTGATCGCGTCGGCGACGACGAGGGACCCGAGGGGCGCGTCCGGAACGAAGCCGCCGCCGATCCCGGCGCAGACGACGAGGCCGTAAGGGCGGTCCTCCAGGGCGGCGGCGGTCAGCGCGACGGCCGTCGACGCGGCGGCGAGCGCCGGACCGACGCCGGCGGCCAGCAGGGCGGGCCCGCCGGCGGTCTCATGGACGACCGCGCCGGGCAGCTCCCGCTCCCGCACCGGCCCCGGGAACGCCTCGGCCACCGCGTCCCGCTCGGCGGGGACCGCGGTGGCCACGAGAACGCGTGCGAGGGACGTGATCAGTCCTCGTCCTTCTTGAGCCGGAAGGACCACAGACCGGTGGCCTCGTCCTCGCCCTCCTTGACGGACACCAGGGTCGAGTCGCCCTGGGCGCCGTACTGGGCGTTGAAGAACACGCTGCCCGGGATGGCCTGGTAGGTCTTCTTGGTCGACTCGACGAGCGGCTGGCCGTTCAGCAGGATCGTCCAGCCGTGGTCGGCGATCTCCGGGTCGACGCCGAAGCGTACGGTCTCCGTGGGGTCGACCTTGATCTCGTCGATGCCCTTGTCCTGGAGGCACTTGTTGAGCGCCTCGGTGGTGAGGGCCTTGCCCTCCCCGCCGCAGGTCGCCTCGGAGCTCACCGAGTCGCTGCCCACCGTGATCGTGGAGATCGCCGTGGGCTTGTCGCAGGCGGACAGGAGAAGCAGTCCGGCGGATACGGCGCCGGCGGCGGCGACGGCGCGGCGGCGTCGCACAGCGGATTGCAACGTGGTCATGGCGGAAGGCTATCGGTCAGGTGTGCCCCGTCCGCCACGCGGGGTACGGCGTGGCCCCCGGTTACGCCACTCGCGGGCGTCCCGCGTGCCCCTGACGGGCCGAACGGAGCAGTCCGCGGACCGTCGTCAGCCAGCCCGCGCCGACGATCGCGGCGCCCACCGCGAGCCCCAGACCGCCGATCAGCGGCATCGCGATGCCGATCGCGCCGCCCAGCACCCACGCCATCTGCAGCAGCGTCTCCGACCGGGCGAACGCGGACGTCCGCACCTGTTCCGGCACGTCCCGCTGGATCAGCGCGTCCAGCGACAGCTTGGCCAGCGCCTGCGCGAACCCGGCGACCGCCGCGAGACACGCCACCAGCACCGCGCCGAAGAACACCGCCGCCGTGATCGCCGCCCCCAGCACCACCGCCACCACCGTCACGATGATGATCTCCGGCGCGCGGGACCGCAGCCCCGCCCCGACCGCCGTGCCCAGCGCGTTGCCCGCGCCCGCCGCCACGCCGACGATGCCCAGCGACACCGCCGCGCTCTGACCCGTCATCGGATGCTCGCGCAGCAGGAACGCCAGGAAGAAGATGAGGAAGCCGGTGAGGCAGCGGATCGAGGCGTTGGCGCCCAGCGCGTGGGTGACCGCCGGGCCGACCGTGCGCAGCCCCGGCTTCTCCGCCCTGCGGTGCGGGCCGTGCAGATGCTGCTCGTCGGCGGCGAGCAGCGCCACGGCCTCCCCCTTGGCGGAGTCCACCTTCGGCGGCAGCCGGAACGACAGCAGCATGCCCGTCACGAACAGCGCGAACGCCCCGTACAGCGGCCAGCGCGGCCCGATCTGCTGGAGCCCCGCGCCGATCGGCGCGGCGATGCCGGTGGCGAGCAGCCCGCCGAGGGTCACCCGCGAGTTCGCCTTCACCAGGGAGAAGGCGGGCGGCAGCAGCCGCGGCACGACGGCGCTTCTGACCACCCCGTACGCCTTGGACGCCACCAGGACGCCCAGCGCCGCCGGATACAGCTCGAGACCGCCGCTGACCACCGCGCCGGACAGCACCAGCGCGAGCAGCGCACGCGCGAGCATCGCCCCCGCCATGGCGGCCCTGCGGCCGTGCGGCAGCTTGTCCAGGAGCGGGCCGACGACCGGGGCGAGCAGGGTGAACGGCGCCATCGTGATGGCCAGGTACAGGGCGACGCGCCCGCGCGCCTCGTCGGTGGGGACGGAGAAGAACACGGTGGAGGCCAGCGCGACGGTGATCATCACGTCGCCCGCGCCGTTCACCCCGTGCAGTTCGATCAGCTTGCCGAGGCCGGACTCGCCCGCGCCGTGCGCGTGGGTCACCTTGCGGATGCCGCGAGCGGTTCCGGTCACCGGGAAGCGCAGCGCCCGGCCGAACGCACGAAGACGGCCGTCCGCCCGGACCGAACCGAGGCGCCGGCCGCGTCCCTTGCCCCCCGCCGGCCCACCGGTACCGGTGGCGCCCTGGGGTGTCCTCGCGGTAGCCACGACGTCATAGTGCCCCGAGATGGCGGTGCGTAGTGCCGTAACACCGGGGACGGGGCCTTCGGTGCCACTGTACGGCCGAACGCGCCGGGCAGCGGGCGGAGGCTCCGCGGCCGTCCTCCGCCGCCCGCCGGCGCCCGACAAACCGGCGCGCGCCGTTCCGTAACAACCGTCGGTGTAGGCCCAGCGCACGCGAGCAGGTAGCGTGCGTATCTCAGCCATCCCGCAGAATGGATGGTGGGCGCGCCCGAGCACGATGCGGCGCGGACGTCGACGCGGTCCCCCGGTCCGCTCCGTCCGCCCCCCGCGCTGGGATGGCGCACTCGTGAGACGGCGTAGGAGAGAAGCGATACCTGTGAGCGCAGCGACAACGCGAAGCCGCACCCCCGACCGCCTGTGCGCCGAGGCCGTCGACCTCGCCCGCGCCGCAGCCGAGGAGGCCGCCGCGCCCGGGGTCGTGGGCGAGCACGAGGGGATGGTCTCCGAGGGCGACCGCGTCGTCACGCACTTCTTCGGGTGCCGTGAGCTCGGCTACCGCGGCTGGCGCTGGGCCGTCACCGTCGCCCGCGCCTCCCGCGCCAAGATCGTCACGGTGGACGAGGTCGTCCTGCTGCCGGGTCCCGACGCCGTCCTGGCACCCGAGTGGGTGCCGTGGAGCGAGCGGCTGCGCCCCGGCGACATGGGCCCCGGCGACCTGCTGCCCACCGAGGCGGACGACCTGCGCCTGGAGCCCGGCTACACCGGTGCGGAGGAGCCGCCGCCGAACTCGGCGCTCACCGAGGACCTGGCGGACCTCGCGGACACCGAGGACGCCGAGGTCACCGGCGGCAGCCCCGCCGAGCAGACCGTCACCCCGTCCCGCGGCTCGATCGCGGCGCTCGCCGAGGAACTGGGCATGCGCC
Organism: Streptomyces althioticus; assembly: GCA_014649355.1. Taxonomy (GTDB): domain Bacteria; phylum Actinomycetota; class Actinomycetes; order Streptomycetales; family Streptomycetaceae; genus Streptomyces; species Streptomyces althioticus. The sequence goes on from BMSW01000004.1 coordinate 161,187, forward strand.
GCGCCCGGGTCCTCTCCCGCTACGGCCTGCACGCCGCGGCCGACCGCTGGGAGGAGGCGTTCGGCGCGAAGACCCCGATGGCGCAGGCGGCCCCCGCCTCCTGCATGTCCTGCGGCTTCCTCGCCCCGATCGGCGGCTCGCTGGGCCAGGCGTTCGGGGTGTGCGCCAACGAGTTCTCCCCGGCCGACGGCCGGGTCGTCTCCCTCGCCTACGGCTGCGGCGGCCACTCGGAAGCCGCGGTCATGCCGAAGCCCCCGCAGCCGGCCCCGCCGGTCATCGACGAGACCCGCGTCGACCCCTTCCCCCTCCGCCCGTCCCCGGACTCGGGCTCGGTCCCGGCCACGGAGGACGCGTCGTCGGCGGAACTGGGGCATTCCTGAGGACACCGGCAGCGTGGTGAGGTGGGTTGCGTCAGTGGCCTTCGCCTCCTTCTCCCTGGCCCTGGTGTGGGGTGGGGTCGCCGGGCTGCGCACCGGGTGGATCCATCCCTGGGAGCGGGCCGGTGTCCTGCGGCCCGTGCCGCATGGGCTGGGCCTCGTGTTCACCGGGAGCGGCCTGCTCTGCTTCACCGGCGTGCTCACCTTCACCCCGGTGGGTGACGCGTTGGTGTACCTCCTCACCATCGGCGCCTGCCTGTTCCTGCCCGGGACCCTCCTGGTCTGCGTGTCGCGTTTCCCGGACCGCGGTTAGCGCGTCACCGGTGGAGCAGGGTCACGCGCGTACCGCCTGCGGTCGCCGCGCTCTCGTGTTCCAGGTTGCTCCTGGCGCGGGCACGACGGGCGGCGAGGTCGGGACGGGGAACGAGTTCCTTCACGCGTCCTCGAAGACCTCTTCGGCCTTCGGGACGGTGACGGCGCGGGCGAGCCAGTGGCGGAGGAGTTCAGGGTCGGTGCAGTGCGTGATGCGGCTGCGGACGTCCTCGGAGATGCCGAGGCCACGCTGCTCGAGGATGAGCAGGATGTCCTCGGCCCGGCTCTCGGCGCGCGCTTCGTCGCGCACCTCACCGCGTACTTCGTCGCGCACCTCGTCGCGCACTTCGTCGCGTACTTCGTCGCGCACCTCGTCGCGCACTTCGTCGCGCACCTCGTCGCGCACTTCATTCCGTACTTCGTCGCGCACTGCGGCACGTACTTCGTCACGCACTTCTTCGGCGAGGTAGGACTTGTAGAAGGAGAGGTCCACGGCCACCAGGTTCCTCCAGAGGTTCTTGGCCGGGCGCTTGGCCAGGCCCTGTGCGGTGAATTCGACGAGGGGCTTTGCGACGTCTTCGGGAGCGTCCCGAAGCGCTGTGGACAGGGCCTTCAGTATCGCATCGACGTCCGGTTCGGCAGCGTGTGTGATGGCCGCCAGACTGGCCAGGACCAGGTCGGCGCGGGCTTCTTCCGGGTCGGTGATGACGGGCATGTTGTGCGGTCCGGCGACCAACGGCTGCACGGTGAGGGTGGGCAGCTGCGGTGGTCCGCAGCTCACCGGCTGCTGGGCCCATGTGGCCGTGGCGTGATCCTGGCAAACGACCAGAAGAGCCGTGGGCAGCCGGTACTTCGTCCACAGGTACGCGGTGTAGTAGGCCCAGCTCGCCGGCTTGTCCGGGTGCTTCTTGCCCTGTGCCTCGACGGCCAGGAGATACGAGCCCTGATCGGCGGTTTCCAGCCGGAGGAGCGTGTCGACCCGTCGTTCGACGGGGTTGGCCTCCGTCAGGTCGGTCGGCAAAGCTGTCGCCTTCACCGGGGCGGGGATGTCGACTCCGAGAAAGCGTGAAACGCGGCTGAAGAGGCCGGGGTCGTGCTGGAAGATGCGGTGCATCGCCTCGTGGGGCGGGCTGACCATGGGTTTCCTTGTGGCGTCAGGGGTTGACGGCGGCTGCCGTGCGGCAGTCGCGGCAGTGGGTTTCCGTCTGCGGGGCGCGGAAGGCGCGGTCGCAGCCGTCGCAGGGGCGGAGGGCGTGGCGGACGGGAGGCGGGGCGGCCGGGGCGCGGTACGGGGGTGGGGGTGGCAGCTGGGCGGTGAGGCGGTGGGCGAGGAGGGCTGCCGGGCGGCGGAGGGCGTCGGCCGGGAGGTCGGCCGTGAGGGCGTGGCGGACGGTGGTGGGGGTCACCTCGCGTTCGAGCCAGGCGATGATGCCGGGGGCGAGGTGCTCCGTGTCGGTGGCGGAGAGCAGCAGGCGGGGGTCGTGGCGGCGGAGGGCGGTGAGGGCTTTGCGGGGGCGGGGCTCGGGCCGGTGCGCGGTCCGGGGCGGCGTGGCGCAGTCGGTCTCGGCAGGGCGGCGGCGGTGGCCGGGCTGGTTGCAGGAGATGGTGCGGGTGACGATCCGGCCGGTGGCGGTGCGGACGCGTTCGCGGCGGAGGTAGCCGTGGGTCTCCAGCTCCCGCAGGGCGGCGGCGATGCGGGTGGTGCCTTCCTTGAAGCGGGAGGCGAGGCTCTTGATGTCCGCGGGGGCGCCGGTGGGGAGCGACTGGATGTGGCAGCCGAGGCCGATCGCGAGGAGCGAGAGCTCCTTGTGCTGGGTGAGGTGGTTGCCGATCACCACGAAGCGTTCGGTGTGGCGGGTGTTCTCGTGGATGACACCGCCGGTGTGGTGACGCGATCGGGTCGGATTGCCGACGACGCCTGACTGGGCGTGCGAGGGCGCGCTAGGGTTTTGCGTATCCATCGGGAAGGTCTCTGCTTCCTTGGTGGTCAGGCCCTCGCACTGGGATTGCCGTCCCGGCGGGGGCCGAAGTCTTTTTCGGTTGTGCTGCGCTGAGCGTAGAGGTGCGGAGGACTCGAAAAGCCAGCCGAGCGGCGGATGTTCACTCGCCCGAGTGATCACGGGCCGTGGGCGGGAGGGGTGGGGCTTGGTGGGGTGATTTCCCTCAGGTTCTTGAGGGGTAGGCGCCGACGGCACCGGAGCATCAAGTCCCGGGTTCCGGTGCCTCAGCGCCGGCCGGGCCGGTCCGCGTACATGGCGAGGCGCGCGGCGAAGTCGTGGGTCAGGGTGCGGAGTTCGGGTGGGCCGTCGATGGCGAAGGGGCGGTCGAGGGCGGCCAGGACGGGTGGGAGCCAGTCCAGGTGTTCCGCGCGGATCTCCACCCGCTGCCATCCCGGCTCGTGTTCCTCCAGGGTCGCGACCGTCGCGGGCAGGTGGGCGCGGACGTGTTCGGGCGTCGCCCGCACGCGCAGGGTCACCTCGTACCGGTACGGGGCCGTCGCGAAGCCCGTCACCACACGATCCGCCGGATCCGGTCCCTCCGGCGCCGCGAACGAGCCGGGGAGCACCCGCGCGTCCGCGATGCGGTCCAGCCGCAGTGTGCGGTCCTCGTCACGGTCCGCGTCCCTGCCGGTGACGTACCACCGGCCCGCGTGCGCCACGATCCCGTACGGATGCAGGGTGCGGTCGCTGCGGCGCCCCTCGCGGTCGGTGTAGCGGACGGCGACGGGCCGGCGGTGGCGCACCGCGTCGGCCAGGGTCAGCAGCACCTCCGCGTCCGGGCTCGCGAACTCCCCGGCCCGCTCCGTGAACGACAGCGACTCCAGCAGGGCGTCCAGCCGGCCCGCCAGGTGCCGGGGCAGCACGCGCCGGATCTTCGCCGCGGCCGTCTCGTTCGCCGTGCGCTGGGCCGTCGTCAGGCCCGCCCTCCGCCCGGCGACCAGCCCGAGCAGCACCGCCAGCGCCTCCTCGTCGCCGAACATCAGCGGCGGCACGCGGTAACCCGGCCCCAGCCGGTACCCCCCGTAGCGCCCGCGCACAGACTCCACCGGCACGTCCAGGTCGATCAGCTGGTCCACGTACCGTCGCACGGTCCGCCCGTCCACGCCGAGCCGTTCGGCGAGTTCCGCCACGGTCCGCGTCCCGCCGGACTGCAACAGGTCCAGCAGAGTCAGCACACGGGCGGCGGGTCGAGGCATGAGGACCACGTTAGTTCCGATACCGGGCGGGTTCTGTCCGGTATCGCTCCTACCGTCGGCCGTGCACGTCATCGTCGTACGGCCGAGGAGTCACCCCATGCAGTTCGCATCCGTCCGCATCGTCACCGCCGACGTGGCCCGCCTCGTCGCCTTCTACGAGCGCGTCCTCGGCGTGCCCGCTACCTGGGCCACCGAGCACTTCGCCGAGCTGCGGACCGACGGCGCCACGCTCGCGATCGCCGGCACCGCCACCGTCCCGATGTTCGCCCCCGGCTCCGCCCGCCCGGCGGCCAACCACAGCGCGATCGTCGAGTTCCACGTCGACGACGTGGACCGCGTCCACAAGGAGCTGGGCGACGCCCTCACCGACGTCGTCAACGGACCCGCCACCATGCCGTGGGGCAACCGCTCCCTGCTCTTCCGCGACCCCGACGGCAACCTCGTCAACTTCTTCACGCGCTGACACGGCGTGTGTGTCCGGTCACTGTCCGGAGGCTGTCCGTAGCCGTCGGCGCCGTACCCGCCGTTGGTGCGGGTAGGGCGCCGGGGGCGTCCTGGACGGATCCGAGGGAGAGGTGCGGGATGACGGCGGTGGAGGCGGGGCCGGGTCGGGCCGACGAGGGTGCGGACGAGTCCGGCTGGGAGGTGGACCCCGACGACGAGTGGGGCGTCGCGGTCATCACCACCGTGGGCCGGCAGATCAAGCTGCGCCGCGAGGCGATGGGGTTGAGGGTGCCCGACTTCGGGCGGGCCGTCGGCTACGGCGAGGACATGATCTACAAGATCGAGAGCGGGAAGCGGATTCCTCGCCAGGAGTTCCTGGACCGGGCGGACGAGCTGCTGGAGGCGGGGGGCTTGCTGTCGGCCGCGTGGGAGGACGTGAAGAAGGTCCGCTATCCGAAGAAGGTGCGTGCGCTCGGCAAGTTGGAGGCCCGGGCGGTCGAGATCGGCCTCTACGAGTGCCACATCGTCCCCGGCCTTCTGCAGACGCCGGAGCACGCTCGTGCGGTGATCGGCGCGGCTCAGCCGCCCTACTCGCCGGACGACGTTGAGCGCATGGTGGCCGCACGGTTGGCCCGCCAGACGGTCTTCGACCGTGATCCGGCCCCGGCACTCAGCTTCGTCATGGAGGAAGGCGTGCTCCGCCGCCCCATCGGCGGGCGGACCGCATGGCGGAGCCAGCTGCAACGGCTGCTGGACGTCGCGCAGTTGCATCACGTCGTGCTCCAGGTGATGCCGACGGACTGCGAGACCCACTCCGGACTGGACGGCAGGATCGAGTTGCTGAAATTCGACGACGGCACGGCGATGGGGCGCTCAGACGGCGCGTTCAACGGCCGCCCGACCTCGGATCCACGACAACTGCGCATTCTCGAGCTGCGGTATGGAACGATCCGAGCGCAGGCGCTCCCTCCGCGTGAGTCGCTGGCCTTCGTCCGACAACTGCTGGGAGAAGCATGAGCAGCGAGCTGAACTGGTTCAAGAGCAGCTACAGCGGCGGCAACGACGGCAACTCCTGCGTCGAACTCGCCCTCACCGCCCAGACCGTCCACGTCCGGGACTCCAAGGACACCACCGGCCCCAGGCTGGCCTTCGCCCCGGACGCGTGGGCGTCCTTCGTATCGTTCGCGTCCGAAGGCTGAACGGAGTGACTGGTTCGCCTGCTACTCGATGAGCAGGCGGACCAGCTGACCGGCACACGATGGCGTGAACCTGCGTGGGTTCCGGCCTCGGGGCGGCCGATCGGCCGGAGTACCGGGCAGCCGAACGTTTCGTGGACCGGCTGGCCACAGACGGTCCCGCGCTGCCGTTCCGCCCTCGGCTGGTCCACTACGGAACTCGCCCGGCGTGCCAAGCTCTCCGAGGAGGACGTCGAGGCCATCGAGGAGAGCAGTGTCGAGCCCACGCTGGAGCTGATCGAACGACTGGTCACAGCTCTGGAAGCGGGAGCCCGCATCGACCCCCGCAGCAGTCCCGAGTTCCGGTTCGAGGGATACGCGGCCTGATCCGGCGCAGCGACGGACCCCCGAGGCGGCCTGGGGCCGTCTCGGGGGTCACGGTGTGCGGGGCCAGGGGTCAGAGGTTGACGCCGTGGGCGCGGAGGAAGCTCGCCGGGTTGACGGCGGAGCCGTAGTTCGGGGTGGTGCGGATCTCGAAGTGCAGGTGGGGACCGCTGGAGTTGCCGGTGCTGCCGGACGAGGCGATCTTCTGGCCGGTCTTCACGACCTGGCCGACCTTCACGTTCAGGGACGACAGGTGGGCGTACTGGGAGTACGTCTTGTTGCCGTGCTTGATCACGATGGCGTTGCCGTACGCGGGGCCGTCACCGGCGCCGTTGCCGCCGGCCTTCACGACCGTGCCGCCGTGCGCGGCGACGACCGGGGTGCCGGTCGGGACCGCGTAGTCCTGGCCGGAGTGCTTGGAGGCCCACATGCCGCCGTTCTGCGCGAAGCTCGCGGACAGCTTGTAGCTCTTGACCGGGGAGACCCAGGACGCGGGGGACTTCTTGGCGGCCTCGGTCGCCTTCTTCACCGCGGAGGACTTCACGGCCTGCGTCTTCGCGGCCTCGGCCTGTGCGGCGGCCTGCGCCTGGACCGACGTGGCGGTGCCGGACGCGGCGGAGTTGCCGGAGGCGGCGACCGCGACCCCGGCTCCCAGGACGGCCGTGGAGCCCAGACCGGCTGCCATGACGGCGGCGCGGGTGCGGGTGACGGTCATACGGGGGAAACGGGACGTGACGCGCTCGAACATCGAAACCTCATGGGGGTGGGGACTTGGGGGACGCCATCGGCGGAACGGGGTCCGTGCCGTGATGGCTGTTCCTTGGTAACCGCCCCCGGCCAAATGCCGCAAAGGTGTGACCTACGACGAAACGTCGTACATAGGGCATGAGATGCACGTCTCTTGACGGAGCCCCCCAGAGGGGGCAAAACCCCCATTTCAAGCCGATCGATCAGGCTTGCGCCCTTTATGTCCGATTTCAAATCGGGCATTTCTTCACTATTCCGGGTAGTACACCCGTCGGGCCCTGTGGAGCATGTCACCGAGGGCCCTACGTGAATGTGGCGTGGGTCTCCGCATGCGGGGCCGCAGGAGCCGCACGGGCCGCAGGTGACGCAAGGCCCGTACTCACGTGCCGAACAGTTCCAGCGACAGCCAGAGGGCGACCGTGGACGCCACGAGCGCCGCCGGGACCGTCGCCAGCCCGAGCAGGGTGAAGCGCACGAGGCTCACCTCGTGGGCGTGGTGGTGGACGATGCGGCGCCACAGCAGGGTGGCGAGGGAGCCCGCGTAGGTGAGGTTCGGGCCGATGTTCACGCCGAGCAGGACCGCGAGGACCGCGCCGGGGCCGGACGGCGCGGCCAGCGGGACCAGGGCGAGCACGGCGGGCAGATTGTTGATCAGGTTGGCCAGCAGGGCCGCCAGCGCCGCGACCGCCAGCAGGGACAGCAGCCCCGTGCCGTCGGGCAGGACCGCGTCCAGAGCGTCGCCCAGCCCCTGGTCCAGCACCGCCCGCACCACCACGCCCAGCGCCAGTACGAACGCCAGGAACGGCAGGTCCACGGCGCGCAGCAGCCGTACGACGCTGGTGCGGCGGCGGGTCAGGGCCCGTACCGCCATCACGCCCGCCCCCGCAGCCGCCGCCCACGCGGGGTCGATCCCGACGGCGGACGCCACCACGAACCCGGCGAGCGTCGCCCCCACCGTGACCAGCGCGAACAGCGGCACCTCCACCGGCCCGTCCGCCGTGTCCGGCGCGGTCGGCCCCGCCGTGAGGTCGGTGGCGAAGAAGCGGCGGAAGACGACGTACTCCACGGCGATCGCCGCCAGCCACGGCAGCAGCATCAGCAGCGCGAAGCGGGTGAAGGTCAGGCCGGTGGCGGTGAACGCGAGCAGGTTCGTCAGGTTCGACACCGGCAGCAGCAGGGACGCCGTGTTCGACAGGTGCGCGCCCGCGTACACGTGCGGGGCGGGGCGGGCGCCCATGCGGGTCGCGGTGGCGAACACGACCGGGGTCAGCAGCACCACCGTCGCGTCCAGGCTGAGCACCGCCGTGATCAGCGAGGCGAGCGCGAAGACCGCGCCCAGCAGCCGGCGCGGGCGGTGCCGGGACCAGCGGGCCATCCAGGTGCCGCACGCGTGGAAGAGGCCCTCCTCGTCGCACAGCTTGGCCAGCACCAGGACGGCGGCGAGGAAACCGATCACCGGGCCGAGCCGCTCCGCCTCCTCCCGCACGGCGTCCGTGGTGATCGCGCCCGTCACGACCACCACCCCGGCGGCGGGCACCGCGAACGCCGCCTCCGGCCAGCGGAAGGGACGGACGACGGCACACACCAGCACCACGGCCAGCGCGGCGACGGACAGCGATTCGAGCAGCACAGTGCTGATCATCCACGCGGTGGGCGGCGTCCCGGACACCGCGTCCCCGTGGTGTCGCGGAGCGGTACCTTCGACCTCACGCAGATCAGGGCCCGATGAGGAGAGTCAACGTGAGCAAGTTCGTGCGGCCCGCCGCCGAGGGTGCCGACCCGTTCGGTACGGCGCGTCTGCGGCGCGGGGTCCTGGACGCCTGGGCCACCAGTCCCGCCCGGTTCCGCGAGGACGCCAACGCCGAGGAGGACCTCGTCCTCGGCGGCTACCGGGACCGGCTCGTCGTCGAGCTCGCGCAGAACGCCGCCGACGCCGCCGCCCGGGCCGGCGTGCCCGGCCGCCTCCGGCTCACCCTCCGCGACGGGGTCCTCGTCGCCGCGAACACCGGCGCCCCCCTGGACGCGGCCGGCGTCGAGTCGCTGTCCACGCTGCGCGCCTCCGCCAAGCGGGACGCCCCCGACCGGGCCGTCGGACGGTTCGGCGTCGGCTTCGCCGCCGTGCTCGCCGTCACCGACGAGCCCGCCGTCGTCGGCCGGCACGGCGGGGTGCGCTGGTCGCTCGCCGAGGCGCGGGACCTCGCGCGGGACACCGCCCGGCACAGCCCCGGCCTCGGCGACGAGATCCGCCGCCGCGACGGGCACGTACCGCTGCTGCGGCTGCCCTTCGCCGCCGAGGGCACCGCGCCCGACCCGTACGACACGGCCGTCATCCTGCCGCTGCGCGACACCGCGGCCGCCGACCTCGCCGAGCGGCTGCTGCACGCCGTGGACGACGCGCTGCTGCTCGCCCTGCCCGGCCTGGAGGAGGTCGTCGTCGAGACCGGCGACGACACGCCACGCACGCTGAGCCGGAGCACCGACGGCGACCTGACCGTGGTCACCGACTCCCGCGACGGCGTCACCCGCTGGCGCACCGCCGCCGCGCACGGCGCCCTCACCCCCGAGCTGCTCGCCGACCGGCCCGTCGAGGAGCGGCTGCGCCCGCACTGGTCGGTCACCTGGGCCGTCCCCGTCGGCCCCGACGGCGGCCCCGCCCGGCCGCGCACCGCCCCCGTCGTGCACGCGCCCACCCCCAGCGACGAGCCGCTCGGCGTCCCCGCCCTGCTCATCGCCTCCCTGCCGCTGGACTCCACCCGCCGGCACGCCGCGCCAGGACCGCTCACCGACTTCCTCGTGCAGCGCGCCGCCGACGCCTACGCCGGGCTCCTCGCCGACTGGCGTCCGGTGACCGCCGGCGCCATCGACCTCGTGCCCGGCCCGCTCGGGAAGGGCGAGCTGGACGGCGCCCTGCGCGCGGCGATCCTGGAGCGGCTGCCGCGCACCGCCTTCCTGCCGCCCGCCGCCGCGCCCGTGGCCGACGACGACTCCGAGCTGCCCGAGGCGCTGCGCCCGCGCGACGCCGAAGTCGTCGAGGGCGCGGGCGCCGACACCGTACGGGTGCTGGCGGAGGTCCTGCCCACGCTGCTGCCCGCCGGTCTGGAACGGCGCGCCGAGCTGCGCACCCTCGGGGTCGCGCGGGTGCCGCTGACCGACGCGGTCGACCGGCTCGCCGGCCTGGAGAAGTCCCCCGACTGGTGGCGGCGGCTCTACGACAGCCTCGCCGGCGTCGACCCCGACCGGCTCAGCGGACTTCCCGTGCCGCTCGCTGGGGGTACCTCCCAGGCTTTCGGCTCTGGGGGAGGGCGCACGACGATCGGCCCCCGGCAGGTGCTGCTGCCCACCCCGGACGCGACCCTCGACGCCGAGCTGCTCGCCCGGCTCGGCCTGAAGGTCGCCCACCCGGACGCCGCGCACCCGCTCCTGGAGAAGCTGGGCGCGCTGCCCGCGACCCCGCGCGCCGTGCTCACCACCCCGCAGGTCCGGGCCGCCGTCGCCGCGTCCCTCGACGACGAGGGCGGGGTGAACTGGGAGGAGGACACCCTCGACGCCGACGAACTCGTGGAGGTCGTCCTGACGCTGGTGCGGGACGCGGGCCTGGAGCCCGGCGACGAGCCCTGGCTGGGCGCGCTCGCCCTGCCCGACGAGGACGGCGAACTCTCCCCGGCCTGCGAACTCGTCCACCCCGACGGTCCCTTCGCCCGGGTCATGCGCGAGGGCGAGCTGGCCGCCGTGGACGCGGACCTGGCCGGGAAGTGGGGCGAGCAGCCGCTGGCCGCGTGCGGAGTGCTCGTCGACTTCGCTCTGGTGCGGGCCACCGACGTCGTCCTCGACCCGGACGAGCTGGAGCCGCGCGAGAGCGACTACGCCGAGCCGGACGACCCCGGGCTGCTGGACGCCGTCGACGTGTGGGCCGAAGACATCCTCGACCGCTTCCCCGACGCGCCCGTCCCGCCCGTCGCCACCGAGATCGTCGCCGTGCGCGACCTGGACCTGGTGGACGACGACCGCTGGCCGCAGGCGCTCGCGCTGCTCTCCCGGCCCCCGCTGCGGGACGCGCTGGTCGAGCCGGTGCGGATCCTGCTGCACGACGGCACCCACGAGACCGTACGGCCGTACACCGCCTGGTGGCTGCGCGGCCACCCCGTGCTCGGCGGGCGCCGCCCGGCCGGACTGCGCGCGGCGGGCGGCGACCCGCTGCTGCGCGGCCTGTACGACGAGGCCGACGCGACCGGCTTCGACGACGAGCAGGTGCTGCGCGCGCTGGGCGTGCGCACGTCGGTCGCCGCGCTGCTGGACGAGCCGGGCGGCGCGGCCGAACTGCTGGAACGCCTCGCCGACCCGGACCGGCCGGTCACGGCGGCGCAGCTGCACGGGCTGTACGGGGCGCTGGCGGAGCTGGACCCCGAGCAGGTGACCCTGCCGGACGAGCTGCGCGCGGTCGTCGACGGGCGGGTGGAGGTGGTGGACGCCTCCGAGGCGGTGGTCGTCGACTCGCCCGACCTGCTGCCGTTCACCTCCGGCGTCCCCCTGCTCCCGGTCCGCCCGGCGCGCGCCGCGGACCTGGCGGAGCTGTTCCAGGTACGCCGCCTCAGCGAGTCCGTCACCGGCCGGGTGGACTCCGAGGGCACGGAGCACGAGGTGCCGGAGCCGGTACGGGTCCTCCTGGGCCCGCGGACCCCGGAGACCTACGTCGAACACGAGGAACTCGTCGTGGACGGGGTGGAGATCGACTGGCGCCTCACCGACGACGGGGTGCTGCACGCGTCCACCCTGGAGGGGGTGGCCGCGGGCCTCGCCTGGGCGGCGGGGCAGTGGCCGCGACGGTTCGAGGTGGCGGCGCTGCTGGAGGATCCGTCGCGGACGGAGGAACTGGCTCGGGACCGCTGGTTCGACTGACCCGGAGGGGCGGGGATCAGCCCCTCCGGCGTTTGAGGAGCGGGGTCAGGGGCGGAGTTCCGGGGTGGGTCAGGGGTCCGTGGGGGTCGCCCCCGACCCCTCGTGCTCGAGTTGCTCCAGCTCCCGCGCCAGCGTCTCCGCGTCGTACGGCCCCGTGTGCCGGCGGTTGCCGATGAAGAACGTCGGGGCGCCCTGGACGCCGCTCGCCTCCGCGCTGCGCGCGTCGCGGCGGACCCGTTCCGCCACCCAGTCGGACTCGAGGTCCTTCAGGAACTTCTCCATGTCGAGGCCCAGGTCGATCGCGTAGACGACGGTGTCCTCGAACTCCATCTCGTCCTGGTGCTGGTAGAGCAGGTCGTGCATCTCCCAGAAGCGGCCCTGGGCGTCCGCGGCGACCGCCGCCCGCGCGGCCAGCTCGGCGTGCGGGTGGACGTCGGGCAGCGGGAGGTGCCGGAAGACGTAGCGGAACCGGTCGCCGAAGCGGTTGCGCAGCTCCTTGGTGACGCCGGTGGCGCGGGCGCAGAAGGGACACTCGAAGTCGCCGTACTCCACCAGCGTCAGCGGCGCGTCGACCGGGCCGAGGATGTGGTCCGTATCCGGGTCGACCAGCCGGTCCAGATAGCGCGGCAGGTCCGCGTCCGTCTTGCCGCCGAGCATCGTGGAGAGGCGGAACGCCAGCCAGCCCACGAGGGTGGCGATCACCGCCGCGAGCAGCACGCCGACGGTCGCCCGGGCGAGCAGGTCCGGTGCGTCGTCGAAGGCGAGGCCCACGATCAGCAGGGAGACGGTGAACCCGATGCCGGACAGGGCCGCGCCGCCCAGCACATGGCCCTGACCCACCCCGGGGGGCAGCTCGCCCAGACCGAAGCGGGTGCCGAGCCGCGCCCCGCCCCAGATGCCGATGAGCTTGCCGGCGACCAGACCGACGACCACGGCCCAGGTGAGGGCGGAGCCCAGCGCGTCGGTGAGGACGCCGTCGCGCAGGTCCACGCCAGCGTTGGCCAGGGCGAACACCGGCACGACGACATAGCTGGACCAGGGGTGCAGATACATCTGGAGGCGTTCGTTGACCGAGACGGCCTTCTGGAGTCCCTTGCGCGCGGTCCTGCCCACGTCCGCGCGGGGCGACTGCCGGAAGGCCCGGAACAGCCGCGTCGCCTGCTCGACGCCCTCACGGGACGGCTCGCGCGCGGGGATGAGCAGTCCGCCGAGCATGCCGGCGATGGACGCGTGCAGCCCGGCGTTCAGCGTCAGGTACCACATCACCAGCACGATCAGCACGTACGGGACGGCCCGCCACACGTCGAACCGGGACAGCGACGACAGGATCGCGCCCAGCAGCAGCGCGGCGATCAGTTCCGGCAGCTGGATCGACCCGGAGTAGACGACGCCGATGACGGTGACCGCGACGATGTCGTCGATGACGGTGATGGCCAGCAGGAAGATCCGCAACTGGGTGACGAAGCGGGGGCCGACCACGGCGAGCGCGCCCAGCAGGAACGCCGTGTCGGTCCCGATGACGATGCCCCAGCCGTTGGCTGCCTCCGTGCCGGGCGCGATCAGCAGGTAGAACAGCACCGGAACGAGCATGCCGCCGACGCCCGCGAGGCCCGGGATCATGATGCGGCGGCGGTCGTTCAGCGAGCCGACGGACAGCTCGTAGCGGACCTCCAGGCCGATGACGAAGAAGAACAGCGCCATCAGTCCGTCGTTGACCCAGTGCCCCAGGTCCATCGCCAGTTCCGCGTCGCCCACCGAGACGGACGCCTCGGTGTGCCACAGCGAGAAGTACGACTCGGACCAGGGGGAGTTCGCCCAGACCAGGGCGATCGCCACCGCGAGCAGCATCAGCCCGGAGCTGCCCGCCTCCGTCGCCAGGAACCGGCGCACCGGCGCGGCCAGCTGGGCCGCGAGCTCACCCCTGCTCGACCGTGTCTGCGACTCGTCGGACTTCTTCCGGGGCAGCAGCTTCATGAGGTCTTCCGTCTCCGATCACCTGCGCGGCAGACTCCCATGGTCACTCACATTCCGGGCATTACGCCCGACCGACCCGTTCAGACCGGGAACCTGCGGTCCACCCAGCGCCAGAGGAACTCCAGGACCGCCGCCGTGACCGCCGCGATGCCGACCGCCACCCAGGGCATCGTCATGCCGACCAGGCGCAGCGCGAAGAAGTCCTGCAGCCACGGGACCGCCAGGACCACGAGGAACGCGCCGGCCATGGCGGCGACCAGGGCCACGCGCCACCAGGTGTACGGGCGGGCGATGATCGCCAGGACCCAGATGGAGATCAGGAACAGCGTCAGCGTCGCCACGCTGGTCTCCGCGCCCAGCGCGCCCGCTCCGCTGTAGTGGCTGCGCGCCAGGAGGTACGTGGCGAAGGTGGCCAGCGCCGCCAGCACCCCGCCCGGGACGGCGTACCGCATGACCCGGCGGACGAAGTGCGGTTTCGCCCGCTCCTTGTTGGGGGCGAGGGCGAGGAAGAAGGCGGGGACGCCGATGGTCAGCGTGGACAGCAGGGTCAGGTGACGCGGCAGGAACGGGTACTCCACCTGCGTCGCCACCACCAGCACCGCGAGCAGCACCGAGTACACCGTCTTCACCAGGAACAGCGTGGCGACCCGCGTGATGTTGCCGATCACCCGCCGGCCCTCGGCCACCACCGACGGCAGCGTGGCGAAGCTGTTGTTCAGCAGCACGATCTGCGCGACCGCCCGGGTGGCCTCCGAGCCGGAGCCCATCGCCACGCCGATGTCCGCGTCCTTCAGCGCCAGCACGTCGTTCACGCCGTCACCGGTCATCGCGACCGTGTGGCCCTTCGACTGGAGCGCGCCCACCATGGTCCGCTTCTGCTGGGGCGTGACCCGCCCGAAGACCGTGCCGGCCTCCAGCTCGTCGGCCATGGCCTCCGGCTCCTCGGGCAGCCGGCGCGCGTCCACCGTCGTGCCGGACAGGCCGAGCTTGCCGGCGACCGCCCCGACCGACACCGCGTTGTCGCCGGAGATCACCTTCGCGCTGACGTCCTGCTCCTCGAAGTAGCGCAGGGTGTCGGCGGCGTCGGGCCGCAGCCGCTGCTCCAGCACCACCAGCGCCACCGCCCGTACGCCGTCCACGGCGGCCGGGTCGGCCAGGTCACCGGCGTTCACCCCGTCGCGGGCGCGGGCCAGCAGCAGCACCCGCAGGCCCTCGTGGTTCATCCGCTCGGTCTCGGCCAGCGCCGGGTCGTCGTGGGGGAGGAGCACGTCCGGGGCGCCCAGCAGCCAGGTGACGAGCCGCCCGTCGCCCTCGTCGAGGGTCGCGCCGCTGTACTTGCGGGCGGAGGAGAAGGGCAGCGTGTCGGTGAGCCGCCACTCTGTGGTGTCCGGATACGCGTCGATGATCGCCTTCAGGGAGGCGTTCGGCCGCGGGTCCGCCGAGCCCAGCTCACCCAGCACCTTCCGTACGTACGTCTCACCGGCGTCGCCCAGCACCCGCAGTTCGGTGACGTCCATGCCGCCCTCGGTGAGCGTGCCGGTCTTGTCCAGGCACACCGTGTCCACGCGGGCGAGGCCCTCGATCGCGGGCAGCTCCTGCACCAGGCACTGCTTGCGGCCCAGCCGGATCACGCCGATCGCGAAGGCGACCGAGGTGAGCAGCACCAGCCCTTCGGGCACCATCGGCACGATCCCGCCGACCGTGCGGGCGATCGAACCCTTCAGCTCGTTGTCCTTGACCACCAGCTGGCTGATGATCAGGCCGATCGCGGTCGGCACCATCATCCACGTGACGTACTTGAGGATCGTGGAGATGCCGCTGCGCAGCTCGGAGTGGACCAGGGTGAAGCGGGACGCCTCCTCGGCGAGCTGCGCCGCGTAGGCCTCGCGGCCCACCCGGGTCGCCTGGAAGGAGCCGCCGCCCGCGACGACGAAGCTGCCGGACATCACCTGGTCGCCCGGCTGCTTCACCACCGGGTCGGCCTCACCGGTGAGCAGCGACTCGTCGATCTCCAGGCCGTCCGCCTCGGCGACCACCCCGTCGACGACGACCTTGTCCCCCGGTCCGATCTCGATGAGGTCGTCCAGCACGATCTCGGAGGTGCCGATCTCCACGGCTGTTCCGTCCCGGCGCACCGTGGGCCGCGCCTCGCCGATCAGCGCGAGCGAGTCGAGCGTCTTCTTCGCCCGCCACTCCTGGATGATCCCGATGCCGGTGTTGGCGAGGATGACGTAGCCGAACAGGCTGTCCTGGAACGGGGCGACGATCAGCATGATCACCCAGAGCACGCCGATGATCGCGTTGAACCGGGTGAAGACGTTCGCGCGGACGATCTCCGTGACGGACCGGCTGCTGCGCACGGGGATGTCGTTGACCTGCCCGCGCGCCACCCGCTCGGCCACTTCCGCCGAGGTCAGACCGGTCGCCGGCGACGTGGCCGTGGCGGGCCGGACGGCATCGGTCCGGTCGTCCGCATCGAGATGCGTCATGCAGTCGACAGTACGTGCGGATCCGGTGCTTCACCCGCTGGAGCGGGGAAGATCCGACCAGGGGACGACGGCCGTCCCGCCGGGGTCCTACCGCGGAGGTAGTTCCCCCAACTTCCGCCTCAGGGCGCTGGGTTGGCGTGATTCAGTCGGTGTGTGCCGCCGAGGCGCGGCCCGCCTCCGCGCCGGTCTCCTCGGCCTGCGCCCGCTTGATCGCGGCGTCGCGCCTGCGGACGTACCAGATGCCGATGAGTCCGAGACCGCCGCCGGCCAGGCAGGTCCACACCCACCAGGTGTGCCCGTGCTCGTCGAACCAGCCGTAGAACGGCAGCTGCACCAGGAAGAGGACGAACCAGACGATCGTGCCGCCGGTGATGGTGGCGACCACGGGGCCCTCCAGGGGCTCCGGCGCCTCGTGCTTGGGGGTCCACTTCGCCATGCGGACAGCTTACGAGGAGCGCCGACGGCGTGGCGCCCCGCACCGGACGGTCCCGGCGGTGGAGCGGGAATCACACCGGCCACCGGCGGTCTACGCGCGGAGATGGTGTCGACGGCGTTATATGTTCATACTGAATCCGTTTGCCTCTGACCGCTTTTATTCGTAGAAAACACCAAAGGCTCGGCTCCGGGGGGAGCCCGCCGGTGATGAGGTCCCTGCACATGTCCACGTCGGCCCCCGCCAAGGCCCCCACCCCCGAGCAGCCGGGGTCCGGTGCCGCGAACGGCGCCCTCGACCGCTACTTCCGGATCTCCGAGCGGGGCAGCACGCTCCCGCGTGAGATC
This sequence comes from Streptomyces althioticus, assembly GCA_014649355.1. Classification (GTDB taxonomy): domain Bacteria; phylum Actinomycetota; class Actinomycetes; order Streptomycetales; family Streptomycetaceae; genus Streptomyces; species Streptomyces althioticus. The sequence continues at coordinate 177,961 of BMSW01000004.1, forward strand.
CGGGGCGGTTTCGCCACCTTCTTCGCGATGGCCTACATCATCGTGCTGAACCCGATCATCCTGGGCAGCGCGAAGGACGTGTACGGCAACCAGCTGGACAACGGCCAGCTGGTCACCGCGACCGCTCTGACCGCCGCGTTCACCACGCTGCTCATGGGCGTCATCGGCAACGTCCCGATCGCCCTGGCCGCCGGCCTCGGCGTGAACTCGGTGGTCGCGCTCCAGCTCGCGCCCCGCATGTCCTGGCCGGACGCCATGGGCATGGTGGTGCTGGCCGGTTTCGTGGTGATGCTCCTGGTCGCCACCGGCCTGCGCGAGCGCGTGATGAACGCCGTGCCCTACGGGCTGCGCAAGGCCATCGCCATCGGTATCGGCCTGTTCATCATGCTGATCGGGCTCGTCGACTCGGGCTTCGTCTCCCGCATCCCGGACGCCGCGCAGACCACCGTGCCGCTCCAGCTCGGCGCCGACGGCCACCTCAACGGCTGGCCGGTGCTGGTCTTCGTGCTCGGCGCGCTGCTCACCCTGGCGCTGATCGTGCGCAAGGTGCCCGGCGCGATCCTCATCTCGATCGTCGTGATGACCGTCGTCGCCGTCGCGATCAACGCCGTCGCCGACGTGCCCTCCTGGGGCCTGACCTCGCCCGAGTGGCCCGGCAACCCGGTCGCGACCCCCGACTTCGGCCTGATCGGCCAGGTCAGCCTGTTCGGCGGATTCTCCAAGGTCGGCGTGCTGACCGGCGTGCTGTTCGTCTTCACCGTGCTGCTGTCGTGCTTCTTCGACGCGATGGGCACGATCATGGGCGTCTCCGACGAGGCCAAGCTCACCGACGGCGAGGGCCAGATGCCCGGCATCAACAAGGTGCTGTTCATCGACGGCGTCGCGGTCGCGGCGGGTGGCGCCAGCTCCGCCTCCGCCACCACCGCGTTCGTGGAGTCCACCGCCGGCGTCGGCGAGGGCGCGCGCACCGGCTTCGCCAACGTCGTCACCGGCGGTCTGTTCGCCGTGGCGCTGTTCCTCACGCCGGTCGCCACCATGGTCCCGTCCCAGGCGGCCACCCCGGCGCTGCTCGCGGTGGGCTTCCTGATCCTGGCCAACGGGATCCGGGAGATCGACTGGGCGGACCACACCATCGCGATCCCGGCCTTCGTCACGATGGTGATGATGCCGTTCACCTACTCGATCACCAACGGCATCGGGATGGGCTTCCTCACCTTCGTGGCGCTGCGCCTCGCGGCGGGCCGCGGCAAGGAGGTCCCGGCGGCGCTGTACGTGGTGGCGGCGGTCTTCGCCTTCTACTACCTGATGCCGGCGCTGGGTCTGACCTGATCCCCGCCGGAGGAGCGCGGGATCAGGTGACCCCGTAGAACTTCTCCGTCTCCTCGACGGCGGTGCGGAACCGCTGGTCGAAGTCATCGCGCATGAGCGTCCGGACGACATAGTCCTGGACGCTCATGCCGCGTTTGGCGGCATGGTCGCGGAGCCGTTCGAGCAGTTCGTGGTCTATCCGCAGGCTGAGCACGTCGGTCCCCATGGACACGAGAGTCGCCGCACCTCACGGTGCGGCGCGTGGCATTTCGTGCATCGATCACTCATATGGGTGATCTCGGCCGGGGGCTGTCTTGATGTCGTTCACCGGTCGGTGCCCCGTCGGGGGCGGCCCCTGGGGCGGGAGTGGCGCGACTCACGGGCGGGGCGCGCCCTACCGGGTGGTCCTTAGCGAAGGTAATGAGTTACGCTAAGCACCATGCCGGACCTCAGCCATGGCGACGACGCCGCCGCCGTGAACGCCCTCCGCTCCGCCGTGATGCGGCTGTCCCGCCGCCTCAAGCACCAGCGGGTCGACGAATCGCTCAGCCCCACCGAGATGTCGGTGCTCGGCACCCTGGCCCGCTGCGGCAGTGCCACCCCGGGCGAGCTCGCCCGCAAGGAACACGTCCAGCCGCCGTCGATGACCCGCATCGTGGCGCTGCTGGAGGCCAAGGGCCTCGTCAGGCTGGAGCCGCACCCCGACGACCGGCGTCAGAAGGTCGTCACCCAGACCGAGCGGGCCGAGGCGATGCTCGAGGAGAGCCGGCGCAAGCGCAACGCGTTCCTCGCCACGCTGGTCGAGGAGCTCGACGAGGACGAGTGGGCGACCCTGCGCGCCGCCGCCCCCGTGCTGGAGAAGCTGGCGCACATCTGAACCACCCCCGGCAGCCACAGGAGGCGAACCTTTTGAGTACGGGATCCGGAGCAGCTTCCGCCCCCGCACCTGACCCCTACGACACCAAGTCCGCCCTCGACGCCCCCGCCCGCAAGAACTCCATGTTCTCCTCGCTGAGGATCAGGAACTACCGCCTGTTCTTCCTCGGCCAGGTCGTCTCCAACATCGGCACCTGGATGCAGCGCATCGCCCAGGACTGGCTGGTGCTCAGCCTCACCGGCTCCTCGGCCGCCGTCGGCATCACCACGGCGCTGCAGTTCCTGCCGATGCTGCTGTTCGGCCTGTACGGCGGTGTCCTCGTCGACCGGCTGCGCAAGCGGCCCACCCTGATGGTCACCCAGTCCGCGATGGCGTTCACGTCGATCGCGCTGGCCGTCCTCACCCTGACCGGCCTCGTCGAGGTGTGGCACATCTACGTCGCCGCCCTCGCCCTCGGCTTCGCGACCGTCGTCGACAACCCCGCCCGCCAGTCGTTCGTGTCCGAGCTGGTCGGCCCCGGGCAGTTGCAGAACGCGGTCAGCCTGAACTCCGCGAACTTCCAGTCCGCCCGGCTGGTCGGTCCCGCCGTCGCGGGCCTGCTGATCACCGGTGTCGGCACCGGATGGGCGTTCCTGCTGAACGGCCTGTCCTTCGTCGCGCCGCTGACCGGCCTGATGCTGATGCGCACCCGTGAGCTGCACCCCGTGGAGCGCGCCCCGCGCGGCAAGGGACAGCTCCGTGAGGGCCTGCGCTACGTGGCGGGACGGCCCGACCTGCTCTGGCCGATCGTGCTGGTCGGCTTCATGGGCACGTTCGCCTTCAACTTCCCGGTGTACCTGTCGGCCTTCGCCGACGACGTGTTCCACGGGGACGCGGGCGTCTACAGCATGTTCAACACGCTGATGGCGGTCGGCTCCGTCTCCGGCGCCCTGCTCGCCGCCCGGCGCGGCACGGCCCGGCTGCGGCTGCTGATCGTGGCCGCGCTGGCCTTCGGCGCGCTGGAGATCCTCGCCGCCGCGTCGCCCGAGCTGTGGATGTTCGCGCTGATCATGGTGCCGCTGGGCCTGGTGTCGATGACGGTCAACGTCACCACCAACACCAGCCTGCAGATGTCCACCGACCCGTCGGTGCGGGGCCGCGTGATGGCCCTGTACATGATGGTGTTCCTCGGCGGCGCCCCCGTCGGCGCGCCCATCGTCGGCTGGGTCACCGACACCTACGGCGCCCGCGTCGGCTTCGCGGCCGGCGGCGCGATCGCGATGACCGCGGCGGCCGTGATCGGGCTGATCCTGGCCCGCGCGGGCGGCCTGCGCCTGGCGGTCGGCTGGCACCGCGGCCACCCCAGCGTCCGCTTCGTCCCGCGCGACCGCGTGAAGGCCCTGGCCCCGGCGGCGTGAGCCGCCGGGCGGGGCCGCCCGGCCCGTCAGTCCCCGGGGAACTCGTCGGTCCTGAGCACCAGCCCGACGGGCGTCCCGGTCAGATCGATCTCCTCCCCGAAGGGGAAGCCGACGACCGCGTGGTAGACGCCGTCCTTGGAGAGCGTGTGCAGCTGCCACTCGGCGGTGTACGGGTCGACGATCAGGTACGCCGACGCTCGATGCGTACAGCCGCGCAGTCCAACGATACGCACGGTGACCAGGGCACGCGGGACACTGGAGGCATGAGACTCTTCGCCGCCGTGCTGCCGCCCGAGGACGTGGTCCGGGCGCTGGACGTCGAAGTGGGCGCGCTGCGGACGCTGGACGGGGCCGGCGCGATGCGGTGGACCGAGCGGGCCGGGTGGCACTTCACGCTCGCGTTCTACGGCGAGGTGGAGGAGGACACCGTGCCCGAGCTGACCGCGCGGCTGGGACGGGCCGCGGCGCGGACCGAGCCGTTCCCGCTGGCGCTGTCCGGCGGCGGACAGTTCGGCCGCGGGCGCGCCCTGTGGACCGGGGCGGCGGGCGACGTGCACACCATGCGGCTGCTGGCCGAGCGCGCCGAGGCGGCCGGCCGCAAGGCAGGCGTCGGGATGGACGAGCACCGGCGCTACACGGCCCACCTGACCGTGGCGCGCAGCCGGGACGCCGTGGACGTACGGCCGTACCTCGCGGCGCTGGAGGACTTCCGCAGCCGCACCTGGACCGTGGAGGAGCTGGTGCTGGTCCGCAGCCACCTGCCCCGGTCGGGCGTCCCGGGCGAGCAGCCCCGTTACGAGGCGGTCGCCCGCCGGGCACTCGGCGCGGCCGGTTAGGCTCGACGGCGTGGACCCCAAGACTCGAAACCGGATCATGGCCGGTGCTCTCGTGCTGATGTTCGTCGTGGTGGCCTTGGCGGCGGCGCTCCCGATGTAGCGCCGCCGCCGGGCCGTCACGCCGCGTCCGTCGTCACCAGGCGAAGGCCTCCGGGGACGGGCCGGGGCCCGGGAAGATTTCGTCCAGCGAGGACAGCAGCTCCTCGCCCAGCTCCAGCTCCAGCGCGCGCAGCGCCGAGTCGAGCTGCTCGCGCGTGCGCGGGCCGACGATCGGGCCGGTCACGCCGGGACGGGTGAGCAGCCAGGCCAGCGCCGCCTCGCCCGGCTCCACGCCGTGCTTCTCCAGCAGGTCCTCGTACGCCTGGATCTGCTTGCGCGCCACCGGGTCGGCCAGGGTGTCCGCGGCCCGTCCGGAGGCGCGGCGGCCGCCCTCGGCCTCCTTCTTGATGACCCCGCCCAGGAGACCGCCGTGCAGCGGCGACCAGGGGATGACCCCGAGCCCGTAGTCCCGCGCGGCCGGGATGACCTCCATCTCGGCGCGCCGCTCGGCGAGGTTGTACAGGCACTGCTCGCTGACCAGCCCGATGGTCCCGCCGCGCCGGGCGGCGGTCTCGTTGGCCTGGGCGATCTTGTAGCCGGGGAAGTTCGACGAGCCGACGTAGAGGATCTTGCCCTGCTGGATCAGGACGTCGACCGCCTGCCAGATCTCGTCGAACGGGGTGGCCCGGTCGATGTGGTGGAACTGGTAGACGTCGATGTGGTCGGTCCCCAGGCGCTTCAGCGAGGCGTCCACCGCGCGCCGGATGTTCACCGCGGACAGCTTGTCGTGGTTGGGCCACGCCTCGCCGTCCGGGCCCATGTTGCCGTACACCTTCGTGGCGAGGACGACCTTGTCGCGGCGGCCGCCGCCCTGGGCGAACCAGCTGCCGATGATCTCCTCGGTACGGCCCTTGTTCTCACCCCAGCCGTAGACGTTGGCGGTGTCGAAGAAGTTGATGCCGGCGTCGAGCGCCGCGTCCATGATGGCGTGGCTGTCGGCCTCGTCGGTCTGCGGACCGAAGTTCATCGTCCCGAGGACGAGCCGGCTGACCTTGAGTCCTGTGCGTCCGAGCTGCGTGTACCTCATGGACGTCCAGCCAACGTGTTGGAGTGCGCTCCATGCAAGCGCTCCAGCGTCAGAGCGTCGGCCCGGGAGGGTCAGGACGGCTTGTACGGGCCGCCCAGCGACCACTCCTGCCACATCGCCTCGGCGAACGCCCCCGCGATCTTGTGCTCGCCGCTCTCGTTGGGGTGCGTGCCGTCGTAGGTGTCGACGTGGAAGTCGTACGTCGCGGGCGGCGGGACGAGCAGCAGCGGGGAGGCCGCGGTGTCCAGCTCGGCGACCGTCTCGGCCAGCAGCGTGTTGAAGCGGTCGACCTGTCCCGCGAAGGTCTCGTCCGCGTCCACCCGGATGTTGCGGACCACCGGCATCACCGCCATCCGCACCTTCGGGCGGGCCGCCCGCGCCTCGGCGACGAACGCGCGCACGTTGTCCGCGGTCTGCTCGGCGTTGGTGTAGAAGCCGAGGTCGATCAGGCCCAGCGACACCAGCAGCACGTCCGCCCGGCAGGACCGCACCGCGTCGCCGATCAGCGGGGCCATGTGGCACCAGCCCTCGCCCCAGCCGGCCAGGTGCGCCCGCGGGAAGTCCGGGTCGGCGTACGCGTACGAGGTGGGCTCGTCCGTGGACGGGTCGTGCAGCGTCTCGCGCGGGCCGACCAGTGTGAAGGGGCCGCCGTACGCGGCGCACAGGTGCTGCCACAGGCGGTAGCGCCAGGTGTGTTCACCCGCGCTCCCGATCGTCATCGAGTCACCTACGGGCATGAACCTGAGCACCCGATCATCATGGTGGATCAGCGCGTCTCCCGCGATGTGAGCCCCGACACCCGCACCGGGCGGCCCGCGCTGATGGCAGGCTTGGCCCATGCGCAGACCCTTCGCCCTGCTCGCCGCGACCCTGCTGACGGCCGCGCTCGCCGTGCCCGCCTCCGCCGCCGACAACGACGACGGGAACGAGGGGTTCACCATCAACGACCCGCGCATCACCGAGTCCAGCGGGCTCGCCGCCTCCCGGCAGCACCCCGGCGTCTACTGGACCCACAACGACAGCGACGACGGCCCCTACCTCTACGCCGTCGACGGCAGCACCGGCGACACGGTCGCCCGCCTCACCCTCACCGGCATCGGCACGCCCCGGGACGTCGAGGCGATCTCCCTCGGCCCCGGAAACCGCCTCTTCGTCGCCGACATCGGTGACAACCTCGGCGGCACCTGGCCGTACGTGTGGATCTACGAACTCCCCGAGCCGAAGCGGCTCGAGGATGCGACCGTGCAGGCCACCCAGTACGTCGTGAAGTACGCCGACGGCCCGCGCGACGCCGAGGCGATGGTCGTCCACCCGAGGACGGGGCGGGTGTACCTCATCGACAAGCACGAGGACGGCGGGCACCTCTACGAGGGCCCGGCGAAGCTTTCGCCGAAGGGTGACAACGTCTTCCGGCCGATCGCCCCCGTCGAGCTCTGGACCACCGACGCCGCGCTCTCCCCCGACGGTCAGGACCTCGCGGTGCGCGGCTACTTCGGCGGTATCCACTACGCCTGGAACGGCGGGAAGCTGGAGCGTAAGGGGCGGCTGAGCGTGCCGCTCCAGGGACAGGGCGAGTCGGTGACCTACTCGGCGGACGGCTCCCGGCTGCTGTTCGGCAGCGAGGGGGAGCAGAGCGGGGTGGTGAGCCGTCCGGCTCCCGGCGCGGACGAGAGCGGCTCGAGCGGCGGCCCCGGCTCCCGCGCGGACGGCGGCGACAGCGCCTCGGGGGACGGGAAGGGCGACTCCGTGAAGGTCGGGGGAGCGGTGGTGGTCGCCGTGCTGGTCGCGGCCCTGTTCGGGCTGAGCAGGCGCCGGCGCAAGGGCTGAACCGGCGCCGTCAGCGCCCCTGTTCGGCCGCCCTCCGGGTGACGAACTCCTCCAGGCCGTCCAGGATGCGCTGGAGTCCGAACTCGAAGTGGTCGAAGCCGGAGCTGAAGGTGTCCTCCGAGAGCGCGGCCATGACGGGATAGCGGCCGCTGTTCATCGCCTTCTCCAGGGCGGGCCGCTGGGCCTCCCAGAACTCCGCGTCCGTCAGTCCGGAGCTGTGTTCGGCCTGCTCCTGGTACAGCTGCGTCCGGGCCGCCCCGACCACGTATCCGTCGATCATGATGATCGCCGACAGCAGCTCGGGGTCGGACAGGCCCATCGGCTTGATCCGGGAGAGCACCTTCTCCATGCCGTCCAGCGCGCTCGGGCCGAGGATCGGGCGGGACTGGTTGACCTCCAGCAGCCAGGGGTGGCGCCGGTAGAGGGCGAGGGTGGCCCGGCCCAGCGCCTCCAGGGCCGACCGCCAGCCGCCGTCGCCGAGGTCCGCGGGGTTCTCCGACGGGCGCTGCACCCGGTCCAGCATCAGGTCGAGCAGCTCGGCCTTGCCGGGCACGTAGCGGTACAGGGACATCGTGCCGGTGCCCAGCTCCGTGGCGATCCGGCGCATCGACAGCGCGCCGAGGCCGTCCCGGTCGGCGACCTCGATCGCCGCCTCCACGATCCGCTCCAGGGTCAGCCCCGGCTTCGGGCCCCGGCTGGGCCGCTGCCCGGTGCCCCAGAGCAGGTCGAGGGTGCGCGCGATGTCGCCGCTGCCACTGGTCTCCGTACCGCTTCCGCCGCTGCTCATGCGGGCAGTCTAGATCCGCGCCAAAAAACTGAGTACGTCGTACGCGTAATTGGGTACGGTGTACCCGGTTTCTGGAAGGGGGACCCATGAAGGACGACGGGTACGCGGTGCGGGCCGAGGGGCTGGAGAAGCGCTACGGCGAGAAGCGCGCCCTGGACGGCTTCGACCTCGCCGTGCGGGCGGGCACGGTGCACGGACTGCTGGGACCGAACGGCGCGGGCAAGACCACCGCCGTGCGGATCCTGTCGACGCTGATCCGGCTCGACGGCGGGCGGGCCACCGTGGGCGGGCTGGACGTGGAGCGGCAGGCCCGCGAGGTGCGGGCGCGGATCGGGCTCACCGGGCAGTACGCGGCGGTGGACGAGGTGCTCACCGGGCGGCAGAACCTGGAGATGTTCGGCAGGCTGTTCCACCTCGGCGGGCGGCGCGCCAAGGCGCGCGCGGCGGAGCTGCTGGAGCAGTTCGACCTGACCGACGCCGCCGACAAGGGCGTCGGCGACTACAGCGGCGGCATGAGGCGCCGGCTGGACCTGGCGGCGTCGATGATCCTGACGCCGGCCGTGCTGTTCCTGGACGAGCCGACGACGGGGCTCGACCCGCGCAGCCGGGGCGAAGTGTGGGACGCGGTGCGGGCGTTGGTGGCGGGCGGCACGACCGTGCTGCTGACCACCCAGTATCTGGAGGAGGCCGACCGGCTGGCCTCCCGCATCACCGTCATCGACCGGGGCCGGTCCATCGCCGACGACACCCCGGACGGGCTGAAGAACCGCGTCGGCGGCGACCGCGTCGAGGTCGTCGTGGCCGAACGGTCCGACATCCCGCGCGTGGTGAAGGTCGTCGCGCGGGTCTCCGACGGCGAACCCGAGTCGGATGAGACCGAGTTGCGGGTGCACGCGCCCGTGACCGACCGGGTGACCGCGCTGACGGACGTCGCGCGCACCCTGCAGGACGAGGGCGTACGGGTCGAGGACATCGGGCTGCGCAGGCCCAGCCTCGACGACGTGTTCCTGCGCCTGACCGGACACCGCACGGAGACGACGGAGAAGGAGGCGGCCGCATGAGCGCGCTCGACCTGACCGGACCGGCCGGGCACGGCCGCGTGTACTGGGCGCTCGCGGACTGCTGGAACGTCGTCCGCCGGGGCCTCACCCACTACCGGCGCCAGCCGGTCAACATCGCCTGGCAGCTGGGCTTTCCGATCCTCTCCGTGCTGCTGTACGGCTACGTCTTCGGCAGCGCGATGCGGGTGCCGGGCGGCGGGGACTACAAGGACTTCCTGATGCCGGGCATGTTCGTGATGACCATGGCCTTCGGCTTCATCAACACCGCGACGGTCGTGGTGTACGACTCCACCAAGGGTGTCATCGACCGCTTCCGCTCGATGCCGATGGCGTCGTCGGCGGTGGTCGCCGGGCGTGGGGTGACCGACCTGATCGTCGCGTGCGCGGAGCTGGCCATCCTGATGCTGACGGCGCTGGTCATGGGCTGGCGCCCGGACGGCGGCTGGGGATTCCTCGCCGCGTTCGGACTGCTGCTGTGGCTGCGGTTCGCGCTGATCTGGCTGGGGGTCTGGCTGGGACTGCTCGTCCCCAACCCGGAGGCGGCGGGCGGTCTCTTCGCGGTGGCCTTCCCCCTGACGATGATCTCCAGCATCTTCGTCGCCCCCCAGCTCATGCCCGACTGGCTCGGCTGGGTGGCCGCCTGGAACCCGATCTCCTCCACGGCGGCGGCGACCCGCGAACTCTTCGGCACCCCGGTCGGCGGCGGCGACTCGTGGGTCGAACAGCACGCGCTGCTGATGGCGGGCGTCTGGCCGGTGATCCTCACGGCGGTCTTCCTGCCACTGGCGGTACGGAGGTTCCGGCGTCTGAGCAGGTGAGACGTGAAGGGGCGCCTGGTGGGAACCACCGGGCGCCCCTTCCGCGTAAGCCGGGCTACAGCTGCTCGATCACGTAGTCGACGCACTTCGTCAGGGCCTCGACGTCCGACGGGTCGATCGCCGGGAACATCGCGACGCGGAGCTGGTTGCGGCCCAGCTTGCGGTACGGCTCGGTGTCGACGATGCCGTTGGCGCGGAGCACCTTGGCGACGGCGGACGCGTCCACCTCGTCGGAGAAGTCGATCGTGCCGATGACGGCCGAGCGCTTCGCCGGGTCCGTGACGAACGGGTTGGCGTACTTGATGTCCTCGGCCCAGCCGTACAGCGTGCGCGCGGAGGTCGCGGTGCGGCGGACCGCCCAGTCCAGGCCGCCCTGGCCGTTGATCCACTCCAGCTGCTGGTTCAGCAGGAACAGCGTCGACAGCGCTGGGGTGTTGTACGTCTGGTTCTTGCGGGAGTTGTCGATCGCCGTCGGCAGGGAGAAGAACTCCGGGACGTGCCGGCCGCTCGCGTGGATCCGCTCGGCGCGCTCGATCGCGGCCGGGGAGAACACGCCGATCCACAGGCCGCCCTCGGAGGCGAAGGACTTCTGCGGGGCGAAGTAGTAGACGTCCGTCTCGGCGATGTCGACCGGGAGGCCGCCCGCGCCGGAGGTGGCGTCCACCAGGACCAGGGCGCCCTCGTCGGCGCCGGCGACGCGCTTGATCGGCATGGCGACGCCGGTGGAGGTCTCGTTGTGCGTGAGGGCGTACACGTCCACGCCCGCCTCGGCGACCGCCTCCGGGTGCGTGCCCGGGTCGGCGGAAACGACGTCGGGGTCGGCCAGCCACGGGGCGAGCTTGGCGGCCTTGGCGAACTTGGAGCTGAACTCGCCGAAGCTGAGGTGCTGCGACTTGTTCTCGATCAGGCCGTGGGTCGCGATGTCCCAGAACGCGGTGGACCCGCCGTTGCCGAGGATCACCTCGTAGCCGTCGGGGAGCTGGAACAGCTCGCGGACGCCCTCGCGCACCTGGCCGACCAGGTTCTTCACCGGGGCCTGGCGGTGGGAGGTGCCCAGCAGGGACGTGCCGGTCGCGGCCAGCGCGTCCAGCGCTTCCGTCCGCACCTTGGAGGGACCCGCACCGAAACGACCGTCGGCGGGCTTGATGTCAGCAGGAATCCGGATCTCAGCCACGACCGGAGCCTAGCGGCTGGGGGAAACACGGGCGCAACATCGTCCGTCCGCTGAGACGCGCCGCTGAGACGCGTCACCGGTACGGGTGGCGGGCGGTCCGGGGGGAGGGCCGTCCGCCACCCGCGTCACTCACCCGCCGAGCGTCACCGGCAGCTCGTACAGGTCGTTCTGGGTCACCACCGGCTTGTTGCGCAGCTCACCCGCCGGCACCGCCAGGTCCAGCTTCGGGAAGCGGGCGTACAGGGCCGGGAGGGCGACGCCCGCCTCCAGGCGGGACAGCGCCGCGCCGGGGCAGACGTGCGGGCCGTGCCCGAAGGAGATGTGCCGGTTCGCGCTCTCCCGGGTGATGTCGAAGTCGCCCGCCGTCGGCCCGTGCGCCCGCTCGTCCCGCCCGATCGCCGCGTACGACACGATCAGCGCGTCCCCGGCGGGCAGCACCTTGTCCCCGACGGGCACGTCCTCGGTGGCGAACCGGATCAGCACGTGCGAGGTCGGCGTGGACCAGCGCAGCGTCTCCTCGACCACCGCCGACCAGTCCGTCTTCCCGGACAGCACCAGCTCGCGCTGGTCCGGGTGGGTGGAGAGGTTGACCACCGCGTTGACGATGAGGGAGATCGTGGTCTCGTGCCCGGCCGCCACCATCAGCTGGAGCGTCGCGACGATCTCCTCGTCGGTGAGCCGGTCCCCGTTCTCCGACGCCTGGATCAGCGCCGACGTCAGGTCGTCGCCCGGGTTCTCCCGCTTGGACGCCACCGTCTCGGTCATGATCCCGGCCAGCTCGGTGAGCGTCGCGAGGACCTCCTCCGGCGGCGTCTGCGTGGAGAAGAACTTCTCGAACAGCTCCTTCAGCCGCGGCAGCCGCTCCTCCGCCAGCCCCATCAGGTCGGCGATCACGTACATCGGCAGCGGGTAGGCGAACACCGCCTTCAGGTCGACGCTGTCACCGGGCTGCGCCGCCACCTGGTCCAGCAGGGACTCCGTCAGCTCCGTGATCCGCTCCCGCATCCGCTCCACCCGTCTCGGGGTGAGCGCCTGGGCGACCAGCGTGCGCAGTCTGCGGTGGTCGGCGCCGTCCACGGTGAGCATGGAGCGCGGCGGGTTCGCCAGCCCGATCAGCGGCCAGTCCGGGGCTATCTCCCCGCGCTGCCAGGCGCCCCAGACGTTGATGTCCTTCACCAGCCGCGGGTCGGTCAGCAGCTTCTTCGCCTCGGCGTGGTGGGTCACCGCCCATACGGGCACGTCACCCGGCAGGGTCACGGCGGCCAGCGGCCCCGCGGCGCGCAGTGCGGCGCTCTCCGCGTCCAGGTCGGAGACGAACGGGTCGAGGGGGATGCGGGTCTGTTCCGTGTCGGTCGCGGTGAGGTCCGTACCAGCCGTCATGCGAGCGAGCCTCCAAGGGCGGGAGTGGGTGTGAAGGTGACCGGCAGCTCGGACAGACCGCGCAGCCAGGGCGACGGGCGGCGGGTCAGGGAGGAGGCAGGCGCGGCCAGGTCGATGTCCGGCAGCCGGTCCAGGACCACCTCGATGCCGGTCCGGGCGATCACCTCGGCGATCTCCTGCGCCGGGAACGGGCAGCGGTGCTCCCCGTGACCGAAGGAGAAGTGCGCGCTGTTGCCGCCGGTGAGCGAGCCGTCCGTGCGTACCTGCGGGTCCGAGTTGGCGCCCTGGAGGCCCAGCAGCACCATGTCGCCGGCCCGGATGCGGCGGCCGCCGAGCTGCGTGTCGCGCGACGTCCACCGCGCGGCCACGTTCTGCGTCGGCGTGTCCTCCCACAGCACCTCGTTCATCGCCTCGGCGATGCTGTTGCGGCCGCCGAACAGCGAGGCCGCGAACCGGGAGTCGGTGAGCATCAGGTGCAGCGAGTTGCCGATCCAGTCGGCGGTCGGCTGGTGCCCGGCCGCCATCATCACCATCAGGTCCTGGACGATCTCCTCGTCCGTGAAGCCCGAGGTGTCGGCGAGCATCCGGGAGGCCACGTCCTGGGCGGGCTCCTTGCGCCGCTCGGCCACCAGCTCCGTCATCGACGTGAACAGGTGCGTCTGCCCGGCGAGCGCCCGCTCCCGCCCGTCGATCATGTCGTTGAGCGCGGTGACCAGCGCGGGACCCTTGTCGTCGGGGAACCCGTACAGCCGGGCCAGCACCCGCACCGGCAGCAGCATCGCGAACTCGCCGATGATGTCCGCGGAGCCGCGCGGGCAGATGGCGTCGATCAGCTCGTCCGCGAACCGCTCGGAGTGGCCGCGCAGTTCGGTCGGGTCGACCGCCTCCAGCGCGTTCCCCAGCATCGCGGCCCGCTCCCGGTGCCGCTCGCCGACGGTGTAGAGGATGGACGGCTGACGGCGTCCGATCATCGGCAGCAACGGCCAGTCGTCGGGGATGTTCTCCCACTGGTTCCACAGCTCGGAGTCGCGGCTGAACAGCACCGGGTCGCCGGTGACCTGGTGCAGCTCGCGGTAGCCGAGGACCAGCCAGGCGGGGGCGTCGCCGTCGAGCACGACCGGCACCACACTGCCGTGCTCACGGCGCAGCTCGCGGTAGACGCGGGCCGGGTCGTCCTGCAGCAGGGGGCCGCTGAACGGGACGGCGTCGGGGACGGAGGCGGGACTCACACCAGCTCCTGACGGGGGGCTCGGGCCTGGTCGGCGTACAGCTCCTTGATGTGCTCCACCAGCGTGATCAGCACGATCTTGCTGGACTCACGGGACCGCGCGTCGCAGTTCACCAGCGGGACGTGCGGGTCCAGGTCGAGCGCCTCACGGATCTGCTGCGGGGTGAACGTGGGCCCGCCGAAGTCGTTGCAGGCCACGATGAACGGCGTGCCGTGCCGCTCCAGCCGGTCGATGGCGTACCAGGAGTCGTCGATGCGCCGGGTGTCGACCAGCACGACCGCGCCGAGCGTGCCGGAGAACAGCCGGTCCCACAGGAACCAGAACCGCTCCTGCCCCGGCGCGCCGAACAGGTACAGCACGTTGCGCTCGTCCAGCGTGATGCGGCCGAAGTCGAAGGCGACGGTGGTCGCGGTCTTGCCGCTCACCCCGCTGAGGTCGTCGACGCCCTCGCCGGCCTGGGTCATCGTCTCCTCGGTGTTGAGGGGACGGATCTCGCTGACGGAGCGGACCATCGTCGTCTTGCCGGCGCCGAAGCCGCCCACGACCACGATCTTCAGGCCGTTGTCGGCCGACGCGCCCAGCGGGGTGCGCGTCTCGGACGCCACGGGCGTCTCAGAGGTTGCGGAGTCCAACGAGCACCTGCTCCAGGATGTCGGGGTCGGGTACGGCGGCCTTGCGGGGGTGACGGGCGCTGACCCGGCCCGCCGCGAGGAGGTCGGACAGCAGGATCCGGGTGATGCTCACCGGCAGCCTCAGCTCGGCCGCGATCTCCACGACCGCCGTGGGCCGTTCGGTGAGGCGCAGGATCGCCGCGTGCTCCGACTGCATGCCGGGCACCGGGTCGCACTCGGCGACGACCAGGGTCACCAGGTCGAAGGGGTTGTCGGGCCCGGACCGGCTGCGCCCCCCGGTGAGGGTGTACAGCCGGTCGGGCGCGTCGTCCCTGCCGGGCCGGCTCATGAGCTGCGCGGCTGCGCGGTCAGGTGCTCGCCGAGCTGCTCCACCAGCTCGCTCATGTTGTGCCCGACGAGCCCGGCGTCCGCGTCCTCGGTGGTGACGACGGCCAGGTGCGCGCCCTCGCCTGCCTCCACGATGAACAGCACACCGCCGTAGAACTCGGTCATCGCCGAGCGCACCCCGCCGGTGCCGTCGCCGAACTCGACGGACGCGCCGTGCGACAGCGACTGGATGCCGGCGGCGATGGCGGCGAGCTGGTCGGCCTGGTCGTTGGACAGCTCGGTCGTGCGGCACAGTTTCAGGCCGTCACGGGACAGCACGAGCGCGTGCCGCGCGCCCGGCGTGCGCTCCAACAGGCCCTCGATGAGCCAGGTGAGCTTCTCGTCCGCTGTGGTCGTGCCGGTCATGAGGTGGTGTCGCCTTCCGAAGTCATGGGGGTGGGCTGAGCTGTGGTCTCGGGGTCGGGGGTGGTGTCGCGGGCCGGGTTGAGGCCCGCGTCCGGGTCGGCCGTGTCGTCCGGGGTGGGAGTCCGTACGGCCTGGCGGAAGCTGCTGAAGCGGGCGGTGCGGGCGCGGGTCTCCTCGGCCGTGGGCGCGGGCCGGGACTCCGCGGCACGGCCGGCTCCGCCGGCCCGGCGCTCCGCCTCGGCGAGGGTGCGGCCGCGGCGCCGCCGGGGCAGCACCAGGGGCGGGGCGTCGTCGTCCCCGGACGCGGACGCGTGGGCCGGCACCGGGTCGGCGTCCACGTCACCGCCGGAACGGGCCGCGGCGTAGGAGGGGGCGGGGAGGACGGCGGCGCGGGCGGGGGACGCCGGGCGTTCCGTCTCCGGGGAGGCGGAGGAGGCGGTGGTGTCGCCGGTGGCGCCGTGGCGGGGCTCGGGTTCGGTGTTCCCGCGGGTCACGGAGCGGCGCTGGGGGAGGACCAGGGGCGCGGCATCGACGGCCGGTGCCTTGTCCTCGGCGGCCGGCGCCTCGTCCTCAACGGCGGACGACGTCCCGTCCTGCGCGGCGGTCGGCGCCCGGTCCTGCGGGGCGGTCGGCGTCCGGTCCTGCGGGGCGGTCGGCGTCCGGTCCTGCGCGGCGGTCGGCGTCCGGTCCTGCGAGGCGGACGGCGCCTCGTCCTCGGCGGCCGACGGCCGGCCGTCCTTCGTGACAGACCGCTCGGTGCCTCGGGCGCCGGAGGAGGCTTCCGGGGCGGAGGGCTCGGCGTCCGTCGGGGCGGACGGCCCCGCGCTGTTCGTGCCGGACGGCATCGCGGCCTTCGCGGCCTTCCCGGCGGACGACACCACGGCGCTCGCGGCGGACGCCTCCCGCTCCTTCTCGTCCGCGGCCTTCACCGTCGCAGTCAGGGTGCGGGCGGACGTCCCGTTCGCCGCCGGGGCCGTGACCGGCCGCAGGGGCGTCGCGTCCCCCGGTACGAGGATGTCCTGCGGCAGCAGCACCAGCACGCCCGTGCCGCCGCGCGCGGAGGGCCGGTACGACACCCGCAGCCCGTACCGCCGGGCCAGCCGGCCGACGACCGCGAGACCCAGCCGGGTGCCGGTGAGACCGCCCAGCTCGGTGGACTCGCCGGAGACGGCCCGCTCGGCGCGCCGCAACTGCGCCTCGCCCATCACCAGACCGCTGTCCTCGACCGACACGATGACACCGGCCGGGACCTCCTCCACGTAGACGTGGACCTCGGCGGTCGGGGGCGAGAAGTTCGCCGCGTTGTCGAGGAGTTCGGCGAGCGCGTGCATCACGCCCTCGGCGGCGTGCCCGGCGACGGAGGTGTCGCTGGCGGAGTGGACGCGGACCCGCTGGTAGCCGGCGATGCGGCCCATCGCGCCGCGCAGGATCGACTCCATCGCGATGGGGCGGGCCCAGCGGCGGCCGGAGCGGGCGCCGGTGAGGACGGCGACGGAGTCGGCGAGGCGGCCCGCCTGGGCGGTGCGGTGGTCGAGGTGGAGCAGGTCGGCGAGGACCTCCTCGTCGTGGTGCTTCTCCTCCATCGCGCGCAGGTCGGCGAGCATGCCGGTGGCCAGGGCCTGCATCCGTCCGGCCGCGTTGGCGGTGGCGGCCAGGGCGGCCGCGCGGGCGCCCTCGGCCTCCCGCAGCCGGGTGGTGAGCCGCGCGTTCTCCCCGGCCAGGCGGATCCGCTCGCGCGCCAGGCGGTCGCGCTCCTCCTCCAGCCGCTCCCGTTCCTCCGTGTGCTCACCGGTCAGCTTGGTGAGTTCGTCCGTGTGCTGGGCGGTGAGCCGGTCCAGTTCGGCGGTGTGCCGTTCGGCGGACCGGGCCAGCTCCGCCGTGTGCGCGTCGTCGACCCGGGTGCGCTCCTCGGCCCGCTCGTTCGCCAGCCGGGCCAGCTCGGCCGCGTGCTGTTCGGTGAGCCGGTCGCGCTCGTCGGCCAGCGCCTCGGCGAGATGGGCCCGCTCCTGGTCCAGCTCGGCGGACAACCGGGCGCGCTCACGGGTGAGTTCGCCGGTGAGCAGTTCGTGCCGGCGGCGGGCGTCCTCGGTCAGCCGGGACCGCTCCTGGAGGAGCCGGCCGACGTCCTGGGTGACGGCCTCCAGCCGCTCCCGGGCGGCGCGCGCCGTCAGACGGGCGTACGCGGCGGCCGTGACGGCGGCGCACAGCAGCACGGACGCGACCACGCCCGTCACCAGGACCGCGCCGGTCGCGGCGTCCGGGACCAGGACGACGGAGGCCGCGACGGCGACCGCGCAGAACGCGGCGGTGAGCACGGGGGCGGGCAGCAGGCTGCGGGGGGTGGGGCGGTCGCCGGGGAGCAGGGGGGAGGTCATCAATCAGGTCCTCGGTCGGGTCCTCGGTCGGGTCCGCGGGCGTGCGCCGTCGTGGCTGCGCGGCCCTCGGGCGGTTCGATGGGACGCCGGACCTGATGCAGGGGTCGCTTCGCTGAAGAGGTCCGACAACTGCGCGCAACTCGCGGTCACTATATGGGAGTTCGTGATCGAGTTGGGAAGATTCTGCTTCCGTTCTTGGTTAAACAGTCGTGGCCGCCCGTCCTGGCACGGTCCCGCCGAAGGTGTGCCGCCGCCCGCGCCGCGCCCCCGCGGAGGCATCCTGAGGGCATGACGGATCAGCGGGAACTGGCGGCGGCGCTGCGCGGGGCGGTACGCGGCGAGGTGGACCTCGGCGTCACCGCGCGGGCGCTGACCACGATGGACGCCTCCAACTACCGCCGGGTTCCGCTCGGCGTGGTCGCGCCCCGGGACGCCGACGACGTCGCGGCGGCGCTCGCGGTGTGCCGGGAGCACGGGGTGCCCGTGGTGCCGCGCGGCGGCGGCACGTCGATCGCGGGACAGGCGACCGGCACCGGCATCGTGCTCGACTTCACACGCCACATGAACCGTCTGCTGTCCCTCGATCCGGAGGCGGGCACCGCCGTCGTGCAGCCGGGCCTGGTCCTCGACCGGCTCCAGGAGGCCGCCGCCCCGCACGGCCTCCGGTTCGGCCCCGACCCGTCCACCCACGGCCGTTGCACCCTCGGCGGGATGATCGGCAACAACTCCTGCGGCTCCCACTCGGTCGCCTGGGGCACCACCGCCGACAACGTGCGCACCCTGTCGGTGATCACCGCGCGCGGTGAACGGCTGCGCCCCGGACCCGGCTGGGCGGGCGCCCCGGAGGGCCTCCGCGCGCTGGTGGAGGCGGAGTTGGCGCGTCTGCGCACGGGCTTCCCCGACCTGCCGCGCCGTATCTCCGGATACGCGGTCGACGCGCTGCTCCCCGAGAACCGCGCCGACGTCGCCCGCTCCCTCTGCGGCTCGGAAGGCACCCTCGCCGTGCTCACCGAGGCGGAGCTGACCCTCGTACGGGCGCCCCGCGCACGGGCGCTCGCCGTGCTGGCGTACGCCGACGAGAGCGGGGCCGCGCAGGCGGCGGCGGGGCTGCTGCCATACGGGCCGCTGACGGTGGAGGGCATGGCGGCCGACCTGGTGCCGTCCGCCGCCGACCTGCCGCGTGGAGGGGCGTGGCTGTTCGTCGAGGCCGGCGGGGACACCGAGGCGGAGGCCCGCGCGGCAGCCGAGGCGATCGTGCGGGCGGCGGACGTCGTGGACGCGCTGGTGGTCACCGACCCGGCCCGGCAGCGCACGCTGTGGCGCATCCGGGAGGACGCCAGCGGCACGGCGACCCGCATGCCCGACGGCAGTGAGGCGTGGCCCGGCTGGGAGGACTGCGCGGTGCCGCCCGCCCGGCTCGGCGACTATCTGCGGGACTTCCGGGCGCTGCTCGCCGAGCACGGTCTGCGCGGCACGCCGTACGGGCACTTCGGGGACGGCTGCATCCATGTCCGCATCGACTTCGACCTGCTGACCGGGCCGGGCGTGGCCCGCTTCCGGCGCTTCTCGGAGGAGCTGGCGGAGCTGGTCGTCGCCCACGGCGGCTCCCTCTCCGGCGAGCACGGCGACGGGCAGGCGCGCGCGGAGCTGCTGCCGCGCATGTACGGCGCGGAGACGGTCGCCCTCTTCGAGCGGGTGAAGGGCGTGTGGGACCCGGACGGCCTGCTCAACCCCGGCATGCTGGTCCGCCCGGCGCCCCTCGACGCGGACCTCCGCTTCACCGCCCTCCCCCGCGAACCCGTCGACGTCGCCTTCGGCTACCCCGCCGACGCCGGTGACTTCTCGGCCGCCGTGCGGCGCTGCGTGGGCGTCGCCAAGTGCCGTACGACGTCCGTGTCGGGGTCCGCCGTGATGTGCCCGTCGTTCCGCGCCACGGGGGAGGAGGAGCACTCCACGCGGGGGCGCGCCCGGCTGCTGCACGAGATGCTCGCGGGCGAGGTGGTGACGGACGGCTGGCGCTCCACGGAGGTGCGGGACGCGCTCGACCTGTGCCTCTCCTGCAAGGGGTGCAGGTCCGACTGCCCGGTGGGCGTCGACATGGCCACGTACAAGGCGGAGTTCCTGCACCACCACTACGCGGGCCGCCGCCGTCCCGCCGCGCACTATGCGATGGGGTGGCTGCCGGTGTGGCTGTCCTGGGCGGCCCGGACCCGGACGGCGGGCGTGGTGAACGCGCTCGCGTCGGTGCGGCCGCTGGCACGGCCGGCGAAGCGGGTGGGCGGGATCGCGGGGGAGCGGGAGATCCCGCGTCTGGCGACGGAGCCCTTCACCCGCTGGTGGAGGCGGAGGCCTACCACGGGTGAAGGCCCGCTGGTGGTGCTGTGGCCGGACACCTTCACCGAGCATCTGTCGCCGTCGGTGGGGCGGGCGGCCGTACGGGTGCTGGAGGCGGCGGGGATGAGGGTGGCGCTGCCGCCGACGCTGCGGCCGGCCTCCGACGGGCGCGTGGGCGACCCCCGGTCACGTGCGGCGCTGTCCCTGCTGACCGCGCGCCGGGGCCGGGTCTGCTGCGGCCTGACGTACATCTCGACGGGCCAGTTGGACCGGGCACGTGCGGTGCTGGGCCGGACCCTGGACCTTCTGGAGCCGGTCCTGGCGACGGACGCGCCGCTGGTGGTGCTTGAGCCGAGCTGTGCGGCCGCGTTGCGCACGGACGCGCCGGAGCTGCTCCACGACGACCCGCGTGCGGCGCGGCTCGCGTCCCGTGTGCTGACGTTCGCGGAGGCTCTGGAACAGCACGCCCCCGACTGGACCCCGCCCGCCGTGAACCGCCCGGTCACCGGCCAGACCCACTGCCACCAGCACGCGGTCCTGGGCGACGGCCCCGACCGCAGACTCCGGGAGGCGGCGGGTCTGACGGGTGAACTGGCCGGCGGCTGCTGCGGACTGGCAGGCAACTTCGGCTTCGAGAAGGGCCACTACGAGGTCTCACGCGCCTGCGCGGAGGAGCAGTTGCTCCCCTCCGTACGGGAGGCGCCGGAGGACGCGGTGGTCCAGGCGGACGGATTCTCCTGCCGGACACAGCTGGAGCAGCTGGGAGGAGTACGGGGCCGCCACCTCGCGGAGATCCTGGCGGAGGCGCTGGACGCGCCGGAGGCGCCGGAGGCGTGAGGGGGTTCCTCAGTCGAGGCAGAACTCGTTCCCCTCGATGTCCTGCATGACGATGCACGAGTCGGTGCCGTCGTAGAGCAGCCGCTGCCGGGTGGCGCCGAGGGGGATCAGCCGGGCGCACTCGGCCTCCAGCGCGGCCAGCCGCTCCTCACCGGTCATCCCGGTGCCGACGCGGACGTCGAGATGGACGCGGTTCTTGACGGTCTTGCCCTCGGGCACCCGCTGGAAGAACAGCCGCGGGCCGGCGCCGGTGGGGTCGCTCGCCGAACACCAGGCGCCGTCCCCGTCGGGGAACCGCTCCCGGTTGAAGTCGTCCCAGGAGCCGTACCCCTCGGGCGGCACGACGGTGTACCCCAACACCTCGCACCAGAACCGGGCCAGCCGCTCGGGTTCGGCGCAGTCGAAGGTGATCTGAACCTGCCTGATCGTTGCCATCGCGGCACCCTAACAAGGCGACGGACAGCAGGCCGTGACTATTCGAGCCGGGCGGACCCCCAGGCGGCCTGACCCGAGTAGGAGCCGTTCCTCGACCCGCTGACGAACTTGGCCACGAGGCGGAGCTGGATGCCGCCCGTGACGTTCTCCTCGATGTGGGCGGACTCCGTGACGGTGGCCCGATGGGTCTCACCGAGCTTCCGGTCGTCGAGGTACACCTCGAAGTCGACCACGACGTCGGAGCGCGAGTCGCTGTCGGGGCCGACGTCCGCGGTGAAGGTCGTCCAGTCCGCGTTGAGCGCGTACACCACGTAGACGCTGTTGAGGCTGCTGCTCGGTCCGATGTCCTTCCAGATGGACGAGGTGTACGTGGTCCCCGCGATCTCGGTGGTGCCCTTGCGGACGTCCTTCTCGATGGGGTGCACGTCGCTCAGGAACAGGGTGCGCGGCCCCTGCTCGGGCCTCTCGCCGTTCCCCGACGGGGCTTCCGCGGCGTCCTCGGGGGCGTCTTCGGCGGACTCCGCGTCGGGGAACGGCTCGGCGGTGTCCGCCTCGTCCGTGGAGGACGGGCCGGGAGACTCGGAGAAGTCGGCGGAGTCGGCCGAGGGGTCCTCGCCCGCACCGTCGCTTCCGGCGGCCTCGTCCGACAGCCCGTTGCTGTCGTTCCCCTTCCCGCAGACGGCCCTGTCCTTGCAGTTGTTGGTCTCCTTGCTGCATCCGGAGGCGCCGGACGCCAGGAGCAGGAGGGCCGCGAACACGGCGGCCGCCGTCCCCCGCCTCACTGCTTCACGGCGGGCTCGCCGACGCCCACCTGGTTGTTGTCGTTGTCCTCGCCGCAGATGGCTCGGCCGTGGCAGGAGTTGGTAGGGGCCGGGTCGGTCTGGTGCAGAGCCACATAGGCACCGAGGGCCGCGAGGGCCACGGCCGTGACCGCGCCGATAGCTTTGATCCAGATGGCCGTTCGCTGTGGCCCGTTCATCGTGCGTGCCATGTGGTGCTCCATAGGCGTGAGTGGCGGGCCCTCATGGTGGCGGCGGTCGTGTTCGGGCGTGGTGTCCGAATGCGTCAACGAGGATGTCGCCGCGTTGTCGGCTCCGGGCGACGAGCCAGTTGGCCCCGGAAACCGGACCTGGCGGTTCCAGCCGCGCCTGCTCCCTTCGGCGTGGCCCGTCTACGGCAGATGAGCGGTGCCCGTCACGGCGTCCCGACGAGCGTTGTCGTCCGACGCGCCGCCCCGCGTCGGTGAGGCGTCCGGTCGCGGCGTACGCACACGCAGGTCACGGGCGTGATCGTCGGCGTTGACCCGCCGTGTCCGGGTGGGCAGAATCGGCGGGTTCGGGGTGATCGGGTGGGGCAGTGGGGGACGGGTTGATGTTCGACCGACGTAGGAATCAGCTGAACGCGATCGCTTTCAACACCTCGGCTCCGACCGACGTGTTGCTGCGGCTGCTGCATCAGGAGGCCGCCGGTGCGTGGGGGGCCTTCATGGCGCGCCCGTTGCCGGACGAGGTGGTCGACGCGATCGTCGTGCATCCGGAGCGGCGTCTCCGTTCCACGTTCGCGGAGAGTTTCGCGGTCTCCGGGGAGCAGCGTGGACGGCTGGTCGACGATCCCCATTTCCGCGTCCGACAGGTACTCGCCAACGCGCCGAACCCTTTCCGTTCGGGCGCTCCGTCGCTTCCGCTCCCCGTGCAGCGGCGGCTGCTCGACGACCCCGAGCCGATCGTGCGGAGGGACGCGGCCTTCTACGGCAACTTCGACGATCGGCTGATCGCCGGGCTCTGCGACCACGAGGACGCGTTCATGCGGGGGGCCTCCTGTGGCTCCTGGTCCCTGCTGTCCGAGAGTGACCGTGAGCGTCTGCTGCACGACCCGGACGACGACGTCCGGCAGCGGGCCAGGATCGCGGCCTGCGGTGCCGACGCCTTCTGGACCGGCGTGCTTCTCGAGAGCGGGCTGGACGCCAGTTCCCGGCGGGACGTCATCCGGTACGGAGCCATGACCGCCGCGCTCGCCGAACAGGTAGCGGCCGGCGTCGACGCGTCGGACCGGCAAGCGCTGGCGCTCAACACCCGCGCTCCCCTCGACGTCGTACGGAAGCTCGCGGACGACCCTGAGCACAGCGTCCGTCTGGCCGTGTCGGTCCGCCCGGAGTTCACGGAGGCCGAGCGGGCCGCCATCGATTTCACCGTCGATCCGTCCGACCGGCTGGACCCCGTCGAGTGGGTGCGCACCTGCGAGGACGCCGACGTGCTGCGCGACTGCGCGCGGTCGTCCCACACCTGGCTCCGGCGCAGTGCCGCCTTCGCCGAGCACCTGCCCGCCGACGCCGTCGAGCTGCTGTCGCACGACGACGACTACGCCGTACGGCTGCTGCTGTGCGAGAGACAGCCGACCGTGGACGGGGAGGTGGTGCTGGAGACCTACCTGAAGTGCCAGGTGATCACCAAGAGCCTGCTGCTGTCCCACCGGAACTTCCCGAAGGCCGGCCTCGCGGAGCGCTTCGCCGACGACCCGGACCGGGGCAAGCGGGCCCTTGCGGTGTTGGATCCGGACGTCGGCGCGGACGTTCTGGCCCGCCTGCTGGCCGACGACGAGAGCACGGTGAGCAGTGCGGCGGCCGGGCACCCCGCCCTGCCGCCCGACCTGCTGCTGCGGGCGTGCGACGAACCGGCGACCGAGACCTCGGCCCTCCGCAACCCGTCTCTCCCGGCGAACGTCATGCACGAGCGCCTCGACGCCCTCGGCGTCCCCCGCTGAGCGCCGGCGGGTCTCAGGGTGACGTCTCGCCCCTCACCAAGGGGTGGCACACCGGCTGGACGCCCTCGGGCAGGGCGTCCGGCTCGCACCAGCGGGCCTCCAGGATCTCCAAGGGGTCCAGGCGCAGCTCACCGCCGGTCAGGCGGGCCTCGAAGGCCACCTCCATGCGGGTGCGCAGGCCGCTGTTCAGCATGACCAGGCGGCCGACCTCCACGTCGAGGCCGGTCTCCTCCTTGACCTCGCGCACCACGGTCGCCCGGAAGTCCTCGCCCTTGCGCGCGAAGCCGCTCGGCAGGCCCCACTGGCGGCCGGGCGGCCACATCCGGTGCTTCAGCAGCAGCACCCGTCCCTCGTCGTCGCGCACCACGCCCGTCACGCCGACCACGAACTTGGCGTGCAGCAGCCACACGATGCGGCTCTGCAGCGGGCGCAGGAGCCGCCAGACACGGACCAGGAGTCGTCGCACGGAACCTCAGTCGAAAGGGGGGAGCGGACGGGGGGTCACCAGGGGGAACCGTACCGGGTAGGACGTCCGCACCGTGGACGGAGTTGACCCGGACGGGAGGCGGGTCGCATCGTCAGGCATATAAACGCTTCACGGTGCTGACGTAGTTCAATACGCTGGACCCGTGAGTACATCGAGGTGCACACTCGATGCAGTCGCGCATCACCTCGCACCGCTCGCGTCTCCTACGTCCCTGGAAGGCACCGTGACCACCCCCAGCGCCGCCACCTCGTCCACCGCTTCCGGGCAGGCCCACGGTCCCGCCCCCACGCAGGCCGGCGCCCCGGGCGGTCGCCGCGGCTCCCTCGGGCCGGTCGGGCTGGTGCTGGCGGGCGGCATCTCCGTGCAGTTCGGCGGGGCGCTCGCGGTGACGCTGATGCCGCGCGCCGGGGCGCTCGGGGTGGTGACCCTGCGGCTGCTGGTCGCGGCGGTGGTGCTGATGGTGGTGTGCCGGCCGCGGCTGCGTGGTCACTCGCGGACCGACTGGGGCACCGTGATCGTCTTCGGCGTCGCCATGGCCGCGATGAACGGCCTCTTCTACCAGTCCGTCGCCCGCATCCCGCTCGGCCCGGCGGTCACCCTGGAGGTGCTGGGCCCGCTCACCCTCTCCGTGCTGGCCTCCCGGCGCGCGGTCAACCTCGTGTGGGCCGCGCTGGCCCTCGTCGGCGTGTTCCTCCTCGGCGGCGGAGGCTTCAGCGGCCTCGACCCGCTGGGCGTCGCGTTCGCCCTGGCCGCAGGCGCCATGTGGGCGGCGTACATCGTCTTCAGCGCGCGGACCGGACGCCGCTTCCCGCAGGCCGACGGGCTCGCGCTCGCCATGGCGGTGGCGGCGGTGCTGTTCCTGCCGCTGGGGGTGCTGGAGTCCGGTACGAAGCTGCTGGACCCGACGACGTTCGCGCTGGGCGCGGCGGTCGCGGTGCTGTCGTCCGTCCTGCCGTACACCCTCGAACTCCTCGCGCTGCGACGCCTGCCCGCGTCGACGTTCGCGATCCTGATGAGCCTGGAACCGGCCCTCGCGGCCACCGCAGGCTTCCTCGTCCTCGACCAGGCCCTCGCCGCGACGGAGGCCGCCGCCATCGCGCTGGTCATCGGGGCGAGCATGGGGGCGGTGCGGACGCAGGTGGGGCGGGGGAAGGTGAAGAAGGCCGCAAGCGTCTCCTGACGATCGCCGCCCGTGTTGAGCCGCGGCGACACAGGAGTCGCTCCCGTCTCTCCCAGCACCCGGGGTCCTCCGTTGAACGGCCCCTGGGGCCGGTGTGGCGTTGCCCGTCGCGCGGCCGGGTAGGGTACGGGCACGCGCTGGGGGGAGCGGGATGCTGGCGGGGGCGTTGGGTGATCTGATGCTGGGCCTGCTCGCCAGTTGTCTGAGCGGCCTGGCGGTGTGGCTGTGGCAGCGCGGCAAGCACACCCGTGAGCTGAGGCTGCGGATGAGCGTGGTCGGCGCCCGGCCCGGCGACACGTGCCTGATCGTCATGAGTAACAAGTACGGCGCCCCAGGCGCCACGGATCACCACGACGTCCAGGCGATGATCGAGGCGGCCGTCGTCAGCCACAGCCTGGAGTGCGAGGTCGAGGTCGTCCGTGGTGACGACTTCCGCGGGAGCAACGGCAACCGGCCCGAGTTCTGCATCGGGGGCCCGCTCGGGGCGAACGCCCGCAGTGCGGGTCATGCCGCGCACACCCTGCCCGGCGTCACGTTTCACCCCTACGACCACCCCGAGCACCCGCTGGCCATCGAGGCGGGCGGGGTGCTCCATCGATGGAGCAGCGACAACGAGGCGTATGCGCTTCTCGCCAAGTTCACCGCTCCCGGCGGTGAGCGCCCCGTTATCCTGGTCTGCGGGCAGACCGCACTCTCCAACCACGCCGCCCTCTACTTCCTGCGCCGGTCGTACGGCCGGATAGTGGACACGGTCGCCTCCACCGACCGCTTCTGCCTGCTGCTGAAGGTGCCCTCGGTCCGCACCTACGGCCATCAGGGCGTCGTCCTGGACCGCGACCTCACGGACGTCGCCTTCCAGCACGGGGCGTGAGCCCGCAGCCCGCCGCCACCGCTCTGCTCATCGCAGCGGGCAGGGGCGGTGCGGCTGTGGGCGGGCCGCGGGAGGATGAGGAAGCCTGCCGGTGCACGGCGTGCCCCAGAGGCGTACCGAGAGGTTGCCGACCGTGGCCGTTATCGTCAGCTCGCCGCCGATGGCGTGCAGGTACGCCGCCATCGTCGAAGTGTCGAGGCGAGCCGCGCCCCGCTCGATCTGACTGACCCGGCCCTGGGTGACCCCCATCGCCTTGGCCACCTGGGTCTGGGTAAGGCCCTGTGCCTTCCTGAGTGAGGCCAACTCGTGCCCTCGCTCCGCGTCGATCATCTCCGCCTTGATGGCGTCGATCCGCTCACGCTTCTCGCGGGTGATGTCGGCCGTCAGATCGTCCATGGAGCCCAGATTCATCTGCCCTGCCCTCCTGTCTTCGAAGAAGCGCGGCTCGTGGAGTTCTGCCACAACGGGAGATTAGTTCACCTAATAATCCGGCCTCAGTTGCGCTGGGAAAAAATGCATGCAAGCACGCTTGCTTGTTTCCTGACCCCCTGCCATGCTCCCCCCAACCACGCCGCACACCGCCGTGTCCGTGTCCCGAGGGGAGCGACCTCGTGTCCGATCCGACGCCTGTGATCGACGATCTGCGTGAGGAGAGTGAGGAGCTCGACCGGCTGGTGGCCCGGCTGGAGCCGGAGCGGTGGGCGTTGCCCACGCCTGCCGCCGGATGGACCGTCGCCCACCAGATCGGGCACCTCGCCTGGACGGACCACTGCGCCCTGACCGCCGTCACCGACGCCGACGGCTTCCAGGCGATCGTCGAGCAGGCACTCGCCTCCCCCCACACGTACGTCGACGACGGCGCCGAGGAGTACGCCCGCGCCGAGCCCGCCGCGCTGCTCGCCCGCTGGCGGGAGGGGCGCGCGGCGCTGGGGAAGGCGCTGCGGGAGGCGCCGACGGGGGCGCGGTTCCCCTGGTTCGGGCCGCCGATGTCCGCCGCCTCCGTGGCCACCGCCCGCCTGATGGAGACCTGGGCGCACGCCCAGGACGTCGCCGACACGCTCGGCGTGACCCGCGCGCCCACCGCCCGCCTCCGGCACATCGCCTGGCTCGGCGTCCGCACCCGCGACTTCGCCTACGGCGTGCACGGCCTCACCCCGCCCGCCGACCCCTTCCGCGTCGAGCTGACCGCGCCGGACGGCGGTGACGTCTGGGCGTACGGGCCCGAGGACGCCCCGCAGCGCGTCACCGGCCCCGCCCTCGACTTCTGCCTCCTGGTCACCCAGCGCGCCCACCGCGCCGACCTCGCACTCACCGCCGACGGCCCCGACGCCGACCGCTGGCTGGACGTCGCGCAGGCCTTCGCCGGGCCTCCCGGCGGCGGGCGCGAGCCGAAGAAGGACGCTGAGGGGGACGGCGCGCGGTGACCTCACAGCCCTTGCGCGTCGGCAACTTCTCCGGCTTCTACGGCGACCGCTCCGACGCCCTGCGCGAGATGCTGACCGGCGGCGACCTCGACGTCCTCACCGGCGACTACCTCGCCGAACTGACCATGCTGATCCTGGCCCGCGACCGGCTGAAGGACCCCTCCGCCGGATACGCCCGCACCTTCCTGCGCCAGGTGGAGGACACCCTGGGCCTTGCCCACGAGAAGGGCGTCCGGATCGTCACCAACGCCGGCGGGCTCAATCCGGCCGGACTCGCCCAAGCCGTACGGGAGGTGGCGGGCCGCCTCGGCATCCCCCTGCGCGTCGCCCACGTCGAGGGCGACGACCTCACCGCCCGCCACCCCGGCAGCCTCGCCGCGCACGCGTACCTCGGCGGCTTCGGTATCGCGGAGTGCCTGCGGGCCGGCGCCGACGTGGTCGTCACCGGGCGGGTCACCGACGCCGCCCTCGTCACCGGGCCCGCCGCCGCGCACTTCGGCTGGAAGCCGTCGGACCACGACCGGCTGGCCGGCGCGGTCGTCGCCGGGCACGTGCTGGAGTGCGGGACGCAGGCGACCGGCGGCAACTACGCCTTCTTCACCGAACGCGACCCCAGCGAGCTGCGGCGCCCCGGCTTCCCCCTCGCCGAGATCCACCCCGACGGCTCCGGCGTGGTCACCAAGCACCCCGGCACCGGCGGGTTCGTCGACGTCGGCACGGTCACCGCGCAGCTGTTGTACGAGACGGGCGGCGCCCGGTACGCCGGGCCGGACGTCACCGCGCGCCTGGACACCGTCACGCTGACCCAGGACGGCCCCGGCCGGGTGCGGATCGAGGGGGTGCGGGGGGAGGCCCCGCCGCCCACGCTCAAGGTGGGCCGCAACCGGCTCGGGGGGTTCCGCAACGAGGTCGTCTTCGTGCTCACCGGACTCGACATCGAGGCCAAGGCCGCGCTGGTCCGCGAGCAGATGGGCGACGCCCTCGCCGTGTCCCCGCCCGCGGACGTGCGGTGGGACCTCGCCCGTACCGACAAGCCCGACGCCGACACCGAGGAGACCGCCAGCGCGCTGCTGCGGCTCGTCGTACGGGACCCGGACCAGCAGAAGGTGGGGCGGGTGCTCAGCGGGGCCGCGATCGAGCTGGCGTTGGCCAGTTACCCCGGGTTCCATGTGGTGGCGCCACCGGGGAAGGGCTCGCCCTATGGAGTCTTCGAGGATGTGTACGTGCCCCATGGGGACGTCGACCACGTGGCCGTCCTCCACGACGGGCGTCGGATCACCGTGGACCCGCCCCAGGACACCGCCGCACTCGACGACGTACCGGAGCCGCAGCTTCCCCAGCCGCTGCCGCCGGGGCGGACCACCCGCGCGCCCCTCGGTCGGGTCGTCGGGGCCCGCAGCGGCGACAAGGGCGGGAACGCCAACGTCGGCGTGTGGGCGCGGACGGACGACGCCTGGCGGTGGCTCGCGCACGAGCTGACCGTCGAGCGGTTCCGGGAGCTCATCCCCGAGGCCCGCGACCTGCCCGTCACCCGGCACCCGCTGCCGAACCTGCGCGCCCTGAACTTCGTCGTCGAGGGGATCCTCGGCGAGGGCGTCGCCGCGCAGGCCCGTTTCGATCCGCAGGCCAAGGCGCTGGGGGAGTGGCTGCGCTCCCGGTACGCCGACATCCCGGAGGTGCTCCTGTGACGGTCCTCGCGTCCGCCCTGAACCCGTCCGACCCGGACCACCGCGAGAACCGGGAAGCGATGCTCGCCAAGCTGGCGGAGCTCGACGCCGAGCACGCCAAGGCCCTCGCGGGCGGCGGCGAGAAGTACGTCGAGCGGCACCGGAAACGCGGGAAGCTGCTGGCCCGTGAGCGGATCGAGCTGCTGCTCGACCCGGACACCCCGTTCCTGGAGCTGTCCCCGCTGGCCGGCTGGGGCAGCGACTGGACCGTCGGCGCGTCCATGGTCACCGGCATCGGGGTCGTCGAGGGCGTCGAGTGCATGATCACGGCCAACGACCCGACCGTGCGCGGCGGCGCCAGCAACCCCTGGTCGCTGAGGAAGGCCCTGCGCGCCAACGACATTGCGCTCGCCAACCGGCTCCCCGTCATCAGCCTCGTCGAGTCCGGCGGCGCCGACCTGCCCTCGCAGAAGGAGATCTTCATCCCGGGCGGTGCGATCTTCCGCGACCTGACCCGGCTGTCGGCGGCGGGCATCCCCACGATCGCCGTCGTCTTCGGCAACTCCACGGCGGGCGGCGCGTACATCCCCGGCATGTCCGACCACGCGATCATGGTCAAGGAACGCGCCAAGGTGTTCCTCGGCGGCCCGCCGCTGGTGAAGATGGCGACCGGCGAGGAGAGCGACGACGAGTCCCTGGGCGGCGCCGACATGCACGCCCGCGTCTCCGGCCTCGCCGACCACTTCGCCGTGGACGAGCCGGACGCGCTGCGCCAGGCCCGCCGGGTCGTCGCCCGCCTCAACCACCGCAAGGCGTACCCCGATCCGGGCCCCGCCGAGCCGCCCAAGTACGACCCGGAGGAGCTGCTGGGCATCGTCCCCGGCGACCTGAAGATCCCCTTCGACCCGCGCGAGGTGATCGCGAGGATCGTCGACGCCTCCGACTTCGACGAGTTCAAGCCGCTGTACGGCACCAGCCTGGTCACCGGCTGGGCGTCCCTGCACGGCTACCCGGTCGGCATCCTCGCCAACGCGCAGGGCGTGCTCTTCAGCGAGGAGTCGCAGAAGGCCGCCCAGTTCATCCAGCTGGCCAACCAGCGCGACATCCCGCTGCTGTTCCTGCACAACACCACCGGCTACATGGTCGGCAAGGAGTACGAGCAGGGCGGCATCATCAAGCACGGCGCCATGATGATCAATGCGGTCTCCAACTCCCGCGTCCCGCACCTGTCCGTCCTCATGGGCGCCTCCTACGGCGCCGGCCACTACGGCATGTGCGGACGGGCCTACGGCCCGCGCTTCCTGTTCGCCTGGCCCAGCGCCAAGTCCGCGGTGATGGGCCCGCAGCAGCTCGCCGGCGTGCTGTCCATCGTCGCCCGCCAGTCGGCGGCCGCGAAGGGACGGCCGTACGACGACGAGGCGGACGCGGCGCTGCGCGCCATGGTGGAGCAGCAGATCGAGTCCGAGTCCCTGCCGATGTTCCTGTCCGGGCGGCTGTACGACGACGGCGTCATCGACCCGCGCGACACCCGCACCGTCCTCGGCCTGTGCCTGTCCGCCGTCCACACCGCGCCCTACGAGGGCGCGCGCGGCGGCTTCGGCGTCTTCCGGATGTGAGGCAACCCGTGATTACTTCCGTCCTCGTGGCGAACCGCGGTGAGATCGCCTGCCGCATCGCCCGCACCTGCCGTGACCTCGGCATCGCGACCGTCGCCGTGCACTCCGACGCCGACGCGGGCGCCCTCCACGCACGCGTCGCCGACACCGCCGTACGGCTCCCCGGCTCGGCGCCCGCCGACACGTACCTGCGCGGCGACCTGATCGTGAAGGCCGCCCTCGCGGCCGGTGCGGACGCCGTGCACCCCGGCTACGGCTTCCTCTCCGAGAACGCCGACTTCGCGCGCGCCGTCCGGGACGCGGGCCTGGTGTGGATCGGGCCGCCGCCGGAGGCCATCGAGGCGATGGCGTCCAAGACGCGCGCCAAGCAGCTCATGGGCGTCGCACCGCTCACCGACGTCACCGAGGCCGACCTGCCGGTGCTGGTGAAGGCCGCCGCCGGCGGCGGTGGACGCGGCATGCGCGTCGTCCGTGACCTCGCCGACCTGGACGCCGAACTGGCCGCCGCCCGAGCGGAGGCGGCGAGCGCGTTCGGTGACGGGGAGGTGTTCGTCGAGCCGTACCTGGAGAACGGCCGCCACGTCGAGGTGCAGGTCCTGGCCGACACCCACGGCACGGTGTGGGCGCTCGGCACCCGCGACTGCTCCCTCCAGCGCCGTCACCAGAAGGTGATCGAGGAGGCCCCGGCGCCCGGCCTCTCCGACGCGCTCACCGAGGAACTGCACACGCTCGCCGTACGCGCCGCCCGCGCGGTCGGCTACGTCGGCGCCGGCACCGTGGAGTTCCTGGTCGCGGGCGAACGGGCGCACTTCCTGGAGATGAACACCCGGCTCCAGGTAGAACACCCCGTCACTGAGGAGGTGTTCGGCGTCGATCTCGTCGCCCAGCAGATCCGGGTCGCCGAGGGCCACGCGCTGGACCCCGAGCCGCCGGCCCCGCGCGGCCACGCCGTCGAGGCCCGCCTCTACGCCGAGGACCCCGCCCACGACTGGGCCCCGCAGACCGGCCGCCTCCACCGCCTCGCCGTCCCCGGCGCCGTCCGCCTCGACACCGGCTACACCGACGGCGACGACGTCGGCGTCCACTACGACCCGATGCTCGCCAAGGTCGTCGCCCACGCCCCGACCCGCGCGGAGGCGGTCCGCAAACTCGCGGCCGCCCTGGAACGCGCCGTGATCCACGGCCCCGTCACCAACCGCGACCTCCTCGTCCGCTCCCTGCGCCACGAGGAGTTCGCCCAGGCCCGCATGGACACCGGCTTCTACGACCGCCACCTGCCCGCCCTCACCGCGCCCGCCCCCGACCCGTACGCCCCGCTCGCCGCCGCCCTCGCCGACGCGCACGGCCGCTCCCGCTTCGGCGGCTGGCGCAACGTGCCCTCGCAGCCGCAGGTCAAGCGGTACGCGGTGAACGGCCAGGAGCACGAGGTGCGTTACCGCCACACCCGCACCGGCCTGACGGCCGACGGCGTGACGGTCGTCCACGCCGACGCGTCCCTGGTGATCCTCGAAACCGACGGCGTACGCCGCCGCTACGAGGTCGCCCGCTACGGCGACCGCGTCCACGTCGGCTCCACGGCCCTCACCGCCCTCCCCCGCTTCCCCGCCCCCGAGGCCGACCACGCCCCGGGCTCCCTCCTCGCCCCGATGCCGGGCACGGTGGTCCGCATCGCGGAGGGCGTCGCCGAGGGCGCGTCGGTGGAGGCGGGCCGGCCCCTGCTCTGGCTGGAGGCGATGAAGATGCAGCACAAGATCACGGCCCCCACCACAGGAACCCTGACCACCCTCCACGCGAGGGAGGGCCAACAGGTGGAAGTCGGCACCCTGCTGGCGGTGGTGGAAGAAGCCCCCTGAGGGCCGCAGGCCCTCCAGGGGCGCGGGGAACTGCGCGCCCAGCCACACACAACCCGCACCGCCCCCCCCCCCGACGACTCAAGCCTCTCCTCCCAAGGAGCCCACATGCCGGTGATCGAGTCAGAAGAGCACAAGGCCCTCCGCACAGCGGTATCCGCCCTCGGCCACAAATACGGCCGCGCCTACTTCACCCGCACCGTCGAAGAGGGCAGGCCCGCCACAGAACTCTGGGCGGAGGCCGCCAAACTCGGCTACCTCGGCGTCAACCTCCCGGAGGAGCACGGCGGCGGAGGCGGCGGCATCTCCGAACTCTCCATCGTCCTGGAGGAACTCGGCGCCGCCGGCTGCCCGCTCCTCCTCATGGTGGTCTCCCCCGCCATCTGCGGCACAGTGATAGCCCGCTTCGGTACCGAGGACCAGAAGCGCACCTGGCTGCCCGCCCTCGCCGACGGCACCCGCACCATGGCCTTCGGCATCACCGAGCCCGACGCCGGCTCCAACTCCCACCGCATCACCACGACCGCGCGCCGCGACCCCGCCACCGGCGACTGGCTCCTCACCGGCCGCAAGGTGTTCGTCTCCGGCGTGGACATCGCCGACGCCACCCTGATCGTCGGCCGCACCGAGGACGCCCGCACCGGGCGCCTGAAGCCCTGCCTGTTCATCGTCCCGCGCGACACCCCGGGCTTCGAACGCCGCAAGATCGACATGGAACTGAACGCGGCGGAGAAGCAGTTCGAGCTGGTCCTCGACGACGTGCGGCTGCCCGCCGACGCGCTCGTCGGCGACGAGGACGCCGGTCTGCTGCAGCTGTTCGCCGGGCTGAACCCCGAGCGCATCATGACGGCCGCGTTCGCGATCGGCATGGGCCGCTTCGCGCTGGCCCGCGCCGTCGAGTACGCCCGCGACCGCACCGTCTGGAAGGCGCCCATCGGCTCCCACCAGGCGATCGCCCACCCCCTCGCGCAGGCGCACATCGACCTCGAACTGGCCCGGCTGATGATGCAGAAGGCCGCCCACCTCTACGACGCCGGCGACGACATCGGCGCCGGGGAGGCCGCCAACATGGCCAAGTACGCGGCGGCGGAGGCCTGTGTGAAGGCCGTCGACCAGGCCGTGCACACCCTCGGCGGCAACGGCCTCACCCGTGAGTTCGGACTCGCCTCGCTGATAACGGCCGCGCGCGTGTCTCGTATCGCGCCGGTCAGCCGGGAGATGATTCTCAACTACGTCTCCCACCAGACCCTGGGCCTGCCCAAGTCGTACTAGGCGACCGGCGGGCCTCCCGGCCGTCTTGGAGGAACCATGTTCCGCAGCGCGTACGCAGACGTCACGCCGGTCGACCTCCCCATCCACGAGGCGGTGCTCGCCCGCGCCGCCGAGTTCGGGAGCATCCCGGCCCTGATCGACGGCACCGACGGCACCACCCTCACCTACGAGCAGCTCGACCGATTCCACCGGCGGGTCGCCGCCGGGCTCGCCGAGGCGGGCGTGCGCAAGGGGGACGTGCTCGCCCTGCACAGCCCCAACACGATCGCCTTCCCCACCGCCTTCTACGCGGCGACCCGCGCGGGCGCCTCCGTCACCACCGTGCACCCGCTCGCCACGCCCGAGGAGTTCGCCAAGCAGCTGAAGGACTGTGCGGCCCGCTGGATCGTCACCGTCTCGCCGCTGCTGGACTCAGCGCGCCGGGCCGCCGAACTCGCGGGCGGCGTCGAGGAGATATTCGTCTGCGACAGCGCGCCTGGACACCGTTCGCTGATCGACATGCTGGCCTGCACGGGCCCCGAGCCGGTCGTCGACATCGACCCGGCCGAGGACGTCGCCGCGCTGCCGTACTCGTCCGGGACGACCGGCGTCCCCAAGGGCGTGATGCTCACCCACCGGCAGATCGCCACCAACCTCGCCCAGCTCCAGCCGTCGATCACGGCAGGGCCCGGCGACCGCGTCCTCGCCGTGCTGCCGTTCTTCCACATCTACGGCCTCACCGCGCTGATGAACGCCCCGCTGCGGCACGGCGCGACCGTCGTCGTGCTGCCGCGCTTCGACCTGGAGCAGTTCCTCGCCGCCATCCAGAACCACCGCATCACCGCCCTGTACGTCGCCCCGCCGATCGTGCTGGCCCTCGCCAAGCACCCACTGGTCGCCGAGTACGACCTGTCCTCCCTTGAGCACGTCATCAGCGCCGCCGCGCCCCTGGACGCGACGCTCGCCGCGGCCTGCGCGCAACGGCTCGGCCTGCCTCCGGTCGGCCAGGCCTACGGCATGACGGAGCTGTCGCCCGGCACGCACGTCGTCCCGCTGGACCTCATGGACCAGGCGCCGCCCGGCACCGTCGGCAAGCTCATCGCCGGCACCGAGATGCGGATCGTCTCCCTCGACGACCCCGGCAAGGACCTCGGGCCGGGTGAGTCGGGGGAGATCCTCATCCGCGGCCCGCAGGTGATGAAGGGCTACCTCGGACGCCCCGACGCCACCGCCGCGATGATCGACGAGGACGGGTGGCTGCACACCGGTGACGTGGGTCATGTGGACGACGACGGCTGGCTGTTCGTCGTCGACCGGGTGAAGGAGCTCATCAAGTACAAGGGCTTCCAGGTCGCGCCCGCCGAGCTGGAGGCGCTGCTGCTCACCCACCCCGGCGTCGCCGACGCCGCCGTCATCGGCGTCTACAACGAGGACGGCAACGAGGTGCCGCACGCCTTCGTCGTCCGCCACCCCTCCGCCCCGGAACTCACCGAGGGCGAGGTCATGATGTACGTCGCCGAGCGCGTCTCCCCGTACAAGCGGGTCCGGCACGTCACCTTCGTCGACGGCGTGCCCCGCGCCGCCTCCGGAAAGATCCTGCGCCGCGAACTCCGGGCGGCGCACAAGGAGCCCTCGTGACCCTGATCGGCCGCAGTCGCACCCGGGGCGTCGAGACGCTGTCCCTCGACGCCCCGGAGCGCCGCAACGCCCTGTCCGCCGCCCTCGTCGGCGGCCTCGCCGCCGCGCTCACCGACGCCGGGAAGGACCCCGGCGTCCGCGCGGTGGTCCTCACCCACACCGGTAACACGTTCAGCGCGGGCGCCGACCTGAAGGACCCGCCCGATCCCGCCGCGCTGGTCGCTCTGCTCCGGCAGATCGTCGAGCTGCCCAAACCGGTCGTCGCCCGCGTCACCGGGCACGTCCGCGCGGGCGGGCTCGGGCTGCTCGCCGCCTGCGACATCGGCGTCGCGTCCCGCACGGCGACGTTCGCCTTCACCGAGGTACGGATCGGCGTCGCCCCGGCGGTGATCTCCCTGCCGCTGCTCCCGCGCACCGACCCGCGCGCCCTCACCCGCTACTACCTCACCGGGGAACGCTTCGACGCGGACGAGGCCGCCCGCATCGGCCTGGTCACGGCCGCCGGCGACGACGCCGACGACACGCTCGAGCCGATCCTCGACGGTGTGCGCCGGTCCGCCCCCGAGGCCCTCGCCGAGACGAAACGGCTGCTCACGGCTAAGGTTCTGGAGACCTTCGACCGGGACGCGGACACCCTGACCGCGCTCTCGGCACGCCTCTTCGCCTCCGCGTCCGCGCGCGAGGGCATGACGGCGTTCCTCGAACGACGGGATCCGGAATGGGCGGTGTGAGCGGGGCATGGGTGAGGTGAGCACGGCCGACCGTGCCGGACGCGTCCCCAAGCAGGACCGCAGCCGGGCCACCCGGCAGCGGCTGCTGGAGGCCGCCGTGGCCTGCCTCGCCGAACACGGCTGGACCGGCTCCACGGTCTCCGTCGTCGCCGAACGCGCCGGTGTCTCCCGGGGCGCCGCCCAGCACCACTTCCCCACGCGGGAGGACCTGTTCACGGCCGCCGTCGAGTACGTCGCCGAGGAACGCTCCACCGCCCTGCGCGCCCTCTTCCCCGAAGGGGCCGCGGCCTCCGACCGCCGCGCGGTGGTCGCCGCACTCGTCGGCCTCTACACCGGGCCCCTCTTCCGCGCCGCCCTGCACCTGTGGGTGGCCGCCTCCAACGAGGAGCAGCTGCGGCCGCGGGTGACCGAGCTGGAGCTGCGGGTCGGGCGCGACTCGCACCGCATCGCGGTGGAACTCCTCGGCGCGGACGAGTCCCGCCCCGGCGTCCGCGAGACCGTCCAGGGGTTCCTCGACATGGCCCGCGGCCTGGGCCTCGCCAACCTCCTCTCCGACGACACCGCCCGCCGCGAACGGGTCGTCGCCCAGTGGGCGGACCTCCTGGACGACGCGCTGCGCTGAGACCACTGTCGGTGGCCGGCCCTACGGTGTCCGCCATGGGTGACTACTTCCAGACGGTCGTCGACCTCGACGCCGGGCCCGACGAGGCGGCGGAGTACGCGGAGCGCGGGCTCGCGTGGCTGGTGTCCGAGGGCGTGGTCCTGGCCGAACGCACCGTCTGCGTCCTCGGCGCACCACTGGGGCATCCGCCGGGCCCGGACTGGCTCCGCGCGTGTTCCCCGGAGGACGCCGGGTGGAAGCCGTCCGACGGGCTGGCCGTGGAGGTGGGCCGCACGGTCTTCGGCGGCGGCCAGGGCGAGCCGGAGGCGGTGACCTGCCCACGCTGCGAGGTCACGACCCGGCTGATGACCGACACGTGGGAGTCGGACGACGAGGCGTGGGAGCCGTTCGGAGAAGCCCTGCGCGCCTGGGACGAGGACGGGAAGGCCGACGTCGTCTGCCCCGCCTGCGCCGCGTCCGTGCCCCTCCCCGAGTACCGCTGGGCCGACGACTACTTCGCCTTCGGCCACCTGGGCTTCCGGTTCTGGAACTGGCCGGAGCTCACGGACGCGTTCCTGACCCGCTTCACCCGCGTCCTGGAGGGCCACAGGACGGTACGGGTGTGGGGCAAGCTGTAGGACCGCACCGGGGCGCGCGGCCCCACGCCCGGTACGCGAGGCCGCGCCCCGCAAGGGCTCCGTTCACGGCGCCAGCCGCTCCACCCGCCAGCCCCCGCCGGGCACGGCCACGTACCGCAGGCGGTCGTGGAGGCGGTTCTCGCGGCCCTGCCAGAACTCCACCGTCTCCGGGACGACCCGGAAGCCACCCCAGTGCGGGGGCACCGGGACCCGTTCCTGTTCCGGGTAGCGCGCCGCCAGGCCGGCGTACGCCGAGTCGAGTTCCTCGCGGGACGCGATCACCGTCGACTGGCCGCTGGCCCACGCGCCCAGCTGGGACCCGTGCGGCCGGGTACGGAAGTACGCGGCCGTCTCGTCGCGCCCGGTGCGGCGGGCCGTGCCGGTGACGATCACCTGCCGGGCGACCGGGTGCCACGGGAACAGCAGCGAGACGTGCGGGTTCTCGGCCAGGTCGCGGCCCTTGCGGGACTCGTAGTTCGTGTAGAACACGAACCCGCTCGCGTCGAAGTGCTTCAGCAGCACCGTGCGTGAGCTGGGCCGGCCCGCCGCGTCCGCGGTCGACACGATCATGGCGTTCGGCTCGAACAGTCCGCCCTCCCGCGCGGCCTGCGCGAACCAGCGCGCGAACTGCTCGACGGGGGTGGCGGCGAGGTCGGTCTCGGAGAGCCCCTCGGTCCGGTACTGCTTGCGCATCGAGGCGAGATCGAAGGGGACGGCGTCTCGGTCGGTCACATCGTCATCCTGCCGTATCCACCCAGGCCGCGAGGGTGTGGTGGCCCACGTCACAGACAGTCGGTGCCCAACCTCACGGGTGGCACTCAGTGCCGCGAACCCTCCCCAAAACTGGCACTCAGGGATATCGTGCTGGCACTGATCCGGTTGGGTGACCGCCAGCCGGGCATCACAGGGGTGACGTCCGGACCGCGAGTCCCACCGAGCCGACCGCGGATCCCCGGGACCCACACCGATCGCGTCACGACACATGGTCGTCCCACCCCACAACACCATCTGTCACCCATCTATCGAGGGAGCCGCCTGATGTCCGACTTCGTACCCGGGCTCGAAGGAGTCGTCGCGTTCGAGACGGAGATCGCCGAACCGGACAAGGAGGGCGGCGCCCTCCGCTACCGGGGCGTCGACATCGAGGACCTGGTCGGTCACGTCTCCTTCGGCAACGTCTGGGGGCTGCTCGTCGACGGCGCGTTCGCGCCCGGACTGCCGCCCGCCGAGCCGTTCCCCATCCCCGTGCACTCCGGCGACATCCGCGTCGACGTGCAGTCCGCGCTCGCCATGCTCGCCCCCGTGTGGGGCCTGAAACCGCTCCTCGACATCGATGCCGAGCAGGCCCGCGAGGACCTCGCCCGCGCCGCCGTCATGGCCTTGTCGTACGTCGCCCAGTCGGCGCGCGGCCAGGGACTGCCGATGGTGCCGCAGAGCGAGATCGACAAGGCCGAGTCGGTCGTCGAGCGCTTCATGATCCGCTGGCGCGGCGAGCCCGACCCCAAGCACGTCGCCGCCGTCGACGCCTACTGGACGTCGGCCGCCGAGCACGGCATGAACGCCTCCACGTTCACCGCCCGCGTCATCGCCTCCACCGGCGCGGACGTCGCCGCGGCGCTGTCCGGGGCCGTCGGCGCCATGTCCGGTCCGCTGCACGGCGGCGCGCCCTCCCGCGTGCTGCACATGATCGAGGAGATCGAGCGCACCGGGGACGCCGAGGCGTACGTCCGGCAGACCCTCGACAAGGGTGAGCGCCTGATGGGATTCGGCCACCGCGTCTACCGCGCGGAGGACCCCCGCGCCCGCGTGCTGCGCCGCACCGCCCGTGAGCTGGGCGCCCCGCGCTTCGAGGTCGCCGAGGCGCTGGAGAAGGCCGCGCTGGCCGAGCTGCACGCCCGCCGTCCGGACCGGGTGCTGGCCACCAACGTGGAGTTCTGGGCCGCGATCGTGCTGGACTTCGCGGAGGTGCCGGCGCACATGTTCACGTCGATGTTCACCTGCGCCCGCACCGCCGGCTGGTCGGCGCACATCCTGGAGCAGAAGCGCACGGGCCGGCTGGTCCGCCCGTCGGCACGCTACGTGGGTCCGGGCTCGCGTGATCCGCGCGAGGTCGAGGGTTACGGGTCCATCGCGCACTGAGCGCGGCCGGGAGGCCGCCGAGAACGCAGACGACCCGCGAGTCTGGTTCCCCCTCGGGGGAGCCGGCCGGACGATACCGGCGACTCGCGGGTCGGGTGACTGCGTTGGATTGGGCCGGTTGCGTGCATCACTCGCACGCCGGTCCGGCGCCGAACCGAGTACGGCGGCGGGCCACTAGCCCGCAGCCACCTCTTCCGTCCGGTTGTCATACATCTGCCGAACCACCTCCTTTCCGAAGTACCGCCACCTTAAGAACCGCTCGCCGCAGGATCAACCGCTTTTCCGTGCCGGCCTCCGTGCGGCCGCGGCGCGCGTCAGCCGTGCACCCCCGCCCCCGGCCGCCGCGTGAGTGGATCAGGTCTTTTGCCTCGTGAAAGCCTGGGTACCTGGGAGCGGGCAACAATTCCCACAATCTTGTCGAGAACTCGATGTGCGCTGGGTCACGTTCAAGTTGAATGATTGTTGGTGAGCGAATCGTCGTGCCGTACGTGCGGACACAGCCTGCAGGGGGTTCAGGTGAGTGCATCCCGGCGTAGTGGGGCCACCGACGAGCTCGGGCCCGAGGGGTCCGAGCCCGAGCGGGAGGGGCCGGCCGGCTCCGACCTGCTCGCGGCGTTGCTCGACGGCATGGACGCCGCCCTGTGCGCCTTCGACGCGGACGGCGTGGTGACCCACTGGAACCGTGAGGCCGAGCGCGTCCTCGGCTGGACCGCCGAGGAGGCGGTCGGGCGCGCCGGGTTCGCCGGGTGGGCCGTGCGCAGCGCCGACGCCGAGGAGGTCGAGGCGCGGCTGATGTCGGCCATGGACGCGCCCGGCCGGCAGGTGAACGAGTTCGCGCTGCTGACCAAGGACGGCCGCCGGGTCCTGGTGCGCACCCAGTCCGCCGCCGTGCGCGGTCCCGACGGCGGGCCCGCCGGGGTCTACTGCGCGTTCAGCGAGGTCCACGCGCAGATCGACCTGGAGCGCTCCATCGCGCTGAGCGAGGCGCTGCTGGAGGACGCCGGCTGGGGCGTCGTCCTCGTCGACGCCGACCTGCGGCCCGCCGTCGTCAACGCGTACGCGGCGCGGGCGCTCGGCGCCGGCCGCACGTCGGTACTCGGGCGGCCGCTGGGAGAGCTGCTGTCGCAGGGTGTGGAGGAGCTGGAGAGCGCGCTCACCCATGTGCTCGCCGAGGGCGCGCCCCCCGCACCCGCCGAACTGTGGGTGACCGTGCGGACGCCCGAGGGCGAGCGCCGGCGTTGCTGGCGGAACGGGTTCGTGCGGCTCTCGTCGCCGCTCGCGGAGGAGCCGGTGCCGCTCGGGGTGGGCTGGCTGTTCCAGGACGTGACCGAGGCGCGGCAGGGGGAGCAGGAGGCGTCGTTGCTGCGGTTCCGCACCCAGCAGCTGCACCGGGCCGCCCGCGCGGCGGCGGAGTGCGAGAGCCCCGCCGAGGCGGCTGCCGTCCACCTGGACTTCGCGCTCGCCGGGTTCGCCGACCACGCCGTGATCGACCGTGTCGCCGAGGGCGGCGCGGACAGCGACCGGGTCCGCCTGGTGCGGATCGCCGAGACCCCCTCCGGTGCCCCCGGCCCCTGCCGCCTCGACGGCCGCGCGGGCCTTCCGGTGCTGTACGCCGACGGGCACCCGGCCCTGCAGTGCGTGGAGCGCGCCGGGACGGTGCGGGCGGGCGCGGGCTCGCTCAGGGGGGACGCGGCACGCGAGTGGGCGGTGGCCCGCCAGTGGCCCCAGGACACGGTCCACGCCCTGTGCACGGTTCTGCGCAGCCGCGGTCGCACGCTCGGTGCCGTGACGTTTCTGCGTACGTCCAACCGCACGGCCTTCGAACGCGCGGACGCGGTGTACGCGGAGGATGTGGCGGCGCACATCGCGTCCGCGCTGGATCTGGCAGCGCTGCTTCCCGGGGAGGGGTGAGGGCCGGTCGCGCCGGGCGCCGCGGATGTCGGCCGCGGGTGCGTGGTGGCCGTTCGCGCAGTTCCCCGCGCCCCTTCGGGGCGGTCACCCTTGAGGGGCGCGGGGAACTGCGCGACAAGCCCCCGCCGGGCCGCGGACGAAGGCACGCCGTCGGCCCGCCGCGAGCAGCGCCTGCCCGGGGCGACCCCTAAGCCGTACCGGGCTCAGTGCTGGTAGAAGATCCGGTCGCCGTACTCCGTCATCACCCGGGTGTTCCAGGCCCGGCCGCCGTCGACGTTGCCCGAGCGGAGCAGGGGCGGCTCGACGCCCCGGTCGGCGAGGGTGGCCGCCGCGGTGGCCATGACCGCCTGGAGCAGCGCCGAGGTGACGACCGTGGACGCGGGTGCGAACGGCGCCGACACCCCCTCCCACGTCAGCTCCGCGTCGCCGACCGCGACCCCCGAGTCCAGCACCACGTCGCAGTGGTCCTTGAGGAACGTCCCGGAGGGATTCCGCGGCGACGTCTCGGCCGCGTACGCCACCGACGTCACGCCGATCACCTTCACGCCCTTGGCGCGCGCCCTCGTCGCCATCTCCACGGGCATCACGTTGCGCCCGGACAGGGAGATGATCACCAGGAGGTCGCCCTCCCGCAGCGGGGAGGAGTCCAGCACCGTGCCCGCGAGGCCCTCCACCCGCTCCAGCGCGGAGCCGAGGGTCGCCGGCCGGACGTCGACGCCGACGACCCCCGGCACCGCGAGCAGGTTCATCAGGGCGAGCCCGCCCGCGCGGTAGACGAGGTCCTGCGCGGCGAGCGAGGAGTGGCCCGCGCCGAAGGCGAAGAGGCGTCCGCCGTCGGCGACCGTGTCCGCGATCATCGTGCCCGCCGCCGCTATGGGCCCGGCCTCCTCGTCGCGCAGCCGCCGCAGCAGCCCGATCGCGGCGTCGAGGAACTGGCCGGCGGGCGTGCGGTCGCTCATGCGGCTCCCTTCGGGGCGGACATGTCGCGGATCACCGTGCGGTCTGGACCACTGCCGTGTCAATACGGTGTCCGGACACCCCGTCCGCCGCCGTGCCGGAGCCGCGCGTTTCCGGGGCACGGCCCGGTTGTCCGTCGTATGCGTAAGAATTGAGTCTCGGGCCAGCGCACACGCCGGGCAGCCGTCCAGCCTTCCGGCAGAGCCAATCCGCAGATCTCATCGAGGGGCACGTATGTCCGGACTGATCGACACCACGGAGATGTATCTCCGCACCATCCTCGAGCTGGAGGAGGAAGGTGTGGTCCCCATGCGCGCCCGGATCGCCGAGCGGCTCGACCAGAGCGGGCCGACGGTCAGCCAGACGGTGGCCCGGATGGAGCGCGACGGCCTGGTGTCCGTCGCCCCGGACCGCCATCTGGAGCTCACGGAGGAGGGCCGCCGGCTGGCCACCCGCGTGATGCGCAAGCACCGGCTCGCCGAGTGTCTCCTGGTCGACGTGATCGGCCTGGAGTGGGAGCAGGTGCACGCCGAGGCGTGCCGCTGGGAGCACGTGATGAGCGAGGCCGTCGAGCGCCGCGTCCTGGAGCTGCTGCGGCACCCGACCGAGTCGCCGTACGGCAACCCGATCCCGGGGCTCGAGGAGCTGGGCGAGACGGACGGCACGGTGCCGTTCCTCGACGAGGGCATGGTGTCGCTGGCCGACCTGGA
Organism: Streptomyces althioticus; assembly: GCA_014649355.1. Classification (GTDB taxonomy): domain Bacteria; phylum Actinomycetota; class Actinomycetes; order Streptomycetales; family Streptomycetaceae; genus Streptomyces; species Streptomyces althioticus. The sequence continues at coordinate 221,557 of BMSW01000004.1, forward strand.
CCCGGGCGCCGAGGGCAAGACGGTCGTGGTGCGCCGGATCGGCGAGCCGATCCAGACGGACGCGCAGCTGATGTACTCGCTGCGCCGGGCGGGCGTGCAGCCCGGCTCGGTGGTGAGCGTGACGGAGTCCGCGGGCGGCGTGCTGGTGGGCAGCAGCGGCGAGGCGGCGGAGCTGCAGTCGGAGGTCGCCTCGCACGTGTTCGTCGCGAAGCCCTGAGATCCGCGCCGTGCGGGGGGGCGTTCACGCCCTCCGGGCGCGAACGCGCCGAATCCGCCTCCGCCGCGTCCGCGTTGCGCCGAATCGCAGCGTTCGCCCGGCGGGCGTGCGAGGCTGTCGCGTGAGGCATATGACCTGAGGGATTCTTGGCCCGGTGGCGCGGAGGCCGCCGGGGCCGGGGAGGGGCGGGACGATGTGCCGTGACCACGTGAGGAGCCCCGGCGCCGCACGGCGCCGGGGCCTGTCCTCCCCTGTGCTGACCCGGAGCCCCGAGCTCTCAGGGTCATTCCCCTCGGACCGGTTTCCCCGAGCGGTCCGCCTCCCGCTGAAGATCTCCCCCGGCCCGCGCCGGTCAATCCCCGCGCGGGGTCACTCGAACGAGGGGTGTTGCCGGAGAGGCGGGCATTTTCGAATACCCATTCGATAGCGTGCGGCAGTGGCAACAGGCAGGGTCCGGGTGCCGGCGGGGGCCGGCGCACCGGCGACGGACAGGGTCAGTGGGCAGGCAGCGAGCGTGGGGGGTGCCAGACCGTGGCGCGACGCATCGATGTGACGGGGGCGGACGGCGTACGCCTGGCCGCCTGGGAGTTCGGCGACCCGGCCAAGGCCGGAGCCGCCCCTGAGGAGGGAAGCACCCCGGACGCGCCGGGCGTGCTCTTACTGCACGGCCTGATGGGCCGCGCCTCGCACTGGGCGTCCACCGCCCGCCGCCTCTCCGCGCGGCACCGCGCGGTCGCCCTCGACCAGCGCGGCCACGGCCGCAGCGAGAAGCCCCCGGAGGGCGCCTTCACCCGCGACGCCTACGTCGACGACGCGGAGGCCGCCCTGGAACAGCTCGGCCTCGGCCCCGCCGTCCTCATCGGCCACGCGATGGGCGCCCTCACCGCCTGGCAGCTGGCCGCGAAACGCCCCGACCTGGTGCGCGGCCTGGTCATCTGCGACATGCGGGCCTCCGCCCTCGGGGGCGCCTCGCAGCGCGAGTGGGCGGAGTGGTTCGCGTCCTGGCCGGTCCCCTTCGCCACCCTCGCCGACGTACGGAAGTGGTTCGGCGAGGACGACCCCTGGGTGGAGCGCCCCAACCCGGCCCGTGGCGAGTTCTACGCCGAGGTCATGGCCGAGTCCCCCGACGGCTGGCGCCCCGTCTTCGACCCCGACCAGATGCTCCGCTCCCGCGAGACCTGGGTCTACGACGCCCACTGGGAAGAACTCGCCCAGGTCCGCTGCCCCGCCCTGGTCGTCCGCGGCCTCGACGGCGAACTGGGCCGCGCCGAGGCCCAGGAAATGGTCCGCGTCCTCCCCCGAGGCCAGTACGCCGAGGTCTCCGACGCCGGCCACCTCGTCCACTACGACCAGCCCGAAGCCTGGCTCACGGCGATCGAACCGTTCCTGGACTCGCTCGCCGGGGAGTAGCCGGGGCCCGCATGCCGCCGGACCCCGGGCCCCGGAATCACGCCTTCTTCAGATGCCGCCTCAAGAACCCCGCCGCCGCCTCCCCCGCGGGGGCCGGGACGCCTGTGTGGCCGCCCAGGTGGGCGTGGAGGGACTTGTCCCGGGAGGCGAAGGTGTCGAAGAGGGCCAGGGAGGAGTCCCGGTCGTTGCCCTCGTCGTCCCACTGGAGGGAGACGTGCAGCGGGACCGTGACCCGGCGGGCCTCCTCAAAGATCACGCGTGGGACGAAGCTCCCCGCGAAGAGGACCGCGGCCGCGATGCGCGGGTCGGTCGCCGTCAGCCGGACGCCGAGGGAGATCAGGCCGCCCGAGACGCCGACCGGGCCGGTGAGCTCAGGGAGCTGGAGGAGGGTGTCGAGCGCCGCCCGCCATTCGGGGGCCGCCGCGTCGACCAGGGGGAGGACGAGGGCGTCCACGAGGTCGTCGCCGACCGGTTCGCCCGCCCGCATCGCGCGGTGGAGGTTTTCGCGCGCCTGGTCGAGGGCCGGCCAGGCCGGGCGGTCGCCGCTGCCCGGCAGTTCGATCGTGGCCGAGGCGAAGCCGTCCGCCGCCGCGTGCCGGGCGCGGGACACCAGGCGGGGGTACATCGCGTCCAGGCCGAGCGGCGGGTGGCCCAGCAGGATCAGCGGGACCGGCGTGGAAGCGGACGCGTCCGCTGGCGTCCACAGGAGACCCGGGATGCCGTCGAGGGTGAAGCGGCGTTCGAGGACGCCGTCGTCGAGGAGGAGTTCCGAGGTGACGTACATGGTCGTGCCTTCCGGGAGTGCGCTGCTACGGCGCTCCCGGGCGACCTGCCTGTCACCCGACCGTGACCCCGGAGGGGAGCACCCATGTCGTTGCTGCTGCGGTCACGGGTACCACCTCCTCGGTCCAGGCACGGTCCGGGCGACGGTAGCAGCGTCCGCCCGCCGCCCGCCATGAGGTTTCCGCCGGGGGACGCCCCCTCACCCCTTGCTCACCGCCGACACGATCTCCGGCAGCCGCGCCGCCGTCCGCGGGGCGGCCAGGCGGAGGCCGCCGAAGGTGAGGAGGGCGCCGTAGGCCGTGCCGGCGAGCAGGAGGAGAAGGCGCAGGTCCTGCCCGGCGTCGCTGATGTTCAGCCAGATGGTCAGGGCGATCACCGGGAGGCAGAGGAGGGCCGCCGCCATCATGCCGCCGAAGATGGAGATCCACGCCAGGCCCACCTGCCCGGGGGCCACGTTCTTGTAGCCCTCCTGCGGCACGGAGTACGGGAACCGCGCCGACGTCCACGCGCCGGTGGCGAGCATCGCGCCGAGCAGCGCGAAGGACAGGCCCAGCGCCTCCGGCAGCCGCGCCCAGTCGTCCAGCATCGCCGTCGTCAGCACCGTGACGAGCGTGGCGTACGGGAGGGTGATCAGCAGCAGCGCCAGGGCGCGGGCGCGCAGTTCGGCGTAGGCGTCGCGGGCGGAGGAGATCGTCATCGCGACCATCCAGAACGCGGACGTGTCCTGACCGAACTGGTTGTACATCTGGATGCCGAGCATCCCGGCCGCGAAGCAGGCGAAGTACACCGAGCCGGTGCCCTGCCAGGCGTTGAACACCGGCACGATCAGGCCGATCGCCAGCGACGTCACCCACGCGGCCTTCGTCTTCGGGTCGCGCCAGATGTAGCGCAGGCTGCGCTCCATCACCGTGCCGGTCCTGCCCGCCGGGAGCAGGCGCGCGAGACCCGTGGAGGGGCGGTCGCGGACCGCGGAGTCGCCCGTCTGCAGGGTGGAGCCGTCCGGCGCGGTCATCAGCCGGGTCAGGGTGCGCGACCACAGAGCGAGCAGCAGCACGAGCGCCCCCGCGCTCACCGCCAGCTGCGCCACGGCGACCCCGTACGCCCCCTCGCCGGCGGTGTGCACCGCGCCGATCGCCGACGCGCCCGGCAGCCAGCGCAGCACGCCCGCGACCGGGTCCAGCTGTTCCAGGCCGCCCGAACCCAGGCGCTGCGCCCCGAAGTTCACGACCTGCGCGCCGACCGCGACGACCAGACCGCTGAGCACCGCGAGATCCCGCCCCTTGCGGCTGGTCAGCAGCCGTACGTTCGCCGCGGCCACCGCCCGCGCCAGCGCCACGCACACCAGCAGCGCCAGCGGCACGGCGACAACGCCCACCGCCCACGCCGCCGCGCCACGGGCGACGGTGATCACCGAACCGGCCAGCAGGCACACCGAGAACAGCGGTCCGATGCCCACCAGGGACGCGACCAGCAGGGCCCGCACCAGCGGCCTCGGACGCAGCGGCAGCATCACCAGGCGGGTCGGGTCGAGCGTCTCGTCGCCGCCGGGGAAGAACAGCGGCATCACCGCCCAGCCCAGCGCCAGCACCGCCACCAGCAGCACCACGAGCGACTCCGCGCCGCCGACGCCGCGCAACGCCACAAGACCGAGCACCTGGAGCGCGGCGAACAGCAGCGCGACGACGGCGGAGGCGATCCAGGCGGCGCGGCGCCCGCCGGACTGGCGCAGGCCGTTGCGCAGCAGGGACAGCTTCAGGCGGACGACGACCGGGGTGAGGGCGGGCGCGCTCACCGGGCGCCACCGCCCAGCCAGTCGAGGTCGGACCCGGCGTCGCGGCTGTCCGCGCCGACGAGTTCGAGGAACGCCCGCTGCAGGGACGGCGCGTCGCCGCGCACCTCGGCGAGCGGCCCGTGGGCGCGGATCCGGCCGGCGGCCATCACCGCCACCCAGTCGCACAGCGACTCCACCAGCTCCATGACGTGGGAGGAGAACACCACCGTCGCGCCGGAGGCGGTGTAGCGCTCCAGGACGCCCCGGATGGTCTGCGCGGACACCGGGTCGACGCCCTCGAACGGCTCGTCCAGGAACAGCACTTCGGGGTTGTGCAGCAGCGCCGCCGCGAGGCCGATCTTCTTGCGCATGCCGGTGGAGTAGTCGACGACCAGCTTGTGCTGGGCGCCCGCCAGGTCGAGCACGTCGAGCAGCTGGGTGGCCCGCTTGTCGACCTCCTCGCCGGGCAGCCCGCGCAACCGGCCGGTGTAGGCCAGCAGTTCACGCCCGGACAGCCGCTCGAACAGGCGAAGTCCCTCCGGCAGAACGCCGATCCGGGCCTTCACCTGCGCCGGGTCGCGCCACACGTCGTGCCCGGCGATCTCGACGGTGCCCTGATCCGGGCGGAGGAGCCCCGTCACCATGGACAGGGTGGTGGTCTTCCCGGCGCCGTTCGGCCCGACCAGACCGATGAACCGCCCCGCGGGCAGCTCCAGGTCGATCCCGCCGACGGCGACCTGCGCCCCGAACCGCTTCCACAGCCCCTGCACGCGCACGGCAACAGTGCCCACCACGTCTCCCTCCGTCGTCCCCGAGCCTACGGGGACGGCGCCGGGATCCGCGGGCCCGGGGAGTCTGCCGTCACCGGTCCCGGCCGCAGGCGTACGCCAGTGACGGCAGCAGCTCCTCCGCGTCCGGCAGCCAGCGGTTCTCCTGGGTGGGCCGGCGGGCCCACTGCACGGCCCCGTGACGACCGACCCGGGTCGGCGGCGCGGCTACGAACGCCCCCTCGCCCAGCACGGCCAGGTCGAGCGACGTCGTCGTCCAGCCCAGGGTGCGCAGCAGGTGCGGAAGCTTCGCCGCCGCCCCGGGCAGGACGAAGAACTCCGTGCGCCGGTACGGCGTCAGGGTCACCGGGCCCGGCGTGAGCCCCATCCGCTCCATCCGGGCCAGCGCCAGCAGACCGGCCGTCTCCGGCACGGAGATCGCGTCGAACGCCCGCCCCGTGGGCAGCAGGACCGAGGCGCCGGGCTGCTTCTGCCACATCCGCCGCGCCGCACCGGCGCTCCCGGTCGCCAGGTCCGCCCAGCCGGGCTCGGCCGGGTGCGCGCCGGGCGCGGGGCAGGCCGCGTCACCGCACGAGCAGACGTGCACCCCGTCGACGACCTCGGTCCAGGTGCCCGGCATCACGTCCCAGTGGCGCTCCTCGGCATAGCGCACGGCGGTGTCCAGCAGCGATTCCCCGCGCTGCTTCGGGATCTGTACGGCGTCGGCGCCCGCGATCGTCTCTTCCACGATGAACACAACTTCACCCGTCACCAGGGGTTACGCCCCGCCGTATGCGCGGGGGAGGGGCATCGGGCCCGTCCCCGGGGCGCATGGGTGCATCCATGGGGGCGCGCGGGAGGATCCGCCACCGCGGCGGGGTAACCAGGAGGGGGGTCGGCAACCGTCGATACCCCGGAAATTCTCACATGTCCCGCATTGTCGGTATGTCGACGGGGCATTGATCCTCCCGGCCGGACGTCTCGCCGGGACGACGTGAGACGTACGGCCGCGGACAACACGTCAACCCGGTGCGTGGGCAGGCACCGCAGCCTCAGGGGGTACGCCATGGCCGCAAGGCCGCTCGTCGCCCGGCAGCCGAACGAACGGCTGCAGGCGCTCATCCAGGAAGCCGGATGCTCCAACGCCGGACTGGCCCGCAGGGTCAACATGTGCGGCGCGGAGCACGGCCTCGACCTGCGCTACGACAAGACGTCGGTGGCCCGCTGGCTGCGGGGACAGCAGCCGCGGGGCCGGGCGCCTGCCATCATCGCGGAGGCGCTGGGCCGCAAGCTGGGCCGCACGGTCACGATCGACGAGATCGGCATGGCCAACGGCAAGAATCTCGCGTCCGGGGTCGGCCTCCAGTTCTCGCCGACGGTACTGGGGGCCATCGAGCAGGTCTGCGAGCTGTGGCGCAGCGACGTGGGGCGGCGGGACTTCCTGTCCGGCTCGTCCGTCGCCGCCTCCGCGCTGGTGGAGCCCAGCCGCGACTGGCTGATCTCCGCGCCCGACGGTCAGGTCGCGCGCAACACCGGTCCGCGGGTGGGCCAGTCGGACGTGGCGGCGGTGCGCTCGATGACGGAGGCACTGGTCGCGCTGGACCACCAGTACGGCAGCGGGCACGTCCGCCCGGTCGTGGTGCACTACCTCAACAGCGTCGTCTCGGGGATGCTGGCCGGCTCGTACCGCGAGGCGGTGGCGCGCGACCTGTTCGGCGCCGTCGCCCGACTCACGGAGCTGGCGGGGTACATGGCCGTCGACACCGGCCAACCGGGGCTCGCCCAGCGGTACTACATCCAGGCGCTGCGGCTCGCCCAGGCCGCCGGGGACCGCGGCTACGGCGGGTACGTGCTCGCCGCGTCCATGAGCCACCTCGCCGCACAGCTCGGGAACCCGCGCGAGATCAGCCAGTTGGCACGCGCGGCCCAGGAAGGGGCACGGGGGCGCGTGACACCGCGCGCGGAGGCCATGTTCCTCGCCGCGGAGGCCCGCGGGCACGCGCTGATGGGCGACGCCCCGGCCGCGCACGCCGCCGCGGGCCGCGCGGTGAGCGCCCTGGAGGCGGCCGACCCGGGCTCGGGCGACGACCCGCCGTGGATCGCGCACTTCGACGAGGCGTACCTGGCCGACGAGTTGGCGCACTGCCACCGCGACCTCGGCCAGGCGGAGGCCGCCGCGCGGTGCGCACGGGAGTCACTGGACGGCCATCCGCCCACCCGCGCACGGCGCCGGGCCATCGGCTACGTGCTGCTCGCCACCGCCCAGGTGCAGCAGCGCGAGATCGAACAGGCCTGCGCCACCGGCCTGAAGGCCGCCGAACTGCTGGGCGGGCTGCGCTCCAACCGGGGCGCGGAGTACCTGGAGGACCTCCAGCAACGCCTCGAGCCGTACCGGGAGGAGCCGGTGGTACGGGAGTTCGGGGCGCGGATGGAGCTCCAGACGGCGGCGTGACGTACGCGACAGTCGCGTGCGACACGGGAGGCGGACGGGAAGGAGGGGACGTAATCAGCGTGCGGTGACCTGGTTTTGTTACCGCGCTCACAGGGCAGGAGGTCAGGTTCTGTGCTGCGTGGCACCGGGCTCCGGGGACCCGGTAGCGTGAGCCCGATTCACAAGGTCCCCCATTGGTAGGAGTCCCGGTGACGCAGAGTGGACAGGGCGAGGAGCCCTCGGCGCGCCCAGCGCGCGAAGGCATCGTGCTGCCCTCGGACGGTGGTGAGCCCCTGCTGCCGGGCATGACGTCCGGTCCGGTCGCGCCCGGCGGTACGGACGGCGCGCCCGCCGGCGGCGGGTTCCCCGCGTCGGCGCCGCCCGGCGGCCAGACCTGGGGGAACCCCTGGGGCCCGGACCAGCAGGCGGCCGCCCCGCCCGCGGGCCAGGAGTGGCCGTCGGCGCACGACGGGCAGTGGCAGCAGCAGTCACCGTCCGGGTGGGACGCCGGCCACCACCAGCAGCAGGGCCGGCCGCAGCACGGTCAGCAGCCTTCCTGGGACGCCGGGGCGCAGGCCCAGGGCGGTCAGCCGCAGGGCGGCCCCGGGCCGCTGCCGCCCGAGGGCGCCCCGTCCCAGGGCGGCTACCCGCCCGCGCACGGCGGACAGGACGCGTACGGGCAGGGCGGCGGGTACGCCGCCACGGACGGCTACGGCCAGGCCGCCGGAGGCGCCCCCTACGGCGGGCACACTGCGGGCGGCCAGCTGCCCCCGCAGAACGGCGCCGCGTACGCCGCGCCCGGCGGCGGGTACGGGTACCCGCCCGCCCACGGCGCCCCGCTGCCGCCCCCCGCGCCCGGCGCGGACGAGGGCGCCACGCAGGTCATACCCCCGGTCCCGGCGGGCGGCGCCGACGAGGGGGCGACCCAGTACATACCCCCGGTCCCGGCGGGCGGCGCCGACGAGGGCGCGACCCAGTACCTACCCCCGGTCGCACCGGGCGCGCTGCCGCCCGAGATGCCCGCCGCGCACGACGCGGAGCTCACCCGCAACCTGGGCGTCGCCCAGCCGCAGGCCGGCCCCGGCCCGCTGCCCCAGCCGGGCAGCCCGGACGCCGAGCCCACCCAGTTCATCGCCCCGGTCACCGACCAGGGGCCGCCCCAGCCGTACGGCGCCGCACAGGGCGACGAGGGCCGGCAGCCGCCCGCCGAGTTCGACAACCTCTTCCGCAACGACGACGGCGCGGCCGGCGCCACGCAGCAGATGCCGCGCATGGACTACGGCCGTCCCTCCCACGCCGACCGCACCCCGCCCGGGCCGCCCGTCCCGCCCGCGTCGCACCACGGCGGCGGACGCGGCGGTGGCGGCGGCAACGGCGGCCCGCGCTGGCCGCTGATCGCCGCGGTCGGCGTCGGTCTCGCCGTCGTCGGCGTCGGTGCCGGCGCCCTGCTCGGCAGCGGCAGCAAGGACGACGACGCCAAGGACAACCAGCCCGTCTCCGCCACCGCGCCCGCGAGCACCGAGGCCTCGCCGTCGCCGACCGTGGACCCGGCCCGGGAGCAGGCCGTCGAGCTGGACAAGCTGCTCGCGCACAGCGGCGACAGCCGCAGCAGCGTGATCAACGCGGTCGAGGACGTCAAGGCGTGCCGTGACCTCGACCAGGCCGCGTCCGACCTGCGCGAGGCAGCGAAGCAGCGGAAGCAGCTCGTGACCGACCTGTCCGGGCTGTCCGTGGACAAGCTGCCCGAGCACGAGGCGCTCAGCGAGGCGCTGCGGAAGGCCTGGAAGGCGTCCGCCTCCGCCGACGACCACTACGCGAAGTGGGCGGACCAGACCAAGGGCAAGGGGAAGAAGGGCTGCAAGAAGGGGTCTGCCCGGAACACCGAGCAGACCGCCGCGGGGAACAGGGAGAGCGGTACCGCCACCGAGCAGAAGAAGAAGGCGTCCGAGTTGTGGAACGCCATCGCCCGGCAGTACGGGCTGACGGAGCGGGCGCCTACGCAGTTGTAGGGCGCGCGCCGTGTGCGTGTGCGGGTGCGTGGGGGCCGGTCGCGCAGTTCCCCGCGCCCCTTCGGGGCACCCTACAGAGCCGCGTCCTTCAAGGTGGCCGTCACGTCCGTGAAGCCGTCCGCCGCCGCGGTGAGGCGGCCCTTCACCACCACGTGGAGCGTGACGTTCGCGTTGACCAGGCGCGGGAGGCCGACGGAGGCCAGTGTGTCCTGGAACTCCCAGCGCAGGGTGGGGGTGAGGCCGCCCGTGGTGACCTTCAGGCCGCCGTCCAGGGCGGTGGTCACCGTGTCCGCGGTGACCTCGCCGTCCCCGAGCGACTCCACGGCCTGGTGGAGCACCCGGTAGGCGATCCACGTCGTCTGCACGCCCGCGTCGGCCGGGTCGATGCGGTTGTCGCCGAAGGCCTCCGCCCGGATCACCTCCTTCATCGGGTCCCAGCGCGCGTCGCCCGCCTCCGGGTACCAGCCGGTGACGTACGCCCCCTCGTACGGGCCCGACGCGCCCCCGGAGGCGTCCAGCACCGTCTGGTCGACGCTGCCCAGCACCGTCGCGGTACGTACCTCGGGGTGGCGGGCGCGGGCGCGCCGGAAGGAGTCCATGAAGGTGCCGGTGCGGTCCCCGAGCGCCGGCACCACGCAGCCCCGCTCCTCCCCGGTGCCGGCGGCCGCGTGTTCCAGCGCACGCTCGGCGGTGTCGTCGTAGGAGGTCGCGGCCTCGGCGGCGCGCAGGTCGCCGGCCGTCGCGTGGCCGCCCGCCGCGAGGCCGGAGTCCAGCAGCGGCGGCAGCTGGTCGCCCGTGATGGTGTCGGGCCGGACCAGGGCGACGGGGCCGCACGCGTCGGCGAGGGTGCGGCCGAGCCCGGCGAGCAGCGCGGGCTGTCCGCCGTTGACCGGGTAGGACAGGGGGCTGGTGAACTCGTCGTGGGTGAGGCCGTAACCGCCGATGTAGGGGATGCCGGCGGCCTCCAGCGTGGGCAGGAAGGCGTCGCCGTGCTGGCTGTACGAGCCGACCACGGCGACGGCGTTCTCCGCGACCGCGCGCCGGGCGCAGCGCGCCGCGGCCACCGCGTCGTCGCGTTCGTCGCAGGTCAGCACCCTCAGCGGGCGGCCGTCGATGCCTCCGTGGGAGTTCACCCAGCGGCCGTACGCCTCGGCGAACGCGGGCATGCCGGGCTTGTTGGTCGCGCCGGTGTTCTCGGGCGCCCAGGTCATCACGGTGATCGTGTCGTCCCCCGGGCCTTCCGTCACTCCGGGGACGACCCCGCAGCCGGCGACCAGCGCGGCGCACGCCGTCAGCGCGCCCGCGGACAGGGCGCCGGCGCGGGCGGGCCGGACGAGGGAACGGGGGAGGACGGTGCTGCGAATGCGTCGCCTGCCGGTCATGCCCCCGCACCATTCCCTCACACGGCGAACCGCTCCGTGACGCTCGGTCGACGGAAGGTGACGCGGAGGTGAATTGCGGGGGGCCGTCCGGCGCGTACGGAGCGGAAACGTACGATCGACGACCGTGCAAGGTTCGGAGAACTCTTCCCGTCGCGGCCGTCGCTCCTCCACCATGGGCGGCATGCCACTCAACGACATGCCGTGGTGGCGCTGGCGCAGCAATGTGCGCTCCGCGCTGCACATGCTCTCCGACCCCGCCTTCCAGCGGGACGTCTGGCTGGCCGGCGTGCCCGGCTACGGGGACGTCACCGACGCCGTGTACCGGCTGGTCGAGGACACCTGGCTGGACAACTGGTCCGCCGAGAAGTACGTCGGCACGATCTTCCGCGACTCGCAGGAGGCCGCGCTCGTCGACACCGCCGTGCTGCGCGTGCTGCGGATCATGCACCAGGTCGGGCCGGACGCCCCGGTCACCGCGTACCTGGAGCACGAGGGCTGGCCGGAGGCGGTGCGCGCCGCGCGGGACGCGCACGTACGGATGGCGGCGAGCGACGGCGACGACCCGGACGCCGTGCCCAGCACGCTCGAGGTGCTGCGGATCATGACGCGTTCCGCGTAGCGGGACGACCGGCCGTGGGCCGGTGCGGGTGTGGGACCCTTTTCCCCATGAGCGAGCAGTCCACCCGAGCCGCGGCACCCGCCGACCAGTACGTCCTCACCCTGTCCTGCCCCGACAAGCAGGGCATCGTGCACGCCGTGTCCAGCTACCTGTTCATGACCGGCTGCAACATCGAGGACAGCCAGCAGTTCGGCGACCACGACACGGGTCTGTTCTTCATGCGCGTCCACTTCTCCGCCGAGGCCCCGGTCACGGTGGACAAGCTGCGGGCGAGCTTCGCGGCGATCGGCGACTCCTTCCAGATGGACTGGCAGATCAACCGGGCCGACGAGAAGACGCGCATCCTGCTGATGGTCAGCAAGTTCGGGCACTGCCTGAACGACCTGCTGTTCCGTGCGCGGACCGGGGCGCTGCCCGTGGAGATCGCCGGGGTGGTGTCCAACCACACCGACTTCGCCGAGCTCGTCGCCTCCTACGACATCCCCTTCCACCACATCCCGGTGACGAGGGACACCAAGCCGGAGGCGGAGGCGCGGCTGCTGGAGATCGTGCGGGAGGACGAGGTCGAACTCGTCGTCCTCGCCCGCTACATGCAGGTGCTGTCGGACGACCTGTGCAAGCAGTTGTCGGGACGGATCATCAACATCCACCACTCCTTCCTGCCGAGCTTCAAGGGTGCGAAGCCGTACCACCAGGCGCACGCCCGGGGTGTGAAGCTGATCGGTGCGACCGCGCACTACGTGACCGCGGATCTGGACGAGGGGCCGATCATCGAGCAGGAGGTCGAGCGGGTGTCGCACGACGTCACGCCGGACCAGTTGGTCGCGATCGGGCGGGACGTGGAGTGCCAGGCGCTGGCGCGGGCGGTGAAGTGGCACGCCGAGCGGAGGATTCTGCTGAACGGGCGCCGTACGGTCGTGTTCGCCTGAGAGGCGGAGCTCCACGGTCTCGCCGGCGACTGCGGGCCGCAGGGGGCCGTTCGCGCAGTTCCCCGCGCCCCCAAAGGGGCGCGGGGAACTGCGCGAGCAACCACGACGCACCCGCACCCGCCTCTGAAGGGGCGCGGGGAACTGCGCGAAAACGCGCCCCTACATCCTGCTCAAGCTCGCCGCGGCGAACAGTACGTCCCTGATCGCCTCCCGGTCCCCCTCCTGCCCGGCGGCAGCCTCCCGCGGCGGCACGTGGCCGGCCGCGAGCCGGCAGAACTCCGCGCCGTCCAGGGCGACATGAGCCACCTCGTGCTCGGCGGACCCCTTCGCCGCCGGCGAGTCCAGCGGGATCAGCCACTCCCCGCCGCCCGATCCCTCGATCTCCAGCCGCAGGCTGCGCCCCGGCTCGCCCGCGGCGACCAGCCGGCGCTCCACGGGGGCCGCCAGCCCGTGATGACGACGGGCCTCCAGGACCACCGGAAGCAGCCGGGCCGCGAGGTCCACCATCTCGTGCAGATGGCGCCCGGCGGGCGGGTCGTACGGATAGTCCACCGCCTCGGCGATGTCCTCCGCGTGGACCCAGCACTCGAAGGCCCGGTCCAGCATCGCGTCGTGCAGCGGCAGCGCGAAGTCGCCGTAGGGGACGGTCATACGGCCGGTGTCGCTGCCGGTGAAGGAGACCGTGCGGATCAGCCGGTGGCTCTGCTCGCGCCAGGGGCCGCGGACGGACCGGGTGGGCGGGAAGCGGGCGGCCCGCCAGTACGCCTCGGTGCGGTCGGAGGGTGTGGGCCGCTCGGGCCGGACCTCGCCGAGCGGGTCCTCCAGACCGAGGGCGACCGCGACCAGCCCGTCGACGGTCATGAGGTGGGCGATGACCCCGGCGACGGTGGTGCGGCGGCTGCTTGCCTCGTCGCCCTCGTACCAGCGCAGCCGCACCGGGGCGTGCCACTCGTTGTCGCCGAAGTCCTGGAGCAGGGCGTCGAGCCGGGCGGTCTCGGCGTCGTAGGCGGCGGCCCAGTCGGGGACCGGGATGCGAGGCGGGCGCCGCTCCAGGCAGGTCTCCAGGACGCGGGTGCGCAGCGCCGGTTTCAGATCGAGGCTCTCGGGCCGCTGGAGCAGGCCGACGGCCTCGCGCAGCCGCAGAGCCTCGTCCGCGCAGGGGCCGCAGACGCCGAGGTGTTCCTCGACGGCGTCGGCCTCGGCGGGCGCGCAGGCGGCCAGGGCCCAGGCGCCCAGCAGCGACTTCAGCACCTGGTGCTCCGGCCCCGGGGGCAGCTCGTCCGGCCCGGCGGTGAGCGGTCCGCGGTCGTCGTACGGCCCGGGGCCGTGCCCGCTCACGCGGCGCCTCCGATGCCGGGCGGTGCGCCCGGCGCCCCCGCGTCGTGGGCGGTGGCCAGCAGCTGGAGGCCGAGGCGCAGCCGGCGGCGGGCCTCCTCGTCGGTGACACCGAGGTCGGCGGCCGTCTGCCGGTAGTCCCGGCGCTGGAAGTAGGCCAGCTCCAGCGCGGCCCGCAGGGGCGCGGGCATGGACTGGACGATGTAGTCGGCGCGGGCGGCCACCGAGGCGTGCCGGACCTTGCGTTCCAGGTCCTCGGTGGTGCCGGGGCCGCCCCGGGCGAGCGCGGCGGTCTCGGTGGTGCGCAGCCGCTCCACGGCCAGCCGGTTGGTCAGGGCGGCGAGCCAGCTGCGCAGGGGGCCCTGCCGGGGGTCGTAGGTGTCGGGGTGCTGCCAGACGTGGGCGAAGACGTCCCGGGTGACGGTGTCGGCCGCGTGTTCGTCCCCGAGGACGCGGTGGGCGAGGCCGTGCACCAGGGAGGCGAAGCGGTCGTAGAGCTCGCCCAGGGCGGCCGCCTCCCCGCGGGCCAGCCGCTGCTGCATCTTGCGGTCCCAGCGGGGCGGTGCGTCCTTCTTGCGCATGCGGCCCCTCACCCCCTGTTCGTCCCGCGGGTCCCGGGGCGGTCGGTTCCCGGGTCCGGCGTGTGACCGGCGACGCCACGAATGTAGTCGCCATGGACGAGGGTGTACGCCCCTTTGTGGCAATGTGCGCCCCTCGGAGCGGCTTCCGTGGTAGGGAGTCGCCCGCGCAGGTGGCGCAGCGTGCGGATCATGTCTGCCCCGTCGTCTGTCGATCGGAACCGATCGAACCGGATCGATTGCGACCAGAACAAGCCCTTTATGTTCGGTAACCGTTTCTGGGGTCGTGTTTCAGGGAACGGCCGGTGGGCAGCCGCGCAGCAAGGAAGCGTAGGCATTGCTTCCGTTTCGGCGAGCGAGGGGCGTGGTGGTGACCTTCAAAGTGACCGACCAGGAGAACGGCGCATGGGCCGTCCTCCGGGTCTCCGGCGAGCTGGACCTGGTGACGTCCCCGGTGCTGCGGCAGCGGGTGCACGACGTCGTGGCGGAAGGGCGGCACCGGCTCGTCCTCGACCTCTCCGAGGTGTGGTTCTGCGATTCCAGCGGGGTCGGCGTGCTCATAGCCTCCCGCCGGCTGCTGCGCTCCTGCCAGGGCCGGCTGCGGCTGATCCTGCCCGCGCGCGGCGCCGCCGACGGCAGCCACGTCAACAAGGTGCTCGGCGCGCTCGGGGTGCGCCGGCTGTTCGAGGTCCACCCGGACGTGCCGTCCGCCGTCGACGAGGACGCCCGCCCGCTCTCGGCCTGAGGCCCCGCCCCCTCACCCCGCTCTCACTCCGCGGCCCGCGCGTGGTGCCCCTCACACGTGTCACACGTGTGTCCCGGTGTTCCCCCGGTCCTGGTCCAAGCGCCGCTTTCCGGCTCCCCCGCGCCCGCACACCCCGTACGCTCCCAGCGAGACGACCCCTCCGACCTAAGGCGGCCTGAACAAGACATGGTCACCAGCGAGTACGAGCGCAGGATCGCGGCCCGCTTCGCCGGCTTCGACCAGGACGGCAACGGCTACATCGACCGCGAGGACTTCATGACGGCGGCCAAGGCGCTGCTCGCCGAGTTCGGCACGGCGGCCCGATCCGACCGGGGCCAGGCCCTGTACGTCGGCGCCGAGGCGTTCTGGCAGGGCATGGCCGGCATCGCCGACCGGGACGGCGACCAGCGCATCACCCGCGAGGAGTTCGTGACCGGCGCGCTCAAGCGGCTGCGGGACAACCCGGAGCGCTTCGCCGAGATCGCCCGCCCCTTCCTGCACGCGGCGCTCGCCGTCGCGGACACCACCGGCGACGGAGCCGTAGGGGTGGAGAACACCGCGCGCGTGCTCCAGGTGCTGGGCGTCGAGGCGGACGTCGCCGCGGAGGCCGCCGCACAACTGGACACCGACGGGGACGGACGGATCGGCGAGGAGGACGTCGTCTCCGCGTTCGCCCGCTACTTCACCGTCCCCGAGTGACGCGCCGGGGCGTCCGCGCCCCCGGCGGTGTCACCGATCGTGGCATTTTGCTGATCACGGAGCGTCCGTACGACCCCGGGCCGGGTGAGTTCTTCCGTCACGGCCCGGAGTCGGGCGGCGTCTCCGGTACGTTGTGCGGGATGCGAGTCGTCGTGACCGTCCGCCGCGGCCGGGCCGCCCTCGAGACGGTTGCCCGGGGCGCCGTTCCTTCAGGTGCTCGTGGGGTCAACGGGCCGTGCACCGGGCTTCGTTCGAGTCCGCGCGGCAAGCGTCGCACAGTATGCCGCACAGGTACTCCTTCGCGCTGGAATATGCCTGAAGCGCTTGTTGAGGTGACTGTACGTCAACCATGCTGTCCCACAAGGGAGTCACGGTCCGTGATCCAGGTCCCGGTCATTGTTCTGGCCATGCGGAAAATGGCTAGGATCGTGGCCCTCGTGAGGCGCGAGTCCAAGTGTCCGCCGGTTCGGATGGTGTGAGCGGTGCAGGTGCTTCAAGTGCAGCTGGAGATCCGGCCCGACCCCGCTGAGGTGGGGCGGGCCCGGCGCTGGGCCCGCTCACGGCTGGCCGGGTCCGGCATAGGGGCCGACGAACCGCTGGCCGAGACGCTGATCCTGCTCGTCTCCGAACTCGTCACCAACGCCGTGGTGCACACCGGCTGCCCGGCCGTCCTGCGGCTCTCGCTGCCCGGCGCGGACGCGGCCGAGGAGGTCACCGTCCGCCTGGAGGTCGCCGACCGCAGCGGCAGGGCGCCGGTGCCGCGCTGCGCGGGCGACGAGGCGACCGGCGGACGCGGACTCGCCCTGGTCGACGGGCTGGCCGACCGCTGGGGCTGGAGCACCGAGGGCGCCGGCAAGCGCATCTGGTGCGAACTCGACCGCTGCGGCGCGGCGTCCGACGCCGCCCGCGCCTCCTGCGGCGGCGGCGCGGCGACGTACGACGGACTGGCCTACGAGGCGGTCTGAGCGCCCGCGCCCCGACCGTTGCCGCTCCCGCGGGGAGGCACGGGTGCACGGCGGGACGGCCGTCCGGTGCCGTACGTGATGCGGTGCGCCGGGTGTGCTCCCGTGCGCCGACCCGACGAAACGGTCAAGCGGGGCGAATGCCGTATCGCGGATCGAAACGGTATTGACGTGCCGTCACCGGGTGATCACGCTGGTCGTCAGCGATTCGCCGCGAGGGGACGGCGAGGGCACCGTGACGGAGTCCTCGGCGAGTGTGGGTCGTTATCCGGCGCATGCCTCCCGGGGGCGGGGGACCTGGCGGGGCCGCCGGAGCCGCAGGGCGGTGCGGGGCTGTCGTGCTCGGGGCGAGCAGCGCCGCACCGCCGCGCGGAGTTCTTCGTCCACAGCCTGTGGACAAGCGGACGCGTGCGGGACTCAGACCGCGACCGCCGTCCCTTCCCCGCGTTCCGAGGCCGCGCGGAAGGTGCGCCGGTAGGCCGTGGGGGTCACGCCGAGGGCCGCCTGGAGATGGGCCCGCATGGACTGGGCCGTCCCGAACCCGGAGTCCCGCGCCACCTGGTCCACGGTCAGCTCGGTGGTCTCCAGCAGGTACCGCGCCCGCTCCACCCGTTGCCGGGTGAGCCACTGCCCCGGACTGACCCCGGTCTCCTCCCGGAAGCGGCGGGTGAAGGTGCGCACCGACATCGACTCCCGCTCCGCCATGTCGCGCAGCTGGATGGGCTCGTGCAGCCGGCCCAGCGCCCAGGCGCGGGCGCCGCTCGTGGACGCCTGCTGCGGGTCCGGCACCGGAAGCCGGATGTACTGCGCCTGGCCGCCGTCCCGGTGCGGCGGCACCACCGTGCGCCGGGCCACGTCGTTGGCGACGGCGGCGCCGTGGTCGCGCCGCACCATGTGCAGGCACAGGTCGATCCCGGCCGCCACGCCCGCCGAGGTGAGGATGTCGCCGTCGTCGACGAACAGCACGTCCGGGTCGACGTCGATCTGCGGGAACAGCCGCTGGAGCCGCTCCGCGTCCGCCCAGTGCGTGGTGGCGCGGCGCCCGTCGAGGCGGCCGGAGGCGGCGAGGACGTAGACGCCCGTGCAGATGGAGGCGATGCGCGCGGCCGGCGGGATGCGGCCGAGCGCGTCGGCCAGTTCGTCCGTCAGCTCGCCCCGCTCGAAGACCGGGCCCAGCTCGTAGCAGGCCGGGACGACCACCGTGTCGGCGGTGGCCAGCGCCTCCGGGCCGTGCGGCACGTGGATGGCGAAATCGGCGTCCGTCTCCACCGGTCCCGGCGGCCGGACCGAGCAGGTGACCACCTCGTACAGCGGCCGCCCCCACTCGTCCCGGGGGCGGCCGAACACGCGGTGAGGGATGCCCAGTTCGAACGGCAGCAGGCCGTCGAGGGCGAGGACGACCACGCGGTGGGGCCGGTGGCCGGCGGGGGAACGGGGTGGCTCGACCGGGTCCGAAGGCATGGCCCGATCCTAGCGAATGCTGTCCCTCGGGCCACTCGTTGAAGCGGACATGCTTGCCCGAAGCTGTACGACGTGACCACGACCAGCAACACCGCCGCCGTCGGGCCGCCCGCGAGCGGCCGCAAGCCGACCCGCCGCCGGGTGCACCGCGCCTGGTTCGTCGCCGCCGTCACCTTCGTGACGATCATCGGCGCCGCCGCCTTCCGCGCCGTGCCGGGGCTGTTCATCGACCCGCTGAACGAGGAGTTCGGCTGGTCACGCGGCACCATCGGCGCCGCGGTCTCCCTCAACCTGGCGCTGTACGGGCTCACCGCCCCGTTCGCGGCGGCGCTGATGGACCGCTACGGCATCCGCCGGGTCGTCGCCGTCGCGCTCACCGTGATTGCGGCCGGGTCCGGAGCCACCGTGTGGATGGACTCCGCCTGGCAGCTGATGCTCTGCTGGGGCCTGCTGGTGGGCCTCGGCTCCGGCTCCATGGCGCTCGCCTTCGCCGCCACCGTCACCAACCGCTGGTTCACCGAGCGGCGCGGCCTGGTCAGCGGCATCCTCACCGCCGCCTCCGCCTCCGGTCAGCTGATCTTCCTGCCGTTGCTGTCGTGGATCGTCGACCGGTACTCCTGGCGGCCCGCGGCGGTGACGGTGGCGCTCGCCGCGCTCGCGGTGGTGCCGTTCGTCTGGCTGCTGCTGCACGACCACCCCGCCGACGTCGGCCAGAAGCCGTACGGGGCGCAGGAGTTCGTGCCCAAGCCGGCACCCGTGCCCGGGGCCGCCCGGCGCGCGCTGACGGTACTCGGCTCGGCCGCGCGCACCGGCCCGTTCTGGCTGCTCGCGGGGACGTTCGCGATCTGCGGCGCCTCCACCAACGGGCTGATCCAGACCCACTTCGTGCCCGCCTCGCACGACCACGGCATGCCCATCACCACCGCCGCGTCCCTGCTCGCCGTCATCGGCGTCTTCGACGTCGTCGGCACGGTTGCCTCCGGCTGGTTCACCGACCGGTTCGACTCGCGCCGGCTGCTCGCCGTCTACTACGCGCTGCGCGGCGTCTCCCTGCTCTTCCTGCCGTTGCTGCTCGCGCCCTCCGTGCACCCGCCGATGCTGCTGTTCATCGTCTTCTACGGCCTCGACTGGGTCGCCACTGTGCCGCCCACCCTCGCCCTGTGCCGGGAGCACTACGGCGACGACAGCCCCATCGTGTTCGGCTGGGTGCTGGCGTCGCACCAGGTGGGCGCGGCGATCGTCGCCTTCGCCGGCGGCCTCGCGCGGGACGCGTTCGGCTCGTACGACGTGGTGTGGCTGGCCTCGGGCGCGCTGTGCGCGGCGGCGGCCCTGATGGCCCTGGTGATCCGCAAGCGGCCGGCGGTCCTTACGACGAGCTGAGGCGCTGTGGGGGCGGGCGCGATGGCGGGGCGCCTCGAGAGCTGGGCTGGGCTGCCCGGGGCCGGACGTCCTGACGGGCGGGCGTCCCGAGGGCCGGGTGCTCCGGGGGCGATGCGCCTCGACGGTCGGGGGCTTCAAGAGTCGGTCGCCCTGAGGGCTGGGCTGCCCGGGGCCGGACGTCCTGACGGGGGCGTCCCGAGGGCTGGGTGCCTCGGGGTCATGGGCCTCGAGGGTTGGGCCCCTTGAACGGCTGGGCTGCCCGAGGGCCGGAGGTCCTGACGGTCCGGGCCAAGGCCGGGTGCCCCGGGGGTCAGGCGCCTTGGGACTCGGGCGCCCCGAGGGCGGGGGAGCCCGGGGGCCGGACGCTTGACGGTCGGGCGCCGCGAGGGTCGAAGCACCCCCGGCGCCGGGGGTGCTTCGACCCCCGGCGTCATGGGCGCCCCCGGCGTCAGGCGCCCGGCAGGCGGGACGCCTTGCCGTTGCGGGCGACCGCTCGGGCGATGCGGCGGGCGTCCAGGGCCATCTCTCGGAGGTTGCCGCTGATCGGGTTGGTGAAGCCGGTGAAGTACAGGTCCGGGGCGCCGGCCGGGGTGCGGGCGCCGTGGACCACGGGTCTGCCCCGCTCGTCCAGCACCCCGAGACCGCCGACCAGGCCCTCCAGCCCGCGCTCGTACCCGGTGGCCGCGACCACCGCGTCCGGGGCGACGCGCTCGCCGTCGGCCAGCAGCACCTCGCCCCCCTCGAAGCCCTTCACGGCGGCGACCACCTCCACCTCGCCCTTGCGCACGGCGTCGATCAGACCGACGTCCTGCACGGGGATCGCGCCCTCCAGGGCACGGCTGTAGAGCCCCGTCTCCGGGCGGGGCAGGCCGTGCTCGGACAGGTCCGGCACCGCGATCCGCGCCTGGAGGCGGCTGATGCGGTCGACCAGCGGCACCGGCAGCCGGCGCACCAGGATCCCGGAGTACTGCGCGGGCCACCCGGCCGTCGAGCGGCGCACGATGTGCGGCGGGGTCCGCACCGCCAGCCGCACCCGGGAGGCGCCGCCCTCCACCAGGTCCACGGCGATCTCGGCGCCCGTGTTGCCGACGCCGACCACCAGGACGTCCCGCCCGGCGAACGGCTTGGCGTCGCGGTACCGGGACGCGTGCAGCAGCTCCCCGGTGTACGTGTCCCGTCCGGGCCAGTCGGGGACGCGCGGGGTGTGGTTGAAGCCGGTGGCGACGACGACCGCCGCGCCGGTCAGCTCCCGTCCGCCGGTGGCCCGCAGCAGCCAGCCGGTGCCGTCCTCGGTGCGCTCGACGCAGGACACCTCGACGCCGGTGACGATCTCCAGGCGGTGGTGCTCGGCGTACTTCTCCAGGTAGCGGACCACGTCGTCGCGGGACGGCCAGCGGCCGAAGCGGCGGGGCATCGGCAGGCCGGGCAGCGCGGACCGGCGCCGGGTGGTGTGCAGGTGCAGCCGGTCGTAGTGACGGCGCCAGGAGTCGCCGACCCGCTCGGAGCGCTCCAGGACGACGGCCCGCACCCCGTGGGCGCGCAGGGCGTACGCGACGGACAGTCCGCCGGGGCCGCCGCCGACGACGTAGACGGGGCGGTCCGCCCGGAGGGGCGCGGTGGGCTGCGCGGACGTGGTGGAGTCGGCCATGACCGCGAGCGTAATCCGGCACGGCATTGATGGGTCTCGGTCAAGACCGGAATTGGTTGCGGAATGATCACATGATGTCGTGATCGCGGGTTCAATGTCCCCATGTCTTCCCCACAGCGCACCCGACCCCGACCGCCGTCCGAACTCCGCGGCCACGGACTGCTCCTGCGCGCCTGGGACCCGCGCTCCGACGACGACGCCGAGGCCTGGCTGCGCGGCCTCACCGACCCGGAGTTCCGGCGCTGGAACACCCCGCTGCGACCGGTCGGCGACCTGGACGGCGCCCGGCGGTCGCTGCGCACCCGGGCCGCCCTCGCCGAGGAGGGGGCCGTCGTCTCCTTCCACATCGCCGACGCGGCCGACGGCACGCCGCTCGGCCACATCGGCATCGACGACATCCGGCCGGTCATGGCCGTCGGCCGGATCGGCTACTGGGTCCTGCCCGAGGCGCGCGGCCGGGGCGTGGCCACCCGCGCGGTGCTGCTCGCCGCGGACTGGGCGCTGACCGAAGGCGCCCTCCACCGCCTGGAACTGGGCCACGCCGTCGGCCACGAGGTGTCCTGCCGGGTCGCGAACCGCTGCGGCTTCCTCCCGGAGGGCACGCTGCGTGACGCGATGTTCGCCCCCGGCCGCCACGACGCGTTCCGCGACACCCACCTCCACGCCCGCCTGGCCACGGACCCGTCCCCGCCGGGGCCGTGACCCCCTCCGGGACGTCTCCCCTCAGACGCGCGGCAACCGCCTCACGGCCACAGCAGCTCCCTCGCCCAGTCCTCCCCCTCCCCGCGGTACCGCAGGCGTACGTGGCGGCGCTGCGGGTCGCCCTGGAAGAACTCCACCTCGTCCGGGGCCAGGTGGTACAGCGTCCATGAGGGGGCCGGGGTGTCAGGGGCCCGGCGGGCCTTCTCCCAGGCGGCCTCCGAGGCGCGGGCGAGTTCCTCGGGAGAGGCGAGCACCGCGCTCTGGCGGCCGGTCAGGGCGGAGGCCAGCGCGCCCGTGGAGCGGGCGTGGAGGTCCGCCCGGGCCTCCTCGGGCGGGGCGGCCGTGACGGGACCCCGTACCCGCACCTGGCGGCCCAGGACCGGCCAGTAGAAGGTGAGGGCCGCGTACGGGCGGGCGGCGAGGTGCCCGCCCTTGCGGCTGTGCGCGTGCGTGGCGAACGACCAGCCCCGCTCGTCCGCGCCGTGCAGCATCACGATCCGTACGTCCGGCAGGCCGTCCGCGTCCGCCGTCGCCAGGGACATGGTGTGCGGCTCGGGCTGCCCGGCCGCCGCGGCGTCCGCCAGCCACCGCGCGAACAGCGGCAGCGGCTCGGCGGGGGCCCGCCCGGCGTCGAAGGGGCGCAGATCGGTGACGGCCGGGTCCCACACCCGCAGGGACCGCAGCAGTGCGTGAAGGTCGGGTTCCATGCGGCCGATTGTCGGCCCTCAGATCGACCCCAGGTCCGACGACACCCACCGCTCCGGCCGCATCCGCACGACGACCTGCTCCCCGTGGTTCTTCCACGCGAAGTCCACGTACCCCTCGACCTTCTCGGCGGGCAGGTAGCGCGCGGAGATCTCCTGCAGCTTCTCGACCGTGGCGGGGGAGGTGTCGACGACCGGGCCCTCGACGGAGACGTAGCGGATGGTCGGCTCGACGCGCTCCACCAGGAGGGAGAAGCGTCCCGCCGCCTGGAGCAGCCGGTTCTTGCGGGAGTGCCGCCCGGTGAGGATCCACACGTCCTCGCCGGGCGCGTACTGGTACCAGATCGGCACGGTCAGCGGGGCGCGGCCGTCGCCCGCGTCCACCGCGAACGCGGCCACGCGCGGTTCGGACAGGAACGTCTCGCGCTCTTCGGGGGACAGGGCCATGGCGGTTCCTCCAGCGTCGTCGGCGTCGGGGCGTGCACTCGGGCCTGCGGCCGGGCGGTACAACGCCGGCCGGGCCGGGACGTGTTCCGCACGTCGCGCCCCCAACCATCGGAACCGGCCCGCCCCCGGGAACGCGACAGGCGGCGGTCCACCGGAGTGAACCGCCGCCCGGATGACAGGAACGACGAGGTCGCGGGGGAGGAGCGGGGCCGCGCGCGGCTACTTGGTCGGCTTGCGCCCGGTGACCCCCAGGTGCACCAGCAGCGCCAGGTTCGGCTTGATCTCGGCCTGCTTGACGCCCCAGGAGGCGAAACCTTTCTGGTGCGAGGCCACGGCCGCCAGCATGGCGACCAGGGACCCGGCGACCGCGCCGGGGTTGACGTCCTTGTCGATCCGCCCCTTCGCCTGGAGCTCGGAGACCGCCTGGGCGAGGGAGGCCTCCACGGCGTTGAGAACCTTCAGACGGATCTTGGAGAAACGTTTGTCCCCTTCGGCGGAGCCGAGATCCACCACACGGAGGATCGCGTCGTTCTTCCGCCAGAACTCCAGGAAGCCGTCCACCAGTTCCTGTGCCGTCTGCCAGCCGGCCCGCCCGCTCCAGGAGCGTCCCTCGACCAGCTCGCTCAGGGAGCCGCTCTCGGACGCCATGGTCTCGGCGAGCTCCAGGACGGCGCCCTCGACGTCCGGGAAGTACTGGTAGAAGGTGGCCGGCGAGGTCCCCGCGCGGCGGGCGACGTCGATGACCTTGACATCCCGGTACGGGGACGAGCTGAGCATCTCGCTGAGGCAGTCGAGCAGCTTCTGCCGGGTCTCCTGCCCACGCCGGCCGGCCACGCGGCCGTCGACGGTACGCACTTGTCCTGTCATGCCGTCAGCTTACCGACGGGGTTCGGGAGCGCGATTCGGCCGACTGCAAATGGGGTGCGGGGCCCGAAGAACCCTGGTGTGCCTGGTCGGCGGGGTGCGGGCGGCGCGGCTACGTTGTCGGCATGGCCGAAAACAGGGCGTCGGAGTACACGGAGGGCACCCCCTGCTGGGTGGACGCGCAGCTGCCCGATCTGGAGGCGGGCAAACGGTTCTACGGTGAGCTGTTCGGCTGGACCTTCGAGGAGCAGCCCACCGGGACGGTCCGCGCGCTGAAGGACGGCGACCCCGTCGCCTCCCTCGCGCACAAGACGGACGGACGGCTGCCGACGGTGTGGACGGTGTCCTTCTCCACCCCGGACGCCGACGGCCTGTGCGCGCGCATCCGCGCGGCCGGCGGACAGGTGGTCGCGCCCCCGGCGCCGTTCGGCGACCTCGGCCGCACCGCGCTCGTCACCGACCCGGAGGGCGCGGTGTTCTCGCTGTGGCAGCCCGGGACCGCGACCGGCTTCGCACGCCGCCACGAGCCGGGCACCTTCGCCTGGGTCCAGCTCTACGCACGGGACACCGGGACGGCCAACACCTTCTACGGCGACCTCTTCCAGGACGCCCTGTTCGGCGAGGGAGCCGACCCCGACTTCGGCCGCGCGCCCGTCTCCGAGGTCTTCGCCCCCGAGATGCCGCCGCACCTCCTCGTCCACTTCGCCGTGACGGAGCTGGAGCCCGCCCTGGAGCGGGTCGCCCGGCTCGGTGGCCGCACGCAGGTCCCGCCCTTCGAGACGTCGTACGGGACGGCGGCCGTCGTCACGGACAATCAGGGGGCGTCCTTCGCGCTGCTGCGGCGCTGACCGTACGCTCGGTGCGCCGCCGCGGTCCGTCGCCTGTACACCGTCCGGCCGTCCATTCGAGTCATATGTAAACCTGGACACCCGATTTGTCGGCCGGTTCGCACCAGGGGGCGCGGACAGGAAGAATCGGGGTGCGTGCCGCCACGGCGGTGCGGTGGTGAGACGCTGCACTACGGTCGCGCACAGGTGGTGGCGCGACGCGTACGGGGAGGTGGCAGGCAAGTGGTGGATCAGCTGACGCAGCACGATCCGCGGCGAATCGGGCCGTTCGAGGTGCTGGGACGGCTGGGAGCCGGCGGCATGGGGCTGGTCTATCTCGCGCGCTCGGCGTCCGGCCGGCGGGTGGCGATCAAGACGGTCCGGACCGAGCTGGCAGAGGACCAGCTGTTCCGGGTGCGTTTCACGCGCGAGGTGGAGGCGGCCCGCGCGGTCTCCGGTTTCTACACGGCGGCCGTCGTGGACGCCGACCCGCGCGCCGCCGTGCCGTGGCTGGCCACCGCCTACGTGCCCGCCCCCTCGCTCGAGGAGATAGTGAACGAGTGCGGGCCGCTGCCCGCGCAGGCCGTGCGCTGGCTCGCCGCCGGCGTCGCCGAGGCGCTCCAGTCGATCCACGGCGCGGGCCTGGTCCACCGCGACCTCAAGCCGTCCAACGTGCTGGTCGTCGAGGACGGCCCCCGGGTGATCGACTTCGGCATCGCGTCCGGCGTGTCCAACACCCGGCTGACGATGACCAACGTTGCTGTGGGCACCCCCGCCTACATGTCCCCCGAGCAGGCCAAGGACTCCCGCAGCGTCACCGGCGCGAGCGACGTGTTCTCCCTCGGCTCCATGCTGGTCTTCGCCGCCACCGGCCACCCCCCGTTCCACGGCGCCAACCCTGTCGAGACGGTCTTCATGCTGCTGCGCGAGGGCCCGGACCTGGAGGGCCTGCCGGACGAGCTGCGGCCGCTCATCGAGTCGTGCATGCAGATGGACCCGACGGCCCGGCCCAACCCCGCCGACCTCCAGGCACGGCTCGCCCCGCACCTGTTCGGCTCCGGCTCCGACGACAGCGGCACGGCGTCCGCGTGGCTGCCCGAGCGGGCGGTCGCCCTGATCGAGACGCGCCGCGGCGGCCGCCCCGCCAGACCGCCGCAGAACAGCGGCCGCAGCGGGGGCGGCGCGCGTCCCCACGTGCCGCCCCCGCCGCCGCACGACCCGGTCGTCCCGCCGCCCCCGCCCCAGCCGGCCCCCGTGGGCGCGCCCGGCACCGGCCCCGTCCGGCTGGCGGGTGCCGCGGTGCCCATCGGTCCCGGCCCGCGCGTCGCCGACACGCGCGCGGCCGCCGTGCAGGCGCCCCCGCCCGCCGCCGCCCTGGCCGCCACCTGGACCAAGCCCCGCCCCGGCGTGAACGGCGCCGAGCCGGCCGTCGCGCCCGTGCCTCCGGCGCCCGCAGCGCAGCCGGAGCAGCCCGGCGGCTGGCGCCCCTGGCGGTTCCGCATGTCCAACGACGTGTGGGGCACCCCCGCCGTGGCCGGCGACCTGGTGTACGTCACCTCCTTCGAGGTGCACGCCCTGGACGTGGCCACCGGACGGCGCCGCTTCAAGACGCGGGACGTCGCCTGGTCGATGGCGGTCGCCGACGGCCGCATCCACGCCTCCGACGGGCCCACCCTCTACGCGCTCGACGCCCGCGAGGGCGGCGACCTGTGGCGGCTGAACACGGACGCCTGGGTGTACTCCCTCAAGGCCGACCGCGGCACCGTCCTCACCGGCACCCGCGGCGGCGGCGTCCAGGGCTGGGAGGCGTCCACCGGGCAGAAGCTGTGGGAGGTCGGCGGCTGCCAGACCGACTTCGAGTCCCCGGAGGCCGGCCCCGCCCTCTTCGACGGCACCGCCTACGTCTGGCAGGACGCCCGGCTGCGCGCCCTGGACGCCCGCACCGGCGAGGAGCGCTGGTCGTACCCGATCGGCGACGCGGCCTCGTGCGGCGGCGTCCCGGTCCGCCTCACCGCCGCGCCCGACGGCTACGTCTACGTCTGCGCAGGCACCCGGGTGCTCGCCCTGGAGGCCGCCTCCGGACACGTCCGCTGGCACTTCGAGGCCCCGGCGGTCTTCCTGTGCCCGCCCGCCTTCGTGCCCGGCCCCGCGGTCACCGGCGGCGGGGTGTACCTCGCCGACTACCTCGGCACGGTGTACGCCCTGGACGCCACCGACGGCCGCGACCGCTGGCGCATCGCCACCGAGGCGCGCTCCTCGGCCGAGCCGGTGCTGGTCGCCGCGGGCCATGTCCACGTGGGCAGCGGCAAGGGCCTCTACACGCTGGACGCGGTCACCGGCACGCCCAAGTGGCGCTTCCAGTCCGGCGGCGAGATCGTGGGCGCGCCCGCGGTCGCCGAAGGCCGGATCCACTTCGGCTCCAGCGACCACCTGCTGTACACGCTGAAGGCCGACGACGGCCGGCTGCGCTGGAAGCTCGCGACCGGCGGCGAGATCACCGGCTCCCCGGTGGTGCGCGACGGCGTGGTGTACGCGTGCAGCAAGGACCGCTGTGTGTACGCGCTGGACGCGGAGAAGGGCACGGGCACGGCGCGGACCGCGTGAGACGCGCGTCGCCAGCGCCCCTGCGGGGGACGGCCGTCGTGCCGGCTGCACGGAAGGGGCCCGGACGGCGGCCGCCGCTGCGGGGCGGTGGGTGTCCGCCGCCCTCGGGGCCGACGCTACGCCGGGTACGGGACGGTCGCCAGGCAGTGACATGGCCGTGACACAAAGATCGCTAGCCTGAGGGTCATGACTTCTCGGGGGAAGACTCTCAAGCTCACCGCTGTCTCGGCGCTGGTCGTCCTCGCGCTCACCGGCTTCTCCACCGGCCGCGGGCACGGCGGCTCCAGCGGGGGCGACCACGACGGCGGGGGCGGCGGCGGATGCAGCAGCTCCAGCCAGAACCACGACTCGTCGAGCGGCTCGCACCGCGACTACGACGACGATGACGACTACGACGACGACTACGGCAGCGGCTCCGGTGGCTCGGAGGCGTCGATGTCTCCGGACGCGGCCACGGTGACGCTGGTCGACTGCGCGTCCGAGGAGACGCCGTACGCCACCGTCGAGGTCACCAACACCGACACGGTGGACGGGACCTTCTCCGTCACGGTGGTCTTCAAGGACGCCGCCGGCGAGGAACTGGCCCGCAGCACGGAGGAGGTCTCCGTCCCGGCCGGCGGGACCACCACGGCCGAGGTTCCGGTGGACGACGAGGCGAGCCTCCCGCAGATCGACGCGTGCGAACTCGACTCCTACGCCCCGGCGGCCTGACCACGACGACACGGGAGAGGGGCCTTGGTGCGGAGTCGTACGACTCCGCACCAAGGCCCCTCTCCCACGACCCGGCCGCGGCGGCTCCCCCTCCGTGCCGCCGCGGCCGGTCCCCGTGCGGGAAGAAGGCTCAGCGGCCGTCCCCGTCCCGGGCGGGCGGCGCCGGGACGTGCTGGTCCAGCGTGGTGACCTCGCCGATGCTCGGCGGGGCCGGCACGTGCTGGTCGAGCGTGGTGACCTCCGGGTCGTCCTTGCTCGGCGGCGCCGGCACGTGCTGGTCCTGCGTGGTGAACTCCGGCTCGTTCGTGGCTTCCGTCATGACGTGTACAACCCCCAACAGATGGACTGGGACGTGCGGTTGAACGGCCCGCTCGGCGACTCCCCCGAAGGCCGCCGAGCGGGCGTTCCAGCGGGTCTCAGCGTGGAGATGAGCCCCTCGGATCCGCCTGCCCCCCGACGCGACGCATCCGTTCCATGAGAGTGGCAGCCCGCCATAAACGTTCGATGAACGCCTCCGGCGGGCCGCCGTCAGGCCGCCGACAGCGGGGCGAGCAGCCTGCGCACCTGGACGGCCTCCACGGAACCCGTCTCGTCGTACAGGGTCAGCGCCTCGCGCCAGCAGGCGCGCGCCCGGTCGCCCTGGTCCAGGGTGTCCAGCGCCCGGCCGAGCAGGGTGAGAGCGTTGGCCCGCATCCAGTCGCCGCCGATGCAGCCCATCGCCAGGGCCTGTTCCGCGTGCCGGGCGGCCCGCGCCGGGCGACCGGCCCGCAGGTGCACCTCGGCGATGCGGTAGTGGGTCGTGCCCTCCCACAGCGACTGACGGTTCTCCGCGAAGATGCACAGCGCCTCGTCGAGCTGGGCCAGCGCCTCCGACGTGCGCCCCGCCTGGCTGAGCACGATCCCGGACGCGTACCGGGCGTTCGCCACCCGCATCGACATCCCCAGCGCGTCGTAGATCTCGACGCCCCGCCGGGCGAGTTCCACCGCCTCGTTGCTGCGGCCCATGGAGGCGAGCGCGCGGGAGAGGTTGCAGACCGCGCTGGCCTCGCCCGGCCGGTTGCCGTCGGCGCGGAAGGCGTCGATCGCGCGCAGGAAGTACCCCTCGGCGTCCGCGTACCGGGCGGTGCACGTGGCGATGATGCCGAGCTGGTTCGGGGCGGTGCCGTTCGCCCACGGGTCGTCCGCCTCCCGCAGCAGCGCGTCCGCCCGCATCGTCTCCTCCTCGGCGGCCTCGAACCGGCCCGCCTGGCTGAGCACCTGGGCGACGGTGACCCGGGCCCGCACCTCGGCGCGGGCGTCCCCGAGGGCCGCCGCCGCCTCGCACGCGGCCCGCGCGGTCTTGCGGTACTGACGCGAGTCCACCCCGGACTCCGCGAGGTCGATGGTCGCGACCAGCAGGTCCACGGCCCGGCGCACCATGGACGCGCCCAGCGACTGCTGCACGCACGCCAGCAGCGGCCCGGCCTCGCTGTGCAGCCAGTCCACCGCCTTCGCCGCGCCGCCGAACTCCTCGCCCTCGAAACGGCCCTTCTCCAGGTGCGCCACGGTCCGGTCGCCCGGCCGCTCGATGCCGTACACCCGCACCGCCGTCGCCAGGTAGTAGTCCAGCAGCCGCGACCGGGCCGCCTCCCGCTCGGCGGGCGGCTGCTCGTCCCGCTCGGCGCACGCACGCGCGTAGAGCCGCACGAGATCGTGGAAGCGGTAGCGGCCGGGGGCCGCCGACTCCAGCAGGGACGTGTCGACGAGGGACTCCAGCAGGTCCTCCGTCGCCTCCGCCTCCAGGTCCAGCAGGGCGGAGGCGGCGGCCAGCGAGATGTCGGGGCCGTCGGCCAGGCCCAGCAGCCGGAACGCGCGGGCCTGCGCCGCGTCCAGCGCGCCGTACCCCAGCTCGAAGGTCGCCTTCACGGCCAGGTCCCCGGCCTGGAGCTCGTCCAGGCGGCGGCGCTCGTCGGCGAGCTTCGCCGCGAGGAACGACACCGTCCAGGTGCGCCGGGAGGCCAGCCGCGAGGCGGCGATACGGATGGCCAGCGGCAGGAAGCCGCAGGCGGCCACCACGTCCAGGGCGGCCTCCCGTTCGGAGCGCACCCGCTCCTCACCGACGATCTTCGTGAAGAGCGCCAGCGCCTCCTCCGGCGACATCACGTCCAGGTCGACCAGGTGCGCCCCGGCCAGGCCCACCATCCGCACCCGGGACGTCACCAGCGCCGCGCAGCCCGCCGTGCCCGGCAGCAGCGGCCGTACCTGCGCCGCGTCGCGCGCGTTGTCCAGCAGCACCAGCACCCGGCGGCCGTCCAGCATCGAGCGGTACAGCGCCGCCCGCTCCTCCAGCGAGTCCGGGATCGCCGAGTCGGCCGTGCCGAGCGCCCGCAGGAAGGAGCCGAGGACCGTCTCCGGTTCCGCGGCGCGCGCGCCGGCGCCCTGGAGGTCGACGTAGAGCTGGCCGTCGGGGAACGCGTCCCGGGCGGCGTGCGCCACGTGCACGGCGAGGGTGGTCTTGCCGACGCCGCCGATGCCGGCGACGGCGGACACCGCCATCACCTGCGCCTGGTCGCCGGTGGCCGACGCGAGGACCTCGCCCAGCTCCCGTACGAACGCCGCACGGCCCGTGAAGTCCGGCACCGACGCCGGGAGTTGTGCCGGGCGTACGGGGGCGGGCTCCGGGGTGGGCAGCCTGGCGGGCGGTTCGGCGAGGGCGGGGTCGGCCTCCAGGATGCGCTGCTGCAGCTCGCTGAGGTCCGGGCGCGGGTCGACGCCCAGCTCGTCGGCGAGCAGCCGGCGGGTGTCGGCGTACACCGCGAGCGCCTCGGCCTGGCGGCCGCTGCGGTACAGCGCCAGCATCAGCAGCTCGCGCAGCCGCTCCCGCAGCGGGTGGGCGGCGGTCAGCGCGGTCAGCTCGGAGACGGCCTCCGCGTGGCAGCCCTGCTCCAGGTCCATGTCGAGCCGCGTCTCGAGGAGTTGGAGCCGCCACTCCTCCAGGCGTACGCGCTGCGCCTCCGCGTACGGTCCCGGCACCCCGGCCAGCGTCTCGCCGTCCCACAGCGCCAGCCCTTGGCCGAGCAGGTCGCGGGCGCGGCTCAGGTCGCCCGCGGCGCGGGCCTTCTCCGCCTCCGCCGCCAGCTCCTGCGCGGCCGCGAGGTCCAGCGCGCCCTGGCCGAGCCCGCGCACGGCGTAACCGCCGGACTCGCTGACCAGGACGCCGGGGTCCAGCACCTTCCGCAGCCGGGACGCGTAGGTGCGCACCGCGGCCAGCGCCTGCGAGGGCGGTTCCTCGCCCCACAGGGCGTCGATCAGCTCGGCGGCCGTCGCGGTGCGGCCCTCGCGCAGCAACAGCGCGGCCAGCAGGGCACGTTGCTGCGGACTGCCGGTGGCGACCGGTACGTCGTCACGCCAGGCGCGCACCGGGCCCAGCACTCCGAACCGCAGCGCCGACGGCTCCGGGGAGGAGCCGGGACCCCGCTGCTCGGGCCCTCGCGGCACACCGTCCATGCAGTCCCCCTATGCATTCCGAGCAACTACGCCAGTTTGCCTTCTCCTGACGCATGAGTCAGCCTCGCGAGACACCGATCACACGGGGAGCGGCGGGCCGCCACGGACTCCACACATGTGCGACCTCATCCGTCCAGATCCACCCGTACCGTGAGCAGTTCGGCCCCGATCGCGCGGACGGCGGCGCTGTTGAGGCGGGGGAGCGAGCGCAGCCGGGCCACGGGGTCGTCGTCGGGCATCAGGTGGGCGGTGCCGGTGTGCCAGCGGCCCCGGACGCGCACCCGCACCCGGGGGTCCGCCTTGATGTTCCGCACGTACTGCGAGCGTTCGCCGAACTCCGACACCAGCCAGAAGGCATCTCCGTCGCGCCGTCCGCCCACCGGTGTGGTGCGGGGCAGGCCCGACACGCGGCCGGTGGTCTCCAGCAGGGTCTGGAACGGCATCCGGCGCAGCAGGGGGTTCCCGACGCGGCGCTGGAAGGCCGTGGCGACGCGGTACTTGCGTTCGGCGCGAGAAGTCATCGTGGCGCCGAGCCTACCGGCGGCCGAGGAAGACGGGGTCGGTGAAAGCGGCCAAGCTTCCGGGCAGCGACGGGACGGCGGCCTCGTGCCGCACCTCCGCGCGCACGTACGCGGCGTACGCCGGGGTGGTCCGCCACTCCACGGCACCTTCCCCGCCCGCCCCGCGCCGGCAGCGGCGCGGAGGTGTGCAGCACGCCCTGGTCGGTGACGAGCCGGATGAGCAGTGAACGGCCGTGGAAGGGAAGGGAATCGTCGGATTTCGGGGGGCGCGTGGGGCCGGGCCGGACGCAATGCCGACCGGTCGGTATGGACAGGAGGGGAGCGGCCGGGTATGCATGGGGCGTCGTCCGCGTACGAAAGGCAGCCCATGCGCATCGCCGTCACTATCTTCCTCACCGACGAGACGATCACCCCGGTCCGGCTGGCCCGGGAACTGGAACAGCGGGGCTTCGCCGGGCTCTACCTGCCGGAGCACACGCACATCCCCGTCGAGCGCACCACCCCCTACCCGGCGGGCGGCGAGCTGCCCCGCGAGTACGGCCGCACCCTCGACCCCTTCGTCGCGCTCGGCCAGGCCGCGGCCGTCACCGACAGGCTCGGGCTCGGGACCGGCATCACGCTCGCCGCGCAGCACGACCCGATCGACCTGGCCAAGCAGATCGCGACCCTCGACCACCTCTCCGCCGGCCGGTTCACGCTGGGGCTCGGCTTCGGGTGGAACGTGGAGGAGGCCGCCGACCACGGCGTGGAGTGGCGCACCCGGCGGGCCCTGGTCCGCGACCGGATGGGCCTCATGCGCGCCCTGTGGGCCGACGAACCGACCGCCTACGACGGCGAGTTCGCGAGCGTCCGGGCGAGCACCGCGTACCCCAAGCCGGTGCAGAAGCCGCGCGGCCCGGTGAGCGGGCCGCGCACCCTCGTCGGCGGTGCGGCCGGACCGAAGCTGTTCGCCGACATCTGCGCCTACGCCGACGGCTGGCTGCCGATCGGCGGGCGCGGGCTGACCGAGGCGCTGCCCGCGCTGCGCGCCGCCTGGGCCGACGCCGGCCGCGACCCGGCCGCCCTCCAGGTCGTGCCGTACGCGGTCCGTCCCAGCGCGGGAAAGCTGGCGCACTTCGCCGAGCTGGGCGTCGAGGAGGTCGTGGCGCAGCTGCCGCCGGAGGGGGAGACGGAGGTACTCCGTGCGCTGGACGCGCTCCAGCCGTTCGTGGACGGGCAGGGCTCCTGATCACGCCGAACGTATGCTCAAAGAATGACGACTTCCGCGACGTCCGGAACCGGCGGCCCGACCGAGAACAGCCTGCGCCGCGCGCTCAGGCGCGCCCGCGACGGCGTCTCCCTGGACGTGTCCGAGGCCGCGGTCCTGCTCCAGGCCCGCGGTGAGCATCTGACGGACCTCTCCGCCTCGGCCGCCCGGGTCCGCGACGCGGGCCTGGACGCGGCGGGGCGGCCCGGCGTCATCACGTACTCCAAGAGCGTGTTCGTCCCGCTGACGCGGCTGTGCCGGGACAAGTGCCACTACTGCACGTTCGTCACCGTGCCCGGCAAGCTGCGCCGGGCCGGGCACGGGATGTTCATGTCGCCGGACGAGGTGCTGGACATCGCCCGCAAGGGCGCCGCGCTCGGCTGCAAGGAAGCGCTCATCACCCTCGGCGACAAGCCCGAGGACCGCTGGTCCGAAGCCCGCGAATGGCTCGACGCGCACGGCTACGACGACACGATCGCCTACGTCCGCGCCATCTCGATCCGCATCCTGGAGGAGACCGGTCTCCTCCCGCACCTCAACCCGGGCGTCCTGTCCTGGACGGACTTCCAGCGTCTGAAGCCGGTCGCGCCGTCGATGGGCATGATGCTGGAGACCACCGCGACCCGCCTGTGGTCCGAGCCCGGCGGGCCCCACCACGGCTCCCCCGACAAGGAGCCGGCGGTACGGCTGCGGGTCCTGGAGGACGCCGGCCGCTCCTCCGTCCCCTTCACCTCGGGCATCCTCATCGGCATCGGGGAGACGTACGAGGAGCGCGCGGAGTCGTTGTTCGCGCTGCGGAAGGTGGCCCGCGCCCACCACGGCATCCAGGAACTGATCATCCAGAACTTCCGCGCCAAGCCGGACACCGCGATGCGCGGCATGCCGGACGCGGAGCTGGACGAACTGGTCGCCACGGTCGCCGTCGCCCGCCTGGTGCTCGGCCCCACCGCCTGCCTCCAGGCCCCTCCGAACCTGGTCGACTCCGAGTACGGGCGGCTCATCGCGGCCGGCATCGACGACTGGGGCGGCGTCTCCCCGCTCACCATCGACCACGTCAACCCCGAGCGGCCCTGGCCGCAGATCGAGGAACTCGCCGAGCAGTCCCGCGCGGCCGGCTTCGACCTGCGGGAACGCCTCTGCGTCTACCCGGAGTTCGTGCGGCGCGGCGAGCCCTGGCTGGACCCGCGGCTGCGCCCGCACGTCGCCGCGCTCGCCGACCCGGAGACGGGGCTGGCCCTCCCGGACGCGCTGCCCCAGGGGCTGCCGTGGCAGGAGCCCGACGAGGCGTTCACCGCCACCGGCCGCACCGACCTGCACCGCACCATCGACACCGAGGGCCGCACCGGCGACCGCCGTGAGGACTTCGACGAGGTGTACGGCGACTGGGACGCGCTGCGCGAGGCCGCCGCGCCCGGCATGGTCCCCGAGCGGATCGACACCGACGTGCGCGAGGCGCTGCGGACGGCCGCGGACGACCCGACGAAACTGACGGACGCGGAGGCGCTGGCCCTGCTGCACGCCGACGGACCCGCCCTGGACGCGCTGTGCCGGGTCGCGGACGACGTGCGGAAATCCGCGGTCGGCGACGACGTGACGTACATCGTCACCCGCAACATCAACTTCACCAACGTCTGTTACACCGGCTGCCGCTTCTGCGCCTTCGCCCAGCGCCGCACGGACGCCGACGCCTACACGCTCTCGCTGGAGCAGGTCGCGGACCGTGCCGCCCAGGCGTGGGACGTCGGCGCGGTGGAGGTGTGCATGCAGGGCGGCATCCACCCCGACCTGCCCGGCACCGCCTACTTCGACATCGCGCGGGCCGTGAAGGAACGCGTCCCCGGCATGCACGTCCACGCCTTCTCCCCGATGGAGGTGGTGAACGGCGCGACCCGCACCGGCCTGTCCGTCCGCGAGTGGCTGACCGCCGCCAAGGAAGCGGGCCTGGACACCATCCCGGGCACGGCGGCGGAGATCCTCGACGACGAGGTCCGCTGGATCCTCACCAAGGGCAAGCTTCCGGCGGCCACCTGGATCGAGGTCGTCGAGACGGCCCACGAGCTGGGCATCCGCTCCTCGTCCACGATGATGTACGGCCACGTCGACCAGCCCCGCCACTGGCTCGGCCACCTCCGTACCCTGGCCGGCATCCAGCAGCGCACCGGCGGCTTCACCGAGTTCGTGACGCTGCCCTTCGTGCACACCAACGCCCCCGTCTACCTGGCCGGCATCGCCCGCCCGGGCCCGACGGTCCGCGACAACCGCGCGGTGACGGCGATGGCCCGCCTGCTGCTCCACCCCTGGATCCCCAACATCCAGACGAGCTGGGTCAAACTGGGCGCGGAGGGCGCGGCGGAGATGCTGCGCTCCGGCGCGAACGACCTCGGCGGGACGCTGATGGAGGAGACCATCTCCCGGATGGCGGGCTCCTCCTACGGCTCCTACAAGTCGGTCAAGGACCTCGTCGAGGTCGCGGAGGCGGCGGGCCGCCCGGCGAAGCCGCGCACGACCCTGTACGGCGAGGTCCCCGAGGAGCGGCGGCGCGCGGCGGAGGCCTCGGACGGCCATCTTCCGGAGCTGCTCCCGGTGCTCGACTGACTCCGGGACCGTTGCCGGCTGGCAGTAGGATGATCCGACCCGCTTTCGGTAGCTGAGGAGTGCGTACCGGTGTCTGCCCGTCTTCCTTCGTGGGCCTGGGTGACCGGGCTGACCACGGGGGCGATAGCCGTGGTGGCGGTCCTGGGCGTCCAGGCGGACCAGGGCACCAAGCCCGTCGCCGCGACCACTCCGCCGAAGGCCACGGCGACGGCGGACCCCAAGCCGTCCGCCGCCCCGTCGAAGAAGCCGACGGCACCGGCCGTCCCGGCCGACTCCGGCACCGGCCGCCGCATCGTCTACTCCCTCGGCCAGAAGCGCGTCTGGCTGGTCGACGCGAGCGACGCCGCCCGCAGCTCCTTCCCGGTGTGGCCCGGCACGGTCTCCCCGGACCCCGGCTCCTACGCGATCGGCACCCGCAACGAGGCCACCACCGGCAGCGACGGCGTCCCGGTGGAGCACATCATGTACTTCGCCCAGAAGTCCGGCGTCTTCGTCGCCTTCTCCAACGCGGTCGACGGCTCCTCACCCCCACCCGCCGACCCGGGCGCCCAGACAGGCGGCATCCGCGTCGCCAAACAGGACGGCAAGGCCCTGTGGGCCTTCGGTACGGCGGGGACGACGGTGTACGTGGTGCAGTGACCGACCGTCGTGCCGGTCACACCGTGCGTCGCGCCTCGTCCACGAGGTGACGCACTCGGCCACCCGACGTGACCTCGTACCCCTGGCGCGGAAGGTCCCGGCCGCCGAGGTTCCCCGTGAGAGCCGGCCCCGCAGGCGGTGCTGACGGTCCGTGTCCCGGTGGGACGCCAGGTCCTTGCGCAGGGCCTCGAAGCAGCGGCGCGTGTTGCCGGGCGCCTCCGAGCCGAGTTCACCCCACCCCTTCGCGGCCTCGTTCGTCGCGAAGCGCAGACGCCATGCGCCGTCCACCGGCGGGGGCGCGACGTCGCCGCCGCGCTTGGGGCTCACGGAGCCGTCACCTCGCCGTGGTCCTCGTCCGGCAGCCGTCGCGTGAGCTTCGCGGTCAGTTCGGGGCCCGCCAGAATGCGGGCGGTCGCGCGCCATTCGGTGACCAGGCGGTGCAGACTGCCATGGACGTCCAGGTGCGCGGCGTCGTTCGTGGCGTCGATGAGCTCCGCCACGAACTCCTTCGCCTCCTCCGCGGACAGATGGCGTACCCAGGGGAAGACCGCTGGGAGGGCGCGCAATATGGCCCGCTCGCCCGCGTCGCTGCGGACGAGGGCGCCGAGAAGCCGGGCGGTGATGTCCGCCGTCTCCTCGCGCTGCTGGTCATGGCGCGCCGTCGTGAGGTACAGATCCTCGCCGTCCCGGCGCGTGACGTGCACGCGGTGGGTCTGGTCGAGAGTTTCGGCGACACGCTTCGAGTTCTTCGAGAGTTCGGAGAAGGCGACCGTTGGTGTGGACACAACGCGACGGTACTTCGAGCTGAACCCGACCTACGCCTGGGCGCGCGAGCGGCGCGATGCGGTCGTACGGGACCGTGAAGGGTGAAAACAGGCGACTCCCGGCCGCTCGGGTCACACTCCGTATAGCGAGCCGCATGGCGAGCGGGAAGGCGATCCGGCCTCGCGGCCCACCGTCCCCGTTCGATTACAGTGCTGGGCGTCGTACGTACGGACGGTCCCGGGAGGTCTTGGTGGCTGGTACTGCCGGGCCCGTGTGGGGGCGCCGTGAGCAGCAGGACTTCCGAAGCCGGGTGCGCGGAACGCTGCTGGGGGTGGCCGTCGGGGACGCGCTGGGCGCGCCCGTGGACGCCCTGGACCTCGACACGATCCGCCGGACCCACGGCGCGGACGGCCTGACCGACCTCGCCCCCGCCTTCGGCCGGCGCGGCGCGGTCACCCACCACACCCAGCTCACCCTCTTCACCGTGGACGGCCTGATCCGCGCCCAGGTGCGGCGCGACACCGGCGCCTGGCACCCGCCGACCGATCTGCACCGGGCGTATCTGCGCTGGGCCACCACGCAGCGGGACTGGGGCCCGGACGAGCGGCGCAAGGAGGACGGCTGGCTGGCCCGGGAGGAGTGGCTGTACGCTCGCCGCGACCCGGCCCGCACGCTGCTCCTCGGCCTGGGCGACGCGACGATGGGCACGCTGGACGCGCCCAAGAACCCCGGCGAGGCCGGCCCGGAGGCGGCGGCCCGCTCGGCGCCGTTCGGGCTGCTCGTCGGCTGGGACCCGCAGCTGGTGGCGCAGCTCGCGGTGGAGTGCGCGGCGCAGACCCACGGCCACCCGGTCGGCTACCTCGCGGCGGGCGCGTACGCGGTCCTGGTGCACGCGCTCGCCCGGGGCGACAGCCTGGACACGGCGGTGCAGCGCACGCTCGCCCTGCTGGCCGCGCGGCCCGGCCACCAGCCGGTGACGGACGCCCTCCAGCGCGCGCTGGGCGCCGTACGGCAGGGGATGCCCGGCGCGGAACGGGTCACGGAACTGATCGGCGACGCCACCGCCGAGGGCCTGCTGTCCGCCGCCGTGTACTGCGCGCTCGTGGGGGAGGACGTACGGCAGGGTCTGTGCCTCGCCGTGAACCACGCCGGCCCCAGCGCGGCGGCCGGCGCGCTGACGGGCGGCCTGCTGGGCGCCCTGCACGGCGAGACGGCCCTCCCGCCGGCCTGGCTGGCCGAACTGGAGGGCCGCCCCACGGTCCTGGAACTGGCCGACGACTTCGCGATGGAAATGACCCAGGGCCCCGCCCTGCACACCCCGGCCACCTCCTCCCCGGCCTGGCTGACCCGCTACCCCAGAGGCGCTTAGGGGCGCGGGGAACTGCGCAAAGGGGGGTCCGGGGGGCGAAGCCCCCCGAAGGTCGGGATGGGAAGGGGCGGAGGGGGCGAAGAAGCCCTCAGTCCTTCACAGGCACCCCGGCCTCCCCCGCAGGCACGGGAAGAGCAACACCCTCCCCGTCCCCGTCGGAGTTCACCCGCTCGATGACCGCAACCCTCTCCTCCGTGTCCTCAGGCCTCACGAACCCGACAACGACATACAGCACCAGCGACACGGCCAACGGAATGGACACCTGGTACTCCAACGGCACCCCACCCTCCACGGCCCAGTGGATCGGGTAGTTCACCAGCCAGAACGCCACCAGCCCCATCCCCCAGCTGACCAGCGCCGCCGTAGGCCCGGACCGCCGGAAGGGCCGCAGCAGCCCCAGCATCATCGGAATGGCGATCGGCCCCATCAGCCCGGCCACCCACTTGATCACCACGGTGATGATGTCCTTGAACGTCGGCGAGTCGACCTGCGTGGCCACGGCCATGGACAGCCCCAGGAACACCACCGTGGTGACCCGCCCCGCGACCAGGCCCGACCGCTCCCCCCACGCCCGCGCCCGGGCGGACAGCACCGGCGCCACGTCCCGCGTGAACACGGCCGCGATCGCGTTGGCGTCCGAGGAGCACATGGCCATCGTGTGGGAGAAGAACCCGACGACGACCAGCCCCAGCAGCCCGTGCGGCAGCAACTGCTCGGTCATCAGGGCGTAGGAGTCGGACCCGTCCGCCTTCTGCGACTCGACCAGCAGCGGGGACATCCACATCGGGAAGAACAGCACCAGCGGCCACACCAGCCACAGCACCGCCGACAGCCGCGCGGAGCGCGCGGCCTCACGGGCGTCGCGGGTGGCCATGTACCGCTGGGCCTGGTTCAGCATCCCGCCGTTGTACTCGAACAGCTTGATGAAGAGGAACGCCAGCAGGAACACCGTGCCGTACGGCCCGACCAGCGGCTCCCCGTGCCCCTTCAGCTCCGGCTGGTCCCAGGCGCCGAGGAAGCCGCCGTGGTCGCCGAGCTCCAGCACGACCGCGACGAACATGGCGATCCCGGCGAGCAGCTGGATGAAGAACTGCCCGAGTTCCGTCAGCGCGTCCGCCCACAGTCCGCCGATGGTGCAGTAGACGGCGGTGACCGCGCCGGTGATGAGGATGCCCTGGTTCAGGGAGACCCCGGTGAACACCGACAGCAGGGTGGCGATGGCCGCCCACTTCGCGCCCACGTCCACGATCTTCAGCAGCATCCCGGACCAGGCGAGCGCCTGCTGGGTGCGCAGGTCGTAGCGGTTCTTGAGGTACTCCAGCGGCGAGGCCACGTGGAGCCGGGAGCGCAGCCGGTTGATGCGCGGGGCGAACAGCCGGGAGCCGATGGCGATGCCGAGGGCGATGGGGAAGGACCAGGTGACGAACGAGGTGACGCCGTAGGTGTAGGCGATGCCGGCGTAGCCGGTGAACATCACCGCGCTGTAGCCCGACATGTGGTGGGAGATCCCGGAGAGCCACCAGGGCATCTTGCCGCCGGCGGTGAAGAAGTCGCTGACGCTGTCCACCCGCTTGTGCGACCAGACACCGATGGCGACCATCACGGCGAAGTAGCCGATGAGCACCGCCCAGTCGAGACCGTTCATGTCCCCCCTTCCAGGGTCCTCCTTGTGAACACCGCTCAGCAGGTTGGCACTTCGCCTGAGCGGGGCAGGAACACGGAAGGGTGCGAAGTGCCCGCTCATCGTGGGCGGTGTGGCGGGAGCACGACAAGAAAACGGTGAGTCAAGACCGTGCAAAAACGTTCGCGGCGCTGACTAGTGTTCAGATTCCTGAACAGGTTCGCGACCTGGAAAAGCCCCGGGGAACTCCCCCCGGGGCCTGCCTCAGCGCAGCTCCTCGGGACACGGCGTGCCCCGCTCACCCCACTTGTACGGGGCCGCCAGCCGGTACGTCCCCGCCTCGGGCGCCAGCAGCACCGTCCACTCGTCGCCGTTGGTGT
Source organism: Streptomyces althioticus (assembly GCA_014649355.1). Classification (GTDB taxonomy): domain Bacteria; phylum Actinomycetota; class Actinomycetes; order Streptomycetales; family Streptomycetaceae; genus Streptomyces; species Streptomyces althioticus. The sequence continues at coordinate 262,164 of BMSW01000004.1, forward strand.
CCTCCTCCGTCTCCATCAGACAGCCGTGCACGTTCTCGTACGTCTTCGGCTCGTCCTCGGGACGGTTCTCGGACTCCTCCGTCTCCTGCGGCGGGTCCAGCGCCTTGCCCTCGCCGTCGACCAGGCCCAGCCACGGCGAGTACGGCACCCGGATCAGGATCCGGCCCGGCTTCTCCACCCGCAGCGTCCACTCGCCCTGCTCGGCGCGCTCCACGACCGTGTTCGGCTCCGCCAGCGGGGTCGGCGCCTGCACCTCGAACAGCTGCCAGTTCGCGTCGCCCCAGACCTGCTTCAGATACGGCAGCCCGCCCTGCACCAGCTCCCGCTCGCGCTGGCCGCCGTCGCCGTCCGGCTCGTCCTTCGGCAGCACCACGTAGTGCACGCCCCAGCGCTTCAGCCACTCGCGGTAGTTGGCCGCGTTGAGGGTGTCGTCGTAGAAGAGCGGGTTGCGCTCCATGTCGGCCTGGCGGTTCCAGCCGCGCGCCAGGTTCACGTACGGCGCCAGCGCGGACGCCTCGCGGTGCGAGCGGGCGGGGACGACCTCCACCCGGCCCTGCTCGGCGCCGACCTCCTGCAACTCGTTCACCAGCGGCGCCAGCTCACGCGCCCAGGACGCGGCGGGCGTCGTGTTCACCACGTCGTTGACCGACTTCACGCCGATCCAGCCGTTGAAGCCGATCACGGCGACGACCAGCGCGTACCACTTACGGGACCGGGGCTCGGCGAACGGCAGCGCTGCCACCAGCACCACACCGCCGAACAGCATCGCGAGCCGTGTCATGTTCGACCCGATCTGGGAGCTGATCAGCCAGACCAGCACCACCCCGAGCCCGTACACCGCCGCCGTGATCCGGACCGTTCTCCAGTCCTTCGGCACCAACGCGTAGACCAGCACCGAGTACACGAACGGCAGCACGACCGACCCGAAGCCCATCGGCTGCGTGCCGGAGAACGGGAACAGCCACGCCGACACCGCGACCACCGCGCTCGGCGCGAGCCCCAGCGCCCAGGCACCCGGCCTGCGCTTCTGCAGGAACAGCGCCACCGCGACCAGGCCCACGAACAGGCCCGCGACCGGCGAGGCCATGGTCGCCAGGGCGGCCAGCGGGGCCGCGCACAGCGCCTTCGCCCAGCGCTTGTACCGCCACCGGTACGGCCAGCAGAAGACGACCGCGACGGCGCCGAGCGCGAACATCGTGCCGAGTCCGTACGTCACCCGGCCCGAGGCGGCGTTGCATAGCAGCGCGAACACGCCCGTCAGCGCCGCCCACAGGGGGTTGCGCACGGACCTGCTGCGCATCAGCACCAGCGTGAGCAGGCCCGCCGACACCGTGCCGGCGATCATCATCGTGGTCCGCACGCCGAGCACCGACATCAGGTACGGCGACACCACGCTGTACGACACCGGATGCATCCCGCCGTACCAGGCGAGGTTGTACGCGGAGTCGGGGTGCCGGCCCACGAACTCGGCCCACGCGTCCTGCGCGGCCAGGTCGCCGCCGCTGTTCGCGAAGGTGAAGAACCAGACGACGTGCAGCAGCCCCGACAGCGCGGTGACGGACAGCACCGGGTGGCGCAGCATACGGGCGCGCACGGCGAGGACCGCGGCCTTCGCCCGGCCCGGAGGGTCACCCTGAGGGGCGCTCCCGGAGGACGGGTCGGCGGCCCCGGTGGACCGCTCGGCTCCGGATGCGGGTATTCGCGGGCCGGCCCCCGGGCCCGGGTTCGCGTCGTCGGCGCGTGTCGGCTCCGCTGTCGCCACCTGTCGGCACTCCCCGTGATCCCGTTCCTCGCCCGATTCCTGCCCGTTTCGTGACGCTAGCACGCACCCCGCGGACCGTCCGCCCGGGTGGGCGGCGGTCCGCGGGGTGCGGCCGTCGTCGATCCGCCGCCGGATCAGGCGACGCGGGTCAGCTTGTCCGTGAAGCCGGGCTCCACGAGGTCCTCCTTCAGCGAGACCGGCACCTTGACGGCGCCGTTCCTGCCGTCACCCACGGTGAGCGTGCCGACCTCCGTCCCGGCCTCGGCCGTGTGCGGCAGCTCCGTACCGGCGAACGTCAGTTTCACCTCGAGCCCGGCCCAGCCGACGGCCTTGACGTCCTCGGTGACGACGACCGGGGTCCGGCCGCCGAGCCCGTCGTCGGCGTAGCCCACGACGGTGCCCTTGCGCAGGATGGTCTCCGCCCGCAGGGCGTCCTGGCCGGCCAGGACCAGCTTGTGCCCGGCGTCCAGGGCGCCCGACAGGATCGTGTTGTCCTCGCCGCCCTCGGGCTGGCGCAGCACCGCGCCGACGATCCGGTGCACCTCGCCGTCGACGTCCTTCTTCGCCGCGAACGACAGGTTGCCGAGCGCGGAGGTGGTGGTGCCGGTCTTGATGCCGACCACGTCGTCCTTGCCGACCAGACGGTTCCAGTTGCCGTGCTTCACGCCCTTGTAGTCGGTGTACTCCATCATCGCGGCGACCTCGCGGAACGCGGGCTGCCGCATCGCTGCCCGGGCCAGCTTCACCTGGTCCACGGCGGTGCTCACGGTGGTGTCGTTCAGACCCGACGGGTCCGTGTACGTCGTGTCCGACATCCCGAGGTCCTCGGCGGCCTCGTTCATCTTCTCGACGAACGCCTCCTCCGACCCCGCGTCCCAGCGGGCCAGCAGCCGCGCCACGTTGTTCGCGGACGCGATGAGGATCGCCTCGACGGCCTCCCGCTCGCTGATCGCGTCGCCCTCGGTGACGTCGACCGTCGACTCCTGCCCGGCGTCCGACTGCTCCTCGGCTGCCTTGTCGATCTCGATCTTCGGACCGTCGGCGCCGCTCTTCAGCGGGTGGTCCCGCAGGATCACGTACGCGGTCATCACCTTGGCGACGCTCGCGATCGGTACGGGCTTCTGCTCGCCGGAGGAGCCGAAGGTGCCGATGCCCTCGACGTCCAGCGCGGCCTGGCCGTTCTCGGGCCACGGGATCTGCGGCTTGCCGCCCTCGAAGGTGTAGCTGTCCTGGGCGGTCAGCACCAGCGTGGGCGTCGGCAGCGGGCGGAAGTTCTGCACGACCGCGAAGACGATCACCAGCAGGAGGACCAGCGGCGTCCAGATCTTGATCCGCCGCACGGCCGTCCGCAGCGGGGTCTGCGGGGGCGGCGGGGTGTTGGTCAGCTCGGCCAGCAGGTCCAGCGGCGGCTTCGGCGGCAACGGCTGCTGCGTCGTCCGCTCCGGACCGACCTGCGGCAGGAACGTCGTCGACTCGGCCGGGGCGGGACCACCCTGACGCGGGGTCTGCCCTATGGCGGGGTCGGGCTTCAGCGCGACGAACTTGCTGGTCCGCTCGGCCTCGGCGGCACGCGCGTCCGTGCGGGCGGCGGCGTCGCCCAGCTTGAGCATGGTGGTCGGCTGATCCACGGCCGGCGCGGAGGGGCGGGGCGCCCGGAACACGGCGGTGGGCTGATCGACGGGGGCGTCGGCGCCGGCGGCCTTGCCGGTGCCCTTGGCGCCGGTGCCACGGCTTTCGCCGCCCCCGGTGTCGGCGTCGCCGTCCTTCGTGGTGCCCTTGCCGCCGTCGGTCTTGCCGTCGCCGTCCTGGGCGTCGCTGCTCTTGTCGGCGTCGGCGTCGGCGTCGGCTTCGTCTTCGGCGTCGGTGTCGGCTTCTGCGTCGGTCCTGGCCGCGGCTGCCGTACCGGCGGCGGTCGTGCCGGTGTCCTTGCCGCCGGCGGTCTCGTCGGCGGAGCTCTCGTCGCGCCTGGCGCCGCCGGCCTCGGCGTCGCCCTCGCCCTCGTCGGTCCCGGCGTCGGCCTTGCCGGTGTCCTCGGCGTCGGCCTCGCCGTCGGCGGCGCCCGCGCGCCCACCGGCCGCGCCTTCCTCGTCGTCACCGGCGTCGCGGTCGCTCTCCGGCGCGGCAGCCGCACCGGCGGCGGCCTCGGGCGCGTCGGCCTTGTCCGCAGCCCCCTCGCCGTCACCGGCTTCGCTCTCCGCGTCCTCGCCCTCGGAGGCCGGGCCCTTGGCGTTCTTGCCCTCGGAGGCCGGGCCCTTGGCGTCCTCGCCCTCGGAGGGGGATCCCTCGGCGGTCGCCCCCTCAGAGGCCTCGCCCTTCGGCGCGTCCTCCTCCGGGCCGTCGCCCTGCTCGCCCTGCTCGTCCTGCTCGTCGTCCTCGGTGGCGGAGGCCTCGTCGGACGGGGCGTCGTCGGACGGGTCGGCGTCCCCGGCCGCGTCACCGGACGGGCGCGCGTCCTCGCCGGAGGCGTCCGAGGAGGCCTCCTCGGAGTCCGGCTCGGCCGACCGCACCCACGCCGCGACGGCCTCCCGCAGACGCCCGTCACCCTCCCCCGGGCCCTCGTCCCGCCCCTCGGCAGCATCGGGGGCATCGGGGGCATCGACGGCGTCGGCGTCCTCGGCAGAGGAAGCCGAGACCTCCCGCACCGACAGCACCCGCGTCGCCGTGTCGGCCTTCCGGCCGCTCTCGGAGCCGCCCGCCCCACGGGCGACCGCGAGGCGGGGATCCTGCTTCTCGGGAACCGGCCCGGCGCTCCCCGACGTCTGTTCTGCCGACGACTCGCGCTGCTTCGACCTGTCGGGGGACTCGCCCGCCACCGATGCCTCCTCCATGTGCCGCACGCCCCGCGTGCGCCAACCGAACCGTGAACCGCCCGCCCGTGACATCGCTCCGAAGCGCTGTCCGAACCATGTACCAGTGTCCTGTGTGCGGGCTTACCCCACGCGGTAGACGAGAACGACATACCTACTGGTTCCACTACGAACCGGTCACGCACCCTCGACAGACCAATGTGAGAGGGGTCACCCTGTCATTCATCCACGCGGGGAGGCATGGATGGGCAGGAGCCGCAGAACACTTCCGGAGGAGCTTCTGCTGCTGGCACTGGACCCGGCCACGGGTACCACTGCACAGCCGCAGTCGCTCGACCTCGGTCTGGCCGGAGCGCAGCTAGTGGAGCTGGCGCTGGCCGGACGGATAGCCCCAGACGGGGATCGTATCGCCGTGGTGGTGCCACGGCCGACTGGAGACCCAACACTGGACTGTGCACTGGAGTTGCTGCGAAGGCGTGGCGCTCCGGTGCGGGCGGTCCACTGGATCGGCGGGCCGCGTCTCGGGCTCCGCCAGACCTACCTCTCGCATCTGGAGCGGTGCGGCATGGTGCACGCCGTGGCCGGCCAGATGTGCGGGGTCTTGCCGACGACCCGGTACCAGGCGACGGACACCGAGATCAGCCGGGAGATCAGGGCCCGGCTGGACTCAGCGATCCGCACCGGCGTACCGCCGGACCCGCGGACCGCGGCGCTCGCCGCGCTGGCGCACGCGGTGGGCCTCGGCAAGCACCTGTACCCGGGGAACGAGGGCAGGTCCTCGCGCTCCCGGTTGCGGGACCTGATCCGGCACGACCCCATGGGCGGACTCGTCGCGCACGCGGTGATGGACGTCCAGAACGGCGCCGCGGCCCAGCCGCGCCGCAGCTCCGCACCGGCGGGCCGGCAGGCCCCCGGCGGCAGGGGCGCACCGGAGCCCGCCCGCGGCGTTCCGGCGCAACCACGCCGCGGATCCATGGCACGCGCCGCCGCCCACTGAGCCGCACGTCCCCCGGGCTCGGCAGGGCGCACCGTCGGATCCACGGCACCGCAGACCCGGTCACGGGAGCCGCTGTCCGAGCGGGGCGGAGAGAACACACGGGCTCTCTCCGCCCCGCTCGGCGTGCCCGAGGGCACGCCGAAGCGCGGCCGCACGGCCGTGAACTGGCGTGTACCCGTCGTATATCCACCATTTCCCAGCGGTAGTACGCACGTTGGTGGCAGTCTGCTCAACGGGTCGTCGAGTCATCGAGCAGACACACAAAGTGGCAGTACGAAATCCAGGTACACAGTGCAAGTACGAGGCACGCAGCCGGAGGTGCACGTCCCGTGGCGTCCAATGTCAATCCCACCGTCCGGCGGCGCCGGCTCGGCCAGGAGCTGCGCCGGCTCCGTGAGCTGAAGGGCATGACGGCCGAGGAGGTCGCGGAGCGGCTGCTCGTGTCGCAGTCGAAGATCAGCCGGCTGGAGAACGGCCGCCGCAGCATCAGCCAGCGCGACGTGCGCGACCTGTGCGGGGTCTACGAGGTCGAGGACCAGCGGATCGTCGACTCGCTGATGCAGATGGCCAAGGACTCCCGCCAGCAGGGCTGGTGGCACGCGTTCGGCGACATCCCGTACAGCGTCTACATCGGTCTGGAGACCGACGCGGAGTCGCTGCGGGTGTACGAGCCGCAGATCATCACCGGCCTGCTGCAGACCCGCGCGTACGCCGAGGCGATCGTGCAGGGCGGCTCGCCGGAGTCCAGCGAGCAGGACAACGACAAGCGGGTGGAGGTGCGGCTGCGCCGGCAGAGCCGGATCACCGCCGAACAGGACCCGCTGCGCCTGTGGGTGGTGCTCGACGAGGCCGCGCTGCACCGCGTCGTCGGCAGCCGCCAGGTGATGCGCGAACAGCTCGAACACGTCCTGGAGCTGAGCCAGCTGCCGCACGTCACCGTGCAGGTGCTGCCGTTCGAGGTCGGCGCGCACGCGGGCATCAACGGCCAGTACTCCATCCTGGAGTTCGCCGACGCGGCCGACTCCAGCGTGGTCTACATCGAGGGCGTCACCAGCGACCTGTACCTGGAGAAGCCGCACGACGTGCAGAAGTACACGGTGATGTACGAGCACCTGAGGGCGCAGTCGCTGAACGTGGAGCAGTCGCGGCGGCTGGTGGAGCGGCTCGCCAAGGAGTACGCACGCTGAACTCCCGTTGCGGGAGCGGCGGATGGTACACCGACGGCACGTACGACGGGAAGTCCCGCTCGGAATATGCCATCCGGTCGAGTGAACGAGACCTCCGGACGACGAGGGTGACGAGTAGCGTCGATCACGCCAACCAGCACCGACGGTTGGCGCAATCCGTTCTGCGGTCCACGCCGGAATGCGCAGGCCGGTGACAGCAACTCAGCATCTGGCTACGGAGCGAACATGGCAATTCGTCTGGGCGCCACGGAAACGTGGACGACGTCCTCCTACACCAACAACAACGGGGCGTGCGTGATGGTCAGGTCGACCACCGAGGAGGCGCTGGAGCTCGGGGACACCAAGATCCCCGAGGGTCCGAAGCTGGCGTTCCCGGCCGACGCGTGGAGCGCCTTCGTGGCCTCGGTCAAGTAGCCCCGGCGCCCTCCGGCGCAGGCGGCACCACCGACAGGCCCTCTCGACGAGTCCGCCGTCCTTGCCGAGAGGGCCGGCTTGCGCCCGCCGGGCGCCCCGGCCCGCCGCACCGGGAGACGGCAGACCGGCCGCGGGAACCCCCGCGACCGGCCGCACACGACCGTGTCCGGCGCTCGGCGCGCCGCCCGGTCCGTCGTCAGCCCGTGGTCGCCTGCGCCTCCGCGACCGGGAAGGCGACGTCGCACACCGGGTCCTGAGGGCCCGCCGCGTCCCAGTCCGCGAAGTAGATCTCACGGCACGGGCCCGCGTACGTCAGCCCCCGCTCCCGCATCCACTCCTCCACCGCCTCGAAGGCGGCCAGTATCTGCGGGTGCGCGACCTGCGCCTTGGTGATCCGGGTGCGGGCCAGCCGCATCGCCGGCTCCACCCGCACCGTCGTCCCCCGGGCCCGGCCCCGCTCCGCGGCCCAGGCGCGGGCCGCCGCCTCGTCGGCGACCGGCACGCACGCCTCCGCGGGCCCGTCGCTCTCCACCGACACCTCGGAGTGGTAGACGACGAACGGCGACCCGGTCACCCCGCCGCAGGCGCGGGCGCCCTCCTCCAGCCGTCCCAGCGACGCGCCGATCCACGCCGGCAGCTCGTCCGCCAGGATGTGCCGCGACTCGGTGATCACCACCTGCTCCGGCACGTCCACCGTCTCCACCGTGAACTTCCCGTACATCTCGAGGCTCCTCCCCGACAACCGTCCACGGAGATAGTCGGCGAGCGTCCGCTGCGCGGCATGACGCGCCTCGACCTCGGCCCAGTACGCGTCCAGCCGGCCGGCCTGCGCCGCGCCGTCGCCCGCGTCCACCACCTCGGCGATCCGCGCCAACGGCATGTCCAGCTGCCGCAACAGCGCCACCAGCCGGGCCCGTTCGACCTGACCCGCCCGGTAGTACCGGTAGCCGGTGTCCGCGTCGACCCGCGCCGGCGCCAGCAGCCCCAGCCGGTCGTACAGGCGCAGGGCCTTCGCCGACAGGCGGCTGCGGGCCGCGAACGCCCCGATGGAGAGCAGTTCCTCGTCCACGTCGACATTCTCCGTCACCGGGCGGTCCGTCCGCCCGGTGACGACGACGCTCACCCCTGCCCCAAGGGCAAGGTCAACCGTCAGCCCAGAGCCTTCTCGACGGCCGCCACGACCTCCGCCGACTCCGGCTCCGTCTGCGGGGAGAAACGGGCCACGACGGCGCCGTCCCGGCCGACGAGGAACTTCTCGAAGTTCCAGCGGATGTCACCGCTGTGCCCCTCGGCGTCGGCGAAGCCCACGAGACGCTCGTACAGCGGGTGCCGGCCGTCCCCGTTCACCTCGACCTTCTCGGTCATCGGGAACGTCACCCCGTACGTCGCCGAGCAGAACTCCGCGATCTCCTCCGCGGAGCCCGGCTCCTGCCCGAGGAACTGGTTGCAGGGCACGCCGAGCACGGTGAACCCGCGCTCCGCGTACCGCTCGTGCAGCCGCTCCAGGCCCTCGTACTGCGGGGTGAGACCGCACTTGGAGGCCACGTTCACGACGAGCACGGCACGGCCCGCGTACTGGGACAGGTCGGCCGGGCCGCCCGTGAGGGCGCCGATCTCGACGGCGAGCGGCGCGGCGCTGTTGTTCTCGGTAGTCGTCATGGGGCCGACCCTAGCTCCGGCCGCCGGCTCCCGGCCGACCGCCCTGACGGGAATCCACCGCTCCCCGACCGCGTGCGCCGAGTCACCGAGGGGCCTACTCCTCGGGGGCCTCGCCCTCCACCAGCCGTTCCGCGATGTCGTCCGCCCAGGCCAGCGCCCAGCGCCGCAGCTCCTCGATCTCCGGGGCGTCCAGCCCCTGCGCACGGAACCCGCGGTCGTCGAGCCACTCCGTGCCGGTCAGCCGGGACTGCAGCTCGGTGAGGTCGAAGGTGTCGGGCGCGTGCCGGCGCCCCAGCTCCTCCAGCTCGGCCGGACTCCACCGGTCCGCGGCCGCGTGCACGTCCACCAGGTCACGCGGCAGCCCCCGGTCCGCCAGCGCCCGCACCCGCGTACCGACCAGGTCCTCCAGCGACAGCGCCGGACCGGCCGCGGTCGTCACCGGCGGCCGCCACAGCACCTCCTTGCGGAGGTCGACCCGCCACCGCACCCCGGTCTCCTCGTCCCCCACGACCAGCCGCGCCGCCAGCGGATCGGCCACCGGCGCCTCGACGGGCCACCCGCGCGCCTCCAGCCCCGCCCGCACGGCCCCGGCGATCTCGGCCATGTCCGCGGGATGCTCGGTGGCCAGATCCACCCCCTCACTCACCCGGGCGTCCACCAGCCCGTGCGCCCGTACGGCCTCGCCGCCCGCCAGGACCAGGCCGTACGGCGCCCCGACGGCGAGCAGATCGCCCGCCAGCCGCTCGTGCACGGCGTCCACGCCGAGGGGAGGTGAGGTCATGCCCCGATTATCGCGGCGGGGACGCTCCGCCACGATCGGGTGAAAGCGTCCGGTACAGGGCAACGAGTCGCATTCCCCGCAGGTCACCTACGCGCACGAACGGAACGACCAGGAGGGACGCGCCACCGTGACCCAGCCGAACGACCCGAACCAGCAGCCGCCCCACGCGAACCAGCCGCCTCACCCGGGCGGGCAGCAGCCGTACCCGCAGCCTCCCGGGTACGGCTTCCCGGGCAGCCCGCCCCCGCCGCCCGCGAAGAAGCGCCGGTTCCTCAGGTTCGCGGGCTTCGGCTGCGCGGGCGTCCTCGGCCTCGTCGTCGTGATCGCCGCGCTCTCGGCGAGCGGCGACGACTCCGGCGACGGCGGGAACACGGCGGCCGACTCCTCTGTCAGCGCCTCCGCCGGGGCGAAGGAGAACGGCACGAAGGAGAGCAGTCCGAAGAAGAAGGAGGCCCAGGAGGCCGGCGGCCCGGTGAAGGTCACCGCGGAGCGCGCGGAGTTCAGCAAGAGCATCCTGGCCGACGGCAGCGACTACACCAGCGTGCGGGTCACCGTCGTCAACGACGGCGACGACGAGGTGAGCGTGAACCCGCTCTACTTCACGATCACCGACACCGGCGGCACCAAGCACACGGCCGAACTCGGCGTGGACGAGGAGCAGATCGACACGGTGGACCTCGCCCCCGGCGAGAACGTCTCCGGCACCGTCACCGGCAAGGGCACCTTCACCCCGAAGTACGTGACCTACACCGACGGCCTGCTGGGCGACCCGATGCGGGCGGACGTGTCCTGAGATCTCGGTCCGGCCGGGGGAGCACGGGACGCGCCGACGCCCCGACCTTGCCGAGCGGGCGCCGAGCTCGACGGGGAGCGCCTGCCCCGGACAGCCGTGAGCCTGTCCGGGCAGGTCAGGGGCGTGCCGGGGATGTGTCCCGGACAACAGAAGGGCGGCGGGCGGCGCGCCGGGGAGCGCCCCCGCATAGAATCCGGCCCATGGTGAAGCCCGACGAGCTGATCGTAGACATCGCCGCCCGCGTGGAATCCGGGCAGAGCAGCCAGATGTCTCTGACCGTGGTTACCGGTGGTGCCGTCATCACCGGCCGGCTGGCTCCCGAATCCGTGTGGCGGAAGAGGGTCATGGAGGTGCTGACGGACTCGGACCAGCTCGCCGAGTTCGCCTCCGTCTTCGACGCCCCGGTGAAGCGGGACGGCCCTCCCACCCACCTCCACTTCCACGTGGCCCGGATCATCCAGGGCACGGTCGGCGTCCCGGAGACGGGCGGCATGTACCGGGTGGCGATCGAGGACGTCAGCGCCTGGACGGTGGGCGACTTCAGCTACTCCTGACGTACGCGGGTGCCCCGTACGCACGCGGGCGCCCGGCGGTGTCTTGCGTTCCCCGCACCGGCCCTTTAAGTTACTGGCCAGTAGCCACAGGTGAACGGAGCGCCGCCATGCCCACGCTGGACCGCCACGAGAACGTCTTCGTCCTCGACCTGGGAGACGGCGAGAACCGCTTCCACCCCGACTGGATCGCCGCGGTCGGGTCCGCGCTCGACGAGGTCGAGAAGGCGGAGGGCCCGCGCGCCCTGGTGACGGCGGCGACGGGCAAGTTCTGGTCCAACGGCCTGGACCTGGAGTGGCTGTTCGCCAACGCGGACCACTACCAGGACTACGTGGTCTCGGTGCACCAGCTGTTCGCGCGGATGCTGTCGCTGCCGGTGATGACGGTGGCCGCGCTCCAGGGCCACACGTTCGCGGCCGGGGCGATGCTGTCGCTGGCCAACGACTTCCGCGTCATGCGCGAGGACCGCGGCTACTGGTGCCTTCCTGAGGCGGACATCGACATCCCGTTCACCCCCGGCATGTCGGCCCTCATCCGCGCCCGCCTGACCCCGCAGACGGCCCACGAGGCGATGACGACGGCACGGCGGTACGGGGGAGCGGACGCGGTGGCGTCGTCGATCGTGGACCGGGCGGTCGCGGAGGCCGATGTCCGCCCCACGGCCGTCGCCCTGGCCGAGTCCCTCTCCGGCAAGGCCGGCAACACCCTGGGCACGATCAAGTCCCGCCTGTACACGGAGGTTTTGTCGACCCTGCGGGACACGACGAACCCGATGGGCTGACGGCCTCTTGTCCGTACGGAAAGACCCCGGACCGTAACCGGTCCGGGGTCTTTCACCGGGTGCTCTCAACCGGCCAGCAAGGCCTTCGCGGCCGAGACGACCGGCAGGCCCACCTCGCCGACGAGGGCCGCGATGCCGGAGATGCGCTGGACCAGGGAGCGCCGGCGTTCCTCGGAGGTCTCCTCGGCGATGGCGCCGGCGGCGGCGTCCACCTCCGCCCGGCCCGCGGTGTCCAAGTGCGGCCGCAGCCGCTCGATCTCGGCGAGCAGGGCCTGCAGTGCCGGCCCGCCTTCCGCCACGCCGACGTTCTTGCCGCCGGTCACGATGTCCCCCGAGCCGGTGTGCTCGGCCTTGCCGATGCCGCCGGCGCCGTACTGCTGGATGTGGTCCCCGCTCATGACGCCTGGATGCCCCCGCTGCCGCTGTGCTGTGCCTTGCCGATGCTGCCCGGGCCGTACTGCTTGATGAGGTCGCCGGCCACCGCGTGCTCCACGTTGATGACCATCTGGGCGATGTCGGGGTTGCCGATCGCCTTGGTGATTTCCTGAATCAATTGCAGGATTTCGTCCTGCCGGGTGGACCAGATGGCCTCGCGCTGCGTGCCGGAGGTGTTGAGGACGAGTCCGTACACCGGCGGTTTCTGCAGGGCGAGGACCAGCCGCCACACCAGAAAGGCCTGGACGGCGATGAAAAGAATGACGCCCACGACGTCCGCGACGGCGGCGAAAATCCCGCCGAAGAAGAACCAGACAAGCGTGCGGACGAAGAATTCCTTCCATGCCGCACCCTTGTCGACCTCTATCATGCGCTGGCCGACGTGGGAGATGTTGCGCAGGGGATAAGCCTCGCCCCCCACCCACAGCACGCCCTCATTGATGGTTACTTGGGCCGCCACAGGACCCTCCTGTCAGCTTTAGGACACTGAGGAGGGAAGATTAGCGAAGGGGGTCTGGATATGTGCGGGGATTCATGGTCTTGTCGCCCGAATATGGGGAGGGTTGTTTATCGCGCCCAAAAGGAGGCAAATAAAGGCAGGCTCCGCCAGGGAAGTGTGATGAGGGGGCGACATCGCGCATCACTGATCACGACGGGGCTGTATGTGCTAAAGGAATCTCCGACCGACGGCACGCAGGTACCCCAGCGCCGGGCGGCAGGCCGACATTTGACCGGCAAGCCCACGGCAAGTGGAAGACCGGACGCCGTGGACCTGTCGCCAGGGGATCGGAAGGCGGCCGGTGGCACCACTGGCCTGGCGGCGACACCGGTGAGCGCTGAACCGTCCGGCGACGTGACCGTCGCGAAACCCTCGGCCGCGGAGCAGCACGGTTCTGGCGATGCTGCTTCTGCAGGAAGCGGTCAGGAAGCCGAACCGTCGAGGTCGAGGCGGATCACGACGAGCGCCTCGGCGATCTCGACGGTCATCTCGTCCTCCGGGCCGAACACCATGCGCAAGGTCCTGGCGTAGCGGTTCGAGGACCTGCCCCGCCTCGGCGGTCTGGCCCTGGGCGGGCAACTGCCTCCCGATGTTGTGCCGCAGCTCCACGGCCTCCTCGCTCACGTCGCTGCCGACGGCCCGCACGACGTTCAGCACGGCCTGTGGCGCGGCCAGCGCGTCGGTGACCTGGCCGAGTTCGGCGCGGAAACGGGCCGCCTGGGCGCGGGTCTGCTCGCTGGTCGGCCCGGCTATACGGGTGTAGGCGTCGGTGAGGGCGTCGAACTCGGGCAGGGCGGCCCGGTAGTCACCGCCTAGGAGGCGGATGGCCGCTCGCTGGCGGCGCAGCGCCAGGACCTGCTTGCTCTCGGAGCCGACGGCGAGGGCGGCGGGTTCGATGACCTCGCCGAGCACCTCGGCGGCCTGCGCGAACCGCTCCTCCTCCAGCAGGGCGTCGGAGTGGGCGTACGCCTCCTTGATTCCCTCGCGCAGCCGGGCGGGGACGGGCACCGGTGGGGCCGCCGGGAGGACGGCCGTCGGCGCCGGGTCTGCGGGCGCCGGGGGCCTGCGCGGGCGCGGGGCGCGAAGGGGCGAAGGGGCGACGGAAAACGACCGTCGGGTCGGGTGCGCCGGCCGGCCCGGCGTCTGGCCCGGCGGCGGGAGGAACGGCAGCAGTCGCGCGTACACCTCCTGTGTGTCGGCGTGCCGCGCCTCGGGCGCCTTGCGAGAAGGTACCACCGGCCATGCGGCCGACTTACCGCCACGCCATCACTCTTTGTCGGCCGCCATGATGCCGACGCATTCTTCGAGTGCGGCGTGCGACGGCGTGACGAAGGCGGCGAGTTCGGCGTCCGACGCCTTCCCCGCCTCCAGTGCGGCGCCGACGACCGTCACCAGGACAGCGGCGGCTTTCAGCGCGTGCGCGTCGGCCAACTCCTCAAGGAGGCCGCCGGGGCGTGTGACCGCCAGGGCCTCCTTGCCGGTGGTCGGGTCGAGGCCGAAACGGCGCAGACGCGGCGTACGCGCGCTCATACGGTGACCTCCCACAAAACGCGGTCCTGGCCCAGCGTCGCCAGGATGGCCGCCCCGACGTACGGCCGGACCAGGGGCATGCCGTCGGCGAGGATGACGTCCGCCAGGCGCGGATATGGGATCACGGGGGAGGGCTCCGGAGCGGGAGGACAGGAGATGCGGGGCAGGGGCGGTGGGGGTGCTGCCGAGCGGTGGGTACCGCGGCCGGGCAGGAAGAGGGTCAGAATCGCGGCCAGTAGGCGGCGCACAGGTCGACTCCCAATCAGTCGGCTCAGGCCCCGGCAGGGAAGTAGCCGCTTCCCTTCGGGGCCGCTCTGTTGCGTCTGCGACGACACAGCCGGCACCACGGGCGAGGTGATCGGCGGCTACATAGGGCCGCATTTGTCGAACACTGGCACGAACTGGCCGCCGAGCCTGAGCCGGGGCCAGGCGCTGATGAGGTCGCACAGTCAGCAACCGCGCGACCTCTCGAGCACCAGGCCGCCGCGTCCTCGTGTCAGACCCAGCGGAGGGAGTGCGCTATGGCGTCACAGAGATCGCCCATGGGGCCATCCGTGCCGCTCAGCGGCATGGAGAATGCGAGATGCAGGTAACCGACTTCGCCAGGCATGCGGACATGGAAGTCCATGGTCGTCTCCGTGAGCGCGCGGACCGTCTCCCCAGCAGGCAGCTCGACAGTATCCACCCTCGTACCTGGATCGACTCGCTGTACCAGGGCGTGAGCGAAGTCGACTGCCTGCGGAGCCAGCCCACGCGGGGAGGGCGCCATCGAGATCAGGAGCGAAGCCGGTACGGCTGCACCGTCCGGCGATTCGGTTTTGAGGAAAATTCCAACGCGCCCTGTACAAGCCCGAGTTCGACGGTGTTCCGCAGCGTCTCCCAGATGCGCCGGGTGACCTCGGCGGAGGCACCGCTACCCGCGGACTGCTTGTCGACGAACGTCTTCAGCTGGCGGCGCCACCGCTCGTGGGTGAGGTCGACACGGAACCAGTCGCGGGGAACGAGGAGCCGGTAGTCCGATGGCGGCGCCTCGGCGGTGGTCATGGCGTGGTCCCGGAGGTGATCAGCGCAGAGCCGTTGGCGTTGTAGAGGCGGATGCTGCTGACGGTGTTGCCGAACATCGTGGAGAAGAGGCCCCAGCCCTCCATCGTGGGTGTCCCCATCTCCATGACCAGAGTCGTGCCGTTGGGGAGGGGAACGTAGACGCGGATAAACCCCGTCGGAAACGGGAGGCTCCCGCCCGTCTCGGTGAGTTCGCCTGGGAGCTGCGGCTGCTGGGTACCGATGCAGGACACGGCGAGGCCGCAGGGGAGTTCGATCTCGGAGACCTCTCCGGCCGCAACCCGGTGGAGGCTTGATGCGATGCTCCGTGCTGCGCCGGCGACGTCTGCCGCATCTGGGCTGTCCACCAGGGTCGCAAACACCGTGGCGGAGCAAGGCGTCCCGTCCACGGCCGTCACACAGACACCGGCGTACTCCGCTCCGACCGCCCGGAGCCCGTCGAAGCCGAGCGCGCACATGACCGCGAACGCGGTCTTGTCGTCCTCTGACGCACCGGGGAGGGCATTGTCCGCCAGCTCTGCCAGGAGCCGCGCGGCCTGGTCGTGGTCCGTCTCGTGGATGGGCAGGTCGTGGAAGCCCTCCGGCATCATCCATCGCACGTGGATGTCGTCGGAGCGGACGGCGACCGGTGCGGGCTGGGACGGGATCAGTGCGGAGAGCTCGGGGAAGGTGGTCACTCGGGCCGTCCCTGATCGGGAGTGGGCAGTTCGGGGGCGTCCGGGAAGAACTTCCGGGACGAGGCGTACATACCGTAGTAGGGGTAGGCGGCGGGGATGTCGGCGCCGCCGCTGCGTGCGATGCCCGCGATCTCACGGTACCGGCGGGCCCGGATGCGCACATTGCGCATCGACGGGTCACGCAGGCTGGGGCGGCGCCACAGATACAGGCCGACGATCATGCCGAGGACGATCAGCGCATCCGCGCAGATGAAGGCGATCTGGAAGGAGCGGGGTTTCTGGGATGCCACCAGGTCCCAGAACGGCCAGGCACCCGCTGCGAAGACGAAGAGGGGAATGCTGGCCAGGCAGCCGCGCACGCGCCACTTCCGGTTGTCCTCCCAGCGGTGGAACAGCAGCCAATGGACGGAGTGGTCGTCGAGGAAATCGAAGCGCACTTCACGGCCGTAGCGCTCGGCTGCCGCTTTGGCCTCGGGGACGGCGGCGATGACGGACGAGGGGACCATGTCGTGGACTCCGCCGTCGTCTCCCATGAACTTCCCAAGCTCCAGGCCGTGTTGAATGCTCATGACGGTCTACTCCTATGCTGCGGGTGCCAGGGCGGCGTGGAAGGAAGCCGACGAGGGAGTGGTCCGTGGCTTCAGAGACCGGGTGGTGCTCTCTGGCTCGGACAGTTGGTCGGTCACCTTGTTGACGCCCTTGCCGATGAGGAGACCCAGGCTGGTCCCCTTGATGTATCGGGTCACAACCTCGGGCTTGAACCCCTCTTCGGGCAGCTTGATCTTGGTGATGCCTTTGTTCTTGAGGATCCTGGAAGCGATCCTGACCCCGTCGTTGATCCTCTTCACGCCGAAGCCGTTCGTGAAGCCTTCCCAGATGCCCTTCTGCGCGGCCAGGAGGCGGCCCCCCTTGCCCGCCGCGGTCAGACCGCGCAGGGCACCGAACCCGGGGAACACCCCGAGGACATCCAGGCCGATCTTCAGCGCGTCGAACTTCCCGCCTCGCGCAAAGACGTCGTACAGGCGTCCCGACAGGGCTGTAGCGCTGGCCACCGAGGCCAAACCTGCGATGACCGGCGCCAAGAGACCACCGGAGAAGACAATGGCGGCTCCCAGAGCGACCACCGCCAAGACGGTCGCCGCGGCAGAGAACCAGTCCGCATGATCTGCGATCCAGTCCATGATGCCGCCGGGATCATGGACCCCGTCATGGTGGATCACGTTCTTGATCCGCCTGGCCGCACGACGGGCAGCCTCATCGCGGATGGTCTTCGCCCGCATGATCTTCTTTTCGGCTTCGAGCATGAGCTGCGCGGCATCGTCGTGCTTCTTCTGCTCTTTGCTGTGCGTCACCGCATCGTCGCCGGTCAGGACCTTGCCGTTGAGCGGCTCCAGCACCTTGTTGGCGGCCTTGTAGTCGGCCTCGGCGTCCCGGTACTCCCGCAGACCCTTGTCCGCCAGACGTTGCGCCCGGTGCAGCTCGCTGGCGTACTCCTCGCTCTCCCCGTCGATGACCTTGGTGCCGAGCGCGGCCGATGCCTCGTCGTAGCGGTCGTACGCCTTCTTCAGCCGGGCCGCCGTGTCACCCGCCGTCTCATGAAAGGCCCGGCCGGCCTCACTGTTCCAGCCGTCGACCGAGGACAGCGCTTTGATGTTGCGGGCCTGCCTGTCGATCTCGTCGGCCATGGCACGCAACTTCTTGCCGAGCCTGGCCACCTCGTCGGGGTCGCCGGGCACGGGGTCGGAGTCGTACAGCGGCGACCAGTCCTTCGGGCGGGCTGTCACTTCTTCCCCTTCTTCCCGCTCTTCTTGGCCTCTCGCAGAGCGTTGGCCAGTTCGTGGTCGAGCCCGTCGTAGGACTTGGCCGCGTTCTGCGTGAACTTGGCCAGGTTCTCGAGGTCCTTCATCAACTTCTTGCGGTTCTTCTCCCAGGTGTCGGAGAAATCGTCGAAGACGTCCCGGAGCGTGTCGCTGCCCAACTCGTCGCCGTAGCCGTCGGCCGGGTTGCCGTGCTTGTCGAACTCCTTGTGGAGACGGAAGAGCGCGTCTGAGCAGTCCTTGATCATGTCAAGGTCCGCTTGCATCCTGTCGGCCACGCCGAATCTCCCATGAAGAGGCTGAACTGCTGTTCACTGCTTACCGGTTGACGGCCTGGATTTCCTGTACGACGACGTCCTGGTCGGCGCCGAAGGCGCCGTCGGGGAGGTCGCCGCCCTGGCCGGTGGTGCTCGTCCAGCTGATCTTCCAGGTGACGGTTGCCTGCAGCTTGTACGAGCCGTCGCCGGAGGACCGCAGGTACTTCACTCCGCACGGCGGGGTCTCGCCGGCCTTGCCTTTGGCGTAGGGCTCGCCGATCTTACCGGTGCGGATCTCGCACTCGCCGGAGGCGGCATAGGTGACCGCGTCGTCCGTGCCGGGGCTGATCTTCAGCGAGATCGGCTCGGCGGTGGTCGTCGCGCATCGCCCCCGGTGTCCGCCCCAGCGATGTTGTCATTGCCCTTGGAACTGTCATCTCCGCCTCCGCAGGCGCACAGCGGCAGAACCGCGACAGCGGTCAGCGAGGCGGCTGCGAGTAATCTGGGACGGCGGTTCACGGATGGCTCCCGGTGGGGCTAGGGTTTCCACGAGTGCGCCAACGCTATCTATTGGGATTTGGGCGAAACCAGTTGGGTTTACGTCAAGCGTGGTCTTCCAACTGGGCAAATCCCTCCAGATGCCGTCATAAGCAGCGTGGTTGTGCGGTCCGAACCGCTCCAGGATCGGTGGAGGCTCTATGCGTTGACTCCAGCCGTCGGTTGGGGCTGGTGTTGAGCGTAGTGGTTGGTGCCGTGCTCGTGGGGCGGGATGTCGCCGATCGCTGTGTGGAGGCGCTGGTTGTTGAACCAGTCGACCCTTTCCGCGGTGGTGAGCTCGACGTCGGCCAGGCCGTGCCAGGGCCTGCGCGGCTTGATCAGTTCGGTCTTGTAGAGGCCGATCTGGGATTCCATGAGCGCGTTGTCTCCCGCATGAAGACCTGGAAGATCCTCCGCGACTGCCGCCTCAAAGGCGACGGCGTCCACCACGCCATGCTCGGTATCGCCCACAACCTCGCCCTCGCCAGATAGGCCAGCGGCCCGCACGGCGGCCAACCACTCCCGAGGCCATTCAGAGATCATTTACGGATCAGACCTTAGGGAATGTGGACTTCGTGTGGACTCCAGTGGCACGCGTGTGGCACGACCCTGAACACGACGAAGGGCCAGCCCGGGAGGAAACCCTCCCTGAGCTGGCCCTTCTCGCTGTGCCCCCGGCAGGATTCGAACCTGCGACACCCGCTTTAGGAGAGCGGTGCTCTATCCCCTGAGCTACGAAGGCGTGCGTCCTGGTCGGTGGCTGCGGGCCCGGTCACGGGGACAGCGGCGACCGCCTGGGCGCTCGATCCACAGGGTACCGGATCGGTGTCCGGGTGGGTGGGGGTCGGGGACAGCCGAAGATCGTGAAGTTCGACCGGCCGATCGGCCAGGGTCCGCCTGGCCCCCACCCACCCGGACACCTCACCTCACGGCTTCCGCGCCACCCCGCCGAACATCGCCACCTCCGCCGGAACCTCACCGGAGCCCTCGTCCGGGCGCCACCGGTTGCAGGACACCACCCCCGGCTCCAGCAGCTCGAGCCCCTCGAAGAAGCGGGACACCGCCCCCGGTGTCCTCTGCGTCAGCTTCGGCGTCCCGTTCTCGTTCCAGAACGCCACCGCCGCGTCCACGTCCGGCATGTCCGGGCGGGTGATCGTGTGGGAGAGGACGAGGTGGCTGCCCGACGGCAGGCGGTCCATCAGGCGGCGCACCACCCCGTACGCCTCCTCGTCGTCCTCGATGAAGATGACCACGCCCAGCAGGACCAGCGCGACCGGCTTGCCGAAGTCCAGTGTCCTCGCGGCCTGTTCGAGGATCGCGTCGATGTCGCGCAGGTCCTCGTCGAGGTATGCCGTGCTGCCCTCCGGCGTGCTGGTGAGCAGCGCCTCCGCGTGCGCCAGCACGATGGGGTCGTTGTCGACGTAGACGACCCGCGAGTCGGGCGCGACGCGCTGCGCCACCTCGTGGGTGTTGTCGGCCGTGGGCAGGCCCGTGCCGATGTCGAGGAACTGGCGGATCCCGCACGGTCCGGCCAGGTGCCGCACCGCGCGGCCGAGGAACTGCCGGTCGGCGAGGGCGTAGTCGCCGATGCCGGGGTGCAGCTCGCGGATCTGGTCGCCGGCGGCCTGGTCGACCGGGTAGTTGTCCTTGCCGCCCAGCCAGTAGTTCCAGATGCGCGCGGTGTGCGGCTGGTCGGTCCTGATGCGCTTGCGCGCCTCGAGCGATGCCGCGGATATCTCCGTCACTGCGTCCTCCCAGAGCTGGCCGGCAGCTGTCAAGGAGCAACCTAGCGGGGGGAGTTGTAAGGGACCGGTCAGCCCCGCCGAGCTGTCATCGGGACGTCGTGCGCGTCACCCTCACCCGGTACTCCTCCTCGCCCCCCGCCAGCACCGCCACCCGCACCCCCTCCTCCCGGTCCACGAAGCTCTGCCCCGGCTCGAACGTCGCGTCCGACAGTTCCGCGTGCACGTTGGGCGCCCGGGTGCAGCCGCCGCTGTCGCGGGTCGCGTCGTGCACGGTGATCGGGCCCATGCCCGTGTCCACGTCCGCGTCGACCCGGTAGATCAGGACGCCCGGCCGGCACACCGCCTCGTCGTTCCCCTCGCGGGTGCGGACCTCGACCGCGTACCCGGAGTGCGCGTCGAGCGGGACGAAGAGCAGCTTGGGGCCGCCCGCGCGGGCCAGCGGCGTCAGGACGTACTCCCGCGAGCCGTGCCCGGCCACGCAGCTCACCTGGGACGTGTCCAGCCAGCCCAGCTTCCACTTGTGCCAGGCGAGGAAGTCGTTGTTGGCGCCCCAGTCCTCGCTCATGATGTCCCAGTGGCCGACGGCGCCGCCGCCCTCGGCGGTGTAGAGGTCGGGCAGGCCGAAGACGTGGCCGTTCTCGTGGGGCAGCACGCGGTAGCCGGTGCGGGCGTAGGAGCCGGAGCCGTCGTCCTGGCGGGAGTAGACGAACGACGCGTTGGAGACGGGCCGGCCGTCCGCGGTGGGGGCCTCGTCGTTGCCGGCGAAGGTGACGGACAGGACGGTGTCCAGGGCGGCGGGGCCCGCGTTGGGGGTGACGAGGACGTTGACCAGGTCGTACGACTGGAAGTCCACCTCGGTGTCGGCCTCGGAGACGATGTCGCGGATCAGCTCCCGGTAGCCGGGGTCGAAGGGGGCGCCGCGCTCTATGCCGTACTGGCGGAAGGACTTCGGCATGCGCAGCCACTCGGGGACGGGCAGTTCCGGGCGGTAGTCGAGGCGGCCGTAGGAGCTGGTGGTGAACCACTCGCGGGTCTGCGGGAAGAACTCGCGGTAGCGGTCCAGGGCGTCGCCGTCGCCGGGGGCGTCCGAGAAGTCGATCATCAGGGTGAGGGCGCGGACCGTGCCGGTGGAGCGGGTGTAGCCGGGGTCCGTGGGGATGCCCTCGGACATCTGGACCTCGCGGTCGCTGCCGATCATGCACGGGCCGTGGGCGGAGCTGCGGGAGAGGGCGCTCGGGCCGGCGCCGGGGGCGGTGGTGGCGGGGGAGAGGTGACCGCTTCCGGCCGAGCTGCAGACCGCGAGGGTGAGGGCGGCGACGGAGCCCAGGGCGGCCAGGCGGCGCGGGGATATCCGGCCTCGGCTCGGCTGCGGCTGCATGGGGGGACCTCCGCTCCGCACGGCAGCCGCCGTCTCCGACTGCACCCTCTCGATCACCCTGCGTCACGGGTGGGGGGTGCGCTCGCCGGGTGGTCCGATCGTGGGGGTCGCCGGGAGTAGAACTGTGACCTGGGTCACATCAAAAACTTCCCGTGCGGGAAATAACCGGGGATCGTCTCCCCGTTTACGCCTGTGTCCGCACGATCCGGGGACGCAATCCCCGGATCCGCCGCAGACGAAGAACGGCAGACAAGAACAGACGTCAGAGCAACACCCCGAGGAGTGCACCGTGACCGCGACGACCGAGACCCCCGTGACGCGCAAGGCGCCCCGGCCCCGCGCCGACGCCCTGCGCAACCGGGAGCGGATCGTCGCCGCCGCCCGGGAGATGTTCACCGAGTTCGGGCCCGAGGTCCCGCTCGACGAGATCGCCCGCCGGGCCGGCGTCGGCAACGCCACGGTGTACCGCAACTTCCCCGACCGCGACGCGCTCGTGCGCGAGGTGGTCTGCTCCGTCATGGACCGTACGGTGCAGGCCGCCGAGCAGGCGCTGAACGAGACCGGGGACGCCTTCGAGGCGCTGGAGCGCTTCGCGCACACGGCCGCGGACGAGCGGATCAGCGCGTTGTGCCCGATGATCTCCAGCACCTTCGACCAGAGCCACTCCGACCTGGAGGAGGCGCGGCGGCGCGCCGAGAGCCTCGTCGCCCAGCTCATGGACCGCGCACGCGCGGCCGGGCAACTGCGGGACGACGTGGAGTACGGCGACCTGATGGTGGGCGTCGCGCAGCTGAGCCGGCCCCCGGCCGGCACCGCCTGCATGAGCGCCGACCGTTTCGTCCACCGCCACCTCCAGCTGTTCCTGGACGGCATGCGGGCGCCCGCGCCCTCCGTCCTGCGGGGTTCGGCCGTGACCGTGGAGGATCTGCGCCGCTGAGCGACTCCTGACACCTTCAGGCCGCCCGTCCTGATCACGGGCACCGGCACCGACGGCCGTCGACGGGGACGCGCCGTGGCCCAACACGTCCGATTTTTCGTTACTCACATCTTCATTCCGCGACAAGTCCCGAAGTGGGTACCCCCATGTCTGAAACAGTGTCCCCGGCCGGAAAGGCCCCGGGCCGCGCCGACGCAGGCGGCCCGGACGCCAACCGCTGGAAAGCCCTCGCCTTCATCGCGATAGCCCAGCTGATGGTCGTCCTGGACGCCACCATCGTGAACATCGCCCTGCCCTCGGCCCAGCAGGACCTCGGCATCTCGGACGGCAACCGCCAGTGGGTGGTCACCGCCTACGCCCTGGCCTTCGGCGGACTGCTGCTGTTCGGCGGCCGGATCGCCGACCTGTGGGGGCGCAAGCGGGCCTTCGTGGTCGGTCTCGGCGGCTTCGCGCTGGCGTCCGCGCTGGGCGGCGCGGCCACCAACGAGGCGATGATGTTCGGCGCCCGCGCACTCCAGGGCGCGTTCGGCGCGCTGCTCGCGCCCGCCGCGCTGTCGCTGCTCGCGGTGATGTTCACCGACGGCAAGGAGCGCGCCAAGGCGTTCGGCATCTACGGTGCGATCGCGGGCGGCGGTGGCGCCGTCGGCCTGATCCTCGGCGGCTTCCTCACCGAGTACCTGGACTGGCGCTGGACGTTCTTCGTGAACATCCCGTTCGCCGTGGTCGCCGCGGCCGGCGCGTACTTCGTCATCCGTGAGCCCAAGGGCGGCCGCAACCGCTCCCCGCTGGACGTCCCCGGCGTGATCCTGTCCACCCTGGGTCTGGTCGCGCTGGTCTACGGCTTCACCCGCGCCGAGTCCGAGGGCTGGAGCGACACCCTCACCATCGGCATGTTCGTCGCCTCGGCCGTGCTGCTCGCCGCGTTCGTGGCCGTCGAGGCACGGGTCAAGGCGCCGCTGCTGCCGCTGCGCGTGATCACCGAGCGCAACCGCGGCGGGGTCTACCTGTCGCTGGGCCTGGCCATCATCGCGATGTTCGGCCTGTTCCTCTTCCTCACCTACTACCTCCAGGTCGTGAAGGGCTACTCGCCGGTGAAGACCGGCTTCGCCTTCCTGCCGATGATCGCGGGCATGATCACGGGCTCCACCCAGATCGGCGCCCGGCTGATGACGCGGGTCCCGCCCCGGCTGCTGATGGGCCCCGGCTTCCTGGTCGCGGCGGTCGGCATGCTGCTGCTGACCCAGCTGGAGATCGGCACCTCGTACGCGGCCGTGCTGCTGCCCGGCATGCTGCTGCTGGGTCTCGGCATGGGTACGGCGTTCATGCCGGCCATGTCGCTGGCCACCCTGGGCGTCGAGCCGCGTGACTCCGGTGTCGCCTCCGCGATGGTCAACACCTCGCAGCAGGTGGGCGGCGCGATCGGCACGGCCCTGCTGAACACGATCGCCGCCTCCGCCACCACCGCCTACGTCGCCGACCACATCGGCGGCGCCTCGGGCCGGGCCCAGCAGCAGCTGGTCCAGCTCCAGGGGCAGGTGCAGGGCTACACCAGCGCCATCTGGTTCGCCGTCGGGATCCTGGTGGCGGCCGCGGTCATCGCCCTGACCCTGATCAACGCGGGCCGTCCGGGCGGCACGGCGGTCGCCGGGTCCTCCGACGCGGCCGCGGAGAACGAGGCGGCCGTGCCGGTGGCCATGCACTGACCCACGGGCCCGCCTCCCGGAGCCGTCCGCGCGGGAGGGGAAGGGGACGCCCCTTCCGAGCGGTTCCGAAGGGTCTGCCCCGGCTTCCGCGGCGTCAGCGGAGCCAGGGCAGGTCCGCACCCGCTTCGCTCGGCTGAAGTCCCTCGGCGACGATCCCCATGATCTCGCCGAGGGACTTCTGCTGTTCCGGGGTGAGCCGGTCGAACACCGCCTGCCGTACGGCGTCGACATGGCCGGGCGCGTGGCGGCGCAGGACGTCCATGCCCGCGTCGGTGAGCACGGCGAACTGGCCGCGCTTGTCGGAGGGGCAGTCCTCGCGGCGGACCCAGCCGTTCTTCTCCAGCCGTGAGACCGCGTGCGACAGGCGCGAGCGGGTGATCTTGGCGTCCTTGGCCAGCTCCGTCATCCGCAGCCGCCGGCGGGGTGCCTCGGCCAGCTTCACCAGCAGGCCGTAGTAGACGTGCGGCATGCCCGCGTCCCGCTGGAGCTGACGGTCGAGGTGGTCCTCCAGGAGCGTGGTGGCGTCGACGTACGCACGCCAGACGCGCTGTTCCTCGTCGGTGAGCCAGCGTGGCTCCCCGGCGGCTGCCGAAGATGCGGATGCCGTGTTCATGTACCCCACTGTACGGGCGCTCTCCTTGAAGGTTAAACAAATGGGGCGTACAGTCGTCAGTGGAAGTTGAGAGTTCAAGTAGAAGCTTCCAGGAGACGCTCGCGAAGGAAGGAGTCGCCGTCATGACCGCCGCCACTCAGGAGCGCATGCCGGCGCTCTACCTCAGCCACGGCGCCCCGCCCCTGGCCGACGACCCCGTCTGGCCCGGCGAGCTCGCCGCCTGGTCCGCGGGCCTGCCCCGCCCCAAGGCGATCCTCGTCGTCTCCGCCCACTGGGAGGAGGCCCCGCTCGCCCTCGGCGCGACCGAGACCGTCCCCCTGGTCTACGACTTCTGGGGCTTCCCCGAGCACTACTACCGGGTGACCTACCCGGCCCCCGGAGCCCCCGAGCTCGCCGAGTCGGTACGCAAACTGCTGCGCGCCCCCGGCGCCCCCGTGCAGGACGTCCCCGACCGGGGCCTGGACCACGGCGCCTACGTCCCGCTCGTCGAGATGTACCCGGACGCCGACATCCCCGTCCTCCAGATCTCCATGCCGACCCTCGACCCCGTGAAGCTGATGGAGACCGGCCGCCGCCTCGCCCCGCTGCGGGACGAGGGCGTGCTGATCGTCGGCTCCGGCTTCTTCACCCACAACCTCGCCGCGCTGCGCCAAGGCGGCATCCCCGCCTGGTCGGCCGAGTTCGACGCGTGGGGCAGGGAGGCGCTCCAGGCGCGGGACGTGGACGCGCTGCTCGACTTCACCCGCAAGTCCCCGGCGGGCCGGCTCGCCCACCCGCGCACCGAGCACTTCGCCCCGCTCTTCGTCACCATGGGCGCCGCGGACGCGGCGGGCGAGCTCGGGGAACAGAAGTCCGTGATCGACGGGTTCTGGATGGGGCTGGCCAAGCGGTCGGTGCAGTTCGGCTGAGGCGGTGCCCCGTGGGGCGGGGCCGGCGGGGGAGTGGCGTCACAGCTCCTTCTCGTGCCAGGCCACGTCCCACCAGCGGCCGAACTTGTGACCCACCTCGCGGTACGTGCCGACGTACCGGAAGCCGAACCGCTCGTGCAGCCGCGTCGAGGCGGCGTTCGGCTGGGCGACGCCCGCGTAGGCGCGGTGCAGCCCCTCGTCCGCCAGGGCGTCGAAAAGGGCCTGGTAGAGCAGGGTTCCGATGCCGCGCCGGCCGGCGTCCGGGGCGACGTACACCGTCGTCTCGACGGACGTCGCATAGGCGGGCTTCGCGCGGAACGGGCCCGACGAGGCGTACCCGAGGACCCGCCCGGACCCGGCGGCCGTGGCAACCATCAGGCGGTGGGGGCCGTCTACAGGGTGGGAGAGCAGCCAGGGGCGTCGCTCCGCCGGAGTGAACGGAGTGGTGTCGAACGTGACGGCCGTCTCACGTACGTAGTGGTTGTAGAGGTCGGTGAGGGCCACGAGGTCACCCTCGTTCCCCGGTCTGACCTGCACCTCCGCGTGACCCGGCTCCATCGCACCTCCCTGCGTGGCCGGACAGGGTACTGCATGATCAGAAAAATCGGGGGGCGGGTTGGGAATTCTGTCCTGATTCCAGTCGTTGTTTCCTACGGATGCGGGCACCCGAGCAGAGTCCGGAAGAGACCCTGAAGACCGTGCCGAGTGTCCGCAGGACCACCCGCTGACCTCACCATCGCAAGGGAGCACGCATGGCAACCCGTGCCGTCGCCCGTCGTCAGTCCGCCTCCGGCGAGACGGTCGACTCGGCAAGCAGTGTTCGCGCCCATGGCGGCGAGATCGCCGACCGCGACCTGGTCGGCATGTACCTCGACGAGATCGCGCGCACGCCGCTGCTCGACGCCGCCAAGGAAGTCGAGCTGTCACAGATCATCGAAGCGGGTGTGTTCGCACAGCAGATCCTCGACGGGCGCGAGGAGAACAAGGTAGGAGCCACCCCCGAGGAACTCCAGGCCCTGGTCGACGCCAGCGAGCGGGCGAAGGACATCTTCATCCGTTCCAACCTCCGCCTGGTCGTCGCCGTCGCCCGGCGGTACCCGCGCAGCGGTCTGCCGCTGCTCGACCTCATCCAGGAGGGCAACGCCGGCCTGGTCCGCGCGGTCGAGAAGTTCGACTACCGCAAGGGCTTCAAGTTCTCGACGTACGCCACCTGGTGGATCCGGCAGGCCATCACCCGGTCCATAGCCGACCAGTCGCGCACGATCCGTCTGCCCGTCCACCTGGTGGAGGAGCTGGGCCGGATCCGTCGCGTGCAGCGCGAGTTCAACCGTGAGCACGGCCGCGACGCCGAGCCCGCGGAGATCGCCGCCGAACTCGGCTCCACGCCGGAGCGCGTCACCGACGTGCTCGACTGGGCCCGTGACCCGGTGTCGCTGAACATGTCGGTGGACGACGAGGGCGAGACCCAGTTCGGCGACCTCCTGGAGGACACCTCCGCGGTGTCGCCGGAGCAGTCCGTGATGACGCTGCTGCGCAGCGAGGAGCTCGACGACCTGATCGGCCGCCTCGACCAGCGCACGGCCTCCATCATCAAGATGCGCTACGGCATCGAGGACGGCCGCGAGCGCACGCTGACCGAGGTCGGCAAGGAGCACGGCCTGACGCGCGAGCGCATCCGCCAGATCGAGAAGCACGCGCTGCTGGAGCTGAAGAAGCTGGCCCGTTCCACCGGGTTCGACGCGGCGGCGTGACGGAAGCGTGCGTCCGCCGGCGCGGCGTCCGGCCCCCGCGAGCGCGCGCCGGACGTCCCGCGTGACGGCCGTGCCGCGCGCGGTCGCGTGAGGGGCGCGGGCCGCGTGCGCCGGGTGGCGGAAGACCGCGCAAACATGGCTGTTCCCCGCCGCTTCAACCCGGCGGGGCCAGGGAACAAGACGTGAGAACCCAGTAGTCGGAAAGCTTTGGGGCCTCGGGCCCCGGGCCGACCCACGCGCCACGTCCCGACGCACCACCCCCCCGGCGCCGGGACTTCCCACGCCGGGTCCGGCGCCTGTCCCCCCGGGCGCCGGGCCCGGCTTTTCGCTGTCTCTCCCAGCGGGTCACCCCGGACCTGAACCCCGGGGTGGCCCGCCAGATGGCAGATTGTGTCACATGGGCATAGCCTGCCGAAGGTGAGCAGCACCACTCCGACGCCGCCCCCGCCGTTCCCCGAAGACCCGGCGGCCGACGGCTCGTTGACCGAACGGCGCAAGGCGCGGACCCGCCTCCACATCGCCCGCACCGCCGCCGGGCTGTTCGTCCGGGACGGTCTGCGCGCCACCCGCGCCGAGGACATCGCCCATGCGGCCGGCGTCGCCCCGCGCACCTTCTACCGGTACTTCCCCACCAAGGAAGAGGCCATCGGCCCCCTCTACGCGCTCGGCGCCCGGCGCTGGGTGGACGCGGTCCGCGCCGCTCCCGCCGGGACGCCCCTGCCGCGCGTGCTCGAGGAGGCCGCCCGGCACACCCTCACCCCCGGGCTCGGGGTCGCCGAGGAGTCCTGGAACTGGGTCCGCACCCTCATCCGGCTCGCGGCGGACAACCCCGCGCTGGGCAGGGTGTGGGCGGAGGCCTGCCGGGCCGCGGAACGGGATCTGGCGGACGCGCTGGCCCGCCGGCTGACCGACGGCCCGCCCCCGCGACCGGACACCGACGTCGCCACCCGCACCCGCCTGTGCTTCGCCGCGGCTGCCGCGAGCGCCGCCGTCCGCACCGCCATGGAGAACTGGGCGGCACTCGACGGCCCCGCGGAGGGCCCGGCCGGCCCCGCGGAGCTGGCCGCCGCGAATCTGTCCGCGCTGCGGGACTTTCCGTGGGCGGCGGTGGCGGGGCCACGGGGGCGGTAAGCGCGCGGGGCGGCGCGGGGGCGGAGGGGGAGGCGGGGAGGTCTCGGGCGCGAGTCGGGCGCGTGAGGTGTCGACGGCGGGGGGCCGCGACCGATGGCGCGGGCGGGCGAGGGCGTTGACGGGGCGGGGAGAGGCGGCACGGGCGTGGTGGTGTCGAGGCCTGGGCGGTGACGGGCGTGGGGTGGGGCCCACTCGGGCGTTGGCGGTGAGGGGCTGGATCCGGCGGGTGCGCGCAGGGCGTGGTGGTGCCGGGCCTGGGCGGTGACGGGCGTGGGGCGGTTCGCGGGGATGCGGGCGCTGCCCGTGCGGGCACTGGATCCGGCGGGTGCACGCAGGGCGCGGTGGTGCCGAGGCTCGGGCGGTGGCGGGCGTGGGGCGGCTCGCGGTCACGCGGGCGTTGGCGGTGTGGGCATCGTGTAGGCGCGCCTGCGTCGGCGTGAGGGCGGTGACAGGCGCGCCTGCGGGTGCGGACCCGTGTGTCCGGGGCGCCGGGGAGCTACTCCACGGCGCCCGCCGCGTGCGTCAGGCGGGTGCCCAGGGTGCGGGCCGCCTCCGCCAGTTCCGGGGGGTCCTGGACCGTGAAGGCGTGGCCCAGCATGGCCAGGCGTACCGCCATCCAGTCCTTCGGGCCGCTCACCGTCGCCCGCAGCCGGCAACTGTCCTCGTCCAGCGGCTCGGGCGCGCCCATCCAGGGCGGGAGCCGCGGCGCGACCGTCGCGGCGGACGCGGCGAACGTGACGGTGATCTCGTAGGAGTCGAGCGCGCGGTTCACGGACCGCCGCAGGAACTCCGCGGCGCTGCCCGTCGGCAGTTCACGCGGGCTGAAGCGGGCGCCCGTGGCGAAGGGGTCGCTGACCCGGTCGACACGGAAGGTGCGCCAGTCCGCGCGGTCGAGGTCGTAGGCGACCAGGTACCAGCGGCGGCCGGTGGACACCAGCCGGTGCGGTTCGGTCAGGCGCCGGGACTCGGTGCCGTCGGCGGCGCGGTAGGAGAACCGCAGCCGCTCGTGCCCGGCCACCGTGGACGCCATCACCGTGAGCGTCTCCGGGGCGATCGTCGGACCGTCCCCGCTGGTGAGCGGGGTCGTCGCGGCCTGGAGCACGCTCACGCGGTGCCGCAGCCTGCCGGGCAGCACCTGCTCCAGCTTCGCCAGGGCCCGCACCGACGCCTCGTCCACCCCCTCCAGGGCGTGCCCGGCGCCGGCCCGCAGGCCGACCGCGATGGCGACCGCCTCCTCGTCGTCCAGCACCAGCGGCGGCATCGCCTTCCCCGCGACCAGCCGGTAGCCGCCGTCCGAACCCATCGTCGCCTGCACGGGATAGCCGATGTCCCGCAGCCGCTCGACGTCCCGCCGGACCGTGCGCCGGGAGACACCGAGCCGGTCGGCCAGCTCGCCGCCGGGCCATTCGCGGGGCGTCTGGAGGAGGGAGAGCAACTGGAGCAGCCGTGCCGGGGTGTCCGTCGTCATGCGTCGAGCATGCCCCACCACTAGGACCGGATCTGACCTACTCGGGTCATAGCGTCGCGGACATGCACTCCACCGA
Organism: Streptomyces althioticus; assembly: GCA_014649355.1. Lineage (GTDB taxonomy): Bacteria > Actinomycetota > Actinomycetes > Streptomycetales > Streptomycetaceae > Streptomyces > Streptomyces althioticus. The sequence goes on from BMSW01000004.1 coordinate 292,421, forward strand.
CACCGCTCACGCACCGACACCGCAGCCCGTACCGGGCGACCGCCGGCGCTGGTTCGCGCTGGCCATCGTGATGACCGCGGCCTTCATGGACCTCGTCGACGTCACCATCGTCAACATCGCCGTCCCCTCGATCCAGCGCGACGAGGGCGCCACCTTCAGCCAGATCCAGTGGATCACCGCCGGCTACGCGCTCGCCTTCGCCGCCGGGCTGGTCACCGGCGGACGGCTCGGCGACATCCACGGCCGCAAGCGGGTCTTCCTCGTCGGCATCGGCGGCTTCACCGTCGCCTCCGCCCTGTGCGGGCTCGCCGTGAACCCCGAGATGCTGGTCGCCTCCCGCATCCTCCAGGGCGCCATGGCCGCGCTGATGGTGCCGCAGGTGCTGTCGATCGTCCACGCCACCTTCCCCGCGCACGAACGCGGCAAGGTGTTCGGACTGTTCGGCGCGATCGTCGGCCTCGGCGCGGTCTCCGGGCCGCTGCTGGGCGCGCTGCTGACGGAGGGCAACCTCTTCGGGCTGGAGTGGCGGCCCATCTTCCTGATCAACCTGCCCGTCGGCGTCGCCGCCCTCGTCCTCGGCAGCCGCTTCATCACCGAGTCCAAGGCGCCCCGCGCCCTGAAACTCGACCTGCCCGGCGTCGCCCTCGTCACCCTCGCCCTGCTCATGCTGCTCTACCCGCTCACCCGCGGCCGCGAGCTGGGCTGGCCGGTGTGGGGCTACGTGTCGATGGCGGGCGCGCTCGTCGTGTTCGCGGCCCTGGTGGCATACGAGCGGGCCAAGGGCGCGCGGGACGGCTCCCCGCTGATCGAGCTGTCGCTGTTCCGGGTGAAGAGCTTCGCGGCGGGCATCGCCGTCCAGACGGTGTTCGGCGTCGGCCTCGGCATCTTCTTCCTCGTCTGGACGCTGTACATGCAGATCGGGCTGGGCTGGAGCGCGCTGTGCGCCGGACTGACGGGCGTGCCGTTCTCCGTCGCGGTGTCGGTGGCCGCCGGGGTGTCCGTGCAGCAGCTCGTCCCGCGCTTCGGCCGCAAGGTGCTCCAGGCGGGCGCCCTGGTCATGATGGCCGGCGTGCTGATCTACCTGGTGGAGGCCGACCGCTACGGGCTCGGCATCACCTCCTGGCAGATGGCGCTCCCGCTGGCCGTCATGGGCGTCGGCATGGGGCTCGTCGTGGCCCCGCTGACCGACGCGGTGCTGTCCGAGGCGCCGCGCGAGCACGCCGGTTCGGCGTCGGGACTCATCAACACCGTGCAGCAGATGGGCAACGCGCTCGGCCTCGGTCTGGTCTCCGTGGTCTTCTTCGGAGTCATCGACGAGAAGCTCGCGCCCGCCGAGGTGGGTCCCGCCTTCGTGGACGGCTTCACCCACGCCCTGGGCTGGGTGGCGGCGGTGCTCGGCGCGATCTTCCTGCTGATGTTCGCCCTGCCGAAGCGGCCGGCGCAGCACGTCGAGGGCGCCGCGGGCGTCGAGGCGGCGCCGGCGGTGGGGGAGAAGGAGCCGGAGCTGGTGCCCTGACGGGCCCGCTCCGACGCACCACCGCCCGGAAGTGGGCATGATCGGACGTCCGGTCGTGCCCGTTTCCGGGCGGTGACTGTTTACTTTCCGGACATCCCGACGTAGCCTCCCAGCGAAATCACACGTTCGGACACGGACGCGCCCGCGAGGGTGAGCGCGGACGGAACCGGGAGGCAGCCGGCCATGTACGCACCGGAACGGCAGCAGGAGATCCTTCGCCTCGCCCGCGACGGCGGACGCGTCGACGTGGTCTCGCTCGCCGAGGAGTTCCAGGTGACCGCCGAGACCATCCGCAGGGACCTCAAGGCCCTCGACCGCGCCGGACTCGTCCGCCGCGTCCACGGCGGCGCCATCCCCGCCGGACGCCTCGACTTCGAACCCGACCTCGCCGAACGCGAGACGACCGCCGCCGACGAGAAGGACCGCATCGCCCGCGCCGCCCTCGCCGAGGTTCCCGCCGACGGCACGATGATCCTCGACGCGGGGTCGACCGCCGGCCGCCTCGCCGGCTTCCTGACCCCGGACCTCTCCCTCACCGTCGTCACCCACAGCCTGCCCGTCGCGGCCCGCCTCGCCGACCACCCCGGCATCCAGCTCCACCTCGTCGGCGGACGCGTACGGCACCGCACCCGCGCCGCCGTCGACGCCTGGGCGCTCAGGGCGTACGCCGAGATCCGCGCCGACGTGCTGTTCCTCGCCGCCAACGGGTTCTCCGCCGAGCACGGCCTCACCACCCCCGACCTCGCCGAGGCCGCGGTGAAGCGCGCCGCGACGGCCGCCGCCCGGCGCGTGGTGCTGCTCGCCGACTCCTCCAAGCACGGCCAGGAGCACTTCGCCCGGTTCGGCGGCCTCGACGACGTGGATCTCCTCGTCACCGACAACGGGCTCGACCCGCAGGACGCCGCCGCCATCGAGGCCGGCGGCACGGAAGTGGTACGCGCATGATCCTCACCGTCACCCCGAACCCGTCCCTGGACCGCACCTACGAGGTGCCGTCCCTGGACCGCGGCGAGGTCGTCCGCGCCACCGGTGAACGCGTCGACCCCGGCGGCAAGGGCGTCAACGTCTCGCGCGCCGTCGCCGCCGCAGGCCGCCGCACCGTCGCCGTCCTGCCGCTCGGCGGCGCCCCCGGCGCCCTGGTCGCCGACCTCCTCGACGCCCAGGGCATCGAGGTCGCCCCCGTCCCCGTCACCGGCGCCACCCGCTCCAACATCGCCCTCGCCGAGACCGACGGCGTCCTCACGAAGATCAACGCACCCGGCCCGGACCTCACCCCCGCCGAGCAGGAGAACCTCCTCGACACCGTCCGCCGCCACGCCGCCGGCGCCGACTGGATCGTCTGCTGCGGCAGCCTCCCCCGAGGCCTCGGCCCCTCCTGGTACGCCGCACTCGTCGCCCGCGTCCACGCCGCCGGCCTGCGCATCGCCCTCGACACCTCGGGCCCCGCCCTGCTCGCCGCCCTCCGCGAACGCCCCGACGTCGTCAAACCCAACGCCGAGGAACTCGCCGAGGCCGTCGGCCGCCCCCTCACCACCGTCGGCGACGCCCTCAAGGCCGCCGAGGACCTGCGCGAGACGGGCGCCCGCGCCGTCCTCGCCAGCCTCGGCTCCGCAGGACAGCTCCTCGTCGACGCCGACGGCGCCTGGTACGGCACCGCCCCGGTCGACGCCGTCCGCAGCAACGTCGGCGCCGGCGACGCCTCCCTCGCCGGGTTCCTCGTCGCCGGAGGCCGCGGACCGGAGGCGCTCGCCTCCGCCGTCGCCCACGGCGCCGCCGCCGTCCGCCTCCCCGGCAGCCTCATGCCGACCCCCGGCGACCTCGACCCCGCCGCCGTGACCGTCACCGCCGACATCCCCGTCGACCGGCCGCTGGACGGAGCGGCCGGATGACACCCACCGACCCCACGTCCCACGACCTCTCCTACGAGCTCCCCCGTCCCCTTCTCGTCCCCACCCCCGCCCGCCCCGCCGTACGGGCGACCCGGGCGATACGCGTGCGAAGGAGCCCGCGATGAGCGACACCATCACCGCGGACCTGGTCGACCTCGACCTGTCCGCCGACACCAAGGAAGCGGCGGCCCGCGCCCTCGCCGAGCGCATGGCGGCCCAGGGCCGCGTCACCGACCTGGAGGGTTTCCTGGCCGACGTCGCCGCCCGTGAGGCGCAGATGCCGACCGGCCTCGACGGCGGCATCGGCATCCCGCACTGCCGCAGCGCCCACGTCACCGAGCCGACCCTCGCCTTCGGCCGCAGCGCCGCCGGCATCGACTTCGGCGCCCCCGACGGGCCCGCCGACCTGATCTTCCTCATCGCCGCCCCGGCCGGCGCCGACGACGCCCACCTCACTCTGCTGTCCGCCCTCGCCCGGCGCCTGATGAACACCGAGTTCACCGACGCCCTCCGCGCCGCGACCGACGCGGGGCACGCGGCGGCGCTGATCCGGGGGGAGGAGACGGCGCCCGGGGACGCGACTTCCGAGGGCGGGGCTTCCGAGGGCGCGGCTGACGAGGGCGCGGCTTCCGACGGTGGAGCTTATGAGGGCGCGGCTTCCGGGAACGCGGCTGACGAGGGCGCGGTCACCGTCCCCGACGACTCCGTGGCGGTGCCGGCGGCGGCCTCCGCCGGCACCGCCACGGGCTCCGCCGCCCCCGCCGGCGACCGCCCCTTCCGCATCGTCGCCGTCACCTCCTGCCCCACCGGCATCGCCCACACCTACATGGCCGCCGAGTCGCTGGAGACCGCAGGCCGCGAGGCGGGCGTCGAGATCGTCGTCGAGACGCAGGGCTCCGCCGGCTTCACCCGGCTCGACCCGGCCGTGATCGCCGCCGCCGACGGCGTGATCCTCGCCCACGACGTCCCCGTACGGGACAAGCAGCGCTTCGCCGGGAAGCCCACCGTCGACACCGGTGTGAAGGCCGCGATCAACCGCCCCGCCGACCTGATCGGCGAGGTCCGCGACAAGGCCGCACGCGGCGAGACCACCGCGGCCGGCCCCGCCGACGGGGCCACCCCCGTCGAACGCGCGGGCACGGACGACGAGGGCTACGGCACCCGCCTGCGCCGCTGGCTGATGTCCGGCGTCAGCTACATGGTCCCGTTCGTCGCCGCCGGCGGACTGCTCATCGCCCTCGGCTTCGCGATCGGCGGCTACGAGATCAACGAGGCACCGTCGGTCATGGACCACTTCGTGTGGACCCAGGCCGCCAGCTGGGGCGCGCTGCTCTTCCAGACCGGCGGCGTCGCCTTCGGCTTCCTCGTCCCCGTCCTCGCCGGCTACATCGCCTACGGCATGGCCGATCGGCCCGGACTCGTCCCCGGCTTCGTCGGCGGCGCCATCTCCCTCACCGTCAACGCCGGCTTCCTCGGCGGCCTCGCCGCCGGACTGATCGCCGGCGGCGTGGTGCTCGCCATCCAGAAGGTGAACATCCCGGCGGCGCTGCGCGGCATCATGCCGGTGGTGGTGATCCCGCTGATCTCCTCGGCGGTCGTCGGCTTCCTGATGTTCGTCGTCATCGGCAAGCCCATCGCCGAGGCCCAGAAGGGGATGACCGACTGGCTGAACGGTCTCACCGGGGCCAACGCCGTCCTGCTGGGCGCCCTGCTCGGCCTGATGATGTGCTTCGACCTCGGCGGTCCCGTCAACAAGGTCGCCTACACCTTCGCCACCGCCGGCATCGCCGTCGCGAACCCCGGCGACTCCGCGATGAAGGTCATGGCCGCCGTCATGGCGGCCGGCATGGTCCCGCCCCTCGCGATGGCCCTCGCCACCACCGTGCGCGGCCGGCTCTTCAACCGCGCCGAACGCGAGAACGGCAAGGCCGCCTGGGTCCTCGGCGCCTCCTTCATCTCCGAGGGCGCCATCCCCTTCGCCGCCGCCGACCCGCTCCGCGTCATCCCCGCCTCGATGGCGGGCGGCGCGGTCACCGGCGCCCTGTCCATGGCGTTCGGCGCCACCCTGCGCGCACCCCACGGCGGCATCTTCGTGGTGCCCCTGATCGGCAACCCGCTGCTTTACCTGGTCGCCATCGCGGCCGGTGTCGGCGTCACCACGGCCCTCGTGATCGTCCTCAAGGGCCTGCGCGGGGCCGCCGGTCCGGACGGTCCGGCGCCGGGCGAGGACACCGCCCTCGCACCGGCGGCCGGGGGCGCGGGAACGCGCAAGGAGACGGTCGCCGCGCGGACGGTGTGACGATGCGTCCGTTTGGGGGTGTGTGGGCAGTTCATGCCTAGTGCGATATAGATCACGATCGTCACGGTCCGGGGTACAACTCCCCGGACTGTGGTGTGTACTGGGCGGCATGGCTGAGCACGAGACCCTCTCGCGGACGACGGGTGCCACCGTCCTCACCCTGGTGGTTGTGGCCTGCGCGGCCGGCCTGGCCGACGCCCTCCGGCGCCGCGTACGCCTCCGCAGGCGCGCGCGCCACCACGCCGGGGCGGCGCCCGTCCCGGCGCCCGTCCACACCCACCACGGCTCCCCGACCATCCCGCGTCAGCGGGCCACAGGCCCGAGCGCGGAGACCGTACGCCTCACCGAGGCCGAGCGCGACGCGTTCGCCGTCCTCGTGCGGCGTCTCTCCGAAGGGGACTAGGCCTGCTGCCACCCCGCCCAGGGGTTCAGCGGCCCTGCGTGGCCCGGCGCTCCATCGCCCGCCGCGCGGCGTCCTCGCTCGCGTACACCTCGCACATGTGCCGCCCGTCCGGCGTCACCGTGTGCTCGACCTCCCACAGCGAGACCTCACCGCCGTCCCCCAGCAGGAACGCGTGCTCGTACAGCGAGAAGCACAGCGCCGCACGGCCCGCCCGCGAAGGACGGCCGAAGGCCTGCGTGATGCGATGCGCGCACGCCGTCGACAGCAGGGCCGCCGTCTCGGCGTCCGGCCGGTCCGCGTTCTCCGCCCGGCGCAGTAAACGCCGCGCGTGATCGGGGGAGCCGTCCGGGACGTACGCGTGGCGCACCGCGGGCAGCGTGAACGCGGGCGCCGTCACCGGCAGTTCGAAGTCCGGGGCCTCCGGCGGCAACGGCAGCCGCGCGGTCGCCGTCCGCAACTCCTCCTCGTCCACGTACACCTCGTGCTGCGGCTCGCTGCCCGGGGCGCTGTTGTGGACCAGCTCCCACAGCGTCAGCGCCGAACCGTCCGCCAGCAGCCACGTGTGCCGGTAGGTCTCCCGGTGCAGACCCGCGCTGTGGTGCGCCGAGTGCAGGGAACCGTCGTGCGCCAGCGCGCAGTCCAGCCGGCGGATCGTCTCGTCCGGCAGCTCGAAGGAGTTCAGGGCGCGGCCCAGGAGGCGCGCGAGATGCTCCTCCGGTGAGTCGGACGAGTCAGGTGGTTCGCACGCTGCCGTCTCGTACGGAACGCTCAAGGCTTCTCCCGGCGTTGCTGCATGTCACCTTGTGGGTGCATACCGTAGCCCCTCGGCCGGACGTCGTGTCCGGGAACCGAGAAAACGTATGCCCGGACGACGAGCGGAACACACGAGAAGTTCCCGGCCGACCTCGCCCCGACATGAATTGTTCCTGGTCAAACGGTACTTCAGGGGTGCGTGGGGGAGGGGATGCGACCCGTTGCGCGCCGCCCCGCGCACGCCGGGGGCTTCGCCCCCTCCCGTCCCGCTGTCCGACACGACTGGACACGTCGCCTCGGTGGTGACGTAAGTTGCGGAGCGCTTTCTTCCGCACTACGCACGAGAAATGAGGCCCCGGAGTGAGCGACCAGGAGAAGACGAGCCTGTGGCAGGGCTTCAAGGCCTTCCTGATGCGCGGGAACGTCGTCGATCTGGCGGTGGCGGTCGTCATCGGCGCCGCCTTCACCAACATCGTCAACTCGGTCGTGGAAGGGGTCATCAACCCGCTCGTCGGTGCGTTCGGCACCCAGAACCTCGACAGCTACACGTCCTGCCTCAAGGGCCCCTGTGAGGGCACCGGGGACGCGGCGACCGGCGTGCGCATCCTGTGGGGCTCGGTGCTCGGCGCGACACTGCAGTTCGTGCTCACGGCGGCCGTCGTCTACTTCCTGATGGTGCTGCCCATGGCGAAGTACCTGGCCCGCGTGGAGGCGCGCCGGAAGGCGAAGGAAGGTGCCCACGAGGTCGTCGAGGTGACCGAGCTGGAAGTCCTCAAGGAGATCCGCGACGCGCTGCTCGCCGAGCGCGCGCAGGGCGGCGGCAGGAACCTGCGGGCGGACGACGGCGGGCGGACCGGCGACGGGCGGACCGACGACGGACGGTAGGAGAACCCGCCGCGCGGTCAGATGTGGTGGGGCGGCTTCTCGTCGAGGAAACGCCTCAGGTCGGCGGCGCTGTCGCCGGACGGTCGCTCGCCCCAGCCGCGGTCCGTGTCGTCGGAGGCCGGCTGGTCCAGCGGGTCGTCGAAGACGAGCGCGGGCTTCGGCTCGTGCGGCTGCTCGGGGGCGGTACTCATGCCTCCAGGGTACGGCCGGGGCCGCGGGGGCATGACTGCCCCCATGAAGGCTGACGCTCTGACGGATGTGGCCGGCGTGCGCGTGGGGCACGCGACGCGGACCGGCGACGGATGGCTCACCGGGACCACGGTGGTGCTCGCCCCCGAGGGAGGCGCGGTCGCCGCGGTGGACGTACGCGGCGGCGGACCCGGCACGAAGGAGACCGACGCGCTGGACCCGCGCAACGTGGTGCAGCGCGTGGACGCGGTCACCCTCACCGGCGGCAGCGCCTTCGGCCTGGACGCGGCCTCCGGGGTGATGGCCTGGCTGGAGGAGCAGGGCCGCGGGGTGCGGGTCGGTCCCGAGCCGACGCACGTGGTGCCCGTCGTGCCCGCCGCCTGTGTCTTCGACCTGCGCCGGGGCGGCGACTTCCGGGCCCGGCCCGACGCCTCCCTGGGCCGCGCGGCGGTCGAGGCCGCCGCGGCCACCGGTCCGGGGGCGCCGGTGCCGCAGGGATGCGTGGGCGCCGGGACGGGCGCCGTGGTCGGCCAGCTCAAGGGCGGGGTCGGCTCGGCGAGCACGGTCCTGCCGTCGGGGGTGACCGTGGCCGCGCTGGTGGTGGCCAACGCGGTGGGGTCGGCGGTGGACCTGGAGACGGGGGTCCTCTACGGGGACTACTTCGGCGGGCGCCCGCGTCTGCCCGGCCCCGAGGTGCACAGGGCCGCACGGCGCCGGCTGGCGGAGGCGGCCGAGCGCAACGCCCCGCCGCCGATGAACACCACCCTCGCCGTGGTCGCCACCGACGCCGACCTGACCCGCGCGCAGGCGCAGAAGCTGGCCGGTACCGCGCACGACGGCATCGCGCGCGCCGTCCGCCCGGTGCATCTGCTGAACGACGGCGACACCGTCTTCACCCTGGCCACCGGCACCCGACCGCTGGACGCGAAGGACCCGCTCGCGCTGAACGAGGTGCTCGCGGCGGGCGCGGACCTGGTGACCCGGGCGATCGTCCGCGCCGTGCGGGCCGCCGACCCGGTGGACGGACCGGGCGGCGCGTGGCCGTCGTACGGGGAGTTGTACGGGGGGAGCTGAGAGGGCGGACGGGGACGGCCGCCGGCCGGTCAGGGCGCCCGGCGCCGCGCGCGTCACCACAGCGTCACCGCCAGCCGGGCCGTGGCGCTCGCGCCGGCCAGCTCGGCGGCCGTGTCGCGCGGCACCGACAGGACGACCAGCGCGCCCCCGTCGCCGTCCGGCGGCTCCGGCACCTCCGTGACCCGCGCCCCGCGCGCGACCACTCGGGCCTCACCGCCGGACACCGTCTCCTCGGCCGCGATCACGTCCACCCGGTCGCCGGGCCGCAGCAGCCGGACCGTGGCCCCGTCGGCGATCCGCACCGGCGCGGAGACCGGCGCGCCCGCGCGCCGCTGCCGTACGGGACGGTCGTCACCGCCCGACGGCACGGGGGTCCCGGCCGCCGCCCGGGCCGGCTCGGGATGTCCGCGCGAGCGGTCGCTGTCCCTCGGGCCCGCCGCGACGAGCGCGGCCGCGGTCACCGCGAGACCGACCGCCACCGCCCGTCTGCGGTGCCGCGCCAGCCTGCCCGCGAGCGGCAGCACGCCGCGCACCCGCACCGGGTCGAAGTGCGGCACCTCGCACGGCGGCGGCACATCGGCACCGTGCGGACGCGGGAACGGGGAGCGACGGTACGCCGAGGGTGCGCAGGGCACCGAGGGCACGGACGACACGGACGACATGGACGACATGGACACGGGGCCACCACCTGGGACGCGGGAACGGCTTGCGCACCTCACGATGAAGCCCCCGACGGAATCCCGCCGGGGGCTGTGAACGCATCCTCAGTTGTGGAAAACCGCGCCACCCGAACGAGCGCCTCCGCGCCCCCGCGACGCCTCCGCCTCCGCGACGCCCCACTTCCACGCCAACGCGACGCCCCACCTCCACGCCAGCGCGACGCCCCGCCTCCGCGACGCCCCGCCCCATAAGCCCCGCCGCCACCCCGCGACCCGGCGCCACCTACGGCAACGCGAACCCCGGATCCATCCCGCCCAGCGCCGACGCGCACAGACAGTCCCGCTCCTCCGTCGACGGCAGCGCCGCCACCGCGTCGAACAGCACCCCCCGCAGCCGGTCCACGTTGGCCGCGAACACCTGGAGCACCTCGTCGTGGGAGACGCCCTCACCCGTCTCGGCGCCCGCGTCCAGGTCCGTGACCAGCGTCAACGACGTGTAGCAGAGCTCCAGCTCACGGGCGAGGGCCGCCTCGGGGTGCCCGGTCATGCCCACCACGGACCAGCCCTGTGCCTGGTGCCACAGCGACTCGGCGCGGGTGGAGAAGCGCGGGCCCTCGACGACGACCAGCGTGCCGCCGTCGACCGCCTCCCAGTCCCGCCCGCGGGCCGCCTTCAGGGCGGACGCCCGCCCGGTGGGGCAGTAGGGGTCGGCCAGGGACACGTGGACGACGTTCGGCACGGTGCCGTCGGGCAGCGGCAGCCCGTCGAAGTAGGAGTTGGCGCGGGACTTGGTGCGGTCCACGAGCTGGTCCGGCACCAGGAGCGTGCCCGGTCCGTACTCGGGGCGCAGACCGCCCACCGCGCACGGGCCGAGGACCTGGCGCACGCCGACCGACCGCAGCGCCCACAGGTTGGCGCGGTAGTTGATGCGGTGCGGGGGCAGGTGGTGGCCGCGTCCGTGCCGGGGCAGGAAGGCGACCCGCCGGCCGGCCACCTCGCCGAGGAAGAGGGAGTCGCTGGGCGCCCCGTAGGGGGTGTCGACCTGGACCTCGGTCACGTCGTCGAGGAAGGAGTAGAAGCCGGATCCGCCGATGACGCCGATCTCGGCGTTCGCCATGTTCGCCATGGCCCGACCCTAACGGCACCCGGAAAGGCCGGGAGAGAGCCCCGTCGGCCGCCCCGGTGGCGCCGGGACACACCGAGGGCCCCGCCGTCGGGGGACGGCAGGGCCCAGGGGAAGCGTGCGTCGGGCGGTCAGGCCGCCGTGGTGCTCGTCGAGCTGCCGGAGGAGCCGGACGAGGACGAGCTCGAACCGGAGTCCGACGACGAAGAGCTCGACGACGAAGAACTCGACGAAGAGGATCCGGAGGACTTCGACGACGCCGGCGAGGAGCTCGACGAGGAGCCGCGGCTGTCGTTGCGGTAGAAACCGGAACCCTTGAAGACGATGCCGACCGCGGAGAACACCTTCTTCAGGCGGCCCTGGCAGTTGGGGCACTCGGTCAGGGCGTCGTCGGTGAACTTCTGCACCGCCTCGAGGCCCTCGCCGCACTCGGTGCACTGGTACTGGTAGGTCGGCACTGTCTTCCTCCTGGCACTCTCACTCAATGAGTGCTAACGACGGTCCATAGTGACGCATTCCGCGGGCCTAGTCCACTGCGACGGGCTCGCGGTGACCCATGCCACGTGCGACGGTACGCCCGCGCGGAGCACCCGCGAGCCGCGAGCGCAGGGCCAGCAGGGTCGCCAGCGCCAGCAGCGTGCCGCCCATCGGCACCAGGAACCCGGCGCCGTCCCACAGCCGGTCCTCGAACTGTCCGGCGACGGTGACGGCGGCGGCCTGGCCCAGCGCGACGGCGCCGGTCAGCCAGGTGAACGCCTCGGTGCGGGCGCCCGCCGGGACCAGGCTCTCCACCAGCGTGTAGCCGGTGATCAGCGCCGGGGCGATGCACATGCCGACCAGCAGGCCGAGCGCGCCCAGCAGCAGCGAGGAGTCGGCCGTCCACAGCGCGGACGCGGCCAGCGCGAGGGCGGCGTAGGCGACGATCAGGCGGCGCTGCGGGGCGACCTTCCAGGCGATCGCGCCGCAGGCGAGGCCGGCGAGCATGTTGCCCGCGGCGAAGACGCCGTACAGGACGCCGTTGAGGCCCGGTTCGCCGATGGACTCGGTGTACGCGGCCAGGGAGACCTGCATGCCGCCGAAGACGGAGCCGATGCCGAGGAACGTCACGATCAGCACGCGCACGCCGGGCACGCGCAGCGCGGAGGCGTGCCGTACGCGCGTGTGGCCGTCGGCGGTCGTGGCGACCGGCGGCTGGGTGCCCTTCTGAGCGGCGAACAGCAGACCGCCGACCAGGGTGAGCGCGGCCTCGGTGACCAGGCCCGCGGACGGGTCGACCGTCGTGCACAGCGCGGTGGCCAGCAGCGGGCCGACGACGAAGGTGAACTCGTCGGTGACGGACTCGAAGGCCGCGGCGGTCGCCATCAGCGGGGAGCCCTTGAGACGGACGCCCCAGCGGGCGCGGACCATCGGCCCGACCTGCGGCACGGAGGCGCCGGTGGGGACGGCCGCGGCGAACAGCGCCCACAGCGGCGCGCCGTTCAGCGCGAGGGCGGTGAGGGCGAGTCCGGCCGCCGCGTGCACCAGCACGCCCGGCACCAGCACGGCGCGCTGGCCGTGCCGGTCGGCGAGCCGGCCGGTGTACGGGGCGAACAGCGCCATGGAGACGCCGGTGACGGCCGCGACGGCGCCGGCCGCGCCGTAGGAGCCGGTGGTGTGCTGGACGAGCAGCACGATGGAGAGGGTGAGCATCGCGAACGGCTGACGCGCCGCGAAGCCGGGGAGCAGGAACGTCCACGCGCCGCGGGTGCGCAGCAGGCGGCCGTATCCCGGTCGGGAGGTGGCCGCCGAGTCCTTCGACGTGGTGACCGTGGATGCCACGGCCCGTGCCTTTCCGCCACCTGGTAGCGCCCCGCGCGAGGTCGCGCGGGCACGCCGAGAGCTGTCCTCTTGCGCTGACTGCGGTAGATACCGGCGCCACAGCTCAGGGCGCCCGGCCGCCATACGGTCGCGCCAGCTCTGCGTCAGGCAGAGTTGGTTCGATCTGGGGTCGCTTCATGATACAGGGGGTGACGGCGTGCACGCCTGTGAAGGTGAGCATCCTCTCAGCGTCCGGCCTGCGATCCTTCGGTGTCCCGGCCGGTGCCCAGCCAGCCGGCGAGCTTGCCGCCCCGGGCGACCGCGCGCAGCCGGCGCTCCGCCGCGTCCCGCACCGGGTCGGTGGCGACGACGAGGAGTTCGTCGCCGCGGCGCAGCATCGTCTCCGGCGACGGCACGAAGGACGTCCCGTCCCGCACGACGAGGGTGACGGCGGACCCGGTGGGCAGCCGCAGCTCGCCCACCTCGACGCCGTGCATCCGGGACCCGGCGGGAACGGTGACCGACAGCAGGTGGCCGCGCAGCCGCTCCAGGGGCGCCGACTCCACGCCGAGGTCGGCGGCGCCGGAGTCGCCGAGCCGCAGCAGCCGGGCCAGTCCGGGCAGCGTCGGGCCCTGCACCAGGGTGTAGACGACGACCAGCAGGAAGACGATGTTGAAGATCCGCTCGCTGCCGTCGACGCCCTGCACCATCGGGATGGTCGCCAGGATGATCGGCACGGCGCCGCGCAGGCCCGCCCAGGACATCAGCGTCTGCTCCTGCCAGGGCACCCGGAACGGCGTCAGGCACAGCACGACACTGAGCGGACGGGCCACCATCGTGAGCACCAGCCCGACGACGAGGGCGGGCACGATGTCGTCGGCGAGTTCGTGCGGGGTGACCAGCAGGCCGAGCAGCACGAACATGCCGATCTGGGCGAGCCAGCCGAGCCCTTCGGCGAAGCCGCGGGTGGCGGGCCAGTGCGGCAGTTTGGCGTTGCCGAGCAGCATCGAGGCGAGGTAGACGGCGAGGAAGCCGCTGCCGTGGACGAGCGCGCCGCCCGCGTAGGCGGTGACGGCGATGGCCATGACGGCGATCGGGTAGAGGCCGGAGGCGGGCAGCGCCACGTGCCGCAGGCCCCAGGCGCCGAGCCAGCCGACGGCGAGACCGACGGCGGCGCCGATCGCCAACTCCAGCAGGATCTCGCCGATCAGCACGTACCAGTGCTCGACAGGACCGGCCGTGGAGAAGGCCACCACGAGGATCACCACGGGGGCGTCGTTGAAGCCGGACTCGGCCTCCAGGGTGCCCCGCACCCGGGCGGGCAGCGGCACCTTCCGCAGCACCGAGAAGACGGCCGCCGCGTCCGTCGAGGAGACCACCGCGCCGATGATGAGCGCCTGCCGCCACTCCAGCCCGATCAGCAGGTGCGCCGCCGTGGCCGTCACGCCGACGCTCACCGCGACGCCGGCCAGCGCCAGCGCGGCCGCCGAGGGCAGGACCGGTCTGATCTCGGTCCACTTGGTGCCCAGACCGCCCTCGGCGAGGATCACGACCAGGGCCGCGTACCCGATCACCTGGGTCAACTCGGCGTTGTCGAACTGGATGTCGCCGATGCCGTCCTGGCCGATGGCGATGCCGATGCCCAGGTAGACGAGCAGGCTGGGGAGCCCGCTGCGCGAGGAGATCCGGACCGCCGCCACGGCGACGAGCAGAACGAGCGAGCAGACGAGCAGGAGCTGGTTGAGGTGGTGGACAGTCAGCGGCGTTCCCTTCCCCGGCCCTGGCGCACCCGTGAGGGAGCGCGCGTCCGTCGCGGGCGATGCGCCCGCTTTCCGGGCGAACCGCTTCGATTGTCACGGCGAACTACTTCGTTACCTTACCTAACTCTTGACGCGTTCTTGACGCGGAAGGCGGCAAGATCGAACGCCCGTCCGGGCTGGTTCCCCACTCCGCGTCAAGGGGCGCGGAGCCCTGCGCCTATCGTTGCTCCAGCGCTCAGTTAAAAGCACAGCCCGACCTGCCGCTCGCGTTAGGACAGCAAGGACAGCGATGCCCACCGACACCACCGCCGCCTCCACGGGTCAGCAGGCCGCCGGCACGTCCGGCAGGAAGAAGGGGCGCAAAGGCCGTCTCGTCGTGCTCGTCCTGGTGCTGGCCCTGATCGGAGGCGTCGCCTACGGGGCGTACTGGTCCGTCAGCACCGTGCGCGCCTCGTTCCCGCAGACCGAGGGGTCGATCACCCTCGAAGGACTCTCCGGGCCCGTCGACGTCAGACGCGACGGCTACGGCATCCCGCAGATCTACGCCTCCTCCGACGAGGACCTGTTCATGGCGCAGGGCTACGTCCAGGCGCAGGACCGGTTCTACGAGATGGACGTGCGCCGGCACATGACGTCCGGCCGGCTGTCGGAGATGTTCGGCGCGGGCCAGGTCGACAACGACGCGTTCCTGCGCACCCTCGGCTGGGACCGCGTCGCGAAGCAGGAGTACGAGGAGAAGCTGTCCCCCGCCACCAAGAAGTACCTCCAGGCGTACGCCAAGGGCGTCAACGCCTACCTGGAGGGCAAGGACGGCAAGGACATCTCCCTCGAGTACGCGGCACTGGGCTTCGAGAACGACTACGCGCCGGGCGAGTGGACGCCGGTCGACTCCGTGGCCTGGCTGAAGGCGATGGCCTGGGACCTGCGCGGCAACATGCAGGACGAGATCGACCGGGCGCTGCTGACCAGCCGCCTCGGCCCGAAGCAGATCGCCGACCTGTACCCGTCGTACCCGTACGGCCGGAACAAGCCGATCGTGCAGGAGGGCGGCTACGACGAGGGCAGCGGCACGTTCGAGGCCGAGGGCGGCTCGGGTGACGGCGAAGGCGAAGGCGAGGGCGACGGCTCCGGCTCCGGCGACGGCACCGGCACCGGCGACGGCGCCGGTTCGGAGCTCGGCGGCGGCACGGAAGGCGGCACGGGCTCCGGTGCGGAGGGCGACGCGGCCGGCTTCGAGGGCCAGCTCACCGGACTCCAGCGGGTGCTGGAGGACCTCCCCACCGCCGTCGGCGTGAACGGCGACGGCATCGGCTCCAACTCCTGGGTCGTCTCCGGCGACCACACCGTCTCCGGCAAGCCGCTGCTCGCCAACGACCCCCACCTGTCGGCCTCCTTGCCGTCCGTCTGGTACCAGATGGGCCTGCACTGCCGCGACGTCTCCGACAAGTGCCGCTACGACGTCACCGGTTACACCTTCGCGGGCATGCCGGGCGTGATAATCGGCCACAACCAGGACATCGCCTGGGGCCTGACCAACTCCGGTGTCGACGTCACCGACCTGTACCTGGAGAAGATCACCGGCGACGGCTACCAGTACGGCGACAAGGTGGTGCCGTTCGAGACGCGCGAGGAGACCATCAAGGTCGCCGGCGGCTCCTCGCGGAAGATCGTGATCCGCGAGACCAACAACGGCCCGCTGCTGTCGGACCGTTCGGACGAGCTGGTGAAGACCGGCAAGAAGGCCGCCGTCGAGAGCGCCGCCCCCGACCGGGGCGACGGCTACGCGGTGGCGCTGCGCTGGACCGCCCTGGACCCCGGCCGCACCATGGACGCCGTCTTCGCGATCAACCGCGCCAAGGACTGGGCCGACTTCCGCGAGGCCGCCGAGCTGTTCGAGGTGCCCTCGCAGAACCTCGTCTACGCGGACACCGAGGGCCACATCGGGTACACGCTGCCCGGCAAGATCCCGACCCGGGCGAAGAAGCACGACGGTTCCGTCCCCGCGCCCGGCTGGGACCCGGACTACGAGTGGACCGGCTGGGTCGACCAGGACGAACTGCCCTACGAGTTCGACCCCGAGCGCGGCTACATCGTCACCGCCAACCAGGCCGTCGTCGACGAGGACTACCCGTACACGCTGACCACCGACTGGGGCTACGGCGCCCGCAGCCAGCGGATCAACGACCTGATCCAGTCGAAGATCAAGGACGGCGGGAAGATCTCCACCGACGACATGCGGCAGATGCAGCTGGACAACTCCAGCTCCATCGCCAAGCTGCTGGTGCCCGAACTGCTCAAGATCGACGTCGGCGACGAGCACGTCCGCCAGGCACAGAAGCTGCTGGAGGGCTGGGACTACACCCAGGACGCCGACTCGGCCGCCGCCGCGTACTTCAACTCCGTCTGGCGCAACATCCTCAAGCTCTCCTTCGGCCACAAGCTGCCCAAGGAGCTGCGGGTCAAGGGCCAGTGCCTGTGGGTCGAGCCGGTCAACACCACCGGCCCGGCCGACGAGGCGGCCAAGGTCCGCGAGTGCGGCCAGCGCTCCGCGAGCCAGGCGCAGCCGGACGGCGGCGACCGCTGGTTCGAGGTGGTCCGGCGGCTGATGGCCGACGAGGACAGCGAGTGGTGGACCACGCCGAAGCGCGGCACCCGCCCCGGCGCGGAGAACCGTGACGAGCTGTTCAAGCGGGCCATGATCGACGCCCGGTGGGAGCTGACCGCCAAGCTCGGCAAGGACATCGACACCTGGAACTGGGGCCGGCTGCACCGCCTGTTCCTGGACAACCAGACCCTCGGCAGCGACGGGCCCGGCTTCGTGAAGTACGTGCTCAACCGCGGCCCGTGGAACCTCGGCGGCGGCGAGGCCACCGTCAACGCCACGGGCTGGAACGCCGCCGGCGGCTACGGCGTGGTGTGGGTGCCGTCCATGCGGATGGTCGTCAACCTCGACGACCTCGACAAGTCCCGCTGGATCAACCTGACCGGCGCCTCCGGGCACGCCTACAACGCCCACTACGTCGACCAGACGGACAAGTGGGCCGAGGGCGAACTGCTGGAGTGGCCCTTCTCGGAGAAGGCGGTCGAGGACGCCACCACCGACCACCTGGTGCTCAAGCCCTGACCCGCACCCCGCGGGCACGACGGCCGGCCTCCACGCGCGCGTGGAGGCCGGTCCGCGTCTCTCAGGCCTCGGAAGCCGGACGGCCGAACCGCCGCACCCCGGACGGGGTCACCACGGCGTCCACCGGCCGGTCGTGCGGCTCCTGCGGCACCCGCTCCACGACCTCCCAGTCGTACAGCAGCACCACCAGCGCCGGACGCACGCGGGCCCGCTCCAGGCGGGCGAGGACGCGGTCGTAGGAGCCGCCGCCTCGGCCCAGGCGCATCCCGCGGGCGTCCACGGAGAGACCGGGCAGCAGCACGGCGTCCGCCTCCGTCACGGCCCGGGGGCGCAGCCGCTCCCCGGCGGGCTCCAGCAAGGTCATCCGCCCGCCGCCGTGCTCCGCGGGCAGCAGGGAGTCCGGGCCCCGGTACACGCCCCACGCCAGGTCGTTGTCGGGCAGCAGCGCGGGCAGCAGCACCCGCACGCCCCGCGCGCACAGCGCGTCCAGCAGCGCGAGCGTGCCCGGTTCGCTCCCCACGGAGACGTACGCGGCGACCGTGCGGGCCTCCGCCAGCTCGGGCAGCGCGAGCGCCCGGCGGGCCAGGGCGCCGGCGTGCGCCTGAACGTCATCGGCCGTCAATCCGTTCCTCACCTGGAGGACTTCGCGCCGTCGCGTGCGCTTGTCAGGTTCGGGCTGGCCCTGGTTCTGTCTCAAGTCGATTCCCGTACTGTCTTAATGTGCTCATATGAGCATTTTTTCAGCGGAGTCACAGATTCAGTGCAAAGACACCGGCTAGGGTGTCGCCCATGTCTCAGTCACACCCGCGGATCAGCAAGGCTGTCATCCCCGCCGCCGGCCTCGGCACCCGGTTCCTGCCGGCCACCAAGGCCACGCCCAAGGAGATGCTGCCGGTGGTCGACAAGCCGGCGATCCAGTACGTGGTCGAAGAGGCCGTCGCCGCCGGCCTCGACGACGTCCTCATGGTCACGGGCCGCAACAAGCGCCCGCTCGAGGACCACTTCGACCGCAACTACGAACTCGAGTCCGCGCTCGAGAAGAAGGGCGACGGCGAACGTCTCGCCAAGGTCCAGGAGTCCAGCGACCTCGCCACCATGCACTACGTCCGTCAGGGCGACCCCAAGGGCCTCGGCCACGCCGTGCTGTGCGCCGCCCCGCACGTCGGCGACGAGCCCTTCGCCGTCCTCCTCGGCGACGACCTGATCGACCCGCGGGACCCGCTGCTCCAGCGCATGATCGAGGTGCAGCAGGAGCACGGAGGCAGCGTCGTCGCGCTGATGGAGGTGGCCCCCGAGCAGATCCACCTCTACGGCTCCGCCGCCGTCGAGGCCACCACCGACGCCGACGTCGTCCGGCTCAGCGGACTGGTCGAGAAGCCCTCCCGCGAGGAGGCGCCCTCCCACTACGCCATCATCGGCCGCTACGTCCTCGACCCGGCCGTCTTCGACGTGCTGAGCAAGACCGAGCCCGGCCGCGGCGGCGAGATCCAGCTGACCGACGCCCTCCAGCAGCTCGCCGCGGACGCCACGCTCGGCGGGCCGGTGCACGGCGTCATCTTCCAGGGCCGCCGCTATGACACCGGCGACCGCGGGGACTACCTGCGTGCCATTGTCCGTCTCGCGTGCGAACGTGAGGACCTGGGACCGGACTTCCGGACCTGGCTCCAGCGATTCGTCACCGAGGAGATGCAGCAACGTTGAGCAGCGCCGCGCCCCGCACCGCAGAACCGGACCACCTCTGGTCGGTGGACGAGCACCTGGACGACATCCTCGCGACCGTCCGCCCGCTCGACCCCATCGAGCTGAACCTCCTCGACGCACAGGGCTGCGTCCTCGTCGAGGACATCACGGTCCCGGTCTCCCTGCCCCCCTTCGACAACAGCTCGATGGACGGCTACGCGGTGCGGGTCGCGGACGTCGCCGGCGCGAGCGAGGAGTACCCGGCCTCCCTCGAGGTCGTCGGCGACGTCGCGGCCGGCGCGGCCGACCCCGTGCACGTCGGCCCCGGCCAGGCCGCGCGCATCATGACCGGCGCCCCGCTCCCGCCCGGCGCCGAGACCGTCGTCCCCGTCGAGTGGACCGACGGCGGACTCGGCGAGGGCCCCGCCGCCGGGATGCGCGCCCGCAGTCTCGCCCCCGACGGCGCCACCGGACAGGTCGCCGTGCACCGCCCCGCGCCCGCCCGCGCGCACGTGCGCGCCCAGGGCAGCGACGTCCGGGCCGGCGACCGCGTCCTGGAGGCCGGCACCGTCCTCGGCCCGCCGCAGATCTCCCTGCTCGCCGCCGTCGGCCGCGGCACGGTCCGGGTGCGCCCGCGCCCGCGCGTGGTGGTCCTCTCCACCGGCAGCGAACTCGTCCAGCCCGACGAGCCGTTGCGCCCCGGCCAGATCTACGACTCCAACAGCTTCGCCCTCACCGCCGCCGCCCGTGAAGCCGGCGCGATCGCCTACCGCGTCGGCGCCGTCGCCGACGACGCCGAGACCCTCCGCGACACCATCGAGGACCAGCTCGTCCGCGCCGACCTCATGGTCACCTCCGGCGGCGTCAGCGTCGGGGCGTACGACGTCGTCAAGGAGGCGCTGTCGCACGCGGGCGACGAGGACGAGCCCGGCAGCGGTGTGGAGTTCCGCAGGCTCGCCATGCAGCCGGGCAAGCCGCAGGGCTTCGGCTCCATCGGCCCCGACCACACCCCGCTGCTCGCCCTCCCCGGCAACCCGGTCTCCTCCTACGTCTCCTTCGAGCTGTTCGTCCGCCCCGCCATCCGCACCCTGATGGGGCTCCAGGACGTCCACCGGCCGCGCGTCCGCGCCGAACTGAGGGCGGAGAAGGCGCTGACCTCGCCGAAGGGACGCCGCCAGTTCCTGCGCGGCCGGTACGCCGACGGGGTCGTCACGCCCGTCGGCGGCGCCGGATCGCATCTGGTCGCCGCCCTCGCGCAGGCGAACGCGCTCGTCGTCGTGCCCGAGGACGTCGAGGACGTGGCGCCCGGCACCGAGGTCGAGGTGGTCCTGCTCGGCTGAGCACCGCCCGTTGGCGGTACCGTGTCGCGCACAGCAGGCCCGCGCCCCGCACCGCGCCGGGCCAGGACCGGGAGCGCCACACGATCATGACCGTGCCATCCCGGGGGGACACCCCCGGACCCACCGACGACCAGTCCCGTCTGACCCACATCGACGAGGCGGGCGCCGCCCGCATGGTGGACGTGTCCGCCAAGGACGTCACCGCCCGCACCGCACGCGCCACCGGCCGCGTGCTCGTCGCGCCCCGCGTGATCGAGCTGCTGCGCGGCGAGGGCGTGCCCAAGGGCGACGCGCTCGCCACCGCGCGCATCGCGGGCATCATGGGCGCCAAACGCACCCCCGACCTGATCCCGCTGTGTCACCCCCTGGCGCTGTCCGGTGTGAAACTGGACCTGTCGGTCGCGGACGACGCCGTGGAGATCGCGGCGACCGTACGGACGACGGACCGCACGGGCGTCGAGATGGAAGCCCTCACCGCCGTGTCCGTGGCCGCGCTCACCGTCATCGACATGGTCAAGGCGGTCGACAAGGAGGCGGTTATCACGGACGTGCGGGTGGAGGAGAAGACGGGCGGCAAGTCGGGCGACTGGAGCCGGTCATGACGCCCCCCGCGGCCCCGTACCGGGCCCTCGTCGTCACGGCGTCCAACCGCGCCGCGGCCGGCGTCTACCAGGACACGGGCGGCCCGCTGATCGCCGACGGCCTGAAGCGCTTCGGCTTCGCCGTCGACGGCCCGCAGGTGGTTCCCGACGGCGACCCCGTGGAGGCCGCCCTGCGCGCGGCCGTCGACGCCGGGTACGACGTCGTCGTCACCACCGGCGGCACCGGCATCTCGCCCACCGACCGCACCCCCGAGGCCACCCGCCGCGTGATCGACCGCGAGGTCCCCGGCATCGCGGAGGCCATCCGCGCGTACGGCAGGGACAAGGTGCCCACCGCCGCCCTCTCCCGCGGCCTCGCGGGCGTCGCGGGCGCCACGCTGATCGTCAACCTGCCTGGGTCCAGCGGCGGGGTGAAGGACGGCCTCGCCGTCCTGGAGCCGCTGCTGAGGCACGCGGTGGACCAGCTGCGCGGCGGGGACCACCCCCGTCCGGACGCCGGCGACGGGGGTGCGCGCTGAACACGCCGTACTGGCCCGTGGAGCTGAGGGACGGCGACATCGTCCTCCGGCCGATAAAGCTGCGCGACCAGAAGGCCTGGCGCGAGGTGAACCGCCGCAACCGGGACTGGCTGCGGCCCTGGGAGGCGACCATCCCGCCGCCCACGCCCAGCGGCCCCGTCACCCACCGCCCCACCTACCGGCAGATGGTGCGCCACCTGCGCTCCGAGGCCAACGCGGGCCGCATGCTGCCGTTCGTCATCGAGTACCAGGGGCGACTGGTCGGGCAGTTGACGGTCGCCGGGATCACCTGGGGTTCGATGTGCTCGGGCCACATCGGCTACTGGGTGGACGAGGCGGTGGCCGGCCGGGGCGTGGTGCCCACGTCCGTGGCGGTGGTGGTGGACCACTGTTTCCGCGCCGTCGGACTGCACCGCATCGAGGTCTGCATTCGCCCCGAGAACGGGCCGAGCCGCAGGGTCGTGGAGAAACTCGGATTCCGTGAGGAAGGGCTGCGTCCGCGCTATCTCCACATCGACGGCGCGTGGCGCGACCATCTCGTGTTCGCGCTCACCGCGGAGGAAGTCCCCGACGGTCTTCTCGCCCGCTGGCGCCGCACCCGCGCGCAGGAGCGGTCCCGCGATGAACTGCCCGGACGCGGACAGCGCGACCGCGGAATCCCGCACGGCCCCGGTAATTGAATATACGTTCGAATTGCAGGCCGGGATGACCGATCCGGAACCGGCAATTACCGGGATCCGGCGACTGTCTGATCGCATCCATCACAAGAAAAGTTCGAAATATCAGCCAGATCGTGCGACACACCGGCCCAATTGGCCTATGGCCTCGTGCAAACCCCTCTACGGTGTGAGACGTGAGCAGCAGCGGCCTCATCTACGCAGTCATTGTCGGGGCCTGGGCCGCCTACTTGGTGCCGATGTGGCTCCGTAGGCAGGACGAGCTGAACGAGGCACGTCCGACGGAACGCTTCAGCACCGCCATCCGACTGCTGTCCGGACGGGCGGGCATGGAGCGCCGGTACGCCAAGGACCTGCGGGCGCGCTCCGCCGACGAGGGGGAGCAGGGCGTCCACGACCCGGATGCGATCACCGACATGGTGGACGTCCGGGCCTTCGCCGTGTCCCAGACCCGTCCGCAGACCCAGGCGCCCGTACCGGCCCCGCCCGAGGAGCACCCGGAACCGGGCCGCGACGGGCGGGTCACGCGGGAACGCGGCGGGACCCCCCAGCACGAGCGCGGCGAACCGCACGCGCCGGAGGAGGCCGCCCCGCGTGAGGAGCGGCCCGCCGGCCGGGGTGAACCGGCCGCCGCCGGCGGCCCCGCCGCGCAGGGCCGCGTCCCCGCCGCGCGCCGCTCCCCGGACGCCGCCCGCCGGGACCGCAGCGCACAGGCCGCCGCCGAGCGCGCCCGGCGCTCGAAGGTCCTCGCGCGCCGCCGGCGCACCATCACGATGCTGTTCCTCGCCTTCACGCTCGGCGCGGTCGTCGCCGCCGTCGGCGGGCTGGCGTTCCTCTGGGCGCCGGGCGTGCCCGCCGTGCTGCTCAGCGCCTACATCGCCTACCTGCGCTCCCAGGAGCGCCGCCGGTTCGCCTACCAGATGGACCGCCGCCAGGCCGAGGCCGCGGCGCGGCGGCTGCGCGAGCGGCGACCCCGTCGCCGTCCCGCAGCCGACGAGGCCGACCCGGACGAACCGGAGGGCCCGGAAGCCGGTGCCGACACCGACCCCGGCCTGTCCGCGCTCGCCGCGGACCGGCGCGCGCTGGTCGAGCAGACCGACCACGCCGAGTGGGTCGACCAGCAGCGCGAGCGCAGCCGGCGGCCCGGCCAGGGCGGCGACAGCTGGGACCCGGTCCCCGTCCCGCTCCCCACGTACGTGACGGCCCCCGTCGCCCCGCGCGCCTCCGGCGACGTCGACCTCGGCGCCCCGGACACCTGGAGCTCCGCCCGCTCCAGCGCCGTACCGGCCGAGGAGAGGCAGGCGGCGGCCGAGGAGCAGGACCCGCCGGCGGCCGACGACCGGGACCCGGACGACGGCCGCACCGACGCCCGCCGCGCCGCCTCCGCCCGCCGCTCCCGCGAGCGCGGACGCACCCCGCTGTTCGACCAGTACGAGGACGGCGACCGTCCCAAGGCCGCGAACGAGTAGCACCCGGCCAACGGATTTTTGAGCACCCCGATCGGGATGCTAAAGTTTCACTCGTTGCAAGGGCCTGTGGCGCAGTCCGGTAGCGCACCTCGTTCGCATCGAGGGGGCCAGGGGTTCAAATCCCCTCAGGTCCACGCAACGAAGCCCCGGCCGGGTTCACCCGGCCGGGGCTTCGACTTTGTTGCGGCTGTCGGCCGCCTGCCCGCGCGAAGCCCCGGTCGCCTCTCGCGGGCGGGACTTCGCGCAGGGGGGAGTGCTTCCCCGGCGGACTACAGGTACTTCGCGTAGCAGCGGCTGTCCTCGTGGAAGCGGTAGTAGCCGAACTTCTCGCAGGGCTCGTAGCCGCTGGAGGTGTAGAGGGCGATGGCCTCCGGCTGCTTGGTGCCGGTCTCCAGGACCATGCGGACGCGGCCGGCGGCGCGGGCGTCCTCCTCCAGGGCGGCGAGGATGCGGCGGGCGAGACCCCTGCCGCGCATCTCCTCCACGACGTACATGCGCTTCAGTTCGGCGTCGCCGTCCCGGTTGCCCTCGTCGTTGGCGTCCTGGACGCGCCAGCCGCCGGAGGCGACGGGGACGCCGAGCGCGTCGTAGGCGATCAGGTAGGTGCCGTTGGGGGGACGGAAGTCCGCGGGGTCCATGGGGGTGGCGTCGCCGCCGTCGCCGTAGCGGATGTCGTACTCGGCCTGGACGGCTGCGTCCAGCTTCACGGCGTCGGGGTGGTCGTAGGGGACCGGGCGGATTTCCATGACGATTACCGTAAAACATGCCTGGACCTGCGCGTGTCGTATCGTGCCCTGGTGCTCACTGTGACCTCTGCCAACGTCAATGGACTCCGCGCCGCCGCCAAGAAGGGCTTCGTGGAGTGGCTCGCCGGTACCTCCGCCGATGTGCTGTGCCTCCAGGAGGTACGGGCCGAGGCGGCGCAGCTGCCGGAGACGGTGCGGGAGCCCGAGGGGTGGCACGTGGTGCACGCGCCGGCCGCCGCCAAGGGGCGTGCGGGCGTCTCCCTGTACACCCGGCGCGAGCCCGAGCGCGTCCGGATCGGCTTCGGCTCGGCGGAGTTCGACGGCAGCGGACGGTACGTCGAGGCGGACCTGCCGGGTGTGACGGTCGCCTCGCTGTACCTGCCGTCCGGCGAGGTCGGCACCGAGCGGCAGGACGAGAAGGTCCGCTTCATGGACGAGTTCCTGGTGTACCTCAAGGAGCTGCGTGAGAAGGCCGCCGCCGACGGCCGCGAGGTCGTCGTCTGCGGCGACTGGAACATCGCGCACGAGAAAGCCGACCTCAAGAACTGGCGCGGCAACACCAAGAACTCCGGCTTCCTGCCCGAGGAGCGGGAGTGGCTCTCCCGCGTCCTCGACCCGGCCGACGGCGGCTACGTCGACGTGGTGCGCGCCCTGCACCCGGACGTCGACGGCCCCTACTCGTGGTGGTCGTACCGAGGGCGCGCCTTCGACAATGACACCGGTTGGAGGATCGACTACCAGATCTCCACCCGGGGCCTCGCGGACCGCGCGCTGAAGGCCTACGTGGAGCGCGCGGCCACCCACGCCGAACGCTGGTCGGACCACGCGCCGGTGACGGTGGTCTACGGGTAGGGCGCGAGGTCGGTCCCGGGGTCGGTACCCCGGTTCAGTCCCGCTTCCGCAGCCTCCGGTCCAGCGCCAGTGACAGCTCCGCGTCCACCACGCTGCGGGCCAGTGGGCGCAGGCGGTGGAGGGTCTCCTCCGGGGCGTGGCGGAGGATCAGGTCGGCGAAGAGGTCCGCGAGGGCGTCGGCGTGGGTGCGGACCTCCGCGCCGGTGCGGAGGACCTCGCCGAGCGGGATGCCCTCGTGGACCAGCGCCGAGGACACCTCCAGCAGGCGGTGGCTGATGTGGACGATCTCCTCGCCGTCGACGCCGAGGTAGCCGAGGTCCAGGGCGGCGGCCAGGTTCTCCGGGGTGACCTCGCCCGCGAAGTGGTCAGCGAGCTCCTCGGGGGTGAGACGGACCGGGGTCTCCTCGGTGGGGACCTCCACGCCGAGCAGGTCGCCGACGTCCCGGCCGTTGTCGAAGGCCTCGGCCAACTCGGCTATGCCGTTCAGCGTGTGACCGCGCTCCAGCAGCGCCGTGATGGTGCGCAGCCGGGCCAGGTGGTGGTCGTCGTACCAGGCGATGCGGCCCTCGCGGCGCGGTGGCGGGATGAGCTTGCGCTCGCGGTAGAACCGCAGGGTGCGCACGGTGATGCCGGCCAGCCGCGCCAGTTCCTCCATGCGGTACTCGCGCCGCTGCGTGGGTCCCTCGCTGTCGTCCGTCACACCTGAACCCTAGGTCGTACCGGCGGTAACTTTCCTCGCGCACCCCCTACCCATGAGTACGGCACTGCTCTACGCTCCCCATTGCGCCAGTGTTCACTGGCATGGTTCTGAGCGATGCGCGGAGGCTTTGGGATGGCCGAGCACGAGCATGTACGGGTCGCGGTGATCGGGTCGGGATTCGGCGGACTCGGGGCCGCCGTACGACTGCGCCGCGAGGGGATCACGGACTTCGTCGTCCTGGAGCGGGCCGGCAGCGTCGGCGGCACCTGGCGCGACAACAGCTACCCCGGGTGCGCCTGCGACGTGCCCTCCCACCTGTATTCCTTCTCCTTCGCGCCCAACCCGGACTGGCCGCGCTCCTTCTCCGGCCAGGAGCACATCCGCGCCTACCTGGAGCGCGTCACGGACACCTTCGGGCTGCGCCCGCACCTGCGCTTCAACGCCGAGGTGAAGCGGATGACCTGGGACGCCGAGCGGCTGCGCTGGGACATCGAGACCACCGCCGGCGACTGGAGCGCGGACGTCGTCGTCTCCGCCACCGGGCCGCTGTCCGAGCCCAAGCTGCCGGACGTGCCCGGACTCGACACCTTCCCCGGCAAGGTGTTCCACTCCGCCCGCTGGGACCACGACTACGACCTGCGCGGCAAGCGCGTCGCCGTGATCGGCACCGGCGCCTCCGCCATCCAGATCGTCCCGTCGGTCCAGAAGCAGGTGGAGAAGCTCACCCTCTTCCAGCGCACCCCCGCCTGGGTGCTGCCCCGCATGGACCGGCCCATCGGCGCCGCCGAGCGCGCCGTGCACCGGGCGCTGCCCTTCACCACCAAGCTGCGCCGCGGGCTGCTGTGGGGCATCCGCGAGCTCCAGGTGCAGGCGTTCACCAAGCACCCGGGCGAGCTCGGGTTCGTCGAGAAGATGGCGAAGCGGAACATGGCGCGGGCCATCAAGGACCCGGCGCTGCGGGCCAAGCTCACCCCCGACTACCGCATCGGCTGCAAGCGGATCCTGCTGTCCAGCACGTACTACCCGGCCCTCGCGCAGCCCAACGTGGACGTCGTCGCGAGCGGGCTGACCGAGGTGCGCGGATCCACCCTGGTCGCCGCCGACGGCAGCGAGACCGAGGTCGACGCGATCGTCTTCTCCACCGGCTTCCACGTCACCGACATGCCGATCGCCGAGCGCGTCGTCGGCCCCGAGGGCAAGACCCTCGCGGAGGTGTGGTCGGGCGGCATGCAGGCGCTGCGCGGCGCCTCCGCGGCCGGCTTCCCCAACTGGATGACGATCATCGGCCCCAACACGGGCCTCGGGAACTCCTCGATGATCTTGATGATCGAGTCCCAGCTGAACTACATGGCCGACTACCTGCGCCAGCTCGACGTCCTGGGGGTCCCCCCAGGCCGTTCAGGCTCTGGGGGAGGCCGGGTCGCCCTCGACGCCCGCCCCAGCGCGGTCCGCGCCTGGAACCACCGGGTGCAGGAACGGATGAAGCGCACGGTGTGGAACACCGGCGGCTGCACCAGCTGGTACCTCGACGAGAGCGGCCGCAACACCACCATCTGGCCCGGCACCACCGCCGAGTTCCGGCGCGCCACCCGCCGCGTCGACCTCGCCGAGTACGCCGTGCTGCGCGCCGCCGACGCGCGGCCCGGGACCGGCGCGGAGAACGCGGAGGTGGCCGCATGAGCCGCCCCACCCCCGTCACCACCGGGCGCTACGCACCGCCCGCCCCGGCGCGCGAACTGACCGCCACCTCCGCCGACGGCGCCCCGATCCACGTCGAGGTGCACGGGCCCGAGGGCGCGCCCGCCGTCGTCCTCGCGCACGGCTGGACCTGCTCGACCGCCTTCTGGGCCGCGCAGATCGGCGAACTCGCCGCCGACCACCGGGTGATCGCCTACGACCAGCGCGGCCACGGACGCACCCCGGCGAGCCCCGCGTGCAGCACGGACGCGCTCGCCGACGACCTCGAGGCCGTCCTCACCGCCACCCTCGCCCCCGGCGAACGCGCCGTGATCGCCGGTCACTCCATGGGCGGCATGACGGTGATGGCCGCCTCCACCCGGCCCGCGTTCCGCGAGCACGCCGCCGCCGTCCTGCTGTGCAGTACGGGCAGCACGCGGCTCGTCCCCGAGTCCACGGTGCTGCCGCTGCGTCCCGGCCGCGTCCGTACCTGGATCACCGGGCACATCCTCGGCAGCCGCGCCCCGCTCGGGCCGGTCACCCCCGCCGCCCGGCGCATCCTCAAGTACGCGACCATGGGGCCCGCCTCGGCACCCGACATGGTGGAGGCCTGCGCCCGCATCGTGCACGCGTGCCCCCGCACCGTCCGCCACGCCTGGTCGCACGTGCTCGCCACGCTCGACCTCGACGCCGCCGTACGGGAGTTGAACGTGCCCGCGGAGATCGTCGTCGGCACGGCCGACCGGCTCACCCCGCCGGTGCACGCCCGCGCGCTCGCCGCCGCGCTGCCCGACTGCCGCGGCGTCACCGAACTGCCCGGCGTCGGCCACATGACCCCCGTCGAGGAGCCCGACCTGGTCACCACGCGGATCCGGGACCTCGTCACCGCCCACGTGAGTGCCCCACAGCCGTCCGTACCCGCCGAGGAGAGCGCATGAGCAGGGTCAGTCTCGAAGGAAAGGTCGTCGTCGTCACCGGCGCGGCGCGTGGGGTCGGCGAGCTGCTCGCCCGCAAACTCTCCGCGCGCGGAGCCACGTTGGCGCTCGTCGGACTCGAACCGGACGCGCTGAAGGACGTCTCCGCCCGGCTGCACGGCGACAGCGACCACTGGCACGCGGACGTCACCGACCCCGAGGCGATGGCCCGGGTCGCGGGCGAAGTACGCGAGCGGTTCGGCCGGGTGGACATCGTGGTCGCCAACGCCGGTGTGGCGACGGGCGGTCCGTTCACCGAGTCCGACCCGGACGCCTGGCGGCGGGTCATCGAGGTCAACCTGATCGGATCGGCCGTCACCGCACGGGCGTTCCTCCCGCTGCTCTCCGAGAGCCGTGGCTACCTGCTGCAGATCGCGTCCCTCGCCGCGATCACCCCGGCGCCGATGATGACGGCGTACTGCGCCTCGAAGTCCGGTGTGGAGGCGTACGCGCACGCGCTGCGCGCCGAAGTCGCCCACCGGGGCGTCAAGGTGGGCGTCGGCTACCTGTCGTGGACCGACACCGACATGGTGCGCGGCGCCGACCAGGACGACGTCATGCGGGAGTTGAGGCAGCGGCTGCCGTGGCCGTCCAACAAGACCTACCCGCTCGGTCCCGCCGTGGACCGGCTCGTCGCCGGCATCGAGCGTCGGTCCGCCCACGTCTACGGACAGGCCTGGCTGCGCGGGATGCAGGGCATCCGCGGCTATCTCCCCGCCCTCATCGGCACGGTGGGGCAACGGGAGATGAAGCGGTTCGGGCACCGGCTCGACGGGCTGCGCATCGGCCTGGTCGGGGCGGGCGGAAACGCCGACGAACAGCACCGCGCTACGGTGCGTGACTGATCGACATGCGCAGGGTCACCGCCCGTGTGAATCTGGTCGGGCAAGTTCCCCCACCCCACAACGGGAGTGAACCCACATGGGTATGAAGGACCAGATGCAGGAGAAGGCCGGCCAGTTCCAGCAGCAGGCCAAGCAGCGCGCCCAGCAGGGCAAGGAGCAGCTGCAGAACCGCGGCCGCCGTCGGGACGACGAGCAGGACCCGCAGCGTCGCCGCGAGTCCGAGGAGCGCTTCGACCAGGACCACGAGGTCTGACGTCGACGCACCCGTGCAGTGACGTGCCGTAGGAAGGGGTGCCCCTGGCGAAGGGGGCACCCCTTTCTCGCGCCCTCAGCGGCTGCGCGGCGGCAGCTTCGGCCGCGACCGGTCGGGCACGTCGGTGTATCCCGGGGGCGAGGCGGGCGGTTCGGCCTCCAGCAGATCGAGCGCGAGCCGTACGGCGTCGTCCAGGACCGCGTGCCGGCCCTCGGCCCAGTCCAGCGGGGTGCGCAGCGCCTCCAGGTCGGGGTCGACGCCCCGGTTCTCCACGGACCAGCCGTACGCGTCGAACCAGGCCGCGTTCATCGGCACCGTGATCACCGTGCCGTCCCCGAGCCGGTGCCGGCCGGTCATGCCGACCACCCCGCCCCAGGTGCGCTGCCCCACCACCGGGCCGAGCTTCAGCAGCTTGAACGCGGCGGTGATCATGTCACCGTCGGAGCTGGTCGCCTCGTCGGCCAGCGCCACCACGGGCCCGCGCGGGGCGTTGGACGCGTACGACACGGGCTGGGCGTCGCGGGTGAGGTCCCAGCCGATGATGGTGCGGGTCAGCTTCTCCACGACGAGCTCGCTGATGTGCCCGCCCGCGTTGCCGCGCACGTCCACGATGAGCGCGGGCCGGGACATCTCCATCCGCACGTCCCGGTTGAACTGCGCCCAGCCGGAGCCGCCCATGTCGGGGATGTGCAGATACCCGCAGCGCCCGCCGCTCAACTCGCGTACGACGGCTCTCCGTTTGGCCACCCAGTCCTGGTAGCGCAGGGGCGTCTCGTCGACCAGCGGGACGACCGCGACCCGTCGGGGCGGACCCTCGCCCTCGGGCGAGAACGTGAGCTCGACCGTGGTGCCGCCCGCCGCCGCGAGCAGCGGGTACGGCCCGGTCACGGGGTCCACCGGGCGGCCGTCGACATGGGTGAGGACCGCGCCCTCGCGGATGCCGGTGCCGGCCAGCGGGGAGCGGGCCCGGGAGTCGGAGGATTCGCCGGGCAGGATCCGCCTCACCGTCCACCCCGCGTCGCGGTGGACCAGGTTGGCGCCGAGCAGGCCCTGGCGCCGCTGGTAGTGCGGGGGCCCCTCGTTGCGGCGGGCCGCGGTGACGTAGGCGTGCGAGGTGCCCAGTTCACCGAGGACCTCGCGCAGCAGGTCGGCGAACTCGTCGGGGGAGGCGACCCGTTCGACCAGCGGGCGGTACTGCTCCAGCACCCCGTCCCAGTCGATGCCGCACATGTCCGGCTCCCAGAAGTAGGCGCGGATCAGCCGTCCCGCCTCCGCGTACGCCTGGCGCCACTCGGCCGCCGGATCCGCCTCGTGCTTGATGCGGCGCAGGTCGATCCACACCGTGGAGTCGCCGTCGCCCCGCTCGGTGGCGGGCACCGCGCGCAGCTCGCCCTCGTCGACCACGACCAGCCGGGTGCCGTCGCCGCTGACCGCGAAGAAGTCGAGGTGGGTGACGAGTTCGGACTTCTTGGCCTTGGGGACGTCGAAGTGCTCCAGGGTGGGCCGGCCGGTGGTGTCGTCGGGGTTGGCGAACGTCTCGCCCAGCGCGCCCGAGATCGGCCAGCGCAGCCACACCAGCCCGCAGCCCGCGACCGGGCACAGGCCCGAGTACTTGGAGGCGGCCACCGGGAAGGGCGTCACCCTGCTCTCGAGGCCCTCCGCCTCCACGGTCACCGTGCCGCCCTCCTCGCCCTCCTCGTCCAGCGGGTCGAGCCCCCCGGCGGCGGGCCGCCCCTCCGGGTTCAGCGCGAACGGCGAGGGCGTCGCCGACGACAGCGGCACCAGGTACGGGCGGCAGCCCAGCGGGAAGGACAGGTCGCCGGTGTGCACGTCGTACACCGGGTCGAAGCCGCGCCAGGACAGGAACGCCAGATAGCGGCCGTCGCGGGTGAAGACCGGGTTCTCGTCCTCGAAGCGGCCGCCTGTGACGTCCAGGACCAGCCGGTCCTTGATCCGGGCGAGCTTGATCTGCCGCAGCGACCGCCCGATCACCGGATGGGACCAGGCCAGCCAGGCGCCGTCCGGGGAGAAGGCGAGGTCGCGCACCGGGCCGTTGCCGGAGTGGATCAGCTCGGTGACCTCCTCGGCCGTCCCGTCCGTCGCCTCGTCGGTGTCCACCAGCAGCAGCCGCCCGTCGTGCGCGGCGACCGCGAGCCGCTGCCCCTCGGGGTCGGCGACCATCTCCAGCACCCGGCCCAGCTTCCCGGCGGCCAGTCTGCGGTGCGCGCGGTGGCCGGTGGCCCGGGGCAGCGAGGCGATCTCCACGGCGTCCTCGCCCTCGGCGTCCGTGACGTACGCGACCTGGCCGCCCTCGCCGAGCATCTCCGGCAGCCGCACCCGGACGCCAGGGGTGTCGGTGAGGGTGCGGGCGGGGCCGTCGCGGTGGGTGAGCCAGTACAGGCTGCCGCGCACCACGACCGCGCTGGCCCGGCCGGTCTCGTCGACGGACAGGCCGTCCAGGTGCTGCGCCGTGGGCACCTGGTAGGGGCGCCGGCCGGAGCGCGGACCGCTCAGCCGCACGTCCAGCCGGCGCGGCTCCGAGCCGGGCGACAGGTCGTCCACGATCCACAGGTCGCCGGCGCACTGGTAGACGACGCGGGTGCCGTCGGTGGCGGCGTGCCGGGCGTAGAAGGCGTCGTGGTCGGTGTGGCGGCGCAGGTCGGTGCCGTCGTGGGCGCAGGAGTAGAGGTTGCCGATGCCCTCGTGGTCGGAGAGGAAGGCGATCCGGCCGCCGACGAACATCGGCGCGTGCAGATGTCCTTCCACCCCTTCCAGCAGACGGTGACCGTGCAGCCAGAGCCTCCCGGTGGCGCCGCCCCGGTAGCGCTTCCAGGACGCCGGTTCGTGCGGCGGGGTGCCGGTGAGCAGCAGTGACCTGCGCTCGCCCGCCAGGTCGGCGACCTGGATGTCGGAGACCGGGCCCCAGGGCAGCTTGCGTCCGGGGCTGCCGTCGAGGCCGAGCTTGTAGGCCCAGGTGAAGTAGGAGAAGGGCTCGCCGTGCGAGGTGACGGCGAGGATCGCCTCGTGCCCGTGTTCGTCGGGCGGGGCCCAGCCGCAGACGCGGGTGTCGGAGCTGCCCCAGTACGTCAGCCGCCGTCCGGGGCCGCCGTCCACCGGCACCAGGTGCACCTCGGGGTCCAGGGTGCGCCAGCTGGTGTACGCGATGTGGCGGCCGTCGGGGGAGAAGCGGGGGTGGCCGAGCTTGGTGCGGTCGGCGGTGAGCCGCCAGGCGCGGCCGGCCCCGTCCAGCGGGGCGAGCCAGAGGTCGTCCTCCGCCACGAAGCACAGCAGGTCGTCCTGGAGGTGCGGCAGACGCAGATAGGTCACCCTCCCCATGCTTTTCCGGGGGACGGACCGCAGCAACTTATGCCGAACCGACAACCGTGACGCACGCCACGTACGAAACGGTTTCGTTTCGCTACTCGGGAGTTGTACCTTCTTCTTGTACGAAACCGTGTCGTTTCTTTGACGCGGTGGGATCCGGAGCGGAAAGGTGGTCGGCATGAGTGACATCGCGACGTCACGTCGCAGCCGCATCACCCCCGAGCGCGAGGCCGAGCTGTACGGGGCCGTGCTCGACCTGCTCCGTGAGGTCGGTTACGACGCCCTCACCATGGACGCCGTGGCCGCCCGCACCCGGTCCAGCAAGGCCACGCTCTACCGCCAGTGGGGCGGCAAGGCCGAGCTGGTGGTCCGGGCGATGCACAGCCAGAAGCCCGGCAGCATCGCCGACGTGGACACCGGGTCCCTGCGGGGTGACCTGCACACGATCATCGACCGCGAGGACGACTGCGTCATGGCGGAGAACGTGGCCCTCATGCGGGCCCTCGCCATGGCGGTGCACCAGAACGACGACCTGCGCCAGGCGCTCCGCGAGCTGCTGGTGGAGCCGGAGGTCGAGGAGTTCCGCCGCATCGTCGACCGCGCGATCGAACGGGGCGAGGTCCGCCCGGACAACCCGGCGCTGGACTACATCGTGCACATGCTCGTCGGCGCCTTCGCCACACGCATGCTGATCGACGAACAGCCGCCCACGCAGGCCTTCCTCCGGTCGTACATCGACGCCGTGGTGCTCCCCGCCCTCGGAGCCGCCCCAGCCGACTGAGCCCCAGTCGCGAGACAGCCACCTCCTGACGTAACCGCTCACCCCGTCGGGCTGATCCCCCCTGCCCTGAAACATCCACGACCTGACCGGGAGCACGCCCTCGTGGCCACATTCCTGTACCGACTCGGCCGGTTCTCCTTCCGGAAACGGCACGTCGTCGCCCTCTTCTGGGTGGCGCTGCTGGCGCTCGCGGGCGCCGGCGCGGCCGGCGCGCCCGCCGCCGGCAACTCGTCCTTCTCCATCCCCGGCACCGAGGCCCAGAAGGCCTTCGACCTGCTGGACGAACGGTTCCCCGGCGCCAGCGCCGACGGAGCCACCGCCCGCGTCGTCTTCAAGGCGCCCGACGGCCAGAAGATGACCGACCCCGGCAACAAGGCGGCGGTCCAGGACACCGTCGACGAGCTGTCCGGCGGCACCGAGGTCGCCCAGGTCACCGACCCGTACCAGGGCGGCGGCGTCAGCCAGGACGGCACGATCGCCTACTCCTCCGTGACCTACAAGGTCCCCGGCATGGAGCTGGAGGAGTCCTCCCGTGAGGCCCTGCAGGCCGCAGCCGAGGACGCCCGCGACTCGGGGCTGACCGTCGAGATCGGCGGTGACGCCCTCCAGGCCATACCGGAGACCGGCTCCGCCGAGATCATCGGCATCGGCATCGCCGCGGTCGTCCTGGTCATCACCCTCGGCTCGCTGCTCGCCGCCGGACTGCCGCTGCTCACCGCGATCGTCGGCGTCGGCATCGGCGTCGCCACCATCACCGCGCTGGCCAGCACGCTCGACCTGGGCTCCACCACCTCCATCCTGGCCTCGATGATCGGTCTCGCGGTCGGCATCGACTACGCCCTGTTCGTGGTCTCCCGCTACCGCGCCGAACTCGCCGAGGGACGTGAGCGTGAGGAGGCGGCCGGACGGGCCGTCGGCACCGCGGGTTCCGCCGTGGTCTTCGCCGGTCTGACCGTCGTCATCGCGCTGGTCGGCCTGTCCGTCGTCAACATCCCGATGCTGACGAAGATGGGCATCGCCGCCGCCGGCACGGTCGCCGTCGCGGTCCTCATCGCCCTCACCCTCATCCCCGCCGTGCTCGGCTACGCCGGCCGCCGTGTCCGCCCGGCGGGCGAGAAGAGCAAGCTGCTCGGCGGCGGACGCGCCAAGGACAAGGCGGACAGGCCCAACATGGGCACCCGCTGGGCGAGTTTCGTCGTCCGCCGCCCGCTGGCCGTGCTGCTGCTCGGCATCGTCGGCCTCGGCGCCGCCGCGGTCCCGGCCGGCTCCCTGGAGCTGGGCCTGCCCGACGACGGCTCCCAGCCGACGTCCACCACGCAGCGCCGCGCCTACGACCTGCTCTCCGACGGCTTCGGACCCGGCTTCAACGGCCCGCTGGTGGTCGTGGTGGACGCCCAGGGCAGCGACGACCCGCAGGCCGTCTTCCAGCAGGCCGGCGACGAGATCAAGGCGCTCGACAACGTCGTGAACGTCGCCCCCGCCGCCCCCAACAAGGCCGGCGACACCGCGACGATCGCCGTCATCCCGGACGCCAAGCCGTCCTCGGTGGCCACCGAGGACCTGGTCCACGACATCCGGGCCGTGGGCGCCGACATCAAGGACGGCACCGGCGCGGAGGTCCTCGTGACCGGCGCCACGGCGATGAACATCGACGTCTCGCAGAAGCTGAACGACGCCCTGGTGCCGTACCTGGTGCTGGTGGTCGGACTCGCGTTCCTGCTGCTGATCGTGGTGTTCCGCTCGATCCTCGTCCCGCTGAAGGCGGCCCTCGGCTTCCTGCTCTCCGTGCTGGCGGCCCTCGGCGCGGTCGTCGCGGTCTACCAGTGGGGCTGGCTGTCCGGCCTGATGGGCGTCGAGGAGACCGGTCCGATCATGTCGATGATGCCGATCTTCATGGTCGGCGTGGTCTTCGGACTGGCCATGGACTACGAGGTGTTCCTCGTGACCCGCATCCGCGAGGCCCACGTCCACGGCGAGAAGCCGTCGCAGGCCGTGGTCACCGGGTTCCGGTACAGCGCGCGGGTGGTGACCGCCGCGGCGGTCATCATGATCGCGGTGTTCTCCGGGTTCATCGGGTCCAGCGACTCCATGGTCAAGATGATCGGCTTCGGCCTCGCGATCGCCGTCCTCTTCGACGCGTTCGTGGTCCGCATGGCCATCGTCCCGGCCGTCCTGGCGCTGCTCGGCGCCAAGGCCTGGTGGCTGCCCAAGTGGCTGGACCGGGCGCTGCCCAACGTCGACGTCGAGGGCGAGAGCCTCGCCGCGCACGACGGTGCGGCGGGCAAGGACGACGAGGACAAGGAACTCGTCCGGGCCTGACCGCCCGGACGGTCACGACCAGCCGGTGAGGGCTCCGTGGGGACGGGGCGCCCTCACCGGCTTCCTCGTACCGGCCGCCGTGTCCGTCGCCCCGTGTCCGTCGCCTCGTGTCCGTCGCCCGGAACGAGGTCGCGTGCACCGGGCTCCGGCGGTTACGGTGCCCCGCATGACCACCTCAGCCACCGGAACCGAAGGCTCCGCAGCCCACCCGCGCTTCGCCGAGGCCCTGCGCGAACTGGGCCTCGAGGACGTGGTCGGCCGCGTCCGCCGTTTCCCGGAGGCCACCCGCACCGCCGCGGAGGCGGCGGCGGCGATCGGCTGCGAGCTCAGCGAGATCTGCAAGTCCCTGATCTTCGCCGCCGACGGCGAACCGGTCCTGGTCCTCATGGACGGCGCGTCCCGCGTCGACCTCGACCGGGTCCGCGAGGAACTCGGCGCCGGGCAGGTCACCCGCGCCAAGGCCGACGTAGTCCGCGAGACCACCGGCTACGCCATCGGCGGCGTGCCCCCCTTCGGCCACCGCACCCGCACCCGCGTCCTCGCCGACCGCTCCCTCCTCGACCACCCCGTGGTCTGGGCGGCGGCAGGCACCCCCTACGCGGTCTTCCCGATGCCCCCGAAGGACCTGATCACCCACGCGGGCGCGACACTGGTGGACGTACGGGAACGCGAGGCGTGAGACCTCGGGCGCCGGCGCCGGGGTGCGCCGGTCGCCTCATGTCTCGTAGACGGTGGAGCGGTGTCCGACGTGGACGACCCAGACCGTCAGTTCTCCGTCGTCGATCGTGTAGATGACGCGGTAGTCACCGACGCGCAGCCGCCTGCGCTCCGGCCGGGAGACCATCGCCGTGGTGTTGAACCCGTACGGGTCCTTCTCCAGTTCCGTCAACTTGACGAGGATGCGGAGCGCCGTGTCCCGGGGGATCTTGCGGAGTTCGGCCTGGGCCTCAGGCCGGAACACCGTGCGGTAGGCGCTACTCACCGCGCTCCAGCGTCTCCCTCATGACGTCCTCGATCGGGACACCGGGTGCCGGACGGGCCATCCGCTCGTCGATGATCCGGTTGATCTCGCGCTCTTCCCACTCCTGGTACTTGCGCAACACATCGATCGAGACGACGGCGGCCACCTGCCGGCCGTGCCGGGTGATGACGGTGGGGATGTCGTCCCGGTCGGCCCGCTCGACCACCTCGGCCAGGTGGGCGCGCACGTCGCGGATGGACTCTATGGGCATCTGCGTCATGAAGCGACGGTACACCGCGTACCGTGTGTACACAACGTACGTGTTACTGATCCTGGGCGCCCGAGACGACCGTGAGTCTCCAGGTGGCGGGGCCCTCCGTCACCTGGACCGCCAGGTGCTGGGGTTCCCGCGGGGTGTGGACGACGCCGACCGTGGTGGCCCCGTCGCAGTGGACCGGGTGGCGGCCTCCGTCGGCGGAGCGGTCGACGAGGGTCACCGAGCCCGTGCCGGAGCAGTCCGCGTAGACCGTGTACGCCTTGCCCGGCGGCGTGAAGCGCGGGAGCTGTGCGCTGCCCGTGCCCGAGGTCTCGGGGAGCAGCACCTCGGCGGCTCGCGGGACGGCCAGGGCGGGTTGCCGGGAAGCGGCGGGCCCGGGGGACGGAGGAACGTCGGCACGCGCCGGGGCGTCCGCGTCGGTGCAGCCGGCCAGGAGCAGCGCCACCGCTGCGGTGGTGACGGCTGCGGGAAGACTGCGGCGCACGGGGCCTCCGGGAGTGCGGTGTGAACACCCCGTGGTCGGCGGGGGCTTGGTGACGGTATCCGCCACTGCGTCGCCGTTGGTAGTGAAGCGTCGATCACTGGCCGGAAAGTGACGTCCTGCCCGCGTCCGGCGGGCGCGTGCGCCGCGCAGGCGGGAGGCGCACTCTGGAACGAGAGGAAATCCGGAGGTGATCCGTCATGATGCACACCGCAGTGGGATGGCACATCGAGATGGAGTTCTCGGAGGACGACCAGCACACCCGCGCGGTCGCGATGGTCAGGCTGCCCGACGGGTCCGAGGTGCGCGCCCACGGGCACGCGTCCCGGCACTACACCGACTCCAATCAGCCGCGGGTCGGGGAGGAGATCGCCGGCGCCCGGGCCCTGAACGAACTCGCCATGCAGATGCTCGACAAGGCGCACCGCGAGATCGACGACGCGTCCGGCCGCGTCTCCCACCCGATCCACGTCTAGGAACGGGCAGCGCTCCCCACGCTTTCCTGCACCGCGCGGATCAGCGCCTGGGCCCTGGGGTCCGCGGTGACTGTCCTGCGGAAGCCGTTGGTGACGAAGCCGAGGGCGACGCCGGACTCCGGGTCGGCGAAGCCGAGGGAGCCGCCGCGGCCGGGGTGGCCGAAGGAGCCCGGGGCCAGGAGCGGGGAGGCGCTGCCGTGCAGCATGTAGCCGAGCCCGAAGCGGGTGCCGACCACCAGGACCCGGTCGGGGCCCGCCGACTCCTCGGCGCGGGCGCGCTCCACCGTGTCCGGCGAGAGCAGCCGCACCCCGTCGACCGGGCCGGTGAGCGACGCGTAGAAGCGCGCCAGCCCGTCCGCCGTCGCGATGCCGTTGGCGGCGGGCAGGGCGGCGGCGTGGAACGCGGGGTCGTTGTGGTCCGGGGACGGGTCGATCGCGGCGAAGGCGCGGCGGGTGAGGGAGTCCGGGTCGGTGTAGGCGGCGGTGACCGACCGCTTGGGCCGGGCGCGCAGCGCCCCCGACGGCTCGGGTCCCTCGACCTTGCCCGCCCGCCCGACGCGGTGCGCCTCGGAGGCCGGGAGGCCCACCCACAGGTCCAGCCCCAGCGGAGCCGCCATCTCGGACGCGATCCACTCCC
This sequence comes from Streptomyces althioticus, assembly GCA_014649355.1. Classification (GTDB taxonomy): domain Bacteria; phylum Actinomycetota; class Actinomycetes; order Streptomycetales; family Streptomycetaceae; genus Streptomyces; species Streptomyces althioticus. Next base: position 331,481 of record BMSW01000004.1, read on the forward strand.
CGGTGCCCTTCCCGGTCACCCGGCGCACCAACTCGTCCACCAGCCAGCCGTACGTCAGCGCGTGGTAGCCGTGGTCCGTGCCCGGCTCCCACACCGGGGCCTGCGCGGCGACCGCCTCGGCGGCCCGTACCGGGTCGGTGGCGTCGGCGAGGCTCAGCGGGCGGTCCAGCACGGGGAGGCCCGCGCGGTGCGCGAGGACGTGCCGGACCAGCACGCCCTCCTTGCCGTGCGCCTTGAACTCCGGCCAGTACCGGCCGACCGGCGCGTCCAGGTCCAGCAGGCCCCGTTCGTGCAGCATCAGCACCGCGGCGGCCGCGACACCCTTCGTCGCCGACCGCACGACCTGCGCGGTGTCCCGCTGCCAGGGCGCGTCGCCGTCGACGTCCTTCGACCCGGCCCACAGGTCCACGACCCGCCGCCCGTCCCGGTACACGGCGAGCGCCGCCCCCCGCTCACCGAGCCGCTCGAAGTTCCGGGCGAACGCCTCCCGGACCGGTTCCCACCCGCCGGCCACTGTGCCGTGCACCTCGACGTCCACGTCTCGTCGTCCTCTCCGCTCGCCTGCGACAGTGGGTGCAACCACGCCGTCGCGCCTGCGATTCCAGGGCGCGGCGCGCTCGTCACCCACGGCCGGGCGGCGCCGGCACGGAACGCGGGTCGAAGCCGTACGGCAGCTCCAGGCGGTGCGCCCGCATGAGGTCGTCGTCGGCGAGCAGGTCCCCCGTCGGGCCGTCCGCCGCGATCACCCCGTCGCTGAGGACCAGCGCGCGCGGGCACAGCTCCAGCGCGTACGGCAGGTCGTGCGTGACCATCAGGACGGTGACGTCCAACGAGCGCAGGATGTCGGCCAGTTCACGGCGGGACGCCGGGTCCAGGTTGGAGGACGGCTCGTCCAGGACGAGGATCTCCGGCTCCATCGCGAGCACGGTCGCCACGGCCACCCGGCGCCGCTGCCCGAAGGAGAGGTGGTGCGGCGGGCGGTCCTTGAACTCCGCCATGCCGACCCGCTCCAGCGCCCGGTCGACGCGCGCCTCCAGCTCGGCCCCCTTGAGCCCGGCCGCCGCCGGACCGAACGCCACGTCCTCCCGCACCGTCGGCATGAACAGCTGGTCGTCGGGGTCCTGGAAGACGATCCCGACCCGGCGCCGGATCTCCGCCATGTGCCGCCTGCCGACCTGCAGGCCGGCCACGCGGACGGTGCCCGCGCCGCCGGTGAGGATGCCGTTGAGGTGCAGGACGAGGGTGGTCTTGCCGGCGCCGTTCGGCCCGAGCAGCGCGACCCGCTCGCCGCGCCCGATGGTGAAGTCCACGCCGAACAGGGCCTGATGGCCGTCGGGGTAGGCGAAGGCGAGGCCGGAGACCTCGAGGGAAGCAGTACTCACAGGGTCCATCCCAGCAGACACACGACGAGGGCGGCGCAGGGGAGGGCCAGGGCGTACGACCACTGCGCCCGGGACGCCGCCACCTCGTCGATCACCGGCATGACCCCGGTGTAGCCGCGGCTCACCATCGCCAGGTGGACGCGCTCACCGCGTTCGTAGGAGCGGATGAACAGCGCGCCCGCCGACTTGGCGAGCACGCCCCAGTGCCGTACCCCGCGCGCCTCGAAGCCCCGGGACTCGCGGGCGATCCGCATGCGGCGCATCTCGTCGGTGATGACGTCGCCGTAGCGGACCATGAAGGACGCGATCTGCACCAGCAGCGGCGGCAGCCTGAGCCGCTGGAGGCCGTGCAGCAGCTCCCGCAGTTCGGTGGTGGCGGCGAGCAGGACGGACGCGGCGACGCCGAGGGTGCCCTTGGCCAGCACGTTCCAGGCGCCCCACAGACCGTTCACGCTCAGCGACAGCCCGAGCACGTCGACCCGCTCGCCCTCGGCGACGAACGGCAGCAGCACGGCGAACGCGACGAACGGCACCTCGATCAGCAGCCGCTTCAGCAGGAAGCCGGCCGGTACGCGCGCCGCGTACGCGACCGCGCCGAGCAGCATCGCGTACGCCGCGAACGCCCACATCGCCTCGCGCGGCGTCGACACGACCACGACCACGAAGGCGAGCACCGCGGCGAGCTTGGTGTGCGGCGGCAGCGCGTGCACGGGGGAGTGGCCGTGCCGGTAGAGCCGGTGGGAGTGACCCGCACCCACGTCAGACGCTCGTGCCGGCGGAGGTGGTGTCCTCCGCCCGCTCGTCGGCGGTCCGCCTGCGGCGGACCGCCCAGAACACGCCCGTGCCCGCCACGACCGTCACGCCCACGCCGATCACGCCCGCGAGACCGCCGGACAGCCGGGCGTCGTCGACGTCCTTCACGCCGTAGTCGGCCAGCGGGGAGTCCGCGACCGCGTGCTCCTCGGCCTGCTGGTCGATGCCGTGGTCGGCGGCGACCTTCTCCAGGCCGTCCGGGTTCGCCGAGGCGTAGAAGCTCACGAACCCCGCGAGCAGCAGCGAGGTGACCAGGCCGGCGATCCACACCTTGCGCGGGGAACGCGCGGCGACCGGGACGGGCTCCGCTGTCTCCGGGGCGTCGACCAGCTCGCCGTTCACCCGCAGCTTCAGCTTCTGCCCCAGCCCGCGCGCGCCGTGCACCAGGTCGGGGCGTACGGCGATCACCGCGCCGACGGTCAGCGCGGTGATGGCGGCCTCGCCGAGACCGATGAGCACGTGCACGCCGACCATCGCGCCGGCGACCTTGCCGATCGACACGTCGGTGGTGCCGCCCACCGCGTACAGCAGCGTGAAGACGACCGCGGAGGCCGGGACGGAGACCAGGGCGGCGACGAAGGAGGCGGCGGTCACCGAGCGGCGGGAGCGCGGCAGCACCTTCACCAGGCCGCGGAACAGCGCGTAGGCGACCACGGTGGTGGTGATCGCCATGGTGGTGATGTTCACACCGAGCGCGGTGAGGCCGCCGTCGGCGAACAGCACGGACTGGAGCAGCAGCACCACGGACACGCACAGCACACCCGTGTACGGACCGACGAGGATCGCGGCGAGGGCGCCGCCGAGGAGGTGGCCGCTGGTGCCGGCGGCCACGGGGAAGTTCAGCATCTGCACGGCGAAGATGAACGCCGCGACCAGACCGGCCAGCGGCGCGGTGCGCTCGGCGCCCCCGCCCGCGCCCGGGCGTGCGGTGTCGTCGAGCTCGCGGCGCGCGCCGCGCAGGCTCACGGCGATCGCGCCGGCGGCGAGGATGCCGGCGGCGGCGGATACGGGGACGTCGATGAATCCGTCAGGTGCGTGCACGGACTCGATGATGTGTCCTCTTGCGAACCTTTCGCAAGAGCGAGTGACTTGTTCTACGTCTCGTCCTACCTTCCCTTTACCTCATCTGTGATAGAGGCCGCTCGGAAGCGCGGATTCCGATTTGGGTGCACGATGGGACGGGGGTGGGTAAACGGCTGATGAGCCATGGATGCCCTGCCGGGCGCACGACGCAGCGTAAGGGGCCCACCGATGTCCGTGATCGAGCAGTACGCGCGAGTCCACATCGTGACGGATGAGGACCCCCTGCTGGAGAGTCACGGGGCCGTCCCCGTGGTGCTGCGGTACGACCCCGAGCACGACCCCCGTCACGTCCGGGTGGACCTGCCCGGGTCGCGGCCGCTCGAATGGGTCGTCGACCGGGACCTGCTGGAACACGGGCTCAAGGCGCCGGTGGACAGCGGCGGCATACGGGTCTGGCCGTGCGGCCGGGTGCAGGCGGTGGTGGAGTTCCACACGGGTCAGGGCCACTCGGTGGTCGAGTTCGACACCAAGACCCTGTCCCGCTTCCTCCGCCTCACCCACATGACGACGCCCGAGCCCGTTCCGCACTGACCGCCCGGCCGGAGGACCGCCCGGGCGGGTGGCGTGCGCCGGGTGACCTGCGTCGGCCGCATGCCCCGTCGACTCCGCGGGCCGCACCGCCCACGAGCGCGCCCGTGACCACGGACATGCGCCTGGTACCCCCGCCGCATCCCGGCGAGGCGCCCCCCGGCTCCCGGCGGCGCGGCACAAGGGTGGCGGCCGCCGACAGACGACGGACCCGAGAACGGTAGGTCGTGCCGGTGACCGGCCGTGGCCAGGCGGCCGCCTGGCCGGCTCGCGGTGGCCCGGGCGGGCCCCGGCCGAAGAGTGCGGGGCGCCACCGCAGCGTGTTACCGGGGCGGGCGCGCCCGCCCCGGGTCCCTCAGCCGCCCGCCTTCAGCAAGCTCGCCACGATCGGGCCCGCCGTGGAGCCGCCGTGGCCGGCGGACTGGACGACGGCGGCCGCCGCCAGGTCGCCGCGGTACGCGGTGAACCAGCCGTTGGGCTTCTTCTGACCGTCCACCTCGGCCGAGCCCGTCTTCGCGCCCCGCTCACCGTCCACCCCGGCCATCGCCTCCGTGGCGGTGCCGGCGGTCGCGGTGTACGACATCAGCTCCCGCAGCTGCGCGAGCGTGTCCGCGGACAGGGTGCGCGGCGCGGTCGCGAGCTGACGTCCGTCGACCTCCGGCGAGACCAGGTACGGCTGGTGGAAGACGCCCGCCTTCACCGTCGCCGACACCGACGCCATGTTCAGCGGGTTCATCCGCACCCCGCCCTGGCCTATCAGCGACGCGGCCATCGGGGCCTTCGACTGCACGGGCACCGCGCCGTCGAACGTGGACACCCCCACCTTCCAGTCGTTGCGGCCCAGCCCGAAGTAGTCCTGGGCGTGCTTGGTGAGGTCGTCGTCCTCCAGCTTCGGAGCCTGGCTGATGAAGGCCGTGTTGCAGGACGCGGCGAAACTCGCGCGGAACGTGCCGTCCTTGATCTGGAACTTGTCCAGGTTCTGGAACTTCCAGCCGCCGTAGCTGAAGTACTTGGGGCACGGGTGCTTCTTGTCGATCGACGCGAGGCCCTTCTCGATCAGCATCGAGGAGGTGACCACCTTCATCGTCGAACCCGGCGCCAGCGACCCCTGGAAGGCGACGTTGAAGCCGCGCGAGGAGTTCGCCGCCGCGAGTATCTCGCCCGTCGACGGCCGCACCACGACCACCGAGGCCCGCTTCCGCTTCGCGACCTCGGTCTCGGCGAGCGCCTGCAGGGACGGGCTCAGCGTGGTCTTCACCGTGCCCGGCGTGCCCTCGCTCAGCTCCAGCAGGGTCGTGTCGGCCAGCTCCGCCTTCTTCGACGCCTCGCCACGCACCACACGCAGCTCGACGCCGGCCTCGCCGCCCGCCTTCTCGCCGTACTTCTCACGCAGCCCGTCCAGGACGGACCCCAGCGACGGGTACTTCTCCGTGGTCAGCTCGCCGCCGTCGCGGTCCAGCGCCTTCACCGGCGGGGTGCCGGCCTCGCCGGTGACCAGCCTGTCGCCCTCCCGCAGCTCCGGGTGCAGCACGGACGGCCGCCAGTCGACGCGCGGCTCCCCGTCCCCGGCCCGCCGCACCACGGTCAGCGTGCTGTCGTACGTCAGCGGCTTCGTCGTCTGCTCGTACGACACCGTGCCCTTGACGGCGAAGGTGACCGAGTCGCGGGCGGGAGCGCCCGGGGTGAGGGCGAGGTCACGGACGCGGGCGTCCTTCACGTACGAGGCGAGCGCCGCCTTCGCGGCCACCGGGTCGTCGGTCGCGGCGGCGGCCTCGGCGACCTGGCCGGACTGCCAGGCGGTGAGGAACTTTCCGGCGGCGGCGGTGACCTCCTCGGCCGTCAGCGGGCCCGACTTCACGGTCTCCGCCTGGGAGGCGGAGTCCCCGCCGTCCCGCCCCGCGCCCTCGACGAGTGCGTACGCGCCGTAGCCGGCGCCGCCCATCAGCACGGCCATCGCCGCGCCGATCACGACCGGTCTCATGTTCCGCCGGTCCCCGGCGCGCCCTCTGTTCCCCACTGGTGTCCGCCCTCCGTGCCCCGCCCCGGCCCCCCGCGGCCCGCGTGGCTCTCGATCGAGTCAAGGCCCCGTCGGCGCAACCACGCCGACGACGGCCCCCACCCTAAAGTCCCGCCCGGCGGGCCGTGCGGTCAGCCGCCCGCTCGTAGCACGGCTGCGACAATCGGCCCCGCCGCGTCGCCGCCGTGGCCGCCCTGCTGGGCCATCGCGGCCGCCGCGACGTCGTTGCGGAAGCCGGTGAACCAGCTGTCCGACGTCGCGTTCCCGTCGACCTCCGCCGAGCCGGTCTTCGCGCCGATGTCACCGCCCAGTCCTGACATCGCCTTCTGCGCGGTGCCCTGGGTCGCGGTGAGCCGCATCATCTCCTTCAGCTGGGCCGACGTCCCGCCCGGCAGGCCCTTCGCCTGCGCCAGCTGACGCCCGTCCAGCTCGGGGGAGACCAGGTACGGCTGACGGAACGCGCCGGTGACGGCGGTGGCCGTCACGGACGCCATGTTCAGCGGGTTCATCTGCACCTGGCCCTGGCCGATGGCGTTCGCCGCCCGGTCCGGGCCGCCGGACGCCGGCACGCTGCCGTCGAAGGAGGCGATGCCGGTCTTCCAGTCGTCCCGGCCGAGCCCGAACCGCTCCTGCGCCTCCCGGGTGAGCGAGGCGTCGTCGATCGGCTTCTCGTCGATCAGCTTGATGAAGGCGGTGTTGCAGGACCGCAGGAAGCTGTTGGCGAGGGTGGCGCCCTCGTTCGGCTCCATGCCCGTGAGGTTCTTGAAGGTCTGGCTCTGCCAGGTCGCGGTGTCCGTGCAGGGCGCGGGGCCGTTCATGGAGGTCACGCCGTTGTCGATGAGCATCGCGGCGGTGATGATCTTCATGGTGGAGCCGGGGGCGACCTGGCCCTGGAACGCCGCGTTGAAACCGTCGCCGCGGTTGTTGGCAACCGCCAGGACCTCGCCGGTGCTGGGCTTCAGCGCCACCACCGAGGACTCCGGGTAGTCCTTCACCGCCTTCTCGGCGGCCGCCTGCACCCCGGCGCTGAGCGTGGTGCGCAGCTTGCCCGGCTCGCCCTCGGCGAGGGTGAGCAGCGGGGTGTCGGCCTCGTCGGTCGTGTGCCGGATCGACAGCTCGACGGCCGGACTGCCGCCCGCCTTGTCACCGTACTTCTGCCGCAGGGTGTCCAGGACCGGGCCGAGGGAGGGGTACTTCTCCCTCGTCAGCACGGTGCCGTCGCGGTCCACCGCCTCGATGGGCGGCTGCGCGGACTCCCCGGTGACGAGGGTGTCCCCGTCCTTCAGGTCCGGGTGCACGACGGACGGCTTCCAGTCGACCAGCGCCCGGCCGGTGGTCTGTCCGCGCACGACCGTCAGGGTGCTGGTGTAGCGCAGCGGCTTGGAGACGCCGTCGGCGGAGACGGTCGCCTTCACCGTGAACGGCACGGTGGCGCCGCGCGGGGCGCCCGGCGTGATGTCGACCCGCCCGATGCGCGCCTCCTCGCCGTACGCGGCGAGCAGCGCGCCCGCGTCCTGCGCGTTGTTCGTGTACGAGGCCGCCTGCGAGGCCTGCCCCTTCTCCCAGGCGCCGAAGAACGCCTCGGTCGTCTCGCGCACCTCGTCCTTGTCGGGCGGCCCCGACCGGGGCGTGTCCGCGGCACTGGAGCCGCCCCCGCCTCCCCCGCCGATCGCCGAGACGATGTTGTACGCCCCGTACCCCGCTCCGCCGACCATCACGGCGAACACGCCGCCCACGACGGCGACCTTGACCCCCTTGCCCATCGGGCGTTCCTCCCCCGGCCGGACCCCGCGCCATCTGAACACGTTCAAAAGCCCGGCACGCCCCGAACCCTACGCGCTGCCCGCACCCAAAGAGACCTGTGCGACGGATCGTTGTCCCAAAGAGACCCGTTCCCCGGGGGGCGCCCCGCCCCGGTCACGCCCGGAGGGCTACACCCACGTGTCCAGCCACATCCGTGACCGCCAGTCGTCGATCGGGATCGGGGTGCCGGTGTAGATCGGCCAGAAGTAGATGAAGTTCCAGGCGATCAGGAGGGTCAGGACGCCCGCCGCTGTCGCTCCTGCCACGCGGCGGGTGTCCGAGGAGCGGGGTGGGCCGACGACCGCGCCCAGGAGCATCGCCACCGCCAGGCACAGGAACGGCACGAAGACGATCGCGTAGAAGTAGAAGATGGTGCGCTCCTGGTAGAAGAACCAGGGGACGTACCCCGCGGCGACGCCGCAGGCGATCGCGCCCGCGCGCCAGTCGCGGCGGAAGGCCCACCGCCACAGCACGTACAGCAGCGCCAGGCAGCCCACCCACCACAGCATCGGCGTGCCGATGGCGAGGACCTCCTGCGCGCACTTCTCGCCCGCGTCCACCGGGCAGCCGTCCACGCCGGGCGCGGGCGACTCGTAGAAGTACGACACCGGGCGGCCGGCGACGATCCAGCTCCACGGGTTGGACTCGTACGTGTGCGGCGAGGACAGGCCGACGTGGAAGTCGTACACCTGGTTCTCGTAGTGCCACAGGCTGCGCCACCAGTCGGGGAACAGCCACGCCCAGTCGCTGGTCCGCCCGTCGCGGGTGGCCCAGTCGCGGTAGTAGCCGCCGCTGCCGTCCGTCGCGGAGAGGATCCAGCCGGTCCAGGACGCGAAGTACGTGAACACCGCCACCGGCACCGTCGACAGGAACGCCCAGCCCAGGTCCCGCTTCAGCACCGCGAGCCGGGGCCGCGCCGCGCCCGCGACCCGGCGCGCGCCGACGTCCCACAGCACGGACATCACACAGAACGCGGCCATGATGTACAGGCCGTTCCACTTGGTGCCGATCGCCAGGCCCAGCATCAGGCCCGCCGCGAGACGCCAGGGGCGGAAGCCGATCCGGGTGTTCTCGGCGGCGTCCACGTCCGGGCGGGCCCGCCCGTCCGCGTCCACCGGCAGCGCGGCGGCCAGTTTCGCGCGCGCCTTGTCCCGGTCGATCAGCAGACACCCGAAGGCCGCCAGCACGAAGAACATCAGCACGCCGTCGAGCAGCGCGGTGCGGCTCATCACGAAGTGCAGCCCGTCCACCGCCATCAGCGCGCCCGCGAGGCAGCCGAGGAACGTGGAGCGGAACAGCCGCCGCCCGATCCGGCACAGCATCAGCACCGACAGCGTGCCGAGCAGCGCCGTCATGAACCGCCAGCCGAACGGGTCGAAGCCGAAGATCAGCTCGCCCAGACCGATCACGTACTTGCCGACCGGCGGATGGACGACGTACGCGGCGTCCGTCGGGATCGGGACGTTGCCGCCCGAGTCGAGAACGAGCCGGTTGACCTCCTTGTCCCAGTTCACCTCGAAGCCGCGGTGGACGAGCGCCCACGCGTCCTTCGCGTAGTACGTCTCGTCGAATATCACCGCCTTGGGGTGACCCAGGTTCCAGAACCGCAGCACCCCCGCCACCAGCGTCACCAGCAGCGGACCGTCCCACCCCGACCAGCGGACGAGACGGTCGGCCAGGAGCGGCGGCACGCCGAGCGTCTTCCACAGCCGGCCCGACGGCTCGGCGTACGGCGGGACCAGGCGGTCGCGGACGTCGCCTCTGACGGCGGGCGTCCGGTGGCCGAAACGCCGCAGCCGGTGCTGCCACGTCTGCCGCTGCTCGAGCGGCGACTGCTCCTGGCGGGTGTCCGTGGAGGACGCGGTACTGGTCACCGCGCCATCGTAGGGAACGGCGCTGTGTGAGTCCCGCGCATGGGCGGTATGCGCCGCCTGCGTCCGCTCCTGGGAGGATGGGCGCGTGACCGGAACCCTCGTACTCGCAGGCACCCCCATCGGCGACATCTCCGACGCGCCGCCCCGGCTCGCCGAGGAACTCGCCGGCGCCGACGTCGTCGCCGCCGAGGACACCCGGCGGCTGCGCCGGCTGACCCAGGCGCTCGGCGTCACCCCCAAGGGGCGGGTGGTGTCGTACTTCGAGGGCAACGAGAGCGCCCGCACGCCCGAGCTGGTCGAGGAGCTGGCGGGCGGCGCGCGTGTGCTGCTCGTCACCGACGCCGGCATGCCGTCCGTGTCCGACCCCGGCTACCGGCTGGTCGCCGCGGCCGTCGAGCGGGACGTCAAGGTCACCGCGGTGCCGGGGCCGTCCGCCGTGCTCACCGCGCTCGCCCTGTCCGGGCTGCCCGTGGACCGCTTCTGCTTCGAGGGGTTCCTGCCCCGCAAGGCGGGGGAGCGTCTCGGCCGGCTGCGGGAGGTCGCGGACGAGCGCCGCACCCTCGTCTACTTCGAGGCACCACACCGCCTCGACGACACCCTCGCCGCGATGGCCGAGGTGTTCGGCGGTGAGCGCCGGGCCGCCGTCTGCCGGGAGCTGACCAAGACCTACGAGGAGATCAGGCGCGGCCCGCTCGCCGAGCTGGCCGCGTGGGCGGCCGAGGGCGTGCGCGGGGAGATCACCGTGGTCGTCGAGGGAGCCCCCGAGAAGGGCCCGGAGGAGTACGACGACGCCGAGCTGGTGCGCCGGGTGCGGGTGCGCGAGGAGGCGGGCGAGCGCCGCAAGGAGGCCATCGCGTCGGTCGCGGCGGAGGCGGGCCTGCCGAAGCGGCAGGTCTTCGACGCGGTGGTGGCGGCCAAGAACGCCGGGAGCGTCTGAGGCGCGCGACGGCGCGCGCCATCGTCATGGAACGCCCCCGCGTCGGTAAAGCGTCCGGGGTGTTCCGGTAAGACACGGCCAAATCGGCGCCAATCTTCCGCCCGCGCCGGTGTGCTCATGGCCGCCCGGGAGTCCACTGGTGGGAGGGGCGGGCACGGGCCCGTCCCGTCAGCGGACCGACAGGAGCCGGCATGACCGAGATCTCCGGACCGGGCGGACTGCGCGCGGGCGCCACCGCCGTCGTCACCGAGGCGTACGCCTTCGCCTGCATGCGCTGCGGATACGGCTGGGAGCAGTCGTACGAGATAGAGCACCACGTCGACGGCGACGGCCACACCTTCGTGCTGTACGTGGCGGACGGCCGGATCGTGCCCTCCCCGCTGAACCGGCCCACCTGCCGCAGCTGCGACGGGCACGTCGTGCGGATCCTCCGACCGGGCCGGGTCGCCTCGGCACGGGACGCCGCCCACCGGGAGCGCCGGGTGCCGGCCGCCGGGCCGGTGGAGGCCCCCTGGGCGCCGTAGGGGGCCGCGCCGCTTCCGTAGGATCGGAGGCATGCCTGCCGACGACCGAGACAAGAACGCCGCGCCGCCGCTCCCGGAGCCCCTGCGGGTGCCGGTCGCGGACTCCCACACGCACCTCGACATGCAGTCCGGCACGGTCGAGGAAGCCCTCGCCAAGGCCGCGTCGGTGGGAGTGACGACCGTGGTGCAGGTCGGCTGCGACCTCAAGGGGTCCCGGTGGGCGGCGGACACGGCGGCGGCGTACGACTCCGTGCACGCGACGGTCGCCCTGCACCCCAACGAGGCGCCCCGGATCGTGCTCGGCGACCCCGACGGCTGGTCGCGGCAGGGCGCCCGCGAGCCCGGCGGGGACGCGGCGCTGGACGAGGCGCTCGCCGAGATCGACCGGCTGGCCGCGCTGCCCCAGGTCAAGGGCGTCGGCGAGACCGGCCTGGACCACTTCCGCACCGGCGAGGAGGGCAAGGAGGCGCAGGAGCGGTCCTTCCGCGCCCACATCGAGATCGCCAAGCGGCACGGCAAGACGCTCGTCATCCACGACCGCGACGCCCACGCGGACGTGCTGCGCGTGCTGAAGGAGGAGGGCGCCCCCGAGCGCACCGTCTTCCACTGCTACTCCGGGGACGCGGAGATGGCGCAGATCTGCGCCCGCGCCGGTTACTACATGTCCTTCGCCGGCAACGTCACCTTCAAGAACGCGCAGAACCTGCGGGACGCCCTCGCCGTCGCCCCGCTGGAGCTGGTCCTGGTGGAGACCGACGCGCCCTTCCTCACGCCCGTGCCCTACCGCGGCCGGCCCAACGCCCCCTACCTGGTGCCGGTCACCGTGCGTGCCATGGCCGCCGTGCGCGGCATCGACGAGGACGCGCTGGCCACGGCGCTGGGCGCCAACACCGCGCGCGCCTTCGGCTACTGACGGACCCACGGGACATCCACCGTCCGTAGTCGTGTCGCCTGGGAGAGCGATCGGCGCTCGGCTAGGTTCTGGGAGCCCCCTCGGGGGTTCCCGTGGCCAGCCCTGGAGCGTGTCGGCGTGAGCACCACCCTGCGGTTCGAGACGTACGCGAAGACGTGCCCGACGCACGTCGTGTGCGGCGGCATCCACGAGGCGGAGACCGTGCCCGCCCTGCCCCGCCGCGCACCCGCCCCCGCGCCGGGACGGTCCGCGCACCGGCGCCCCGGCCGGTACGCCGAACGGGCCGAGGCCGCGCGCCGGCTGCTGCCGAAGGCACTGGTCGTCGCGTTCCTCGCGGGCGGCACCAGCGCCTTCGTCGCCGAGGACAAGGGCGTCGAGCTGACCGTCGACGGCAGCCCCCGCACCCTGCACACCTTCGCCGACGACGTCACCGGGCTGCTCGCCGAGGAGGGCGTGCGCACCGGACCGCACGACGAGATCAGCCCCGCGCCGGGCACCGCCCTGGAGGACGGAGACACGGTCGAGGTGCGCCACGCGCGTCCGCTGCTGCTCACCCTCGACGGGACCCGGCAGCAGGTGTGGACGACCGCGGCCACCGTCCACGACGCGCTGCGGCGGCTCGGCGTACGGGTCACCGGCGCCCATCTGTCCGTCCCGCCCGGCACCCGCGTCGGACCCGCCGGGCTCGCCCTGGAGGTCCGCACCGAACGCGCGGTGACCGTCCTCGCCGACGGGCGGGCGCGCACCGTCCGCACCAACGCCGCGACCGTGCGCGAGGCCGTGCACCAGGCCGGGGTCACCCTGCGCGGACGCGACACCACCTCCGTCGCCCCCGGCAGCTTCCCGCGCGACGGCCAGACCGTCACCGTGCTGCGCATCACCGACGGCACGGAGATCCGCGACGAGGAGATCCCCTTCACCGAGGAGCGCGTCGAGGACCCCGGGCTGGCCCCCGGCACCGTGGTCGTCGACCGGGCCGGACGGCCGGGGCTGCGCCGCCTCACCTTCGCGCAGCGCACCGTCAACGGCGTCCGGCAGCGGCCCCGGCTGCTGTCCACGGACGTGGTGCGCGAGCCGGTCGCGCGCCGGGTGCGGGTCGGCACCCGGCCCGTCCCGATGACCGTGCGGGGCGCGGACGCGCTGGACTGGGACGCCCTCGCGCGGTGCGAGTCCGGCGGCCTGCCCGACGCCACCGACCCGTCGGGCACGTACGGCGGGCTGTACCAGTTCGACACCCGCACCTGGCGTGACCTCGGCGGCGCCGGCCGCCCCCAGGACGCGCCCCCGGCCGAGCAGACGTACCGCGCGAAGCGGCTGTACATCCGCAGCGGCGCCGCCGCCTGGCCGCACTGCGGGGCCCGGCTGGGCGGGTGACGGCACCGGCGGTGACCGGGGCGTACCCGCGCGCCCCGTACCCTTGTCCCGTGACCAGCCCCACCCCCGACGCCCTCCTGGGCCCCGCCGACGTCCGCGAACTGGCGGCCGCCCTCGGCGTACGGCCCACCAAGCAGCGCGGCCAGAACTTCGTCATCGACGCCAACACGGTCCGCCGCATCGTGCGCACCGCCGAGGTACGCCCCGACGACGTCGTCGTCGAGGTCGGCCCCGGGCTCGGCTCGCTCACGCTGGCGCTGCTGGAGGCCGCCGACCGGGTCACCGCCGTCGAGATCGACGACGTGCTGGCCGGGGCGCTGCCCGCCACCGTCGCCGCCCGCATGCCGGAGCGCGCCGACCGCTTCGCGCTGGTCCACTCCGACGCGATGCACGTCACCGAGCTGCCGGGACCGGCGCCGACCGCGCTGGTCGCCAACCTCCCCTACAACGTCGCCGTGCCCGTGCTGCTGCACATGCTCGAGACCTTCCCGAGCATCGAGCGCACGCTGGTGATGGTCCAGTCCGAGGTCGCCGACCGGCTCGCCGCCGCCCCCGGCTCGAAGGTGTACGGCGTGCCCTCGGTCAAGGCCAACTGGTACGCCGAGGTGAAGCGGGCAGGGGCCATCGGCCGCACCGTCTTCTGGCCCGCGCCGAACGTCGACAGCGGCCTGGTGTCGCTGGTGCGGCGCGCGGAGCCGCTGAAGACCACCGCGACCCGGCGCGAGGTGTTCGCCGTGGTCGACGCGGCCTTCGCCCAGCGCCGCAAGACGCTGCGCGCCGCCCTCGCCGGATGGGCGGGCTCGGCCGCGGCGGCCGAGGCGGCGCTGGTCGCCGCGGGCGTCCCGCCGCAGGCACGGGGCGAGTCGCTCACCGTCGAGGAGTTCGCGCGCATCGCCGAGCACAAGGACGCCGGACACGAGGAGCAGGCCCCGCAGTGAGCGTCACCGTCCGCGTCCCCGCCAAGGTCAACGTCCAGCTCGCCGTCGGCGCGGCCCGCCCCGACGGCTTCCACGAGCTGGCCAACGTCTTCCTCGCGGTCGGCCTGTACGACGAGGTGACCGCCACCCCGTCGCCGGACGGTCTGCGCGTCACGTGCGAAGGGCCCGACGCCGCCCAGGTCCCCCTCGACCGCACCAACCTCGCCGCCCGCGCCGCCCTCGCCCTCGCCGAGCGGTACGGCCGGACGCCCGACGTCCATCTGCACATCGCCAAGGACATCCCCGTCGCGGGCGGCATGGCCGGCGGCAGCGCGGACGGCGCGGGCGCGCTGCTGGCCTGCGACGCGCTGTGGGGGACCGGCGCGAGCCGTGAGGAACTCCTCGGCATCTGCGCCGACCTGGGCAGCGACGTGCCGTTCAGCCTGGTCGGCGGGGCCGCGCTCGGCACCGGGCGCGGCGAGAGGCTGACCGGGCTGGAGGTCGGGGGCGCCTTCCACTGGGTGTTCGCGACGGCCACCCGGGGACTGTCCACGCCCGCCGTCTTCCGCGAGTTCGACCGGCTCGCCGAAGGGCGCGACATCCCGGAGCCGACCGCGTCCCGGCCCGTGCTCGACGCCCTCGCCGAGGGCGACCCCGACGCCCTCGCCGCCGCCGTCACCAACGACCTCCAGCCGGCGGCCCTCTCCCTCTTCCCCGACCTCTCCGCCACCCTCGCGGCAGGCCGGGAGGCCGGCGCCCTCGCCGCCCTGGTCTCGGGCTCGGGCCCCACGACGGCGTTCCTCGCCCGCGACGAAGAGACGGCGGAGAAGATCGCGGAAGCCCTGAGGCCCGTCCCCGCCTGCCGCACGGCCCGCACGGCGACGGGGCCGGTTCCGGGGGCGACGGTCCTCTGAGCGGCCCGGCCGCCCCGAGGACGTCGGATCGTCGCACCAGGTGATCGTCGTCGCGCGTACCGGGCCCGTCCGGCGAGGGCCTACGCTGGAAAGCTGATCGATCCACCGGGCAGGAGAGAAATGGCCGTCAATCTGGTCAATGTCGAGAACGTCAGCAAGGTGTACGGCACCCGTGCGCTGCTGGACGGGATTTCGCTCGGCGTCTCCGAGGGGGACCGGATCGGGGTCGTGGGACGCAACGGGGACGGCAAGACCACGCTGATCCGCATGCTGGCCCGGCTGGAGGAGGCCGACACCGGGCGGGTGACGCACTCCGGCGGGCTGCGGCTCGGCGTGCTCACCCAGCACGACTCGCTCGACCCCGAGGCGACCGTCCGGCACGAGGTCATCGGCGACATGGCCGACCACGAGTGGGCCGGCGACGCCAAGGTGCGGGACGTGCTCACCGGACTGTTCGGCGGGCTCGACCTGCCCGGCTTCCCCAAGGGCCTCGACACCGTCATCGGACCGCTGTCCGGCGGCGAGCGGCGCCGCATCGCGCTGGCCAAGCTGCTCATCGAGGAGCAGGACCTCATCGTCCTCGACGAGCCGACCAACCACCTCGACGTCGAGGGCATCGCCTGGCTCGCCGAGCACCTGCGCAACCGCCGCTCCGCGCTCGTCTGCGTCACCCACGACCGCTGGTTCCTCGACCAGGTCTGCACCCGCATGTGGGACGTGCAGCGCGGCGTCGTCCACGAGTACGAGGGCGGCTACTCCGACTACGTCTTCGCCCGCGCCGAGCGCGAGCGCATCGCGGCCACCGAGGAGGCCAAGCGGCAGAACCTCGTCCGCAAGGAGCTGGCCTGGCTGCGCCGCGGCGCCCCCGCCCGTACGTCCAAGCCGCGCTTCCGCGTCGAGGCCGCCAACGAGCTGATCGCCGACGTGCCGCCGCCGCGCGACAGCAGCGAACTGATGAAGTTCGCCTCCTCGCGGCTCGGCAAGACCGTGTTCGACCTGGAGGACGTGACCGTCCAGGCCGGCCCCAAGGTGCTGCTGAAGCACGTGACCTGGCAGCTCGGCCCCGGCGACCGCATCGGCCTGGTCGGCGTCAACGGCGCCGGCAAGACCTCCCTGCTGCGGGCGCTCGCCGAGGCCGCCCGCAGCGAGGGCGAGACGCAGCCCGCGGCAGGGCGTGTCCGCGTCGGCAGGACCGTCAAGCTGGCCTACCTGTCGCAGGAGGTCGCCGAACTCGACCCCACCTGGCGGGTGCTGCAGGCCGTGCAGCAGGTGCGCGAGCGCGTCGACCTCGGCAAGGGCCGCGAGATGACCGCCGGTCAGCTCTGCGAGACCTTCGGCTTCAACAAGGAGAAGCAGTGGACGCCCGTCGGGGACCTCTCCGGCGGTGAGCGGCGCCGCCTCCAGCTGCTGCGGCTGCTGATGGACGAGCCCAACGTCCTCTTCCTCGACGAGCCCACCAACGACCTCGACATCGAGACCCTCACCCAGCTCGAGGACCTCCTCGACGGCTGGCCCGGCTCGATGATCGTGATCTCCCACGACCGGTTCTTCGTGGAGCGCACCACCGACCGGGTCTTCGCCCTGCTCGGCGACGGCACCCTGCGCATGCTGCCGCGCGGCATCGACGAGTACCTGGAGCGCCGCAAGCGCATGGAGGAGGCCGCCGCCTCCGCCCAGGCCGCCGCCCCGGCCCGCAGCGCGACGCCCGAGAAGAGCGCCGCCGACCAGCGCGCCGCGAAGAAGGAACTCCAGCGCATCGAACGGCAACTGGACAAGATCTCGGCCAGGGAGGCCACCCTCCACACCGCCATCGCCGAGAACGCCACGGACTTCGCGAAGGTGGCCGAACTGGACGCCGAACTGCGGGACCTGGCCGGTCAGCGCGACGAACTGGAGATGCGCTGGCTGGAACTCGCCGAGGACGCCTGACCGGCGCGAGAGCCGCGTCACGCGCCTGCGTGCGGGGAGCGCGCGCCGCGTGAAGAGGGCGTGAAGGCACGTAACGGGCGCATCACAGGCCGGTCCTCCCTTGGGAACAGGGGAGGACGCGGCCCGGTGGCGTGTCGGTGCCGGGTGATAGAAAGAGCCGTCCGACAAGTGACCGACGACGACTCTGGGTCATCACGAACCTCAGGGCGTGGCTAAAAATCAGTGAGCAAGGGGGAACGCGCTGATGACTCAGCCGCCCAACCAGCCGCCTCAGGGCGGCTTCGGACCTCCGCAGGACCCGCCGCCGGGCGGTGGTTTCGGACCGCCGCAGACGCCGCAGACCCCTCCGCCCCCGCAGGGCGCCCCGTCGACGCCTCCGCCTCCGCAGGGCCCGCCGTCCGGCGCCCCGCAGCCCGGGTACGGCTACCCGCAGCAGCCTCCGACGCAGCCCGGCCCCTACGCCTCCGGGCCGTACCAGCAGCCCGGCCCCTACGGGCAGCCGCAGCAGCCGGGCCCGTACGGCCGGCCCGGGTACGGATACCCGCAGCAGCCCGGCTTCCCCGGCGCGCCCGGCACCCCGCCCGGCGGCGGCTCCCGCAACCCCTTCAAGGGCAAGCCCCTGCTGATCGCCGCCGCCGCGGTGGTGGTCGCGCTGATCGTCGGCGGCACCGTGTGGGCCGTCTCCGGTGACGACGACAAGAAGGAGCCGGTCGCCCAGCAGACCGAGGACCCCAAGCCGGGCAAGTCCAGCGCCGCCCCGGTCAACCCGGGCGACGGCAGCGGCGACGGCGGCGAGGAGACCGAGGACCTCAACGAGGGCCGCCAGGCCGGCGAGTCCAAGGTGCTCTGGTACAAGGAGGCGCCCGACGCCCCCGGGTCCGGCGCCGACGCCCCCGGTCAGTGGATCACCGACAAGACCGCGGTCAAGGCGGCCTACAAGGACCTCTACGGGTACAACGTCACCGACGGCAAGCCCGCCTGGGACACCATCACCTTCCCCCACAAGATCTGCGCGGTCACCCCGGGCAAGACGGCCGACAACAAGGTCGTCGTCGCGTCCATGAGCGGCAGCGGCGACAGCGCCAAGTGCAACCAGCTCCAGCTCGTCGACCTCGTCACCGGCGAGAAGGGCTGGACGCAGGAGGTCGCCGACGGCGCGCTGTTCGACAGCGTGCTCTCCATCGAGATGTCCCTCGCCGGCAACACGCTGATGGTGGGCCGCTCCCAGTCCGGCACGGCGTACGACGTGCGCACCGGCAAGAAGCTGTGGGACTCCAAGAAGTACGGCGACGCCCCCTGCTTCCCCGCCGCGTTCGCGGGCGGCAAGCGGCTGATCCAGGTCGCCTCCTGCGGCGCCGGCGGCGACAACGCCCACGACGAGGTCCGCGAACTCGACCCCGCCACCGGCAAGGCCAGGTGGACGTACAAGTACGCCAAGGGCTGGCGCGTCGAGCGCACCTTCTCCGTCGACCCGCTGGTCGTCTACGCCACCAAGCAGGAGGAGGGCAGCGACAAGAAGGCGTGGAACATCGCCGCCTTCACCTCCGCCGGGAAGCTGCGCTCCCAGGTCGCCGTCGACGAGAAGTTCGACCCCGGCTGCGGCTGGGCCATCCTCGCGCGCGACCTCCAGGGCTGCACGGGCGTCGTCGTCGCGGGCGACACCCTCTACCTGCCGACGGCCGCCACCACCGGGGCCAACGAGCTCGTCGCCATCAGCCTCGCCAACGGCAAGGAGCTGTGGCGCGAGTCCTCCCCCGCGGAGGAGTCGATGATCCCCATGAAGGTCGAGGGCGGAAAGCTCGTCGCCTACGTCGAGCCGTCCTACGACGCCGGCGGCCGTGTCGTCGCCCTGCCCGTCAGCGGCGCGAGCCACAAGCCGGCCACGCTGATGCAGAACCCGCAGGCGGTCGCCGACATCGAGAACGGCTTCTTCAGCAAGGCGATCGACTGGGTCGACGGCCGCTTCTACCTGTCGACCACCCGGCTCAACGGCAACGACGACGCGAAGGAGAAGTTGATGCTCGCCTACGGCAAGTGAGACCGGCCCGTGAGCGCAGCCCGCGTCACCTTCCCGCCGTCCGTCGTCCCCTTCCCCTGAGGTACCCACGTCATGAGCCAGCCGCCTCCGCCGCCCAACCAGCCCCCGCAGCAGCCGGGGTTCGGGCCGCCGCAGGAACCGTCGGAGCCGCAGACGCCGGCGCCCTCGGCTCCCGCCACGCCTCCCACCCCGCCCGGGCAGCCGCCCCAGCAGCCGCCCGCCGGGCCTGACCTGAACAAGGCGCCGCAGCCGCAGCCCCAGCCGGGCTACGGCTACCCGCAGGCGCCGGGGACCCCGCCGCCCGCCGGGCCGCCGACGCCCCCGCAGGGGCCCGGTTACGGCTACCCGCAGCAGCCGCAGCCGCCCGCCGGTTACGGCTACCCGGCCCAGCAGCCCGGCCCGTACGGCCAGCCCGGTCCCTACGGCCAGCCGCAGCAGCCGGGACCGTACGGGCAGCAGCCCCCCTACGGTTACGCGCAGCCGACCGTGCCGATGCAAGCGCAGGCCGGACAGCCCGGCGGCGGGCGGAAGTTCAACTCCCAGGTGGCCATCATCGTGTCGGCGGTCGTCGCGATCGCGCTGATCGTCGGCGGCGGCGTCTGGTACGCGAACTCGTCCGGCAAGGACGACGACAAGCAGACCACCGCCGAGGGCGGCGACACCAAGGGCGGCAAGGGCGACGGCAAGGAGGGCGGCTCCGGCGACGGCGGCGCGACCACCGGCAAGGCCGAGGAGAAGGCGCCCGCCGCCACCGGGTCCAAGGTGCTGTTCCAGGTGCCCTCGCCCAAGGTGCCCAAGGGCGTCACGACCATCTCCATCGCCGGTTCCTGGCTGACCGACTCCGTCTACGCCAAGAGCGGGCTGTCGGAGATCACCGGCTACGACCGCAAGACCGGCACCAAGAAGTGGACGCTGGACCTTCCCGGTCCGGTGTGCGCGGCGACGCCGCACGTCACCGAGGACAACAGGACGGCGATCGCCCACAAGCCGGCCATGCCGAGCAAGACGAACCCCCAGGCCTGCACCGAGGTCGCGGTGATCGACCTGGCGGCCGGCACCAAGGTGTGGACGAAGAACGCCAAGTCCGGGACCATGCCGGTCAGCTTCAACAACGTGACGATCGGCGGCGGCACCGTCGCGGCCGGTTCCACCAGCGGTGGCGCCGCCTGGGACCTCGCCACCGGTGACGAGCGCTGGGCGCCCAAGACGTCCGACTCCTGCTACGACGCCGGGTACGGCGGCGGCGCCAAGCTGGTCGCGGTCCGCAAGTGCGGCTCCTACGACCAGCGTCAGCTGCACATCCAGAACGTCGACCCCAAGTCGGGCGACATCCTCGCCGAGTACAAGATGGACGAGGGCATCGAGTACGCGGCCGTCGTCTCCACCGACCCGCTCGTGGTGGCCGCCGACGTCGGCGACAGCGCCGGTGACGGCAGCGGCATCTCCGACTTCTTCTCGATCGACAACAAGACCGGCAAGCTGCGCGCCCGCCTCTCCGCGCCGGGCGACGAGTTCGCCGCCCGCTGCGACGCCATCTACCGGGTGGAGAACTGCACGGGAGTGACGGTCGGCAACGACCGGCTGTACATCGCCACCGAGGAGCACGACAGCGGCGGCGAGTCCTACGGCCAGACCAACGAGGTCGTCGCGTTCGACCTGGCCACCGGCAAGCAGACCGGCCAGCGTGCCGACGCCGGCGAGAACTACGAGATCTTCCCGCTGCGCATGGACGGTCCCAACGTCATCGCGTACAAGCGGCCGCCGTACGACAAGGGCGGGCAGGTCGTGAGCATCGACGGCGAGTCCTTCGAGGAGACGCTCCTGATGGAGAACCCGTCGACGGAGGCGGTGCGTGACGTGGAGTCGCGGATGTCTCCGGACTATTCGGAGATCCAGTTCGGGCAGGGCGGGCTGTACATGTCCTCCGTGTACGCGAGTGACTTCACGAGCCGTGAGAAGGAGTACTCGGTGATCGCTTTCGGTACGGAGTGATCGTTCGACGTTGCCTTGTGGTTCGGCCTGCGGCCCCGTCCCTGTTCAGGGACGGGGCCGTTCGCGTACCGCTCATCACGCGCTCTTCGCCATCGAACACGAGAATTTCGGCGTTCCGGGGCGATTCTCGCCGGTAGGGGGAGCGCGACGTCGAACAAGCGTGTAGCTTCCGGGGGCATCCGGGGGTGTGTTGTCCGGGGGGATCTGGGGGGATGGTTGTCCGATGGGAGTGCGGCTGATGGTGGTCGACGACCACCGACTGCTCGCCGAGGCGCTGGCCTCGGCGCTGAAGCTGCGAGGGCACAGGGTGCTGGCCGCGGCGGCGCCCGCGGCGGGGGCCGCGGACCTGGTGATCAGCAGGGCGCCGGAGGTGTGCCTGCTGGGGACGGCGGCGCCGGCGGAGGCCGGGACGTTCGACCCGGTGGTGAAGATCAAGCGGGAGCGGCCGCAGGTGGCGGTCGTGGTGCTGGGGCCGGTGCCGTCGCCGCGGGGGATCGCGGCGGCGTTCGCCGCGGGGGCGTCGGGGTACGTCCGGCACGACGAGCGGATCGAGGGTGTCGAGCGGGCGATGCTGAAGGCGCGGGCGGGGGAGGCCGCGGTGGCGCCCGCGTTGTTGCAGGGGGCGTTCGGGGAGCTGCTGAATCCTGCGGCTCAGCCGGACGACGAGGGGGCGCGGTTGTTGTCGATGCTGACGCCTCGGGAGGTGGAGGTGCTGGTGCGCGTCGCGGAGGGGGAGGACACGCGGCTGATCGCGGCGGGGATGGGGATCGCGCCGTCCACGGCGCGGACGCATGTGCAGAGGGTGTTGATGAAGCTGGGGGTGGGGTCGAGGCTGGAGGCGGCGGCGCTGGCGGCTCGAACGGGGTTGCTGGACCGGGCGTCGACGCGGTCGTGACGCCTGCGTAGGCCTGCGGCGCATTCACCTGTCCGGTGGGGGTTGATGTAGCGCCCACGGTGGGGTGAGTGGTGCGGGGCCGCGGTGGGGGTGGTCGTCCTCGGTCTGGCGCGATGGGGGCGTTGACAACAGGGAGGGCGCGGACGCGCCAGCCGCTGCGGGCGCCCACCCCCACCCCGTCCCCTCCCCGCCGAGGGCGGCTATCCGACACCCTTGGGCGGGCGGCGGCCGTAACCCTCGCCAACCGGTGGGCGGGCGGCGGCCGCAACTGTCGCCAACTGCGGGCATGCGTGCCGCCTGGGGCGGCACGGGTGGGCGCGGCGGCACCTCGTTGGCGCCGAGGTGCGCCGACACCCCCCGGCCCGCACCAACGCGGTGGCCTGCCTACGCACACGGGGTGTGCGACCCCCGTACGTGAGGGTGCACACCCCGTGTGAAGGGGGACGGGCGTCAGGGAGACGACGTGTTCTCGTCGTCAGGGACCGCCGGCGGGGGCGGGGTCGGGCGGAGCCAGAGCCAGAGGAGGAAGAGGAGGCCGAGGATCAGCATCCCCAACCCCGTCCACAGGTTGATGTTGACCCCCTCCGCCTTCTCGATGTCGGCATCCGACGCGGTGAACCCGGCGATCATCACGATCACCCCGTACACGACGAACAACCCACCGATGATCCGCCGGATGTCGAACAACCGCGCGGCCGTGGCGGACTTGGTCTCCAGCTCGGTGATCTCCTTCTGGAGATCGTCCTCGGAGTAGTGATCGGACATGCTCTCTCAATCCTCCCGCGGTCAGAACGAGAACGGGATGTAGCAGGCGGCAGCCAGAATCACCGCGCCCCAGCCCAGCAGCGCCGGCTTGCGGTACCACGCGTCGTCGCCCTGCGCGGGCGGCTCCGCCATGCCGGGCGAGCGGGTGCCGTAGACCAGGCCCTGCAGCTCGGCCTGCGGCTTCGGCGCCGTGAACAGCGACACCGCGATCATCACGACCGCGCCCGCGACGAAGCCCGCGATCGCGGAGACGAAGTTGGCGCCCTGGTCGGAGGGGATGTCGATGATGCCCTGCTTGTAGATCCAGAAGTAGTTCACCATCGCGGCGGTGGTGCCCGCGATCAGGCCCCAGAAGCCGGACTTCATGGACGCCCGCTTCCAGAACATGCCGATGATGAAGACGACGAACATCGGCACGTTGAAGAAGGAGAACAGCGTCTGGAGGTAGGCCATGATGTTGGAGAACGAGCTGGCCAGGAACGCCGTCCCGATGGACGCGAGCACGCCGACCGCGGTGACCAGGCGGCCGAAGCGGACGTAGTAGGAGTCCTCGCGGCCCTTCACCACGTACTTCTGCCAGATGTCGGCAGTGAAGACGGTGTTGAAGGAGGAGACGTTCGCCGCCATGCCCGCCATGAACGCGGCGAGCAGACCGGTCACGGCGATGCCGAGCACACCGTTGGGCAGCAGCTGCTGCATCAGGTACGGGATGGCGTCGTTGTACTGCAGGTCCGAGCCGGCGGTGCCGATCTTGGGGACCAGTACGGCGGCGACCAGGCCGGGGATCATCACCAGGAAGACGATGAAGATCTTCGGGAACGCGGCGATCAGCGGGGTGCGCTGGGCCGCGGAGAGGTTCTTCGCGGACAGCGCGCGCTGCACCTCGGCGAAGTTGGTCGTCCAGTAGCCGAAGGACAGGACGAAGCCGAGGCCGAGGACGATGGTCAGCCAGTTGGCGCCGAGCGGGTTGTCGCTGCCGATGCCGGTGCCGCCCCACGCGGTCATGAAGTTGTCGCCGTGGGCCGAGGTGAGCTTGTCGGACAGGCCGTTCCAGCCGCCGACGCTCTTCAGGCCGAGCACGGTGATCGGGATGAGCGCGGCGAGGATGACGAAGAACTGCAGGACCTCGTTGTAGATCGCCGAGGACAGGCCGCCCAGGGTGATGTAGCCCAGGACGAACGCTCCGGCGACGACGATGGCCACCCACTGCGGCCAGCCGAGCAGCGCCTCGACGACGATCGCCAGGGCGTAGAGGTTGACGCCCGCGATGAGGATGGCGGCCGCCGCGAAGAGGATCGAGCTCAGCAGGTGCGCCGCCTTGTCGAAGCGCAGCAGCAGGAACTCGGGGACCGAGCGGACCTTGGAGCCGTAGTAGAACGGCATCATCACGAGGCCCAGGAACACCATCGCGGGGATGGCGCCGATCCAGTACCAGTGCGTGGTGTAGACGCCGTACTGGGCGCTGTTCGCGGCCATGCCGAGGATCTCGGTGGCGCCGAGGTTGGCCGCGATGAACGCGAGTCCGGTGACCCAGGCGGGCAGCGAGCGGCCGGACAGGAAGAAGTCCAGGCTCGTCTTGACCGACCGGCGGGCGGCGAAGCCGATGCCCAGCACGACGAGGAAGTAGATCCCGAGGATCGTGTAGTCCAGCCAGTTGGTGGGGAGCCGAAGCCCCGCGGCCAGGTATGTGGGGGTATGCATACGCACTCGCTTCGTTCGCGAACTGATCCGACGCGGAATCTACGCCTCCGTGTTCAATAATTGAACACGTTCCTACATGTTCTTTGTTTGATTGTGATGAGAGCCGTGGGGTGGTGGGTTGTGATGTGTTATGTTCGATTGTGTTGAGTGACGGGCGGGTGCAGAGGAGTGCCACAGTGAAGAAGACCTCGACCCGGCTGGCCGACGGCCGTGAGCTCATCTACTACGACCTCGCCGACGACACCGTGCGCGACGCGGTCGACCGCCGTCCGCTGGACGCCACCGTGACCACGTCCGAGATCCGCCGCGACGAGCTCCTGGGCGACTCCGTCGCCATCGCCTCGCACCGGCAGGGCCGTACGTATCACCCGCCGGCCGACGAGTGCCCGCTGTGCCCGTCGGAGGGCGACCGGCTGAGCGAGATCCCCGACTCCTCGTACGACGTGGTGGTCTTCGAGAACCGCTTCCCCTCGCTCGCCGGGGACTCCGGTCGCTGCGAGGTCGTCTGCTTCACCTCCGACCACCACGCCTCCTTCGCCTCGCTGGGCGAACGACAGGCGCGGCTGGTGCTGGACGCCTGGACGGACCGCACGTCCGAGCTGTCGCATCTGCCCTCCGTTGAACAGGTGTTCTGCTTCGAGAACCGGGGCGCCGAGATCGGGGTCACCCTCCAGCACCCCCACGGGCAGATCTACGCCTACCCCTTCACCACTCCCCGCACCGCCCTGATGCTGCGCCAGGTGGCGGCACACAAGGAGGCGACGGGCGGGGAGAACCTGTTCGACGCCGTGGTCGAGCGGGAACGCGCCGGCGAGCGGGTCGTCCTGGAGGGTGAACACTGGGTGGCGTTCGTGCCGTACGCGGCGCACTGGCCCTACGAGGTCCACCTGTACCCCAAGCGCAGGGTGCCCGACCTGCTGGGACTCGACGAGGCGGCGCGCGCGGAGTTCCCCCGGGTGTACCTGGAACTGTTGCGGCGCTTCGACCGGATCTTCGGGGAGAACGAGCCGCCCACGCCGTACATCGCCGCCTGGCACCAGGCGCCGTTCGGCCCGCTGGACGACTTCGACGGCGTGACACGCGACGACTTCGCGCTGCACCTGGAGCTTTTCACCATCCGCCGTACGTCCGGCAAGCTTAAGTTCCTCGCGGGCTCCGAGTCCGGCATGAACGTGTTCATCAACGACGTGCCGCCGGAGCGCGCGGCCGAGCGACTGCGAGAGGTAGCGAGTTCATGAGCAGCGGGAAGTACCTGGTCACCGGGGGCGCGGGGTACGTAGGCAGCGTCGTCGCCCAGCATCTGGTCGAGGCCGGTCACGAGGTCGTCGTGCTCGACAACCTCTCCACCGGCTTCCGCGAGGGCGTTCCCGCGGGCGCCACGTTCGTCGAGGGCGACATCCGCGACGCCGCCAAGTGGCTGGACCCCTCGTTCGACGGCGTGCTGCACTTCGCCGCCTTCTCCCAGGTCGGCGAGTCCGTGCAGAAGCCGGAGAAGTACTGGGACAACAACGTCGGCGGCACCATGGCGCTGCTCGCCGCCATGCGCGAGGCCGGAGTGCGCCGCCTGGTGTTCTCCTCCACGGCGGCCACCTACGGCGAGCCCGAGCAGGTCCCGATCCAGGAGACCGCCCCCACCCGCCCGACCAGCCCCTACGGCGCCTCCAAGCTCGCCGTCGACCACATGATCACCGGCGAGGCGCAGGCGCACGGGCTCGGCGCGGTCTCCCTGCGCTACTTCAACGTCGCCGGCGCCTACGGCGCGTACGGCGAGCGCCACGACCCCGAGTCGCATCTCATCCCGTTGGTGCTCCAGGTCGCCCAGGGCCGGCGCGAGGCGATCTCCGTCTACGGTGACGACTACCCGACGCCCGACGGCACCTGCGTCCGCGACTACATCCACGTCGCCGACCTGGCCGAGGCGCACCTGCTCGCGCTGAAGGCGGCCACGCCCGGCGAGCACCTGATCTGCAACCTCGGCAACGGCAACGGCTTCTCGGTCCGGGAGGTGATCGAGACCGTCCGCAAGGTCACCGGGCACCCCATCCCCGAGGTCGTCGCACCGCGCCGGGGCGGCGACCCCGCGGTCCTGGTGGCGTCCGCCGCGACGGCCCGCGGGAAGCTCGGCTGGAACCCGTCACGCGCGGACCTCGAGGGGATCGTCGCGGACGCGTGGGAGTTCGCGCAGCAGCGCGGCAACTAAAAGGCAACGAAGGGTCAGGGGTCCAGGGCATGAGCGAGTCCAGCGCGGCCGCGGCGGAAGCCGTCGCCGCACGGTTCGAGGAGCTGTACGGGAGCGCGCCCGACGGGGTGTGGGCGGCACCCGGCCGGGTCAACCTCATCGGCGAGCACACCGACTACAACGACGGCTTCGTCATGCCGTTCGCCCTGCCGCACACCGCGGTGGCGGCGGTGTCCCGGCGCGACGACGGCGTCCTGCGCCTGCACTCCGACGACATCGGGGGCCGGGTCGTGGAGCTCGCCGTCGACGACCTCGCCCCCGAGTCCGACAAGCGCTGGACCGCCTACCCGGCGGGCGTCGTCTGGGCCCTGCGCGAGGCCGGCCACGCGGTCACCGGCGCGGACGTCCACCTCGCGTCGAGCGTCCCGGCGGGCGCCGGCCTGTCCTCCTCGGCCGCCCTGGAGGTCGTGGTCGCCCTCGCGCTGAACGACCTCTTCGGCCTCGGCCTGCGCGGCTGGCAGCTCGCCCGGCTGTCCCAGCGCGCGGAGAACGTGTACGTCGGCGCGCCCGTCGGCATCATGGACCAGACGGCGTCCGCCTGCTGCGAGGCCGGCCACGCCCTGTTCCTCGACACCCGGGACCTGTCCCAGCGTCAGATCCCCTTCGACCTGGCGGCCGAGGGCATGCGCCTGCTCGTCGTCGACACCCAGGTCAAGCACAGCCACAGCGAGGGCGAGTACGGCAAGCGCCGCGAGGGCTGCGAGAAGGGCGCGGCCCTGCTCGGCGTCGACGCCCTGCGGGACGTGCCCTACGAGGAGCTGGACGCGGCGCTGGCCCGCCTCGGCGACGACGAGGAGGTGCGCCGCCTGGTCCGCCACGTGGTGACCGAGGACCACCGCGTGGAACAGGTCGTCTCCCTTCTGGAGTCGGGCGACACCCGCGCCATCGGCCCGCTCCTGATCGAGGGCCACGCCTCCCTGCGCGACGACTTCCGCGTCTCCTGCCCCGAACTCGACCTGGTCGTCGACACGGCGGTGTCGGCCGGTGCGCTGGGCGCCCGCATGACGGGCGGCGGATTCGGCGGTTCGGCGATCGTGCTGGTGGAGGAGGGTGACGTCCCGGCGGTCACCAAGGCGGTCGAGGAGGCCTTCGCGGCGGCGGGGTTCACGACGCCCCGTGTCTTCGAGGCGGTGCCTTCGGCGGGGGCGCGACGGGTTCGGTAGTCACGCGGTCGCCTCTGTGTGCCCCCACCCGGACGTCACCGGGCGGGGGCATCGCCCGGTTGCGGCGCACGTCGGCTGGATCGCCACCTTCCGTGTGTGAATGAATGCGGAACGTCGCTATCCGTTCACTGCTTCTCGTGGGGCCTCGACGAAAGGGCACAGCCATGTCTTCGGCCATGCGCAGGACGGCGAGAACCCCGGCCCTACGGCGCACGGCCGCCGCAGCCGTCGCGTTGGGCGCCTGCCTGACGCTCGCCGCTCCGGCACCGGGCGCCGGAGCGGCGCCCGCCGGCCCCGTGCCCGCCGTCTTCTTCGGCGACTCCTACGCCGCCAACTACGGCATCGCGCCCCTCGACCGCGAGACCGTTCCCGACGCCCTCTGCCTCCGGTCGACGGAGAACTTTCCCGCCGTCGCCACCCGGCGCCTCGCGGACCAGGGCGTCACGCTCCGCGTCCAGGCGGACGTTTCCTGCTCAGGGGCCCGCGTCCACCACTTCTGGGAGAAGCAGGAGCTGCCCTTGGCCGGCGGGGAGGTTCCGCCGCAGAACCAGGCGCTCACGCACGACACCCTGCTGGCCGTGGGCAGCACGGGCGGCAACACGCTGGGCTTCCACGACATCCTGAAGCAGTGTTCCGCCGCGCTCCGGGGGCAGTCGGTGCTGCCGGGAAAGCCGGTGGCCGAGGGCGAACCGGCCGCCAGGTGCGCCGAGTTCTTCGAGGCCGGCGACGGGAGGCGGTGGCTGGACGACCGGTTCGCGCGGGTCGCGTCCGACCTGGAGCGGATGCTCGAGAACATCCGGCACCTCTCCCCCGGGGCGAAGACCGTCCTCGTCGGCTATCCCAGACTCGTGCCCGAGAACACCGCCAAGTGCCTGACCCCCGCACCGGGCCAGACCCACCTGCCGCTCGCCGACATCCCCCAGGACGCCATGCCGGTCCTGGACCGGATCCAGAAGCGCCTGGACGACGTGATGAGGAAGGCCGCGGCGGGTGGGGGCGCCGACTTCGTCGACCTCTACGCCCGGACCGGCGGCAACACCGCCTGCGACGGCGCCGACCGGGCCATCGGCGGCCTCCTGGAAACCTCCTCCTCCACACTGCCCTGGTACGCACACCCCAACGAGAAGGGCCGCGACATCCAGGCCGGGACGGCCGCCGAAAGGATCACGGAGATCCTCGGCAGGGTCGAGACGGGTGTGGGCCGCCCCACCTGACGACGCACCCCCGGTGATCAGCCCAGCCGCTTCGTCAGCGTGTACTCCGTGACCCCCGGTGGATAGTCGGGGATCACGCAGACCACCTCGTAGCCGTGCTTCCGGTAGAAGTCCGGGGCCTGGAAGTCCCAGGTCTCCACGCGGGCGTGGGTGCAGGCGCGTTCGGTGGTGGCGAGGCGTTCCGCCTCGGTCAGGAGCGTGGAGCCGAGGCCCGTGTCGCGGTGGGCCGCGTCGACCCAGAGGTAGGTCACGTGGAGCCATGTCGTCCAGGTGTGGCCGACCAGGCCGCCCGCGAGCCGGCCGTTCGCGTCCGACACCCACACGTGCAAAGGGGATTCGCGCTCGGCGGGGGTTCCACGCAGGGCACGCAGGACCGGGGAGGCCGCCGTGTTGGCGTCCCGGAGCCGCCTGTGGAGCAGATCGCGTCGGGCCTTGTCGACTTCTGTCTCAAGACGAAACATGCGGCACACCATAAACGCGTAAGGCCGCAAGTTCTGCAAATCAGCTTCCGCTCCGGGCCCCCGCCCGTACTCTGATGAACAGCGCCGGTGGGGGCCGGCGTGCGTTCAGGGGGCGAGACAGCCGGGCACGGCGTCCGGGGCGGGGGTGGCGGTCGACGCGCGGCGGTGGCTGTGCGGACGACGCCGTCCCGTCCCGAGTCCGGCGAGAAGAGCCACGGGGATTCAGTGCCGTGTCCGCGCCGGTGTCGTCCACCGGCGACGGGGTAGTCCCCTGCTCTGGGAAGAGCGTGGGGAAGGGGGTTACGTGGTTCGCATTCGAGTCCTGGTCGTCGACGACCACCGCATTTTCGCCGAGTCGCTGGCCGCGGCGCTGGCCGCGGAGCCCGACGTCGACGTCTCCGCGGCGGGCAGCGGTCCGGCGGCGCTGCGGTGTCTGGAGCGGGCGGCGGCCGAGGGACGGCGGTTCGACGTCATGCTCGTCGACGCCGACCTGGGCGTCCCGGTGCCCGACGGGCGCCCGGCCGCGCCCGTGCAGGCCGTCGACGAGGACGGCGCCGTGGACGGCATCTCCCTGGTGAGCGGCGTGCGTTCGGCGCAGTCGCAGACGCGGGTCGTCGTGCTCGCCGAGAAGGACGACCCGGCCCGCGCCGCCCTCGCCCTCCAGGCGGGCGCCTCCGGCTGGGTCGCCAAGGACTGCTCGCTGAGCCGGCTGCTCACCGTCATCCGCGGCGTGCTGCGCGACGAGACCCACCTGCCGCCCGCGCTGCTGACGGGCGTCCTGCGGGAGTTGACCGCCGCCCGGCGTCACCGCACGGAGAGCGAACGGCTCGTGGAGTCGCTCACCCCGCGCGAGCGGGAGGTGCTGCGCTGCATGGTCGCCGGCCTGGGGCGCAAGGCCGTCGCCGAGCGCCTCTACCTGTCCCCGCACACCGTGCGCACCCACATGCAGAACGTCCTCGGCAAGCTGGGCGTGCACTCCACGCTGGCCGCCGTCGCCCTCGCGCGGCGGGCCGGGGTCGGACCGGTCGACCTATCCGGGGATGTTGTCGAACGGGGCGGTCAACTGGCGTAGCAGTCCGGCCAGTTCCACCCGCTGGGCGCGCGTGAGCTCGCCGAGGATCGCCCGCTCCTGGGCGAGCAGACCGGCCAGCGCCTGGTCCGCGCGGTCCTTGCCCTCGTCGGTCAGCCGCACCAGCACCCCGCGCCGGTCGCTGGGGTCCGGCAGCCGTTCCACCAGGCCCTTCTTGGCGAGCCGGTCGATGCGGTTGGTCATCGTGCCCGAGGTGACGAGCGTCTGCGTGAGGAGCTGCCCGGGGGAGAGCTGGTAGGGGGTGCCCGCGCGGCGCAGCGCGGTCAGCACGTCGAACTCCCAGGACTCCAGGCCGTGCTCCGTGAAGGCGAGGCGGCGTGCGCGGTCCAGGTGCCGGGCCAGTCTGCTGACCCGGCTGAGCACCTCGAGCGGTTCCACGTCGAGGTCCGGGCGCTCCCGGCGCCACGCTGCGACCAGCCGATCGACCTCGTCCTCCATAAGGATCAGTGTAGTGGTTGTGTCGACATGAAGTCTCTTGATGTCGAGTCTCTTGACATC
This sequence comes from Streptomyces althioticus, assembly GCA_014649355.1. Classification (GTDB taxonomy): domain Bacteria; phylum Actinomycetota; class Actinomycetes; order Streptomycetales; family Streptomycetaceae; genus Streptomyces; species Streptomyces althioticus. Next base: position 362,545 of record BMSW01000004.1, read on the forward strand.
GAGAGTCTTTGCCCGGCAGCCTGGAGGGCACGCCGATCCGCGATCCGGGAGGTCCCGTGTCCGCAGCATCCGCCCGTCCCGTCTGGGACCCCGCCCAGTACCTGCGTCACGCCGGGCACCGCACCCGGCCCTTCACCGACCTGCTCGCCCGCGTCCCCGGCCTGCCCGGCGCCCCGCCCCGCATCGCCGACCTCGGCTGCGGCGCCGGCAACGTCACCGCCCTCCTCACGGAGCGCTGGCCCGCCGCCCGCGTCACCGGCTACGACAACTCCCCGGAGATGCTCGGCAAGGCCCGCGCCGACCACGAAGGCCCCACCGGCGGAGGCGGCCGCCTCGACTTCGCCCACGCCGACGCCGCCACCTGGACGCCCGGCGAGCGCTACGACCTGATCGTCAGCAACGCCACCCTCCAATGGGTGCCCGGGCACGTGGAACGGTTCGGCGCGTGGATCGACGGGCTCGCTCCCGGCGGGGTCCTCGCCCTCCAGGTTCCCGGCAACTTCGGCGCCCCCAGCCACACCCTGATGCGCGACCTCGCCGCCTCCCCGCGATGGCGGGACCGCCTGTCCGGGGTGCTGCGCCACGAGGACGCCGTCCTGCCGCCCGAGGGATACCTGGACCGCCTGGCCGCCCTCGGCTGCTCGGTGGACGCCTGGGAGACGACGTACGTCCATCTGCTGACGGGGGAGGACCCCGTGCTCGACTGGGTGAAGGGCACCGGGCTGCGGCCCGTCCTCACCGCCCTCGACGACGACCCCGCGGCCCGCGAGGAGTTCCTCGCCGAGTACCGCACCGCCCTGCGCGAGGTCTACCCGGCCACCGCGCACGGCACCCCGTTCCGGTTCCGCCGCGTCTTCGCCGTCGCCGTCAAGGAGGGCTGAAAACCGATGCTGACCGCCGTCGACCATGTGCAGCTCGCCGCACCGCCCGGCTCCGAGGATCTGCTGCGCGCCTACTACATCGGCGTCCTCGGCATGACCGAGACGCCCAAGCCGCCCGCCCTCGCCGCACGCGGCGGCTGCTGGTTCGAGGCCGGTGACGTACGTCTCCACCTCGGGACCGAGCGGGACTTCCGGCCCGCCCGCAAGGCCCACCCCGGTCTGCGGGCCACCGGCATCGACGCGTTCGCCGCCAGGCTGGCGGCCCACGGCGCCCCGGTCGCCTGGGACGGCCTGCTCCCCGGGTACCGCCGCTTCCACAGCGAGGACCCGGTCGGCAACCGCCTGGAGTTCCTGGAGCCCGTCTAGGACTTGCGGTGGCCTATCAGCCGAGGCTTCGGCTCCAGGCCGTCGAGACCGTGCCAGGCGAGGTTCACCAGATGGGCGGCCACCTCCGCCTTCTTCGGCTTGCGCACGTCCAGCCACCACTGGCCGGTCAGCGCCACCATCCCCACCAGCGCCTGCGCGTACAGCGGGGCCAGCTTCGGGTCGAAGCCGCGGGACTTGAACTCGCGGCCCAGGATGTCCTCCACCTGGGTGGCGATGTCCGAGATCAGCGACGCGAACGACCCCGTCGACTGGGGGATGGGGGAGTCACGGACCAGGATGCGGAACCCGTCCGTGTACTCCTCGATGTAGTCCAGCAGCGCGAACGCGGCCTGCTCGCACAGCTCCCGCGGGTGACCGGCCGTCAGCGAACCGGTCACCATGTCCAGCAGCCGCCGCATCTCCCGGTCCACCACGACCGCGTACAGCCCCTCCTTGCCGCCGAAATGTTCGTACACCACGGGTTTGGAGACCCCGGCCTTCGCCGCGATCTCCTCCACCGACGTGCCTTCGAACCCCTTGGCCGCGAAGAGGGTGCGGCCGATCTCCAGCAGCTGCTGGCGGCGCTCGGCACCGGTCATCCGGGTGCGGCGCGCACGCCGCGGCTTGTCATTGCTTGGGGTGCTGGAGTCGGTCGCCACGGCGACCATCATGCCGCCTCGGCGGGTTCCTTCCCGCGCGGGGCGGCGCCATCCGGGCCGACACGGCGCGAATCGATACGCGAGCGTGACGGCCACCGCACGTCGGACGCCCAGCCCAGCTGCTCGAACCAGCGGATCAGCCGCGCCGAGGAGTCCAGCTGCCAGCGCTCCACACCGTGCCGCGCCGACGTGGGGTCGGCGTGGTGCAGGTTGTGCCAGGACTCACCGCACGACAGGATCGCCAGCCACCACACGTTGCCCGAGCGGTCCCGCGACTTGAACGGACGCTTGCCGACCGCGTGGCAGATCGAGTTGATCGACCAGGTCACATGGTGCAGCAGAGCCACCCGGACGAGTGAACCCCAGAAGAAGCCGGTGAACGCGCCCCACCACGACATCGTCACCAGACCGCCGATGATCGCGGGCAGCGCCAGCGACAGCGCCGTCCACAGCACGAACAGACGGGAGATGCGCCGCATCGTCGGGTCCTTGATCAGATCCGGCGCGTACTTGTCCTGCGGCGTCTGCTCCTCGTCGAACATCCACCCGATGTGCGCCCACCACAGGCCCTTCATCAGCGCCGGGACCGACTCCCCGTACCGCCACGGCGAATGCGGGTCGCCCTCCGCGTCGGAGAACTTGTGATGCTTGCGGTGGTCGGCCACCCAGCGCACCAGCGGCCCCTCGACCGCCATCGAACCGGCGATCGCCAGCGCGACCTTCAGCGGGCGCTTCGCCTTGAACGAGCCGTGCGTGAAGTGACGGTGGAAGCCGATGGTGATGCCGTGGCATCCCAGGAAGTAGAAGAAGACCAGCAGGCCGAGGTCCAGCCAGCTCACCCCCCATCCCCACGCCAGCGGCACGGCCGCGAGCAGCGCGAGGAAGGGGACGACGATGAAGGCGAGCAGCGTGATCTGCTCGATGGACCGTTTCCGCTCCCCGCCCAGCGTGGCGGAGGGAGCGGTGTCGTCGGGCCGGGACTGCTTCGGGGCTTCGTCGAGCACATCGGAGGTTGAGGTCATGCGTTCCCCTGTGGGGTATGTGGACTGAGGGAAGGTGCCGAACCGCCGGAACCGCATCGCTTTCCTACGGTCCCGTAACCTACGGCATCGTAAGTATGGCAGTGCGTCGCCCCGCGGCAAGAGCCCGTGGCCAGCGCGTCCGGCTCGACACCTATCCTTGGAAGTCGGTCGGACAGCGCGGTCCGCTCTGATTTCTTCCCGGACGTCCGGCCCGCAAGCGGCGCACGCCGCGCGAGACGCTCGTTCGGGTTCCCTCCAGACGAGCTTCAACACTGCAAGGAGCCGCACCTGTGAGCAGTGCCGACGACCAGACCACCACGACGAGCGCCGAACTGCGTGCCGACATCCGCCGACTGGGCGACCTCCTCGGAGAGACGCTCGTCCGGCAGGAGGGCCCGGAGCTCCTCGACCTCGTCGAGAAGGTCCGCCGCCTCACCCGCGAGGACGGCGAGGCCGCCGCCGAGCTGCTGCGCGGCACCGAGCTGGAGACCGCCGCCAAGCTGGTGCGCGCCTTCTCCACCTACTTCCACCTGGCCAACGTCACCGAACAGGTGCACCGCGGACGCGAACTCGCCGCCCGCCGCGCCGCCGAGGGCGGTCTGCTCTCCCGCACCGCCGACCGGCTCAAGGACGCCGACCCCGAGCACCTGCGCCAGACCGTACGGCACCTCAACGTACGGCCCGTGTTCACCGCCCACCCCACCGAGGCGGCCCGCCGCTCCGTCCTCAACAAGCTCCGCCGCATCGCCGCCCTCCTGGAGACGCCGGTCCTCGCCTCCGACCGGCGCCGCCTCGACACCCGTCTGGCGGAGAACATCGACCTCGTCTGGCAGACGGACGAACTGCGCGTGGTGCGCCCCGAGCCCGCCGACGAGGCCCGCAACGCCATCTACTACCTCGACGAGCTGCACGCCGGCGCCGTCGGCGACGTCCTGGAGGACCTCACCGCCGAACTGGAGCGCGTCGGCGTCCACCTCCCCGACGACACCCGCCCGCTCACCTTCGGCACCTGGATCGGCGGCGACCGCGACGGCAACCCCAACGTCACCCCCCAGGTCACCTGGGACGTCCTGATCCTCCAGCACGAGCACGGCATCAACGACGCCCTGGAGATGATCGACGAGCTGCGCGGCTTCCTCTCCAACTCCATCCGCTACACCGGAGCCACCGAGGAACTGCTCACCTCCCTCCAGGCCGACCTGGAGGCGCTGCCCGAGATCAGCCCCCGCTACAAGCGCCTCAACGCCGAGGAGCCCTACCGGCTCAAGGCCACCTGCATCCGGCAGAAGCTGGAGAACACCAAGCTCCGCCTCGCCAAGGGCACCGCGCACGAGCCCGGCCGCGACTACCTCGGCACCAGCGAGCTCATCACCGACCTGCGGATCATCCAGCAGTCCCTGCGCGAGCACCGCGGCGGCCTCTTCGCCGACGGCCGCCTCGCCCGCACCATCCGCACCCTCGCCGCCTTCGGCCTCCAGCTCGCCACCATGGACGTCCGCGAGCACGCCGACGCCCACCACCACGCCCTCGGCCAGCTGTTCGACCGGCTCGGCGAGGAGTCCTGGCGCTACGCCGACATGCCCCGCGACTACCGCTCCAAGCTCCTCGCCAAGGAGCTGCGCTCCCGCCGCCCGCTGGCACCCACCCCCGCGCCCGTCGACGAGGCCGGCGAGAAGACCCTCGGCGTCTTCCGCACCGTCAAGCGCGCCCTGGAGGTCTTCGGACCCGAGGTCGTCGAGTCGTACATCATCTCCATGTGCCAGGGCGCCGACGACGTGTTCGCCGCCGCCGTCCTCGCCCGCGAGGCCGGCCTCATCGACCTGCACGCGGGCTGGGCGAAGATCGGCATCGTGCCGCTCCTCGAGACGACGGACGAGCTCAAGGCCGCCGACACGATCCTCGAGGACATGCTCGCCGACCCGTCCTACCGGCGCCTCGTCGCCCTGCGCGGCGACGTCCAGGAGGTCATGCTCGGCTACTCCGACTCCTCCAAGTTCGGCGGCATCACCACCAGCCAGTGGGAGATCCACCGCGCCCAGCGCCGACTGCGCGACGTCGCCCACCGCTACGGCGTCCGCCTGCGCCTCTTCCACGGCCGCGGCGGCACCGTCGGCCGCGGCGGCGGCCCCACCCACGACGCGATCCTCGCCCAGCCCTGGGGCACCCTCGAGGGCGAGATCAAGGTCACCGAGCAGGGCGAGGTCATCTCCGACAAGTACCTCATCCCGTCCCTCGCCCGCGAGAACCTCGAACTGACCGTCGCCGCCACCCTCCAGGCCTCCGCCCTGCACACCGCGCCCCGCCAGTCCGTCGAGGCCCTCGCCCGCTGGGACGCCGCCATGGACGTCGTCTCCGACGCCGCCCACTCCGCGTACCGGTCCTTCGTCGAGGACCCCGACCTGCCGACGTACTTCCTCGCCTCCACCCCGGTCGACCAGCTCGCCGAGCTGCACCTGGGCTCGCGGCCCTCCCGCCGCCCCGGCTCCGGCGTCTCCCTCGACGGCCTGCGCGCCATCCCGTGGGTGTTCGGCTGGACCCAGTCCCGGCAGATCGTCCCCGGCTGGTTCGGCGTCGGCTCCGGCCTCAAGGCGCTGCGCGAGGCCGGCCTGGACACGGTGCTCGACGAGATGTACGGACAGTGGCACTTCTTCCGCAACTTCATCTCCAACGTGGAGATGACCCTCGCCAAGACGGACCTGCGGATCGCCCAGCACTACGTCGACACCCTCGTCCCCGACGAGCTCAAGCACGTCTTCGACACCATCAAGGCCGAACACGCCCTCACCGTCACCGAGGTGCTGCGCGTCACCGGCGAGCGGGAACTGCTGGACGCCGACCCCGTCCTCAAGCAGACCTTCTCCATCCGCGACGCCTACCTGGACCCGATCTCCTACCTCCAGGTGGCCCTGCTCAAGCGCCAGCGCGACGCGGTCGCCGCCGGGGACCAGCCCGACCCGCTGCTCTCCCGCGCCCTGCTGCTCACCGTCAACGGCGTCGCGGCGGGCCTGCGCAACACCGGCTGACCCACCGACGCACCAAAGGGCGGCGCCCTCCGGCTCGTACGAACCGGAGGGCGCCGCCCTTCGTCATATCCGGGGGCCTACAGCGCCACGAACGCCGCCGTCAGCAGTCCCGCGCCCGCCAGCGCCATCACCCACGCCGCGCGCGTCCGCAGCAGACCGCCCGCCACCACCACCGACGCCAGCAGCAGCGCACCCCCGAGCGGCACCCACGCGTACAGCACCCCGGCCGGACCGGAACGCACCGCCTCCTCGCCGCCCGGCTTCAGCACCACCGTGTACGTGCTGCCCTTCTCCACGGCCACCGTGTCGTCCAGCACCACCCTCCCGCGCGGCTGCGCCCCCGGCGACAACGGCCGGAACGGGCCCTCACAGGCGTCCTCGGCGCACCGCGTCACCTCGACCGTGCCGCGCTCGCGGCCCTTGGTCAGCATCACGTGCTGCGCCGTCCCCCACGACGCCCACACACCGGCGATCAGGATGAGCACGGCGACCGTGCCCATCGCCGCGAACCGGCCGAAGCGCAGCGCCGAGGAACCACGCGAGGAACGGACAGCGGAAGGCATGGCCGCGATCTTTGGCCATGACCTCGCGCCCGGTCAACTCCGGCGGGCGGCACCAGCGGAGATGTCCGGCCTTGTCGCCCTCGTCACCCGCGTCACGAGTTGTACGCGCTCTGCGCCCGCTCCAGACCCTCCGTCACCAGGCACTCCACCGCGTCCGCCGCCCGGTCCACGAAGTAGTCCAGCTCCTTGCGCTCCGCCGACGAGAAGTCCTTCAGCACATAGTCCGCCACCTGCATCCGCCCCGGCGGCCGGCCGATCCCGAACCGCACCCGGTGGTAGTCCCGGCCGAACGACCCCGTCAGCGACTTCAGACCGTTGTGCCCGTTGTCCCCGCCACCCAGCTTCAGCCGCAGCGTCCCGTAGTCGATGTCCAGCTCGTCATGGACCGCCACCACCCGCTGCGGCGGCACCTTGTAGAACTCCCGCAGCGCGTTCACCGGCCCGCCCGACAGATTCATGTACGACATCGGCTTCACCAGCACCACCCGCCGGCTCCCCGGCCCCGGAGGCCCGATCCGGCCCTCCACGACCTGCGCCTGCGCCTTCGCCGCCCGCTTGAACCGGCCGCCCATCCGCTCCGCCAGCAGGTCCGCGACCATGAACCCCACGTTGTGCCGGTTCATCGCGTAACCCGGCCCCGGATTGCCCAGCCCGGCGACCAGCCAAGGGCCCGCCGCGTCCTCCGTCACGCCCACGCTTCCTCCCACATACGCGTCGGCCGCCGCCCCGCACGGGAGCAGCGGCCGACGTACGACTGGATCCGAAAGGCTCAGGCCTCGGCGGCCTCGTCGCCCTCCTCGGCACCCTCCGGCGCCTCCTCGGCCTGCGCGGCCAGGACCTGCAGTACCACGGCGTCGTCCTCGACGGACAGCGAGACACCGCTGGGGAGCTTGATGTCCTTGGCCAGCACGGAGGCGCCGGCCTCCAGGCCCTCCACGGAGACGGTCACGCTCTCCGGGATGTGCGTGGCCTCGGCCTCGACGGGCAGCGCGTCCAGGACGTACTCCAGCAGGTTGCCGCCCGGGGCCAGCTCACCCTCGGCCTGCACCGGGATCTCGACCTGGACCTTCTCGCCGCGCTGCACCAGCTGCAGGTCGACATGCTCCAGGAAACCCTTCAGCGGGTCACGCTGAACCGACTTCGGAATCGCCAGCTCGTTGGTCTTGCCGTCGATGTCCAGCGCGATCAGGACGTTCGGCGTACGCAGGGCGAGCAGCAGCTCGTGACCCGGGAACGTCAGGTGGATCGGGTCGGAACCGTGACCGTACAGAACACCGGGAACCTTGTCGGCACGACGGATACGGCGGGCGGCACCCTTGCCGAACTCGGTGCGCGTCTCGGCGGCGATCTTCACCTCGGACATGATCACTCCTCATAGTCAGAAACGGACGTGGTCACCCGGCCACGAACGGCCTGCTACGAAGAGCGCGTCGATAACGGACCGCCGTACGAACTTCCGAAGAAGCGGTACGGCCTCCCTCGCCGAGCAACTCGTGCAGTTTACCCGGGCCAGGAGGCCGTACCCAAAACGATCACCGGCAGCCGAACCGACGTCCGACCGCAGAACCCTTACTGCTCGTCGAACAGGCTCGTCACCGAGCCGTCCTCGAACACCTCACGCGCCGCACGCGCGATCGTCGGCGCGATCGACAGCACCTTGATCTTGTCCAGGCTCTCGCTCAGCTCACCCGGCGTCGGCAGCGTGTTCGTGAACACGAACTCACTCACCTTCGAGTTCTTCAGACGGTCCGCCGCCGGACCCGACAGCACACCGTGCGTCGCCGTCACGATCACGTCCTCCGCGCCGTGCGCGAACAGCGCGTCCGCCGCCGCGCAGATCGTGCCACCGGTGTCGATCATGTCGTCCACCAGCACACACACGCGGCCCTTCACCTTGCCGACGACCTCGTGCACCGTGACCTGGTTCGCCACGTCCTTGTCCCGGCGCTTGTGCACGATCGCCAGCGGCGCGCCCAGCCGGTCGCACCAGCGGTCCGCCACCCGCACACGGCCCGCGTCCGGAGACACCACCGTCAGCTTCGAACGGTCCACCTTCGCGCCCACGTAGTCCGCCAGCAGCGGCAGCGCGAACAGGTGGTCCACCGGGCCGTCGAAGAAGCCCTGGATCTGGTCCGTGTGCAGGTCCACCGTCAGCAGACGGTCCGCACCCGCCGTCTTCATCAGATCCGCGATCAGACGCGCCGAGATGGGCTCACGGCCACGGTGCTTCTTGTCCTGCCGGGCATACCCGTAGAACGGCACGATCACCGTGATCGAACGGGCAGACGCACGCTTCAACGCGTCGATCATGATCAACTGCTCCATGATCCACTTGTTGATCGGCGCCGTGTGGCTCTGGATCAGGAAACAATCGGCGCCACGCGCCGACTCCTGATACCGCACATAGATCTCGCCGTTCGCGAAGTCGAAGGCCTTCGTCGGGACGACCCCGACACCCAACTGCTGGGCGACCTCCTCGGCAAGCTCGGGGTGGGCGCGGCCGGAGAAGAACATCATCTTCTTCTCGCCGGTCGTCTTGATCCCGGTCACAGCACTGTCTCCTCAGAGGTGTCTCAGCTGGTGGGGTGCGCGTTTCCGCACCTCTCACGGTACGCCGTCCCGAACGGAACGCTCTCCGGTCAGTCCTCGCCGGCCGGCTCCCCCGACGCCGCCTCCGCGGCCTTCGCGGCAGCACTCCCCGGACGCTTACGAGCCACCCAGCCCTCGATGTTGCGCTGCTGACCACGGGCCACCGCCAGGGAACCGGGCGGCACATCCTTCGTGATCACCGAGCCCGCAGCCGTGTAAGCACCGTCTCCGACCGTGACAGGAGCAACAAACATGTTGTCCGACCCCGTCCGGCAGTGCGACCCGACCGTCGTGTGATGTTTGTCCTGTCCGTCGTAATTGACGAACACACTTGCCGCACCGATGTTCGAGAAATCACCGATCGTCGCGTCACCCACATACGACAGATGCGGAACCTTCGACCCCTCACCGATCGACGCGTTCTTCGTCTCCACGTACGTACCGATCTTGCCCTTACGCGCCAGCCGCGTCCCCGGACGCAAATACGCGAACGGACCCACCGACGCCTCCGGACCCACCTCGGCACCCATCGCCACCGTGTTGTCCACACGCGCCCGCGCACCCACCCGGGTGTCCGTCAACCGCGTGTTCGGACCCACCTCACAACCCTCACCCAGATGCGTCGCCCCATGCAGCTGCGTCCCCGGATGCACCAGCACGTCCCGCTCGAACGACACCGTCACGTCCACCCACGTCGACGCCGGATCCACCACCGTCACACCCGACAACATCGCCGCCGTCAACAGCCGCTCGTTCAGGATCCGCCGCGCCTCCGACAACTGCACACGGTTGTTGATCCCCGCGATCTCCCGGTGATCCCCCGCCACCGACGCACCCACCCGGTGCCCCGCCTCACGCAGGATCCCCAGCACGTCCGTCAGGTACTCCTCACCCTGACTGTTGTCCGTACGCACCTTCTTCAGCGCATCCGCCAGCAACGCCCCGTCGAACGCGAACACACCCGAGTTGATCTCCCGGATCGCCCGCACCTCGTCCGACGCGTCCTTGTGCTCCACGATCGCCGTCACCGCGCCGGAGCCGTCCCGCACGATGCGGCCGTAACCCGTCGCGTCCGGCACCTCCGCCGTCAGCACCGTCACCGCGTTGCCGTCCGCCACGTGCGTCTCCGACAGCCGGCGCAGCGTCTCACCGGTCAGCAGCGGCGTGTCACCGCACACCACGACCACGGTCCCGTCCACGGAACCGCCCAGCTCCTCCAGACCCATCCGCACGGCGTGCCCCGTGCCGTTCTGCTCCGCCTGCACCGCGGTCCGCACGTCCGGGGCGACCTCGGCGAGATGCGCGGTCACCTGCTCACGGGCGTGACCCACGACGACCACGAGGTTCGCCGGGTCCAGCTCACCGGCGGCGGCGAGCACATGGCCCACCAGGGAACGGCCACAGATGTCGTGCAGAACCTTCGGTGTGGCCGACTTCATACGGGTGCCCTCACCCGCTGCGAGAACGACGACGGCTGCCGGGCGATTGGCGCTCACGGGATGCCCTTCGGCTGTGTTGGAGGTGGGGGGATGGACATCCGCAGGATACCGGGGCGTTTCCGGGCCGACATGAGCGCGGGTCCTGACCGGTACCGGTCAGGACCCGAACTGAGGATGTGCTCCCGGGGGAGGACTCGAACCCCCATGATCAGAGCCAAAATCTGACGTCTTGCCCTTAGACGACCCGGGATTACCCTTATGTCCGATTTCGCGCATCGGACGAGGTGGCAGCCCCTACTATGCCGTACCACCAGCCTTCGATGCGACGGTACAGGTCGGCTCCGTTCCTCACGTCCACGCGGAGGCATCCCCGGTACGTGTCACCGGTGTTCTTCCGGTTCGTCGCCGGGTTGTGCCTCTTGAGCGTCGTCTTCAGGAAGCCGGTCCGGTCCACGCCCACGTGGTCGGCCCAGAACTGTTCGGCACCCTGGACGTCGGCGGTCTCGTGGATATGTACGGCGAACCTGATCTGAGCCGGGTCCACGTCGAGCAGGCGCAGCCAGGCCAGGAAGACCGAGATCATGTCCGGGTCGCTGTTGACGAAGGTGACGCGCTCCTGCGGGTTGTGCGGCTTTCTCTTCGATCCCTCGGCCCAGTAAAGGCCCACCCCGAGCAGGAAGAGTTCGCGGTCCGTCATGGAGCCGATCTCGTTCGTCGCAGCCGCGCGGGTCCGCTGTCGCTCCTCCTCGCGGAGCCGCAGCTTCGCCTCCCAGCCCCGCCGGGCGATGGCCGCCGCCTCCTCGCGGCTGCGTTTCCGCTCCGGCTTCGGCAGACCCCGCACCCACAGCGAGATCGAGCTCTTCGAGCAGCCCAGCTCGACCTGGATCTGGTCGTAGGTCCAGCCCTTGAGGCGGAGCGCGCGGGCCCGCGCGCGCAGGTCGTCCTTGGCGTTGGGCCGGCGGGTCCATTCCGGGGCGGGTTCGCCCTGGAGGAGCCGGTTGAGGATGTCGTTGTTGTCGACGTGGAGCCGGTCGCGGATCTGGCGTCGGCTGAGTCCTTCGCGTCGCAGGGCGACGGCCTGTTCGCGCAGGCCTTCGAAGTCGGCGTATTTGCCGGTCGGATGTGCCATGGGCATACCGTCCGGCCGGAATGGAGGGTTCCCGGGTCGAACGGTGCGCGATTCAGCAGTTCGAGGGATTGTGGGGCGTACGGCGGCTGATCGGTCGGCCGGTGTGGTCCGGGGGCGAGGTGAAAACTCGCCGGAAAACGGGCGGGGAGCGCCTTTAGGCTGGGAGGCATGACCGCGACGGGGGAAGACCATGTGACGGCCCGGGGAGGGCCCTGGTGGTGGGAGCGGCGGCGCAGTGCCGTGCTCGATGTGGGGCTCGCGGCGGTGTCCGCGCTGGAGTGCGGGGTGGAGGGGGTCCCGTTCGCGTGGGAGGCGGGGGTCCCGGTCGCCGTGGGGGTGTTGTTCGGTCTCGCGGCGGGGTCGGTGTTGCTGGTGCGGCGGCGGTGGCCGATCGCGGTGGTGCTGGTGGCGATCGCGGTGACGCCGGCCGCGATGGGGTTCCTGCTGGGGATCGTGGGCCTGTACTCGTTGGCTGCTTCGGATCTGCCGCGCCGGATCATCGGGTCGCTGGCGGGGATGCAGTCGGTGGGTGTGCTGATCGTGATGTTCGTGCGGATGCGGCAGGACATCGCGCGGGGGGACGTGGATGTCGGTGACTGGCTGGTGCCGTTCGCGTCGGTGACGATGGCGCTGGGTGTGACGGCTCCGCCGGTGCTGCTGGGGCTGTACGTGGGGGCGCGGCGGCGGCTGATGGAGAGTCTGCGGGAGCGGGCGGACAGTCTGGAGCGGGAGCTTCAGTTGCTCGCGGAGCGGGCGGAGGAGCGCGCGGAGTGGGCGCGGGGTGAGGAGCGGACGCGGATCGCGCGGGAGATGCACGACGTGGTGGCGCATCGGGTGAGTCTGATGGTGGTGCATGCGGCGGCGTTGCAGGCGGTGGCGCGGAAGGATCCGGAGAAGGCGGTGAAGAACGCCGCGCTGGTGGGGGACATGGGCCGGCAGGCGCTGACGGAGCTGCGGGAGATGCTCGGGGTGCTGCGGGCGGGCGGGGACGCGGTGCGGTCCCGGTCGGAGGGTGCGTCGGTGCCGTTGGCGGCGGTGGGGGCGGCCGCGGCGGCCGCGGCGTCGCGGGTGGCGGTGGAGGAGCCGGCGGAGGGGCCGTCGCTGGCGGAGATCGACGAGTTGGTGGGGCAGTCGGCGGCGGCGGGGATGGTGGTGGATCTGTCGGTGGAGGGGGAGTACCGGTCGTATGCGCCGGAGGTGGAGGCGACGGCGTACCGGGTGGTGCAGGAGGCGTTGACGAACGTCCACAAGCATGCGGCGGGTGCGAAGACGTATGTGCGGCTGGCGCATCGGGTGTCGGAGATCGCGATGCAGGTGGAGAACGAGCCGCCGTCGGGGGTGGGTTCGTCGGCGGGGTTGCCGTCGGGGGGCAACGGTCTGGTGGGGATGCGGGAGCGGGTGTCGGCGCTGGGGGGTGTGTTCGTGTCGGGGCCGACGGACGCGGGGGGTTTCCGGGTGTCGGCGGTGATTCCGGCGGCGTAGGTCTGTCGGTGTGCGGCGGGGGTCAGCCGGCGGTGAGGCGTTGGGGTGTGGTGCCGGAGATCAGGGTGGCGAGGGCGTGGTCGATGTCGGGGCCGAGGTACCAGTCGCCGGTGTGGTCGAGGGCGTAGACGCGGCCCTGTGCGTCGATGGCGAGGAGTGCCTGGGTGTCGGGTTCGGCGCCGAGGGGGCAGACCTCGGTGTCGAGGGCGCGGCCGAGGTCGCCGAGGGTGCGGGCGAGGTGCAGTCCGTGCAGGGGGTCGATGTGGAGCGGGGTGGGGGCGATCTGGCGGCCGGGTCCGGTGGGCCGGATGTGGAGTCCGCCGAATTCGGCCCAGGCCTCGACGGCGGCGGGGAAGACGGTGTGCCGGTGTCCTGCGGGGGAGGTGTGGTCGCGGAGGATGTCGGCCCAGATCTCGGCCTGTTTGATGTCCCAGCGTCCGGGCTGCCATCCGGCGGCGCGCAGTGCGGCGTCTACGGGGACGGCGAACCTGGTGGTAGAGGTGCGGTCGGTGTGCATCGGCCCTTCGTTCGTCGAGGTCGTGTGGTGGTGCGGGGGGTGGTTCAGCCGTCGGTGGCGGCGGGGTCGACCGTGCGGACGCCGAAGTGGGCGGTGAGGGCGGTGCAGGCGCGGCAGGGGGCGGCGTAGCTGCCGTGGAGGGGGTCGCCGTCCTCGCGGATGCGGCGGGTGGTGAGTTTGGCGTGCTTGAGGGCTTTGCGGGCCTCGCCGTTGGTCATGGGTTTGCGGGCGGCTCTTTTGCTGCGGGCGGCGTCGGCGGTGGCGATGTGCCGGGAGATGAGGATGGTTTCGGCGCAGCGTCCGGTGAAGCGGTCGCGTTGGTCGCTGGTGAGGGTGTCGAGGAAGTCCTGGACGAGTGGGTGGAGTGCGGGGGGTGTGTCGCCGCGGGCGGCGGTGCCGGTGAGGGTGGCGCCGCGGACGGAGAGGGCGGCGGCGATGGTGGGGAGGATGCCGTCGCGGCGGTGCCGGAGGGTGGGCGCGGGGGTGGTGTCGGTGGCGCTCCAGCCGATGCGGGGGTCGCCTGAGCGGGGGTCGCCGGTTGGTCCGGTGTGCGTCCCCGTCTGCGTCGCGTTCATGATCGTCATCCCCTCCCGAGCATCCCCCCGGTGGTCACAGAGTGCCAAATCGCGTGGCGGCTGGGGAAGCTGGGGCGGGGCGACACGCCAGGGCGGGGGCGGGCTGTCACGGTGGGGTGACGTGGGGTCACGGAAGCGGAGGGGCTGGTGACCGGTGCCCGGTGACCGGTGGGGGTGTACGGCATAGGCTGTCGGCACCGCGATCCGGCGGTGTTCCGTGTGTGGGCGCCGGGGGTTCGTGGTGGTGAAGCAGTCGAGACAGACGTGACAGTCGAATACGTTCCGTGACGGCCCTGACGGTGGGGCGGGCGGGGCGTACAGAGTGCCGCAGGGGGCAACCGCCATGACGACAGGTCGGCTCGGGCAGACCGCCGCGCCGCCGAACGCGGCCTATGCCGGGCAGGTCGTGCACTTCCCGGATCCGGTGCGGGCGGCCCGTCACCCCAGAGGGGTGCGGGTGGACGAGCGTGGTTACCCCGACTTCTCGCCGTACGCGCGCGCGGCCGCGGAGATCGCGGATCCGCCGGAGGGTTTCGGCGTGGACGAGCTGCGGCTTACGGACTACGTGTCGGCGAACGCGGCGCTGGCGGCGACGGGTCACGAGTTGTGGGACACGGTGCCGGCGGTGGCGACGCCGCATGGCTGGACGTGGCATCACGTGGCGGGGACGCGGCGTCTGGAGCTGGTGCCGGTCGAGGTGAAGGCGTTGCTGCGGCATCACGGTGGTGTGGCGACGGCGGCGGTGGACCACGCGAAGCGGGGGACGCGGCCGTTGCAGGAGACGCGTCCGGCGCATTTCGGGCTGCCGAAGTCGGGTGTGGCGGTGACGGAGTCGCAGGTGCTGGGGGTCGAGGAGGATCTCGGGTACCGGCTGCCGGGTGCGTACCGGTCGTTCCTGAAGGCGGCGGGCGGGTGCGCGCCGGTGGGGACGGCGCTGGACGCGGAGCTGGGTCTGCTGGTGGACCAGCCGTTCTTCACGGTGCGGGACGAGGCCGCGGTCAACGACCTGGTGTATGTGAACAAGTGTCTGCGGGACCACCTGACGAAGGACTATCTGTGTGTCGCGTTCGTGCAGGGTGGTCTGCTGGCGGTGAAGGTGCGGGGCGAGCGGCAGGGGTCGGTGTGGTTCTGCGCGTACGACGATGTGCGGGACGTGGATCCGTCGTTGCCGCCGGCGGAGCGTGTGGAGCGGTTGCTGCTTCCGTGCGGTGAGGATTTCGACGTGTTCCTGTCGCGGCTCGCGGGGTCTCCTCCGGAGTTGGAGACGGTGGCGAATCTGATGGTGGACGGCGGGTTCGCGCGTGCCGTTCCGGTTTCTTCCGCGGGGGAGTGAGTCGTAGCGATGGTGACGTTTGCGCAGGCGCAGGAGCGCGCGGAGGAGTGGGTCAACGGGGATGTGCCCGCGTATCAGCACCGTGAGGTGCGGGTGCGGGAGTTCGGTCTGGGGTTCGTGGTGTGGGCGGAGGACCGTGCGGACGGTCCGCGTTCGGACGGCGGCGGGCAGCGGCTGGTGATCGCCCGGGACAGCGGTGAGGCCACGCTGTGGCCGGCGCTGCCGGTGGGTGAGGTGATCCGCCGGTACGAGGAGGAGTACGGGAGGGACGAGGCGGCGGCGGAGGAGCCGGCGCCCGAGCCTCCGGCGCGGGTGGACCTCAATCAGACGTCGTTTTTGCTGAGTCCTCCGGAGTGGTTGCAGGAGGCGGCGGACCGGCTGGGGATCCCGGACCGGCGCGGTGAGACGTCGGGGGGTGCCGCCGGGGTGGCCTCGGACGGGCCCGCGCCGGCGTCGGCGGGGTCCGGTGCCGGGTCGGCGTCGGGTGCGGTGCCGGGGCAGGCGGGTGCGCCCGACGCGAGCTGGGCGTCGTCGTCCACGGGTGCGGGCCGGAGCGCCGACGGGGAGTCCCCGGCGGGTTCCGGTGCCTCGGCGTCCGCCTCCGACGGCAGTGGTTCGGCGTGGCCGGCGGCCGGTGGTGGTGCGGACGAGGGCACGCCGTGGGCCGGTACGGACACCACGGGCGACGCGGGCGAGGACCGCTCGGTGCCGCTGCCGCAGACCGTGTACGCGCCGCAGGTGCGGGAGCCGGGCGAGGACGCTCCGGCGACGCCCGACGCGCAGACGGCGCTGATGTCGGGTGGCTCCCAGCTGCCGCCGACGGCGGTCGCGCCGGCGGTCCGGCCGGGGCAGCCGGCTCCGCCGCCTCCCACCCAGGCGGGGCCCCCTGGGACGCCGCCGCCTCCCCACCAGGCGGGTGCCCCCGGTACCCCGGCGCCGGGTACGCCCGTGCCTCCGCAGGCTCCGGGCGCGCCGGACGCCGGTGACATCGCGGACGCCGCGACCAGCAAGGCGACCCCGCCGCCGAAGCGGGGGCAGGGTCCGACGACCCCGCCGCCTCCGGGCGCGCCGGGGACGCCGGGCGCGCGTCCCGGCGGTACGCCCGCGCCCGCTCCCGCGCAGGGTGGGAGCGGTTATGTGCCCACGCAGCTCGTGTCGTCGCTGGGACCGGAGGGACCGGACGGCCCGGGGGGCGGGCAGACGCCTCCGCCGGGGGCGCCGACTCCGCCTCCGCCGGGTGCGCCCGGCACGCCTCCGGGTGGGGTGCATCACGCGGCGACGATGCTCGCCGATCCGAACAGCTCGGGCGCGGGCGTGCCCACGCCTCCGGGCCCGCCCGGTGCTCCGGGTCAGCCGGGCGCGCCTCAGCCTCCTGGTCCGCCCGGTGCCCCGGGGCAGCCCGGCCGGCCCGGCGCCCCGGGTGCTCCCGGCGCGCCCCAGCCGCCCGGTGCTCCCGGCACTCCCGGTCAGCCCGGGGCCTCCGGGGCGCCCCAGCCTCCGGGCCCGCCCGGTGCTCCGGGTGCCCCCGGTCAGCCCGGCGCGCCCCAGCCCCCCGGTGCTCCCGGTGCTCCCGGCGCCCCGGGCAACGCTCCCGGCGCCCCGCCGGTGCACCACGCGGAGACCGTCCTGGCCGCGCCGCCCGTCGGCGGTCCGGGCGCGCCTCCGCCGCCGCCCGGTGCGCCCGGTACCCCGCCGATGGCGCCGCCCGGGGCGATGCCTCCCGGCGCCATGCCCCCGCCGGGTGCTCCCGCGCCGGGGCAGCCGCCGGCGTACGGCTATCCGCAGCAGCCGCCCGGTCAGCCGACCGTCGGCCCCGGCTACCAGGCCGTGCTGCGCTACCGCGCGCAGGACGGCTCCGAGCAGCAGCTGATCCGGCGTTCCGCGCCGGGCACCCCGCACCCGGAGTGGCAGATCTTCCACGAGCTGCGCGCGATGAACGTGCCGCCGAACCAGGTGCTGGAACTGCACACGGAGCTGGAGTCGTGCGAGCTTCCGGGCGCGTACTGCGCGCGGATGATCCGTGAGCAGTGGCCGCAGGCGCGCATCACGTCGATCGCGCCGTACGGCACGGACCACGCGAGCCGGCAGCAGGGCATGCAGCAGCTCCTGGCCCACCAGGGCGAGCTGCACCAGGTGGCGGACGGTCCCGCGCGTCCCGCCCCGGTGCGGGCGCCGATCCCGCCGGTGCAGCCGGCCCCGCCGATCCCGCCGGAGGCGATCGGGCAGGAGCTGGCGGCCGCGTTCGGGCCGGGCGTGTTCCGGTTCGAGCAGGCGGCGGTGTCCCGTCAGGGCGTGCCGCCGGTGGTGGCGCACACGCTGGTGACGGCGGGGCTGCCGACGGACATGGGGCCGTTCTTCTGGGCGCAGGCCCAGCCGGGCCGCCCGGTGCCGACGCTGGCGGAGCTGGCCGCGGAGCGGGGTGTGCAGCCGGCGCCGGACGCGGGCTCGTACCTGGTGATGGGCAGCGACTTCGGCAAGGCGGTCTGCGTGCAGTACGGCACGGCGAACATCGTCGCGGTGCCGGTGGAGGCCGGTCCGGGCGGTACGGCGGTGCCGCCGCAGTTCGTGAACACCGGGCTGCCGGAGTTCGCGCGCTGCCTGGCGCTGCTGGGCCGGATGTGGCGTCTGCGGTTCGGGCTGAACCAGGAGCAGGCGGGCCGCTGGACCGTCGACTTCCAGGCGCAGCTGGCCGCGCTGGACCCGGCGGCGCTGGGGTCGCCGGAGACGTGGTGGTCGGTGCTGCTGGAGCAGATGTGGGACGGGCTGCTGTGAGCCGCCGCCGCTGAAGGTGTGACCCGTGAGCCGGGCCCGGTCGTGACGACGACCGGGCCCGGCTTTCGTCTGCCCGCCCGTCGCGGGGCCCGCCGAGCGGAGTGTCGCGTTATGAACACGTCCTCGCCATCGATCAAGATGTGCGCGATTCATCCCTTTTTGTGCTCGGTCGTCGTGCTGGGCTTCATGTCCGTCGGTGGAAGGGGTTCCAGGGTGAGCAGCAGCACATCGGTGTCGTCGCAGGGGTTCGAGATCGTCCGCCGGGGGCGCGGGTACCGCCCGCTCCAGGTGATCGCGTACGTCGAGGCGCTGTCGGACGACCGGGACGCCGCCTGGGAGCGCGCGGCGCGGCTGACCGTCCTGGCGCGGGAGATGGAGGAGGAGCTCGAACGGCTGCGGGAGCGGGCGGCCGGGCTGCCGGAGCAGACGTACGAGTCGCTCGGCGACGGGCCGCGGCGGCTGTTCCTGCTGGCGCTGGAGGAGGCCGTGGCCGTACGGGAGTCGGCGCGGCAGCACGCGCGGGACCTGGAGGACCTGGCGCGCGACGACGCCGCCGAGGTGGAGGGGGCCGCGCGGGCGTACGCGGCCACGCTGCGCGGCGTCGCCGACGAGTACGCCCGGGAGCGGCTGGCCGCGGCGCGGGAGAAGGCCGACGAGATCCGTGTCGAGGCGCGGCTCGACGTGAAGGAGCGGCGCACCGAGGCGCTGGCGGAGGTGCGGCGGCTGCGGGAGCGCACCTCGGAGCTGCTCGCCGAGGAGGCCAGGGCGCAGGCGCAGCGGCTCGACGAGGTCGCCCGGGAGGAGGCGGCGCGGGCGGCGGAGCTGGACGCGCGGCAGACGGAGGCGGAGGAGCGCGCCGAGAAGGTGCTCGCGGAGGCGCGGCAGGCGTTCGCCGACGCGGAGGAGGCGGCCCGGCGCTGCGCGGACGAGGCGCGGGAGCGGGCGGCGGAGGTGCTGGCCGAGGCGCGGTCCCGGGTGGAGGGCGTCGAGCGGGAGACCGAGCGGGTGCTGCGGGAGCACGCCGACCGGCGGGAGGACGTGCAGATGCAGATGGACCACGTGTCCGCGAGCCTGAGCGCGCTGACCGGCCGCGCCGTGGAGTGACCCTTCCCGCGCGGCCGGCCGCTGTTGCCGCCGGTCGGTGTCCTCCGCCGGTCAGGGCCTTCTGCGGACGGCGCCGGCGAGGATCCAGCCCTCCACCGCCTCGTACTGGCGGCGCTGTTCCTCCGCCCGGGCGCGGCCGGAGACGACGGTGCCGAGCCAGCCGCAGAGGAAGCCGAACGGGATGGACAGCAGACCGGTGGTGGTGAGGGGGAAGAAGTTGAAGTCGGCGTCGGGGAAGGCGGCGACGGGGGAGCCGGAGACCAGATTGGTGCCCGGCATCAGCACCAGCACGGAGACGGTTCCTCCGACGAGGGTGGCGAGCAGGCCGGTGCGCGTGTAGCGGCGCCAGAAGAGGCTGTAGACGAGGGCCGGGGCGATGGCCGAGGCGCCCAGGCAGAAGGACAGCGTGATCAGCGGGTGCAGGCTGTGGTGCTGCACCAGGGTGGCCAGCAGGATCGCGGGCACGCCGACGGCCGCGGCGGACAGGCGGGCCAGCAGCATCTCGCGGCGCGGCGTCATCTCCCGCACCCGGGCGGCGAACACGTCGTGCGCGAGGGAGTTGGCGCAGGCGAGGATCATCCCGGCGACGGAGGCGAGGACGGTCAGGAAGATCGCCGTGGTGACGGTGGTGAACAGGACGGTCTCCGCGGTGGACACCTCCGCTCCGAACACCGCACGGGTGCCGAGCAGGTAGGCGGTGTTGCCCCGCGGGTCGGCCCCGGCGACGACGGCCCGCCCGAGCAGCGCGGTCGCGCCGAACCCGACGACCGTGATGACCAGGACGAACAGCGCCACGCCCGACACCGCCCAGGACATCGAGCGGCGTACCTGACGGGCGCTGTCCGCGGTGTACATGCGCATGGTGATGTGGGGGAGGCAGGCGCCGCCGAGGACCACCGTGAGATGCGAGCTGATCATGTCGATGCCGGGGCTCGCGCTGCCGGTGAACTGCAGTCCGGACGTGAGGAAGGCGTCGCCGGCGCCGCTGTTGGCGGCTGCCGCGTCGAAGAGGGCGCCCGGGTTCCAGTCGAAGCGGTGCAGCATCAGCGCGGCGACCACCAGGCCGGAGCCGAGCAGCAGCACGATCTTCAGGATCTGGATGAGGGCGGTGCCCTTCATACCGCCGATCGCCGCGTAACCGATCATCAGCGCGCCCACGCCGACGATGCACCCGGTCTGCATCGACTCGCCGGAGAAGCCCAGGATGAATCCCATGAGCTGTCCGGTTCCGGCGAGTTGCACCAGCATCAGGGGCAGCAGAGAGGCGAGGGTGACGGCGCTGGCGGTGATCCGCACCGAGCGGCCGCCCGGCATGCGGCGGGTCAGCGCGTCGCCCATGGTGAACCGGCCCGCGTTGCGCAGGGGTTCGGCCAGCAGGAACATCAGCAGCATCAGCGACAGGGCGGTGCTGAGCGCGAGGACGACGCCGTCGTAGCCGAACAGGGCGATGACGCCGCTCGTGCCGAGGACGGTCGCGGCGGAGATGTAGTCACCGGCGATCGCGAGACCGTTGCGCATGGGGGAGAGGGAGCCGTAGCCGGTGTAGAACTCGTCGAGGTCGTCCCGGTCGGGGCCGGTCAGCACGCACAGCAGCAGGGTGACGGTGGCGACCGCGGAGAACCCCACCAGGGACATCGTTTCGGCGGTGTCGCCGAACAGCGGGCTCACCGGACCGCCTCCCGACGCGCGTCGACCACAGCCTGACGGCGGATCAGGCCGGCCAGCGGGTCCACGCGGCGGCGCGCGGTCGCCTCGTACAGGGCGACGGCGAGCCAGGTGACGGGCACCTGGCCCACGGCGAGCAGCAGGCCGGTGGGGACACCGGCGGTGGTGCCGGTCATGAGGGACGGCGCGAACGCGGACAGCACCAGGAACAGCACGAAGTAGCCGAGCGCGGTGAGGGTGGCGGTCCGGCGCTGCCGGCGGTAGGCGCGGCGCAGCCGGCGCAGGTCGCTGTGGTGGCCCAGCGGGGCGTGCCGGGGGGCCCGGTGCGGCCGGGGCGGGGGCGGGGCGGGCGGCAGCCAGGGGTAGGTGCGGTGGGCGGGGGAGGCGGCGTACGGGACGCCCGCGCGGGGATCCGTGTACGGGCCATCGGCGTACGGGGGCGGGGGTCGGTGCGGGTCGGGCGGAGGGGGGAAGGGGTCGGCGGGCATCCCGTGCTCCTTGCGTGGCTCGGGTCCGTGCGGGGACCGCAGGGAGGGGGGTGGCGGAGCGGAGCCCGCACGTTACTCGCGCGTAGAGCGGAGCGCGACGGTTTGGCGCAACTCGCGCGCGAGGGAGCGCTCTCGGGGGTGGTACATGCCCTGAGCTGGGGTGTTACCCGGATTAACTCCGACTTTTGCGGTGTACGCGGGACATCGAGCTGTCCATCGGCGGACTCTCCGCTTGACCCTGACGCGGCGGCAGGGGGGACGCTGGGCGGCGCCGGACGGGCCGGGTCCGCGGATGCGGACAGGAGGAGGCCGGGGGAGCCGAAGGGAGGAGCGACCCCGAGACGGTCTCCGCCCCACGAGGGAGAGCCCTTAGGGGCACCTCCGTACTGCGGCTCGGGGAGGGTTCGTCCCGGCGGAGGACGAACCGGGGCCGCCCCCGTCCTTAACCTGGCTTTACGCCGCTGGGGGGTGGCGGAGCACAGCACCGGGGGTGGGGTTTTCCACAGCAGAAGACTGCGCTGAACACCAGCGCGCCGGACCCCCTCCCCCCGCCAGACTGAAGCACGAACCGCACACCACGCACCGGGCGGCCGCCGCAGGCCAGGACGGCCGCCGGGAGCACCGCTTTCTCTTGACGACCGACATAGGAGACATACCGTGACATCGGCTGTGACCATTCCCAGGCACGGGGGTACTGGAGGGACTACGGCCGTTGCCGCGCGGGCGCGGCAGGTCGTGAAGGCGTACGGGTCGGGGGAGACCCGTGTCGTCGCCCTCGACCACGTCGACGTGGACATCGCCCGCGGTCAGTTCACCGCGATCATGGGCCCCTCGGGGTCCGGCAAGTCCACGCTGATGCACTGCCTCGCCGGGCTCGACACCGTGACGAGCGGTCAGATCTACCTGGACGACACCGAGATCACCGGGCTGAAGGACAAGAAGCTGACCCGGCTGCGCCGCGACCGGATCGGCTTCATCTTCCAGGCGTTCAACCTGCTCCCGACGCTCAACGCGCTCGAGAACATCACGCTGCCCATGGACATCGCAGGCCGCAAGCCCGACAAGGCGTGGCTGGACCGGGTGGTGGAGACCGTCGGGCTCGCCGAGCGGCTCAAGCACCGGCCGACGCAGCTCTCCGGCGGCCAGCAGCAGCGGGTCGCCGTGGCGCGGGCGCTGGCCGCCCGGCCGGAGATCATCTTCGGTGACGAGCCGACCGGCAACCTCGACTCCCGCGCCGGCGCCGAGGTGCTCGGCTTCCTGCGCCGCTCGGTCGACGAGCTGGGCCAGACCATCGTCATGGTCACCCACGACCCCGTCGCCGCCTCCTACGCGGACCGCGTGCTGTACCTGGCCGACGGCCGCATCGTCGACGAGATGCACCAGCCCACCGCCGAGCAGGTCCTCGACCGCATGAAGGACTTCGACGCCCGGGGGCGCACGTCATGACCGTGCTGAAGACCTCGATGCGCAACTTCCTCGCGCACAAGGGACGCATGGCGCTGTCGGCGGTGGCGGTGCTGCTGTCGGTGGCGTTCGTCTGCGGGACGCTGGTGTTCACGGACACCATGGGCACCACCTTCGACAAGCTGTTCGCGGCGACCGCCTCGGACGTCACGGTCAGCTCCAAGGACGCCGACGACGGCGGTGAGACGACCGCCGGCAACGGCAAGCCGCCGGTGATCCCGGCGGCCGTGGTCGACCAGGTGCGCGGCGCGCAGGGCGTGAAGTCGGCCGAAGGCACGGTGTTCTCCACCTCCGTGACCGTCGTCGACGGCGACAAGGACAACCTCTCGCCCACCAGCGGCGGCCCGACCATCGTCGGCAGCTGGAACGCCAACGACGCCCGCACCATGGAGATCACCGACGGTGCGGCCCCCGAGGGCGCGGACCAGATCATGGTCGACGCCGACACCGCCGACAAGCACGACCTGGCGCTCGGCGACGAGATCGGCGTGATCAGCGCCCTCGGCACCCACACCGCGAAGATCTCCGGCATCGCCGACTTCACCGTCACCAACCCCGGCGCCGCGATCTTCTTCCTGGACACGGCGACCGCCCAGCGGACCCTGGTCGGCGAGAGCGGCGTCTACACCAACGTCAACGTCACCGCCGCGGCCGGCGTCAGCGACGACCAGCTGAAGCGGAACGTCCTGACCGCGCTCGGCACCGACTACAAGGTGCAGACCGCCAAGGAGAGCGCGGACGCCAACAAGGAGAGCGTCGGCGACTTCATGGACGTCCTGAAGTACGCGATGCTCGGCTTCGCCGGGATCGCCTTCCTCGTCGGCATCTTCCTGATCATCAACACCTTCTCCATGCTGGTCGCCCAGCGCACCCGGGAGATCGGCCTGATGCGGGCCATCGGCTCCTCCCGCAAGCAGGTCAACCGGTCGGTACTGATCGAAGCCCTGCTGCTCGGCCTCGTCGGTTCGGTCCTCGGCGTCGGCGCGGGCATCGGCCTCGCGGTCGGCCTGATGAAGCTGATGGGCGCCATCGGCATGGAGCTGTCCACGAGCGACCTCACCGTCGCCTGGACGACCCCGGCGCTGGGCCTGCTGCTCGGCGTGGTCGTCACCGTCCTCGCCGCCTACCTGCCCGCCCGCCGCGCCGGAAAGATCTCGCCGATGGCCGCGCTGCGCGACGCCGGCACCCCGGCCGACGCCAAGGCCGGCCGCATCCGGGGCCTGACCGGCCTGGTCCTCACCGGCGCCGGCGGCTACACCCTCTACCTGGCGGGCAGCGCGGACAAGGCCACCGAGGGCTCGCTCTGGCTGGGCCTGGGCGTGGTGCTCTCCCTCATCGGTTTCGTCGTCGTCGGCCCGGTGCTGGCGAGCGGCGTGGTCCGCGTCCTCGGCGCGGTCCTGCTGCGGGCCTTCGGCCCCGTGGGCCGCATGGCCGAGCGCAACGCCCTGCGCAACCCGCGCCGCACCGGTGCCACCGGCGCCGCGCTGATGATCGGGCTCGCTCTGGTGGCGTGCCTGTCCGTGGTGGGCTCCTCGATGGTCGCCTCGGCCACGGAGGAGCTCGACAAGGTCGTCGGCACGGACTTCATCGTCCAGGACGACAACGGCATGGACCTCACCCCGGAGGCCGTCGCCGCGATCAGGGCCACCGAGGGCCTGGACCGGGTCACCGAGTACAAGTGGACGCAGGCCGACTTCACCACGCCCGACGGGAAGACCAGCGACGACACCGCGATCACCGCGACCGACCCGACGTACGCCGTCGACATGCGCATGGAGACCGTCGAGGGGAAGCTCGCGGACGCCTTCCGGCCGGACTCCATGTCCGTCCACGAGGACTACGCGAAGGACCACGGCATCACCCTCGGCTCGACGGTCGACGTCGCCTTCGAGGGCGGCAGGACCGGCACCCTCACCGTGCGGGCCGTGACCAGCAGCGAGGGCGTCATCGACGCCGGCGCGATGTACACGTCGATCGACACCCTCGCCCGGTACGTGCCCGCGGACAAGATGCCGCTCACCATGATGGTGCTCGCCTCGGCGAAGGACGGCCAGAAGGACGCCGCGTACGCGGCCCTGAAGCAGTCCATGGACCGCTTCCCGCAGTTCGAGGTGCGCGACCAGACCGACTACAAGGAGGCTCTGAAGGACCAGATCGGGCAGCTGCTGAACATGATCTACGGCCTGCTGGCGCTGGCGATCGTCGTGGCGATCCTGGGCGTGGTGAACACGCTGGCCCTGTCGGTCGTGGAGCGCACCCGGGAGATCGGCCTGATGCGGGCCATCGGCCTCTCGCGCCGCCAGCTGCGCCGCATGATCCGCATGGAGTCGGTCGTCATCGCCCTCTTCGGCGCCCTGCTGGGCCTCGGACTGGGCCTCGGCTGGGGCGCGACCGCCCAGCAGCTCCTCGCCCTGGAGGGGCTGAAGGTCCTCGACATCCCGTGGCCCACCATCGCCGGGGTGTTCGTCGGATCGGCGTTCGTCGGCCTGTTCGCCGCGCTGGTCCCGGCGTTCCGGGCGGGCCGGATGAACGTCCTCAACGCCATCGCCACCGAGTAGCGGCCGGCAGGAGCAGCAGGAGTTCACCGCACACGGGGGTTGCGGGGAGACCGGTGCCGGAAGGTCCCACGGGGGGGGCCTTCCGGCGCCGGCGTGTGCGGCGGGGGAGGCGCGTGGCCCGTCGCCGTCCACAGCTCCGGCGGCTGTCGGCGGGTCGACGTACCCTGGACACCCCCGGCCCGCGGCGCGCGTCGGGCCCGTCGTGTTGCACATCCCCGGAAGGGATTCCGCCCCGCATGAGCCTGCACGGTCTGCTCGACGCCGTCGTCAAGGACACCGCCCTCGCGGAAGCGGTCACGGCCGCCGCCGACGGCAACCGCATGCACGTCGACCTGGTCGGCCCGCCCGCGGCCCGTCCGTTCGCGGTCGCCGCCCTGGCCCGTGACGCCGGCCGCCCCGTGCTCGCCGTGACGGCCACGGGACGCGAGGCGGAGGACCTGGCGGCCGCCCTGCGCTCGCTGCTCCCGCCCCAGGGCGTCGTGGAGTACCCGTCCTGGGAGACGCTGCCGCACGAGCGGCTCAGCCCCCGCAGCGACACCGTCGGCCGCCGCCTCGCCGTGCTGCGGCGCCTGGCCCACCCCCGCCCCGACGACCCCGAGACCGGCCCCGTCTCCGTCGTCGTCGCCCCCGTGCGCTCCGTGCTCCAGCCGCAGGTCAAGGGCCTCGGCGACCTGGAGCCCGTCTCCTTGCGCACCGGGCAGAGCGCCGACCTGAACGACGTCGTCGACGCCCTCGCCGCCGCCGCGTACGCGCGCGTGGAGCTGGTGGAGAAGCGCGGCGAGTTCGCGGTGCGCGGCGGCATCCTCGACGTGTTCCCGCCCACCGAGGAGCACCCCCTGCGGGTGGAGTTCTGGGGCGACGACATCGAGGAGATCCGCTACTTCAAGGTCGCCGACCAGCGGTCCCTGGAGGTCGCCGAGCACGGACTGTGGGCGCCGCCCTGCCGTGAGCTGCTGCTCACCGACGAGGTGCGCGAGCGGGCGCGGGTGCTCGCCGAGGAGCACCCGGAGCTGGGCGAGCTGCTCGGGAAGATCGCCGAGGGCATCGCGGTGGAGGGCATGGAGTCCCTCGCCCCGGTCCTCGTCGACGACATGGAGCTGCTGCTGGACGTGCTGCCCAAGGGCGCCATGACCGTCGTCTGCGACCCGGAGCGGGTGCGCACGCGCGCCTCCGACCTGGTCGCCACCTCGCAGGAGTTCCTCCAGGCGTCCTGGGCGGCCACCGCCGGCGGGGGCGAGGCGCCCATCGACGTCGGCGCCGCCTCCCTGTGGTCCCTCGCCGACGTCCGGGACCGGGCCCGCGAGCTGGACATGATGTGGTGGACGGTGTCGCCGTTCGCCGCCGACGAGGAACTCGACGCCGACACCCTCAAGCTGGGCCTGCACGCCCCCGAGAGCTACCGCGGCGACACCGCGCGGGCGCTCGCCGACACCAAGGGCTGGATCGCCGACGGCTGGCGCACCGCCTACGTCACCGAGGGCCACGGCCCGGCCGCCCGCACCGTGGAGGTGCTCGGCGGGGAGGGCATCGCCGCCCGCCTCGACAACGACCTGGGCGAGCTGACCCCGTCCGTCGTGCACGTGTCCTGCGGCTGCATCGACCACGGCTTCGTCGCCCCGGCGCTCAAGCTGGCCGTGCTCACCGAGACCGACCTCACCGGCCAGAAGGCGTCCGGCCGCGAGGGCGCCCGGATGCCCGCCCGGCGCCGCAAGACCATCGACCCGCTCACGCTGGAGGCGGGCGACTACATCGTCCACGAGCAGCACGGCGTCGGCCGGTACATCGAGATGGTGCAGCGCACCGTGCAGGGCGCCACCCGCGAGTACCTGGTCGTGGAGTACGCCCCGGCCAAGCGCGGCCAGCCCGGCGACCGTCTGTACATCCCCACCGACCAGCTCGAGCAGATCACCAAGTACGTCGGCGGCGAGGCGCCCACCCTGCACCGGCTCGGCGGTGCCGACTGGACCAAGACCAAGGCGCGCGCCAAGAAGGCCGTCAAGGAGATCGCCGCCGACCTGATCAAGCTGTACAGCGCGCGGATGGCGGCGCCGGGCCACGCCTTCGGGCAGGACACCCCCTGGCAGCGCGAGCTGGAGGACGCCTTCCCCTACGCGGAGACGCCCGACCAGCTCACCACCATCGCCGAGGTCAAGGAGGACATGGAGAAGTCGGTCCCCATGGACCGGCTGATCTGCGGCGACGTCGGTTACGGCAAGACCGAGATCGCGGTGCGGGCCGCGTTCAAGGCCGTGCAGGACGGCAAGCAGGTCGCGGTGCTGGTGCCGACGACGCTGCTGGTGCAGCAGCACTTCGGGACGTTCAGCGAGCGGTACGCACAGTTCCCGGTGAACGTGCGGGCGCTGTCGCGCTTCCAGACCGACACCGAGGCGAAGGCGGTCCTGGAGGGTCTGAAGGACGGCTCGGTGGACGTGGTGATCGGCACCCACCGGCTGTTCTCCTCCGAGACCAAGTTCAAGGACCTGGGCCTGGTCATCGTCGACGAGGAGCAGCGGTTCGGCGTCGAGCACAAGGAGCAGCTGAAGAAGCTCCGCGCCAACGTCGACGTGCTCACCATGTCCGCCACGCCCATCCCGCGGACCCTGGAGATGGCGGTCACCGGCATCCGCGAGATGTCGACGATCACCACCCCGCCCGAGGAGCGCCACCCGGTGCTCACCTTCGTCGGCCCCTACGACCAGCGGCAGATCGGCGCCGCCATCCGCCGTGAACTGCTGCGCGAGGGCCAGGTCTTCTACATCCACAACCGCGTCGAGTCCATCGACCGGGCGGCGGCCCGGCTCCGCGAGATCGTGCCCGAGGCGCGCATCGCGACCGCCCACGGCCAGATGTCGGAGCAGGCGCTGGAGCAGGTCGTCGTCGACTTCTGGGAGAAGAAGTTCGACGTGCTGGTGTCCACGACGATCGTCGAGTCCGGCATCGACATCTCCAACGCCAACACCCTGATCGTCGAGCGCGGCGACAACTTCGGCCTCTCCCAGCTGCACCAGCTGCGCGGCCGCGTCGGCCGCGGCCGCGAGCGCGGGTACGCGTACTTCCTCTACCCGCCGGAGAAGCCGCTGACGGAGACCGCGCACGAGCGTCTCGCGACCATCGCGCAGCACACCGAGATGGGCGCGGGCATGTACGTGGCGATGAAGGACCTGGAGATCCGCGGCGCGGGCAACCTGCTCGGCGGCGAGCAGTCCGGGCACATCGCGGGCGTCGGCTTCGACCTGTACGTGCGGATGGTCGGCGAGGCCGTCGCCGACTACCGCCGTCAGCTGGAGACCGGCGAGGTGGAGGAGGAGGCGCCGCTCGAGGTGAAGATCGAGCTGCCGGTCGACGCGCACGTCCCGCACGACTACGCGCCCGGCGAGCGGCTGCGCCTCCAGGCCTACCGGGCCATCGCCTCCGCGAACAGCGAGGAGGACATCGCGGCCGTGCGCGAGGAACTGGTCGACCGCTACGGCAAGCTGCCGGAGCCGGTGGAGAACCTGCTGCTGGTGGCGGGCCTGCGGATGCTCGCGCGGGCGTGCGCGGTCGGCGAGATCGTGCTGCAGGGCACGAACATCCGGTTCGCGCCGGTGGAGCTGCGCGAGTCGCAGGAGCTGCGGCTCAAGCGTCTCTACCCCGGCTCGGTGATCAAGCCGACGTCCCACCAGGTGCTGGTGCCGCGCCCGAAGACCGCGAAGGTCGGCGGCAAGCCGCTGGTCGGGCGGGACCTGCTCGGCTGGGTGGGGGAGTTCCTCACCTCGGTCCTGGGGTCCTGACCCCGCCGTACGGACGGCAGGGCCGCCCGCGGTGCGCGCGAGGCGCATCGGGGCGGCCCTGAAGTCTGCGTGAGGTCCTACGGCTGGTCGGGGCGGTCGCGCTCCATGCCGAGCCGGCGCTCCGCCTGCTGCTGGCCGGAGTCGATCTGCTGCTCGTACTTGCCGCCGGTCCTCTCGTTCATCTTCTTCTCCGCGGCGTCGGAGGCCTTGTGCGCCGCCTTGTGTGCCGACTTGTTGCTCTTGAACTTGTCGAGGATGCCCATCCAGAGCTCCTTCCGAAGTGGCTCAAATCCGACCATACGCGCCGATCGCGTCGAGTGCCCAAGCGGGCGGGGAAAGGTCTGGACCACTCGCTCGTTACGGTGAGCTTCCGGATGGGCCGCTCCCGCCGGGGCAGGCTCGGAACAGAACAGCAGAACAGCAGAACGAGGGAGGGGCGCGGTGACGCGAGACCTGGGGTGGGGCAGCAGGATGCGGCGCGTGGGAGGAGCGGCGGCCGCCGTCGCGGTGGTCCTCCTCGCGGGATGCGAGTCCATACCCGACGTGGACGTCCCCGCGTCCGGCGGCAGCGGGGCCCCGGCCCCCGACGGACGCGCGGCGAGCCCGTTGGACAACCCGGACGGCACCCGCCCCGGCCTCGCCCCGGTCCGTGACGCGCAGGAGCGCGCCGAGGCCGCCGCGCTCATCGACAAGGTCGCCACCAAGGGCCGCGGCCCCAAGACCGGCTACGACCGCGACGAGTACGGCTACGCGTGGATGGACACCGCCGACGGCGTGCCCCTCGCCCGGAACGGCTGCGACACGCGCAACGACATCCTCCAGCGGGACGGCCAGGAGCTGCGCTTCCGCTCCGGCTCCGACTGCGTCGTCGTCTCCCTCACCCTGGCCGACCCCTACACCGGCAAGACCATCGAGTGGCGCAAGCAGAAGGCCGCCGAGGTGCAGATCGACCACGTCGTGCCGCTCTCCTACAGCTGGCAGATGGGCGCCTCCCGCTGGTCCGAGGCCAAGCGCCGGCAACTGGCCAACGACCCGCTCAACCTGCTCCCCGTCGACGGAAGCGCCAACTCCGCCAAGAGCGACTCCGGCCCGGCGTCCTGGCTCCCGCCCAGCAAGGGCATCCGCTGCGCCTACGCCGTCCGCTTCGCCCAGGTCGCGGTGAAGTACGAGATGCCAGTGACGAAGGCGGACAAGGAGACCATGCGGGAGCAGTGCGGGGTCTGAACCCCGCCGTCCGCCGAGCCCCTGCCGTCCGCCGGAGGGCAGGGCAGTGGGGAGCAGGGAAACAGGTTGTCGGGCGCCGTGCGCGCGCCTACCGTGCCGCCCATGACGTACAAGATCACGAGTCTCGCCGAGCGGCCCGACCGAGCACGCGACGTGTGGGAGATGGCGGACAGCTGGCCGGAGTTCGTGATCGCGGACCTCGTGGGCTCCGCCTGCTTCCCGCGCATCGCCGCCGAGCTGCCCGCCTACGTGCTCTTCGCCGAGGACGAGCGCGGCGAGGTCGTCGCCACCGCCCACAGCGTGCCGTTCGCGCTGCACGCCCCGGGCCGAGGCAGCCTGCCCGTGAGCGGCTGGGACCAGGTGCTGGTCTGGGCCTTCGCCGACCTGCGCACCGGCGTGCGGCCCGACACCGTCAGCGCGATCGCGGTCACCGTCACCCCCGAGGCGCAGGGCCGCGGGCTGTCCGCGCTGGTGCTCGCCGCGATGCGGGACAACGCCCGGGCGCACGGCTTCACGGAGGTCGTCGCCCCCGTACGCCCCAGCGCCAAGCACCTCGAACCGCGCACCCCGGTCGAGGAGTACGTCCGCCGGGTGCGCCCCGACGGGCTGCCCGAGGACCCGTGGATGCGCGTCCACGCCCGCGCCGGCGCCACCGTCGAGCGGGTGGCGCCGGCGTCCATGACCGTGTCGGCGTCCCTGGACCAGTGGCGCCGCTGGACGGGTCTTCCCTTCGACACCTCAGGACCGGTCGAGGTCCCCCGGGCGCTGGCGCCGGTCCACTGCGACGTGGAGCGCGACCACGCCGTGTACGTCGAGCCCAACGTCTGGATGCGCCACCCGCTGTGACGGGTGGTCACCGCGAGGCGGCCGCGGTGACCGGATGCGGATGCGGTGACCGGGAGCGGCCGCGGTGACCGGGGGCGGCCGGAAGCGGCCGTGACGGCCGGGCGGCGCGCGGCGGCGGGAGCGAGGGTCAGAACTGGCCGTTGCCGAGGAGCTCGCCGTCGGCGTCGTAGACGGTGACGAGGCCGTTCTCGCTCTGCTTCCAGTCGGCGAAGGCGGAGGCGATGAGCTTGGCGGGGCCGCTGCCCTCGCCCATGAGCCCGCCGGTGAAGTCGGTGTAGACGTCGGCGGTGTCGAGGATGTCGTTCTGCTTGTCGGCGCCCTGCACCTTGGTGACGTGCGAGACGGCCTCCTTCTCCTGGGCCGTCCCGTTCTCCTTCACGAACGCCTTGAACTGCTCGGCCTGCGAGAGCTTCTTCTCGGCCTTCTCCGTCTCCTCGGTCTTCCCGGGGCCCTGACCCGAGTCCGCCCCCGCGTCCTTCGCGCCGCCGGGCTGCCGGTCGGCGGAGGCGGAGGTGCCCTTGTCGGTGGTGCCGGTGCCGTCGTCGCCGGCGTTGGCCGAGACGGCGCCGATGACGACGAGCCCCACGACGGCACCAAGCGCGATCTTGGTCTTCATACCCATGACGGTGTCCCCTCCCCAGGCGGCGGCCGCCCCGGTTCGATCGGCGGCCGCTCGTTTGCGGGGTCAATCAGAGCAGAGAGTGTGAACCGAGTCAACACGAGGGTTGTGCATCGATGGGTACACGTCCGTGAACGTGGGTTCCCTGGCGCCCTCGGTATGCTCGTCGCCACACAGGGAGCAGCGGAGAGCGGGGCGGGTTCCGGGATGCAGGACGACGCGACTGAAGTGACCGCCGCGGGGATCGCCCGGCTGGCGGGGGTGGGCCGGGCCGCGGTCAGCAACTGGCGCCGCCGGCACGCCGATTTCCCCCGGCCGGTCGGCGGCAGCGAGACCAGTCCCGCGTTCGCCCTGGCCGAGGTCGAGGAGTGGCTGCGGCGCCACCGCAAGCTCGCCGAGGTCCCGCTCAAGGAGCGCGTCTGGCAGCAACTCGCCGGCCACCCGGACGGGCCGGTCACCGCGCTCGTGCACGCCGGATGCGCGCTGCTGCTGATCCACGACCGGCCGCCCGTCTGGCTCGACATCAGCTCCGGCAGCGACGAGCGGCTCGCCGCGCTGCTCCCGGACGCGCTGGACGAGGTGCTCACACCGCGCATGCCCGGGACGGCCCGTCCGGGCCGCACCGACCGCTCACGCGTGAACGGTCAGCACCCTGTGAACACCCCGCCCTCCACCTCGCCCGCGCCCCCGGCACCCCGAGCAACCCCGGCAACGCCGACCGCCCCGGCCACCCCCGCCCTCGACATCCCCACCGCCCCCCGCCTGCTCCCCTCCGTCCCCCTCCTGCGCGGCGTCGCCGAACTCGCCGCCGAGCGGGGCGCCCGCCCCACCTTCGAGTTCCTGCTCGGCCGGCACCTCGACGCCAACCCGCGCCAGTACACACTCACCCCGCCCGACCTCGCCGGCCTCATGGCCGCCCTCGCCGGCACCCCCGCCACCGTCCTGGACCCCGCCTGCGGCACCGGCGCCCTGCTCCGCGCCGTCGCCGACCGCCCGGACCGCCGCCTCCTCGTCCAGGACGGCTCGCCGGAGCTCGCCGCCCTCACCGCACTACGCCTCGCCCTGCACACCCGCGCCCCCGTGCACGCCGCCGCCGGCGACACCCTGCGGGCCGACGCGTACCCGGAGCTGCGGGCCGACGCCGTGCTGTGCCACCCGCCGTTCAACGAGCGCAACTGGGGCCACGACGAACTCGCCTACGACCCGCGCTGGGAGTACGGCTTCCCCGCCCGCACCGAGTCCGAGCTGGCCTGGGTGCAGCACGCGCTCGCCCGGCTCAGGGACGGCGGCATCGCCGTGCTGCTGATGCCGCCCGCCGTGGCGTCCCGCCGCTCCGGCCGGAGGATCAGGGCAGACCTGCTGCGCCGGGGCGCGCTGCGCGCCGTCGTCGCGCTGCCCGCCGGGGCGGCGCCCCCGTACAGCGTGCCGCTGCACCTGTGGGTGCTCCGCCGGCCCGACCGGACGCCCGCGCAGCCGGAGGTGCTGCTCGTCGACGCCGGCCGGTTCTCCGCCGAGGGACGCGGCGGACCCGACTGGCCCGGGGTGCGGGAGACCGTGCTCGACGCCTGGGGCGCCTTCGACCGGGACGGCGGCGTCGAGGAACGGCCCGGCCTGGCCCGCTCGGTGCCGGTCATCGAACTCCTCGACGACGACATCGACCTGACCCCCGCCCGCCGGCTGCCGCCCCCGGCGGACACCGACGGCGCCGGCCGGCTCGCCGACGTACGGGCGCGGCTCGACGAGACGCTGCGGCTGACCGCCGAACTGGCGCCGCCGCCCGCGGAACCCGTGCCGTCCGCCGCGTCCGGGCGGCTGCCGCTGACCACCGTCGGTGAACTGGCGCGCGCGGGCGCGCTGGTGATGCGCACCGGCGGACACGGCGGCCGGGGGCGCCCGCCGGTGCTCACCGACCACGACGTGCTGGCCGGGACCGCCCCCTCCGGGACGCTCCCGGAGAGCGAGGAGGAGCCGGTGCTCACCGAGCCGGGCGACGTCGTGCTGCCCGTGCTCGGCGGCGGGGCCGTGGCCCGGGTCGTCGACGAGCCGACCGCGGGGGCCGTCCTCGGCCGCAACCTCGTGCTGCTGCGCCCCGACCCGGCGGCGCTCGACGCGTGGTTCCTCGCCGGGTTCCTGCGCGGCACCGCCAACCACCGCCAGGCCAGCAGCTACGCGTCCACCGCCACCCGGCTCGACGTCCGCCGCCTCCAGCTCCCGCGCCTCGCGCCGGACGAACAGCGGCGCTACGGCGAGCGGTTCCGCGCCCTGGACGCGTTCGAGCGGGCGCTCAGGGAGGCCGGACGCCTCGGCGAGCAACTGGTGCGCGGGATGTACGACGGCCTCACGGACGGGACGATCGTCCCGGACTAGCGTCCGCCCCTGCTCCGGTACGGCAACGGTTCGGTACATCACGGGACCGGTTGTCGCCGTGGACCTATACGCTCGGACTCTCCACCGGAGTTCACACGTCGGCTACACCCGTCCAGGAGCAGCATGTACGGCCACGGCGCGCCGCCGCCCCCACCCAGCTCGGGCTCGGTCATCACGCAGCGCGTGCTGTACGCGGCCTCCGGGGTGTTGTGCTGCGGGATGCTGTCCGCCGTGCCGCTGTTCCGTATCGCGGTGCTGCGCGGGCGGGTCCTCGACTGGATAGCGGCCTGGGCGAGCATTCCGCTCTCCGTCACCGCCATGGTCGTGATGGGCGCCTTCGAGGAGACCGACTGGCGCACCGACGTGGCGCTCGCCTTCCTCCTCCTGCTCGGCGCCTGCTCCAGCGCCTACTACCTGATCGTCGACATCCGACTGCCCCGGCAACGCGGTGCGTACGGCGGCCCGTTGCCGCCCTCCCCGCACGCCACCACGGTCCACGCCCACGGTGGTCCCAGCCCTTACGGCTATCCGCAGCCGGCCTCGCCGTACATGCCCACCGCCCTGTCGCAGCCGCAGCCTCCGCACACCCCGTACCCCGGCCCCGTGCCGCCCTCCACCGCCCCGCCCACTCCGGTGCCCCCGCCGCAGGCGCAGCCGCCGCAGGGGCCCGGACCCGCCCGGATCGACCAGGTGCGCGCCGAGCTGGACGAGCTCAGCGACTACCTGCGCCGGCAGGACGGACAGCAGCGGCCGCAGGGTGACCACGAGGGCGGACGGTGAGCGCGGCGGCGGGACGCGTCGTCGCCGGCCGCTACGAACTGTCCACGCTCATCGGCCAGGGCGGCATGGGACAGGTCTGGACGGCCTACGACAAGCGGCTGGACCGGCGCGTGGCGGTGAAGCTGCTGCGCCCCGACAAGGTGGCCGGACACGAGGCCGACGAATTGCGCCGCCGCTTCGTCCGCGAGTGCCGGGTGACCGCCCAGGTCGACCACCCCGGCCTGGTCACCGTGCACGACGCGGGCAGCGAGGGTGAGGAGCTCTTCCTCGTCATGCAGTTCGTCGACGGCGCCGACCTCGGCGACCACCTCGCCGAGCACGACCCGTACCCGTGGCAGTGGGCGGTCGCGGTCGCCGCGCAGCTGTGCGCGGTGCTCAGCGCCGTGCACGCGGTGCCGATCGTCCACCGCGACCTCAAGCCGCGGAACGTGATGGTGAAGCAGGACGGCACGGTCACCGTCCTCGACCTCGGCGTGGCCTCCGTGATGGACGCCGACACCACCCGCCTGACCCACACCGGCACCCCCATCGGCTCGCCCGCCTACATGGCGCCCGAACAGGCGATGGGCGGCGCGGTCGGCCCGTACACCGACCTGTACGCGCTCGGCGTGCTGATGCACGAACTGCTCAGCGGGGACGTGCCGTTCTCCGGCTCCACGGCGCTCGGGGTGCTGCACCGGCACCTGTACGAGCCGCCCGTGCCGGTGCGGCGGCTGCGCCCCGAGGTGCCGGAGGCGCTGGAGGCCCTGGTGCTGCGGCTGCTCGCCAAGGACCCGCAGCACCGCCCGGACTCCGCGCAGGAGGTGTACGAGCACCTGGCGCTGCTGCTGCCCTCCCGGGGCACGCCCACCGGCGCCCCGCTGGACCCCACCCGGCCCTTCCTGCGCCCGCACGCC
Organism: Streptomyces althioticus; assembly: GCA_014649355.1. Classification (GTDB taxonomy): domain Bacteria; phylum Actinomycetota; class Actinomycetes; order Streptomycetales; family Streptomycetaceae; genus Streptomyces; species Streptomyces althioticus. The sequence goes on from BMSW01000004.1 coordinate 398,676, forward strand.
CCCTGGCCGGACCGCGCCAGGACACCGGCGCCGCGGCCCGCGCCCGCCGCGCCGCCCGCGCCGACGGCGGAGAAGGCCGACGTGGCCGCCGCCGTGGACGAGGTGAAGCGGCTGCTCGGCGAGGGCCGCATCACCCAGGCCGTCGACATCCTCGGCTCGATCCTCCCGGTCGCCGCCGAACAGCACGGCGAGCACTCGCCGGTGGTGCGCACCCTGCGCAGGCAGTACGCCGCCACACTCCTCGACGACGGTCAGTACCGGCGGGCCCTGCCCGAGCTGCGCCGCCTCGCCGACGAGCGCGCCGCCGAGGCGGGCCAGGCCGACCCGCAGTCGCTGCGCCACCGCTACGAGGCCGCCCAGTGCCTGGAGCAGCTCGGCGACCCGGCGGCGGCCCTCGCCGAGTACCGGGCGCTGCTGCCGTACTACGAGAACCGGTACGTGGCCGCCGGGGACCCGCAGCAGGCGCACGACGTGCGGCGCCGCATCGGGCATCTGCTGCTCGCCCTCGGCGACCGGCCCGCCGCGCACGACACGCTGGTGCGGCTGCTGCACGACGTGGAGCGCGTCCAGGGGCCGGGGCACCCCCTCGCGGCGGACATCCGGCGCACCCTCCAGTGGCTGGGGCAGGTGCGCGGGTAACGCGGCCGGGTCCGCGCGGGGGAGACGACGGGCGCGGCGGTGCCGGAAGTCGCCGTGAATCGTTGGTCGAATGGGTTGGCCAGAGCTTGGCCGATGCCTACCATCGATCACCGCAAGACTTTGTGCACCGCCGCACAAGCTCTCCTCAGGAGGTTTCCTTGCACCGCCGTCGTCGCACCGCGTTCCTCCTCACCGCCGCGATCGCCGCGGCCCCTCTGCTCACCGCCTGCGGCAACGACGCGCACCCCGGTGCGGCGGCCGTGGTCGGCGGGGAGCGGATCACCGTGTCGCAGCTGGAGAACCGCGTCGACGAGGTGCGCGCCGCCCAGCGGGTGGCCGTCCCGGACCAGGCGCAGTACCAGCAGGCCATCGCCCGCACCGGCGGTCTGACCCGCGACACCCTGCACAGCATGGTGCTGGACAAGGTGCTGGAGCGGGCCGCGCGCGACGCCGGGGTGACGGTCTCCGACCGCGAGGTGCAGCGCACGCGGGCCGAGTTCGAGGAGCAGGCCGGCGGCGCGAAGGCGCTGGAGGCCGCCTGGCTCCAGCAGTACGGCGTGCCGCCGCAGCGCCTCGACGAGAACCTCCGCCTCCAGGTGACGGCGCAGAAGCTCGCCCAGAAGCTCGGCACCGACACCAGCCGCCCCGAGTTCTGGAAGGCGCTGTCCGACGCGAGCAAGGAGCTCGACGTCGACCTCAACCCGCGCTACGGCGAGTGGGACGCGGAGAAGAGCAGCCGGGTCGACGCGAAGACGCCGTGGGTGAAGGACGTCACCGCCGTGGACGGGCCGCCGCTGGGGCTGTGACGTGGGCTAGTTTCGAGGGGTGAACGCAACCAGCCCCGCCCCCGGCCGTGTCGTCCTGCTCACCACCAGCCACCGGGTCGCGCCCGGACTGCTGTCCTGGCCCGCCTGGCAGGCGCTGCACGCCGCCGACCGGGTGCTGTGCGCGGACGGCGCCCATCCGCAGCTGCCGTACCTGCGGGAGGCGGGGATAGCCGTCGAGGAGGCCGCGCCCACCGCCGAGGAGGTCGTCGACGCCTGCGCCGGCGGCCGCACGGTGGTCGTCGTCGCGACCGGCGAGGGCGAGCCCGCGCTCACCGACGGACTGGCGCGGATGGCCGGCAGCGGCCGGGTCTCCATGCCCGAGCTGGAACTCCTCCCCGCCTCCTACGACCTGCCGGGCGCCCGCCTGCTCGACCTGGTCCAGGTCATGGACCGCATCCGCGCCGAGTGCCCCTGGTCGTCCCGGCAGACCCACGAGGGGCTCGCCAAGTACGGCATCGAGGAGGCGTACGAGCTCGTCGAGGCCATCGAGGACGGCGACCGTGACGAGCTGCGCGAGGAACTGGGGGACGTGCTGCTCCAGGTCGTCTTCCACGCGCGCATCGCCGAGGAGCACGCGGAGGAGCCGTTCTCGATCGACGACGTGGCGGGCGGGATCGTCGCCAAGCTCGTCCACCGGCATCCGCACGTCTTCGGGGAGGAGACGGCGCGGACGCCGGAGGAGGTCAAGGCGCACTGGATGCGGACGAAGGCGGAGGAGAAGCGGAGGGAGTCCGTCACGGACGGGGTGCCGGTGGGGCAGCCGGCGCTGGCGCTCGCCACGAAACTGGCGGGGCGGGCCCGCTCGGCGGGCCTCTCCGTTCCTCTTCCCTCCGGGCAAGGGGTCGGCTACGAGCTGCTGGCGCTGGCCGCGCGGGCGGAGGCGGAGGGGGTGGACGCGGAGGCGTCGCTCCGGGCCGCGGCCCGGGTCTACCGCGACGCGATCCGCGCGACGGAGAAGGAAACGGGAGCCTGACCTTCCCACCCCGGGGGCTCCGCCCCCGAACCCCCGACGGGCAGTTCCCCGCGCCCCCAAAGGGCCGCGGGGAACTGCGCGCCCAACCCCCACCCACCCGCACGGACGGCCGGACGCGAGCCACCCCCCAATAGGGGCGCGGGGAACTGCGCGCTAAGCCCTCACACACCCGCAGGGACGGCCGGACGCGAGCCACCCCCCAATAGGGGCGCGGGGAACTGCGCGACCGAGCCCCACCCACCCGCACGGGCCCGCGCCCACAACCCCCCGCCCGTTAGGGTCGCCCCATGCGTGACCAGTCACCCCCCTCCACACCCCCCGACCTCTTCACCTGGGAGTTCGCCGCCAACCCCTACCCCGCCTACGCCTGGCTCCGCGAACACGCCCCCGTGCACAAGACCAAGCTCCCCAGCGGCGTGGACGCCTGGCTGGTCACCCGTTACGCCGACGCCCGTCAGACCCTCGCCGACAACCGCCTGTCGAAGAACCCCGCGCACCACGACGAGCCCGCGCACGCGAAGGGGAAGACCGGGATCCCGGGCGAGCGGCAGGCCGACCTCATGACGCACCTGCTGAACATCGACCCCCCGGACCACACCCGCCTGCGCCGCCTGGTCAGCAAGGCCTTCACCCCCCGCCGGGTGGCCGAGTTCGCACCCCGGGTGCAGGAACTCACCGACGACCTCATCGACCGCTTCACGCGCGGCAGCGACACCGCCGACCTCATCCACGACTTCGCCTTCCCCCTCCCCATCTACGCCATCTGCGACCTGCTCGGCGTCCCGCGCGAGGACCAGGACGACTTCCGGGACTGGGCGGGCATGATGATCCGTCACGGCGGCGGCCCGCGCGGCGGAGTGGCGCGGTCGGTGAAGAAGATGCGCGGCTATCTCGCCGAGCTGATCCACCGCAAGCGTCAGGCGCTGCCCGCGGAACCCGTCCCCGGCGAGGACCTCATCTCGGGTCTGATCCGCGCCTCCGACCACGGCGAGCACCTCACGGAGAACGAGGCCGCCGCGATGGCGTTCATCCTCCTCTTCGCCGGCTTCGAGACGACGGTCAACCTCATCGGCAACGGCACCTACGCGCTGCTCACGCACCCCGAGCAGCGCGAGCGTCTGCAGCGGGCGCTGGCCGAGGGGGACCGCGGGCTGCTGGAGACCGGGGTGGAGGAACTGCTGCGCTACGACGGCCCGGTGGAGCTGGCGACCTGGCGGTTCGCCACGGAGCCGGTCGTCATCGGCGGGCAGCGGATCGAGACCGGCGACCCGGTGCTCGTCGTGCTGGCCGCGGCCGACCGGGACCCGGAGCGGTTCGACGACCCGGACACCCTGGACCTGGGCCGCCGCGACAACCAGCACCTGGGGTACGGGCACGGCATCCACTACTGCCTGGGCGCCCCGCTCGCGCGCCTGGAGGGACAGACCGCGCTCGCGACGCTTCTGACGCGCCTTCCGGACCTCCGGCTCGCCGCCGATCCGGCCGAACTGCGCTGGCGCGGCGGCCTCATCATGCGGGGACTCCGCACGCTTCCGGTGGAATTCTCACCTCCGCGTTCAGGACACACCTGACCTTCCTGCCCGTGCCCGGGGGCCGGTGTGCGGAAACCTGAGACATGCTCAACTCTGTGATCTTCATGTGATCTGCACGGCATGAACTTGTGACAAGTGATCGACTGCCTATACGTTCACCCATCAAGTACGGCGCGCCGCACGGTTTTGCTCGCCCGTACCGGTCCTTGTTGCCGAGTGAAAGGCTTCCGCATGCTCTCCGGGAACGGCCGACACCGTCGCCCCCGCCAGGCTCCGGCTCTGCTCGTCGCCGCCGGGGTGACCGGATCCGCGATCGCGATCCCGCTCCTCGGCGCGGGCGCCGCCAGCGCGGCGGACGGTGAGACCTGGGACCGGGTCGCGGAGTGCGAGAGCGGCGGCTCCTGGAGCCAGAACACCGGCAACGGCTACTACGGCGGTCTGCAGTTGACCCAGGACGACTGGGAGAACTACGGCGGCCTGGAGTTCGCGCCCAGCGCCGACGCGGCCAGCCGCAACCAGCAGATCACCGTGGCCGAGAGAATCCTCGCCGACCAGGGCGTCGGCAAGTGGCGCGCCTGCGGCCTGCTCACGGGTCTGAACCAGGACACCGCGTCCCCGGACGTCGACCCGGGCGTGCCGTCCGGCGCGGAGCAGGACGACACTCGGACCGGCGGGACGAGCACCCCGTCCGGTTCGCCGGAATCCGGTGATTCGTCCGCTTCTCCCTCTCCGTCGGCCACGTCGGGTTCACCCGATGCGTCCGGCGAGGCGAAGAGCGACGCGGACGCGAGTGCGTCCCCGTCCGCCTCCACCACCCGCGAAAGCGACGAGTCGGACAAGTCGGGCCGGAGTACCGGTTCTTCGGTCGTCACCGAGTCCGAGGACGGCGGCTCGGGCCGCCATCGCGGCCCCAGTGCGCAGGAGGACGTGACCGCCGACGCCGGGACCCCGTCGTCCGGCCGGCACGCCTCGCCCTCCACGGACACGCCCGCGGGGATCGCCGACGACCGCTACACGGTCCAGGACGGCGACAGCCTGGCCTCCATCGCCGACTCCCTTGCCCTGACCGGCGGATGGACGGCGCTCTACGTCGAGAACCAGCAGGTCATCGGCGACGACCCGAACCTCATCCTGCCCGGCCAGCGGCTCCTGGTGGACAGCGAAACCGCCGAATAGCGGTCGGAAACGGGCGGCCGAAGGCACCTGCGGGCGGCGGCAGTTGACGAAGCGATAAGGGTTGAATGTCCGTAATAAGGACTGTGAGAGATAGGTCTCAGAGGCCCTGATCATCTTTGATATTCCACCGATCGCGTGCTTACGGTCGTGACCGCTCGCCATCGCGGGCCCCGGCTGCCGCCACGCCGAATCCTGCCAGTGGCAGCACGGGAACAGTCGTCGCGTCATGCGCCGTAGGCAGGAGCGGGGGACCCAGGTAAGTGCCGCGACCGGACGGTTGACGTCCGGTACGGCTCGGGGTGAAGCCGCGTCCCGGGAGGGACGTGGCCGGGCAACTCAACCGGCCCGAACCCGACAGCTCACCTCGTAGGCGTCGGTGAGGGGATCCATCCATGCTGTTTTCCGGCAAGGGCAAGCACCGTCGTCCGTCCAAGGCCACTCGCGCCATCGCCATCGCCGGTGTCACCGGCGCCGCCGTCGCCGGCCCGCTGATGGCGTCCGGCACCGCCTCCGCGGCCACCGCGTCCGAGTGGGACGCCGTCGCCCAGTGCGAGTCCGGCGGCAACTGGTCCATCAACACCGGCAACGGCTACTACGGCGGCCTGCAGTTCTCCGCCTCCACCTGGGCCGGCTACGGCGGCACCCAGTACGCGGCCACCGCCGACCAGGCCACCAAGGCCCAGCAGATCGAGATCGCCGAGAAGGTCCTCGCGGGCCAGGGCAAGGGCGCCTGGCCGGTCTGCGGCACGGGCCTGTCCAACGCCTCCTACGACGGCGGCTCCGCCGAGGGCTCCTCCCAGGAGTCCGGCTCCACCGAGTCGCGTGAGAGCGAGCAGAAGGCCTCCCGTTCCGCCGAGCGTCCGGCCGCCCCGGCCGCGCCGAAGGCGGAGAAGAAGGCCGAGAAGAAGACCGTCACCACCCCGACCGGCAAGAAGGTCGAGAAGGGCGACGGCGAGTACAAGGTCGTCAAGGGCGACACCCTCAGCTCGATCGCCGAGGAGCACGACGTCAAGGGCGGCTGGGCGAAGCTGTTCGACCTGAACGACGACATCGTCGACGACGCCGACCTCATCTACCCGGGCCAGCAGCTGCACCTGAAGTAAGGGCAGACCGCCAGGTCCCTCCCGTCCCCACGGGCTCCCCGCCCCGGTGCGTTTCTTCCCCCGTACGCACCGGGGCGGGGTCATGTCCGGACGCATTCCGGTCACGGTTTGCCGAACCCGATTTGTTCCGTCCGGAAACAAAGTACCCTCGGTTCTGTCCATGAGGCGGGCGGCGAGATGGCCGAACGCCCGGAGCCGGTTAGGCTCGGACCCGCAGGGCCCCCGCGGCCCCGCTCACCCGCGTCACATCCCAAGAAGGAGATGCTCGTGCCGTCCATCGACGTCGTCGTAGCCCGGGAAATCCTGGACTCCCGAGGCAACCCCACGGTCGAGGTCGAGGTCGGCCTCGACGACGGCAGCACGGGTCGTGCCGCCGTCCCGTCCGGCGCCTCCACCGGCGCCTTCGAGGCCGTCGAACTTCGTGACGGCGACGCCGGCCGTTACCTGGGCAAGGGCGTCGAGAAGGCCGTGCTGGCCGTCATCGAGCAGATCGGCCCGGAGCTCGTCGGCTACGACGCCACCGAGCAGCGCCTGATCGACCAGGCGATGTTCGACCTGGACGCCACCGACAACAAGGGCTCGCTCGGCGCCAACGCCATCCTCGGCGTCTCGCTCGCCGTCGCGCACGCCGCCTCCGAGGCCAGCGACCTGCCGCTGTTCCGCTACCTGGGCGGCCCGAACGCGCACCTGCTGCCGGTGCCGATGATGAACATCCTGAACGGCGGCTCGCACGCCGACTCCAACGTGGACATCCAGGAGTTCATGATCGCCCCGATCGGCGCGGAGTCCTTCTCCGAGGCGCTGCGCTGGGGCGCCGAGGTCTACCACACCCTCAAGAAGGTGCTGAAGGGCAAGGGCCTGGCCACCGGCCTCGGCGACGAGGGCGGCTTCGCCCCCAACCTCGGCTCCAACCGCGAGGCCCTCGACCTCATCCTCGAGGCGATCAAGGAAGCCGGTTACACCCCCGGCGAGCAGATCGCCCTGGCCCTCGACGTGGCCGCCTCCGAGTTCTACAAGGACGGCGTCTACACCTTCGAGGGCAAGGAGCGCACGGCCGCCGAGATGACCGAGTACTACGCGGAGCTCGTCGACGCGTACCCGCTCGTGTCCATCGAGGACCCGCTGTTCGAGGACGACTGGGACGGCTGGAAGACCATCACCGACAAGCTCGGCGACAAGGTCCAGCTCGTCGGCGACGACCTGTTCGTCACCAACCCCGAGCGCCTGGCCCGCGGCATCGAGGAGGGCGCCGCCAACGCCCTGCTGGTGAAGGTCAACCAGATCGGCTCGCTCACCGAGACCCTGGACGCCGTCGAGCTGGCCCAGCGCAACGGCTTCAAGTGCATGATGTCCCACCGCTCCGGCGAGACCGAGGACGTCACCATCGCCGACCTGGCCGTCGCCACCAACTGCGGCCAGATCAAGACCGGCGCCCCGGCCCGCTCCGAGCGCGTCGCCAAGTACAACCAGCTGCTGCGCATCGAGGAGATCCTCGACGACGCCGCGGTGTACGCCGGCCGCAGCGCGTTCCCCCGCTTCAAGGGCTGACCTCACTCCCGCAGGAAGCGTCGTACGTACGTCCCCGTACCCGGTCCCGTACCGTGTGCGGGGACGTACGCGTGCAGGGGACGAACGAGAGGCGGGAACATGGCGGTGAAGGACCGGGACCGTTTCTCCACCGCGACCAGGATCCGGCTGATCGGTGAGCAGACCGCGGCCCGGGTCTACCGCTCGCAGACCAAGCGGCAGGCCCGCCGCTCGCGGCTGACCGGCCGCGCGGCCCTGCTCGCCCTGGTCCTCTGCTCCCTGGTCGTGGCCCTCGCCTACCCGATGCGGCAGTACGTCTCCCAGCGCGCGGAGATCGCCGACCTCCAGAAGGAGCAGGACGAGACCCGCCGACGGGTCGAACGGCTGCGCGACCTGAAGGCCCGCTGGCAGGACGACGCGTACGCCGAGCAGGAGATCCGCAGGCGCCTGCACTACGTCATGCCGGGGGAGACCGGCTACATCGTCGTCGACCCGGCCGGCGCCGGCACCACGCGTGGCGACCTCCGCGCCGCCGACCGCCCCTGGTACGCCAACGTCTGGGACGGCGTCGACAAGGCCGACGCCGCCGCCCAGTGATTCCGACGGAACACCGCAGAAAGACACGTATGGACACCCCTCCGCCCACGACCCCGCGTACCGAGCCCACCGACGCGGACGTCGAGGCCTTCAAGCAGCAGCTCGGCCGGCCCCCGCGCGGGCTGCGCGCCATCGCGCACCGCTGTCCCTGCGGGCAGCCGGACGTCGTGGAGACCGCGCCGCGGCTGCCCGACGGCACACCCTTCCCGACGCTGTACTACCTGACGTGCCCGCGGGCGAACTCTGCGATCGGCACGCTGGAGGCGAACGGCGTGATGAAGGAGATGACCGAGCGGCTGGCCGCCGACCCCGAGCTGGCGGCCGCCTACCGCGCGGCGCACGAGGACTACATCCGCCGCCGCGACGAGATCGAGGAGCTGAAGAACTTCCCCAGCGCCGGCGGCATGCCGGACCGGGTGAAGTGCCTCCACGTCCTCGTCGCGCACTCGCTGGCCGCCGGACCGGGCGTCAACCCGCTCGGCGACGAGGCGCTGGCGATGCTGCCGCAGTGGTGGGCCAAGGGCCCCTGCGTGACGTCCACGGCCGGGGAGGGCGCCCAGTGACCCGGGTCGCCGCGATCGACTGCGGTACGAACTCCATCCGCCTGCTGGTGGCCGACGCCGACCCGGAGACGGGCGAACTCACCGACCTGGACCGGCGCATGACGATCGTGCGGCTCGGCCAGGGCGTCGACCGCACCGGCCGGCTGGCCCCGGAGGCGCTGGAGCGCACCTTCGCCGCCTGCCGCGCGTACGCGGAGATCATCGAGAAGCACGGCGCCTCGGAGCACCTGCGCTTCGTCGCCACCTCGGCCTCCCGCGACGCCGAGAACCGCGACGACTTCGTGCGCGGGGTGGTGGACATCCTGGGCGTGGAACCCGAGGTGATCACCGGCGACCAGGAGGCGGAGTTCTCCTTCACCGGCGCCACCAAGGAGCTGACCGGCCGCGACGACCTGCACCGGCCGTTCCTGGTGGTGGACATCGGCGGCGGCTCCACCGAGTTCGTCGTCGGCGACGACCGTGTGCGCGCCGCCCGCTCCGTGGACGTCGGCTGCGTCCGGATGACCGAGCGCCACCTGGTGCGGGACGGGGCCGTGACGGACCCGCCCACCGGGGAGCAGATCGCGGCGATGCGCGCCGACATCGAGGCCGCCCTGGACCGGGCGGAGGAGGCGGTGCCGCTGCGCGAGGCGCGGACGCTGGTGGGCCTGGCGGGGTCCGTCACCACCGTGTCGGCCATCGCCCAGGACCTGCCCGAGTACGACTCGGCGGCCATCCACCACTCCCGCGTCTCCCGCGACCGGGTCCGGGAGATCACCGAGTGGCTGCTGCGCTCCACCCACGCCGAGCGGGCCGCCGTGCCGTCCATGCATCCGGGCCGGGTCGACGTGATCGGCGCGGGCGCCCTGGTACTGCTGGCGATCATGGAGCGTACGGGCGCCGAGGAGGTCGTGGTCTCCGAGCACGACATCCTCGACGGGATCGCCTGGTCCGTGGCCTAGGTCTCTTCTGTTACCGGCCAGTAGTACTCCGCTGAGCAGTCGGGATAGCGTTTGAGCGGCGCTCCCGGGGGGTCTTGGGACCCCTCGGGGCGGACCCCCACGGGAAAGTTCGTGAAGTTCTTCACAAGGAATTGGCCCCGGGAGGGCGAAGAAGTGGGTCCGATTGACCCGTTCGGGCGCTCAACACCCCTTTGAACACGTTCAGAAGAGGGAGACGGGGGGTCCGCGCACACCGCTCGAGATGATGACCCGGCCCGCCTCACAGGCCGCCTCCGGTCGCAGAGAGGCAGCTCACGCGGCATTGACAACGCGTCAGGCGGGAGCCCGGTTCCCGATCCGGACTGTGATCTGGATCAAGAAGCGGGGGATGGTAGCACAGCCCCTGCCGGAGCTTGTGAAGGGGCGCACGAGGTACCCCCCTCGGGCGGGTGGATACTCGATGGCATGAGCACCACGGAGCGTCCCAGGATCCTCGTAGTAGGCGGTGGGTACGTAGGCCTGTACGCAGCTCGGCGCATCCAGAAGAAGATGCGTTACGGCGAGGCGACCGTCACCGTCGTCGACCCGCGGTCGTACATGACCTACCAGCCCTTCCTCCCCGAAGCCGCCGCCGGCAGCATCTCCCCGCGGCACGTCGTCGTCCCGTTGCGGCGCGTGCTTCCCAAGGCGGAGGTCCTCACCGGCCGGGTCACCACCATCGACCAGGACCGCAAGGTCGCCACGATCGCCCCGCTCGTGGGCGAGGCGTACGAGCTGCCCTTCGACTACCTGGTGATCGCGCTCGGCGCGGTCTCCCGCACCTTCCCGATCCCCGGCCTCGCCGAGCAGGGCATCGGCATGAAGGGCGTCGAGGAGGCCATCGGCCTGCGCAACCACGTCCTCGAGCAGCTCGACAAGGCCGACTCCACCACGGACGAGGAGATCCGGCGCAAGGCGCTCACCTTCGTCTTCGTGGGCGGCGGCTTCGCCGGCGCGGAGACCATCGGCGAGGTCGAGGACATGGCCCGGGACGCGGCCAAGTACTACAAGACGGTGTCCCGCGAGGACATGCGCTTCATCCTCGTCGACGCCGCCGACAAGATCCTCCCCGAGGTCGGCCCCAAGCTCGGCAAGTACGGCAAGGAGCACCTCGAGAGCCGCGGCGTCGAGGTCTACCTGTCCACCTCCATGGACTCCTGCGTCGACGGCCACGTGGTGCTGAAGAACGGCCTCGAGGTCGACTCCAACACCATCGTGTGGACCGCGGGCGTCAAGCCCAACCCGGCGCTGGCCCGCTTCGGCCTGCCGCTCGGCCCGCGCGGCCACGTCGACACCGCGCCGACCCTCCAGGTCAAGGGCACCGACTACATCTGGGCAGCGGGCGACAACGCCCAGGTCCCGGACCTCGTGGGCCGCAAGGCCGGCAACGAGAACGCCTGGTGCCCGCCGAACGCCCAGCACGCGCTGCGCCAGGCCAAGGTCCTCGGCGACAACGTGATCTCCGGCATGCGGGGCTTCCCGCAGAAGGAGTACAGCCACGCCAACAAGGGCGCGGTCGCGGGCCTCGGCGTCCACAAGGGCGTCGCGATGATCGTGATGGGCAAGTTCAAGATCAAGCTCAAGGGCCGGCTCGCCTGGTACATGCACCGTGGCTACCACGGCATGGCGATGCCCACCTGGAACCGCAAGATCCGGATCTTCGCCGACTGGACCCTCGGCATGTTCCTCAAGCGTGAGGTCGTGTCCCTGGGCGCGATCGAGTCCCCGCGCGAGGAGTTCTACGAGGCCGCCAAGCCGGCCCCGGCGCCCGCCGCCCAGCAGGAGCCGAAGAAGACCGAGGCCAAGGCCTCCTGACCCGGGGCCGCCCCCCAGGTCACCCGTAGGCCCACCCGAAGGGGCCGCCCGCCATCCGTGGTGCGGGCGGCCCCTTCGGCATGCCCGGGTGACTCCCCGCGGGTTGCGTTTCCGTGTTTTGCCCGAAGATGACGCGCGCCGGGGACTGTCACGGCCGCGCCCAGGTGTTTACGTGGTGACGACATTCCGGGATCCGGTCACGGAGGTGTACACCATGGCAGACGCCGCCTCGCGGCTGAAAGGCATTCTCGAGCAGTTGCTCGCCGCACCCCTTCCGGTGCGCATCCGCACCTGGGACGGCTCGGAGGCCGGCCCCCCGGAGGCCCCCGTCCTGGTCGTGCGCAACCGGCGCGCCCTGCGCCGCCTGCTGTTCAAGCCGGGCGAACTCGGCCTGGCGCGCGCCTGGGTGGCCGGCGACCTGACGATCGAGGGCGACCTCTACACCGCGCTGGGCCTGCTCGCCGGGAGCATCTGGGAGCGCGACGAGGACGCCCGTACCCTCGCCCAGTCCCTGCGCGACCCGGAGTTCCGCTCGGCGGTGCGCCGGCTGTTCGCCATGGCGGGCCCGCCGCTGCCGCCCGCCCCGCCCCGCGAGGAGGTCCGCAGGCCCCGCCGAGGACTGCACACCAAGCGCAGCGACAAGCGCGCCATCAGCCACCACTACGACGTCGGCAACGACTTCTACGAGATCGTCCTCGGCCCGTCCATGGTGTACTCCTGCGCCTACTGGCCCGCCCCGCCCCCGGAGGGCACCCTCGAACAGGCCCAGCACGACAAGCTCGACCTGGTCGCCCGCAAGCTCGCCCTGCGCCCCGGGCAGCGGCTGCTGGACGTCGGCTGCGGCTGGGGCTCCATGGCGATCCACGCGGCCCGTGAGCACGGGGCGAACGTCGTCGGCATCACCCTCTCCCAGGAGCAGGCCGCCTACGCCCGCAAGCGGATCGCCGAGGAGGGGCTGACCGACCGCATCGAGATCCGCGTCCAGGACTACCGGGACGTCACGGACGGCCCCTACGACGCGATCTCCTCCATCGGCATGGCCGAACACGTCGGCTCCGAGCGCTACCTGGAGTACGCGACCGTCCTGCACCGGCTGCTGAAGCCGGGCGGCCGGCTGCTCAACCACCAGATCGCCCGCCGCCCGCAGCGCGACGAGGAGTCGTACCAGGTGGACGACTTCATCGACGCCTACGTCTTCCCCGACGGCGAGCTGGCCCCGCTCGGCACCACCGTCACCCTGCTGGAGCGCGCCGGGTTCGAGGTGCGCGACGTGGAGTCGATCCGCGAGCACTACGCCCTCACCCTGCGCCGCTGGGTGGCGAACCTGGAGGCCGAGTGGTCCCGCGCGGCCGGTCTCGCCGGGCCGGCGCGCGCCCGCGTCTGGCAGCTCTACATGGCCGCCTCCGCGCTCGCCTTCGAGCGCAACCGCATCGGCGTCAACCAGGTCGTCGCCGTGCGCACGCCCGAGTCGGGGGCGTCCGGGCTGCCGCTGCGGGCCCGGGTGTGGGGCGCTCCCGCCCCGGCCTGATCCGCACCACGACGCGAAGGGCCGGGCCCCCCGTACGGGAGGCCCGGCCCTCGGTGTACCGCGTCGCGACGCGGTCACTCCGCCTTGATCGCGCTCAGCATGTTCAGCCGGGCGGCGTTGCGGGCCGGCCACAGGGCGGCCAGGACGCCCACCAGACCGGCCAGCACCACGAAGATCCCGATCCGGTCCCAGGGCAGGACCAGCGCGTACCCCGGGATCTCGTCGGCGACGGTCTCGCCGATCGCCCAGCCGAGGAACGTGCCGAGACCGATGCCGACCACCGCGCCGAACACCGAGATGACGACGGCCTCCAGCCGGACCATCCGCTTCACCCGGCGCCGGTCCAGACCGATCGCGCGCAGCATGCCGATCTCCTGCTGCCGTTCGAAGACGGACATCGCGAGGGTGTTGACGACGCCCAGCACCGCGATGATCAGAGCCATCGCCAGCAGGCCGTACATGACGTTCAGCAGGGTGTTGATGACGCCGCCGAACTCGTCTCGGATGTCCTGCCGGTCCATCACGGTGATCGCGGGGTTGTCACCGAGCGCGTCGACGAGGACCTTCTCGTTCGCGGCGGACTGGCCGCCGTCGACCTTCACGAAGATCTGCCGGATGTACGGCTTCGCCTCGTGCCCGCCCACCACGGCGCTGTCGATGAGGACGGGGGAGAGGAACTCGCTGTCCTTGTAGACGGCGCCGACCGTCAGCGTCGCCTTCTTCTCGTCGGCGAAGGTGAAGGGGATGCGGTCGCCGGGCTTCCAGCCCCTGCTCGCGGCCGTGGTCTCGGCGACCGCGATCCGCCCCTCGGCGAGCGTGCCGGCGTCGCCGCTGACGACGTCGATGTTCAGGACCCGCTCGATGTCGCCCGGGGTGACCGCGGAGGCGGAGACGTAGTCGTCGCCGGTCCGGAGGTAGGCGTCCTGCTGGGGGGAGACCGCCGAGACGCCCTCGGCCTTCTCCAGCGCGGTCAGCGCGGACCGGTCGAGGTCGCCCCCGTTGGCCATCGTGACCATGTAGTCGGCCTTGATGTTGTCCGTGGTCATCTTGTCGATGGCGGTGCCGACCGTGACGCCGAGCACCGACAGGCCGGTCACCAGCGTCAGACCGATCGCCAGCGCCGAGGCGGTGGCGCCGGTGCGGCGCGGGTTGCGGACCGCGTTCTGGCCGGCCAGCTTGCCGGCCACGCCGAAGGGTCCGACGAGCAGCGGACGGACGAGTGCGATCACGGGCCGGGACAGCAGCGGGATCAGGATGATCACGCCGATCAGAGCGAGGAACGCGCCCGCGCCGATGTACATCCGGCCGTCGTCGCCGCCGGTCGAGGCGCCTGCCACGATCCCCGCCGCGCCGAGGGCGGTGACGGCCCCGCCGATGGAGTTGCGCAGCACCAGCGACTTGGTGGTGGCCACCGCGTGGACGCTGTTCATCGCCGCCACCGGCGGGATCTTCGCGGCCCTGCGGCCGGGCAGCCAGGCGGCGAACACCGTGATCAGCACGCCGACCGCGAACGCCGCGATCACCGGAGTGGCGGACAGGACCAGCGGGCCGTCAGGCATCTTCATGTCGAACGCCGCCATGCCGGAGCGCAGTCCGACGGCCAGACCGACGCCGAGGGCGAAGCCGACGGACGAGGCCACCAGACCCACCACCGCGGCCTCGGCGAGCACCGAGCGGGTGATCTGCCTGCGGGACGCGCCGACCGCGCGCATCAGGGCGACCTCCTTGGTGCGCTGGGCGACCAGCATCGTGAACGTGTTGGAGATCAGGAAGACGCCCACGAAGAGCGCGATGCCCGCGAAGCCGAGCAGGACCTGCTTGAGGTTGGCCATGCCCTGTTCGATCTGGTCGGCCTGCTCGTCCGCGAGCGCCTGGCCGGTCCGCGCCTCCGCCGTGTCCGGCAGCAGCGGCTCGACCGCGGCGAGGATCTCCGCGTCGTCCGCGCCGGGGGACGCGACGACGGTGACGTCCGCGAAGTAGCCCTGCTTCAGGTACTGCTTCTGGGCGACGGCGGTGTCGAAGAGGACGAGGCTGCCGCCGGCGTTGACGGCGCCGTCCTCGGTGGTGAACACACCGCTGAGGGTGTACTCCTTCACCGGGCCGTTGGTGGCGACGCGCACCCGGTCGCCGACCTCGTACTCGCCCTTGGCCGCGGAATCCTCGTCCAACGCGATCTGGTCGTCCTTCACCGGGCCGGAGCCGTCGGTGAACGTGTACGCGGGGTCCTTGCCGTCCTCGCCGGGCGCGAAGTTCGAGCCCTTGTTGGACCATCCGACGCCGATCAGCTTCCCGTCGGGGTCGGCGACCCCGGCGAAGCCCTCGACGCGGCCGTACACCCCGGCGACGCCGTCCACGGCGGCGATCCGGTCGAGGTCCTCGCCGGACAGGCCGGGCGCCTCCTCGGGGTTGTCCGGGTCGGCGTACGAGGTGACGGCGACGGCGACGTCGTCGTAGCTCTTCGCCGACTGGTTGCGGAAGGCGTTGGAGAGGGTGTCCGCGAAGACCAGGGTGCCCGACACGAACGCCACGCCCAGCATCACGGCGAGCACGGTCATCAACAGCCTGGCCTTGTGCGCGAAGACGTTGCGCAAGGCGGTACGGAACATGGGTCTTCTCTGTCCAGACGGTACGGGGAAGGGGCGGGCGGGCGGCGGGCCCGGGGTCAGCTGGTGCGGCCCTTGGCGTCGAAACGCTTCATCCGGTCGAGCACCGAGTCGGCCGTCGGGCCGTGGAGCTCGTCGACGATGCGGCCGTCGGCGAGGAAGACCACCCGGTCCGCGTAGGCGGCGGCGACCGGGTCGTGGGTCACCATGACCACCGTCTGGCCCAGTTCGCGCACGGAGTTGCGCAGGAAGCCGAGCACCTCGGCGCCGGAGCGCGAGTCGAGGTTGCCGGTCGGCTCGTCGCCGAAGACGATGTCGGGCCGGGACGCCAGCGCGCGGGCCACCGCGACCCGCTGCTGCTGGCCGCCGGAGAGCTGGGCGGGCCGGTGGCTCAGCCGGTCGGACAAACCGACCATGCGGATCACGGTGTCCAGCCACTCCTTGTCGGGCTTGCGGCCCGCGATGTCCATCGGAAGCGTGATGTTCTCCAGGGCGTTGAGCGTCGGCAACAGGTTGAACGCCTGGAAGATGAAGCCGATCTTGTCCCGGCGCAGTCGCGTGAGCTGCTTGTCCTTCAGCGCGCCCAGCTCGGTGTCGCCGATGCGCACGGAGCCGGAGGAGAAGGTGTCGAGCCCGGCGACGCAGTGCATCAGCGTGGACTTGCCGGAGCCCGAGGGGCCCATGATCGCGGTGAACTCGGCCTGCCGGAAGTCGACGGAGACCCGGTCCAGCGCGACCACCCGGGTCTCGCCCTGCCCGTAGATCTTCGACAGCTCCGTGGCGCGCGCGGCCACGGTGGTGGTCCGGTCGGCGAGGGGGGCGGTGGTCACGGATGAGCTCCTGTCAGGACGGCGTGTTCGGGGACGTCACCATCCTTCCGTGGCTTCGCCGCCGCGTAGTCAGCCGCTGCTCCGGTTCCTGGGGGCGACTCGGGAGGGAGCGCGGGGCGCCGGGTCATACCTGGGGATGACGGGGGACCCCTACCCGGGTCGTCCCCGGAACGGGTGGGGCGCCCTGTCCCGGACGGTGAAATTCCGTCAATCCGCGTGCAGAGGGCCCCGTCGCACGCAAGGCTGGTGGCACGTGCTGACGGTGCGTTCCGGTGTCTGATGCTCCCTCAGGCGCCAATAAAATAAGACAAGATCGGTCCATCCCGCCGCAGGCGGGGGGAGGGTCACCGATAGGCTCGGAACCGCGAAGCGGGGCCCACGGCCTGCCCGGATGGTGGAATGCAGACACGGCGAGCTTAAACCTCGCTGCCCCTGAGCGGGCGTGCCGGTTCAAGTCCGGCTCCGGGCACCACCATGGCCGTGCCGCGTGACCTGCGAAGAAGGCCGGTTCCCGCTGTCGCTCATTCGTGTCGCTGGCGCACCGCTGGCGCACGGGCGCTCTAGCTTGCCGACATGGCGTACGTGAAACCCATGAAGAACAAGGCTGGGGTGGTCACCAGCTTCCGCGTCCGGTGGCGTCTTGGAGGCGCGCGGGACGGCGAGTGGCAGTCGGAGCGGTTCGACGGTGACGAGGCCGGCGAGGAAGCTGCCGGGATCTTCTGCGAGGCCGTCAACGAGGCGGGGCAGCAGTGGCCATCCGGATGGGTGAAGGGTCAAGGGTTCATCGATCCGGCCTCGGAGGTACCGGACGAGTCGCGGTACCGGTTCGAGACGTACGCGCGGGCGATGTTCGAGGTGAAGACTGGCATTCAGGACCAGTACCGCCGGGATTGTGTCCGCGACCTCGAGCGGTATGTCTTCCCGGCCTTCGGGACGTGCGACGTCCGGTCGGTGGCGCATTTCAACCACGACACGGTGCAGGCGTGGGTGCGGCGGCTGGAGCAGACGATGGTGCATGTGGGGCGGGCGCCGAAGAGCGGGCAGCCGAAGATGCGGCCGATGTCGCCGAAGACGATCCGCAATCTGCACGGGCTGCTGTCGGCGGTGCTGCAGAAGGCTGTGCAGGCGGAGCCGCCGCTGCGGGACCGCAACCCGTGCGCGCTCACCTCGCTGCCCCGTACGGACGACGACGGTGCGGAGGGCGGTGAGGACATCGAGTTCCTCACGCCGGACGAGATGGCCGGGCTGATCTCGTGCATGGAGCGCCGCTCGGACCAGCTGCTGACGATCGTGAAGTACGGCACGGGCATGCGCTGGGGCGAGGTGTCCGCGCTGGCTCCGGAGTGCCTCGTCGACTGGGCGACGGACAAGCCGAAGATCCGGGTGAAGAGGGCTTGGAAGAAGGACGGCAAGGGGGGCTACAAGATCGGCCCGCCGAAGTCGAAGCGCGGCCGGCGCACGGTGCGGGTCTCGACGGCCGTGGTGGACGCCATCGAGGAGCTGGGCGGCGAGGACAACGACCGCCCTGGCCGGCTGTTCTTCACGGGGGATCAGAACGGGAACCGGCTGCACTATTCGACGTTCTACGACCGGTGGCAGCGGGCGGTGCACAGGGCGAAGGCGGCGGGGCTGCTCCCGAGCCACAAGAATCCGACGCCGCACGATACGCGGCACAGTCACGCCGCGGTGCTCATCTCGATGGGGCACAGCCTCACCTATGTGCAGCGGCGCCTGGGACACGAGTCGATCAAGACGACGTCGGACACGTACGGGCATCTGCTGCCGCAGGCCGACGACGATGCGATGGAGACGATCGACCGGTCGCTGTCGCGCGGGTCCGCTCCGGAGGGGGCGAGGCCTCCGGCGCCCCGCACGCCGGGAGGTGGCCAGGCGGGCGCTGTGGCGGTTTCCGCGCCGGGCGAGAGGGTGCATGTCGCTGTGTTTCCCGGAGGGCGCGAAGAGGCGTTCTGGCGGGAGGACTTCGCGCGTCTCGTCGCGGACGTGTGGCGGCTGGAGCGGCGCGAGGACGTGCGGCTGGAGGAGCGGCCGGCCGCGAAGTGGGCGGCGCGCCACGGCGGCCTGGACGGCGTGCACCCGGCGATGCCGGCGCGGGCGCAGGTGTGGCAGCTCGGGCCGGTGGTGTACGGGCCGGATGGTGAGCAGCAGGAGGCCCGGCCGGACGCGTACGAGGTGCGCGCGTCGTGGGCGTGGGAGTGGGAGGACGGCTACACGACCGAACCGGCGTCGTGGAAGGCCGAGCACCGGGCGGCGCCCTCGGCGGCGACCGAGGCGGTCGCCTGGGGCGTGGACCAGGCGCAGGTGCGGGCCGCGTTCGTGAAGGCGCGCGCCAAGGCGTTGAGGATGTGCGCGCGCCATCCGTCGGCGGTGGAGTGGCCGGCTGGTCAGGCCGAGGTGTGATGGTCGTCGACCACTTCGAGTTGTGGGTGCGGGCCGCGGCGCTGAATGCGTCGCGGCCCGCGGACTACTGGGAGGGGGCTGGTCTGCCCGACCGCGAGGGGGTGGCGGGTCGGGTTCGCAGCGGCTTCCAGGACGAGGGCGTTGTATTCGCGGACCAGTTCCTGGTACTCGGTGCGCAGTTCCGCGTACCTCACGCGGTCCTTGGTCCGTTCGTCGAGGACCTGGTCCACGCGCGCGTACGCGCTGCGGATACGCAAGTCGGTGGTGGCCAGCGTCTGGTCGACGAGCCGCTCGCGGCGTCTGAGGGCCTCTTCGCGCTCCATGAGCTGCTGCTCCCGTAGGTCCTGCTGCCGCGCGAACTTGTCGAGGGTCGCGCGGGCGCGCTCCTCGGACCGCAGGACGGCACGACGGACGATGGAGACGGCCACTGCGGTGACGCACGTCAGCGACAGCACATTGCTCGGGTTTACCAGCGCGGCGGGGCCCCCGCTTACGAGGGCCGCACCGCCGGTGGCGATGCTCACGCCCACGAGGGCCATGGTCGAGGCCCGGCTGGAAGGACGCTTCATCGGTTCCCCCCTACGTTGCTGCGGCGGCGCCCCCCGGTGTGCCGTCGTTGTTGTTCTGGTCTGCCTCGCGCTGTAGTCGGATGGCTTCGGCGATGCTGCTTTCGAGCATCTTCCGGACGAAGGGATGGGTGATCCCCAGTCCGTCGCAGATCGCTTCCGGGGTCAGCGGGTGGGCGATTGACAGTACAGGCCCTTGTGCCCTTTTGGGCTGATGTGGGCGGTGTCGATACCCGGCTGTGTCAAGCAGTCGTGTCTCGTCGACACCAAGAACGTCCGCCAGGGCGTAGATGTTCTCCACTTTCGGCAACGTTTCGCCGCGCAGCATGCGGCCGATGGCCCACACGCTCATCCCGGTGGCTTCCGACAGCCGTGTTCTGCCGGTCCCTCCGGGTGTCAGGTCATAGCCGGCTTGGCTGGCCAACTCGGCGACGAGCGCACCGAGCGCCGCAGCGCCGGTCCGTTCGGGTGATCCCTTGCTCCGCATACAGGCGAGGCTACTGGTCTCGTGACAACCCCGGCAGGCTCGTGCATGTGTGCACATCGTGCAGGTGGACGCACGGTTGCGGCATACGTGCTGGTTGATTCCGGCTTTCACTACGGCGTACGCCCGATAAATCACACCATTGTTCTCTGTCGTGTCGGGCTTGTGTGCATGGATGCACATGATCTAGCTTGTGCATGCACGCACAGATAAGCGTGCATGCACGCACACGAAAGGAGGGGCCGCGTTGCTCCGCCTGGACACGAAACTCCTCAAGGCCGAGGCCGCCAAGAAGGGCGACGAGACCCACGAGGAGATCGCCCGGAGAGCAGGCATCGACAGAAGCGCCGTCACCCGCCTGTTCCTCGGCACCGTGCCGTCACTGGCGAACGTCACCGCACTCGCCTGGGCCTACGACATCCCGCTGGATGCCCTGGTGCCCAAGAGCAGCGAAGCGGTCGAGGTGCCGGCGTGAAGACCGCGCTCCGTCTGACCCGGCCGCACTGCACCTGCATCGAGGTCAACAACGTCGGCTACGACGAAGCCGCACGGAAGCTCGGTTGCAAGGCGCGGTTTCTGCAGGACCGCATCTCGCGCCTGCCGCACCAGAAGCTCGGCGAATCGGTCGCGTTCTGCGACTGCGACCTGCGCGTCATCCAGCAGATGTTCACGGTCATCCCGGACCAGATCTGGGAGCGGCTGCTGAACCCGGCACCGGCCGAGACGCCCGCGCCGCGCTCGCTGCGCTCCATCAAGCCCGCCGGGGCTGCGCCCCGCGCCGCCGTCACCTGACGGCAACGGGGCCGCCCGACCCTGCACCGGTCCGGACGACCCCGCCACCAGGAAGCCCTCAACAACTCTGCCGAATTGAGGCCCCCTTTGAACGAGCATCTTAGTGGAGAGGCCGCCGCAGCAGCGGCGCTCGCCCACCTGCTTGCCGACCACCCCGACCTTGGCGCCCTCGTCTGGTCCATCGGCCAGACGCCCGGCGTCCTCGCCGGCCACCAGATGGCCGAGAGCGGACAGGGCGAGATCGTCGACGCCTGCTCCGCCGTGATGGGCGGCACCGTCGCCCGCTCCACGCACGCCCTCAACGGCGACGGCCACGGCCTCGCCCAGCTCTCCACGTTCTTCGACGGCGTGCCCGTGCAGGTGTGGGTCAGCTACCCGCTGGCCGACCGCAACGGGCTCCACAGCGCCGAGCTGGCGGCACTCCTCTCCGGCCGCCAGCTCGGCACCCTCCCGCTCCTGCCGGGGGGTGCCCAGTGACCGAGATCGCCTCGACGGCCGTGCTGCTGCTCGCCGCCGTCTGCGTCGTCGCCCTGCCCGCCGCGGTCGTCATGTGCCGCACCGAGGAGGACGCCCCGGCCGAGCCGGTGGTGTTCTGCCCGTCCGTCCCGCCGGTCCTCCCGGTCGAGCCGCTCGCCCCCGCCGCCGTCGCGCCGGTCGCACCCGCCGTGCCCCTGGCCGGTGATGCCGCATGACGCACGACCCGCGCCGCTGCCCGAAGTGCGCAACACTGCGCCACCCGTCGGCCGCCCAGACGCGCCGCGCGCTCGCCAGCATCCCGCGTCAGACCCGCCGCCCCACGAGGGGAGGCCGCGCGTGAAGCGGTACATCGACCACGCGGCCCTCGGCCGGAAGATGGCGGCCCTGCCCGGCGTGGAGGTCCTCGTCCACGTCTACTCCAGCCTGGAGAACGGGCAGGCCGGAGCCCGCCGTATCCGCGCGGGCAACAACCCCGCCTACCAGCCTGCGGGCGCCTTCGAGGCGCACGCCCACAGGCACCAGGACGGCACGGCCGTCTGGGCCCGGTACGTCGGCGACCTCGACCTGCCCCCGCTGGCCACGACCATGACGGTGCGCGTGCACGAGCTGTGCGCGCAGGACGGCGTCATCGGTGTGCGGGTCGCCACGGTGGAGATCTCCGCCCGCTGCCAGGTCTGCGGCGGCCCTCGCGGCGAGGTCCGCGAGTACCGGACCACGCGGGACGGCGAGGAGCTGGTCAGCGACGTCTGGGGCAACCCGTGCGGCCACGTCGACTTCGACGAGGCCGTCTTGGAGGAGGCCCGCCGCCGTCAGGCCCGCTACCGCCCGAAGGCCAAGCCCGTCCCGCCCGAGCTGCGGGGCGTCGAGGGCGGCCGGTACCGCGCCGCCGTCGACGCGATCGCCGAGGCGCTCCAGACGGCGCCGTGGACCCGCGCGAACACAGCGGCCCGGTTCCTCGAGGAGCAGGGCCAGACGGAGGCCGCCGACGCCGTACGGGCCTTCGTCCGCGAGTACCCGACGGGCGGCCAGGCGTCCGCGCGGGCGGCTGCGCTCTACCTGATCGCCCAGGACGAGGAGGCCAAGAGCGGGGAGGTGGCGGAGTGACTGCGGCACCTGACCTGCTGTTCGACCTGCCTGCGAAGGGCCTGCCGTACGCGCCGACGGCGCGGTTGGTCCTGGCGGCCGGCGACCTCGACGACCCGGAGTACTACGCGACGTGGCTGGCGGAGCGCCGCAAGGGCGTCGGTGGCAGCCACATCGCCTCGATGTGCGGCCTGAACCCGAAGTGCAGTCCTCGACGGCTGTACGAGGAGTGGCACGGCTTCCGGAAGGCCGACAACCGGCACATGCGGTTCGGGCGGCGTATGGAGCCCGTCATCGCAGCCGAGTTCGAGGACGAGACCGGCCTCAAGACGCAGATCCCGCCGGGGATGCTCGCGCACATCGAGCACGACTGGGCGCGGTCGAACGTCGACCGTTTCGTGCTGGACGACTTCGGCCGGGTCATCGCCCCGCTGGAGTTGAAGGCGCACTCGGAGTGGGTTGCCCGCCAGTGGGACGACGAGGACGAGCCGCCCGTGGCGGCCGCTCTGCAGGCGCACTGGAACACGTTCGTCGGCGGCTGGGACCACTCCTATGTGGCGGCCGTCGTGGGCGGCGCCCGGCTGCTGGTGTGGCGGCAGGAGCGTGACGAGGAGCTGCTGGAGCACCTGGTGCAGTTCTGCGGCGACTGGTACCAGCGGCACATCGTGGACGGCTTCCCGCCGCCCATCGACGGCTCGAAGGACACCGCGGAGCTGCTCGCCCGGCTGTGGGAGGTCAAGGCCGACTCGGTTGAGGAGATCGACGCCGACACCGCCGACCGGCTGCTCGCCGAGCACGCCCGGCGCAAGGCGGACGTGGAGGCGGCGGAGTACGCCCTGCGCCTCGTGGAGAACGAGATGCGGGACATCGCGGGCCCCTCGGAGCTCGTCAAGGACACGGCCGGCCGGGTCGCGTGGACGAACAAGCCGTCGACGTTCGCGCCGAAGCGGTTCCGCGAGGCCCACCCCGACGTGGCCGCCCGCTACACGGTCAAGACGGAGGCGCTCGACACGAAGCGCCTCAAGGCCGAGAAGCACGACCTCTACCGCAAGTTCCAGGGCCGCACCCTCCGTCCCGCCAAGCCGTCGAAGAAGGGGGCCTGAGCATGTCCAAGCTGAGCCTCAAGGACAAGGTTCTCGTCGCGACCGGCGCGGCCCCCGACCCGGCTACGACGCCGGTCGGTGTGCCCGACCAGCTCGCCGACATCAAGGGCGACGAGCAGGTCAACCCGCCGATGAACCGGACGGTCATGGAGTGGCTGGACCGGTACGGCGACGAGTTCGACGACGCTCTGCCGTCGCACATCAGCCGCGGCGAGTTCTTCGCGGCCGTCCGGCCGCTGCTGCCGTCCCTGGCCCGCTGCACGCCGGCCAGCGTGCTGGACGCCCTGCTCGCGTGCGCCCAGTTCGGTCTCATCCCGGACGGGCGGCACGCCGCCATCGTCCGCGAGGGCACCCTGGCCCGCTTCATCCCGATGGCACAGGGCTACGTCGACCTGATGTGCCGGGGCGAGGTGCAGTCGGTCGTCGTCCAGGCGGTGCGTGAGGGCGACTACTTCCACTGGGAGCCGACCGCCCCGCTCGGTGAGGACCTGGTGCACAAGCCCGCGCCCGGGCAGCGGTCGGAGCGGGGCGAGGTCACGCACGTCTACGCGTTCGTCTGGTTCCGCAACGGCAACCGCTCGGCCGCCGTCGTCCTCGACCGCGAGGACGCCGAGGAGATCCGCGACGAGCACAGCGACGCGTACCGGCAGGCCGAGGCGGAGAACCGCAAGGACTCCTTCTGGCACCGGTTCTTCCTCCAGATGTGGATGAAGTCCGCCGTGCGGCGCCTGCCGAAGTACGTGCGGATGACGCGCGAGGTCCACGCGCTGATGAAGGCCGACGACGCCGGCGCCGCCGGTCACATGCAGTCCGGCCACGCCCCCGACCCGGAGACCGCGCAGCTCCTCGCGGAGGCCGAGGCCGCCCACACGGCGGCCGAGGGCTCCCAGGACCGCCCGGCCCCGGCCGTGAAGAAGCGGCTGCCGGTGAAGCGCAGCCAGCCCCGCAGGAAGGCCCCGCGCCGGGCCCGTCGTCGCGGAAGGAAGCACACGGTATGACTCGTCTGCCTTGGACCTACCGGCCCTTGATCGGTCTCGACTTCGAGACGTCGGGCCTGAACGTCGACCACGACCGGATCGTCACCGCCGCGGTGGTCCGCTGGGGCGGCGGCAAGCCGACCCAGGTCCACCGCTGGATGTCGGACCTCGGCGGTGCGGAGATCTCCGCCGAGGCCGAGCGGATCCACGGGATCAGCACGGAGCAGGCCCGCGCGGAGGGCCGCCCGGCCCACACCGTGGTCGGTGAGATCGTCGACGCGCTCACCGGCTACGTCGCCGAGGGCTGGCCGATCGTGGTGATGAACGCGCCGTTCGACCTGACGATGCTGGAGCGCGAGTGCGCCCGCTACGGGGTGCGGTCGGTGTGGGACGCGACGCCCGTCGTGCTGGACCCTCGTGTCCTCGACCTCTACCTGGACCGCTACCGGCCGGGGAAGCGGACACTGTTCCACCTGTGCGCGCACTACACGGTGCAGATGGACGGCGGCGCCCACACCGCCGAGGTCGACGCGAAAGCCGCGTGCGCGGTCACGCACAAGATCGGCAAGCGGTACGCGCACATCGGCCGTGGGGACCTGGGCGAGCTGCACGAGATGCAGGCCGTCTGGGCTCGGGACCTGCACGACGACCGCCTCGCCTGGCAACAGCGGAAGACCGGGACGTACGACCAGGCCCCGTTCGACTGGCCGTTCATCCCCGCGCCCGCCGGGGCCGGGACGTGACCGTGACCGTGCTGGACGTTGTCGCCGCCGCCTGCTTCGCGGGCGGCGGCGCCCTCGCCCTGGTCGCCATCCGGGGCGGCCTCCAGGCGAGGGCGCGCACGGACGTCCAGCCGCACACCGAGCCGAGACCGGCCCGCCTCGAGGTCTTCGGGCCGTACGAGGCGGGCGAGGCCGAAGGCGCCGAATTCCACTACTGCCACACAGAGATGCGGGTGACCGCGCACGCAGTGGGAGCGGACGGAGTCCGCCGCTGCTGGCACTGCCCGCCCCAGGGGGAAGCATGAGCACGTACAGCGAGCCGTTCGGTCCCATCTACGTCCGGCCCGACAACCCGGACTGCCCTGACTGCGACTGCTGCACGGCAGCGCTCTGCGCGGCGGGCCGCGCCAGCGTGAGCGAGTGCGCCGGCCACGTCGGCGACGAGACGCTGATCGAGCGGGTCACCGGCTGCCCCTGCTCGGCGGAGTCCACGAGGGGCACGCTGGCGTGGCGGGCCGGGATGGTCCGCGCGGTGACGTTCGCGACGGAGAAGCCGCTCCGCCAGGAGCTGGAGGAGCTGCTCACCCTCGTCGCCGCCGACAGCGAGCTGGGCGACCTGGCCGACCTGCTGCCGAAGGTGGCCGTGCGCCGCTACGTGTGGTGGAGGCCGGGAATGCGGCCGGTCCTCACGGACTTCGGGCGGGCCTACCTGGAGGCCCGTACGGGGCCGCGGGTGGAGTCCCTGGTGACGGTGCAGTCGGTCGACAAGGCCGCCCGCACCGCGCTGGTCGTCATCCCGGTCAGCGCCGACCAGCCGGTGACGGTGCCGCTGGACGCCCTGGCCAACTCCCGCACGCAGCTGGACGCGGAGAGCCTGCTGACGGCGAGGCTGTACGCGGAGGTCAACCCCGGCGCCCGCACCGCGGACGACGTGGTCGTGACGAAGGTCCGCAACCCGGCGGTGATCCCGCCCCGGCCGGGCAGCCCGGACGGCGCCCGGTGAGGGGCCTGTCCGACCGCGAGTGGGGCGAGCAGCTCATGCGGCTGCTCGCCCCCGAGGCGGAAGAGTCATGGGGAACGATCCTGCCGGGCGAGCCCCACAGCAAGGCCCGGCCCCGCTTCAACAAGGACGGGCGCGCCTACAAGGACCCGGACGACGCGGCGGCGGAGCAGGCCACGAAGTGGCGGCTGCAGAGGTTCTTCCGCCGCGGCCCGCTCACCGGGAACGTGGCGCTGGGCTGCGTCTTCTTCCGGTCGACGCGGCAGGAGATCGACGCGGACAACATGCTCAAGCACATCTGCGACGCCGGGAACGGCATCCTCTTCCTGGACGACTCGCAGGTCACCGCGAAGTACGGGCAGATCGAGCTGGACCCGGTGGCGCCCCGCACGATCCTCGTCCTGGCCCCGCACGTCTCCAGCATGCAGCGCGGCACGGACTACGTCCGCGACTGCGCAGGATGCGGCAAGCAGTTCACGCCGTCCCGGTACACGCAGAAGTGCTGCTCGCGCGACTGCGCGCCGACGGCCCGCCGAGCGGAGGCGGGCCGGTGAGAGGGAGCTGGGAGAACATCGCGCGGGTCCTCGAGCGTGAGGTCGTGTCGGATGCGGAGCTGGCCTACCGGCTGGGCTGCACCCGCGCCCTCGTCTCCCGGGTCCGCGCCGACCTGCGGCTGGACCCGATGCCGCTGCCGGTATCCAGCGGCCGGCTGACCGACGAGCAGCGGTACATGATCGCCGCCGTCCTCACTGCGGGCGGGCACCGCCGCTGGACGGGCCGGGTCACCCGTGACGGGGTGCCGCTCCTTGACGCGCGCACCACCGCCAACCGGATCGCGTTCCGGCTCGCGCACGGCCGCGAGCCGGAAGGGCAGGTGCGGGTCGGCTGCCGCATGCGGCACTGCGTGGAAGGCAGCCACCTCACCGACCGGCTGATTCGGGAGGACCGGCAGGCCCTCGCGGAGGCGGGGGGTGTGCGGTGAACCCCGAGAAGTGGGAGCGGATCGCCCGTCTCCTCAAGGAAGGCCCCATCTCCAACGGTGAAGCCTCCCGCCGTCTGGGGGTCCGTAAGAGGGCGGTTGCCGAGGTCCGTGCGGACCTCGGCATCCCGCCGTACTTCGTTCGCCGGGGCGCGCAGTGGACCCGCGACGACTTCGAGGAGATGTCGGTCGAGCTGCGCGGCGGGCACCGCCGCTGGCGCGGCCGGCACTCCACGCAAGGCGTGCCGATGGCGGGGAAGGACGTCACCGCCTACCGGTTGTCGTTCCGGCTGCACCACGGGCGCGAGCCGGTCGGCAAGGTCACCGGCAGGTGCCGGTTGAACAGGTGCGTGGCGGGCGGCCACCTCGTGGACGCGGTCCTGCGGGCTGTGCCGACAGTGGACTTGGCGGCGCTGACCGAGCTGCCCGCCGAGGCCACCGTGCAGGGCCTGGACATGGTGGCGATCCGCCGCTGCCTGCGCGGCCCGCAGCCGTGGCCGGCGCTGAGCCGGGACGAGGCGCGGTTCGCGCTGCGGTTCACCGACCCGGACATGACCGCGGTTGAGGTCGCCAGCCGTCTCGGCGTGAGCGCGAGGACGGTCGAGCGGTACCGCAAGAAGACAGCGGAGGCGCCGTGAACCTCGTCCTGCTTCTCCTCGACATCGGCATCGCCGTGGACACGGCCCTGGACGCCGCGCACTGGTGGGGGCCGCCCCTCGCCGTCGTGGCCGCCGCGGCGGCAGCCCGCTCCAACGCCGTCCGGACCCGCGTCCGGACGGCCGTCCGGGCACTGCCTGCGCCCCGCACAGTCCTGCCCACCAAGAGGCCGCTGACCGGCCCGGATAGCCGTCCGGACGCGTCCGGACACGACTCGGAGGGAGGCACCTGAATGCGACCTGCCACCAGCCACACCGCACCCGACACGCTCACCCCGGCCCCGCACTGGGGCGACAACGCGGCATGCCGGACCAGCCTGCAGCCCGACTACTGGTTCGCCGAGGGCGACGACCTGCTCGCCGTCTCCGAACGGAACCTCGCCAAGCGGGTGTGCGGCTACTGCCCGGCCCGCACCCCCTGCCTCCACGCCGCGCTCGAACGGTCCGAGAAGTTCGGCGTGTGGGGCGGCCTCGACCCCGACGAACGCCGCACGCTCTCCGTCCTCCCCACCAGGGAGCCCACCCCGGTCGAGGAGGTGGCCAGTGGCCCGCCGCACGCGCAGGCCAAGACGGCCTGAGCCCCCGCCCACGGGGGTCCTCGACTGGGAGCACGGCCACTGGAAGCCCACCGCTCTGCCGTGCCGCTACGGCTGCGGCGGCTGGCCGACCCACCTCCGAGACAGCAAAGGCCGCCCGGCGCACAAGGTGTGCGCCGAGGCGGCCCTCGCCCAGCAAGTCCGCGACTACGCCGAGGCGTACCAGAACGAAAGGCTCCGACTCACGTGACGGAGAAGAAGACCCGCAAGCGCAGGACGGGCGCCCGGCGCCAGGCGTTCGCCGAGCGGCTACGCGCCGAGTACTACGCCGGCAACTCCATCCGGAGCCTCGCCGCGAAGACCGGCTACAGCTACGGCACCGTGCACAACCTCCTCACCCAGGCCGGCACCAAGTTCCGCCCCCGCGGCGGCGGACGCCCACGCCCGATCCCGACTCCGGACGCCTGAAAGGACGGTGCTCCCGATGAACGACCAGCTTTCGCTCGTTAGTGCTGAAACCCTGCACGAGGTTGTGGACGCGATCCTGGGCAAGCGGCTGGCATCGCTGGGCCTCGGTGCTCAGCAGCCGTCGCAAACGGCGCCCGCCATGGATGCCGATGCCCAGACCTCCGCCAAGAAGCAGCAGCTCCTCGACTTCGCGGCCCGGGTCGCGGCCGGCGATCCCCAAACGGTCACGATCCAGCAGTGCGCGAACCGGCACGGCTGGCAAGTAGGCGCCGGTCACAGAAAGGGCTGGATCGCCGCCGTAGCCGCGCTGGAGGAAATCTGCCAGTACGACGCCGATGGACAGGTCCTAGACGCAACCCTGTGCACGCTCACCGACGCCTTCGGGCATGACAACGACGCCGTGACCGCCCTGATGCTGCGCGGCCTCGGCATGGTGCTCGAGCGACACGGCGACCGCGTGCACAAGTCCTTCCTCGTGGAAGTCCTGCGCCGCTACCCATCCGGCCCGAAAGGGCTCACGGAGGCCGCTCGGAAGGCTAAGCGCGGCAACATGCGCATGTCGGACTCCCTGGCCGCCGAGATCATCAGGGCTTACAACGCGCCCCGCCTGCCCGAGTGGAAGGCCGAGGCGTGAGCCCCAACCCGTGGAACGCCCGGACCCTGGTCGGCCTCGCCGCGGTCGCCGTCGTCATCGGCCTCGCCGCCGCCCACTGCGAGAACCACGACCAGGCGCCCGCCGCCGACCCCTGCTCACCGGCCGCCTACGCCCTCCCCGCCGCACTCCACGGCACGAAGTCCTCCACCCGGAAGACCGGCCCGGCCCCGCCTCACGCCAGCAAGACCCCCCAGCCGACGCCCACGCACCACGGGCACCGGCCGCACATCGACATCGACCTCGAACTCGACGGCTGCTGACCCCGGCCGGCCCACCCAGGAAGCCCCCCCACATGCCCAGCACCACCCCGCACACGGCCCCCTGGAGCCCCGCATGATGACCTCCCAGGAAGCCGCGCAGCTCATCCACGACGCCCTCGCGGCCGCCATGTCCGGCGACGGCGACCGCACGGCCGAGATCGTCGCCCGCCTCGGCATCGACAGCGACACAAGCCGCATGTACGGCGTGTGGAACGCCATCGCCCAAGCAGGCCACCGCGCCCTGCGGCACACGTTCGGCGACCGCGCCCCCAACCCGCTCCACGGCGACTACTGGAAGATCGAACAACTCGAGCCCGGCGCCCTCGACGACCCCGTACAGGCCACCGCCATGCGGTTCCTCGTCGCCGTCTGCAACGGCGACACGGACATGGCCCGCGCGCACTACGAGGCAGCGCTGCGCGGCGGCCCGGAGCTGTTCGTGCACTCGACGTGCCAGCTCCTCGTCGACGTGGCCGGCCTGTGCATCGCGGCCACCGACCAGCCGGCGGCCGACGGATGACCGGCCAGGCGTCAGCTCTCCTTGTCGGCGCCGAGGGCCAGGGCGCGCTCGTAGAACTCGTGCGACACGAGCACGGCCTGCGGCTTCTCGCGGCGGGTGAGGATCACGCGCTGCTGGAGCAGACGCACCCGCGCGATGACGTCGGTCAGGTTGGCACGGGCATCCGACACGCCCATCCGGGCCTCAAGCGACTGACTCATAAGGGCAGCGTACATGTAGCTCGGACGAGTGCGCATGTGAGACGCAAAGCTAACTGCGTCGGGTTGTACAATTCGAGCATGATCGAGGATCAGGGACGACACCTGCCTGTTCGACGTTTCGACCGTCACGCCCGACCGAAAGACCTCCTGCTCGACAGGGAGCACAGGTCAGGTCGGCACGCGGTTTACCGCTTCTACGCGCACGCCGGGCAGCCTCTCTACATCGGCTACAGCGGCGCCCTGGGGCTGCGCCTGGCAGACCACCGGCGGACCTCACAGTGGTGGCCTCTCGCGGAGTTCTTCGCCGTGTCCTTCTATCCGACGATGACGGCCGCAACGGTCGCCGAGTCCGCAGCGATCCGAGCGGAACGCCCCGCCTTCAACCGGCAGCGCACGCCGGAGCGCACTCGCATGGAGTGCCGCTTCGAGGACGGGGCCGAGCGCATCGCCGCCGAGTTCCACCGAATCGCCCCACCACAACTGGTCCGTGAACTTGCCAGCCTGCTGGCGTCACCAGAGCTGTTCCCGGACGAGGTTCCCCCGCCCGCGCCTCGGTTTGAGGACTTGACCGTCGACCACGGCTCCCTGCCGGAAGTCGACGCCCCCTCCAGCGGTCCGCAGCGTGACGGAGAGGAGGCCCCGTGAAGAAGCGGAGCGGTCGCCCGCCCCGGTTCGCCCAGGTACCGAACGAGACCGTCGATGACGCGCTCAGCCTGGACCTGACCTCTCTGGGGCTGCTGACCGTGTTCCTGCGCCACAAGGACGGGTACGACATCACGCTCGCCAAGATCGGCGCCAAGTACGGGTACGGCGAGGACGCCATGGCGAACGCCATGGGCCTGCTCCAGGTCGCCCGCTACGTGGTGAAGGTGCGGGTCATGGGGGCCGGGAACAAGTGGCGCACGGAGATGGCCGTGTACGCCCCTCCAGCGCGTGACTGCGAGGTGGAGGAACTCCTTGCCTCGATCCGCGAGGAGGACCCGAACGCCCGCCGCGTCGAGGTCATCCCTCCCACCCCCAGCGCGATCAAGCGAGCCCAGAAACGCCGGGCGAAGCTGGGGCAGTTGAGTGACGCCCCGACTCCGGGATTTCCCGGAGTCGGGGGCGACACGCGTGAACAGGCGTCTTCGCAGGTCGTCCCCGACTCGGGGGTTTCCCGGGACCCGGAGAACCCCCGAGTCTCTAAGAAGACGGCCTGTAAGAACACGAAGGAAGAAGACAAGACAGCGCCTTCGGCGCGTAGCGCCGCTGACGCCCGTAGGGCTAGTGCGGGTAGTAGCGCGCGTGAGGCTGGCAGCGGCTTCGCCGCGACGGAAAAGACCGGCTCGGCTGCTGAGGGCGGGAAGGCGCTCGAGGCGGCTGGGAAGCCGCGCAAGGTGCCGCAGCAGCGCGGGAAGGGCCGCAAGGCCAGCCCGTTCCCGCGTGAACTCCGCGAGCGGATCTACGCGACGGAGGAGCTGTTGCCGCCGCTGCTGCGGGGGCTTCTCCTGGAGATGTTCCCGTACGGGCACCTGCCGAACGAGAACCGGAAGGTGATCGCTCAGGCGCTGGAGTTCCGGACGCCGGAGCAGCTCGGGGAGCGGGCGGCGCGCCGCTGGATTACCTACGGCTACGACCGGGACTACTACGACGGCGGGATCAGGAATCCGCTCGGCGTGGTCGAGGAGCTGGTGCGGCCGACGCCGTACTGCCCGGACCCGGAGTGCGAGGACCAGACGAAGCCGTGCGTGCCGTGCACGGAGCGCAATGCCCGCCGGGCGCGGGACTACCGGGCCGGGCGCCCGGTGGCTACGCACCGGCCGCCGCGCCTGTACCTGCACCGCGAGGAGTGCGACGTCTGCCAGCGGCCCCTGCCCGCCGAGGTGCCCGATGACCGGGTGTGCGGCCAGTGCCGCACCGAGATGAGGCGTGAAAACGCCCGACTGCTCGGCACCCCCGATGACCACGAGACCAACCAGGACGACGACCCGGACGCCGCGTACGCGCCCGCTCCGCCGAACGCCGAGTACCGGCGGCAGCGCGAGCGCCAGGCCGCGGCCAAGGGCGCGCCGTTCTAGCCCAGGAGCCCACGATGAACCGAAAGAAGACCTACCGCGTTCCTCCCGGCCGCGTTGTCGGCCTGCGTGATCTGCGGGCCCGCATGGCCACCGCGAACGACCTGGCCTACCACCTGGAGCTGACGTCCAGCCAGGAGCAGTTCCAGGAGGTCATGGAAGCCCTCCACGAGGCGTACTGGATCGCTGCCGCCCTCGCGGCCAGCAACTCCCGGACCGGATGCTCGGAGCACCCGCAGGGGCCGGTCGACCCGAACGCGCCCGACGGCTGGGGCCGGTGCCTGCTGTGCAATTCGCGCCGCCGCGCGGGCCTGATCCGGCAGCGGGACGTCACCGGCCAGAACCTGACCGGCGCGACGTCGGGCCTGAACCGGCCTCAGCGGTCCCTGGAGGCCGCACGGCAGCCGTCGCCGCCCGAGGCCGCGCCCTGGCGCGAACCGGCCCACCTGCACACCGAACAGCTCACGTACGACAGCCCGATCCTGGCCCGCCGCCGCGAGCGAGCCGACCCCACGCACGCGGCGGCACTCGCCCGCGCCCGCAGGGAGAAGGCCGCCCGCCAGCAGCAGGAAGCGAGTGACGAATGAGCAACCTGACGACCGAGCTGGGGGCCGCGCTGCGGGCCCTGGGGGAGCACGGCGAGCACCTGACGGTGTTCGAGGCGGCCCCCGAGCAGCTCGACGAGATCGGCGAGGCCCTGGACGGGGCTCGCCGGCTGCTGGCCGACGTGCGCGCCGAGCTGGCGCCGTCCGGCTGCCGGGTGCATCCGGCAGCGCCGCCGGACCCGGCGAGCGGCGCGGCGTGCCTGTTCTGCGCGACGAACCGGCGTCGCAGCCAGACGTCTGTTCCGGCGCCGGTCACCGCGGTGGTGCCGGTGGACGAGATCTGCCGGGCTGTGGCCGACACCGGCCACGACGAGGCGGTGCGCCGGTACGGCGCCCGTGTGGTGGCGCGGGCCCTGCTGCGTTGCCGTTTCGATCCGATGCTGACCGAGGAGTCCGCATGAGCAATGACCAGACCCGCCGTCAGCGGTGGTGGAACCGGCCCGGGGCGGAGGCCCGCCGGGCGGAGGCCGAGCGGAAGGCCGCCGAGGGGCGAGTGGTGAAGCAGGCCGGGGAGCGGGCCGACGAGCTTGCCCAGTGGGAGGGCGATCTGCAGGTGCCCGAGGTGACCTGCCCGCACATCGACTTCACGCCGTTCGGGGAGCGGGAGTGCGCTCTGGAGCCGGGGCACGCCCCCGACGACGACCACGAGGCTCACGACGGGCATACGTGGCCGGCCGACGACTGCGACGCGGACTGCGGGGTGGCCTGTGGTTACTGAGCCGAGCATGACGGTGCCGGTGAACTCCGTACGCGACCCCCGGCCGCTGTTGACGCCCAGCGACGACCGCCGCCCGGTGGAGCAGGCCGTCATCGACAGCATCTGCGGCGACTTCGGGCCGGAGATGTACCTCGGGTTCGTCTTCAGCCGGCCGGACGGCGGCTGCAACCTGTGGCACGCCTGGACCGACGGCGGCCAGGCGCTCGGCGACCAGGTCGACAGCAGTGCCCTGGCGGCAGGCCTCGATGCCGGTGACTGGCTGCATATCGGTGACCGGCACAGCTCCGTCACCCACCGCGGCCGCATCCGGATCGAGGCGTACCCGCTGCGTCCGATCCTCGCCGACGTCCAGGCCGGGCAACGCTGCCCGGACGAGCGCCGCGCGGGCCTGCGACGCGTCATCGACTGTGCCGCGCAGCGCACTGGCCAGACACCGCCGCCTCCGGGGCTGCCCCGCTGGATCGGCTTCGGCCCGACTCTCCTGAACCGGAAGGTACTCAACCCGTGAACAGCACCACCCCCCAGCCCGGCGACATCGTGCGCGTGACCTATGCGGCGGTGTGGGCGCCCGAGCACGGAGACCACCGCATGGTGCTCACCGGCAACGACGGCGCGGACCGCTGGCACAACATCGTCCCGGACAACGCGCAGATCGAGATCCTGCAACGGCCGGACAAGCCCGTCCCCGCCGATCACGAGCCGGGAATGTGCCCGCAGAACCGGCGCGGTGACCGCCGGCTGATGGAGCCGCACTTCTACGACCCCGGCGACCTGCGGTGCGTGTTCTGCCACCAGACCGCCCCGTGGTCCGTTGCCCCGGCCCGCGTGCTGCGCAGCCCGGACGGCCGGGAGTGGCAGCTGGCCGCCGTGCGGTGCGAGCCCGCCCTGTACGAGGCGCCGTTCGTGCCCCGCCGGTACACGGCCATGGAGCTGGAGCGGATGTACGCCGAGCAGGGCGACCTGGTGGTGGTGCCCGCACCGGCCCCGCCGTACGTGCTGAACGCGCGGTCGGTGAACCAGAGTCCGGGCACGGCGGTGAAGCACGTCCCGGACGGGCAGGGCCACACGATCTGCCCGAACTCCTACGTCGCCTCCGCGCCGCTGCCGCAGGAGCGGGCCGCCGAGCACTCGCTGTGCAACGGCTGCCGCCGCGTGCTGCTGGCCCGCCACGGCGACGACGGGCGCGCCGAGGCGTGACCCGCACCAGGTGGGTGCCCCCTGCCGCTAACAGGGGGCGCCCCGCCCAGGAAACCAGGAGCCACCGTTGAGCACCACGACCACGCTGCACTGCGACACGACCCGCGGCTACTCCGCGTGCGCGTCGTCGCTCATCACCGACGGCCTGACCGTCCAGGAGGCGCGGAAGATCGCCGCCGCGCACGGCTGGCGGCACGCGGCCGGCCGGGACTACTGCCCCGGCTGCTCCGGGACGCGGATGCGGCCGCGCGTCATCCTCGCCGCCGACCCGCAGCCCCCGGCCATGCGGCCCGCCGCCGAGCGTCTGCAGGCGGCCTCGGGGCTGCTGCTGGCGCACTCGAACCGGGCCACCGGCGGCATCTGGCGGCCCAACCGGACGCCGCTGGTGCTGCGGCAACTGCCCGGCGTCGAGTTCGTCACCGGAGGCGACCACGACAGCGAGTGCGTGGCCCGTACCGGCCCGGCCGGCAACGAGCAGGCCGCCGCGGACGCCGCGTACATCGCGCTCGTCGACCCGAACGCCGGCCGCGCCGTCGCCGGCGTGCTCCACGAGGCGTTCGAGCACGTCCACCTCGAGCGCGGCCTGGTCGCCACATCGCTCGAGCAGGCATGCGTCGACCTCGCCGACGAGCTGCTGAAACCGAAGGGGGAGCAGTGACCCGCAGCCAGACCGGCCTGGTCGTCATCTACGCGTGCGGCATGGTTGCGTGCTTCGCCCGCGGCGGCACGTTCGTCGACCTCGGGTTCTGGGCCGCCGCGGCGCTCATGTACGCGATGGGCGTGGTCTGCCTCGCCGGCGTGCTCTTCGAGCTGTCCCTGGACCCGCAGGACGACTGCCCCGCCGACCCCGTGCCGCCGGGCGGCATCCGCACCCGCTACCGCACCTACCGCGCGGTGCGCGCCGCCCGACGGCGGATGTGCCCGTGCGACCGCTACTGGACGTCCATCGGCACCGAGCACGACGACTGGTGCCCCCGCGCGAGGAGGACGCGATGACGCGCCCCGGCCTGGTCCACCTGATGCCCGCGGAGGGCGGCACCATCACCCTCTGCTGCCTCACCCGGCCCACCGAACTGCCCCTCGGCCACTGGTACAGCCGCGACCGCGCGAGCGTCACCTGCACCCTCCACGCGGGTGCGCTCGTCCAGGTCGACCTGGACGACGGAGAGTCGCCGTTCGGCTGGCGCGACCTCCAGGAAGGAACCGCACCGTGCCCATGACCAAGCCGCAGGCCCAGGCGGCGATGCTGCTGGTGCACCGGCTCATCACCCGACATGGCCTCACCACCGAGGAGGCCGTCACCGCAGTCATGCAGCGCCACCGCGGCGTGGAAGGCCCGCACACGCACCTCGTCACCGCCGAGGCGCAGGCCGTCGTGAAGGACACCGCCGCCGCGTTCCGCGCCGTCGTGGAAGCCCTCCGCCCTGCCGCCGAAGCCGCCGCCGCAGCGATGCGGTCCTTCCTGGAAGCCGTCCGGGCGGCGCCCCACCCGGGAGGCCGCAGCCGCGACCGGCCCGCCTGGCAGTCCCCGTACGGGCCCGCCCAGCGCCGCCGCTGACCCCCTCCCAGCCCACCCACCCGCAGAACGGAACCGTCATGATCCACCACCCCGCCCCGGTCCTCAACGAGCGCTGGGAGGGCTACGAACTCGCCCGCGACGACCACCACGCCTTCGTCTGGATCTGGCAGGGCTTCAACATCCGGCTGATCGCCGTCCCGCACGGCCCCGACGGCGCCTGGGGCTACGACTTCGCGTGGTGCTTCCCGCGCGACCCGCAGCTCGTCCAGCAGGCCGTCGCCGACTGGGACGCGGACACCCAGGACGAACCGGCCGGCTGGCACAAGCGGCCCACCCACGAGATCCGGCGGGCGCCCCGCCGCGACGACGACCCCGCCTACAACCGGGCGCGCTGCCGGCACGGCTGCTACCTCGACGAGGGCTGCCGCACCGTCAACTGCCCCGACCTCGAGCACGCCCGCTCCACCCCGGAAGGAACCGCATGAGCGCCACCGACGCGGTCGGCTATCTCGACTGCCATGACCCCGCACAGCCCCCCACAGAGCAAGGAGACACCGCGGTGACCATCGAACTGCTGGAAGAGATGTGGACCGCCAGCAAGCGGTTCCGCATCGCCCCCGACCAGGCCGCCGAACTCAAGGCCGACGCCGAAGAGATCACCGTCACCTGGCAGCTGGCATCCGGCTACCAGCCCAGCGTCCTCGTCACCGCACCGGCCGGCCGTGAAGGCTGGGCCGTCCCCGTCCCGCACCGGCCGCCGTGGCTGGTCACCCTGCTCGTGAACAACGCACCTGACTGGTGGCTCCAGTGACCAACCACCTCAAGCTCCTCAACCTCCTCGGCGAGGACGTCACCGTCACACACCCCGACGCCCAGCACCGCGTCTGGCGCGGCCGGCTCCGGGACATCATGCACTCGCCGTGCATCGTCCTGGACCTCCCCGACGGCCGCACCGAGGTGCTGCCGCAGGCCTTCACCGTCACCCCGGACACCACCGTCCGGACGGGTCCGGACGCCGACGCGGCGACGTCCGGACCCGCGCGGGCGCCCGTCGTCGGCACGGCGGTCACCAGCGCGGACACTGTCCGGACACGGCATCCGGACGCCCCGCCCGCACCGGCGGACGTGCCCGAGCGCATCCCGTGCGCCGACGAACGGTGCATCGACGAGCGCTGCCAGAAAGCCGCCCGCGCCGCCCACGACCAGGCGGACCACGTCCAGGCGCTCCGCGAAGACCTCGCCGCCGCGGTCGCCGCCTACGAGGCCCTGCGGGCACGCCTCGCCATCGCCGGCGGATACCTCCGCCACCAGCGCACCACCGGCGTCCTCCACGGCGGCCAGACCCGCCGCAGGATCCTCACGCGGCTCGCCGCCTGGACCGAGGACCCCGGCCCCCTCGACCTGCCCACCGGAGCGCGACGCCAGTGATCCCCCACTTCCTCGACGACCTGCCCGACCGCTGGCCGGACACCCCCTGCCGCAACGCGCCCCACCTGTTCGTCGACAACCGCAGCACCCCGGCAGCGGAGCGCACGAAGGAGGCCAAGTCGCTGTGCGCAGGGTGCCCCGTCCGCACCGCCTGCGCCGACCACGCCATCCACAACGGCATCCGCGACGGCATCTACGGCGGCCTCACCATCGCCGAACGCGACGCCGTCGTACGCGAACGGGCAGCAGCCGACGAGTGACGACACAGGCCCCGCCCGAGTGGGCGGGGCCTGTGCCGACCCCGAGCGCTCTCGACCACCGCACGGCCGGCTTACTCGCCAGGCCGTTCCTGTGCGGCCTCCTCGGCGGCAGTGGGCGCTTGTTCCCCCTGCCTCGGGCGGCTCGACCAGGTGCCGGTATGGCCGCGCAGGATGTCCTGCACGGTCCCCAGCGACACCTGTACCTTCTCCGCGATCTGACGTAGCGGCATGCCGTCCTCGCGGAGGTCGCGCACGGTCTGATCTCGAAGCTGCCTGAGGCGCTTGTTCCGTTTCGGCTGGTCTTTCAGTAGCTGGGCCACTGCTCGCGCCCGGGCAACGGGGTCTTCCATCCCCTCGACCTGATCAAGGGCGTCCAGCACCCGGCGCACCTCCTCTTCGAGCTCTTCTGTCACACCCATGCCCCTCAATTCGGGCGGGTCGCTTGCATGAGTGTATGGAACTCCATACGCTCATGGAAGCGACTCACCCGAGTCGCACGTACAAGTCGGCCCCCGGTCGGGGCCTAGGAAACGCCGACCGGGGGCCACGTCAGATGGAGCTGACGTATGGGACATCGTAATGATCGGCGTGCTGGTGTGAACCGGGACGTCGCCGACGAACACAGGTCCGCGGCTGCCGAGGCCCTCGCGATGGTTGCGGGGCACCTGGCGACGCACGACCCGGGCAAGGTGCTGGACGAGTTCACGTTCGCCGCTCTGGTGGGGGCGAAGGTGTACGACACCGGGGGCCGCCGCGGTTCCGGCCGGGGCCTGCGAGTCTCGCGGCTGGCGCTGAAGACCGTGGGTACGGTCCCGCCGGGTGTGAGCCGCGTGGAGTTCGCGGTGCCGGTCGCCCAGGCGGCCCGGACGCTGGGCTACGACTGGACGGCCGACGACAACCGCCGGGTCATCCCGACGATCCCGGGCCAGCGGCGCGGGCCTGTCGAGGACGCGGTGCAGCGCAAGGTGCTCGAGCTGGCCGACAGCCTGGAAGGGCTGCGGCCGGGCGCACCGGCCGAGATGAACGACGTCCTGCGGGCGGCGGAGCTGGTGAGCCGGGACGCGGGCCAGTCGGTGCTGGCGTCCCTCATGACGTTCATCCTCACCCCCGAGCAGGGCGAGACCCGCGCGCAGTACGCCGCTCGTCTCCGTGAGGCGGTGGGTCGATGAGCCGGATGTGCTGCGGGCGCCCGATGCAGCCCGAGGGCGGCAAGCGGGTGTGCTCTCGCTGCGGAGCCTGGGAAGACCCCGGCCTGGTCGCGGGCGGTGGCGCCCGATGACGAAGCGGATCGACATCAAGACGCCGAACCAGGTGGCCACCCCGCCGGCGACGGTCGAGGCGTGCCAGCAGGACCGGGCGAACCGGCCGTACAGCGAGAACAACTCGCCGGCCACGGTCGACAAGCTGCTGGCGGCCGAGGCCAGCGTGCAGCGCGGCCTGACCCCGTTGAAGGTGAGCCGCTGATGGGGCTCAAGGACTTCGCGCGGACGCTGCGCCCCGGAAACGACCACGAGCTCGCCGCCCGCATCAAGCGCGAGGAAGCCGAGCGCCGCGAGCGTGAGGAGCAAGAGCGCAAGGCGCGGATCAAGGCGATGGCCGAGCGCGACAAGAACCGCAGCGAAGAGGAGAAGCGCGCCAGCGCGGAGAGGGCCCGCCGCGGCAAGCGGGAGCTGGGGCGTAAGGGCAGCGGAGCACGGCTGTTCTGACCCACACCGGACCGGCCCGGCCGCCGACCTCCCCAGGCGGCCGGGCCCCGTCTTGAAAGAACCACGAGCCCAGAGGGGGCACCCACGATGACCGAGACTCCGCAGACGCCACCGGCCGGCCAGCCGGGCGTGCGCTACAAGAAGGCCACTGTGGAGCGGCCGGAGACGACCGTCATCGACGGCAAGCCGTCCACGCGCATGGTCAGGGAAACCGTGTGGGTCCCCGTCCCGCCGCGCGACTGGGACGAGATCATCCGCCGGGGAGCCACCACCGTGGCGGTCCTCGTCACGATCCTCGCGGCCCTCGGGACCGCGGCGAGCGTCGGCGGGCTCCTGGCGACGCGGCTCCTCCACCCGGGCGTGGCCTACGCCGTCGGCGCGGTCTTCACCGCGAGCTGGCTCGTCTGCCTCGGCATCGAGCACATCGAGCGGGTCGACGCCGACCGTGCCGCGCGGGCCCGCTTCGCCGGCTGGGTGATGCTGCTGATGGGCATGGCCTCCGTCATCTCGTACGGGCACGAGAAGGAGCAGCTGGCTGCCGGTGTCGTCGGCTCGGGCCTGGACCTCGCGGCCAAGGGCCTGTGGTGGCTGATCCTCGGCCTGGACCGCGTGAAGCTGGCGCCCGGCGTCGCCCACTGGGTCGCCGAGCGGGAGCAGGAGATGGCAGGGCGGTACCTGCTCGGGATGCGGCTGCGGCGCCTCAACCGGCGTTCCGGCCAGCTGCAGACCGGCGCCGAGTTCCAGGCCGCCGAGGCGATCCTCGCGCAGGCCCGAGGTCACGAGCTTCCGGCCGCGCCGGTGTCCGGACAGGCGGATGCCGTGTCCGTGCCGGTGTCCGGACAAGCGGCGGACATCTCCGGGCAGGCTCCGGAGCCGCCCGCTCCCGCGCCCGGGCCCGCCGCCCCCGCAGCGGCCCCGCCGCCCGCTGCCCCGGCGCCCCCGCCCTCCCCGGTGCCGTCCGCCGAGACGTCCGAGGACAGTCCGGAGCCGTCCGGACAGGCGGGGGAGGAGCCGCCCACGTCGACCGTCCTGCCGATGGCTCCGTCGATCCGGCAGATCGTCATCCAGGCCGTCGCCGACAACGACGCGATCTCCGACGACGAGCTGCTCGCGAAGGTGCGCGAGGTGCACGGCGACCGGCCCAAGCTGCCCGAGACCGTGGCCCGATACCGGCGGCAAGCCCTGAAACGAAAAGCCGGGTGACCGGCCCCACCGCGGCGGCCCTGCTGCCGCCCTACACCGGAAGGTGACCCTGCCGTGACGTCGGCTAACGAGCGCTGGACTCAGCGCATCATGGGCGGCCTCGGAGTGCGCCCCGTCGGCCACAGCGACCCGCGGGACCGCGACCCGGACGACGGGCCACAGGTCCCCGCCCCCGCCCCGCCGCCGGCCCAGCCGGCGGCGGGGCCCGAACCGCAGCAGCGGGTGCCCGACTGGTGGCGCGTCGAGCGGCCGCCGCTCGAGGACCTCCACCCCGCGCCGCCCGCCGCAGCCCCTGCGCCGGTGGCCGCGCCCCCGGCCCAGCGGGCGGCGCCCCCCGCGCCCCAGCAGCCTGCCCCGTCCGGGCCGGTGGCGAAGACGCCCCAGCCCGGCGGGCCGGTCAAGAAGGTCGCCAGCGACCAGAAGCGGACTGCGGTCCGAAAGCTGGGGGAGGGGGTGACCGGCGACCGCCGCGTGCGGATCGTCGCGTTCAACGGCACCGCGGCCTGCTTCGGCTGGGGCCTCGGCCTCGTCGACCTCCTCAAGCCGTATGTCGCCGCCGCCGAGCAAGCCGCCGTCGGCGTCTTCGGGCTCGTCCTCGCCGTCGTCTGCGCCGGCCTCGCCTGGAAGGCCACCGGCTCCCCGGTCTTCGCCGGCGTCTTCAAGGGGCTGACGCCGGTCCTGCGGCCGATCGTCACCGCGCTCGCCGCCGAGATCGGCCGCCGCAACGCCCCCGCCGCCGTGGCCTACGTCAACGCGTACGGCGAGGAATGGGGCCTGGGCCCGTCAGCGGTCAGCCTCCTCCTCACGGCGGCCGGCATCTGCGGCGGCCTGTGGTGGTGCATCGACCGCCGCATCCGCCACTGGCACTGGTCGTGCCGCTGGCTGCTCCGCGTCCCCCTCGCCTCCGCCCTCCTCACCGTCCTGCCGTACTCCAGCGGCCCCGTCGCCTGAAAGGCACAACCGTGCACCACACCGTCGTCCTGGCCGCTCCCGGCGTCAACGGCCTGCAGTTGTTCGGCGCGGTCACCCTGACGTTCTTCGCCTTCGCGAGCGCCTTCTGCCTGATCGCCGGCCTCAAGGGCAGCGACCGCATCAAGATCCAGACGAGGGACCAGGCGGCCATCTGGGGCTTCGTCACCGGCGCCCTGTGGGTCAACGCGGGCGGCACCTGGGCCGACTGGGCCAACAGCTTCGGCGACGTCGGCCGCAGCATGACCGCCGACACCGGCTTCGGAGACCCCGGCCTCGGCGGCTCCGCCTGCCTCATGCTGCTCGCCGCCTGGTGCTGGCCCTTCAAGAAGCGCATGGCCTTCCCCGCGTTCCTCGCCCTCTCCGGGGCCGTCCTCGCCGGCCAGGCCGGCGGCATCCCCGGCATGGCCGTCGGCATCATCCGCGCGATCGTCTCCAAGCTGGCGGGGGGCTGACATGGGCGTCGACCTGACCAAGCCGACCGACCAGCCGCAGCCCGAGCCCGCCGACGACGACCAGGCGCTCACCGCGCGGGAGGAGCTGCTGCGGCCGCTCAAGGCCTGCGGCGCGGCCATAGCGGCCGGGAGCCCGCTGCTGCTGCGCTGGATGGGCCGGACGCTGTGGCGTGCCGTACGGGACGGCTCACGCACCCGCACGAGCGGCGAGGGCGGCATCGCGGACCTCGCCGAGCGGCTGGCCCTCGGCGCGCTCGTCGTCGCCCTCGGCGGCTCGGCGCTCGCCGGTCTCCTCGGCGCCCTGTGGCTCGTGGTCGCGCCGTACGCGGGGTGGGCCGGCCTCGGCCTGATCCTCGTCTGGTGCGTCGCGGCGATGTGCTTCGCCGTCGCCGCCCCCGAAGATGATCAAGAAACGGCGGGGGAGGAGCCCGACGACGAGGCTCCCGAGGAAGAAGGCGAGGAGCAAGCAGAAGACACCTGGGAGGACGCGCGGGAAAAGCTCCGCGTATTCGTTGAGAGGCGGGCCGCCGAAGTCGCAGCAGGGCACATGGAAGGCATGAAAGGAAAGGGCGTCCGCGTCGACGACCTGCTCGCCGAACAACAGCGGAACGGAGCCCTCCTCGGTGTCAGCCGGAGCGGAATGATCGACCTCCTGCAAAGGGCCGGAATCACCGTGCGCACGCAGATGAGTTTCCGCGTTCTGGAGGACACAGGAAACGGCCAGGAATGGGTGAAGAAGAACGTCCCCGGCGTGCACGTGGAAGATCTCGCGAAAGACCTCAAGCGCACCCCCCACCTGCCCCCGCATTTGGTGCCGGATCTCACCCCCACTCCCCACCCCAAACGCCCCTCGGACGGCCCCGCCATTCCGGCCCCCAGAGAGGCCGACGAATAGGCCCCGCCAGGCCAGCCCGCCGGGCCCGCGCCGCGGGCGCGGCAGGGGAGTGGCACCAGCCCCGCCCCAGACCCTCCCCTCCCCCACCCCCGGTCGCCTACCGGTAGGCGTCCTACCAAGGGCCTACCGGCCTCTACCGGGGGAGGGAAGGGGGCAAACCGGACGACGACTTCCCGGCCCGTCACGCAGCGCGCTACCCTCGTGACTCGCCGCGAGCAGACGGCGCGGCGAGGCGCAGCTCAGTCCAGGGGGACGACAATGCACAGCTACGAGTGCGGTAACTGCAATCTCAGGTCCGACCCGTTCGTTCTCCGGAGTTCCGCCGAGCGGTACGGCCAGGAGCACCGCGACAAGCGGCACGACGGAATGCATCCGCTGGACGAGGCGATCCTGAGTGGTGGCAGCGGCGTCATGCCGCAGCCCGGCGACTGGAAGGTCTTCGCGTTCGTCGCCGCGCTGTTCATCATGGGGCTGATGACGAAGGTCTTCTGACCTGCCCCTGGAAAGCCGAAAGGGCCACGCATCCCAGGCGTGGCCCTTTCCTCATTCCGGCTTCTGTGCGGCTTCCTTGAGGATCCGCTGGTCGGCGCCGGGCTGCTGCACGTACCAGTCGAACGGGACGACCACGGTCAGCGGTTTGCCGTTGGCGCCCCTTTGAAGCTTGTGCTCGTTGGCCCGCTTCCGCTTCCCGGGGACGCGGTACTTGTTGGCGATCAGCCGCACCTGGTTCCAGCCCCACGGGGTGTGCTCGGCCATCTCGGCGTCGGTCACGCTGGGGTGGGCCCGCATCTCGTCGGCGATGCACTCCTCCAGCGCTTCGCGGGCCTTCTTCTCGTCGTCGAGCGTCTGGTGCCAGCCGGCGAGGAGATCCCGAAGCCGGTCGCTGAGGGTGTAGACCGGCGGGTCCCCCTCCTCCTTGCGGTGGCGCTCGCGCGGCGGAACGCCCCGGCCGTGCATCATCAGGCGGATCGCCTCCGCCGACCACGGCAGATGCTCGGCGAGCGTCGGCAGGTTCAGTTTCCGGTTGTCCGTCAGCTCCTGGGCGATGCCGTCCTCGAGCGCGGCGCGCGCCTTCGGCGGCACCTGTCGGGCAGCCTCCCAGGCGGCGATGCGCTCGCGGAGTCGTGGGCTGGG
Organism: Streptomyces althioticus; assembly: GCA_014649355.1. Classification (GTDB taxonomy): domain Bacteria; phylum Actinomycetota; class Actinomycetes; order Streptomycetales; family Streptomycetaceae; genus Streptomyces; species Streptomyces althioticus. The sequence goes on from BMSW01000004.1 coordinate 443,387, forward strand.
CTGGTAGCCGCTGTCACGCGGGCCGTCGGTGGTAGCCATACGCCCGAGTCTGACACAAACGCGGCGGTATTCGCGCGGAACACTCGGAGTCAAAGAACGGCAAAACATGGCCTGACGTGGACTTTCCCCGACCAAATGAGGATGTACGGAAGCGGGAGGAGCAGGGAGGAAGTAGAACAAACCAGCACTAACCCACCGGGAGGGCACCATGACCGCCGCGATCGCCACCGTCACCGCCACCGTCAACGAGCCGTCCGTGCGGGTCACCGCCCCGCTGCCGGAGCTGCCCAACCTCGGCGTCTGCGACTGCGGGCGGGACCTGGTGTGCCTCCTCGACAGCAGCACGGCGGTGTTCTGCGAGCGCTGCGACCTGGGTATCGCGCCGGCCGGCCGGCGCTGAGCAGCCCCCACCTCCCAACCCACCCGACCGAAGGGAAACCGCCACCATGTACGACGTCATCCTCGACGGCCCCGGCCTGGACGACTGCTTCTACTTCGCCGATCGCCCCGGCGAGCTGCGGAACATCGTGTGGGCCGTCGCCCGCGTCCAGGGTCGGCCCGTCACCGACGACAGCGAGATGATCGCCAGGGTCGGCGAGCTGTGCTCGGACTGCGACATCACCGGTGAGGGCACGCTGCAGGTCCACGCCGTCACCGTCACCGTCCGCGACGCCGAGGGGTGCGACGGGGGCCACGACGGCGAGGACGCTGTCCTCCTCGGAGGTCCGGCGGTCTGCGACGGCAGGTGCAAGCCGCGGCCCCGCTTCACCAGGGAGGCGATCGGCTATCTTGCCTCGGCCCTCGACGACGCCGAGCTGGAGGAGAGCGGCGGCTGCGGCGCCTGCGGGCTGGAGGCCGGCCAGATGTGCGTGGCCTGCGGGAGGTGCAACTGCGACAGCCACGGGACGTGCGTCCGGCCCGCCCAGGGCTGACAGTCCGGGAGGCGTCTCGGCAGACCGAGCCGAGACGCCTCCCTTGACCTCCTTTTGACCAAATCCAACGGTATAACGCGGATATTTGGCATGGATTTGGTCAACGATGAATGTGCGACCCACCACCCACCCACAGGAGCCGCCATGGACACCACGCCGGACACCAGGTGCACGAAGTGCGGCAGGCGGCTCCGGAACTACTCGCCCGACGGCTACGGGCCCAAGTGCCGGGCCAAGGTCCGCAGGGCGGCCCGCTCTCGGGAGCTGGCCCAGTACAAGTCGCACCTCGTGGACAAGGCGACCGAGCTGCTGGAGCAGGGCGGCGTCATCCCCCTCCGCGACACCCGCAAGAACGTCGTCTACCTGACCGTCAGCAGCGACGGCCTGGAGGCGTACCGGACGGCGCGGGCGGCCTGCACGTGCCCGGTCGGCCTGCGCGCCACCTACATGTGCGCGCACCGCATCGCCGTCCACATCCTCACGCTCGCCAGTTGAAAGGACAGCCCATGCCCGACACCCCGACCGCCGCCCCGTCCGGCCCCTCGGTCTGGCGCACGACCCACTGCGGCCAGTGCGGCTGGGAGATCGAGGTCAACCAGTACGGCGACTGCACCCTGTGCGCCTGCTCCGTCGCCGAGTGACCCCAGGAAGGACAGACATGACCCGCCTGCCCCACCTCCACACCGTGGCCCCCGACTGGCCCCTACTGGCCGAGCCCGGCCAGTTCCTGCCCGACGACCAGCCGCTCCCCGCCGCCCAGTGGCCGACGCTGCGGCTGCGCTGGCGGGACATCCCGCCGACCGTCCTCGCCTTCGACCAGCACAACGGCGCTCGCACCGAGAGCCTGCTGGAGGCCGCCGGTGCCCCCGCGCCCCTCGCGCTCGTCTCCTACCGGCACGAGCCCGGCGCCCGCCGCGGCAAGTGGAGCTGGCGGTGCGAGGTCCACGTCGTCACCGGCGAGACCGTCGCCGCCGACGGCTTCAACTTCGACTGCCCGACCATCGGCCGCTTCTCCACCACCCGCGACGGCGCCCGCGAAGCGGCTGCCGCCCACATCGCCAGCCAGCACCCCGACGCGGCCGTGCCCTACCTCGGCCGCCGCCAGCACGCCCTGCGCCGCTGGTCCTGAACTCCCTCACCGGAAGGAACGCCATGAACGCCACCGACACCACCGCCACCGCGGCCGTCGCCCGCCGCCTGGTCCTGCTCGCCGACATCGTCCGCGACCGCGCCATCCACCCCGACCCCTCGCGGATCGACGCCTTGGAGCACCGGCTGCGCACGGCAGCCCTCCTCGCCGACACCGCCCCGCTCGACGGCGGCCGCCAGTTGGCCCCCGACGCGCAGGACGTCATCCAGCAGGCCCGCGACCTGATGGCCGGTCACGACTTCCACCTGTCGGCGGCCGCCATCGACTACGCGCTCGCCCCGGTCACCGGCAGCGTCCCGGACATGCGGCCGCACGGCGCGGTGTCCCCGATGCTCGCCCGCGACGACTTCGAGTTCCAGAAGCTCCGCAACACGGTCCTCCACGCACGCTGGCTGGACGGCACCGACGACGACGTGGCGCGGGCGCTGCGTTCGCTGGCCTCGGCCCACTACGGGCACGAGCGGCTCGCCGAGGTGATCGCCGTCAGCAACGCGCGGCCCTGCAACCGGGGCAAGATGCCGTACCACCTCCTCGCCCAGCAGGACTACGCGAAGAAGGCCGCGCGGCGGGCCCGCACCCACGAGGGCGGGAAGCTGGTGGTCGCGCTCGCCGAGTTCGGCATCCCGGCCTTCCTGCACGAGGACCGCGGCGTCTCCTGCGTCCTGGTGGCCGTCGACCGCAGCGCCGACGAGAACGCGGCCCACACCGGGCCGCGCGTGCTGATCTCCTCCGGCGAGCACGCCCTGCGCGCCGCCGGCGAGCACGACGAGCCGTGGGCGGGCCACCTGTACGACGCCGACGGCGGCTACGTCGAGGACGTCTTCGAGGCCCCGTCGGGCCTCGACCTGCCCACCGAGTGCGCCGAGGCCGCGGTGCGGCTGGCCGCTTGGCTGGACGCCAACGCCGACCGACACCCCCGCGCCTGACACCCCCTCACCACCCGCTGAAAGGAAACAGCACCATGACCGTCGACTGGATCAGGACGTACGAGAACTACATCAGCTGGCCGATGCAGTGCGTCGGCCACCTCCTTGCCGGTGAGTCCGTGGAGGCGTACATGATCGTGTGCGGCAGCACCGGCTACGGGATGGCCACCTGCGCGGAGCACCGCGAGGCCACCGGCAAGGTCGTGGCCGAGATGACCGTCGACGACGACGAGCAGACGCGGCGGCTGTTCGCCCGCCACGGCTTCCCCACGGAGCCCCCGGCCGACGAACCCGCCCCCTGACCTGCGGACACTTGCCCAACCTTTGACCAACTCGGCCGGTTTCCCGAGGTTAACCGGCCGGGTTTGGTCAATGAACGATGTGCGACCCACCACCCACCCCCCAGGGCCCGGCCCGGACGGGCCCCCGGCAGAGAGGACCGCCAGTGTTCACCGAAGTCGTCACCGACCCCACTGAGACCCGCCCCGCCCGCCCCGTCACCGAGGCCACCGTCGTCACCTACCTCCACCGCGCCCGCCGCCGCGCCTACCAGATCGAACCGCTGCTCAACGGCGGCTGCATCGTCCGCTTCCGCCAGGCCGCCCACGGCGGCACCCCCCGCCCGTGGCAGGTCACCCTCACTCCCCAGACCCCCGCCGACCCCACCGCGGACGACCTCGCCGCCCTGCGCCTCATCGCCGACGCCGGCACGGCCAGCTCCGCCACCTCCGACGACTACGCGCTGCCCGTCCTCCAGGCCGGGACGCACCAGATCCCCCCGGCCCAGGCCGAGCGGCTCACCGCGCAGGGCTTCCTCACCGAAGGCGCAGACGGCGGCCTGCACCTCACCCTCTCCGCCCGCCTGACCCTCCTCGCCGCCGCCCACGCCCGGATGGACGGCACCGACCGCGACCTCAGCTGGTGCGCGTGCGGCATGGCCGCGTACGGCCCGAACGCCGACCGGGTCGCGGCCGTACGCTCCGCGCACCTGACGGCCGCAGCCGGCGTGCTCGTCGACGCCCTCGGCGGAGCCACGGACTGACCGCCGCACCCTTGACGACTCTTTGACCAAATCTCTCGGTAAACCGAGGTTACTCAGAGGGGTTTGGTCAATGATGAGGGATGTAACCACCCCAACCCACCCAGAGCGGAGGGCCAGCATGGCCACCACCCACTTCGACGGCTTCCTCACCGACGGCACCAACGGCGTCTACTACAACGCCCGCCTCGCCGACGGCCAGGTCATCGCCGTGAAGGCCCAGCCCGGCACGGACACCGTGGACGTCTACCTGCCCGACGCCATCCCCACCCCCGACGGCGACGCCTGGGAGCTCGAGGACTCCTGGGAGGCCCACCTGACCGCCGGAGACGACCCGGTCGAGGGCCGCTACTTCTACGACGTCCCGGCGGACGACGTCCGCGCGCTCATCGAGGAGCACGGCGGCGAGCACACCAACCAGGGCAGATGACCCGCCCCGGCCGGGCGCCCCGACGGCGCCCGGCCCCCACCCCCACCCGCACAGAACGGAGTGACACCGTGAAGAACCACGCCAGCGCCCAGAACATCGGCGGCCGGGACAACCAGTGCGACGCCACCGCCGTCCGCACCGGCCGCGACGGCATCCGGGCCTACGCCCTGCTCGACGGCATCGGCTCCTCCTCCGCCGTGCGGGACTGGACCCGACGCACGGCCGCCCGCCTCGCCCGCCGCGCCGCCCGCGCCGGCGACGCCGGAACTGCACTGCGCGCACTGCACGCCGACATCGCCGCCGAAGAGGAGCGCCAGGACCGTTACTGGCGGCAGTACATGCCCAGCGCGGCGGCCGTCGTCGCCGTCACCGCCCCCGGCAAGCCGCTCACCGTGGCCTGGGCGGGCGACTCCCGCGCCTACCTCCTGCGCGACGGCATCGCACGGCGGCTGACCGAGGACCACAACGCCCGCCGCGTCTGGCCCCCCACCGCCACGAGCGAGGGCGGCAGCCGCAACCTCATCACCTCGTACCTCGGCCGCGTCGAAGGCGACGACGCGCTGCAGGCCATGTACGGCCACAACGCGGTCGACACCGCCGAGCTGGCGGTGAAGCCCGGCGACCGCCTCGTCCTCGCCTCCGACGGCGCGTACGAGCCCCACGAGGACGCCGGTCACGACCTGGTGGTGGAGCTCGCCTACGAGCCCCCGGCGCCCCTCGCGCGGGCCTTCGTCGACCTGGCCGTGGCCACCTCGCGCGAGGCCCTCCCCAAGGAGGACCACCGCTTCGTCGACAACGCCACGGTCCTGGTCGTCGACCTCACCCCCTGACCCACAGTCCGGACGGCGTCCGGACGGTATCCGCCCAGCTCAGCGGCCACCGTCCGGACGCCCCCTCACCCAGAAAGGCCAGCCATGCAGGTCACCGACACGATGATCCAGGCGGTGTTCGCCACCGCGGCCACCTACCTTCCCGACGCCGACAAGCCCGCGGCCCCCGGCCACCTCCTGACCGCGCTGACCAAGGCCGTCCACCGGCGCCACGAGGACGACTGGCTCAGCCCGCTGGAGCTGCGCCAGCTCCGCGACGCCTGCGCCGAGCGGCTCGGCTGGTCGTCCGCCTGGACCCTCCGCACGCTCGCCGACGAGCTGCGGGACCTCTCCTTGGAAGGCCTCGACCTGACCGAGCTGGTCGGCCTGCGCTACACCAACGCGGCCGGCCGGATCTACTTCCACGGAGCGTGGAGCGCCCGCAGGGTCGTCCCAGGCATGCCCCTCCCACCGGCCAACGGACGCTCGTTCTCCGGGCGGCCCTGGGTGCACCTGCGGGTCGACCGCCACCAGCACAGGAACCCGGTCGTCCTGCACGCCTCCATCCGGCCGGACGTCTCCACCCGTCCGGACGCCTCGCGGACGGCCCGTCCGGACAGCGTCCGTGCAGCCCAGACAGCCCTCGCCAGCTAGCCCAGCCACCGCGTCCGGACGGCGCGCGGACGCTGTCCGGACACCCCCTCATCCCACCCACGACGGAAGGCACGCAATGCGCAGCAAGTACCTGGAGACGCCGGAGCGCTACGGCGGAGAGCCCCTCTACGGCAACCTTCCCGCCGACTACCGGCAGAACGAGCGCCCCTACACCGTGACCGTCCGCGGGCCCGAGCGGCACGGCTGCACCGGCCCCAGCGGCGGCCCCGCCCGCTACGTCCTCGACGCCTGCTCGACCGAGAAGGCGTGGGCGGCGGCGCTCGCCTGGCACATGGCCGCGGAGGAGACGCCCGACTGCTACGTGGTCGCCGACGAGTCGTACGAGGGCCTGCCCCAGGGCGACCACAAGCTCGGCTGCATCGACCTGCGCCCCGCCTTCGAACGGCGGCGCGGCCTCGACGACCTCGCCGACGAGGCCACCGAGCTGACCGAGCGGCTCGAAGCCGAGACCGCCCGCTACCGCGACGGCAACGGCGAGATCCTCCCCGGCAAGCAGGCCGCCTTCGAAGGGGCCGTAGCCAACCACCGATTCGACGGTTGGACCCTCGTGTGCAAGCTCTCGGCCCTCGACGGCCGCGACTGAAAGGACAGCCCCCGTGAGCACCCGCCTCGTCATCATCCCGTGCGCGGCCCGCAAGCTGCCCCACCCGGCCCCGGCCGGCGAGCTGTACGTCGGCACCTACCACAGAGCCTGCCGGGCGGCAGCCGACCGGCTCACCGCCGACGGCGGCACCCTCCTCATCCTCAGCGACCTGTACGGGCTCGTCCCCATCACCCAGGTCCTCCAGCCGTACGACATGCGGGTCGGCGACCCCCACAGCGTCACCGTCGGCAAGCTGCGCGAGCAGGCCCGCGAGCTGGGCGTCGACGAGGCGCAGGACGTCATCGTGCTCGCCGGACGCGCATACGCCGATCACTGCCGGGCCATCTGGCCGCACGCTCAGGCCCCGCTGGTCGGCATGGGGATCGGCCGCCAGCTCCAGCGGCTGGCCGCCATCCGCGACGGCGCCGCGGCCGGATAGCGGGCCTGGCCCTCTGACCTGCGGTTCGCTTGCCGATTCCTTGACCAAATCCCTCGGCAAATCAGGGTTACCTTAGAGGTTTTGGCTCAATGAAGAGGATGTAACCAACCACCACCCCCCAGGGAGGGCGCCATGGACCAGGCCACCACCACCGCCATCTTCGCCAAGGCCGCGGAGGCCACCAGCTGGAAGCGGACGAACCTCGGCCTCACAGCCAAGGTCGCCCACGACGGATTCGACTGGACCGTGCGCCTCCCCGCGGAGGGCGAGGGCCGCGCCTACATCTCCGGCAGCAGCGGCTGGGGCGGCGGCACCGCCGAATACCAGGAGGCCACCTGGGCCGAGACCGCCCGCATCGTGGACGCCGCGATGGCCGCCACCCGACTCCACTGACCACCCGGCCCGGCCCCCCCCCCCCCCCCCCCCCCCCCCCCCCCCCCCCCCCCCCCCCCCCCCCCCCGCGGGGGCCGGGCCGCCCGCATCCCAAGGAGGCAGCATGGCCACCACCACCCCGGCCAAGACCCCCAGCACCGCCATCGCCCGCGCCCTGCGGCGCCTGGGCCTCACCCAGGGCAGCGGCAAGGACTTCCGCGTGGAAGGCGAGTACAACGAGGCCCGCGAGCGGGTCGCCACCCGCGTCCTCCTCCTCACCCGCCACGCGGACGAGACGGTCGCAGCCCGCGCCGACGACATCGAGCAGTGGACCAGCGAAGACGGCGGCTGGTCGTTCACCGTGTGCGTCCGGTACAGCGACAGCGGCCGCCCGCACTGCACGATCAGCAACGGGCCCGTGGACAAGATCCGCGAGCAGCCGCCCGCCCCGCCCGCCACGAGCCCGGCCCCCACCCCCGGCGAACGCATCGGGTACACCTGCGGCACCGACGCTGAGGGGGCCCCCTTCCACGTCAACGTCTTCCACGTGGACGGCAGCGACCGCACCGTCACCGACAGCGCCGGCGGGACGGAGGTCCTCGAGGGCCCGGCGCAGCCGGACACCGACGAACAGCCCGCCCCGCAGGAGCCCCAGGACGAGCCCCCGGCGTCCAAGGGGTCGCTGACCATCACCCACACCCGCGCGGACGGCACGCTCCTCGAGGGCTCCCGCAAGGGCGACGGCGTCTACCAGATCGTCCGCCCGATCGGCTTCCGCTCGTCCCGCTTGCTCAGCGCGCTCTACATCCAGCGGTCGCGGGACCGCGAGGCGGACCGCTGGCGCATCAACCGCGCGGCCGACGCGCTGCGCGAGGCCGGGTGGGAGGTCACCGTCACGATCGACGAGGAACAGCGCCGCTCCTTCGAGGAGGCCGAGGCGGAGCGGCTGGAGCGGGCCGCAGAGCGCACCGAGCGGTTCAGCGACCGCGCCGGCCGGGCTTCCGCCGCCTCCGCCGCCCGCCACAAGGCGGCGCTCGGCGCGCTGGACGGCATCGAGCCCGGCCAGCCGATCCTCGTCGGCCACCACAGCGAGCGCCGCCACCGCCGCGCCATCGAGCGCAGCGACAGCCACATGCGGAAGTCCATCGAAGAGAGCGGCAAGGCCGAGTACTACGGCCACCGCGCGGCAGCCGCCGAGAAGTACGAGGAGCGCCGCTACGACCCGAACCGCACCCGGCGCCGGCTGGACAAGCTGCGCGCCGAGCTGCGCGGCCTGGAGCGGCGCCGGGACAGGACGTCGGCCGCGGGCCGCGACACGAGCCGGACTGAGCGGCTGATCCGCGACGTCACCGAGGAGATCGCCCACTGGGAGGCGGTGGTGGAGAAGGCCCGCGAGAGCGGCGTGAAGCTGTGGGAGGCCGACGACTTCGCCCCCGGCGACTTCGCGCTCTACAGCGGCACCTGGTACCAGGTGAAGCGGGTCAACCCGAAGACGCTGTCCATCGCGTGGAACCTGCGGCTCACCAAGGCCGTCCTGACGCTGGAGGACGCCACCGACGGCGGCAGCACCTGGACGTTCGGCATCGACTACAGCAAGGTCAAGGCCCGCTGCCCCGAGGCGGCCATGACCGCGTTCCTCGCCGACGGGAAGATCCCCGGCACCAAGTCGGCGTGGAAGGCCCACGAGGCGCAGCCCGCCAGCGAGGTCCGCGCCGCACAGGCCGCGAAGCCGAAGACGAAGCGGAAGAAGCGCAGCGACCCGACTGTCCCGAAGAAGATCCGCGTGGACTGCCGGTGGGACGCCACCGAGGCGCGGCTGATGTACCTCGACGGCAAGGGCCAGCCGCATCCGTCCCGCCAGCCGGTCACCCTGCAGGCGCCCGACGGCGTGAAGTTCACCGAGTCGGTATGGTCGCGGCCGCTGTTGAAGCTGGTGGGGGAGCGGCTGGCCGCTGACGGCTTCCAGTACCGGGAGGGGCGGTGGAGCGGCGGCCCGGCACTCGGCATCGTCCACGCCATCGAGCCCGCCGAGGCGAAGCCGGTCGACGAGCCTCCCGCCGCCGCCCCCGAGGCCGCGGTCGCGGAGCCGGACCCGACGCCGGTCGACGAGCCCGCCGAGCGGCCGGTCGACCAGCCGGAGGAGGACCCGAAGGAGGTTGCGCTGCAGAAGCGGCAGGCCGAGGCGCTCGGCTGGTCGGCCGGGCACGCGGAACTCGCCATCGCCGCGGCGGCCGGGCGGCTCTACTGGACCACCGACGGCGAGCTGTGGCAGCAGGACCTCCCCGGCACGGTCGGCCGGACGGTGGCTCTGCACCGGTTGCTTCCGCTGAGGAAGGCCGGGTTCCTGACGGTCGGGGACGCCGATCACCTCCGCCGGCGCCCCGTCCGTGTCACGGCCGACGGGCGTCGGGCGGTGAAGGTGTGGAAGCGGTGGCGGCCGAAGCCCGTGGAGATGGACCGCCAGCAGGAGAGCGAGAAGCTGCGGCCTCTCCTGGGCGGGGAGCAGGCGCGGCGGCTGGCCGCGCAGGCCGCCGAGGAGGAGGCGAGGAGGAAGGAGGCCAGCCGGGAGTTCCGGGAGGCGCACGACCGGCTGATCGCCTGGGAGGACGCGCAGGACCGCATGTGGGCGGCCTGGGCGAAGGTGAACGACGTGCACTTCCGGTTGCAGCGGCGGCCGGCCGGCTGGGTGCCGACGGAGGAGGAGATCGAGCGGCACGGCCTGGACCCGCAGGTGGTGGAGGAGCTGAGGGCGGACGCGGTCAACCCGCAGCCGAAGCCGGTTCTGCCCGACCTCAGGCAGCGGCCCCTGGAGGAGCTGCCGCCGCTGGCGCCGGACGCGGAGACGCCCGAGCAGCTCGACCTCTTCGACGTGGCCTGACCTGCGGATTCGCTTGCCGATTACTTGACCAAACTCCTCGGTAAATAAGGGTAACCTTAGAGGCTTTGGCTCAATGATGATGATGTAACCAACCGGGACACACCCCAGGGAGTCAGCATGGCCGCCACCTACACCACCACCCTCCAGGACCTGCTCGCCGGTGCCGGCATCGACCTGGCCGAGGTGGACGCGCTCACCCACCAGGCGACCATCGGCGGCAACACCTGGACCGTCACCGCCAGCGACACCGTGGACATGTGGATCATCACCGGCCCGGTCGCCGAGATCGGCATCGCCGCCTACACCGCGGAGGTCGCCCCGATGCTGGCCAGCCTGGCCGCCATCGCCTGACCCCCTCCTCACCGGGCGGCCCGGCCGGGCCGCCCCCCTTCTCCAGAAAGGCCGCAGACATGACCGCCCAGACCGCCCCCGTGATCCCCGCCGACGACCTCGGCGAGGCCGTCGGCAAGATCGCAGCCTTCGCCGCGCTCTCCCTCCACGAGTCCTACCCGCGCCTCGACCTCGACGAGCTGGTGGAGACGTTCACCCGGCCCAGCGCCACCGGCTTCCTCGCCCGCCGCTTCACCGCCGGACTCGCCCAGGGCAAGACCCCCGGCGAGGCGGCCGGCGACGCCGGAGCCGCACTCATCCGGAAATGGGCCGACGCCCGCCTCGACGCCCGCGCCGAACTCGACGCCCGCGGCACCGTCCGCTGACACACCACCCGCCACCGGCCCGGCATTCGCCGGGCCGCCCCTTCGCCAGAAAGGCACCGCAATGGCAGAGATCACCATCGAGCACACGCGAGCCAGGGGGACGCTGATCCTCGGCTCCGAACCCGGCGACGGCATCCTGGAGCTGCTGAACCCGTGGGGCTTCCGCTACGCCCGCAGCGTCGGCCACGTCTTCCTGCGAGGCTCGCGGGACAGGGCGGCCGACATGCGGCGGATCCGAGGTGCCAAGGCCGCTCTGGAGGGCAACGGGCACACGGTCACCCTCACCATCGACGAGACCGAGCGGCGCGCCTTCCAGGAGGCCGAGCAGGACCGCTACCGCAGGGCCGACCGCAGAGCGGAGCGGCTGGACGCGCGAGCCAACCGCCTGCAGGAGACGTCGGACACCCGGTGGGCCGAGGGGCGCAGGATCGCGGCCAGCTACATGGGGGAGCCGGTCAAGGTCGACCACTACTCGGCCGGCCGGCATCTGCGGGACCTGGAGCGGTCGCGGAGGATGTGCGGCCGGGCCGTGGCCGAGCAGGAAGAAGCCGACCGGTGCCGGAACCTCGCGGAAGCGGCGGCCACCTTCGAGGAGCACCGCAAGGACGTCGGGACCACCCTGCGCCGGCTGGAAGCGCTGAGGGCCCGGCTCGGCCGCATCGAGCGGCAGACGGAGGCCTCCGTGCGGGCCGCCGCTGCCCGCGCCAGCAGTGAGCGCCCGACGGACCCCGAGCAGCTCGTCGACCAGCTGGCCCGCCTGGACGCCGACCACCTCGACGTCGGTGAGCAGATCCGCCACTGGGAACGCCACATCGAGGAGGCCGAGGCGGCGGGCGCGAAGGTCTGGCGGCCGGACGACTTCACGCCGGGTGACTACTGCCGGACCGGGGAGCGGTGGTACCTGGTCCTCCGGGTCAACCAGAAGACGCTGAGCGTCCCGAAGTCGCTGGACTGGCAAGCCCGGGTGTACGACCGCGGGAACCAGCTCGGCAGCCGGACGAGCACCCTCCCGTACGACAAGGTCAGCGGCCGGATGGGCGCGGAGGAGATGGCCGCCTGGAAGCAGTCCGAGGGCCTGCCCGATTGACGACTCCTTGACCAAACTTCTCGGTAAAACAGGGTTACCTTAGAGGGGCTTGGTCAATGAAGAGGATGTAACCAACCACCACACACCCCAGGGAGCAGACATGGCCGCCATCACCCCCACCGCCCTCACCGCCACCGAGCTGGCCGACGCGCTCGCCGAGCAGGCCATCGCCCTCCGCCCCCTCTTCAAGAGCGGCAACCCGAACACCTCCACCGGCGCGATGGTCGTCCACGACGGCGTCTTCGCCATCGTCAAGGCCCTCCGCGCCGGCGAGATCGCCCCGGTCGTCGCGCAGGTCCGGCTCCTCGGAGTCAACCGCCGCGCCCGCCACTACCTGGTCCGCACCATCGAGGTCCCCGCCCGGATCGCCTGACCCGGCCGGAGCCCCGGCCCGGCCCACGCCGGGCCGGGGCTCCAACTCGGCCAAATCTGCCGGTTTCCCGCGGTTAACCGGCTGGGCTTGGTCAATGAAGAGGACGTCACCCCACCCCACGTGAAGGCCGACAGGGACACCGACGAGCAGCTCGGCCGCGTCATCGCCGAGGACGAGACCACCCAGTTCTGACCGACCCGGGGCCCCGCCACCCGGCGGGGCTCCCACCCGCCCGCAAGGAGCAGCCATGAACCACGAGCCCGTCAGCTTCCACCGGCAGCCGGTCCCGGCGTTCACCGTCCACGAGGCCACGGCCGCGGCACTGACCCACCTCGGAGACCAGTGGACCGCACACCCCGGCCCGTGGGCCACCAGCGGCCACCTCCGCGGCTGGGACGGCACCCCCTTCACCGTCGCCGTCGCCGGCACCGGTCAGCTGTACGTCCGCAACGACCAGCTCGGCGACGCCCTCCCGCTCGACGTCACCCCCGCCGACAGCCTCGACACCGTCGCCCGCGCCATCGCCGACGTCATCGCCCGCCTGTACTGACCGCCCGCCCGAAGGAGCAGACCGTGAAGATCCCCACCGACGTCCTCGAGGTCCTCACCGACGGCCGCACAATCATCAGCGGCGACCGCATCCAGATCCCGTTCCAGCTCGACGCCGCCCTCTACCAGCGGGTGAACACCATGCTGAAAGACGTCGGCGGCCGGTGGGACGGACGCAAGGCCGTACGCGCCCACGTCTTCCCGTACCCCGTGGAAGAGTTCATGCGGGCCTGCCTCGCGGCCGGCGAGTGGCCCAGCCGGTACGAGCAGGGCTGGTACCCGACCCCGCCGCCCGTCGTCTTCGAGATGCTGGAGCACGCCAGCGTGCGGGTCGGTCACACGGTCCTCGAGCCGTCCGCCGGAACCGGCGCCATCGCCGAGAAGGCCGCCGCCGAACTGGGCATCGTCGACTGCGTCGAGATCGACGCCCGCCGCGCCCACGTCCTCCGAGGCCTCGGCATCGCCCGCAAGGTGACCGAGGCGGACTTCCTCGACCTCGACCCGCTGGCGATCGACGAGCCGTACGACCGGATCCTGATGAACCCGCCGTTCGAGCAGGCCGTCGAGCACGTCACGCACGCGCTGGGGTTCATGAAGGACGGCGGCACCCTCGTGGCCGTCCTGCCCGAGTCGGTCACGTGGCGCGTCGACCGGGCCACCGAGCGGTTCCGCGCGATGGTCACCGAAGCGGAGGGCGAGTTCGTGCGGCTCCCCGACCGCGCGTTCGCCGCCTCCGGGACGAGCGTCACGACGGTCCTGCTGGTCCTCGACGGTGAGCCCGGCGGCCCCCTCCATACCCACGGCTGGCACCAGCGGCAGCCGACTCAGCTGGACCTCTTCGAGACCGTCTGACCTGCGGTCACTTGCCGATTCCTTGACCAAACTAATCGGTAAAACAGGGTTACCTTAGAGGTCTTGGGTCAATGAAGAGGATGTAACCAACCACCAGACACCCCCTGGGAGTAGCCATGGACTTCGTCACCATCCCCGCCACCGACACCGTCCCCGCCGAGGACGGCATCCTCCTCAACGCTGAGGACCTGGCGGTCATCACCCCGTGGATGACGGAGACGCTGGCCAAGCAGCCCAAGAGCGACGACAACGACGACCTCTGCCAGACCCTGTCCGCCCTCCTCGACCTGGCCGCCCGCCGGTTCGGAACGCCCGCCTCGACCCCCAAGACCTGCATCTGCCACGGCTGACGGAACGGCGGGGGTGTGAACGCGCCCCCGCCCTCCGGCCCCCGAGCCCCGCCATCGGCGGGGCTCACGGCGTTCCTGGCAACCCCCGGCCGCCCAGGAAGCGGCAGCCGGCGCCGCTCCCGTCCTCGTGGGAGGCCCCAGGCGTCGCCGCCCTCCCTGACCACCGGCCTGCCCCCAGTCGCCGTTGGACTGTCGCCTAGAGGGGCCCCTGACCTGCGGTTACTTGCCGATCTCTTGACCAAACTAATCGGTAAAACAGGGTTACCTTAGAGGGCCTTGGTCAATGAAGAGGATGTAACCAACCACCACACACCCCAGGGAGCAGGCATGGCCGCCATCACCCCCACCGCCCTCACCGCCACCGAGCTGGCCGACGCGCTCGGCGAGCAGGCCATCGCCCTCCGCCCCCTCTTCAAGAGCGGCAACCCCGACACCTCCACCGGCGCGATGGTCGTCCACGACGGAGTCTTCGCCATCGTCAAGGCCCTCCGCGCCGGCGAGATCGCCCCGGTCGTCGCGCAGATCCGGCTCCTCGGCGTCAACCGCCGCGCCCGCCACTACCGGATCCGCACGATCGAGGTCCCCGCCCGGATCGCCTGACCGGCCAGAGCCCCGGCCCGGACCGGCCCACGCCGGGCCGGGGCTCCAACTCGGCCAAACCTGCCGGTATCCCGAGGTTAACCGGCTGGGCTTGGTCAATGAAGAGGACGTCACCCCCCAACCCGGAAGGAACCCGACATGGCCACCCCCCTCCTCAACACCACCCGCGCGCTCGCCACGGCCGACCTCCTCAACGGCTACGGCCTGGTCGCCGGCGCCCGCGCGGACCTCATGCCCAACGGGCCCGAGCGCGAGTCGATGAGGGCGTGCGCCCGGCGAGCCCACTGGCTCGCCCAGAAGCTCCAGAACGGCGAGGACCTGCCGCTCTGGCAGTTCGTCCACTACGCCCGCCAGATCGACAACGAGATGACCTACGCGGGCGCCCGCCAGCTCGCGCCCCACGCGGAGAAGTGGATCGACACCTTCTCCCGCTGACCGCCCGCGCCCCGCCCGCCGGGCGGGGCGCCCCCTCACCTCACGGAAGGCCCACGATGACCACCCACCCGAACGTCACCGACGACGACCTGGCCGCCGCCCTCGACAACGTGGCCCGCATCCTCGACGCCCGCGCGCAGGTCGGCCGCCGCCCCATCCTCGACCACAGGGTCCTCCTCCAGGTGGCGGCCGGCCAGCCCACCACGGTCAGCTTCGACCGGACCGCCTGGGCGGAAGCCTGGCGGGCCGCCCGCGCCGACGGCACCCGGCCCCACCGCCGCGCCCTGTACCAGCGGCTGCGCGCCATCCTCGACGACGAGTTCGACGACGAGGCCGACGCCTGGGAGGGACGGCCCCGCGAGGGGGCCGCCGTACGCCGGATCGCCTCCCGCCTCCGCACCGTCGACACCCGGGTCTGCATCGGCAGCTCGCTCGGCCCGTTCGACGCCCAGGTCGACCCCGCCGACCGGTGGCACGGCAGCGTCTCACCCCGCTTCACCCTGGACACCGTCCGCGAGCTGGCCGCCGAACTCGAGCGCCAGGCCGAGCACCCCGACTTCGTCGACGACACGGTCCACGTCATCGACCGCGGCCGCACGGACCGCGACGGGCAGCCGGTCGCCGTCGTCCTCGTCGTCTCCTGGCGGTACCTGAGCGACGAGGGCCCCGAGCACGCCGTCCGCGCCATCGAGCCCGACGCCGACGGCCGCTACCCCGTCGGGGCCTGGGAGTGGTGCTGGAGCTTCGCCACCTGGCAGTGCCTGTGCGGCGCCGAACCCGACTGGCACGTCACCACCTGCCCGCACTGCGGCAGGAACCGCGACAAGGCCGCCGCCCTCAACGACAGCAGCCGGCAGCTCGGCGGCATCCTGCGGCCCCTCGCCCCCGAGGCAACGTCGGCGCTGATCGACATCCACGACGGCCGCGCCCACGTCATCGCCGTCCACGCCGGAGACGACGAGATCGACACGGCCGACGACGGCGGCGTGTACGACACCGAGACCCTCGGAGCCGCCGACGCGCTCCTGCAGAGCGTCATCGACGGCACCACCGCCGACGACCTCGCCGCCGCCCCCGACTGGCAGCACACCCCCGACGACGAGTCGGCGCACGCCTGGCGGATCACCTTCCCCGCCCAGACCGACCACTGACACCCCCTCACACGAGACAAGGACGTCACATGAACGACCAGACCCCTTCCCGCCCCGCCTACCGGCTGCCCGCCACCGACACGCTCGGTGCAGCCGTCGACCGGGCGCTCACGGCCGCCAGGGACACCGACGAGCAGCTCGGCCGCGTCATGCTCGTCGTGACCGCCGCGGCGGTGCGCGACATCCTCACCGGCCACCAGCCCGACGCACCGTTCGACGCCGGCTCGCTGGAGCTCGCCGAAGGCGAGGACGGCTCGCTGTTCCCCACCGGCCGGTACTGGACGGCAGCGTGCGACGAGCGGACGTTCGCCGACGCCATCGGGCAGACCGAGGCCGGGAACGCCGTCCACGACATGAGCGAGTGGACGCGGTACCTGAACGACGACACCCGCGACGTCTGGCGGCCGCTCTGCAGCGAGATGCCCGACCGCGACAGGCGGCCGGTCTACCGGCTCGACCTGCTGCGCGCGGCGGCCGTCACCCTCGACGAGCCCAGCCCGGCCAAGGCGCCCCGCGAGCCGCGCCCGATGGTGGAAGTCATGGTCTGCGCGAACGAGCGCGACCGCTACCCGGCCCTCGTTGACCCGGCCGACCAGCAGGACGGCTACGTACGGCCGTGGTTCGACCTCCCCACCGTCCGCCTCATCGCGGCCGAAACCCAAGCCGAGGCCGTCCGCTACGGGCACGGCTCCGTGAACACCGTGCACGTCCTGGACGGCACGGTCGACGGCCAGGCGGAGGCCGTCGTGCTTGAAATCGGCTGGATGTACCTCGGCGGCACGAAGCGCCAGCAGTCGGTCGACGTGATCTGGCCGAACGAAGACGGCCGGTACGCCGTCGGCGGCCACTTCGACTGGTGCTGGTACGCGCTGGAC
The DNA here is from genome assembly GCA_014649355.1 of Streptomyces althioticus. Taxonomy (GTDB): domain Bacteria; phylum Actinomycetota; class Actinomycetes; order Streptomycetales; family Streptomycetaceae; genus Streptomyces; species Streptomyces althioticus. The sequence goes on from BMSW01000004.1 coordinate 460,608, forward strand.
AAGGACGGGCACCCGCAGATCCCGTTCCGGCCGGACCCCGCCTGACCTGCGCTTTCCTGACGATCTTTTGACCAAATCCGCCGGTATTCGAGGGTAAACCGGCGGGTTTGGTCAATGACTGAGGACGACACACTCACCCACCCAGAAGGGACGGACCGCATGCCCTACATCTCCACCGGCACCCGCGCTATGGCCTCGGCCAGCGGAGGCGCCCAGACGTACGCCCGCCGCCGGCGAGCCCAGGCGTACAAGCACGACGGCACCGAGCTGTCGGTCATGGATTGGTTCGCAGGTGCCGGAGGGTCGTCGCAAGGTGTGGACGCCGTCCCGAACGTACGAGTCACCCGGGCCGCCAACCACTGGAAGCGCGCGATCGAAAGCCACGAGCGGAACTTCCCCGGCGTCGCCCACTACATCGGCGACATCCGCAAGGCCCCCGTCTGGGCCTGGCCGGTCGCGGACATCCACTGGGGCTCGCCGGAGTGCACGAAGTGGTCGATCGCGCAGGGCAAGAAGCGTTCGTTCGCGAAGGCTGTCCAGGGCGACCTCCTCGACCTGTACGCCGAGCTGGAGGAGGAGCGGTTCCAGACCGGCGAGGAGCGCGACAGCGGCGGCCCCACCGAAGAGGAGGAGGCCAGCCGCGCGCTGATGGAGGAGATCCCGCTCTACCTGCGGGGCGTCATCGAGCGCGGCCACCTCGTCAAGGCCGGGGTCGTCGAGAACGTGGTCGACGTCCGCCAGTGGGCGGAGTGGGACCGCTGGGTGGCGGAGTTCCACAAGATGGGCTACCGCACCCGCCTGATCGCCCTCAACAGCATGCACGCCGACCCGAGGTCGGTGCACCGCGCCCCGCAGTCCCGCGACCGCCTGTACTTCGCCTACTGGCACAAGAGCCTCGGCCGCACGCCGAACTGGTCGAAGTGGCTCGACCCGCGCGCCTACTGCACCGGCTGCGGCGAGTGGGTCCAGGCCCGGCAGTCCTGGCGCCGGCCGGGCGTAGACATGGGCCGGTACAAGGCCCAGTACGACTACCGCTGCCCGAACACGAAGTGCGGCCACCAGATCGTGGAGCCCGAGACGCTGCCCGCGGCGGCCGCCATCGACTGGTCGGTGCCCGGCACGCGGATCGGCGACCGCGACAAGCCGCTCGCCGAGAAGACGATGCGCCGCATCCAGGCCGGGCTCGAGAAGTTCGCCCGCCCGCTGATGGTGCCCACCGGCGGCACCTGGCGGGACGCGGCCACCGACCTGCTGGAGCCGATGCCGACCCGCACCACCCGCGAGAACGACGCGCTGGCGGTCCCGCCGCTCCTCGTCCCCTGCGACGGCCGCGACGGCAAGAACGCCCGCACGATCTACGGGCCGATGCAGACCCAGACCGCCAGGGCCGAGGCAGGCCTCGCCTGGTTGCCGTTCATCACCGAGATCCGGGGCGGCTCCAGCGACGCCCGCGCGATCACCGACCCGCTCGCCACCGTGTGCGCCAGCGGCAACCATCACGGCCTGGCCGCCGTCCCGATGCCGGGCATGATGATGCGGAACAACGGCTCGACCGGCGACGGCGGGGAGCACTGCACCAGCCTGGCCGAGCCGATGCGGACCCTCACCACCACCGGCCATCAGTCGGTGGTCACGTGGGAGCCGTTCCTGGCCCCGTACTACGGCAACGGGAAGCCGCACCCGGTCAGTGAGCCGGTCGGTGCCCTCACCACCCGTGACCGGTTCGCGCTCGTCCAGGGCGAGCTGAAGATCGAAGACGTCCTGTTCCGGATGTTGCAGCCCCACGAGATCCAGCGCGCGATGGCCTTCGCCGACGACTACGTGGTGCTCGGCTCGAAGCGGGACCGCGTGAGGCAGCTCGGCAACGCGGTCACCCCGAACGCGGCGGAAATCCTGATCAGCGCGCTGGCCGAGTGCATCACCGGCGAGGAGATCAGCCGGTACGCGCCCGAGCGCGGTGAATACGGCCCGGCCGCCTGATTGACTCAACCTTGACCAACTTTACCGGTAACTGAGGGTAAAACCGGATGGTTGGTCAAGGATTGAGGTGCGACACCCCACCACCCACCCACCAGATCGGAGCCAGCATGGCCGCCACCCCGCACCCCCTCTCCCTGGCCTTCGTCCACGCCAACACCGAAGACACCGCAGCGTCCGAGCGGATCTTCGACAGCCCGTACGGCGACCGCGCGCTCGCCGAGGAGCTGGAAGCGGCGTTCTGCGCCTTCCGCGCCCGCCACTTCCGCACCGAGTACGACTCCCCGGGCCGGGGCGGCTGGACCCGCGACGCCATCTGCCGGGCCCTCGCCGGTGAGGGCGTCACCCTCGACGCGATCCACGAGCGACGCCAGCGCGCCCGCCCCCACACGGGCTGACACCGCAGACCCGGCCGGGCGGCCGACGGGCCGCCCCCGGAGCGGGCAGCGCGACGGGCCCACGGGCCCGGTGCGCGCCGCCCGCCCCGGAGACGCCACCCAGGCAGCTCCACACAGGAAGGACCGACGATGACCCCCCAGACCGAGCCGATGACCGCCGCCCTCTCCCACGCCACCGAGGTAGCCCGGCAGCGAGTCGTGGAAGCCTGCGACCACTTCCACCGCATCACCCTCGACTACGCGGCCGCCCTCCTCCGCGAGACCCTCCCCGATGCCGCGGCCATCACCATCGACAGCGACGACGGCGAGCTGTACGAGGTGCGCGACGCCGACGGCAAAGCCCTCTACCGCGCCCCCTTCACCCCGGCCAGCCCTTTGACCGACCAGCTCGCCGACGACGTCAGCGACCTCTTCCGCCAGGTCCTCCCGCTCGGCGGGCTCGCCGAGGCCGGATGGGAGACGGCGGCCGAGGGTGAGCCGTACCGGTCGATCCTCCTCCCCACCGGCACCCCGCGCAGCACCTCCACCACCCCCGCGGCCCCGGCCCAGACGAGCGGGACGCCGGGGGAGGACGCCGGAACCTGCGCCCAGTGCGACCGCAAGCTGATCTGGGACAACACCGGCAAGGGCGTGAACGACGAGTGGGGCGAGTACATCTGCTACGGCCCCCGGCGCGCGGGCAAGGCCGTCCACGTCCTGGCCAAGTAGCAGTCGGCCGGCGGGCCGGGGAGCCCGGAGCGCTCCCCGGCCCGCCCCTCATCCTCCACCACCTCACACGCAACGGAAGGCCCGACGATGAACACGTCCTCACGTTCGGCCGCGACCCCGAGGCGCTGGAAGACCTCGGCTGGACCGACGACGACAACCCGGACCACTTCACCGCCACCATGCCCGCCACCAGCCGCTGACCCTCTCCTCCCTCGACCCGCTGAGAAAGGACCCCCGGTGGCCACCTGGACGATCCGGCCCCTCCGCCTCCCCGACGAGCACCTCCCCAACGGCCTCGACAGCGGCCAGCCCACCTGCCGCCCCTGCGGCACCGCCTGGCCCTGCACGACCGCGGGGGAGTACCTGACGATCAGCCGCTGCTCGTGCGGACAGACCGTCTGGCGGGACAAGACGACGGTCCGCAACTGGCACGTCGGACCCCGCTGCTACACCCCGGCCGACACCGTCCGCTGGCAGGCCTCCGAGCTGAAAGCGGCCCGCGCCCCGCACTACCCGCCGAGCCACTTCTACCCGCCGAAGCCGGCGCGGCCGGTCCGCCAGCGCCCGCCCTACGAGCACCCCCCGGCCGGACCCGGCGACGTGAACCTCGGCACCTGGGTCTGGGTCCGCCCAGGTGCACTGCACCCCGGCTGGGGCGACATCCACCACCTGGCCATGCTGACCGCGCTGGGCCTGCCCCGCTGCGAGGTGTGGCTGATCCTCGACGGCACAGTCCACACCGCACGGGCCGACAGTCTCACCCTCAGCCGGACCGCCGTCCGGCGCGGCCGGCCGGCGCCCGACTGGACCAGGTGGACCGTCGCCGAGCACCTTGCCCACCGGCACCCCGAACAGGCCGGGGCTGCCAGCCGGACCGACGCCGCACAGCTCGACCTGTTCGCCACCTGACCTGCGGCTACTTGCCGATTCCTTGACCAAACTTCCCGAGAAACAAGGGTTACCTTAGAGGTTTTGGCTCAATGAAGAGGATGTAACCAACCACCAACCACCCCCCAGGGAGAGCGCCATGACCGTCTTCATCAACACCAGCAACGGCCCGGTCGACATCAGCACGATCGCGGGCCTCCCCCCGGTCACCCCCCTCCCCCCGGTCGGCAACAGCTACGGCGAGTGCGGCGAGTGCGGGGCGGAGCTGGAGGCGCTCAAGAACGACGACGGCACGATCCGGACGACCTACTGCGAGTACTGCAACTGCTGACCGGCGGGCGGCCGACAGGCCGCCCCCGGAGCGGACGGCGCGACGGGCCCACCGGCCCGGTGCGCGCCGCCCGCCCCGGAACCCCGGGCACGGAACCTCACCGAAAGGAGGGCCAGACATGGCCCGCATGCTCAGCGCCACCACCCGACGGCACGCCGGCAAGCCCTGCAAGCACGCCGGGCGCGGCTGCACCTGCTTCTACTTCCCCGGCGCCCTGACCCACCCGCGCAAGCGCGGCAAGCTCCGCGCGATCCAACGCCGCACGGCCCGCGCCACCGAGAAGCGGACCTGGCGAGCCGAGTGCGGCATCTGACCAGCGGAAACTTGCCGATCCTTTGACCAAATGCCCCGGTAAAACGAGGTTAGTGCGCGGGCCTTGGTCAATGATGAATGTGCGACACACCACCCACCCACCCAGGAGGACGCCATGACCGCCACCACCGCCAAGGCCGCCAAGAAGGCCGCCACCAAGGCCCCCGCCAAGAAGGACGGCGCGAAGGTGACCGCCCGCAAGGCCCCGGCGAAGAAGGCGGCCACCCCGGCACCCGCCCCGGCCGAGAAGAAGACGACGCTCAAGGTCATCGCCCTCGACGCGATCGACCGAGACGAGAACCAGCCCCGCGAGATCTTCGACCCCGAGAAGCTCCAGGAGCTGGCCGCCTCGATCGCGGAGATCGGAGTCCAGCAGGCCATCACCGTCCGCTACGTCGGCCGCGGCAAGTACGTGCTCGTCTCCGGTGAGCGCCGCTGGCGGGCCTCCCGCATGGCGGGCCTCACCGAAATCCCCGCCATGGTCATGCACGGCCTGGAAGGCGGATCGGAGACGCTGGAGGGCTTCACCCGGTCGGTCGCCGAGAACCTCGGCCGGGCCGACATGAGCCCGCTGGAGGAGGCGCGGGCGTTCCAGAAGCTGGTGGACTTCGGCCTCACCCCCGAAGACGTCGCCAAGCGCGTTGGGAAGTCGTGGAACTACATCGACCTCAGGCTCTCCCTCCTCAAGCTCGTGCCCGCCGTACAGGAGGCCCTGTTGAAGGGCCACCTGCCGGTCGGCCTCGCCTGGTACGCCTCGCAGATCAGCCCGGCCAACCAGAACGCGTTCATCGCCCGCTGGACGCGCGGCCAGTTCAACAGCCCCCGAGAGGCGGAGATGTTCTGCACGCGAGTCCGCAACGAGGAGCAGGAAGCGGCCAGCCAGTCCGTCATGTTCGTCCTCGCCGAGGACGCCCCGCAGGCCAGCAAGGTCGACGACAGCATGTTCCCCGAGCTGGCCGTGGACGTCGACCGGCGCGAGCAGATCGTCGCCGACCGCGCCAAGCTCGTCGGCAAGATCGGCAAGCTCGGCGCGGCCGGCGAGATCCTCCAGGAGATCGCCGACATGGACCCCGACGAGCTGGCGCTCCTCCTCTCCGGCGCGCACGGCGGCATCCCCGGCAACCGGATGCGCATCGACCACCTGCGGCAGGTCGCCACGAAGGCCGCCGCCAACCTGGCCAAGGCCGCCACCGCCGCCACCGTCCTCGCGGGCGCCCTCCGGGTCGCCCCCGACGCCGAGGCCACCAACACCACCGCCACCGACGCCGCCTGACCAGGGCGGCACCCCAGGGGCCCCGGACCGGCCGGGGCCCCCACCCTCACAGGAAGGAACGGTCGATGATCGACCTCAGCAAGCTCGACCTCAACGGGCCAGAACCGACCTTCGAACTGCGGCAGGTCACCCAGCCGATGGGCCTCGCGACCACCCGGTACCAGAATTGGCGCGAGAGCACCGGTCACCTCCCCGTGGGCATCACGGTGGGTCGGCCGCGGTTCGTACGTTTCAGCTACGAGACCATCCCGGCGCTGGCCCCGTTCGAGCTCATGCGCGGCCCGCTGGCCAAGGTCAATGACGTGGCCATCGAACGGAAGGTCTACTTCGCTCGCCTGAAGGTGTACGAGAGCGAGATCCTCGCCGCGCTCCAGGAACTGGCCCGCAGGTACCCGGACACGCCGGCCTGCCTGATGTGCTTCGAGGACGTCAACGGCGGCGAGGCGTGCCACAGGGAATGGGCGGCCGAGTGGTTCGGGAAGCGGTTCGGCTGGACCGTCCCGGAGCTGCCGGACCCGGCGGACGCCGCCCCCAAGGCGGCACGTAAGCCGACGGCCCCGAAGCCGGACACCCTGTTCTGACCGACCGCCAACTGTGGCCGGGGAGCCCAAGCTCCCCGGCCACGGGCCATTCCAAGACACGACGGAAGGCACCGTGAACACCACTCCCCGCAAGCTCTCCCCTCGGTCCCAGGCCGCGCTGGGCAGGTTCTTGGCCCGGCTCGACGAACTCGGTGCAACCCTCCTTGAAGATCGGTGGCTTGGAGTCAGCAAGCCGCACCGCGTGCGTTGCGCCGATGGCCACGAGAGCACACCGCGCCCGGCAGACGTGGCACGAGGTGTCGGCATCTGCCGGGCCTGCGCCGGGCAAGACCCGAAGGCGGCCGAGGCGGAGTTCCTAGCCCGCCTCGCCGAACTCGGCGCCACCCTCCTGGAGCCCGGATGGCTGGGCAGCAAGAAGCGGCACCGTGTCCGCTGCGCCCAGGGGCACGACTGCAACCCGTGGCCGAGCAGCATTTCGCGCGGGCGTGGCGTCTGCCGGACTTGCGCGAGGTCGGACACCGGGACGGCCGAGGCGGCATTCCGGGCCCGCCTCGCCGAGCTGGACGCGACGCTCCTTGAGGACCGGTGGCTTGGAGCGGGCAAGCCGCACCGAGTCCGCTGCCCCGAGGGCCATATCTGGTCCCCCCGACCCAAGAACCTCCACAAAGAGGGAAGCGGCTGCCGGGGCTGCGCAGGGAGAGACCCGAAGGTAGCCGAGGCGGAGTTCCGGGCCCGGCTCGCCCAGCTTGGCGCCACCCTCCTGGAGCCCACGTGGTTGGGCACCAGTACGCCGCATCGGGCGCGCTGCGCCCAGGGGCACGACTGCGCCCCGAGGCCGAGCGGCGTCCGGAGCGGTGAAGGTATCTGCGCCACCTGCGCCGGCAAGGTATGGGACGTCCTGTACGTGATCGCCGACGAGTGGGGCGAGCTGGTAAAGGTCGGCATCACCTCGGGCGACCCCCGGCCCCGGCTCGCTCGCCATCGGCGGGACCTCGGCCTGGGTCAGGTGGTGCGCCTCATCACCGGCCTGCCGGACGGCGTGGCCCGCGAGATCGAGCGCCAGGTGCTGGCGGAACTCGAGGCCGCGGGCGTCTGGCCGGTGTGGGGGAAGGAGACGTTCTACGGCCCCAGGGCCCTCAACCGGATGCTCGACCTCATCGACCATCACCCGGCCGTACGCCAGGCAAGCCAGGACGAACCGGGTCAACTGGTACAGTCCTGAGCGCCACCGCGAGCAGCTCGATTGGATGGAGCATCACCTTCTAAGGTGACGGTTGGAGGTTCGAGTCCTCCCTCGCGGTCCACTCCCGGCCCCGCTCGGTCCTCCGAGCGGGGCCGGCGCCGTGTGATCTACCCTGTGCCCCGCGCTGCTGGTTGTGGGCCGGGCGACTCCCCTCCTCCCCCCTGGGAGCGCCATGCCCGCGGGATTTGCCCAGCCCGGCGTCTTGTTCGCCGGGAACTCCTCAGCCCCAGACCGCGCCTTCTACCGGCAGGTCTTCAACAAACTCCCGAGAGATCAGTACACGAGGTACGTCGAGTTGGGGGTCGGCTCGTTCGCCGCGGCCCTCGTCGCCGCTAACGCGGGCATTCCGCCGTCGAGTATGTCGACGAGCGATGTCACGCTCTACACGGCCATCGTGGGGACGTACGTGTCGGGCGGCGATCTGGCGTCCCTCGGCATGACCCTCGACGGCGAGCCGGTCGAGCTGCCTGGCGCCTCGCCGGTCGAGCTGGCCGCGCACATGCTGTACGTCCACTGGCTGGCCCGCATGCAGGCCAAGGGTGACGCCACGTACTGGGCGGAGCTCGTGACCGACATGGTCGAGCGAGAGGCCGAGCACAAGGCCCGGCTGGTCGGCTCGCTCCAGTCGATCGGCGAGCGGCTTCCTGGCATTTCCTTTACGCCCAAGTGCATGTGGGACCATCTGGCCGAGGTCGAAGACGACCCCCACACCATCGTTGTTGCAGCGCCACCGACCTACCGCGCGGGCTTTGAGAAGTTCTTCGACACCGGCGGCAGGGTCGAGTGGAACACCCCGCCGTACAGCATCTTCGACCCCGAGGTCGACATGCAGCGGCTGGCCGACCACATGCGGGACAAGGCCGCGCTGCTGATGTTCCTCCAGGAGGAGCGCAGCGGCATCGCGGCCCACGAGACCCCGGTGTTCGCCCACCCGCTCGGCGACGTCGCCCGCGCCTTCGTCATCAGCAACCGGCCGGAGGAGATCTTCAAGCTGACCGGCGGGCCCAAGGTGGCCCTCGGGATGGGCCGGTCGACGGCGCCCACCAACCTCCCGATCATCCCGCCCGACCACCAGGTCACCGACCAGTCCCGGGTTGCCGTGACGCCGGCTCGCGGAACCGAGGTGGACTACTACCGCGACCTGTGGATGCACCGCCTCGCCGCGGCACCCGGCTCGTACAACATGCTCGTCATCGTGGACGGCTACGTCGCCGGCGTCATCGGCTACGGCGCGGAGACGATGACCCGCCCGTACCCCGGCGCGACGAAGTACACGACGCACCTGCTGATGCGGTTCGCGTTCGGCGCCCCCCACTACGAGCTGCGCCTCACCCGCCTGGCGACGATGCTCGCCCTGCGCCGCGACACCGCGAAGCTCGTCTTCACCGGCGCCTCCGAGATCCTCCTCGCCGCGTCGAACGGCCTCGTCACCGTCGAGTACACGCGGCACCCCGAAGCCAAGGGCCTGCGCGGCCTCATGCAGCTGGAGTCCCGGGCGAAGCACCCCGACGGCTACAAGCTGTCCTACCGCGCCGACTGGGTTCTGGACGACATCCCCACCACCCTCAGCACGTTCCTCGCGAAGGAGAAGTCATGGCGCGCCAGCCGAAGCAAGGCGAAGAAGCAGAAGTGACCACCCCGGCCCCCCAGAGCGAGGAGCCGGCACCCGCACCAGATGCCGGCCCGACGGGCATGTCCTGGGACACCAGCAGCCCGCCGCAGGACGTCATGCAGATCGGCGAGGACCTGTTCATCCGCTGGGTCGACGTCGCATCGCTGCGCGAGCAGGACATCAACGCGCAGGTCATGCAGCCGAGGCACTTCGAGCGGCTCACCGGCAACATCCGCAAACGCGGCATGGTCGAGTCCCTGCCCTACTGCCACCAGCCCGGCGGGCAGGGGCCGATCGAGGTGATCTCCGGGCACCACCGGTCCCGCGCCGCCCGCGCCGCCGGCCTCGCCCGCATCCCCGCCATCATCGACACCCGCACGATGCGCCGCTCCGAGGTCATCGCCAAGCAGATCGCCCACAACGAACTCCACGGGGACCCCGACAAGGACGTCCTCGCGCAGCTCGTCGCGATGATCGACAACGTGGACGACCTCATCGCCACCGGCCTCGACGAAGACCAGCTGCCCACGGTCGAACCCGACGACACGAAGCTCGCCATCCCCCACGGCGAATTCGACTGGCGCGCCGCCACCCTCATGTTCCTGCCGCACCAGATGGAGGACTTCAAGGAAGCGTGCACGGCCATCGCCAGCGGCACGGACCTCGTCGGCGTCGCCCCCGTCGAGGTCTTCGAGGAGTTCGCCGCCGCGGTGTACGCCTTCGGCCGCTGCAAGGACGTCCGGAACTTCACCACGATGATCGCCCTCCTCACCGACATCGCCCGCCGCGAGGTCGAGGAACACGCCAAGCAGGCCGCAGAAGAGAACGCACAAGACGCCCCGTAAGCCCACCACCGCAGTCGGCCCGTAGGGGGGCACACGAACCCCCTCTACGGGCCCCCACACCCCCAGGGATCGTGACCAGCATGAGCGAACGCATCACCCTCGACCCCTCCCTGGACCCCTGGGAGCGACAGCCCGGCGAAACCGCTAAAAAGCATGGCCAGTTCCTCACCTTCCGCGACCAAGGCGCTAACAGGTCACTCACAAAGGCTGCAGAAGCACTGACGATGACGCCCGCCACCGTCAGAGTCACCGCATCCCGCTTCCGCTGGCAGGAACGCGTCGCCGCCTGGGACACCCACCTCTCCCGCCAGTACGCCGCCGAGATGGAAGAGGAACGCCGCCGAGCCGCCCGCGAGGACGTCAAGGTCCTCCGGATCATGACCGGCATGATCGGCCAGGCCCTGCCCCGCGTGCAGCAGCTCGCCCCCGACATGACGCTCGCCGAGTTCACCCGCTTCGTCGACACGACGATGAAGTGGCGCCGCACCCTCCTCGGCGACCCGACCGCCACGATCGCCGTCACCGGCCCCGGCGGCGACCCCCTGTCCGTGCAGATCGAGGAGTTCGCCGCGCTGCCCCCGGAGCAGCGGCGCGTACGCCTCGCCGAGCTGGCGGCCACGGTCGCCCGCCGCGCCGAGGCCACCGACGGCAGCGACGACGAGGACGACGGCGAGGAGACGTACCCGCTCGGCGACGAGGACCAGGAGGACGAGCCCGACCCGGCCGGCGACGAGCACGACGGTGACGCGTGACCGTGACGCCCGCCTTCGGAGAGCTGGGCCACCTCGATGACGTTGAGGTGTTCCGGCGGCTCCAGGCTGCCAAGCACGCAGCGGCCCGCGACCTGCTGCGCGATCCGGCGACGCTCGCGAGGGGCCTGGATGCCGGCTACCGGATGCGCCCGCACCTGAAAGTCATCAGCGACGCGCTCGTGGGCCTGGAGCGCGGCGAGTACGACCGACTCATGGTGATCACGCCCGCGCAGGTGGGGAAGTCGACCACGGTCGCGGAGTGGTTCCCGTTCTGGTGGCTGTGCCTGCACGGCGAGGACCGTGTGGCGGTCACCTCGTACTCGGACGACCTGGCGCTGCGCCGGGGTAAGGCGATCCGCCAGTACATCGGCGAGTACGGCGGCGAGTACGGGCTGTCGCTGCTGCCCGGGTCGGAGGCCGCGCAGGACTACGACACGAACCAGGGCGGCGGCGTCCGCTCAGTGAGCCTCGGAGCCGGCCTGACCGGCTTCTCTGTGAACCTGCTGGTGGTGGACGACCCGCACAAGGACCGCGCGGAGGCCGAGTCGCGGAAGATGCGTGAGAAGGTCCACGACTGGTGGTCGTCGGCCGCGTTGAAGCGTCTGCAGCCGGACCGCAACGCCGTGGTGGCGATCCAGACCAGATGGCATCCCGATGATTTCGCGGGCCGCCGGCTGGAGGAGGACGGCCGGCTCGAGGACGGCGGCCGGTGGAAGGTCGTGCACCTCCCGGCCATCGCCAACCCCAGCAAGTTCGGCCCGGATCCGCTCGGCCGCGCCGACGGCGACCCGCTGCCGCACCCGAAGATCCCCACCCGGAACCGGCGCCGCCTCCTCGCGTGGTGGGACGACGTGAAACGCACGTCCACGGTGCGGGACTGGCACGCCCTGTCGCAGGGCGACCCGCAGCCGTCCGAAGGTGCCCTCGTCTCCCGGGACCTGCTGCGCACCATCCGTGACGGCGTCACCGTGGTGGAGCCCCAGCGGATCGCCGTGTCCATCGACCCGTCCGGTGGGGGGCGGGACACCGCGGGCATCATCGGTGGGTTCCTCGGCGCCGACAACCGCGTGTGGATCACCCACGACCGCACGAAGGCCATGTCGTCGGCGGAGTGGTCCCGCACCGCCTGCCTGCTCGCTTACGAGACGAACGCCGGCGTGATCTACGTGGAGTGGAACTACGGCCGCGACATGTGCACGCTCGCCATCGGCACCGCCTGGCAGGCGCTGCAGGACGAGGGCCGTATCCCGAAGGACAAGCTGATGCCGGGCATCGACGCCGTCAGCGCCAAGCAGGGCAAGCTGCTGCGCGCGGAGCCGATCGCCCAGCAGATGGTCGAGGACCGGGTGCGGCTGCGCGGCGCGTTCGTCGACCTGGAGAACGAGTGGGCGACGTGGCAGCCCACCGACGCCGACAGCCCCGGCCGGATCGACGCCTCCTGTGTCCTCGTGTACGGGCTGATCCCCGAGGTCAACAAGGGTGCGATCGTCCACGCCCCGCTGCCCACCGCGCCCCAGCCGGGCCAGTTCGGGCGGGGCGGGCCGGCGTCCGGCGCGGCGGCACCGTACGGGCGGAGGATCGGCAAATGAGGGACGGCCCCGCACAGGGTCCGGGAGAGTGGTTCGCGTGAAGATGCCCCGAGTCGTGTGCCCCGAGTGCGAGCGGCACATCGCCGCTGGGATGGTCGCCGGACGGCCCGGCAAGGGCCGGCTCTGGCGGCATGACCCGACGGAGCGGCCCGAGCTGTTCGGTGACGCCCTCGTGTCCTGCACGGGGTCGCTGGAGATCGTGGACCTGCCGACGCCCGGCGAGCAGCTCGAGTTCCCCGCCGTCGACGAGCCCCAGCCCGAGCCTGAGCGCGAGCCGGTCGGGCCGATGGGCACGATGGCCCTGTTCTGAACGCCCGTAACGCGCGGTGCTGGTAAGGTTCCGGACCGTAGCAGTCAGGGATAGCGGAAGGCCCCCCGCCAACGAGTCACGCGGGGGGCCTTCTGCTGCGCCCAAGAAGGGCGCGGGCCCCCGCGCTCGGGACGGCGGGGGCCCGGAAGGGGCAGGCCAGCGCCCCCGGCCCGGCTGCACCCTCAGGTGACGGGCTGTCCTCCGCCGGGCCGCACTCCCGGCAGCGAGCAGGGGCGGACCTGGCCGTGGTCCCGGAAGAAGAGGACGCCGACGGCCGGGGCATGCGCAACCCCTTGCCGTAGGACGCTGCAGCGGCGTGGCCGCCGGCGCCGTTCTCCCGGCTGCGCACTTGCTCAAGGTGCGCGGCCGGGACTGTAGCAGAACCGGCAATCGGTGCACCTGTACACGAAGGAGATCAATTCGCCCCAGGCGTGCATAAGTTGGACGGCACGGTTTGCACCAAATGACCTATAGTGCCCGTTCGCCAATGCAAGATCCTCCGCAAGGGGCCGGACATGATCAGCATTCCCGAGCTCGCACTGCTGGCGTTCGCCGGCTACCGCTGCACACAACTCGCCGTGCACGACACGATCCTCGACCCCGCCCGCGCGGCAGTCTTCGACTGGCACAGCCGCAAAACCGACAGCCGCGCCCGCACCGCCGCCGTCACCCTCATCTCCTGCCCGTACTGCATCGGCTGGTGGATCGCCGGCGCACTCCTCGCCACCTGGCTCCTCGTCACCGGCCAGTTCGAGCAGGCCCCGCTCCTCGTCCACGCCGTCGAATGGTTCGCCGTCGCCGGCGCCGCCGTCCTCCTCAACCGCGTCGACGACACCCTCAGCGAGGTGAGCCGGTGACCACGAAGGCCCTCACGGCCGCCGCCTCCCGCTACGTCAACCGCAAGGTCCGCGGCAAAGGCACCGTCGACCAGGGATGGCAGAACCGCGCCTGGGAGCTGTACCACCTCGTCCCCGAGGTCCGCTTCTCCGCCACCTACATGGCCAACGGCATGTCCGGCGCCACCCTGTACGCGGGCCGCCGCGCCGACGACGGCACCATCGAACCCGCGCCGAACAACCACCGCGCCGCCGAGATCGTCCAGCAGATCGCCGGAGGACCCGACGGGCAGTCGAAGATGCTCGCCGCGTTCGGCAAGCACCTCACCGTGGCCGGTGAGGGCTGGATCATCATCCGCCCCAACGCCGACGTCCTCTCACCCGACGCCCCCGAGGACGGCCACGACTGGCGGGTCCTGTCCACCCGCGAAGTACGCCCGCAGCAGGGCAAGCTGGCCGCCGAGATCGACGGCGACGACGTCGAGATCCCCGCCGGCGACGAAGAGACCCTCGACCCGGACTCGCCGGTCGCCCTCCGCGTGTGGGAACCCGACCCGGAACGGCAGATCGAAGCCGACAGCCCGGTACGCGCCAGCATCGACCTCCTCGAGGAACTGCTCCTCCTGAACGGCGCGGTGAAGGCCATCGCCCGCTCCCGCCTCACCGGCCGCGGCATCCTCCTCGTCCCCAAGGGCGTCCGCTTCCCCACCCGGCCAGGGCAGGGCGACGCCGAGGACGACCTGATCGAGGTCCTCATGATGATCGCGGAGACCGCGATCCGTGAACCCGAGAGCGCGGCGGCCACGGTGCCGATCGTCCTGGAAGTGCCCGCCGAGACCATCAGCGACTTCAAGTTGCTGACGTTCGAGAGCAACTTCGACGAGCTGGCGCTGCGGTTGCGGGAGGAAGCCATCAAGCGGTTCGCGACCGGCCTGGAGATGCCGGCGGAGCTGTTGCTCGGCATGTCCGACACGAACCACTGGGGAGCGTGGCTCCTCACCTCCGAAGCGATCCGCATGGGCATCGAGCCGAAGCTGGCCACGGTGTGCCACGCCCTCACCCAGCAGTGGCTGCGCCCGCTCCTCCAGGCGGAGAGCGTGGAGGACTGGCACCGCTGGCTCGTCTGGTACGACACCGCCGCCCTCCGTGTGCGCACCAACCGCTCCGAGACGGCCCTGCAGGCGTACGACCGAGGCGTCATCAGCGCGGAGGCGCTGCGCCGCGAGACGGGCTTCGAGGAGTCCGACGCGCCGACCCCGGAGGAGGAGGAAGCCCGCAAGCCGAAGCCCGACCCCGACGCCGAGGAGGGCCAGGACGACGAGGAGAACCCGGAGGAGCGGGAGACGGACACGGACCTGCCGGTCGACGAGACCGCTGACGAGCCCGACACCCTGCCCGCCTCCGCCCGGCCCGCGCCCAGCGACGGCCTCCTCGCCGCCGCTGACGGCCTGATCTGGGCGGCGCTGTCCACCGCAGGGGACAAGCTGCTCCGCACCCCCGTCTGCCCCCGCCCAGAGCGCGCCAAGGCCCGCGAGATCCAGGCCGCCGCCCTGCACACGGCGTTGAAGGTCGAACCCGGGCAGGTCGAGCAGTACCGGCTCCTCGACGGCGCGTGGACGCGCGTCCCGGAGATCGCCCGCCGGTACCGGCTCGACGCGGACTGCCTTACCGCCGCCCTCGACGGCTACACGCGGGAGCTGATCGCCGCCGGGGTCGAGCACTCCTACGACGTGGTGCCCGCCGTCGTCACGTCCTGCGTAGGACTGGCGGCATGACCGGCCAGCAAGGGAGCACCGCCGTGGCCGAACCGCCCCCGCCTCTCACCGTGCACGTCACGCCCGGCCCGGCCCGCGAGGACTGGTGCCCGACCTGCAAGGCGTGGACGCGGCTCCTCGGCGACATCCTCCTGCTCACCCCCGACGGGGTGTCGGTGGTCGGCACGTGGACGGCGTGCGAGATCTGCGACGACCCCAGCGAGGAGGCCGGCCGTGGCTGACCGCATGTGGGCGGCGCCCCTCGGCCACTCGATCCCCTCCCACCGGGCGCTCGGCTTCTGCGCCCACTGCACCGGCCGCACCGTCGCGGAGGAGCTGGCTGCCTGGCAGGTCCGCGAGCAGGAACACCACGAGACCAGCGGCGACCAGGACGAC
This sequence comes from Streptomyces althioticus, assembly GCA_014649355.1. Classification (GTDB taxonomy): domain Bacteria; phylum Actinomycetota; class Actinomycetes; order Streptomycetales; family Streptomycetaceae; genus Streptomyces; species Streptomyces althioticus. The sequence goes on from BMSW01000004.1 coordinate 476,374, forward strand.
GGCCTCCCGCTGCCGCTCGTCGGCGACGTCACCACCCGCACCTACGACTGCCCGGCCTGCGATACCGGCGACGCGGTCCTCGACGCGACGTTCCTCGTCACCACGAAGGCCGCCGTGCACCAGGTGGGCCGGTTCGCGTTCTGCTTCTCCTGCGAGACCCCCCAGGAGCCCGCCCGTGTCTGACTGCCGCCACGACCTCATCCTGTGCCACGACTGCGGGGGCCTCCAGGTCCTCGACGTGCAGCGCCTCGACGTCACCAGCTTCACCCTGAACGGCCCCGAAGGGCCCCTCAGGACGAGCGGGCCTACAACGCTGAGCATTGCCCGCATCGACCCCTGCCAGAACACCCCCAGGGAGACCAGCAGTGTGCGACGGAACTGACGAGCTGACGATCGAGGAGCCGCCGAAGCTCCACGTCGCGCCACCCGGCCACTCGAGGGCCGGGCACCGCGCCTTCGGCTGGTGCTCCCGCTGCCCGGGCCGCGAGGTGTGGGAGGAACTCCTGGCGTGGCGGCAGCGCGACAACCGGGAGGTCGGCGAGGGGTCGGCTCCGGACCTGATGCCGCACCCCAGCCGCGAGGGGGAGGAGGTGGCGCAGCGTGGCTGATCCCGTATCGCTGGCCGTGGAAGCGACCCCTGCCGCCGCGGCCCCGATCACCGGGCTCATCGAGGAGGCCGGCGCAGCAGCCGCAGCCCACTTCGAGCAGCTCCCCGACGGCGAAGAGGGCACCGCCCTGGTCACCCTCACCGCCGCCACCCCGTACGGGTCCGTCCCCATCGGCATGTGGAGCTTCCTGCGTGCCGCTGACGGGACCGTGAAGCTTGCTGGGGCTCCGGAGGCGGGCGCCGATGGATGACGAGCTGCTGACGCTGCTGGAGGCCGCCGAGGACGACGTCAGTGAAGAAGTCGCAGCTGTTCTGCAGGAGGTCGCCGACGAGTTCGCGCGGGAGCTGGCCGACGCCACCGAGATCGTCGCCGCCCGCTTCTCCGTGTCCCGGATCGCCCGCATGTGGGCGAGCCGCATGCCGCGCATCGTGCGGCGCCTCCTGCGGGTGTCCGAGCAGGCCGCCGAGCACACCGCCGAAGCCGTCGACGGGGAGCTGCCGCCCGAGTGGGAAGACCTGCCCGGCCGCAACGACGACGGCCGCCAGCTCCCGCCCGTCATGCGCGAGTACGTGGAGGTGACGGAGCACCTGCTGAACGCGGTCGGTGACCGGCTCGCCGAAGCCGCCCGCGAGGAACTCGCCGCCGGCGTCGACGCCGGCGAGGACATGGAGCAGCTCCGTGCCCGTCTGCGGGAGCGGTTCGCCCGCGAGGGCGCGCAGCTCGGTGAAGCCCGTGAGGAGCGCATCGCCCGCACCGAAGCCGGGCGGGCCTGGAACTACGCGGTGCTCGGAGCGGCCCGCGACGCGACCGGCGCCGACCGGCCCCTGGTCAAGCAGTGGCTCACCCGACGCGACACACGGGTTCGTGAGGACCACGCCGCCGCCAACGGTCAGACCCGCCTCCTGGATGAGGACTTCACCGTCGGCGGGGTGCAGATGGCGGCACCCCACGACCCGGACGCGCCCGCGTCGCAAGTCGTGAACTGCCGTTGCTTCCTTGTAGTCCACCCCGAAACCGCCGTCGCTGCCTACGGATCTCAGGTGGCCTCACCGGCGGCAGTTGAGAAGTCAAGGGACAATCGCATGACCACCGCTGAACCCGACACCTTCCACGGCACCCCCGGCCGGCCCAGCTACCGCAGATACCACCCCAAGGGCAAAGGAGGCGGCGGGAAGACCCGCACCCCGGGCGGCGCCATGCTCGGCAGCAGCCGCTTCAGCGAGGACCAGCACCGCACCGCCCTGCGCAACTACCGCGCCACGAGCTACGAGGACATGAACAGCAGCCTCCGCCACGGCGTCCTGCCGGACGCCGAGCGGAGCAGGCAGCGCATCCGCGACGACATCTCCACCCTGTCCGACCTGATCAACGTCCAGGAGCCCACCTCGGAGGGCAAGACGTTCTTCCGACGGATGGAGAACCACCGCCTCAGCATGCAGCCCGGTGACGAGTTCCACGACAAGGGCTTCGTCTCCATGTCCGCCCGCGAGGACGTGCTGTCCATCCAGATCGCGCCGGACGACCCGAACTACACCATGTTCAAGATCTCCATGCCGAAGGGCGCCCAGGTCCTCGACGTCGACGCGGTGGGCGTCGGCGGGTTCGGCGCCGACGAGCAGGAGTTCATCGCCCCGCCAGGCACAGCGTTCCGCGTGAAGCGCGTCATCGACGAGGGCAGCGACACCAGGCCGCCGTACTACGAGCTGGAGGTCACCAACGCGGTGGCCGCGTCCGCAGGCGTCCTCATCCACCAGCCGACCACCACGGTGACCGCAGCCGACGAGAGCAGCGACCTGGCGCAGCGCATCACATGGGGACGCGACGACATCGTCATCGACAAGCGCGCCAGTGCCGTCACCGCTGCCGGTGGCCACACCGGCGCGATGATCGCCCTCATGCCCGCCGCGGCCGACGCCACCCACCTCGCCCTCGACGACGGCGAGCCCGCCGACGAGCTGCACTTGACGCTGTGGTTCCTCGGCGACGCCGCAGACTGGTCGGCCGGACAGCGCCGCGAGCTCGTTGACCAGGTGCGCAAACGCGCCGCCGGCCTGGCAGGGCCGGTCCGCGCCAACGCCTTCGGGATCAACCACTGGAACCCGGCATCGGAAGACCCGGCGTGGGTGTACGCCATCGGCGACGACCACGACAGCGGTGACGCCGTGACGCTCCAGCAGGCACGGGACGTTCTCGCAGCGGAAGCCCTCGAGGGCACCTCCAACAGGCCTGCCACACCGCACCAGCACGCACCGTGGGTCGCGCACACGACCGCCGCCTACGCCAACGACCCGTGGCCCTTCCAGCCCATGCAGGAACGCCTCGGCCCCGTCACCTACGACCGAGTGCGGGTCGCCTTCGGCGGAGAGCACACGGATATCCCGCTAGGAGTGGTCATGCCCGCCAGCCTGCAGGCCGCCGCGTCGCGAACGGTGCGCACCTGGTCCACCCCCGACGACGCCGCCATCGCCTTCGAGAACGAGGAGACCGGCGACGGCCGGATCTTCAAGAAGGGCGCGCTGAAGTGGGACCGCCGCCCGATGCCGCTGCAGTACGCCGACGAGATGCTGATGGGCCACCAGGGCGCGCAGCTCGCCGGCGCCATCAAGAAGGTGAAGCGGGAAGGCGGCCGTATCACCGCCTCCGGTGTGCTCTACCGCACCCAGCCCGCCGGCCTGGACGCGGAGGTTCTCCTCGACGAGGACGACCCGGTGCTCGGCATCAGCGTCGACCTGGACGACGTCGGCCTCCAGCTCGTCGACAAGTCCCTTACCGAGGAAGACGCCGACTGGCTGTTCGCGTCGGCCAAGCTGCCACAGGCCAGCGTGATGCGGATGGAGGACGGCTCGGTGATGCTGTCCGCGTCGACCCGCGCCGAGTGGACCGCGTCCGACGGCGCGTTCTCCCGCTCCCGCTACGACCTCCAGGTCATCACCGGCCCCGGAGGCGTCCTCACCGCCGCAGCCGTCCGTGAAGCCTTCGCCGGCACAGGCGTCCTCACCGCGGCGGCCGGCGACCCGGACAGCACGGACGGCCTGGTCCTCCACGAGCAGAAGTCCGGCGAGCTGCTGATGCGCATCACCAGCGCCCGCCTGCGCGGCGCGACCCTCGTGGCGATGCCGGCCTTCAAGAACGCGCGGATCGTCCTCGACCCGCCCAACGAGGAGGAGACCGCTGCGGCGGTGCCGGTCATCACCGCCGCGGGGGAGACCCGAGACAGGGTCGTCACCTACGTGTGCACCTCGCCGGCCGCTGTCGGCGCCCGCGACGTCTCCCGCGCCGTCGGTATCGCCATGAGCACCGCGCGCGGGCACCTCAACGCCGCAGCGAAGGACGGGCAGATCGTACGGCTCGCCCCCGGCCTGTTCTGCGGGCCGTCGTCCATGCCCGAGGGCCACGAGGAGACTGCCGTCGAGCCGGTCACCGCGGCGGGCGGCGTGCCCGACGTGGACGACGAGCTGACGGCGTCGTTCTGGCGGGAGATGCAGGACCTGCCGCCGATGCCCGCCGAGTGGTTCCGCGAGCCGACCACCGAGGAGCTGCCGCCCGGGTCGGAAGGCGTGCACGTCGCCGGCGGCCGCATCTACGGGTGGGTGGCGCAGTCGGGTGTGCCGCACGCCGGCTACCCCGGCAAGAACCTGACGATCGACAAGCTCGCCAAGCAGGGCCTGGACCTGACGCACTTCCTGCGCTCCCGGTTCGCCCTCGATGACGGCAGCGTCGTGAAGTGCGGCGTGATCACGATGAACGTCGGCCACCACAGGGACGGCGCCGAGTGTGAGACGGACGCCTGCCTCTTCGACGACACCCGCACGGTCGCGGGCATCGTCACCGTGGGCATGTCGGAGGGCGGCATGTGGTTCGCGGGCGCCGCGAACCCGAAGATGAGCGACTGGGACCGGTCAGTGTTCAAGGGCTGCCAGCCCAGCTACCACCTGCGGCAGGGCCCGTCCGGGAAGTGGGAGCTGCGCGCGGTGCTGTCCGTGCCGACGCCCGGCCACTCGTCGGCGCTCCTCGTCGCCGCGGTGGTGGAACGCACCAACCTCGCCCTCGCCGCGTCCGCCGCAGCCGTGGACGTGGCATCCGGGCAGGATCCGGACACCGCGCGGACGGCATCCGCGAGCTCGACGGACACCCCGCCTGAGCAGCCCGGACACAGTCCGGACACGGCATCCGGACAGCTTCCGCAGGTTGACGTGGAAGCCCTCGCGGCGGCGCTCGCCGGCGGGCCCCTCGTCGACCTCCTCGCCGACGCCGTGACCCGACGCCAGGACGAACGCCGCGCCGAGATCGAAGCGATGGCCGCCCTCGTCGCCGAGCAGCCGGTCACCGTCACCGCCAGCGCACAGAACGGAGCGAACTGATGGGATGCGCCTGCCAGGGCAAGAACAAGACGAAGTGGGAAGTCGTCACCACCGTCGAGGACCCGAAGACGAGCACCGTGAAGGAGCGTGTGGTGTTCTCCTCGACGAGCAAGCCGACCGCCGAAGCCGTCGGTAAGCGGTACGCGGGCAGCACGCTGCGCGAGGTGCCGCCGAAGCAGTAGCCCGCCCGGCTATGAGCTGCCCGCTCACCAGGGCGGGCAGCTAGTATTCCGTCAGACGACTGCTGGTTGTGGGCCGAGTCCTCAGTGATCGATCGCTGGAGACCCCGCCCATGGATGAGTTCCAGATTCCCGAGGACGTCGCGGCCCTCGACAACGACCAGCTCGCCCAGGCCCTCGCCGGGGCCACCGAGGCGTTCCAGGCCCTCGCCGCGCAGAACCGCGTCGACGACGACACGATGGGCCAGCTGCGGGCCCTGTCCACCTGCGTGACCGCGATCCGGCAGGAGCAGGCCGACCGCATCCAGGCCGCCGAGCGCACCGCCCAGGAGATCGAGGAACTCGCCGCCCAGGTGCGCGGCGACGACCCGAACGCCGGCCCCGCCGCCGAGGAGACCCCGACCGTCGAGGCCGCCGCCGAGCAGCCCGTCGAGCAGCCGGCCGCGCCCGAGCAGCCCGCCCCGCCGGCCGCGACCGCCTCGATCGGCCGCACCCTCGACTTGTCGCTGGTGCGCGCCCGTCAGCCGCGCGTCCTCCCGGAGCCTGCCGCGCCGGGCACCGTCATCACCGCGGCGGTCGACGTCCCCGGCTACACCCCGGGAGCCGAGCTGAACATGAACCAGGTCGTCGCCGGCCTGATCTCCCGCGCGAACGCCCTCAAGACCGCCGGTGGCGGGACGGGGCAGGTGATCAGCTACCACCACCCGTACCCGGAGTCGCTGATCGTCACGGACTCGTCGTCGGCGCCGGAGGGCACGGAGGTGGCGCTGCGCGCGGCCGACCAGTCCCGGCTGCCGGAGAAGAACTTGGTCGCGTCCGGCGGCTGGTGCGCGCCGTCCGAGACGATCTACGAACTGACGTCGGTGGCCTGTCCGGACATGCTGTGGGACGCGCCGGAAGTCCAGTTGGCCCGAGGCGGCCTCAGGTACTACAAGACGCCGTCGCTGGACGTCGCCGCGCTGACCTGGGTGCACACCGAGTCGGATGACATCTCGGGGGCGACCAAGCCTTGCTTCAAGATTCCGTGCCCCGATCCGATCGAAATGAGGTGCGACGCCGTCGGCGTGTGCCTTGAGGCCGGCATTCTGACGCAGAGGCACTTCCCGGAGCTGATCAACTGGTACCTGCGGAACGCGCTGGTCGCCCACGAGATCCGGCTCCGGTCGGTGCTGTTCGCGCAGGCCCTCGCCACCGCCACCCCGGTCACCATGCCGCAGACGTTCGGTGCGCTCGCCCCCGTGTTCGCGGCGGTCGCGCTGACGTCGGCGGACATGATCGAGCGTCACTCCTTCTGTGACTCGATCTCGCTCGAGGTCGTCTTCCCGTGGTGGAGCCGTCAGCTCTTCCTGGCGGACATCGCCCGCCGCAACGGCTGCTGCATCGACCAGGTATCCACCGCCGACGTGCAGGACGTGTTCACCCCGCTGGGCGTCCGCATCCAGTGGGCGCGCAACCTGATCGCCCCGGAGATCCCGGCCCACACCATCGGCCAGGCCACCCCGGCCACCGCGTGGCCTGAGGAGATCCAGTTCCTCATCTACCCGGCCGGCCAGCTGCAGATCGGCCGCGGCGAGGAGGTCAACCTGGGCGTGATTCACGATTCAACCAAGTTCAGCCGGAACGACTACACCGCGATGTTCTCCGAGGAGTGCGTGGGCCTCATCGACAGGAGCGTCGACACGCGCGTCGTCACCGTCCCGGTCTGCCCCGACGGCTCCACCGGCGCCCAGCAGCCGATGACCTGCCCCGCAGCCTGACCTCTGCCCGCCCCCGACCGTGCCGGGCCCGTGACCTGATACGGGCCCGGCACGCCCCGATTACGAGAGGGAGGCCAGGCAGTGCCGAACGTCCTACTCGACGTGCGCCCAGGAACGGCGCGCCACGATGTTGTTGATGGTGGCCGGATGGACGCCGTAGCGGCGGGCGAGTTCGCCTCGGTTACCCGGGTCATGCGGCCCCGTCCAGGGGCGGTAGTCACGCCGGATCTCGCGGACGTTTGCCTCGGTGAGCGTGACGCTGCCGTTGGCCGCACCGCGGGCGGCGCGCCCCTTCCTGTCCCGGTCCCGCAGGTTGTCCTGGTGGGTGCCCTCCCACAGATGGGCTCGCTCGACGCACCACGGGTGATCACAGGTGTGGCAGGCGACGTGCCCCTCCTTGATGGGCCGCCCCAAGGCGTCCGCGAGGACGATTCGCGTGACGGCACCGCGCAGCTCGCCGGACCTGGTTCGCGGGTACTCGTCACGGTCGACCCAGAAAGTGCCGCGAGCGTCGCGGCAGCCGTTGGCGTCACGTTCGATGGCGGCGACCATAGCGAGGACGTCGCCGACTGTGCGAGGGCCGAACGGACGCCGACTGGCGGGGTCGCCGCTGTGCGCCCGCGCGTAGAAGTAGCAGGCGGCACAGAGGCCCTTGGCCTTGACCTCGCGCGAGCACCATTCCACGCGGCAGATGGGGCTCGTCTTCACCTCGCGGAGAGGGCCACCTGCGAGGGGATCCCCGTACCGCCACGCCCGCTTGTAGTGCCTCTGACACCAGCCGCGTTGGTACCGCGGGCGTCCGCACGCGTCGATGGCACAGGTTGCCGTACTGTCGGCCATAGCCGGACTCCTTCTCACCAAGGATTCGGTCAGGGTCGGCGGTGTTCGCCGCACCGTCGGCCCACTCATAAGGTCCAACGGCCTCTGGCGGCGTGTCGGTTTCTCCCCGTGGGGGTGAACTGATGGCGACAGGGATGGAGAAATCTGTCGAGGCTATTGGCGGCCGGCCCTTGCCGCACGGCATCCTCCTCAACCAGTGCACCGACGTCCGCGACGTCGACGACGAGCACGAGCTGCTCGGCATCACCTGGCTCGCCCTCGGCTGCCAGCCCGTCAACGTGTGGCGGGACCCCTGCCTGACCGACGAGTCCCCCGGCGAAGAGAGCCCCGGAGCGCCGCCGCAGAAGGAGTTCCACCGGCCCGTCACGGAGGCCGCCGAGCCGATCACGGTGTACGCGGGCGCCGAGTGCTCCACGATGGGCTGGTCCTACGCGGAGGCCCGCGAGCACGCCGAAGCCTCCTTGGAGCTCGGCGAGCAGGAAGCCGTGGAAGCAGGCTTCTGGGAGCACCACCTCTCCCAGGTCGCCGAGAACCTCACCCCGCCCGGCGGGCCCGTGAACATCGCCCAAGGCGTCGCCGCCCTGGAGGGCTGTCTCGCCGAGTCGTACGGCGGCGTCGGCACCCTCCACGTCCCCGCCGGCGCTGCCGCCCTGCTGGGCTGCTGCAACCTCGCGCACCGCGACGACGACGGGTCCCTGTCGACGCTCGCCGGTAACTGCATCGTCGTCGGCGCCGGATACAGCTCGCTGAACACCGGCCCCGGCGGCATCCCCGCCGAACCGGGAACCGCCTGGCTCTACATCACCGGCCCGCTCGTCATCCGCCGCGGGCCCGTCGTCACGATCCCCGACCGGCCCGGACCGTCCGTGAACATCCGCACCAACGACAGGCGGGTGCTCGTCGAGCGGACCTACGTGGTCGCCACGACGTGCACCGTCTGCGCGATCCAGGTGGTGACCTGCCCGTGAGCCAGTTCATCCGCGTCCAGCCGGTACCCGCCCAGCGCGTCGACTTCGCGCGCTGGGCGAGCGCCCAGAACCCGAAGGTGCGCACCGTCAGCCCGCAGGCCTTCGCGGTGCCGCACCGCCTCTTCACCGACGTGCCCGAGCGGCTGCTGATCGGCGCGCTCGTGGACGGGCACCGCTACGTCAGCCCCGAAGAGGACGAGATGCTCGGCGTGTTCCAGCCGGAGAGGGAGGGGATCCCCGGCCAGCCGCTGCCCGAGCTGCCCGACGACGCGTACCCGCCCGACGCTGTACCGCTGCCCGCGCCGGACTACGCGCCGCTTGAGGATGCCCCCGTCGACGAGGACGAGGACAGCGGCTCAAGCGACCGGGCCTCGGACAGTGCCGGCATCACCTGCGACGTCTGCGACCGCCCGTTCAAGTCCGAGCGCGGCCGGGACACCCACCGCCGCCAGGTCCACCAGGAGGGCAGCGATGCCCGTTGAGCCGGTCCCCTGCGTACCCGGCGGAGGCGGCGACCCCTCGCCGTCCTGCTGCGCCCCGTCCATCGCCTCGACCCCCCTGTGCCTGGACGACGGAACGACGATCCTCCTCGTCCTACGGTCCGCGTGCGCCTGTGACGGGGCAGCGCCGACACCGCCCGAGATCGTCGGCTGGATCGCCCCCGCAACCGGCACCTTCACCGAAGGCCAGGCCCCCGCGGGCGCCGGACCCTGCGGCCTCGCCGAGTGCGCCTCGGTGTCCCTGCTGCGCCTGTGTGACCAGATCCCAGATGGAGACTGCGTGCCGTTCCTGCGGCACCTCGTCCACGACTGCGAGGGAACGGTCACTGCGTCAACAGACACGGCCCTTGACGGGACCACGCCGTACACGCCGGCCGGAACTGTCGTCGACTGCGACGACTGCCCGTGCCCGCCGACCACCAAGGTGGTCCCTCTGTGTGACTACCTCGGACCCGGCCCGACGCCCGTCGTCCCCTTCCTGCGGCACCTCGTCTACGACTGCACCAGCGGCGCCGTACTGGAGCAGACCGACACCCTCACCGACGGGAGTACGCCGTACACGCCGGTCGGGGAGATCGCCGACTGCGACGAGTGCCGGCCGACCCCGATGTGCCCCCAGCTCCTCGGGCTGTCCGGGCCCGAGCTGTGGTCGATGCCCGAGGGCACCGAGTCCCTGGCGATCACCGTCGCCTGCGGCCCGGTCACCATCACCGACTGCGTCGGCAACGCCACGCAGGTCAACGAGTGCGGCGCCGGCTTCAACTGGTCGGCCCCACCCGGCGACTGCACCCCTGGCCGCCTCTGCACGCCTTTCACAGTCGACGTCCCCGAGGGCGCGGCCGTGTACCTCAACCTCCTCACACCCTGCGATATGGGGGACGTCTCGTGAGCTGCAACGACTGCTGCCCGCCCGTCATCATCGGCAACGGCACAGGCTCACCAGGGCCTCAGGGACCTCAAGGGCCGACGGGCCCGCCCGGCCCGGGCGTGTGCATCTCCACGGACCCGGACAACGCTCTCCAGCTCGGCACGGACGGCTGCATGTACGTCGCCGCGGCCGAGGCTGGCGCCGAGGGCCCGCCCGGACCCCAGGGACCGGAGGGACCGGCCGGTCCGCCCGGGGAAGGCGCGTGCATCTCCACCGACGCCGGGAACCAGCTCCAGGAGGGCACGGACGGCTGCCTCTACGTCGCCGAGCCCGCCCCCGCAGAACTGTGCATTGCCGCCGACTCAGCGGACGTCCTGGCCGTGGACGCGAACGGCTGCCTCAGCCTCACCACCGACCCGACCGGCCCCGTACGGCCCGGGGAGAACGGACTCACCCTCTGCCTGTCCGAGGACCCCGGCCAGACCGCGACCCTGGACGGTGACGGCTGCCTCCTGGTCACCGAGGGCGGCACCGGCGCGCTGCCCGTCGTGCAGATGACCACCGCGGTCGAGGTGTTCGAGGAAGACGGCACCTTCGACCCGGCCGCCTACCCCGGGCTTCAGTACGTGCGCGTCCGTGTCCAGGGTGCGGGCGGCGGGTCCACCGGGTCCGGGCCCAACCCCGGCCCGGTCGGCTCCGGCTTCGTGTCGATCGGCGCGGCCGGCGGGGGCGGCGGCTACAGCGAGTCCCTCCTCAACGCCGCTGACCTTCCCGGCCCGGTACCGATCACCGTCGGAGCCGGAGGGACGGGCACGCCCGTCAACGTGAATGCGGGCGCTGGAGGAGCGTCGTCCTTCGGTGCGCTCGTCACCGCGAACGGCGGCGCCGGAGGCTTCCTCACCAACGGCAGCATGCCGGAATCGTGGGAGGACTCCCGCGGCCACCAGGCCCGGTCCGGTGCTGGTACGACCACGGCGGCCGGGCAGCTGAAGATCCCGGGCAGCGCGAGCATGCCGGGCTGGGCAGCGGGCGGCGGCGCCCTGGTTGACGTCCCACAGGTCCCCTCCGGCACGGTCATGAACTCCCGGATGAGCTTCGGCGGTAACGGCGGCGGCTCCCACCTCGGCGGCGCCTCCGCCGGAGGCAAGAGCGGCGGCCCGAACGACTCCACCGTGGGCGTCTCCTCGGCGCTCGGCTACGGCAGCGGCGCCCCAGCCCCCGCCTCTGCGTCCGGGAGCGGCACCGGCGGCGGCACCCCAAGCGCCGCCGTACCCGGCCGGGACGGAGCCCCCGGGGTCGTGATCGTCGAGGTCTACATGCTCACCGTCACCGCCGCCTGAGCGGCCATCAGCAAGGGAGAACCAAGTGCCCAGCGGCGGGAACTTCAGCTCGTGCACCTGTGGGCCGGACGCATCGGCGTGTGAGTCGCCGACGCAGCCGGTCGCCACCGTCGGCCTCTGTCTCGCCGACGGCTCACCGATCGCGGCCACCGTCGTACGGGACTGCGCCGGCACCGTCACCTCCGAGGGATGGATCGACCTCACCACCGGCGTGTGGTCGGCCGGTGCTCCCCCGGCCGGGACGATTGCCTGTGGCGACAGCAGGTCGATCCAGGTGTCCGGGACGTTCTGCGACATCGACGACGACGGCCAGGTCCTCGGCCTCGTCCTCATCGAGTACTCCTACGCGGCGGACGGCTCGATTGCCGGCGTGCGCCTGGTCGACGCGGTCACCGGCGACACCTACACCCCGCAGGGCACCGTCACGACCTGCCCGGCCGGGGTGGAGCAGCCCGAGAGGGACGCGCTCCAGCTGTGCGACATCAACGACGACGAGTCCGGCACTGTCACCAGCACACCGTTCCTGAGGGACTTCGCGCGGGATGAGACCGGCGCCATCGTCGGGCACAGCGACTACACCCTCGACGGGGAGCCGTACACGGTCACTGGCACGGTCGGCGTGTGCCCGGACGCGGAGGCTGAGCCGTGCGCGTCCACCGTGACCACGCTGCGCCTGTGCGACCTCAACCCCGACGTGGCGCCCGACAGCGAGGGCAAGCGCTGCGCGGTCCCCTTCCTCCGCCACCTCGTCCACGACTGCACCGGCGCCCTGGTCGAGACCCGCGACACAGCCATGGACGGCGTCACGCCGTACACGTCCGTGGAGGCCGTGGACTGCGGAAGCGGCGGCGTGCCGGCGATGGTCGAGGTGCCGTGGGAGGTCGTGGACATCCAGCCGGACCCGGCCAGCCCGGCCGGCCGCGGCTTCATCTTCTCGCTGTCCCCGATCGACGACCCCTCGACTGTCGGCACGGTCACCGTGACGACCTCGGCGACGGCGAACACGGCGTGCCCGGGAACCCCGCCTCAGTACAACTTCCGCAACCCGTGCACCTACACGTTCACGCCCGACCAGGCCCTTCGGGACGCAGCGACCTACGTGCGGTGCGACCTGCTCGACTTCGACAGCTTCGAGCCGGTCACCTCGCTCACCCCGCCGCCGTCCCGGCTGGGCGGCACGGCTTACTGGGACGGCAGCACCGTCCGGCCGACCGTCAGCAACGGCACCGGCGAGATGTACTACGACGGCCCGCCGGCCTCGTGGTCGTACCGCGTCGGGAACACCGGCGGCGGCAACAGCTGTAGCTCGCTCAGTTTCGCTGCTGTGTCGCTGCGCCCGGAAGGCTGCTGCGCCGGATGCGGCGGCAGCGGCGGGGAGGGCAGCGGGCGCACCGTGCAGGAAGTGTGCGTGATCGCCACGGCCGCCCCAACGGTCGTGATGCGGTGGACGCGGGTGATCGAGGACGGCGGCGCCACGATCTACTACCTGGACGAGACCGGGGCCCGCTACGACGGCACCCTTCCGGCCGGGCACCAGATCGTGGACTGCCCGGCGGTGCAGCCGGAGCCGTGCCGCAATGCTTCCGCGGTCGTCCTGTGTGACGTGCTGCCGGAGGAGTCACCGGGCGAAGGCGGCGTCCCGGTCGTGGAGTTCGTGCGGACCTTCCTCACCGACTGCGTCACCGGCGCGGTCGTCGCGGTGAGCGACACCGATCTGGGCGGGCAGCCGTACACCACGGTGGGGCAGGTCCTCCAGTGCGAGAGCGGCACACCAGCAGAGGAGTGCTCCACCTGCGAGACGATCCCCCTGTGCGACGTCCAGCCCGAGGATGAGTCGCCGGGCGCGCCGCTGATCAACTTCACGGAGCTGCGGCTGTCCGAGCTGGAGGACGGCCCGACATCGGGCACGCTCCCCAACGGCGTCACTTTCACGGTGTCATGCGGGGATTGGCTGGAGCCGCAGGGGCACTACACGATCTACCCCGTCGGCGGCAACGGGTCTCCGGCCTGCGACCAGGTGTGGACGTTCGACCAGCCCGTCTACGTCAGGTTCGGGGTGCGCGGCTTCAACGTGTCCCCCCGCGAGTGCATCGCCTACGAGGCACCCGGCTCCACGTTCACCGTCGAGTTCCTGCACCCCAACCACCGGCTCGGCTCTGACCCGGACTCAATCTGCGGCCTCGGCTCCGCCACCGACGAGTCGATCGTTCGCACGGACAGCCCCGTCACTGAACTCACGATCCGCGCAGTCACCAACTTCGGTGCCGGGCGCGGTCTTGGCCTCCTCCACGTCGGGCTCCTCGCCGACCCGCAGCCCGAACCCGGCAGTTCCACGCCGTTCCTGCGCACCGTGTGCCGCGACTGCACCGGGGCCGTCACCAGCACGACGGACACGACGCTGGACGGCCAGCCATACACCCCGGCAGGCACGGTCACCGTCTGCGACTCCAACGGCGGTGGCAGCACCGAGCCGTGTCGGGACGTCTCCTCCACGCTCCTGTGCGACGTCTCCGCGCTGGAGACGGTCACCGTCCTGGACACCGTGGGGGTGCAGGACGATGACGGCTGGGCCATTACCTCCTTCACCAACGGCGGCTGCGCCTCCGTCAATGCTCCTGACGGGCCGGTGCCGGGACCGGCCGTCTGGTCTGCCGGATACCTCGGCGTGCGCTCTGACCGGAGCCTCGGTACCGGATGCCAGCCCTGGACTGGCTACGACACCGCCAACGTGCGGTGGGTCCTCACGAAGACGTTCACGGCGGCCGAGGACGGCACGGCGGTCGTCACGGCTGACACGTTCCTGGCCGACGGCGGGGCCCGTGTCCGCGTCAACGGTCAGGACGTCGGGATTTACGCTCAGTGGAACCAGCCCGCCGTGGGCGGCAGCAGCCAGGTGCCGGTTACCGCCGGGCCGAACGTCATCGAGGTCGAGGTCCGCGACAGCGCCGGCCCGAACTGGCTGCGCGGGCGCCTCGACATCGTGATGACCCGTACTACGCAGTTCCTGCGCAAGCAGGTCACGGACTGCGAGACAGGCGCGGTCATCTCCGTCACGGACACCACGCTCGACGGCGAGCCGTACGAGGTCACCGGCGAGGTCGGCCAGTGCCAGACGGTGAGCCAGTGCTGTGAGCAGGCGACCCCGGAGCTGCGGGTCGACGTCGAGTCGGACGTCATGTGCATCCGCGACGCGGGCGGAGAGATCACCGGCCAAGTCGTCGTGGAGCGTGTCTACGACGACCAGTCCGGCGACCGGGTGGTGCAGCGGCTGACCGACCCGACGACCGGGGACGAGGTGGAACTCCCGGCCGGCGCCGAGCTGGTGCTGTGCCAGGAGCCGCCCTGCCCGACGGCGTTCTCCACGGAGTGCGTGGGGATCGTGGAGCGCTCCGAGGCGAGCTACGACAACACCTCGTTGATTGGCGGCGTGCCGGGGCAGTGCGGAGGCGTCCAGGGCCCGGGCGGGCAGTTCCCGTGCGAGCCGACCACGGGCGGCCTCACCATCACGAGCTGGATCGTGAACGGGGAGGAGGTCATCGGGGACGGCGGCAGGTTGTTCGCCGGCGGCCCGTGCGGCGCCCCGGGCATGCATGCGAACTGGGCGAATGCGCTGACCAACCTCGACCCATCCGGGGCGACCTGGTCCGCGCAGAATCAGCCGGGCTGCGCGTGGTTCGTCGGCTCGACCGGCGGCACACAGACCGTCTACGGGCCGATGGTGGTGGAGGACGTCGACGGCCGGGAGTGGACGCTCACCCCCGCGCAGTCCTGCCAGGAGACGCAGTTCACGAAGGTCTACAGCCAGGAGTGCGACGGCACGGTAAGCGTGTCGTGGCTGGACGCGGACGGCGTGGCCACGGACGCCCCGGAGGGCCAGCAGGTGCCGTGCGGTACCGGCTGCGGCGCGGGCGGCGGCCGGGGCCTCGACGTCGAGCCCGTCACCCTCTGCGACGTCCAGGAGGACGGCACGGCGGTGCCGTTCCTGCGGCACATCACCTACGGCAGCGCCGGACAGGTCTCCGTCGTCATCGACACCGGCCTGGACGGCTTCGCGCCGTACACGCCGACCGGCACCGTGAGCCGGTGCCAGGACGACCGCGAACCGGGCGTAGACATCGAGACGCTGCGCATGTGCGTCATCGACAACGCCACCGGCAACCCGCTGCAGGAGATCCTGGCCGAACTCCGCTACGACACGGAGACCGGAGAGCGGATCGGCGTCACCTACGTGGACCCGCTCACCTGGGGGCCAGTAGCCATCCCGGGCGGTGCGCACTTCGGCCTGTGCCCGGAGCAGGGGCCCGCGCCGGACGTGGAGCTCCTGTCCCTCTGCGATGTCACCGAGGACGGCACCAGCACGCCGTTCCTCCGGCACCTCATCTACCAGGTCGGCGCGACCGCCCCGACCGTCCTTGACACCCTTCTCGACGGCGCGACGCCCTACACCGTCGCCGGGACGGTCGGCACGTGTGCGACGGAAGAGTGCCCGGTCCGCGACGTCGTCACCGCATGCCGATGCGACGACACGGACGGCGACGGCATTGCCGATCTCGATTACGTCGAGCTCATGGGGGTGGACTGCGAAGGGCAGCTCACCAGCCTCGGGACCTACCTGCCGGACCTCTCCGCCCCGTACACGCCGGTCGCTCCGGTGGACTGCGCGGAGAGCGGTGACGGCGCCGATCCGGTCGTCACGGTCCAGGCACGCCGGGTGGAGCTCACGGTCGGCGCAACCTGGAACGCTGCCGGCTTCCCGACGCTCCAGTCCGTCACGGTCGTCGGGCACGGCGGCACCGGCACGATCACGACCGCCGACGGCACTAGCACGCTGCGCGCGGGCGAAACCGTCACGTGGAGCGTCGCCCGCGATCAAGACGCTGCCCTCGCCGGGCCACTGTCCATCTCCGCGACGAGCGGCACCGTCACCGTCTCGTTCACCGTCGCGACCACCGCGTGAACGAAGGGGGCTCGGCCGGCCGTACGTCGGCCGCGTCCCCTATCCGACCTTCAGCAAAGAGGAGTGACCTGATGTCAGGTACCAACGGCAGCGTCGCCATCGCCCGGCCGGACAACGAGTACGAGCAGCTGTGCGACGACAACGGGCCGTTCCTACGGCGGTACACAATCGAGGACGGCGCCCCGGTCACGACGGACACGGAGCTCGACGGCACCACGGCCTACACGCCGACCGGTACCGTCCGCCGCTGCGCCGACGTGGCCGCCGCCAACCCGGCCCTCGACTCCACGGTCCAGCGGCAGACCGGCGCCGGGACCGTGACGATCGCGGCCGGCGCCCGCTCCGTCACCGTCAACGTCTACGCGGGCGCGCCGACCGTCGCGATCGGCGGCGGCACCGCGGTCGCTCTCCCCGCCGGGACGTCCCTGTCATGGTCCGTCGACCGGGGCGGCGACGCTGGCGAAAGCCTCGCGGACGAGTTCACATTCACCGGCGCGGCCGGGCACGACTTCATCGTGACCTCGACCCGCGAAGCCTGACGGGTTCGAGGGGAGCGGACTGACCGATGCCCACCAGAGGCCACTACACGCCGATCAGCGGACGCGTGGAGCGCGCGACGGGCGTGACCGACGGGAGCGGGAACGTCACCTTCACATGGCCGGCGGGGACCTTCGCGGTCCCGCCGGTCGTGACGGTCGCCCTCCAGGGCGATACCGGGTTCCGCTCGCACACGGTCACCGCGAACTCGGCGACGTCGACGACGGTCAACGTCCAAGGCTCGCCGGTCGTGTCGCTCCTCGGCATCCAGATCCTCGCCGCCGCCTCACCCGCGGCCGGTGTCACCGTCCACCTCCACGCCACCGCCCCGTAACGCGGGGGCACTACACCTGCACGCCGCTGGTTTTGGGCCGGGCGTCACCTGTCTCACGAGACGGAGCCCTCTTATGGCCAACTGCTGCGGCGCTGCGCGCTGCACCTGCCGCGTCACCGCCGGCCCCGGCATCACTGTCGAGGGCAACGGCTCGGCCGGCGCCCCGTACGTCATCAGCGGCGAGAACGCTCTGACCGCCGTCGAGGCCGTCGACACCCCGACCGTGGACACCACCGTCACCGGGACCGGCGCGGCCGATGACCCGTACGTCGTCAGCGCGTCCGTGATCCTCGACCTGGCCCCGCCCGGAGGCGGCGACAACCTCGTCCAGGCCGGTCCCGGCGGGCTCTACGTCGAATGCGCGGACGTCCGAGGCTGCCTGGTCGCCGGGACCGGCATCGCCTACGACCCCGGCACCGGGGAGATCTCCGCCACCGGGGGCGCCGCCGAGCCGCTGGTGACCGAGGACTCCACATGTATCGCCCTGACCGGCGACGGCACCGCCGGCGCCCCCCTGACCGCGTCCCCGATCCTCAACCCCGCACCGGGCAACGCCCTCACGTGCGGCCCGGACGGGCTCCTCGTCACACCGGGCGCGGTCTCCTGCGACGACGTCCGCCCCTGCCTGTCGGCCGGGGACGGTATCGCCTACGACGAGGACACGGGGGAGATCTCCGCACGCCCGTCGACGGACGCGGGGAACGTCCTGGAGATCGGCAGCGACGGCGGGCTCCACGTGCCCACGCCGGCGGCCCTGGCAACCGGCTGCGGCCTCACCGGGGACGGCACCGAGGACGCGCCCCTCGCGGTCGTCACGGGGACGTGGGAGTACGACTGCGCGGCCGAGGACGCCGGGACCCCCGTCGTCTGCGACGCGAACGGCGACCTGCGCGGGATGCCCGAGCACAGCACGTACTTCGAGCAGTTCACCGAGGCACGGGACTACGCGAACCTTCCGGTCCCGGCCGGGTTCGATGTCGTCGCCGACACGTTCACGTGGTCCTACACCAACCCCGACCCCTGCCGCCCGGTGATGGTGTTCATGGAGCGGGAGGCAGACGTCGACTTCGACCTCCCCGCCGGCGCTGGCGCCGCCGCGGGGCAGGACACGGACGAGATGAACTACATCCGCAACACCGGCACGACCACGATCCTCGACTACCACGTGCACGGAACGAAGGTGTACCGGCACCAGGTCGCGCTCGCCCCAGGCGCGACGGCGAACGTCTCGTTCCCCGTGACGATCGGCCGGGGAGTCGGGGGCGCGACCTACAACCGGATCCAAGTCTTCCTGCGCGCGATGATGCACACCATCTAAGGAGCGGCCACGATGACCACGGCAGTTGACCACGAGGCGGCCACCTTCTACGTCGTCTATGACGACGGTTCGGCGAGCGTCATGACGACCACGACGGGCGAGGAGCCGCCCCTCGCGAAGCCGGGCGCGTTCGTCAGCCGCGAGGAGTACGAGGAGCGGCAGGACGCGATCAAGGCGGCACGGGACGAGTACGTCGCCGGCCTCCAGGCCGAGGACGAGCGGCGCACCCGCGAGGATTACGAGGCGCTGATCGCCAGCGGAGTACCGGAGGCGACCGCCCGGCGCCTGTCTGGCTACACCGGGCCGGACGTCGAGGACTGACGACCACTCGACAACCCTGCAACAACCGCCGTGACCTGCGGATTTAGGCCACGGCGGGCGGTGTAATCCGGAAGAATTGGACCGGAAACACTTCACCCTCGGGGTGCGGCGGTGGGCGCCAATCCCCGAGGGCTAGCCGACTGGTAAGGAGTCGACTTGACCGACGTTACGGCAACAGCGCCATCAGATGCGATCCCCCGCCCGAGACGCGCGAGTGCCGTCCAGGCCGAAGCGAAGTTCCGGGCCGCCGTAGAGGCCCAAGGCGGGACGGTGGTCGGCGAGTACGTCAACGCTCGCACGAAGGTCCACTGCACATGCAGGAGCGGGCACGACTGCTACCCGCTGCCGACCAACACGACTCGAGGCACCGGTATCTGCCGGACGTGCGCCGGGCAGGACCCGCGGGCGTCCGAGGCGAAGTTCCGGGCGGCCGTCGAGGCGCAGGGCGGAACGGTCCTCGGGGAGTACGTCAACGCTCTCACCCCAGTCCGAGCGCTGTGCGCCAACGACCATGAGTGCCGCCCGTGGCCCAGCTACGTCAACTCGGGCGGCGGCATCTGCGGCATCTGCGGGGGCAGGACGCGGGGGATCTCGGAGCCAGCGTTCCGACAGCGAGTCTCAGACCTGGGAGGGACCCTCCTCGGTAGCTTCACCACCACGCACACGCCGGTACTCGTGCGTTGCCCCGAAGGTCACGAGCACCGAGTGATCCCCAAGCACGTGGTCAACGGCACGGGCATCTGTCGCACGTGCGCCGGACAGGACCCGCGGCTCTCGGAGGCCGCCTTCCGGATGACCGTTGAGCAGTACGGCGGAGAAGTCCTCGGCCCTTACGTCAACACGGGTACGAGGGTCCTGGTTCGGTGCGCGCAAGGCCATGAGGTGGCAGTGAGGCCGAGCGCCTTGCACGCTGGATACGGCCTGTGCCGTGTCTGCGGAGGTCGGACCTGGGATGTCTTCTACACGGTGCTCGATGAGGACTTCGACGTGCTGAAATTCGGCATCACATCCGGCAACCCGCGGCCCAGGCTGAGGGATCACCGCCGGGACGGGTTCTGCAAGGTCGTGCGCCTGCACCAACAGCTACGCGACGGGGTCGCCTTGGAGTTGGAAGGCTGCATCAAGGCGGCACTGCGAGACGCGGGCGAGAAGCCCGTACGCGGCCTTGAGTACTTCCCCGGGCGCGCTCTGCCCCTCGTCCTCGACATCGTGGACAACCATCCGGCCGTACGGCCCTGATAGGCCGTAACGAAGCAAGCTGACGGCGCTGCCTCCTGGCTATGCTATGGGGGTAGCGCCGCTGGTTTTGGGCCGGGCCTCCTGCTTCAAGGGAGGTTTGACGCCCATGTCATGTCCGCTGATCGCGAACCTGGACACGGTCCGAATTACCAGGGTCGACGCGTGCGGTAGGCCAGTCTGTGGCGACGACAATGGCTTCGTCTTCGACTGCCTGGCTTCCATCGCGATGAACCCGAACGTGGAGGAAGGCGAGGACGTCACCTACCGCGCGGCCAATGGTCGGCAATGCGGCTTTCGACGCGGATGCCCCTCGCTGAACGGGCTGGACGTGGAGATCAACTTCTTCTCCGTGTCGCCCGAGTTCCTTGAGATCACCACCGGCAACCCGGTGGTGTACGACTACGCGGGCAACGCGATCGGCTACGACGACTGCTCGCTCCAGTGCAACAGCGGTTTCGCGCTGGAGTTCTGGGCGGAGGTCCTCGGCTCCGACGCCTGCGCGGCCGACAACGCTGGTGACGGCGCCTGGATCTACTTCCTGTTGCCGTGGGTGACGAACGGCATGCTGGGCGACCTGGAGATCGGGTCCGAGGCGGTGGAGCTGCAGATGACCGGTGCGACCCGCGCCGGCGGCGGCTGGGGCACGGGTCCGTACGACGTGATGGCGCAGGACGCGGCGAACACGCCGGGCCCGCTCCTCACCCCCCTCGGCGCGACCTGTCACCGCAGGATGTTCGTCACGACTGTCGCCCCGCCTGAGCCGACGTGCGAGTACGCGCCGGTCACTGGCGGTCTGTGCCTGGCGTCCTGATCGTGGCCGACGTCGACCTGGTCGTGCCGGTGCGGGAGGGTTCCGTCAACCAGCAGCTCCGCTTCGCACTGAGGAGCTGGGTGGCGAACCTTCCGCACCGGCACGTGTGGATCATCGGCTACAAGCCGCCGTGGCTGTCCGGCGTCAAGCACATCCCGACGCGGCAGTCCGGCACGAAGTACGCCAACACCACGGCGGCGATGTGGCTGGCGTGCGAGCGCCCGGAGGTCAGCGACCCGTTCCTGTACGCCAACGACGACATGTTCGTCATGGAGCGGGTGGAGGACATGCCGGTGCTGCACCGCGGGCCGATCCGGGAGGTAGAGGCGTACTACGCGGCCCGCGCCTCGGGCGCCTACCTGCGGGGCATGCGGGAGACGCGGGATCTCCTCGTCGCGCACGGGCACCCGGACCCGCTGTCGTACGAGCTGCACGTGCCGCTGCCGGTGTCCAAGGGCGGCATGCTGCGGGCCTTGGAGGCTGGCCGGGGCCTGTCGGTGCTGCACAAGCGGACGGCGTACGGCGTCCTCAACGAGGTCGGCGGCGAGCGGATCGAGGACGTGAAGGTGCTGCACCGCGGGCCGCGCTTCGACCGGTCGACGCCGTTCCTGTCGACGATGCCCGACGCCTTCGCCAACGGCGAGGTCGGCCGCGTGATCCGCGGCCAGTTCACCCGGCCCTCGCCCTACGAGCTGCGGAGGCGCTGATGCCGCTCCAGACCGGCCCGTGCCAGGCGTGGCCGACGGACCTGTGCTGCGACGTGGACAACGTGGCGGAGGAGGACATCGAGCGCTGGACGCTCGTCGCCTCGCAGATCCTCTTCGCGCTGTCGGGCCGCAGGATCGGCCCGTGCCCGGTGACGGTGAGGCCGTGCCGGCGGGCATGCCTGGAGTCGGCGCCGTTCATCTCGTTCCAGACGCGCACGGGCACGGGCCCGTGGATTCCGTACATCGGCACGGACGGGCTGTGGCGCAACGCGAGCGTGTGCGGCTGCCAGTCGGACTGCTCGTGCGGCGAGCTGTGCGAGGTGCTGCTGGAAGGGCCGGTGTACGACGTCACCGAGGTGAACATCGGCGGGCAGGTACTGGCGCCGGAGCAGTACCGGGTGGACGCGCCCGGCCGGCTGGTGCGGGTCGGCGGCGGCTGCTGGCCGTCCTGCCAGGACATGGCGGCCCCGCCCGGCGACCCGGACACGTTCACGGTGACGTACCGGATCGGCCTTCCGGTCGACGAGGCGGCCATCGCCGCCGTCTCTGAGCTGACGTGCCATCTGCTGAAGGGCTGCGGCGGCAACGGCTCGTGCGGATGCAACTCCAGCCGGAACTTCACCCGGTACGTCCGCCAGGGCGTCGAACTGGAGATGCCTGACCCGCAGGTCATCTACAGCCAGGGCCGTACCGGGTTGCCGCTGGTCGACGCCTGGCTGATGGCGGTCAATCCGAATCGGCTGGAGTCGCCGTCCCGGGTGTATAGCCCGGACTACCGGCGGGCGCGGGTGCAGCAGTGGCCGTGAACCTGCTCGCCGTCCATGAGACGGCGGAGAAGCTCCTTGCCTGTGTGTGCGCGACCCTCGCGGAGACCGCCACGCTGGTCGACGGGCAGCCGGGCTGCCCGTGCGTGGCCTGCGTGGTGGCGGGGACGCCGGCGTGGGACTCCTGTGACGGCGGCTGCGAGGGAGGGGAGACGCCGGGCCAGTTGACGGTGCACTTCGCCGGCATGGTGGCGACGTCGAACTTCCCGCAGGACACGAAGGATGTGGTGGGCAGCCGCAACTGCCATCCGGTGAAGGCTGCCCCGGAGTACGTGATCACGCTACTGCGGTGCGCGCCGACGTTCTCGAAGGAGGGCTGCCCGCCGTCGTGCGAGGAGCAGACGGCGGCCGCGCGGATCCTCGCGGTGGATGCGGCGTCGATCTGGAACGCGCTGCTGTGCTGCTTCCCGTCCACGAGCCAGGCCCGGCGCGGCCAGCAGTACGTGCTGGGGGCGCAGCGGACGATCGGCCCGGAGGGCGGCTGTGTGGGGGTGGAGCAGCGTGTGACGGTAGCTCTGCCGTCCTGCCAGTGCCCGGAGGGGGAAGCGTCGTGAGCGTTGAGGTGAAGCTGGAGCAGGGGCGCCTGGCGCGGTTTTTGCGGCTGCGTGGGGGGATCGCCGAGCGCAGGTTGGCGCGGCGCACGAGCCGGGCGGCGGACATCGCCCGGGACCTGGCGCCGGGCAGCATGGGCCGGTACATCGACTGGCACATCCGCAGCGGGCCGGGCGGCCTGGAGGGCGTCATCACCTGCGACCACCCGGCCGTGCTCTTTGTGCTGAACGGGACGAGGCCGCACATCATCCGGCCGCGGCGGGCGAAGGCGCTCAGGTTCGAGGCCGGCGGGGAAGTGGTGTTCGCGGCGTACGCCCGGCACCCGGGGACGCGGCCGAACAACTTCATGGCGCAGGCGCTGCGTCTCGGCCGGTAGATCACCGATTCGGTCCCGCGCACCGGGAAGCCCAGGCATGATCGGTGCATGCCGGAGTGGAAGTTCACCCTTCTCAACGGGGCCATGGGGACGCTGGCTGCGCTGATCGTCGGGGCCCTTGCCTTCTGGGCAGCCTTCAGGCAGGGCTCCAAGGCCGTGGAGGCCGCACAGCGGCAGAGCCGCGCGGCGGTGGAGGCCGCACAGCAGCAGAGCCTCGCGGCGGTGGAGGCCGCACAGCGGCAGGCGGAAGCGGCAATCCAAGCCGTCGTCGAGAGCGGTCGGCGACAACACGAACTGGCCAGGTGGCAAGCCCGCAGAGACACCTATGTGAAGCTACTCGCGTCGGCGGATGCCTTTCAGAGGGTGGCCACTGATTTCGCGGCGAGGAGGCTATCGCCTCTTAGGGGCGAGGACCTTCCCGATGTGTGGCCGCTGAGCGAAGCGTTCGACGCAGTTCTATTCGCGATGGAAGTTGTAAAGCTCGAAGGCCCGAAGGAAGCGGTAGGCCGGCTCGTGGACGACACACGCTCTAAAGGGCAATCTCTGCAATTTGCAGTTGTGGCGATCGGGGTGCAGAGGCCTGACGGGAGGACGAGCCTTGATGAGTACCAAGAGACGAGGCGCCGCTTCGACCGCAGCCTCCGTGAGCTGAAAGATGCCATGTACGAGGTGCTGCACGCGACGGACTAAGGCACTCTACCGGCCAGCCTCAAGTGGTGACGTGCCATCAGGTGGGATGATGGTGGCGGTCTGACTCTGGGTGGGTTGGGACCGTGCGCAGGAGGCCCCGGTTGATCGTCGCCGGGGCCTCCTCGTGTCCGCCTGTCGTACCCTTTCCCGGCACACCGCTGGTTTTGGGCCGGGTGATCGCGCGCGAGACAAGGGCACACGCGTGGCTACAAGAGATTTCGCGGTCCGTACCGAGACGCACGTTGCGACGCTCGGGGATCTCGGCGAGCTCCACTTTGTCCCGGAGGCCGTGGGCACGGAGTTCCTCGACGGCTACCAGAAGGTGCAGGAAGCGCAGGCGTTGCTCGGCGGCGAGCAGGACCTGACGAAGATGGACCCGCAGGTGGTGCGGCAGGTGTACGCGGCGATGCGGCTGTTCCTGTCCGGGCTGATGACGTCCGAGTCCGCCGAGCGGTTCCTGCGGTTCGAGGTCGTCAAGGGCGGCAAGGTGGCGGCACACTTCCGTACGCGGGAGGAGGCCGACGAGTACGCCAAGGATCTGGGCGGCACGGCCCGCGTCCGGGACGAGTCGCTGCGGCTGCCGGACCGTGTGCTGATGGACCTGATGGAGTGGGTGACGGAGCTGTACGGCGGTGGTAACGACCGCCCTACTACACCGTCCAGCGGATCATCGCGAGCGTCACGGAGAGCTGGGACGACTGGGAAGGCCAGCTCGCGCTCCAAGGGGTCGACCCGCACCGCTGGACGCTCCGCACGCTAGTCAACGCGGCCGAGCAGGTCATCTACGCGTCAGCTCAGGACGATGCGGAACGGCGGCGCCTGCGGGCGCGGTTGTACGCCCCGCCGAAGACGCAGCGGGGTACGCGCGGGCAGAAGCCGAAGGCACAGCGGGAGCAGCGTGGCGCGTGGACGGCGCAGAGCGCGCAGGCCGTGATGGCGCAGATGGCTGCGGAAGACGCCCGGCTCGGAGCCGGGTGAACGGGATAATCTGGACAAGCCGCTGGTGGTAGGCCGGGCAACCGCACTCGTGCGTGAGGTTGCCGATGGCTGGCGAGGACGTCGACTACGGTCGCGCGACCATCCGGATCGACATCGACGACAGCAGCGCCGATGGCGAGTCGCGTGTCGCCGGCATGCGCATCCAGCGGGCTCTGCTGCGGGCCACCCGCAGGGTCGGCGAGCAGATGCGCCGGCAGATCCAGCGGGGCCTGTCGGCCGCTCCGGTCACCGTCCGCGTCGAGCCGGACCTGTCCCGTTTCGACGCCCAGCTCCTGACCGGCCTGCGCTCGCTGACCTCGATCAATGTGCCGGTGGCGCCGGACGTCACCGGCTTCGAGGAGCGTCTGCGGGCACTGCTGGCGGGCATTGAGGTGCCGGTCCGGGTGGTCCCGGACATGGACGGCTTCAACGACCGCATCCGCGCGCACCGGACGCCGGACGTCAACGTCAACGTCAACCCGGACACCAACCGGTTCCGGAAGGCGCTCACCGGCCTCACGCGCGTCGCGGGCAAGGTCGGCAAGGGCCTGACGAGCCTCCTCACTTTCGGCGCTGTGGGTATCGCCGCGGCGGGCGCCGCCTCGGGCGTCGGGGCGTTCCTCGCGGCGCTCGCACCGGCCGCGGGCATCCTCGCGGCCCTGCCCGCTGTGGTGGCCGGGTTCGCGGTCGCCTCGAGCACGCTGAAGCTCGCGCTGATGGGCGTCAGCGACGCCTTCGGCGCGGCCCTCACCGGGAACGCGGAGGAGTTCGAGAAGACCCTCGAGAACCTGTCGCCGGCCGCAAAGTCCGCCGCGCGGGAAGTGCGCGCTTTGAAGCCGGCGTTCGAGGAACTGCGCAACACGGTGCAGAACGCCCTCTTCAGCCAGCTTGAGGGCCAGATCACGAAGACCGCGAACGCGCTGAGCGGGCCCCTGTCGATGGGCATGACCGCCATTTCGCTGAACTTCGGGCAGGCCGCGGCCAGCATCCTCAAGTTCCTGCAGAGCGCCCAGGGCGTCGCGGCCGTCACCGACGTGATGCAGGGCACCGAGGCGGCCACGAACGGCCTCGCTGCCGGTCTCGGCCCGCTCGCGGAGGGCCTGCTGCGCGTCGCGGGCACCGTGTCGGCGGCGTTCGGCGACCGGCTCGGCTCTGCACTGCAGAGCGCCAGCGAAGGCTTCGGTAACTGGCTGACGGAAGCCTCAGAGTCGGGGCGGGCGGTGCAGTGGGTCGAGACCGCGATCTCCGTGTTCCAGCAGCTCGGGCAGATCGTGTCGAACCTCGGCAGCATCATCAGCGGCGTCTTCGAGGCCGGTGAGAGCGCGGGCGCCGGGTTTCTGAACAACCTCCAGCTGATCACTGGCCAGATCTCCAAGTTCGTCAACTCGGAGGAGGGCCAGTCGGCGCTGGCGAACATCTTCTCCACGATCGGCACGATCGCCGCCCAGTTGGGGCCTATCTTCTCAGCTTTGATCACGCAGGTCGGGCAGATCGCGCCGCTGCTGGCCCCCGTCTTCGAGACCCTGGGCCCGGCCATCGTCGGCGTGATCAACGCGCTGGGCCCGGCCATCCAGGGCATCGCGCCCGCTCTGCAGGTCGTCGCGGGGGCGCTCGCCGAAGCCTTCGCGGCCATCGGCCCGTCGCTGGGCCCGCTGGGCGAGTCCATCGGCCGAGTGCTGGCCGCTCTGGCGCCGCTGCTGCCGCTCGTCGGTGAGATCGTCGCCATGCTCGCTGGAGCTTTGGCCCCGGTCTTCTCGACGCTCGCGGCGGCCCTGGCCCCGGTGATCTCACAGCTGGTCAGCGCCCTCGCGCCGATCCTCCCGACCCTGGCCGCTGCCTTCGCTTCGCTGGTCATCGCGCTGACCCCGCTGGCCACGGGTATCGGGGAGGCCCTCGCCCAGCTCATCGCCGGCCTGGCCCCGATCTTCCCGATGCTGGCGCAGGCCGTGGTGCAGCTCGTCGTCGCGCTCGTGCCGCTGATCACGCAGCTGACGGCCGCGCTGCTGCCGGTCCTGCCGTCCCTGGTGACGGCGTTCCTGGCGATCGTCAACGCGGTGCTGCCGCTGGTGCCGCAGATCGTCGCCCTGGTGGCAGCCGTCGCTCCGCTCGTCGGCCATGTGATCACGCTGGTCGCGCCGCTGCTGAAGGTCGCGGCGGCCCTGCTCGGCTGGGCGGCGATCAACGTGGTCGTGCCGCTGATCAAGCTGATCGTGGCCGCGCTCGGCGGGTTCCTCGGCATCCTGACGCGGATCGTCAGTGGCGTCACGACGTTCGTCGGCAAGGTCATCGGCTTCTTCAAGAAGCTCTACAACGACCTCGTCGGTCACAGCATCGTCCCCGACCTGGTCAACGGCGTCGTCGACTGGTTCAAGCGGCTGCCGCGCCGCGCGGTGGAGGCCCTGGCCTCGCTGGTGTCTTCGATCCTCGGGCCGTTCAAGCGGGCGGCGTCGGCCGCGCTCGGGCGTGCCCGGTCGTTCGTGACCGAGGCCGTCAACGTCATTAAGCGGCTGCCGAACCGCGCCAAGGAGGGCCTGGGCAGCCTGACGAGCACCCTCGTCAACGCGGGCAAGGACCTCATCCGAGGCATGATCAACGGCATCAAGCAGATGGCCGGTGAGCTGGTCTCGGCCGCCAAGGGCGTCGTGAAGGGCGCCGTCGACGGCGCGAAGAAGCTCCTCGGCATCAGCTCGCCGTCGAAAGTCTTCGCACAGATTGGCCGCGACACGGGCCGCGGCTTCATCGAGGGCCTGACCGGCACCCAGGCGAAGATCAAGTCCACGGGCGACAAGGTCGCCAACAGCATCATCAAGGCGTTCGAGAAGCTGAAGCCGTCCAAGATGGACGACTTCCTGGTGATGCTGATCGACCGCAGCAACAAGAACCTGCTGCGGCTGGCGGCGCAGCGGGACAAGCTGGCGAAGAAGATCGAAGAGGCCAACAAGTTCGCGACGGAGACCACGAAGTCGACGCTGGAGGCGTTCTCCCTCAGCAACCTCGTCCAGGGGCAGGAGGCGTTCACCGCGCAGACCATCACGGCCGGCCTGGAGGACGCCGTGAAGCGGGTACGGGGCTTCTCCGCCGACCTGAACAAGCTCGCCCGCCGAGGGCTGCGGAAGGACCTGCTGGAGCAGATCATCGGCCTCGGCCCGGAGCAGGGCGCGCAGATGGCCGAGGTGCTCGCCTCCACGACGGGCGACCAGCTGAAGCGGATCAACGCCTTGCAGACGACGCTGTCGAAGGTGTCGACGACGTTCGGCCGGACCAGCGCCGACGTGCTGTTCGACGCCGGGAAGCAGGCGAGCAAGGGCTTCCTCGCCGGTCTGGAGGCCGAACGCAAGGGCATCGAGCGGCTGATGGTGCAGATCGCGAAGGCACTGCAGAAGTCCATCCGAAGTGCGCTCGGGATCCGCAGCCCCTCGGTGGTGATGCGGCGCATCGGTGAGATGACGATGGCCGGTCTGCAGGTGGGTCTGGTGCGGAGGCTGTCGGCGCTGGAGGCGTCGGCGGGGACGGCGGCCCGCACGATGGTGCGCGCCGTGTCCTCGGAGATGGCGGGGATGCCCGGCTTCGGGGCGGGCGAGGTGGTGCCGCTGACGAGGGGTCGGCGCCTGAGCCGGAACACCGACGACTGGCTGGCGCCCGGGCGCGGCCGTGCGGGCGGGGACGTGGTCCATAACCACACCTGGAACATCCGGGAGGTGGGCGACGCGCATGTGACAGCGAAGCGGGTCCTCGACCGGTTCGTGCTCGCGGCAGGAGTGAGCTGATGGCGACCGACTGGTATCTGAACTTCGGCGGGGTGGAGGTGGCCAACCACGCCCGTCTGTCCGCGTACATCGACTCGGTGGGCTCCCCGCTGACGTCGTACGGCGGGTGTGGCTGCCCGACGTTCGGGGCGGAGACCCTCGGCGACCTGCCGTACACGGAGCCCGGCGACGAGGACAGCCCCGCACCGTGGTTTGATCCGGACGTCCCGGAGTCCGCCGAGTTCGCCGGGATCATGGTCTTGGAGATCGACGGCCTGGACGACTTCCCTGTGCAGCGCACCGTTGCGGGCGGGCTCGCCGGGGGCGGGACGATCGGGCCGGCGCGGGCGCTGCCCCGCACGATCACCGTGACGGCGCTCGTTCTTGGCTCGACCTGCTGCGGTGTGGACTACGGACGGCACTGGCTGGAGCAGGTCCTGCAAGGCTGCACGGCCGGCGAGTGCGACGGCGACTGCCTCGTCGTCTACAACTGCTGCCCCGGTGAGGAGCTGGATGCGGAGACGTTCAACGAGCGGCACCGGCGGACCCTGCGCAGGGTGGCGCTGGTGGACGGGCCGCGGGTGACCGCGCGGTCCGGTGACGGCTGCCAGGTTGGCGAGTGCCAGTCCGGGGCGGACATCCTGACCGTGGAGTTCGTGATGACCGCGGCGGTGCCGTGGCTGTGGACGGACCCGCTGCCGGTACTGGAGGTCACCCCGCCGATCGACCTGGACGGCACGTGCGTCGAGTGGTGCGTGCACCCCACCGGCGAGGACTGCCCCGGAGGCTGCCGGTTCGCGGCCTGCGTCGACCCGACGGCCGCGTGTGCCGACCCGCTGTGCAAGCCGGATGCGCCGCCGCTGCCCGGCTCCCCGCTGAACACCTGCTTCTGCGTGCCGCTGGCGGCGGAACGCGCCTGCTACGAGCTGGACCTGACGTCCCGCCCGAACTGGAGCAGCGACGTCCCGATCATCACGGTGCGGGCCGGGTCGAGCGACCTGCGGAACCTGACGATCGAGATTTACGAACAGGGCGAGGACGGCATGAGCTGCGAGGAGGTCGCCGACCTCAACCGCTGCTCGCCGCACTCCTACTTCCATGTGGCGTTCGTCCCGGCCGGTGGCGCCGTCACCCTGGACGGGCAGACGGGCCGCGCCGTCGTCGAGTGCGGCGGCGTGTGCGAGACGAGCCCCGACGTCTACGGCCGGGACGGCATGCCCGCGGTGTACCGGACGCTCGACTGCGCCAGCTACTGCCTGTGCCTGTCGACCGACATCGAGAACCCGCCGTCTCTGGACGCCGTGGTGTCGGTCAGCGTGTCCGGGCGGGGGCGGTAATGGCCGTCGCCGGCTGCGGTACGCACACCGCGCGGATCGTGTCGCGGAACGGGGCGACGGTCACGACGGCTGAGGTGCTCACGGAAGTGGAGTGGTCGAGGCTGCTGGACGCCACCAGCTCGGCGCGGGTGGTGATCCAGCCGGACGGGGACTGCTGCAACCGGCTGGCCCGCATCACGTCCTGGGCGCACCGGCTGGTCATCTTCCGGGACAGCCAGTACGTGTGGGACGGGCCGATCACGAACGTGTCCTGGTCCCTCGGCGAGGTCGAGGTGGCCGCCGAAGACGTCAGCGTGTGGCTGGACGACCGGGTGCCGCACCAGAACCGGGCGTTCACCAACGTGGACCTGACGGAGATCGCCGCCTGGCTGATCGCCGACGGCTACGCCCCCGACGACCCGGGGCACACGGTGCAGATCGTCGGGAAGGCCGGCGTCACCGGCTCCCGCGAGTACTTCACGGGCATCGGCCAGACCGGCGACCATCTGCGGCAGCTCGCCGAGGCGGGCCTGGACTACACGGTGATCGGCTCGCGGATCCTCCTGCTGCCGGAAACCCACCTGGTCAGCGTGGGCCGCCTGTCGGACACCGACCTGCCCGAGGGCCTGGAGGTCGCCGAGGACGGCAAGAGCCTGGTGACGCGGTGGATCGTCGCGGGCAGCGAGGAATCCGGGGTGGTCGGCTCGGCGGGCGGCGTGGACCCGGTGTACGGGCTGCACGAGCGGTACGCCGAGATGACCGAGATCACCGACGCGGCGTCGGCGCAGCAGGCCGCGCTGGCACGCCACCGGGTGTCGTCGGCTGTGCCGGTGTTCATCGACACCCGCGAGGTGACGATCTCGCCGCTGGCGAACCTCGACGTGCCGAAGCTCGTGCCGGGGTGGGCGCTGGACGTCACGAGCGCGGGCACCTGCCGCAAGGTGTCGGCGCGGCTGAAGATCGTGGGCGTGCGGGTGCAGGAGACCGCCGGGAGCGACAGCTCGCCCGGCTCGGAGAGCGTGCAGGTGCAGGTGGCGGCGACAGCGGTGGAGGCGGCGTAGATGGCTATCCGTGGAACCCCGGCCCGGCGTGTGGTGGGCAATCCGCTCGCCGGCGTGCTGCGGGGCCTGGACCAGCGCACGCGCGTCGCCGCCCGTACCCGCGTGACCGGCGCCCGCGAAGAGGATCCCGTCCCGCCCGCCTCCGCCCGCGTGGCGCAGCCGGTGGGGCCGGCGGCCGCCGTGGTGACCACCGGCGAGGACGGGCGGGTCCAGTGGGTGTTCCCCGCCCCGTTCGCGGCGGCCCCCGCCGTGTCTGCGGTCGCTGTCGACCCCGAGCCGGGCGACGACGAGCGCACGGTGTGGGCGGTGGTGGAGGAGGTCACCTCCTGGTGCCTGGTGGTGCGGGCGTGGCGCACCCGGCCGCGCCGGGGCGTGGGGGTGGCGGAGCCGTGCGGGCCGGGTGTGCGCGTCCACGTCACGGCGACCGCCGCGGGGGGCGGCTAACCTCGTCTGCGCCGCTGGTTGTGGGCCGGGCGAGGTTTCTTCTCCTGGAGCGCGCATGGCGACCAGCGTTTGTGTGGACAGCGACTACTTCGACGTCGGTGACGACGGCCGGCTCACGATGGTCCCCGGAAGTCTCGGACTGCGGGAGGTCCTGTACTTCAAGGAGCCGGGCACCCACGAGTTCAGCAAAGCGGCGTACCCGTGGCTGGCGCGCATCTTCGTGCGGGTGCAGGCGGCCGGCGGTGGCTCTGCGGGGGCGCGGGCGAACGCGGCCCAGTTCTGTGCGTCGCCGGGCGCCGCGGGCGGCGGCTACGCGGAGCGGCTCGTCGAGGCGTCGTCGCTCGGCGCGACGGAAACCATCGTCGTCGGCGCGGGCGGCGCCGCGGGAACGCCGACCGTGGACGGCGGCCCCGGCGGCAACTCGTCGTTCGGTGGCCTGTGCACGGCGAACGGCGGCAACGGCGGGCAGGCCGTCATGACGAGCGGCGACAGCCTGATCGCGTACTCGGGCACGGCGGGCCCGCTCGGCGGCATCGGCGACATCACCCAGGGCGGCGGTGCGGGAGGCGGCTGCTTCCGCCTGACGGGCAACCAGGGCCACTCGGGGCCGGGCGGAGAGAGCAGGCTCGGGCACGGCGGCTTCCAGCGGGCCTCGACGGGCTCGGGCGGTGCGGGCCGTGGCTGGGGCGGCGGCGCGGGCGGCTCCTGCGCCCGCGACGGCGACACCGTGAACGGCACCGCCGGCCAGGACGGCGTGGTCATCCTGTACCTGTACGGATGAGGGCTGTCCGGACACCGTGTCCGGACGGTATCCGGTCAGGTCACGGCCGATGTCCGGGCCTGTGCCCGGATGTGTCCGGACGGTGCTCCGGGGACGCGTCCGGACGGTATCCGGGAGGGCCGTCGATACACTCGACGGTGCGCCGCTGGTGCTAGGCCGGGCCACAGACTGCGACCCCCAGGGAGGGGCCTGTGGCGAGGTGTGGGTGCGGCGGCGGGCTGTGCAACTGCTCGGTCGTCGCCGGCGAGAACGTCACCGTCGGCGGGTCCGGGAGCCCCGCCAACCCGTACACGGTGTCAGCGAACGTGGGCTGCGACGCGGTGCGGCCGTGCCTGTCGGGTGGCGACGGCATCGCCTACGACGCGGGCACGGGCGTGATCGGCGCGGCCGTCAGCCCGGCGCCCGGGAACAACCTGGCAGTCGGACCGGATGGGCTGTTCGTGCCGACCGGCGCGGCGACCGTCAGCACCGGCTGCGGCCTGACCGGCGACGGCTCGGGCGGCGCGCCCGTGGCGGCCGCCGTCGGCACCTGGCCGTACCCGTGCGACCCGGACGCGGCCGGCGGTGTCGTCGTGTGCGACTCCAACGGGGTGCTGCGCGGCGAGCCCCGCGGGCAGATCAACTTCTTCCAGGTCACCGAGACCAGGGCGTACGCGGATCTGGCCGTGCCGAACGAGCTGACCGTCGTCGATACCTTCGAGCTGGCGATCACGAACCCGGACGCGTGCCGTCCGGCCACGGTTCTCGTGGAGCGCGAGGTGGACGTGGACTTCGTGCTGCCCGCCGGTGCCGGGGCGTCGTACGGGCACGACACCGACCAGATGTACTACCTGCGGAACACCGGCTCGTCGACGATGAACGACGCGCACACGCAGACGACGAAGCTGTACCAGTACGTGGCGGCGCTCGCGCCGGGCGCGGGAGCGAACATTCTGCTGCCGGTCAGCATGGACCGCGGCAGCGGTGGCGCGACGTACAACAGGATCCAAGTGTTCATCCGCGCCATCCTCATCAGCCTGTAGGGAGCAGCATGGCCACCATGACGATCGCCGGTGTGCGGCCGGCCGGACAGCTGGTCGACGCCTACGTGCTGTACGACGACGGCACGGCGTCCCACATGCAGGTCCTCGAGGGCCAGGAGCCGCGGCTCGCGCGGCCGGGCCGGTTCGTCACCGCCGAGGAGTACGCGGCGCGTCTGCAGGAGCTGCACGTCCAGAACGCCGCGTACGTGGCCGGGCTGGAGGCCGCCGACGAGGCCCGGCATCGGGCGGACTTCGAGGCGCTGGTCGGCCTGGGCGTACCGGAGGGCAGCGCGCGCCGTATGGCGGGCTTCCACGACGGGCAGCGCTGACGTGACCGGGACGCACAGCCACGTCGTCCCCGGCGTGCAGGTGTGCTCGCTGAAGGTGGACACGCCGCAGGTCATCCAGCCCGGCACGACCTACCAAGTCGTCAGGTTCCCGTTCGGGGCGGCGGAGTCGACGGACCGGTGGGAGATGCACCAGACGGTGCAGCCCGACGGGTATGTGGTCGCCGACTGGTCGGCGGACGACCGCAGCGGGCTGATCTGGCCGTCGCGGCCGGGCTGGGGCACGCTCCACGCGATGATCCAGTGGGAGGCGGGCACGGCGACGGAGTACCGCGACCAGTACGTGCGGGACCCGCTGGGGCTGACGTCGAATCCGAACGACACCACGGCGACGGAGCACCGGGCGCCGACGCCGGGCGGCAACTACTTCGTGAAGACGCACGGCATCTTCGTCAGCCCGGACGTGCCGATCGCGCTGCGGGTCACGCACAACAACCCGACGCCGCTCCAGCTGACCCTCGCGGAGTTCAAGCTGGCGATCTTCCACGCCGACTGACGGTGCAACGCCGACGGTTAGACTCCCAGGAGCTGCTGGTTGTGGGCCGGGCGAGGAACTCCTGTCAGGAGTGGTCGCCGTGTCGCAACCCGCTACCTCAGCCCAGTGGCGTGCCGCGCTGAAGGCAGAAGGCGTCCCGTTCATCGAGCACCCCGGGTGGACCACCCGCGGCCGAGACCAGGCGACCGGGAACCCGTTCGGTGAGGTCTACGGCATCCTCAACCACCACACGGCTGGCCGGGACTCGCTCGCCCTGATCGCGACGACCGGCCGGCCCGGCCTGCCGCCGCCTCTGGCGCATGCCCTGCTGCGCAAGGACGGCGTGGTCGTCCTGATCGCGGCGGGCCGCGCCAACCACGCGGGCCTGGTCGCCGACAACGTGATGCGGGCGATCATCGCGGAGGATCCGCTGCCGAAGGCGGACAAGTCCCGGACGGTCGACGGAAATGACCGGCTTTACGGGCTGGAGGTCGAGAACCTCGGCAACGGCGAGGACGTCTACACGCGCGCCCAGTACGACTCGTGGGTGCGTTTTGATGCGGCCCTCTGTCGCCTGCACGGCTGGAACGAGCGCAGTGCGGCCGGGCACCTGGAGACGAGCGTCGAGGGGAAGGTGGACCCCGCGGGGCCGGTGGAGGGGTACGGCCGGCGCGGCAGGTTCACCTTCACGATGGGGCGGTTCCGTGGCGACGTCGCCGAGCGGCTCAGGCACCCGGCCAGTTGGAGCCCCACTACGGAGGAGAACGACAGCGTGACCCTTGACTACGTCAACCTCGGCCTGGCCGACGGCTACGAGCTCGCGCCGGGGGCGTGGAAGGACATCGCGTTCACCGCCGAGTGGGCCGACGAGCCCGGCGGGCACGCCGCCGGGGATGCGACGGTGGTGAAGGGCCCGGCGACGTTCACCGGCTCGCTCAGCCTGCGCTTCGAGGGCCTGGACGTCGGCGAGGTCGTGCAGGTCCGCATGGCCGAGTACGACAACGCGGGCGCGTTGCAGCACTCCCACCCGATCCACGAGATCACTGGTACGGCCGGCGGGTCGTTCGGGGTGCTGCCGCTGACGAAGCGGATCGGCGCCGGACGGAACCTGCGGGTGCGGCTGCTGAACCAGGGGCCCGGCCCGGTCGAGGTGGCCAGCGCCGTCGTCACGGTGCTGGTGTGGGAGGGCTGAGCATGGACCTCACCACGGGAGTTCCCGCCGTCGACACGGCGCTGCTGTGGGGTGCGGCCGTGTCCGTCCTCGTTGGCGGCGTCACAGCCCTGTGGCGGGCGGTACGGGCGGCCAGGCACCTGTCGCAGCGCACGAGCCAGTTCCTCGACGACTGGTACGGGGAACCGGCCCGGCCCGGCGTCCCGGCGCGGCCGGGCGTGATGGAGCGTATGGCCGGGATGGAGGAGCGTCTCGGGCACGTCTGGCACGAGGTGTACCCGAACGACGGCGGCAGCCTCCGGGACGCCGTGGATCTGGCGAACCAGCGGCTGGCGCGCCTGTGTCCGGACGAGCCCGGCGTCGCCCCCTGCGCCCCGCCGGAGCCTCCCGCCCCGCCGGACGGACCGTCCGCCGCCTGACCGGATGCCCGCCCTGCGCGCCGAGGGCGGGCGTCCCCGTTTGTGGCATTCTGTCCGCCGTAAGAAACGGAGGGCCCTTGACTGCCGACACTGACCTGCACGCCCTGCTGACCCGGCTCACGCCCCTCTCCCGCCCCGCCCTCGCGGGGCCTGGCGTGGACAGTGAGCGTCCTCAGCGCACGATCGTCCCGCTGGCGGACTACATCGGGCGGGGGCTCGTCCGCTTCGCGTGCCCGCTCGGCCTGCCGGCGGACGTGCGGTCCTACGGCCCCGGTTTCGCCGGGATGGTGCGAGGGCCTGCGCCGTGCGGGTGGGCGTACGACCACGACTCCTTCGCGGACGACGCCGAGCCGATCAGCGTGCCTGTCTCGGCGAGTCCGGAGGAGGTGAGCCGGTTGCTGAGCGCGCGGGCCGAGCGGCGGTCGGAGGAGCTGCGCCGGCGTATCGAAGGGGAGCTTCGGGAGCACTTCACCGTGGCGCATCCCGGTATCGAGCCCCCGGAGAGGGAGCTGCCGTGAGGCCGTACAGCCAGCCCAACCGCCGGCCCTACCCGAGCGTGGAGCGCGCCCGCCGCCAGGTCGAGCGGGTGCTGCGGGAGCAGGTGTGCCCGGCCTGCGGGCACCCGGTGCGTAAGCATGCCGTCGAGGCCGGGCAGCGGGTGTGCACGCGCGGCCACGGGCGGATCACCTGCGTGGACTGCGCGCACGGCTACGCGGCCATGTCACGGCTCGGGCAGCAGGCCGTGGAGGGTGCGCTGCGGGGGATCCGGCTGGCGTCCCGGTGGGTTCCGGAAGGGCTGCCGACGATGCGGCCTGTCGTGCTTCCGTCGGGCGAATAGCCGGGTATGGTGGCATTCGTCCACGCTAGTGCGCTACTCGGATCCCGCCCTCGGGCGGGATTCGTGCGTTATGCGGCGGGTTCGACGTCGTCTCGGGTGACCTCGGCCCACAGGGTGAGGAGGCGGGTCCACTCGGCGGTGCGCGCGGCGCCCGCGGGTGTTCCCATCAGTCGGCGGAAGGCTTCGTTGAGCTCGTCCCTCGTCGGGCGGCGCGAACCGTCCGATTGGCGCGGGATCTGGGGCATACGGCAACGGTATGGGATGGGACTGACAACCGTCACCGGCGTTCTAACATCTGTTCGAGGCGGTGAGTGGTTGCCGCCCAGGACGGACGGACGCAGATGAACGACACGGTGCCACCCATCACCGAGGACGACCCGTCGGTGTCGATGTGCTCGGGCGACCACGTCGGCAGGTGCGCGACGTGCCACCGGCGCACGCACCGGTACGGCCATGGCGGCAACCCGCTGTGCAGCTTCTGTTTCGAGGCGCAGTCCGCGAAGTGGGGCTCCGGCGTTCGGCACGTCGGCCGCCAAGCGCTGATGTAGGCGTACTGCCGCCGCGCCCCGGCGGGTGCTTCGAGGAGGCGGAGACCAGGTGGCCCTCCGCGCCGCAGAGGTGCCCGAAGTGCCCCGCATTCGGCGATTTGAGGCGTGTCGCGGGGCTGTGGGGCGGGTCTGGTGTCGCGGGCCGTGGTCACTACGTGTCAACGCCCCGTGGACTTAGGGGAGTCACGGGGCGTCGACCGGAGTACCGTTTCGAGTGTCGAGGTCGGAACGGAGGCACCAGTATGGCCCACACTTCCACCGCTTTGGGAGACGCCGTCCGTGCGCATCGCCGGACACGCGGCTGGACCCAGGAGAAGCTCGCCGAAGAAGCCGGCTTGTCCGTCGGTGTGATCAGGAAGATCGAGCAGGGAGGGACTGCGAGGGTTGAGACGCTGCACTGCATCGCGCGGGCGTACGAGATCCCCACCTCTCAGCTGTTCGCGCCGGGGGCGCCGCTCCCGGTAGAGGAGGACGGCACGAACAGGCAACTTCTCGCGCAGCTTCGCCGGGCGCTCATGCCGCCGGTCGGCATCACAGACAGCCTCGCTGATCCCGGACCGGCAGAGCCGCTGCCGGACATTCGCCGGCGGATCGAGGACGCGTTGGAGCTCTACAACGCTGACCGCTATGACTCGGTGGCCCGCCAGCTGCCCAGCCTGCTGCACGCGGCGGAGGTGGCGGCCGTGACGGCTGACGAGGACCTGCGCCACGAAGCCGCACTGGTGCGGGCTCACGCGCTGCTCCTGGCCGGCAAATATTTGACGCAGGTCAGGCAGTACGACATGGCGTACCAGGCGCTCGTGGACAGCATCCGAGCCGGCAGGGAGCTGGACGAGACGCTGACGGCGACCACGGGCGTCGTGGGCCTGTGCTGGCTGCTGCTGAGGCAGGACCGGTTCGACGAAGCGGAGCGCCTGGCGGCGACGACCGCGGAGCGTATCGAGCCGCGGCTGTCGAAGGCGCCGGTGGGGCACGTCGCCGTGTGGGGTGAGCTGTGCCTGAGGATCGCGTCGGCGGCGGTGCGGAATAACCGGCCGGACGAGGCGCAGGAAGCGCGGAGGATGGCCGCTACGGCGGCGTCCGCCGTCGGGATGGAACACGCCGATTACCGCACGCATTGGGCCCGCTTTGGGCCCGTCACGACGGAGCTGAAGGCGGTGGAGGACCTCTCGTTGGCGGGTGACGCGCGAGGTGTGCTGCGGCGGTCCGATGACGGTTTGCTGGGCCGCACCGCGATGAAGAAGGTCGGCCGGCCGTCGGCCATCAACTGGAACAGGCACCGGCTGGACGTGGCGCGGGCGCACGTCGCGCTCGGCTCCACCCAGGACGCGATGGACGAGCTGGTCAGGGTGCGCCGTACGACCAGCAACTGGCTCCAGCATCAGCCGATGGCGCGGTACGTGATGGAGGACATCCTGCGCACGCGCAAGCGGACGCTGACGAGGGAGATGCGGGAGATGGCGCAGCACCTGAACGTGCATGCCTGACGCCCCAACAGAAGTACTACGAAGCGTGGCACTTCGCGGTTGAACATCCGCGAAGTGCCACGTTCCGTGTGTGGTCCGTCACATTGTGCGGTCGTACGGTCCAAGAGCCCACCCGACGACCTACGCCAGGGACATGAGCCATGCGTAGTACGACTGATGACCGCACGCAACGCAGAGCGCCGCTGCCCCTCCCCGCGCCCGGATGGGGGGCGAAGCGATGACCGATGCAGAGACGCGTGTCGTGGAACCGACCGACGTGGTGAAGCGACCGGAGCGCGAGCTCGCGGCGTCCCAGTGGCTCCTGGCCGCTGCGGATGACCGGGAACGAGCCCTGACCGAATGGGAGAACGGAGGGGTGGCCCTCCTGCGCTGCGGCGGCATCCTCGGCGCCGTCCGACTCCCGGCCCGCCTCGTGTGGTGCGCGGCCGGCTCGGAGGAGCTGACCGCAGTGGACGCCTACCTCCACGAGGCCCTCGAAGGTCCAGTGTTCATGGACCTGCATGCCCTCCACTACTACATCCTTGTTGCGCCTCGTTCCCTCAGCCACTTCCCGGCCGAGGACTTCCGCGGCGCTGAGCGCATCGGCCGGGATCACTTCCTCGGTGTTCCGGAGGTCCGGCGCACCATCCCGCAGGGCCGTTCCTACTGGTGCGTGCCGATGGACTCGCCGGGCGTGCTCTGCCCGGTGGAGGCTGTCGAGGCAATGGCCCGCGCTGGGAGCCGCAGCGAGGCACCCAGCCTGTGAGGCCTGACAGCAGGACAGGGCAGGTCCTCTACTGCCTCGTCCTCGCCGTCCTGTTGACCGCGCTCCTGATCGGACTCGCCGGCCGCTGAGCCGCGCCCAGGAGCTGAGCCGCCGTATCGGACGGCTCGCAGACGCCCGCATCCCGCCCGCGCGCTCTCCCCCCGTGAGCCGCGGGTGGGACGGGTGATGAGGCCCCGGCCGCCTCCTGAAGGGGAGGGGTGGCCGGGGCCGCCATCGTCGAGCGCTGCCCTCGGCTAGTGGTCCCGGCATGTGCTCGGCCCCGTCTCACAGTGAGGAAGCTGAATGATCAAAGAGGGTGCCCACACTTACATCGACGGCCAGGGGACCGTCGTGCCTTACACGGGCAAGTACGCGGTGAAGCTGGAGGACCCGTTCAGCGTCATCCGCGGGCGCTGGGAAGCTGCCGGCATCACCGGCGCCTACCGGCCGCTGCGTGTGGAGTTCGAGCTGACGGACCGCTGCAACGACACCTGCGCCTCGTGCGGCATGGGCGCCAAGCCCGTGAGCGAGGGCGTGACCCTGTCCGACGCCCAGGTCGACCGGCTCATCGAGCAGTTCGCCGACGTCGGCCTGTCCTCGGTGGCCATCACCGGCGGCGAGCCGTTCGTGTCCAGCCGGGCGCTGTACCGCTTCATCGGCCAGGCGCGCGGCACCGTCGAGATCGGCAAGCTGACCACCAACGGCATCTGGGGCACGGAGAAGGGCACCCGGACCGTCTTCGAGCGGCTGGTGGCCGCCGGGTTCCTCGACACCCGCATCTTCGTGCCGCTGCTGATGGTGTCGATCGGTGAGCAGACGACGCCGCTGGACCGCATCGCGCGGATCATCCACCACGTGGCGACGGAGTTCACCGACCGGGACCTCAACATCGCGGTGTCCAGCCTCGCCGACCCCGCCGACCGCAAGCACCGCATCTACGAGCTGCTGGCGGTGTACGAGGAGATGTACGGCGAGTTCCCGCACGACCGGGTGCACTCCACGATGCGGGTCTACCTGGAGAACGAGCGGCTGGAGAACCAGGCGCCCATCAACCGGCCCGGAAACACGACGGTCAGCCGGTGGATGGACAGCTGCTACGACTGCTTCGCGCCGACGGTCGGCACCTACGTGCTGCCGTGCGCGCTGATGAAGGTGTCCGGCGACCTCTACTCCTGCGCGGCGTTCAACGTCCCCGAGAAGCTCGGGTTCGGCAACCTGTTCCGCGAGTCCTTCCGCGACATCCTGGAGCGGGTCAACTCGAGCGCCTACGTGCGGACGGTGCGCGCCGGCGGCGGCCTCAAGGGCGTGCGGCAGGTCGTCCCGCAGTCGGTCACCGATCAGATGACGTGCGGCTCCTTCTGCGGCTCCTGCAAGCTCCTCATCGACAAGTTCGAGG
Source organism: Streptomyces althioticus (assembly GCA_014649355.1). Taxonomy (GTDB): domain Bacteria; phylum Actinomycetota; class Actinomycetes; order Streptomycetales; family Streptomycetaceae; genus Streptomyces; species Streptomyces althioticus. Next base: position 517,235 of record BMSW01000004.1, read on the forward strand.
CTGCGACCGGCCAGCAGGAGCCGGGCGGTCGGCTGGCGACGTTCATCCCGTTGCAGGGCCTGGCTGTGCGAGGGGGGAAGACGGCGTGATCGCGCACCTGGTGACGGGCACTCTGGCGACCATCAGCGGTCGGCCGCGGAGCGCCTGCGCGGACCGAGGGCGGAACCTGTTCCACGACCTGGGGCTGGACAGCCTCGGCCTGATGGAGACGGTGACGGCGCTGGAGAAGGCCGCCAGCTGCACCATCCCGGACGAGGTGACCGGGATGCTGGCCACGGTCGGCGACCTGCACGACGCCGTGGACCGGTGCGGCGGGGAGAGGCTTGCCCGTATCGCCCAGGCCGAGGAGTACCTTGCCGGGCACACGAGCCTGCACTTCGAGCGGGCCGCCCGGTTCCGTGCCGCCGCCGAGCGGCTGCGCGCCGCGGGCCTGGACGACACCGACGTGCTCGTGGACCTCGGTGCCGGGCTGACCGAGCTGGACTACGCGCTGCGGGCCGAGTACGGGTGGCGCGGCCGGTACGTGCCGATGGACGCCTGGGTGGACGGGACGTTCGACCTGCTCACGTGGCGGCCGGCGCGCCCGGTCCACTGGTTCGCGGCCTTGGAGGTGCTGGAGCACCTGCACGACCCGGAGGATCTGGTGCGGCGCATGCAGTGTGCGCTGAAGGGGTTCGTCGTGACGACACCCAACAGTGCCGTGGTCGATGTTTTGGCGCAGGACCCCACCCATGTCACGCCGCTGGACGAGAAGACTCTTCAGGGGTGGGGGATGACGACCAGTCTGCACAACTTCTACGGCCAGTACCAGGACGGTATCTGTGGCCTCTGGCGAAAGGACTGACGCGTGGACCTGACCGGTAAGCGCATCCTGGTCTTCGGTGTCCTCACCGAGACCAGTATGGGATTCAAGATCGCGGAGGCGGCGACAAGGGCAGGGGCGGACGTGATCCTCGCCAACGCCCCCGGCCGGCCGAGCAGCATCATGGGTCGCATCGCGGGGCGTCTGCCGAAGGCGCCGGTGGCCTGCCTGTCGGCAGACATCACCATGGAGGAGGACCTGGAGGCCCTCGCCGGCAACATCGGCGGCCACTGGGACTCGCTGGACGGCGTGGTGCACGCCGTCGCCTTCGCCCCGCAGGACGCGCTCGGCGGGAACTTCCTCAACACGCCATTCGAGTCGGTGGCCACGGCCATGTCGGTGTCCGCGTACTCGCTGCAGGGGCTGACGCGGGCGGTGCTGCCGCTGCTGGAGAAGGCCGAACGGGCGTCCGTCGTGAGCCTCACCTTCAACGCCTCCGTAGCCTGGCCGGTGTACGACTGGATGGGGCCGACGAAGGCGGCGCTGGAGTCCACCACCCGCTACCTGGCCCGCTACCTCGGAGGGCAGGGCATCCGCGTGAACACGGTCGACAGCGGGCCGATCACGACGATGGCCGGTAAGAGCATCCCCGGGTTCGAGGAACTGGCCACGCTGTGGCCGGAGCGTGCTCCGCTGGGCTGGGACACCTCGGACGCGACGCCGGTCGCCGACACAGTGGCGTTCCTACTGAGCGACGCCGCGCGGGCGATTACCGGCCAGGTGCTGCATGTAGACGGCGGGTTCTCCGCTGTGGGCGCCTGAGCAGCCTCGTACGACAGACAGTCAGGCCCCGGCGCTCAGCGCCGGGGCCTGTGGCATGTCTCTTAGAGTGCGTTATTCGGACATGCCTGCATAAGCACGTGGGTTCGGGTTACGTTCGATGTGCAACCTCGGCAGGAGGCACGACGAATGTCGTAGTTTCAATCATCCCGGGTAGGACGCTGGTTGCCCGGGGTAAGAATGCTCAGAACCGGTCATGATCGGTTCGAAGACTTGCTGTCGGTCGGCCAGCCAATCGACAGCGAGACGGCCTTGACCCTTGCTCCGCAGGCGGGTGTGCAGGGCCGTGCAGCGGGCCCGGATTTCCCTTGCTCCGCGGCAGGGCGCCGGGCTCGCGTTGGTGGGCCCGGCATGCCAGGTGCCGGGCCCACGTCTCGCTTCTGCCCCCGATATACGGCTCCAAGCCGGTTCGGCACTCAGCGCGGGATCTGCCGGAAGCACGGGGGGAGCGCCATCACCGGCGCCCTGCTCCCCTTATGCACCAAGAGCCGGGCAACTCCGGGAAATTGACTCAAAGAGCCCGATTGATGGGCGAGAATGATCAAAGCCCCGGGGTGCTGGAACACCCCGAGGCGGAGCCAACCTGGAAGCAAGGAAGCAGGTCGACGTGAACGACACTACTGGCATGCCCGTGGATCCCGGCCACTGGGCGGACGTTGCGCATGCCTTCAGGACCACGTCCTGGACGAGCTTGGGGTACCTGACGTGGGGCGACTACATCGCCGGGGAGTGGGAGATCCCTCAGATTCCCAGCCTGGAACGCAAGGAGATCGCGCTCTACCTCACCTCCCGAGGACTGCCGTTGAAGGCCGTGGCCACCGCCCTGCGGGTCTCCTACGAAACGGTACGGACCGATCTGGTCGGCAGCCCCAAGAGGCAGCGCGCGAGGGCTCCACGGGAGCGGTTCGTCTACCTGATCGGCTCGGAGGACTTCCGGCCGGTGAAGATTGGGACAGGGAACCCGACGAGGCGTCTGCCGGAGCTCCAGACTGGCAACCCGTTCCCACTGGTGGTGCTTTGGAAGGTGCCAGGCGACGAACGGCTGGAGCAGCTCCTGCACGCGCGGTTCGAGCGGTTCCGGGTGACCGGCGAGTGGTTCGACTTCCCCGATGACATGGATCCGGTCATGACCGTGTCCCGGGCGGCGGAGAGGCTGTCGGCTGGTCTTGTGACGGCTTCGTAGCCGGTGGAGACCCCGTGCGCCAGTTGCGCCAGTTTTCTGGCGCACGGGGGGCCAATCCGGAGGGAACCGGGCCAGTACGGGGAGTTGCGGGCGGGGGGAAGTGCCTGATGGGGGCGTTTTCGCAGGTCAGCGCGTTTTTACAAAGCTGGTTCAAGTCCGGCTCCGGGCACCACCACGGCCGCGAGGCCCGGCCCCTCCGGGGAAGGCCGGCGTCCGCCGCCGCCCGTCCGCGGCACCGGCACACGGACAGGGCCGTCCCGTCAGACCCGCACCAGGCCCGCCCGGAAGGCCAGGATGACGGCGTGGACGCGGTCCCGGGCGCCGATCTTCCCGAAGATCCGGCCGACGTGACTCTTCACCGTCGACTCGGCGAGATGGAGCCGCCGGGAGATCTCCGCGTTCGTCAGACCCTCGCCGATCGCGACGAGGATCATCCGCTCCCGCGCGGTGAGCGTGCCGATCCCCGCGTGCTCCTCCGCCGACAGCGGCACGGGGTCCGGGTGCCCCGCCGCGAGGCGGCGCAGGAGGCGCCGGGTGGCGCTGGGCGCGATCACCGCGTCGCCCGCGGCCACCGCCCGGATCCCGGACAGCAGGTCGCCCAGCTCGGCGTCCTTCGTGAGGAAGCCGCTCGCCCCGGCCTCGACGCCGGACAGGACGTACTCGTCGAGGTCGAACGTCGTCAGCAGCAGGACGCGCGGCGCCTCCTCGGATCCCTGGCGGTCCGTCACGATCCGGCGGGTGGCGGCGATGCCGTCGAGGTGCGGCATCCGCACGTCCATCAGCACCACGTCGGGGCGCAGTTCCCGCGCCAGCCGCACCGCCTCGCCGCCGTCGCCCGCCTCACCGGCCACCTCGATGTCCGGCTGCCCGGTGAGGAACATCGTCGTGCCCATCCGCTGGAGGGGCTGGTCGTCCGCGATCAGCACCCGGATGGTTCGGGGCGTGTCCGTCATGCCGTTCCCGGCCTCCCGTCCTCCGTTCCCACGGAACCGGCCGCGGGCCCCCCGGTCCTCGTCGCCGGCGGGTACGTCCCCGAGCCGCCGGCGTCGCCGACGGGCAGGCGTGCCCGCACCCGCCAGCCCGTCGCCGTGGGCCGGGCCTCGAACGTGCCGCCGTACGCCTCGACGCGTTCGCGCATCCCCGGCAGGCCGTGGCCGCCGGGCTTCGGGGCGGCGGGCGCGGCGCCGGTGTCGGTGACGGTCACCGTGACGGCGTCCGTCCCGCGTTCGACGTCGACGCGGGCGCGGGGCGCGGGGCCCGCGTGCCGGAGCACGTTGGTGAGGGACTCCTGCACGACGCGGTAGACGGCGAGCTGCCGGCCGGTGTCGAGGGTGCGCAGATCGCCGGTGCGCCGCAGGACGACGTCGAGCCCGGCGTCCCGCAGTGCGTCGAGGAGGTCGGTCAGGTCGTCGAGCCGGGGCTGCGGGCTCAGGGGCGTGCCGTCGGCGCCGGCGTCCTCGCGCAGCACCCGCAGCACGTGCCGCACCTCCCGCACGGAGGTGCGGCTCACCTCGCCGATGGCGTCGAACGCGCGCACCGCCTCGTCCGGGGAGGTGCGGGCGACCACGCCGCCGCCGGTCGCGAGGGCCGTGATGACCGACAGGTTGTGGCCGATGACGTCGTGGATCTCCTGCGCGATGCGGGAGCGTTCGGCGACCGCCGCGGTACGGGCGATCTCGGCCTGCTCGGCGGCGAGGCGGGCGCGGTTGCCCCGTACGAGCAGACCGAGCAGGACCGCGGCGGCGCCCATGGCGGCGACCGCAAGGACGAGGAGGAGGCGCTCCCGCGGAGACGTCCCCTCGGCGTCGGGCGGGGCGGCCAGGGCGGTCACCGCCAGGACCGCGACGACCCCGGTCGCGGTCCCGGTCACGCACCGCCGGCCGTCCCGCAGGACGGCGCCGAACAGCGTCACCCACACGGCCAGGTACGTCCACGCGGCCGTCCCGCCCAGGGCGAGGGCGCTCGCCGCGGAGACCAGGGTGCCGCCCGAGGCGGTCAGGAGGGCGGCGTACGGGAGGCGCCGGCGCAGGGCGACGGCGCCGTGCACGGCGGCGAGCACCGCCCAGCCCGGCGGACCGGACGGCGGGCTCGCGAGGAAGGACACGGCGGTGACGAGCAGGGCCAGGCCGAGGTCCCAGCCCCAGGGGTGGCGCCGGTCGAAGGCGCTCATCCCCTGGAGCGGATCGGTCACCGCGGCGTCCGCGACACGCATGGGCACTCGTCCGTCGCCTTCCGGGTCAGATGTCGCGGGTCTTCAGCAGCCACCACGAGACGCCGCCCAGCGCGGCGACCCAGGCGAGCAGGACGACGACCGCCGTGCCGACGCCGTACGGTCCGTCCGCGATCCCGGCGCCGCGCACGACGTCCATGGCGGCGAACGGCATCCAGTCGGTGAAGCCGGACACCCCGTCGGGCAGGAACGCCGGGAAGATCTGCGGGCCGAGCTGGAACACGCCGAAGTACAGCGTGATCGCGGCCGCGGCGTTGCGGACGAGCGAGCCGAGCACCAGCCCGAAGAGCGCGCCGAACGGCAGCAGGAGCGTTGCGGCGAGCACGCCCCAGAACATCCGGGTGTCGAACAGCGACATGCCCGCCGCGGAGGGGATCGCGCCGGTGATCCGGGTGAGCAGGTACAGCAGCACGGACATGACCGCGCCGAGTGCCGTGGTCACCCCGGTCAGGACGGCCGCCTTGGCGAGGAGCAGTCCGGTGCGCCGGGGCGCGGCCACGACGCTCGCCCGGATCGAGCCGCTGCTGTACTCGCCCGTCACGACGAGCACGCCCAGGACGATCAGGGTGAGCACCCCGAGCGGGTAGACGGCGGTGAAGCTGAACGGGATGTCGGCCGCGGCCCCGTCGCCGAGGGTCTGTCCCTCGATCAGGAGATAGGCGCTGAGACCGGCCACGAAGGCGAAGGACGCGGCGAGGGTGATCCGCAGCGACCGGACCGACCGGAGCTTGGTCCATTCGGAGAGCAGCAGCCCCTTGGCGGTGACGCGGGCGGTGCCGAGGTCCGGCGCGGGCGGGGTGGCGGCGGTCATCGGACGGACTCCAGGGGTGCGGAGGTGCGGGGTGCGGCGCCCCCGGGCGTGCCGTACTCGACGGCGTTGCGGGTGATCTGCATGAAGGCCTCCTCCAGCGTGATGCGCCGGGGGGAGAGTTCGTGGAGGGGGATGCGGTGGGCGCTCGCGATCTCACCGATCTCGCGGGCCGAGCGGCCCTGGACCTCCAGCGTCTCCGCGTCCAGGGAGGTCACGGTGGTGTCCGCGCCCTGGAGCACGGACGCGAGAGCGGAGGCGGCCGGGGTGACCACGCGTACCGACGCGGGGGCGACGGAGGCGATGACGTCGGAGACGGTGCCGGTGGCGAGCAGCCGCCCCTGGCCGATCACCACCAGGTCGTCGGCGATCAGGGACAGCTCGCTCATCAGGTGGGAGGAGAGGAACACGGTGCGCCCGCGGGCGGCGTACCCGGCGAGCAGCCGGCGCAGCCACAGCACACCGTCCGGGTCCAGGCCGTTGACCGGCTCGTCCAGGACGAGGACCTCCGGGTCGCCGAGCAGGGCGGCGGCGATGCCCAGCCGCTGCCCCATGCCCAGGGAGAAGCCGCCGGCCCGCTTGTGCGCGACCGGGCCCAGGCCGACCAGGTCGAGCACCTCCCGCACCCGGGACCCGGGGATGCCGTGGGTCTGAGCGAGGGCGAGCAGGTGCGCGTGGGCGGAGCGGCCCCGGTGCACGCCCTTGGCGTCGATGAGCAGGCCGACGTGGCGCAGCGGGTCGGGCAGGTCGGCGTACCGGCGCCCGCCGACGGTGATGGTGCCGGAGGTGGGGTGGTCGAGGCCCACCAGCATGCGCAGGGTGGTGGACTTCCCCGCGCCGTTGGGGCCGAGGAAGCCGGTGACGACGCCGGGCCGCACCGTGAAGGAGAGGTCCTCCACGGCGGTCCGTTCGCCGTACCGCTTGGTCAGGTGTTGAGCGACGATCATGTTTCACCACGTTAGGAACGGGTCCGTTTTCGGGCATCGGCCCGCGGTATCCGGCTCGCCGGCCCGTGGATACCGCGGGATTAGTCCCGCGGTGCCTGCCGGGACCCGGCTTCGGCGCCCGTGCGCGAACCGGGTCCTGTCACGGCGTGGACGAGGGGCAGGAACACCTCGTCGACGATCTCCTCGACGGCCTCGTCGGTCGCCGAGGACTGTGTGACCAGCACCTCGTTGGCCAGCAGGTCGAAGGCCACGTTCCGGACGCGGGGCGGGACGTCCGCCGTGGCGATCTCGCCCCGGTCGCGGGCGCGTTCGAGGACGGTCCGCATCCGGCTGCCGCGGCTCTCGGTGAGCCGGCTGCGCAGGTCGGCGAGCGTGGGCGCGTCGCGGTCGGCGCCGTCCAGTCGCGCGGCCAGCTGGATGGCGATGCGCGCGCGGGCGTCGTTGGCGGCGTGCATGAGGGCTACGACGTCCCCGCGCAGGGAGCCGGTGTCGGGGGCCGGCGCGTGGATGTCGGCGCCGAGCCGGGAGGCGGCCGCGGCGAGGGCCAGGTCGCGTTTGGCGGGCCAGCGGCGGTAGAGCACGGCCCGGCTGGTGCAGGCCCGCTCGGCGACCGCGTCGTAGGTCATCACCTCGTAGCCGGACTCCATCAGCTCGGCCCAGGCGGCGTCCAGCAGCGCCTTCTCCAGCTCCGCGCCGCGGCGGCGCCGCTTGGGCGCGTGCGGCGCCTCGCCTGCGGCCCCTTCCTCGTTAAGAGACATTGCGTTTCCTATTTCCTCGACGTACTCTCCCTTAGAAGATACACCGTGTCTCTTAAAGAGGTTCGAAGTGAGTACGAAAGCACCTGAAGCGGACGTGAGGAGTGAGGAGCTCACCTCAGAGGTGTGGCCGGTCGCCTGGACCGTCGTCGTCGGCGCGCTGGGCGTCCTGTTCGGAACGACCATCGTGGCCGTGGCGATCGAGCCGCTCGCCGGGATCCTGGACGTCCCCCTGGCGACGATCCAGTGGATCAGCACCGGCTACCTGCTGGCCCTCGCCGTCGTCATCCCGATCGTCCCGTGGGCGCAGCGGCGCCTCGGCGGCAGGCGCCTGTGGATCCTGGGCCTGCTCGTCTTCCTCGCGGCGTCCGTGCTGAGCGCCCTGGCGTGGGACGCCACCTCGCTGATCGCGTTCCGCGTGCTGCAGGGCGTGGGCGGCGGCATCCTCATGCCGATGATGTCCACGCTCGTGATGCATGCGGCGGGCGGCAAGGGCCTCGCGCGTGTCATGGCCGTCGTCGGCATCCCCACCTCCCTGGGCCCGATCCTCGGCCCGGTGCTCGGCGGGATCGTGCTGGACCGGCTCGACTGGCGCTGGCTGTTCCTGGTCACCGTCCCCTTCGTCCTCGCCGGCATCGCCCTCGCGCTGAAGTACCTGCCCAAGGACGAGGAGACCCGCCCCGCGAAGCTCGACGTCACCGGGTTCGCCCTCATGTCCTCGGGCCTGGCGGCCGTGCTGTACGGACTGAGCGACGCCAGCAGGGACGGCGGGTTCCTGCACCCGGACGTGCTCGTCCCCGTGTCGGCGGGCCTGGCCGCGACCGGCGTCTTCACCTGGCGCGCCCTGCGCCGTAGGACGGACGCGCTCGTCGACCTGCGGCTGCTCCGCCACCTGCCGCTGTCGTCCTCGACGTTGCTGCTGTTCCTCTCGGGCGTGGCCCTCTACGGCGCCATGCTGCTGATCCCGCTGTACTTCCAGCAGCTGCGCGGGATGACGCCGCTCGTCGCGGGACTGCTGCTGATCCCGCAGGGCGTGGGCACCCTGCTCAGCCGGACCCCGGCGGCACGCCTGTCCGAGGCGATCGGGTCCCGGTGGGTCGTGGTCGCGGGCTTCGTGCTCGTCGTGATCGGCACGGTGCCGTTCCTCGGCGCCACGGCCCACACCGACCTCGTCCTCATCAGCGTGTTCCTGTTCGTCCGCGGTCTCGGTCTCGGCGCGGTGACCGTGACCCTCATGGCCCTCGCGTTCGAAGGGCTCGCCCGCGACGAGGTGCCGCACGCGAGCGTCATCAGCCGCATCGGCCAGCAGCTCGGCGGCTCCTTCGGCACGGCGGTCCTCGCGGTGACGCTCCAGGCCGCGATGACCACGGCGTCATCTCCCGCGCTCGGCTTCCGGCACGCGTTCTGGTGGGCCCTCGGCTTCACCCTCCTCGCGGTGCTCGTGTCCTTCGCGATCCCCCGGGGGAGCGGCAGGCGCGGGTGAAGCCCGGTGGCGGCCGAGCCGGCGGTCGAGCAGGGCGGGCCCGGCGCGGCAGCGACCGGAGCCCGTGCGGCCCGTTGACACCTCGGTGGGCGGGGCCGGAGACTCGCGGGCGGGCGTGGGTGAAGGGGGGCGACCGGTGCGTACCACCGTGGGGATCGTGGGGGCCGGTCCCGCCGGGCTGATGCTGGCGCGGCTGTTGCGGCTCGCGGGCATCGACTGCGTCGTCCTGGAGTGCCGCGACCGCGCCTACGTGGAGCGGAGACAGCGGGCCGGGGTGCTGGAGCAGGGCACCGCCGACGCGCTCAGGGCGGCCGGGGCGGGGGAGCGGCTGGACCGCGAGGGCCTGCCCCACGACGGCATCGAGCTGCGGTTCGGGCGGCGCCGCCACCGCGTCGACTTCCCGGACCTCACCGGCGGCCGCCGCGTCACCGTCTACGCCCAGACCGAGGTCTGCAAGGACCTCATCGCCCTCGCCGGGACCGACGGTCCCCCCGTGCTCTTCGAGGCGGAGGTGCTCGCCGTCGAGGACGTGGACACCGACGCCCCGCGGATCCGCTTCCGCCGCCACGGCCGCGAGGAGGCGCTGGAGTGCGCCTACGTGGCCGGCTGCGACGGCTTCCACGGGGTGTGCCGGGCCGCCGTCCCCGCCGCCGTCTCCCGCGTGCACGAGCGCAGCTACCCGTACGCCTGGCTGGGCGTCCTCGCCGACGTGCCGCCCTCCCACGACGAGCTGGTCTACGCCCGCCACGACCGCGGCTTCGCCCTGCTGTCCATGCGCTCCCCGACCGTGTCCCGCCTCTACCTCCAGGTGCCGGAGGACACCAAGGCCGAGGAGTGGACGGACGAGGAGATCTGGGACGAGCTGGCCCTCCGCCTGGAGACCGCCGACGACTGGAGACTGGAGCGCGGCCCCGTCACCCAGAAGTCGGTCACCCCGATGCGCTCCTACGTCCACGAGCCCATGCGGTACGGACGTCTCTTCCTCGCCGGTGACGCCGCCCACATCGTGCCCCCGACCGGAGCCAAGGGCCTCAACCTCGCCGTCGGGGACGTCGTGGTCCTCGCCCGCGCCCTGGAACACGAACGGCGCACCGGCTCCACCGAGCTCCTGGACGCCTACTCCGCGACCTGCCTGCGCCGCGTCTGGCAGGCCGAGCGGTTCTCTTACGACATGACCACGCTGCTGCACCGGGACCCCGGCGCCACCGCCTTCGACGACCGGCTGCAGCTCGCCCGTCTGGACCGGATCGCCACCAGCCGGTCCGCCGCCGCCGACCTCGCCGAGGGCTACACCGGACTCCCCCTCGGGTGATCACTGTCTCCGGCCGGTTCCGGGCAGGTACCGGCTCGGTACCGGTCCGTCACCTGCCGTGAAGGGAATCACCAGGACGCGTAGCGTGTTGCGCAGCACAACAAGGGAAAGATCCTCCCCAAGCATTAGGGTCATTCCTTTGCCTACCTATTACTCTTGAGCCAAGGCCGCACCGAGTGGCCATGGAGGAGTGAAATGAGGAGCAGTAACCCGGTCTTCTCGCGACGGGGGTTCGGCCGCGACAACGGCTACGCGGGCTTCAACACCGCGCCGCAGGCCGGGGGCCCCGCAGTCGCCACGCAGGCCAACCCGTACGCACAGCCGACGGGCAACCCGTACGCCCAGAACCCGTACGCGCAGCAGCAGCAGTACGGCGCGCCGCCGCAGGCCCCCGCCACGGCCGGCCGCATGACCATCGACGACGTCGTGATGCGCACGGGCACCACGCTCGGCGTGCTGATCGTCACCGCCGCGCTCGCCTGGGCGCTGCTGCCCGTCGACGACGCCAACATCGGCCGGTCCTACGGCATCGGCATCGGCTCCGCGCTGATCGCCATGGTCCTGGGCTTCGTACAGGCGTTCAAGCGCAAGGCGTCGCCCGCGCTGATCCTGACCTACGCCGCCTTCGAGGGCGTGTTCCTCGGCGTCATCTCCAGCGTCGTCGACAACCGCATCGCCGACGGCGCGGCCATGCAGGCCGTGCTCGGCACCATGGCGGTGTTCGCCGGTGTGCTGGTGGCCTACAAGGCCGGGTGGATCCGCGTCAACCGCCGCTTCTACGGCTTCGTGATGGCGGCCGCCCTCGGCTTCATCCTGCTGATGGCCGTGAACCTGCTGTTCGCGGTGATCGGCGGCGGTGACGGCCTCGGCTTCCGCAGCGGCGCCCTCGGCGTCCTCTTCGGCGTCGTCGGCATCATCCTCGGCGCCTGCTTCCTCGCCCTGGACTTCAAGCAGGTCGAGGACGGCATCGCCTACGGCGCCCCGCGCGAGGAGGCCTGGCTCGCCGCCTTCGGCCTCACGCTGACGCTGGTGTGGATCTACCTCGAGTTCCTGCGGCTCATCTCGATCCTCAACAGCGACTGACGCTTCGGCGTCCGCCGCACGGCATGACGAAGGGCCCCGGTTCCGACCGGGGCCCTTCGCCGTGTCCCGGGTCCGTTCCGGGGGACGGGCTGGGCGCCGGCTAGAGCAGCCTGCGCGCCGCCCTCCGCAGGTCGTACTCGTGCACGATCGCCTTGGCGTGGCCGTACGCCAGGTCGTACTCGTGCCTCAGCCAGCTGACCTTCTCCTCGAAGCGGACGAGCGCCGGGCCTTCTTCGACGGTGCGCAGCCAGTCGGAGATCTCACGACCGGTGCAGTGCGGGATGCGGGCGAGCATGTTGCGATGGGTCTCTGCGGAGAAGACTTGGGACATCGGCGCCTCCGGACGCTGGGATACAAGCCGGTCCTTCAGGTCACCGTGCCCGAGCGCCCGTCCGTTGGCAACAGTCCTGCCGCGCCGCGTACGCTCGCCGCGTGGTTGATACGACGCCCTTCACCCGTGCCGTGGATCATTTCGCCGACCGCCTGCGGGCCGCGCCGCAGAGCCGGCTGCAGCGGGGAGCGGCGGCCGAGGCGCTCGCGCTGGCCAGGGAGTTGGCGCGGCGCACCCAGCATGTCGAGGAGCCGGGCACCGAGCCGCGCGAGATGCCGGACGCCGGCATGTTCGCCGCCGCCGACCAGATCACCGTCGCCGGACACGACTTCGCCCTCGTGCTGAAAAGCGACGAGGAAGTGGCCGAGGCCGCCCGGCTCGTGGAGGAGGCACGCGAGCGCGCGGGTGTGTGACCCCGCGAGGGGCGTGCGCCGGGCGGTGATGGGGCGCGGCGCCCCGCGCTACAGGGACGCGATGACGCGGTCCGCGAGGATGTAGACGCTGTCCTCACCGCAGGAGAACGTCAGCGTGTACGCCCCGGAGATGCCGGAGCCGCCCAGCAGGAACGGCGTCTCGCCCGCCCGCAGCGCCTCGGCCAGGCGGTCCGCGGTCTCGCGGTGCCCCGGCGTCATGCAGAGCGTGGTGCCGTCGGCGAACACGTACACGTCCAGGGTGCCCAGCGGGCCCGGACGGACGTCGGTCAGCTCGGTGCGCGCGGCCGCCAGCTCCTCCAGCACCTCCACCGTGCGCTCGTGGTCGCTCACGACCGGCGAGGAGTGCGGAACGAAGTCCGGGTGCGAGGGGTGACGGCGGCGGGCCGCTGCCAGCTCGGGGGAGTCCCCGGCGTGCTCCTCGGTGTCGCCGCCGGGCTCGGAGACCGGCTCCAGGCCCGCGAAATCGGCCTGCCGGGGCAGGAACAGTTCGCTGTCGGGCAGACCCAGCAGGGACGGGCCCTCGGAGGCGTCACGCGCCTCCTGGGCGGCCCAGAACGCCCGCGCCTCGGCCAGCTCGCGCTCCCGCTCCTCGGCGAGCGCCTCCGCGACCGCGGCGCGTATCTCGTCCGGTCCCGCCGAGCGGGCGTGCGGGACCTCGGCACGGCCCGTGGTCCGGCTCCTGGCCAGCTCGGTGTGCAGCGCCGCGACCTGTCGACGCAGCACCAGCACACTGCGCAGGACGGCGACGCCCACGGCTCCGGTGGCGGCCGTGGTGATCAGCAGGGCGATCGGCATGGCGCTCACTGACGTACTCCCGGTTCACAGTCGACCCCCGACTTCCTACATCAGCTTGAAGGGCGGACTAACCATCTGTCAGTGCGTAACGTCACGAATCGGACAGTCCGGCGGGGTGTAGGCACCTGATGCGGCTTCCGTGACCTGCGCCGATACCCCTCCCGCGAGGCGTAGGTCACATCCTGGGGGAATTTGGATCACAGAACGGCCCGGCACCCCGGAGAACGGGGGTGCCGGGCCGGAATCTCACGCGGCGTGCCGCCCGGGTGACTCAGCGGCGTGACCGGTCTCAGCTCAGGCGCTCGATGACCATCGCCATGCCCTGGCCGCCGCCGACGCACATGGTCTCCAGACCGAACTGCTTGTCGTGGAACTGCAGGGAGTTGATGAGCGTGCCGGTGATGCGGGCGCCGGTCATGCCGAAGGGGTGGCCGACGGCGATGGCGCCGCCGTTGACGTTCAGCTTGTCCAGCGGGATGCCCAGGTCCTTGTAGGACGGGATCACCTGGGCGGCGAACGCCTCGTTGATCTCGAACAGGTCGATGTCGTCGACGGTCAGGCCGGCCCGCTGCAGGGCCTGCTTGCTCGCCTCGACCGGGCCGAGACCCATGATCTCCGGGGAGAGGCCCGAGACGCCGGTGGACACGATCCGGGCCAGCGGGGTCAGGCCCAGCTCGCGCGCCTTGGTGTCGCTCATGACGACCAGCGCGGCGGCGCCGTCGTTCAGCGGGCAGCAGTTGCCGGCGGTGACCAGGCCGTCGGGGCGGAAGACGGGCTTCAGGCCGGAGACGCCCTCCATGGTGACGCCGGCGCGCGGGCCGTCGTCCTTGCTGACGACCGTGCCGTCGGGCAGCGTCACCGGGGTGATCTCGCGCTCCCAGAAGCCGTTCTTGATGGCTTCCTCGGCGAGGTTCTGCGAGCGGACGCCGAACTCGTCCATCTCCTGACGGGTGACGCCCTTCCAGCGGGCGAGGTTCTCCGCGGTCTGGCCCATCGCGATGTACGGGTCGGGGACCAGGCCGTCCTCGCGCGGGTCGTGCCAGGTGGTGCCCTCCTGCTGGGCGACCTCGGCGGTGCGGGCCTCGGCCTCGGCGAACAGCGGGTTGCGGGTGTCCGGGAGGCTGTCGGAGTTGCCCTTCGCGAAGCGCGAGACCGTCTCGACGCCGGCCGAGATGAAGACGTCGCCCTCGCCGGCCTTGATCGCGTGCAGCGCCATGCGGGAGGTCTGCAGCGAGGAGGAGCAGTAGCGGGTGATGGTGCAGCCGGGGAGGTGGTCCATGCCCATCTGCACGGCGACGACCCGGCCGAGGTTGTTGCCCTGCTCGCCGCCGGGCAGGCCGCAGCCGAGCATCAGGTCGTCGATGTCCTTCGGGTCCAGCTCGGGGACCTTGGCGAGGGCCGCCTGGATGATCGTGGCGGTCAGGTCGTCCGGCCGCAGGTCCTTGAGCGAGCCCTTGAAGGCGCGGCCGATGGGGGAGCGGGCGGCGGAAACGATCACGGCTTCGGGCATCACGGCTCCAGAGTGAAGAGGGTGCGGCGGGGCGCTGGGCGGCGTCCGTTGGGAAGTTACCCGGCCGTATGACCGGGGTCACGGGTGTCGGGGTGTGAGATGGGCCGCAACTTTCTAAGCGCTTGCTTTTCTATGGCCCCGCTTCCAGCGACCGTGACGGAAGCGCCCCTCAGGGGCGCGGGGAACTGCGCGCTCAGCCACGGAGGCCCCGCACCCGGCGTCGGAGGGGTGCCGCTGCGCCCACCCGTGCCGCCCTGGGGGTCCCCCCAGGCCATTAAGGCACTGGGGGAGGCACGACTGCCCGCAGCTGGGGCGGTACGCCCCTACAAGGGGCGCGGGGAACTGCGCGATCAGGCACAGACCACCCGCCCCCGGCGTTGCAAGGCGGCACGACTGCCCGCAGCTGGGGCGGTACGCCCCTTCAGGGGCGCGGGGAACTGCGCGACCGGCCACATACCACCCGCCCCGGCGTCGCAGAAGCGCGAGGTGGGTCACGGCGACGGCTGCGTCGACGGCTCGGGCTCGGATTCCGTGACCCGCCGGCGCCGCCGGCGCTTCAGGAGGGCCCAGGCGCCCCGAGGCCCCGTCGGCATCGCCGCCGTGACCTCCGTACCCGCCTCCGACGCCGCCTCCGCCGCCGCCCGCGCCACCGGCAGGAACCCCTCGCGGCGGGCGGCGTCCGGCCGGTCCTCCTCCGGCCACAGTCCCAGCGCCGCGCACACCGTCGGCAGCACCGCCATCGCCGCCGTCGCGTACCCCTCCGCCGAGGGGTGGTAGCTGTCCGGGCCGAACAGCTCCCGCGGGTTCGCCGCGAACTCCGGCCCCAGCAGGTCGCCCAGCGACACCGTGCGCCCGCCCTGCTCGACCACGCCGATCGTCTGCGCCGCCGCGAGCTGCCGCGAGGCCCGGCGGGCCATCCAGCGCAGCGGCTGCCGTACCGGCTCGATCGTGCCGAGATCCGGGCACGTGCCGACCACCACCTCCGCGCCGGCCGTCCGCAGCCGCCGCACCGCCGAGGCGAGGTGGCGCACGGACCGGGTGGCCGGCATCCGGTGCGTCACGTCGTTCGCGCCGACCATGATCACGCAGATGTCCGGCACCCGCGACGGGTCCGCCAGCGCCAGACTCACCTGCCGGTCCAGGTCGTCCGAGCGGGCCCCGGGCACCGCCACCGTGGACAGCCCCACCGGACGCTCCGCGATCGCCGCCACCCCGGAGGCGAGCAGCGCGCCCGGCGTCTGCCCGGCCCGGTGCACGCCCTGCCCGGCGGCCGTGGAGTCGCCCAGCATCGTCAGCCGCAGCGCCGGCTCACCCGGCACCGTGTAGGAGGCGCCGTACAGTCCGTCCGCGGTGGGCACGTGAGGTGACGTGCCGTTGCCCACACGGCGCCGGGCCAGCTGCGCCTCCGCCAGCAGCAGCCCCACGGCCGCCGCGCCCACCAGCCCGATCCCCCCGCCGCCGTACGCGGCGCCGGCCGCGATGCGCCGGGCCACTCGCGCCCTCGACATGCCCGTCATGCTCGCCGCCACCTCCTCGTAGCCGTACACCCAGGTCTTGCCCCGTACGGACGGTGGTCCAATCCCGACAGGGAGTGAACGACCCGGCCGGGTCCGGCTCCGGGGAGGGCCTAGGCTGGCATCACCACCACGACCACCTCTTTTGCAGCAGTCCGGAGACAACGGTGCAATTCCACGACTCGATGATCAGCCTCGTCGGCAACACCCCGCTGGTGCGGCTCAACAGCGTGACCAAGGGCATCAGGGCCACCGTCCTGGCCAAGGTGGAGTACTTCAACCCGGGCGGCTCCGTGAAGGACCGCATCGCCCTGCGCATGATCGAGGCGGCGGAGAAGAGCGGGGAGCTGAAGCCGGGCGGCACCATCGTCGAGCCGACCAGCGGCAACACCGGCGTCGGACTCGCCATCGTGGCCCAGCAGAAGGGCTACAAGTGCATCTTCGTCTGCCCGGACAAGGTCTCCACCGACAAGATCAACGTCCTGCGCGCGTACGGCGCCGAGGTCGTCGTCTGCCCGACTGCCGTGGCCCCCGAGCACCCCGACTCGTACTACAACGTCTCCGACCGGCTGGTCCGTGAGACGCCGGGCGCCTGGAAGCCGGACCAGTACTCCAACCCCAACAACCCCCTGTCGCACTACCACTCCACCGGCCCCGAGCTGTGGGAGCAGACCGAGGGGAAGATCACGCACTTCGTGGCGGGCGTCGGCACCGGCGGCACCATCTCCGGCACCGGCCGCTACCTCAAGGAGGCCAGCGACGGCCGCGTCAAGGTGATCGGCGCGGACCCCGAGGGCTCGGTGTACTCCGGCGGCTCCGGCCGTCCGTACCTGGTGGAGGGCGTCGGCGAGGACTTCTGGCCGACCGCCTACGACCGTGAGGTCGCGGACGAGATCGTCGCCGTCTCCGACAAGGATTCCTTCCAGATGACCCGCCGGCTCGCCAAGGAGGAGGGCCTGCTGGTCGGCGGCTCCTGCGGCATGGCGGTCGTGGCGGCGCTGGAGGTGGCCTCCCGGCTCGGCGAGGACGACGTCGTCGTCGTACTGCTCCCCGACAGCGGCCGCGGCTACCTCAGCAAGATCTTCAACGACGAGTGGATGGCCGACTACGGCTTCCTCGAGGACAACGGCCCGAGCGCCCGCGTCGCCGACGTGCTGGACGACAAGGAGGGCGGCCACATCCCGTCCCTCGTCCACATGCACCCCGACGAGACCGTCGGCCAGGCCATCGAGGTGCTGCGCGAGTACGGCGTCTCGCAGATGCCGGTCGTCAAGCCGGGCGCCGGTCACCCGGACGTGATGGCCGCCGAGGTCGTCGGCTCGGTCGTCGAGCGGGAGCTGCTGGACCACCTGTTCAGCAAGAGCGCTTCGCTCGACGACCCGCTGGAGAAGCACATGTCCGCGCCGCTGCCGCAGGTGGGCTCCGGTGAGCCGGTCGCGGACCTGATGGCGGTGCTGGGCAAGGCGGATGCGGCGATCGTGCTGGTCGAGGGCAAGCCGACCGGGGTGGTCAGTCGTCAGGACCTGCTGTCCTTCCTCGCCAAGACCGGCGCGTGAGGTAGCCGTCCGCGGCGGGACGGGTGACCGATCGCGCAGTTCCCCGCGCCCCTGAGGGGGGCGGTGCGGTGTGATGCCGTCTGCGGCGCGGTGGGGGCTTGGCGCGCAGTTCCCCGCGCCCCTGGGCGTGCTGCGGTGGACGCGCCCCGAAGGGGCGCGGGGAACTGCGCGAGCGACCCACGACGACCCGCGCCCGGGTCCCGGACCTCAGGAACGCGGTCCGTCCCGTGCGGGACTTCCCGCAAGTGGTACGAGCACGTCACGCCCGCGCAGCACCCGGTTAACACAGCTCCGGCACAGTGGTGGATGTCGGCGGGACGGGAGCGGCTCCCCGGACCGGCCGACGGCCACACGGCGTCGAAGGACCTCCGGAGCGGCTCCCGGACCTCCATGGACGCCTGTGAAACGCACTACGCCCGTGGCGCAGCGCGTGTTCGCGGGGACCGCCGTCGTCCCGCCCCCCGGCAACGGGGGTGCGGCGGTCCCCGCGCAAACTCTTTCCCCGGCGCGTGCGCCACGCACCCCCTGCGGCTCAGTCCTCCCAGGCGTCGTCGTCCCGTGCCGAGCGGCGGCCCCGGAACAGCGCCGGGTTGCCGCGCACGACCTGGACGACGTTCACGCCGACGATCCCCGCCCAGGCGACCAGCAGCCCCGGCAGGTCGGCCACGCCCCCGCCGATCGCGGACAGCGGCACCGCCAGCACCATCGACACGATCCCGAAGCCGAACCGCTCGCCCCAGGAGTCCGTGGCCTTCGGCGCCCGCGCGTCCCGGGCCGACGTCAGCCGGTGCTCGGCCAGTTGCCGGCGCACCCGGCGCTCCACGGCGCCGTCGATGCGCTGGTCGACCTTCTCCAGGAACGAGTCGATCAGGGCCGACTCGTAGTCCTCGCCCAGATCCCTGCGGGCCTGCAGGGAGGCGTGGAGTTCCTTCTTCAGCTCGGCGTCCCGCGCGTCCATTCCGGTCATGCCTCACAAGGTAGGGACGCGGGAGCCGGCGCGCACTGGGGGTAACCCCCGTTCCCGTGCTCGGGCGGGCCGCCGTCCCGCGGCCCCCGCGCGCCGGCCAGGGTCAGGCCTTGCACATCTTCTCGTCGGCCCGGGACTGCGGGACGTCGACCTTCTTCGGCGTCGCGACCGGCACCCCGGCCTTCGTGAAGTCGGGTCCGAGGGTCAAGGTCATCGGCGCGTCGCCGCCGGCCTCGGCGGTGGGCTTCATCGCGGCGGCGGGCAGGCCCATCAGGTCGGCCAGCTTGCGGGCCTGGTCCGCCTGGTCCGGGGCGTACACGAGCTGGGTGCGGGAGACCTTCGCGGGCGCGTTGCCCTGGTTCGCCGAACGGGACACCCCCTGGCTGTTCTGCAGCCAGGTGACCGTCTCCCCGGCCGCGCCCTGCGGGCCGCCGCCGTTGAGGACGTCGACGCGCACGGCGGACGCCTCGGCCCGCGCGCCCTTCAGCAGCGCGTCCTGCTTGTCCTTGGCCTTCTTCTTCTGCTTCTTCACCTCGGTGAACGACACGTCGTCCTGGAGCATCGAGAACACCTGCGGTGCCTTGGCCGGGTCCGGGACGACGGTGACGGGCCGCGGCTCGTCAGGGTTGTCGATCACCGGGAGCGTCATCAGCGTGATGTTCTTCAGGTCGATCTTGCCGAGTTCCTTGGCGAGGGTGAGCAGCTTGCCGGGGCTGCCGATGGCCTGGTCCACGGTGAGGGACTTGGTGGCCGCGTCGGCGACGTCCAGCATCTTCGTCGGGCTGCCGAGCGTGTCCTCCTTGAGGCGGCGCAGCATCGACGCGACGAACTTCTGCTGCATCCCGATCCGGTCCAGGTCGCTCTCGTTCTTCAGCCCGTGCCGGTTGCGCAGGAACGACAGCGCCTCCTCGCCCTGGATGGTGGTCTTCCCGGCCGGCAGGTCGAGCTTGGTGCCGCCCGAGGTGTCCTTCAGCGGCTCCTCCAGGCACACCTCGACGCCGCCGACCGCCGTGGACAGCGTCTTGACGGCGTTGAAGTCGAACATCATGAAGTGGTCCACGTCCAGGCCGGTGAGCTGCTCGACCGTGCGCATGGTGCAGCCGGGGTCGCGGCCCTCGACGCCGTAGGACTCGTTGAACTTGGTCCTGCCCTCCGAGCCGGGGATCGTCTTCGTCGAGCCGTCGGACTGCCGGGTCTCGCAGTCCGGTATCTCGGTCATCAGGTCCCGGGGGATGCTCACCACCGTCGCGTTGGACCGGTCCCCGGCGACGTGGAACAGCAGTGTGGTGTCGGCGTGCCCGGTCACGTTGTCCCGGTTGCCGTACGCCTCGTTGCCCTCGCCGGTGCGGACGTCGTTGCCGATGACGAGGATGTTGGCCGGGCCGTCCCCGAGGACGGTGGCGCTGCCGACGTCACCGATGTCGACGGTGTCGATGTTCCCGCCCAGGCGGTCCCACCAGTAGTACGCGAACGCCGAGCCGCCGACCAGCACCAGGCCCATCACACCCCCGGTCCACATCAGCGCCTTGCGGCGGCCGGACCTCTTCGGCTGCCTGCGCTTGCGGCGGTGCGCGTCGCGAGGGCCGTCGGGCGCGGTGTCGTCGTCCCCGTCACGCGGGCCGGGATCACGCTCCCGCGGGCCGCCGGGACGCGGGCCGGGCGCCTGCGGGGTGCGCTGGCGCGGCACCGAGGGCGCCGGGGGCGGTGCGCCGCCGTCCAGTCTCAGTTCGTAGTCACCGGTCCGCGGATTGAGCACCCACTGGTCGGCGGGATCGGCCCCTTCCGCCCGCCCACGACTCTGCGCGTCCACGCCCCCACCCACTCCTGCGCCCTGTGCCCCGTGGGGCACCTGAGTCCAAATTGCTTACATGTTCGACGACTTACGCTATCCGGCCGTTCCCGGCCGCGCGGACCTCGTGGCTAAATCGTCGAGATCCGGACGTGTCCGGGAAGAGGGCCCCGGATCCACGACATGGCGTGATCCGGGCGGGGTCCGGCGCCCGCCCGGCACGGTGCGGCGTTCGCCTGTATAACGGCATGCAGAAGTCACGACGGATGAATGGGCCGGGGACGGCCGAGGGGGAGTCAGGTCATGAGCGGCACCGAGAGCCCCGCGGCGCGTCTCCAGGCGCTCTTCGAGGGGCACCGGCTGACGCCGACCCAGCGGCGCATCGCCCACAGCATGGTGCGGCGCGCCGCCGACGTGCCGTTCCTGTCGAGCGTGGAGCTGGCCGAACTGGCCGGGGTGAGCCAGCCCTCCGTGACCCGCTTCGCGGTCGCCCTCGGTTTCGACGGCTACCCCGCGCTGCGCCGCCACCTGCGCGAGGTCGCGCCGGCCGAACCCGCCGCGGACACCGGCTCGCACAACGAGTACCAGCAGGCCGTCGAGGCGGAGATCGAGAACCTGCGCCATCTCGCGGAGGTACTGGCCGACCCCGGGCCCGTGCGGCGCGCGGGGCGGGTGCTCGCGGGGAGCCGGCCCCTGCCCGTGCTCGGCCTGCGGGCCGCCGCCGCCCAGGCGCACGGCTTCGCCTACTTCGCCGCCAAGGTGCACCCGGACGTACGGCTGCTCAACGAGGGCGGCACGATGCTGCTCGACCGGATCGACGCGGCCGTGCGGGCGGGGGCGTCGGCGCTGCTGTGCTTCGCGCTGCCGCGGCATCCGCGCGAGGTCCTCGACGCGCTCGTCCACGCCAAGGAGGCGGGGCTGACCGTCGTCACCGTCGCCGACTCGCCGTTCGCGCCCGTCGCCAAGGTGTCCGACCTGCTGCTGCCGGCCGCCGTCGGCACGGCGCTGGTGTTCGACACCGCGTGCGCGCCGATGCTGCTGGGGCGGGTGCTGCTCGAGGCGATGTGCGACGACCTGCCCGACGCGCAGGCGCGGCTGGAGGACTTCGACACCCGGGCCGCGGCGCGCGGGCTGTTCGTGGAGTGACCGGCGCGAGGGACGCGCGTCTTCTCAGACTCGTCTCAGCTTGCCCCGCTAGCGTCCGACGCACGGGACTTCCCTCGAAGGCGTTCCACAGGTAAGGGACTTCCCACAGATGGACTTCCTCAGGAATCGGAAGACGGGAGGCTGGACGTGACGCGCGGAGGACAGGGGCTGGCCCGGGTGGCCGTCGTCGTACGGGCCGGGGCCGCGCCACTGTGGTGGCTGGGAGTCGTCGCCGCGGGCGCCGGGGCGTTCGTGCCGGGCCTGACGGGGCTGCGGATCGGAGCGCTCGGCGGAGCCGCGCTGTTCCTCGTGGCCGCGGCCCTCGTGACGCTGACGCGGCGGGGCCGGTACCGCGCACTCGCCCGCGCGGCGGCCCGGGCGGGCCGGCACGACGTGCTGCAGGACCGTGCGGTCACCGCGCGCAACTGGCGCCGGGCGCACCGCTGGTGGCTGCTGCTCGCCTTCCTCGCGGCACTCGGCTCGGCCCTCGCGGCGCCCGCCGCGGCCGGAATGGTGCTCGCCGGGTGCGGGGTGGGGCTGTGGCTGAAGGCGGCGTGGATCGGCCGCCTGGAGCGGGCCGACGAGGTGCTGCTGTGGGTCCGCGTGGACTGGCTCCGCAAGGGCGCGGGCCGTCCCGCCGGCCGCGCCGTCAAGGCCTACCGCACCACGGGCATCGCCGCGGGCGACGCGGCCCCGGGCGGAGCCCGCCGCAGGCTGACGACGGCGGCGTGACGGCCCGGGCGCGTGGCGACCACGCGCCCGGGATGAACCCGCACCCCCACACGGCCGCACCGGCCCGACATCCGAACCCACGCCACGCGCGAAGGCGGCTCGCCCCGGGCCGGCCGGGACGGGCGCATGGGCGCGCCGGGCGTGAGCTGTATCCCTGCCTGGGCGGGCTCCCTGGTGCCTGCCGGACCCGGGGAGTCGGGGCGTGGGCGTGCGTCCGCTGCCCGGTCCGGTGGTGCCGGAGACGGCTTGGCGCGGCCTGTGCCGGGCCGGGCTGGCCCCTGCGGCGCATCGGCTCCTGGGCCGCGCGCACTGCCGTGCGCCCTCGGCCGCGCCGGGAGCGGAAGGCCGGGGCATGGGTGGGCGTCCGCTCCTCGGTTCGGTGCCGCCATAGACGGCTTGGCGCGGCTTGTGCCGGGCCGGGCTGGCCTCTACGGCGTAGGGGCGCGCCGGGCGCGTGCCGTTTCCGCGCCTGGGCGGGCTCTCTTGTGTTTGCCGGACGCGGGGAGTCGGGGCGTGGGCGTGCGTCCGCTGCCCGGTCCGGTGGTGCCGGAGACGGCTTGGCGCGGCCTGTGCCGGGCCGGGGTGGCTCCAACGGCGTATGGGCGCGCCGGGAGCGTGCCGTATCCGCGCTTGGGCGGGCTCCCTGGTGTCTGCCGGGCGCGGGGGGTCGGGGCGTGGGCGTGCGTCCGCTGCCCGGTCCGGTGGTGCCGGAGACGGCTTGGCGCGGCCGCGCCCGGCCGGAGGCCCTCTGTGCGCGCTGCCGTGCGCCCACCGGCCGCGCCGGGCGCGTGAGCCGGGGCGCGGGTGGGCGCACGTGCGCCGTCCGGCCCCGGCCGAGGCGGCTCAGGCCAGGCCCGTCAGGGACTCCGTGTGGGCCGCGCCCGACTCCGTGACGATCTCCTCGATCGGCTGGGCCGGGCGGACCGTCGCGAAGGTGATCCCGCCCGACGGCGACTGCGCGTAGCCGAGGACGGCCGGGCGCGGGAGCGAGTTGTAGGCGTAGTGGTGCGCGAAGTAGTACGCGCCCGTGTCCAGCGCCGCCGCGAAATCGCCCTGCTCCAGCAGCGGCAGCTCCTGCCCCTGCGCCAGCAGGTCGCCCGCGAAGCAGGCGGGTCCCGCCACGTCCTGGACGACCGCCGGGCCCTCCTTGGGCAGCCCCTTCGCGTCGTACGCGGCGATCCGCAGCGGCCACGACTGCGGCGCGTACACCGTGCGCGTCGCGACCTGCACGCCCGCGTGGGTCACCGCGACCGGACGGCCGCCCGCGCTCTTGGCGTACTCCACGCGCGTGACCACCGTGCCGTGCTTGGCCAGCAGGGACCGGCCGAACTCGGTGACCAGCCCGTACCGCCCGTCGAACAGCCCCGGCACCGTCTCCTTCAGCAGCCGCGCGTACTCCGCGTACGTCGGGCCGGTCTCCTCGGAGGCGAAGTTCACCGGCAGTCCGCCGCCGATGTCGAGGGTGTCGACCTGCCGGCGTCCGGCCCGCCGGTTGATCTCCTCCGCCAGTTCGTACGTCTCCGCGACCCCGCGCGCCATCATCGTCAGGGCGATGCCCTGGGAGCCGGTGTGGGCGTGCAGCCGGGTCAGCCACGGACGGTCCAGGTATGCCTGGACCACCCACTCCCGCGCGCCTTCGTCCCGCAGCGCCACACCGAACTTCGACGTGGCCGTCGCGGTCGACAGCGCCTCGATGGAACCGCCCCCGACCTGCGGGTTCACCCGGATGCCCAGCGGCGACCGCACGTCCGTGCCGGCCACCAGCGCGTCGATGCGCTCCAGCTCCTGCGGGTTGTCCGCGTTGACGGCGATGCCCAGCCGCAGCGCCTCCCGCAGCTCGGCGGGCGTCTTCGCGGGGGAGTCCAGTACCGTGCGCCCCGGCTCCACGCCCGCGGCGCGCGCCAGCGCCAGCTCGCCCGGGCTGGCCACCTCCGCGCCGATGCCCTCCTGGCGCAGCAGCCGCAGCACCGGCACCAGCGGGCTCGCCTTCACCGCGAAGGCGTGCAGCACCGGAGTGCCCGGCGCGGTCACGGCCTCGAAGGCGGCCCGCAGGTCCGCCGCCGACTCACGGATGCCGGTGACGTCCAGCAGTCCCACGAGAGGCGCGTCGGTGTCGAGGAAGCCCTGCTCCACGGCCGCCCGCACCGCGGCGTCCCGGCGGGCCGCCCGCCCGGCGGCCCTCGGGTCGGCCCCGGCCGTCACGTCGCCCGTCCTGTCACGTATCTGCTCGTTCGCGCGCATGCATCCAGCCAAACATCCCCCGGACGGCGGCGCCGACGCACCCCCTGTATTGACTAGCTCTATTCAGCGGATGAGGATGTGAATATCTGCAGACGTCGTGTGGCCACCTGGAGGCACCCCATGTCAGGACCGCGTCCCGTCCGAGCACCGCGCGGCAGCGAGCTGAGCGCCCTGGGATGGCAGCAGGAGGCCGCCCTGCGGATGCTGCAGAACAACCTCGACCCGGAGGTCGCCGAGCACCCCGACAAGCTCGTCGTCTACGGCGGCACCGGCAAGGCGGCCCGCGACTGGCGCTCCTTCGACGCCATGGTCCGCACCCTCAGGACCCTCAAGCAGGACGAGACGATGCTCGTCCAGTCCGGCCGCCCCGTCGGCGTGATGCAGACCCACGAGTGGGCGCCGCGCGTCCTCCTCGCCAACTCCAACCTGGTCGGCGACTGGGCGAACTGGGAGGAGTTCCGCCGCCTCGAGCAGCTCGGCCTGACCATGTACGGGCAGATGACCGCCGGCTCCTGGATCTACATCGGCACCCAGGGCATCCTCCAGGGCACCTACGAGACCTTCGCCGCCGTCGCCGCCAAGCGCTTCGGCGGCTCCCTCGCCGGCACCATCACCCTCACCGCCGGACTCGGCGGCATGGGCGGCGCCCAGCCGCTCGCGGTCACCATGAACGACGGCGTCGTGATCTGCGTCGACTGCGACCCGCGCGCCATCGACCGCCGCATCGAGCACCGCTACCTCGACGTGAAGGCCGACTCCCTCGACCACGCGCTGCGGCTCGCCACCGAGGCCCGCGACGCCCGCCGCCCGCTGTCCGTCGGCGTCCTCGGCAACGCGGCCGAGGTCGTCCCCCAGCTCCTCGCCATGGGCGCACCGATCGACATCGTCACCGACCAGACCTCCGCCCACGACCCCCTCGCCTACCTGCCCCTCGGCACCTCCTTCGAGGACATGGCCGACGCCGCCGCCAAGGACCCGGCCGGCTTCACCACCCGCGCCCGCGAGTCCATGGCCCGGCACGTCGAGGCGATGGTCGGCTTCCAGGACGCCGGCGCGGAGGTCTTCGACTACGGCAACTCCATCCGCGGCGAGGCCCAGCTCGCCGGCTACGACCGGGCGTTCGCCTTCCCCGGCTTCGTCCCCGCCTACATCCGCCCCCTGTTCTGCGAGGGCAAGGGCCCCTTCCGCTGGGCCGCCCTCTCCGGCGACCCCGCCGACATCGCGAGGACCGACCGCGCGATCCTCGACCTCTTCCCGGAGAACGAGTCCCTCGCCCGCTGGATCAAGATGGCCGGGGAGCGCGTCCATTTCCAGGGCCTGCCCGCCCGCATCTGCTGGCTCGGCTACGGCGAGCGCGACAAGGCCGGCGAGCGCTTCAACGACATGGTCGCGAGCGGCGAACTGTCCGCGCCGGTCGTCATCGGCCGCGACCACCTCGACTGCGGCTCCGTCGCCTCCCCCTACCGGGAGACCGAGGCGATGCTCGACGGCTCCGACGCCATCGCCGACTGGCCGCTGCTGAACGCCATGGTCAACGTGGCGTCCGGCGCCTCCTGGGTGTCGATCCACCACGGCGGCGGCGTCGGCATGGGGCGGTCCCTCCACGCGGGGCAGGTCACCGTGGCCGACGGCACCGCCCTGGCCGGCGAGAAGATCCGCCGCGTGCTGACGAACGACCCGGGCATGGGCGTCATCCGGCATGTGGACGCCGGGTACGACATCGCGGAGTCGGTGGCGGACGCGAAGGGTGTGCGGGTGCCCATGCGTGAGGGTGACCCCGCGTGAATCAGAACGGCACCTCTCCGGTGGGGGCAGTCGGGTCGTCGCCGACTGCGGGCTCGGCTGTGCCCACGCGTTCCGCCCCGCGGAACGACTGCCCACAGCCTGATTCGTTCCACGAGATGTGGCGGCAACTGCTGCCCGTCGGACGGAACTCGACGAGCGGCGGCTACCGCCGGTTCGCCTGGACCGGCGCCGACGCCGACTGCCGGGACTGGTTCCGCGAGCAGGCCCGCCGCCGCGGCCTCACCTACGAGGTGGACCGCAACGGCAACCAGTGGGCCTGGCTCGGAGACCCCGCCGAGGGGGACGCCGTGGTCACCGGATCGCACCTGGACTCGGTGCCCGACGGCGGCGCCTTCGACGGGCCCCTCGGCGTCGTCTCCGCCTTCGCCGCCCTCGACGAACTGCGCCGCCGGGGCGTCCGCCCGGCGAAGCCGCTCGGCATCGTCAACTTCGGCGACGAGGAGGGCGCCCGCTTCGGGCTCGCCTGCGTCGGCTCCCGGCTCACCGCGGGCGCGCTCACCGTCGACCAGGCGCACCGGCTCACCGACACCGACGGCGTCACCCTCCCGCAGGCCATGGAGACCGCCGGCCACGACCCGGACGCCATCGGCCCCGACCCCGTGCGCCTCGGCCGCATCGGCGCGTTCGTCGAGCTGCACGTCGAGCAGGGCCGGGCGCTGGACCTCACCGGCGACCGGGTCGGCGTCGCCTCCGCGATCTGGCCGCACGGCCGCTGGCGGTTCGACTTCCGCGGCGAGGCCAACCACGCCGGCACCACCCGGCTCGCCGACCGGCACGACCCGATGCTGCCGTACGCCGAGACCGTCCTCTCCGCGCGGCGGGAGGCCGAACGCGCGGGCGCGGTCGCCACGTTCGGCAAGATGGCCGTCGAGCCGAACGGCGTCAACGCCGTGCCCTCCCTCGTGCGCGGCTGGCTCGACTCCCGCGCCAGTGACCAGGAGCGACTGGACACGGTGGTCGGCGGGGTGGAGCGGGCCGCCCGCGCGTACGCCGCCGCCCACGGCGTCCAGCTCGACGTGGAGCGCGAGTCCTTCACCCCCGTCGTCGAGTTCGACCACGCCCTGCGCGACCGGCTGGCCCGCATCCTCGGCAAGGACGCTGGCCTGAAGGTGCCCGTCCTCGGCACCGGCGCGGGACACGACGCGGGAATCCTCGCCGGACGCGTCCCGACCGCCATGCTGTTCGTACGGAACCCCACCGGCGTCTCGCACTCCCCGGCCGAGTACGCCGCCGAGGACGACTGCGTGGCCGGGGTCCTCGCTCTCGCCGACGTACTGGAAGGACTGGCCGCACCGTGACCGCCACCTTGCGGACGTACTGGCTGGAACACGCCTGGCTCGGCACGCACGTCGAGCCCGGCGTCACCCTCGACGTGACCGACGGGCGCATCGCCGCCGTCCGCACCGGCACCCCCGCGCCCCCGCCCGGCGCCGAGATCCTGCGCGGACTGACCCTCCCCGGACTGGCGAACGCCCACAGCCACGCCTTCCACCGCGCCCTGCGCTCCACCGTCCAGGTCGGCTCCGGCACCTTCTGGACCTGGCGCGAGGTCATGTACGCCACCGCCGACCGGCTCACCCCGGACCGCTACCACGCCCTCGCCCGCGCCGTGTACGCCGAGATGGCGCTGGCCGGGATCACCACCGTCGGCGAGTTCCACTACGTGCACCACGCGCCCGGCGGCACGCCCTACGCCGACCCCAACGCCATGGGAGAGGCGCTTCTCGCGGCCGCCGCCGAGGCCGGCATCCGGATCACCCTCCTCGACGCCGCCTACCTCTCCTCCGGCTTCGGCCGGCCGCCCACCGCGCACCAGCTCCGCTTCTCCGACGGCGACGCGGAGTCCTGGGCCGCACGCTCTTCACTTCTCAAGGACCGGGACCACGCGCGGATCGGCGCGGCCGTGCACTCCGTGCGGGCCGTGCCCGCGGAGCAGTTGTCGACGGTGGCGCGCTGGGCCGAGGAACGGAGGGCCCCGCTGCACGTGCACCTGTCCGAGCAGACCGCCGAGAACGACGCCTGCCGGGAGGCACACGGCTGCACCCCCGCCCAACTGCTCGCCCTGCACGGCGTGCTCGGGCCGCGCACCACCGGCGTGCACAACACCCACCTCACCGCCGAGGACGTCTCGCTGATCGGCGGCAGCGGCACCGGCACCTGCATGTGCCCCACCACCGAACGCGACCTCGCCGACGGCATCGGACCCGCCGCGGCCCTCCAGAACGAGGGCTCCCCGCTCTCCCTCGGCTCCGACAGCCACGCCGTCGTCGACCTGTTCGAGGAGGCGCGCGCGATGGAGCTGAACGAGCGGCTGCGCACCCGCACCCGCGGTCACTGGACGGCCGCGGCCCTGCTGCGCGCGGCCACCGTCGACGGGCACGCGGCGCTCGGCTGGGACGACACCGGCGTCATCGAGGCCGGGGCGCGCGCCGACCTCACCACCGTCGCGCTGGACTCGGTCAGGACGGTGGGACCGCTGCCCAGGCTGGGCGCCGAGACGGCCGTATTCGCCGCGACGGCCGCCGACGTCCGGCACACGGTCGTGGCAGGCCGGCACGTGGTGCGCGACGGGGCGCACACGCTGGTCCCCGACGTGCCCGGAGCCCTCGCGCGGGCGATCCGGGAATTGCGCGCCTGACGACCCATGAGCACGCGACCCATGAGGACACCATGAGTGCCACCGTCATCACGAACATCGCCACGCTGGTCACCAACGACCCCTCCCTCCGCGACACGGACCCCCTCGGCCTGGTCCGGGACGCGGCCGTCGTCATCGAGGGCGACCGCGTCGTGTGGACCGGTGAATCAAGCAAAGCACCCGCCACCGACAACCGGGTCGACGCGGGAGGCCGCGCGGTCCTGCCGGGATTCGTCGACTCCCACTCCCACCTGGTGTTCGCCGGGGACCGCACGGAGGAGTTCAACGCCCGTATGTCGGGCCGCCCGTACAGCGCGGGCGGCATCCGCACCACGGTCGCCGCCACGCGCGCCGCGGGCGACGCGGAACTGGAGGCGAACCTCACCCGCCACCTCGCGGAGGCGCTCCGGCAGGGCACCACGACCTTCGAGACCAAGTCCGGCTACGGGCTGACCGTCGAGGACGAGGCCCGTGCCCTGCGGCTGGCCGCCCGTCACACCGACGAGGTGACCTACCTGGGTGCGCACATCGTCGCCCCCGAGTTCGCCGACGACCCGGCCGGCTACGTCGCCCTGGTCACCGGTGACATGCTGAACGCCTGTGCCCCGCACGCCCGTTGGATCGACGTGTTCTGCGAGAAGGGCGCCTTCGACGGCGACCAGGCCCGCGCGATCCTCACCGCCGGCAAGGCGAAGGGGCTGCATCCGCGGATCCACGCCAACCAGCTCTCGTACGGGCCCGGTGTGCAGCTCGCCGTCGAGCTGGACGCGGCCAGCGCCGACCACTGCACCCACCTCACCGACGCCGACGTGGACGCGCTGGCGAACAGTTCGACGGTGGCGACGCTGCTGCCCGGTGCGGAGTTCTCCACGCGGGCCGCGTGGCCGGACGCCCGGCGGCTGCTGGACGCGGGGGTGACCGTGGCGCTGTCCACCGACTGCAACCCCGGTTCGTCGTTCACCTCGTCGGTGCCGTTCTGCGTCGCGCTCGCCGTGCGGGACATGGGGATGACGCCCGACGAGGCGGTCTGGGCGGCCACCGCGGGCGGGGCGGCGGCGCTGCGGCGCACCGACGTCGGCCGGCTCGTCCCGGGCGCGTACGCGGACCTGGTGCTGCTGGACGCCCCCAGCCACGTCCACCTGGCCTACCGGCCGGGCGTCCCGCTGGTCACGGGCGTGTGGCGCCGGGGCGTACGGGAGGACGCCGAAAGGCCCCGGAACCTCTGAAAGGCGGCCCGGACCCTCCGGGCCGCCCCCTGGAGGACGGACGTCACGCGGCCGTGATCACTCCTCGACCGTGAGGCCCTTGCGCAGCTTCACCAGCGTCCGGGACAGCAGACGGGAGACGTGCATCTGGGAGATGCCGAGCTCCTCTCCGATCTCCGACTGGGTCATGCCGGCGACGAACCGCAGCGACAGGATCTTCCGGTCCCGTGACGGCAGTTCGGCGATCAGCGGCTTCAACGACTCGATGTACTCGATGCCTTCGAGCCCGTGGTCCTCGTAACCGATCCGGTCGGCCAGGGCGCCCTCTGCGTCGTCCTCCTCGGGCTGGGCGTCCAGGGAGGAGGCGGTGTACGCGTTCGACGCGGCCATGCCCTCGACGACCTCGTCGGTGGTGATGCCCAGCCGGTCCGCCAGCTCGGCCACCGTCGGCGCGCGGTCGAGCTGCTGGGCCAGTTCGTCGCCGGCCTTGGCCAGGTCCAGCCGCAGCTCCTGCAGGCGGCGCGGTACGCGCACGGACCACGAGGTGTCGCGGAAGAAGCGCTTGATCTCGCCGATGATGGTCGGCATCGCGAAAGTGGGGAACTCCACACCCCGCGTGTGCTCGAAGCGGTCGATCGCCTTGATCAGGCCGATGGTGCCGACCTGGATGATGTCCTCCATGGGCTCGCTGCGGGAGCGGAACCGGGAGGCGGCGAACTTGACCAGTGCGAGGTTCAGTTCGACGAGCGTGGTGCGTACGTACGAGTAGTCGTGACTGCCTTCGTCGAGCGACTCCAGGCGCTCGAACAGGGTCTTGGACAGGGCCCGTGCGTCGACCGGGCCCACCTCGTCGTACGGGGGGATCTCCGGGAGTCCGGCGAGTAGACCGTCCTCGACGACTCCCAGGTCGTCCTGCTCGATGGGATCCAGATGTTCCGGGGGTGGTGTCGACGTCGCTTCTTGGGTAGGCGATGCGTCGAGCCGGGGTGACATGATGTCCTCCATCGTTCTCGGCATATGGCTGCCGAAGCCGATACGTGCACTGCGGTGTGCGGCGCCTCCAAAGCCGGCCGTGTCGGGTACGTGTCTTTACTAGCCCTACCGGCTGCTCGGAGCATGCCGCAAGTGCGTTCTGTTCGGTTATGTCCGTTTGTGCGTGATTGTTAGAGTGTCGATGCGTGGCCGGAAGGCGTAATGTTCGAGAGCGTCAGGAACAGCCACGACCTCGGGAGAGAGAGACGGCATGGACCGCGGGACGGTCGGCAGCGCACAGTCGGGCCGGCTTCTGGTCGAGGTGCGAGAAGAGGGCCCCAGTGCCGTCGTGACCCCGGCGGGTGAGTTGGACCACCACACCGCCGATCTGTTGCGGGAGCCACTGGAGGACTGCCTCGCCAAGGGTTTCAAGCGGCTTGTCATCGACTGCTCCCGGCTGGAGTTCTGTGACTCCACGGGGCTGAACGTGCTGCTCGGGGCCCGGCTGAAGGCCGAGGCGGGCGGCGGCGGGGTGGCCCTCGTGGGCATGCAGCCCGTCGTTGCGCGCGTGTTCGAAATCACGGGCGCGGACGCGGTGTTCGCCGTCCACGACACGCTCGAGGCGGCCCTGGCCGACGATTCGGCGTGACGCGGGCGGGCAGGCCCGGCGGGGCGCTCGTGCCGCACCCGCCGGCGGCGGGGGGCTCCCGACGCGTTTTTTCGCGCGAATACGGGGGTGTTCCGTCGGACGGGCCGGGCAGGAGACACCCTGTACGTCCCGGACGCGGTGGTCGGGAGGGCGCCGAGAACCCGTCGGGCCGTCCGCGCGTGACCGGCCGAGTACGGAAGATTTCGCATTGTGAACTGGTGACACGGTGAGGTGAAGCGCTGATGAGCACCACCCGGCCCTATTCGCCGGGCGACCGCGGTCCGGAGCCCAGCGGCGCTTCCGGGACGCCCGGGGGCGCTGCGCCGGCCGCAGGCGCCCCGGACGGCGGCGTGGCCACGCCGACCGCCGAGCCGGTGTCCCCCGAGGGGCAGCCCGGCGGCGCACAGGTGCGCCGGCTGAGCTTCGAGGACCAGAGCGGGGTCGTGCCGCTCGCGCGGGACTTCACGCGGCAGGCGCTGTACGACTGGGGCTGGCTGCCGGCCGCCACGGCGGACCGGCGCGCCGCCGCCGAGGACGTCCTGCTCGTCGTGTCCGAGCTGGTCACCAACGCGTGCCTGCACGCCGAAGGACCGGACCTGCTGACCATCACCTGCGACCGCAAGGTGATCCGCCTCGAGGTCACCGACCGCGGCACCGGCCGGCCGTCCCCGCGCACGCCCCACCGCGCGGGCCGTCCGGGCGGGCACGGCATGTTCATCGTCCAGCGGCTGTGTCTGGACTGGGGGGTCCAGCGCCTGCCCGATGTGGCGGGCAAGACAGTCTGGGCCGAGCTGGGCACGCCGTCGTAGTTCCCGGTACGTCCCGGTACGCACCGGCCTCCAGGACCCTGAGGGGTCCCCGGGGGCCGTTTCGTTTTTCGGCGCGGCGCCTTGTACGCGCCTGAGCGCCCGCGAAACACCCGGGCCCGCACCGGGGGCTTCCGGGCCGGTACGCCCCCACCTGAGCGTCCTCAGCACGGTGGAGGCGCCCTTCAGGGGCGCGGGGAACTGCGCGCTCAGCCACGAAGGTCCCGCGCCCGGCGGTGGCGGGGTGCCGCTGCGCTCACCCGTGCCGCCCCTAGCGGCACGACTGCCCGCAGCGGCGGCGTCCTTCAGGGGCGCGGGGAACTGCGCGCTCAGCCACGGGGGTCCCGCACCCGGCGGTGGCGGGGTGCCGCTGCGCCCACCCGTGCCGCCCCTAGCTGTGCTGACCGGGCAGGTTGGTGACGCGGCTGGCTGGTGGGTGGCCGCCGATGCC
>BMSW01000005.1 GCA_014649355.1 Streptomyces althioticus
ACCTCCAGCCCGGCCAGTGGCTCCGAACGAGCGCCGGCACGCACGTCCAGATCACCGCGATCGAACGCTGGACGAGCCTTGGCGCAACAGTCCACAACCTCACCGTCGGCAACACCCACACGTACTACGTGCTCGCGGAGGCCACGCCGGTCCTGGTTCACAACTGTCCGGCCAGGGGTGGCGCGACGCCTGGTCAGATCGGAGATCGAGGAGTCGATCAACTGGAAAGTGACGTAGTGGCCCAAGGGCACACTGTGGTGGGGCGAGAAGTCCATGCTCGTATACCGGGTACTAGGCACGCGAAGGGCAACTACCGCAAGTATGACCTGGTCACGATGAAAGACGGTTACATCTACCTGCACGAATCAAAGAATGGGCCCGGTGCTAATTACGAACCACACCAAAAGGCAATGGATGATCTCTTCACGGAGACGGGATTGATCCTCTATGGCCGGTACGCGAGGCGAGGAGGCATCGCCGGGTACCTGGACCCATCACGATTCGTGATCAACGTCGTCCATCAAGACGTATGATGTCGCAGCGCACGCACACCCACGCTCCCTGCAGGGTCATGCCGGGGCCAAGGCGTGCACTTCTCCCCTGGCCGCGGAGGTTGCCGCAGTGAAAAAGTCTGAGGTTTTCAAAGAGATTGCCAGCGCGATGAAGGCCGTCGGCTTCAGACGACGGGCTTCCAACTACGAGTACGTGCTGGATCTCGGGCATGGTTTCGAGGGGTGGTGCTCCTTCGCGGATCACGCCAAGCGTGGGAGCAGCAACCTGCTGGTGGCGACCTTTGCCGGAGTCCGCTGCTCAGCCGTCGAAGAACGTATTGCACGATGGTGCGGCGACGTCGTGCCTGGTTGGGATGGACGGAGCTACGTGGCCACGGTATCGGCAAACGTCGGCTACCTCAGGCCTGAAGCGCAGTGGTTGGAGCACCCCGTCGACTTGACCGGTGATGCGCCGGCCGAAAGCGCCCAGAGGAACATGCAGGATGTCACCGGCATCGCCCTCGAGTTCTTGCGTCGGACAGCCTCGTACCAGGGTGTGACGCAGGCCCTGATCACCGTGAAGGGGCAGATGCCTGATCGCCAAATCGAAAGACTTCCCCTCACATATGCACTGCAAGGGGAGTACGAGAAGGCTCAGCACCACCTCAGCTTTATGCGAAAACTGGTGGACGACGAATCGTACCTGGCACCGCGATATCTACGTTACTTGGCTGGGTTCGAGGAAGAATTCCTGTCTATCTGATCGGCTCGCTTCTCGCCGAGGTGGCGGGTGGAGCGCGAG
Source organism: Streptomyces althioticus (assembly GCA_014649355.1). Lineage (GTDB taxonomy): Bacteria > Actinomycetota > Actinomycetes > Streptomycetales > Streptomycetaceae > Streptomyces > Streptomyces althioticus. The sequence goes on from BMSW01000005.1 coordinate 1,294, forward strand.
GACTGCTTCACAGGTCACCTGGGCCGGGCCGGAGTCCGGCCCAGGCCTGCCGGCCGACGTCAGTCGAACACGAACGGCCCCGGCGCCTGTGGCCCCGTCGCCGTGCAGGTGATCGTGATGAAGCCGAAGGCCGTCACCTTGAGGGTGCCGCCGTAGGCCTCCAGGGTGTCGCCGGAGGCGACCGTGCCGGGGAGGGGGCCCACCTCGAGGGCGTCGCCCGTGGACATCGCCGGGTTCTTCGTGCCCTTGAAGGCGACCGTGCCGCCGTCCGGCTTGACCAGCGTCAGTTCCGAGACCAGGGAGTCCTGGCCGAGGGAGACCGGCGCGGTGACCGACGAGGTGTTGAGCGTGATCGTCGCGGCCGTGCCGTCCTGCGTGGCCGTGAGGGTGGCGTCACCGCCGCCGTAGCTGCCGCAGTCGGCGTTGACGGTCGCCGTTCCGGGGTCGACGGCGGCGGCGGTGGGGGCGAACGCCAGGCCGCAGACGGCCAGTGCGCCCGCGGCCAGGGACAGACCTGTTCCGAGTCGCTTGCCTCTCATGGATTCCGGTCCCTTTCGTGTGGGGGGCAGTTGGGGGTCCGGACCCGCTGCGTGTCCATTGATGCGCGGGAGGCGCCGCGCGACAAGGTGGAGATCTGGCCTAACTACCGGAGGTAACAGCGGTGGGGTACGGGCGGGACGGTTCAGCCCGCCGTGACCGTCTCCCGCACCGTGCCGTCCGGCCCGGCCACCAGCACCGGCGTCTCCGCGCCGCCCAGGTCCCGTACGGCAGCGCGGTCCTCCGCGGAGGCCGACTCCGCGGACGTCACCACCGCGGCCGCCTCCAGCGAGGTCGCGCCGGACGCCACCGCCATCGCCACCGCCGTACGCAGCGCGCTGAGCTGCAGCGAGTCCAGGGCGACGGTGCCCGCGGCGTACGTACGGCCGGTCTCGTCGCGTACGGCCGCGCCCTCGGGCACACCGTTGCGGGCCCGGACGGAGCGGGCCAGGGTGACGATCTTGCGGTCCTCGGGGTCGAGGTCGGGAATCTCGGTCATGATCCGAGCATACGGAGCCCGCCCGTCACCGACCCGCTCACCCCGCCACCGGGTACATCGCCCCCCGCCGGCCCTCCGGCGAGGCCAGCCACTCCAGCTTCGCCGCGGTGTCCGCCTCGTCGAGCGGGGTGTGCAGCACGATGGTCAGGTCGGGCCGGGCCGGCACCCGCAGGGCCGTCGACTCCAGGCTGAGCAGCCCGACCAGGGGATGGTCGAGCTCCTTGCGGATCTGCCCGGCGTCCTCGATGTCCCGCTGCTCCCACAGCGCCGCGAACTTGGCACTGGCCTTCTTCAGGTCCGCGAGCACCTGCTGGAAGCCCTCGTCGTCCGGGTTGGCCGCGCAGGCGGCACGGAAGTGGGCGACGACCGTGCGCGCGTTCTGCTCCCAGGTGCGGGCGCGGGAGCGGTACAGCGGGTCGGTGAAGTAGTCGATGACGCAGTTCCACGTCGTCCCGGGCCGCATCCCCAGCACCGCCGCAGCCGCGTCGTTGTACAGCACGCAGTTGTAGTACCGGTCCATGATGTGCGCCGGATACGGCATCCACGTGTCGATCAGCCGCCGCAGCCCCTCGCACATGTCCCGGTTCGCCGGCTCCACCTCGGCGGCGGGCGGGTTCAGCCCGGCCAGCACGTACAGGTGGCGGCGCTCGGCGTTGCTGAGCCGCAGCACCCGGCCGACCGAGTCCAGGACCTGCGGGGAGACGGAGATGTCACGGCCCTGCTCCAGCCACTGGTACCAGGACGCGCCCACCCCGGCCAGCACGGCCACCTCCTCGCGGCGCAGCCCCGGCGTCCGGCGACGCGCCCCGCCCTCCGGCAGGCCGACCTCGGCCGGGGAGACCCGGGCCCGCCGGCTCATCAGGAACTCCCGCAGCTCGCTGCGGCGACGGTCCCGGCCCGACGACGCGCCCTGCGCCCTCGTGATCACATCCGGCACGTACGCACTCCCCCCGTGACGAACCCGCTGACGACGGTGCCTGGTGGTGGCACCACCAGAACAATCCGTGGCTCCCCACAACTATTCCGGGGGCCCGAGGCTCCTGTCCATGGCGATCGACACCACCCCGACCCCCGTGGCCGAACGGCGGACCGCCGCCCGGCTCTCGACACGCGACCGGCTCGTCCTGTTCGTGCTCTGCGCGGCCCAGTTCATGGTCGCGCTCGACTTCTCCGTCCTGAACGTCGCCCTGCCCGTGCTCGGCGCGGACCTCGGCATGAGCACCTCCGCCCTCCAGTGGGCGGTCACCGCGTTCGCCCTGCCGTCCGGCGGGTTCCTGCTGCTCTTCGGCCGCATCGGCGACCTCTACGGCCGCCGTCGGCTCTTCCTCTGCGGCCTCGCCCTCTTCGGCGCCGCCTCCCTCCTCGCCACCCTCGCCTGGGACCCGGCCTCCTTCCTCACCGGACGCGCCCTGCAAGGGCTCGGCGCGGCGGCCATCGTCCCGACCGGCATGTCCCTGCTGACGACGACCTTCCCGGAGGGCCCCGCCCGCGACCGCGCCCTCGGCATCTCCGGCACGCTGCTCTCGCTCGGCTTCACCGTCGGCATGGTGGCCGGCGGCGTCCTGACCGACCTGCTGAGCTGGCGCTCCACGATGGGCCTGCTCGCCCTGTTCGCCCTGGTCGTGCTGCCGTTGGCCCCACGCCTGCTGCCCGAGTCGCGGACCCCGGAGCGGCCCCGGCTGGACGTCCCCGGCGCGGTCGCCGTCACCGGCGGCCTGCTCGCCCTCATCTACGCCCTGACCACGGCCGCCGAGCACGGCTTCGGCCGTATCGACGTCCTCGTCGCCCTCGTCGCGGGTCTGGTGCTCCTGGCCGCCTTCGTGGCCGTCGAGTCCCGCACCTCGGCGCCGCTGGTCTCGCTGCCGATGCTGCGCCGCCGCACGGTTGCTTGGGGCAACCTGGGCGGTCTTGTCACCTTCTCGATGATGTCGACGGTGGTCTTCGTCCTGACCCTGTACCTGCAGGAGGTTCTGGGTCTGGGCGCCTTCGAGACCGGTCTGGTCTTCGGGGTGCAGGGCGTGCTGTCCGTGGTGGCCGGCTCCTGCGCGCCCCGCGTCATCGGCCGCTTCGGCGCCCGCCGCACCCTCGTCGGCGCGCTCGCCGGGCAGGGGGCCGTCGGGCTGTCGCTGCTGGCGCTGGGTGAAGGAGGCTGGTCGGTGGTCCTCGCCACCGCCGCCGTGTCCCTGGCCAGCATGTGCCACCTCGGCGCGATCATCTCCTACGGCCTGACCGTCACCTCCGGCGTCCCCGACGAGGAGCAGGGCCTGGCGACCGGCCTGGTCACCTCCACCCAGCAGGTGGGCATCACGGTCGGCATCCCGCTCCTCGGCGTGCTGGCCACCACAGCGACCGACCTGCGGACCGGCGTCCACACGGTGCTGGTCCTGGACGCGGTGATCGTGCTGGCGGCCGCCGTGCTGGTCGCGGTGGGGCTGCGGGTGGCCCGGGCGGAATCAGGGGCGGTCGAGGCGGAGACGGTCGGCACGCGGTAGGCCGGCCACGACGAGGTCGTACGAGTCCTCCACGAGCTCCCGGACGAGGCGGTCCGGGAGCTCGCCGGGGCCGCCGGACACCGTCACCGTGTTCCAGTGCCGCTTGTTCATGTGCCAGCCCGGGGCGATCAGGTCCGGGTGGTCGGCGCGGAGGCGGATCGCGTCGTCCGGGTCGCACTTGAGGTTGATCTTCAACGGGCGCGCGTCCAGGTTCGTCAGGGCGAACATCCTGCCCAGCACTTTGAAGACCGAGGTCTCCGGGTTGAAGGGGAACTCCTCCACCGCCGCGTTGAAGGACAGGCACAGGGCGCGCAGCCGCTCCGGGGTCATTCCTCCGGCTCCTCCTCGCCGGCCGGCGGCTTCGCCGGGCCCACGGGCTCCACCAGCACCGTCACGATCTTGTTCCGGCGTCCGGCCGCGGCCTCCGCCGTCAGCCGCAGCTCGCGGCCGTCCGGCAGTTCGACGACCGAGGACGCGCCCGCGATCGGCACCCGGCCCAGCCGCTTGGCGAGCAGCCCGCCGACGGTCTCCACGTCCTCGTCGTCGAACTCCTCCAGGCCGTACAGCTCGCCGAGGTCCGTGATGTCGAGGCGCGCGGTGACCCGGTGGCGGCCCTCGCCGAGGTCCTCGACCGGGGGCAGTTCGCGGTCGTACTCGTCGGTGATCTCGCCGACGATCTCCTCGAGGATGTCCTCGATGGTGACGATGCCCGCGGTGCCGCCGTACTCGTCGACGGCGACGGCGACGTGGTTGCGCTCCTTCTGCATCTCGCGCAGCAGGTCGCCGGCGTTCTTGGTGTCGGGCACGAAGAACACGGGCCGCATCGCCGTCGACACCAGGTCGTTCTCCGCGTCGCGGCTGATGTGCGTCTTGCGGGCCAGGTCCTTCAGATAGACGATGCCGACGATGTCGTCCTCGCTCTCGCCGGTCACCGGGATGCGGGAAAACCCGGAGCGCAGGGCGAGGGTGAGGGCCTGCCGGATGGTCTTGTACCGCTCGATGACCACCAGGTCGGTGCGCGGCACCATGACCTCCCGCACCAGCGTGTCGCCCAGCTCGAAGACGGAGTGCACCATGCGGCGCTCCTCGTCCTCGATGAGCGACTCGGCCTCCGCGAGGTCCACCAGCGCCCGCAGCTCCGCCTCGGAGGCGAACGGGCCGTGCCGGAAGCCCTTGCCGGGCGTGAGGGCGTTGCCGATGAGGATCAGCAGCGAGGGGATCGGGCCCATGATCCGCGCGAGCGGCACCAGCACGTAGGCGGCGACCGTGGCCGTGTTCAGCGGGTGCTGCCGGCCGATGGTGCGCGGGGAGACGCCGACGGCGACGTACGACACGAGGACCATGATGGCGATGGCGATCAGCAGCGCCTCGGCGGTGCCGTCGAACTCGCGGACGCTGCCGTAGGTGATCAGCGAGGCGGCGGACATCTCGCAGATGATGCGGACCAGCAGCGCCACGTTGAGGTAGCGGGTGGGGTCGGCGGCGATCCGGGAGAGCTTGGCGCTGCCCCGGCGGCCCGACCGTACGGCCTCCTCGGCGCGGAAGCTGGAGACGCGCGCGATGCCGGCCTCCGCGCAGGCGGCGAGCCAGGCGACGACGACGAGCGCCAGCGCCCCCAGGACGAGTTGGGCGCTCATGAGACGGTCGGGGCCGGAGAGGGGCCGGTGAGGCCCTTCTCCGCGCGCCAGCCGTCCACGATGGCCGCCTGGAGGCCGAACATCTCTGCCTTCTCGTCCGGCTCCTCGTGGTCGTAGCCGAGCAGGTGCAGCACACCGTGGACGGTGAGCAGCTGGAGCTCCTCGTCCATGGTGTGCCGCGTCGGTGCTTCCTCGCCCTGCTTGGCGGCGACCTCGGGGCAGAGCACGATGTCGCCGAGGAGTCCCTGCGGGGGCTCGTCGTCGTCCTTGGACGGGGGCCGCAGCTCGTCCATGGGGAACGACATGACGTCCGTGGGCCCGGGCAGGTCCATCCACTGGATGTGCAGCTGCTCCATGGCGCCCGCGTCCACCACGATCACCGAGAGCTCGGAGAGCGGGTGGATGCGCATCCGGGCCAGTGCGTAACGGGCGATGTCGAGGATCGCCTGTTCGTCGACCTCGGTGCCGGACTCGTTGTTGACGTCGATCGACATCTGGTGCTCGGTCTACTTCCCCTTGTGCCCGGACCGGCCGCGGCCGCCCTTGTGGGTGCCGTTCTCGGTGCCGTGCTGGCTGTCGTACTTCTCGTACGCGTCGACGATACGGCCCACCAGCTTGTGCCGGACGACGTCGTGGGACGACAGCCGGGAGAAGTGGACGTCGTCCACGCCCTCCAGGATGTCCTGGACCTGGCGCAGGCCGGACTTGGTGCCGTCGGGCAGGTCCACCTGCGTCACGTCACCCGTGATCACGATCTTCGAGTCGAAGCCGAGACGGGTGAGGAACATCTTCATCTGCTCGGGGCTCGTGTTCTGGGCCTCGTCCAGGATGATGAAGGCGTCGTTGAGCGTCCGGCCGCGCATGTACGCCAGCGGCGCGACCTCGATCGTGCCCGCGGCCATCAGCCGGGGGATCGAGTCGGGGTCGAGCATGTCGTGCAGCGCGTCGTACAGCGGGCGCAGGTACGGGTCGATCTTCTCGTAGAGCGTGCCCGGCAGGAAGCCCAGCCGCTCGCCCGCCTCGACCGCCGGCCGGGTCAGGATGATGCGGTTGACCTGCTTGGACTGCAGGGCCTGCACCGCCTTGGCCATGGCCAGGTAGGTCTTGCCGGTGCCGGCGGGACCGATGCCGAAGACGATCGTGTGCTTGTCGATCGCGTCCACGTAGCGCTTCTGGTTGAGCGTCTTGGGACGGATCGTGCGGCCGCGCGAGGACAGGATGTTCTGCGTGAGCACCTCGGCCGGGGTCTCCTGGCCGTCGCTCTCCCCGCTTTCGCTCGCCTTGAGCATGGCGATCGAGCGTTCCACTGCGTCCTCCGTCATCGGCTGACCGGTGCGGAGCACCAGCATCATCTCGTCGAACACGCGCGAGACGAGGGCGACCTCCGTGGCGTCGCCGACCGCGCTGATCTCGTTGCCCCGGACGTGGATGTCGGCCCCCGGGAAGGCCTTCTCGATCACACGCAGGAGGGAGTCGCCGGAACCCAGCACGGTCACCATGGGGTGCTGGGCGGGGACGGTGAACTGCACTCTCGCCTGCCCCTGCGCGGGGGTGTGAGCTGTGGGTGTCTGAGTCATGGGCCGGCTCTGAGGCCTGCGGTTCCTCCTCGTCACGGCCGCGCAGCTGAGGGCGGCCTCGCGACTCCCAGGGTACGACGGCGGGGTGACAAGCCCGTAGGCCTTTTATCCGACCGGGTGCGTGACCTCTGTTCGCCCTCTTCCCCACCTGCGCCGTCGTACGCCCCCGCGTCCGGCGGAAGGCGCGGGGCGTCACGCCGACCTGCGGAACCCGATCGTCGGGACGGCCCGCCGCAGCGGCCACGGCCGCGCCGCCTCCTCCGGGACCAGCCCCGTCAGGAAGCCGTAGCGGCGCAGCGCGGAGGGCTCCTGGCTCTCGACCGACTGCACCCTGCGCCACCACCCGGCGATCTCCGCCCAGCCCGGCGCGGACAGCGAGCCGCCGAACTCCTGGACGGACAGCGCGGCCGTGAGCCCGGCGAAGGCGAGCCGGTCGGCCAGCGGCCAGCCCGCCAGCGAGCCCGTGACGAACCCGGCGACGAACACGTCCCCCGCACCGGTCGGGTCCAGCGCCTCCACCTCGATCGCCGGGACCGACGCGGTCTCCCCCGTCCGCCGGTCCACCGCGTACGCGCCCTCCGCGCCCAGCGTGACCACGACGACCGGCACATGCTCGGCGAGGGCGTGGGCGGCGGCGCGCGGGGTGTCCGTGCCGGTGTAGCGCATGGCCTCGGCCGCGTTCGGCAGGAAGGCCTCGCAGTGCCGCAGGTCGTGCAGCCCGGCCAGGTCCCACGCGCCGGTGTCGTCCCAGCCGACGTCGCCGAAGATCCGGGTGCCCTTGCGGGCGGCCTGGGCGATCCAGGGGGCGCTGCGGCCGGGGGTGAGGGAGGCGACGGCGGCGCGGGCGCGGGGCGGGCAGTCGGGCGCCGGCTCCTCGGGGGGCGGTTCGTGGCCGTGGGAGACCATCGTGCGCTCCCCCTCGTACGCCATGGAGACGGTGACCGGGGAGTGCCAGCCGGGGACCGTGCGGGACGGGGAGAGGTCGATGCCCTCGCCCTGCTCCAGCGCGTCCCAGCAGTACTCGCCGTAGTGGTCGTCGCCGAAGGCCGCCGCGAGGGACGTGCGCAGGCCGAGGCGGGCCAGGGCGGTGGCCATGTTGGCCACGCCGCCCGGGCTCGACCCCATGCCGCGCGCCCAGGTCTCGGTGCCGCGCACGGGGGCGCAGTCGAGCCCGGTGAAGACGATGTCGAGGAAGACGGTGCCGGTCAGGTAGACGTCGCAGGCCGGGTCGCCCGGGCCGCGCAGGGCGGCGAGCGGGTCGATCTGGGCCGGGCAGGGCGGTCCCGCGACGGGTTCCCTCCCGGCTCTCCCGCCGTTCCTCTTCCCGGTGGACGCCATCTCGGTGCGCTCCCTGACGTGGTGCGGTTTCAGCCAGTGTGCACCACACCGCCGACAGGGAGGCGGCCGTCAGGCCGTGCCGTGTGCCGGACCGGTCACCAGCGGGGCACGGTGGGCGGGACCCAGTCCGGGTCGGCGACCCGCATGGCGGCCGCGTCGTCGCGGTCGCGCAGGGCGCCGTCGTCGTCCAGCCACCGCCGGTGCAGGAACGCCAGCCGGTCGCGGTCGAGTTCCACGCCGAGTCCCGGCGCGTCGGACACGCGGACCGTGCCGTCCTCGAACGCCGGCCGCTCGGTGAGGACGTCCTCGGACTGCCACGGGTAGTGGGAGTCGCAGGCGTGGTGCAGGTTGGGCACGGTGGACGCGACGTGCGTCATCGCGGCGAGGCTGATGCCGAGATGGGTGTTGGAGTGCATGGAGACGCCCACGCCGAAGGTGCGGCAGATCGCCGCGAGGTGCTGGGTGTTGCGCAGTCCGCCCCAGTAGTGGTGGTCGGAGAGGACCACCTGCACGGCGTCCCGGGTGAACGCCTCCTTGATCTCGGCGAACGTCGTCACGCACATGTTGGTGGCGAGCGGCACGTGGGTGCCGGCCGCCACCTCCGCCATGGCCGGCGTACCGAGGGCGGGGTCCTCCAGGTACTCCAGGACGTCCCCGAGCTCCTTCGCGACCTTCAGCGAGGTCTCCACGGACCAGGCGCCGTTGGGGTCGAGGCGCAGCGGGTGGCCGGGGAAGGCGGCGGCGAGGGCGCGGACGGCGGCGATCTCCTCCTCGGGCGGGAAGACGCCGCCCTTGAGCTTGAACGAGGTGAAGCCGTACCGCTCGGTGAAGCGGCGGGCCTGCTCCACCACCCCGGCCGGGTCGACGGCCGCGCCCCAGTCGTCCTTCTCCGCCGTCACGCCCTCGGGGTGCTCGGCCCACTTGTAGAACAGGTACGCGCTGTACTCGACGGCGTCGCGCACCTTGCCGCCGAGCAGGGCGTGCACGGGCAGCCCCAGGCTCTTGCCGAGGGCGTCGAGGCAGGCGACCTCCAGGGCGGAGAGCACGGACAGCCGCAGCTTGTCCGCGGTCTGCACGCCGCGCAGTCCGCCCACGTCCACCTGCCCGGATACGCGGGCGGCGTCGACGGCGACCTCGTCGGCCTCGGCGAACAGCCGGTTCAGGTCGTCGACGCGGTGGCCGACGAGCCGGTCGGCCAGCGGGCGGGCCAGCTCCAGGTACTTGGTGTCGCCGTACGTCTCGCCGAGCCCGGTGATCCCGTCGGCGGTCACCACCTCCACGATCAGCCGGGGGGTGTACGGCTGGTGCACGCCCTGCGTGTTGAGCAGCGGCGGGTCGGCGACCAGGACCGGGGTGAGGCGGACCTCGGTGACGGTCAGGTCGCGGGAGGCGGATGCGGTCACGGGGCGGCTCCTTCGAGGGTGTCCACGAGGCGCGGTAGCCGTCGGGGCGGGGGTGCCGCCCATCCCCCTATGTAGACGGCATCCATGTATGAGAACGAAGGCTAGAGGGGCGAACCAGGGGCGTCAATGGGACCGACGAGCGGGGCCGCGCCGCAGGCCGGCCGGGCAAAAGCGCGCTGCTACCCACCCCTTCAAAACCCCAAACACAACAGTGACTTAGATCACACCTTCCTCACTCCCGTCGGGCTGCCCCCGCTTGATACAAATTGCCCGCGCGTTCTCGTCCGTCGACGGTCGTCGCCCCCACAACCTTCTTTCTTCGCACCGTCCCTTTCGCACGCCCTGGGAACGCCCGTGTACGCCCCTCGCACCACCCCCTGGCCCCTCGTCGCCCTTTTCACGGCCGGGTACCTCGCCCCGTATCTGCTGCCGACCACCGTCGGACGGCTGGAACGCGGCCTTGATCTGACGCCCACCCAGGCGGGGGGCGTCGGCAGTCTGCTGCTGCTCAGCTCGGCCACGGCCGGCTTCCTGCTGGCCTCCCGCGTCGAGCGGGCCGGCGCGCGCACCCTGGCCCGGCTGGGTCTCGTCCTCGCGGCCGTCGGCTACGGCGGGGCAGCGCTCACCACCTCCGTCCCGGCCGTCGTCGCCGGCGCCGTCGTCGGCGGGTTCGGGTCGGGCACGGCGACCACGGTCGCGGCGACCCGGATCGCCGCGGAGAAGGACCCCCACCGGGCGTCCACCTTGGGCCTGCTGAGCGTGTCCGCGCTGGCCGGCGTGGTCTATCTGACGGTGCCGCACCTGCCCGGGCACGGGCTCACCCTCGCGGCCATCGCCCTCACCGCGCTCGCGGTGTGGCCGCTGACGGCACGGCTGCCCGGGGGTACGGCTCGTACGGCGGCGCAGGCCGCGGTCGGGTCGGCGGAGGCCGACGGTTCGGGCGCCGGGCGTCTGCCGTACCGGCGTTCGGGCATGGTGCTGGCCGGGGCGATGCTGCTGTGGTCGCTCGCGCAGAACGCGCTGTGGGGCGTCAGCGGTCGCATCGGCGTCGGCCAGGCGCATCTGTCCGAGCCGGCCGTGGGCGTCGTCTTCGCGGTCGCGCTGGGCGCGGGACTGCTGGGCGTGCTGGGCGCGGGGGCGCTGGGCTCGCGGCTGGGGCGGGCGCTGCCCATCGGGGGCGGGACCGTCGTCATCGCCTGCTGCATCGCGCTGAGCGCTTCCGCGACGGGGCTGGGGAGCTTCGCCTTCGGCGAGATCGCGTGGAACACCTTCTATCCGGTGGTGCTGTCGTACCTGATCGGGCTGGCGGCCTCGCTGGACGCGCGGGGACGGTGGGCGGTGCTGGTCGGCTCCGCGTCCTCACTGGGGACGGCGGCCGGGCCGCTCACCGGGAGTGTGCTGTCGGCGCAGGCCGGGTTCCCCGTGATGGGGGCGGTGCTGGCGGTGGGGTTGCTGCTGGTCGCCGTGCCGATGACGGGGGTCGCGCTGCACGCGGGCGGGCGGGCGCTGCTGCCGGGGGCTGTGCGGAGGCGGGGCGGACACCCCGCGGCTGTCGTCGCCGCGACGACGGGGACTCCGTCGGGGGCGGTGCCGGAGGTCGGCGCGCCCGAGCAGCCGGTTGTCGAGATCGCCCTCGACGGGGCGGCGGTGCCAGCGAGGGGCGAGTACGACACGGCGGCGGCCACGCAGGCACCGGGCGGGGTGTGAGACACGTACCCCTCCAGAGGCGCGGGGAACTGCGCGCCCAGCCACGCACAACCCGCACCCGACGCTACGGCGGAGGCACCCCTCAGGGGCGCGGGGAACTGCGCGCCCAGCCACGCACAACCCGCACCCGGCGCTGCAGAGGTACCGCCGCGCCCACCCGTGCCGCCCCAGCGGCACGACTGCCCGCTGCTAGGGCGAAGCACCCTCAAGGGGCGCGGGGAACTGCGCGACCAGCCACGCACAACCCGCACCCGACGCTGTGAAGGTGCCGCCGCGCCCACCCGTGCCGCCCCAAGCGGCACGACTGCCCGCGGCGGCGGCGTGCCGGGCCGCCCGCAGCTACGCCCGGCGTTTGGGGAGGGGGACCCTCTGAAGGTCCCTCGCCACCGTCAGGTCCGCCTCGAAGCCCGCGGCCCGCGCCTCACGTTCGAAGGCGTCCGGATCCGCGTACCGCTGACTGAAGTGGGTCAGGACCAGGTGCCGCACCCCCGCCTCGCGGGCGACCCTCGCCGCCTGTCCCGCCGTCAGGTGGCCGAACTCCACCGCCAGCGACTCGTCCTCGTCGAGGAACGTCGACTCGATCACGAGCATGTCGCAGCCCTCGGCCAGCGCGTACACCCCGTCGCACAGCCGGGTGTCCATGACGAACGCGAACCGCTGTCCGCGCCGGACCTCGCTGACGTCCTCCAGGGCCACACCGTTCAGCGATCCCTCCCGCTGGAGGCGGCCCACGTCCGGGCCCTCGATGCCGTGCGCGGCGAGCCGGTCGGGCAGCATGCGGCGGCCGTCGGGTTCGACGATCCGGTAGCCGTACGCCTCGACCGGGTGGGACAGCCGGCGGGCCTCCAGCGTGTAGCCCGAGGTGCGGACGAGCGGTCCGTCGGTGTCGACGGGGGCCTCGACCAGGGCGACGGTCTCGCGGTAGGCGGTCGCGTACCGCAGCCGGTCGAAGAACCGCTGTCCGGAGCGCGGGTAGTGCGCGCTCACCGGGTGCGGCACCTTGTCGAGGTTGATCCGCTGGATCACCCCGGCGAGCCCCAGCGAGTGGTCGCCGTGGAAGTGGGTGACGCAGATCCGGTCGATGTCGTGCGCGGCGGCCCCGGCGCGCAGCATCTGCCGCTGCGTGCCCTCGCCGGGATCGAAGAGGAAGCCCTCGCCGTCCCAGCGCAGCAGGTAGCCGTTGTGGTTGCGGTGCCGGGTCGGGACCTGGCTGGCGGTGCCGAGCACCACCAGTTCACGGACGGACAACGCGGCCTAGCCGGGAGGCCACTCGAGACCGCGTCCGCCCAGGACGTGGGCGTGCGCGTGCCACACGGTCTGGCCGGCGCCGCTGCCCGTGTTGAACACGGTGCGGTAGCTCTCCAGCTTCTCCTGGTCCGCGACGGCCTGCGTCTCGCGCAGCACGTCCGCGGCGAGCTCGGGCGCCTCGGCGGCGAGCGCCGCGGCGTCCCGGTGGTGCGCCTTCGGGATCACCAGGACATGGGTGGGCGCCTGGGGGTTGATGTCACGGAACGCGACGGTGGTGTCCGTCTCCCGCACGATCGTCGCCGGGATGGTGCCCGCGACGATCTTGCAGAACAGACAGTCGTCCTGAGGTTCCCCTGCCATACGCCCTCCTCGGCCCTGCGATCTTCCCTACCCCGGCATGCTACCGATCCGGCCGCGGGCCGTCGTGCCGCGGCGGCACGACGGCCCTTGGCCGGTCACGACAGCTCCGGCGGCACCTTCGCCGGGGTCGTCCCCAGCGCCTCCAGCGCCAGCCGCACCGCCTCGTCGAGCTGGACGTCCCGCCCGGCCGCGTAGTCCTGCGGGCGCTGGACGACCTCCACGTCCGGGTCGACGCCGTGGTTCTCGACGTCCCAGCCGTAGCCCTCGAGCCAGAAGGCGTACTTGGGCTGGGTGACGAGGGTGCCGTCGACGAGCCGGTAGCGGCTGTCGATGCCGATGACGCCGCCCCAGGTGCGGGTGCCTACGACGGGGCCGATGCCGAGCGCCTTGATCGCCGCGTTGACGATGTCGCCGTCGGAGCCGGAGAACTCGTTGGCGACGGCGACGACGGGTCCCCGGGGCGCGTCGCGCGGGTAGCTCTCGGCGCGCATCCCGCGCGGCAGGTCCCAGCCGACGATCCGCCGGGCCAGCTTCTCCACCACGAGCTGCGAGGTGTGCCCGCCGCGGTTCTCCCGCACGTCCACGATCAGCCCCTCGCGCAGCACCTCCACGCGCAGGTCGCGGTGGATCTGCGCCCAGCCGGGCGCCTGCATGTCGGGGACGTGGATGTAGCCGAGCCGGCCGCCGGACTTCTCCAGCACGTACGCCCGCCGGTCGGCGACCCAGGCGTGGTAGCGCAGCGGCTCCTCGTCGGCGAGCGGGACGACGACGGCGTGCCGCGGCTCGCCCCCGCCGGCCGGTGACACGGTCAGCTCGACGGGCTTGCCGGCTGTCCCCACCAGCAGTGGCGCGGGTCCGGTGACCGGGTCGACGGGCTGTCCGGCGACGGCGACGATCGCGTCGCCGGGGCGGATCGCGACGCCGGGCGCGGCGAGCGGGGAGCGGGCGTCCGGGTCGGAGGTCTCGGCGGGCAGGATGCGGTCCACCCGCCAGCTTCCGTCCTCGTGCCGGGAGATGTCCGCGCCGAGGAGCCCCTGCCGGGCTCCGCCGCCGAAGCCGCCGCGCGGCATGACGTAGGCGTGCGAGGTGCCGAGTTCGCCGTGCACCTCCCACAGCAGGTCCACCAGGTCGTCGTGGGTGGCCAGCCGGTCCAGGACGGGCCGGTAGCGGTCCAGGACCCCGTCCCAGTCGACGCCGCTCATGTCGGGACGCCAGAAGTTGTCCCGCATGATGCGGCCGTTCTCGTCGAACATCTGCCGCCACTCGGCGGACGGGTCGACGAACTGGCGGACCCGGGCCAGGTCGACGGTGATGTTGGTGTCGCTGTCGTCGTCGGAGGAGGCGCGCCGGTCGCTCGGCACGACCTTGAGCCGCCCGTCGGTCCACAGCAGCACCCGCTTGCCGTCGCCGCTGACCTCGAAGTGTTCGGCGTCCACGGCGAGGTGCTCGAGGCGCTGCTGGGCGAGGTCGTAGCGCTCCAGGTCGGTCTTGGGGTCCGGGTCGTCGGGCGTGGCCCGGGACGCCCCGAGCACGCCGCGCACCGGGTGGCGCAGCCACAGCACGCCGTCCTTGGCGGCGCGCAGGTTGCTGTAGCGGGCGGCCTCGACCGGGAACGGCACGATGCGGTCGGCGAGCCCGTCGAGGTCGATGCGGGTGGCGGGGGTGCCCTCGCTGTCGGGGGTCTCGTCCCGGTCCGGGGTCTCGAAGGGCCGGCCGTGCCGCTGCGGCCCGAAGGGCGACGGCGTGGCCGCCGCGAGCGTGATCAGGTACGGCCGTACGCCCTCGACGAAGGCCAGGTCGAAGACGTGCTCGTCGTAGACCGGGTCGAAGGAGCGGGTGGACAGGAACGCGAGGTGCTTGCCGTCGAGGGTGAAGGCGGGCGCGTAGTCCTGGAAGCGCAGCGGGGTCGCCTCGGTGACCGACAGGTCGGTGGTGTTGGCGAGCTTGATCTGGCTGAGCGGGCGCGGGCCGGGGTGGGACCAGGCGAGCCAGCTGGAGTCGGGCGAGAAGACCAGCCCGGAGACGTCGCCGTCCTCGCTGCGGTCGACCTCGCGGACCTCGCCGGTCTCCCGCTCGACGAGCAGGAGACGGCCGTCGTGCGAGGCGATCGCGGCACGGCTGCCGTCGGGCGCCATCGCCAGGTCCACGACCCGGCCGAGCTGACCCGCGGCCAGCCGGCGCGGGGTGGCGCCGGGGACCGGCCCGGTGGCGGGGGCGAACTCCAGGGCGTCGTCGCCCTCGGCGTCCGTCACCCACACCACCCATTCCTCGCCGTCCGCGCGGAAGGTGCGCGGGCGGCGGGCGCGGACGCCCGGGGTGGCGGCGAGGGCGCGGGCGGGGCCGGAGCGGTGGGTCACCCAGTGGACGGTGCCGCGTACGCAGACGGCGCTGCCGCGCGCGGTGTGGTCGGGGGACGCGGAGCCGAACCAGCGGGCCGCGTTCACCGGGAACGGCTGGAGGTCGACGCGCTGCCCGCCGAGCCGGACGTCGAGCCTGCGCGGCTCGGCGGCGTCGAGGTCGTCGAGGATCCACAGCTCGCCGGCGCTGGAGTACACGACCCGGGTGCCGTCGGTGGCGGCGTGGCGGGCGTAGAAACCGTCCAGAGGCGTGTGGCGGCGCAGGTCGGAGCCGTCGGCGAGGGAGGAGTACAGCGCGCCCGTGCCCTCGTGGTCGGAGAGGAACGCGACCCTCCCCCACTCTCGGCCGCGCTCGAGCGGGGGGACCCCCATCCCCACCCACAGCGGGTACTCGATGTTCCCGTCGAGGTCCTCGTGGAGCCGGACGAACTCGCCGTCGCCCTCCCGGTCGATCCACAGCTTGCCCGCGGTGCCGCCGCGGTACCGCTTCCAATGGGACGCGTCGCGGCCGCCGGCGGACAGCAGCACGGTGTGCGGGCCCGCGGCGACGTCGCCGACCGGCCCGTAGGGCAGGGTCTCGGCGGGTCCGCCGTCGAGCGGCACGGCGCGTGCCCAGGTGCGGCGCAGGCTGGCCTGGCCGTACGTGCTCAGGGCGAGGACCCGGCCGTCCGCGGTCCAGCCGCGGACCTGGGTCCTCGCGCTGCCCCAGTGGGTGAGCCGCCGGGCGCGGCCGCCGTCGACGGGGGCGACGTGCACCTCGGGCGCGCCGTCGCGGGTGGAGGTCCAGGCGACGGTGGTGCCGTCCGGGGAGATCCGTGGATGGTTCACCGGCACGTTGTCCGCGCTGACCCGCCAGGCGCGGCCGCCGTCGAGCGGGGCGATCCATACGTCGTCCTCGGCGGTGAAGGCGACCAACTCGCCGTGCAGGTGCGGGAAACGGAGGTATGCGCTGGATGCGACCGATGCAGGCTGTGTCACCCGATCACCCTATGGGCGCGCGTGCGGTCCGGCCAGAGGTTTCGGATCACTTGCCCTCGACGGGGCGACAGGACGGGTACTGGTCGCACCACACCGTCGTGGTGACGGTCACGGTGACCGTGGGCCGCGGCCCCTGCTGGGTGGGCTCGCCCACGCGGGGCGGGCTGTTGGAGTCGCAGTCGCCGAGGCCCTCGACGCGGAACACCTGCCGGCCGTCCACCTTCGCGGTGATGTCCCCGCGGACGCAGGCGTTGTTGACGGCGTGGGTGACCCGTCCGGTGACGGTGATCTCCTTGCCGCCCTCCGTCTCGCCCTCGCAGTCGACCGAGGCGGCGGTCTCCTCCGAGGCCGGCGACGCGGACCTGTCACGGTCGCCGAAGGACGCGGTGCAGGTGAGCCAGCGGACCTTGTCCTTCTGGCGGTTGAGCTCCTTGGTCACGGTCCCGTCGGTGGTGAGCGCCACGGCGGCGGAGCTGAGGCCGCCGCCCTCGCAGGCGGTCACGCCGGTGACCGCGGCCACGGCGAACACGACGACGGCGGTGTGCCGTCGCCGACGTGGCCCTCCGCGGGCCCAGTTCATCGCCCCCATGCACGGCAGCGTGCCACTGCCGCTCCCGCGGCGGTAGGGCGCATCGGGCCACATGCGCCCCGAGAAAGCCCCTCCGGTGTTCGAGGAGCGGGGTCCGGGGCGGAGCCCCGGGGCGTCAGGACCAGCGGCCGGTGCGGCCGAGCAGCAGCGCCGCCGCGGCGGTTCCCGCCGTGGACGTCCGCAGCACACTCCGCCCCAGGCGGTACGCCCGCGCCCCCACGCTCTCGAAGAGCGCCAACTCCTCGGGGGACACCCCGCCTTCAGGGCCGACGACCAGCACGATGTCACCGGCGTCCGGCAACGGAGCCGCGGCCAACGGCTCGGTCCCACTCTCGTGCAGCACCGCCGCGAACTCAGCTTCGGCGAGAAGTGAGGCAACCCCCTTGCTCGTCGCCGCGTCCGCGACCTCCGGGAACCGCACCCGGCGCGACTGCTTGCCCGCCTCCCGGGCCGTCGCCCGCCACTTGGCGAGGGCCTTGGCGCCCCGCTCGCCCTTCCACTGGGTGATGCAGCGCGACGCCGACCAGGGCACGATCGCGTCGACGCCGACCTCGGTCATGGTCTCCACGGCCAGCTCGCCCCGGTCACCCTTGGGCAGCGCCTGCACGACGGTCAGCCGGGGCGTCTCCACCGGCTCCTCGACGACCTCGCCGAGCCGGACGATCAGCCGGTCCTTGCCCTCGGTGCCGTCCACCTCGCCCGCGGCCCAGCGGCCCGCGCCGTCGGTGAGGACGACCTCCTCACCGGCCCGCAGCCGCTTCACGGCGACGGCGTGTCGGCCCTCGGGGCCGTCCAGGACGTAGCGGCCGGTGCCGTGCGTGTCGAAGTCCTCGACGACGAAGACGGGGGCGGTCATCGGGCGCCTCCGGCCGACAACGCTGTCCGGGCGGCGGCCAGTTCGGCGGCCAGGACCTCCACGAGCTGTCCGGCGGGCAGTTCGCGGGCCATCCGGTGGCCCTGCCCCGCCCACAGCGCGAGCCCCTGCGCGTCCCCGGCCTTGGCGGCGGCCTTGCGCAGGGGCGCGGTGAGGTGGTGGACCTCCGGGTAGGCGGCGGGCGCGTACGGTCCGTGCTCGCGCAGGAAGCGGTTGACCAGGGCGCGGGCCGGCCGGCCGGTGAACGCGCGGGTCAGCTCGGTGCGGGCGAAGAGGGGGTTCGTGAGGGCCTGCTTGTGCAGGGCGTGCGCGCCGGACTCGTGGGCGGCGACGAAGGCGGTGCCCAGCTGGGCCGCGCTCGCGCCGGCGGCGCACACGGCGGCGATCTGGCCGCCGCGCATGATGCCTCCGGCGGCGACGATCGGGATGCCCACGGACTCGCGGACCTGGGCGACGAGGGACAGCAGTCCGATCCCGCTGCCGTCCGTCTCGGGGACGTCCCGGTGGGTGCCCTGGTGGCCGCCGGCCTCGACGCCCTGGGCGATCACCACGTCCGCGCCGACCCGTTCCACGGCGCGCGCCTCCTCGGCGGTCGTCGCGGTGACGAAGGCGAGGGTGCCGACGCGGTGCAGCGAGTCGATCACCTCGCGGGCCGGCACGCCGAAGTGGAACGACACGACCGGCACGGGGTTGTCGAGCAGCACGGCGAGCTTGGCGTCGTAGCCGTCGTCGCCGCAGCTCTCGGGGTCGCCCAGCTCGGTCTCGTACCAGGAGGCCTCGCCGGCCAGCTGGTGGGCGTAGACGTCCACGGCGGCCGGGTCGGCCGTCTCGGGCTGGGGCAGGAAGAGGTTGACGCCGAAGGGGCGGGAGGTGAGTCCCCGCAGCTGCTTGATCTCCTGGTACATCCCGTCCGCGGTCTTGTACCCGGCGGCCAGGAAACCGAGCCCGCCCGCGTCGGACACGGCGGCGGCGAGCTGCGGCACCGATACGCCGCCCGCCATGGGCGCCTGCACGATCGGGTGCGGGAAGAGATCGGTCAGTACGGAGGACATGACCGCATGTTGTCACGTCCCCCGACCAACTCCGAATTGACCCTTCCCCTTGGCATAAGCCACTTTTCGCCGGGCCGCCGACGTGGTCGGCGGCCCAGGACGAGGGCCGGGACCAACGCCCGTCGGGCTGCCGCACGGTGCGCCGAGCCGCCCCCGGCGTACGGCGCTCAGCGCCCGTTGAAGGCGTCCTTCAACCGCGAGAACAACCCCTGCTGCCCCGGCTGACCGTGCTGACCCGGGGACGACCCCCGAACCCCCGGCAGGAGGGCCCGGCCGCCGCCCGGCGCCCAGCACTCAACGCCCGTTGAACGCGTCCTTCAACCGCGAGAACAACCCCTGCTGCCCCGGCTGACCGTGCCGACCCGGGGGCGACCCCCGAACCCCCGGCAGGAGAGCCCGGCCGCCGCCCGGCGCCCAGCACTCAACGCCCGTTGAACGCGTCCTTCAACCGCGAGAACAGCCCCTGCTGCCCCGGCTGACCGTGCTGACCCGGGGGCGACCCCCGGACCCCGGCAGGAGGGCCCGGCCGCCGCCCGGCGTCCAGCGCTCAGCGCCCGTTGAAAGCGTCCTTCAACCGCGAGAACAACCCCTGCTGCCCCGGCTGGAACTGCCCCGTGGGCCGTTCCTCGCCGCGCAGCTTGGCCAGCTCGCGGAGCAGGCGCTCCTGCTCCGGGTCCAGCTTGGTCGGGGTCTGCACCTCGACGTGCACGATGAGGTCGCCTCGGCCGCCGCCGCGCAGGTGGGTGACGCCCCGGCCGTGCAGCGGGATCGACTGGCCGGACTGGGTGCCGGGCCGGATGTCGACCTCCTCCAGGCCGTCCAGCGTCTCCAGCGGCACCTTGGTGCCGAGCGCCGCCGCCGTCATCGGCAGCGTGACCGTGCAGTGCAGGTCGTCGCCGCGCCGCTGGAACTGCGCGTGCGGCAGCTCGTGGATCTCGACGTACAGGTCGCCGGCGGGGCCGCCGCCGGGGCCGACCTCGCCCTCGCCCGCCAGCTGGATCCGCGTGCCGTTGTCGACACCGGCCGGGATCTTGACCGTGAGCGTGCGGCGGGAGCGGACCCGGCCGTCGCCCGCGCACTCCGGGCAGGGCGTGGGCACGACCGTGCCGAAGCCCTGGCACTGCGGGCAGGGGCGCGAGGTCATGACCTGGCCCAGGAAGGACCGGGTGACCTGCGAGACCTCACCGCGACCGCGGCACATGTCACAGGTCTGCGCGGTGGTGCCGGGCGCGGCGCCCTCGCCGCTGCACGTGGTGCAGACGACGGCCGTGTCGACCTGGATGTCCTTGGTCGTGCCGAAGGCGGCCTCGTCCAGCTCCACCTCGATCCGGATCATCGCGTCCTGGCCGCGGCGGGTGCGCGAGCGCGGCCCGCGCTGCGACGCCGTGCCGAAGAACGCGTCCATGATGTCGGAGAAGTTGCCGAAGCCCCCGGCCCCGAAGCCGCCCGCGCCGCCGGCGCCTCCGGCCTGCGAGAGCGGGTCGCCGCCGAGGTCGTAGACCTGCTTCTTCTGCGGGTCCGACAGCACCTCGTATGCGGCGTTGATCTCCTTGAACCGCTCCTGGGTCTTCGGATCCGGATTGACGTCCGGATGCAGCTCGCGGGCGAGCCGCCGGAAGGCCTTCTTGATCTCTTCCTGCGACGCGTCGCGGCGTACGCCGAGTACGGCGTAGTAGTCCGTGGCCACCTATGACTCCGCCAGGATCTGTCCGACGTACCGTGCCACTGCGCGTACCGCTCCCATCGTTCCGGGGTAGTCCATGCGGGTCGGTCCGACCACGCCGAGCTTGGCGACAGCCTCGCCGCCCGAACCGTAGCCGACCGACACGACGGACGTGGAGTTGAGTCCTTCGTGGGCGTTCTCGTGACCGATCCGTACGGTCACACCCGGATCCTGCGCCTCGCCGAGCAGCTTGAGGAGCACGACCTGCTCCTCCAGCGCCTCCAGGACGGGCCGGATCGTGAGGGGGAAGTCGTGGCCGAAGCGGGTGAGGTTGGCGGTACCGCCGATCATCAGCCGCTCCTCGTTCTCCTCGACGAGCGTCTCCAGGAGGGTGGAGAGCACCGTGGAGACCGTACCGCGGTCGTCGGCCTCGAAGGCCTCCGGGAGGTCCTCCACCAGACCGGGCACATCGGTGAACCGGCGGCCCGCGACCCGGCTGTTGAGCCGCGCCCGCAGGTCGGCCAGGGACGCCTCCCCGAACGGCGCCGGGCAGTCGACCATCCGCTGCTCGACCCGGCCGGTGTCGGTGATCAGCACCAGCATCAGCCGCGCCGGGGCGAGGGCCAGCAGCTCCACGTGCCGCACCGTCGAACGGGTCAGCGACGGGTACTGCACCACGGCGACCTGCCGGGTGAGCTGCGCGAGCAGCCGCACCGTCCGGGCCACGACGTCGTCGAGGTCGACGGCGCCCTCGAGGAAGTTCTGGATGGCCCGCCGCTCGGGCGGGCTCATCGGCTTGACGCCGGCGAGCTTGTCGACGAACAGCCGGTAGCCCTTGTCGGTGGGGATGCGCCCGGCGCTGGTGTGAGGCTGGGCGATGAAGCCCTCCTCCTCCAGGGCCGCCATGTCGTTGCGCACGGTGGCCGGGGAGACGCCGAGGTTGTGCCGCTCGGTGAGGGCCTTCGACCCGACGGGCTCCTCGGTGCCGACGTAGTCCTGGACGATCGCGCGCAACACCTGGAGCCTGCGTTCACTGAGCATCGCGCACACCTCCAGCTGGCTTCCGCCCGGTAACGGCCCTGGCACTCTTCGCACGCGAGTGCCAGACTTCCCCGGCCCAGTGTACGGCCGGGGGGTACGACGTCGGCAAGGCCGGTCCGCGCGGTGGTGCCGGGCGACGTCGTCCCCGCTAGCGTCCCGGTCATGACCGTGACTTGGGAAGAGTCGGGATGGGAGCAACTGGCGCCGGGGGTCGGGCGGCGCCGGCTTCCGGGGTGGGACTGCACCGCGGGGCTCGTGCTGGGCGCGGACGGCGTCCTGGCCGTCGACGCGGGCTCGTCCCTCGCGGAGGGCGCGCGGTTGCGGACCGGGGCGCGGGAGCTGACCGGCCGCCGTGTGACACATCTCGCGCTCACCCATCCCCACTTCGACCACGTCCTGGGGGCGCCGGCGTTCGCGGACGCGGAGGTGTACGGCGCGGTCGGCCTGGACGTCGCGCTCACCGGGCGGGGGCGGGAGGAGCTGCGGGCGGACGCGGTGCGCTGGGGCCTCGACCCTGCGGCGGCCGCGGAGGCGGTGGCGGCGCTGGTCCCGCCCCGGCACGCGGTGTCCGGCGAGTGGACGCTGGACCTGGGTGGCGGCCGCCGGGCGCTGCTGGCGAACGTGGGGCCCGGCCACACCGCGTACGACCTGGCGGTGCTGGTGCCCGGCGACCCCGAGGTGGTGTTCTGCGGCGACCTGGTCGAGGAGTCGGACGAGCCGCAGGCGGGTCCGGACGCCGTGCCGTCCCGCTGGCCGGCCGCGCTGGACCGGCTGCTGCGGCTGGGCGGCGAGGACGCGGTGTACGTCCCCGGCCACGGCGCGGCGGTCGACGCGGCGTTCGTACGGGCCCAGCGGGACGCGCTGGCGGCGCGGTTCGGCGTGTCGGAGTGATCACCGCACGGGTGTTCCTCGTATCGTCGGCAGAATGCGCCAGTACTCCGCCGATCTGACCCCTCCGTGGAAGAAGCCGCAGTCCGTCCCCGAGGTGCCGGCCGAGCCGGGCCTCGTGGTGGAGGAGCCCGGCACCGGGTTCTGCGGCGCGGTGATCCGCTGCGAGGCCGGCACGGTGACCCTGGAGGACCGCTTCGGCAAGCACCGGGTGTTCCCGCTGGAGCCGCGCGGTTTCCTGCTGGAGGGCCGCGTGGTCACCCTGGTCCGCCCCTCCTCCGGCCCGGCCCGCCCCACCCGCACGGCGTCCGGCTCGGTCGCCGTCCCCGGCGCGCGGGCACGCGTGGCCCGCGCGGGGCGCATCTACGTCGAGGGCCGGCACGACGCCGAGCTGGTCGAGAAGGTGTGGGGCGACGACCTGCGGATCGAGGGGGTGGTCGTGGAGTACCTGGAGGGCGTGGACGACCTCCCGTCGATCGTCGACGCCTTCGCGCCCGGGCCCGACGCGCGGCTCGGGGTGCTGGTGGACCACCTGGTGCCCGGCACCAAGGAGTGGCGGATCGCCCAGGGGGTGACGAGCGAGCACGCGCTGGTGGTGGGGCATCCGTACATCGACATCTGGGAGGCCGTGAAGCCGGCGTCGGTGGGGATCGAGGCGTGGCCTCGGGTGCCGCGGGGGGTGGACTGGAAGACGGGGGTGTGCGAGGCGCTGGGGTGGCGGGTCGCGAACACGGGCGAGGCGTGGAAACGGATTCTGGACTCCGTCCACTCGTACAAGGATCTTGAGCCTCAGCTCCTGGGACGGGTGGAGGAACTGATCGACTTCGTGACGGCCCCGTCGTAAGGACCGGTTTCCTCGCCCCCGCCGCCCCTTCCCGTCCCGTCGGGGGCTGCGCCCCCAGACCCCCCTTGTCGGCCCTGGCGGGCCTCGTCCTCAAACGCCGGACGGGCTGAAATCAGCCCCTCCGGCGTTTGAGGAGCGGGGTCCGGGGCGGAGCCCCGGGTCGGGTACGGGAAGGGGCGGCGGGGGCGAAACCCTCTGGTCAGTCGACCAGGTCGCGGACCACCGCGTCCGCCAGCAGCCGCCCCCGCAGGGTGAGGGCCGCACGGCCCTCCGCGAAGGGCTCGGGGCGGAGCAGGCCGTCAGACAGCGCGCGGTCGGCCGCCGCACGCCCCTCCTCCCGGAGTAGATCCAACGGCACCCCGTCCAGAAGCCGCAGCTCCAGCAGAATCCGCTCCACCCGCCGGTCCTCGACCGACAGCACCTCCCGCCCGGCCCCCGGCGACCTCCCCTCCGCCAGCGCCGCCGCATACGCACCGGGGTGCTTGACGTTCCACCACCGCACCCCACCGACGTGGGAGTGGGCTCCCGGCCCGGCCCCCCACCAGTCCGCACCCCGCCAGTACAGCTCGTTGTGCAGGCAGCGCGACGCCTCCGAGGTCGCCCAGTTCGACACCTCGTACCAGGAGAAGCCCGCCCGCGACAGCATCTCCTCGGCGATGAGGTACCGGTCCGCGTGGACGTCGTCGTCCGTCATCGGCACCTCCCCCCGCCGGATCCGCCGGGCCAGCTGTGTGCCCTCCTCGACGATCAGCGCGTACGCGCTGACATGGTCGGGCCCCGCCCCGATCGCCGCGTCCAGCGAGGCGCGCCAGTCGTCGTCCGACTCCCCGGGCGTGCCGTAGATCAGGTCCAGATTGACGTGGTCGAACCCGGCCGCCCGCGCCTCGGCGACGCACGCCTCGGGCCGGCCGGGGGTGTGCGTGCGGTCGAGGATCTTCAGTACGTGCTGCCGGGCGCTCTGCATGCCGAAGGAGATCCGGTTGAAGCCGCCGGCCCGCAGCTCGGCGAGGTAGGCGGGGTCGACGGACTCGGGGTTGGCCTCCGTCGTGACCTCGGCGTCCGGCGCCAGCCCGAACTCCTCGCGGATCGCGCCCAGCATCCGTACCAGGTCGCCGGCGGCGAGCAGGGTGGGCGTGCCTCCGCCGACGAACACCGTGCGGACCGGCCGCGGGTCGTCGCCGAGCACCTTGCGGGCCAGCCGGATCTCGTCGACGAGGGTCTCGGCGTAGTTGTCGCGGGAGGCCAGCACGCCGCCGGTGCCGCGCAGCTCGGTCGCGGTGTAGGTGTTGAAGTCGCAGTAGCCGCAGCGGGTCGCGCAGTACGGGACGTGCAGGTAGAACCCGAGGGGGCGGTCGGCCGCCCCGGCGAGCGCGGACGCGGGCAGCGCGCCGTCGGCGGGGACGGGCTCGCCGTCGGGGAGTGCGGAAGGCATGTGCTCCATTGTCCCGCACCGCGCGCGATCCCCTTCCGCCCACCTGTAGGGCCGCACTCGGCTGTAGGGCCGCACTCGGCTGTACGGCCTCTCACTCGGCCTGGAGCACCAGCAAGGCCATGTCGTCCGCCGGGGGCCGCGCGTCGAACTCGTGCACGAGCTGGGTGATCCGGTCCGCTATGGCCCCGGCCTCCATCCCGGCGCAGCCCGCGAGCGCCCGGGCCAGTCCGTCCCCGTCGTCGAACTGCCGGGATCCGGAGCGCCGCTCGGTGACCCCGTCGGTGACGCAGAGCAGGCTGTCGCCGGAGTACATCTCGAAGGTCTCGCCGGTGTACCCGGCGTCCTCGACCACTCCGAGCAGCGTCTGCGGCTGGGCGACGGCCCGGACACCGCCCTCGGGGTCGAGGAGCAGCGGGAGGGGGTGGCCGGCGGAGGCGAGGGTGCAGCGGACGCCGCCCTCGAAGGGCACGAGCTCGCCGTAGAGGAGGGACAGGAAGCGGGTCTGGGGGCCGTCGCCGGGGGCGGCGGGGCGCGCCCCGGCCGCCACCAGCGCGCGGGCGGCGGCGTCCGCGGCCTCGGTGGCGTCGTCGAGGAGGAGCTGGTTGAGCCGGTCGAGGACGTCGGCGACGCGGTAGCCCTCGCGGGCGAGCAGCCGCAGCCAGGGGCGGACCAGGCCGATGACGACGGCCGCCTCGGGCCCCTTGCCCTGGACGTCGCCGACGGCGAAGCACCAGCGTCCGTGGCCGGCCGGGAAGAGGTCGTAGAAGTCGCCGCTGGGGCCTCCCTTGTCGCACGGTTCGTGGACGAGGGCGCTGCGCACGCCGGGGATCTCGGCGACGGCGCCGGGCAGCAGGCCCCGCTGGAGCACGGCGCTGATGGTGGCCTGGCGGGCGTACTGCCGGGCGGCCCCGATGGCGAGCGCGACGCGCCGGCCCAGGTCCTCCACGAGCCCGGTGATCTCGTCGGGGAAGCGGTCGATGCCGCCGCGCCCGATCACCAGCGTGCCGAGCGGCCGGCCCCCGGCGACGAGCCGGTACGCGAGCGCGGCCCCGGCGCCCTCGGCGCCGTCGGCCGCCTCGGCGTCCCCGGTCTCCGCGGCGGCGTCGTGGACCGGCCACGGGTACGGCACGGGCCCGGTGCCGAGCGGGTCGTCGGAGTGGGGCGGCGGGGTGCGTTCGAGCGCCCGGCTCAGCTCCTCCACCAGATGCTCGCCGGCGTGCCAGACGCGGGCGAGGCGGCCTCCCGTGCCGGGCCGGCCGCCGTGCGCGGTGGCCTCGTCCTCCAGCCAGACCGCGCACCAGTCGGCCAGCCGCGGCACGATCAGCTGGCCGGTGAGGGAGGCGACGAGGTCCTCGTCCAGCTGTCCGGCGAGCAGGTCGGACGCCTCGGCGAGGAAGGACAGCGCGCCCCGGCCCAGCCAGGCGCCGTCGCGTCCGGGGCGGCGGGCCAGCCAGTCGTCGCCGTAGGAGGCGGCACGCCAGGCGTCCCGGGGGCCGTCACGCGGGCCCTCCCGGGGTCCGTCGTGGCCGCGCGGGGCGAGCGGGTCGGAGGCGAGGAGAGCGGCGGCGCGCAGGTCCCGCGCCGGGGCGCGCTCCCCGGCGTACGCGGCGGGCGGGCCGGCGGGCGCCTCCTCCCGCGTCGGCAGCCGCGCCCACACGGTCTTGCTGCCCGCGCGGTAGGTGACGCCCCAGGACTCGGCGAGCGCGGCGACCAGGCGCAGGCCGCGCCCGTACTCGGGGATGTCGTGCGCCGGCGCCTCCGCGGCGTCGTCGCGCGGCGCGCGGGAGGGGTGCCGGTCGGCGACCTCGACGACGAGCGCGCCGGTGTCCTCCTCCAGCCGGCAGGTCAGGTGCACGTCGGTGCCGGCGTGCACGACCGCGTTGGTGACCAGCTCGCTGGCGACCAGGGCGGCGTCGTCGCCGACCCGGCCGGTGAGGAGGTCGGCGCCGTCCGCCGAGGACTGCGCCCACTCGGTGAGCGCCTTGCGCAGCATCGCGCGTGCCGAGCCCGGCGCGAGGGGGCTTCCGGACAGCGTCGCCTCCACCCGCGTGCGCCCCCGCACGTCGGAGGCGCACGAGGTGGTCTCCCGTTGGGTCGGAATGGCCCGCATGGGCAGCTCCCCGGGCAGTTCGTACGAAGAGAACTCGATCGCTTGCCGACAGGGTGACAGAACGGACCCGCCCATAAGCGTGGAGTCACGAAAGTGGATCGCTTGTCGGGGGAACAGTGCTACACGTTCGGTCGAGAACGGCGCCGCGACCGCTCGTTTCCGGTCACCCGGGGACGAGAAGTGGCGGGCCCGCGCCGCTCGGCGCGGGCCCGCACGACAGAAGCGCTCGCGTCAGGGAAGCCCTGCCGTCCGGAGGGCCCTGCCGTCAGGAGGGCCCTCACCTCGAGGCAGCCCTCGCCTCAGGGCAGCCCTCACCTCGAGGCAGCCCTCGCCTCAGGAGAAGTCGAGGACCAGGCGCCCCCGCAGGCCGCCCGCCTCCAGCAGGCGGTGCGCCTCGGCCGCGTCGGAGGCGGGCAGCACCTTGGCGACGCGCAGGGACAGCACGCCCTGCTCGGCCTGGAGCCGGAGGGTGTCCAGCAGGGCGGTGTCCTCGCGGACGCTCGCCACGAGCACCGGGGCCACCGTCACGCCGCGCTCGGCGGGGCCCTGCCAGCCGCGGAGGGCGACGAGGGTGCCGCCGTCCGCGACCGCGGGGACGGCCTCCTCGCGCTGGTCGGAGCCGTCCACCAGCCCGGGCACGCCGTCGGGCGCCAGGTCGCGGACGCGGGCGGCGACGTCCGCGCCCCGGTCGACGACGTGGTCGGCGCCGAAGCCGCGCACCAGGTCGCGGTCGTGCGGGGCGGCGTCGGCGACGACGGTCAGACCGTCGGCCTTGGCTAGTTCGATCGCGTAGCCGCCGACGGCGCCCGCCGCGCCGGTCACGGCGACGGTCGCCCCCTTCGGCAGGGCGAGGGTGTCGAGGGCCAGCCGGGCGGTGGCGGCGTTCATCAGGAGGGTGGACGCCTCGGCGTGATCCGTCCCGGCGGGCGCGGGCACGACGGACTCCGCGGGCACGACGATCTGTTCGGCGTACGCGCCACCCTGCGGGCGGACGAACATCACGAGGGCGACGACCCGCTGCCCCACGCTCAGCCGGCCGTCGACGCCGGGACCGATCTGGTCGATCACACCGGCCGCGTCCATGCCGGGCACGTACGGGGGCGGGACGTCCCGCAGCCGGACGGCGTGACCCCCGGTGCGCATCATGACGTCGGTGGGGTTCACGGCCGCGGCGTGCACCCGGATGCGGACCTCACCGGGTCCCGCCTCGGGCATGGGAAGTTCCAGCTCCCGCAGGACGTCGGGGCCGCCGTAGGTGGTCAATCCGATTGCCTTCATGCGGTGAGGCAACCGTGACGGACCGCGATCGATTCCCGGGACTGGCGACAAAGAAGCGGAGGGACGGCGTCGGCCGGGAGAGCGTGCCTCCCGGCCGACGTCCCGTCACTTCTCGCGCGCGCCCTCGTACATCTCCTCGATGAGGTGCTTGTACTCGCGCTCCACCACCGGGCGCTTGAGCTTCAGGCTTGGGGTGATCTCGCCGTGCTCCACGTCGAGGTCGCGCGGCAGCAGGCGGAACTTCTTGATGGTCTGCCAGCGCTGCAGGCCCTCGTTGAGCTGCTTGACGTAGCCGTCGACCATCTCGACCGTGGCCGGGGCGGCGACGATGTCCGCGTAGGACTTGCCCTCCATGCCGTTCTCGGCCGCCCAGGCGGTGATGGACGGCTCGTCGAGGGCGATGAGGGCGGTGCAGTAGTTCCGGTCGGCGCCGTGCACCAGGATGTTGGAGACGTACGGGCAGACCGCCTTGAACTGGCCCTCGACCTCGGCCGGCGCGATGTACTTGCCGCCGGAGGTCTTGATCAGGTCCTTCTTGCGGTCGGTGATGCGCAGGTAGCCGTCGGCGGACAGCTCACCGATGTCGCCGGTGTGGAACCAGCCGTCCTCCTCCAGGACCTCGGCGGTCTTGTCGGGGAGGTTGTGGTAGCCCTGCATGATGCCGGGGCCGCGCATCAGGATCTCGCCGTCGTCGGCGATGCGGACCTCGGTGCCGGGGAGCGGCTTGCCGACGGTGCCGGTGCGGTAGGCCTCGCCGGGGTTCACGAAGGAGGCCGCGGAGGACTCGGTGAGGCCGTAGCCCTCCAGGATGTGGATGCCGGCGCCGGAGAAGAAGAAGCCGATCTCGGGCGCGAGGGCGGCGGAACCGGAGACACAGGCGCGCAGCCGGCCGCCGAAGGCCTCGCGGATCTTGGCGTAGACGAGCTTGTCGGCGACGGCGTGCTTGGTGCGCAGTCCGGCCGGGGCGGTCGCGGAGCCGGTACGGCGGAAGTTGTCCTGCGTGACCTTGGCGTACTCGCGGGCGACGCCCGCGGCCCACTGGAAGATCTTGTACTTGGCGCCCCCGCCGGCCTTCGCCTTGGCGGCGACGCCGTTGTAGACCTTCTCGAAGATGCGGGGGACGGCGGCCATGTAGGTCGGCTGGACCACCGGCAGGTTCTCGATGATCTTGTCAACGCGGCCGTCGACCGCGGTGACGTGGCCGACCTCGATCTGGCCGGAGGTGAGGACCTTGCCGAAGACGTGCGCCAGCGGCAGCCACAGGTACTGCACGTCGTCGCCGCTGACCAGGCCGGTCGCCGCGATCGCCTTGGCCATGTACGACCAGTTGTCGTGCGGCAGGCGCACGCCCTTGGGGCGGCCGGTGGTGCCGGAGGTGTAGATGAGGGTGGCGAGCTGGTCCTTGGTGAGGGCGGCGACCCGCTCCTTGATCAGCTCCGGCTCCTTCTGGAGGCGGGCGGCGCCGCGCTTCTCCAGCTCGGCCAGGGTGATCACGAAGTCGTCGGTGTCGACGCCCTCGGCGTCGATCACCACCACGCGGGTCAGCTCGGGCAGCTCACCGCGCTTCTCGACGGCCTTGGCGACCTGCTCGGCGTTCTCCGCGACCAGCACCCGGCTCTGCGAGTCGGAGAGGATGTACGCGGACTCCTCGGCGTTGGTCTGCGGGTAGATCGTGGTGGTGGCGGCGCCGGCGCAGAGGATGCCGAGGTCGGTGAGGATCCACTCGACCCGGGTGGAGGAGGCGAGGGCGACCCGCTCCTCCGGCTGCACGCCCAGTTCGATCAGGCCGGCGGCGATCGCGTGGACCCGCTCGGCGGCCTCGGCCCAGGTGAGCGACTTCCAGTCGTCCGGGCCCTCCCCGGATGCCGGTGGGACCGGGTAGCGGTAGGCCTCGGCGTCCGGTGTGGCCGCCACACGCTCCAGGAAGAGGGTCGCCACGCTCGGCGGACGGTTCTCGATCAGTGTCTGTGTGTCGCTCACGACATCCTCCGGGGCCCGCGACGGTGCGGCTGGCTCAGTGCGGCTGGGGTTTCCTCGCGTCGTTGTTTAACTCGCGAGTAACTATCGAGCACGGACAGAGTAAAGGTCGACCGGCCACCGCGTAAGGGGCCACGGCCTGTAACTTCACACGGACGGGCACCCAGGGAACGTACGAGGCCCGCCGCACGGACGTGCGACGGGCCCCGATTCGCCCGGTTTGCGGAGTGACCCCCGGTAACCTGCGGCTACTTCTTGGCCTTGCCGGATCCCGCGTTCTCGTCGCTGGAGAGGACGGCGATGAAGGCCTCCTGCGGAACCTCCACGGAACCCACCATCTTCATCCGCTTCTTGCCTTCCTTCTGCTTCTCCAGCAGCTTCCGCTTACGGGAGATGTCACCGCCGTAGCACTTGGCGAGGACGTCCTTGCGGATGGCGCGGATGGTCTCGCGGGCGATCACCCGGGAGCCGATGGCCGCCTGCACGGGCACCTCGAACGCCTGCCGCGGGATCAGCTCCTTCAGCTTGGCGACGAGCCGCACGCCGTACGCGTACGCCTGGTCCTTGTGGGTGATCGCGGAGAACGCGTCCACCTTGTCGCCGTGCAGCA
This sequence comes from Streptomyces althioticus, assembly GCA_014649355.1. GTDB lineage: Bacteria > Actinomycetota > Actinomycetes > Streptomycetales > Streptomycetaceae > Streptomyces > Streptomyces althioticus. Next base: position 31,785 of record BMSW01000005.1, read on the forward strand.
GGATGTCCACCTTGACCAGGCTGGACGTCTGCTCGCCGGTGGGCTCGTAGTCGAGGGAGGCGTAGCCGCGGGTCTTGGACTTCAGCTGGTCGAAGAAGTCGAAGACGATCTCGGCGAGCGGCAGGGTGTAGCGGATCTCCACCCGGTCCTCGGAGAGGTAGTCCATGCCGAGCAGGACGCCGCGCCGGCTCTGGCACAGCTCCATGATCGAGCCGATGAACTCGCTGGGCGCGAGGATCGTGGCCCGCACGACCGGCTCGTAGACCTCGTTGATCTTCCCCTCGGGGAACTCGCTCGGGTTGGTGACGGTGTGCTCGGTGCCGTCCTCCATGACCACGCGGTAGACCACGTTGGGCGCGGTGGCGATCAGGTCGAGCCCGAACTCGCGCTCCAGCCGCTCGCGGATCACGTCCAGGTGCAGCAGGCCGAGGAAGCCGACGCGGAAGCCGAAGCCGAGCGCGGCGGAGGTCTCCGGCTCGTAGACCAGGGCGGCGTCGTTGAGCTGGAGCTTGTCGAGAGCCTCGCGCAGCTCCGGGTAGTCCGAGCCGTCCAGGGGGTAGAGCCCCGAGAACACCATCGGCTTGGGGTCCTTGTAGCCGCCGAGCGCCTCCTCGGCGCCCTTGTTCTGGCTGGTGACGGTGTCACCGACCTTGGACTGGCGGACGTCCTTCACACCGGTGATCAGGTAGCCCACCTCGCCGACGCCGAGGCCGTCGGCCGGCAGCATCTCGGGCGAGTTGGTGCCGATCTCCAGCAGCTCGTGGGTGGCGCCGGTGGACATCATCCGGATGCGCTCGCGCTTGTTGAGCTGGCCGTCGATGACACGGACGTAGGTGACGACACCGCGGTAGGAGTCGTAGACCGAGTCGAAGATCATCGCGCGGGCGGGGGCGTCCGCGACGCCCACCGGGGCGGGCACGTCGGCGACCACCCGGTCCAGCAGCGCCTCGACGCCGAGACCGGTCTTCGCGGAGACCTTCAGCACGTCGTCCGGGTCGCAGCCGACCAGGTTCGCCAGCTCCTCGGCGAACTTCTCCGGCTGCGCGGCCGGCAGGTCGATCTTGTTGAGGACCGGGATGATCTGGAGGTCGTTCTCCATCGCCAGGTACAGGTTGGCGAGGGTCTGCGCCTCGATGCCCTGGGCGGCGTCGACCAGGAGGATGGTCCCCTCGCACGCGGCGAGCGACCGGGAGACCTCGTACGTGAAGTCGACGTGCCCCGGGGTGTCGATCATGTTGAGGATGTGCGTCTTGCTCTTGTCGTGGGTCGGCGCCCACGGCAGGCGCACCGCCTGGGACTTGATCGTGATGCCGCGCTCGCGCTCGATGTCCATGCGGTCGAGGTACTGAGCGCGCATCTGCCGCTGCTCGACCACTCCGGTCAGCTGGAGCATCCGGTCGGCGAGCGTGGACTTGCCGTGGTCGATGTGCGCGATGATGCAGAAATTGCGGATCAGCGCCGGGTCGGTACGGCTCGGCTCGGGCACATGGCTAGGAATCGCGGGCACGCAGGGTCCTGATTCTTGAGGCGTCCGCATACGTGTGCTTGTCCGTCTGCGGTCTCGGGTCGGATCGATACGTAGCTTCCATGGTCCCACGGGTGGCGACCGGGGACGGGTTTGGGCCGCGGAACGGCCCGCTGGTAGTGTGGGGGGCTGTGTCTCATGCCCTCTCAGCGCGAGGCACACCCCAAGAAATCACCCGGTGCGAAGCCGTGCGTCAGCGTACGGCCCCGTGCCAGAACCTGTAGAGGCTCATTCGTGGCGAACATCAAGTCCCAGATCAAGCGGAACAAGACCAACGAGAAGGCCCGGCTGCGCAACAAGGCCGTCAAGTCCTCTCTGAAGACCGCGATCCGCAAGGCCCGTGAGGCCGCCGCCGCGGGTGACGTGGAGAAGGCCACCGAGTACCAGCGCGTCGCCGCGCGTCAGCTCGACAAGGCCGTCTCGAAGGGCGTCATCCACAAGAACCAGGCCGCCAACAAGAAGTCGGCGCTGGCTCGCAAGGTCGCGGCCGTCAAGGGCTGAACCACCCTGATCTGACCGTCGGCGGGACCCGGGCGGGCCCTCTCTCATCCGCCCCCGGCCGACACCCCAGAGCCCGTACGCGGCCTGCGTTCGCCACGCGGGTACGGGCTCGACAGCTTCATCCGGAGGCCCCGTCCCCCGCCCTTCCCCAGGGCGGGAGGCGGGGCCTTCCGCATGCGGTTCCCGTGTCGCGGGGTCACGCCCGGCCGCGGGAGCGGGCCGCGCGGGCGATGGTGACGACCGCCTTCTCCAGGGCGTACTCCGGGTCGTCCCCGCCGCCCTTGACTCCGGCGTCGGCCTCGGCGACCGCGCGCAGCGCCACGGCGACGCCGTCCGGGGTCCAGCCGCGCATCTGCTGGCGCACGCGGTCGATCTTCCAGGGGGGCATGCCCAGCTCGCGCGCCAGGTCGGCGGGCCGGCCGCCGCGCGCCGAGGACAGCTTGCCGATGGCCCGCACGCCCTGCGCCAGCGCGCTGGTGATCAGCACCGGGGCCACGCCCGTGGACAGCGACCAGCGCAGCGCCTCCAGGGCGTCCGCCGTCCGTCCCTCGACCGCCCGGTCGGCGACCGTGAAGCTCGACGCCTCGGCCCGCCCGGTGTAGTAGCGGCCGACGACCGCCTCGTCGATGGTGCCCTCGACGTCCGCGACGAGCTGCGTCACCGCGGAGGCCAGCTCGCGCAGGTCGCTGCCGATGGCGTCGACGAGGGCCTGGCACGCCTCGGGCGTCGCCGAACGCCCCGCCGTCCGGAACTCGCCGCGGACGAACGCCAGCCGGTCCGCCGGCTTGGTCATCTTCGGGCAGGCCACCTCCCGCGCGCCCGCCTTGCGCGCGGCGTCCAGCAGTCCCTTGCCCTTGGCGCCGCCCGCGTGCAGCAGCACGAGGGTGATCTCCTCCGCGGGCGAGGACAGGTACGCCTTGACGTCCTTGACCGTGTCGGCCGACAGGTCCTGCGCGTTCCGCACGGCCACGACCTTGCGCTCGGCGAACAGCGAGGGGCTGACCAGCTCGGCGAGGGTGCCCGGCTGGAGCTGGTCCGGGGTGAGGTCGCGGACGTCCGTGTCGGGGTCGGTCGCCTTGGCGGCGGCCACCACCTCCCGCACGGCGCGGTCCAGCAGCAGCTCCTCCTGGCCCACGGCGAGCGTCACGGGGGCGAGGGGGTCGTCGGATGCGTTCTTCCTGGCCATCGCCGACAAGCATCCCACGCGCCACCGACAGCCCCGCCCTGCCGGGCGGTCACCCGGCCACCGCGGCCTTACGGCTCCTCGCGCCAGCCGTCCCACCCGGCGACGAACTCGTTCAGCTCGTCCGCGTCCAGCCGGCCCGGCTCGTCCCGCAGCAGCACGAGCCACTGCGCGTCCTCCGCGTCGTCCTCCCCCGCGAGGGCGTCCCGCACGAGCCGCGGCTCCTCGTCCACGCCGAAGCGCTCCTCCAGCGCCTCCGCCACCTCCTCGGCCGCGTCCCGGTCGGGCAGCACCAGCACATGTCGCACATCACTCACACGGCTCATTGTCCGGTACGGGCCCGGCCGCCCGTCCCGCCGCCCCGCACCGTCGGCACCGCGTCCAGCGTGATCCCGAACTCGTCCCGGTAGATCCCCAGCACCTCCGCGTCCGAGCCGGTCTCCCGCTCCCGCCGCGTGCCGTCCGGTGCCGTGAGCGTCAGCCGGCGGCCGCTCAGCGTGATCCGCCCGCCGTCCTCGGTGACCCGCGAGCACACCAGCGACCGGGTGAAGTGGGAGTGCGGCGAGGTGCGGTGCCACCAGGCTCCCGCGGTGAAGTCGGCGAGCGCCCTGGGCCGGGTCTCCAGCCGGTACACCGGCCGCCCCTCGCGCAGCACGTCCAGGTCCGCCGCGTCCGCCGCCTCGTGCCCGCCGCGCACCCCGGCCGCGTCCGCCCCCGACTCCGCGACCCGGAACACGCCCGCCGGGTCCCGCTGCTCGCCCCGCTCCCCGAAGGCGAGCGGCAGGTGGAAGTGCGACCCGAAACCGACGTCCGCCAGCCAGTCACCCCCGTCGTCCGTCCGCACCCGCAGCGCGAGATGGTCGTACGGGATGCCCAGCCGTCCGCCCTCCCCGTACACCCGTGCGGCGAGCAGGGTGACGTCGTAGCCGAGGGCGGTCAGCAACGCTGCGAAGGCGCCGTTGAGTTCGTAGCAGAACCCGCCGCGTCCGGCCCCCACCACCTTGTCCACCAGCCGCTTCTCGTCGAGCACGACCTCCTCGCCGAGATGCACGGACAGGTTCTCGAACGGCACGGTCCGCAGATGGCGCAGATGCAGCTCCCGCAGCGCGTCCGGTGTGGGCCGTGCGGGCCGCTCCACCCCCAGGCGGCGCAGGTAGGCGTCGGTCGTCGCGGTGTCGATCCCGTCGGTCATGTCCTCAGTGTCGCGCCACCGCCACCTCCCCGTCCCCGCCCGTACCGGGAACGACCGCCAGCGCCCCGTCCCGGTCGGTCCTCAGCACGGCCGCTCCCCGGGCCCGCAGCACCTCCACGGTCCCCGGAGCGGGGTGACCGTAGGAGTTGTCCTCGCCGGTGCTGATCAGCGCCAGGCGCGGTGCGGCGAGGCTCAACAGGCCGGGGTCCTGGTAGGCCGAGCCGTGGTGGGCGACCTTGAGGACGTCGACGCCGGCCAGGTCCCGCGCCGCGGGCGACCGGGCCAGGGCACGCTGGGCCGGGGGCTCCAGGTCGCCGAGGAGCAGCAGGCGCAGGCCCTCGGTGCGGACCAGCATGGCCACGCTGGCGTCGTTCGGTCCCTCCACCGTCGGGTGACCGCCGGGCGGCGGCCACACCACCTCCCAGGACAGGTCCCCGGCCCTGCGCCGCTCCCCCGCGCCGACCCGTGCCACGGGGACGCCCGCGGCGGCCGCGGCTCTCCGGACGGCCGCCGCCTGGTCGGCCGGCTCCTCAAGACCCGTGGTCCCGATGCCGCCCACCTCGCGTCCCCGCAGCACCCCGGTCAGCCCGGCCACGTGGTCGGCGTGGAAGTGGGTGAGGACGACGAGCGGGACGCGGGTGACGCCGAGGGAGCGCAGGCAGCGGTCGACCGGCTCCGGGTCGGGCCCGGTGTCCACGACCACCCCGGCGCCGTCCCCGGCCGCCAGCACCAGCGCGTCGCCCTGCCCCACGTCGCACATCACCATCCGCCAGTCCGGCGGCGGCCACCCGGTGATCGTGCGCACCAGCGGCCGGGGCTGCACCACCAGCAGCGCCAGCAGCAGCGCGCTCGCCGCGCACCACCAGGGGTGCCGCAGCAGCCGGCGCCCCACGAGCAGCGCGGCCACGGTGACCGCGCCGAGTGCCGCCGCCCCCGTCCAGCCGCCCGGCCAGTCCACGCCGGCGCCCGGCATCGCCGCACCGGTCCGGGCGACCCGCGCGATCCACCCGGCGGGCCAGCCCGCGCACCACGCCACCGCCTCCGCCAACGGCATCGTGACCGGCGCGGCAGCCAGGGCGAGGAAGCCGAGCACGGTGGCCGGGGCGAGCGCGGCCTCGGCGAGCAGGTTGCACGGGATCGCCACCAGGCTCACCCGGGCCGACAGCACGGCCACCACCGGGGCGCACAGCGCCTGCGCGGCACCGGCGGCCGCCAGCGCCTCCGCGATGCGGGGCGGCACCCCGTGACGGCGCAGCGCCTCGCTCCAGCGCGGGGCGAGGGTGAGCAGCGCACCGGTCGCCAGCACGGAGAGCAGGAAGCCGTAGCTGCGGGACAGCCACGGGTCGTACAGCACGAGCAGCAGGACGGCCGTCGCCAGGGCCGGGACGAGGGATCTGCGGCGGCCGGTGGCGAGCGCGAGCAGCGCCACGGAACCGCAGGCGGCGGCGCGCAGCACGCTGGGGTCCGGCCGGCACACGACGACGAACGCCAGGGACAGCACCCCGCCCAGGACCGCCGTGGCCCGCAGCGAGATGCCGAGGCGGGGCGCGAGCCCGCGCCGCTCGGCCCGCTGCGCCAGCCCCGGCGGACCGAGGAGCAGGGCGAGCAGGATGGTGAAGTTGGCCCCGGACACGGCGAGCGTGTGGGTGAGGTCGGTCTCCCGGAACGCCCGGTCCAGCTCCGGCGTCACCCGCGAGGTGTCCCCGACGACCAGCCCCGGCAGCAGCGCCCGCGCGTCCTCCGGCAGATCCTCGGTCGCCTCCCGCAGTCCGGCGCGCAGCCGTCCCGCGAGCCGCTGCGGGGCCGAGGGACCGCCCACGGCCCGCGGACCCTCTCGGCCGTCCACCCGCAGCACGGCCGCGAACCGGTCGCCGCCCTCCCGCGCCGGTGCGAGCCCCGCCTCGACCCGCAGCCGGGTGGAGGGCAGCAGGGACAGCCAGGGCGAGCCCCGGCCGGCGGCGGGCGCGGCCGGCTGCCGGTCGCCGGTGCCGACGATCAGCAGGACCGGCGCCCGGGTTGTCCGCGCCGCTGCCCCGGTCCGCTCCACGCGCCGCACCTCGGCCTCGATCAGCACGGACACCGGGGCCATGCGGTTGCCGCTGACCCGGGGCCGCGTGAGCCGTGGATCCGCGGTGACCTCCACCTCCGCGAGCACCCGGGCGTACTGCCGGGCCAGTTCGGGGACGGGACCGCTGCGGACGTCCGCGCCGTGCAGTCCCGCCGAACCCGCGGCTGCCGCGACGCAGAGCAGGGTGGCCGCCACGGCGTGGACGGTGACGGACCGCCGCGTCACACGCCGACGGGTCAGGAGCAGGCGGTCGCGCGTCGACAGCAGGACGGCGGCGGCCAGGACCGAGGCGACGACGGTCGTCACCGCCCAGCCCGGCGGGGCGTGCAGCATCACCGCCGCCGTGGCCCAGGCGGCGAGGGCGGGCGGGACCAGCCGGAGGTCGGCCGGTCCCTCCTGCCGGGGCCGGGAGGCGTCCGCCCGCTCGGCCGAGGCCTCGGGGCCGGCACGCGTGCGGGCGCTCATGGCCGTACGAGGTCGCGCAGGTCGGCGAAGCGGCGGTCGCCGATGCCGTTGACCTCCCGCAGTTCGTCCACCGAGCGGAACCCGCCGTTGCGGGTGCGGTAGTCGACGATGTGCTGGGCGAGGACGGGGCCGACACCGGGGAGGGTGTCGAGCTGGTCGACGGTGGCGGTGTTGAGGGAGACGGGAGCCGTGGGACCGGCCGCCGCTCCCGTGCCCGCGGGGGCCGCCGCTGCGGCCGGCGCCGGTCCGCCCACCACCACCTGCTCGCCGTCGACGAGGAACCGGGCGCGGTTGAGACCGCCCGTCCTCGTGCCGGGCCGCACCCCGCCCGCCGCCTTCAGCGCGTCCTCGACCCGTGAGCCCGCGGGCAGACGGTGGACGCCCGGGTCCCGCACCTTGCCGCTGACGTCGACCACGATCTCGGAAGCCGCCGTCCCGCCCGACTGCCCGAAGGAACCCGGGGCGGCCGAGGGGCCTCCTCCGCCGTCCACGCCCTCCCCCTGCGCGGCCGGAGCCGCCCGCACCACCTCCGGCGCCCGCACCGGCTGGGTGCGCCCGGACCAGAAGTGCTGCACGGCGAGGACGAGCGCGAGCGCGAGCAGCGCCGAGAGCGCCACGACACTCCGCCGCTCCAGCCCGCACCGGGCCTGCACCCACAGCGGCAGCCGCTCCCGCAGCGCGGGGCCGAACCGGCCGGGCGGCGGCCCCGGCGGCGGTTCCTGCGGCGGTTCCGGTTCCGGCACGCCGTCAGGCGTCTCCCGGTCGGCCGGGCGCGGAGAGGCGGCCGCGTCCCGGCCAGGGTGGGCGGCGGGCAGGCGCACCGGGTAGGTGGCCGGCTCCTCGCCCTCCGGGCCGACGCCGAGGAACCGCCCGGGGCGGGCCGCATCCGCGCCCCGTCCGCCCGACCCGACGACCGGAGGCGCCCCCGCGCGGTCCGGCAGCCGCCTCAGTTCCAGCGTCCGCTCCACGGCCGGGTCCCGTCGCCGCCCACCAGCGCTCCGAGGCCCCGTCAGCAGCGCGTGCCCCGCGCCGCCCTGACGGTCCACCACCACGACGCGGCGACGCGGTTGAGGAGGCACGTCGTGCTTCCCTCCCGCGGAGGCGTGCCCCTCCCGCGCCCAGCTCGGCGCTCTCCGCGCGGCCGGGCGCCCGCCGCGCACGACCGCCGGCTCCGCGCCGAAGAGAGTCTCCGCACGGCGCCGGATCTCCTCCCCCGGATCCTGACGGTCGGCGTCCCGGGACCACGCGCGCCCCCGGCTCGGGCGGCCCCGGCGGTGACGGTGACGGTGGTGGGAGGCGCGTCCGTCGGACAGGGGCCCGCGCCCCGGACCACTCGTCGGAACAGCGGTACGCGTATGTGATCGAAGTGCCATGCGACGAGGGTGGGGCACCACCGCGCCCTCGCGATGATCATGGTCGAAATCCGTGGACGGGCACCCGCTTGTGGAAAACCCCGTCACCCGTCCGAGGGGACACGTCTCCCTGCGAGCCTCACCGCGCCGGAACCACGCCGGAACCACGCCCCCGCGAGCCTCACCGCGCCGAGACCACGACCCCCAGCAGCCCGGGCCCCGTGTGCGCCCCGATCACCGCGCCCACCTCGCTGACGTGCAGCTCCGACAGCCCCGGCAGCCGGGTGCGCAGCCGGTCGGCCAGGGCGGAGGCGCGTTCCGGGGCGGAGAGATGGTGGACGGCGACGTCCACCTCCGCGCCGCCCGCCCGGTCCGCCGCGATCTCCTCCAGGCGGGCGATGGCCCTGGACGCCGTCCGCACCTTCTCCAGCGGTTCGATGCGGCCTCCGGCCAGCTGGAGCAGCGGCTTGACGGCGAGGGCGGAGCCCAACAGCGCCTGGGCCGCGCCGATCCGGCCGCCCCGGCGCAGATAGTCGAGCGTGTCGACGTAGAAGTAGGCCGAGGTGCCCGCCGCCCGCTTCTCCGCCGCGGTGACCGCCTCGTCCACGGTGCCACCCGCCTCCGCCGTCTCCGCGGCCGCGAGCGCGCAGAAGCCGAGCGCCATCGCGATCATGCCGGTGTCGACCACGCGGACCGGCACCGGCGCCTCACGGGCCGCGAGGGCCGCCGCGTCGTAGGTGCCGGACAGCTCGGCGGAGAGATGGAGGGAGACGATGCCGGTCGCACCGGACTCGGCGGCCCTGCGGTAGGTCTCCGCGAAGAGCTCCGGGCTGGGCCGGGACGTCGTGACGGGACGCCGCTTCTGCAAAGCCTGGGCGAGGGAGCGGGTGGAGATCTCGGTGCCCTCCTCGAGGGCGCGGTCCCCCAGCACCACGGTCAGGGGTACCGCCGTGATGCCGTGCCGCTCCATCGTCCGGGCCGGAAGGTAGGCCGTTGAATCGGTGACGATCGCGACATGGCGGGACATGAGCTGGAGGTTACCTGCCGGGGTGGCCCCGCGGCAGCCCGGGCTCGTGGGGGCGTCGTCCGCCGCGGGGCGCCGGTGCCGCTCAGGCGGCGGTCACGTGGTGGATTCGGGGCGCGGCTTCTTCTGCCAGGGGTAGGCGGGGCGCGGGGCGGCCGGGGCGATGGCGGGCCGCTCCTGGTCGTCGCCCTGCCGCGGCTCCGCCTCCTGCCGGGCGGTGTCCGGCCAGGTCTGGCCGGGTCCGGCGGCGTCGGCGGCCGGGGCCTCGGGCCAGCGCGGGGGTGCGGGCGTGGACGGCTGGTCCGTGGTGGTCCAGTGCCTCAGGGCGCCGGCCTCCATGTCGATCTGCTCGCTCAGCGAGTCGAGGTCGTCGTCCGCGAAGCGGCGGGCGCGGTCGCGGGTGGCCCAGCGCAGGGAGTCGGCGGAGCTGGTGATGCGCTCGGTGCGCTCGCGGAGGCCGGGCAGGCGCGCGGCCAGCGTCGAGCGGTCCGGCTCCCCTTCCAGGCGGCGCAGTTCGGCGTCCAGCTCGTGGCCGTGCGCGCTGAGGCGCTGGAAGAGGGCGAGGGACTCCTTCACGGAGCCGTCCTCGGCGGCGACCGCCTCCAGGGCGTCCTGCGTGGCCCGCATCGAGGTGCGCAGCTTCAGCCGGAGCTGGGCGATCTCGCCGGCCGGACCGGTCTGCGCGAACGCCTTGGCGCGCAGGGTGTGGTCCTCGACCGTGCGGCGGGCCTGGTGGATGTGGCGGTCCGCGCTGCGCTTGGCGGCGCCGACGACCTTCACCGTGGCGTACACGCCCAGGGCCACGAAGAGCACGAAAAGCAGGGCGATCACTGCGAACACCGCTTCCACGAGGCTCCTCCTCCGGGCACGCACGGTCGGTCCCGGCACATGTCGTGCCGCTTCTCCACGGTAAACGCAACGGGCAGGCCCGGAGTTCCGGCGGAACCCCGAACCTGCCCGCAGACGACGCGACGGCTACCCGTAAGGGTCAGGAAGGTCAGGCCGGAACGATGTTCACCAGCTTCGGCGCCCGCACGATCACCTTCCGGATCCCGGCGCCGTCCAGCGCCGCGACCACGCGCTCGTCGGCCAGGGCGGTCTTCTCCAGCTCGTCGTCGGAGATGCCCGGGGACACCTCCAGCCGGGCCTTCACCTTGCCCTTGATCTGGACCACGCAGGTGACGGTCTCGTCGACCACGTACGCCGGGTCGGCCACCGGGAAGTCGCGGTGCACCACGGAGTCGGTGTGGCCCAGCTTGCGCCACAGCTCCTCGGCGATGTGCGGGGCCAGCGGCGCGACCAGCAGCACCAGCGACTCCGCGACCGGCCGCGGCAGCGGGCCGCCCCGCTTGGTCAGGTGGTTGTTCAGCTCGGTGACCTTGGCGATGGCGGTGTTGAAGCGCATGCCCTCCAGGTCGCCGCGCACGCCGTCGATCGCCTTGTGCAGGGCGCGCAGGGTGTCCTCGTCGACGTCGTCGGTGTCGACGACGGTCACCTCGCCGCTCGCCTCGTCGACGATGTTGCGCCACAGCCGCTGCAGCAGCCGGAACTGGCCGACGACCGCGCGGGTGTCCCACGGGCGGGAGACGTCCAGCGGGCCCATGGCCATCTCGTACAGGCGCAGCGTGTCGGCGCCGTACTCGGCGCAGATCTCGTCGGGGGTGACCGCGTTCTTCAGGGACTTGCCCATCTTGCCCAGCAGGCGGGTGACGCGCTCGCCCTGGTACCAGTAGCCGCCGTCGCGCTCCTCCACCTCGGCGGCCGGCACGGCGATGCCGCGGCTGTCGCGGTAGACGTAGGCCTGGATCATGCCCTGGTTGAACAGCTTGTGGAACGGCTCGGCCGAGGACACGTACCCCAGGTCGTACAGCACCTTGGACCAGAAGCGGGCGTACAGCAGGTGCAGCACGGCGTGTTCGGCGCCGCCGACGTACAGGTCGACGCCGCCGTGCGGCATGCCCTCGCGCGGGCCCATCCAGTACTGCTCGATCTGCGGGTCGACCAGCTTCTCGCCGTTGTTCGGGTCCAGGTAGCGCAGCTCGTACCAGCAGGAACCGGCCCAGTTGGGCATGGTGTTGGTCTCGCGGCGGTACTTCTTCGGCCCGTCGCCCAGGTCCAGGGTGACGTTGACCCAGTCCTCGTTGCGGGACAGGGGCGTCTCGGGCTGGGTGTCGGCGTCGTCCGGGTCGAAGGTGCGGGGGCTGTAGTCGTCGACCTCGGGCAGCTCCAGCGGCAGCATCGACTCGGGCAGCGCGTGGGCGATGCCGTCCTCGTCGTAGACGATCGGGAAGGGCTCGCCCCAGTAGCGCTGGCGGCTGAACAGCCAGTCGCGCAGGCGGAAGTTGACGGTGCCCTCGCCGTGGCCCTCGCGCTCCAGCCACTCGGTGATGCGGGCCTTGGCCTCGGTGACGTCCAGGCCGTCCAGGGAGACGTGCTCGTTGGAGGAGTTGACGATCGTGGCGTCGTGGGAGACGAAGGCGTCGTCCCACGTGGCGGGGTCGGTGCCGCGGCCGTCGGTCGGCTCGACCACGCACACGACGGGCAGTTCGAAGGCGCGGGCGAAGGCGAAGTCGCGGGTGTCGTGGCCGGGGACGGCCATGATCGCGCCGGTGCCGTAGCCCATCAGGACGTAGTCGGCGATGAAGACGGGCACCTTCTGCCCGTTGACCGGGTTGGTCGCGTAGGCGCCGGTGAAGACGCCGGTCTTGTCCTTGGCCTCGGCCTGCCGCTCGACGTCGGACTTGGAGGCGGCCTGCGCGCGGTAGGCGGCGACGGCCTCGGCGGGCGTGGCGTGGCCGCCGGTCCACACGTCGTGGGTGCCCTCGGGCCAGGCGGCCGGGGTGAACTTCTCGACCAGCGGGTGCTCGGGCGCCAGCACCATGTAGGTGGCGCCGAACAGGGTGTCGGGGCGGGTCGTGAAGACGGTGATCTTCTCCCCGTCGATCGGGAAGTCGACGCGGGCGCCCTCGGAGCGACCGATCCAGTTGCGCTGCTGCAGCTTGATCGCCTCGGGCCAGTCCAGGGCGTCCAGGTCGTCCAGCAGCCGGTCGGCGTAGGCCGTGATGCGCATGTTCCACTGGCGCAGCTTGGCCTTGAAGACGGGGAAGTTGCCGCGCTCGGAGCGGCCGTCGGCGGTGACCTCCTCGTTGGCCAGCACGGTGCCCAGGCCGGGGCACCAGTTGACGGGCGCGTCGGAGGCGTAGGCCAGGCGGAACTCGCCCAGGACGTCGGCGCGCTCGGCCTCGGTCAGCTCGCTCCAGGGACGGGTGTGTCCGGGGACCTCGCGCTCACCGGACTCGAACTGCGCGACCAGCTCGGAGATCGGGCGGGCCTTCTTCGCGTCCTGGTCGTACCAGGAGTTGAAGATCTGCAGGAAGATCCACTGGGTCCACTTGTAGTAGTCCGGGTCGATCGTCGCGAAGGACCGGCGCTTGTCGTGGCCCAGGCCCAGCCGGCGCAGCTGGACCTGCATGTTCTTCATGTTGGCCTCGGTGGACACGCGGGGGTGCGTGCCGGTCTGCACCGCGTACTGCTCGGCGGGCAGGCCGAAGGCGTCGAAGCCCAGGGTGTGCAGGACGTTGTGCCCGGTCATGCGCTGGAAGCGGGCGTAGACGTCGGTGGCGATGTAGCCCAGGGGGTGTCCGACGTGCAGGCCCGCACCCGAGGGGTACGGGAACATGTCCATGATGAACTTCTTGGGCCGCGCGACCAGCTCCGGATCGCCCGCCAGGTCACCCTTGGGGTTGGGCGCCGCGTACGTGCCCTCGGCGTCCCAGAAGTCCTGCCAGCGTGCCTCGATCTCGGCGGCCAGGGCCGCCGTGTAGCGGTGCGGCGCGGCCTCCGCGGCTGCGGGGTTCGTCTCGCTCATGATCCTCAAAGCTCCATCGATCGTCTCTGCCTGCTGCTGCGACTTCCTGGAAATGAAAAAACCCCTCGCACAGGAGGGGACGCCGCGCCGATTCCGACCTGCCGGAACATCGGCGGTCGGGACTGATCAGCGCGGCTCGCTAAGCAGAAGGCGTACGGCACGCATGCGGTCAGGGTACCGCAGGGACGGATCTCGCCGCGACGCCCTTCCACAAGGCACTGAACAATGGTCAAAAGTTACTTCGCGTAACAACCCCTAAGCGGACAACACAACGGCCTCATTGTCCTTTGATAACAGCGCAATAACTCAAAGCTGGTACTGACGGGTACGACGAGGCTTAGAGTTCGGCAGCGGGACCGCTTTACCGAACCGTTCGGAGTTGCCCCCATGAACCCTCGTCCACTCGGCAGCCCACCCCCCGCTCGGGGCAGGTCGGCTGCGACTCCGTCGTACCCGCTGTGCGTCCGGACGTCCGGAGGTGCGTCGTGAGGCCGGACGACAGCACGGCGGACGACTGGTTCGTCGACTTCCTCAACTTCGGCGTCGGCGTCCTGTCGCTCGTCTGCCTCAGCTGCTCCGTGATCTGGGGTCTCGTGGCGCAGGACCGGATCCTGCTCGGCCCCCGGCAGCGGATCATCGCGCAGGCGGTGCACCGGACCACGGCGGTCGGAGCCGTCTTCTTCCTGCTGATCCACATCGTGATCAAGCTGGCGCTGGACCACACCTCGTGGATCGCGGCCGTGATCCCCTTCGGGCTCGTCCTCACCGACGACGAGGCCGTCATGGGGCGGAGCTTCCTGATCGGCCTCGGCACCCTGGCCGGCATGCTGATGATCTTCGTGGCGATCACCGGCGTCCTGCGCAACCGCTTCGCCTCCCCGGCGGAGGTCGCCGCCCGCTGGCGCGCGGTGCACATGCTGGCCTACCCGGCCTGGTGCGCGGCGCTGGTGCACGGCCTCTACGCGGGTCGAGCGGCCAAGCCGATCTTCATGATCCTGTACGGCCTGTCGCTGTTCGGCGTGTTCGTGGCCCTGGTGCTGCGGGCCTCCCCGCGCCCGGTCAAGCGCAAGGTGGCCGACAGGATCACCTCGCTGCTGGGCCTCGACCAGCAGCCCGGCAGCCGGCTGGAGGAGGCCAGAGCGCGCAACGCCGAGTCCGCCCTGCCCGGTTACGGCGGCGGCGGTGCCCGGGACGACGGCCGGCCGCGCTCCGAGCGCCCGTCGTACGACGCCCCCGACCCGGCCCCGGAACCGGCGAACGGCTTCGCCGCCGCCTACCGCGCGGTGTCCCCCCGGCAGTCCGCCGCGCAGAACCCGCTCACGGACGCCACCGCCCGCATGGAGATGCCGGACCTCGGGGCCACGGAGGCGATACCCCTCGTGGACTCGCCCTCCAGCACCTCGGGCAGCTGGCCGATCCCGTCCCCGCCGCCCGTCGGCGAGGCCCCTCCGTCGGCCTACGACCCGCTCAACGACACCGGATACACCATCCCGACCTACAACAATTCGGTCGCCTCCGGCTACGGGTCGAGTGATGTGTACGACACCGCTGAGACGAACACCCTCTACGGCACGTACAACCCGGGTGACACGTACAACAGCGGTCCCGCCAATGCACCAACCCCCGGTGTGCCCTCGTCGTCCTACGACTTCGACGCACCGGGGTCGGGCGAACCTTGGAACACGCCTTCCGGAGGCTTTAAGTGAACGAGGCCCTGCCCGACGTCCCCGAAGTCCGCGTCGTGGGGCTTCCCCAGCTCACGTCGGGTTTCGACCTTGTCGACAGGCTCGATCTTCAGATGCACCTCAAGGTGCACGGCCCGCTCGAGCCCCTGGGCGGTGAGCAGCTCGCGCAGCTCGCCGAGCGCATCAACCTCAGGGGCCGCGGCGGCGCGGGCTTCCCCTTCCACAAGAAGCTGCGCTCGGTCGCCGAATCGGCGATCAAGCGCGGCGTCCGGCCGGTCGTCGTCGTCAACGGCAGCGAGGACGAACCGGCCTGCCGCAAGGACACGGTGCTCATCAACCGGGCGCCGCACCTCATCCTGGACGGCGCGCTGCTGTGCGCCGAGGCCATGGGTGCCCGCACGCTCGTGGTGGGGGTCACCCGTGAGTCGACGCAGCGTTCGATGTAACAGGCGCTCGCCGAGCGCGGCCTGAGCAACGGCCGCCGCTCGGCGCTGCGCGCCCGGGTGCAGCGCAACCCGGTGCGCATGGTGACGGGGGCCGCCGCCTCCCTGATCCGCTCCATCGACGGCGGCCCGGCCATCCCGCCGGGCCGCAAGACCAGCGCCTCCAAGAGCGGTGTGGGCGGCGCGCCCACGCTGCTGTCCAACGCCGAGACGTTCGCCCAGCTCGCCATCGCCGCCCGCATCGGCCCCGAGCGCTACGGCAACACCGGCCTGTACGACGAGCCGGGCACCGTGATGCTCACGGTGTCCGGGGCGGTGGCCCGCCCGATGGTGGTCGAGGTCCCCACCGGCGTGCCGCTGCGCTACGTGCTCCAGCTGGCCGGCGCCCCGCCGGTCCCGCAGGGGGTGCTCACGGGCGGCTACCACGGCAAGTGGATCGACGCGGCGACCGTGAACGAGGCGATCGTCTCCCGCAACTCGCTGGACGCGGTGGGCGGTTCGCTGGGCGCTGGCGCGATCCTGCCGATCAGTCAGGACACCTGCCCGCTGGGCGAATCGCTGATGGTGGCCAAGTGGCTGGCGCAGGAGAGCGCCAACCAGTGCGGCCCCTGCTACCTCGGGCTCCCGGCCGCCGCGCGGGGCCTGGAGGACATCCTCAACGGCGGTGGCGCGGCGGCGCTGGAGGCGGTCCGGCAGGTCGCGAAGAACGTGAAGCGGCGCGGGGCCTGTTCGCACCCGGACGGCTCGGCGATGTTCCTGGAGTCGACGCTGAAGGCGTTCACCGAGGACATCGCGCTGCACGCCCTCGGCAACGGCTGCGGGCGGCCCGTGACCGGCGTGCTGCCCCTCTTCGAGGGCGGCGCGACCCCGACGGGCATCCCGGGCGGCGAGGACGAGGACAAGCACGGCCCCAGCCGTCAGAAGATCTTCGTCGACTGGACGCTGTGCCGGGGCCACGGGCTGTGCGCGGACCTCCTCCCGGAGGTCTTCCAGCTCGGCGCGGACGGCTTCCCGACGGTGGCTCAGGCGCAGGTGCCGCGGTACGCGGAGGCGAAGGCGCTGCGCGCGGTGCGCCGCTGTCCGGCGCTGGCCCTGCGCATCGAGGAATCGGCGCCCCAGGCGAAGGCGCCGTCCCGGAACCTTCCGGTGCTCTCCCAGGGGCGCGGCAGGCGCGCTCTGGGGCGCTGACGCACTGACGGGGGGCGACACACACGCAGCCGGCCCTCTCCGGCGGTCCAGGCCGCCGGAGAGGGCCGTTCGCGTGCGGTGTGCGGCACGGTCCGAGGCGTGCGCACAACGACCGAGGGCGGACCATCCGTTCGGATGATCCGCCCTCGACTTCTGTGGAGCTAAGGAGAATTGAACTCCTGACCTCCTGCATGCCATGCAGGCGCTCTACCAACTGAGCTATAGCCCCTTGCGGTGTTCCCCCGGGTTTCCCCGGCGGCGACGCCAACTTTACACGGTCCCCCCGGCCCAACACCAAATCGGTTTCGCTTCGCCCGGTTCCGCCCGGAACGCCCGCCCTCGCTGGGACGCTCCCTGACGCTCCCCCGCCCTCGGGCGCTCAGGCCGTCACGAACGAGTAGAAGCGTTTGAGGGTGCAGTGCTCCTCGAGCAGCCGGCCGTAGATCGGCTCCCCCTCGAGTTCCCGGTACGTCTCGATGGGGTCGCCTTTTATGATCAGCGCCCGCGCGCACTCCTCGCACCAGTACTGGTAGTCGGGGTTGATCGGCTCCATGTCGCGGACGATGGGCGTGCCGCTGCCGCACCAGTCGCACTTCCGCCTGTGTGCACCCATCGGTCAGCTCCAGCTGTGGCCGCAGGCCGTGCACACGTAGGAGATCCCGCCGTTGTCGCCGAGCACCTGGGCGACGTGTGCGGAACCGCAGGAAGGGCAGCTGAGACGCGTAGAGGTCCGTCGGGTCGACACCGCTCCGAGGAGGTGGTCGACCTCCTCGAGGATGCTCGCAGGCATCACAACTCCCTCCCGTCGGGCCGCGCCCCCTTCCGGTCGTTTGATTCTGCCACGACCGGGCCAATACGGTCAGCGACGCCGTGGTACCGGTAGGGACACGGCTCTACGCCTCGTAGAGGTATACGTCCGAGAACACCGCCGTGCTCATCGGCGGACGACAAAAAATCCCGCCTCCGCTGAGGGAGACGGGATCTTCATCATGTGGAGCTAAGGAGAATTGAACTCCTGACCTCCTGCATGCCATGCAGGCGCTCTACCAACTGAGCTATAGCCCCTGGCCGCCACATGAAGTGACTTCCTGGTTTCGCTCCGCTCGGCGGGGCGAACAAGAAGAACTTTAGCCTGCGACCTGCCAGAAAGTGAAATCCGGGTCCGGGACCCCGCGGGGCGGGTCGCACGGCCGCCGCCGGAGGCCCCGGCGGCGGGCACGGCCGTCCTCAGGTGTCGTCGCCGAGCACCGGCTCCGGCAGGGTGCCGGCGTTGTGCTCCATCAGCCGCCAGCCCCGGGCGCCCTCGCCGAGGACGGACCAGCAGCAGTTGCTGAGGCCGCCCAGGCTCTCCCAGCTGCGCGGGTCCAGGCCGAGCAGCCGGCCGATGGTGGTGCGGATGGTCCCGCCGTGGCTGACGACCACGAGCGTCCCGTCCTCGGGGAGCTTCTCGGCGTGCCGCAGCACCACGGGGGCGGCGCGGTCGGCGACCTCGGTCTCCAGCTCGCCGCCGCCGCGGCGGACGGGCTCGCCGCGCTTCCACGCGGCGTACTCCTCGCCGTGGCGGGCGATGATCTCGTCGTGCGTCAGGCCCTGCCAGACGCCCGCGTAGGTCTCCCGCAGGCCCTCCTCGTGGACGACGTCGAGGCCGGTGAGCGCGGCCAGCTCGGCGGCGGTGGCCGCGGCCCGCCGCAGGTCCGAGGCGACGATGGCGTCAGGCCGGAGGCTCGCGAGCAGACGGGCGGCCCGGCGGGCCTGGGCGACGCCGGTCTCGGTCAGCTCGACGTCCGTGGAGCCCTGGAAGCGGCGCTCCACGTTCCAGGAGGTCTGGCCGTGCCGCCACAGGATGACGCGGCGGCCCCGGCGCGCGGAGCCGCTCACCTCACCGGTGGCGCTCACCGCCACTCACCCCCCGGCTCGGTCGCCTCCTCGGCCTCCTGGAGCTTGGCGTGCTCGGCGGCCTTGCCGCGGGTGGCCTTGGCGTCCTCGGGGAGGTCCAGCTCGGGGCAGTCCTTCCAGAGCCGCTCCAGGGCGTAGAAGACCCGCTCCTCGCTGTGCTGGACGTGGACGACGATGTCGACGTAGTCGAGCAGCACCCAGCGGGCCTCGCGGTCGCCCTCGCGGCGGACCGGCTTGGCGCCGAGCTCCTTGCCGAGCCGCTCCTCGATCTCGTCGACGATCGACTTGACCTGGCGGTCGTTCGGCGCGGAGGCCAGCAGGAATGCGTCGGTGATGGACAGCACGTCACTGACGTCGTAGGCGACGATGTCGTGCGCGAGCTTGTCGGCGGCCGCCTGGGCGGCGGTGTGGACGAGCTCGATGGAACGGTCGGTTGCGGTCACTGCGTGGCTTTCGGTCGACGGTCGGTTGACCTCCAGGGTCTCACGGACCGCCGGGCGCACCCCACGTCGTCACGCGGGGTGCGCCCGCCCTCACTACGAGCCCGGGTCGTAGTCCTGGCCGAGGACGACCGCCACGCGCGCGTTGCCGGAGACCTTGCCCTTGGTGACGGCGTCGGCGGGCAGGCCCAGGGTCTTGGCGACCTCGGCGGCGTTCTCCTTCTCCGCGGGGTCGGCGTAGACGACCTCGGAGGCGGACTCGGCGGAGCCGGCGGTGCCTCCCTCCAGGAAGGTGAAGCCGCCGTTGAGCAGCACCACGCGGGCCTTCTCGGTGCTGTCCTCGTCTCCGGTGGCGTTGCGCACGGAGACGGTGACCGCGGCGTCCCGGTCGGGGCTCTTGGCGGTGCCGCCGAGGACGTCCTTGACCACGCCTTCGCTCGCCTCGGCGGTGAGCGTGCCGTCCTCCTCGACGGGCAGCAGCTGGGTGCGGTGGTCGCCGCCCTTGGCCAGGTCGGAGAGCCCGGCGAGGAAGGCGCCGAGGTCCGCGTCGGTGAGCGGCGGCTCGATGATCTGGCCGAGGGTCTGGACGGTGGTCGTGGCGGCGTCCGGGTCGGAGGTCAGCTTGCGCAGCACCCCGTGCAGCACCTGGCCGAACCGCTCCAGCTGGGCGTCCTGGGCCTCGCCGGGGCCGCGGTGGGTGGCGTAGGCGACGGCCATCTTGCCGCTGAGGGTCTGGCCCTTGCCCTTCCTGACCAGCGGCGCCTGGCCCTTCTTCTTGGCGTCCGGGTCGGGCACGTCGGCGTCGGTGTCGACCTCGATGTTGCCGACCAGGTCGACGAGGGTGAGCAGGAAGGGGGTGTCCAGCCGCCAGGTGCCCTCGATGTCGGTGCCGAGGACGGTGTCGAGGGCGGTCCTGGTGCCCTCGGAGCCGTCGTCCTCGACGGACTTGGCGAGCGTGGTGGTGGTGCCGTCCTCGGCGGTCAGGGCGAGGGAGTTGGGCAGCAGCACGGTGGTGCCCTGCTTCGTGGTGGCGTTGTCGACGAGCAGCGCGGTGGAGGTGCCGCCGTTCTCGGTGTCGTGCAGGTGGACGACGAGCACGTCCCGCTTCTGCGCGCCCGCGGCGGTGGTGGTGCCGGTGCCCTTGTCCGAGGAGGAGAGGCCGGGGAGCTTCCCGGCGTACCAGAGGTAGCCGACGCCGCCGGCGACGACCAGCGCGAACACCACGGTGAGGGCGATGATCCGGCTGCGGGCGCGGCGGCGGGCCTCCTCGCGGCGCTCGGTGCGGTTCTCGGTGAACTTGAGCCAGTCGATGACGTCCTCGGAGTCGTCGTCGGGCTCCTCGACGAAGGCGAACTGCTCGGTCCGGTAGTCGGGGGCCGGGCCGTCGCCGTCGTCCCTCGCGTCGTCGGCCGGGCGGGCCTGCTGCGGGATGTGAGCGGTGCGCTCGGGGACGTGGCCGGTCTGCTCGGGTATGTACGCGGTCTGCTCGGTCACCCGGGGCTGCTGTCCGGTGCCGCCGGGGTGCGTGCCCTGCCCGTAGGGGTCGTGGGCGGGCTGCTGGTGGCCGCCCGTGGCGTACGGGTCGTAGCCGTAGCCGCCGCCGTTGCCGTACGGGTCGTAGGCGGGCTGCTGGTGGCCGCCGGTCGCGTAGGGGTCGTAGCCGTAGCCCTGCTGGGTCTGGCCGCCCTGCCCGCCGTAGGGGTCGTACTGCTGCTGCGTCTGCTGATCGACGGCCTGCCGGTAGACCGGCCGGCCGTACTCGTCGTAGCCGACGAGCTCGTACGGGCCCCCGTCCCCGTGTCCCGCGTCGTATCCCTCGTTCACCGGTGCCCCTCTCGGCTCACTCGCCGCGATACAGCTGGCGCTTGGCGATGTAGCGCACGACACCGTCCGGCACCAGGTACCAGACGGGGTCTCCCTTGGCGACTCTCGCACGGCAGTCCGTGGAGGAGATGGCGAGGGCCGGGACCTCCACGAGCGAGACTCCGCCCTCGGGCAGGCCGGCGTCGGTCAGATGGTGGCCGGGCCGGGTCACGCCGATGAAGTGTGCCAGGGAGAACAGCTCCTCGCTGTCGCGCCAGGTCAGGATCTGGGCGAGGGCGTCGGCGCCGGTGATGAAGAACAGGTCCGTGTCCGGGTTGAGCGCGTCGAGGTCGCGCAGGGTGTCCACGGTGTAGGTGGGTCCGCCGCGGTCGATGTCGATGCGGCTGACCGAGAACTGGGGGTTCTCGGCGGTGGCGATGACCGTCATCAGGTAGCGGTCCTCGGCGGGCGAGACCGCGCGGTGGCTCTTCTGCCACGGCTGGCCGGTGGGGACGAAGACCACCTCGTCGAGGTGGAACTGCGCGGCCACCTCGCTGGCCGCCACCAGGTGCCCGTGGTGGATCGGGTCGAAAGTGCCGCCCATGACGCCCAGACGGCGCTTGCCCCGCGCGACCGGGCCGGTGCCGGGGCCGGTAGGCATGTCCTGCTCTCCCATGCGTGCAGACCCTACCGGCCCGGCCTGTGGGCCTCGTGCGCCAGTGCCCTCCGGGCGAGGGCCCGGCGGCTCAGCGGTCGCGGTTGAAGCGGGTGGTGATCCACAGCAGGAGCAGCAGCACGAACAGGGCGCCGCCGCCGGTGAGGTAGGGGCTGAGGCTCTCGTGGTTGCCGCCGTGCTCTCCGCCCTCGGCGGCGAGGGTGACCATCTGGGCAGCGGTGCTGGGGAAGCTCATCTTCGGCAGGACCTATCGCGTGTGGGCGGGATAAAGACGTGCGCTCATCGTATGCGGGCGGCTTCCCGGCGATCACGCCGACTCCGCCGTTGCGGGCGTGCGGCGCCCCTGTGCGGCCGTCCCGGCGGGGGCAGGCAACCGTTGCCCGGTGCCCTGTCGTCCTTCCGCGTGGGGCCGCACGGAGCGGCCGTCCCCCTGCCCGCGCACGGGAATCCCGCCTAGGCTGGGTCCCGCCGCGGGGGAGCGGGGGCCGCACCGGCGACCGCGCAGGTCCATCAGACGCACATGGGGGATACATGTCCGACGGCCACCAGCACAACGGGCACGAGAGGGTGCCCGGCAGGCAGCGCAGGCGTTTCCCCGGGATCTCCTCGCGTGCGTACGAACACCCCGCCGACCGTTCCGCGCTGGTGGCGCTGCGGAAGCTGAGCGGGTTCGACACGGTCTTCAAGGCGCTGAGCGGGCTGCTGCCCGAGCGGAGTCTGCGGCTGCTGTTCCTGTCCGACTCGGTGCGGGTCTCGGACCGGCAGTTCGCGCATCTCAACGACATGCTGCGGGACGCCTGCTACATCCTGGACCTGCAGAAGGTCCCGCCGATGTACGTCAACCAGGACCCGAACCCCAACGCGATGTGCATCGGGCTCGACGAGCCGATCATCGTGGTGACCACGGGTCTGGTGGAACTGCTCGACGAGGAGGAGATGCGGGCGGTCGTCGGTCACGAGGTCGGGCACGCGCTGTCCGGCCACTCGGTGTACCGGACGGTCCTGCTGTTCCTGACGTCGCTGGCGGTCCGGGTCGCCTGGATCCCGCTGGGGAACGTGGCGATCATGGCGATCGTGACCGCGCTGCGGGAGTGGTTCCGCAAGTCGGAGCTGTCCGCGGACCGCGCGGGGCTGCTGGTGGGGCAGGACGTCCAGGCGTCGATGCGCGGCCTGATGAAGATCGCGGGCGGCAACCACCTGCACGAGATGAACGTCGACGCGTTCCTGGAGCAGGCCGAGGAGTACGAGTCGGGCGGGGACCTGCGCGACTCCGTGCTGAAGATCCTCAACGTGCTGCCGCGCTCGCACCCGTTCACCACGGTGCGGGCGGCCGAGCTGAAGAAGTGGGCGGCCTCCCGGGACTTCCAGCGGATCATGGACGGCCACTACCCGCGCCGCGAGGACGACAAGGAGGCGTCGGTGCGGGACTCCTGGCGGGAGTCGGCCAGCACCTACGCCGACGAGATGCGGACCTCCAAGGACCCGCTGATGAAGCTGGTCAGCGACATCGCGGGCGGCGCCGGCGACCTGGGCGGCCGGGTCCGCCGCGGCTTCGGCGGCTTCACGGGCTCCAAGCAGGGTCCGTCCCGTCCGGACGGCGACGGCGACACCGACGGGAACCCTCCGCGCGACCAGGCGTGAGCGGGTGACACGGGACAGGCCGAGCGGCCTGCGTGCGCGCCTGGGGCTCGGCCCTCGGAGCGCGCCCGGTCCTGCCCACCCTCGCCCGACCGCGGGTGCGCGTCGCGGGCACGGCGGCCGGGCGGGCGCGCCGATCACCTGACGTACCGCGCGCTGCCGGCGGCCGGCGGCCGTGACGCCCGGCCGCCGCACCGTCCGGCGGGCGCGGCGGCGTCCGGCGGGCGCGGCGGCGTCCGGCCACCCTGGCGCGGCTTCGCCCCCGTTCCCCGGACGGGCCGGAGACCCGGCCGTCCGGCACCGGCCCCCGCACACAGCGGTGCGCAGCCGCCTCCGGAGCGCAGCGTCCGGCCGACCGCACACCGCCGCTCACAGCCCGCGCGCGGCCCATGTGCGGGCACCTGTCAGGCGGGCGCGCGGCGTGCGTCCACGGGCTGCTCACAGCCGGGGCTGGGCCGTGTCCGCCAGGGTGCCGCAGAGCGCCGGGGCGGTGGTGTCGGGCGCGTAGGGGTCGGTGCCGGGCGGGGCGGTGCGCGGGGCGCGCTGGCCGGCGAGCAGGGGGTGCAAAACCGGGGCCGGGTCCAGGGCGCAGGACTGGGGGCCGGCCTGCACGTGGGAGACGACCAGCTCCGCCTGGTGCAGCCGCAGGTCCTCGCGGTCGAAGCGGAACCGCAGCTCGCGGCGGACCGTGAACAGGGACGCCTCCGTGTCCGGGCCCGCGCCGGCCGGGCGGAGCGCGTAGACGACGGTGTGGTCGGTGGTGACCTCCAGCGTCCCGGAGTCGGCCTCGGCGGCCTGGAGGGTGCCCCTGACCCGGATGTGCGGGTCGGCGAGCCGTACGTGGGCGGGGTCGAAGCGGACGAGCCATCCGGTGACCGCGTGCCGTCCGTCGGCGGCGGGCCGGTCGAGGCTCTCGTCGAACTGTTCCTGCTGGCGGGAGTCGAGCAGCACCCGTACGGCGCGGGTCTCGCGGCCGGTGACGACGGCCGGGTCGAGAGCCGACCGTACGACGTAGTCCCGGGCGGTGAGCAGGGCGGACACCACCTGGTCGTCGGAGAAGTTCGCGGTGCGCCGGGTCGGCGGGAGGGGGACGCCCTCGGCGCCGGCGCGGAAGTGGGCGGCGGGGCTGTGCGTGTACAGCTGGTCGACGTCGCGGGCGCCGGGCACCGCGCCCTCGGGGGCCAGGGGCACCACGGTCATCCGTAAGGGCTCCGCGGGCCGCTCGGCGGCGGGGGTGCGGTAGGGGTGGCGTACGCCCATGTAGACGGCGGTGCCGAAGGCCACGGCGATCAGCAGGACCAGGACCAGTGCCTGCCGGGAGAGGCCGCTGCGGCGGGCCGGCGGGAGGCGGCGCACGGCGGGCGTGTGATCGGTGATGCGCTCCTGCGCGGAGAACTCCTGGAGCCGGGCAGCGCGCACGAAGGTCTCGTCGAAGACGACGGACCGGTACTCGTCGTCGCCGCCTCGGGGGGCTCCCTCGGGCGTCCCCTCGGGCGGGTCCGAAGGCTCTCCCATACCTTCAGGGTAGGTCTGGCGGGGTGCCCGTAAACGCCCGCCGGGGACCCAACTTCTGACAGGTTCTCACCAAGGCGGAGCAGGGGTCAGGGCCCGGCGGAGGGGATCACCGGGACGGCCGGCCGGGAGTAGTCGGCCGACGCGGAGGGCGCCGCGCCGGCGCCCTGGCCGACGCCGGTGGTGGCGGGCGGCGGGGCGGGTTCCTGGCGCTGCGCGGAGCCGCCCCGGTAGACCGCCGAGAAGGCGAGCGCGACCATGCCGACGCCCATCACCAGGGCGAGCATCCAGGCGACCGGGCGGTGCCAGCGGACCTGTCTGCCGTAGGGGGAGCCGTACTCGGCCTCCGGGGCGTCGGCGTCCTCGTCGTCGGGGTCGTGGCCCCCGGCGCGGTAGCCGCCGTAGCCGTCGTCGTACCGCCGGGGGCGGGCGCGGTGGGCCTCGGCCTCGGAGGCCTCGGCTCTGGCCTGCGCGGCGGCCAGGAGGCGTTCGACGGCGGTCGGCTCGTGCACCGCGGCCGCC
Source organism: Streptomyces althioticus (assembly GCA_014649355.1). Lineage (GTDB taxonomy): Bacteria > Actinomycetota > Actinomycetes > Streptomycetales > Streptomycetaceae > Streptomyces > Streptomyces althioticus. The sequence goes on from BMSW01000005.1 coordinate 56,766, forward strand.
TGTACGAAGGCCTCGTCGAAGACCACGGAGGCGAACTCTTCGTCCGACACCCCGCGGTCGTGGTCGTCGTCGTCGGGCTTCCAGCCGTCCGGGAACGGCGTGCCCCCCACGTCCTCCGGCACGCGTCCAGAGTAGACCTGGGGGGTCATTTTGGGCAGACGGTACGGAAATTCGTCCGCCCACCGGACACCGCCCCGCCGGGCCGCGCCGGCGGGCGGGCCGCTCAGCGCCTGGTGTGGCCGTCGCCGGTGACGATGTACTTCGTGCTGGTCAGCTCGGGCAGGCCCATGGGACCGCGGGCGTGCAGCTTCTGCGTGGAGATGCCGATCTCCGCGCCGAAGCCGAACTGGCCGCCGTCGGTGAACCGGGTGGAGGCGTTCACCGCGACCGTGGTGGAGTCCACCAGCTGGGTGAACCGGCGGGCGGCCTGCTGCGAGGTGGTGACGATGGCCTCGGTGTGGCCGGAGGTCCACAGCCGGATGTGCTCGACCGCCCGGTCCAGGGAGTCGACCACCGCTGCGGCGATGTCGTAGGACAGGTACTCGGTCTCCCAGTCCTCCGTGGTGGCCTCCACGACGGTGGCCCGGGAGTCCTTGGCGTACGCCATCACGCGCTCGTCGGCGTGCACGGTCACCCCGGCGTCGGCGAGGGCGTCCAGCGCGCGGGGCAGGAACTCGGCGGCGATGTCCTGGTGCACCAGCAGCGTCTCGGCCGCGTTGCACACGCCGACGCGCTGCGCCTTGCTGTTGACCAGGATGTCGACGGCCATGTCGAGGTCGGCGTGGGCGTCGACATAGACGTGGCAGTTGCCGGTGCCGGTCTCGATGACGGGGACGGTGGACTCCTGCACGACCGTGTTGATCAGCGAGGCGCCGCCGCGCGGGATCAGCACGTCGACCAGGCCGCGGGCGCGCATCAGCTCCCGCACGCTGTCCCGGCTCTCCCCGGGGACCATCTGGACGGCGTCGGCGGGCAGGCCCGCGCCGTGCACGGCGTCGCGCAGCACCCGCACCAGCGCGGTGTTGGAGCGGTAGGCGGAGGAGGAGCCGCGCAGCAGGACCGCGTTGCCCGACTTCAGGCAGAGGGCGGCGGCGTCGACCGTCACGTTGGGCCGGCCCTCGTAGATGATGCCGACGACGCCGAGGGGCACCCGGACCTGGCGCAGGTCGATGCCGTTGGGCAGGGTCGAGCCGCGGACGACCTCGCCGACCGGGTCGGGCAGCGCGGCGACGTCCCGCACGTCGGCGGCGATGGCGCGGACCCGCTCCGGGGTGAGCGTGAGCCGGTCGATCATGCCCTCGCTGATGCCGGCCTCGCGCGCCTTCGCCACGTCCTGGGCGTTGGCCTCGACGATCTCGCTCGTGCGGACCTCCAGCGCGTCCGCGATGGCGAGCAGCGCGTCGTCCTTGGCGGCGCGCGGCAGCGGCGCGAGGGTGGCGGCGGCGCCCTTGGCGCGGTAGGCGGCCTGGCTGACCGGGGACATCGAGTCGAACGGCGAGAGCGTGGTCATGGGGGGAAGCGTAGTGTGCCCGGGCCGCGGCGGAGGCGTTCGTCCCACACCCCGAGACAGGGATATTCAGGGTCAAAACGGGTGTGACGGGAGAGGCCCCCGGCGTCACGGGAACGGGTGCACCCCGACCGGCGTGGCCGGCACCGGGCCGTTCCCCGCGGCGACGCGACTGCGGTAGGTGGCCCGGTCGATGACCTCCAGGCCGACGATCTCCCACGGCGGCAGTCCCGCGGTCCTCCGGTGCTCGCCCCACAGGCGCAGCGCCACCGCGGCCGCGTCGTGCAGATCACGGGCCTCCTCCCAGTAGCGGATCTCCGCGTGGTCGTCGGCGTAGCGGCTGGTCAGCAGGAACGGGTGGTCGTGGGCGAGCTGCTCCAGCGCCCGCCGGACCTCCGCGACCGGCGCGGGCTCGCCCGAGACGCTGAGGGTGACGTGCCACAGGCGGGGCAGGTCACGCGCCTCGCCGCCCCGGTGCCGGTCCCCGGCCGCGACGCTGGTCAGGGCGCGCTCCTCACCCGCCGTCCGGGAACCGCGGCCACCGTGGGACACCGTCGTCCCGGGGCGCACTCGTCTCACGCCGGCCTCCTTCACACGCGGACCGCCCTCACGCCGGGCGGAAATTGTCCCTGCGACAGAGTTGAGCAGGCCGTCGCGGATCGCGGGGCGGTTTCGCGGAACGTCCACCACCGAGGGCCGACGTTTCAGGGCATTACGGATGCAGGACCACGAGATCGTCCCTGTGTACGACTTCGCGTTCGTACCCGGGGCCGAGCTCCCGCGCGAGTTCGCGGGTGGAGCGGCCCACCAGGAGGGGGATCTCCTTGGCGTCGAAGTTGACGAGCCCGCGGGCCACCGCGCGCCCTTCCCCGTCCCGCAGCTCCACCGGGTCGCCCGCGCTGAAGTCGCCCTCGACGCCCGCGATGCCGGCCGGGAGCAGCGACTTGCGGCCCTCGACGACCGCGCGCACCGCTCCGTCGTCCAGGGTGAGCGCGCCCTGCGGGGTGGAGGCGTGCTGGAGCCACAGCAGCCGGTCGGCGGAGCGGCGCCCCGTGGGGTGGAAATAGGTGCCGGTGTCGCCGCCGCCGAGCGCCTCGGCCGCGTGGACCGCGCTGGTCAGCACCACCTGGATGCCCGCGGCGGCGGCGATCCGGGCGGCTTCGACCTTGGTGACCATGCCGCCGGTGCCGACGCCCGCCTTGCCGGCGCTGCCGATCTCCACGTGGGCGAGGTCCTCGGGGCCCCTGACCTCGGCTATCCGTGAGGTGCCGGGGCGGGACGGATCGCCGTCGTAGACGCCGTCCACGTCGGACAGCAGCACCAGCAGGTCGGCGCGGACCAGGTGGGCGACGAGCGCGGCGAGACGGTCGTTGTCGCCGAAGCGGATCTCGTCCGTGGCGACCGTGTCGTTCTCGTTGACGACCGGGAGGGCGCCCATCGCGAGCAGTTTGTCCAGGGTGCGGGAGGCGTTGCGGTGGTGGGCGCGGCGGCTCATGTCGTCGCTGGTCAGCAGCACCTGGCCGACGCGGACGCCGTAGCGGGCGAAGGAGGCGGTGTAGCGGGCGACGAGCAGGCCCTGGCCGACGCTGGCGGCGGCCTGCTGGCGGGCCAGGTCGCGGGGGCGGCGGCGCAGTCCCAGGGGGGCGAGTCCGGCGGCGATGGCGCCGGAGGAGACGAGGACGACCTCGCGCTCCCCCGCGCTCCTGGTCTTGGCGAGGACGTCCACCAGCGCGTCCACGCGGTCGGCGTCCAGTCCGCCCGCGGCGGTGGTCAGCGACGAGGAGCCGACCTTGACGACGATCCTGCGCGCCTCGCCCACGGTCTGCCGTGCCCCTGCCACTGTGCCGTCGCTCCCTCGTCGTCGATCGCTTCGCCCGGCAGGCAATCTACGCGAAGCGCATCGAAGGACGCTCGGCGGTCCAGCCTCCGGACACCGCGCCGGACACGGCCCGGCGGCCCGCGGGAGGCCGTACTCCGTCCGTGCGAACCGGGGTGTGGACACCAGTGCGACGACACCTGGCCTGCGGCGGCGCGACACACGCGTGTCGTCTTCCGGCCGACGGCCGTTAACCCGGCGCACGTCCCTCACGACCCTGGAGTGACCGCAGTGCCCCTACCCACGTCCCGTCGGCGGTTCAGGGCGGTTGTCCGCCGGCCTCGCCTTCCGCTGCTCCGCGCGCCCGGCCGCCCCGCGCTCGCCACGCTCCTCACGGCGTCCTTCCTGGCCGGCGCCTACACGGTGCAGGCCGTGGCGGCGCTGGCCCCCCACGTGCCGCTGCTGCTGGCCGCCACCGCGCTCTCGCTGGCCGTGGAGGGCGTGCTGTACCGCTGGCAGCGGGGGGTTCCCGCGCTGTTCGCCAAGGCCCACGCGGACGTCACCGTCCGCCATGTGCTGCGCGACCTGCTGCTGGTGGTCGGCCTGCTGCGGCTCGGCGAGCAGCACCGCGAGACGCAGTACGCGCCGCTGCTCGCCGGCCTGCTGCTGTGCTACGCCCTGCACTGCGCCATCCAGGCGGTGTCCGTGCTGGTGCGCCGCACCCGCACGCTGCCGGTGGTGACCCGCAACATCGACGCCTCCGCGCTGCGCCTGTCCCCCGCCCCGCCCGCTCTGCTGCGCCGCCCCGAGCACCGGCTGCTGGTGTTCGGCCTGCCGGCGACGGCCGGGCTGACGGCGACGGCGGTGACGGACGACGCGCGGTGCGCGGCGGCCGGGATCGCGCTGTCGCTGGCGCTCGCGCTGGGCGGTCTGGCCGTACTGTCGCTGCGGCTGCTGCCCGGGAGGCGCCCGGCCGGCGAGCAGGAGGTGCTCGCCTGGTTCGACGCCTGGCTGGCCGAGTACCGCCCCACCGTGGGGCTGTACTTCTCCGGCGGGCCCTCCTCCGTCTACCAGGCGGGGATGTGGCTGGAGCCGCTGGCCCGGCTGGACGGACGGCCGCTGATCGTACTGCGGGAGCGGTACATGGTGTCGCGGATCCCGGCGACCGACATCCCGATCGTGTGCCTGCCGAAGGTGCCGACGCTGATGCGGCTGGAGCACTCCACGCTCCAGGTGCTCATCCACCCGTCCAACTCCGGCAAGACCTCGCAGGTGCTGCGCATCCCCACGATCAAGCACGCGTTCGTCAACCACGGGGAGAGCGACAAGCTGTCGTCCTGCAACCCGTACGCGAAGGCGTACGACGAGGTGTGGGTCGCGGGTCCGGCGGCGCGCGAGCGGTACGCGCTGGCCGAGGTCGGGGTCGAGGACAAGGACGTGGTGGAGATCGGCCGCCCGCAGCTGGACGCGGTCCGGCCGTACGCGGGGCCGCCCACGGGCACGTACGTCACCGTGCTGTACGCGCCGACCTGGGAGGGCTGGGACGGCAACCCGGGCAACACCTCGGTGATCGCGGCCGGCGAGAACCTGGTTCGGGCGCTCCTCGCGGACCCGGGCGTGCGGCTGCTGTACAAGCCGCACCCGCTGACCGGCTCGGTGGACCCGCGCGCGGGTGCCGCGGACCGCCGCATCCGGGAGATGGTCCGCGCGGCCAACCGGGCCCGTTCCGGTCCGCGGCCCGCCCCGTCGGAGGAGCAGGCCGCCCGCACGGCCGAGCTGGACCGGCTGACCGCCGCCGAGTTCCGTGAGGGCGCCGACCAGGTGGAGCGGATGCTCGTCCAGTCCGCTCCCCCGGCGGGCCGCGCGGAGGCGGTGGCGCGGGCGACCGAGGCCTGGGAGGCGGCGTACTGGGCGTCGCTGCCGGAGTGGGAGCACCAGGTCGTCGTGGACGCCCGCCCCTCGCTGTACTCCTGCTTCGACGTGGCCGACCTGCTGATCAGCGACGTGTCGAGCGTGATCAGCGACTTCCTGGCGAGCGGCAAGCCGTACGCGGTGACGAACACCGGCGGCCTCACCGAGGAGACGTTCCGCGCCCGGTTCCCGACGGTGGCGGCGGCGACCGTCCTCACCCCGGACGCGACGGGCGTGCCCGCCCTGCTGGAGACGGTCCGGCACCCGGAGAAGGACGGTCTGGCCGAGGAGCGCGCGGAGCTGCGCCTGCGCCTGCTGGGCCCGTCCGAGCCCTCGTCCCAGGAGCGCTTCGCCGAGGCCGTGCGCGCCCTGGGCGCGGCGGCCGCGGCGCACAGGGCCCGGATGACCGGCAGGACGACGGCGGGCGTCCCGGCCCCCCGCCAGGCCCGGCCGACACCCGCCCGCATCACGCTGACCGCGCCGGAACGGCCGGGGCAGCTCGCCTAGGACCGTTCGTCCGGATCAGCCCGGCTGGGGGACCCGGTGGGCCCTCAGTCCCTGCGGGGCATGATCAGCAGGGCGTCGCCCACGGACCGTTCGTCGGTGGAGTCGGACGGCGTGGTCAGTACCGCGCCGTCCACCACCATCGTGGTGGAGCCGCCGCCGTCGAGGCTCACCGCTTCCTGCAGACCGAGCGTCCTGGCGACCTCGGCGCTCTCCAGGACGCTGAGCCCGAGGGCGTCGGCGGTGCGGCCGTGGGCGGTGACCAGCACGGTGCGTCCCTTCGCGTCCACCCCGGCGAACGTGCGCGGGTTCCGCTTGTGCGCCCAGCCGTAGTAGAAGCTCGGGTCGTCCCGGCGCACCATGCCGTCGGTGGCGGGGGTGACGTGGATCCGGCCGCCGCGGACGAGTTCCGGACCGCCGTTGAGGACGTGGGTCCCGGGCACGGGCTCGACCCGGTTTCCGCTCGGGTCCAGCAGGGCCGTCTCCACGCGCAGGCTCTCCCCGATCACGGCGAGGTCCGTCAGCCCGGCGACGCGGCGTCCGGTCGCCTGGACGGAGCTGCCGCCCTCCGGGAGCGGTCCGCCGCGCGGCGAGCGCAGTTCGACGACCCGGTCGTCGGCGTCCAGCACGGCCTCCAGCCCTTCGCCCTCCGGCGTGCGCTGCCCGTAGTGGGGTGTGAAGGCGACGAGTTCGTCGTCGTTGGTGCAGGTCACGTCGTGCAGCGGCAGGGAGGTGGGGGTGTCGTCCGCCGAACCGCCGCAGTTGCGTATCAGGCCCGGCACGCGGTTGAGGCCGGTCAGCCGCAGCGAGCTGTCCCCGCCGACGGCGTGCCCCTCCCACGTGTACCGGATGATCTCCGTCCCCCGCCCGTCGGCGTGCACCACCAGGCTGGGGCGTCCCCCCACCGGCTCGCTCAGCAGGCGCCCGTCGTACACACCCGTGCCGGCCGGGTCCCCGGGCGCGCCCGCGTCGGGGTCGAAGACGAAGTACCCGGCGTTCACCGCCGCGACGGCGCCGGCCTCCTCCGCCAGCTCGCTGGTCGTCTCGATGTTCTCCAGGTCCGCGCCGTACGACGCCCGCAGGCTGCCGCGGAACCGGCCGGGGTCGACGGTGAGCACGTCGAGGCGCCAGGGGCCCTCGGCCGTGACGTCACCGTCCCAGCCGGTGTACACGACGGTCCCCTTGTATCCGGCCGCCTTCAGCCGCGCCTGCTCGGACTTCGCGGCGGACTGCGAAGCGAACGATCCGACGCGGACCCGCCAGCCCAGGGTGCCTCCGGCGTAGTCGGCCACCTCCGGTGTCGTCACCTGCTCGACCCGGGGCCTGAAGCCGTCCCGCTCCAATTCACCGGCCCACTCCTCGGCGCTCGGCCCGTCCTTCAGGACGGTCGGCGGCGCGTCGGGGTCCGGTGAGGTGTCACCGCCCGGGACGGCGACCTCGACCGTCCAGCGCAGGGAGGGGTCCTTGGTCCCGCGGACGATGCGGGTGAGGGTGACGCCCGGCTGCACGGTCCGCGTGGTGCGGGTCTCCTTCAGGCCCGAGGGGCCCAGCGGCAGGGCGTTCTCCCCCTTGTTCGCGGCCGAGGACGCCTGGAGCGACGGCACGTTCACCATGACGACGACGCCGACGGCCAGGGCGAGGCCCGCACCGCACAGTCTCTTGATCATTGACACCAACTGGGAGGGAATCGAACGGAACCCGTGTCCCTGCGACGGCACGGGCCGAGGCGACAACGGTGGTGGACGGCCGTCACCGGACGGATCCGGGCGGCGCTCGTCCGCGTGACGGGAACGTGAAGGTTCCGCGACGGAAGCAAGATCATATGGGTGGCACATGCAACCACCGAGGCCGGGGGTGGTCAGCCTCGAGTGGACGGGCTCACTGAGCGGAGCGGCGGGCCGCCGCGCGTGGACGCGCGGCGGCCCGCCGGGGTCCGGGCGGTGCCGTCAGGCGCGCTCGAAGGAGCTCGGGTACGGGAAGTACCACTCCAGGAAGTCGTGGACGTAGGAGCGCACGTAGTCGCGGCGCTCGGGGGCCGTGTCCACGTCGTTGAGGCAGAAGAAGTCGTAGCCGCGGCGCGCCTTGAGGGACTCGACGCGCTCCTCGAGGTGGGGCTTGCCGACGTCGACGTAGCGGTACTTGAACTTCGCCGGGACGGCTCGGCCGGTGAGCAGCGCCAGGTGGTGGTGGAAGGAGGTGGCGGGCGACACGTCCTCGATCGACCGGAACCGGGACCTCATGGTCCGCTCGATCGCCTCCGGGTAGTCCCGCTCCAGATCGGTCAGCACGTCCCGCCGCTGGGGGTGCGGGGTGTGCAGGAACTTGTGGGTGATGGACGCCCCGTAGGTCTCCTCCAGCAGCCGCCGCACGTTCCGCCCGGCGGAGTTGGGGGCGGAGGCCTGCGGGTGCGGGGGGCCGACGCCGATCTGGTACGTCGAGAAGGGAAGCCGGGCGACGCCGCTGGCGTGGAAGAAGTGCTGCGGGGTGACGCTGCGGCCGACGAACACGTCGTCGTTGAAGTACAGGTAGTGGTCCGAGAGGCCCGGGATGTGGTGCAGCCGCGTCTCGATGGCGTGCGAGTTGAAGACCGGCAGGACGCCCTCGGGGAAGATGTCCTTGTGGTCCACGACCGTGATGCCGGGGGCCTCCGGGTCGAGCCACTGGGGGGTCTGGCCGTCGGTGACGATGTACACGTGGCGCACGAAGCCGGCGTACATCTGGAGGGACCGCAGGGAGTACTTCAGCTCGTCGTGGCTGGTGTAGCGGGACTCGCCCACCTCCCGGGCGGCGATGCCGGCGTCCCCGTCGCCGCGGAACTTCTGCCGTTTGGCGCGCAGTTCGGGGTCCTGGCCGTCGACCCAGGTGTAGACGGCGTCGATGGGGAACGTCACGTCCTCCACCGTGGTCACGGTGAACGGCGCGAAGGTGGGGTGGTCCCGCCCGCCGACCGTGACCTTCGCGGGCGTCTGCTCCGCGGTCGGCACCACGTCGGCGACGCGGTTGCGGCGCGGCGCCACGAGGGAGTCGGCCAGGACGTCGGCGGAGGCCTGCGGCGACACCCGTGCCAGCTCCGCCTGCGCCTGCGGACCGGCGAGCACCTCGGCGCCGTCCTGCCAGAACTCCACGTCGCAGCCCAGCTGCGGGCCGCCCAGGACCTGCCCCTCGGGGCCGAGACGCACCACGCCGAAACGCATCACGGGCGCCGTCGACAGCGACTTCGGCCACACCTCGTCCGCGTAGAGCGAGAAGTCCGACACACCTCCGGAGCGGGGACGCGCCGCGAACACGACCGTGCCCGCGTACAGCTCCCACATCGCCTTGAGGAACGCCTCACGGTCGGACTCGCGCACACCCAGCACCCACGCGGTCCGCGACACGCCCGGCACCACGAAGTAGGAGATCTCCGCGCGCTCCAGCGCGTCCGCGACCAGCCCCAGGTTGTCCGCGGCGGCGCCGGCCGCCGTGAACCCGTCGGCCACCCGGCCCCACAGCGGCTGACCGTCGAACGACGCCTGGCGCACACCCGCGTCGGACCCCAGCAGGCCCTGCCGCTGCCTGGCGAGCCGGGCCGCCGAGGCCCGGTCGCGCACCTTGCGGCCGACTCCGAGTCCCCGGCGGGCCAGCCGGCGGATCCGCCGCGAGGCCGGTGCCATCAACGCTTCCCGGAGGAGGTGCTTTCAGGTGCCTTCTCGAAGGAGCTCGGGAAGGGGAAGTACTCCTCCAGGAAGGAGAACATGCGGGCGGTGACCTCTTCGCGCTGCTCCGGCGGCACGTCGACGTCGTTGAGGCAGAAGAAGTCGTAGTTGCGCTTGGCCCGGATGCCCTCGAGACGGCGGTCCGCGTCCTCGCGGCTGATGTTGACGTACCGGAAGCGGAACTTGCCGGGGACGCCCTTGCCGGTGATGTACGCGTGGTTGTAGTGCATCGACGCGGTCATCGCGATGTCGTCGGGCGACCGGAAGCGCGAGCGCATGGTCTGGCCGACCTCCTCGGGGAACATCTCCTCGAGTTCGTTCAGCACCGACCGCACCTGCGGCAGCGGGGTGTGCATGAAGTTGTGCGTGATGAAGCGGTCGTGCGCCTTCATCAGCAGCTGGCGCACGTTCTTGCCGGCCGAGTTGGTCGCGGTCTCACCGCCGTGCGGCTGGCCGACGCCGACCTTGAGCGGCGAGAACGGGATGCGGGCGATGCCGTTCGCGTAGAAGAAGTGCTGCGGGGTGACGCTGCGGCCGACGAACACGTCGTCGTTGAAGTACAGGTAGTGGTCCGAGAGGCCGGGGATGTGGTGCAGCCGCGTCTCGATGGCGTGCGAGTTGAAGACCGGCAGGACGCCCTCGGGGAAGATGTCCTTGTGGTCCACGACCGTGATGCCGGGCGCGTCGGCGTCCAGCCACTCCGGCTTCTGGCCGTCGGTGACGATGTAGATGTGCCGCACGAAGTCGGCGTACATCTCCAGCGACCGCAGCGAGTACTTCAGCTCGTCGTGGCTGGTGTAGCGGGACTCGTTGGTCTCCTTGTCGAGGATCGCCGGAACGCCCTCGCTCTTGTACTTCTGCCGCTTGGCGCGCAGCTCGGGGTCCTCGCCGTCGACCCAGGTGTAGACGACGTCGATGGGGAACGTGACGTCCTCCACCGTGGTCACCGTGAACGGCGCGAACGTCGGGTAGTCGCGGCCCTGCACGGTGATCTTCGCGGACTTCTGCTCGCTCGTCGGCATGACGTCCGATATCCGGTTGCGCCGGGGGGCGACCAGGGAGTCGGCCAGCACGTCCGCGGAGGCCTGCGGCGACACGCGCGCCAGCTCCGCCTCCGCGTCGGGGCCCGCCAGCACCTCGGCGCCGTCCTGCCAGAACTCCACGTCGCAGCCGAGCAGCGGACCGCCCAGGACCTGCCCCTTGGGGCCGAGACGCACCACGCCGAAACGCATCACGGGGGCCGTCGACAGCGACTTCGGCCACACCTCGTCGGCGTAGAGCGAGAAGTCCGACACACCGCCGGGACGGGGACGCGCCGCGAACACGACGGTGCCCGCGTACAGCTCGCGCATCGCCTTGAGGAACGCCTCACGGTCGGACTCGCGCACACCCAGCGTCCACGCGGTCCGCGACACACCCGGCACCACGAAGTACGAGATCTCGGCGCGCTCCAGCGCGTCGGCGACCAGTGCCAGGTTGTCCGCGGCGGCGCCGGCCGCCGTGAACCCGTCGGCCACCCGGCCCCACAGCGGCTCGCCGTCGAACGAGACCTGGCGCACACCCGCGTCGGACCGCAGCAGGCCCTGCCGCTGCCGCGTGACCCGCAACAACCACGCCCGGCGCTTCTGCGCCTGCATCGCGCTCTTGGTGCGCGACTTCAGACTGCTTCCGATGCGGGTACGCACACTCACTTCAATCCCAAACCTTTCGGCGAGTCCCGACGTGGCCTACATGACGGAGGCATCAGGCGACCAGCGGCAACGAGCGCTGTACCCCCGTACGGCGCCACACGCGGAGCGTTCGAGGCTCCTCCAGGGTCAAGCCGCAGGGGGGAAGTTTACAGCAACGGTGTCACATTCCTGTTCGATGACATGGGCCGCCACGACGGGCGGAGTGCACACCTTCGTTGCTCGCGTTTGCGACCGTCAATTCCGGCACTTACATCTCCCGTAAGGGTATTCTTCGGACTTATCCATCCCTCTTGAGATTCCGACCGTTCACGGTCGCCCGGCGATCATATTCGTGACGTAGCACACACTCGCGTTTGAGCGCAGAGTGTTCGGGCGAGCATGCAGACTTACGGTCATGCGTGTACCTTCACTCCCCGAAGTCCGCCGCCTCACGGAGAAAGAGCGAGACGCCTGGTGGACCGTTCTCCTGGTCGATCCCGTCGCCACCCCTCTTGTCCGCTGGACCGCCATGTGGACACGGGTGACCCCGAACCAGATCACCTGGGCCGCCCTGGTGCTCGGCATCGGGGCCGCGGCCTGTTTCGCACAGGGTGACTGGCAGTGGCTGGTGGCCGGAGCCGTCGTCTATCACGTCAGCTTCATCCTGGACTGCATGGACGGGAAGCTCGCCCGTCTGACGGGGAAGGGCTCGGCGTTCGGCGCCTGGCTCGACTACATCTTCGACCGCGTCCGCGTGCTGGTGTGCGCCATCGCCCTGATGGGCGGGCAGTACCAGCGGACGGAGGACGTCACCTACATATGGCTCGCCGTGGCCGTGGTGTTCCTCGACATGCTCCGCTACATGGACGCGCTGGAGATATGGAAGGTCCGCCTGAACATGCGCCGGCGCCAGCGTGAGCGCGCCGAGGAGCTGGGCCTGATCGACACCTCCCAGGACAACGGCTCGGACGACGAGGCCGACGACACCCCGGTCAAGGGCACCCCCAAGGTCCCCGCCCAGCCGACGGCCGGCGACGCCTCCGCGGCCGCCTCCACGGCGCCGGCCGCCCCCGCGCACGTGGTGCCCCCGGCCAAGACCTTCATCACGCGCCTGCCCGGGTACGTGCGCCTGCGTGACTTCCTCGTCAGCCACCGGATCCGCATCCACCTGTTCAGCGGCATCGAGTTCCAGATGACGATCTTCATCGTCGCGCCGCTGCTCAACTCGATCTTCTGGCCGACGGTCGCCGCGGGCGCCCTGCTCCTCGCCTTCGAGGTGCTCGTCGTCTACCGCCTCCTCCTGGCCACCCGCGCCTTCCAGCGCACGATGGCCCGGTACGACCGCCTGGAGGCGGAGATGAGGTCCGAGACGTCCAGCCCGTCGGAGCAGGCCACGCTGGTCTGAGAGGGAGCGGCCCTCCCTGCGGGGGGTCCCCGTGCCGGAGTCCGTCCAGTCGCTCAACAGAAGTCCACGGAGCGGCTGGACGTGTTCCGGGACGGGACGTGCCCGCACTTCCGGTCGGCGTGCATTCCGCGGTGCGGGATCTCCTCGGGAAGCACACGGAATTCGACCGGAACATCTACGCGATTCCTTTTCCGCGTGTCGCCCTGGTCGGAGTGCGCCGATCCCGCGCAGGATCTCACTTGTTACGACAATGCGACAGAAGATGCGAGGGTTGCCCACTCGGGCGGAGATACGCTCGAGCGTCAGACTCCGCGTGGATCATCCGGAGTCGGCAGGTCCCGGCGGCGCCTGGCCCCGGACCGTGTCGCAGACTTCTCACGTCTCGCAGACGCTCCCCGAACAAGGAGAATCCCCGAATTGTCCGCCCGCGATCTCGCGTCCCCGCCGCGGCCGTCAGCAGACGGTGCCCCGTCCGTCCCCCGTACACGGGGCGACTCGCCCGCACCGCCGTCCGGCGGCGGGCCCGCCCCCGCCGCGGGCGGCGCCGGACTGAGGCTGGACATCCAGGGCCTGCGCGCCGTCGCGGTCACACTCGTGGTGGTCGCCCACGCGGGTGTGTCGTCCCTGGCCGGCGGCTTCGTCGGAGTGGACGTCTTCTTCGTCATCTCCGGCTTCCTCATCACCTCGCTGATGCTCCGCGAGTGGAAGCGCGAGGGCCGGATCTCGCTGGGCCGCTTCTACGCCCGCCGGGCCATGCGCCTGCTGCCCGCCTCCACGCTGGTCGTCATGGCGACGCTGGCCGGGTCGTGGCTGTTCCTGGGCCCGCTGCGGTTCGCCGACTACGCCAAGGACGCCATCGCCTCCGCCTGGTACGTCGTCAACTTCCGTCTGGCCGACACGGGCACCGACTACTTCAACACGGACGTGCCGCCCTCGCCGTTCCAGCACTTCTGGTCGCTGGCGGTGGAGGAGCAGTTCTACCTGATCTGGCCCGTCCTGCTGATCGTCGCGCTGAAGATCTTCCGGCGCCGCGCCCTGCTGGCGATCCCGCTGCTGGCCCTCGCCGCCGCGTCGTTCGCCGTGAACCTGCACCTCACCGAGACGTCCCCGTCCTGGGCCTACTTCGGTTCGCAGGGCCGCATCTGGGAGCTCGCGGTGGGCGCCCTGCTGGCCTTGGTGGCGCACCGGCTGAACGACATCCCGCGTCCGGTCGCCGCGGTCCTCAGCTGGGCCGGCCTGGCCGCCATCGCCTACGCGGCGGTGGCGTTCGACGACCACACGGTCTTCCCCGGCCACAACGCCGTGGTCCCGGTGCTCGGCGCGGCCGCCGTCCTGGCCGGCGGTGCGGCGGGCGGGCGGTACGGCGCGGGCCTGGTGCTGTCGCTGCGTCCCGCCGTGTGGGTCGGCGGCGTCTCCTACGCCTGGTACCTGTGGCACTGGCCGCTCATCGTCATCGTGCCCGCGGCCGCCGGGTTCGGCGAGCACGAGGGCCCGCTGCGGCTGATCGCGGCCCTGGGCGGCCTGGTGCTGGCCTGGCTGACGCTGAAGCTGGTCGAGGACCCGATGCGGTTCCACCGGGCGTTCAAGGCGCACGCGGCCCGCGGCCTGTCGCTGGGCCTCGGTCTGTCGGCGGTCGCGGCGGTGGCCGCGCTGGTCGCCGCGCAGTTCCCGCCGAGCCTGTCCTCGGGCGGCGCGCAGCAGAACACCAAGGAGGCGATCGCCCAGGCTCCCGACCCGCAGGCGGCGCTGACCCGGCTGCTGCAGAACCCGGCGGACAAGATGCCGTCCAACCTCTCGCCGAGCGTGCACGACGTGGCGTACAAGCGGACGGCGGTCTACAACGACGACTGCGCGCTGACCATGTCGGAGGAGAAGCAGACCGAGCCGTGTCTGTACGGCGACAAGGACGGCGACCGCAGCGTGGTGCTGTTCGGCGACTCGCACGTCGCGCAGTGGTTCCCGGCGTTCGACGCGATCGCCCGGGAGCACGGCTGGAAGCTGTACTCGTTCACCAAGAACGCCTGCAAGGTCGCCGACATCACCATCGCCTACAACAACGGTCCCTACTCCTCCTGCGACGACTGGCGTGAGGTGACCATCGACAAGATCCGCGCGATGGAACCCGATCTGGTCGTCACCTCCAGCTCCAACTCGGCGAAGCTGTGGGGCGAGGGCGACACCGCCACCGAGTGGGGCGAGGGCCAGGCCGAGACGTACCGGATCCTCCAGCGGGGCCGTACCCGCGTGCTCACGCTGCTGGACAACCCCTGGCCGAAGAACAACTCGGTGGACTGCGCGGTCGCCAACCCGGACGACCTGTCCTCGTGCGCCAACAAGCTCTCCGAGTCCGACAAGCAGCCTTCGGTGACCAAGGCGATCCGCAAGGCGGCGGCCGCCGAGGACGTGACGGTCGTCGACCCGTCCCCCTGGGTCTGCGCCCCCTCCGGCAACTGCCCGGTCGTGGTCGGCAACACGCTGGTGTACCGGGACTACGGCCACCTGGCGGACGCCTACGTCGAGGCGCTGACCCCGGTGGTGGAGGAGCGGCTGCTGCGGCTCTTCGGGGCGGACCTGAGCCGGACGCCCGGCAACTGAGCCACGTCACGCACGAGAAGGGCCCGTTCCGTTCGGAACGGGCCCTTCTCGTGCGTGCGGTGCGTGCGGTGCGCGCGTCGTGCGTGCGGTGCCCGGTGCGGACTAGAACGGCTCGAAGCCGTCGAACTCCCGCTCGGCCTCGTCGCGCTGCGCGTCACGGTCGCGGCGGCGCTGGGCGGCCGGGCGGGGCGCCTCGAAGCGGTGGTCCTCACCGCGGCGGCCGAGCATCTCCGCGCCGGCGCTGACGGACGGCTCCCAGTCGAAGACCACGGCGTTGTCCTCGGGGCCGATGGCGACGGCGTCGCCGCCGCGGGCGCCCGCCTTCATCAGCTTCTCCTCGACGCCGAGGCGGTTGAGCCGGTCGGCGAGGTAGCCGACGGCCTCGTCGTTGTTGAAGTCGGTCTGGCGCACCCAGCGTTCGGGCTTCTCGCCGCGCACCCGGAACACCAGCTCGCCGCCGGCCTCCTCGCGGGTGACGGTGAAGCCCGTGTCGTCGACCGCCTTGGGACGGATGACGATGCGGGTCGCCTCCTCCTTCGGCCTGGCCTCGCGCGCCTTGCCCACCAGGTCGGCGAGCGCGAAGGACAGCTCGCGCAGACCGGTGTGGGCCACGGCGGACACCTCGAAGACGCGGTAGCCCCGCTCCTCCAGGTCCGGACGGACCATGTCGGCGAGGTCCTTGCCGTCGGGCACGTCGATCTTGTTGAGGACGACGAGCCGCGGCCGGTTGTCCAGGCCGCCGTACTGGCGCAGCTCCTCCTCGATGACGTCGAGGTCGGAGACGGGGTCGCGGTCGGACTCCAGGGTGGCGGTGTCCAGCACGTGCACCAGGACGCTGCACCGCTCGACGTGGCGCAGGAACTCCAGGCCGAGGCCCTTGCCCTGGCTGGCGCCGGGGATCAGGCCGGGGACGTCGGCGATGGTGTAGACGGTCGAACCGGCGGTCACCACACCGAGGTTGGGCACCAGGGTGGTGAACGGGTAGTCGGCGATCTTCGGCTTGGCGGCGCTGAGCACGGAGATCAGGGACGACTTGCCGGCGCTGGGGTAGCCCACGAGGGCCACGTCGGCGACGGTCTTCAGCTCCAGGACGACGTCGCGCAGGTCGCCCGGCTCGCCGAGCAGCGCGAACCCGGGGGCCTTGCGGCGCGCCGAGGCGAGGGCGGCGTTGCCGAGCCCGCCGCGGCCGCCCTGGGCGGCGACGTAGGAGGTGCCGTGGCCGACGAGGTCGGCGAGGACGTTGCCCGCCTTGTCGAGCACCACGGTGCCGTCCGGCACGGGCAGGACCAGGTCCTGGCCGTCCTTGCCGGAGCGGTTGCCGCCCTCGCCGGGCTTGCCGTTGGTGGCCTTGCGGTGCGGCGAGTGGTGGTAGTCGAGCAGGGTGGTCACGGACTGGTCGACGGTGAGGATCACGTCGCCGCCCCGTCCGCCGTTGCCGCCGTCGGGTCCGCCGAGCGGCTTGAACTTCTCGCGATGGACGGAGGCACAGCCGTGACCTCCGTTACCCGCGGCGACATGCAGTTCGACGCGGTCCACGAAGGTGGTCATGGAATGTGCCTCCAGCTACTACGGGGTTGTGTCTCTTGGGTAACACGCGAAAGGCGGACCCGCTTCCCGTCGGGAAGTGAGGTCCGCCTCGCGAAAGTGTCCGATCAGGCGACCGGAACGATGTTCACGACCTTACGGCCACGGTGGGTGCCGAACTGCACCGCACCGGCCTGCAGCGCGAACAGGGTGTCGTCGCCGCCACGGCCGACGCCGGCGCCCGGGTGGAAGTGGGTGCCGCGCTGGCGGACCAGGATCTCGCCCGCGTTCACGGCCTGACCGCCGAAGCGCTTCACGCCGAGGCGCTGAGCGTTGGAGTCACGACCGTTACGGGTGGACGATGCGCCCTTCTTGTGTGCCATCTCTCCTCAGTCCCTTACTTCGCAGCCGCGGGGATCTCAGTGACCTTGATCGCCGTGTACTGCTGGCGGTGGCCCTGACGACGGCGGTAGCCGGTCTTGTTCTTGTAGCGCAGAATGTCGATCTTCTGGCCCTTGTGGTGGTCCACGACCTCGGCCTGGACCTTGATCCCGGCCAGCACCCACGGGTCGCTGGTCACGGAGTCGCCGTCGACGACGAGCAGGGTCGAGAGCTCGACCGTGTCGCCGACCTTGGCGGTGGAAATCTTGTCAACCTCAACGATGTCGCCGACAGCAACCTTGTGCTGGCGACCACCGCTGCGCACGATGGCGTACACGCGGATCTCACTCTCACTCGAAGAACGGCACCCCCGCAGGCCAGTCGCCCACGCACATACGCGGGCGACCTCTCCCGGTCGCGGCCCGCGTCCGGGAGGAAGAGGTTTACGGGGATGTGGCGGTCCCGATGGACACGCCGACGGTCAAGGTTACGGGGCCGGAGCCACGGGGGTCAAACCGGACCCCCGTGCGCCCGCGCCGCTCAGCGACCGGCGACGATCTCCCGTCCGCGGGCGAGGTCGTCGTGGTTGTCGATCTCGACCCACCGGACGTCGCCGATCGGCGCCACGTCGATCCGGAAGCCCCGGTTCACCAGCTCCTGGTAACCGTCCTCGTAGTACAGCTGCGGGTCCCGCTCGAAGGTCGCCTTCAGCGCGTCGGCCAGCGCCTCGGCGGCACCGCCCTCGATCAGGGTCACGCCGATGTACTCGCCCGTCGCCTCGGACGGGTCCATCAGCTTCGTGATGCGCCGCATGCCCTTCTCGGGGTCGACGACGACCTTCATCTCCTCGTCGGCGAGCTGCTTCACCGTGTCCAGCGCCAGGATGATCTGCTTGCCGTCACCCCGCGCGTCCAGCAGCGTCCGCTCCACCGACACCGGGTGCACCGTGTCGCCGTTGGCGAGGATCACACCGTCCTTCAGGGCGTCCCGCGCGCACCACAGCGAGTAGGCGTTGTTCCACTCCTCCGCCTTGTCGTTGTCGATGAGCGTCAGCTTCAGCCCGTACTTCGCCTCCAGCGCCGCCTGCCGCTCGTACACGGCCTCCTTGCGGTACCCGACCACGACACCGACCTCGGACAGCCCGATCTCCGCGAAGTTGGCGAGCGTCAGGTCCAGGACCGTGGGCTCCCCTTCTATGCCCGCGGGCCCCACCGGCACCAGGGCCTTGGGCAGCGTGTCGGTGTACGGGCGCAGACGCCGGCCGGCGCCGGCCGCGAGCACGAGGCCTATCATCGCGGTCGTTCTCCTTCGGGGACTGAAAAAAAGCGTGTGGCCCTGCCCCGCAGGGGACAGGACCACACAGCGTAGACGCTGGTCAGCTCTCGTCGGCCGCGGCCGTGACGGAGGAGGGCGCCTGCTGCTCGGCAGCGGCCGTCTTCTTCGTCGTGGCCTTCTTCGCCGTCGACTTCTTGGCGGTGGTCTTCTTCGCCGCCGTCGTCGTCTTCTTGGCTGCCGTCTTCTTGGCCGTCGTCGTCTTCTTCGTGGCGGCCTTCTTCGCCGTGGCCTTCTTGGCCGTCTTGCGGGCGGCCTTCTTGGCCGGAGCGGCCTCCTCGGCGCCCCCGGCGCCCTCGACGGGCTCGGCGGCCTGAACGGCCTCCGGCTCGGCGGCGGGCTCCTCGTCGGGCTTCCGCTCGTCCGCCGGGGCGGACGGCAGGACCACGACGGCGGTGTCCTCGGACGCGGTCGAGGTGCTCGGCTTGCGCACCGCGCGACGCCGCGGACGGGCCGGGGCGGACGCCTCGAGCGCGGCGGCCTCGGGGGCGGCGGCCTCGGCCGGGGTCTCCTCGGCCTTCGGCGCCTCCTCCGCCTTCGCGGGCTCGGCCTTCGCGGACTCGGCGACGGTCACCACCGCGGCCTCGGCGCCCGCCGGGGAACCGGCCGGCGCGGTCGCCTTGCGGGTGGCGCGGCGGCGGGTACGGCCCTTGGGAGCGGCCTCCTTGGCCTGCGGCACCACGACGTCCTCGGCGGCGGCCGGCTCGGCCAGCGCCTCGGCGGCCGACTCGGGCTGCACGGGACGCCGCGCCTCCTCGGTGGCCGTCACGTCCTGCGCCGTGGGGACGGCCTGCGTCTCCTCGGCGGCGGGCGCCTCCTCGGCGCGCTCCTCGGCCTGCTTGCGGCCGCCCTTGGCGCTCTCACGCTGCGGGGAGCCCGCGGGCGCGGAGGCCCGACGGCTCGCCCGGCGGCGCGTACGGCCCCGGGACGCGGCGGCCTCCGCCTCGGCGGCGCTGCTGTACAGCTCCTCGTCCGGCGTGAACTCGGGCGCCGGCAGCGCGGCCGGCTCGGCCACCTCGGCGGCGACCTCGGCCGGCGTCTCCGACTCGGCCTCGGCCTCCTGCTCGGGGGTCTCCACGGCGGCCTCGTGCTCGTGCGGCTGGTCCGCCGCGCCGGCCCGTGCGCGCTTGCGGCGCTTGCCACCGCCGGAGGAGGACGGCTGGTCGAGGTGGACGATGACACCGCGGCCGTTGCAGTGGACGCAGGTCTCGGAGAACGACTCCAGCAGGCCCTGGCCGACCCGCTTGCGGGTCATCTGCACCAGGCCCAGCGAGGTCACCTCGGCGACCTGGTGCTTGGTGCGGTCCCGGCCCAGGCACTCCAGCAGACGGCGCAGCACCAGGTCCCGGTTGGACTCCAGCACCATGTCGATGAAGTCGATGACGATGATGCCGCCGAGGTCGCGCAGCCGCAGCTGGCGCACGATCTCCTCGGCCGCCTCCAGGTTGTTCCTGGTGACCGTCTCCTCGAGGTTGCCGCCCTGACCGGTGAACTTGCCGGTGTTGACGTCGATGACGACCATCGCCTCGGTCCGGTCGATCACCAGCGAACCGCCGCTGGGCAGCCAGACCTTGCGGTCCAGCGCCTTGGCGAGCTGCTCGTCGATCCGGTACGTGGCGAAGACGTCGACCTCGCTGGTCCACCGCTGCAGACGCTCGGCCAGGTCGGGCGCGACGTGGGAGACGTAGCCGTGGATGGTCTCCCAGGCCTCGTCACCGCTGACGATGACCTTGGAGAAGTCCTCGTTGAAGATGTCCCGGACGACACGGACGGTCATGTCCGGCTCGCCGTACAGCAGCGTCGGGGCGGTGCCGCCGTTCTTGGACTTCTTCTTGATCTCCTCCCACTGCGCCTGGAGACGCTCGACGTCACGGCGCAGCTCGTCCTCGCTCGCGCCCTCGGCGGCGGTGCGCACGATGACGCCCGCGTCCTCGGGGACGATCTTCTTGAGGATGGTCTTCAGCCGGGCCCGCTCGGTGTCGGGCAGCTTGCGGCTGATGCCGGTCATCGAGCCCTCGGGGACGTACACGAGGTAACGGCCCGGGAGGGAGACCTGGCTGGTGAGGCGGGCGCCCTTGTGGCCGATCGGGTCCTTGGTGACCTGGACCAGCACCGGCTGCCCGGACTTCAGCGCGGACTCGATGCGGCGCGGACCGCCGGACATGCCGAGCGCGTCGAAGTTGACCTCGCCGGCGTAGAGCACGGCGTTGCGGCCCTTGCCGATGTCGATGAAGGCGGCCTCCATCGACGGCAGCACGTTCTGCACCTTGCCCAGGTACACGTTGCCGACGTACGAGGTGGCCTGCTCCTTGTTGACGTAGTGCTCGACGAGCACGCCGTCCTCCAGGACGCCGATCTGCGTGCGGTCGCCGTGCTGGCGGACCACCATGACGCGCTCGACGGCCTCGCGGCGGGCGAGGAACTCGGCCTCGGTGATGATCGGCACGCGCCGGCGGCCCTGCTCGCGGCCCTCGCGGCGGCGCTGCTTCTTGGCCTCCAGACGGGTGGAGCCCTTGATGGACTGCACCTCGTCGGACGGCTCGGCCTTCGGGCGGGGCTCGCGGACCTTGACGACGGTGCGCTCGGGGTCGTCGGCGGACGGCTCGGGCTCACCGCCGCTGTCCCCGGCGCGGCGGCGACGGCGGCGACGGCGACGGCTGCTGCTGGAGCCGCCGTTGTCCTCGCGCTCGTCGCGCTCCTCGGCGTCCTCGTCGCTCTGCGCGTCGGTGTCCTCGGCGTCCTGCGCGGACTGCCCGGTTCCGGCCCGCTCGGCGTCCTCGGTGTCGCCGTCCTGCTGCTCGCCGCTGTCGGCGTCGGCGGAGTCGCCACGGCGACGGCGACGGCCGCCACGACGGCGACGGCGGCGCGAACCGGACGACTCGTGGTCGTCGTGGTCGTCGCCCTCGTCGTTGTCGCTCCGGTCCTCGGCCTGATCGGGTTCTTCCTCGGCGTCGGCCTCGGGAGCCTCCTCGGCGGCGGCCGGAGCGGCGGCCTCGGGCTCCTCGGAGGCGCCCATGCGGCGACGGCGACGGCGGGAGGCGGCGGGCTGCTCCTCCGGGAGCTCCTCGGTCTCCTCCTCCGGCTCCGCGGCCTCGGCGAGTCCTGCGGCGGCCTCGGCGGCGGCCCGCTCCGGGGTCTGGAAGCGGGGCTCGGCGAACACCGGCGGCTGGAACACGGCGACGGCGGGACGCGCGGGACGGCGCGGGGCGTCGTCCTTGTCCTCGGCCTCGGCGCCACGGGCGGGGCGCGCGGGCTCGGCGAACCCCGCGGCGGCCTTCCGGACGGCGCGCCGGCGGCGGCGCGGGCCGCCCTCCTCGGCGGGGGCCTGTACGGCGGGCGCCTCGGCGGGGGTCTCGTCCTGCTTGTCGTTCTCCGTCACCGGGGCCTCCTCGGCGGTCGGGGCGGCCTGCTCGGTCTCGTCGTCGCCCTGAGCGGCGACGGGCTCGGCCGTCGCGTCGGAGGCGGGAGCACCGGCGGGCGCGGACGCGCGCCGAGAGGCACGGCGGCGGGCGCGGCGCGGGGCGGCGTCCTCCGTCGCGGCGGCGGCCGGCTCGGCCGGGGTGTCGGTGGTCTCGGGGGCCGCGGCGGTCTCGTCGGCGGCCGCGGTGCCGGCGGCCGGCGCCGGGGCGGTCACGCTGCGCGTGGCACGGCGGCGGGCGCGGCGCGGGGCGGCGTCCTCGGTGCCGGTGGCGGGCTCGGAGGCCGTGTCGGCGGCCGGGGCGGTCTCTTCCGCCTCTTCCGCGGCGGGCTCCTCCGCCTTCGGCTCGGCCGGGGTTTCGGCCGCAGGTGCGGTCACGCTGCGCGTGGCACGGCGCCGGGTGCGGCGCGGAGCGGCGTCCTCCGTCGCGGCAGCGGCCGGCTCGGCCGGGGTGTCGGTGGTCTCAGGGGCCGCGGCGGTCTCGTCGGCGGCCGCGGTGCCGGCGGCCGGCGCCGGGGCGGTCACGCTGCGCGTGGCACGGCGGCGGGCGCGGCGCGGGGCGGCGTCCTCGGTGGTGTCGGCGGCCGGCTCGGATGCCGGGGCGGCGGCCTTGGACGCGGGCTGCGCCGCGGGGACGACGGTCTCGGCGGCCTCGGCGGACGCCGGTGCTCCGGCGGGCGCGGCCGCGCGGCGGACCGCACGGCGACGCCGGGGCGTGGGTGCCCCGGTCTCCTGCTGGGGGTCGGTCGCGCCCTCGGCGGCCTGGGGCGTCTCCGCCGGCTCGGCGGGCGCCTCGGCGGCCGGTATGGCCGGCGTGACCGGCGTGACCGTTTCCGCCGTGCCGCCTTCGGCGGCGGCGGGCGGTCCCGCCGGGCGGGAAGCGGCCCTGCGTCGCCGGCGGGGCGGCAGGGTGTCGCTCGGGCTGTTCGGTTCGGAGCCCTCGGTGGGCTCGGTCGGTTCGAGCATGCGGGCGTTTCTCCCGTCAGGCTCCCGGGCGCCGCGCCTGGTCCGGCGATGCCGGTGACGTCCGCGGCCCGCGCGGTGCGCGGTGGCCGCCGTCCGGGGCGCGGGCGCCGCTCGGAAGCTCTCTGTGTCCTGTCTCGCCGGTTCCGTACGCCGAATGCGTACGGCCTGGCGAAAGTCTTCTGGTCGGTGCGCTGCCCGACCCAGGTGGCTCCCGAGTTCGAGGGCGGCGCTTACGACGTCCGTCCCTACGCGGGACCTTCCTTACGCCGGCGCCGTCGCGGCGGCAGTGGCGGCGGCCGTGTGCGGCTCGGTCGCTGCTGCCTCGCGGTCGGGCGCGAGCGGGTCGGTCACCGTGCCGGTCTCTTCATCGAACAGCCCCTGCGCCAGCCTGGTCACCGCTACGGGGACCGGCGGCGCCAGGTCGGCCACGGCGCGGAGACCGGACAGGACGTCGTCGGGTCGTACGGCAGGCGTCACGTGCCGAACAACCAGCCGCAGTATCGCACAGGGCCGGTCGGTCGGCCTATCAGCCGGCGAGGAGTCCGTCGCGGCGTCTTCCTCGACGGTTTCGAGGGAGGCGACCGCGGACCGGGCGTCGAAGGTGCGGATGCCGTTCTTCATGCGGCGCTGGACCTCGACGGTCCCGGCCGCCTCGAAGGCGTCCACCGCGCGGCGGGCGTCCTCGGGGGCGACGCCGTCCAGCCGCAGCTCCCACACCGAGGCGGTGAGCCGGTCGGCCAGCCCGGAGGTGCGGGCCTCGACGGCCTCGACGATGTCGAGCCCGGCGGGCATCGACTCGTCGAGCAGGGCCCTCAGACGCTCGGGGTCCCGCGGCTCGGTGAGCGCGATCTCCAGGTACTCGGCCTCGCTGCCGGTGCCGGTGGGTGCGGCATTGGCGTACGACACCTTCGGGTGCGGCGTGAAACCGGCCGAGTACGCCATGGGCACCTCGGCGCGGCGCAGCGCGCGCTCGAAGGCACGCTGGAAGTCACGGTGGCTGGTGAACCGGAGGCGGCCGCGCTTGGTGTAGCGCAGTCGGATGCGCTGCACCGCGGGTGCGGGCGGCGGGCCTTCGGGCTGTCGCTTGCCCAGTGGATCTTCTCCTTGTCGCAAGGGGGCGCGGGGAGCGCCTTCCCCTTCCAGGGTACGGCCGTACGGGACGGCCCCGGCGGGCCCGGCCGGGCGCCGGGACCGTGTCCCCTTCAGGGTACGTGCCCGTGGGGACGCCGGTTCCCCGGCGTCACCAGCCGGCGGGACGCTCTCCCTGCCCGCCGGTACCCGCTCCGGTACCCCGGGCCGCGCCGGGCATGCCGTCCCCGTGCGGGGCGGGGGCGGGTCCGGGGAAGCCGGGAGCGGGGTCGTGGAAGAAGGCGGGGGCCGGGTCGGACGCGGTGTCGCGCTGGGCGGGGAAGCCGGGAACGGGGGTCTGCCCGCGGCGGGCGGGGCCGACCACCGCGGGTTCGTCGCCCGCGATCAGCAGCGGGTCGAACATGACGACGGCGGTGGCGAAGAGGAGGAAGACGAGGGGGCCGAGCAGCATCGGGAGCATGACGGACAGCACGTGTGTGCCGGAGGCGCCGCCCGCGCCGTGGAGGTGGACGCTCATGGACGCCATGCCGGTGTAATGCATACCGGTCACCGCGAGGCCCATGATCAGGCTGGCGCCCATGCTGGCCTTGAAGCCGCGGACGGACACGGCAGCCCAGAGCGCCGCGGTGGCGGCCACGATCGCGATGACCACCGAGAGGACGACCAGGAAGGTGTCGTACTCCAGGGCGCCGCGCATCCGCATGCTCGCCATGCCGATGTAGTGCATGCCCGCGACGCCGAGCCCGGTGATGACGCCGGCGGTGAGGAGGGTCGCCCGGCCGGTGCCGCGGTAGCCGACGATGAACACGCCGACGGCGACGACGGCGATCGCGACGGCGAGGCTGATCAGCGTGAGCGTCATGTCGTAGCGGATGGACGTCTCGTTCACGGAGAAGCCGAGCATCGCGATGAAGTGCATGGTCCAGATGCCGCAGCCGATGGAAGCGGCGCCGAGCGCCAGCCAGCCCGGCTTCCACGACTGGCCGCCCTCACGGAGTGACCTGGTGGTGCAGCGCAGGCCGAGGGCGCCGCCCAGGCAGGCGACGAGATAGGCCGCGGCAGGGGTGACCAGGCCGTAGCTGAATCCGTCCACGGTGCCTTGCATGTGCGATGCGCCTCTCGTGTGCAGCTTTTGTGAAGGCGACATCTACATGTAGAAGGCATGTAAAAACAAGCCCAGCTGAGACGAAACGCCTGGTCAGCGCTTGGTCAGCAGGATCCGGTCATCCCGCCCGTCTGACGCCCCCACAGATCCCTTTACCTCGCGATTGCCTTGTCCACCTGGCGTTTTGGGATCACCGAGGAGCGCCCGCCGGACGTCCTGACGGACCTGACGGACAGTCACACGCGCGCCACGGAGGGTGTCTCGTGTGAGGCGTCCCACACCGCGCGCGGCCTGTGCGACGGGCCTCAGCACCGCGTCGCGGACGGCGTGACCGACGGGCGTGAGCACGGTCCGGTGGACCCATCGGGCCGGCTCCACGACCGTCCACCGGAAGAAGGCGGCGATCGCCCGGCCCACGGCGAGCGAGACGTACCCGGCGACCCGCCAGGCGTGCCCGAGGGCCGCCCCGACCTCCCGCGCCGCGACGGCCAGCACCCAGCCCACGGGCGCCAGCACCCAGCGCCACACGGCGTACGCGGGCCACACCAGCAGAACGCGGGCCGTCCAGTACAGGGCCGTGGCGATCCCGGCGACGAGCAGCGAGGCCAGCGCGTAGAGCCCCCGGCCGCACCACGCCAGCGCGTGCCCGACCGGAGTGAGCACCCACCGGTACAGCCACACCGACGGCACGACGAGAAGCCGGTGCCCCAGCCAGGCCAGGGCGTGCCCGACCGGCGTCAGCACCCTCCGGTACAGCCACCCGGCCGGGACGACGACCAGCACCGTGCCCAGCCACCGCAGCGCCACGCCGAGCGGCACGAGCACCCAGCGCCAGAGCGCGACGAACGGCCACACGAACACCGCGCGCCCCACCCATGCCAGCGCGCGCCCCACCGGACGGAGCACCCTGTCGTGGAGGAACCGCCCCACGACCACGAGGGCGTCCCACACCATCCGCACCGGCACCACCAGCACGAGCGCCACGATCCGCACCGGCATGCGCAGCGCGACGACGAGGCAGCCCTCTCCGGCCTGCCGCTCCCTCGACTTCTCCAGATCCATACCGACAAGGACGCCGCCGACGCCCGCGCGGATCCGGACACGCCGTTCCGGACTCTTCATATGCTGAAAGGCCCATCGAAAAAAGGAATTTCGGAGCCTTCGACAAACCAATTGTCGCTATGGCCGTTCACTCATTCGCCGCGCATCCAAGTGAAAGTGCCGCCGTTAGTCGCTGTATGAAGGCAAGCAGGTCAGCTCCGCCCCAACTGCACTTCAAGCGACCGCTGTTGAGTGCTCCCGCCGGCCCGATGAATCAATCCTGACATGAATGATGAACGCTACGACCCGCTCTGGTACAACGCCGACACAGCGGACCCGTTCACCGAAATGGGAACCGGCCGGCACCGGGCCGGAGCCGTCTACGCGGAGCCCGTCGAGCCCGCCGTGCCCCCCTGGGACCCGGCCGAGGAACTGGCCTACCTCCTCCAGGAGGCCCGCACCGACGAGTACGCCGCCCCCACGGTGCCGCCGCCGCGCGAGGAGAGCTCGGTCACCGCTCCCCCGGCCGGCAGCCCGATGGGCAACCTGCAGGAGATCACGGCCGAACTGCCGCCCCTGCGCTCCGCGCCGCGCGCCCACCGCAAGCCCCCGCGGCCCCGCCCCGACGCCCTGCGCGTCGCCAGCTACGCCATCGCCGCGATGGCGGCGGTCACCGTGTCGATGGTGAGCGTCTTCAGCGGCGTGGTCACGTACGAGCCGCTGCTCCTCGTCACCACGGCGCACAGCAGCGGCGACTCCTCGTCCTGGTGGCCGATCCTGGTCTACGGCCCCTGGCTGGCCGGCTCCCTCTCCATCCTCCGCGCGGCCCTCCACCAACGACGCGCCCTGCACTCCTGGTTCGTCGTCCTGCTCTTCTCCTCCGTCGCGGTCCTGCTGTGCGTGGCCCAGGCGCCCCGCACCGTCACGGACACGGCGGCCGCGGCCCTCCCGGGCGTCGCCGCCCTGGCCTGCTTCCAGCAGCTGGTCCGCCAGATCACCCTCACCCGCCCGCCCCGCCGCACGGTCAGCCCCCGCCACCGCGTCCGCACGTTCAACGGCCGCCAGGTCCCGTGACCCGCATATCGCGCACCCGTACGAAACGGAGCAGCGGCCCCTTCACCAGGGACCGCTGCTCCGTTCCATTCCCGCGCCCGGCCGACCGGGCCGGCTTCAGTGCGCGTGACCGCTCGGCACCGGACCCGCGTTCTTGACCGTCAGCGGCAACAGCTTCTTGCCCGTCGGGCCGATCTGGATGCTGGTGTCCATCTTTGTCACGCCGGCTGGTCGAGTGGAGGCCCTCCGGCAAGGACGCATCCCCTTGCGCTTCCCTCTCGGCGAGTACAGCGGCCAGATCATGGAGCCAGTCAGACCCGGAGAGCACGGAGCCCATCCGTGTCGGTGAGGCATCGAACTCGGTCAAGACATGGTTTCGCGAACCGCAAAGGATCATCTGAACACCGGAGCATGCGCCTTCGCCACGCCCCAGCGAGCACGGCGGGTCCTCAAGCGACATAAAGGTGTACACACCCCTGTCGTCGAGACCCCAGTCGTGCAGCCTCGGCCCATGCCGGAAGAAGCCCGTGAACTCCATCCCGTCATAGGCTGCCAACGACTCACAGGAGTCGGGACGTTGACGTGTGCGCCACACTTCGCACGGACGTGAGCAAGCACCCGCTCCAATCGCTGCCCAAGAGGCTCCTCAGCCGCCGGTACTTCACCCACCGCAAGGCGCACCCCAGCTCCGAGGGCCGATGCCTCTACCTCCACTGCGCGGTCGCTGAATCCGCCGCTGTCCTCGGCCGGAAACTCTCCGAGCTTCGCATTGGACAGGTAGAGCAACTCCCTCATGGCACCTTCAGGACCGCCAGCCGAGCCCATCGTGCAGAAAGACTATGTGAGCCTTCCCGGAGGCACCTTGAGCCCAACCGGATTCTCCTCTCACGACGGTCAGACGTCGCAGATCCTCCTGCCTGAATGTGCGTTTCCATAACGAGGCATTCGCCAACGGACCCATAACCGTTACCGTGCAACTCATGGGGAAGCGAACGAGGACCCGCGCCGCCACTGACCGCGGGCAGTACTCAGTTGATGCCGAATGGTCCGAGGCGGACTTAGCCCTCTTACAGGAGCTGAAGAAGGCGGAAGCACTACTTCCGGACGACGCACCGCGGGCGCTGTTGTCCGTGCGCCTGTCGGTCCTCACCGACGACACGACGTCGCCCGTCCGGCAGGAACTGGATCTGCGCATGCTTGCCAGGAAGCGCGGCTGCCGAGTGGTCGGAGTAGCAAGCGACCTCAACGTCTCGGCGACGAAGGTTCCGCCGTGGAAGCGCAAGGAACTCGGGGACTGGCTGAACAACCGGGCCCCCGAATTCGACGAGATCCTCTTCTGGAAGCTGGACCGCTTCGTACGTCGTCTCTCTGACCTCAGCACCATGATCGACTGGTGCTTGAAGTACGGGAAGAACCTTGTCTCCAACAACGACTCGATTGACCTGACCACGACGGCCGGGAAGATCATGGTCACGATCGTCGGCGGCATCGCGGAGATCGAGGCCGCCAACACCAGCACGCGCGTAGCGAGCCTCTGGGACTACACCAAGACACAGAGCGACTGGCTTGTGGGCAAGCCGGGGTACGGCTACAAGACGGCGGAGGACGAGAACGGCAGGGTCGTACTCGTCATCGACAAGGACGCGCACCGGGCGCTGCACTGGTGCCGCAAGGCCGCCATGCGGGACAAGCCTGCTTCCGCCCGGCGCATGGTCAAGGTCCTGGTGCGGGCGGGCCTCAGCGGACCAGGCCTGACGGCGTCCACACAGCTTCGCCGACTCAGGAACCCGGCACTCATGGGCTACCGCGTAGAAGAGGACAAGAACGGGGGCGTACGCCGCTCGAAGATCGTCTTTGGCAGCGACGCGAAGCCCATCCGCGTGGCAGACCCGATCTTCACCGAGGACGAGTTCAACAGCCTCCAAGAGGCCCTCGACCGCCGAGGCAAGAACCAGCCCACCCGGCGTCCGGATGGGGCAACGAAGTTCCTCGGTGTGCTGATGTGCCATGACTGCGGCTCGAACATGACCGTGCAGAGGACCCGCGTCAAGGATCGGTCCTACTTGTACCTCCGGTGCGGCAAGTGCAAGGCCGGAGGCCACGGTGCTCCGAACCCAGATGAGATCTACAGCAAGCTCGTCGACGACGTTCTGAGGGTTCTCGGGGACGAACCCGTCATGACACGCGAGTACCGGCAGGGCGCCGAGGCCCGCAAGGAACAACGGCGCCTCGAACAGTCCATCACCTACTACATGACAGGGCTTGAGCCCGGAGGCCGCTTCACGAAGACGCGCTTCACCAAAGAGCAGGCTGAGAAGACACTGGACGACCTCATCAAGCATCTGGAGGCCATCGACCCCGAGTCGACCAAGGACCGGTGGGTGGCCGTGCACAACGGCAAGTCGTTCCGTCGCCACTGGGAGGAAGGCGGCATGGAGGCCATGGCCGCTGATTTACTCCGGGTCGGCGTGAAGTGCGTGATCAAGCGGACCAGGGTGAAGGGCGTACGCGCCCCACACATCCACATGAAGCTGATGATCCCCAAGGACGTGCGGGACCGGCTGATACTCAAGGAAGACGACTTCGCGGAGGCCTTCTAGGGTCCGTCTTCAAAGATCATCGGGTGGTGGATCATGGCGGCGTGATTCGCCGCCATGAACTCACCGATCAGAAGTGGGAGTTGCCCGCTCCGCTGATACCGCGGGCCGCTACGGGACGGCCTCGGGTGCCAGACCGCCAGGTCATCAACGGGATGGCCTACAAGATCCGCACCG
Source organism: Streptomyces althioticus (assembly GCA_014649355.1). Lineage (GTDB taxonomy): Bacteria > Actinomycetota > Actinomycetes > Streptomycetales > Streptomycetaceae > Streptomyces > Streptomyces althioticus. The sequence goes on from BMSW01000005.1 coordinate 86,552, forward strand.
GCATCTCGTGGCGTGACCTGCCCGAACGCTACGGGCCTTGGCAGACGAACCGGACGATCACACCCTCGGCCGATCCCGAGGCGGACCGACTACCAAGATCCACCTCGCCTGCGACGGCAAAGGCCGTCCTCTGGCCCTCCTCGTCACACCGTGCAGGGCCGTCATCGGGCGCCGATACCACTGAGCCCCCTCCGGATCGAAGGGGGCTCTAGCAGGTGCGAAGAGGCTTCAGGCAAGCTCCGAGAGCCCTCAGACCCACTCCACCTCAGAATGGATGGTCGAGGCCCCTCCCGGGCACGGCAGAGGCGTACAAGGCCCACTCTGCTGCGCCGACTGCCGAAGGCTCGAAGCCCCGACAGCAGCCAACGCAGCCGCCACCTCGTCCTCACTCGCCCCCACCAGGGCATCCATCACCCGAACGAGTGCGTCACTCATCTCAGTGTGGGTGCCCGCTCGGCGCCGGCGCGGCATTCTTGACCGTCAGAGGCAGCAGCTTCTTCCCGGTCGGTCCGATTTGTATGGCCGTGTCCATCTGCGGGCAGACGCCGCAGTCGAAGCACGGGGTCCAGCGGCAGTCCTCGACCTCGGTCTCGTCGAGGGCGTCCTGCCAGTCCTCCCAGAGCCAGTCCTTGTCCAGGCCCGAGTCGAGGTGGTCCCAGGGCAGGACCTCCTCGTAGGTGCGCTCACGGGTGGTGTACCAGTCGACGTCCACGCCGAACGGGGCCAGCGCCTTGTCCGCGCACCGCATCCAGCGGTCGTAGGAGAAGTGCTCGCGCCAGCCGTCGAAGCGGCCGCCGTCGTCGTAGACCGCGCGGATGACGGCGCCGATACGGCGGTCGCCACGGGAGAGCAGGCCCTCGACGATGCCGGGCTTGCCGTCGTGGTAGCGGAAGCCGATGGAGCGGCCGTACTTCTTGTCACCGCGGATCTTGTCGCGGAGCTTGGCCAGCCGCTCGTCCGTCTCCTCGGAGGAGAGCTGCGGCGCCCACTGGAACGGCGTGTGCGGCTTGGGCACGAAGCCGCCGATGGACACCGTGCAGCGGATGTCGTTCGAGCCGGAGACCTCGCGGCCCTTCTGGATGACCCGCGTGGCCATGTCGGCGATCTGCAGCACGTCGTCGTCGGTCTCGGTGGGCAGGCCGCACATGAAGTACAGCTTCACCTGGCGCCAGCCGTTGCCGTAGGCCGTGGCGACGGTGCGGATCAGGTCCTCCTCCGAGACCATCTTGTTGATGACCTTGCGGATGCGCTCCGAGCCGCCCTCGGGCGCGAAGGTGAGACCGGACCGGCGGCCGTTGCGCGTCAGCTCGTTCGCCAGGTCGATGTTGAACGCGTCGACGCGGGTCGAGGGCAGCGAGAGGCCGACCTTGTCCTCCTCGTAGCGGTCCGCGAGTCCCTTGGCGATGTCGCCGATCTCCGAGTGGTCGGCGGAGGACAGGGACAGCAGGCCGACCTCTTCGAAGCCGGTCGCCTTCAGGCCCTTGTCGACCATCTCGCCGATACCGGTGATGGAGCGCTCGCGCACCGGGCGGGTGATCATGCCGGCCTGGCAGAAGCGGCAGCCGCGGGTGCAGCCGCGGAAGATCTCCACCGACATGCGCTCGTGGACGGTCTCCGCGAGCGGCACGAGGGGCTGCTTGGGGTAGGGCCACTCGTCGAGGTCCATGACGGTGTGCTTGGACACACGCCACGGCACGCCGGAGCGGTTCGGCACGACACGGGCGATCCGGCCGTCGGGGAGGTACTCGACGTCGTAGAAGCCGGGGACGTAGACCCCGCCGGTCTTGGCCAGGCGCAGGAGGAGTTCCTCGCGGCCGCCGGGGCGGCCCTCCTCCTTCCAGGCGCGGACGATCCGCGTGACCTCGAGGACGGCCTGCTCGCCGTCGCCGATGACCGCGCAGTCGATGAAGTCGGCGATCGGCTCCGGGTTGAACGCCGCGTGGCCGCCGGCCATGACGATCGGGTCGTCGAGGCCGCGGTCCCTGGCCTCCAGCGGGATGCCGGCCAGGTCCAGGGCGGCGAGCATGTTGGTGTAGCCGAGCTCGGTGGAGAAGCTCAGGCCGAACACGTCGAAGGCCTTGACCGGGCGGTGGCTGTCGACGGTGAACTGCGGCACACGGTGCTCGCGCATCAGCGCCTCGAGGTCCGGCCAGACGCTGTAGGTGCGCTCGGCCAGGACGCCGTCCTGTTCGTTGAGGACCTCGTAGAGGATCATGACGCCCTGGTTGGGGAGTCCGACCTCGTACGCGTCCGGGTACATGAGGGCCCAGCGGACGTCGCAGGAGTCCCAGTCCTTGACCGTGGAGTTGAGCTCTCCGCCGACGTACTGGATCGGCTTCTGCACATGCGGGAGCAGAGCTTCGAGCTGCGGGAACACAGACTCGGCGGCTTCGGCAGGCATCTCGCGAACCTTCGTGTGGGGTGACTGCTGGTCCCCCGGGCCGATGCCTCAGGGGCGGGTGACCATCCAGCCTAACCCGCCCGGAGGGGTCTCCCGTACGGCGCTCAGAACGGGAACGCCCGGCTGATCGAGCTCCACGCCTCGGGCAGCGCCTCCTCGGCGACCCGGGCGCGGTGCGCCTCACCGGCGTGCAGCACCCCGTACGTGAAGTCGCTCTCCCCCGCCGCGTGCGCCACGGCGGCCAGCTCGCGCAGGGTGCGACGGGCCATGACGCTGTCCTGGTGGTCGCCGAGCAGGCCCTGCAACGCCTTCATGTCCCTGACCGCCTCCTCGGCCGGCCCGCCCAGCGCGGGGACGGCGGTCTCGGCGGCGTACCTCGTGCGCTTGGTCTTCTTGCGCGCCTCGTGCAGCGCGGTGTCGCGCTCCGTGCCGGGCGGCAGCTCCAGCGCGTGCTCCACCAGTCCGGCGAGCTTGCGGAAGTCCTTGGCGACGGCCTTGGCGAGGACCTTGTCCGGGCGGGCGGCGGCCTTCTTGCGCAGGGGCGGCCCTTCCAGCAGGGCGTCCAGGGTGTCGAGGAGGGCGAGGTGACGGCGTGAGTCGAGGATGGCGACGAGTTCATGGTGGGCGCCCTTGTGGCGGGCCTCGGACCAGGCGGCGAGGCGCTCGGCGACCGGGCCGGTGACCTGGTCGGCGGGGAGCCGGCCGAGGGCCTGGGTGAGGCGTTCGGCGAGGACCTCCTGGTCGCGGTCCTTGCCCAGCTCGGCGGCCAGCCACTTCAGGTCGGCGGCGACCGGGTCGGTGTCCGCGCGGTCGAGGACGGCGCGGAAGCTGCGGAAGGTGCTGCGCAGCCTCCGGGTGGCGACCCGCATCCGGTGCACGGCGTCGGGGACGTCCTGCCGCACGGCGGGGTCCAGCTCGACGAGGGCGTCGCGCTGGGCGCGGACGTAGGCGAGGACGTGGTCGCCCGCGGTGACGGGGGTGCCGTCCGGGCGGGGGCGGTGCTTGTGCCGGGGTGCGGCCTCGGGCGCGGTCGCGGGGGGTGTGCGGGCGGCGGCCTGGTGCGCGGGGGATCCGGCGGCCGGGGCGGGCTCGGTCTCGGCGAGGGCGCGGGCCAGCTTCGAGGACGACGACGAGGGCCGTACGCCTGCCTTTCTCAGCCTTTTCTCCACCTTGTCGAGGAAGGCCGGGTCGCCGTCGTCGGCCAGCTCCACCTCGATCTCGGTCCAGCGGGCCTCTCCTCCCCCGCCGGTGAGGCGTTCGGCGTGCACGGTGTCGACGCTGACCTCGGCGAGCAGCCGGTCCTGGTCGTCGAGGAGGTGCCGGACGTCGCGGTCGGAGCGGAGGCGGACCACGGGCCGCAGTTCGCGGTCGCGGACGCGGGAGCGGACCAGGGCGGCGAGTTCGTCCGGGAGGGTGTCGGAGAGCGGGGCGCGGATTTCGTCGCGCACGCCGGGGGCGACGGGGAACTTGAGGTGCCAGCCGGCGTCGGCGCCTCCGGTGCGGCGGCGCAGGGTGACGGAGGACGCGGCGAGACGCTGGTCGGCGGTGTCGTGGTAGGTGGCGTCGAGGTGGGTGACGCCCCGGCCGCGCACGGACGCGACGCCGGGGACGCGGGTCAGGTCGGGCAGAGCGGCGTCGTCGGACTCGTACTTCCGCTCGATCTCGCGCTTGGTGTCCGCCATGTACCGAATCTAGTCGCCCTGGGTGCGGAGCGGCAGTGGGCCGCTCCGCGCCGGTGAGGCGGTGCCCGGTGTCAGGCGGACATGGGGCGCTGCATCCGGATCGACTGGAGCAGCCCTATGGCCAGCCACACCGCGAACATCGAGGAGCCGCCGTAGGACACGAACGGCAGCGGCAGACCGGTGACCGGCATGATGCCGAGGGTCATGCCGATGTTCTCGAAGGTCTGGAAGGCGAACCAGGCGACGATGCCCGCCGCGACGATCGTGCCGTAGAGGTCGGTGGTGTCGCGGGCGATGCGGCAGGCGCGCCACAGGATGATGCCCAGCAGGCCGATGATCAGCGCGCCGCCGACGAAGCCCAGTTCCTCGCCGGCGACCGTGAAGACGAAGTCGGTCTGCTGCTCGGGGACGAACTGGCCGGTGGTCTGCGAGCCCTGGAAGAGGCCGGAGCCGGTCAGGCCGCCGGAGCCGATGGCGATGCGGGCCTGGTTGGTGTTGTAGCCGACGCCGGCCGGGTCGAGCTCCGGGTTGGCGAACGCGGCGAAGCGGTTGATCTGGTACTCGTCGAGGATCCCGAGCTGCCAGACGGTGATCGCGCCGGCCGCCCCCGCGCCGAGCAGGCCGAAGATCCAGCGGTTGGAGGCCCCGGAGGCGAGCAGCACGCCGAGCACGATGATGACCATCACCATGACCGACCCGAGGTCGGGCATGAGCATCACGATCAGCATCGGCACGACGGCGAGGCCGAGCGCCTGGAGCACCGTGCGGTGGTCGGGGTAGGGCTTGTCGCCCGCGTCGACCCGTGCCGCCAGCAGCATCGCCATGCCCAGGATGATCGTGATCTTCACGAACTCCGAGGGCTGGAGGGAGAAGCCGCCGGGCAGCTTGATCCAGGAGTGGGCGCCGTTGATCGTGGAGCCCAGCGGGGTGAGCACCAGCAGGATCAGGAACACCGAGGCGCCGTACAGCAGGGGGACCGCCGTGCGCAGCCCGCGGTGGCCGAGCCAGATGGCGCCGATCATCAGGGCGACGCCGATGCCGGTGTTCAGCCAGTGCCGGACCAGGAAGTAGTACGGGTCGCCCTGGTTCAGCTCGGTGCGGTTGCGGGTGGCCGAGTAGACCAGCAGCGAGCCCAGCAGGGACAGGGCGAGCCCCGCGAGCAGTATCGGCCAGTCCAGCCGGCGGGCCAGGCCGTCGCGGGCGAACACCCGCGTCCAGCCGGCCCGCTCGGGTCCGTACCCGGAGACCTGGAAGCTGTTGACGCCGCCGGTCATGACGCCGTCCTCTCCGGGCGTGCCGCGCGCGGCCGGGGTGCACGGCGGCGCGGGTGTCCCCCGCCGCGGCCGGGGCCGCCGCCCCGCCGTCGTCCGCGGCGGGTGTCGCGGTTGGTGTTCTCCGGCGACGGGGTCGTGCCCGCCTGCTGCGGGTCGGCCGGGTCGTCGCCCTGCGGGGTGGTGGCCTCGCCGTCCGGGGAGGGCGAGGGACGGAACTCCTTGGCGAAGTCCTTGGCGATCTTCGGCGAGGTGATGGTGCCGTCCGTGCGGACCTTGGGGAGGGTCTTCTGCGGCTTGGGCAGCAGCGCCTTCTTGTTGTCGATCTCGCCGTCCTCGGACACGCCGTAGAGGGCGTTGTAGATGTTGCGCACGGCGGGGCCCGAGGCGCCGGAACCGGTACCACCCTGGGAGATCGTCATCACGATCGAGTAGTCCTCGGTGTAGGTGGCGAACCACGAGGTGGTCTGCTTGCCGTACACCTCGGCCGTACCGGTCTTGGCGTGCATCGGGATCTTGTCCTGCGGCCAGCCCCCGAACCGCCACGCGGCCGTACCGCGGGTGGCGACTCCCTCGAGGGCTTCGTCTATCTGCTTGAGCGTCTTCTTCGACGTGGGCAGCTTGCCGTGCGCCTTGGGCTCGATCTCCCTGACCGTCTTGCCGTCGGGGCTGATGACGGCCTTGCCGACGGTCGGGTCGTACAGCGTGCCGCCGTTGGAGATGGCCGCGTAGATGGTGGCCATCTGGATCGGGGTGACGAGCGTGTCGCCCTGGCCGATGGAGTAGTTCACCGAGTCACCGGCGCGCAGCCGGTTGCCTTCGAGGCAGTTCTCGTAGGCGATCTGCTCGGCGTAGCTGCCGCCCTTCTTGCCGTACTTGCACCAGGCGTCCTTGTTGGCCTTCCAGTAGTCGGCCTTCCACTGGCGGTCGGGGACGCGGCCGGTGACCTCGTTGGGCAGGTCGATGCCGGTCTCCTCGCCGAGGCCGAACTGGTGGGCGGTCTTGTAGAACCAGTCGTTGGCGTTCTTCTTCGGCTTGTTGCCGCCGTCGCGCTTCCACTCCTCGTGGGAGAGGGCGTAGAAGACGGTGTCGCAGGAGACCTCGAGCGCCCGGCCGAGGCTGATCGGGCCGTGGTTCTGCGACTCGAAGTTCTTGAAGACCTGGCCGCCGATGGAGTACGCGCTGGAGCAGTTGTAGGGGCCCTCGAAGGAGTAGCCGGCCTTGATGGCGGCGGCCGTCGGGATCACCTTGAAGATGGAGCCGGGCGCCGACAGGCCCTGGATGGCGCGGTTCAGCAGCGGGTAGTTGGACTTGGTGCCGGTGAGCTGGGCGTAGTCCTTGGCGGAGATGCCGCCGACCCAGGCGTTGGGGTCGTAGGTCGGGTTGGAGGCCATGGCGACGACGCGGCCGGTCTTCGCCTCCATGACGACGACGGCGCCGGAGTCGGCCTCGTAGTTCCGCCCGGTGTTGCGGTCGTGCTGCTTGCGGGCCTCCTTCATCGCCTCGTTCAGCTCGTACTCGGCGATGCGCTGCACGCGGGAGTCGATGCTGGTGACGAGGTTGGCGCCGGGTTCGGCCGGGTCGGCCTTGGCCTGGCCGAGGACGCGGCCGAGCTTGTCGACCTCGTAGCGGGTGACGCCGGCCTTGCCGCGCAGCTGCTTGTCGTACTGCCGCTCCAGGCCGGAGCGGCCGACCATGTCGGAGCGCAGGTAGGGCGAGTCGGTGTCCTGGGCCTGCTGGATCTCCTCGTCGGTGACCGGGGAGAGGTAGCCGAGGACCTGGGCGGTGTTGGCCTTGCCGGGGCTCGGGTAGCGGCGCAGTGCCTGGGGCTCGGCGGTGATGCCGGGGAAGTCCTCGGCGCGCTCGCGGATCTGCAGGGCCTGCTTGGGGGTGGCCTCGTCGGTGATGGGGATCGGCTGGTACGGCGAGCCGTTCCAGCAGGGCTGGGGGGTCTCGGCGTTGCACAGCCGGACCTTCATCATGACGTCCTCGGGCTTCATGCCGAGGACGCCGGCCAGCTTGGTGAGGACCGCCTTGCCGTCGTCCTCCATCTTCATGAGGTCCGTGCGGGAGGCGGAGACGACCAGCCGCGTCTCGTTGTCCGCGAGGGGCACGCCTCGGGCGTCGAGGATGGAGCCGCGCACGGCGGGCTGGACGACCTGCTGCACGTGGTTGCCGGAGGCCTCCTTGGCGTACTGGTCGCCCTCACGGATCTGGAGGTACCACAGCCGCCCGCCGAGGGTGCCGAGCAGGGAGATGACGAGGACCTGGATGACGACGAGCCGGACCTGGACGCGTGTGCTGCGGCCGGTCTCGGGGATGTTGGTCACGCTGCTTCCTCCCCTCTCAGAGCGCGTGCGTGCGGATGGTGACGAGTGGTGAACGACCGGCCGGTGGACGCGCGTTCCAGCCGCGTTCACCCGTACCGGTGAAGTTTTTGGAGGTCACAGGCGCTTGACCCCCTTGATGCGTCCGGCGCGGGCCGAGCGGGCGCGGGCCGCCCTGACCCGCAGGCCGTTGCGCTGGCCGCCGATGCGCAGGCCGGTGCCGCCGGACAGCCAGCCCGAGGAGATGTCCCCGGACGTGCCGGAACTGGTCTCGGCGAGCGGGTCGTTCTCGGCGCGCCGTGCCAGGGCCATCACGCCCGGCACCACGAAGGGCGCGAGCAGCAGGTCGTACAGGGCGGCGGTGAACAGCAGGCTGCTGAGGCCGACATGACGGGCCGCGGTGTCCCCGACGAGGGCGCCGACGCCTGCGTAGAGCAGGGTGGAGCCGACGGCGGCGGCGACCACGACGAGCATCGGTCCGGCTGCCGTCTTCACCTGCCCGCTCTCGGGTTTGACGAGTCCGGCGAGGTAGCCGATGACGCACAGCACGAGGGCGTAGCGCCCGGCGGCGTGGTCGGCGGGCGGGGCGAGGTCGGCGAGGAGGCCGGCGGCGAAGCCGACGAGGGCGCCGCCGACGTGGCCGTAGACCAGGGCGAGTCCGAGGACGACGAGCAGCAGCAGGTCGGGCACGGCGCCGGGGAGGTGGAGGCGGGCGAGGACGCTCACCTGGAGGACGAGGGCGACGACGATCAGCGAGCTGGAGAGCAGGATCCGGTTGACGCGCATGGGGTGACAGCTCCTACTGCTCTTGCTGGTCGGGACCGCCGGCGGGCGCCGACGGCGTGACGGTCACGGTCACGGTCGGCGTAGGGGTCGGCTTGGGCTTCGCGGGCAGCACCGTGTCGCGGGGGTCCTTCTTCGGCGACTGGACGACGACGCCGACCACGTCCAGCTTGCTGAAGTTGACGAACGGCGTGACGTACAGGGTGCGGGTCAGGTCGCCGCCGGAGGGGTCGACGCGGGAGACGACGCCGACGGGGACGCCCGGCACGAACGGCTTGTCGGCCTGCGAGCCGAAGGTGACCAACCGGTCGCCCTTCTTGACCTCGGCCTTGCCGTTGAGCAGTTCGACGCGCAGCGGGCGGTCGCCCTGGCCGGAGGCGAAGCCGAGTTCGTCGCCGGCCTCCATGCGGGTGCCGACGGTGAAGTCGGGGTCGCTGGCGAGCAGCACGGTGGCGGTGCTCGGTCCGACGGTGGTGACGCGGCCGACCAGGCCGTCGCCGTTGAGGACGGTCATGTCGCGCCGGATGCCGTCGTCGGCGCCGGCGTCGATGGTGATGGTCCAGGAGAAGCCCTGGGCCGCTCCTATGGCGATGACCTGGGCGCCCTTGATGCCGTACTGGCCCTTGCCGGCGACGCCGAGCAGCTTGTCGAGCTGCTTGAGGCGGCTGCGGCTGCGGTCGTCACTGCCGAGTTCGGCCTTGAGCGCCGCGTTCTCCCGCTCCAGCTGGGCGAGCCGGTCGTGGCGGTCGCCGGACTCGCGGACGGCGGTGACGGCGTTGCCGATCGGGTCGACCGCGCCGGACACGCCGTTCTCGATCGGGCCGAAGACCGACGCCGCCGCCTGGCGGGCACCGTCGACCGGCGAGTCCTCCCCGCCGCGGATGTCCACCGTGATCAGCGCGAACGCGATGGCGATCAGCAGCACCAGGAGCAGCCGGCTCTCTTTCGTGTCCCTCACGTGCGGCGGCCGTGCCTTCCTCGTCGAGAACGGGTATGAGGTGGTTTCTGTTCAGGTGTCAGGTCGCGCGAGGGGTCTTCGGGGCTTTGCCGCCCGGACCGCCCCTCGACACCAGCGCTCCGCCGCACGGGACGGAAGGTCCCGTGCGGCGGAGTCGTGGCGGTGTGTCATCGGCGGGGAGCGGCGTCCAGGACTTGCTGCAGCGCCTCGAACTCCTCGACGCACTTGCCGGAGCCGAGCGCCACGCTGTCCAGCGGGTCCTCGGCGATGTGGATCGGCATGCCGGTCTCCCGGCGCAGCCGCTCGTCGAGGCCGCGCAGCAGGGCGCCGCCGCCGGTCAGCACGATGCCGCGGTCCATGATGTCGCCGGACAGCTCGGGCGGGCACTTGTCGAGGGTCGTCTTGACCGCGTCCACGATCGCGTTGACCGGTTCCTCGATGGCCTTGCGCACCTCGGCGGCGGAGACCACCACGGTCTTCGGCAGTCCGGAGACGAGGTCCCGGCCGCGGATTTCGGTGTGCTCGTCGGAGTCGAGGTCGTACGCCGAACCGATCGTGATCTTGATCTGTTCCGCCGTCCGCTCACCCAGCAGGAGCGAGTACTCCTTCTTGATGTGCTGGATGATGGCGTTGTCCAGCTCGTCGCCCGCGACGCGGATGGACTGGGCGGTGACGATGCCGCCGAGGGAGATGACCGCGACCTCCGTCGTGCCGCCGCCGATGTCCACCACCATGTTGCCGGTGGCCTCGTGGACCGGCAGTCCCGAGCCGATGGCGGCCGCCATGGGCTCCTCGATGATGTGCACCTGACGGGCGCCGGCCTGCGACGACGCCTCGATGACGGCGCGGCGCTCGACGCCCGTGATGCCGGAGGGCACGCAGACGACGACCCGCGGACGAGCCAGATACCGCCGCTTGTGGATCTTCAGGATGAAGTAGCGGAGCATCCGCTCGGTGATCTCGAAGTCGGCGATGACGCCGTCCTTCAGCGGGCGCACGGCGACGATGTTGCCCGGCGTGCGTCCGATCATCTTCTTCGCTTCGGCACCGACCGCGAGGATGCCACCGGTGTTGGTGTTGATCGCGACGACGGACGGCTCGTTGAGTACGATTCCGCGACCCCTGACGTACACCAGCGTGTTGGCGGTCCCGAGGTCGACAGCCATGTCACGGCCGATGAACGACATTGAGTTCCCCATCAGGATTCGTCTGGCCTTCCCACGAGCTTTTGAGGGCTTTTCAGGTCGGCGAGGTGGGTGCGGTGACGCGATGGCGTCCATGGTAGACGTGCCTTCGCGCACACTGTGCGAGGGTCTTCGCCATTGTCATCAGATGGCGCGTCGCCCTGCCTTTGGAGACGGGCCAACGGGGGCATCCGTTCCCCCGAACGCCGTGCATATGCCAGAAAAGACCCGAGGGCAAAGCTCTCAGACCATGCGAGGTACGACAAATACCCGGGCCGCGCCCGCGACGTGATCGTTATGCGCGGATTTCGTCGCGGTGGCACGCCCGCGCGCGGCGAATCCCCGGTGTGTCCGCGCGGCCGCACCGGGTCACCGCCAGGGACCGCCCGGGAGGACAGGCGCGCCGGTCACGGCCGCGACCGGCGCGCGTCGGGGGACGCTCAGGCGCGGCCCGGGAAGAAGATCTTGATCTCGCGCGCGGAGGACTCCTCCGAGTCGGACGCGTGGATCAGGTTCTCGCGGACGATGACGCCGAAGTCACCGCGGATGGAGCCCGGGGCGGCGGCGATCGGGTCGGTCGGGCCGGCCAGCCGGCGCAGCCCCTCGATGACCCGCTCACCCTCGACGATCATCGCGACGACCGGACCGGACGCCATGAACTCCACCAGCGGCTCGTAGAAGGGCTTGCCCTTGTGCTCGCCGTAGTGCTGCTCCAGCGTGTCCTGGTCCAGCGTGCGCAGTTCCAGCGCGGTGATCACCCAGCCGGCCTTGCGCTCGATGCGGCTGATGATCTCGCCGGTCAGGCCACGACGGACGGCGTCGGGCTTGAGGAGGACGAGGGTGCGCTGGCTCACTGCGGGCTCCTTGCGGGTCAAATGGTGCGGGGCACCGAGATTACCGGGCGTGTCGGACGGCCCGTCACGCAGTGTCGGGCTGCTGCGCCTGCGCGGCGAAACGGGCCTTCGCCTCGTCCACCTTTCGCCCGAAGTGCACCGAAGCCCACCACAGCAGCGCGAACACCGCGCCCAGGAAGAACATCATCGGGACGAACACGCCGGAGGCGATGAGCGCGATCTGCAGCGCCCAGCCGAGGGCGACGCCGCCCGGCCGGCCGACCATCCCGCACAGCGCGACGGACAGGAACATCGCGACGCCGCAGACCGTCCACACCGTGCCGGTCGACAGGTCGGGCTGCTTCATGGCGACGAGGCCGGCGAACCCGATGACGAAGAACTCGCCGATCAGCGTCGAAGAACAGAGCGTACGCACGGGATGTCAGCCCTTCCCCAGGAGCAGCCGGGCCTCGCCGACCGTGATGACGGAACCGGTGACGAGCACACCGCCCCCGGCGAACTCGCCCTCCTCCTCGGCCAGCGTGATCGCGGCCTCCAGGGCGTCCGGCAGCCGCGGCTCGACCTGCACGCGCTCCTCCCCGAACACCTCGACCGCGATGGCGGCGAGGGCGTCCGCGTCCATCGCGCGGTGGCTGGAGTTCTGGGTGACGACGACCTCGGCGAAGACCGGCTCGAACGCCTCCAGCAGTTCGCGCACGTTCTTGTCGCCGCTCGCGCCGACCACGCCGACGAGGTTGCTGAACTGGAAGGCCTCGCCGATCGCGGCGGCCGCGGCGCGCGCGCCCGCCGGGTTGTGCGCGGCGTCCAGCACGACGGTCGGCGAACGGCGCACGACCTCCATCCGCCCCGGCGAGGCGACGGAGGCGAAGGCGCGGCGCACCGTGTCGATGTCGAGCGGCTCGGCACGCTGGGCGCCGACGCCGAAGAACGCCTCGACGGCCGCGAGGGCGACCGCGGCGTTGTGCGCCTGGTGGGCGCCGTGCAGCGGCAGGAACACCTCGGTGTACTCGCCGCCCAGCCCGCGCAGCGTCATCAGCTGGCCGCCGACGGCGACCTGCCGGTCCAGGACGCCGAACTCCAGGCCCTCGCGGGCCACGGTGGCGTCCAGTTCGACGGCCTTCTTCAGCAGCACCTGCGCCGCGTCCACCGGCTGCTGCGCCATGACGACCGTCGCCTGCGGCTTGATCACGCCGGCCTTCTCACCGGCGATCTCGCCGGGCGAGCCGCCGAGCCGGTCGGTGTGGTCCAGGTCGATCGGCGTCACCACGGCGACCCCGGCGTCGATGACGTTCGTCGCGTCCCAGGTGCCGCCCATGCCGACCTCGACGACGGCCACGTCCACGGGCGCGTCGGCGAAGGCCGCGTACGCCATGCCGGTCAGCACCTCGAAGAAGGACAGCCGGTACTCCTGCGCGGCGTCGACCATCTCCACGTACGGCTTGACGTCCTGGTACGTCTCGACGAACCGCTCGGCGGAGACGGGCGCCCCGTCGAGGCTGATCCGCTCGGTGACCGACTGGACGTGCGGGGAGGTGTAGCGGCCGGTGCGCAGGTCGAAGGCGCCGAGCAGCGCCTCGATCATGCGGGCGGTGGAGGTCTTGCCGTTGGTGCCGGTGATGTGGATCGAGGGGTACGAGCGCTGCGGCTCGCCCAGGACGTCCATCAGGGCGGCGATGCGGTCCACCGACGGCTCGAGCTTGGTCTCGCCCCAGCGGGTGGCGAGCTCCGCCTCCACCTCGCGCAGGGCCTTGTCGACCTCGGGGTCGGCGGGGCGCGCCGGGACGTCCGCCTGCGGCGGGCCGCCCTGGGCGCGCAGCGTACGGCTGCCGGCCTCGATCACCGCGAGGTCGGGGTCGCGGCGGGTCTCCTCCTCCACGAGCTCCTCGAACTCGTCGAAGGCGTCGTCGGGGTCGGGACCTGCTGAATCTGGGCGCTCGCTCACGGTCCCCAGTCTACGGAGCGGCGCGGGTGGTCCCCCGCACACCCCGGCGCGGCGTCAGCCGAGCCACTTCCGCCACGCCGGCCGCCCCCACAGCAGGCTCACGGCGAAGGACAGCGCGGCCGCCGCCACCGCGGTGACGGCCAGCGCGGCCGGCGCCCAGGGCCCGTCCGGCAGCCGCCCGGCGACCGGCGCCACCAGCAGCCGTACCCACAGCAGATGGACCAGGTATGTCCCGAACGACGCGTCCGACAGCCGCGCCACCAGGGGGCGCACCCGCTCCGGCACCCGCACCCCGGCCACCGTGCCGATCACCGCGAAGGTCAGGGCGGCCACGGCCACGCTCCCGTACGCGGCGGGATGGCGCACCGTGAGCTGGTACACGGCGAGGGCGGCGAAAGCCACGGCCGCGCCCGCGGCCCACAGCGTCCTCGGACCGAGGCGCGGGGCGGCGAGCAGGGCGGCGCCCGCCACCGCGTACACCACCGTGGACAGCGGCACCGACCAGCCCCAGCCGGGCAGGGCCCAGCCCGTGATCTCCCGTACGTCCCCGGCGAGCGCGGGCGCGACCGCGAGGGCGACGAGCAGCGCCAGTGACCTGCGGGGCAGGGTGCGCCGCCGCACCACCAGCACCAGGACGCCGAGCAGCAGGAGCAGGGGGACGTAGGCGTACAGGTACCAGAGGTGGAAGGCCGCCTCGACGGAGCCGAGGAGCGCCCGCGCCGCCTCCTCGCCCGTGTCCGCGCCGGATGCGCCGGTGAGGTACGCGCACAGCAGGTACAGGGCGGTCCACACGGCCATCGGGCGCAGGATCCGGCCGAGCCGGGACAGCAGGCGGCTCTCGTCGTCCACGGGCGCGCCGGACAGCGCGGCCCAGCCGGCCATGGCGAAGAACACCGGGACCGCGAACCGCCCGGCCGTGTCGCCGAGGACGCCGGTGGTGCGGTGGCCCGCGTCGATGAACGCGGCGGAGGCGTGCACCAGGACCACGGCGGCGGTGCACAGCACGCGCAGCAGGTCGACGTCGTGGCGCCGCTCCCGGCCGGGGGTGTGGTCCGGGGTGTCCCGGGCGGCGGACGGCACGGCGGCGGGGGACGCGGGAGAGGGCATCGGCGGGAAGCTCCTGGCGGCGGGGTCCTGCGGCGGGCGGCTCCGCAGATTCCCCCGCCCGGGTTACGAGGTCCCCACCACGACGTGAACGGCCCCCGGCCGGTGCGTACCGGTCGGGGGCCGTGCGGGCCGCGGGCCTGCGGTCAGGCCTGCGGCAGCCGCTCGAGCTGGGTGCGGATGCGGACGATGTCCTCCTCCGCCTTGGCGAGCCGCGTGCGGATCTTGTCGACCACGTGGTCCGGGGCCTTCGCCAGGAACGCCTCGTTGCCGAGCTTCGCCGTCGCCTGCGTCTTCTCCTTCTCGGCGGCGGCGAGGTCCTTGGCGAGCCGCTTGCGCTCGGCGGCGACGTCGATCACGCCGGACAGGTCCAGCGCGACCTCGACACCGGCGACGGGCAGGGTCGCCGTGGCCGTGAAGGCGTCGCCCTCGGGCTGGAGGCGCAGCAGCTGGCGGATGGCCGGCTCGTGCGCTGCGAGGGCGGTGCCGTCCAGCGTCAGCCGGGCCGGAACCCGCTGGCCGGGCTGGAGGCCCTGGTCGGCGCGGAACCGGCGGACCTCGGTGATCACCGACTGGAGCGTCCCGATCTCCCGCTCGGCGGCCTCGTCGCGGAAACCGCTGTCGGCCGGCCAGTCGGCGATGACGACGGACTCGCCGCCGGTCAGCGTCGTCCACAGGGTCTCGGTGACGAACGGGACCACCGGGTGCAGCAGCCGCAGCGTGACGTCGAGGACCTCGCCGAGGACCCGCTTGCTGACCTCGGCCGCCTCGCCGCCCGCCTGGAACGTCGTCTTGGACAGCTCGACGTACCAGTCGAAGACCTCGTCCCAGGCGAAGTGGAACAGCGCGTCCGACAGCTTGGCGAACTGGTAGTCGTCGTAGTACGCGTCGACCTCGGCGACGACCGAGTTCAGCCGGGACAGGATCCAGCGGTCGGTGGGCGACATCTTCGACGCGTCCGGCAGCGGGCCCTCGACCGTGGCGCCGTTCATCAGCGCGAAGCGCGTGGCGTTCCAGATCTTGTTGGCGAAGTTGCGCGAGCCCTGGACCCAGTCCTCGCCGATCGGCACGTCGACGCCCGGGTTGGCGCCGCGCGCCAGGGTGAAGCGGAGGGCGTCGGAGCCGTACTTGTCCATCCAGTCCAGCGGGTTGACCACGTTCCCGAAGGACTTGGACATCTTCTTGCCGTTCTGGTCACGGACCATGCCGTGCAGGGCGATGGTGTGGAACGGCGGGGTGCCGTCCATCGCGTAGAGGCCGAACATCATCATCCGGGCGACCCAGAAGAAGAGGATGTCGTAGCCGGTGAGCAGGACGGAGTTCGGGTAGAACTTCGCGAGCGACTCGGTCTGCTCGGGCCAGCCCAGCGTGGAGAACGGCCAAAGGCCCGAGGAGAACCAGGTGTCGAGGACGTCGGAGTCCTGGCGCCAGCCCTCGCCGTTCGGCGGCTCCTCGTCCGGTCCGACGCAGACGACCTCGCCGTCCGGCCCGTACCAGACGGGGATGCGGTGGCCCCACCACAACTGCCGCGAGATGCACCAGTCGTGCAGGTTGTCGACCCAGTCGAAGTAGCGCTTCTCCATCTCCTGCGGGTGGATCTTGACGCGGCCGTCGCGGACCGCGTCACCGGCGGCCTTGGCGAGCGGGCCGACCTTGACCCACCACTGCATGGACAGCCGCGGCTCGATGGTGGTGCTGCACCGCGAGCAGTGGCCGACGGAGTGGACGTAGGGGCGCTTCTCGGCGACGATCCGGCCCTCGGCGCGCAGCGCGGCGACGATGGCGGAGCGGGCCTCGAGGCGGTCCAGGCCCTGGAAGGGGCCGTGCGCGGTGATGACGGCGTGCTCGTCCATCACGGCGATGGACGGCAGGTCGTGGCGCTGGCCGATCTCGAAGTCGTTCGGGTCGTGGGCCGGGGTCACCTTGACGGCGCCGGTGCCGAACTCGGGGTCGACGTGCTCGTCGGCGACGACCGGGATGGAGCGGTCCGTCAGCGGCAGCTTGATCAGCTTGCCGACGAGGTGCTTGTAGCGCTCGTCCTCGGGGTGGACGGCGACGGCCGTGTCACCGAGCATCGTCTCCGCGCGGGTCGTGGCGACGACGATGGTCTCGTCGCCCTCTCCGTACTTCATGGAGACGAGCTCGCCGTCGTCGTCCTGGTAGTTGACCTCGATGTCGGAGATCGCGGTCAGACAGCGCGGGCACCAGTTGATGATGCGCTCGGCGCGGTAGATCAGCTCGTCGTCGTAGAGCCGCTTGAAGATGGTCTGGACGGCCTTGGACAGGCCTTCGTCCATGGTGAAGCGCTCACGCGTCCAGGCGACGCCGTCGCCGAGGCGGCGCATCTGGCCGCTGATCTGGCCGCCGGACTCGCCCTTCCACTTCCAGACGCGCTCGACGAACGCCTCGCGGCCCAGGTCGTGGCGGGACTTGCCCTCCTTGGCGAGCTCCCGCTCGACCACGTTCTGCGTGGCGATGCCGGCGTGGTCCATGCCGGGCTGCCACAGCGTCTCGTACCCCTGCATGCGCTTGCGGCGGGTCAGGGCGTCGATCAGCGTGTGCTCGAAGGCGTGGCCCAGGTGCAGGCTGCCGGTGACGTTCGGCGGGGGGATGACGATGGTGTACGGAGGCTTGTCGCTCTTCGCGTCCGCCTCGAAGTAACCCCGCTCCACCCAGCGCTCGTACAGCGGCCCCTCTACGTCGGCCGGCGCGTACTGGGTCGGCAGTTCGGTCGTGGGCGCTGGTGGCTGCTGCTGAGCGTTGTCGGTCACGCGCCCAGTTTAGAGGCGTCACGGGGGTGTCCCGAAACGCGTTTCGTTTGTAACGGTGCGCCCCCCGCCGGACTGGAGCCGTCGACTCTGAGCCAGGATGTGTGGACCACGTAAGCGTCTGGAGGGGAACCCAGTCATGAGTTACAACGAGCCGGGCCCGTACGGCGGGCAGCCCCAGCAGCCCGGCCCGTACGGCCGGCAGCCGGGGCCGTACGGCCAGCAGCCGCCGACCCCGCAGCCCGGCTACGGCTACCCGCAGCAGACGCCCCCGCCGGCCCAGCCCGGCTACGGCTACCCGCAGCAGCCCGCCCAGCCCGGACACCCGGGCGTCCCGCCCCAGCAGCCGCCCTACGGCCAGCAGCCCCCGTACGGCATGCCGCCCCAGCCCCCCGCCTCCGGCGGCGGTGGCGGCGGCAAGGTGGCCGCGATCGTCGTGGGCGCCGTCGCGGTCGTCACGGCCATCGGCGTCGGCGCGTACCTCCTGCTCGGCGGCGACGGCGGCAGCACCGCGGCGGGCCTGACGGACGACGGCCCGCACAAGCTGACCGTGCCGAAGACCGTGCTGGGCGACTACCAGCGGTTCGGTGACGGCTCCGAGGAGAGCGGCTCGGAGACCGCGAAGGACATGGAGAGGAGCGGGGTCAAGAACGGCACCGCCATCCTCGGCCAGTGGTCCACCGCCGACTTCGGGAACTACGACCCGGCCGACCCGAGCACCGCGGGCGACTTCCCCGACCAGTCGGAACTCCTGACGGCCAAGGGCATCACCATGGTGGGCGGTTACGGCGAGATCTCCGACCCGCAGAAGACGCTGGACACGTTCTTCTCCAACATCCAGGACAAGGTGGAGAAGAGCGCCGGGCAGAACACCGGGGGCATGGACAACGCGGAGCTCGTCGGCGAGCCCGAGGAGGTCGAGATCGCCGGTACGGTGGCCAAGTGCCAGTCGACGAAGAGCACCAACGCGCTCACCAAGAAGGAGTCGACGGACTGGTTCTGCGCCTGGGCCGACCACAGCACGGTCGGCATGGTCTCGCCCGGCGACAACGCCGGCACGGGGGTCGGCAAGGACACGGCGGTCGACCTCACCACCAAGCTCCGCGAGCAGATCCGCGTCACCGCCTGACGGCACCGCAGCAGCGAACACGAGGGGGAACCCAGTCATGAGCTTCAACCAGCCGGGCCCGTACGGCGGGCAGCCCCAGCAGCCCGGACCGTACGGCCAGCAGCCGGGACCGTACGGCCAGCAGCCGCCGACCCCGCCCCAGCCGCAGCCCGGCTACGGGTACCCCCAGCAGACGCCCCCGCCCGGCCAGCCCGGCTACGGCTACCCGCAGCAGCCCGGCCAGCCGGGGCACCCGGGTGTCCCGCCGCAGCAGCCGCCCTACGGCCAGCAGCCCCAGTACGGCATGCCGCCCCAGCCCCCGGCGTCCGGCGGTGGCGGCGGCAAGAAGGCCGGGATCATCGTCGGCGCGGTCGCGGTCGTCGCGGCCATCGGCGTGGGCGCCTACTTCCTGATCGGCGGCGGCGGGGGCGCCGGCGGTCTGGAGGACGACGGCCCGCACAAGCTGACCGCGCCCGCGACCGTCCTCTCGGACACGTACGACCGCCAGGGCCCGGCACAGGAGGAGTCGGCCAGCTCCAGCGACGAGAAGGACCTGGCGAAGGCCGGGGTCAGCGACGCCACCTCGGTCGGCGCCGTCTACTCCACCACCGACCTCACGAAGCTGGACCCCGAGGACCCGGAGGACCTGGCGAAGCTGCAGACCGCGGAGAACATCACGTACTTCGGCGTCTACGGCAAGGTCGATGACCCGGAGAAGGCCCTCGACGTGATGTTCACGCAGATGCACAAGAACACCGACGACGAGAAGGTCAAGCTGGTCGGCGAGCCCAGGTCGGTGTCACCCGACGGGCTGGACGGCGCCCTGATGAAGTGCCAGGAGGCCGAGACCACGCACCCGGTCACCGAGAAGGAGCAGACGACCTTCATGTGCGTGTGGGCCGACTACAGCACGCTCGCCGTGGTCGAGCCGACCGCCACCGGCAAGACGTACTCGCTCGACGAGTCCGCGAGCATGGCCGCCGACGTGCGCAAGGACGTGCGGGTCGCCAAGTAGGCGCCTCCGCACACACGGAAGGGGCGTCCGGCGCAGTGCGCCGGACGCCCCTTCCGTGTGCCGGGGGGGTTACGCCGTCTTCTGCTCGCCCGAGCCGCGGCCGCGTGAGTCGCGCGGGATGAGCGTCGGGTTGACGTTGGAGAGGACCACGTCCGCGGTGATGACCACGCGGGCCACGTCCTTGCGGGACGGCACCTCGTACATCACGCCTTGGAGGACCTCCTCCATGATGGCGCGCAGGCCGCGGGCGCCGGTCTGGCGCAGGATCGCCTGGTCGGCGATGGCCTCCAGCGCCTCACGCTCGAAGTCCAGCTCCACACCGTCGAGTTCGAACAGGCGCTGGTACTGCTTCACCAGGGCGTTACGCGGCTCGACCAGGATCTGCAGCAGGGCCTCGCGGTCGAGGTTGTGCACGCTGGTGATGACGGGGAGCCGGCCGATGAACTCGGGGATCATGCCGAACTTGACCAGGTCCTCCGGCATGACCTCCTCGAACTGGTCCTTGGACTCCATCTCCCGCTTGGAGCGGATCGTCGCGCCGAAGCCGATGCCCTTGGCGCCCGCCCGGCCCTCGATGATCTTCTCCAGACCGGCGAAGGCGCCGCCCACGATGAACAGCACGTTCGTCGTGTCGATCTGGATGAACTCCTGGTGCGGGTGCTTGCGTCCACCCTGCGGCGGCACGGAGGCGGTGGTGCCCTCGAGGATCTTCAGCAGCGCCTGCTGCACGCCCTCGCCGCTCACGTCCCGCGTGATCGACGGGTTTTCGCTCTTCCGGGCGACCTTGTCGATCTCGTCGATGTAGATGATCCCGGTCTCCGCCTTCTTGACGTCGTAGTCGGCCGCCTGGATCAGCTTCAGCAGGATGTTCTCGACGTCCTCGCCGACGTAGCCGGCCTCGGTGAGCGCCGTGGCGTCGGCGATCGCGAACGGGACGTTCAGCATGCGGGCGAGGGTCTGCGCCAGCAGGGTCTTGCCGGAGCCCGTGGGGCCCAGCAGCAGGATGTTGGACTTCGCCAGCTCGATGGCGTCGTCACGGCCCTGGGCGCCGCCGTTCTCCCCGGCCTGGACGCGCTTGTAGTGGTTGTAGACCGCGACGGAGAGCGCCTTCTTGGCCGCCTCCTGGCCCACCACGTACCCCTCGAGGAACTCGTAGATCTCGCGGGGCTTGGGGAGCTCCTCCCACCGGACCTCGCTGGTCTCGGCGAGCTCCTCCTCGATGATCTCGTTGCAGAGGTCGATGCACTCGTCGCAGATGTACACACCGGGCCCTGCGATGAGCTTCTTGACCTGCTTCTGGCTCTTGCCGCAGAACGAGCACTTGAGCAGATCGCCGCCGTCACCGATGCGTGCCACGGTGTGCTTCCCCTTCGCCTGGGAGACGACCGGACGTCCATGTCCGGCGGCTCCTGGTGCTGCCTTATGTCGACGGTACCTTGCCTGGCCCCCCGTTCGGGCCCCCCTTGGCACGGTTCACTTTGACGTGGACCGTGCCAAACCGTGCCAAGGGGCGGCAGACGTTACACCCCAGCCGTGCCTCAGCGCAGGCTGGAGTTGTCCATCTTCCGGGTGGTGATGATCTGGTCGATCAGGCCGTACTCCAGCGCGTCCTCGGCCGTGAGGATCTTGTCGCGCTCGATGTCCTCGCGGATCTTCTCGATCGGACGGGTCGAGTGCTTGGCCAGCATGTCCTCCAGCTGCGTGCGCATGCGGAGGATCTCGTTGGCGGCGATCTCCAGGTCGGAGACCTGACCACGGCCGGTCTCGCTGTACGGCTGGTGGATCAGCACCCGGGCGTTCGGCAGCGCCATGCGCTTGCCGGGCGTGCCGGCGGCGAGCAGGACGGCGGCGGCGGAGGCCGCCTGGCCCATGCACACCGTCTGGATGTCCGGCTTCACGTACTGCATCGTGTCGTAGATCGCGGTGAGCGCGGTGAAGGAGCCGCCGGGGCTGTTGATGTAGACCGAGATGTCCCGGTCGGGGTCCATCGACTCCAGGCACAGCAGCTGCGCCATGACGTCGTTGGCGGAGGCGTCGTCGATCTGCACGCCGAGGAAGATCACACGCTCCTCGAAGAGCTTCGCGTACGGGTCGTACTCGCGGATGCCCTGGGAGGTGCGCTCGACGAAGCGCGGAATGACGTAACGGGACTCGGCCTGCGGACCGGTGTAGCGGCCCTGCGAGCCGGACATGTCCTGCACGGCCTGCATACGGTCGTAGATCCCGCTGCCGGGGAATGCGTTCACGGTGTCTCCTGAAAGGGGCTGAGGCGGTCGGCTGGGGCTGCTGGGGCCCCGGGCTCTGTCACGGGCCCGGGCGGGGTCCTACGGGGCTCGTGGAGCCTCGCAGCACCGCTCAGGCCCCGGTGCCGCCGCCGCCCGGCATGCCGGCGGCCGTGGCGATCACGTCGTCGATGAGGCCGTACTCCTTGGCCTCGAAGGCGTCGAACCAGCGGTCACGGTCCGAGTCACGGGTGATCTGCTCGACCGTCTGGCCCGTGTGCTGGGCGGTGAGCTCGGCCATGCGCCGCTTGGTGTGCAGCAGCCGCTCGGCGTGGATCTTGATGTCCGAGGCGGAGCCGGCGAGGCCTGCGGAGGGCTGGTGGATCAGGATCTCGGCGTTCGGCAGCGCGAAGCGCTTGCCGGGCGTGCCCGCGCTGAGCAGGAACTGCCCCATGGACGCCGCGAGACCCATGGCGATCGTCACCACGTCGTTCTTGATGTACTGCATGGTGTCGTAGATCGCCATGCCGGCCGTGATCGAACCGCCGGGGCTGTTGATGTAGAGGTAGATGTCCTTGTCGGGGTCCGAGGCAAGGAGCAGCAGCTGTGCGGTGATCTTGTTCGCGATGTCGTCGTCGACCGGCTGGCCGAGGAAGATGATCCGCTCGCCGAGCAGCCGGTTGTAGACCTGGTCGCCGAGGCCACCACCGATGGAAGGCTCGCCGGCGGCTGAAGGCATCAGATTCGTCACGTATCCACCTGCTCGTCTTACGACGGCGCCGGGCCGTCTCACGTGTTCCCTGCGGGGGCGGGAGCCGTATCGGAGACTCCACTGCCCTGGTATTCATGGACCCTAACGCGCGGGTCCCTTCGGGGAATCCCGGAGATGGGAGTGTTCGCCGGGGGCGTAGTCGGCGCGGGGCGGGCGTGGCCCCGCCGCGGGGCGTGCGGTCAGGTCGTGGGGCGGTGCGGTCACGTCGTGGGGCGGTCGGTCACGTCGTGGGGCGCGCCCCGGTGGCCGGCCGCGGGTGCGTCGTGGTCGCTCGCGCAGCTCCCCGCGCCCCTGAGGCTGTCCGGGCCCCTGGTGGCGAGAAGGCCCCGGGTTTCAACCCGGGGCCTTCTCGGTCGATCACCGTGCCGGGGCTCAGCCCTCGGTCTTCTCCTCGGCCTTCTCGTCGGCCGCGGCCTCGGAGGTCTCGGCCTCGGCGGCCTCGTCCTCGTCGTCCTCGAGGTCGACGGTCTCGCCGTTGGTGTCCTTGACCGTGGCCTTCTCGACCACGACGGCCAGCGCCTTGCCGCGGGCGACCTCGCCGACGAGCAGCGGGACCTGGCCCTGCTCGACGACGGCCTGCGCGAACTGGTCGGGGGACATGCCGGAGGAGGCCGCACGCCGCATGAGGTGCTCGGTGAGCTCCTCCTGGTTGACGTTGAGCTTCTCCTGCTTCACGAGCTCGTCGAGAACGAACTGGGTCTTGATGCCCTTGACCGCGGCCTCGCGGGTCTCGTTCTCGAACTCCTCCTCGGTCTTGCCCTGGATCTCCAGGTACTTCGCGAGGTCCAGGCCCATCTGGCCCAGCTGGTGGTGCTCGAGGTTGTGCTTACGGGTGTTGATCTCGTCCTCGAGCAGCTTCTCGGGGACGGGCACCTCGACCAGCTCGAGCAGCTTGTCCAGGACGCGCTCCTGGGCCTGCGTGGCCTGGTCGTACTGCTTCATGTTCTCGAGGCGCTTGCGGCTGTCCGCCTTCAGCTCCTCGAGGGTGTCGAACTCGGAGGCGAGCTGGGCGAAGTCGTCGTCCAGCTCGGGCAGCTCACGCTTGGCGACCTGGGTGACCTTGACGGTGACCTCGGCCTCCTTGCCGGCCGCCGAGCCGCCCTTCAGCTCGGAGGTGAAGGTGGCCTCGCCACCGGCCTCCAGGCCCTTCACGGCGTCGTCGATCCCGTCCAGCAGCTCGCCGGAGCCGATCGTGTAGGAGACGCCGCTGGCGACGCCGTCCTCGAGGACCTCTCCGTCGACCTTGGCCTCGAGGTCGATGGTGACCACGTCGCCGTCCTCGGCGGCCCGCTCGACCGGGGTCGTGGAGGCGAAGCGCTCACGGAGCTGCTCCACGGACTTCTCCACGTCCTCGTCGGTGACCTCGACGGCGTCGACCTCGACCTCGATGCCGGAGTAGTCCGGGATCTCGATGGCCGGGCGGATGTCGACCTCGGCGGTGAAGTTCAGCGTCTCGCCGTCCTTCAGCTCCGTGATGTCGACCTCGGGCTGGCCCAGGGGGCTCAGCTCCGCCTCGTTCACGGCGTCGGTGTAGAACTTCGGGAGGGCGTCGTTGACCGCCTCCTCCAGCACCGCACCGCGGCCGAAACGCTGGTCGATGACCCGGGCCGGGATCTTGCCCTTGCGGAAGCCCTTCACCGTGACCTGCTGGTTGATCTTCTTGTACGCCGCGTCGAGGCTGTCCTTGAGCTCCTCGAAGGGCACCTCGACAGTGAGCCGAACCCGGGTCGGGTTCAGGGTCTCCACGGCGCTCTTCACGGTTCGGTCTCCTTGTGGCTGACTTCTCGGGTTCTGCCGGGACCAGAGCGGTCCGGCCGATTCGCCGCCCGGAGGACTTTCAGAGACACACGGGCGTGCAGCTTGCATAGTAACGGCAGCGGCTGCGGCACCCAAAAGGCGATCACCATCGGTGAGCAGGTGGCTGGTCGGGGTGGCGGGATTTGAACCCACGGCCTTCCGCTCCCAAAGCGGACGCGCTACCAAGCTGCGCCACACCCCGTCTGGTGCGATCCGTAGGGTACATGCACGCGGGCGAAAGGTCCGCCGCCTTTACGGGCGCCGCGTCCGCACGGCGGCCTGCCGGACACGGGGTGTGCGACGAGGACGTACGACCCGCTACGATGCCTGTCAGTGCCGCGGTCACCGACGCGCGGCGCGCACCGTGCGGGCGTAGCTCAATGGTAGAGCCCCAGTCTTCCAAACTGGCTACGCGGGTTCGATTCCCGTCGCCCGCTCTGAACGGCCGAAGGCCCAGGTGAGAGGGTATGCAACCCGCTCCCTGGGCCTTCGTCGTACCTCGGACTGGAAGCCTCAGGAGGCCCCGTGCCGCCGGGCGAGGTCCCGCACCTCCTGTGCGTTCCGTCCCAGGAGCATCGTCCCGGCCTCGCGCCCGTCGTGGAAGACGCGCAGCCGCGGGCCCTCGGCGAGCAGGCGCAGCTCCGGCAGCGGGTGGCGCCACAGCAGGACGGCGCGCTCCCACATCTCCAGGTGGCGTGTGGTCAGCCGCAGTTCGTACTGCGGACCCTCATGGGCGTTCGGCGGGAGGTGCTCCCTGTACGGGGGCTGGACGGCGTAGACGCCGAGTGCCTTCTCCCCGGGTTCCAGGACCTCGTCGCGGAGACCGCGGAGGCGGCCGATCCGCGACCCGGCCCAGCCCGCCGGCGGTGCCACCAGTACACCGGCCGCCGCGATGCCCCACCACGGCAGACCGGCCTCGTACCCGAAGGCGGCCACGGCCGCGACCGCCGGTGCGGCCGTCACGGCCGCACCGGACAGCGCCGCGCGCCGCATCCGCCCTTTCCGCTCCACGTCCCGTGCCCCCTCCGCACTCACGTCCCGCGCCCCCTCCGTGATCGACGTCGCCTGCGGCGGCCATAGGCGCGAGGGTCCGACGCGCCTCAGGGCCGGCCCCGGGGTGTCCGGGCCGGCCCTGAGGCGTGTCGGTGGGGACCCCTGCCGCGGGCGGGGTCAGAAGCTGATGGAGTTGATCATGTCGGCTATCGAGTCCAGGAAGCGCTGGATGTCGTCGGCCATGCCCGTCGAGGCGAGGAAGAAGCCGAAGAGGACGGCGACGATCGCCGGGCCGGCCTTGATGGAGCCACCTCTCAGCAGCACCACCAGGATGATCGCCAACAGCAGCACCACTGACAGTGAAATGGCCACAACTGATCACACCCTTGGTCGGTTCGGCTTCGCCGGCCCGGGCGACGCATCCCCGCGCACCCCGCCAGAACCATCGTGCCACCAACAGGCCCGCCCTAACCGGCGGCTGACACATCGTCCGCACCGCGGTCCCGCCGCCGCCACCGCCGCACCGGACACCAAGAAACAACACCTGTTTGTCGCACGGCAATTCGAGGGAACACCCGCACGGGGAATTGAGCGGCCCCATGGGCGCTTACAGGGGACTTACGAACTCCACCTTTTCCGTGCCCTCACACGGTGTTCGCAGGTGATTCGAATTACGCCCGTTCCACCCCGGCAAGGGGACATGTCACCGGAGTCGCCACCCGCCCCCAAGACCGGAATCATCCCGAACAATCCTGACAAGAACGGCGTGCGAGAGCTGGAACACGGCATCTCTTCACTTGTGTTGCCCATCACGCCCACACCATGCGCGCATTGCCGAATCCGGGGTACTCGAACGCGATAACCAGGAATGACGTCGGGCGTTTTACGGATTCCCGAAGACGACGCTAGGGTGCCTGAGATGTTCCACGCTGCCTCGTCCCCCGCAAGCGCAGCGAGCTCCCCGATCGCCTCCCCGTTCCACCGCCGGGAGGGCCAGTGACGAACTCGCAGCGACCGTACGGCAACAGCAGGACGCCGCTCCCTCCGGTGCAGACGCCGGCGGACGGAGTGCCGACCCCGCGCACCAGGACCCCGGAGGGCGCCCGGCCCGCCCCGGGAGGCAGACAGCGCGACGCCTTCTTCGACAACGCCAAGTACCTGGCGATCGTGCTGGTGGCCGTCGGCCACGCCTGGGGGCAACTCCTGGACGAAGGGGCGGTCGAGACGGCCTACCGGGTCGTCTACACCTTCCACATGCCGGCGTTCATCCTCATCTCCGGCTACTTCTCGCGCAGCTTCGACCTGCGCCCCAAGCACGTCCAGCGGCTGATCACGGGAGTCGTCGTCCCCTACGTGGTCTTCGAGACCGCGTACTCCCTCTTCCAGCGCTACGGCAACGACGAGCCGGGGCACGGCATCACGCTGCTGGACCCCACGTACCACCTGTGGTTCCTGTGCGCGCTGTTCGTGTGGCGGATCACCACGCCGGTGTGGAAGACGATCAAGCATCCGCTGCCGGTGTCGCTGGTCCTCGCCGCGCTCGGCTCGGTGTCCCCGCAGATCGGCGACGACCTGGAGCTCCAGCGGGTACTGCAGTTCCTCCCCTTCTTCGTGCTGGGTCTGACGCTGCGTCCCGAGCACTTCCGGATGGTCAAGCGCCGCTCGGTGCGCCTGGCGTCCGTGCCGGTGTTCGTCGCGGCGGCGGTCACGGCCTGGGCGACGATGCCGTACATGAGGCTGGGCTGGCTGTACCACAGCGACGCCGCCCAGGAGTTGGGCACCGCCTGGTGGACCGGCCCGGTCACGGTGTGGGCCACGCTCGGCTGCTCGCTGGTGATGACCGTCTGCTTCCTCGCCTGGGTGCCGCGCCGCCGCATGTGGTTCACGTCCCTCGGCGCGGGCACCATCTACGGCTACCTGCTGCACGCCTTCCTGGTGCGCGCGGGCAACTACACGGACTTCTACGACCAGCCCGCGCTGCACGAGCCGCTCGGTGTGCTGGGGCTCACCGTCTTCGCGGCCGCCGCCGTGACGCTGCTGTGCACCCGGCCGGTGCAGCGGGCGCTGCGCTGCGTCGTGGAGCCGCGCATGGACTGGGCGTTCCGCCGGGACGCGGGCGAGGCGGCCCGGGTCCGTGAGCGGCCCCGGGTCGCCGAGGTGCGCACCCCGGGCGAGAAGGTCTCCGTCTAGGCCAGGCCGAGCAGGGCGCGCATCCGCGCGTACTTGGCGGTCAGCCGGGTGCGGGTGGCGTCGTCCAGGACGGCGAGGCGGGCCGGGTCGGCGTTGTGCGCCAGGTCCGCCTCCTTCACCAGCAGGGCGCCCGGGGTGGCGAGGATGCGGGCCGCGTACTCCTCGGGCGGCTCGCCGGACCGCTTGGTCACGGCGAGCACGATGTCCTTGGTGCGCCGGGTGAGCGCCGCCTCCTCCAGCCAGGCGTGGCTGAGCTTGTCGTCCTCCACGGCGTCGTGCAGCCAGGCCGCCGCGATCTGCTCGTCGTCGCCGCCGCGAAGCCGGACGCCCTCGGCGACCGCATGAAGGTGCTCGGCGTAGGGGCGGCCCGCCTTGTCGGTCTGGCCGGTGTGCGCGGCGCGGGCGGTGGCCTCCACCTCGGCCAGGTCCATGATCGGTGTCCGGTTCACGCGACCAGTGTGCCCGGCGCGGTTCAGCGTGCCGCGGCCGCGGTGGGTCCCTCGCGGCAGATCAGCAGCAGCGCCCGGTCGTCGTTGACGTCCTTGGCGACGGCTTCGATGAGGTGCCAGGCGGCGCCGTGGAAGCCGCCGGCGACATAGCGGTCGGCCTCGCCGGTGAGCCGGTCGATGCCCTCGACCATGTCCCGGTCGGAGGTCTCCACCAGGCCGTCGGTGAACAGCATCAGCACGTCGCCGGGGCGCAGCGAGCCCTTCACCGGGTCGAACTGGGCGCCGTCGTACACGCCGAGCAGGGGTCCGTCGGCGGCCTTCTCCTCCCACCGGCCGCTGCCCGCGCTGAGCTGGAGGCCCGGCGGGTGTCCCGCGGAGTAGAGCTCGTAGTCGCCGGAGTCGAGGTCGAGGACCAGGTGGATGGAGGTGGCGAAGCCCTCGTCCCAGTCCTGGCGGAGCAGATAGCCGTTGGCGGCGGGCAGGAAGTCGTGCGGGGGCAGGCTGCCGAGCAGGCCGCCGAAGGCGCCGGACAGCAGCAGGGCGCGCGAGCCGGCGTCCATGCCCTTGCCGGAGACGTCGGTAAGGACGACCTCCAGGGTGCGTCCGCCGTTGGTGCGGGCCGCGACCACGAAGTCGCCGGAGAAGGACTGGCCGCCCGCGGGACGGAGCGCCATCTCCCGGTGCCAGCCCGTCGGCAGCTTGGGCAGCTTGCTCTGCACCCGGATGCGCTCGCGCAGGTCGAACAGCATGGTGCCGCCGCGCCGCCAGGGAACGCCGACCCGGCTGCGGAACTGGGCGACGAGCAGCCCGAAGAAGCCGCAGGCCGCGACGACCAGCACCACGCCGGGTGTGACCCGTGCCACGCCCTCGGTGTAGGGGCCGAGTTGCACGGCCTCCACGATCAGCGCGGTGGCCGCCGCCGCGTAGAGCCCGAGCAGACTGGCCGGGCGCAGCAGCAGGCCGCCCGCGACGATCGGGATGCACAGGGCGGCCGGCGAGCACCACACGGAGTTGGCGAGGGTGCCGGCGGCGATCAGCGGGACCGTGAGGAGCAGTCCGGCGAGCGCGATCCAGTCCGAGCCGTCACCGCGGAAGTAGTCGACGGCGGCCCGGCGCACGCCGACGCGGGCCCGGTGCCACTGCTTCTTCAACCGGGCCGTGAACGTCTCGGCCGCCGCGCGCCGCTCTCGTCCTGCTGCCATCAGTTCGGGACCCTATCCATCCAACCGGCCGCTTGGCACGGGAGGTCCAGCTTGTCCCCCCTGACGGGGGTCGGAATCACAGTGAACTTCACCGGAGGCCGTTCCGGGGCCCGGGCGGCGGAAATTGCCTCGCTCCGATTCCGCGGCCCTGGTAGGCATGGCGCCATGGTGGACGATCACACGGGCCCGGCGCCCGAACTGCGCAGCCTCCGGCCGGACGAGTGGGACAGCGCCTACGGGAACCTGCTGCGGGCCTTCGGCGGGCTGCCCGAGGCCGACGAGGAGCGCCGACTGTGGCGCGAGCTCACCGAGTTCGGCCGTTTCCTGGCGGCCTGGGACGGTGACCGGTGCGTGGCGTCCGGGGGTGCCTTCTCCTTCCGGCTGACCGTGCCCGGCGGGGCGTCGGTGCCGGCCGCGGGCGTGACGATGGTGAGCGTGGCCGCCACCCACCGGCGTCGCGGGCTGCTGACCGCCATGATGCGCCGGCAGCTGGACGACGTCCGCTCCTGGGGCGAGTCGCTGGCGGTGCTGACGGCGTCGGAGCCGGCGATCTACGGCCGGTTCGGCTACGGAGCGGCCACCTTCCAGCTGGACGCGGAGATCGACACCCTGCGCGCCGGTCTGTCGGTGCCGGACGGTACGGATGACGTACGGCTGCGCTACGCCGACCCGGCCGAGGTGCTGGACGCGTGCGAGGCGGTCTACGCACGGCTGGTGCCGGGGCGGCCCGGGATGCTGGCGCGGCGGCCCGGCTGGGAGAAGGTGGGGGTGCTGGACCCGGAGAGCGAGCGGGGCGGGGCGTCGCCGCTGCAGTGCGTGGTCGCCGAGCGCGACGGCGCGACGGTCGGGTACGCGCGGTTCCGGGTGAAGCCGTCCTGGGGGCAGGGCGGGCCCGAGGGCGAGGTGGTGCTGAGCGCCCTGGACGCACTGGACCCGGCGGCGGGAGCGGCGCTGTGGCGGTTCCTGTTCGACCTGGACCTGACGTCGACACTGCGGATGCGGGGCCGGCCGGTGGACGACGCCTGGCAGTACCTGGTGAAGGACGTGCGGCGCTGTCATCCGGCGCTGCGGGACGCGCTGTACGTGCGTCCGGTGGAGGTGGGTGCGGCGCTCGCGGCGCGCACGTACCGCACGCCGGTGGACGTGGTGCTGGAGGTGGAGGACGCCTTCTGCCCGTGGAACGCGGGGCGGTGGCGGCTGAGCGGGGACGCCAAGGGGGCGGTCTGCGAGCCGACCCGGGACGCGGCCGATCTCGCCCTGTCGGTGCGGGAGCTGGGCGCCGCCTACCTGGGCGGGGTGAGCCTGACCGCGCTGGCGGCGGCCGGGCGGGTGCGGGAGCTGCGGGAGGGTGCGCTGGCCGAGGCGTCGGCGGCGTTCGGCAGCGATCCGGCGCCGTGGCTGCCGCACGGCTTCTGACCCGCTGAGGAGGTCAGGCCCGCTGGCAGCCGGGGCACCAGAAGAGGTTGCGCGCGGCGAGATCGGCGGTGCGGATCTCGCCGCCGCAGATGTGGCAGGGCAGGTTCGCCCGGCGGTAGACGTACACCTCGCCGCCGTGGTCGTCGACGCGCGGCGGGCGGCCCATGGCCTCGGGGGTGTGCTCGGGGCGGACGGTGTCGATGCGGTTGTTCCGGACGCCCTCGCGCATCAGGACCACCAGGTCGTCCCAGATCGCGTCCCACTCGGCGCGGGTGAGGTCCCTGCCGGCCCGGTAGGGGTCGATGCCGTGCCGGAAGAGCACCTCGGCGCGGTAGACGTTGCCGACGCCCGCGACGGCCTTCTGGTCCATGAGGAGCGCGGCGATGGTCGTGCGGCTGCGGCTGATCCTGCGCCACGCCTGCCCGGGGTCGGCGTCGGGCCGGAGCGGGTCCGGGCCGAGCCGGTCGTGTATCGCCCGCTTCTCGGGCTCCGTGATCAGGGCGCAGGTGGTGGGGCCGCGCAGGTCCACGTGGGCGGTGGCGCCGGCCAGGCGCAGCCGCACGGTGTCGGTGGGCGGCGGCGCCGGGGCGGGGCCGAAGGTGACCTTGCCGAACAGGCCGAGGTGGATGTGCACCCACTCCGGGTGGCCGGGGTCGCCGAAGCCCAGGAAGAGGTGCTTGCCGTGGGCGTCGGTGGTGCGCAGCGGGGTGCGGTCGAGGAGGGCCGCGGCGTCGCTGAACTTGCCCTGGGGGCTGGTGACGCGCAGGGAGGAGTCCGCCCGGAAGGCCTTGGCGTAGTCCTCGGCCAGCCGGTGGATGGTGTGTCCCTCGGGCACGGTCCCCCTCGCTCGCTCCGCTGTCCGTGTCGGGTCGTTACTGCTGCGGGTGGTGCGCCGGGATCGGCGGGAGGTCTCCGGCGGTCTCGTAGCCGGCGAGCATGTCGATCCGGCGGATGTGGCGCTCGTCACCCGAGAACGGGGTGTTGAGGAAGATCTCGACGAACTTCGTCGCCTCCTCCTGGCTGTGCATGCGCGCGCCGACGGCGACCACGTTGGCGTCGTTGTGCTCGCGTCCCAGCGCGGCGGTCTGCTCGCTCCACGCCAGGGCGGCCCGTACGCCCTTGACCTTGTTCGCGGCGATCTGCTCGCCGTTGCCGGAGCCGCCGATCACGATGCCGAGGGAGCCGGGGTCCGCGGCGGTCCGCTCCGCGGCGCGGAGGCAGAACGGCGGGTAGTCGTCCTGGGCGTCGTAGATGTGCGGGCCGCAGTCGACGGGTTCGTGCCCCGCCTCCTTGAGCCACTCGACGAGGTGGTTCTTCAGTTCGTAGCCCGCATGGTCGGAGCCGAGATACACGCGCATGCGTCGAGTGTGACACGGCCGCCGCGGGGAAGCGGCGCGGGGTGGGCGGTGTGAAAAGTGTGAGCGAATCCACAGGACCTCAGGAAAAGCTCGGGTAAAGATTGGAAATCAAAGGTTCCTGTGAAAGTACGCCTCCGTTTCACTGGTTCAGCTCGTACACCGCTCGTACGGGTACCGCTCAACCGGCGCAAAGGAAGACCCCCACATGACTTCGCAGCCGACCCTCACCAAGGCCGGTGACGGCCCCGAGGGCTCCGGAGGCCCGCCCCAGGGCTCCGGGCTCCAGGCCGGTCTCAAGAACCGGCACCTGTCGATGATCGCCATCGGCGGTGTCATCGGCGCCGGACTCTTCGTCGGATCCAGCACCGGCATCGCCACCACCGGTCCCGGCATCCTCCTGTCGTACGCGCTCGTCGGCACGCTCGTGGTGCTGGTGATGCGGATGCTCGGCGAGATGTCCGCGGCGAACCCGACCTCCGGCTCCTTCTCCGCGCACGCCGACCGTGCCCTCGGCCCCTGGGCCGGCTTCACCATCGGCTGGCTGTACTGGTTCTTCTGGGTCGTGGTGCTCGCCGTGGAGGCGACCGCGGGCGCCGCCATCCTCGAAGGGTGGATACCCGCCGTCCCGCAGTGGGGCTGGGCGCTCATCGTGATGGTGGTGCTCACCGCGACCAACCTGGCCTCGGTCGGCTCCTACGGCGAGTTCGAGTTCTGGTTCGCCGGCATCAAGGTCGTCGCCATCGGCGCGTTCATCGTCGTCGGCGGGCTGGCCGTCTTCGGCGTGCTGCCCGGCGTCGACAGCGACCAGGCGGGCCTGTCCAACCTGACCGGCCACGGCGGCTTCCTGCCGAACGGCGCGGGCGCCATCCTCACCGGCATCCTGCTCGTGGTGTTCTCCTTCATGGGCAGCGAGATCGCCACCCTGGCGGCCGGCGAGTCGGAGGACCCGCAGCGGGCCGTCACCAAGGCGACCAACAGCATCATCTGGCGGATCGGCGTCTTCTACCTCGGCTCGATCCTCGTCGTGGTCTGCCTGCTCCCCTGGGACAGCGAGGCCATCGCCGAGGACGGCTCGTACGTCGCCGCGCTGGACTCCCTCGGCATCGCGCACGCGGGTCAGATCATGAACTTCATCGTGCTGACGTCCGTGCTCTCCTGCCTCAACTCCGGGCTCTACACGGCCTCCCGGATGGCCTTCTCGCTCGGCGAGCGCGGAGACGCGCCGAAGGCGTTCGCCCGGACCAGCCACCGGGGCGTGCCGCGCGCCGCGATCCTCGTGTCGGTCGTGTTCGGCTTCGTCGCGGTCTTCTTCAACTACAAGTTCCCCGACTCCGTGTTCCTCTTCCTGGTCAACTCCTCCGGCGCGGTCGCGCTGTTCGTGTGGCTGGTGATCTGCTTCTCGCAGCTGCGGATGCGGAAGATCATCCAGGCGGAGGCGCCGGAGAAGCTGGTCGTGCGGATGTGGCTGTACCCGTACCTGACCTGGCTGAGCATCGCGTTCATCGTGTTCGTGCTGATCTACATGCTCACCGACACCGAGCACGACGGCCGGTCCACGATGCTGCTGACGATGCTGGTCGCGGCCGTGGTGCTGGCGATCTCGCTGGTCCGGCAGCGGCCGGCCGGGCGGAAGGCCGCCACCGCCCCGGAACGGGACGAGGCGCGGGTGGGCTGACCCGTACCCCACGCACGCCGAAGGGCCCGGCGGACGCTGTGCGAGCGTCCGCCGGGCCCTTCGGCGTGGAGGGGAGGCGTCAGCGCTTGTCGACGAGCTTCCAGGCGGTCGGCAGCAGACCCATGGCGAGCGCCGCCTTCAGCGCGTCACCGATGAGGAACGGGGTCAGGCCGGCCGCGATCGCGGCGGAGGCGGACATCCCGGTGGCCAGGGCCAGGTACGGCACGCCGACGGCGTAGATGACCGCCGAGCCGAGCAGCATCGTGCCGGCCGTGCGCCAGGCGGAGCGGTCGGCGCCGCGGCGGGCGAGCGCGCCCACGACGACGGACGCCAGCAGCATGCCGAGGATGTAGCCGAACGACGGCATGCCCATCCCGGACTTGCCCTCCGCGAACCACGGCACGCCCGCCATGCCCACCAGCGCGTACACCGCGAGCGAGGCGAAGCCGCGGCGGGCGCCGAGGGTGGTGCCGACGAGGAGCGCCGCGAAGGTCTGGCCGGTCACCGGCACCGGGGAGCCGGGCACGGGCACCGCGATCTGGGCGGCGAGACCGGTGAGCGCGGCGCCGCCGAGCACGAGGGCCGCGTCCCGGACGCGGGAGGCGGGGACGAGGTCGGCGAGGACCTGTCCGGGCCGGGCGGAGGTGACGGTGGCGGTGCTCATGGGGACTCCCCGGGGTGAGGGCAAGTGGGAACACGGCGACGCTATACCGGCGCCCCCGCGCCGATCACCAGCAGCGCTCGACAAAGGCTCGATCAGGGACTTGGTGGGCTCCGGACAAAGGACAGGGCCCACACCCCGTGAGAGGTGACACGGGTCACTGAGGTGACGTGGTGTCGCCGACACGGGCCCGCGCGGCGGCGGCTGTAGGGATCCACCAACGCGGACCGGTGCGGCCGGGCGGGCCGTCTCGCCCGTCGGTCACGGTCTGGGCAGCGGGTCGGGCCGTTTGCTAGCTTCGGGCCATGGTCGCCCAGTCCCGGAACTTCACCTCGCGTCGCCACGTCGATCTGCGACGCGTGGGCGCGGCCGCCTGTCGCCTCCTCTGACGAGGCGGGCGGAGCGGATCCGACGCGCCTCGACTCATCCACGACGGCGCAGATTCGGACCCGTTCCCGAGGAAGTTCCCCATGCTTCGTACCGTGGCACCCCCGCCCCGCTCCCCCGCCCGTCCGGCGCGTGCCGCCGACCCCGACCGGCGGCGCACCAGTGCCCGCACCGTGCTGCGGTGCGTGCTGGAGCACGGTCCGGTGGCACGCTCCACCATCGCGCGGCTCACCGGCCTGTCGCCGGCCTCCGTGACCGACCACTGCGCCCGTCTGACGGAGCTCGGCCTGGTCCGTGAGGCGACGGCCCCGCGTCGCTCGGGCGGGGTGGGGCGCCCGCACCTGCCCCTCGACCTGGACGGGTCGGGCCTGGTGGTCGGCGGGGTCCATGTGGCGGTGCCGTACACCACGGTGGCGCTGCTGGACCTGCGCGGCCGGGTGGTGGCCGAGCGGAGGCTGCCGCACCCGGACACCGACCCGCTGCGGGTGCTGGAGCGGGCCGCCGGCGGTCTGGCGGACCTGCTGGAGCGGGTGCCGGAGCGGCGGCCGCTCGGGGTCGGTTTCGCCTCCGGCGGCTGGGTGGACCGCGCGGCCGGCACCGTCGTCGACCATCCGCTGCTGGGCTGGCGGGAGGTCCCGGCGCGGGAGGTGCTGCGCGCCCGTACCGGGCTGCCGGTCCATGTGGACGGGCACGCACGGGCGTTGGCGGACGCGGAGCGGCTGTTCGGCCGGGCCGGCGGGAGTGCGCTGCACCTGTTCGCCGGGAACATCGTCGACGCGGCCTTCGCCACCCGTGACGAGGTGCACCACGGGCCGCGGTCCCAGGCGGGCGCGATCGCCCATCTCCCGCTGGTGGGCGGCACCGAGCGCTGCCCGTGCGGCCGGACCGGGTGTCTCCAGGCCGAGTTGAGCGAGCGCACCCTGTGCCGGCGGGCCCGGGAGGCGGGCGTGTGCGACGGGCGCGACCCGCTGCACGTGGTCGACGCGGCGGCGGCCGGGCATCCGGTGGCGGCGCGGCTGCTGCGGGAGCGTGCCCGCATGGTGGGGCGCGCGGTCGGACTGCTGACGGACGTCCTCAATCCGGAGAGCGTCATCGTCACGGAGATCGGCGTCATCCACCGGCCGGACTGTCTCGCGGCGCTGCGTGGCGAGCTGGATCCGGCGCGCGCGGCCACGGTGACGCCGACGAGTTTCCCGGAATCCGTGCTGGCCGTCGCGGGTGGGGCGGTCGCTCTCGACGTGCTCTACCGGGATCCGCTGAGCGCGTCACCAGAGCGTATTTAATTCAGAAACTCCGAATATTGACAGCCCCCTTCAGGAACAAGGAACATGCTGGTCATGAGCTGTCGCACCCTCTGTTGCTGACACGTTGACGCGCGATCTCCCGCGGCGTCCTCCCTTTTTCGCGCGCTTTTCCCCACGGGCGTTTTCCGCCCGTTGATTCCGCCTGCCTTTCCGTTCCGCGCACATCCCTGTGCGTATTTCCCCATCCCCGGGAGTTTCCTCATGCCCGCACCACCGGCGGCCGGCCTCGACCGGCGTCTCTTCCTCACCTCCCTGCTCGGCGTCACCGCCGCCGCTGCCGGACTGAGCGGCTGCGCGGAGGCCGGGGCCGCGGCCGACGAGGCCGCCCTGAAGGCACCGCTGGCCGACAAGGTTCCGCCCGGCACGCGTCTGAAGATCTCCTCGTTCGAGAACTTCCAGCAGATCCAGCTGAAGCTCGCCGGCCTCGACGACCTGCCGTTCGAGGTGGCGGAGTGGCTGAACATCGGGGCCGGTCCCGACGTCATCAACGCCTTCCGCGCCAAGTCCCTGGACCTCGCCAACAACGCGGGGATCCCGCCCATCCAGGCCTTCTACCAGGGCTTCGACGCGCGGATCGTCGCCATCAACGTCACCCGCAAGCCCAACTACCTCTTCGCCACCAGGCCCGGCAGCGACATCCGGACGGTCGCCGATTTCCGGGGCGAACGGCTGGCGTTCTCGCAGGGCCAGGCGCAGGGCGTGGTGCTGCTGCGGGCCCTCAAGGAGGCCGGCCTGCGGTACGACGACGCCGAACTGGTCCCGCTGACCAGCAACCAGTTCCTCACCGCCCTGCAGTCCGGGCAGGTGGACATCGCCCCGCTGGGCATCAGCCAGGCCCCGTCCTATCTGAAGCAGTACGGGCCGAAGGGCGCCCGCACCATCCCCACCGACGTGGTGGACCTGCTCAACCTGCTGTGGGCGCCGGCCGAGGTGCTCGCGGACCGGGACAAGGCCGCCGCGGTCGCCGCGTACATCCCGTACTGGGCCAAGGGCGCGGTGTGGCAGTACGAGCACCCGGACGTGTGGAACAGGGAGTACTACGTCAAGACCCAGAACCTCACGCTCTCCCAGGCCGAGTCCATCACGGCCCTCGCCAACAAGCCCTACTTCCCGCCGCGTTGGGACGAGGCGATCGCGTGGGAGCAGGAGACCGCCGATCTGCTCGCGGAGGGCGGCTACGTGAAGAAGTTCTTGGTCGACGCCCTCTTCGACCGGCGGTTCGAGTCGCTCGCCGCGCGGGCCGTTCCCGCGGAGTACCGGAGGTGACCGCCGTGACCACGACAACGACCACGAAAACGACCACAACCGCTCCCGCACCGCCCGCCACCGTCGAGGAGGAGCACCAGGTACGGCGACGACGACGGCTGTCGCCCGGCAAACGGCTCCCCGCCACCCGGATCACCGGCCCCCTGCTCGTGCTGGCGCTGTGGGCCGCCGCCTCCGCCGCCGGACAGCTGGACCCCGGCGCGATCCCCGCGCCCTGGACGGTGGTGGAGACGGGGATCCGGCTGTGGACCGAGGGCACGCTGACCGACGACGTCCTCACCTCTTTGCAGCGCGCGGGGGCCGGGTTCGCGATCGGCCTGACCGCCGGCGTCGTGCTCGCCCTGGCCTCCGGGCTGAGCCGGATCGGCGAGGCGTTGATCGACGGCAGCGTGCAGCTCAACCGCGCGGTGCCCACGCTGGGCCTGATCCCGCTGTTCATCCTCTGGCTGGGCATCGGTGAGACCTTCAAGATCGCGATCATCGCCATCGTCGTCTACATCCCGATCTACCTGAACACCCACGCCGCGTTGTCGGGCATCGACCACCGCTTCGTGGAACTGGCGGAGGTGCAGGGCCTGTCCCGGTTCGCCTTCGTCCGGCAGGTCGTCGTGCCGGGCGCGCTGCCCGGCTTCTTCGTCGGGCTGCGGCTCGGCGTCACCGGGTCCTGGCTGGGCCTGGTCGTCCTCGAGCAGA
Organism: Streptomyces althioticus; assembly: GCA_014649355.1. Classification (GTDB taxonomy): domain Bacteria; phylum Actinomycetota; class Actinomycetes; order Streptomycetales; family Streptomycetaceae; genus Streptomyces; species Streptomyces althioticus. Next base: position 124,334 of record BMSW01000005.1, read on the forward strand.
TCAACGCCACCAGCGGACTCGGCTACATGATGTTCCAGGCGCAGAACTACGGCCAGACGGACGTCATCCTCGTCGGTCTCGTCGTCTACGGCCTCTTCGGCCTGGTCTCCGACACCGCCGTCCGCGCGATCGAACGGAGGGTGCTGTCATGGCGCCGCACACTGAGCAGCTGACCCGGCCGGCCGTGCGCCTGCGCGGCCTGACCCGGTCCTTCGAGGGACGCACGGTCCTCGACGGCGTCGACCTGGACCTGCCCGCCGGGCAGTTCACCGCGCTGCTCGGGCACAGCGGCTCCGGCAAGAGCACACTGCTGCGGGCGATCGCGGGCATCGACCACGGGGTGGCGGGCAGCGGCACGCTGACCGCGCCCGAGCGGGTGTCGGTGGTCTTCCAGGACTCCCGGCTGCTGCCCTGGCGCCGGATCCTGCCCAACGTGCTCCTCGGGCTGGACGGCAAGGACGCCGGGGAACGCGGCCGGGCCGCGCTCGCCGAGGTCGGTCTCGGCGGCCGGGAACGCGCCTGGCCGAGCGAGCTGTCGGGCGGTGAGCAGCAGCGGGCCGCCCTGGCCCGGTCCCTGGTGCGCGAGCCGGAACTGCTGCTGGCGGACGAGCCGTTCGGGGCGCTGGACGCGCTGACCCGGATCAAGATGCACGCGCTGCTGCGGCAGCTGTGGGAGCGGCACCGGCCGTCGGTGCTGCTGGTCACGCACGACGTGGACGAGGCGATCGTCCTCGCGGACCGGGTGCTGGTGCTGGAGGACGGCCGGATCGGGCTCGACCTGACGGTCGACCGTGACGGCCCGGACGCCCACCGCGCGTACCGCGGCCGGCTGCTGAAGGCGCTCGGCGTCTCCGAGGACGCCCCGTGACCGCCCGCCCGCGCCGCACCTGAACCACCCGGTCCGCACCACCCCCGCACCGCGAAGGGATCACCCATGCCCAGACAGCTCCATCTGAACGCCTTCCTCATGAATACCGGGCACCACGAGGCGTCCTGGCGGCTGCCCGAGAGCGATCCGCACGCCCACGTCGACCTGGACCACTACGTGCGCCTGGCCCGGACCGCCGAACGGGGCACGTTCGACTCGTTGTTCCTCGCCGACGGTCCCCAGCTGTGGAGTTCCGTGGCGCAGCGTCCCGCCGGGGCGCTGGAGCCGCTCACCCTGCTCACCGCCCTGGCGACCGCGACCGAGCACATCGGGCTGATCGCGACGGCGTCCACGTCGTACAACTCGCCCTACAACCTGGCGCGCAAGTTCGCCTCGCTCGACATCGTCAGCAAGGGGCGGGCCGGCTGGAACATCGTCACCACCGCCGGCGCCGAGGCGGCCCGCAACTTCGGCCTGGACGCGGAGCCCGCGCACGCCGAGCGGTACGCGCGTGCCGCCGAGTTCCTGGACGTCGCCCGGCTGCTGTGGGACAGCTGGGAGGACGACACGGTCGTCGCCGACAAGGCGGCCGGGGTGTGGGGCGACGACGCCAGGATCCACCCGCCGCGCCACCGGGGGACGTACTTCCGGGTGGAGGGCGCGCTCAACGTGCCGCGCACCCCGCAGGGGTATCCGCTGCTGGTGCAGGCCGGGTCGTCGGAGGACGGCAAGCGGTTCGCGGCGCGGTACGCGGAGGCCGTGTTCACGGCCCAGCAGACCCTGGCCGACGCTCAGTCCTTCTACGCCGACCTCAAGGCCCGTACGGCCGCGGCCGGGCGCGACCCGGACCACGTCAAGGTGCTGCCCGGCATCGTGCCCGTGGTCGGCTCCACCGAGGCCGAGGCGCGGCGTCTGGAGCGGGTGCTGGAGGAGCACATCGTGCACGAGCACGGGGTGCGCCGCCTGGAGGAGCTGCTGCGGCTCGCCCCCGGGACGCTCGACCTGGACGGCCCGCTGCCCGACGGCCTTCCCGCGGAGGACGAGATCGAGGGCGCCAAGAGCCGCTACACGCTGATCGTGGAGCTGGCCCGGCGCGAGCGGCTCACCGTGCGGCAGCTCATCGGGCGGCTGGGCGGCGGGCGCGGGCACCTGACCTTCGCCGGCACGCCCGAGCAGGTCGCCGACACCATCGGCCGGTGGTTCGCCGAGGGCGCCGCCGACGGTTTCAACATCATGCCCGCGGTCCTGCCGTCCGGTCTGGAGACGTTCGTCGACCAGGTCGTCCCGATCCTGCGCGCCCGCGGCCTGTTCCGCACCGAGTACGGCCCCCGGCGCACCCTGCGCGAGCGCTACGGCCTGCCGCGGCCCGCCAACCAGCACGTCACCCCGCACGCCCAGGAGCCGGCCCCCGCGGCCGCGCTCGTCTGACCGCCCCGCAGAGAGGAACACCCCTCATGTCCGACCTCCGGATCAGCAAGGTCACCGCGAACATCGGCGCCCGGGTCGCCGGCGTCGACCTCTCCCGCCCGCTGGACGACGCCACCGTCACCGCGCTGCGGGACGCCCTGAACGAGCACAAGACGCTGCTCTTCGACGACGTGCACCTGGACGACGCCGGCCAGCAGGCGTTCGTGCGGCACTTCGGCGAGATCACCGGCGCCCACCCGACCGTGCCCGCCGTCGAGGGGGCGCCCAGCGTGCTGCCGGTCGACAGCGGGCACGGGCGGGCCGCGAACAACTGGCACACGGACGTCACCTTCGTCCTCAACCCGCCGCAGGCGACCTCCCTGCGCAGCGTCACGATCCCGCCGTACGGGGGCGAGACGCTGATCGCCAGCTCGGCCGCCGCCTACCGTGACCTGCCCGAACCGCTGCGCCGGCTGGCCGACACGCTCTGGGCCGAGCACACCAACGACTACGACTACGCCGTGCCGGAGGAGGCGGTCGACGAGGACGAGGCGGCCCGGCGCGCCCAGTTCACCTCCGTGAGGTACCGCACCGTCCACCCGGTGGTGCGGGTGCACCCCCTCACCGGTGAGCGCGGGCTGTTCATCGGCGGGTTCGCGCAGCGGATCGTGGGCCTGTCGAAGGGCGAGTCGCGCAAGGTGCTGGACCTGCTCCAGTCGTACGTCACCCGTCCGGAGAACGTGGTGCGCTGGCGCTGGGAGCCGAACCAGTTGGTGCTGTTCGACAACCGCATCACCCAGCACTACGCGATCGACAACTACGACGGCCTGCCCCGCCGCCTGCACCGGGTGACGGTCGCCGGTGACGTGCCGGTCGGCATCGACGGCAAGGAGTCCTACGCGATCGAGGGGGACGCGTCGCACTACACGAGCGTGGCGAAGGTGCCGGCCGCCGCGTGACGGCCACCCCGCAGTGAGCGGACTGTAACCCTCCGCTTGACCGGCGTCCACATACTGGGCGGCTGCCCCGGGACCGCCGGGCGGCCGCCCAGACTGGGGGCGTTTTTGTCGTCTCCCCCCACATTGGACGAGCCGCGCCCATGCCCCTCACCAAGGTCGAGACGCCCGCCGAGACCGACGGCGTCGCCCTCTCGCACGGACTCAAGCAGCGCCACCTGTCGATGATCGCCCTCGGCGGGGTCATCGGCGCCGGCCTGTTCGTCGGCTCCGGCGCCGGCATCGCCGCCGCGGGCCCCTCCATCGTGATCGCCTACGCCCTCTCCGGCCTGCTGGTCATGCTGGTGATGCGGATGCTGGGCGAGATGTCGGCCGCGTATCCCTCCTCCGGGTCCTTCTCCTCGCACGCCGAGCGGGCCATCGGCCCCTGGGCCGGGTTCACCGCAGGATGGGCGTTCTGGGTGCTGCTGTGCACCGCGGTCGGCCTGGAGGGCATCGGCGCCGCGCAGATCGTCCACGGCTGGCTGCCGGGCACACCCGAGTGGGCGTGGGTCGCGCTGTTCATGGTGGTCTTCTGCGGGACCAACCTCGCGGCGGTGAAGAACTTCGGCGAGTTCGAGTTCTGGTTCGCCGCGCTGAAGGTCGGCGCGATCACCCTGTTCCTGGTGCTGGGCGTGCTGGCGCTGGCCGGTGTGCTGCCGGGCACCGACTCGCCGGGCGGATCGAACCTCAGCGAGCTGATGCCCAACGGCGGCGAGGGCCTGGTCATCGGTCTGCTCGCGTCCGTCTTCGCCTACGGCGGCCTGGAGACGGTGACCATCGCGGCCGCGGAGTCGCAGGACCCGGTCCGTGGTGTGGCGCGCGCGGTGCGCACCGCGATGTGGCGGATCGCGGTCTTCTACGTCGGCTCGATGGCCGTCATCGTCGCGCTTGTCCCCTGGGACTCCCCCGAGGTGGTGGAGAACGGCCCCTACGTCGCCGCCCTCGACCGGCTCGGCATCCCCGGCGCCGGCCAGCTGATGAACGTGGTCGTGCTGGTGGCGCTGCTGTCCGCGATGAACGCCAACATCTACGGCGCCTCCCGCATCGGCTACTCGCTGGTGGAACGCGGCCAGGGCCCGACGTGGCTGGGCCGGGTGTCGGGCGGGGTGCCGCGCGTCGCCGTGCTGGCGTCGTCCGTGTTCGGCTTCCTGTGCGTGCTGCTGAGCTACTGGCGTCCCGACGACGTCTTCGCCTGGCTGCTGAACATGATCGGCGCGGTGATCCTGGTCGTCTGGATCTTCATCGCCGTCTCCCAGCTCAGGCTGCGCCGCCGCCTGGAGCGTGAGACGCCGGAGCGGCTCGCCGTACGCATGTGGGCGTTCCCGTGGCTGACCTGGGTGGCCCTGGCCGGCATGGCGACGGTCTTCGTCCTCATGGCCCGCGAACCGGACACCCGGGTGCAGCTGTACTCGACGGGTGCGATGACGCTGGCGCTGGCGGCGGTCGGCTACGCCTGGCAGCGGGCACGCGAGCGCCGCTGACGCCCTTGCCCCACCCGGAAGCCCCCGCGAGGTCCCACTCGCGGGGGCTTCCGGTATGCGGCATTCCGGGTCATCGTTGCGCAATGGCGACACTCAGAAGACGGACGCTGCTGTGCTCGACGTGCGGCGGCCCGCATCCTCACCGTCTGCTGAACCGGGAGGAGGAGGCTGCGGCCAAGCGACAGCTGGGGCTTCGAGCCACTTACGACTTCTGGATCTGCGAGAACGTGGTGGACACGGACACCGGTGCGCAGTGCCGCACACTGCGCCGATGGGCCGCGACCAGACCGTTCCCCAAGCCGGTCAAGCTGCTGCCTCCGGACTGACCCCCGTCACAGGTTGCTGAAGTCCGGCCCCTTCGTACGCGTGCGCTTGATCTCGTAGAAGCCGGGGACCGAGGCGACCGCGAGGGTGCCGTCCCAGAGGCGGACGGCTTCCTCGCCCTGGGGGGCGGGGGTGACGACCGGGCCGAAGAAGGCGATCTCCTCGCCGTCGGGTCCGGGGACCGCGATCACCGGGGTGCCGACCTCCTGGCCGACCTTGTCGATGCCCTCCTTGTGGGAGGCGCGCAGCTGCGGCTCGTACGGGGTGGAGTCCCAGTGGTCCATGAGCGACTCGGGCAGCCCGACGTCCTTCAGCGCCGCCGCGACCGTCTCCTTGCCGGGACCCTCGTCCTGGTTGTGGATGCGGGTGCCGAGCGCGGTGTAGAGGTCGCCGAGCACCTGCGGGCCGTGCTCCTCCTGCGCCGCGATCACCACGCGCACCGGGCCCCAGGCCTTCACCTCGAGCATCTCGCGGTACTCCGCGGGCAGCTCGTCCAGCTTGTCCTCGTTGAGGACGGCCAGGCTCATCAGGTGCCAGCGGACGTCCAGGTCCCGCTGCTTCTGCACCTCCAGCACCCACCGGGAGGTCATCCAGGCCCAGGGGCACAGCGGGTCGAACCAGAAGTCGACGGGCGTGGCGGGAGACTTGTCCGACATGTCGCTCCTCGTGAAGGCAGTGTTTCCCCGTGGCAACGCCGTGGCTCGCCCTGGCCATTCCCGGCTGACCCGCGTCAGGGGCGCATGGCAGGATCGGTCCTGTCCATCCCTGTCGACGACGCATGAGGAGTCCGCCCGTGCCCGGTGAGAACCTGACCCGTGACGAGGCCCGGGAGCGGGCAGCGCTGCTGTCCGTCGACGGGTACGAGGTGTCCCTGGACCTGAGGTCCGCGGTGGGCGGGCACGAGGGCGAAGGACCGCGCACCTTCCGGTCGGTCACCACCGTGCGGTTCCGCTGCGCCGAGCCGGGCGCGAGCAGCTTCGCCGACCTGATCGCCCCGAGCGTGACGGCGGTGTCCCTGAACGGCCGCGACCTGGACCCCGGCCAGGTCTTCGACGGCAGCCGCATCCTCCTGGAGGACCTGGCCGCCGAGAACGAGCTCGTGGTGGACGCGCAGTGCGCCTACTCCCGCACCGGCGAGGGCATGCACCGCTTCGTCGACCCCGAGGACGGCGAGGTGTACCTGTACACCCAGTACGAGCCGGCCGACGCCCGCCGGGTCTACGCGAACTTCGAGCAGCCGGACCTGAAGGCCCCGTACCGCTTCGAGGTGCGGGCCCCCGAGGGCTGGACGGTGTGGAGCAACGGCGCGGGCGAACTGACGGACGGGGTCTGGCGGTTCGCGGAGACCAAGCCGATCTCGACGTACATCACGTGTGTCGTCGCGGGTCCGTACCACTATGTGACCGACCGCTACGAGCGGGTCTTCGAGGACGGCACCCGGCTGGAGATCCCGCTCGGCGCGATGTGCCGCAAGGGCCTCGCCCCGCACTTCGACGCCGACGACGTCTTCCTGGTCACCAAGCAGGGCCTGGACTTCTTCCACGACCACTTCGACTACCCGTACCCGTTCGGGAAGTACGACCAGGCGTTCGTGCCGGAGTACAACCTGGGCGCGATGGAGAACCCGGGGATGGTGACCTTCCGCGAGGAGTTCATCTTCCGCGGCAAGGTGACGCGGGCCTCCTACGAGGGCCGGGCCAACGTGATCCTGCACGAGATGGCCCACATGTGGTTCGGCGACCTGGTCACCATGGAGTGGTGGGACGACCTGTGGCTGAAGGAGTCCTTCGCGGACTTCATGGGCGCGTTCTCCCTGGTCGGCGCGACCCGCTTCACCGACGGCTGGATCACCTTCGCCAACCGCCGCAAGGCGTGGGCCTACCGCGCGGACCAGCTGCCCTCCACCCACCCCATCACCGCCGACATCCGCGACCTCCAGGACGCCAAGCTCAACTTCGACGGCATCACCTACGCCAAGGGCGCCTCCGTGCTCAAGCAGCTCGTGGCGTACGTCGGGCAGGACGCGTTCCTGGAGGGCGCCCGCCGCTACTTCAAGCGGCACGCCTACGGCAACACGCGCCTCGGCGACCTGCTGTCCGTGCTGGAGGAGACCAGCGGCCGGGACATGGCCGCCTGGTCCCGGGCGTGGCTGGAGACGGCCGGGGTCAACTCCCTCACCCCGCAGGTGCTGCTGCGTGAGGACGGCACCGTGGACGAACTGGCCGTCGTGCAGGAGGCCGCGGAGTCGCACCCCGAACTGCGTCCCCACCGGGTCGCGGTGGGCCTGTACCGGCGCACGGACTCGGGCACCCTGGAGCGGTACGCCCAGGCCGAGACGGACGTCGAGGGCCCGCGCACGGTCGTGGCGGAGCTGGCGGGCGCGGACGCGCCGGAGCTGGTGCTGGTCAACGACGAGGACCTGACGTACTGCAAGACGCGTTTCGACGACACCTCGCTGGCCACGCTCCGGGAGGCGCTCGGCGACCTCACCGACCCGCTGGCCCGCGCGCTGTGCTGGTCCGCCCTGTGGAACATGACGCGCGACGCGCTGCTGCCGGCCCGGGACTTCATCGCCCTGGTGCTGCGGTTCGCGGGCCGCGAGACCGACATCGGCGTGCTGCAGATGCTGCACGCCTGGGCGGAGTCGGCGGCCGTGCACTACACCGCGCCCGAGCGCCGCGAGGAGACGGGGCGGCGGCTCGCCGAGGGTGCGGCGGAGCAGCTGCGGGCGGCCGGCGAGGGCAGCGAGCAGCAGCTGGCGTGGGCGCGGTTCACCGCCCGCGTGGCGTGCACCGAGGCCGACTTCGAGCTGCTGGCGTCGCTGCTGGACGGCACGGTGACCCTGCCGGGTCTGGAGGTGGACCAGGAGCTGCGCTGGGCGTTCCTGGAGCCGCTGGCCGCGCACGGGGCGGCCGACGAGAAGCGGCTGGACGAGGAGCTCGCGCGGGACGACACCGCGTCCGGCCGCCGTCACCACGTCCGCTGTCTCGCGGCCCGCCCGTCGGAGGCGGTCAAGGCGCAGTGCTGGGCGCAGGTCGTGGAGTCGGACGCGCTGTCCAACGCGCTGGTGGAGGCGACGATCGCGGGCTTCGCGCAGCCGTCCCAGCGCGAGCTGCTCGCGCCGTACGCGGAGAAGTACTTCGCGGTGATCGAGCGGGTGTGGACGGAGCGGTCGATCCAGATCGGCATGGACGTGGTCCGGGGTCTGTTCCCGTCCTACGAGGACTCGCGGGGCACGCTGGACGCGACCGACGCGTGGCTCGCCTCCCACGAGGACGCGGCGCCGGCGCTGCGGCGGCTCGTGCTGGAGGCGCGGGACGATCTGGCGCGGGCGCTGCGGGGGCAGGCGTGTGACGCGGCTGCGGGCTGACCCCCCGGGGCTCCGCCCCGGACCCCGCTCCTCATACGCCGGAGGGGCTGCCGACAGCCCCTCCGGCGTGTGCGACCACCGTTACCGAACGGGGGCATTCGCCCCCGTAACCCCGCCTCCTCACCCGAACGGACCAGCGGCTTTCGGTATCCGAACAGGCGTCCTTTAGTGCGGGCTTGTCCGGGTTCGTCGACGGGCGTGTAACAGGGGTTCGAGGGGCGGCCGGAGGCGGGAAATTGCCGGTCATGAACCACAACACCCCCCTCTCCCCGCGCCCCTTGCACCACCTCGCCACCGGCACCGGACGCCGTGTGCTGACCCACACGCAACTGCGGGCACACGGCGTCTCCGCCGCGGAGGCCGGAGAGCAGTGCCGTCCCGGCGGGTCCTGGCAGCAGCTGCTGCCCGGCGTCGTCCTGCTGCACCCGGGGCCGCCGACCAGCGAGGAGCGGCTGCACGCGGTGCTGCTGTACGCGGCCCGGGAGCGGACCGTGAGCGTGCCGGTGCAGCCGGGCCGGGACGAGCCGTCGGCCTCCCCCTACGGCGAGGCGATGATCACCGGTCTGGCCGCGCTGACCCTGCACGGCTTCACGTCCGCTCCCCCGCTGCCGTCCCAGGAGACGTTCGACGTGCTGGTGCCGCGCCTGCGCAGGCTGCGGTCGACGGGCTGCGCCCGGATCGTGCGGGCCGCTGCGCTGCCGGTCCCGGAGCAGGTCACGGGCCTGCCGGTGGCCCCGGTGCCGCGCGCGCTGGCCGACGCGGTGGCGGGCCTGAAGGACGCGGTCGTGGTGCGCCGGCTGCTGACGGAGGCGGTGCGCGGCGGGCACTGCGAACCGGCGGCGGTGGTACGGGAGCTGACGGCGGCGAAGCTGCTGCACCGCCCGCACGTCGTGGACGCGGTGGACTCGCTGCTGGCCGAGGGGCGGGCGCTCGCGGAGTCGCGGCTGTACCGGATGGTCCGCGAGTACGGCCTGCCGGACCCGTGCTGGAACGTGGATCTGCGTCTGCCCGGCGGCCCGCACCTGGGCGGCCTGGACGCCTACTGGCCGGAGCAGGCGGTGGCGGTGGAGCTGGACACCCGCGCACCCCGGCCGGGCGGGCGGCCTGAGGACGACGCCGAGTGGGTGGAGCAGGCCCGCAAGCGCGAGCACCTGGAGCGTCTGGGCATCACGGTCGTGCACATCACCCCGCGCAAGCTGCGGGACGCGGCGGAGCAGCAGGCGGCGGTGGTCCGCACGGCCCTGATGGCGTCGGCGGACCGCGAACCTGCGGCCTACGTCGTCGTGCTGCCCCGCTAGTGCGGCGGCCCACTCACGCCGGGGGGACGGCGGCCGCCGGGGACCGAGGCGTGCCCCGGCGGCCGCACGCGGATCAGTCGCCGCAGTACTCCCCCTCGATCACCGCCTCGGTGTCCCCGCTCCAGTCGCCGTTGAAGTTGAACGCCAGGGAGTGGCGCCCGTCGCGGGTGGTGACCGCCTCGGAGGTGGAGCCGTGAATGCCGCCGCCGTGGCCCCAGACGGTCACCCCGCAGCTCAGCTCGGTGCTCATCAGGCCCAGCCCGTAGCCGTGCGTGTCGTCCACGGCCACCGTGTCGGTCATCTCGTTCAGCTGCTTCTTCGGCAGCAGCCGGCCGGTGAGCAGGGCGCGGTAGAAGCGGCCCAGGTCCTTCGAGTCGGAGATCATCTCTCCCGCCGAGAAGGCCATGGACGGGTTGAGCCGGGTGACGTCGTGGACGGGTCCGCCGCCGTCCACCGTGAGCTTGCCGTAGGCGCGGCTGCTGGGTCCGGGCACACCGGTGCGGGTGCCCGGGACCGAGGTGCCGGTGAGGTGCAGCGGCGCGAGGACGCGGCGGCGGATCTCCTCGCCGTAGGGGCGGCCGGTGGCCTTCTCGATCACGAGGCCCGCCAGCACGTAGTTGGTGTTGGAGTAGTTCCATCCGGCGCCGGGCGCGAAGTCCGGCTCGTGGGACGTCGCGACGCGCACCAGTTCCTCGGGCTCGACGGTGTCGTAGCGGTGCTCGAAGAAGCCGTCCTTGAGGAAGTAGGTGCGGCCGAAGTCCTCGTCGGCCGTGTAGTTGAAGATTCCGCTGGTGTGGTTGAGCAGCTGCCGCAGGGTGATCCGGGTGCCGTCGTGGCCGTTGCCGGTGACGAGGCCGGGCAGCCACGAGTCGACGGTGTCGTCCAGCGACAGCCTGCCCTCGGCCTCCAGCTGGAGCAGCACCGTCGCCACGAAGGTCTTGGTGATGCTGCCGACCCGGTAGCGGTCGCGCGGGGAGCGCGGGCGCTCCGTACGCAGGTCGCCCACCCCGGCGGTGGTGGTCCACACGCCGCGCCGGTCCTGCGCCCGCAGTGTCACGCCGGGCACCCCGTCCTGGACCGCGGCCCGCACGGCCCGGTCGGTCGCCCTGTGGTCGCCGCCGTCCCCCGTACCGCGGCCGGGTCCCGCCGCGACCGCCGGGGCCGCGAGGGCCGCCGAGAGGGCCACCGCCACCGCCGCCACCGCCGTCGTCCGCATCCGCTTCCGCATGCCTGTTCCTCCCCGCTTCGTCTCATGTGGTCGCAGGGGGAAACCGCGTCCGGGGCGGCGAGGTTGCCGGGGCCCGCGGTGGTTGACCATGTTTCGGACGTTCCGCGCGAGCGCGTCGCGCGGTCTACCCTTCGGGCTCCAGGTGTCCGCCCGCGGGACGTTCGCGCCACAGGCGCAGGGCGATGTCGAGCAGGTCGATGCGGACCAGGCCGGGGAGCGCTTCGAGGGGCTGCCAGGCGGCGTGCTCGGTGGAGCCGCCGATCTCGTCGCGCAGCTCTCCGCCGGTGATCCGGCCCTCGTAGACGAACCGCAGGCTGTGGTGGTCGACCGGGCGGCGGAAGCGTCCTTGCAGCGCTCGGCTGCGGGACACCACACCCAGCAGTGCGGTGACCTCCACGAGGTAGCCGGTCTCCTCCTCGACCTCGCGCCGCACGGTGTCGTAGGGGTCCTCGCCGTGTTCCGTGCCACCGCCCGGCAGCACCCACTCCAGGACGCCGCTCTCACCCCGTGAGCGGGCGAGCAGGATCTGTCCGTCGCGCACCACCACGGCGTAGGCCGCCACCCTCGATGTCCTTCGCACCGCCGGACGGTACCCCGCGCCGCCCGGGGCGCGCAGGGGCGTATTCGGGCAGGTCCGCACTGTGGACACCCACCCTGCACGATCATGACGGACTTGTCCGCTTCCGGTGTGAACTCCCCTTACGCGTACCGGGGGTTTTCCCCACACCTCCACCGGCCTTCCGGCCAACCCTCGCCAAACATCCGCCCTTTACGCGAAGCTCATCGATCGTCCGGTAGTGCACTTCCGGACCCCCGCGACCAGGACCGATCACCCCTGGCCGCTCCCGATCGTTCGCTCCTTGCAAGGGATGCCGATGACCAACTCCCCGCAGCGCGCCTCCATATCGGGCACCAGACGCGCGGCCCGCATAGCCGTCGCCGCCGGTCTCGTCGCCGCGCTCTCCGCGGCCGGGCCGGTCCCGCTGGCGCTCGCCGCCGACAGCCCGGCCGCCGCCCCGGCCGACGCGGGCGTCAAGTCCGCCCACGACAAGCTCGGCTCGCACGACGCGGAACTGCTCGCCGAGGCCAAGGCCGAGGGCGCCAAGCACGTCACGATGATGATCGCCACGACTCCCGGCAAGACCGCTCAGGTCACCGAGGAGATCGAGTCCGTCAAGGGCGCCTCCGTCGGCCGCTCGGACAACAAGCTCGGGTACGTCCGCGCCACCGTGCCCACGGGCAAGGCCGACGCGGCCATCGCCGCCGCGACCAAGCTCTCCAGCGTGTACGGCGTCGATCTGAGCGAGGAGATCCTGCTCGACGACCCGACCCCGGCCGCCGACACCACGAAGGCCGCCAAGGGCAAGGGCAAGAGCGCCAAGGGCTACGCGGCCCCGGACAAGAAGACCCCCGCGAAGAACCCGTACAACCCGTCCTTCGAGACCGGCGCCGTGGACTTCGTGAAGAAGAACCCCAAGGCGGACGGCCGCGGCGTCACCATCGGCATCCTCGACTCCGGCGTCGACCTCTCCCACCCCGCGCTGCAGAAGACCACGACCGGCGAGCGCAAGATCGTCGACTGGGTGACGGCGACCGACCCGATCGTGGACGGCGACCAGACGTGGCGCCCCATGGTCAACGCGGTCTCCGGCCCGACCTTCACCTACGGCGGCGCCACCTGGAAGGCCCCGCAGGGCTCCTACCAGGTCAGCCTCTTCCGCGAGTCCTACACCGCGGGCGGTGACGCGGCCGGCGACGCCAACCGCGACGGCGACACCACCGACGTCTGGGGCGTGCTCTACGACCCGGCCAAGGGCACCGTCCGCGTCGACCTGAACAACAACCAGGACTTCTCGGACGACACCCCGATGAAGCCGTACAAGGACGGTTTCCAGATCGGGTGGTTCGGCACCGACGACCCGAAGACCGACGTCGCCGAGCGGCAGCCGTTCGTCGTGGAGATCCGCAAGGACGTCCCGATGGACCCCTACGGCGGCGACTGGATCGGCCAGAAGGCCGACTTCGTCAACATCGGCGTCATCGAGTCCGAGCACGGCACCCACGTGGCCGGCATCACCGCTGCCAACGGCCTGTTCGGCGGCAAGATGAACGGCGCGGCGCCCGGCGCCAAGCTGGTGTCCTCGCGCGCCTGCACCTGGTCCGGCGGCTGCACCAGCGTCGCGCTCACCGAGGGCATGATCGACCTCGTCACCAAGCGCGGCGTCGACATCGTCAACATGTCGATCGGCGGTCTGCCGGCGCTGAACGACGGCAACAACGCCCGCGCCGAGCTGTACAACCGGCTGATCGACACCTACGGCGTCCAGCTGGTGATCTCCGCGGGCAACTCCGGCCCCGGCGCCAACACCATCGGCGACCCCGCCCTGGCCGACAAGGTCATCTCGGTCGGCGCGTCCGTCTCCAAGGAGACCTGGGCCGCCAACTACGGCTCCGAGGTGAAGACCAAGTACGCGATGATGCCGTTCTCCTCGCGCGGCCCGCGTGAGGACGGCGGCTTCACGCCGACCCTGACCGCGCCCGGCGCGGCGATCAACACCATCCAGACCTGGCTGCCGGGCGCCCCGGTCGCCGAGGCGGGCTACGACCTGCCGGCCGGCTACGGCATGCTCCAGGGCACCTCGATGGCCTCCCCGCAGGCCGCCGGCGCCTCCGCCCTGCTGCTGTCCGCCGCGAAGCAGCAGCGCATCGGCCTCACCCCGGCGACGCTGCGCACCGCCCTCACCTCCACCGCCAAGCACATCAAGGGTGTGCAGGCCTACGAGGAGGGCGCGGGCCTGATCGACGTCGTGGACGCCTGGAAGGCGATCCGCAAGGGCGCCACCGCGCACGAGTACACGGTGAAGGCGCCGGTCGACACCGCGATCGACCAGTTCCTGAAGACCCCCGGCTTCGGCACGGGTCTGTACGACCGCGAGGGCGGCCTGAAGGCCGGCCAGAAGAAGACGTACGACATCACGATCACCCGTACGTCCGGCCCGGACCGCGCCGTGAGCCACAAGCTGGACCTGGCGAACAACGCGGACAACACCTTCCGCGTCGTCGGCGGCAAGAAGGTCTCGCTGCCGCTGAACAAGCCGGTGACCGTCAAGGTCGAGGCCAAGTCCCGCACGGCCGGCATCAAGAGCGCGATCCTCGAGGTCGACGACCCGCGCACCGAGGGCGTGGACCGGCAGATCCTCACCACCGTGGTCGTCTCCGCGCCGGTGAAGTACACCTACTCGGCGAAGGGCACGGTCCAGCGCAACAGCACCACCTCCTACTTCGTCACCGTGCCGGAGGGCGCGAAGACGCTGGAGGTCGCGATGAGCGGGCTGAAGGCGACGAGCCAGACCCGGTTCATCTCCATCCACCCGTACGGTGTGCCGTCCGACCCGACCTCGACGGTCAACTGCTACCCGAACTACAGCAACCCGGCGAACACCTGCCGCCCCGACGTGCGGTCGTACGCGGCCCCGCAGCCGGGCGTGTGGGAGATCGAGGTCGAGGCGCGCCGTACCTCGCCGCTGCTCGACAACCCGTACAAGCTGGATGTCGCGGTGCTCGGCGCGGCCTTCGACCCGGAGACCGTCACGGTGCCCGAGGCGAAGGTCGGCACCCCGGCCGCCGTCGACTGGACGGTGACCAACGAGGCCGCCGCGATCGACGGCAAGCTGGTCGGCGGTCCGCTCGGCTCGTCGAAGACGGCCCGCCCGTCGATCTCCACGGGTGACGTCCACACCACCACGGTCGAGGTGCCCGAGGGCGCCGCGTCGCTGGACGTCTCCATCGGCAACGTCTCCGACACCGCCGCCGACCTGGACCTGGCCGTGTACGACGAGGCCGGCAACCGGGTCGCCCAGTCCGCGGACGGCGACTCGGAGGAGTCCGTCTCCATCGCCTCCCCGAAGGCCGGCACGTACACCATCGAGGTGGACGGCTACTCGGTCCCGGCCGGCACGACGGAGTACGACTACCTGGACGTGTTCTTCTCCGCCACGCTCGGCACCGTCACCGTCGACGAGTCCGCGCCGGTGAAGCTGGGCACGGGCGCCGAGGCCGCCGTCTCCGGCGAGGTCACCGTCGCCGCCGCGGCTCCCGAGGGACGCGCGTTCTTCGGCCGCGTGCAGCTGGTGAACGCGCGCGGCACGGTCGCGGGCATCGGCAACGTGGCGATCGAGAAGGTCGTCGAGTAGTCGGGCTGCGCACCGGATCGAACAGGAGGGGCGGGCGTCCGTACGGGCGCCCGCCCCTCCGCCGTGTCCGCCCCGCTCAGTCGCAGCCCGCGGTGCGCGAGGCGGGGAGAGCGGCGACGATCCCGGTTCGGACGGGGGCGATCTCCGCCTCGCCGACGACCGTCCGGTCGGGGTGGTCGAGGCCCGGGGACAGACCGACCAGCACCTGGTCGCCCTGGCGCAGCGGGACCTCCGCGGCGTCGTCCCGGAGGAAGGTCACCGGGCCGTCCCCCTTGTAGTACCGGCTCGCCGCCAGGGTGACCCGCTGGACGCCGCCGGTGCCCGGCACCTCCTCCAGCGCCGTGACCCTGCCCTCGGCGACGAGGCGGGCGCACGCCAGGTAGCGGGGGCCGAAGGCGGCGGAGCCGGTGTCCTCCTTGGCGTCCGAGGCGGCCCCGGGGACCGCCGAGTCGGCCGCCGAGCCGCCCTGGGTCACGAGCCAGCCCAGGCCGAGGACGAGACTCGCCGCGGCCGCGGCGGCGAGCCCGCCGAGCGCGAGCCTCAGCGGCCGGTACCGGGGCCGTCGCCGGAGCGGCGTGGCGGGCGTGGCCGGTGCGGGGAGCGGCCAGGCCGCCCCGGCGTCCTCGGCCGGCCGCTCCCCGGCCGGAGCGGCCTCTTCTCGCCCCGCCAGCGCGTCCCCGATCAGCGTGAGCTGTTCGCCCAGCACCGCGAGGTCCGCGAGGGCGGCGTCCCGTTCCGCGCGGAACGCGGCGTCCTCCCGCACGCCCTCGGGGAGCTCCTCCCCGAACAGGGCCACCGCGAGGGCGTCCACCGGGTACCGCTCGCTCCCGTCCGGCACGGACGCGTCCCGCTCGGACGATCCGTTCCCCGCCCCTCCGCTCACCGAGCCACCAGGCAGCACGCCACTGTCCCGGCGTCCGCCGGACCCCGGCGTACCGCGCCCCCGGCCTCCGCGCTCGCCGTCGTCCCCACGTCCGCCGGGCCCCGGCGCCGGGCACCCCCGATCGGCCTGGGCGGTTCCTGAGGGCTCCGGTGCGTCGGGCCGGAGATTCTCGTGCCCGTCGTCCGCACGGGCCGGGTCGCGGTCGCCGTTGTTGTCGTGGGCGGTCACGTCACACCACCTCGTCCTCGTGCAGGCGGGCCCGCAGGGTCCGTACGGCGCTGTGCAGCCTGCTCTTGACCGTGCCCTCCGGCACGCCGAGCTGCTCGGCTATGGAGCGCACCGGCAGATCGGCGTAGAAACGCAGCACGACGACCTGGCGCTGCGCGTCGGGCAGCCGGTCCAGGCCCCGGGCGACGGCCAGCGACAGCACGCTGCTCTCCTCCCCCGAGGGCGCCTCGGCGGGCCGCAGCGCGGCCAGCCGCTCCCCCAGCCGTTCCTGCCGCCGCTTCGCCCGGTGCCAGTCCATGGCGAGGTTGGAGGCGACGACCGCCGCCCACGCCGAGACGTCCCGGGGCGCCTCCCGCCCGCTCGCGGCGCGTTCCAGCAGCCGCAGGCGGACCTGCTGCACCCCGTCCGGCAGGTCCGCCTGCGGTACTCCGCCCAGTGCGAGCACCGCCCGCACCCGGCGTTCCTGCGCCGCGTCCAGCGGGTCGTCGTCGGCGACGTACGGCCCGCGGCCGCGCCGGGTTCTTCCGCGCAGCACCGTTCACCCCCCTCACGCTGTTTCTCCTACGACGCGACGGGCGCCCGGAACGTTCGGACGGATCCGGAGGGCGCGTAGAGGCGTACGTCACACCTTCGTGTGGACAGGGTCGGCCTGGGCAGGGGTCCTTGCGGCCGACGGCCCCCGTGGGGGGAATTTCTGCAGCTCAGGGGGGTTGGGGCCGAAGGTCCGCAACCGGCGCCCCCAGCCGGTTCGTCCCACTGTGCGGGCGGTCGTGGCAAAGAATTGGACAGCCGGGGCGTGGTCGGCCGCATGATGGAAGCGCCCCGTCCAGGCACATCAGGTACGCGAGAGACGCAGTAGGGAGTCGCCGTGAGGGTCGGAATCGTCGGAGCCACCGGTCAGGTGGGCACGGTCATGCGCAGGATCCTCAAGGAGCGGAACTTCCCGGTCACGGAGCTGCGCCTGTTCGCCTCGGCCCGTTCCGCGGGTACGGAGCTGGACGGCGTGACGGTGGAGGACGCCTCCGCCGCCGACTACAGCGGCCTGGACATCGTCCTGTTCTCCGCGGGCGGCGCGACCTCCAAGGCGCTGGCCGAGAAGGTCGCCTCGCAGGGCGCCGTGGTGATCGACAACTCGTCCGCCTGGCGCAAGGACCCCGAGGTCCCCCTCGTCGTCTCCGAGGTCAACCCGCACGCGATCGCGAACCGCCCCAAGGGCATCATCGCGAACCCGAACTGCACGACGATGGCCGCGATGCCGGTGCTGCGTCCGCTGCACGCGGAGGCGGGCCTGGAGGCGCTGGTCGTCGCCACGTACCAGGCGGTGTCCGGTTCCGGTCTCGCGGGCGTCGCGGAGCTGCACGGCCAGACGCAGAAGGTGATCGACGAGGCCGACAAGCTGACGCACGACGGCGCGGCGGCCGACTTCCCCGAGCCCGGCGTCTACAAGCGCCCCATCGCCTTCAACGTGCTGCCCTTCGCGGGCAACCTCGTCGACGACGGTCTGAACGAGACCGACGAGGAGCAGAAGCTGCGCAACGAGTCCCGCAAGATCCTGGACATCCCGGAGCTGAAGGTCTCGGGCACCTGCGTGCGCGTCCCGGTCTTCTCCGGCCACTCGCTCCAGATCAACGCCCGGTTCGCCCGCCCGATCAGCCCGGAGCGCGCGACGGAGCTGCTGGCCGAGGCGCCCGGCGTGGTCCTCACGGACATCCCGACCCCGCTGCAGGCCGCCGGCCAGGACCCGTCGTACGTCGGCCGCATCCGGAGCGACGAGACCGTGGAGAACGGCCTGGCGCTGTTCGTCTCCAACGACAACCTCCGCAAGGGCGCGGCCCTGAACGCGGTCCAGATCGCGGAGCTGGTGGCGCAGGAACTGAGCGCCTGACGCCTCAGGCATGACCGAGGGGGCGGGCCCGCAGGCGGGTCCGCCCCCTCGACGCGTTCAGGAACACCTTGCCTACCGCTTTCTCGACGTGGTGGAACCGCCGGCCGGAGCCGTCCGGGCGGCTCCGACACAGGGGTATCCCCATGCCTGCGGTTTCGTCATCGCGTGAGGGCGATCTCGCGTGGAAGGATGACGCAACCCACACATATCGAGGAGATGACCGCGTGCCTGGCACAAACCTGACCCGCGAAGAGGCGCAGCAGCGGGCGAAGCTGCTGACCGTTGACTCGTACGAGATCGATCTCGATCTCTCCGGCGCGCAGGAGGGGGGCACGTACCGGTCCGTGACCACGGTGCGCTTCGACGTCGCCGAGGACGGCGCGGAGTCCTTCATCGACCTGGTGGCCCCGTCCGTCCACGAGATCACCCTGAACGGTGACGCGCTGGACCCCGCCGAGTCCTTCGCCGACTCCCGCATCGCCCTGCCCGGCCTGCTCAAGGGCCGCAACGTGCTGCGGGTGAGCGCCGACTGCGCGTACACCAACACGGGTGAGGGCCTGCACCGCTTCGTCGACCCGGTGGACGACCAGGCGTACCTGTACACGCAGTTCGAGGTGCCGGACGCCCGCCGGGTGTTCGCGAGCTTCGAGCAGCCGGACCTCAAGGCGACGTTCCAGTTCACGGTGAAGGCGCCGGAGGGCTGGACGGTCATCTCCAACTCGCCCACGCCGGAGCCCAAGGACAACGTGTGGGTCTTCGCGCCCACCCCGCGTCTGTCGACGTACGTCACGGCGCTGATCGCCGGCCCGTACCACTCGGTGCACAGCGTGTACGAGAAGGACGGCCGGTCGGTGCCGCTCGGCATCTACTGCCGGCCCTCGCTCGCCGAGTACCTCGACGCGGACGCCATCTTCGAGGTGACCCGGCAGGGCTTCGACTGGTTCCAGGAGAAGTTCGACTACGCCTACCCGTTCGAGAAGTACGACCAGCTGTTCGTGCCCGAGTTCAACGCGGGCGCGATGGAGAACGCGGGCGCGGTCACCATCCGCGACCAGTACGTCTTCCGCTCGAAGGTGACGGACGCGGCGTACGAGGTGCGCGCGGCCACAATCCTGCACGAGCTGGCGCACATGTGGTTCGGCGACCTGGTCACCATGGAGTGGTGGAACGACCTGTGGCTGAACGAGTCGTTCGCCACCTTCGCGGAGGCCGCCTGCCAGGCCGACGCGCCCGGCTCCAAGTGGCCGCACTCGTGGACGACGTTCGCGAACCAGATGAAGACCTGGGCCTACCGCCAGGACCAGCTGCCGTCCACGCACCCGATCATGGCGGACATCCGTGACCTGGACGACGTCCTCGTCAACTTCGACGGCATCACGTACGCCAAGGGCGCCTCGGTGCTGAAGCAGCTCGTCGCCTACGTCGGCGAGGACGAGTTCTTCCGCGGCGTGCAGGCGTACTTCAAGCGCCACGCGTACGGCAACACGCGCCTGTCCGACCTGCTGGGCGCCCTGGAGGAGACCTCCGGCCGCGATCTGAAGACCTGGTCGAAGAAGTGGCTGGAGACGGCCGGCATCAACGTCCTGCGTCCCGAGATCGAGACGGACGACGCCGGCGTCATCACCTCCTTCGCCGTCCGCCAGGAGGCCCCGGCGCTCCCCGCCGGCGCGAAGGGCGAGCCGACCCTGCGCCCGCACCGCATCGCGATCGGCCTGTACGACCTGGACGAGGCGACCGGCAAGCTGGTCCGCGGGGACAGGATCGAGCTGGACGTCGACGGCGAGCTGACCGCCGTGCCGCAGCTCGCGGGCAAGCCCCGCCCGGCGGTGATCCTGCTCAACGACGACGACCTGTCGTACGCCAAGGTCCGCCTGGACGAGCAGTCCCTCGCCGTCGTCACCGGGCACCTGGGCGACTTCGAGTCGTCGCTGCCGCGGGCGCTGTGCTGGGCCTCCGCCTGGGACATGACCCGCGACGCGGAGCTGCCCGTGCGGGACTACCTGTCGCTGGTGCTGTCGGGCGTCGGCAAGGAGTCCGACATCGGTGTCGTGCAGTCGCTGCACCGGCAGGTGAAGCTGGCCCTCGACCTGTACGCCGACCCGGCCGCCCGCGATGCGCTGCTGACCCGCTGGACCGACGCCACGCTGGCCCACCTGCGGTCCGCCGAGCCGGGCAGCGACCACCAGCTGGCGTGGGCGCGCGCGTTCGCGGCGACCGCCCGCACCCCGGAGCAGCTGGACCTGCTGGAGGCGCTGCTCGCCGGCACGCAGTCCGTGGAGGGCCTGGCCGTCGACACCGAGCTGCGCTGGACGTTCGTGCAGCGGCTGGCGGCGGTGGGCCGGTTCGACGAGGCGGAGATCGCCGCCGAGTACGAGCGGGACAGGACGGCCGCGGGCGAGCGGCACGCGGCCACCGCGCGGGCGGCCCGTCCGACGGAGGAGGCCAAGGCGGAGGCATGGGCCTCGGTCGTCGAGTCCGACAAGCTGCCGAACGCGGTCCAGGAGGCCGTCATCGCCGGCTTCGTGCAGACCGACCAGCGCGAGCTGCTGGCTCCGTACACGGACAAGTACTTCGAGGCGCTGGCCGACGTGTGGGCGTCCCGCTCGCACGAGATGGCCCAGCAGATCGCGGTCGGCCTCTACCCGGGCATCCAGGTCACCGGCGAGACCCTCGACAGGACGGACGCCTGGCTGGCCTCCGCCGAGCCCAACGCGGCCCTGCGCCGCCTGGTCTCGGAGTCCCGCGCGGGCGTGGAACGCGCCCTGCGCGCCCAGGCGGCGGACGCGGCGGCGACGTCGGCGTAACGCCGTCCCGACGCCGAGAAGGGGCGCCCGGCTTCCCGGCCGGGCGCCCCTTCGTCATGTCGAGGGCCCAGACGGCACGCCCGCCCCGGCGGCCTCCCAGGCCGCCTCCACCATCCGGAAGATCTCGTCCACCGCGGTCTCCGGGTCGTCCGCCTCCCGGGCCAGCGCGAAGGCGTCCACGACGAACCGGGCGACGGCCCGGCACGCGGTGGCGCCGCCCGGCGCGCCCGGTTCCGCGGCGAGGGCGGCCGCCAGGGTCTCCGCGTGCCGCAGCCGCATGGAGCTCTCGTACTCCCGCAGCGCGGGCGAGGCGTCGATCATCCGCCACACGGGGGCGGCCTCGTCGGCCAGGCAGTGGCGCACCAGCGCGAGCGTCTCCTCGCGCAGGGCGGGCACGAGCGGCGCGCCGGGAGCGCGGTCGGTCACCGCGCGGGCGAGACGCCGCTCGAAGTCCGCGTCCCGCTCGAACACCAGGGCCTCCTTGGAGGCGAAGTGGGAGAAGACGGTGGTGACGGCCACGTCGGCCTCGGCGGCCACGTCCCGGATGCCCACCGCGTCGTACCCGCGCTCCAGGAAGAGCCGCAGGGCGGTGTCGGCGATCTTCTGACGTGTGGCGGCCTTCTTGCGCTCTCGACGTCCGGACGGCGGCTGCTCGGGCATGCCCCGAACGCTAGCAGATACGAAACCCTAACGACTTCAATGAACTAACGGTTAGTGCTACGGTCGGCGGCATGAAGAAAGTGAGCTACGCCGAGTTCGGCGGCCCCGACGTCCTTCACCTCGTCGACGCGGACGAGCCCCACGCGGGCCCGGGAGAGATACGCATCGCCGTGCGCGCGGCCGGGGTGAACCCCGTCGACTGGAGGATCCGGGAGGGCCAGATGCGTCCGGCCCTCCCGGCGTCACTGCCCGCGGGCGTCGGGCTGGACGCGGCGGGGGTGGTGGACGAGGTCGGCGAGGGTGTCACGGATGTGGCGGTCGGTGACCGGGTCTTCGGCGAAGGGTCCGACACCTACGCGGAGTTCGCGGTGCTGCACGCCTGGGCCCGGACACCCGAAGGCCTCTCCTTCGAGGAGGCGGCCGGCTATCCGTCCGTCATGGAGACGGCCCTGCGCATCCTGGGCGAGTGCGGTGTCCGCCCCGGACAGACGCTGCTGGTCAGCGGCGCGTCGGGCGGGGTCGGCTCGGCGGTGCTGCAGATCGCCCGGGACCGCGGCATCACGGTGGTCGGCACGGCCGGGGCGGCCAACCTGGAGTACCTGCGCAGCCTGGGCGCGCACGCCACGACGTACGTCGAGGGCTGGCCGGAGCGGGTGCGGGCGTTGACCTCGGTCGACGCGGCCCTCGACCTGGCCGGCGCGGGCGTCCTGCGCGAGCTCGTGGAGCTGACCGGGGACCCGGCCACGGTGGTCTCCATCGCGGACCGCGCCGCCCCCGAGCTGGGCGTCCGCTTCTCGAACGTCGCGGGCAGCGTTCCGGACGCCCTGAAGGAGACGGTCCGCCTCCTCGAACAGGGCGCGCTCCACATCCCGGTGGAGAAGGCCTACTCCCTCGCGGAGGCGGCCGCCGCCCACGCCGACAGCCGGGCGGGGCACACGAGGGGGCGGCGGGTGATCGTGATCTGACCGCACGCGGCGCGGTGGGCCGGGCGGCGCTGCACCGGCCCGCCCGGCCGCTTCAGGGCGTTCACGAACGCGGCGAACGCCGGGGCGGGCACGGTGAGGGTGCCGTGGGACGGCGCCGTGGAGTCGCGTACGGCTGTGCACGCAGGGCCGGCCGCCACTTCCCCGCAGGCGTTGCCTTCCGCCCCCGGAGCAGGACGACCGCCCCGCAGCGCTGCGCGTACGTCGGTCGCGGACGGGTGTGCTGCGGATCGGGGCCTGGGACGCCGCCCTCTCGCCTCCCGAGCCCCTCGCCTCCCGAGCCGCCCCGGCCCTCCACGCCGGACCCCGGCCGCGAGGACGGAAGAGGGCCGGCCCTGGTGCGAGCCTGCGCCGACGTGTGGGGCTGGCAGCCGCTCACCAGGGAGGGCAATCGGGGCAAGGCCGTCCGGCGCGAGCTGGGTTCGGGCCAGGGAGGTGTCGGCGCGATCTGATACAGACGTCCTGTCGCCTGCCAGGAGGAACCGTGTCGCACCAGCCCCTCACCCCCGAGGACCAGCTCACCGCCGCCAAGGCGGGGTTGGACCTCCCCCGCATCGTCGCCATCTGCGGATCCACCCGATTCATGGCCGAGATGGCCGAGGCCGACCTGCGGGAGACCGCGGCCGGGCGGATCGTCGTCAAGCCGGGGTGCGACATGAAGTCGCCGCACGGACTGTGGGCGGACCCCGGCGAGGCCGAGGCGCTGAAGGTCCGGCTCGACGCGCTGCACCGGGCGAAGATCCGGCTCGCCGACGAGGTGCTCGTGGTCGGCGACTACGTCGGGGACAGCACGCGTGCCGAGATCGCCTACGCCCGCTCCCTGGGCAGGCCCGTGCGGTTCACGCACCCCGAGGTCGACCCCGAGGGCTGACTCCCGGCCCGGAGCCGCGCCGTCGGCTCGGTGCGCCGAGGCAGCTGGCCCGCCACCGTCGCCCCGAAGGCCAGAGCCATGCCGAGGAGTTGGAGAGCCGTCAGACTCTCCCCCAGGACCGCCCAGCCGAGCACCGCCGCCGTCAGGGGCGACAGCGGGCCGAGGAGGGTGGCCTGGGTCGCGGTGAGGCGGCCGATGCCCCGGAACCACAGGCAGTACGCGATCGCCGTGTTGACCAGGGCCAGGTAGGCGTACCCTCCGGCCGCGCCGGCGTCCAGGGTGGGCGGGGCGCCCTCCAGCAGGAAGGCGAGCGGGGCGATCGTCAGGCCGCCCGCGGTCAGTTGCCAGCCGGTGAGGGCGAGAGGGCCGACGCCCAAGGGTCGGCCCCACTTCTGCGTCAGCACCGTGCCCGCGGACATCGACGCCGTGGCGGTGAACGCCGCCGTCACACCCAGCGTGTCCAGCGCCCCCGCCGCCTTCAGCACCACCATGCTCACGCCGAACGCGGCGACCGCGCCGGCCAGGACGTCACGGAGCGCGGGCCGCCGCCCCAGCAGCAGCGCCGACAGCCCCAGCACCAGCAGCGGGCCCGCCGAGCCGACGACCGCCGCCAGCCCGCCCGGCAGCCGGTACGCGGAGAGGAACAGCAGCGGGAAGAAGGCGCCGATGTTCAGCGCGCCGAGCACCGCCGCCTTCCACCACCAGGCGCCGCGCGGCAGCACCCGGGCGACCGCGAGCAGCAGCAGCCCGGCGGGCAGGGCGCGGACCAGGGCCGTGAACAGGGGGCGCTCCGGCGGCAGGAACTCGGTGGTGACGACGTAGGTGGTGCCCCAGGAGACGGGGGCGAGGGCGGTGAGCGCGGCGACGGCGGCGCGTTGGTGCGCGGTCATGGGGCACCCCTTCCGACGGGTTGGCGACAAGTAGCTTAGCTCTGAGCTACTTATCCGCAAGCTACTTTCTTGCGGGCAACCCCCGCCGCGCGGATACTCCCGGCTATGAGTGCACGCCCCGAGCCGCGCCACGCGGACCCCGTCGACGCGATCATCGAGCAGTGGGCCCGGGTACGGCCCGACCTGGACACCGCCGGGATGGAGGTCTTCGGCCGCGTCTACCGCATCGCGCGCGCCATGGGCGACCGGCACGAGCAGGTGTACGCGCCGTTCGGGATCTCCCGGGGCGAGTTCGACGTCCTCGCCACCCTGCGCCGCGCCGGGGAGCCGTACACCCTCTCGCCCCGGCAGCTCTCGGCCACGCTGATGCTCACCACCGGCGGGATGACGGGCCGTCTGGACAAGCTGGAGCGCGCGGGCCTGCTGCGCCGCTCCCCCGACCCGCACGACCGGCGCGGGCTCCAGGTGACGCTGACCGAGGAGGGGCTGCGGCTGATCGACGAGGCGGTGACCGTGGGCGCCGCCGAGCAGTCGCGGGCGCTGGCCGCGCTGGGCCCGGAGCGGTCGGCGCTCCTCTCGGACCTGCTGCGGGACCTGCTGCTCGCCACCGAGCGATAGACCTCCACATACGCCGAAGGGCGCCGGCGAGGTGCCGGCGCCCTTCGGGAAAGCGCGTGCGGACCGCTCGGGCGAGCGGGCCGGGTCAGGCCTTGGCGTCCGCCTTGGTCCGGACGTTGGAGCTCGTCGGGTCCTTCTTCTGGTGGGACTTGTCGAGTGCCATCACCAGACCGGCGATGACCGCGAAGAGCCCGATCGGGAGCAGGACGTAGAGACCCAGCGTCTCGATGACGCTCAGGCCCGTGCCGGGGTCGTCGCCGTCGTCGCGGGTCAGGGCGAGCGCGGGGGACGACATGAGCAGCATCATCAGCGTCGTACCGGCTGCCAGGGCGCCGGCGCGCAGGGCGTTCTTCTTGTCCACGGTCCCCAAAGTATCGAACGCGGTCGGGGGCCGCGCGCCCGGGGTGCCGTACGGGCGCGCGGGCGGGTCAGCCGCCGGGCGGGGCGTCGGCGCGCAGCACGTCGACCAGGGCCCGCAGCCGGGGGGACGCGGCCAGGTCCTCCAGGGTCACCGGGCGCCCCTCCGCGTCGGCGACGGGCAGCCGCCAGTTCGGGTACTGGTCCCAGGTGCCGGGCAGGTTCTGCGGCCGCCGGTCCCCGACGCCGTCCGGCAGCCACACGCCGACCATGCGCGCGGGGGTGCGCAGCAGGTAGCGGTACACCGCCTGGATCCCGGCCTCCTCCCGGGAGGCGTAGGAGCCGCCTTCCGCCGTCGCGGGCAGCAGCCCCAGCTCCTCCAGCCGTTCCAGCCACTCGCCCACGTCCGCCTCCGCCTCCGCCCGCTCCTCGGCGAGCGGCCGGGTGAGCAGGCCCAGCCGGTCGCGCAGCTCCACGTGCTCCCCGGTGAGGCGGGCGGCGGTGGACGGCAGGTCATGGGTGGTGGCCGTGGCCAGGCAGTCGGCGCGCCAGCGTTCCGGCGGCAGCGGGCGGCGGTCGCCCTCCCAGTCCCGCTCGAACCACAGCACCGACGTCCCGTACACGCCCCGGTCGCGCAGCGCCTCGCGCACCCCGGGCTCGACCGTCCCGAGGTCCTCGCCGATCACCAGGGACCCGGCGCGGGACGCCTCCAGGACCAGCACGGCGAGCATGGCCTCGGCGTCGTAGCGGACGTACGTCCCCTCGGTGGGCGGGCGGCCCTCCGGCACCCACCAGAGCCGGAACAGGCCCATCACATGGTCGATGCGCAAGGCGCCCGCGTACCGGAAGAGGCCCCGCAGCAGGTCACGGAACGGCGCGTACCCGCTCTCGGCGAGGCGGTCGGGCCGCCAGGGCGGCAGTCCCCAGTCCTGGCCGCGCGCGTTGAAGGCGTCCGGGGGCGCGCCGACGGACATGCCGGGCGCGAAGTGGTCCTGCTGCGCCCAGGCGTCCGCGCCGGTGGGATGCACGCCGACGGCCAGGTCGTGCACGATCCCCACGCCCATCCCGGCCTCCCGCGCGGCCCGCTGGGCGGCCGTGAGCTGGTCGTCGGTGAGCCAGACGAGCCAGGAGTGGAAGTCGACGCGGTCCCGCAGTTCCTCGCGGGCGCGGGCGGTCTCCGCCGAGCGGGGGTCGCGCAGGGTGGCGGGCCAGCGGCGCCAGTCGGGGCCGTGCGTCTCGGCGAGCGCGTACCAGGTGGCGTGGTCCTCCAGGGCCTGGCCCTGCTCGGCGCGGAAGGCGCGCAGGGCGGCGGCACGGCCGGGGCCGAGCGGAACCGTCCGCACCAGTTCGAGGGCTTCCCGCTTGGCCTCCCAGACGGCGTCCCGGTCGATCAGCTCCCCCTTGCCGAGCACCGCCTCGCGCAGCCGCGCCGCCCGCTCCAGCAGGGCGCCCAGCCGCTCGCGGTCCTCGACGTGCGCGAACTCGGGC
This sequence comes from Streptomyces althioticus, assembly GCA_014649355.1. Classification (GTDB taxonomy): domain Bacteria; phylum Actinomycetota; class Actinomycetes; order Streptomycetales; family Streptomycetaceae; genus Streptomyces; species Streptomyces althioticus. Next base: position 151,168 of record BMSW01000005.1, read on the forward strand.
ACGGCCTCGACCCGCAGGTGCACGGGGTCGGGGAAGCGGCGCGAGGAGGGGCGGTACGGGGAGGGGTCGGTCGGGGGGCCGGGCACGGCCGCGTGCAACGGGTTCACCTGCACGAACCCGGCGCCCAGCGCGCGGCCCGCCCACCCGGCCAGCTCACCGAGGTCGGCGAGGTCGCCCATGCCCCAGGAGCGGCGGGAGAGCAGCGAGTACAGCTGCACCAGCAGCCCGTACGAGCGGCCCTCGACCGCGGGCAGCCGCGGCGGCGCGACGATCAGGTGGGAGCGGGCGGTGCGGCCGTCGGGGGCGGTGGCGGTCAGCAGGTGCACGCCGGGCGGGAGGTCCTCGGCGGACGCGCGCAGGCCGCCGTCCTCGGTGCGGATCTCCAGCCGGGTGCCTTCCGGCAGCGCGGCGAGCGCCTCGGGCGGGCGGGCGCCCCGGCCGACGACGGTGGGCGGCAGCAGCCGCTCGGCGATCTCCTGTTCGCGCACGGCCAGGGCGGCGCGGACGGCCTCCTCGGTGGACGCGTCGACGCCGAGGGCGGCCAGGGCGTGCGTGACGGCGGCGGCCGAGGCCGGGACCGTCGTGTCCGGGGAGGGGCGGTAGGAGGTGGCGACACCGTGCAGTGCGGCGAGCCGGGACAGCGCCTCGGAGGGGGTCCCGTCCGGCCGTGGCGCGGTCACGCTAGGGCTCCGGGCGGTACTGGGCCGGGAAGGAGTCGAGTCCCGCGGAGTCCGAGGGGTCGGAGAAGACGTCGGACTCGCTGGTCAGCGGGGTGGCGTCGGCGAGCGGCGGTTCGCTGGTGAGGGGTTCCGCGTCGGGCAGCGGGGGTTCGCTGGTCAGGGGCGCTTCGGCGCCGGCGCCCTCGCCGCCGAGGAAGCAGTCGTGCGGGTCGCAGGCGGAGTGCTCCGCCTCGGAAGCGGAGGGCTCCGCCACGGGTTTGGACAGGACCGGGGGAAAGACGTATGCCGCTGTAGCCACCAAGGGCCTCCTCGTCGAGCCGGACGTGCGGGTCATCTCGCAGCCCTACCCAGTGGACGCGAGCGCAGACGCACAAAGTCGTTCAACGTGAACCTGGTCACATTCTCTCCCTTCACTCTCACTCCACAGGGGGACAAATGCGCCACAACACCCCCTCTGATTGACACGTTCACTCCAGGAGTGGTGGGCTCGGGGCGTCTCGGTAACGGAATGGACACGGCCGCCGGTCGTAGGCCGGCCGGTCCCGGGGGATCAGGAGGGGCCTCGTGCAGCTGTGGCGTGGCAGAACGGCGTCCGCGCGGAGGACCGCACTCGCACTCGCCGTGCTCGCCGGATCCCTGGGCGTCGCCCCCGCCGCGACGGCCGCGCCCGCGCCGGACCCCGCCCGGTCGCCCGCCGCCGACCCGGCCGGGAAGGCCGCCGCGGACGTCCCCTCGGTGTGGCCTCGCCCGCACTCCCTGCGCGCGAACGGCGCCCCGGTCCGGGTGACCGAGGAGGTCGCCCTGGCCGCCGAGCGGGGAGCGGACCCGTACGCCGTGGAGGCGCTGAAGGACGTGCTGCGTGAGGCCGGCGCACGCCGGTTCACCGACCCCGGCGCATCGGTGCCCGAGGGGGCGCTCGTGGTGCGCGCGGGCAGCGAACGCGCCTCCGCCGACCCCCGTCACGCCCTTCCGGCGGGCGGCTACACCCTCACCTCCGGTGACGGCTCCGTGACGCTGACCGGCGCGGACGGCGAGGGCCTCTTCCACGCCGTGCAGACGCTGCGCCGCCTGGTCCGCCCGGACGGCACGCTCGCCGCCGCCGTCGTACGGGACTGGCCCGCCACCGCCGTGCGCGGCGTCACCGAGGGCTTCTACGGCACTCCCTGGACGCACCGGCAACGGCTCGGCCAACTCGACTTCATGGGCCGCGCCAAGCTGAACCGGTACCTGTACGCGCCCGGCGACGACCCGTACCGGCAGGCCCGCTGGCGCGAGGCCTACCCGGCCGAGCGGCGCGCGGAGTTCCGTGAGCTGGCCGGGCGGGCCGCCCGCAACCACGTCACCCTCGGCTGGGCCGTCGCGCCCGGGCAGGCGATGTGCCTCTCCTCCGACGACGACCTGCGGGCGCTGACCCGCAAGCTGGACGCGATGTGGGCGCTGGGCTTCCGCGCCTTCCAGGTGCAGTTCCAGGACGTCAGCTACAGCGAGTGGCACTGCGGGGCGGACGCCGAACGGTTCGGCTCCGGGCCCGAGGCGGCCGCCCGCGCCCACGCGCACGTCGCCAACGCGGTCGCCCGGCACCTGGAGCGGCGCCACCCGGACGCGCCCGCGCTGTCCCTGATGCCCACCGAGTACTACGAGGACGGCTCGACCGCGTACCGGCGGGCGCTCGCGCGGGAGCTGGACGACGGTGTCGAGGTGGCGTGGACCGGCGTCGGCGTGGTGCCCCGCACCATCACGGGCCGTCAGCTCTCCGAGGCCCGCGAGGTGTTCGCGCACCCGCTGGTGACGATGGACAACTACCCGGTCAACGACTACGCCCCCGGGCGGCTCTTCCTCGGCCCCTACCAGGGCCGGGAGCCCGCCGTGGCCGCCGGGTCGGCCGCGCTGCTCCCCAACGCGATGGAACAGCCCGAGGCGTCGCGCATCCCCCTCTTCACGGCCGCCGACTTCGCCTGGAACCCGCGCGAGTACCGCCCGCAGGAGTCCTGGCGGGCCGCGATCGCCGACCTGGCCGGCGGCGACGCCCGGCGCGGGAAGGCGCTGACCGCGCTCGCCCGCAACACCGCCTCCTCGGTGCTGGGCGGGACGGACGCGGCGTATCTGCGGCCGCTCATCGAGGAGTTCTGGCGCACCCGGCCCGCCGCGCGCGACCAGGGCGACACGGCGGCCGGACGGCTGCGCGCCGCCTTCACCGAGCTGCGCGAGCTGCCCGGCCGGCTGTCGGGCACCTCCCTCTCCGACGAGATCACCCCCTGGACCGGGCACCTCGCCCGCTACGGCGAGGCGGGCACGGCCGCGCTGGACATGCTGCGTGCCCAGCAGGCGGGCGACGCGGGGGACGCCTGGGCCGCGTACCGGCGGCTGGAGGCGCTGCGCACGGAACTGGAGTCGGCGCGGGTCACGGTCGCCGAGGGCGTGCTGGCCCCGTTCCTGAACCGGGCGCGCACCGCGTACGAGAGCTGGGCGGGCGTCACCCGGGCGCCCGGCGGGAGCGACGGCGGCACGCTGCGGCTGGAGCGCGCCCGGGTGCTGGACACCGTGACGGTGCTGGCCGAACCGGGCACCACCGGCTCCGTCGAGGTGCGTACGCAGGACGGGACCTGGCGGCGGATCGGCGCGCTGGCGGCGCGGGGCGCGACCGAACTGCCCGCCGGCGGGCGGCCGGTGGACGCCGTGCGCGTGGTGGACGCGGACCCGGAGCGGGTGCGGCACGTGGTGCCGTGGTTCGCCGACGTGCCGGACGCCGTGGTGGGCCTGCCCGGCGACCGCGCCGACGCCGACATCGGCCGCACCCGCACGGTGACGGTCACCCTCGGCTCCGCCCGCCCCGAGGACGTACGGGACCGGCTGACCGCGGACGCGCCGGAGGGTGTCGAGGTGCGGGTCCCGAAGGCGCCGCTGTCCGTGCCGCGCGGGACGGAGGTGCGGGTGCCGGTCGAGGTGACCGTGAAGCCGGGCACGCCGACCCGGTCCTACGACGTCCGCCTCGGCTTCGGCGGCGCGGCCCGCACGCTGACCGTGGACGCGGTGCCGCCGGTCGACGGCCCCGACGTGGCCCGTACCGGCCGCGCGGAGTCCTCGGCCGACGAGACGCCCGACTTCCCGGCGTCGGCGGCCAACGACGGGGACTCCGGCACCCGGTGGTCGTCGCCGGCCGAGGACGACGCGTGGTGGCAGGTGGAGCTGGACCGCCCGGTCCGGCTGGGCAAGGTCGACCTGCACTGGCAGGACGCCCACGCCTCGGCGTACCGCGTGGAGGTCTCCCGGGACGGCCGCGCCTGGCGCACGGCCGCGGAGGTCCGCGACAGCCGTGGCGGCCACGAGACGGTCCGCATGGACGAGCCGGACGTCCGCCACATCCGCGTCCAGGGCGAGGAGCGGGCCACGCGGTACGGGTACTCACTGTGGTCGGTGGAGGCGTACGCGGTCGCGGACTGAGCGCGCGGGAGCCGGGGCGGGGGCGCCCCGGCTCGTTTTTCACTTCCGTCCGTCTTTTCTCCACGCTCCACTATTCACTCAGTACATGTACTCAGTACATACTGAGGACATGAGCACCCGTCACATCCTGCTGGGCCTGCTGGCCACGGGACCGAGCCACGGCTACGACCTGAAGCGGCGCCACGACGAACGCTTCCCGCAGGCCCGCCCGCTGGCCTACGGGCAGGTCTACACGACGCTCCAGCGTCTGGTCCGGGACGGTCTCGCCGAGGTCGAGGGCACCGACTCGGACGGCGGGCCGGAGCGCACCCTGTACCACGTCACGGAGGCGGGGGCGCGCGAACTGTCCCGCTGGGCGGCGGAGATCGCGCCGCCCGCGCCGTTCGTGACGAACGAGATCTTCGCGAAGGTCGTCGTGGCCATCCTGTCCGGCGGCGACCCTGCCGCGTACCTGCGGGCCCAGCGCGCCGCCCACATGCGGCGCATGCGCGAACTGACCGCCGTGACGTCGGACCCGGGCTCCGATCTGGCCACCGTGCTCTCGGCGGACTTCGCCCTCAACCACCTGGACGCCGACCTCCGCTGGATGACCACCACGGCGGCCCGGCTCACCACCCTGACCGCGGAGGTCGACGCAGCATGAAGAACACGGGCACGCCCGGACCGCTCCTCTCGGCCAACGACCTGGTGAAGACGCACGGCGCGACACCCGCCCTGCGCGGCGCGTCCCTGAGCCTGGGACCCGGCGAGATCCTCGCGGTCACCGGCGCGAGCGGCAGCGGCAAATCGACCCTGCTGCACTGCATGGCCGGCATCGTCCGCCCGGACGAGGGCTCGGTGACGTACGACGGGCGGCGGCTCGACCGGCTGCCGGAGAAGCGGCTGAGCGAGTTGCGCCGCACCGGCTTCGGCGTGGTCTTCCAGTTCGGGCAGCTCGTCCCGGAGCTCACGGCGCTGGACAACGTGGCGCTGCCGCTGTTGCTGGCGGGCACCTCCCGGCCGCGGGCCCACGAGCAGGCCCGTGACTGGCTGGAGCGGTTCGGGGCGCACGACCTGGCAGCCCTGCGGCCCGGACAGATGAGCGGCGGTCAGGCCCAGCGGACCGCGCTCGCGCGGGCGCTGATCACCGGTCCGAAGGTGGTGTTCGCCGACGAGCCGACCGGGGCGCTGGACTCGCTGGCGGCCGAGCAGGTGATGACGGCGCTGGCGCGCACGGCCCGCGAGGCGGGCACCGCGGTCCTGCTGGTCACGCACGACGCCCGGACCGCCGCGTACGCGGACCGGGAGGTGTCCCTGCTCGACGGCGTGGTCGTGGCGGAGGACCCCGCACTGGAGGTGGCCCCGTGACCGCGGACCTGCGACTGGCCTGGCACCTGGTGCGCGGCTCCGACCGGCACGAGTGGTGGCGGATCGCGCTGACCGGCGTCGGCGCGCTGCTCGCCGCGGCGCTCGCTCAGGGAGCGGCGGTACTGGCGTCGGTGCGCGGGCACCACGACTTCCCCGTCGCGCACGGGCTGCTGGACGCCCCCGGGGAGCGGTCGGGGGTGATCGCCGCGCTGCTGCTCCTGTTGATCCCCGTGCTCGGGTTCGTCGGGCAGAGCGCCCGGCTCGGCGCGGTCCACCGGGACCGGCGGCTGGCGGGGCTGCGGCTGGCGGGCGCCACGCCGTGGCAGGTGCGGCGGATCGCGGCGGCGGAGACCGGCCTGGCCTGTCTGGCCGGGTCGGTGGCGGCCGGCCTGCTCGCCGCCGTGGTGGTGGCCCGCATGGACGGGCACACCTCGGCGTGGACCTGGGCGGGGGTCGCGGCCGTCGTGCTGGGGATGCCCGTGCTGGGCGCGCTGACCGCCGTGCTCGTCCTGCGCCGGGTGGTGGCCTCGCCGCTCGGCACGGTCCGGCGGGTGCGGGCGGCCCCGCGTCCCGAATCGGCGGCGTTCGGGCTGGTGGCGCTGTTCCTGGTCGTCCTGTTCCTGTCGTACGTGGGCGTGGACGCGGGGCGTGGCGGCTTCTCCGCCGCGCCGGCGCTCATCGTCTGCGTCCTCGCCCTGACCGGGGCGGGCGCGGTGTGGCTGGTGGGCGCGTCGGCCCGGTTCACCGGCCGGCTGCTGGCCGCACGCACGGGGAGCCCGGCAGTCCTCATCGCGGCGGAACGCCTTCGCGACGACCCGTGGGCGGCGGCCCGCACGCACACGGTGGTGCTGCTGGTGACGGTGGTGGGCACGGCCTACACCGGGATCCGGCGGACGCTGCTGGAGGTGCTGGGCTCCGGCAAGGACGTAGCGGGAAACCTGGACTTCTACACGACCGGGATCGACCTGACGGCAGCGGCCATCGGCGTCGGCCTCGTGATCACCTTGGCCGGACTGGCCGTCGGCACCGCCGAGTCCGTCGCCACCCGCCGCCGCACCCTCGCGGCACAGGCCGCGGCGGGCGTGCCGCGCGCGGTCCTCGGCCGGGCGCTGCTGCTGGAGACGGCTCTGCCACTGGCGCCGGGCATGCTGCTCGCGGGCGTCGGCGGAGGCGCGATCGGCCTCTGGTACGCCGCGCTCGCCGAGGGCGGCGGCTGGTCGACGTCCTGGACGCCCCTGCTGGTACCGGCCGCCGTCTACACGGCGTCCCTCCTGGCGGCGGCCACCGCCCTCCCCCTGCTCCACCGCACGCTCCGGCCGTCGGAGCTGCGGTACGCCTGACCGGCGACGATCACCCGGTCCGGGAGGCGCGGGGGGCTTTCCGGACCGGGGCGGGGCGTTGCGGCAGGGGGCGATGTACTGCCCCGGGGCCGCGACCGGGGCGGGGCGTAGCGCCCTCGGTGAGGCCCGACCGGGCCGCCGCCGGACCGTGCTGTTCTTCCGCCCGTCCCGCCCGAGGTGCGGGCACTCCGATGACGCCGACCGTCGTCGGCGGGGAATCCTGCCGCCGGAGGCCACCACGCCGGCGCCGAGCCTGATCGGCCGGCCGTCCGCCGGGAACGCGGGGCGCGCCGCACGGCGCGGGCTGCTACCAGCCGGGGCGGAAACCGGGGACGCCCCCGACGGCACCCCTCACCCGCGGGCGCGTCCTCAGGCCGAGATCCCGTCGATCCGTGCCAGCGCGTCGTCCGCGCCGTACGGCTGGAGGTACGGCAGCCAGCGCGGGTCGCGGTGGCCCGTGCCGATGATGCGCCAGGCCAGGCCGGTCGGCGGGGCGGGCTTGTGGCGCAGGCGCCAGCCCAGTTCGAAGAGGTGGCGGTCGGCCTTCACGTGGTTGCAGCGGCGGCAGGACGCCACCACGTTGTCCCAGACGTGCTTGCCCCCGCGGCTGCGCGGGACGACATGGTCGACGCTGGTGGCGACGCCACCGCAGTACATGCACCGGCCCCCGTCACGGGCGAACAGCGCCCTGCGGGTGAGTGGGACGGGCCCCCGGTAGGGAACCCGCACGAAACGCTTGAGCCGGACCACGCTGGGTGCGGGGACGGTGACGGTCGCGCTGTGCAGATAGGCGCCGGTCTCCTCGAGGCAGACTGCCTTGTTCTCGAGGACGAGCACGAGCGCGCGGCGGAGCGGTACGACGCCGAGCGGCTCGTACGACGCGTTGAGGACCAGGACATGCGGCACGGACGGCCTCCTTGTACGCCGGCGGCGCGTGGCTCGCGCCGGGACGATCCGTAGTCAGTTTCCCCTCATGCCTGGTGAACGCGCCACCATGTCCCGGTAACGGGCTGGGAGTGTTTTCGACCACACCCGGATACATCCCCAGGATCATGGCCTGTTCAAGCGCAGGTGAGCGCGGTCTCTTCTTCACACATCCCGCCGATCCGCTCACAATGCCCCGTTAGTGTGGTGGTTCTGTCCCCACCGGTGACCTGTTCGTGATCCGGCCGGTCTTGACGCCCGCACCGGGGACGGTCGTGCACCAGGAGGTACCCGCCGTGTCCTTGTCAGCCGCCCTGTCGGCAGCCGACCCCTCACCGACCCCCGCGGAGACGGAGACCCCACGGGTCCCCTCGCTGCAGGACGCCCAGGAGAGCGCCACGAGCGCGGCCGGCTGGGTCGAGGAGAACTGGTCGACGTGGCTCGCCATCGGGCTGCGGGTGCTGCTCATCGTGGTGATCGCGGCGGTGCTGCGCGTGCTCGTACGGCGGGCCATCACCAAGCTGGTCGACCGCATGTCCCGCTCCGGCCAGACGCTGGAGGGCGGCGGCCTCGGAGGCCTCCTGGTCAACGCCGAGCGGCGCCGCCAGCGCTCCATGGCGATCGGCTCGGTGCTGCGCTCCGTGGCGTCGTTCCTGATCATGGGCACGGCCGCGCTGATGGTGCTGGGCACCTTCCAGATCAACCTCGCGCCGCTGCTGGCGTCGGCCGGTGTGGCCGGTGTGGCGATCGGTTTCGGCGCCCGCAACCTGGTCACGGACTTCCTCTCCGGCGTCTTCATGATCCTGGAGGACCAGTACGGCGTCGGTGACACCGTCGACGCGGGCGTGGCCACCGGCGAGGTGATCGAGGTCGGCCTGCGGGTGACGAAGCTGCGCGGCGCCGACGGCGAGATCTGGTACGTGCGCAACGGCGAGGTCAAGCGGATAGGGAACCTCTCGCAGGGCTGGGCGACCGCCAACGTGGACGTCACGGTCCGCGCCGACGAGGACCTGGACCGGGTGAAGGCCGTGCTGAGCGACGTCGCCGAGCGGACCAGCAAGGAGGAGCCCTGGAACGAGCTCCTGTGGAGCCCGGTCGAGGTCCTCGGCCTGGACTCGGTGCTGCTGGACTCGATGGTGGTCCGGGTCTCCGCGAAGACCATGCCCGGCAAGTCGCTCACCGTGGAGCGGGAGCTGCGCTGGCGCATCAAGCGCGCCTTCGACGCCAACGGCATCCGCATCGTCGGCGGCGCCACGGCCACGGAGGACGCCCCGGCCGCCGACCCGACGGCCGGGATGGCCGCGCCGTCCGCGTACGCCAGCTCCGTCTCCCCGCAGTCGATGGCCGCGTCCCCGCTGCCGGGCCCGAACACCACGAAGTAGCCGACGGGCGTCAAGGGCCCCACCGCGGCGCGGCCCTTGACGCCCGCTCCGCACCGGCCTACCGTCCTCCCGCAACAGGAAGCTTTCCTAACAGTTTCTGGCGGAGGGCAGGTGGCGCACCGCATGACGGGAACAGCCGGCACGCCGGGCACCCCGCGCGTCCTGCGCGCCATGAACGACCGTGCCGCCCTGGACCTCCTGCTGGAGCACGGCCCGCTGTCGCGTACCCGGATCGGCGAGCTCACCGGCCTGTCCAAGCCGACCGCCTCCCAGCTCCTGGCCCGTCTGGAGGCGGCCGGGCTGGTCCTCGCCACCGGCACCACGGAGGGCCGCCCGGGCCCGGGCGCCCGGCTCTACGCCGTGAACCCGGCCGCCGCGTACGCCGCCGCGCTGGACGTGAACCCGCACCGGATCCGCGCGGCCGTCGCCGACGTCACCGGCCGCACCGTCGGCCGTCACGAACTGCCCACCCCGGCCCGCCGCCCCGCCGTGCCCGTCGTCCAGCAGGTCACCGACGCCCTGGACGGGGCGGTGAAGGCGGCGGGACTGACCCGCGGGGACCTCCACCGGACGGTGATAGCCACCCCGGGCGCGTTCGACCCGAACACCGGCCGCCTCCGCTACGCCTCCCATCTGCCGGGCTGGCACTCCCCCACGCTGCTGGACGAGCTGGCGGCCGCCCTGCCGACGCCGTGCGACTACGAGAACGACGTCAACCTGGTCGCCCTGGCCGAACAGCGGCTGGGCGCCGCCCGCGACCACGGCGACTTCGTCCTGCTGTGGAACCAGGAGGGCCTGGGCGCCGCCCTGGTCCTGGGCGGCCGGCTGCACCGCGGCTTCACCGGTGGCGCCGGCGAGGTCGGCTTCCTGCCGGTGCCCGGCACACCGCTGGTCCGCCAGGTCGCCGAGGCCAACAGCGGCGGCTTCCAGGAGCTGGCCGGCGCCCAGGCCGTGCCCCGCCTCGCCCGCGAGCTGGGCGTCGAGAACATCCCCGGCGGCCCGTACGCCGAGGTGGCGGCGACGCTGCTGGAGCGCGCCGCGGCCCGCCCCGACGAGGAACCGCATCGCGCGCTCCTCCACGCCTACGCCACCCGTCTGGCGACCGGCCTGGCCTCCCTGGTCTCCGTCCTCGACCCCGCGCTCGTTGTGCTGAGCGGCACCGCCCTGACCGCGGGCGGCGAGCCGCTGCGCGACCTGGTCCGGGCCGAGCTGGCGGAACTGGCCGCCTCCCGCCCACGGCTCGTCCTCGCCGGCGTCCGTGAACACCCCGTGCTGCGCGGCGCGCTGGAGAGCGCCCTCGCGGCCACCCGCGACGAGGTCTTCGACACCTCGCGCCGCCCCTGACCACGCATCCAGCAGGCGTTCGCCGAGGGCGCCGCCCTCACCGGAGACAAGGGACACCGCATGAAACTCACCGTGGTCGGCGGAGGCTCGACCTACACCCCCGAACTCATCGACGGTTTCGCACGGCTGAGGGACGTCCTGCCCGTCACGGAGCTGGTCCTCACCGACCCGGCGACGGACCGCCTGGACCTGATCGGCCCGCTCTCCCGCCGCATCTTCGCCCGCCTGGGCCACCCGGGCCGCATCACCACGACCACCGACCTGGACGCGGCGGTCGAGGGTGCCGACGCGGTCCTCCTCCAATTGCGCGTGGGCGGCCAGGCGGCGCGCCTCCAGGACGAGACGTGGCCCCTCGAATGCGGCTGCGTGGGCCAGGAGACGACCGGCGCGGGCGGCCTGGCCAAGGCGCTGCGCACGGTCCCGGTCGTGCTGGACATCGCCGACCGGGTCCGCCGCGCCAACCCGGACGCGTGGATCATCGACTTCACCAACCCGGTGGGCATCGTGACCCGCGCCCTGCTCCGGGAGGGCCACAAGGCGCTGGGCCTGTGCAACGTGGCGATCGGCCTCCAGCGCAAGTTCGCGGCGCTCCTGGACGTGGCCCCCTCCGAGGTCCACCTGGACCACGTGGGCCTCAACCACCTCACGTGGGAAACAGCGGTCCACGTGGCCGGTGAGAACGTCCTCCCGCGCCTCCTCTCTGACCACGGCGAGAAGATCGCCGCCGACCTCCGCCTCCCCCTCCCCCTCCTCACCACGCTGGGCGTGATCCCCTCCTACTACCTCCGCTACTTCTACGCGCACGACCAAGTGGTGCGGGACATGCGCACCAAGCCCTCCCGCGCGGCAGAAGTGGCCCGCATGGAGAAGGAGTTGCTCACCCTCTACGCGGACCCGGCCCTCGACGAGAAGCCGGCCCTCCTCGCCGAGCGGGGCGGCGCGTACTACTCGGAGGCGGCGGTGGACCTGGCGGCGGCGCTCCTCCGCGACGCGGGCTCGCGGCACCAGGTGGTCAACACCCTCAACAACGGCACGCTCCCCTTCCTGCCCGACGACGCGGTGATCGAAGTCCCGGCAGCGGTCACCACGAAGGGCGCGGCCCCCCTCCCCGTGGAACCCCTCGACCCCCTCCTCACGGGCCTGATGGCGAACGTGACGGCGTACGAGGACCTGGCCCTGGAGGCTGCCCTGCACGGCGGCCGGGACCGCGTCTTCCGCGCCCTGCTCGCCCACCCCCTGATCGGCCAGTACGCGTACGCCGACCGCCTGACCGACGACCTGATCGCGCACAACCGGGAGCACCTCACGTGGGCCTGACCGCAGCCGTCCTCGCCGTCGACGCGGGCAACAGCAAGACGGACGTGGCGGTGGTCGCTCCCGACGGCACGGTGCTGTCCACGGCCAGGGGAGGCGGCTTCCGCCCCCCGGCGGACGGCCTGGACAAGGCGATGGAAACCCTCACCGCAGCCGTCACAGAGGCCCTGCGCTCAGCGGGCACCCCCACCGTCTCCCACACCTCGGCCTGCCTGGCGAACGCGGACCTCCCGATCGAGGAGGAGGAACTCACCGAGGCCATCGCATCCCGCGACTGGTCCGCCACCACCACCGTCCGCAACGACACGTTCGCCATCCTCCGCGCGGGCGTGGAGGAACCCCGGGGCGTGGCGGTCGTCTGCGGGGCGGGCATCAACTGCGTGGGCATGCGCCCCGACGGCCGTACGGCACGCTTCCCGGCCCTGGGCCGCTTCTCGGGCGACTGGGGCGGCGGCTGGGCCCTGGCCGAGGAGGCGCTGTACCACGCGGCCCGCGCGGCGGACGGCCGAGGCGAACCCACGGCCCTCTCCACCACCCTCCCCGCCCACTACGGCGTCCCCGACATGCCCGCCCTGATCGAGGCCCTGCACCTCAACCGCATCCCGCACCACCGCCGTCACGAGGCAACTCCGGTCCTCTTCGCCACCGCATCGCACGGCGACCCGACGGCCCGCGGCATCATCGACCACCAGGCCGCCGAGATAGTCACGATGGCGACGGTGGCCTTGACCCGCCTGGACCTCCTCACCGAAGCGACCCCGGTCCTCCTGGGAGGCAGCGTCCTGGCGGCGAACCACCCCCTCCTCACGGAGGGCATCCGCACCCGCCTCTCCGCCGCAGCCCCCAAAGCCGTACCGCACGTGGTGACGGCGCGCCCGGTCCTGGGGGCAGCGCTCCTCGGCCTGGACGACGTGGGAGCCCCCCGGGAGGCACACGACCGCCTGCGCGCGCAGTACACGTGAACGCGTCGGCCGCGTACGGCGGGAAGGGGACGGGGTGGGGGTGCCCGCCCGCAGCGGCCGGCGCGTCCGCGCCCTGAGCTGTCCGAGAAGCGCAGTCGCGCCGGACCGAGGACGGGCACCCCCACCGCGGCCCCGACCCCCCACCCACCGCAGGCGCGACAGCACCCCCACCGCACGGAACGATGCGCCGCAGGCCTCGAACCCCAGCCCCTCCCACAGGCCCGACACAACCCCACCCCCCGGGCACAACGTCCCGGAACCGAACGGATTTCCCGGGCGTGTTCCTGGGCAGGGTGGGGTGCGGCGGCCGGAACTTCCGGCCATCACGCTGCATTTGGATCAAGATCGGGCCAAGGCCGGTGCGGATGTCGCGCCCGACGGCGATACTTGCCGCGGAGGATGACCATGGGGGAGGTCAGATGACACACACACCGAACGCGGGCGCGCCACCGACGCTGCCCGCGATCCCGCCCCAGCCGTCGTCCCCCACGCCCCCCGGCACCAGCACCGCCGCCCCACCCCCCGCGCCCGCCTCTCCCCCCGCACCCCCCGCCCGCCGCCGCACGGCCTTCGCCGAGGGCGTCGACCGGCTCCGCCACGCCGCCACCACGGAACCCGGCCGTCTCCGCATCATCGGCGCGGTCCTGGCCGCCCTGGTCGTCGCGTTCGGCGCGGTCACGGCCTGGCAGATGACCGACCGGGCGGCGGCCGCCGACGCCGTCCTCACCAGCAGCCAGCCCCTCACCTCCGACGCCGCCGACATCTACCGCTCCCTCGCGGACGCGAACACCGCGGCGAGCAGCGGCTTCCTCGCGGGCGGCCAGGAGTCCGCGGCCACCCGCGACCGCTACGAACGCGACATCGCGACGGCCGCCTCGAAACTGGTGAACGCGGCGGCCAACGCGGCCCCGGGCTCCCCCTCCACGGCCACCATCACCAAGCTCAACCGCCTGCTCCCCGAGTACAAGGGCCTGGTCGAACGCGCCCGCACGTACAACCGCCAGGGCTATCCCGTGGGCGGCGCCTACCTGCGCTACGCGAACGAGAAGATGCAGCAGGAGATGCTCCCGGCCGCCCAGGACCTCTACACCATGGAGAACGAACGCCTCCGCGCGGACTACGCGGACGCGACCCCGTACCCCTGGCCGGCGATCGCCCTGGGCCTGGCCGCCCTCGCCGCCCTCGCCTGGGTGCAGCGCCGCACGTACCTCCGCACGAACCGCGTCCTCAACCACGGCCTCGTGGCGGCGACGGCGGCGTCCACGGTCGTGCTCCTCTGGCTCACCGCCGGCCACGCCCTCGCCCGCAGTCACCTCGACGACTCCTACGACCACGGCGTCCGGTCCCTCGCCGTCCTCCACGACGCCCGCATCGCCTCCCTCAAGGCCCGCGGCAACGAGAACCTGACCCTCGTCGCCCGCGGCGCGGAGACGGTGAAGGTCGGCGACACCACGTTCGACGCGTACGACCACGACTTCACCCGTGACATCGACACCCTCGCCGAGGGCCTGGCCCACGCCCGGCGCCTCGCGGACGACGACACGGGGGCGCAGCCGGTGACCGCGGCCATGGGCAACATGACGGAGTGGAAGAAGCGTCACGCGGCCGCCCGCGAGCAGGACGAGAACGGCAACTACCAGCAGGCGCTGGACATGGTGATCGGCGCGAAGGGCGCGACGGGCGAGTGCTTCGACGCCGTCGACAAGAACCTGGCGACGGCACTGGAGCACGAGGAGGCCGAGTTCGCGACGGCGGCCGGCGACGGCCGGGACGCGCTGACGGGCCTGCCGACGGGCGCGGCGGTCCTCGCCGTGCTGGGCGCGACCGGCGCGGTGCTGGGCATCGGCCGCAGGCTCTCGGAGTACCGATGACGGGCCGGCGGACAGCACGGACGCGACGGAGGACGGAGCCGAAGGGGGCGATGACGATGCGCGTACGACACCTGCGGGCCCGCCTGAAGGGCTGGGGCGGGGTGGGTGCGATGGCGGCGGCCTGCGCCCTCGCCGTCGTGTTCGCCCTCGCCGTGACCTGCACGGGCTCGGTCGCCTCCCAGGCGGGGACACAGCCGGCGGGTCACCGCACGACGAAGGCCCTCACCGTCGACGCCGCCCGCGCGGCCGACGACTGCGAGGCCCCCGAGAAGCAGACCCTGCCCCCGTCCCGCGCCGACGGCCCGGCCATCACGGCGATCAAGAACCGCCCGGGCGAGAAGCGGAAGCTGGTCGTCGGCGTGGACCAGAACAGCTACCGCTGGGGCTACCGCGACCCGAACAGCGGCGAGTACGGCCGCCTCGAGGGCTTCGACATCGACCTGGTGCACCGCATCGCGGAGGACATCCTCGGCGACCCGGACGCGGTGCAGTTCAAGGCGATCCCGACCGACCAGCGCATACCGGCGATCCAGGACGGCCGGGTGGACCTGGTGGTCCGCACGATGACGATCAACTGCTCGCGCCTGAAGGACGTGGCGTTCTCCGCGCCGTACTTCCGGACGGGACAGCAGGTGCTGGCGCCGAAGTCCTCCCCGGTCGAGGGCTACGACGAGACCCTCGCGAACCGCAGGATATGCACGGCGAAGGGCTCGACGGCGTACGCGAAGCTGGAGGAGGACCGCGAGAGCGGCGACCTGCCGGCGTCGACGGACATCTCCACGACCGTGCCGAACCAGCTCGACTGCCTGGTGCGGCTGCAGCTCGGCGAGGTGGACGCGGTCGTCAACGACGGCGCGCTCGCGGCGAGTCAGGCCGCGCAGGATCCGACCGTGGAGCTCAAGGGCGAGGCGTTCACGACCGAGTACTACGGCGTGGCGATGAAGAAGGACGCGGACGACCTGGTGCGCCGGGTCAACCAGATCCTGGTGGACTTCCGGCAGGACACCGCGACCGGCTGGCAGGCGTCGTACACGAAGTGGCTGTCCGCCACGATGGACGACGACCCGTCCGCGTCGAGGCCCCCGGCCCCGGAGTACCTGCGCCGCAGCTGACCATCCGCGCCGGCCCGTGAGCGGTCCGGACCCGAACTCGACACCGACACCGACACCGACACCGACACCGACACCGACACCGACCCGACTCCGAACCGATTCCCCGAATTCCCCCGCAGCGAAAGGTGATCGATGGCCGACACGGATCCCGCCGGGCCGGTGATGGACCGGGACGAGGTGGACCGTGCGCTGGCGCGGCTCGGCCAGGAGCACGAGGCGATCGAGACCTCGCTCCTCGCCCTGCAGGACCACGCGGGCCGACGACTGCTGGAGGGCGCCCGCCTGACGGGCGTCACCGCCGAGCGGTGGACGTCCACGGAGGCGGCGATCACGCTGCTGTGGACGTACTTCGACGCGTACACGGACGTGTTGCGCACGGCCCGGGACATCCGCGCCCGGCGCCGCTGGTCCAGCCGCGAGGACCTGGTGGAGCTGACGGAGCTGCTGCGCGGCGAGCCCGTGACGGTGGCGGGGAGCGCCGCCGCGACGGCCGGCGCGCCGACGCCGCACGGCGGTCAGGCCGGTCCGGGCGTGCTCAGCGAGCGGTATTCCCTGTCCGCCCTCGTCGACCGCATGAACGAGCTGTACGCGTCCTCGCTGGACATGGTGGTCGCCGCGGACGCGGTCTGGTCGGCCCTGCCCGCCCGGATCGATCTACTGTCGGCGGAGCTGCACCGCACGAGCAGACTCGCGCACTCGGTGGGCGTGCGCCCGGGTGAGCACCCGGCGGGCGACGACCTGGAGCGGATCACCCGCACGCTGAAGAAACTGCGCGAGCAGGTGGTGTCGGACCCGCTGGCGTTCTGGAAGCCGGCCGAGGGCAGTTCCGCCCCGGGCGGCGGAAAGCCCGACACCACCGTCTACGACCGTGAGGCCCGCGCCCTGGAGGACGTGCGCCGCGAGATCGACGCGGTGCTGGCGGTCCGCCAGGACGCCGAGAAGCGCATCGTCCGCCTCCGCGACGTCCTCTCCCGCGCCGACCGCACCCTCGCCGAGGCGCGGACCGCGCGTGGCGAGGTGCTGGCGAAGATCGCGGCGACGGAGGTGCCGGTGGTGAGCGGCCCGCCGACGGCGCTCCAGGAGCAGCTGTCGACGGCCGCCGAGTACCGCCGGCACGCCCAGTGGCACCGGCTGTCCCCGCTGCTGGAGGCGCTGGAGCAGAAGGCGGAGGACGAACTGCTGCGCGCCCGCGAGTCGTTGACGGCCGTCACGGCGCCGCTCGCGGTGCGCGCGGAACTGCGCGGACGGCTGGACGCGTACAGGGCGAAGGTGTCCCGGCACGGTCTGGCCGAGGACCCGCTGCTGGTGGAGCGGTACGAGAAGGCGCGCCGCATGCTGTGGAGCGCGCCGTGCGACCTGCGCGCGGCGGAGCAGGCGGTGCTGCGCTACCAGCAGGCGGTGGCGGAGCTGCTGGGCGCCGCGCCCGGGGTGCCGGGGCAGGGGGCAGGACCGGACGGGCGGAGGGGGCCGGGCACATGAGCGAACCGGGAGCGCAGGGACCCGCGGCGCCCGCCGAGGAGCGGTCCGCCTGCGGGCGCCCCGAGTGCGACGGCACGTACGACGACGTCGGCGGGGGCGAGCTGTACTGCGACACGTGCGGGCTGGCACCCGTGGTGTCGCCGACGGGTCTGGTGGCCTCACCCCCGACCGGCATCACGGCGGGCGGGCGCGACTCGCAGGGGGCGCGCTCGGGGAGCGGGAGCGGGCGCGCGGTCAGCGGCCGCAGCTCGCGCACGTCCTCGCAGTCGTCGAAGTCCCGCCGGTCCGTCTCCGGGCGGCTGTCCCGTTCGCTGTCCGGCCGGACGGCGGCGGGCCGCTCGGTGTCGGTGCGCAGTTCCGGCTCGGGCGGGGGCAGCTCGGGCCGGGGCCGGCTGGGCGCGGGGCTGGTGCAGGTGCCGCCGATCCCGCGGCCCGATCCGCGGCGGATGGTGCTGGACGACCCGGAGGTGCCGGAGCGGAAGCGGTTCTGCTCGCGGTCGGACTGCGGGGCCCCGGTCGGCCGCGCCCGGAACGGCCGGCCGGGCCGTACGGAGGGCTTCTGCACCAAGTGCGGCCACCCGTACTCGTTCGTGCCGAAGCTGCGTCCCGGCGACGTGGTGCACGGCCAGTACGAGGTCGTCGGCTGTCTGGCGCACGGCGGGCTCGGCTGGATCTACCTGGCCGTGGACCGTGCCGTGGCCGACCGCTGGGTGGTGCTGAAGGGCCTGCTGGACACGGGCGACCAGGACGCGATGGCGGCGGCCATCTCCGAGCGCCGCTTCCTCGCGGAGATCGAGCACGCCAACATCGTCCGGATCTACAACTTCGTCGAGCACCTGGACCAGCGCACCGGCTCCCTCGACGGCTACATCGTCATGGAGTACGTCGGCGGCAAGTCGCTGAAGGAGATCGCCAACGCCCGCCGCACCCCGGAGGGCAGACGCGACCCGCTGCCGGTGGAACAGGCGTGCGCGTACGGCATCGAGGCGCTGGAGGCGCTCGGGCATCTGCACAGCCGCAACCTGCTGTACTGCGACTTCAAGGTCGACAACGCGATCCAGACCGAGGACCAGCTGAAGCTGATCGACATGGGCGCGGTACGGCGGACGGACGACAACGAGTCGGCCATCTACGGCACCGTCGGCTACCAGGCGCCGGAGGTCGCCGAGGTGGGCCCGTCGGTGGCGTCCGACCTGTACACGGTCGCCCGCACGCTGGCCGTTCTCACCTTCGACTTCCAGGGCTACACCAACGTCTACGCGGACTCCCTGCCGGACCCGGACACCATCGAGGTGTTCCGTCAGTACGAGTCCTTCTACCGGCTGCTCGTGCGGGCCACGGACCCGGACCCGGCGCGCCGGTTCGCCTCCGCGCAGGAGATGGCGGAGCAGTTGACGGGCGTGCTGCGGGAGGTCGTCTCGCTCCAGTCGGGGGAGGCGCGCCCGGCGCTGTCGACGCTGTTCGGCCCTGAACTGCGGGTCACGGACACGGAGTTGTTCCCGCCGCCGGACGGGGACGTGTCGCGGCTGGGCGCCCGCCGCGCCCGGCCCCGTAAGGGCCCGCCCGTCCCGGCGCCCGCGCTGCCGCCGTCCCCCGCCTCCCTGGTGCGGCCCGTGGACTGTCCCGCGGCCGCCCTCGCGTTGCCCGTGCCGCACGTCCAGCCCGCCGACCTCGACGCCGGTTTCCTCGCCGGTCTGCTGGCGTCCGCGCCCGGTGAGCTGATCCACGCGCTGTCCGCCGCGCCCGATCCGTCGGCCGAGACCCGGCTGCGCGTGGTGCGGGCCCGGCTGGAGACGGGCGAGTGGGCGACCGCCCTGGAGGCGCTGGGCGCGCTGGAGGCGGAGGACCCCGACGACTGGAGGGTGGTCTGGTACCGGGGCGTGGCCGCGCTGGTCACCGGCGACCACGAGGGCGCGGCGCTCGCCTTCGACGCGATCTACGACGCCTTCCCGGGCGAGATCGCGCCGAAGCTGGCGCTGGGGCTGTGCGCGGAGGTGCTGGGGCAGCTGGACAACGCGGCCGAGTACTACCGGCTGGTGTGGTCCACCGACCCGAGTTACGTGAGCGCCGCGTTCGGGCTGGCCCGGGTGCGGCTGGCGGCCGGCGACCGGCAAGGCGCCGTGCGGACGCTGGAGTCGGTGCCGGAGTCCTCCATCCACTACACCGCCGCCCGGGTCGCGGCGGTCCGGGCGCGGCTGCGGGGGCGCACGGCCACCGCGGCCGACGCGCCGTTCCTGGACGACCTGACCGCCGCCGCGGGGCAGGTGAAGGCCCTGGAGTCGTACGGTCTGGATCCGGCGCGCCGCGAGCTGTTGGCGGCGGAGGTCCTCGGTTGCGGACTGGACTGGGTACTCTCCGGGGGCCAGGGTTCCGCTCCTCCCGCCGCCGGGGGGCGGACGCTGCTCGGCAGCGGCCTGGACGAGCGTGGCCTGCGCTTCGGCCTGGAGCGCTCGTACCGCACGCTGGCCCGGCTGGCGCGCAGCGGCGAGGAAAGGATCGACCTGGTGGAACGTGCCAATCGTTACCGCCCCCGGACGTGGGTGTAGTTGATGTCGCAGATGCCCCAGCAGGCCGCGCTGTCGAAATGCCCGAGCTGCGAGGAACCCCTCGAGTCGGGTGATCGTTTCTGCGGCGCCTGCGGATACGACTTGTCGGCCGTGCCGGCCCGGCCGTCGGACGACCCGACGATCGCACTGAACGGCGCGGTGCCGCCCCAGTCGCCCTGGCCCGCCCCCACGCCGGGCGAGATCCCCCCGCGCCCGGCGACCCCGCCCGGCGCGCACGTCCCGGCCGCGGGCGGCCCCGCGGCGGACGCCCCGCCGCACGCCGCGTCCGCACACCCGGCGTCACCGGTCCAGGGCATTGCGGCAACCAACGCCCGCGCCGATGCGGCAGGTGACGCCGTGTCCGCCGACGCCCACCGCCACCCGACGCCGGCCGCCCCGGCCGCCCCGTCCCCGGGCGCACCCGCGCAGCCCGGCGCGAGCCCTGCCGGCCCCGTCCCGCACGCCGGAACCCCGCGCGCCTCGGCGTCCGGCGCACCGGCGCCGGCCTCTTCCGCCCACCAGGCAGCACCCGGCCGGAACCCGGCGGGAGCCGACCCGCAGGCCGCGGTCCCGAGCTCGTACGGGACCGGCGTCCCGGCGGCGCCCGGCCCGCACCCCGCGGCGCCCGCCGCACAGCCCGCGTCCGCGGGCGACACCGCGCCGAACGGCGCCCCGGCCGCGCCCGTTCAGGGACCTCCCGTCCAAGGACGGCCCCCCGCGTCCGGCACCGGGGTGAGGCTCGACCGGCGGGCGTCCGACGAGGGTGTCGCCGGTGGCGACGACTACACCCTTCAGGCGCCCGACCCCCGCGTCGCGCCCGAGCCGCACGCCGCCGTGTGTGTGGCGTGCCGGGCGGGCCGGGTCGACGACGACGGATACTGCGAGAACTGCGGCCACGCCCAGCCGCGCGAACGGGACCACATGGAACAGGAATGCGGCCCCGTCGCCGCGGTCAGCGACCGCGGCCTGCGGCACCACCGCAACGAGGACGCCTTCGCCGTCGGCACGACCACGCTGCCCGACGGCGCCCCCGTGTCCGTGGCGGTCGTCTGCGACGGCGTCTCCTCGGCCACCCGCCCCGACGAGGCGTCACTCGCCGCCTCACGCGCGGCGAACGCGTCCCTGCTCGACGCCCTGCCGCGCGGCACGCACCCGCAGCAGGCGATGCACGAGGCGATCCTCGCCGCCTCCGAGGCGGTCGACGCGCTGGCCGGCGAACAGCTTTCGGAGGCGCGCGACCACGCCCCGCAGCAGAACGCGCCCGCGTGCACGATCGTCGGCGCGGTGGTGACCGCGGGTCTGCTGGTCGTGGGCTGGGTCGGCGACAGCCGGGTGTACTGGATCCCGGTGGACCGTTCCGCACCGGCGGCGCGGCTGACCGAGGACGACTCGTGGGCCGCGCAGATGGTCGCCGCCGGGCTGATGGGCGAGGCCGAGGCGTACGCCGACCACCGCGCGCACGCGATCACGGGCTGGCTGGGCGCGGACGCGTACGAACTGGAGCCGCACACCGCGGCGTTCAAGCCGGACCGCCCGGGTGTGGTCGTGGTCTGCACGGACGGCCTGTGGAACTACGCCGAGTCCCCGGACGACATGGCCGAGGCGGTGCCCGCCGACGCCGCCGCGCGCCCCCTGCACGCCGCCCGCGTGCTGGTCGGTCACGCCCTCGACGGTGGCGGCCACGACAACGTAACAGTGGCCCTGGTGCCGTTCCCGGCCGTCCCGCAGGGGGCAGGATCGGCCTGAGGCCGCGCACCGCGCGCCGTACGCGGCACACGCACGCACGCGTGTGCCGCACCCGCGTGCCGCGTACGGCCGGCCTCGCACGGGGAAGCTTCAACGGACCGGAGGGGACCGGTCCGTGAGGACGTCGTCGCCCCGCGCCGTCGGGGCACCGGAGGGGGAGCGAACCAGGCATGGCCATTTTCTCGAAATCGAACGTGCCGCAGTTCTCGGTGGACGTGTACCAGAACGAGTACCTGCCGGAGGACGGCCGCGAGGTCAACGCGGTGGTGACGGTCACGGCGACCGGCGGCGGCACCATCGGCAGCGCGGTGGCGGCGCCGCACCTGTACGCGCCCGGCGAGGGCCCCTCGGCGGCGGTGGTGCTGATGGTCGACTGCTCGGGCTCGATGGACCACCCGCCCACGAAGATGCGCAACGCGCGGGACGCCACGGCCGCCGCGATCGACACCCTGCGCGACGGCGTGCACTTCGCGGTCGTCGCCGGCACCCACCTCGCGCGGGAGGTGTACCCGGGCGACGGCCGGCTCGCGGTGGCCGGACCGGACACCCGCGAGCAGGCCAAGCAGGCGCTGCGGAAGCTGAGCGCGGGCGGCGGCACGGCGATCGGGACGTGGCTGCGCCGCGCCGACCGGCTGCTGGCGTCGGCGGACGTGGCGATCCGGCACGGCATCCTGCTCACCGACGGCCGCAACGAGCACGAGTCGCCGGAGGACCTGAAGGCGGCGCTGGACGCCTGCGCCGGCCGGTTCACCTGTGACGCCCGTGGCGTGGGCACCGACTGGGAAGTGAAAGAAGTCACAGGCATCGCCTCGGCCCTGCTCGGCACCGCCGACATCGTCGCCGACCCGGCCGGCCTCGCCGCGGACTTCACGCGGATGATGGAGACGGCGATGGGCAAGGAGGTCGCGGACGTCTCGCTGCGTCTGTGGACCCCGGCCGGCGCCACCGTCACGTTCGTCAAGCAGGTCGCGCCGACGGTGGAGGAGCTGACCGGCCGGCGCACCGAGGCGGGCCCCCGCACGGGCGATTACCCGCTCGGTTCCTGGGGCGACGAGTCCCGTGACTACCACCTCTGCGTGGCGGTTCCGCCCGCCGCCGTGGGCCGGGAGATGCTCGCGGCGCGCGTCTCGCTGGTCATCCCGCAGCCCGGGGGCAGCGTGCAGAGCCTGGGCGCGCA
Source organism: Streptomyces althioticus (assembly GCA_014649355.1). Classification (GTDB taxonomy): domain Bacteria; phylum Actinomycetota; class Actinomycetes; order Streptomycetales; family Streptomycetaceae; genus Streptomyces; species Streptomyces althioticus. The sequence goes on from BMSW01000005.1 coordinate 173,833, forward strand.
GGGGCTGGTGCGGGCCGTGTGGACGGACGACCTGGCCGCGTCGACGTCGATCAACCCTCAGGTCGCCCACTACACGGGTCAGGCCGAACTGGCCGAAGTCATCCAGGAGGGGCTGGATCTGCGCAAAGTGGGCGATATGGACGGAGCAACGGCCAAGCTGGGCCGTGCCGTTCAGCTCGCGAGCGCCTCCGGCAACGCCGATACTGCGAAACTGCTTGCGAAGGTGGTGGACGTCGTCGACGCCGCGACCGGTACTGTGCGACTGAAGACGAAGGTCGAGGAGGCCGACGAGATGACACTCGAAACACGGTCGACCAAGACTGTTCGTGTAAAGAAATGATCTGCAAGTAAGCGAGCCTGACCCCTCGGGGTTGGAGAAACCCGGTCGGAAACGACCGGAAAAGGAGAGGGGGAAGCGCCGACATGCCGACCTGCCCGAACGGACACCAGTCGGGTTCCGACGACTGGTGCGAGGTGTGCGGTCACCGCATGGCGGGTGCCGTGCCCCCACCCCCTCCTCCGCCGCCGGCGCCCGGTGGCGGCTACGGCTTCCCGCCGCCCGGCGGCCCCGGCGGTGCTCCGGGTGGTCCCGGCGGCCCGGGCGGCTACGGCGGCCCCGGCGCGCAGCCGGAGCTGTGCCCGCAGTGCCGCACGCCCCGTGAGGGCGGCGCGCCGTTCTGCGAGGAGTGCCGGTGGAACTTCCTCACCAACACGGCGACCTCCTACACCCCCGCCGCCCCGCGCCCGCCGGCCCCCGGTCCGGGCGGCCCCGGCGGCCAGGGCGGTCCCGGCGGCCCCTTCGGGCAGCAGCCGCCCCCTCCCTCGTACGGGGGCGGTGACGGGTTCGACTACCAGACCTCGCGCCCCTCGCAGGTGAACCGGCCCGCCGAGCCGATCCCGCCGGGCCCGCCCGGCTTCGGCGGCGACCCCTCGCGCCCGGTCCCGCCCCCGCCCGGCCCCGGCCGCGGCAACCCGGGCGGTCCCGGCGGTCCCGGCGGTCCTGGGGGCCCGAACGGCCCCGGCGCCCCGCAGGCGTTCCACTCCGGTCCCCCGGCCCCTCCCGGCTTCCCGCAGGAGACCGGCCGTCCGCCGCAGGGCGGCGGCCCGTCGTACGGCGGCGGTGACGACGACTGGGTGATCCCCCCGCCGACCGGCGGCCCCGGTGGGCACGGCGGCCCGCACGGTCCTGGCGGTCCCGGCGGCCCTGGCGGCCCTGGCGGCCCTGGCGGCCCTGGCGGTCCGAACGGTCCCGGCGGGCACGGCGGTTACGGCTATCCGCAGCAGGGCAGCACCCAGGCGCCTCCCGGCCCGGGCGGCTTCCCGCAGCAGCCGCGGCAGCAGCAGGGCCCGGTCACCTGGACGGCGACCATCGGTCCCGACCGTGACTACTTCATGGCGATGATGCAGCGCTCGGGCCCCGAGGCCGCGGGCCTGAACCTGCCCGCGTACTCGCCCGAGCAGCAGCGCGCGCTCACCGGCAACCAGATCACGATCGGCCGCCGCCGGCACTCCACCGGCGACACCCCCGACATCGATCTGTCCACCCCGCCGGAGGACCCGGGCGTCTCGCACCAGCACGCGGTGCTGGTGCAGCAGCCGGACGGCAGCTGGGCGGTCGTCGACCAGAACTCGACGAACGGCACGACGGTCAACGGCTCCGAGGAGCCCATCCAGCCGTTCGTCCCGGTCCCGCTGCAGGACGGCGACCGGGTCCACGTGGGCGCCTGGACGACGATCACCATCCGCCGGGGCTGAGCCCCGCGGCGGCCGGACGTACCTCCCCGCGAGGCCGTCCGGCCGGGCCCGGCCGCCCCCGCACGGGGGGCGGTCCTAGGCCTTGAGTCCTATGCCGTGGTGTCTGAGACCATGGACGGCGTGACAGAGATTCGGCGCGGCACGCTTCAGGAGCAGACCTTCTACGAGCAGGTCGGCGGGGAGGAGACCTTCCGCCGGCTCGTCCACCGTTTCTACCAGGGGGTGGCCGAGGACCCGCTGCTGCGGCCCATGTACCCGGAGGAGGACCTGGGCCCGGCGGAGGAGCGCCTCGCGCTGTTCCTCATGCAGTACTGGGGCGGTCCGACCACCTACAGCCAGAACCGGGGCCATCCGCGGCTGCGGATGCGGCACGTACCGTTCAAGGTCGACCGTGCGGCGCACGACGCGTGGCTGAAGCACATGCGCGACGCCGTGGACGAGCTGGGCCTGTCCGAGGAGCACGAGCAGACCCTGTGGAAGTACCTGACCTACGCGGCCGCCTCCATGATCAATTCCCCGGACTGAAAAACCCCTGACCAGCCGTGGTCACGCGGCCGTCACATACCGAACATGCGACTCCGCATTCCGGTCACGATCAGGTCAAAAGCTGTCTCGAACGGATGCCTCCCGCTCTGCCCCTCTGACACCATCCCGGACAGGTCTGGACAACACGGGGGGTCGCGGTGGATGCCGCTGGGGGATCGGCGAGATTCGTGCTCGCGCGCGCTCGGGCGCACCGTCCGCTGCTCGCCGCCGCGCTGCTCACCGTCCTGCTGACGACGGCCGTCCTGGCCACCCTGACCGCCTACTCCACGACCATCGGCGACGCGTCCCTGCGGCACGCGCTGGCGAACCCCCGCGACGCCGCCGGGACCACGCTGCTCGTCAAGGCCGAGTCGCTGCCCGAGGGCGGCAGGACCGCCGCCGACACCGCCGTGCGCCGCGGGGCCGAACGGGCCTACGACGGCCTGCCGGTGACACTGCGCACCCTGGCCCGGTCCGGCCCGTACGGCCTGCCGCCCTCCCTGCGCCCGGCCGACCGGCGCGCCGGAAGCGAGGAGCCGGACCTCACGCACTTCGCGGCGCTCGACCGGACGCAGGTGCGTCTCACCGAGGGCCGGATGCCCTCCGCGCGCCCCGCGGGGCCGGAGATCGAGGTCGCCCTCCCCGTCGTCGCCGCACGTGAGCTGGGCCTGCGGCCGGACGCCCGGTTCACCCTGGACAACCGGTTGAAGGGCCCCGCGGCACGGGTGCACGTCACCGGCCTCTACCGCCCCGCCGACACCTCCGCGCCCTACTGGCAGCTCGACGAGCTCGCCGGCCGCGGCATCGTCACCGTCCACTTCACCACCTACGGCCCGCTGCTCACCGACCCCGCCGTGCTCACCGGGGGCCGGGTGAGCACGGGGCCTGTGGGCTGGCTGGCGTCGGCCGACTTCTCCGGGATGACCACCGGCCGGATCGACGCGCTGCGCACCGCCATGAAGGAAGGCGTGGCCACGCTGCCCTCCGCGCCCGCCCTGCACGGTTCGGCGACCGTCGCCGGAGACCTGCCCGCCACCCTCGACCGCGTCGAGCGGGCCCTGTTCGTCTCCCGCTCCACGCTGCTGGTCGTCGTCCTCCAGCTCGCCCTGCTCGCCGGGTGCGCCCTGCTGCTGGTGGCCCGGCTGCTGACCGCGGACCGCGCGGCGGAGACCCGGCTGCTGCGGGCCCGCGGCGCCTCCCGCCCCCGGGTGGCACGGCTCGCCGCCCTGGAGGCGCTGCTGCTGGCCGTGCCCGCGGCACTGTGCGCGCCGCTGCTGGCGGGCCCGCTCACCCGGCTGCTCGCCGGACGGGGCGCGCTGGCCCGCATCGGGCTCCACCTGGACGCCTCCGTCACGTCGGTCGCCTCGCAGGGCACGGTGTGGCTGGTGTCGGTGGGCGTGGCGCTGGGCTGCGCGCTGGCCGTCACCCTCCCCGCGCTCGCCACCCCGTACGCCCCCGGACGCTCCAAGCCACTGCCGGGAGCGGTGCGCGCGGGCGGGGACCTGGGGCTGCTGGCGGTGGCCGGGGTGGCGTACTGGCAGCTGAGCCGCCGCCCGGCCGGGGCCGTCGGCGAGGACCTCGGCGTCGATCCGCTGCTGGTGGCCGCGCCGGCGCTGGCGCTGCTCGCCGGCACGGTGCTGACGCTGCGGCTGCTGCCCCTGCCGGCCCGGCTCGCCGAACTGCGGGCCTCCCGCAGCCGGGGGCTGTCGGGGGCGCTCGCCGGGTGGCAGCTCGCCCGCCGCCCGATGCGCGGGGCCGGCCCGGTGCTGCTGCTGGTGCTCGCCGTGGCGCTGGGCATGCTCGCGGTCGGCCAGGGCTCCTCGTGGGAGCGCTCGCAGGACGACCAGGCGGACTTCCGGGCCGGCGCGCAGCTGCGTGTGCTGTCCAACGGCACCGAGGGCCCGGGACGCGGCGCCGCCTACGCGGCCGTCCCCGGCGTCCGCTCGGCCTCCCCAGCGTCCCGTACGACCGTGTCGCTGTCCGCCGGACGGCAGGCGACGGTGCTCGCGCTGGACACCGAGGGCGCCGCGGGCACCCTGCTGATGCGCCCCGACCTGGCGGACGTGCCGGTGCGCACGGCGCTGTCCGGGCTCGCGCCGAAGGGCGCCACGGCGGGCGTGCGCATACCGGCGGGCACAGCGCGGCTGGCGCTGAGCGCGTCCCTGCGCGGCACGGACGCCGCCACCGTGACCGCCACCGTGGAGGACGCCCACGGCACCCCGTATTCGCTCACGTTCGGCGAGCTGCTCCAGGACGGACGGCCGCACGACCTCGTGGTCGACCTGGATGCCGTCGCCGGGGGCCCCGCGGGACCGCTGACCCTGACCGGGTTCCGCCTGGATCTGCCGCAGCCGGTGGGGCCGCCCGAGCGGTGCCGGCTCGCCCTCACCGCGCTGACCGCCACGGACACCGCGGGCCGCGACCGCGCGCTGCCGCTGTCGGCCCGCTGGCGGCCGTCGCTCGTCGGTGACGGCCCGGACACCGCCGACGGCGCCGCGGCCGCCCGGCCGCGGATGGCCGCCGGCGCCCCCGCCACCGTCGACTTCACCGCGACCCCCCTCCCGCCCGACATGGCCTGGCTGCCCACGGCGGCCCTCACGCTCGACCTGCGCGTCCCGCAGCCGCCGGTGCCCGTGGTCGAGGGCGTGGCCACCGACCGGTACCTGGAGTCGACCGGCGCCCGGATCGGGCAGCGGCTGAGCGTGCAGCTCGGCGGCGGCAGCGTCCCGGTGCGGATCGCCCGCGCGGTGCGGGCGCTGCCCACCACCCCGTCGGACGGGGCGGACGACGACGGCGGCGCCCTGCTGCTCGACCTGGCCTCCGTCAACCGCGCGCTCCAGGCCGCCAAGGGCGGGGCCGTGCTGCCGAACGAGTGGTGGCTCGCCACCGAACCGGACGCGTCCTCACAGGTCGCGGCGGCGGCACTGCGGCAGCGGCCCGACATCGACCCGTCCAGGGTGGTGGTGCGCGACGAGATCGCGGAGCGGCTGCGCGACGACCCGTTCGGCGCCGGCCCCGGCAACGCCTTCGCGGCGGCTGCCTTCGCCGCGGCGGCCCTGACGGCGGTCGGGTTCGCGGTGAGCGCGGCCGGCTCGCTGCGGGAGCGGTCCGCCGAGTTCGGGGTGCTCCGCGCCCTCGGCGCCTCCCGGCGCCGGCTGGCCCGGGTGGTGCTCGTCGAGCACGCGGTGCTGGTGGGGACGGCGCTCGCGGTGGGTGTGCTGCTCGGGGCGGTGCTGGCCCGCGCGGTGATCCCGCTGGTCATGCTGACCGCCGAGGCCACCCGCCCGCTGCCCGGGGTGCTGGTCGTGCTGCCGCCGCTGCGGGTGACGGCGCTGCTGGCCGCCGTGGCGGCCGTCCCGCTCGTGATCACGGCCGTCCTGGCCCTGCGCAGGGTCGACGCGGTGTCCTCGCTGCGCGACCGGGGAGGTGAGTGAGGTGACTGAACGGCCCTCGGGACGGCCGCGGACGGCCGCCTCACGGGTGACCGTGCCCTGGGTGCGCACCCGGCTGCGGACCGCGCCGGGCGCCGCGGCGGCGCTCGCGCTGCTGGTCGCGGTGACCGCGTTCCTCGCCGCCGCGCTGCCGCCCGCGCTGGACCGGTACGACGAGGAGGGCATGCGCCGCGCGCTGGAGGCCGCGGGGCCCACCCGTACCAGCGTCCAGATCCAGGTCTCGGACGCCGACATGTATCTGAGCGACGGACCGTGGGAGGACCTGCTGTCCCAGGAGGCGGTGGCAGGCCCGTTCGCGAAGCTGCTCGCGCTGCCGGGACGCGCGCTGCCGCTGGACGAGGACCAGTCGTCGGCCGGGGTGCGCACCACCCGGGCCATGAAGGCCCCGGACGCGTACCTGTCCCAGCCGGACGGCGTCGCCCCGGTGTTCCACCTCGTCGCCCAGGGCGGCGTCGCCGAGCACTCCCGGCTCACGCAGGGACGGCTGCCGAAGGCCCCGGAGGACCCCGGTCCCGGCGCCGGCTCCCTGGAAGCCGACTCCCTGGAAGCCGCCGTCACCACCGAGACGGCGAAGAAGCTGAACATCCGGGTGGGGTCGGTCGTCCACTTCCCCCGGGCGGAGGGCGACCCGCTCGCCGTGCGCGTCACCGGCCTCGTCGCTCCCCGTGAACCGGACGGGGCCTACTGGTCGGCGCTGCCCGAGCTGGGCCGGCCGCACCGCATGGTCACCCAGGGCCCCGTGCCCAGCCAGTACTGGGCCGGCGCCCTGCTGCTGGCGCCCGACGCGGGCCCGGCGCTGCTGGCGACGCCCGGAGCACCCGCGCGGTACTGGACGCTGGCCCCGGACCTCTCGGCCCTCCACGGCCGCGACCTGGAAGCTCTGACGTCCGCCGTCGCCTCCCTGGAAGGCGGGCCGCTGCTGGAACGGATCACCACGACCGTCTCGCCGAACCTGGACGTCTCGACCGACCTCGACGACGTGCTCGGCGGCTACAAAGGGCTGTGGTCGGCCATCGGTCCCCTCGTCGCGGTCGCCGCCTTCGGCACCGGCACGGTCGCGGCCGTGGTCCTGTGCATGGCGGGCGGACTCGCCGCCGCGCGACGCCGCGCCGAACTCACCCTGCTGCGCGCCCGCGGCGCCTCGCTCCGCGGTCTGGCGGGCCGGCTGCTCGCGGAGACCGTCGTGGTCGCCGTGCCCGCCGCCGCTCTCGGTCTGCTGGCCGCCCGGCTCGCCGTCGGCACCGGCCGGCCCGCTCAGTCAGCGGTCGCGGCGGGCGCCGTCGCCCTGGTCGCCGCCCTCGCGCTGCCGCTGCGCGCCGTGGCCGCCCACCGCGCGGTGGGGGTGCACACCGGCCGCGAGGACGTGGTCCGGGCCCGCCCGTCGAAGCGGCGCCTGGTCGCCGAGGTGACGCTGCTGGCCGTGGCGGCGGGCGCGGTCCTGACACTGCGGACGCGCGGCACGTCCGCCGACGGCGACCCCACCGGCGACGAACTGGTGTCGCTGGCCCCCGTGCTGGTGGCGGTGATCGCCGCCCTGGTGCTGGTGCGCCTGTACCCGCTGCCGCTGCGCGGTCTGGCCCGCCCGGCGCGGCGGATGCGGGGTGTCGTCGGCCCGCTGTCGCTGGCCCGCGCGGGACGCGCGGGCGGTTCCACCGTGCTGCCGCTGCTCGCGCTGCTGACCGCGCTGACCACCGCCGCGTTCGGCGGCTCCGTCCTGACCGGGGTGACCGACGCCCGGGAGCGCGCCGCCGTGTTCGCCGTCGGCGCCGACGCCCGCGTCTTCGACCTCACCGAGGCGGCGAAGGGTGTCGAGGAACGGGTACGGCGCGCCCCGGGCGTCGACGACGTCACCCCCGTGAAGGTCTCCTACAGCGCGCTCGCCGGGAACCAGCGGGTGTCGCTGGCCGGGGTCGAACCGGACGCGTACGCGGCGCTGAGCAGCCGCCTGGACGACGGCGCCTTCGACGCGGACACGCTGAAGGCGGACGGTGAGGACACGGTGCCCGCGCTGGGCTCCCCCGCCCTGGCGGAGCGGTTCGGCGACGACCCGTTCCCGGTGATCCTGGAAGACGGCGACTCGTTCACCGCGCGGGTGGTGGCGGTCCGCACCTGGACGCCGGCGCTCGGCGCGGACGACTTCCTCGTCGTGGACGGCTCCGCCCTGCGCGCCGGCCTCGAACCGCCCACCGGCCTGCTGGTCATCGGCGACCCCCCGGACGCGGCGGCGCTGCGGAAGGCCGCCGGCGACGACGCGCAGGTCCAGCTCCGGTCGGACGTGGTCGCCGCCACCGTCGAGTCGCCCCTGCAGACCGGCGCCGAGCGCGTCTACGCGGCCGCGGTGGCGGCGGGAGCGGCCTACGCCGCGCTCGCCCTGCTGCTGACCCTGCTGCGCGCCGCACCGGAACGGGCCGCCCTGCTGGCCCGGCTGCGCACCATGGGCCTCACCCGCGCCCAGGGCAGGCGGCTGCTGATCCTGGAGTCGCTGCCGCAGGCGGTGCTCGCCGCGGTGGGCGGCGCCCTCACCGCGTGGGCGGCGATCCGGCTGCTGGCGCCGGGCATCGACCTGACGACCGTCGCCGTCTCCACCGGCGCCCCCGCCGCGGGCCGCGCCCTGCTGCGCGCCGACCAGCTGTCCCTGCTGGTGCCGGCGCTGGCGGTGGTCGCCCTGACCGTCGGCGTCGCGGCGGCCCAGGCCTGGTGGTCGGGGCGCAGGGGCGCGGTCCGCGAACTCCGGGCGGGTGACGCGCGATGACGTCCCCGCCCGACTCCGTGTCTCTCCCCGCAGGAGGCTCCCGATGACCTCGGACCCGACCCTCGCCGACCTCACCGAGCGCGTCGCGGCCCGCCGCGACCGGCCCGCGTACGGCCATGACGCGCTCATCACCTGCGACCGCCTGGTCCGCGTGTTCACCGCGGACGGTGTGGAGGTCCAGGCGCTCCAGGGGCTCGACCTGCTGGTGCGGGAGGGCGAGCTGATGGCGCTGGTGGGGGCGTCCGGCAGCGGCAAGTCGACCCTGATGAACATCCTGGCCGGCCTGGACACCCCCACGGCCGGCGCGGCCCGGGTGGCGGGCCGCGACCTGCTGACGATGTCCGCGCGGGACCGGCTCGCCTACCGCCGCGAGGTCGTCGGCTTCGTGTGGCAGCAGACGTCCCGCAATCTGCTGCCGTATCTGACGTCGGCGCAGAACGTGGCACTGCCGATGCAGCTCTCCGGCCGCCCCGGCGGACGCTCCCGTTCCGCGCGCCGGGCCCGCGCCGAACGCGCCCTGGAACTGCTGGAGATGCTGGAGGTGGCGGACTGCCGTGACCGGCGCCCGGACGAGATGTCCGGCGGCCAGCAGCAGCGGGTCGCCATCGCGGTGGCCCTCGCGGGCGACCCGGCGGTGCTGCTCGCGGACGAACCGACCGGCGAGCTCGACTCGCACACCGGCGAGCAGATCTTCGCCGCGTTCCGCACGGCCAACGAGCGGCTCGGCACGACCGTCGTGATCGTCACCCACGACCAGGCGGTGGCGAACGAGGTCAGCCGCACGGTCGCCATCCGCGACGGCCGCACCTCGACGGAGGTGCTGCGCCGCAGCGAGGTGGACGCGGCCACCGGCGACGAGAAGGTGGTCGCCCGCGAGTACGCGATGCTGGACCGGGCGGGCCGTCTCCAGCTCCCGGCCGAGTACACCACCGCACTCGGCATGCGCGACCGCGTGGCCCTGGAACTGGAACCGGACCACATCGCGGTCCGCCCGGACGACAGCGGCCGCGAAGACCGATAAGGCGGACGCCGACCGCCGACGCCCACCGATCCCGGCCCCGCGGGCACCCACGCAGTCCCGCCGAACACGGAACCGAAAACGGACGACAACCGGCAGCCAGGGACGCGGGGACAGACGCGGCGGGCGTCAGCGGACGCTGAGCCGGCACGCGAGGCCACGCACCGGAACCGGACCACGTCACCGTCCGCCCGCACCACAGCGGCCGCGAGCCACGCCCAGCCACGCGCACCGACCGTCAGCGAACGCTGAGCCGGCCGCGCCACCGCTGGGCCCGCATGCCGGAACCGGGACTACATCACCGTCCACCCGGCCGACAGCAGCCGCGAGGGACGCGGGGACAGGCGCGGTGAGGGTCAGCGGACGCTCAGTCCCAGGGTGCCCACGCCCGACCGCCGCACCGCGACGGAGCCGTAGGGCGTCCGCAGCCGCAGCCACGACCCGGACGAGAACAGGGCCTGGTCGTCGCCGCGCAGGAAGCGGAGCGACTGGGCGGCGTGCACGGCGCGCACCGGCAGGCCGGTGTCCGCGACCGTGCGGGACCATATCTCCCGCCCGACGCGGTCGAGTTCGGCACGCGTGCGCTGCTCCGGCGCCAACTGCTCGGTGCGGGAGCGGAACTCCGCGACCGAGGCGGCGACGAGCCGACGCAGCCGCTCGGGCTCGGGAAGGCCGGGCTCGGGCTTCCAGCCGCCGCGCGGCGGGAGCACCCCGGCCCACGGCGGCCCGGTGACCGCCGCCGGCACGGCCGCGGTGGCGGCGGACTCGTCCACCGTCTCCAGCAGCTCACCGGCGGACACCGTCACGTCCAGGGTGACGTCGAGCCCGTTCTCGTACGGCTTGGCCAGCCGCACCGCGCGGATCGCCAGCACCTCGAACGAGGGGGGACGGCCGAAGACCGCGAGCGCCGTGCCGGCCGCCTGGAGGCGGACGGCGGCGCCGCGGTCGTAGTGCAGCAGCCGGGACAGGAAGGCCGCGAGATCCGCGGCCTCCCCCTCGTCGGCGAGGTGGAGGACCGTCATGCGGCGACGGCCTCCTCCTTGTCACCGGCGACGGCGTCGTCCGTGTACTCCTGGAGGAACTCGCGCTCCTCCGCGGTGAGCCGCCGGGGACGCTGCGCCTCGAAGTCGAACGGCACGATCACCGTCGACGCGCGGACGTAGACCAGGTCGTCGTCCTTCACCTCGTAGGTGAGGGTGAAGGACGCCGCCCTGATCTCCGTGACCCACAGCTCGATGTCGACCGGGTGGTGCCGGTGCACGAGCTGCCGCTTGTAGTCGATCTCGTGGCGCGCCACCACGGACCCCTGCTTGAAGTCCTTCTCCGGGCGGAACAGGAAGTCGATACGGGCCTCCTCCAGGTAACGGAGGAACACCACGTTGTTGACGTGGCCGTACGCGTCCATGTCCGCCCAGCGCAGCGGGCAGCGGTAGATGTGCCGCAAGAGATCAGCCCCGGGTCAGCTTCTTGTAGGTGGCACGGTGCGGACGGGCCGCGTCCGGGCCGAGCCGCTCGACCTTGTTCTTCTCGTACGACTCGAAGTTGCCCTCGAACCAGAACCACTTGGAGTCGCCCTCGTAGGCCAGGATGTGCGTGGCCACGCGGTCGAGGAACCACCGGTCGTGGGAGACGACCACGGCGCAGCCGGGGAACTCCAGCAGCGCGTTCTCCAGGGAGGAGAGCGTCTCGACGTCGAGGTCGTTGGTCGGCTCGTCGAGGAGCAGCAGGTTGCCGCCCTGCTTGAGGGTGAGCGCGAGGTTCAGGCGGTTGCGCTCACCGCCGGAGAGCACACCGGCCGGCTTCTGCTGGTCCGGGCCCTTGAAGCCGAACGCGGAGACGTACGCCCGCGACGGCATCTCGACCTGTCCGACGTTGATGTAGTCGAGCTCGTCGGAGACGACCGCCCACAGCGTCTTCTTCGGGTCGATGTTCTCGCGGCTCTGGTCGACGTAGGAGATCTTGACGGTGTCGCCGACCTTGATGGAGCCGGAGTCGGGCTGCTCGATCCCCTGGATCATCTTGAACAGCGTTGTCTTGCCGGCGCCGTTCGGACCGATGATGCCGACGATGCCGTTGCGCGGGAGGGTGAAGCTGAGGTCGTCGATGAGGAGCTTCTCGCCGAAGCCCTTGGTGAGGTTGTTGACCTCGACCACGACGTTGCCCAGACGCGGGCCCGGCGGGATCTGGATCTCCTCGAAGTCCAGCTTCCGCATCTTGTCGGCCTCGGCGGCCATCTCCTCGTAGCGGGCCAGACGCGCCTTGGACTTGGCCTGGCGCCCCTTGGCGTTGGAGCGCACCCACTCGAGCTCGTCCTTGAGGCGCTTCTGCCGCTTGGCGTCCTTCTGGCCCTCGACCTTGAGGCGGGCGGCCTTGGTCTCGAGGTACTTGGAGTAGTTGCCCTCGTAGCCGTGCAGACGGCCGCGGTCGACCTCGCAGATCCACCCGGCGACGTTGTCCAGGAAGTACCGGTCGTGGGTGACGGCCACGACGGTGCCCTCGTACTTGGCGAGGTGCTGCTCCAGCCAGTTCACCGACTCGGCGTCGAGGTGGTTGGTGGGCTCGTCGAGGAGCAGCAGGTCGGGCGCCTCGAGCAGCAGCTTGCACAGCGCCACCCGGCGCTTCTCGCCACCGGAGAGGTTGGCGACCGGCCAGTCGCCGGGCGGGCAGCCCAGGGCGTCCATGGCCTGCTCGAGCTGGGCGTCGAGGTCCCAGGCGTTGGCGTGGTCCAGCTCCTCCTGCAGCTTGCCCATCTCTTCGAGCAGCGCGTCGGAGTAGTCGGTCGCCATCTGCTCGGCGATCTCGTTGAACCGGTCGAGCTTGCCCTTGACCTCGGCGACACCCTCCTGGACGTTCTCCAGGACGGTCTTGTCCTCGTTCAGCGGGGGCTCCTGGAGCAGGATGCCCACGGTGTAACCGGGAGTGAGGAAGGCGTCACCGTTCGACGGCTGCTCCAGCCCCGCCATGATCTTCAGAACCGTCGACTTACCGGCGCCGTTCGGCCCGACGACACCGATCTTCGCCCCCGGCAGGAAGCTCAGGGTGACGTCGTCGAGGATCACCTTGTCGCCGTGCGCTTTGCGCGCCTTGCGCATGGTGTAGATGTACTCAGCCAAGAGAAACCGTCCGGCAACTTGAAATCAGGCAGTGGGCAGATACACCCCATCTTGCCCGACCGCCACCCCTCGGGGGAAACCCGTTCCGCCGGACCGCCCTGACCTGCGGGTTCACGGTTGCGGCGCGCGGCTCACCTGTCACTGTCGGTCACCGCCGGTCGGCTCGGGGAGCCTCGGACGGCCGCCTGCGCTGTCGGTGCGTGGCGCTATGGTCCGCCCGCCACGAGGGCGACACGGCACGGGGAGGGCTGCTGCTGGGGGATCCAAAACGGGACCGCTGGTGCACGGCGATCACCCCCTGGATAGTGGTCGCCCATGAACGAGGTCGAAGTCGTCGTCGCCCATTCCGAGCGCGCGACTCTGCGCGTCGGCGATGTGTTCTTGAAGGTGGACGCCGATCAGGCGCGCATCGACGTCGAAGTCGAGATGATGTCCCTCGCGCCGGTCCCGACCCCGGAGGTCTTGTGGCGCAAGCCGCCCGTGCTCGCGATCGCCGCACTCCCGGGGACGACGCTTGGGCGCCTCGGCAGGCCGTCGACCGGGTCGCCGGCGGCGTGGGCCGCAGCGGGCGCCGCCATCCGAGAACTGCACGAAGCACCCCTGCCGCCCCGGCCGGGCCAGGCCGGCCGGAGCAGCGTCGCGCTGGCGGCGGAACTCGACGCCGAGTGCGAGTCGCTCGTGACGAACGACGTCCTGCCCGCCGACCTGATCATCCGCAACCGCCAGGTCGCCGAGGCCGCGCTCCGGCCGTGGACTCCGGCGTTCACGCACGGCGACCTGCAGGTCGCGCACGTCTTCGTCGAGGGCGACGAGGTCACCGGCATCATCGATTGGTCGGAGGCGGGCCGGGGTGATGCCCTGTACGACCTTGCCACCTTCACGCTCGGACACGAGGAGCACCTCCACGACGTCGTCGCCGGCTACGGCACCGACGTCGACCTCGACGTGATCCACGCGTGGTGGTCGTTGCGGAGCCTTCTGGCAGTTCGCTGGCTGATCGAGCACGGATTCGACCCCTTCGCGCCGGGTTGTGAGGTCGACGTTCTGAGATCCCGGATGTGAGGCTGCGCGGGCCCGACTGCCACGTATGCGTTGTGACGCATCGCGTGGGCCCCCGGGGCGATCGCCCGCCCTTACTCTCGACAGAGTGCGGTGCGCAGTCGTTGCCAGCAGATAACAGCGCCGCCGAGGGTGACGAACGCGTGGTGGATGCCGTCGCGGATCTCCAAGCGGATACGCAGGCGGCGGAACCGGTGCAGCAGCGCGGTCACTCCTTCCACGCCCCTGTTCGGCAAGCTGGTCCTCGAAGGTGTCGAGGACCGTATCGGTCGCCGTGAGCAGTTCCTCGGGGAACAGCCCAGCCATGCCAGCGCACTTGAGGTCCAGGGTGCCGGCGGCCACTTTTCGCGGCTTCCTCCGCCATGCTGCCCCGGCAAGATCAGAACCTGAGACACCAGCTTCAAGGCATTCGATCCGAACCCGCTCCGGCCGTCGCCGACGGGCAGCCGCCTCGGCACCAGCGGCTTGCGACCGTTCCAGCGCAACTGGAGCCGGCAACGGCCATTCCGGCCGCTACGGGGCTTGGACGGAGCCAGCGGCCGGAGGTGATCGGAGGGGTTGCTGTGCGGTGGTGCCGCCGTACTGCTTCCAGTTCGGATGTCCTATTGAACGTCCGAGGGAGGCCGTCTCCGCGTACCGGGGCGCCGGTCAGGCCCACGACGGCCAGGCTGCCTGACACCTCCCCTATCGGTGTCAAGCCCCTGGTGGGCTGCCCACTCGCGGTGCCGTTACGCCACCACGAACGGAAAGGCCGTGCGCTGGGAAGCGTGGACCTCTCAGCTCACGGATAGCGACTCCGGCGCCCAGTGGGCCCAGTGGGCCCAGGGCGGAACGTGCCGCCTTCGTTGTCAGTGCGTGGCGCTACGGTGCGTCCGCCATCAGGACCAACAAATGGGGGGTTGGCGTGGGAGCCAAGACGGGACTGCTGGTGTATGCCGACAGCGACGTGCCTGGGGCGCTGCGACGGGTGGGGGCAGCGGATCTTGACCGGACCCTCGGCATGCTGCGGCGGCTCCACCCGGGCCGACAGTTCGAGGAGTGCGAGGGGTCGACTCTCTGGGACGGCGTGTACCCCCCGGAGGGGACGACGTACGCGGCCAGCTGGCCCGGCGTGGACGTCATCGGTGACCAGAGGGTGATGATCGATGCCCCGTCCCAGCTTCCCGGACACCTCGTGGCCGCGAGTGCCGGCCGACGGCTCGTCCTCCACGCCATGCACAGCGTCGTCGACTGGCTGGCCTTCGCCGTGTGGGAGGACGGACGTCTCATCCGTTCCCTGAGCCTGTCTCCGGACAGCGGCATCATCGAGGACTTCGGCGAACCGCTCCCCTTCGAACGGCCCTACTGGGCCGGAAACCGCCCGGCCGACGTCATCCCCTGGCCGGACGAGGACGAAAAGACATACCCCCTGCCGTTCCACCCCTTGGACCTGGGAGAAGACGCCCTGCGTGCGCTCTGCGGCTTCGTCCAGGAGGGCCGCCCCGAGCCGGACGACGTCGACGCGGACACCATCCGCCTGCACGGCTTCAAGGTGCGGGACCCGCACGATCCTGACCTCGCGGAGCGGGAGGCGCAGTTGCGCAGGGCGGTGGAAGCCATGGGACCGCCACGCGCGTACACGCTCGGACCCGACGGCTCCCTGATCGAGCGAAACGGCCTGTAACTCACGACCTCTCCCTCCCGAAGTAGGTCGAGGAACACAGCCGGGCGGGGCGTCCCATCACGGCGGTCAACTCCCCCGTCACTCCCGTACTGTGCGTGCGCATGACCGACACCGAGATCGAGATCACCGCGGACCTGGTCCGCGACCTGTTGCGGGAGCAGCATCCGGACCTGGCGGGACTCGACATCCGTGAGGTGGCGGGCGGATGGGGCAACCAGATGTGGCGTCTCGGGGACGAGCTGGCCGTGCGCATGCAGCGCATGGACCCCACTCCGGAGCTCCAGCTCAACGAGCGGCGGTGGCTGCCCGTGCTGGCCCCGCGCCTGCCGCTTCCGGTGCCCACCCCGGTACGGTCCGGCGAGCCGTCCCCGCGCTTCCCCAAGCACTGGACCGTGATGACGTGGGTGCCCGGCGATCCGCTGGACTGCTCCTCGATCAGTCGCGGCGACCACGCGGCCGACGCCCTGGCGGGTTTCCTCAGAGCGCTGCATGTGGAGGCACCCGCCGGCGCCCCGGTCAGCGGGGACCGCGGTGGCCGTCCCAAGGAGTGCGCGGACGGCTTCGACCGGTTCTTCGACGCCGTCGTCCCCGACGACCTCGCCGACGACGTCCGCGCCGTCTGGGACGACGCCGTCGCGGCGCCCGAGTGGGAGGGACCGCCGCTCTGGCTGCACGGCGACCTCCATCCGGCCAACGTGGTCGTCTCGGACGGGACGCTCTCGGGCGTGATCGACTTCGGCGACATCTGCGCCGGCGACCCGGCGTGGGATCTCGCGGCCGCCTGGGTCATCCTTCCCGCGGGCGCGGTCTCCCGCTTCTTCGACGCGTACGAGCGAGCGGACGCGGGGACGATCCGGCGCGCCCGTGGGCTGGCCGCGTTGAAGAGCCTGTTCCTCATGCTGATGGGCAGGAACGGGGACCTGGGCCTTCCCGGCGGCAAGCCGGCGTGGGGACCGGCAGGCCGGGCGGCGCTCGATCGCGTGCTGAAGGGTTGAGGCGGGCGGGCTGACGGCAGCTGCGCGCCTGGGCCTGTTGCGAGCACGTCGCGCCTGGTAGGACGGTGTACGACGGCTGTAGCCGCAACGCGCTCCTTCTGCCACGGTGTACCACGGTGTGCCGCATGGACGGAAAGCCGCACGCACATCACGGCCACGACCGGTCGGCGCACAGGGGCGGCCGGATGCGTGCCAGGATCACCCCATGGTCATGTGCGGGAGTGCCGCAGCGGAGCGCCCCCTCCTCTTCCTCGACGTCGACGGCCCGCTGATCCCCTTCGGGTCGCCGCACCCACCTCCCCCGACGGCCCCCGCCGACCACGGCAACCCCCTGCTCGCCCGCCTCGACCCCACCCTCGGCGCCCGCCTGCTGGCCCTGGGCTGCTCGCTCGTGTGGGCCACCACGTGGATGGAGGAGGCGAACGAGGTCGTCGCGCCGCCTCTCGGGCTGCCGAGGCTGCCCGTGCTGGACCTGCCCGAGGCCGACGGGCCGGGCCTTCGCGGCCTGCACTGGAAGACCCGCCCGCTCGTCGAGTGGGCCGGCGGCCGGCCGTTCGTCTGGGTCGACGACGAGATCGGCGCCGTCGACCGTCAGTGGGTCGCCGCCGCCCATCCCGGGCCGGCGCTCCTCCACCGCGTCGACCCGGCCCGCGGCCTCCAGAACGCCGATTTCCGTGCCCTCGGCGACTGGCTCGCCGCCCTCGACCACCCGTCGTGAGGCACCGCGGGGCACGGCCCCGCGTCCGTCCTCCGTCAGCCGTTGTCGCCGGAGGCGCCCTGCCGCTGGCGGGTGAGGACCAGGCCCGCACCGCCGAGGACGACCAGTGCGATGGCGGTGCCGGTGATCCACGGAGTGATGCTGGACGCGCCGGTCTCGGCGAGGTTGGTGTCCGTGTCCGGGGCGGCGACCGGGGTCGGCGTCGGACCCGAGAGGGTCTGGGTCGTCGTCCCCACCTCGGCGGCCCGCGTACGGCAGTCGAGCATCCCGGTGAAGCGCTGCTGGAAGCCGTCCGGCCCCTCGACGGTGAAGTCGTACGGCTGGTCCTCGTTCAGCGGGACCGTCACCGTGTGGGAGCTGCCGGCCTCCACGGTGTACTCGGCGCCCGCCAGCTCGAAGGCGAACGCGGCGTCACCGTGGTTGGCGACCGTGACGTCCACCGCGCCCGCGGCGCAGTTCTCGCGGGCCGACACGGCGGGTATCGCGCCCTCCGCGGACCAGCCGGCGCTCGCCGTCGCGGAGACGGTCGACTCGCTGGACCCGGCCAGGATCTGCGTCTGGCTGCGGCTCTCGGAGACGAGGGCACGGCCGACCGGCACGCTCGTCGCCGCCTGCACGGTCAGCTGGGCGGTGCCCGTCTCCGCGTCCTCCGGGACCTCGACGTACAGCTTGCTGCCGTTGCCGGCGGTGGTCACGGGCTCGCCCTCGGCGTCCACGACGCGTATGCCGGAGGTGGCCGCGTCCGCGGGCGGGGAGACCGTGACGCTCCGCGCGTCGGTGCGGACGGTGACCGGGCCGAGCCGCTCGCCCGGACGGCCGGCGACGACCGGCGGGTCCAGGGTCAGCGACGCCGGCGGCTCCGCCGCCTTCCGCGCCTTCTTCTCCAGGTAGTCGGCGAGCTGCGCGGCCTGCGGGTCGAGGGCGTCGACGTCCACGCCGTCGGAGTAGCGCCATATCGCCACCTGGGTGCCGGCCGCGGCGTCCTGCTCGGTGAGCTGGCCCCGGACGCCCGCCTTCTTCGCGAGCGCCGCCAGGTCGTTCACCTGCGGGTAGGAGTGCTCGAGGATCCACAGGATCCGGCCGGCGTCCTTGTTGGTGCCGAGCGAGGTGCCGCTCCAGGCGGTCTCGTGGTACTTGGCGTCCTGCTGGGTGGGGGTGTGGATGTCGACGCAGTAGGTGTGCAGCATGCCGCCGCCCTCGACGGACATCTCGAACAGCCCCGCCGACACCTGCGTGTCACCGGCGGCCCCGTGGATGACGGCCGTGCCGTACGTCTTGAGCCCGTCGATCGTCGCGGCTGCTCCGTTGTGCCGCGGCATCGTCCCGGGGTCGCCCGCGGAGGCCGGTCCGGCACCGGCGAGCACGGTGGCGGCGACGATCCCCGTCACCAGCGTCCCCGCCGTGAGGCGGGCCGACCCACGTCCGCGCAGGCGCCGCGCGGAGAACGAAACAGACACCGAATTCCCTTCCGAGCAGGACCCGTGACGTGGGGGGACGGTCCCACCAGCAGAATCTCCGGCCCCAAGGACCCCCGGAGCCATGCCCGGCATCCTAAGGAGCCGTCGGACAGCGCTTGCCGGTGATCGCGTCGGAGCGATGATCCGAATCGGAATCGTTATCGCCGGGACGCCGCTGAACAGGGCTTATCGACAAATCCCCGCAGGACGGTTCAGCATCGATCCGTCGATAAGCCTCGGTTCGGACAGCTGCCGTGACGAAGCACGTCACCGCTGATTTCACGTCACCATGGTTGCTTCCGGCCGGAGTTCACCCGCCGCCTCACCGCTGCCGGCGTCCGGGG
This sequence comes from Streptomyces althioticus, assembly GCA_014649355.1. Taxonomy (GTDB): domain Bacteria; phylum Actinomycetota; class Actinomycetes; order Streptomycetales; family Streptomycetaceae; genus Streptomyces; species Streptomyces althioticus. The sequence continues at coordinate 192,684 of BMSW01000005.1, forward strand.
CCCCGTCCGCCGCCGTCCCGTCGGTCGGCGGTGACGGTGCCGGGTCCGTCTCCCAGACGGGTTCCGCGCGGTCCGACGGCGGCGTCAACTCCGGGCGCGGGGTGCGGCGAAAGGCGGTCGTGCCGCGGGCGAGGTCGTGCCCGACGGTCACCGCGTCGATGTCCGCCGACATCCAGTCCGGCTGGCCTTCCCGCGTCTCCGTACGCACTTTCAAGCGGCCCTGCACGATCACCGGTTCACCCACCGACAGGGACGCCGCCGCGTTGGTGGCGAGCTGCCGGTTGGCCCACACCGTGAAGAAGTTGGTGTGTCCGTCGGCCCAGCTGTTCTTCTCCCGGTCCCAGTAGCGCGCGGTGACCGCGATACGGAACCGCGCCGAGGGCCCGGAGACCGTCTCCCGGTACACGGGCCGCGTCGCCACGTTGCCCACCACGCACACCATCGTCTCGTTCATCGCGTTTCCCTCCCTGGCCCGGACCCGCCGGCTCCCTCACCGGCGCCGGGCGGATACGCGTACGGGTCCGTCCCGTACGGCTGCCGTCTGGCGCGGTGACTCCGGAGCACCTCGCGCTCCGTGGTCACCGCGCAGTCAGACTGCCTCGGCCGGGCCGGACCCCGCCGAGCCCTGTGGACCGCCCCCACCCTGTGGAAAACCCCGCCACCCGGACGAGTGGCGTTACGGCGCGACGGCCACACCGCGAAAACGCGGCCGTCTCAACGCCCCCCGCTCCCCGCCCCCACCCCGGCCACACGCCCGTACTGCTCACGCACTTCCCGGTACCGCAGCAGCTCCGCCGCCACCGGATCCAGCACGCGGGCGCGCCCGCACCCGGCCGCCGCCTCACGCAGCCGTCTCTCCGCCTCCAGCCCGTACCGCCGGGCCGGCCCCCGCGCGGCCATCCGGCAGCTCCACTCGACGAGCGGCCCGCCCACGATCCCGATGACCATCAGCAGCACCGGCACGCCCAGGTTCGGCGTCATGACGCCGATGATCTGCCCGAGCAGCCACAGCCCGCCCACGAACTGCAGGATCGTCATGGACGCCTGCACGAGCACGGCGACCGGCCACCATCCGGGCCGCGGCGGCCGCCCCGGCGGCAGCCCGGCCCGCACGGCCAGTTCGTCGAGTGCCTCGGGCAGCCCCTGCGACCCGCGCACCGCCGCCTCGCGCACCGCCTGCGCCCAGGGCGTGGGCAGTCCGGTGGAGGCACGGTCGGCGACCGTGCGGACCGCCTGTTCCACGCGCTGCCGCGCGGTGACCTCCTCGTCGGGGCGGCCGCCCAGGGGAACCCTGCCGGTGGTCGGCTCGCGCCGCGCCTGGCACCAGCGCCACAGCCGCAGCCAGGGGGTCCCGCAGGCGCGGTTGGCGTTGCGCAGCCAGGCGCGTTCGGCCGCCTCGCCCGCCGCGGTGGCGCCCACGGCGTCCGCGAGCCGGTCGGAGAACTCCTCCCGCGCCTCCTCGCTCAGCCCGGTGCGCCGGCGCGTCGCGTACGCGGGCCACAGGCGGGCGGCGGTGATGTCGACGTCGGCGGAGATCCGGCGGGCGGGCGCCCCGCGCTCGGCCACGAACCGGGCGAGCGCCTCGCGCAGGTCGCCCACGCCGTCCCCGGTGAGTGCCGACAGGGCGAGCACGGTCGTGCCGGGCTCGCCGTACTCCCCCAGGACGATGCCGTCCTCGTCCAGGAGCCGCCGCAGGTCGTCGAGGACCTGTTCGGCTGCGTCGCCGGGCAGCCGGTCGACCTGGTTGAGGACGACGAACATGACCTCGGCGTGTGCCGCCATGGGCCGCAGGTACCGCTCGTGCAGCATGGCGTCGGCGTACTTCTCCGGGTCGACGACCCAGATCACCGCGTCGACCAGCCCCAGCACCCGGTCGACCTGCTCGCGGTGCTCCACGGCCGCCGAGTCGTGGTCGGGCAGGTCGACGAGGACGAGCCCGCGCAGCCGTTCGTCGGCGTCGGTCATGGCCTGGAGGGGGCGGCGGCGCAGCCGGGGCGGGATGCCGAGGCGTTCGATGAGGCTCGCCGCGCCGTCGCTCCAGCTGCACGCGATGGGGGCGGCGGTGGTGGGGCGCCGTACGCCGGTCTCCGAGATCGGCACCCCGGCCAGCGTGTTGAACAGCTGCGACTTGCCGCTGCCGGTGGCGCCCGCGATGGCGACGACGGTGTGCTGTCCGGAGAGGCGGCGTCGCGCGGCGGCCTCGTCGAGCACGCGTCCCGCCTGGGAGAGGGTGCGGTTGTCGAGGCGTGCGCGGCTCAGCCCCACCAGCTCGCGCAGCGCGTCCAGACGGGAGGCGAGCTGCGGGTCGTACGACAGGGGGACCACCTTCTGCGGTGTGGAGGCGCGGGGTTCCACGACGGCGGGCTGTTCCTCCGACGAACTCCCGGCGGTGGTGCCGTTCACCCGGCGGGCGATCAGCCCGTCGTCCCAGGCGCCGGCCCCGTCCGCGCGGGCACCGTCCGCGCGGGCGGGGCGCCCGGGGTGCTCGGGGCGCTCGGCAGGTTCGCCGGGCTCGGAGTGCTCGGAGTGCTCGGGGTGCTCGGTGTGGTCCTGGTCAGTGACGGCGGTCACCGGTCACCTCTCCTTCTGCAGTACGGACAACGCGGCGATGAGTTCCGGCTGGGGTTCCGCGTGCACCTCGAGCGTGTCGATCGGGGCGAGCCGGCGTTCGCGTTCGGCGTGCATGATCCGGTCCACGTGGGCGACGAGGAGCCGTCCGCCGCGGTCGCGCAGGCGCAGCGCGCCGTGGGCGCCGATCCGCTCGGCGAGGGTCTCCCCGGCTGTCCGGGCGCGGCGGCCGCCGAGCAGGACCGTGGCGACGAGGGCGGTGACCGTCTCGGGCTCGGGCGCGACGCCGCGTTCCAGTTCGCGCACCTCCTCCTCGGCGAGTTCCTCCAGCTCGCGCCGCCAGCGCCGTACGGCGAGGCCGATGCGGTGCTCGACGCTCTCGGAGGCGCTGTCGCGGGCGGTGAGCTCGGGCGCCTCGGCGGCGGGCTCGCGCCGCCAGGTCTCGTCGACGCGTTCGTCGGCGGCGGCGACGGCGCACAGCAGGAGCGCGCTGAGGCTCTCCACGAGCGTGTCGAGCAGCTCGCCGGGGGTGCAGTCGAGGGGGAAGGCGCGCCACCGCTTGAGGGCGTCCCCGGCGAGCACGGCCCCGGCCTGCAGCCGCCCCCGCACCCGCGAATGCTCGCTGTCGTACGCGGTCTCCACGGCGGAGGTGAGGCGCAGCGCGGCGGCGTACTGGGCGGCGGCGGCGCCGGCCAGCTCGGGGAGCCGGGAGTTGAGCGAGTCGAGGATGCCGTACGCGGTGCGGGCCATGACGTGCTGGCGGGCGGCCGGGTCGAGCGTCTGGTGGACGAGCCAGGTGCGCAGCGCGGCGACGGCGGTGCCGGGCAGCAGCCCGCCGCCCCAGGCGGACTCGGGCAGCTCGGGCACGGTGAACCGGGGCACGTCGCCGAGCCCGGCCTTGGTGAGGAGGGCGCCGTACTGGCGTGACACCTCGGAGACCACCTGGTGCGGCACCCGGTCGAGCACCGTGACCAGGCTGACGTCGTACTCCTTGGCGGTGCGCAGCATGTGCCAGGGGACGGCGTCGGCGTAGCGGGCGGCGGTGGTGACCATGATCCAGATGTCGGCGGCGTTGATCAGCTCGGCGGCGAGGACGCGGTTGTCGGAGACCAGGGAGTCGATGTCGGGCGCGTCGAGGAGGGCGAGGCCGGGCGGCAGGGTGTCGGCGGTCTCGACGCGCAGGACACGCGCGGGGTCCTCGCCGGGCAGCAGCAGGTCGTCGGCGGGGTCCTGGTGGTGGGGCACCCAGACGCGGGTGAGGTCGGGCAGTACGCGCATGCCGCTGAACCAGTGGTGGTCCTCCGGATGGCAGACGAGCACCGGCGTCCGTGTCGTCGGCCGCAGCACGCCCGCCTCGCTGACGCGCCGGCCTACGAGCGAGTTCACCAGCGTGGACTTCCCCGCTCCGGTGGATCCGCCGACGACGGCCAGCAGCGGCGCGCCGGGGTCTCTCAGCCGCGGCACCAGGTAGTCGTCCAGCTGGGCGAGCAGTTCGTCGCGGTTGGCACGCGCGCGGGCGGCCCCGGCGAGGGGCAGCGGGAAGCGTGCGGCGGCGACACGGTCGCGCAGGGCGGAGAGTGCGTCGAGCAGCTGAGGCCGTACGTCCAAGGTCACCACATGCGAAGAATGCCCAATTTCAGGGTAATTCTGAAGCATATGAGCACGTCTGCGCGCCGACAGGACACAAGCGGATGGAAGGGGCGTCTGCGACGCGTGCACAGCCGAGGCATAACGAGTGCACAACACCCGATGCGCCAGAGGCCAAAACGAGTGCACGATTCGTACCTGCCTGCGATTATCAGGACCGCTTCACCGAACCTCCACATCGAGCCACGGAGGCGAGGCGACAGGGACAAGGATGCGGGAGCCCTATCCTTGTCTCCGGCAAACGTCACGGACAGGCCCCCACCAGGGCACCCCGACGACAGGCCACCACACCCGGCCCCCGTAGCTCAGTGGATAGAGCAGGCGCCTTCTAAGCGCTTGGCCGCAGGTTCGAGTCCTGCCGGGGGCGCAACCCGCCACCAGCCAGAACGCCCCAGAGGGGATCTCCCCTCCAGGGCGTTTCGTGGTGGCGACGGCCACGGCCCCGACGGGCGGCCGGAGGGCGCGGTCACTGGTCGAGCTGAGCCGCCAGAAACACCGACCGCGCACACCCGCACCTCGACCGGATGCGGGAGCCGTTCGCCGAGAATGCCGCCGCCCCCGACGGATGGGTCCCTGACGTCGACGCGTTCGTGGACCTGCTGACGCAGTGGGGACACGTCCTGACCGAGGCGGCCCGGCGCGGCTGGTGCCTCGTGGGCCTGAGCGAGTAGTCCGCCTGCGGCCCTGTCGAAAGCGTGCCCGGTGATCGAATCGTTGCCGCAGCGCCCGCAACCTCCCACCGCGCTCACGTGTCCCCTGGTCAGCCGCTGAACATCAGCGGCCCACAGGGGAAAGGGAGGGGCACTTGAGGACGAGAAGGGCCATGGGGAGCGCGTTGGTGGCCGGCGGGGCCGCGATCGCGTTCACGGCGGTCTCCGCGGTGCCGGCGGGCGCGGCCGAGGGAGGGGTCTCCTTCAGCAACGTCAAGGTGAACGGCGGGAAGCCGATCGTGATCGGGGTCAAGGAGGAGGTCGTGGTGCACGCGACCTACCGGATGACGACCAGGCTCAAGCACGACCCGGGGGTGGTCGTGTTCCCCTACCGCGGCAGCCTGGAGTCCGGCGACCAGCTGTGGAACACGATCGAGAACTCCGACTGCAAGGTGGTGAACCGGGCCAAGGGGATCTGCGACTACGAGGAGTGGCTGTACATCGACCCGCGCCACTACGACTTCGGCAACGAGGACGCCGGCGCGTGGAAGACCGCCGGACGCGTCTGGCTCGCCGGCGCCAAGCACGACATCGACGACGTGAAGGTCCCGCTCCAGGTCAAGCGGGCCACCCGTGTCACCGTCAACGCCTCGCCGGAACCGGTCCGCAAGGGCAGGACGCTCACCGTGACCGGGAAGGTCACCCGGGCCAACTGGGACACGCACACGTACCAGGCATACGCGGGCCGCACCGTGAGCCTCCAGTTCAAGGCGGCGGGCGCCAAGGCCTACACCACGGTCAGGAAGGTGAAGTCCAACAAGACCGGCGTGCTCAGGACCACGGTGAAGGCCACCAGGTCCGGCACCTGGCGCTGGGTGTACTACGGCAACACCACCTCCGGCGCGAAGGCGTCGGCCGGGGACTACGTGGTCGTCCGTTAGGCGCCGCCGGGGGGGCGCTCGCGCGCGGATGCGCTCCCCCACGCGGGCACCCGTCACCCTGCTCCGGCGGGCGAACACGCGCACCCAGCTGACCTTTTAGCCAGGATCGCCCACAATTGGGTGGTTACGCCTGAATGGTGAGTTCACTGGTAAGGATGGAGCGGTTCACCACCGTCCCGCGCCGCCTTCCCCGGAGCCGCTCATGCGCACTGCCGTCATCGCCGCCCAGGCCCCACCCCGTGCGGAGAGTTCCCGGCCCGCCCCCTCAGCGCCCGAGCAGGCGGAGGAGCGCGAGCTGGTGTTCGGGGGGTTCCGGTACACCTGCCGGATCGTCCGGCAGGGCGCGCCGCAGACGGAGCCGTTGCTGCTGCTGGGCGGCTCGTCGCAGGACCGGTACTCCTGGCAGAGTCACGAAAGGTGGCTGGCGCCGCTGTGCACGCTGATCACGGTGGACCTTCCCGGCTACGGCGATTCGGACTTCCTGCCGGCCTCCTACGACATCGACTTCCTCGGGGACGCCGTGCAGCACATGCTGACGGAGATCGGCGTGCCCTCGGTGAATCTCTTCGGCGGCTGCTTCGGGGAGGTCGTGGGGCTACGGTTCGCGCAGCGCAATCCGGAGTCGGTCCGGCGCATCGTTTTCGGTGCCGCGGCGAACCGGCTGCCCGAGCTCTACAGCGAGGCCGTGCCGCGGCTGACGCAGACGCTGGAGCGGGGTGACATCGAGGGGGCCGCGGAAGGGCTGGTGCGGCTGTTCATGTCGAACCCCGAGGCCGGGAAGGTCCGCCGGCACGCGGCTGTGGCGCGGCTGCTCCAGCGGCAGTTCGTGAACCAGACGCAGGACGAGATCAGGAAGGCCGTGGAGCACAACATCCGGCTGGTGACGCACGGGTGCTACGAGCCGCTGCCGGTACCGCGGGTGCCGACGCTGGTGTTCACCGGGGAGTACGACACCCTGTGCACCCCGGACATGGGGCGGGAGTTCGCGGCGACGATGCCGGGGGCGCTCTTCACCACCGTGAAGGAGGCAGACCACTTGGTCACGGTGGAGCGCAGGGAGGAGTCGGCGGACCTGATCGCCCGCTTCTGCACGGACCGTTCCGTCGAGGGACTGCCGTACTGCACCGACGTCGAGGCGCCCTGCCCCGAGCACAGTCTCGCGCAGATGTGACCGCCGGACGCTCCGAGCGCTCAACGCACCAGGAAGGGCCGGGACCCCCCGTAGGGTCCCGGCCCTTCCTGGCACCTGGCGACGAACGTCAGAGCTCCTGCCCGTCGACGGTGAGGCTGGTCCCGCAGGAGACGTCGGCGCGCTCACCGGAGCAGCTCTGCCGCACGTCGTTGACCATCCGGACCTTCCCGTAGGTCTTGCTGGTGAACTCGCGCTCACCGGTGTCCCTGCACAGGACGGTGCCCTGGCCGTCGTCGGAGCATGTGGCCGGGCTTTCGGCGGCGACGGCCTGGCCGCCTCCGAAGCCGAGGAGGACGACCCCTCCGAGAGCCGCGGCCACCACTGACATCTTCTTCGAACTGAACATCTGCCTGTTCCTCAACTCGGCGCCGCCCCGACCGACGGCGACACCGCTTGTCGACAACTCGAATTCCTGGCTCGACCTTGAATATCCGGTCCAAGCAACGAATCGGGCAGGCCCCGGAGTCCGTGTCGCCCGGTGGGCGACAGGACCCCGGAGCCTGCCCGGATCACCTTGCAGTGATCACTCGCCGCCGACGGCGAAGCTGCTGGCGCACTCGATGGAGTTCGTCTCGCTGTTCTCGGCGACGCCCAGACCCAGGATGCCGACGGCCAGGTTGATGTCATCGATCACGATGAGGCCCTTGGCCGAGTTGTCCTGGGGGCAAGCGGTCGCCTGCTTGTTGTTCAGCTCCACGTCCGGGTGGTCGCCGGCGTAGCTGACGCCCGCGCCGAGGAAGCCGACGCTGCCGAGCATGGCCACAACGACCGCAGCCTTCTGGAACTTGCGCATTACCTCTCCATTCTTCGATGGCGCGGCCCGGATGGACCGGCCAGTGACGGCCGCCAAAATAGAACGACCCTTGCGGAAATTGATAGCGAAACACCGAATGGCGTCTTGTAAAGAAAAACTCGCTTTATGGCACTGTCGCCCGCTCAGAAAATCCGACCGCCGAATCCGTGAACCGACCGCGGCTTCACCGGCACGGCGTTCCGGTCGGGCGTTCAGCCCACGACGAGGTTGCTGGCGCAGGTGAGCTCACCCGTGCCGGAGCAGGTCTGTGCCGTCCTGTTGTCGACACGGACGCCGCTCTCCGTCTCCGTGACGCGGTATTCATCCACCTGGACGCAACGAACTTTTCCGTTCTCGTCCTCCGCGCACTTCCCCGGGTTCTCAGCACCCACGGCCTGCACCGCGCCGAATGCGAGCAGAGCGAGGCCGCCCAGAACACCCGTCACCGCCGTCGCGATCTTCTTCGACTTCACCATGTACCTTTTCTTCGACGGTCCCGAAACAACGGCCGGGCCGGGCAGGCCCGGGTCTCGATCCATGACGGAGCGGGACTCGGGACCTGCCCTCAGCCACCCGACGGTGGTCAGCGACCGCCCAGAGCCACGCTGGAGGCACACGCGATCGAGTTGGTCTCGTTGTTCTTCGCGATGCCGAGGCCGAGGAGGGCGCCGACGCCGGCGTTGACGTCGTCGACAGCGACCAGACCCAGCTGCGAGTTGTCCTGGGGGCAGGCCGTCGTCTGCTCGTTGTTGAACTCGAACTCCGGGCCCTCACCGGCGTAGCTGACGCCGGAACCGGCGAACCCGACGGTGCCGAGCATGGCCACGACGACCGCGGCCTTCTGGAACTTGCGCATTACCTCTCCGTTTCTCGAGCGGACACAGTCCGTAGCGGACTGGTCACCGAACGCTGTTAACGTAAGCGACGTTTGCGACTTTTGATAGCTGAAACGCCCAGATGCGCACTTTTTCCGCAAACATGCAGGTCAGAGAGGTGCTCGATGACATCAGACGGGCGAACGGCTCGGTGCGTCCGACTCGCTATCAGGAACAAACACTCATCAAAGAGTGATCTCTGGACATTCCCCGTGACCCAGGTCGCCGTCCCGCGTTGAGCGGGACGTGCGGCGCTAGTCGTGCTGCCGCGCTTAACCAGTCAGTAAGGAGAACGTGATGTCTCACATCGCGAAGGTCGGCGCAATCGCTCTCGGCACCGGTGCCGTGGTTCTGGGCAGTGCCGGTCTGGCCTCGGCCCACTCGGGCGCCGAGGGTGCGGCGGTCCACTCGCCCGGTGTCGTGTCGGGCAACGTGATTCAGGCTCCGATCCACATCCCCGTTAACGTCTGCGGGAACACCGTGAACGTGATCGGCGCCCTGAACCCCGCCTTCGGCAACTACTGCGTCAACAAGTAACGTCGCGGCGGTCCACGATTCCACGGACGCCCGTCGTAGCACCCAGGAGCCCCGGAGGCCGCGAGCCCCGGGGCTCCTGCGCGTTCCCGTTCCGGCGTACGCGTGCGGAACGTCGGACACGGATGCGTGGGAAAGAAAGCGGCCCCCGGCGCTGAGCACCGGGGGCCGCTTTCTCCTGCGTGGCGTCAGGCGCGCAGTCCCACGTCGCCGCGGACCGGCTTGATCTCGTCCACGAGGCCGGCCGCCTCCTTCGCCGTGCCCATCACCGATTCCTGGTCGGTCTCGAGCGTCTTCGAGTCCTGCAGCGGCATCAGCTCGAAGGGAACCGCGGTGCGCAGGCCCGTGTCGAGGCCGGTGGACGCCAGGTCGGTGGAGTCGGCGTACGCGGGCGCGGCGACACCGGCGGCGATCAGGGACCCGGCAAGGACGGCGGCAGCCTTCAGGGACTTCATCGTGTTCCTTTCTTCGGCAACGCGAGTCGCCGGAGTGGTTCTGTCGCCGTGCACAACGATTCCCGGCCGGAGCGGAAACCGGGAAATCGAAGATTGCCGAGTCCTCATACGAATTCTATGAACTGATGGAGTGTCCGACGCTCCGGTCGTATGTCAGGAATTCGGTGTCAGGAGTGAGGTGAGCGCGGGCAGCAGGCCCGGTGCCGCGGCGGGTTCGGCGGGGGTCGCCGTCCCCGTGGAGGCCGCCGGGGCCGCGGGAGCGGGCAGTGTCGTGACGGTCGGCTCGTCGGTGCCGGCCAGCGCGGCGAGGAGCTCGTCCACCCGCGCCAGCAGCGCGTCGGCCGACGTCAGCGCCGCGTCGACCGACTCGTCGGCCGTGACGCCGTCCGCCGACTCCGTGGTGTCCGTGGTGCTCGTGGCAGCGCTCGCGTCGCCCGTCTCCGTCGTCGCCGTACCGGTGGACTCGGCGGTCCCGGTCGACGCGCTGCCCGCGTCGGCCGTGTCCGACTGCGGCAGCAGCAGGTCCAGGAGTGCGTCCAGGGCCTCCCGTACCTCGCTCAGGTCCTCCGCCGTGGTGCCGTCGGCCTCCTCGGCCGTGGGCAGCAGGACGCCCGTGGCCGGGGTCGTGGCGCCGGGGAGGGCCGGCGCGGCGGGAGCCACGGAGGTGTCGGTGGACGACGGGTCGTCGGCCGCCGCCCCGGTGACCGCCTCCCGTGCCGCCTCCGCGAGCCGCTGGACCTCCGCCAGGGGGAGTTGGGCGGCGGGAGCGGTCAGGACCGCGTGGACCAGGTCGGTGACCGGGGTCAGGTCGGTCCGGGTCGTTCCGGTCTGCGGCAGCCGTGCGACGAGCGATGCCGCCGGGTCCTGTCCGGGGTGGGAGCCGGCCGCGAGGGCGGCCGGGCCTGTGGTGGTGACCAGGAGGGCGGCGCACAGGGCGCCGAGTGCGATGCGCCGGGCCGGCAGAGCGCGCATGGAGAGTCCTTTCGCGGGGCTTCGGATCTTGGACCCACCGTCGAAGCGCCCGCGACGCCCCGCAACCGGGCGTACGCCTTTCGGTCCGGGCCGCCGTCACCCTGCTGCGCGTTCCGGCAGGTGAGCCGCGGTGCGGGGGCACGGGCGCGGCAAACCCGGCTTCACGATTCCAACACACTTGCCACCCTTAGGCGAATTTCACCGTGTTTGTCCGTTTCGTGACTAGAGTTGCGGTGCTCCGAAGCACCTTCCTCGGGCGGCCGCATCGCACTCGTCCCCGCTGCCCTGCCGCCGCCATCCTTTTGCGAAAGGCTCCGAACGGTCATGCGCCAAACCCTGGGTCAGCTGCTTCGCCGTGCCACGGTGGGCGTCCTCGCCCTGACCGCGCTCTGGGCGCCCTGCGGCCCCACCGCCGTCGCCGCGACCGCCGCGCCCTCCGCGCCGGCCCCGGAGGCGGAAGTACTTCCCTTCGGCGAGCGCTACCGGGCCCTTCAGCACGGCAACATCGTGCGCGCGGCCAACTCCTCCGCCACCTGCCGGGCCTCGGCGTCCTCCTGCCGCTCGGTGCAGAACGGCACGCGGCCGGGGGTGAACGGCGACTTCGACATGCATTACATCGACGTCGACGACGACCCCAACACGTACAACTCCTCGCAGGGAGAGGTGCGGCTGCCCAAGGGGTCGCGGGTGACCTACGCGCGGCTGTACTGGGGCGGCAACCTGCTCGTGGGCGAGCAGAAGCCGGCCGAGGACAACGAGCGCGTGCTGATCGCCGAACCCGGCGGCAACTACAAGGAGCTGCTCGCCGACACCGTCGTCGGGCACCGCGTGGCGGGCGGCACGGACGCCTTCCAGGCCTCCGCCGACGTGACGCGGCTGGTGCGGGACAGCGGGTCGGGGCTCTACACGGTCGCACAGATCAACGTGGCCGGCGGACGCTCGACGGCCGGCGCCTGGGGCGGCTGGACGCTGGTGGTGGCGTACGAGAACGCCGCCGAGCCGCTGCGGCACCTGTCCGTGTGGGACGGCTTCGCCCCGCTGAGCGGCGACTCCGGCGCGACCTTCGCGCTGCGGAACCTGCCGTACCCGGCCGCCGCCGGGGGCCGGGTGGGCATGGTGGCCTACAACGGCGACCGCGGCACCACCGGCGACTCCCTCGTCCTGGCCGCGGGCGACACCGCCACCGCGCTCGGCAACGGCGCCAACCCGGCCGACGACGTGCTGAACTCCACCATCTCCAACCCGGCGAGCGCGCCCTCCTCGCGCGTGCCCGCGTACGCCAACACCCTCGGCTACGACTCCGACGTGTTCGACCTCGGCGGTCTCCTCACGCGCGCCGGCGACCAGGCGTCCTTCCGCCTCACCGCCCAGCGGGACGCCGCCTGGGCCGGCGTGCTCTTCGCCGCCGTCGACGCCCGGCCGTGACCCCGCCGCCCCACCTTCCGACCACCTGCGTCAGCGAGGAAGCCGTGTCCACGGATCTGACACCGCCCGGCCGCCGGCCGCGGGTCGTGCACCTCACCCAGCCCGTGGACGGAGGCGTCGCCCGGGTCGTGACCGACCTCGTGCGGGCGCAGCTGGCGGACGGCATGGACGTCGCCGCCGTCTGCCCGGACAGCCCACTCGCCGCCGGGCTGCGCTCCCTCGGCGCGCACGTCCGCACCTGGGAGGCGACCCGCTCGCCGGGACCCTCGCTGGTGCGGGAGGTACGGCAACTCGCCGACACCCTCGGGCATCTGCGGCCCGACCTGGTGCACGCGCACAGCGCGAAGGCGGGGCTGGCCGGGCGGCTCGCCGTGCGCGGCCGCATCCCGACCGTGTTCCAGCCGCACGCCTGGTCCTTCGAGGCGGTCGGCGGGAGCACGGCCGCGCTCGCCCTGCGCTGGGAGCGGTGGGCGGCGCGCTGGGCCTCCCGGGTGATCTGCGTGAGCGAGGCGGAGCGGGACACCGGGGTGGACGCCGGGATCCGCGGCCGGTGGACCGTCGTGCCCAACGGCATCGACCCCGAGCGCTTCCGGCCCGCCGACGACACGGGCCGGGTCAGGGCGCGACTGGCCGCCCGGCACGGCATGGACGCGGACGCGCCGCTCGCCGTGTGCGTGGGGCGGCTGTGCCGGCAGAAGGGGCAGGACGTCCTGCTGCGCGCCTGGGACGCCGTACGGCAACGGGTGCCCGGGGCGCGGCTCGTGCTGGTCGGCGACGGCCCTGACGGCGAGCGGCTGCGGGCCGCCGCGCCAGGCTCCGTGGTGTTCGCCGGGGCCGTGGCGGACGCGGCGGCCTGGTACCAGGCCGCCGATCTCGTCGTGCTGCCGTCCCGCTGGGAGGGGATGGCGCTGGCGCCGCTGGAGGCGATGGCCTGCGCGCGGCCCGTGGTGGTCACGGACGTCGACGGGGCCCGCGAGAGCCTGCCGCCGTCGCTGGCCGGCCCGTGCCTGGTGCCGCCGGAGGACCCACCGGCGCTGGCCCGGACCGTGACCGCGCTGCTGCTCGACCCGCCGCTGCGCGCCTCCCTCGGCGACCGGGCCCGCCGCCATGTGCTGTCCCTCCACGACGTGCGGCACACCGCGAGGGCGGTCGCCGGCGTCTACCGCGATCTGCTCGGCACCCGGCCGGCCGGTTCCGGGGCGCACGCGCTCCGGCCGGCCGCCGGCGGCGCCGAGGCCGACCGGACGACACAGCGCGTCGAGCACTCAGAGCACAGGGAGTCCATCCACTCGTGACCGCCGAACGTACCGTGACCTCCCCCGGTGTCGCACCGCGGGAGCACGGATCCTCCCCCGTGTCCGTCATGCCCCCGCGCGGCTCCGGCACCGCTTCCCGGCTGCCCGCCGCCCGGCCGCCCGACCGTCCCGCCTCCCCCGTCCCGCTGCTCCTCGCCGACGGTGCGGCGGCCCTGCTCGCCTGGTGGGCGGCCGCCGGGCACTCCTCGTCGTTCCTCGCCCTGCTGGCCGGGGCGTCGCTGCTGCTGCGTCCGCGTGGCGGGCGGGCGCCGGTGCCCGCGGTGCTGGAGGAACTGCCCGCCGTGTGCGGGCGGGTGGCGGTGGCCTGGCTGGCCGCCGTCGCGCTGTGGGCGGCGCTGCATCCGCGGGACGTGCTGTCCGTGGCCGCCGTGCTGACCGGGCTCGCCGTGCAGGTGACGGCGGCCGGCGGGCTGCGCGCGCTGGTGCACGGGCGGCGGCGCGCCGCGCTGCTGCGCCACCCGCGGGCGGCCCTCGTCGTCGGTCCGGCGGCGACCGCGCAGCGCGTGGCCGCCGCCGTGTTGCGCCATCCGCGGGGCGGGGTGCGGCCGGTGGGGGTCGTCGCCACGCAGGGGGACGGGGCGGAGGGGGGCGTTCCCGTGCTGCGGACCGACCAGGAGGTCGAGCGGGCGGTCATCCAGAACGGGGTGCGGGCGGTGCTCGCCGTCGGACCGTCGGTGCGGACCGAACAGGCGGCGCTCCTGAGGTCGTTGGCCGCGTCGGGGTGCGTGGTGTGGGAGGTCGACGCCGACGTGGCGCCGTACCCGGCGCGGGAGCGGGTGGCCGGGTTCGCCTGCCGGCGGCTGGACCTCGCACCGGTGCGGGCCGGCGGCGCGGGCAAGCGGCTGCTCGACGTCCTGGTGTCGGGGGCGCTGCTGCTGGTGGTCAGCCCGCTGCTGCTGGTCTGCGCGGTGACGCTGCGGCTCGCCGACGGGCCCGGGGTGGTGTTCCGTCAGGAGCGCATCGGGCGGGACGGCAGGCCGTTCACGCTGCTGAAGTTCCGCACGCACCGGCCGGTGGACGAGCACGAGTCGGCGACCCGGTGGAGCGTGGCCAACGAGCACGAGATGCGCCGCTTCTGCCGGATGCTGCGCCGCACCTCGCTGGACGAGCTGCTCCAGCTGTGGAACGTGCTGCGCGGCGACATGAGCCTGGTCGGGCCGCGTCCCGAACGGCCCTTCTTCGTCGCTCAGTTCAGCGAGACGTACCCGGGCTACGCGGCCCGGCACCGGATGCGGACCGGCATCACCGGGCTCGCGCAGATCCACGGGCTGCGCGGGGACACCTCGATCGAGGACCGCGCCCGTTTCGACAACGCCTACATCGACGACTGGTCGCTGTGGCAGGACGTCTGCATCCTGCTGCGCACGGCGGCCACGCTGGTCCGTCCGACGGGGAGCTGACGTCAGGTGAGCCACGTCCCCCCGCTGCCTCTGCCCCGCCGGGCGGCCCGGTTCGCGCCGGTGCTGCCCCTGGTGGCGGTGGTCGCGCTGCTGGGCCTGCCGGCGGCGGGTGACGGCGCGCAGCCCGCCGACGCGGTGTCCGCGCTGGTGGTGGGGTACTGCGTGATCGTGCTGCTGCGGGAGCGGCGGCGTCCGCTGTCGCCGCGCGCGGCGGTGGTGCTGGGGCTGCCCGTGGCGGGGCTCGCGGTCGCCGCCATGGGGGCGGCCTCGCCGGCGGCGGGGCTCGGCGGGATGGCCCGCTATCTGCAGGTGTTCGTACTGGTCCCGGCGGCCGTGCTGGTGCTGCTGCGCGGGCGGGCCGACTTCCGTGTGCTGGCCTGGTCGTTCGTGGGTCTCGCGCTGTGGCAGGGGGCCGTCGGCGTGCACCAGTACGTCACCGGGACCGGCGCCTCCTACCAGGGCGAGACGGTCCGCGCGGTGGGCACCTTCGGGGCGCAGGACGTGATGGGCATGGCCACGGCGGTGGCGCTCGGCGTGGTCTGCGCGACCGGTCTCGCGCTGGGCCGCACCCCGTCGTGGCAGCGGGCGGCGGCGGCCGGGTGCGCGGTGGTGCTGCTGGTACCGCTGGCGGTGTCCTTCAGCCGGGGCGCCTGGATCGCGACCGTCCTGACCTGCGCGGTGCAGCTCGCGCTGGCGGGACTGCGGCGGGCGCTGAAGGCGGGGGCGGCCGTGGTGGCGGCGGGGGTGATCCTCGTGGGCGGCTTCGGGGTGGGTACGGCGATGCTGCAGGAGCGGATCGACAGCATCACGCAGGTCGCCGACGCGCCCGACCAGTCCGTGGTCGACCGGTACACGCTGTGGGCGTCCGCCGTCGGGATGTGGCGCGAACAGCCGCTGACCGGGGTGGGTCTGAAGAACTTCCCCGAGTACCGCGACGGGCACGCCACGCTCGCGCTGTCCTCCGGCAGCGACATCGAGGGCGCCGGCGAGACCTACCACAAGCAGGCGCTGCTCTCCCCGCACAGCATGTACCTGCTGGTGCTCAGCGAGCAGGGGCTGCTCGGCTTCTGCACGCTCGTGGGGAGCTGGCTGGCGCTGCTGGTGTGCGCGGTGCGCGCGCTCGGACGGGCCCGGCGGGACGGGGCCGGCCTCGACTGCGCGCTGATCGCCTGCGGCCTGCTGCTGTGGCAGCTCGTCGACTACGTGTACGGCGACATCGGCGGTCCGTCGACCGTCCTGACCGGCGTCGCCCTCGGCCTGACGGCGTGGTGGGGGCTGACGGAACGGGCCGTCGCGGACACGACCCGCCGGGACACGCTTCCCGGCCGGGTGGAAGAGGCGGTGGCCCGATGACGTCCCTCCCCTCCCAGGCCACGGGCACCGCGCCCGGCCCGCGCACGGAGAGCGTCCCCTCACGGGCGAAGGCCCGCACGGCCGACGCGCCCCGCCCTCTGGGCGACCTCCCCTCCCCTGGTGCGCAGGGTGAGGGCGAGCCGACCCCCTCCCGGCGCTTCCTCGCCCGTGCCGCGCTGGTCACCGCCGCGCTGTCCATCGCCGGGTCGCTGCTCGGGCTGGTCCGGGACCAGTCCCTGGCGCGGCTGTTCGGCGCCGGGAGTGACACCGACGCGTTCCTCGTGGCGTGGACCGTGCCGGAGATGGCGGCGACCCTCCTGATCGAGGACGGGCTGGCGATCGCGCTGATCCCGGCGTTCAGCATGGCGCTCGCCCGGCGCGCGCGGGGCGTCCCCGGCGACCCGGTGCGCGAGCTGGTGCGGGCCACGCTGCCGCGGCTGTGCCTGGCGTTCGCCGCGGTGGCCGCGCTGGCCGCGGCCGGGGCGCCGTACCTGGTGGCCGTGCTGGCGCCAGGGCTGCCGGACCCGCGGCTCGCCGTGGACTGCACCCGGCTCACCGCGCTCAGCCTGCTGGCTTTCGGGCTCGCCGGGTACTGCAGCGCCGCGCTGCGGGCGCACCGCCGCTTCCTCGCACCGGCCGCGATCTACGTCGCGTACAACACCGGGATCATCGCGACGATGTTCGCCTTCGGCGGCGAGTGGGGGGTGCGGGCTGCGGCGGCCGGGGTCGCGGTGGGCGGCTGTCTGATGGTGGCGGTGCAACTGCCGTCGCTGTGGCGGCAGCTCACCTCCCGTGCGCCCGCGCCGGCCGCCGCCGTCGACGGTCCGGCGGACCAGGAGCGGCCGGTGCGGCTGGCGCTGATCGCCGCCGTGCTGCTGTTCGCGCTGTGCCGGCAGTCGCAGGTGCTGGTCGAGCGGTTCCTGGCGTCGTCGCTGCCCGCGGGAGCGATCTCGCACCTCAACTACGCGCAGAAGGTCGCGCAGATCCCGATGACGCTGTCGCTGATGGTGTGCACGGTGACCTTCCCGGTGGTGGCGCGGGCGCTCGCCGACGGGGACGCCGCGCGGGCGCGGGCCCGGGTGCAGCGGGACCTGCTGCTGGCGTCCTGCGTGGTGCTGCTGGGCATGTGCGCGGTGGTCGCCTGCGCGCCGCAGATGATCGGACTGCTCTTCCAGAGTGGCGCGTTCACCGCGTCCGACACCGCCGCGACGGCGGACGTGATGCGGGTGTACGCGCTCGGCCTGCTCGGCCAGACCCTGGTGGGCGCGCTGGTCCGCTGCTACTTCTCGGCGGGCCGCGCCCGCTGGTACCCGCTGGGCGTGATGGGCGTGGGCATCGTCGCCACGTCCCTGACCGGCGCGCTCGCCGTGGGCCGCTGGGGGGTCGCGGGGATCGCCGCGGCCAACGCCGCCGGCATCACCGTCACCGCCGTCCTGCTGCTGACCGGCCTGCGCGCCGCCCCCTCCGACGACGCGCCGGGCACCCCGGCCGGGGTCACCGTCGGCGTCCGCCGCGTCCTCGCCGACCTGGGCCGGCCGGTCCTCGCCTCCGTCCTGGCCGTCGCCGCCGGGGTGTTCGCCGCCGGCCGCTTCGACGCGCCCGTGACGGCGCTCGCGGCCGGCTGCCTCGCCGTCACCGCCGTCTTCGTCCCGATCGCCCTGTCCGCCCTGGGCGTGGGCGCCGCCACCGTGCGGCGCTGCGTCCGTACCGTCACACGAAGGCTCACACATGGCCGCACCCGTTGAATCCCCGCTCGCCGACCGGCACCCGGCGGGGCGCCGCCCGGCGCCCGTCCCCTGGGTGGCGATGTACCACTCGGTGGGCGACTGCTCCGACGACCCGTACCGCGTCACCGTCACGCCCGACCGGCTGGAGCACCAGCTGACCTGGCTGCGCCGGCGCGGGCTGCGGGGCGTGTCCGTGGCGGAGCTGCTGGACGCGCGCGCCCGCGGTGAGGGCGGGGACCTGGTCGGCCTGACCTTCGACGACGGTTACACCGACTTCCTCACCGGCGCCCTGCCGCTGCTGCGGCGGTTCCGGTGCAACGCGACGCTGTTCGTGCTGCCGGGGCGGCTCGGCGGCGACAACGCCTGGGACCCGCTGGGGCCGCGCAAGCCGCTGCTGGACGCGGAGGGCATCCGGCGCGCCGCCGGGGAGGGCGTGGAGATCGGCTCGCACGGGCTGACGCACGTCGACCTGACCCGCGCCGACGACACGGTGCTCGCCGCCGAGGTGACGGAGAGCCGCGCCCGGATCGCCGCGCTCACCGGCGCCGAGGCGGACGGCTTCTGCTACCCGTACGGGACGGTCGACGCGCGGGCCGTGGAGGCCGTGCGGAAGGCCGGTTACCGGTACGCCTGCGCCATCGACCCGGGCCCGCTGACCGGCCCGTACGCCCTGCCGCGGGCGCACGTCGGGCAGAACGACACGGCGTGGCGGCTGCACCTGAAGCTGCGGCTGCACCGCTGGCGCCGCCGTCCGGTGGAGGGCGTGTGAGATGAGGGCGCTGCACATCATCACCGGGCTCGGCGTGGGCGGTGCCGAACAGCAGCTGCGGCTGCTGCTGCGTCATCTGCCCGTCGACTGCGACGTGGTGACGCTCACCAACCCGGGTCCGGTCGCCGAGGGCCTGCGCGCCGACGGGGTGCGGGTCCTGCACCTGGGCATGGCGGGCAACCGTGACGTGGGCGTGCTGCCGCGCCTGGTCCGGGTGATCCGCTCCGGCGGCTACGACCTGGTCCACACCCACCTCTACCGGGCCTGCGTGTACGGCCGCCTCGCCGCGCGTGTGGCGGGGGTGCGGGCGGTCGTGGCGACCGAGCACTCGCTGGGCGACTCCCAGATGGAGGGCCGCGCGCTCACGCAGGGCGTGCGGGCGCTGTACCTGGCGAGCGAGCGGCTCGGCTCGGCGACGGTCGCCGTCTCCCCGACGGTGGCGGACCGGCTGAAGCGGTGGGGGGTGCCCGCGCCCCGGATCGAGGTCGTGCCGAACGGCATCGAACTGGACCGCTTCCGCTTCGACCCGGAGCGGCGGGAGCGCACCCGCAGGCGGCTCGGGCTGCCCGACGGCGCGTTCGTCGTCGGCGGGGTGGGCCGGCTCGCCCCCGGCAAGCGGTTCGACGTCCTGGTGCGGGCGCTGGCGCGGCTCCCGGAGGACTGCTGGCTGCTGCTGGTGGGCGGCGGCCCCGAGGAGCACCTGCTGCGCCGCACCGCCCACGAGGCCGGGGTGTCCGGGCGGGTGCTGCTCACCGGGGAGCGGCCCGCCGTGCCCGACGGCTCCCCCGGCCCCGACCTGCCCTCGCTCACCTCGGCGATGGACGTATTCGCCTCCCCGTCCACGGAGGAGGCGTTCGGTCTGGCGGCGGTGGAGGCCCTGGCCGCCGGGCTGCCCGTGCTGCACGGGTCGTGCCCGGCGATCGAGGACCTGCCGCCGGACGCCTCGGCCGGCGCGCGGCGGGTGCGCGGCGGCCCGGAGGAGTACGCCCGCGCGATCGCCGAGGTCCGCGCGGCGGGCCCGGCGCCGCGCACCGCCGCCGAGGCCGCCCGCCACTACAGCATCACCCGCAGCTCGGCCCGCCTCATGGACGTGTACGCGGCCGCCGTGGCCGGCCCGTCCCCGTCCCTCCACGTCAAGGAAGCACCGTCCTCATGACCGACACCCCGACCCGTCTGCGTCTTCCGTCCCTGGACCGTCTCAGAAGGCTGCCCGCCTGGTCCGCGCTGGTGGCGGGCACGCTGCTCGGCGGTCTGTCCGGCGGCGCGTACGGCCTGCTCACCCCGGCCGAGTACACGGCGACCAGTTACGTCGTCGCCGTCCCCACCGACCAGGCGGGCCCGGAGTCCGCGCGCGGTTTCGCGCAGGCGTACGGGCGGGTGGCCACCCAGCTCGCGGTGCTCGGGGACGCGCAGGTGTGGGCCGGCGTGCCGGTGCGCACCCTGCGGGACAGCGTGCGCACGGCGACGTCGCCGGACGCGCCGATGGTGTCCGTCACGGCCGTCTCCGAGCGTCCCGGTACGGCGGTCGACATGGCGAACGCGGTGGCGCGGGCGCTGACCCGGCACGCGGAGGACACCAAGGACAGCACCCGGGTGCGGCTGGTGCAGTTCTCCCGCGCGGTGAAGCCGTCCGCGCCCGCGGGCGCGTCGCCCGCGGTGACCGCCCTGGTCGGTGCGAGCGCGGGCGGGCTGCTGGGCGGTCTGGCGCTGCTGGCCCGGCCCCGCCGCGGCGGCCGCGACGGGGAGCCGGCGCCCAGCGCCTCCGTGCCCGGTCCGGCCTCCGCCGCCGACGTGCCGCGGTGACGGCGGTGGGCCGGGCCGGGTCGGCCCCGGCGTCACCCGGAACGCGACCACCAGTCGAGGCGCAGGCACAGCTTGCCGCCGAGCCAGTGCTCCACCCAGCGTCCGAGGTCCAGCGGCGCGCAGTGGTCCGGCAGCTCCGGTCCCGCGGGCGGCTCGGTGGGCGTCGGTGTCTGCGGGTCCTCGGGGGTGCGGCCCCAGAGGGCGTTGCGGAAGACGCGGGAGGCGTCCGGGTTGTCGTCGCACTGCCAGACGCCGTGCGGGCAGTAGTCGGTCAGCGTGTGGTAGAGCGGCCGGTGCTGCTGCATCCAGGCGAGCATGCGGCGCATGTACTCGGGGTTGTCGCCGTTGCGGAAAAGCCCCCACTCCGGATAGGCGATGGGCTTTCCGTGCGCCTTGGCGAAATCGACGTGCGCCTGAAGTCCGTACGGTTCCTTCACCTGTTCGTCGAAGGACATTCCGCGCGGCTGGTCGTAGGAGTCCATTCCGATGATGTCGACGGTGTCGTCGCCGGGATAGCACTCGGTCCACGGCACGGCGTCGCGGCCCCGGTTGGGCGTGAACTCGAACCGGAATTGCTGGCCGGGGACGGATCGCATCGTGGTGACGATGCGGTTCCAGTACTTCTTCCAGTTCTCCGGGTCGGGTCCGCAGCGGTGGGTGTAGGTGATGCCGTTCATCTCCCAGCCGAGGACCAGGACGGTGTCGGGGATCTTCAGCTCGACGAGCCGCTCGGCGAGGGTGCGGAAGTGGCGGTCGAACTCGCCGGCCGCGCCGCGCCGCAGCAGCTCGCGGACCTCCCCGTCGGGCACGCCCGCCTCGTTGCGCTCCTGGAGCGGGACGTTGAGGACGAGCATCCGTTTGTCGTCGGCGTTGCGCCAGCGCGCCCACGCCTCGAGGAAGCCGACGTCGCCCTCGATGTCCTTCCAGTGGTTGCCGGGCAGGTAGGTGTGGCCGACGCGCAGTTCGGCGCCGCCGAGCCAGCGGCTGAGCTGCTCCATCCGCTCCACGCCGCGCGCGTCGGAGGCCAGGAAGGCGCCGAACGGCGGCACGCCCTTCACCGGGGTGGGCACGGACGGCGGCCGCGGCTCCGGGACGGACGGAAGCTCGGGCACGGACACGGCGGGGATGTCGATGTCGGGTGTGGGGAAGGCCGACGCGGCGGGTTCGGCGCCCGGCGCGGGCTGGGCTCCCGCGGCGGGTGTGGGGCGCTCAGTGGGGCCCGGCAGCGCGGCCCTCGCGTCGTCCATGGGCGCCGCGCCGGCCACGGGGCCCGCCGCCAGGGCGGCCGACACGGCGACCGCCGCCGCGCCCACGGCCAGGGCGCGGGCCCGGACCCGCCTGTGCTGTGGGGCCATTGGCTGCTCCTCTTCTCGCTCGCGTCCGCCTGCTGCCTGATGCCTCGCTGTTGACGAACAGTCATATGAAGTCAGCCATACGAAATACGACAGTGCCACTGTCACTGCGGCTTTCGAGTGCCGTTCTCGCCCGTGTGGGTGAGAGGCCGCCAGAAGAAAGTGAGAATGCGTGTCCCTGCTTGACACCCGGGTTCCCGCGGTCGTGCTGCGGATCGACCGGAATCCCTTTCACCACGGCACCCTGGGCGCCGTCCGGTCGCTCGGCCGGGCGGGGGTGGACGTGCATGTCGTCGCCGACTGCGCGGGAAGTCCCGTGGCCCGTTCGCGCTTTGTGCGCCGGCTGCACGCCCCGCCGTCCCCGGACGCGTCCGCGGACGAGGTCCTCGCCGTGCTGCGCCGGGTCGCCGCCCAGGTGGGGCGTCCGGCGGTGCTGGTGCCGATGGACGACGCCACCGCGATCGCGACGGCCCGGCTGCGCGAGGAGCTCACCGGCTCCTACCTGCTGCCGGTGATGCCGTCCGCGCTGCCCGAACGCGTCGCGGACAAGGCCGAACTGGCCGCCGTGTGCGCCTCGGCGGGCCTGCCGCACCCGCGCACGGAGGTCCCGGACACCCCGGCGCGGGCCGCCGAGGACGCGCTGCGGCTCGGGCTGCCGGTGGTCGCCAAGTGGAGCCGCCCCTGGCTGCTCCCGGCGGGCTCCGGGCTGCGCAGCACCCAGGTGCTGAACACCGCCCGGGAGGCGCGTGAGCTGCACGCGCGCACCGCGGAGGCGGGCAGTCCGCTGCTGCTCCAGGCGTTTCTGCCGCCCGGCGCCGACCGGGACTGGTTCTTCCACGGTTACGCCGACCGCACGGGCACCGTGCGGGCGGGCGGGCCGGGCCGCAAGCACCTGTCCTGGCCGCGCGGCGCGGGACTGACCGCGGTGGGCCGCTGGACGCCCAACTCGGAGGTGACCGCGCTGGCCGAGCGCGTCACCGGCGAGCTGGGCTACCGCGGGATCCTCGACCTGGACTTCCGCCGCTGCGGCGCCACCGGCCGCTACCACCTCCTCGACTTCAACCCGCGCCCCGGCGCCCAGTTCCGGCTGTTCACCGACAGCGCCGGCCTGGACGTCGTACGGGCGCTGCACGCGGACCTGACGGGGCGTCCGCTGCCGGACGGGGATCCGGTGACCGGCAGGGCGTTCGTGGTGGAGAACTACGCGCCCCTGGCCGCGCTGCGTCCCGCGCCCGGCGGGCGCGAACTGGCCTGGTGGGCGGGCGACGACCGCGTTCCGGGCCTCGCGATGTGGGCCCTGTGGGCCCGTCATGTGTCCGGCCGGCTGCGCCGGCGGCTGGGTGCCGCGGCCGAGGTGCCGGCGCAGCGCCCGGCGCCCCGGGCGGTCATGCCCTCCCTGACGACCGACAACGAGAAAGCGAGCAGCTGATGATGTACGACCTTCTGGTGGTGGGCGCGGGTCCGTACGGTCTGTCGATCGCGTCGCACGCGGCGGCCGCCGGACTGAACCTGCGTGTCTTCGGCCGGCCGATGGCGTCGTGGCGGGACCACATGCCGGCCGGGATGTTCCTGAAGTCGGAGCCGTGGGCGTCCAACCTGTCCGACCCGGCGGGACGCTGGCGGCTCGACGCGTACTGCACGGAGCGGGGCCTGACCGCCCGTCACGCGCACCCGATCCCGGTGGAGGACTTCGCCTCGTACGGGCTGTGGTTCGCGCGCAACGCCGTGCCCGAGGTGGACGAGCGGATGATCGCGCGGGTGTCGTCGGGTCCCGAGGGCTTCAGCGCGGTCGCCGAGGACGGGGAGGTGCTGCACGCGCGGACGGTGGCGCTCGCGGTCGGCGTGATGCCGTTCATCGAGGTGCCGTCGGCGCTGCGCGGGCTGCACCCGACGCTGGTCACGCACAGCAGCCACCACAGCGACCTGGGCCCCTTCCAGGGCAAGGACGTCACCGTGATCGGCGGGGGGCAGGCGGCGCTGGAGACGGCGGCGCTGCTCGCCGAGCAGGGCACGCGGGTGCGGGTGCTGGCACGGGCGGAGCGGCTGCGCTGGAACGACGTGCCGCCGCCGTGGGAGCGCCCGTGGTGGCAGTCGCTGCGCTCGCCGCACAGCGGTCTGGGTCCGGGCTGGCGGAACTGGTTCTACTCGGAGCGGCCGGGGCTGTTCCGGCGGCTGCCGGAGGCGAACCGGACGCGGATCGCGGCGACGGCGCTGGGGCCCGCGGGCGCCTGGTGGGTGCGGGAGCGGGTGGAGCGCGGGGTGGACCTGCTGCCGGGGCACGAGGTGACGGCGGCGGCCGCGGTGCCGGGCGGGCTGCGGCTGGAGCTGGCCGACCTGTCGGGCGCGCGGCGCACGATGGAGACGGAGCACGTCATCGCCGCCACCGGGTTCAAGGCGCACCGTGACCGGCTGGGGCTGCTGTCGACGGAGCTGCGCGGTGCGATGACGGCGCTGCCCGACGGTTCGCCGGTGCTGGACCGGGGCTTCGAGTCGTCCTACCCCGGGCTGTTCCTGGCGGGTCTGGTGACGGCGTCCGGGTTCGGTCCGGCGATGCGGTTCGTGCACGGCGCGACGTTCACGGCGTCGACGCTGGTGCAGGGGGTGCGCAGGCGGCTGCGCGCGGCCCCGGTGCGCGGGAGCGTGCCGGTGCCGGCGGGCGCGGGCCGCGGCGGCACGCCGGCTCCGGTGCGCGGCTGACGGCGGCCCACGACGAAGCGTCCCCCGGACCGGGTGGTTCGGGGGACGCTTCGTGCCGGGGGCGCGGGCTCCGGGTGGGGTGGCCCGGTGTCCGCGGGACCGTCAGCGGCGGGCGCCGACGCGGCCGCGGCGGTACAGCATGGCCCCGCCGGTGAGCAGCACGGCGCCGGCGGCGGAGGCGGCCATCAGGCCGTCGGTGCCGGTCTCGGCGAGGTGCGGCGGACCGTCCGGGGTGTGGACGGCGGGCGGCTCGACCGGGGTCGGCGGCGTCTTGACCGTGGGCGGCTCGGGCTTGTCCTTCTCGGGCGTCTTCTCCGGCTCCTTCTCCTCGTGGCCGGACTCGTTGACGCAGGTGTTGTCGCTCGCCTCGTTGAACAGCCCCACGAGGTTGACGCTGTTGCCGCAGGCGTTCACCGGCACGTGGACCGGCGCCTGGATGAGGTTGCCGGACAGCAGGCCGGGCGAGCCCTTGGCGGCGCCGACCGCGTGGGCCCCGCCGCTCTCGGAGTGCGAGGCGCCCGAGGAGGCCTCGTGGTGGGAGTGGGCCGAGCGGTCCGAGGACTTCTTCTCGCCGTGCGAGCCCCCGGAGACGTTGGCGCAGGTGTTGTCGGAGGCGCTGTTGAAGCCGCCGCCGACGGTGACGTCGTTGCCGCACGCGTTCACGGGGACGTGGACGGGCGCCTGCACGTTGTTCCCGGAGAGCACGCCGGGCGAGCCCTCGGCGCCGCCGACCGCGGTGGCGCCGCCGGCCTTCTCACCGTGGCCGCCGGACTCGTTGACGCACGTGTTGTCGGACGCGCTGTTGAAGGCGCCCACGCCGGTGGCGGTGTTGCCGCACGCGTTCACCGGCACGTGGACCGGCGCCTGCACGTTGTTCCCGGACAGCACACCGGGAGAATCCTCGGCACCGCCCCCCGCGAACGAGTCGGCGAGGGCGGGGGTTCCGTACAGGGACAGAATGCCCGTGGCGGCAGCGGCCGCCGCGAACACTCCCCTGCTCAGGGTCTGTCGCAATGTGGTTGTCTTCCTGCTTGAAGATTGGGAGGCCGGCCCCGGCATGGAGAGAGGCGGCCGAGGCCGCGCGTCACGGCTCCGGCTGCCCTGTGGCCTGTCTCCCTCTCCAACCCTGCTGCGCGGGATCGGTTGCGCAGGTTCACCCGGTCGGCCGCGTGCTCGTCACACGGCCCGGGGGGTCAGGACACCACGTCCTTGCGCGCGAACCCGCGGAACGCCAGGGCGAACAGCACCAGCGCGTACGTCACGGACACCGACGCGCCCTGGATCATGCCGGACCACTCGGGGGTGGGCTGGACGGCGTCCGCCCAGGCGAACTGCCAGTGGGCGGGCAGGAAGTGCCGCCAGTCGCCGAGGGCGGTGACGGCGTCCAGGACGTTGCCGACGATGGTCAGGCCGACGGCTCCGCCGACCGCGCCCAGCGGGGCGTCGGTGCGGGTGGACAGCCAGAACGCCAGGGCTGCGGTGACCAGTTGCGACACGAACAGATAGGCGACGATCACCGTGAGCCGCCCGGCCGCGGTGCCCGGGTCGAGCGTGCCGCCGGTGGGGATGTGCAGCGGGCCCCAGCCGTAGGCGACGGTGCCGACGGCGAGCGCCACCACCGGCAGCAGCACCATCGCGGCGAGGCTCAGGCCCAGTCCGACGATCAGCTTGGACCACAGCAGCCGCATGCGGGGCACGGGCGCGGCGAGCAGGTAGCGCAGGGACGACCAGCCTGCCTCGGAGGCGACGGTGTCCCCGCAGAACAGGGCGACCGGGATGACCAGCAGGAAGCCCGCCGACACGAAGAGACTGACGGCGGCGAAGTTGGCGCCGGACGCGGTGGCCGTGTCCATCAGGTTGACGCGGGTGTTGCGGCCCTCGGGTTCGCCGCCTATCGCGAAGGCGGCCACCAGCACGAACGGCAGCAGCGCGAGGACCGCGCCCATGACGAGGGTGCGCCGCCGCTTGAGCTGGCGGACCAGCTCGACCCGCAGCGGCAGGGTGCGGCCGGCGCGGTAGCCGGCGGCGGTCTCCCCGGGGGCCGCCGGCCCGGGAGCCGTGGACTCCTCGGCCCGCTCGGTGAGCGCGCTCATGCGGATCCTCCGATCAGGGTGAGGAAGGCGTCCTCGAGGCGGCGGTGGGGGCCCACGGACGTCACGGGCACCTCCAGCCGGACCAGTTCCGCGATCAGCCGGGGGGCGGTGCCGTCGGCGCCGAGCCGGACCAGCAGGCCCTCCTCGGTGCGGACGGCGGACTCCACGCCGGGCAGCGCGGCGACCTTCTCGGCGAGGGGCTCCTCGACGGGCGTGACGGTGCCGACCAGGAGGGTGTCGCCGGAGCCGACGATGTCGTGCACCGGTCCGGCCTGGACCAGCCGGCCGCGGTCCATGACGACGAGGTGGGTGCAGGACTGCTCGACCTCCGCCAGCAGGTGGCTGGAGACGATCACCGTGCGTCCGGCGGCCGCGTACCGGATCATCACCTCGCGCATCTCGCGGATCTGCGGCGGGTCGAGGCCGTTGGTCGGTTCGTCGAGGATCAGCAGGTCGGGCAGGCCGAGCATGGCCTGGGCGATGGCGAGGCGCTGGCGCATGCCCTGCGAGTAGGTGCGCACGGCGCGGGCGAGCGCGTCGCCGAGGCCGGCGATCTCCAGGGCTTCGTCGAGGTGGGCGTCCCCGGGCGGGCGGCCGGTGGCGGCCCAGTACAGCTCGAGGTTCTCCCGTCCGGACAGGTGCGGCAGGAAACCGGCGCCCTCGACGAAGGCGCCGACCCGGGACAGCACGGGCGCGCCGGGGCGTACGGCGTGGCCGAACACGCGGATCTCGCCGTCGTCGGGCCTGATGAGGCCCATCAGCATGCGCAGCGTGGTGGTCTTCCCCGCACCGTTGGGGCCGAGCAGACCGAGCACCTGGCCCTTCTCCACCCGGAACGACAGGTCCCGCACGGCGTACCGGTCGGCGGAGCGGGCGTAGCGCTTGCTCAGGCCGGTGATCTGGAGGGGGACGTCGGCCAGGTCCGGGTCGGGGGCCGGGGCGGTGGTGCGGCGGCGGGCGGTGAGGAGCAGCGCGAGCGCGACGAGCGCGCCCGCGACCGGGAGCCACACCACCCAGGCGGGCAGCGGGGCCGCGGCGGTGGTGACGCCGGGCGCGGTGGGCACGGTGAGGTCGCTCCTCAGCGCCACGGTGTACGTGGCCGGGGCGGCCGGGGAGGCGTAGGCGAGGTCGGTGGAGGCGAGGACGAGCCGCAGCCGGTGGCCCTTGCGGACCTCGTGGTCGACGGCCGGGAGGGTGAGCTCCACGTCCTTGCCGGCGCGGGCGCCCTCGACGCGGACGGGGGTGACGAGCTGGGAGGGCAGCACCTGCTGCCGGCCGTCCGGGCCGACGTCGTAGAGCTTGGCGAAGAGGACGGCGTCGTCGCTGGTGGACCTGATCCGCGCGGTGACGGTCGGGGAGCCGGTGACGTGCAGGTCGTGGGTGACGGGGGCGGACTCGAAGCGGGCGTGCTGGCCCGGGAAGTCGAGGGAGACGCCGATGCCGAGGGAGGAGAGCTGGGAGAGGCCGCCGGAGCCGCCGATGCCGGGCAGGGCGGACACGGCGGGCGGGTTGGCGCCGGCCGGGTTGGCGAAGCGCTGCTCACGGCCCGTCAGCCGCACGGAACGCTCGCCGCTGCGCAGGCCCGGGTAGGCGTCGGCGCTCGCGCCGCGCAGTTGGGCCCGCCCGTCGGTGGAGTCGACGCCTCCGGTGCGGGTCACGCGGAAGGCGGGGCCGGTGTCGGCGCCCTTGTCGTCCTTGAGGTAGCGGTCGAACCAGGCGCGGACGCGTGCGTGCAGGCGGTCGGTCTCGGGGTCGCCGCCGTCGTGGCCGCCGGCCAGCCAGTCGACCTTGACGGGGGCGCCGTTGGCGCGGATCGCGCGGGCGGCGGCGTCGGCCTGGCCGAGCGGGAACAGGGAGTCGGTCTGTCCCTGCATCAGCAGCGTGGGCACGTCGATGCGGTCGGCGACGGCGGCCGGGGAGCGCGCCTCGAGGAGCGTGCGGGCCTGCGCGTCGGGGACGCCGGACTCGGCGACCCGCTCGTACATGGCGCACAGCTCGGGCTCGAAGCGGGCGCAGCCGCCGCCGGACGTGACGAAGGCGCCGGCCCACAGCTTCTTGAACACGCCGTCGGGGAAGAGGGCTTCGGCGAGGTCGAAGTAGGTGATGGCGGGGGCGACGGCGTCGACGCGGTCGTCGTACCCGGCGCCAAGGAGGGCGATGGCCCCGCCGTAGGAGTTGCCGGCCATGCCGACGCGGGGGTCGCCGTCCTTGTCGAGCTGGATCTCGGGCTGTTCGGCCAGCCAGTCGAGCAGCCGGGAGACGTCCGCGACCTCGCCCTCGGGATCGTTCAGCCCGATCTTCCCGGTGGACCTCCCGAAGCCGCGCGCGGACCAGGTGAGGACGGCGTACCCGTCGCGGGCGAGGTCCTCGGCCTGTGCGCGGACGTCCTCCTTGCTGCCGCCGAAGCCGTGCCCGAGCAGCACGGCGGGACGGCGGCCCTCCGGGCCGGAGGTGAAGAAGGAGGTGTCGATGCGCACCCCGTCGTCCGTGGCCATGACGCGGTCGGCGCGGCGCACCGGGGGCTCGTCGTCGGAGGCGACGGCGGTCCAGGTGCCGGCCCCGACGAGCACGACGACGGCGGCCGCGGCGGCGAGGGCACGCCGGGGCCGCGGCCGCCGGAGGCGGGGCAGTCGAAGATCCATGCGTCAACCGTACGGGGTCCACCTGTCGGTCCGTTGTCGACCGGAGACCGAACCGGGGGACCTTGCGGGGGTGTACGCGGGTGTGTCCGTGTACCGCGGTCGCGGTACACGGACACACTCCCCCTGAGCGGGCTCAGTGGTTGCGCGGGAAGCCCAGGTCGACGCCGGAGGGGGCGTCCGCCGGGTCGGGCCAGCGGGTCGTGACGACCTTTCCGCGGGTGTAGAAGTGCGTGCCGTCGTTGCCGTAGATGTGGTGGTCGCCGAAGAGGGAGTCCTTCCAGCCGCCGAAGGAGTGGTAGCCCACGGGGACCGGGATGGGGACGTTGACGCCGACCATGCCGGCCTCGACCTCGAGCTGGAAGCGGCGGGCGGCGCCGCCGTCCCGGGTGAAGATCGCGGTGCCGTTGCCGTACGGCGAGGCGTTGATGAGGTCCAGGGCCTCCTCGTACGTGTCGGCGCGCAGCACGCACAGGACGGGGCCGAAGATCTCGTCCTGGTAGGCCTTGGCGGTGGTCGGCACCTTGTCGAGCAGGGAGATGCCGATCCAGTGGCCGTTCTCGTGGCCGTCGACGGAGTAGCCGGTGCCGTCCAGGACGACCTCGGCGCCCTCGTCGGCCGCGCCGGCGACGTAGGAGGCGACCTTGTCGCGGTGGGTGGCGGTGATCAGCGGGCCCATCTCGGAGGTGGGGTCGTCGCCGGGGCCGATCTTGATCTTCTCGGCGCGCTCGCGGATCTTCTCCACCAGCTCGTCGCCGATCGCGCCCACAGCGACGACCGCGGAGATCGCCATGCAGCGCTCGCCGGCCGAGCCGTAGGCGGCGGACACGGCGGCGTCGGCGGCCGCGTCGAGGTCGGCGTCGGGCAGCACCAGCATGTGGTTCTTGGCGCCGCCGAGGGCCTGGACGCGCTTGCCGTTGGCGGAGGCGGTGGTGTGGATGTAGCGGGCGATGGGCGTGGAGCCGACGAAGGAGACGGCCTTGACGTCCGGGTGCTCCAGGAGGC
The DNA here is from genome assembly GCA_014649355.1 of Streptomyces althioticus. Taxonomy (GTDB): domain Bacteria; phylum Actinomycetota; class Actinomycetes; order Streptomycetales; family Streptomycetaceae; genus Streptomyces; species Streptomyces althioticus. Next base: position 222,890 of record BMSW01000005.1, read on the forward strand.
GGTCGACGGCCACCTTGTCGCCGTGCACGACGTTGAACACGCCCTCGGGCAGTCCGGCCTCCGCGAGCAGCTCGGCGAGGCGGACGGAGGCGGACGGGTCCTTCTCACTGGGCTTCAGCACGAACGTGTTGCCGCAGGCGATGGCGAGGGGGAACATCCACATCGGCACCATCGCCGGGAAGTTGAACGGGGTGATGCCGGCGACCACGCCGAGCGGCTGGCGGATGGACGCCACGTCCACGCGGCTGGCGACCTGGGTGGACAGCTCACCCTTGAGCTGGACGTTGATGCCGCAGGCCAGGTCGACGATCTCCAGGCCGCGCGCGACCTCGCCGAGGGCGTCGGAGTGCACCTTGCCGTGCTCGGCGGTGATCAGCTCGGCGATCTCGTCGCGGTGGGCGTCGAGCAGGGCGCGGAACTTGAAGAGGATCGACGTGCGCTGCGCGAGGGAGGACTGGCCCCAGGTGCGGAACGCCTCCTTGGCGGCGGCGACCGCCGCGTCGACCTCCTCGACGGAGGCGAAGGCGACCTTGGTGGTGACCTCGCCGGTCGCCGGGTTCGTCACCGGGCCGTAGGTTCCCGAGGCGCCTTCGGCGGTCTTGCCGCCGATCCAGTGGTTGACGATCTTCGTCATGACCGAGAACTCCTTCGCAGATGGCGGCGTCGGGTGGAGACGTGCCGTTCGTACAGCTCGTGCGGTGGTGCCGCGGGCGGGCGCGCCGCGGCGGCGGCCACGGGTCCATCCCACCAGGGCCGGGGTGCCGGGCGGGCCCGACACTGTGTCGGCCGTTCGGGTCCCCGAGTGGACACTTGGGTCCCGGGGGCGGGCGTCCGGGACGGTACCTCCGGCGCGGGGCCGCGGCGGGCGGGGAGTCGTCGCTCGCACCTCGCTCCTGCCAAAGCGAGGCGGCCTCCCGCGCCGGAGGCGATCTGTGACGGGGCGGCGCCGTGGACGCCCCGACGGCCGGGAAGCGCCCGGCGGCGGTGGAGGCTCGCCATGACGCTCCCTTCGGACGTCCCGTCCGCCCTGCGGGGTCCGAGGGCTCACCCCGGTTCTAGCCCCGCCCATGAAGCCCTGTCAATGTTTTGTCCGGACATTCGGACGAGAACGCGGAAGCGGAGGGGCGAAAGGGGGCGCCCTTACGGGGCGGACGGTCTCCGAGTCAATGCGCCCCGCCGGTGTGCCGGAGTGCGCCTGTGCGTCACTCCTGTCACAAACACTCCCGTCGCGTCACGGGTGTCACACGCGGGCGGCCCTTCCGTCACACCCGCGCACGAGCCCTCTCCGTGAGCGGAACGGCTCGTTCTCCCGCACGACGCTTGTCGATCGCCAGCGCACGCCCGGCTCCCCCTGACGGCCACCCCCGGCCGCCGCCGTGGCGGGCGCGGGGAGGTGCACACATGACCGAGCTGTGGTCGTACAAGGACATCGCGGCCCACATCAAGGTGCAGCCGGACACCGTGCGTTCCTACCGCAAGCACGGCCTGCTGCCGCCGCCGGACCGGGTGGAGGGCGGGAAGCCCTACTGGTACCCCGACACGGTCCGCCGCTGGGTCGCCGCCCGTCCCGGCAACCGCAACCGCCGGGGCTGACCTCCGTACCACGACGCCGTGCCCCCGCTCCGACCGCGCGGGGGCACGGCGTCCGTGCGTACGGTCAGCGCCAGGGTTCGATCACCGTCACCCCTGCGGCCGGGGCGGTGTCCATCGCCGCCAGCGCAGCGGGCACCGCGTCCAGACCGATCACCGAGGTCACCAGCAGGTCGGGGCGGAGCACCCCGGCGCGCACCAGGTCCAGCATCGGCGGGTAGGCGTGGGCGGCCATGCCGTGGCTGCCGAGGATCTCCAGCTCCAGGGCGACGGCGCGCGCCATGGGCACGGGCGTGGTGCCCGTCTCCGAGGGGAGCAGACCCACCTGGACGTGCCGGCCCCGCCTGCGCAGGCCGTTCGCCGAGGCGGCGCAGGTGACGGGCGCGCCCAGGGCGTCCAGGGAGAGGTGGGCGCCGCCGCCGGTCAGCTCACGGACCGCGGCGGCGGGGTCGTCCGCCGCGGAGGCGTCCACGCACTCCGCCGCGCCGAACCGCCGGGCCAGTTCAAGGGCGCCCGGCGACACGTCGACCGCGACCACGCGCGCGCCGGCCGCCGCCGCGATCATCACCGCGGACAGGCCGACGCCCCCGCAGCCGTGCACCGCCACCCACTCGCCCGCCGCGACCCGGCCCTGCTGGACCACGGCCCGGTAGGCGGTGGCGAAGCGGCAGCCGAGGGAGGCGGCGGTGGCGTACGCCATGCCGTCGGGGACGGCCACCAGGTTCACGTCGGCGTGGTCGAGGGCCACGTACTGCGCGAAGGAACCCCAGTGGGTGAAGCCGGGCTGCGTCTGGCGCTCGCACACCTGCTGGTCGCCCGCCGCGCAGGCGGGGCAGGAGCCACAGGCACAGACGAACGGCACGGTGACCCGGTCCCCGGCGCGCCAGCGGGTGACCCGGGGTCCGGTCGCCTCGACGACTCCGGCGAGCTCGTGACCGGGGACGTGCGGGAGGGCGACGTCGGGGTCGTGACCCTGCCAGGCGTGCCAGTCGCTGCGGCACAGTCCGGTGGCCTCCACGCGGACCACGACCCCGTGCTCCGCCGGCTCCGGGTCCGCGACCTCGCGCACCTCGGCCGGCTCCCCGTACCGCTCGAACACCACCGCTCGCATGCCAGGTCCCGCCTTCCGGTGATCGCCGCCGTCGGCGGAACGCTATCGCCCTGGTCGGCGCGCACCGGCCCCCGACCCCGCCGACCTCGCGCTCCCCCGGTCCTGGATTCATACCCCCTAGGGGTATAGTGTGAGAGGTCGGGGGTCCTCAGGGGCCCCTGCGACCCCCTGCACACCCCACACGCCCCGACGAGGAGAACGACATGACGTCCCAGACCGACACCCAGGGTTCCGTCACCACCGTCTACAAGGTGACCGGGATGAGCTGCGGGCACTGCGAGGGCGCCGTCTCCGGCGAGATCTCCCAGCTCCCCGGCGTCAGCTCGGTGACGGCCGTCGCCTCCTCCGGCGAGGTGACCGTCGTCTCCGCCGCCCCGCTCGACGAGGCCGCCGTGCGCGCCGCCGTCGACGAGGCCGGGTTCGAGCTGGCCGGCACGGTCTGATCCACGCCCTCCCGAAGGCACCCCGCGCGGCGTGAACCGGGCCGCACCGGCACCCGGCACTCCCGGACACCCCGGCCGTCCCGGGCCCCTGCGGCCTCTCGGCCCGGTCCGCCGCCGCGCCCGCATTTCCGGACGTCCCAGGAGCACGGACATGACCAGCACCACCGCCCCCGAGGCCCCGGCCGCCGCCGGGCAGCCGGCCCTCTCGGAGGTCGAGCTGCTCATCGGCGGGATGACCTGCGCCTCCTGCGCGGCCCGCGTCGAGAAGAAGCTCAACCGCATGGACGGCGTCACCGCCACGGTGAACTACGCGACCGAGAAGGCCCGGGTCACGTATCCGCCGGGCGTCGAGGTCGCCGATCTGATCACCACGGTGGTGAAGACCGGCTACACGGCGGAGGAGCCGGCGCCCCCGCGGGGGGACGACGAAGAGGAAACCTCTTCGGGGACCGACCCGGAGACGGCCGCCCTGCGCACCCGGCTGATCGTTTCCGCACTGCTCGCCCTGCCGGTCGTCCTCTTGGCCATGATCCCGCCGCTCCAGTTCGACAACTGGCAGTGGCTCTCCCTCACGCTCGCCGCGCCGGTCGTGGTGTGGGGCGCCGCGCCCTTCCACCGGGCCGCATGGACCAATCTGCGGCACGGCGCGGCCACCATGGACACCCTGGTGTCGGTGGGCACGCTGGCCGCCTTCGGGTGGTCGCTGTGGGCGCTGTTCCTGGGTGACGCGGGCGAGCCGGGCATGCGGCACCCCTTCGAGCTGACCGTGTCCCGTGCCGACGGCGCCTCCATGATCTACCTGGAGGTCGCCGCCGGGGTCACCGCGTTCATCCTGCTCGGCCGCTATCTGGAGGCCCGCTCCAAGCGGCAGGCGGGCGCCGCGTTGCGGGCGCTGATGGAGCTGGGCGCCAAGGACGTCACCGTCCTGAGAGACGGGCGTGAGGTACGGGTGCCGGCCGAGCGGCTGGCCGTGGGCGACCGGTTCGTGGTGCGCCCCGGCGAGAAGATCGCCACCGACGGCACGGTCGTCGAGGGCTCCTCCGCCGTGGACGCGTCCATGCTGACCGGCGAGTCCGTGCCGGTGGACGTCACCGTGGGCGACACCGTCACCGGCGCGACCGTCAACGCGGGCGGCCGGCTGGTCGTCGAGGCCACCCGGATCGGCGCGGACACCCAGCTCGCGCGGATGGCGAAGCTGGTGGAGGACGCGCAGACCGGCAAGGCGCAGGTGCAGCGGCTCGCCGACCGGATCGCCGGGGTCTTCGTGCCGGTGGTGCTGCTGATCGCGGCCGCCACCTTCGGGCTGTGGCTGGGCAACACCGGGGACGCGGTCGCCGCGTTCACCGCGGCCGTCGCCGTACTGATCATCGCCTGCCCCTGCGCGCTCGGTCTCGCCACGCCGACCGCGCTGATGGTCGGTACCGGGCGGGGCGCACAGCTCGGCATCCTCATCAAGGGCCCCGAGGTGCTGGAGTCCACCCGGCGCGTGGACACGGTGGTCCTGGACAAGACCGGCACCGTCACCACCGGCCGGATGTCCCTGCGGGCGGTGCACGCCGCCGAGGGCGCCGACGAGCGGGAGCTGCTGCGGCTCGCGGGCGCCCTGGAGCACGCCTCCGAGCACCCGGTGGCCCGCGCGGTCGCCGCCGGTGCCGCGGAGCGCGTGGGCACGCTGCCCGAGGTGGAGCGGTTCGAGAACGTCCCCGGCCGGGGCGTGCGCGGGCGTGTGGAGGGCCGTGACGTGGCCGTGGGCCGGCTGTCCGAGGTGTTCGGGGAGCTGCCGCCGGAGCTGGCGCGGGCCAAGGAGGACGCCGAGCGTGCCGGGCACACCGCGGTGGTGGCCGGCTGGGACGGGGGGGCACGCGGTGTCCTCGCCGTCGCCGACACGGTGAAGGAGACCAGCGCCAAGGCGGTCCGCGCACTGCGGGCGCTGGGCCTCACGCCGATGCTGCTGACCGGTGACAACCGGGCGGTGGCCGAGGCGGTCGCGCGCACCGTCGGCATCGACGAGGACCGGGTGATCGCCGAGGTGCTGCCCGAGGACAAGGCCGACGTGGTGCGGCGGCTCCAGGAGGAGGGGCGCAGCGTCGCCATGGTCGGCGACGGCGTCAACGACGCGGCCGCGCTGGCCGTGGCCGATCTGGGTCTGTCCCTGGGCACCGGCACGGACGCGGCGATCGAGGCGGGCGACCTGACCCTGGTCCGCGGCGACCTGAGGGTGGCGGCGGACGCGATACGGCTGTCCCGGCGCACCCTGTCCACGATCAAGGGCAACCTCGTGTGGGCCTTCGGCTACAACGTGGCCGCGCTGCCGCTGGCCGCGGCCGGACTGCTGAACCCGATGATCGCCGGGGCCGCCATGGCCTTCTCGTCGGTCTTCGTGGTGACCAACAGTCTGCGGCTCCGGTCATTTCATTGAGGTCTCAAGTTGGGCGGTACCCCTGGAGTCCGGTAAGACCCTCACATAAGCTCTTCACAAGCCTCGCGCATCTTCCTTACGCTTGGGTCTCGTGAGAGGTTTGCGGCCTCCTGCGCAGTGTGGGGACATATGCAAGAGACGCAGATCACAGTGATCTGAACGTAACCATCGAAGGGGTTCGAAGGTCTAAGTTGGCGATGTCGGGCAGCGTCTTGGGGGGCGCTACCTGGCATCTGGGGATGTCTTGGGGGACTTCTCCAGAGATTGCGTTGCCGGGGCACGTGCCCAGGGAAGCTTTGAGCGGCCCTCCCGACGTGCGTTGTCCCGGCAGACCGCACACCGACGAGTGCGGGCGGGTTCAGGTCCGTCCGTGCTCACACAGCGATTCAGGCGCTGTCCTCACAAGCGCCCGGCCGGATCCCGTGGGGGGAATCCGCACCGGGACATGGGAAGGCGCCCTGGTTCGTCGGCCCGTGGGGGGACCGGCGGCCGGGGCGCCTTTTCCTTGCGCACTTCTCACCGACGGCGGCGGAAACGCCCAAGCCGAAGCCGACGCCGAAAGGGGCGCGGGGAACCGCGCGACCAGCCACAGCCGGCCCGCAGCCGCCCACGCCCCTCAGCGCCGCGCCCTCAAACGCTCACGCGCACCACTGCGGTGGGGGCAAGCGCCCCAAGACGCGCGGGCGCAACACGCCGAAAGGGGCGCGGGGAACCGCGCGACCAGCCGAAGCCGACCCGCAGTCGCCCACGCCCCTCAGGAGACGAAATCTCAGGCGCTTACGCGCACACCCCCCGCACCGGCAGGTGTCAGCGCTCCTCGACCGGAACGAAGTCCCGCTCGACGACACCCGTGTAGATCTGGCGCGGACGCCCGATCCGGGAACCCGGCTCCTTGATCATCTCGTGCCACTGGGCGATCCAGCCCGGCAGGCGGCCGAGGGCGAACAGGACCGTGAACATCTCGGTCGGGAAGCCCATGGCCCGGTAGATCAGGCCGGTGTAGAAGTCCACGTTCGGGTAGAGGCTGCGCGAGACGAAGTAGTCGTCGGAGAGCGCGTGCTCCTCCAGCTTGAGCGCGATGTCCAGCAGCTCGTCGGACTTGCCGAGGGCGGACAGCACGTCGTGCGCGGCGGCCTTGATGATCTTGGCGCGCGGGTCGAAGTTCTTGTAGACCCGGTGGCCGAAGCCCATCAGGCGGACGCCGTCCTCCTTGTTCTTCACCTTGCGGATGAAGGAGTCGACGTCGCCGCCGTCGGCCTTGATGCCCTCGAGCATCTCCAGCACCGACTGGTTGGCGCCGCCGTGCAGCGGGCCCCACAGGGCGGAGATGCCGGCGGAGATCGAGGCGAACATGTTCGCCTGCGAGGAGCCGACCAGGCGCACGGTGGAGGTCGAGCAGTTCTGCTCGTGGTCCGCGTGCAGGATGAGCAGCTTGTCCAGGGCGGCCACGACGACCGGGTCGAGCTCGTAGTCCTGCGCCGGGACGGAGAACGTCATGCGCAGGAAGTTCTCGACGTAGCCGAGGTCGTTGCGCGGGTAGACGAACGGGTGGCCGACCGACTTCTTGTAGGCGTAGGCCGCGATCGTCGGAAGCTTGGCGAGCAGGCGGATCGTGGAGAGGTTGCGCTGCTGCTCGTCGAACGGGTTGTGGCTGTCCTGGTAGAACGTGGACAGCGCGGACACCACCGAGGACAGCATGGCCATCGGGTGGGCGTCGCGCGGGAAGCCCCGGTAGAAGTTCTTGACGTCCTCGTGCAGCAGGGTGTGCTGCGTGATGTCGTCCTTGAACCCGGCCAGCTGGTCGACGGTCGGCAGCTCACCGTTGATCAGCAGGTAGGCGACCTCCAGGAAGGTGGAGCGCTCGGCCAGCTGCTCGATCGGGTAGCCGCGGTACCGGAGGATGCCGGCCTCACCGTCGAGATAGGTGATCGCGGATTTGTAGGCGGCGGTGTTGCCGTAGCCGCTGTCCAGCGTCACCAGACCGGTCTGGGCGCGGAGCTTCCCGATGTCGAAGCCCTTGTCACCGACGGTGCTGTCGATCACCGGGTAGGTGTACTCGCTGCCGTCGTACCGCAGTACTACAGAGTTGTCGCTCACGTCTTCCCTCACCGACGTTGTGCCTCATCTTCGAGGTGCCCTGACTGTCTCTACCATCCCCCACTCGGCTCAGGAGAGTGCACTCGGGGTCGACCATCGGGCCTATTGACGGCACTGAGTGCCGCCAACTTGCCCATCCTGCCCCCTGTGTTCCCCATCCGGAACCCCTGTGTGACCTTCACGACTCATTTGATCGATCATTTTTTGATGACGGTGCCCTCACAGCGGCATCCGCCCCCGCCGAGAGGCGGTCCCCTCCGGGTCCCCCGCGTGCCGATCCGGAACCGGCGGAACGGGGTCCCGCCCCGGCCGCTCCCCCGCCCGCGAGCCGCATGTCGAGGGCCGTGCACCGGCGTCCGGCCGACAGCGTGCGCACCGCCTGGCCGATGGCCTTGCGGGAGCCGACCAGGACGACCAGCTTCCGGGCCCGGGTGACCGCCGTGTAGAGCAGGTTGCGCTGGAGCATCATCCACGCGCCCGTGGTGACGGGGATGACGACCGCCGGGTACTCGCTGCCCTGGGAACGGTGGATGGTCACGGCGTAGGCGTGCGCCAGCTCGTCCAGCTCGTCGAAGTCGTACGGCACCTCCTCGTCCTCGTCGGTCAGCACGGTCAGGCGCTGGTCGACGGGGTCGAGCGAGGTGACGACGCCGACGGTGCCGTTGAAGACGCCGTTGGCGCCCTTCTCGTAGTTGTTGCGGATCTGGGTGACCTTGTCGCCGACGCGGAACACCCGGCCGCCGAACCGCTTCTCGGGCAGGTCGGGGCGGGCCGGGGTGACGGCCTGCTGCAGCAGCCCGTTGAGGGTGCCGGCGCCCGCCGGGCCGCGGTGCATGGGGGCGAGGACCTGCACGTCCCGGCGCGGGTCGAGGCCGAACTTGGCGGGGATGCGCCGGGCCGCGACGTCGACGGTGAGCCGCCCGGCCTCCTCGGTGTCGTCCTCGACGAAGAGGAAGAAGTCCTTCATTCCCTCGGTGACGGGGTGCTTGCCGGCGTTGATCCGGTGGGCGTTGGTGACCACGCCGGACTGCTGGGCCTGGCGAAAGACGCGGGTGAGGCGGACGGCGGGGACGGGGCTGCCGTCGGCGAGCAGGTCCCGGAGCACCTCGCCCGCGCCGACGCTGGGCAGCTGGTCGACGTCCCCGACGAACAGCAGGTGGGCGCCCGGCGGCACGGCCTTGACCAGCTTGTTCGCCAGCAGCAGGTCCAGCATGGACGCCTCGTCGACCACGACCAGGTCGGCGTCCAGCGGCCGGTCCCGGTCGTACGCCGCGTCCCCGCCGGGTTTCAGCTCCAGCAGCCGGTGCACGGTGGACGCCTCGGCGCCGGTCAGCTCGGCGAGCCGCTTGGCGGCGCGGCCGGTCGGCGCGGCGAGCACCACCTTCGCCCTCTTGGCGCGGGCCAGCTCGACGATCGACCTGACGGTGAAGGACTTCCCGCAGCCCGGCCCGCCGGTCAGCACGGCGACCTTCTGCGTCAACGCCAGCTTGACCGCCGCCTCCTGTTCGGGCGCCAGGTCCGTCCCCGTACGCCCGCGCAGCCAGCCGAGCGCCTTGTCCCACACCACGTCATGGAACGCGGGCATCCGGTCCTGGTCGGTGCGCAGCAGCCGCGTCAGCTGGGAGGCGAGGGCGACTTCGGCGCGGTGGAACGGCACCAGGTAGACGGCGGTGACGGGGTCGCCGCCGTCCGGGTCGGGCACCTTCTCGCGGACGACACCGGGGTCCTCCCCCGGGTCCTCCGGCTCGGCGGCCAGTTCGGCGAGGCACTCGATGACCAGGCCGGTGTCCACCTGGAGCAGCTTCACCGCGTCGGCGATGAGCTTCTCCTCGGGGAGGTAGCAGTGGCCTTGGTCGGTGGCCTGCGACAGCGCGTACTGGAGGCCCGCCTTCACGCGGTCCGGGCTGTCGTGGGGGATGCCGACCGACTGGGCGATCCTGTCGGCGGTGAGGAAGCCGATGCCCCAGACGTCGGCGGCGAGCCGGTAGGGCTGGTTCTTCACCACGGAGATGGAGGCGTCGCCGTACTTCTTGTAGATGCGCACGGCGATGGACGTGGAGACCTCGACGGTCTGGAGGAAGAGCATGACCTCCTTGATCGCCTTCTGCTCCTCCCAGGCGTCCGCGATCTTCCTGGTCCGCTTGGGGCCGAGCCCCGGGACCTCGATGAGCCGCTTCGGCTCCTCCTCGATGATCCGGAGGGTGTCCGTGCCGAAGTGCTGGGTGATCCGGTCGGCGAAGACGGGCCCGATGCCCTTCACCAGCCCCGAGCCGAGGTAGCGGCGGATGCCCTGCACGGTGGCGGGCAGGACGGTCGTGTAGTTCTCGACGTGGAACTGCTTGCCGTACTGGGGGTGCGACCCCCAGCGTCCTTCCATCCGCAGCGACTCCCCCACCTGCGCGCCGAGCAGCGCGCCGACGACGGTGAGCAGGTCGTTCCCGCCGCGGCCGGTGTCGACGCGGGCGACGGTGTAGCCGTTCTCCTCGTTGGCGTAGGTGATGCGCTCCAACACGCCTTCGAGCACGGCGAGCCGGCGTTCGCCGGGGGGTGCGGGTGGTGGCTGGGTGGGCATGGGTCGACGGTACCGGTGGGGGGTGACAGGGGGTCCCGTGCCCGCCGGCGCTTCCGGGCGCCGGGTCGGGCTCACGGGTGCCGGGAGGCCCTCGGACGCGGGGCGTCCGTCAGGGCGCCTACACCGTCCCGGAGGCCAGGTGCTCCTCCAGTGCGCGGCGATAGGAAGCCAGCCGCCCTGTCCGCCCGACGGTCAGCGCTCCGACCAGCCGGCCCTCACGGTGGTAGGCGATCTCCAGCCGGCGGCCCGTCAGGTCGTGCTCCACGACCCGCGTCTCGTCAGCGGCGCCGGGCAGGCCCACCGAGCGGATCCTGGCGCCGTGCAGGTCCGACCAGAAGGACGGCACGGCCCTGAACGGCGCGGGTGTCCCGTCCGGGTCCTGCCCGGCCAGGAGTGCGGCGGCGGCCGCCGCGCCCTGTTCGACGGCGTTGGTCCAGTGGCCGAGCGCCATGCGTGCGCCGCCGGCCAGCGGCTGCGGCACGCGCACCACGTCACCGGCCGCCACCACGTCGGGCACGGCCGAACCGTCGGTGCGCAGGACGCGCAGCCACGGGTCGCAGTGGACGCCACCGTCCACAGCGAGGCCGGAGCCGGCCAGCCAGCCCGTCGAGGGCACCCCGCCCCACGCCAGGACCGCCGTGCCGGCCGCAACCGTGGTGCCGTCCCCCAGGTGGACCCCGGCCAGCCGGCCGTCGGCCCCGGTCAGGAACCCCTCCACGGTGGTTCCGGTGCGCAGCACGATGCCCGCCTCGCGGTGGAGCGCGGCGACGTAGGCGCCCGCGGTGGCGCCCAGCGCGCCCTCCAGGGGCTGGGACGCGGCTTCGACGAGCGTGACGTCCAGCCCGCGTTCGCGGGCGGCGGCGGCGATCTCGCCGCCGAGGAAACCGGCTCCGACGACGACGAGCGGGTGGCCCTCGGTGAGCGCTGCCCGCAGGGCCAGCGCGTCGTCCCAGCCGCGCAGGGTGACCACGCCGGGCGGCAGCGGGGGTTCCCCGGGAGGCCGGCCGCGGGCCGTTGACCCGGTCGCGACGACCAGGCCGTCGTAGGTCAGCCGTGTGCCGTCCGCGAGGGTGACGGCCCGTGCCGCCGGGTCCAGCCGGACGGCCGCCCGCCCCAGCAGCCAGCGCGCCCGCAGGCCGTTCGGCACGGGCAGTTCAGGGCGGACCGGCCTGCCGGGGGCGCTCAGGACCCGCTTGGACAGCGGCGGCCGGTCGTAGGGAGGGTGCGGTTCGTCGCCCACGATGGTCAGGGCACCGGTGAAGCCCTGCTCGCGCAGGCACCGGGCCGCCCGCAACCCGGCGAGCGAGGCGCCCACGACGACCAGTTCACGGTGGTCCGCGGCCCTCATGAGGCGGTCGGCGGGGAGGCCGGCGACACGGTGATCGCGCGGACGGGGCAGACGGCCGCTGACTTCTCCGCCTTGTCCCGCAGCGCGTCGGGCGGAGAGGCCTCGTGGACGAGGCGGTCGTCGTCGTCGAAGGAGAAGATCTCCGGCGCGGCGAAGACACACTGCCCGTGGCTCTCGCACAAGGTCATGTCCACGGTGATCTGCATGGTCGCTCCGTAGGTGTCCAGGGGTGGGCGTCGGTGGGTGGGGTGCGCGCGGTACGCGCGGTGTGTGCGGTGCAGGCAGGCATGTGCGGTGCACGCAGGTACATGCGGTGCGCGCAGGTACATGTGGTGCACGCAGGTACATGCGGGGCACGCAGGCATGTGCGGGTGTCAGCCTGCTGGGGGTTGAAGTGCGGGTGTCAGCCGGCCGGGGGGTTGAAGCGCGAGTAGCCGGGGCTGGTCCACCGCAGGGGCGAGGCGGCGGTGATCTCCCGCACGGCCTCGACGGAGAACTCGACCAGCCGCTGCGCACCGGGCGTCGCGGCCATGTCCTCGGCGTCCCACACGGTGCGCGCGGTACCGGACAGGTGCAGGGCGTCGCCCGTCTCCCAGTCCGGGACCAGGATGCCCGCCGACGCGTTGAGCAGCAGGTTGCCCAGGGTCAGGAACATCGCGTTGCCCGTGTAGTCGGGCCAGCGCAGCAGGGTGGGGGAGAGTACCTGGACGAAACCGGGGTTGCCGCCGCGGTGGGAGGCGTCCGCGTCGCCGCGGTCGGAGGCGGTGGCGACGAAGAACGTGTCGGCGGCGCGCACCTTCCGCTGCTGGGCCGGACTGAGGCCGGTGCCGTCGGTGACAGTACGTTCCGCCGTCCCGGCCTCGTCCGGTCCGGCCCAGCGGTGGCTCCGCTTCTGCAGGTACTTGGGGCAGTTGGCGATGACCTGGTCGACGTCGACGCGCAGGCCGGTTCCCTCCCGGCGGGCCCGGCCGTTGACGCGCATGCGACGCCGGGTGGCGGGCTCGATGGCGATCATGCCGATCGGGACGGCCGGTCCGGCGGTCAGGACCCCGGCGAGCGGGTCCCCGGGCGGAGGCAGGGCGCCGGCCACGACGGTGCGGGGGTCGGGCACCCGCAGGAACCCGGCGCCGCCCGTCAACTGCGTGGCCCAGACACGGCCGTCCTGGTCGGTGCCGCCCAGCACGATCCAGGGCTGCCGGGCGAGGAAGTCCCTCGCGACGGGCGGAATGCTCTCGCCGATGCCGCCCAGCGAGAACTCCGCCTGCCGGGCCAGGCCGGCGCGTTCCTGCACGGCGATCTCGCCGCGGTGATACGTGGGCACGGCTGCTCCTTTCCCCGCGCCGGCGTGCGGTCGTCCGGCGGGACGCGGGTCGGGCCGGGGGCCGTTGCGGCGCCACCCGGCGAGCGGAGGGTTTCTGGGTTCCTGGGTTTCCTGGTTCCTGGTTCCTGGTTCCTAGAAGAAGCCGCAGGTGGGGGCGGCGGGGGTCGGGGCGTCGGCCGGGTCCGCTCCCGTGGGCGTGTAGATCTCCAGGCGGATGCCGTCGGGGTCGGTGAAGAAGATGCCGCCGGAGGTGCCGTCCTCGCCGTGCGGGACGATCCCGTCGTAGGCGAACTCCGCGCCCAGGCCGCGCAGTACCGCTTCCGCGGCTCTGACCTCGTCGACGGTCCCCACCTGGAACGACAGATGGTGCAACCCCGGCCGGCCGGTGGCGAACGAGCCCGTGCTCTGCTGCCACAGCGTCACGAGCAGCCGGCCCTCCCGGCCGAGGAACGCCCAGCGGCGGCCGGCCTCCTTGCCCTCCGCCATCACGTCGAAGCCGAACACGGCCTGGTAGAAGGCCAGGGACCGCTCGAGGTCGGTGACGTTCACTCCCACATGCCCGGTCTGCAGGGTCTGCAAGGTCTTGGCCTCAGCCATGGTTTCTCACACGCCTTCACTCAGCGTCACGAGCCCTCTCGCAACCGTCGAAATGGACTTTAGGGGTTAGACAGAGAAGACGTCAACCGGTGATGACGCCTTCACCGGTTACGGTGGTGTTCGTGACACCGCCGTCGTCGCCGAGGAAGGACAGCGCACCGTGCCGCCAGCTCCAGGGGCCGACCCCCGCCCCCTGACCGGGGAACCGCTCGCCATCGACCTGCTCAACACCCGCTGGATCGACGCGGCCGGCCGCCATGACCTGCTGGACTCGCTCGACGGGCTGGCGACCTGGCTCGCCGGACCTCTGGTCGGCCGGGCCCTGGGCGACGCGCCGGTCCAGGCGGACCACGACACGCTCCAGTGCCTGCTCCAGGCACGCGCCGCCCTGGACCAGGCGGCAAGTGATCCGCAGCACCCCGCCGACGGTGCCGTCGAGGCCCTCAACGCCGTCCTCGCCCATGGCCGCAGAGGGCTCCTGCTGCGCCCCGACGGGCCGGACACCTACGCCGAGGTGGAAAGCCCCGCCTGGCTGCCGGCCTGGCTCGCCGCCGAGGACTACCTCCGCCTGCTCGCCGAGCGGCCCGAGCGGATCCGGCCCTGCGGCAACCCGGAGTGCGTCCTGCACTTCTACGACACGTCCAAGAACGGGACGCGCCGCTGGTGCTCGATGGCCGGCTGCGGGAACCGGGCCAAGGCGCAGCGCCACTACGCACGCCAGAAGAAGGCCTGACCTCCGCAGCCAGACCCTCCTGGGCCGGCACACCCGGCGACGGACCCGGGCGCGCGGGCATCGGGACGCACGAACGGCCTTCCGCCCGGGCCGCGGAGGCCCTTCCGCCCGGACTGCGGACACCCTCTCGCCCGGACTACGGACGCCCTTCCGCCCGGACTGATGACGCCCGCGTCGCCGCCGGACCGGAGAGGCGGCGGCGTCGCCGGGCAGCCCAGGGCGGCCGACGCCCTCCGGGAGGGCTCGTGTGCGTGTGCGCCGGAACGGGCCGGGGAGCGCCGGCACGAGGCGGGCGGCGGCGGCACGAGGCGGGCGGCGGCGGCCCGAGCCACCCGGACCAACTCCGCACCCACCCGCCGAACCGCACCACCGCCCTCCGTGCGAGCAGCCCCGGCCCGGCCTCACCGTCCCACCGGACGGCCCCCGCCTCGACAGCCGGACGCGCCAGACGCAGCGGCCCCTAAGGCGTTCGGTCCGGGCCAGGGTGGGCGGGGCCGTGGTGGTCGGCGAGGGCGGCGAGGAGGCGGGTGAGTTCGTCGCGCTCGTCAGGAGTGAGCGGGGCGAGGAGTTCGTCCTGGGCCTCGCGAATGAGGGCGTCCAGGCGTGCGAGGCGGCGACGGCCGACGGCGGTGAGGGTGACGACGTTGCGGCGGCGGTCGGCGGGGTCGGGATCGCGGCGTACGCAGTCCGTGTCGGCGAGTTCGTTGAGGACCGCGACCATGTCGCTGCGGTGGATGCCGGTGCGGCGGCTCAGTTCGGCCTGACTGGCGGGACCCGCCTCGGCGAGCGTCAGCAGCACCGCGAAGTGCCACTTGTGGGCGCCCTCGGCGGCCAGGCGCTCACCGACGAGCCGGTCGGCCACCAGTGCGGACCCGGCCAGCAGGCGGCTGGGGATGGCGCGCAGGCGGGCGGGCGCCGGTTCCGGGGGCGTGCTCATGGGCGTTCCTCCACCTCTTGCGTTGGTGCCACCAACAGTTTAGCTTCGTTAGTGCCACAAACGTTTGCGTCGCCAACGATTCACGGAGATTCCCGGAGGGGACCATGATCACCCCGTTCCGTATCGACATCCCCCAGGCCGCCTTGGACGACCTCGCCGACCGTCTCGCCCGGACCCGCTGGCCCGACGAGATCCCCGGCGCCGGGTGGGACTACGGCTTCCCGCTCGCCCGGCTGAAGGAGATCGCCGAGCACTGGCGCACCCGCTACGACTGGCGTACGCACGAGGCCCGGCTCAACGAACTCCCGCACCACATCACGGAGATCGACGGTCAGACCGTGCACTTCGTCCATGTGCGGTCCGCGCGGCCGGACGCGCTCGCCCTGGTCCTCACCCACGGCTGGCCCGGTTCGTTCCTGGAGTTCCTCGACGTGATCGAGCCGCTGTCCCGGGACTTCCACCTCGTCATCCCGTCCATCCCCGGATACGGCTTCTCGGGGCCGACCCACGAGCGCGGCTGGGACGTCGTCCGCGTCGCCCGTGCCTGGGCGGAGCTGATGCGACGCCTCGGCTACGAGCGGTACGGCGCGCAGGGCGGCGACTTCGGCTCGGGCATCTCCCTGGCGCTGGGTGCGGTGGAGCCCGAGCGGGTCGTCGGGGTGCACGTCAACTACCTGCCCACCCGGCCCGACCCGGCCGCTGACGTCGCCCTGAGCCCTTCGGACGAGGCCCGGCTGGACAAGGTGCGGCACCTGATGGCGAACCGCCCGCCGTACCAGGCCCTGCAGGCCACGACCCCGCAGACCATCGGCTACGCGCTGACCGACTCGCCGGTGGGCCAGCTGGCCTGGATCGCCGAGCGGTTCGCCCAGTGGACGGATCCGCGCTCGCCGGTGGACGACGAGAGGATCCTGACGGACGTCTCCCTGTACTGGCTGACCGCCACCGCGGCCTCCTCGGCCCGCCTGCACCGCGAGTCGATGCGGCGCACCGAGCGGTGCCCGGTGCCGGTGGGGGTGGCGGTGTTCGCCCACGACATCACCCAGCCGGTACGGCCCCTGGCGGAACGGCTGTACGACATCCGCCACTGGTCGGAGTTCGACCGGGGCGGCCACTTCGCGGCGATGGAGGTGCCGGAGGTGTTCGCGGAGGACGTACGGACGTTCTTCCTGGCGTCGGGTGTCGGGGCGGCCGAGCCCGTCACTTCGCGCGTTGCGCGATCAGGGAGTTGAGGAGGGCCGCGCCGCGTTCGGCGTCGTCGACGCTGACCGCGAAGTCCTTGCCCTTGACGGTCCGGATCACGAGGCATTCGCCGCCGCGGAGCATGACGGTGGTGCCGAGGCCGCTCAGGCGGTAGCCCCAGCCGCCGACCTGCATGGCGGAGCGGTTCTCGACCCAGGCGGAGGCGATGGCGTCGGCGGCCCAGCGCCGGGCCGGCCACCCCAGGGGTCCGAAGGCGACTTCGAGGCCCTTCTCGGTGACCCGGGCCTGGACGGAGGCGCAGGCGAGCAGTGCGACGGCGGCGAGGGCGAAGGTCGCGGCCGACCACACGGTGTGCAGCCCGGCCAGGCCGCCCATCGCCGCCACCGCCGCCCCGACCGAGACGATCCCGCACACGGCCGCCGTGAGATGGAGCCAGCGGTTGGACACCCGCGACAGCCACACGAACCGCTGGCCCTCGGGTATCTCCAGCGCCGGCCCGGCCACCGGCGGCACCGTCACCCGCGCCCGGCGGCCGATCAGCAGGGCCACCACGCCCACGGCGACCGCGCCGGCCAGGGTCACGACCGCCCACACCGTCACCGACCCGGCGTCGCGCCAGTCCGTCCGGTCCAGATTCGCCCGCACGATGGAAGCCTGAGCCCCGAGGAGCGTCACGCCGGTGAAGCCGAGGGTCACGCCTATCCACGAGGATGCCGTCGCCCCGCCGGAGTTTCGGCGAGCGCGCCACAGGGTCAGCAGGACGGCGACCGCCAGGGCCAGCCAGAGCAGTGCCGGGAAGACTGTCGCGGCCCAGAACGGCATCGAGGAGTCCGGATCACCACCCGTCCCCCAGTGAGTCGCCAGCCGGTCCGGCAGCCGGTCCCTGGCAACCAGAGGAAAGGCCACCAGGAGCGCCAGGACTCCTACGACCCAGGCGCCGGAACCCCATACCGCCGCGCTCCCCCGCCCTGGTGCCTGCCCTGCCCGCTCTGCCCGCTCCGCCCGCTCAGTCACGTGACCCCCCTGATCATGTCGATGACGTCGTCCTTGCCGTATCCCAGACGTTCCGCGTCGGCCAGGACCTCACGGATGCGGTCCAACAAGGCCGAGCGGTCGTCCGCCCCCTGAGCCACCGTCACCCCACGTCCCCTGCGGAACTCCAGCACCCCTTCGTCGCGCAGGGCGCGCAGGCCGCGCAGCACCGTGTTGACGTTCACGCCCAGTGCCTGCGAGAGGTCCCGCGCCGGGGGCAGCCGGTCGCCCGGCACGCACTCCCCTTCGGCGATGGCCCGCCGGATCGCACCGGCCACCTGCTCGTGCAGGGGGCGGTGGTCGGCGACGTTCAGTCTCAGCAGCATGGCGCTAATGACAATAGCACCATGTGCCTTTACGCCCTCAGACGACGTCGAACTCGTTGCCCTCCGGGTCCCGCATCGCCGCGGCGTAGAACCCCGCGTCCGGCTCGTTCTTGATCCTCAGTACGGTGGCACCGGCGTCGACCAGCCGCGCCACAGTGGCGTCAACCCGCTCCCTGCGGACGGCGAGCGGGACGTCACGGCCACCGCCGACCTTCAGGTCGAAGTGCCAGCGGTTCTTGACGGTCTTCGGCTCGGGCACCTGCTGGAACCACACACGCGGTCCGCGGCCCGTCGGGTCCACGATCGACTCCGCGAGATCGCCGGCCCCGGGCGGCAGTTCCTCCGCCGGCACGCCCATCGCCTCCCAGTAGGCGCGCCAGGAGGGATGGCCCTCCGGGGCGGGCTCGGGAACGTATCCCAGGGCGGGGGCCCAGAAAGCCACCATCCGCTGGGGATCGGAGCAGTCGATCGTGAGTTGCAGTGTCATCTCCATGGGTGGAGCGTCCCAGAGGGGTCTGACAAACGTGCCATGAGAAGGTACCCGTCTGCCTGGCCAGGGAGGGGACCATGGGGCTGACCTACGGCTACGACATCTACCTGCGTCCCGAGAACGTGGCGCGTGCGCTGACCGAGGTGGCGAAGCTGGCGCCGCCGGAGCGGAGGGCGCCACCATTGACGGTCACGTTGCCGGGTGGTGAGCGGGTCGTGCTGCCGTTCACCAGCGACTTCAAGAGCGACCCCGTCGACTGCGCGGGGAAGGACAGGGTCACGCTCGACACGTCGCTCATGCTCCCGGCGGACGAGGCGGTGCGGGCGTACGCGGAGGAGGGCGATCTCCCCGTCGAGGACGGGCGCGTGCGGATCGGCTACGTGTACCTGGACATGTTCTTCCCGTCCTTGGCAGATCCGCGTTACGTGTGCCTGGACTTTTGGGCGGCGACGTCGAGGATGAGCAGGCTGTTCGAGGACTCGGTCGGGATCAGAGAGGTGTTCACGGACCTCGCGGAAACGGCGGGGGCGGTGGGATGCCTCTTCGACACGGGGGACGGAGCTCCCGAGCGGGTGCTTTGGGGCACGGCTCCCGACTGAACGCTGTGACGAGGCTGCGGCCCACTTCCGACCTGCTCAGGCGTGCGGGCCTGTGGGTTCTTTCAGCGCCTTGACGAACTCGGTGAAGACCCTGCCGGAAAAGCTGAGGACGGCCCGGCTGGAGGCCTTCGAGTCACGGACGGCCACGCGGGTGGGCGAGGCCGCGATCGCGACGCATTCGTTGCCGTCGTCCGGACCCGAGTAAGAGGACTTACGCCAGTTCTCCATGCGCCTCACAGCTCCTTCTTCAGGCGGCCGATGAAGTCCCTTGACTGTGCAGGGTCGAGCGACACCGCTTCCACCCTACGGAAACGGGCTCTGAATGCACCCAGTTGCGCCTCGGCGTCGGTGAACGCCGAGCCGTGCGGCACGTCGCGCACCACGGTGTCCAGCTTCGGGACCGGCCCACCCAGGTACGACATACTGCCGGCTGCCCTGGCGAATCCGTCCAGATCGAAGGGAATGACGCGCACGGTGACGTTGTCCGCGTCGGACACCTCCAACAGCTTGGCAAGCTGAGCCCGAGAAGCGGCTCGATCGGCAACCCGGATGCGCAGGGCGGCCTCGTGAATGACGAGTTCGTAAGGGATGCGGATGCCCTGCCCGGCCATCCGGTGACGCACGCGCAACTCGAGCTCATCGGTGGCCAGTTCCGGGACCCGCCCGGAGAAGACAGCCCGGGCGTACTCCTCGGTCTGCATCACCCCAGGTACGTACAGGATGGCCACGTCCCGCCGGAACGCGGCGTGGTGATTCAGCTCGGAGAGGTCGAGAAACGACGTGGGGATCAGACCCCGATACTCCTCCCACCAGCCACGCGTCCGGTCCGTCGCCATCGCCACCACCGCGTCGACGAACTCCGCGTCCGTGCATGCGTAGTGGGACGTCAGGCGACGGACCCGCTGTTCGCTCACGCCCGCGAGTGCGGACTCGATGTGCGTGATCTGGGCGGGCGCCACCCCGAGCAGTGAGGCGGCCTGCCGTGAGGTGAGCCCCGCGGCCTCCCGGAGTCTGCGTAACTCCGTGGCCAACCACATCTGACGTGCCGTGGGCTCGCGTCTCTTCACCAGCGACCGGCCTCTCCCACCGCTGGGTTGACGCACCTCATGGTCGCCGCCCGGGACGCTCCGCATCGGGGCGTGGGACGCCGACCCCTCCCCGCCTCAGCCGCCGCAGACGCTCGCCGCCGTGCTGGAGGCGGAGGACGGACGAGGGCTCGCGCTCGTACGGGCGTGCGCCGACGTGTGGGGATGGCAGCCCCTCGCCCGGGACGGCAGCCGGGGGAAGTTCGTGTGGTGCGAGGTGGGCGCCACATAGAGGCGCATCCGGCATTCCGCGGCGTGGCACGCCCACTCCCCGCCCCCCGGCGAAGCCAGGCCGGCACCCGGGTCACGATTCGATTGCGTCCCCCTCCACCCCCTTGCCCCCGCCCGATGTAATCGTTTCCAATCCTCCGTGTAATCGATTCCACGAGGAGGTGGGTCGGGCATGGCGGGTATCAAGGACGTCGCCGCCGAGGCGGGGCTGTCCGTGGCCACGGTGTCGCGGGTGCTGAACGGGCATCCGTCGGTCAGCGAGGACGCCCGGCGTCGGGTGACCGAGGCCGTCGAGCGGCTCGGGTACCGGCCGAACGCCGTCGCCCGGTCCCTGCGCACCGACCAGACCCGCACCCTCGGTCTGGTCATCAGCGACGTGATGAACCCCTACTTCACCGAGCTGGCCCGCTCCGTCGAGGAGGAGGCCCGCGCGCTCGGGTACAGCGTGATCATCGGCAACGCCGACGAGCGGCCCGACCTCCAGGACCACCACGTCACCACGCTGCTGGACCGCCGGATCGACGGCCTGCTCGTCTCCCCGACCGACGGCGGCTCGCCCGGCATGCTCGGCGCCGCGCGGGCCGGGACGCCGATGGTGTTCGTCGACCGGTGGATCCCGGGTGTCGACGTGCCCGTGGTCCGCTCGGACGGGCGGGCCGCCGTACGGGACCTCGTCGCGCATCTGCACGCGCTCGGGCACCGTCGGCTCGCGATCATCGCCGGGCCCGCCGCCACCACGACCGGCCGGGAGCGTGTGGATGCCTTCCGTGAGGCCCTCGCCGCCTACGGGCTCGAGCTGCCCGACGTCTACATCGGGCAGGGCGACTTCCAGGCCGGGAGCGGGCGCCGGGTGACCGAGGGGTTCCTCGATCTCGCCCAGCCCCCCGAGGTCGTCTTCGCCGCCGACAACCTGATGGCGCTCGGCGCCCTGGACGCCGTCCGCGCCCGCGGGCTGCGCGTGCCGGACGACATCGGGCTCGCCGCCTTCGACGACATCCCCTGGTTCGTGCACACGGACCCGCCGGTCACCGCGATCGCCCAGCCGGTCCGCGACCTGGGGCGGGCCGCCGTGCGCGCCCTGGTCGACCGGATCGAGGGCGGGCCCGGCGCCTCGGTCACCCTCCCGGCCCGGCTCGTCGTGCGCCGCTCCTGCGGCGAAACCGAGCCCGGAATCGGCAATCCCCCCTCCCCCGTACGAAGGAGTACGCCGTGAGCAGCCGCAGTCCTGACGAGTTGCTGCGCATCGAGGGCATCCGCAAGACCTTCCCCGGCGTGGTCGCGCTCGACGGCGTGGACTTCGATCTGCGCCGTGGCGAGGTGCACGTGCTGCTGGGCGAGAACGGCGCCGGCAAGAGCACGCTGATCAAGATGCTCTCCGGCGCCTACACGCCCGACGCCGGCCGGATCACCGTCGGCGGCGAGGAGGTGCGCATCAGCGGTGCGCAGGACTCCGAGAAGCTCGGGATCGCCACCATCTACCAGGAGTTCAACCTGGTCCCCGATCTGACGGTCGCGGAGAACATCTTCCTGGGGCGCCAGCCGCGCCGGTTCGGGATGATCGACCGCAGGCGGATGGACGCGGACGCCGAGGTGCTGCTGAAGCGCGTCGGGGTCGACGTGCCGCCCCGGGCGCGGGTGCGGGAACTGGGCATCGCCCGGCTCCAGATGGTCGAGATCGCCAAGGCGCTCAGCCTGGACGCGCGCGTGCTCATCATGGACGAGCCGACCGCCGTGCTGACCTCCGAGGAGGTCGAGAAGCTGTTCGCGATCGTGCGGCGGCTGCGCGAGGACGGCGTCGGGATCGTCTTCATCACCCACCACCTGGAGGAGATCGCCGCCCTGGGAGACAGGGTCACGGTCATCCGGGACGGCCGCAGCGTCGGGCAGGTGCCCGCCTCCACGGCCGAGGACGAGCTCGTACGGCTCATGGTGGGGCGGTCCATCGACCAGCAGTACCCGCGCGAGCGCGCCGACACCGGGGACGCCCTGCTGAAGGTCGAAGGGCTGACGCGGGACGGTGCGTTCCACGACGTCAGCTTCGAGGTGCGGGCCGGTGAGGTCGTCGGCATCGCGGGGCTGGTCGGCGCCGGGCGGACCGAGGTGGCCCGCGCGGTGTTCGGGGCCGACCCGTACGACGCCGGGACCGTGCACGTCGCGGGGACCCCGCTGCGTCGCCACGACGTGAACGCCGCCATGGAGGCCGGGATCGGGCTCGTGCCCGAGGACCGCAAGGGTCAGGGGCTCGTCCTCGACGCCTCCGTCGAGGAGAACCTCGGTCTCGTCACCCTCCGCTCCTCCTCCCGCGCGGGGCTCGTCGACCTCAAGGGACAGCGCGAGGCCGCCGCCCGCATCGCCGGGCAGCTCGGCGTGCGGATGGCAGGTCTCGGCCAGCACGTCCGCACCCTGTCCGGCGGCAACCAGCAGAAGGTCGTCATCGGCAAGTGGCTGCTGGCGAACACCAAGGTGCTCGTCCTCGACGAGCCGACGCGCGGCATCGACGTCGGCGCGAAGGTCGAGATCTACCAGCTGATCAACGAGCTGACGGCGGCCGGCGCCGCGGTGCTCATGATCTCCAGCGACCTGCCCGAGGTGCTCGGCATGAGCGACCGGGTCCTGGTCATGGCGCAGGGCCGGCTGGCGGGCGAACTCGACGCCGCCGACGCCACCCAGGACGCCGTGATGGCCCTCGCCGTCGGCACCACTTCCCCCAGCAACGGAACGGAGGCCCCCGGTGGCCACTGACACGCTCAAGAGCAAGCCGGGCGCGCAGGGCGGCGCCACCGGCGGCCTGCGCCGGCTGCTCCTCGACAACGGCGCGCTGACCGCGCTGATCGTCCTCGTGATCGCCATGTCGGCGCTGTCCGGGGACTTCCTCACCACCGACAACCTGCTCAACGTCGGCGTCCAGGCCGCCGTGACCGCGATCCTCGCGTTCGGCGTCACCTTCGTCATCGTCTCGGCGGGCATCGACCTGTCGGTCGGCTCGGTCGCCGCGCTGTCCGCGACCGTGCTGGCGTGGAGCGCGACGGAGGCCGGGATCCCGGTGGCCCTCGCGGTCGTCCTCGCGGTGCTGACCGGCATCGTCTGCGGCCTGGTCAACGGCTTCCTCGTCTCGTACGGCAAACTTCCGCCGTTCATCGCCACGCTGGCGATGCTGTCGGTGGCGCGCGGTCTGTCGCTGGTGATCTCGCAGGGCTCGCCCATCGCCTTCCCCGACTCCGTCTCCCACCTCGGCGACACGCTCGGCGGCTGGCTGCCGGTGCCGGTGCTCGTGATGGTCGTCATGGGTCTGCTGACCGCGTTCGTCCTGGGCCGCACGTACATCGGCCGGTCCATGTACGCGATCGGCGGCAACGAGGAGGCCGCGCGCCTGTCCGGCCTGCGGGTGAAGAAGCAGAAGCTCGCCATCTACGCCTTCTCCGGCCTGTTCGCGGCCGCCGCGGGCATCGTGCTCGCCTCCCGGCTGGCGTCCGCGCAGCCGCAGGCCGCGCAGGGCTACGAGCTGGACGCGATCGCCGCGGTCGTCATCGGCGGCGCCTCCCTCGCGGGCGGCACCGGCAAGGCGTCCGGCACCCTGATCGGCGCGCTGATCCTCGCGGTGCTGCGCAACGGCCTCAACCTGCTGTCGGTGTCCGCGTTCTGGCAGCAGGTCGTCATCGGCGTGGTCATCGCGCTGGCGGTGCTGTTCGACACGGTGCGCCGCAAGGCGGGCGCGGGCGCTCCGGCGGCCGGCGCGTCCGGCGGCGGGAACAAGGGCAAGCAGGCACTGACGTACGTGATCGCGGCCGTCGTCGCCGTCGCGGTCGTCGGCGCCACCTCGCTGCTGCACGGCGGCTCGTCCGCGACGGCCAAGCCGAAGATCGGCCTGTCCCTGTCGACGCTCAACAACCCGTTCTTCGTGCAGATCCGGGACGGCGCCGAGGAGGAGGCGAAGAAGCTGGGCGTCGACCTGACCGTCACCGACGCGCAGAACGACGCCTCCCAGCAGGCCAACCAGCTGCAGAACTTCACCAGCGGCTCGCTGGACGCGGTCGTCGTCAACCCGGTGGACTCCGACGCGGCCGGCCCCTCGGTGCGCGGCGCGAACAAGGCGGACATCCCGGTGGTCGCCGTGGACCGCGGCGTGAACAAGGCGGACACCTCCGCGCTGGTGGCCTCCGACAACGTCGAGGGCGGCGCGCTCGGCGCCAAGGCGCTCGCCGAGAAGCTCGGCGGCAAGGGCACCATCGTGATCCTCCAGGGCCAGGCGGGCACCTCCGCCAGCCGTGAGCGCGGGGCGGGCTTCGCCGAGGGCCTGAAGGACTACCCGGGCATCAAGGTCGTCGCCAAGCAGCCCGCGGACTTCGACCGCACCAAGGGCCTGGACGTGATGACGAACCTGCTCCAGGCGCACCCCGACATCAACGGCGTCTTCGCCGAGAACGACGAGATGGCGCTCGGCGCGATCAAGGCGCTCGGCTCCAAGGCCGGGAAGTCGGTGCAGGTGGTCGGCTTCGACGGGACGCCGGACGGGCTGAAGGCGGTCGAGGCGGGCACGCTGTACGCCTCCGTCGCCCAGCAGCCGAGCGAACTCGGCCGGATCGCCGTGCGGAACGCGTTGCGGGCCGCCGACGGCGAAAAGGTGGAGAAGATGGTGAAGGTCCCGGTGAAGGTGGTCACGAAGGAGAACGTGGCCGGCTTCGAAGGCTGACACCGGGCACAGGGGCACACGGGCGGGCGGTCACGAGGCCGCCCGCCCTCCTCAGCGGATCGGGGAGCGATTCATGTACGACTACGACCTCCTGGTCGTCGGATCGGCCAACGCCGACCTGGTGATCGGGGTGGAGCGCCGGCCGGGCGCCGGGGAGACGGTGCTCGGCTCCGACCTGGCCGTGCACCCGGGCGGCAAGGGCGCGAACCAGGCGGTGGCCGCCGCCCGGCTCGGCGCGCGCACCGCCCTGCTGGCGCGCGTCGGGGACGACGAGCACGGCCGGCTGCTGCTGGACTCGCTGCGCGAGGCCGGGGCGGACACGGTGGGCGTGCTGGTGGGCGGGGCGCCGACCGGCGTCGCGCTGATCACGGTGGACCCGTCGGGCGACAACAGCATCGTCGTCTCGCCGGGGGCGAACGGCCGGCTGACCCCGTCGGACGTACGGGCCGCGGCGACCCTCTTCCACGCCTCGCGGGTGGTGTCGACGCAGCTGGAGATCCCGCTGGAGACGGTGCGGGAGGTCGTGCGGAGCCTGGCTCCGGACAGCCGCTTCGTGCTCAACCCGTCGCCTCCGCGCCCCCTGCCGTCGGAGGTGCTGGCGGCCTGCGACCCGCTGATCGTCAACGAGCACGAGGCGAAGGTGATCCTCGGCGAGAGTGCCGGGGTGAGCGACGAACCCGAGGACTGGGCGCGGCTGCTGCTGGCGAAGGGCCCGCGTTCGGTGGTCGTCACCCTGGGCGGGGAGGGCGCGCTCGTGGCGTCCTCGGCCGGGGTGGCGCGGGTGCCGTCGGTGAAGGTGGAGGCCGTGGACACCACGGGCGCCGGCGACGCGTTCACCGCGGCGCTGGCATGGCGGCTCGGCACGGGCGAACCGCTCGCCGAGGCCGCCGCCTACGCGGCCCGGGTGGGCGCGGCGACGGTCACCAAGGAGGGCGCGCAGGTGTCGTTCCCGACGGCGGCGGAGGTCGCGGAGCTGTGAAGAAGCACGGGATCCTCAACCGGCACCTGTCCGGCGCCCTCGCCGAACTGGGCCACACCGACGGGGTGCTGGTGTGCGACGCGGGCATGCCGATACCGGACGGGCCGCGCGTGGTGGACCTGGCCTTCCGGGCCGGGGTGCCGTCGTTCGCGGAGGTGCTGGAGGGCCTGCTGGGCGAGCTGGCCGTCGAGGGCGCCACGGCGGCGGAGGAGGTGCGGGACGCCAACCCGGCGGCGGCGTCGCTGCTGGCCGGCCACTTCCCGGACCTGGCGTACGTCCCGCACGAGCGGCTGAAGCAGCTGACGTCCGGCGCACGGCTCGTGGTGCGCTCGGGCGAGGCGAGCCCGTACGCGAACGTGCTGCTGCGGTGCGGGGTCTTCTTCTGACTCCGTCCGGACGAACTTCGAGGGGCCCGGTCCGTCGACCGGGCCCCTCGCTTCCCTCCCCCGCCAGGACCTCCCTGAAGTCCCCCCCGGGTCCCCACCCGGAAGTCCTGACGCTACGTAGACAGGCGGGGTGGGGGGAGGGTTGTACGGTCGCCGGAATTTTTTTGCGGACGGCCGAAAGGCCCTCCGGCGGCGGCTCGGGTCCCGCTCACACCTCCACGTTCTCCGCCCACCGCCGCGCGGTCTCGGCCAGGAGTTCGCGGCCGTCCCTCGCCCACAGCTCCTCGTTGAAGAGCTCCACCTCGATGGAGCCCGTGTAGCCGGCCGCCTCCACGTACCCCTGCCACTCGCGCATGTCGATCGCGCCGTCGCCGATCTGGCCGCGGCCGTTGAGGAC
Organism: Streptomyces althioticus; assembly: GCA_014649355.1. GTDB lineage: Bacteria > Actinomycetota > Actinomycetes > Streptomycetales > Streptomycetaceae > Streptomyces > Streptomyces althioticus. Next base: position 249,476 of record BMSW01000005.1, read on the forward strand.
GCCTTCGGGGAGCGGGGTGATCCAGTCGGCGAGCTGGAAGGTGTGGATGCGGTGCTGGGCGCCGGCGCGGGCGATCGCCTCGGGGGCCGTGTCGTCCCACCAGATGTGGTACGTGTCCACGGTGACGCCGACCTGGTGCGCCGGGAAGCGTTCGGCGAGGTCGAGGGCCTGGGTGAGCGTGGAGACGACGCAGCGGTCGGAGGCGAACATGGGGTGCAGCGGTTCGATCGCCAGCTTCACCCCGTGGTCCTCGGCGTAGGGAGCGAGTTCCGTCAGGGCGTCCGCGATGCGTTCGCGGGCGGCCCGCAGGTCCTTCGTGCCGGGCGGGAGGCCGCCGGAGACGAGGACCAGGGTGTCCGTGCCGAGGGCGGCCGCCTCGTCGACAGCGCGGCGGTTGTCGGCGAGGGCCGCCGCCCGCTCCTCCGGGTCGACCGCCGTGAGGAAACCGCCCCGGCACAGCGTCGTCACCGCCAGGCCCGCGTCCCGTACGAGCTTGGCGGCCGCCTCCACGCCGCACTCCTGGACCGGGGCGCGCCACAGGCCGACGGCCGGGACGCCCAGGTCGCGGCAGGCGGCGACCAGTTCGGGGAGCGTGAGCTGCTTGACGGTCATCTGGTTGATGCTGAAGCGGGTCAGGTCGCTCACGGGGTCACTCCGTACAGGTGCAGCAGGGCCCTCATCCGGTCCTCGGCCAGCTTCGGGTCGGGGAACAGGCCGAGGCGGTCGGCGAGTTCGTAGGCGCGGGCGAGGTGGGGCAGGGAGCGGGCGGACTGGAGGCCGCCGACCATCGTGAAGTGGGTCTGGTGACCGGCCAGCCACGCCAGGAACACCACACCGGTCTTGTAGAAGCGGGTGGGCGTCTGGAAGAGGTGGCGGGACAGCTCCACGGTCGGGTCGAGGAGGGCGCGGAAGCCGTCCGTGTCGCCGGTGTCGAGGACGCGGACCGCCTCGGCGGCGAGCGGGCCGAGCGGGTCGAAGATGCCGAGCAGGGCGTGGCTGAAGCCCTGCTCGTCGCCCGCGATCAGCTCGGGGTAGTGGAAGTCGTCGCCGGTGTAGCAGCGGACGCCCTTCGGCAGGCGGCGGCGCAGGTCGACCTCGCGCCGGGCGTCGAGGAGGGAGACCTTGATGCCGTCGACCTTGTCGGGGTGGGCGGCGATCACGTCGAGGAAGGTGTCCGTTGCCACGTCCAGGTCGGACGCACCCCAGTAGCCCTCCAGCGCCGGGTCGAACATGGGGCCCAGCCAGTGGAGGATCACCGGTTCCGCGGCCTGGCGGAGGAGGTGGCCGTAGACCTCAAGGTAGTCCTCGGGACCCCGGGCGGTGGCGGCGAGGGCACGGGACGCCATGAGGATGGCCTGCGCGCCCGACTCCTCGACGACCGCGAGCTGTTCCTCGTAGGCCGCGCGGACCTCGGCGAGGGTCGCCGGACCGCCCGTGAGCTGGTCGGTGCCGACACCGCAGGCGATACGGCCGCCGGCCGCCTTCGCCTCGGCGGCGGAGCGGCGGATCAGCTCGGCCGCGCCCGCCCAGTCCAGGCCCATGCCGCGCTGCGCGGTGTCCATCGCCTCGGCGACCCCCAGCCCGTGCGCCCACAGGTGGCGGCGGAAGGCGAGGGTGGCGTCCCAGTCGACGGCGGCGGGCGAGTCGGGGGTGGTGTCCGCGTACGGGTCGGCGACGACGTGGGCGGCGGAGAAGACCGTACGCGAGGTGAAGGGGGCCCCAAGGGTGGGGGCGAGGGGCTCGGTGCGGGGCTCGTAGGCGCGCAGGGTGCCGTGCGCGTCGGGCAGGTGGAGGGTCACAGGGCGATCTCCGGCACGTCGAGACGGCGGCCCTCGGCGGAGGACTTCAGGCCCAGCTCGGCGAGCTGGACGCCTCGGGCGCCGGCCAGCAGGTCCCAGTGGTAGGGGGCGTCGGCGTAGACGTGCTTGAGGAACAGCTCCCACTGGGCCTTGAAGCCGTTGTCGAACTCGCCGTTGTCCGGCACCTCCTGCCACTGGTCGCGGAACACCTCGGTGGCGGGGATGTCCGGGTTCCAGACCGGCTTGGGGGTGGCGGAGCGGTGCTGGACGCGGCAGCCCCGCAGGCCGGCGACGGCGGAGCCCTCGGTGCCGTCGACCTGGAACTCGACGAGTTCGTCGCGGTGGACGCGGACCGCCCAGGAGGAGTTGATCTGGGCGATCGCGCCGCCCTCCAGCTCGAAGACGCCGTAGGCGGCGTCGTCCGCGGTGGCGTCGTAGGGCTTGCCGTTCTCGTCCCAGCGCTGCGGCAGGTGGGTGGCGGTGAGCGCCTGCACGGACCTCACGCGGCCGAACAGCTCGTGGAGCACGTACTCCCAGTGCGGGAACATGTCGACGACGATGCCGCCGCCGTCCTCCGCGCGGTAGTTCCAGGACGGGCGCTGCGCCTCCTGCCAGTCGCCCTCGAAGACCCAGTAGCCGAACTCGCCCCGCACGGACAGGATGCGGCCGAAGAAGCCACCGTCGATCAGGCGCTTCAGCTTGAGCAGGCCGGGGAGGAACAGCTTGTCCTGGACGACGCCGTGCCTGATGCCGGCGGCGTTCGCCAGGCGGGCGAGTTCGAGGGCGCCGTCGAGGCCGGTGGCGGTGGGCTTCTCGGTGTAGACGTGCTTGCCGGCGGCGATCGCCTTGCGGATCGCCTCCTCGCGGGCGGAGGTCACCTGGGCGTCGAAGTAGATGTCGACGCTCTCGTCGGCGAGGACCGCGTCCAGGTCGGTGGAGAGGTGTTCGAGGCCGTGGCGCTCGGCGAGCGCCTTCAACGCGTGTTCGCGGCGGCCGACCAGGACCGGCTCCGGCCACAGCACGGTGCCGTCGCCGAGGTCGAGGCCGCCCTGCTCGCGCAGGGCCAGGATGGAGCGGACGAGGTGCTGGCGGTAGCCCATGCGTCCGGTCACACCGTTCATGGCGATACGCACCGTCTTGCGTGTCACGTCGTTCCCTTCGTACGCGGTCCGCGCGCCGCGTACGCAGCACCCGTCCCACGCGCCCCGGGAGGAGGCGGGGGGACTGGTGGACGTCACAGCAAGCGCTTTCTATGTAGACAGAAGCTAGCCTCTGGACCGCGCGTGGACAAGACCACTGCCGGTCCGGGCTTGTTCGAGGGGGCGAACAACGGCGCGGATGGCCTTAAGGTCTGGTCGGACAGTTCGACCGGAACCACCGGTGTGGGCGCGGGTGTGTACGACGGCGTACGGCACGGGCGGACGGCGCGGCGGCGAGGCGGAGGACGAGACATGACGGTGACCCTGGCGGACGTGGCGGCGCGGGCGCAGGTCTCCCCCGCGACGGTGTCGCGTGTGCTGAACGGGAACTATCCCGTGGCCGCGTCCACGCGGGAGCGGGTGCTGAAGGCCGTGGACGAGCTCGACTACGTCCTCAACGGCCCCGCCAGCGCCCTCGCCGCCGCCACCTCCGACCTCGTCGGCATCCTCGTCAACGACATCGCCGACCCATTCTTCGGGATCATGGCGAGCGCCATCCAGTCGGAGATCGGGGGGCCGGGCGGGCGCGCGGGCGGCGAGAGACTCGCGGTGGTGTGCAACACCGGGGGCTCCCCCGAGCGCGAACTGACCTACCTCACGCTGCTGCAACGGCAGCGCGCCGCGGCGGTGGTGCTGACCGGCGGGGCGATCGAGGACGCGCAGCACAAGGCGGCGATGGACGCCAAGCTGAGGAAGCTGGCGGACGCCGGGAAGCGGGTGGTGCTGTGCGGGCGGCCGCAGGCGCCGGAGACCGGGGCGATCGCCCTCACCTTCGACAACCGGGGCGGCGGGCAGGAACTCACCGAGCACCTGATCCGCCTCGGGCACCGGCGGCTGGGCTACATCGCGGGCCCCGAGGAGCGCACCACGACCCGCCACCGCCTGGAGGGCCACCGGGACGCGCTGGCCGCGCACGGCATCGAGGAGGACCCACGCTGGACCGTCCACGGACGGTACGACCGGCGGTCGGGCTACGAGGCCACGCTGGAACTCCTCCGCCGTGACCCGTCGTTGACGGCCGTCGTCGCGGCGAACGACTCCGTCGCGCTGGGCGCGTGCGCGGCGCTGCGGGAGTCGGGCCGGCGCATCCCGGACGACGTGTCGGTGGCCGGCTTCGACGACCTGCCGTTCAGCATCGACGCGGTGCCGGCACTGACCACGGTCAGGCTCCCTCTCGCGGAGGCGGGGGCGCGGGCGGGGCGGATCGCGATGGGACGGGAGGAGGCTCCGCCCGGGGGGATCACTTCGGTGCGGGGGGAGTTGATGGTGCGGGGGTCCACGGCGGGGCCGCGGGGCTGACTGTTTCGAGGGGCTGGGGGTGACGCCCCCAGGGGGCGCGGGGAACGGCGCGACCAGGCGCCGCCGGCCCGCACGTGCGTACGGGGTGCAACCACTGCTGTAGGGGCGCGGGGAACTGCGCGCTCAGCCCCCGCATACCCGCACGAGTGAACGGCGCGCAACCACCCTCCTCAGGGGCGCGGGGAACTGCGCGACCAGCCCCCACCGGCCCGCACGTGCGCACGGGGCGCAACCACCCCTCCAGGGGCGCGGGGAACTGCGCGACCAGCCCCCACCGGCCCGCGCCCCGGCGAACCGCCGAAGACGCCTGCGGCACCGGAGTGACGCGGAGGAGTCGTCCCCGCGCCTCGGGGGTAGTCCCGTATCCATGAAACTGGCGTTCTCCACCCTCGGTGTCCCCGGTCTCCCCCTCTCCGAGGTGACGGCCCTGGCGACCACGCACGGCTACCACGGCGTGGAGCTGCGCGCCCACCCCGAAGAGCCCGTCCACACGGGTCTCACCGCCGAGCAGCGCGCCGACGTGGCCGCCGCGTTCAAGGCGGCCGGGCTCGACATCCTGGGGGTCGCCGGGTACGCCCGCGTCGCCGCGCCCGGCGACGACGAGCCCGTCTTCACCGAGGTCCGCGCGCTGATCGATCTCGCGCGGGACATCGGCGCGCCGTACGTACGGGTGTTCCCCGGCGGCGGTGACGAGCAGAGCGCGGAGGAGGCCGACGCGACGGCCGCGCGGCGACTGGGGGCGGCGGCGGAGTACGCGGCGGACCGGGGCGTACGGATCCTCATGGAGACGCACGACTCCCACCGCACCGGTGCGGACGCCATGCGGGTGCTGGGGCTGGTCGGGCACCGGCAGGTGGGCGCGCTGTGGGACGTGATGCACACGTGGCTCGGCGGTGAGCAGCCGGTGGACAGCTTCGCGGCGTTGTCGCCGCACCTGGGGTACGTGCAGGTGAAGGACATCGCCTCGGCGGAGGACACGACGCCTGTCGCGCTGGGGGCGGGGGTGCTGCCGTTGACCGACGTCGTCGAGGTGTTGTCGCGGAACGGGTGGGACGGGTGGCTGTGCTGGGAGTACGAGGCGCGGTGGTATGCGGCGGCGGAGCCGCTGCCCGGGTTGTTGGGGGCGGGGCGGGAGCATGTGGCTCGGCTGTTGAACGAGTCCGCCTGAGGGGTGGGGGGTGCGGATCGGGTGCGGGTGCGGGTGCGTTGTGGCTTGTCGCGCAGTTCCCCGCGCCCCTGGAGGGGTGGTTGGGCGCCGTCCGCACGCGCGGGTGCGTGGGGGCTGAGCGCGCCGTTCCCCGCGCCCCTGAAGGGGCGGTTGCGCGCCGTCCGCACGCGGGTGCGTGGGGGTTGAGCGCGCCGTTCCCCGCGCCCCTGGAGGGGTGGTTGCGCGCCGTCCGCACGCGCGGGTGCGTGGGGGCTGAGCGCGCCGTTCCCCGCGCCCCTGAAGGGGCGGTTGCGCGCCGTCCGCACGCGCCGGTTCGTCGTGGTTGATCGCGCCGTTCCCCGTGCCCCTGGAGGGGTGGTTGCGCGCCGTCCGCACGCGCGGGTGCGTGGGGGTTGAGCGCGCCGTTCCCCGCGCCCCTTATGGGGCTGGGGCCAGGCCCAGTTTGTGGGCGAGGACGACCGCCTGGACGCGGTCGCGCAGGTGGAGTTTCGCGAGGATGCGGGAGACGTACGTCTTGACCGTTTCCGGGGTGATGGTCAGCGCCGTGGCTATCTCCGCGTTGGAGAGGCCCTCGGCGATCAGCCGGAACACCTCCAGCTCGCGCGGCGTCAGCGTGTCCACCACGTTCCGGCGGGCCGCGCTCGCCGTGTCGGCGGGGCGTACGTGCTGGGCGAAGTGGCCGATGAGGCGGCGGGTGACGGCAGGCGCCAGGAGTGCCTCGCCGCGGGCGACGGTGCGGATGCCGTTGACCAGTTCCGCCGGGGGCGAGTCCTTGAGGAGGAAGCCGCTCGCCCCTGCACGCAGCGCGTCGTAGACGTAGGAGTCGACGTTGAACGTCGTGACCACCAGCACCTTGGGCGCGTCCTCCGCGTCCGGGCCGGCCAGTTCCCGCGTCGCCCGGATGCCGTCGAGCAGGGGCATCCGTACGTCCATGACGACCACGTCGGGCCGCAGCCGCCGCGCGGCCTCGACGGCCTCGTGGCCGTTCTCCGCCTCCCCGACGACCTCCATGTCGGGCTGCGAGGAGAAGATGGTGACGTAGCCGGTCCGCACCAGCTCCTGGTCGTCGCAGACGAGCACACGGATCGGTGGCTGCGCATCGCTCACGGGGTCACTCCTGAACGGGCTGGGACGGAATCGTCGCGCGGACCTCGAACCCGCCCTCGGGCCGGGGACCGGCCTCCAGTTCACCATCGAGCAGCCGCACCCGTGCACGCAGTCCGGCCAGTCCGCGCCCACCCGTCAGATCCGGCTTGCGGGGGGCCGGTACGCCGGCCGGTCCGTCGGTGGTCACCTCGATGCCGAGGGTCTCCCCGCCGTGCCGGAGCACAATCCGGGTCGGTTCGCCCGCCGCGTACTTCAGGGCGTTCGTGAGGGCCTCCTGCACCACCCGGTACGCGGCCAGCTCCACGTCCACGCCGCGCGGCCGCCGCTCCCCGTGCTCGGCGAACTCGACCGGCTGGCCCGACCTGCGCGCCTGCTCGACGAGGTCACCCACCCGTCCCAGGGCGGGCGCCCGGTCGCCGCCCGTGCGTTCCAGGTCGGCGGACGCGGCCTCTCCGGTCGCCTCCAGGACGCCCAGCAGGTACCGCAGTTCGGTCAGCGCCCGGCGGCCGGTGTCGCTGACGGCCGCCATGCCCTCACCGGCGCGGTCCGGCGCGGACGTCAGCAGGAATTGCGCGGCGTCGGCCTGGACGACCATGGCCGTCACATGGTGGGTGACCACGTCGTGCAGCTCGCGGGCGATCCGCGCCCGCTCGGCGGCCGACGCCGCCTCCGCTTCGAGCCTCCGCCGCTCGGCCTCCTCCGTACGCCGTCTGCGCATCGAGCTCCCCGCCAGCCTGACGGCGGCAAGGATCAGGCCGAACGCCAGGTAGTCCGGTACGTCGTTGGGTGAGCCGAGTCGGTCCAGGAGTACGGCCAGTGCGGCATAGCCCGCGCTCGCGGCGACGGCCAGACCCCGGCGGAAACGGAGCTGGTGGGCTCCGGCGGAGAACAGGGCCACGTACAGGCCGATGCTCGCGAAGGTCGTCCCGTAGCCCAGCGCCTGGTGTGCGGCGAACGCCGCCGCGACGGCGACCAGGCAGGCCGCGGGCCATCTGCGGCGGGCCGCGAGCGGGAGGGTCTGGGCCAGGACCAGCGCGATGAACAGCGCGTCCTGCGGGCGCTCGGGCAGGTCGCCGATCTGCGCGCCGACGCCGGAGAGGGTGGGGACGAAGGCCAGCGCGGTGAGCGTCAGGGCGAGGACACCGTCCTTGAGGACGGCGTCCTGCTCCTGCCAGCGGTCGAGTGCGGCACGGAGCCGTGGGTGGCTCCAGGGTCCCCGAGGGAACGTCATGTCCGTTCTCTCCTACGGTCGGCTACGGTCGGCCGGTGTCGGCGGCGCGTGCGTCGTGGCGGGTCCTGATACGGCCGGCCCGGCGGGCCAGGACGAGCATGGGCACGGCGAGGGCCACACTGACCAGGACGGGCACGAGCGACGCCTCCAGGCCGAAGGCCCCGCCGGTCAGGAGGGCCGAGCCGTGGACGTCGACGGTGAACAGGCCGTCGGGGGCGTGTCCGGAGACCGGGATGCCGAGCAGGTGCTCCGTGGTGTTCCAGGCGAAGTGCAGGCCCACGACGAACCAGATGCTACGCCGCCACAGGAACGCGGCTCCGAGCAGGACGCCCGCCTCCACGGCGATCGCGACGCCGCTCCACAGGGTCGCGCCGTCGGCGCCGAGGTGGGCCACGCCGAAGAAGAGTGAGGTGACGGCGAGGGCGGCCCGGCTGCCCCACAGCTGCTCGAGAGCTTGCAGGGCGAGGCCGCGGAACAGCAGTTCCTCGGTGACCGCGGCGCCGGCCTGGACCATGACCGCGGTCCACACGACCGATACGACGCCGTCGCCGGCCCAGGAGAACGAGTAGCCGCCGAACGCTGTGATGCAGAGGGCGGAGACGAGGATGAAGCCCAGGCCGACGGCGGCGCCGCGCAGGGTTTCCCGGGCGGCGCCGGGGCGGGCGATCTCCGGGGTGGGGCGGTGCGCGACGCGGCGCATGACGAGTGCGTACACGGCGATCGCGGCGGCCGCGCCGAGGAGCGGTACGGGGCCGGGGCCGGTCGCCGTGAGGGCGGAGACCAGGCCTACGGCGGCCATTCCTATGAGCATCCAGCCGAGCGGGGCGCGGGTGATGCGGCCTGCGCGGCCGGGCGTGCTGGGTTGTTTCGTCGCTTCCATGGTGGCCTCCCCGGGAGTGGTCGCGCGTTCGGCGACCTGGGACCACGCTAGGAATCCGGGGGTGGCGGGGGATCACCCCCGGATGGACAACTGCTGTAGCTCTTACGGGGGATGACGTTCCCTACGTGGGGGGCGGGTGCGGGTGGGTGGGGGTCGATCGCGCAGTTCCCCGCGCCCCTGGGGGTCACGCGACTTTCGTCCGTGCCGGTTCGTCGTGGCTGAGCGCGCCGTTCCCCGCGCCCCCGGGGGGTGGTCACGCGGCATCCGTCCGTGCCGGTTCGTCGTGGTTGATCGCGCAGTTCCTCGCGCCCCCAGGGGGTGATTACGCGGCGTTCACCCGTGCCGGTTCGTCGTGGCTGAGCGCGCCGTTCCCCGCGCCCCCGGGGGGTGGTCACGCGGCATCCGTCCGTGCGGGTTCCTCGTGGTTGATCGCGCAGTTCCCCGCGCCCCTGGGAGGTTGCGCCTCCCGGGGCTTCGCGGGGGTCAGGGACGTCAGTGCCACCCCGCCCACCAGCAGTGCCGCCGCGCACCACCGGAGGGGGGTGATGGACTCGCCCAGGAACAGGGCCGCCGATGTCATGCCGAAGACCGGGACCAGGAGGGAGAACGGGGCCACCGTGGACGCGGGGTGGCGGTGGAGGAGCCAGCCCCAGGCGCCGAAGCCGAAGACCGTCGCGCCCCAGGCCACGTAGAGGACCGTGCCCGCGCCCGACCAGTCGAGGGAGCGCAGGGCCGCCAGGTCCGCCGACCAGCCCTCCAGGAGCAGGGAGAGGGCGAGCAGCGGGAGCACCGGGACCGTGCTGACCCAGATCATGAAGTTGAGGGAGTCGGGCGGCGACGCCTTGCGGGTGAGGATGTTGGAGACGCCCCAGCAGGCCGCCGCCGCGACGACGAGGGCGAAGCCGGTCAGCGGGCCCGAGGCGCCTTCGTCGACCGCCGCCACCCCGATGCCGGCCAGCGCCACCGCCATGCCCGCGACGCGGACACGGGTGGGACGTTCCCCGAGGAGCGCGACGGCGAACAGGGCCGTGAACACCGCCTGGACCTGGAGGACCAGCGAGGACAGGCCGCCGGGCATGCCGATGTCCATGCCGATGAAGAGCAGGCCGAACTTGGCGACGCCGAGGGCGAGTCCCACCCCCACGATCCACTTCCAGGCGACCTTCGGCGGGCCGACGAGGAACACCGCGGGCAGAGCCGCGACGAGGAACCGCAGCGCGGAGAAGAGCAGCGGCGGGAAGTGGCCGAGGCCGACCTCGATGACCGTGAAGTTCACACCCCACACGGCGGCGACGAGGACGGCGAGCAAGACATGTGCAGGTCGCATGCGAAGAGCATCACCGGAGACGACACTTCAGCACCAGCGACGATCCCTGCATGGTTGGATGAAGCATCGCTGAACAATCACCGGCGATCCGACCACAGGAGCGGTCATGCTCGACCTCCAGCGTCTGCGCGCCCTGCACGCCGTCTCCGTGCACGGCACCGTCGGCGCCGCCGCCACGGCGCTCGGCTACACCTCGTCCGCCGTGTCGCAGCAGATCGCCAAGCTGGAGCGGGAGACGCGGACCGTGCTGCTGGAGCGCGAGGGCCGCGGCGTGCGGCTCACCGACGAGGCGCATCAACTGGTGCGTGCCGCGCGGGAGCTGATCGCCATCGTGGAGCGCGCGGAGACCGAGCTGGAGGAGCGGCGCGGGGTGCCGTCCGGACGGCTGACCGTCGCCGCGTTCGCCTCGGCCGCACGCGGGCTGATGCCGCCGGTGCTGGCCGACCTGGCGCGCCGGCACCCCGCGCTGGACACCCGGCTCACCGAGGTGGACCCCCATCTGTCGGTGGACCTCGTCGCCAAGGGAGCCGTCGACCTGGTGGTGGCGCACGACTGGGACATCGCGCCGCTTCCCGCCCCGGCGAACGTGGAGCAGACGGTGATCGGGGACGACCTGTGCGACCTGCTGGTGCCTCAGGACCACCGGTTCGCGGGCCGGACGGGCGTACGGCGGGACGAACTGGCCGGGGAGCGGTGGATCTGCCAGCCGCCGGGGCGGGTCTGCCACGAGTGGCTGGTGCGGACCCTGCGGGCGGCCGGGCAGGAACCGGAGATCGTGCACATGGCCGACGAGAACCCGACCCTCGTCGCCCTGGTCGCGGCCGGTCTGGGCATCGCGCTGATCCCCCGGCTGGGGCGCGGTCCGCTGCCGGCCGGGGTCGTCGAGGTGCCGCTCGACCCGATGCCCGTACGGCGGCTGTACGCGTTGTGGCGCACGGGCGCGGCGCGGCGTCCGGCGATCGCGGAGACGGTCCGCACCCTGGTCGCGCACTGGCCGGACGTGTCGGCGCACGGGCCCCGCTGACACCGGACGCACGAGAGACACGGAAAGCGCCCTCCGAAAGGGCGGAACCCGTCGCCGCCCTCGTACGTCCCACCGCCGAGCTGCCGGTCCGGCCCGGTGCGCAACGCCGTGCCGGAACCCCGCGCCGGCCGCGGCCGCCGTCCCCCCTCGGCGCCGCGCCCCGGCCGGCAGCCCGCCGTCGTCGGCGCCGCCCCCCTCCCGCCGCGCCGACGACGGCACCTTCCTCCCCCTCCGGATGCTGCACATGCCCTTGACTGGCAGAAACTTCCCGGATATTCGTGGCCTCCTGGCAGTTTCCTTCAGCGGATCCCCGGTCCCCCGCGGATCACCTCCCAAAGGAGCGCACGTGCCCGACAGCAGCCCCGGATCCACGGCAAGCACCGCCCGTCCGTCCAGACGTACCGTCCTTGCCGCGACGGCGGGCGTCACCTCCGTCCTGGCGGCCGGCGGCACGGTGCACGCGGCCACCGGCGCGCACCGTCCCGACGACCGCAAGCTGCGCGCCCTCATCTCCCGTATGACGCTGGAGGAGAAGGTCGGCCAGCTCTTCGTGATGCGGGTCTACGGCCACTCCGCCACCGACCCGGACCAGGCCGACATCGACGCCAACCTGTCCGAGATCGGGGTGCGCACGGCCGCCGAGCTGGTCGCCAAGTACCGCGTCGGCGGCATCATCTACTTCGCGTGGGCGCACAACACCCGCGACCCGCACCAGATCGCCGACCTGTCCAACGGCATCCAGAAGGCGTCCCTCGGCCTGCCGCGCGGTCTGCCCGTGCTGATCTCCACCGACCAGGAGCACGGCATCGTGGCCCGCGTGGGCGCGCCGGCGACGCTGATGCCGGGCGCGATGAACGTCGGCGCGGGCGGCTCCCGCTCCGACGCGCGCAACCTGGGCCGGGTCGCGGGCCGTGAGCTGCGCGCCCTGGGCATCCGTCAGAACTACTCCCCCGTCGCCGACGTGAACGTCAACCCGGCCAACCCGGTCATCGGCGTGCGCTCCTTCGGCTCCGAGCCGGACGCGGTCGCCGGGCTGGTCGCGGCGGAGGTGAAGGGCTACGAGTCGTCCGGTGTCGCCGCCACCGCCAAGCACTTCCCCGGGCACGGCGACACGACCACCGACAGCCACGAGGCCCTGCCCACGATCCACCACACCCGCGAGCAGTGGGAGGAGCTGGACGCGCCGCCGTTCCGCGCGGCGGTCGCCGCGGGCATCGACTCGATCATGACCGCGCACATCGTCGTCCCGGCGCTCGACGCGGCCGAGGACCCGGCCACGCTGTCCCACCCGATCCTCACCGGCATCCTGCGCGAGGAGCTCGGCTACGACGGCGTCGTGGTGACCGACTCGCTCGGCATGGAGGGCGTCCGCACCAAGTACGGCGACGACCGGGTGCCGGTGCTGGCGCTGAAGGCGGGTGTGGACCAGCTGCTCAACCCGCCGTCCCTGGACGTGGCGTGGAACGCGGTGCTCCAGGCGGTGCGGGACGGCGAGCTGACGGAGGCGCGCCTCGACGAATCGATCCTTCGCGTGCTGCGCCTGAAGGCCCGTCTGGGCCTCTTCGACGACCCGTACGTCAGCCGGGCGGGCGTGGACCGGGTCGTGGGCACCCGGTCGCACCTGGCCGCCGCCGACCGGATCGCCGAGCACGGCACGACCCTGCTGGTCAACGAGGGCGGGCTGCTGCCGCTGTCCCGCCGCCGCACGCCCAAGGTGCTGGTGGTCGGCGCCGACCCGGCGTCCCCGTCCGGCACCACGGGCCCGCCCACCGGGGTGCTCGCGGACACCCTGACGGAGCTGGGCTTCACCGCGACCGCCCTGTCCACCGGCACGGCTCCCTCCGCGGCGACGATCGCCAAGGCCGTGGCGGCCGCCGGGGAAGCGGACGCGGTGGTCGTCGGGACGTACAACGTCACCGCGTCCAGCAGTCAGAAGACGCTCGTCGAGCAGCTGCTGGCGACCGGGAAGCCGGTCGTCGCGGTGGCGATCCGCAACCCGTACGACGTGGCCCACCTGCCCGGCGTGAAGGCGTTCCTCGCGTCGTACTCCTGGACCGACGTCGAGGTGCGCGCGGCGGCCCGCGCGATCGCCGGCAAGGTCCGCCCCCGCGGCACGCTCCCGGTCCCGGTCCAGCGCGCCGACGACCCGACGGCGGTGCTGTACCCGGTGGGGCACGGGCTGAGGTACTAGCAGCGGCCGACGACGCCTCGCCCCCACGCCGGACGTGGGGGCGGGGGCCGCCTGTAATGCCGCGCCTGGCACGGCGGTTGGCGGGGGCGTTGTCACCTCCGGCCCGCACGCACACCCCCCGCCTCCTCACCGGGGCGTAGGTCCCGGTACGTCACCCGCGCGGGACGGACCACCCCATGTGGGCGAACCACGCCACATGTCCGGCGTGTCCCGGGATCGGCCGGTCAGACTGGGCCGGGGGATCTGCCGGGGGGACGACTGTGAGCGTGAGTGGGTGGGGGACGCGGGCCGCAGGCGCCCTGACGGGGCTCGTGCTGCTCGTCGGGTGCCGGGAGGCGGCGCCGGACGCGGCGGGCGGGACGGCGGCCGTGGCGTCGCCCGTGCGGACGACCGGGTACGGGGCGGTGTTCCTGGACGTCGGCGAGTGCAGCTCCTTCGGGCGCACCAGCTTCACCGAGGTGTCCTGCCGGAGCGAGCGCGCGGCGGCCCGGGTGGTGGCCCGGCACGACGGCACCACGCGCGACGGCCCGCCGTGCCCGCCCGCCACCGACTTCGTGCTGCACATCAGCGAGCGGTGGCCCGCCGCCGACGAGGACGGCGACGGGATGGTGCCGCGCGGCCACGCCTGCATGCGGAACCTCCAGCCGCCGCACCCGGGCGACCCGGGCGGCGGGGGCGGTCCGCGGACCGTCGTCGGCGACTGCGTGTACGCCCTCGCCGGCGGCAAGGTGCGGGAGACGGCCTGCGACGGAAGCGGGCCCAGGAGACCGGAGTTCAAGGTGACGAAGGCCGTGGACGCCCGGTCGGAGTGCCCGGCGTCCACGGCCCTCTACGTCCGGCTGGGCGGGCCCTCACCGGTCGGCTGCGCCGTCCCGGTGTGAGCCCGCCCCCGCCTCACGGACGTAGCGCGTGCCGCGGTTCGACGTCCCGCTTGTCGAGCTTCGCGTCGAACTTCGCCAGCGGCTTGGCGGCCGCCGGGTTCGCCTGGACGGCGTTCGGGGCGACGCCCGCCCACTCCAGGATGCGGGCCGTGGCCAGCGCCTTCTCCTTCTCGACCAGGCCGGCCACGTTCGCGCCGTGGTTCATGCCGGGCGCAGTGAGGACGTACGAGTCGCGCGCGCCCTTGCCGAGGCGGAACGGCTCGGCGCCCCACGGGTCGTTCTCGCCGTACACGAACAGCATGTGCCGGGCGTTGTGGCGGACCCAGGTGTCGACGTCACGCATGGCGTTCGGCTGGAACTTCATGTCGATGGAGCGCGGCACGAAGTTCCGCGGCGGCTGGTAGCCGTAGCGGACGTACTTCTTCTCGATGTGCGGGAAGTGGATGGTCGGCGCGCCCAGCTGGGTGCCGGCCTGGTAGTAGTACGGCGTGTACGGCTCCAGGCCCTGGTCCGTGTAGAACGAGAAGCCGGAGATCGTGTCGACGGAGTTCCAGATCTCGTCGTCCGTGGCGTTCTTGGCGTCCGCCGGGATGTCCTGGCAGTCGGCGACGGTGCTGTACTGCCAGAAGCCCCAGACGTAGTCCAGGACGACCGCCTCGTAGGCGCGGTCCAGGCTGCCGATGGTGTCGAACGTGTAGCCGTTCTCGGCGGCGTAGGCGGCGTACTTCTTCTCCAGCGGGGCGCGGCGCACCAGCGCCTCGCGCTGCACGCCGTTCAGCCGGTCGCGGCACTCCTTGGTGCCGACGGTGCGGAAGAAGCGGTCGTAGGCCGAATCCTCCTTGTTCACCACGTCGTTGGGCGCGACGTAGGCGACGACACCGTCCATGTCCTGCGGGTAGAAGCGCTCGTAGTGGGTGGCGGTCATGCCGCCCTTGGAGCCGCCCGTGGAAAGCCAGTTCTCGCCGTAGATCTTCTTCAGCGCGGTGAAGATGCGGTGCTGGTCGCTGGCGGCCTGCCAGATGTCCAGCTTGCTCCAGTCGGCCGGCTCGGGCCGGGACGGGGTGAAGAAGCGGTACTCCATGGAGACCTGGTTGCCGTCCACGATCTGGGTCGGCTCGGCGCGGCGGGGCGTCGTGGAGACGCTGTAGCCGCCGGTGTAGAAGACGGTGGGCCGCGCGGTGTCCTTGTGCAGCACGGTGATCCGCTGCTGGAACGTGCCCTTGGCGGGCCTGCGGTGGTCGACCGGCTGGGTGTAGTTCAGGACGAAGAAGCGGTACCCGGTGTACGGCTTCTCCTCGACGAGGCTCATGCCCGGGATCGCGAGCAGCCTCTCCTTGATGTCAGTGGTGCCGGTGGCGGCCGGCTCGGCGGCGGTGGCCGCCCCGGCCGTGCCCAGTGTGCCTATGAGCACCGTGAGCGCCAGCAGCCATCTGAGCGCCTTGCGCATGCGCACTCCCCTGTGAGACAGATGTGCGCCGGAAGCTACTCGACCAACTCGGCACCGCACCAGGGGACATAGGGAAAACCCTGTGCACGGCGGCGGAGTGGAGGGGTCAGCAGAGGATCCAGCCGGAGCTGACGGAGCCCGCCGCGACCCGGCCGGTGACCCAGACGCAGCGGCGTCCGGCGTGCACGGTCACCGGGCCCGCGTGGTACGCGAACTGCCCCTCGTCGACCACGGGCCGTCCGCCGCGCGCCCGCACGCTCACCGCCATCTTCCGCTTCACGCCCTGCTTCTTGGCGACGGTGACGGCGCAGACGTATCCGCCGCGCTTGTAGACGTGCACCGACCCGGTGGAGAACGGCAGGGTCCGTACCTTGCGTCCGGGACACAGCGCGGCCGCCTCCGCCTCCTGCGCCGGGGCCGCCAGGGCGAGCAGCCCCGCCGCGGTCAGCACCGCAAGGGCCGGCGCGAGCCGCCGGTGTATCGCTCCACTGCGCACAGTCGTCCTCCCGTAGCGCGCTCGCCGCGTACGACGGCGTACGCGTGTACGGACGCAGGGCATAGGTCGCACGGTTGCGCGAGCCGGGGTGCGCCGGTGACGGACGGCCGGATCAGGCCGGTGCGGGGTCGGTCGGTCAGGCCGGTGCGGGGACGGCCGGATCAGGCCGGTGCGGGGACGGTCGGTCAGGCCGGTGCGGGGACGTCCTCGCCGACGAACGTCCGCCACAGCGCGGCGTAGCGGCCGCCCTTGCGCAGCAGTTCCTCGTGGGTGCCGTCCTCGGCGACGCGGCCGTGGTCCATGACGACGACCCGGTCGGCGCGGGCGGCGGTGGTCAGCCGGTGGGCGACCACCAGCGTGGTGCGGCGACCCGCGATGCGGTCGGTGGCCGCGTTGACCTGCGCCTCGGTGGCGAGATCGAGGGCGGCGGTGGCCTCGTCGAGCAGCAGCACGTCCGGGTCGACGAGTTCCGCGCGGGCGAGCGCGATCAGCTGGCGCTGGCCCGCCGACAGGTTGCGGCCGCGCTCGGCGACCTCGTGGAGGTAGCCGCCGTCGAGGGTGGCGATCATCTCGTGCGCGCCGACCGCGCGGGCCGCGGCCTCCACCTCGGCGTCGGTGGCGTCGGGACGGCCGTAGGCGATGGCGTCGCGGACGGTGCCGGGGAAGAGGTACGCCTCCTGCGGGACGACGCCCAGCCGGTGCCGGTACGCGGTGAGGTCCAGGTCGCGCAGGTCGGTGCCGTCGACGGTGACCCGCCCGGAGGTGGGGTCGTAGAACCGGGCGACCAGCTTGACCAGGGTCGACTTGCCGGCGCCGGTCTCGCCGACGAACGCGACGGTCTGCCCGGCCGGGACGGTCAGGTCGACGGCGGTGAGGGCCTCCTCGCCGTCGCCGTAGGAGAAGTGCACGTCCTCGAAGGCGATCTCGCCGCGCAGGGACGTCACCGGGAGCGGCTTCGCCGGGGGCTTCGTGGAGGTCGGCTCGCGCAGCAGCTCCTGGATGCGGCCGAGGGAGACGGACGCCTGCTGGTAGCCGTCGAAGACCTGGGAGAGCTGCTGCACGGGCGCGAAGAACAGGTCGATGTAGAGCAGGTACGCGACCAGCGAGCCGATCGCCAGCGTGCCGTCGTCGACCCGGCCGCCGCCGACCACGAGCACCGCCGCGGCGGCGACCGAGGACAGCAGCTGTACGAACGGGAAGTACACCGAGATCAGCCACTGGCCGCGGATACGGGCGCTGCGGTAGGCGGCGCTGCGCTCGTCGAACCGCCGGGCGCCGTCCCGCTCGCGGCGGAACGCCTGGACGATCCGCAGTCCGGCGACGGACTCCTGGAGGTCGGCGTTGACCACCGACACCCGCTCCCGCGCCAGCTCGTACGCCTTCACGCTGGCCCGGCGGAAGAAGTACGTGGCAACGATCAGCAGCGGGAGGGTGGCGAAGACGACGAGGGCGAGGCCGACGTCGAGCACCAGCAGGGCGACCATGATGCCGAAGAAGGTGACCACCGAGACGAACGCGGTGACCAGGCCGGTCTGGAGGAACGTGGACAGCGCGTCCACGTCCGTGGTCATCCGGGTCATGATCCGGCCGGTCAGCTCACGCTCGTAGAAGTCGAGGCCGAGCCGCTGGAGCTGGGCGAAGATCTTCAGCCGCAGGGTGTACAGCACGCGTTCGCCGGTGCGTCCGGTCATGCGGATCTCGCCGGTCTGCGCCGCCCACTGGGTGAGCACGGTGAGCAGGCCGAGCAGGGCGGCGGCCCAGACCGCGCCCTGGGCGGCCTCGGTGACGCCCTCGTCGATGCCGTGCCGGATCAGGATCGGCAGCAGCAGGCCCATGCCGGCGTCCACGGCGACCAGGGCGAGGCTGATCAGCAGGGGCGTGCGGAAGCCCTGCAGCAGGCGGCGCAGGCCGTAGGAGTCCTCGGGGCGCACGGCGCGGGCCTCGTCGACGTCGGGCACGTCGTCGGCCGGGGGCAGCGCGGCGACCTGTTCGAGGAGTTCCGGAGTGGCCGGGGCGCCGTCGAGGGCGGTGTCCCTGGGCTCGCGGTCGCCGGTCCACAGGCGGGGGGTGACGCCCCGCTCGGCGTCGAACTCCGCGTCCAGCTCGGCGCGCACGGAGGTGTCCTCCTCGCGCGGCCCCGCGGGCGGGGTGTGGCCCGGGGAGACGGCGCCCAGCTCGTCGGGGTCGGTGAGCAGCCGCCGGTACAGCGGGGAGGTCCGCTGGAGCTCCTCGTGGGTGCCGAGGGCGGCGAGGCGGCCGTTCTCGAGGACGGCGATGCGGTCGGCGAGGTTCAGGGTGGAGCGGCGGTGGGCGATCAGCAGGGTCGTGCGGCCGCGCATGACGCTCTTGAGCGCCTCGTGGATCTCGTGCTCGACGCGGGCGTCCACGGCGGAGGTCGCGTCGTCCAGGACGAGCAGGCGCGGGTCGGTGAGGATCGCGCGGGCGAGGGCGACGCGCTGGCGCTGTCCGCCGGAGAGCGTCAGGCCGTGCTCGCCGACGGTGGTGTCGTAGCCGTCGGGCAGCTCGTCGATGAAGCGGTCGGCCTGGGCGGCGCGGGCGGCGGCCCGGATCTGCTCGTCGGTGGCGTCGGGGCGGCCGTACGCGATGTTGTTGCGGACCGTGTCGGAGAACAGGAAGGAGTCCTCCGGGACCAGGCCGATGGCGGCGCGCAGCGAGGCGGTGGTCAGCTCGCGGACGTCGTGGCCGCCGACCAGGACGGCGCCGCGGGTGACGTCGTAGAAGCGCGGCAGCAGCAGGGAGACGGTGGACTTGCCGGAGCCGGAGGCGCCGACCACGGCGAGGGTCTCGCCGGGGCGGATCTCGAAGGACAGGCCGTCGAGGACCGGCCGCTCGGGGTCGTAGCCGAAGGCGACGTCGTCGAACTCCACGGTCGCCGGGGCGTCGGCCGGCAGTTCCCTGGTGCCGTCGGTGAGGGACGGCTCGGTGTCGATCAGGTCGAGGACGCGTTCGGTGCCGGCGCGGGCCTGCTGGGCGACGGTGAGGACGACGGCGAGCATCCGGACGGGGCCGACGAGCTGGGCGAGGTAGGTGGAGAACGCGACGAAGGTGCCCAGCGTGATGTGCCCGCGCACGGCGAGCCAGCCGCCGAGGGCGAGCATCGCGACCTGTCCGAGGGCGGGCACGGACTGGAGGGCGGGGGTGTAGCGGGAGTTCAGCTTGATGGTGCGCAGGCGTCCGGCGAACAGCCGGCGGCCGACCTCGCGGAGCTTGCCGGTCTCCTGGTCCTCCTGGCCGAAGCCCTTGACCACGCGGACGCCGCTGACCGCGCCGTCGACGACCCCGGCGACGGCGCCCGCCTGCGCCTGGGCGTACCAGGTGGAGGGGTGCAGCCGGGTGCGGCTGCGCTTGGCGATCCACCACAGGGCGGGGGCCACGGCGAGGGCGATCGCGGTGAGCGGCAGGGACAGCGACGCCATGATCACCAGGGAGATCACGAACAGCAGCAGGTTGCCGATGGTCATCGGCAGCATGAAGAGCAGGCCCTGGATGAGCTGGAGGTCGCTGGTGGCGCGGCCGACGACCTGTCCGGTGGACAGTTCGTCCTGGCGTCTGCCGTCGAGCCGGGCGATCGACCCGAACATCTCGGTGCGCAGGTCGTGCTGGACGTCGAGGGCGAGGCGTCCGCCGTAGTAGCGGCGGATGTACGTCATGACGTAGACGGCGAGGGCGGCGCCGACCAGCAGGCCGGCCCAGGTGCCCATGTCCCGGGTCTTGTCGCCGATGACGTCGTCGATGATCACCTTGGTGATCAGCGGGACCAGGGCCATCACGGCCATGCCCGCGAGGGAGGAGCCGAGGGCCAGGACGACGTTCCTGGGGTGCCGCCACGCGTAGGCGGCCAGTCGTCGTGCCCATCCCCGTTGCGCTGTCACGCGGTGCCCTTCGCTCGTCCTGATCTACCGGAAGGCTCCAACGCCGCCCGAACCGGATTTCATCCCTCCGCAACAATTCCGCGGACGCGCCCGCCCTACGCGACGTCGGATTCTCGTCACGCAATCGACACGCTGTCTCCACGCGCTTGACTGCATGTCCATGCCAGTCTCTCGGGTATCTCCCTTGTGCAACCCGCGTAGATCGGACACCCCACATGCCTGCTGTACGCATACGCCGCCGGAAGGCGGTGGCGCTGGCGAGCGCCGCCGTCCTCGCCGGACTCGCCGTCCCCGCCCTGACCCCCGCCACCGCCGGCGCCTCCGCGCCCGCCCACGGGGCCCCCGCCGCCCAGGACCGCGTGGCCGCGGTGGCCGACTACTACGAGGGCGCCGAGGGCAAGACCGGCGAGGCCCTCAGGTCCGCCCTCAACTCGATCGTCAGCGACCAGACGAAGCTCTCGTACTCGGCCGTCTGGGACGCCCTGAAGGAGACCGACGAGGACCCGTCGAACAGCGGGAACGTGATCCTGCTGTACTCCGGCGTCTCCCGCAGCAAGAGCGCGAACGGCGGGAACACCGGCGACTGGAACCGCGAGCACGTCTGGGCCAAGTCCCACGGCGACTTCGGCACCTCCACCGGCCCCGGCACCGACATCCACCACCTGCGCCCGTCGGACGTGCAGGTCAACAGCGCCCGCGGCAACAAGGACTTCGACAACGGCGGCAGCGCCGTCGCGAACGGCGGCGGCAGCCTCACCGACTCCGACTCCTTCGAGCCGCGCGACGCGGTCAAGGGCGACGTGGCCCGCATGATCTTCTACATGGCGGTCCGCTACGAGGGCACCGACGGCTGGCCCGACCTGGAGCCCAACGGCAGCGTGAACAACGGCAGCGCGCCGTACATCGGCAAGCTCGACGTACTCAAGGCCTGGAACGAGCAGGACCCGCCGGACGCCTTCGAGCAGCGCCGCAACGACGTGATCTACGAGTCGTTCCAGCACAACCGCAATCCGTTCATCGACCACCCGGAGTGGGTCGAGTCGATCTGGTAGGCGTCACCTCGGCCGGCCTCCCTCAGACGAAGAGGGCGGCCGGCCCGCCCCAGCGGTGGGTCAGTCGCCCCGGCCCCCTTCCGGGACGGCGTCGGCGTCCTCCTCGTCACCGTCGGACACGTGGAGACGCGCTCCCCTGCTACGGGCGATGCGGTGGACGTCGTGGAGCGCCTCGGCCAGGCAGGCGGCGAGGTGACGGAGCTGGGGCGCGGTGGCCCTGGTGTCGCCCAGGAGCTCGACGGCGTGGCCGAGAAGGTCGTCCGCCATGCCGAGCTGGACGGCTTCGATCTCGTCGGCGAGGCGCGAGAGACGGCCGGTTCCGGTGTCGTCGGTGACGAGGTAGCAGGGGTTGCCGTCGAGGTTGGACCAGGGGAGGAGGCGGGGCCGGGCGACTGCGGTCGCGGCGACGTCTCGGCTCTCGTAGATCACGCGGCGGTCACCTCGTTGCCCCGCATCCTGCGGGAGGCGACGTCGACACCGTGGATACGACGTGGCCCTACGTCGATGCCGTGCACGGCGAACCAGAGGGTCCGGCGCCGGGCGCGCTGCTGCTTGGCCCGCGCTCGCTGTTCATGGGCGAGGAGGTAGGGGCGCACGAGCCGGGAGTCCTCGCCGCGGAGGAGTGCCTCGTACGGGGAGGGGCGGCGGCCGGGTGCGACGGGGGCGGTCGGCTCGGGGGTGGACGCCGCTCCCCCGGCGCGGTGCCGGCTCCCGTGCCGATGGCGCCCGGAGGCGGGCCACAGGAGCCGCAGCAGCGGCTCGAGGAGACAGGCGATACGGTGCAACACGTCTTCAACTCCGTTGCGGTTGAGGGCCATGCCCCCGGGCCGTCGGTAGCGGTCGCGGGGGTCTTCCGTGCCCGAGGGCAGGTAGAGGTGCATGGACATCGCTGTGTAGCGATCCACTCACAGAGTGAGACGGGTCGGGCTAGGCTCGCCAGAGGGTCGGATGTGACGAAGCATCTGTCACACGGGAGTTGGCGATGAGCAACATCTATGGGGAGTGGTTGAAGGCGCAGCGAGAGGCGGCCGGGCTGACGCAACAGGAGCTGGCGACGGCCGCCGTCATGACGCGTTCGCACATCGCGCACATCGAGGCAGGCCGGCGCACCCCGTCCAAGGAGGACGCGCGACGCCTCGACAGGGCGCTGAACACGGGCGATGTGCTCAGCAGCTTCCTTCCGGACGACGACACCGCAGTGGTCGAGCACTTCGAAGCGGCTCACGCTCTCGAACAGCAGGCGATCGAGATCCGCGAGTTCGCTCTCTCCTTCGTGCCTGGCATCTTCCAGACCGAAGGGTACGCACGTGCGGTCCTGAGCTCCTCCTACCCTCCTCTGGGTGAAGAGGAATGTGACAGGCTCGTTGTCACACGGCTGGAGCGGGCGAAGATCCTTGAGGACCCCGTGTCACCCGTAGTGTGGGCGCTTCTCGACCAGAGCGTCCTGGTCCGGCCGATCGGCGGCCCAGAGATCATGGCCGAGCAGATCACACACATCGTCAGGCTGGCGGAGTCACGACGGGTCCGCGTGCACGTACTACCGCACTCCTTGGGGTTCCACCCCCTGCTGGAGAGCATGCTGACGCTGATGTGGTTCGACGATCAGCCGCCGGTGGCTTACTGCGAAGGGGTCCGCATGGGGAAGGTGCACGACTCCCCGGCCATGGTTCAGGAACTGCAGGGCCGTTACGATCTCGCACTGAGCGATGCTCTGCCACTCAAGGAGTCACTGGCCCTGCTGAAGGCGACAGCAAAGGATCACGGACGTCATGGCTGAACCGATCATCTCGAACGCTGCCGCGTTGACCGGCTGGCGGAAGTCCTCTTACAGCGGCAGCGAGGGCGGCAGCTGCCTGGAGGTCGTGGACGACCACCCCATAGGTGTCCCTGTCCGCGACTCCAAGGCCCCCGAGGGGCCCGCCCTGGTCTTCCGGCCGGCCGGCTGGACGCCGTTCGTCGCCGCGGTCAAGGACGGAAGCCTCTCCGCCTGACCGATCCCCCGCGATCCTCTCCGTGCTCAGGGTCGACCGACCTCGGCGTGCCAGGCCCGGGCCGCGACCGTCTCGGGGTGGTCCTCGCCCAGGATCGCGGCCCGCTGCTCGGCCACCTCGTGCGCGCTCTCGGCGGCTTCGCCCCGCTTGCCCTGTGCGTACTGGGCGCGGCTGAGCTGGATGAGCACGCCGAGGACCAGCGGATGGTCGTGGCCGTAGCCGGCCCGCTGTCCGGCGAGCACGCGGCGGAAGAGGTCCTCCGCCTCGGCGCCCCGGCCGGCGCGCAACAGCCCCCGCGCCCATGCGTCGCGTGCCCACACGGTCACGAGGTGCTCGGGGCCGAGATGACGCTCGCTGTCGGCCACCAGTTCCTCGGCGGTCGACAGGTAGTGGTCGAACTCATCCGAAGCGAGGCGTAGTTCCAGCGTCTCGCAGCGGGTCTTGAGGGTGGCGACGTGGTCGTCACCGAGTGCTTCGCGACGGCCGTGCAGCACCGCCTCCAGGAGCGTCCGGGCCTCGTCCAGGTCGCCGAGGCGGTGCAGTACCCGCTGTAGCTCGTAGGCCGCGTCCAGCGTGCGCGTGTCCCGGGGTCCGAGCATGCGCAGCGCGTCCCGGTGGACCGGCCGCAGGAGGTCGGCGGCTTCGGCGTACCGGCCGAGCCGGAACAGGATGGGCCCCTGGCCGGACCGCGCCTCGATGGTCGCCGGGTCCTCGTCCCCCAGATGCTCCGCGGCGGTCCTCGCGGCCGTGTCGGCCAGGGACAGCGCGGCAGTCCAGTCCCCCGCCTCGTACACCAGCCGTGCGACGCGCGTGGCGGTCCGTACGGACTCCGCCGTCACCAGGCCGTAACGGCGGGCCCGGTGCAGCAGGCCGGTCACGTGCGGTGCCAGGAGCCTCACCTGGGAACGTCCGCGCGGGGACGTGGCGCCCTCCGGCGGCAGCGCCGCCCGCAGCAGCCCGACCGCCATGCTCGCCAGGGGGGTGCGCTGTGCGTCGGACACGCCCGCGGCGACGCTGTCCAGCAGAACCCCGTGGGCCTGCACGCAGCGGTGCCCGTCCGTCTCGACCAGCTCCGCCAGCGAGTGGTCCAGGAGCGCGCGCAGGGCCGGCTCGACGCGGTCGGGGGGCAGCGGCGGATCGAGGTGCTCGGGACCGGCGACCGTGCCCCGCGCCGCGGGCATCAGCAGCGACAGCGGGACAGGATCCGCGGCCCAGAAGGACAGCAGCCGCAACAGGGTGGTCGCCTCCGGCAGACCGCTCTCGGCCAGGGTGTCCAGCGACAGCTGCCAGGTACGGCCCACCAGGCGGCGGGACTGCCCCGCGCCGGTGGCCGGCGCTCCCCGGTCCACCAGGGCCGTCGACTCCTCGCCCAGCCTCCGGTCGTACTCGTCCATGGTCCACGACTCCAGCAACTGGTGGGACAGGTGCGCCCCGGCCAGGGTCAGCGCCAGGGGCAGGCAGCCCAATCGCCGGGCCACCTTCCGTGCCGACTCCGGTGTACCCGCCTCCGGGGCCAGGTCACGCAGGACCTGGGTGGCGTCCTCCAGGGGCAGGACACCGATCCGGTGACTGCTCACCGCCGGGGCGCGCCAGAGCGGGGAGGTCGCGTGGCGGGTGGTCACCAGCACCGTCCCCGAAGGGCTCGCGCGCAGCCAGGCACCTTCCTCCAGGACGGCCGGGTCGTCGGCGTTGTCGAGGACCAGCAGCCAGGGTTCCGCCGAGTGGTCCAGGTAGTGCCAGACCAGGTCGGCCGCGGCGCGCCGGCCACCGGCTGCGGCGGCCAGTTCGCCGCCCGTGGCGCCGCGGTCGCCCGCGACGGCGAGCATGCCCGCGCGCAGCGACACCCTTTCGGAGGCGTTGACCCACAGGCCGACCCGGCCGTGATCCCGCACGGCCTCGGTGAACAGGGCGTGGGCCACCGCCGTCTTGCCACAGCCGCCCATGCCGTGCAGGACCTGGATGTCGCCGCCGGGTCCGGCCACCACCGTTCGTAAGCGTTCCATGAGGTCGGTGCGGTCGCGCAGGACGCCGGGTGCGCGGCCGACCAGGGGGAGGCGGACGGAGTCGGGAGCGGCCCGCCTGGGTTCGGCAGGGGTCACCACGTGGCGGCCGAACAGCGGGGCAGCGCCCGGGGCGTAGTGGTGGACGTGTTCTTCGATGTACTGGTCGCCGCCGGTCTGGTAGACCCGGGCGCTGTCCGACGCGTGGCCCTCCATCGGCGTCGGCGCACTCATCGGTCGGTGATGTGCTGGTCTCGTCCGGCCTGGTAGATCCGGGCACTGCCCGACGCCCGGGCCTCCATGCGGATCTGCTCCGGCGCGGTGTCCCCGGGCAGTTGCGGGGTCAGTTCGTCCAGGACGCGCCGCAGTTCCTCGGCGGCCTCAGGCCGTGCGAGCAGGAACCGCCGTAGGCGGCCCTGCCATTCGACGGTCAGCTCGGCCTCCGACTCGGCGTCACCGGCCTGGCGCGCGAGGAGCAGGTCCGCACGGCCCGCTTCCAGTTCCTCGCCGACGCCTTCGGCTCTGGCGGGCTGGAAGCGGCGCCACAGGGCGACCATGCCGTCCCTCGCCGATTCCCAGGCGTTCGTCACCATCAACGTGACGACGGTCGTACCCGCCGTCCCTGCCAGTGCGGCGATCTCCGGATCCACGGTTCCCCCCTATGGCCGGCTCCCGATCCTAGGTCCCCGAACCTCACCCGGGGCGGGGTTTTCCGACCGAGCACCCATGTGGAGACCGAGGCGGGTTTCTGAAGCCCGCCTCGGTCTTCACGGTCCGGGCGCCTTCGGCGGGCGGATCGGCGGGGTGGGCGCCCGGGCGCCTGCTGCCCCGGACCGGCCACGCCCGCCCTCCGCTTCCTCACGCCGGATACGGCACCGCCTCGCGGGCCGTGCGGAGGGCGCCCGCCCACCAGGAGAGCTGGTCCAGCAGCTTCTTCGCGTAGCCCGCGGACTCGGTGTCCTGGGGACGGCCGTCCGCCCACGCCACCCGGTTCAAGGGGAAGGCGAGACCATCGCGGATGGTCACCGCGTGCAGCTCGCCCATCACGTTCTCCAGGTGCAGCACGGCGTGCCGGCCGCCCGCCCACCCTGGCCGCCCCGTCCGGACCTCGCGTGTCCTGACCCCGCCGACCCGGGTCCCGCGCGGACGCGACCCGCCGGGTCGCGTCCGCCGGTACGCGTGCCCCGGGGACGGTCTTCCCAAGGCGCGCCGCTGGGTTGCCGCTGCGCCCACCCGTGCCGCCCTGGGGGTCCCCCCAGGCCTTCAAGGCACTGGGGGAGGCACGACTGCCCGCAGCTGCGGCGCCCCCCCAGGGGCGCGGGGAACTGCGCGCTCAACCACGGACGACCCGCACCCGGCGCCGCAAGAGTGCCACCGCGCCCACCCCTGCCGCCCCAGCGGCACGACTGCCCACGGCTGCGGCGCCCCCCAAGGGGCGCGGGGAACTGCGCGCTCAGCCACGGACGACCCGCACCCGGCGCCGCAAGAGTGCCACCGCGCCCGACTCAGCCCAGGTGCGTCGGCGCGAACATCCTCAGGACCGCCGGGAGCACGACCACCGAGGGGCCAGGCGTGGAGAGGGACTTGGTGAGGTCCTCCTCCAGGGTTTCCGGGGTGGTGCGGATGCCCGGGACGCCGAAGGACTCGGCCAGGGCCACGTAGTCCGGGCGGGTCAGCTCCGTCGCCGTGGGCTCGCCGAAGGCGTCCGTCATGTACTCGCGCAGGATGCCGTAGCCGCCGTCGTCGACGATCAGCCAGGTGACGTCCAGGTCGTACTGGCGGGCCGTGGCCAGCTCGGCGATCGAGTACAGCGCGCCGCCGTCGCCGGAGACCGCCAGCACCGGGCGGGTGGGGTCGGCGACCGCCGCGCCGAGGGCGGCGGGGAAGCCGTAGCCGAGGCCGCCGGCGCCCTGCGCGGAGTGCAGGTGGTTCGGGCCCATCGCGTCGAAGGCGGACCAGGCCCAGTAGGCGAGGATCGTCATGTCCCAGAAGGACGGCGAGCCGGTCGGCAGGGCGCGCCGCACGGCCGTCAGCACCTGCTGCTCCAGCGCGAGGTCCTGCCCGTCGATGCGGGCCCGCACCCGGTCCAGCAGCTCTCGCACCCGCGCCGGGGCGGTGTCGTCCTCGCGCGGCTCGACGGTCTCCAGGAGCGCCTGGAGGGCGAGGCGGGCGTCGGCGTGGATACCGATGCCGGGGTGGTTGGACTCCAGCTTGCCGAGGTCCGCCTCGATCTGGATCACCCGGCCGCGGGGCGCGAACGTGTGGTAGTTCGAGGAGAGTTCACCGAGTCCGGAGCCGACGACGAGCAGGACGTCCGCGTCCTCCAGGAAGTCGGTCGTGTGGCGGTCCTCGATCCAGGACTGGAGCGACAGCGGGTGGGTCCACAGGAAGGCGCCCTTGCCGCCGGGGGTGGTCACCACCGGCGCCTGGATCCGCTCGGCGAGCTGCCGCAGCTTCCCGGAGGCGTCCGAGCGGACCACTCCCCCGCCCGCGACGATCGCAGGGCGTTCCGCCCCGGACAGCAAGTGCGCGGCCAATGCCGTGAGTTCGGGGCGCGGGGGCAGCTCGTCCGGGGTGGCGTCCATGGCCGTCACCACCGGCAGGACCGTCTCCGCGAGGAGCACGTCCTGCGGGATCTCCACCCACACCGGCCCGTGCGGGACGGTGAGCGCGGACTTCCACGCCGCCGCGATCGCCGACGGGATCTGGGAGGCCGTACGGACGGTGTGCACGGACTTGACGACGCCCCGGAACGAGGCCGCCTGGTCGGGGAGTTCGTGCAGGTAGCCGTGCCGTCCGCCGCCGAGTCCTGCCGTCGGCACCTGGCTGCTGATCGCCAGTACCGGCGCGGACGCGGCCGCCGCCTCCTGGAGCGCGGCCAGCGAGGTCAGCGCGCCGGGGCCGGTGGACAGCAGCAGCGGGGCCGCCTCGCCGGTGATGCGGCCGTACGCGTCCGCCGCGAAACCCGCGTTGTTCTCCATGCGCAGACCGACGTACCGCAGGTCGGAGCGGCGCAGCGCGTCGAACATGCCGAGGGCGTGCTGGCCGGGCAGGCCGAAGACGGTGGTCGCGCCGAGCCCGGCCAGGGTCTCCACGACCAGGTCTCCGCCGCTGCGGCCGGGCGGGGGGTTCAGCGCCGCCTCCGTCTGCGCGGCGGTCGGGCGGAGCTCCAGGTCGTGGTCGTGCGTCACTTGGCGCGGGCCTCCGCAATCTGGCGGGACATGATCGTGGTCAGTTCGTACGCCGTGTGCGACGCGGCGACCGAGGTGATCTCGGCGTGGTCGTAGGCGGGCGCCACCTCGACGACATCGGCCGAGACGAGGTTGCAGGAGGCGAGGCCGCGCAGGATCTCCAGCAGCTCGCGGGAGGTCATGCCGCCCGCCTCGGGCGTGCCGGTGCCGGGGGCGTGGGCGGGGTCGAGACAGTCGATGTCGATGGAGATGTACAGCGGGCGGTCGCCGATGCGCTGCCGGAGCTGGTCGGCGACCTCGTCGGCGCCCCGGCGGTAGACGTCCGCGGAGGTGACGATGCCGAAGCCCATCTTCTCGTCGTCGGTGAGGTCCTGCTTGCCGTAGAGCGGGCCGCGGGTGCCGACGTGGGAGAGGGCCTCGGTGTCGAGGATGCCCTCCTCGACGGCCCGGCGGAACGGCGTGCCGTGCGTGTACTCGGCGCCGAAGTAGGTGTCCCAGGTGTCGAGGTGCGCGTCGAAGTGGAGCAGCGCGACGGGGCCGTGCTTCTTGGCGACGCTCCGGAGCAGCGGCAGGGCGATGGTGTGGTCGCCGCCGAGGGTCATCAGGCGGGCGCCGGTGCCGAGGAGGTCGTCGGCGGCGGCCTCTATCGTCTCGACGGCCTCATTGATGTTGAACGGGTTGACGGCGATGTCGCCGCCGTCCGCGACCTGCGCGAGGGCGAAGGGGGAGGCGTCCTGCGCGGGGTTGTAGGGGCGCAGCAGCCGGGACGCCTCACGGATGGCGTTGCCGCCGAAGCGGGCGCCCGGCCGGTAGGAGACGCCGGAGTCGAACGGCACGCCCACGACGGCGACGTCGGCGCGGCCCACCTCGTCGAGGCGGGGCAGCCGGGCGAAGGTCGCGGGGCCCGCGTAACGCGGCACGCGGGAGGAGTCGACGGGGCCGCGGGGCGTCTCGTTGCTGCTCATGAAGGACTGCTCTCTTTCCTACGCTTCGTCGCGTATGTGCGGACTGCCCACGATGCTACTGGGCGGCCGGGACCTGTTCGGACACGGTTTCGGACACGGTGCCCGGCTCGGGGGCGCGTCCGGCGAGGCGCTCGCGCCAGGCGGCGAGGACGGCCGCGTCGGTCGGGCGGGTGGCGAGGGAGACGGCGACGTAGGCCGCGAGGGAGGCGAGGAGGCCGTAGTAGACGGGCTCGTTGGCGAGGATGCCGTAGGCCGTCATCAGGCCGATCACGGCGAGGCCGCCGACGGCGACGGAGGCGAGGGCGCCCTGCGCGGTGCCGCGCTTCCACAGCAGCCCGCCCAGGATGGGCACGAGCAGCCCGCCGACCAGCAGGTTGTACGCGACGGTCAGCGCCTGGACGACGTCGTTGAGGGCGATGGCGGTGACGATCACGGCGAGGCCCATCAGCAGGATGAAGGCGCGGTTGCCCTTGACCTCGTCGTGCTGCTCGCCCTCGGGGCGCACGATGCCGCGCAGCCGCGCCCAAATGTCGTTGTTGGCGACGGTGGCGCAGGCGATCAGCGCGCCGGAGGACGTCGACATCACGGCGGCGAGGGCGGCGGCCAGTACGAGGCCGCGCACGCCGACCGGCAGTTCGTCCTTGACGATGGTGGCGAAGGCGTCGTCGGGGCTGGCGAGCTTCGGGTAGAGCACCTTGGCCGCGGTGCCGATGACCGCGCCGGCGACGGCGTAGGCGAGGCAGTAGGTGCCGGCGATCGTGCCGCCCCAGCGGGCCGTGCGGTCGCCGCGGGCGGTGAAGACGCGCTGCCAGATGTCCTGCCCGATGAGCATGCCGAAGGTGTAGATCAGCACGTAGGTGAAGATCGTCTCGCCGCCGATGCCCAGCGGGTCGAAGTACTCGGTGGGCAGCTGCGCCTTCATCTCGCTGAAGCCGCCCGCCTTGACGACGGCGATGGGCAGCAGCAGGAGCAGCACCCCGATGGTCTTCACGACGAACTGCACCATGTCGGTGAGCGTGATCGACCACATGCCGCCGAGCGTCGAGTACGCGACGACGATCGAGCCGCCGAGGACGATCGCGAGGGTGCGGTTCATGTCGAAGAGGACGTCGAAGATCGTGGCGTAGGCGATCGTCGAGGTCACCGCCAGCATCAGGGTGTACGCCCACATGACGAGGCCGGAGATCACGCCGGCCCGGCCGCCGTAGCGCAGGTCGAGCATCTCGGAGACGGTGTAGACCTTCAGCCGGGCGATGCGGGCGGAGAAGAAGACGCTCAGCGCGAGCAGGCCGAGGCCGATGGTGAAGACCATCCAGGCGCCGGACAGTCCGTACTGGTAGCCGAGGCCCACACCGCCGATGGTGGAGGCGCCGCCGAGGACGATGGCGGCCATGGTGCCCGAGTACATGGCGGGGCCGAGCCGGCGGCCGGCCACCAGGAACTCGCTCTTGGACTTGGCGCGGCGCATGCCCCACCAGCCCATGGCCAGCATGCCGGCCAGATAGACGACGATGACCAGGTAGTCCACGGCCATGCGGGGGCCTCCTTCGCGCACTGTCGGTGGCGTGTCGTGCAGACGGATCGCGCTCACCGGCGCCGCGCGGGGACATCCGCCCGTACCCGCGGGTTGCCGGTGACCCGACCTTAGGTGGCCGAAAAGCGACTGCGAAGTGTACGTTTCATCCAGATCGGCAGCCTGGGATGGAGGAAACGTCCACCATGCCGGACCCCACTGTTCCGCCCACCCCTCCCGTCCCCCTGGACGCGCTGCTCGCCCGCGCGGACCTGGGTCTGCGCCGGATCGCGGGCCCCGCGGACCCGGCGGTCGTGGTGCACTGGGCGCACACCTCGGAGATGGCCGACCCCTACCCGTACCTGCTGGGCGGCGAACTGCTGCTGTCGGCGGGCGTGCACGTCCCGGACGGGGCGGGCGCGGGCTACTTCGACGCGTACGTCTCGCGGATCGTCGCGGCGGGCGGGGCGGCCCTCGGCTTCGGCGTCGCACCCGTGCACGACACGGTGCCCGGGGCGCTGGTGGAGGCGTGCGAGATGCACGGCCTGCCGCTCGTCGAGGTCCCGCCCCGGACGACGTTCTCGGCGGTCGCGCGGGCGCTGTGGCAGCTGATGGCGCAGGCCCGCACGGCCGAGCTGCGGCGGGTCACCGAGGCGCAGCAGAGCCTCGCCACCGCCGCCGCCCGCCCCGACCCGGTGCCCTCCGTCCTCCAGCAGCTTGCCCGCCGCCTGGGCGGCCGCGCGGTGCTGTACGGCCCCGAGGGCACGCGGCTCGCGGGCGCGGGGCCGGAGCCGGGCGAGGAGGTGCGGACGGCGCTGGCGAAACTCGCGGAGGTCGTCCGGCCGTCGGGTCAGGAGCCCTCGGACGTCCGCCCCTCCTCCGCGTCCGACACGGTGGCCGGGACGCGGCTGGTCGCGCACGCGCTGGGCAACGGCGAGGGGTTCGTGCTCGGGACGGCCGCCCCGCAGCGGGACGCGGGCGACCACACCATCGCGTCCGTCGCGGCCGTGCTGCTCTCCCTGCTCACCGGCGAACGGCACAGCGGCTCGGGCGCCGGCCGCTCCTTCGCCCTGGTACGGCTGCTGCTGGGCGCGGCGCCCGCGGAGGTGGCTCCGCTGCTCGGCGGGGACCGGTGGCGGGTGGTGCACGGCAGGCCGGACGGACGGACGGCGCCGGACCCGGTGGCCGCGTCCGCGCTGGGCGCCGCCCTCGGCTCGTCCCTGGTGGACGTGGCGGGCGAGGTGGTGCGGGTGCTGGTGCCCGACGGGCGTGCGGTGGATCGGGTGCCGGGCTGGACGCTCGGCGTCAGCGCGGCGGCGGCCCCCCGGGACTGGCCGGTCGCCGACAGCCAGGCCGCCCACGCCCTGGCCCGCGCCCGCGCCACCCGCACCCCGCTGCTGCGCCACGGCGACCGCCCGACGGCGCTGACGGACCTGGTCCCCCCGGGCGAGGCGGACGCCCACGCCCGCACCCTCCTCGCGCCCATAGCGCAGGCCCCGGCCCTGGTCGACACCCTGCGCACCTGGCTCTCCCTCCACGGCAGCTGGGACCGCACGGCGGTCGCCCTCGACGTCCACCGCAACACGGTCAGGCAGCGGATCACCCGCTGCGCGACCCTGCTCGACGCGGACCTCGACGACCCGGACGTCCGGATGGAACTGTGGTTCGCCCTGCGGCGGACCTAGCGAGGCGCGCGGGCGCGGCGGCCATCGGTCACGCGCCTCGGACGCGACGGTCGCCGACCACCGCTGCCGGGCACGCGGGCCGCCGGTCCCCCGGACGCGGCGGCAGCAACCGCCGGGAGGGTCACGCGAGGTGGACCGGCCACGCCGTCACCGGTTCACGCACGGGCGCAGCAGCTTCCCCCGCGACCGGGCGCCGCGTCCGCCCCATAAGGGCGCAGCCCGAACGCACCTCGGCGGCGCCCGTCACCGAGCGCCGCCCCGGCGCCGCGAGGCGCGTGCTCATCCGCGGCGGGACGCCCCGCCCCCGCTCGCCGGTGTCGCCGGAAAGCCGCGCAGCGTCAGCGTCGTCGGCGGAGGGAGGGGATCGTCGGACGGGGTGGCTCGGAAGGACTGGAGCAGGTAGGCCACCAGGCGGCGGGGCGCCTTGGCGTCGTCCGGGAGGGCTGCCACCAGGCCGCAGTGGGCCACCAGGGCGACCACGAGGTCGGACGGGTGGAAGTCGGGGCGGAGCGCGCCCGACGCCTGGGCCCTGCGCACCAGGGAGGTGAGATCCCGTTCGGCCTGCTCACGGGTGCCCGCGTGCTCCGCCGTGGTCTCCGGGAAGGCGTCGAGGAACGCGGCCGGGAACCCGCGCTCCTCCCGCTGCAGGGCGCAGACCGTCTCGACGAGGTGCGTCAGACCCTCCCACGGGTCCTCGGCGGCCAAGGCGTCGTGGAGAGCCCGGCCGCAGGTCCTCATCTGCCGTGCGAACGCGCCCCGCACCAGCGCGTCACGGGTCGGGAAGTGCCGGTACAGCGTCGCCACGCCGACCCCGGCCCGCCGGGCCACGGTCGCCATCGGCGCGTCGATCCCGTGCTCGGCGAAGACCGCGCGGGCCGCGGCGAGGAGGCGCTCCCGGTTGCGCCGGGCGTCCGCCCGCACGGTGTCCCGGGCCGCGTTCCGAGAGGATTCCGTCGTCACTGTCTCTCGCTTCCGCAGTAAACGGACGATCTCGTCCGCTTACCAGCCTACGGTCGGTCCCGAACCCCCCGAACCCCCTGACACGAAGGAGACGGCGATGGACGACCGCACGATGAAGGCAGTGCTCTACGACCGCTACGGCGGCCCCGGCGTGCTGTACGTGGGCCGCGTGCCCCGGCCCGAGCCCGGCCCGGGAGAGATCCTGGTGAAGGTGCACGCGTTCAGCGTGAACGGAGGCGAGCTGGCGGCCCGTTCCGGCCGTCTCCGCCTGCTGCTCGGCCGCCGCTTCCCCAAGCGCGTGGGCCTGGACTTCACCGGCGAGGTCGCCGCGCTCGGAACCGGGGTCGCCCGGTTCACGCCCGGCGACCGCGTGTGGGGGGTCCTGGGCCGGAGTTCCGGGTTCGGCAGCGCCGCCGAGTACGTGACCGTGCCCGCGGACCGCGCCGGCCTGCTCCCCGACGGCCTCGATCCGGTGGAGGCGGCCGCGCTCCCGGTGGCCACGACGGCCGTCACCGCGCTGCGCGACAAGGCCGGGCTGCGCCCAGGCGAACGGCTCCTCGTGCGCGGCGCGGCGGGCGGCGTCGGCAACGTCGCCGTCCAGCTCGGACGGGCCTACGGCGCCGAGGTCACAGCCCTCGCCCGCGCGGCCAACCTCGACCTGGTCCGGGGGCTCGGCGCGCACGAGGCCGTCGACCACCGGAGCGTGCGGCCGGCGGACCTGGGCCGCTTCGACGTCGTCCTGGACACGGCGGGGACGGAGCTGCGCGCCCACCGGGCCCTGCTGAACCCCGGCGGGCGCATGGTGACCATCGCCTTCGACCCGGGCCGGCCCGTCACGTCGCTCGGCTACATCGCGGTCAGCGCGCTGCACGGCCGCGGCCGGGTGCGCTTCTTCAGCGGCGACCCCCGGCAGGCCGACTTCGACGTCCTGGCCCGGCATGTCGCCGAGGGCGCGCTGCGTCCGGTGGTGGACAGGGTCTTCCCGCTGGAGGAGACGGCGGCGGCGCACCGGGCGCTGGAGGCGGGCGGGGTCAGAGGCAAGTACGTGGTGCGGGTCGCGGCTGAGTAGCCGTACGCAGTCGTCTGAGTACGTGACGCACGTCCCAGCGCGCGATACGCCAGGGACGCCCCCTGTTCCCTGCCTCACAATGGACGCATGCCGATACCCGGGACCCCCAGCCGCGCCGAACTCGTCGAACACCTGGTCGCCACCCGCATCGCGGGCGAGGTCGCCACGCCTCGCGAGAACAACCTCTCCCACTACCGGAAGCTGGCGAACGGCGACCGGCACTACTGGCTCGGCCTGGAGCTCGGCGAGCGCTGGACCGACGAGCAGGACGTGCTCGCGGTGATGGCCGAGCGGGTCGGCGTGAACGACGACCCGGAGCACCGGTACGGGCAGGACACCATCGACCCCGAGCTGACGGTCGACGGCCTGGAGCGGATGGCCGGGCGGCTGCGCAAGGCGGCGGAGGGACGGCAGCGGGTGCTGCTGGCGACCGGGCACCCGGGCGGCCTGCTGGACGTGCACCGCGCCACGGCGGCCGCGCTGCGGGCGGCGGGCTGCGAGATCGTGGTGATCCCGGACGGGCTGACCACCGAAGAGGGCTACGTGATGCAGTTCGCGGACATCGCGGTGCTGGAGCACGGGGCGACGCTGTGGCACACCCACTCGGGCGCGCCGATGAAGACCATCCTCACGGCGCTGGAGCGGGAGGGGAGACCGCTGCCCGACCTGGTGGTCGCCGACCACGGCTGGGCGGGCGCCGCCGGCCAGTACGGCGTGGACTCCGTCGGGTACGCCGACTGCAACGACCCGGCGCTGTTCCTCGCGGAGGCCGAGGGCACCGTCCAGGTGACGGTGCCCCTGGACGACCACGTGACGAGCCCCCGCCACTACGACCCGATGACGGCCTACCTGCTGGCACAGGCCGGCCTGAGCTGAGACGGACGCGCCTTCGGGCCGCGGCAACCCCGTGGAGGCGCCGCGGCCTCACCCCGCGCGGTCAGTCCTCGCGCGGGACGCGGACCACGCCCTCCTGGATGACGGACACCGCGAGGCGGCCGTCCTGGGTGTAGATGCGGCCCTGGCCGAGACCCCGGCCGCCGTGGGCCGACGGGGACTGCTGGTCGTACAGCAGCCACTCGTCCGCGCGGAACGGGCGGTGGAACCACATCGCGTGGTCCAGGGACGCCCCGACCACGTCGCCGACGGCCCAGCCGCCGCGCCCGTGGGCGAGCAGGATCGAGTCGAGCAGCGTCATGTCGGAGACGTACGTGGCGAGCACGACGTGCAGCAGCGGGTCGTCGCCCTCGACCTTGCCGTTGGTGCGGAACCAGACCTGCGAGTGCGGGTCGCGCGGCTCGCCGAAACGGCCGTACGGCGGGTCGTCGACGTAGCGCATGTCGACGGCGGCGCGGGCGCCGAGGTAGCGGTGCACCACGTCCGCCGACAGGTGCGGATAGCTCCGCAGCCGCTCCTCGGAGGTGGGCAGCGTCTCCGGGTCCGGCGAGGCCGGCATCGGCTCCTGGTGGTCCAGCCCCTCCTCGTGCGTCTGGAAGGACGCGGAGAGGTGGAAGATCGGCTTGCCGTGCTGGACGGCCACCACGCGCCGGGTGGTGAAGGACCGGCCGTCGCGGATCCGGTCGACGGTGTAGACGATCGGCGCGCCCGGGTCGCCGATGCGCAGGAAGTACGCGTGCAGCGAGTGCGGGGGCCGGTCGGCCGGGACGGTGCGCCCGGCGGCGACCAGGGCCTGCGCCGCCACCTGCCCGCCGAAGACGCGGGGGACGGCGGAGGCGCGGGACCGGCCGCGGAAGATGTTCTCCTCGATCTGCTCGAGGTCGAGCAGATCGAGGAGTTCCTGTAGAGCCTGACTCATGGAATCAGTTGTATACGGCAGGGATTTCCGGGACCTTACAGGCCCATGTCCTTGGCGATGATCGACTTCATGATCTCGCTGGTGCCGCCGTAGATGCGGTTGACCCGGTTGTCCGCGTACAGGCGGGCGATCGGGTACTCGTTCATGTAGCCGTAGCCGCCGTGCAGCTGGAGGCAGCGGTCGATGACGCGGTGGGCGACCTCGGTGCAGAACAGCTTGGCGCTGGCGGCCTCGGCGGGCGTGAGCTCGCCGGCGTCCAGGGCCTCGGTGGCGCGGTCGGCGACGGCCTCGGCGGCGTCCACCTCGGCCTGGCAGGCGGCCAGCTCGAACTTGGTGTTCTGGAAGTGCGCGACCGGCTTGCCGAAGACGGTGCGCTCCTGCACGTACTGCTTGGCGAACCGGACGGCGGCCTTGGCCTGGGCGTAGGCGCCGTAGGCGATGCCCCAGCGCTCCGAGGCCAGGTTGTGGCCGAGGTAGTAGAAGCCCTTGTTCTCCTCGCCGAGCAGGTCCTCGGCGGCGACCTTCACGTCGACGAACGCCAGCTCGGCGGTGTCGGAGGTGCGCAGGCCCAGCTTGTCGAGCTTGCGGCCGACCGAGTAGCCCTCGGACTTGGTGTCCACGACGAAGAGGGAGATGCCGTGGCGGCGGTCCTCGGCGGTGGGGGCCGCGGTGCGGGCGCAGACGATCACCTTGTCGGCGTGCACACCGCCGGTGATGAAGGTCTTGGCGCCGTTGAGGACGTAGTGCGTGCCGTCCTCGCTCAGCTTGGCGGTGGTCTTCATGCCCGCGAGGTCGGAGCCGGTGCCCGGCTCCGTCATCGCGATGGCCCACATCTCCTCGCCGGTGACGAACTTCGGGAGGTACCGCTTCTTCTGCTCGTCGGTGCCGAGCATCTTGATGTACGGCAGGGCGAGCAGCACGTGCACGCCGGAGCCGCCGAACTGGACGCCCGCGCGGGCGGTCTCCTCGTAGAGGACGGCCTCGAACTTGTGGGTGTCCATGCCGGCGCCGCCGAACTCCTCCGGCACGCTGATGCCGAAGATGCCCAGCTCACCGAGCTTGTAGTAGAAGTCGCGGGGCGCCTGGCCCGCCGCGAACCACTCGTCGTAGACGGGGACGACCTCGGCCTCGATGAAGGCGCGGATGGTCTCCCGGAACGCCTCGTGATCCTCGTTGAAAACCGTACGGCGCACTTTTTCGCCACCTCCGCGACCTGGGCATGTCTAAGCGCTTGCTCAGAACAAGGTACCGGCGAGTATCCACAGGCGTCCAGACCGGGCGACCCGTAACGCTCGTCACTCCGCGAGGGGGGCGCGCCCCTCAGGACCGCGCCGCCGCCGCGAACGCCCCCCGCGCCATCCGGTGCAGCAGCTCCGCCGTGCCCGCGCGGTCCGGGAGGGAGCCCGGGCGGGTGAGGTGGGGGGTGGAGTTGAGGAGGCCGAAGACCGAGTGGACCGCCGAGCGGGCCGCGGGCTCGGGGAGGTCCGGGTAGTGGCGGCGCACCACGCCCACCCACAGCTCGACGTACTGCCGCTGGAGCTGGCGCACCAGCTTGCGGTCGGCGTCCCGGAGGCGGTCCAGCTCACGGTCGTGCAGGGTGATGAGCGGGCGGTCGTCGAGCGCGAAGTCGATGTGCCCCTCGATCAGCGAGTCGAGGACCGCCCCGGGAGCCACGCCCTCGGCTTCCTCGAGCCGCCGCTTCGCACCCCTCAGCAGCGACTCGCTGATGCCGACCAGCAGCTCCGCCAGCATCGCGTCCTTGCCCGCGAAGTGCCGGTAGAGCCCGGGCCCGCTGATGCCGACGGCGGCGCCTATCTCGTCCACGCCGACCCCGTGGAAGCCCCGCTCGGCGAAGAGCCGCGCGGCCTCCTTGAGGATCTGCTCGCGGCGGGTGGGGGCGTCGGTTCTGGTGGCCATGAGGACGATTCTAGACAGGGAGGTTAGCGGTCGTTAACCTGAAGGAAATGCGTTAACGCTCATTAACAAGGTGAGGGGACCCGCAGGATGCACGAGGCACCGGAGCTTCACAGCGCGGCCGACCCCGCGTCGGAGGCCTTTCGGGCCAACGAGGAGGCGCACCGCGCCCTCGTCGAGGAGCTGCGCGGCAAGCTGGCCGCTGCGGCGCTCGGCGGCGGCGAGCGGGCCCGCGCCCGTCACACCGCGCGCGGGAAGCTGCTCCCGCGCGACCGGGTGGACACCCTCCTGGACCCCGGCTCACCCTTCCTGGAGCTCGCCCCGCTGGCGGCGGACGGGCTGTACGAGGGGCAGGCGCCGGCGGCCGGGGTGATCGCCGGGATCGGCCGGGTCGCGGGCCGCGAGTGCGTGGTCGTCGCCAACGACGCCACCGTCAAGGGCGGCACGTACTACCCGATGACAGTGAAGAAGCACCTGCGCGCGCAGGAGGTGGCCCTGGACAACCGGCTGCCCTGCGTCTACCTGGTGGACTCCGGCGGCGCCTTCCTGCCCATGCAGGACGAGGTCTTCCCCGACCGGGACCACTTCGGCCGCATCTTCTACAACCAGGCCCGGATGTCCGGCGCCGGCATCCCGCAGATCGCTGCGGTGCTCGGCTCCTGCACGGCCGGCGGCGCGTACGTGCCCGCGATGAGCGACGAGGCGGTGATCGTGCGCAACCAGGGCACGATCTTCCTCGGCGGCCCGCCGCTGGTGAAGGCGGCCACCGGCGAGGTGGTCACGGCGGAGGAGCTGGGCGGCGGCGAGGTGCACTCGCGGGTGTCCGGGGTGACCGACCACCTCGCCGAGGACGACGCGCACGCGCTCAGGATCGTGCGCCAGATCGTCTCCACCCTGCCCGCGCGCGGCGAGCTGCCCTGGCGGGTGCAGCCGGTCGCCGAGCCCAAGGTGGACCCCGCGGGCCTGTACGGCGCGGTGCCGGTGGACTCCCGCACCCCCTACGACGTCCGCGAGATCATCGCCCGGATCACCGACGGCTCCCGGTTCACCGAGTTCAAGGCGGAGTACGGGCAGACCCTGGTCACCGGCTTCGCGCACATCCACGGCCACCCGGTGGGGATCGTCGCCAACAACGGCATCCTGTTCTCCGAGTCCGCCCAGAAGGGCGCCCACTTCATCGAGCTGTGCGACCAGCGCGGCATCCCGCTGCTGTTCCTGCAGAACATCTCGGGCTTCATGGTCGGCAAGGACTACGAGGCGGGCGGCATCGCCAAGCACGGCGCCAAGATGGTCACCGCCGTCGCCTGCACGCGCGTGCCGAAGCTGACCGTCGTGGTCGGCGGCTCCTACGGCGCGGGCAACTACTCGATGTGCGGCCGGGCCTACTCCCCCCGCTTCCTGTGGATGTGGCCGAACGCCAAGATCTCGGTGATGGGCGGCGAGCAGGCCGCCTCGGTGCTCGCGACCGTCAAGCGGGACCAGCTGGAGGCGCGCGGCGAGGAGTGGCCCGCGGACGAGGAAGAGGCGTTCAAGGCCCCGGTCCGCGCCCAGTACGAGCGCCAGGGGAACGCCTACTACGCGACGGCCCGCCTCTGGGACGACGGCGTGATCGACCCGATGGACACCCGGCAGGTGCTGGGGCTGGCCCTGACCGCGTGCGCCAACGCGCCCCTGGGTGACCCCCAGTTCGGCGTCTTCCGGATGTGAGGGGACCCCTGACGATGACTGATCAGATGTTCGACACGGTGCTGGTGGCGAACCGGGGCGAGATCGCCGTCCGCGTCGTCCGCACGCTGCGGTCGCTGGGCGTGCGCTCGGTGGCGGTGTACTCCGACGCGGACGCGGACGCCCGGCACGTGCGGGAGGCCGACACGGCGGTGCGGATCGGCCCGGCGCCTGCGGCCGAGAGCTATCTGTCGGCGGAGCAGCTGCTGGAGGCGGCCGCCCGCACCGGCGCGCGGGCGGTGCACCCGGGATACGGCTTCCTCGCGGAGAACGCGGAGTTCGCGCGGGCCTGCGAGGCGGCGGGACTGGCGTTCATCGGCCCGCCCGCGGACGCCATCGCCCTGATGGGCGACAAGATCCGCGCCAAGGAGACGGTGAAGGCGGCCGGGGTGCCGGTGGTGCCCGGCTCCAGCGGCAGCGGGCTGACGGACGCGCAGCTCGTCGACGCGGCCCGCGAGATCGGCATGCCCGTGCTGCTGAAGCCGTCGGCGGGCGGCGGCGGCAAGGGCATGCGCCTGGTGCGGGACGAGGCGAGGCTGGCGGAGGAGATCGCCGCCGCCCGGCGTGAGGCCCGCGCCTCCTTCGGCGACGACACGCTGCTGGTGGAGCGGTGGATCGACCGGCCCCGGCACATCGAGATCCAGGTGCTGGCCGACGGCCACGGGAACGTGGTGCACCTGGGCGAGCGCGAGTGCTCGCTCCAGCGGCGCCACCAGAAGA
Organism: Streptomyces althioticus; assembly: GCA_014649355.1. GTDB lineage: Bacteria > Actinomycetota > Actinomycetes > Streptomycetales > Streptomycetaceae > Streptomyces > Streptomyces althioticus. Next base: position 290,016 of record BMSW01000005.1, read on the forward strand.
TCGTGGAGGAGGCGCCCAGTGTGCTCCTCGACGAGGCGACCCGGGCGGCGATGGGCGAGGCGGCCGTGCAGGCGGCCCGCTCCTGCGGCTACCGGGGCGCGGGCACGGTGGAGTTCATCGTGCCGGGCGGCGACCCGTCCCGGTACTACTTCATGGAGATGAACACCCGGCTCCAGGTGGAGCACCCGGTGACCGAGCTCGTCACGGGGCTCGACCTGGTGGAGTGGCAGCTGCGGGTCGCGGCCGGCGAGCGACTGCCGTTCGGGCAGGACGACGTACGGCTCACCGGGCACGCCGTCGAGGCGCGGCTGTGCGCCGAGGACCCGGCGCGCGGCTTCCTGCCCTCCGGCGGCACGGTGCTGCGGCTGCGCGAGCCGCAGGGCGACGGCGTGCGCACCGACTCCGGACTCACCGAGGGGACGGAGGTCGGCAGCCTCTACGACCCGATGCTCTCCAAGGTCATCGCGTACGGCCCCGACCGGGCGACCGCGCTGCGGAAGCTGCGGGCGGCGCTCGCGGGGACGGTGACGCTGGGCGTGCAGACCAACGCGGGCTTCCTGCGGCGGCTGCTGGCGCACCCGGCGGTCGTGTCGGGCGACCTGGACACCGGTCTGGTGGAGCGGGAGGCGGACTCCCTGGTCGGCGGCGAGGTGCCGGCCGAGGTGTACGCGGCGGCGGCGCTGCTGCGTCAGGCCGCCCTCGAACCCGCCGCGGCGTCCGGCTGGCGTGACCCGTTCGACGCCGCCGACGGCTGGCGGATGGGCGGCGGCCGGGCCTGGACGGCGCACCCGCTGCGGGTGGCGGGCCACGACCCGGTGACCGTGCGGGTGCGGGCCACGGCCGACGGCGGCACGGAGCTGCTGCTGCCCGGCGCGGACACCCCGCTGCGGGCGTCCGCGGGGCCGCTGGAGGGGCACCGGTTCACCTGTGCGCTGGACGGCGTGGCGCACACCTTCGCCGCCCTGCCGGACGGCTCCTGGCTGGGCCGGGACGGCGACGCCTGGCAGGTGCGGGACCACGACCCGGTCGCCGCGTCCCTCACCCGGGCGGGTCAGGCGGGCGCCGACTCGCTGACCGCGCCGATGCCGGGCACGGTGACGGTGGTGAAGGTCGCCGTCGGCGACGAGGTGGACGCGGGCCAGAGCCTGCTGGTGGTGGAGGCGATGAAGATGGAGCACGTCATCTCCGCCCCGCACGCCGGCACGGTCACGGAGCTGGACGTGTCCCCGGGCACGACGGTCGCCATGGACCAGGTGCTCGCGGTCATCGCGCCCGTGGAGACCGCGGAACCGGCGGAAGGGGAGACGGCGTGAACGCCACCGAACTGGGCCTGCCCATGGCCGTGCCGGCCGAGGGACTGCCCTCGCGGGTGCGGATCCACGAGGTGGGCGCCCGCGACGGCCTGCAGAACGAGAAGGCGACCGTGCCGACGGCCGTGAAGGCGGAGTTCGTCCGCCGGCTGGCCGGCACGGGCCTGACCACGATCGAGGCGACGAGCTTCGTGCACCCCAAGTGGGTGCCGCAGCTCGCGGACGCCGAGGACCTGTACCCGGCGGTGTCCGGCCTGCCGGTCGAGCTGCCGGTGCTGGTGCCCAACGAGCGCGGACTGGACCGCGCGCTCGCGCTGGGCGCCCGCCGGGTGGCGGTGTTCGCCAGCGCCACGGAGTCCTTCGCCAAGGCCAACCTCAACCGCACGGTGGACGAGGCGCTGGCCATGTTCGAGCCGGTGGTGACCCGCGCGAAGGAGCAGGGCGTCCACGTACGCGGCTACCTCTCCATGTGCTTCGGCGATCCCTGGGAGGGCGCGGTCCCGGTCCCCCAGGTGGTGCGGGTGTGCCGGGCGCTGCTCGACCTGGGCTGCGACGAACTGAGCCTCGGCGACACGATCGGGGTGGCGACCCCGGGCCATGTGACGGCCCTGATCCGCGCGCTCACGGAGGCGGGCGTGCCCGTGCCCGCGCTGGGCGTCCACTTCCACGACACCTACGGCCAGGCCCTGTCCAACACCTTGGCCGCGCTCCAGCAGGGCGTCACCACGGTGGACGCCTCCGCCGGCGGGCTGGGCGGCTGCCCGTACGCGAAGTCCGCCACCGGCAATCTCGCCACCGAGGACCTGGTGTGGATGCTGCGGGGCCTCGGCATCGACACCGGCGTCGACCTCGGCCGTCTGGTCGCCACAAGCGTCTGGATGGCCGCCCACCTGGGCCGACCCAGCCCGTCCCGCACCGTACGAGCCCTCTCCCACCAGGAGCAGTGACGACCATGGACCACAAGCTCTCCCCCGAACTCGAAGAACTCCGCCGCACGGTCGAGGAGTTCGCGCACGACGTGGTGGCGCCGAAGATCGGCGACTTCTACGAGCGGCACGAGTTCCCGTACGAGATCGTGCGGGAGATGGGCCGCATGGGCCTGTTCGGGCTGCCGTTCCCGGAGGAGTACGGCGGCATGGGCGGCGACTACTTCGCCCTCGGCATCGCCCTGGAGGAACTGGCCCGGGTGGACTCCTCGGTGGCCATCACCCTCGAGGCGGGCGTCTCGCTGGGCGCCATGCCGCTGCACCTGTTCGGCACGGAGGAGCAGAAGCGCGAGTGGCTGCCCCGGCTGTGCTCGGGCGAGATACTCGGCGCGTTCGGGCTGACCGAGCCGGACGGCGGCAGCGACGCGGGCGCGACCCGCACGACGGCCCGGCTCGACGAGGCGACGGACGAGTGGGTGATCAACGGCACCAAGTGCTTCATCACCAACTCCGGCACGGACATCACCGGCCTGGTCACCGTCACCGCGGTCACCGGCCGCAAGCCCGACGGCAAGCCCCTGATCTCCGCGATCGTCGTGCCGTCCGGCACCCCCGGCTTCACGGTGGCCGCCCCGTACTCCAAGGTCGGCTGGAACGCCTCGGACACCCGCGAGCTGTCCTTCCAGGACGTCCGCGTCCCGGCGGCCAACCTGCTGGGCGAGGAGGGCCGCGGCTACGCGCAGTTCCTGCGCATCCTCGACGAGGGCCGCATCGCCATCGCGGCGCTCGCCACGGGCCTCGCACAGGGCTGTGTGGACGAGTCGGTGAAGTACGCGAAGGAGCGGCACGCGTTCGGGCGTCCGATCGGCGCCAACCAGGCGATCCAGTTCAAGATCGCCGACATGGAGATGAAGGCGCACACGGCGCGCCTGGCGTGGCGGGACGCGGCGAGCCGGCTGGTGGCGGGCGAGCCGTTCAAGAAGGAGGCGGCGCTGGCGAAGCTGTACTCCTCCACGGTGGCCGTGGACAACGCCCGTGACGCCACGCAGGTCCACGGAGGCTACGGCTTCATGAACGAGTACCCGGTGGCCCGCATGTGGCGCGACTCGAAGATCCTGGAGATCGGCGAGGGCACCAGCGAGGTCCAGCGCATGCTGATCGCACGGGAGTTGGGCCTGACAGGCTGACGCCTCCGACGGCAGAACGACGGCCCGCGCCGACCCGGCGCGGGCCGTCGCCGTGCGGCCGGGTGACCCGAATCACGGCGCCGAACCGGCGTATGCCGGACATGGAACCCTGAAGACCCTCTGGACAGATCGTTTGGTTAGGCTAACCTAACGCTGTTTGTACATCGTCCCGTACGCACGAAAGCAGACCCTTCCATGCCGAACGCCAGAACCGCACGTCTCTCCCGTCGTGGACTGCTCGCCGCCGGCGGCGCCCTGGGCCTCGGCGCCGTGCTCACCGCCTGCGGGGACGACGACGCGAAGGACGGCGGCGCGGACACGAAGGGCTCGGCCAAGTCCGGCCCCTGGAGCTTCAAGGACGACCGCGGCACCACGGTGAAGCTGGACGAGGCGCCGAAGAACATCGTCGCGTTCACGGGCGTGGCGGCCGCTCTGTACGACTACGGCATCGAGGTCAAGGGCGTGTTCGGCCCGACCACGACCAAGGACGGCAAGGCCGACGTCCAGGCCGGCGACATGGACGTCAGCAAGGTGACGGTCCTGGGCAACGTCTGGGACCAGTTCAACGTCGAGAAGTACGCGGCCCTCGCGCCCGACGTGCTCATCTCCACGATGTTCGACGACGCCGGCACCCTCTGGTACGTCCCCGAGGCGTCCAAGGACAAGATCGCCAAGCTCGCGCCCAGCGTCGGCATCTCCGTGTTCGACCGTCAGCTCACCGCCCCGCTCCAGCGGATGTGGGAGCTGGCCGAGTCGCTCGGCGCCGACATGACGGACACGAAGGTCACCGAGGCCAAGAAGCGGTTCGAGGCGGCCTCGGAGCGGCTGCGCAAGGCCGCCAAGGCCAAGCCCGAGATCAAGGTGCTGGTCGGCTCGGCGAGCCCGGAGCTGTTCTACGTCTCGGGCACCAACCTCTCCATCGACCTGGAGTACTTCAAGGCCCTCGGCGTGAACTTCGTGGAGCCCACGGAGGAGGCCAAGAAGGCCACCGGCGGCTGGTTCGAGAGCCTGAGCTGGGAGAACGTCGACAAGCACAAGGCCGACGTGATCATGATGGACGACCGCTCCTCGGCCATCCAGCCCGCCGACATCACCGAGGCGACCTGGAAGCAGCTGCCCGCCGTCAAGGCCGGCCAGGTCATCGCCCGTTCCACCGAGCCGATCCTGTCCTACGACAAGTGCGTGGCGCCCGTGGAGGCGCTCGCCGAGGCCATCGAGAAGGCCAAGAAGGTCAGCTGACCCTCATCAGGTCCCCCGCGCCGGTCCCCCGCACGGTCCGGCCGACCCCTACTCGCAGGAGTACGCCGTGACGACTGCCGTGGCCGCCCCGTTCCGTTTCTTCGCCCTTCAGGTCGCCGGGACGCGGCGGCTCGGCCCGTCGCTGGTCCGGGTCACCTTCACCGGGCCGGAGCTGCGCGACTTCCGCTCCGACGGGCGTGACCAGTCCCTGTCGCTGTTCCTGCCCCACCCGGGGCAGGACGCGCCCGTCGTCCCGCTGGAGCTCGGGGACGGGTGGTGGCAGGGCTGGCGCGAGCTGCCCGACGACGTACGGGCGGTGATGCGCTCGTACACGCTGCGGGCCCTGCGCACGGACGCCCTGGGGCAGACCGCCGAGATCGACGTCGACTTCGTGCTGCACGGCGTCGGCGAGGCGGGCCCGTCCGCCGAGGCCGGTCCCGCGTCCCGCTGGGCCGCCCGCGCCGCCGTGGGCGACCGGGTGCTGCTGCTCGGCCCCGCGATCGCCGACAACCGCGCGATCCGCTTCCGCCTGCCCGAGGACACCTCGACGGTGCTGCTGTGGGCGGACGAGACCGCCCTGCCCGCCGCGGCCGCCGTCCTGGAGTCCCTCCCGGCCGGCATCCGCGCCCACGTCTGGCTGGAGGTGCCGCACGCCGGGGACGTCCAGGAGCTGCCGACGGCGGCGGACGCGGAGATCACCTGGTTCGTGCGGAAGGGCGCCGCCGCACCGGAGGTCCCGCCGGCACTGGACACCGTCCGGCAGACCGCCCTCCCCTCCCCCGAGCGCGCCTACGTGTGGATCGCCGGGGAGTCCGGTCAGGTGAAGCAGCTGCGCCGGCACTTCGTCCGTGAGCGTGGAGTCGATCGTCGGCGGGTGACGTTCGTGGGCTACTGGCGCCGCGGCCTGACGGAGGAGCAGCTCCGCGAACAGGCTTGAGCCGTACGCGAGTTGAGGCTTTGTCACGTCCTGCCGAGGACGTGACGACGGTCACGGCGGAAACGGGATTGGCCGCGAAAAAGTTTGGTTAGGCTAACCTAAGTTGAACCGCACTGGACCTCTCCCCGCACCGGACCGTCCCCACCGGAGGACCCCCACATGCGCTCGCACCTGCTCAACGACACCACCACGGAGCACTACCGACGCTCCGTGACCGAAGGAGTCGAGCGGGTGGCCGCCCAACTCGCCGCCACCGACCGGCCGTTCACCGGCGTCACGGTCGACGACCTCGCCCCGCGCATCGACGCGATCGACCTCGACCAGCCGCTGGGCGACACCACCGCGGTGCTGGACGAACTGGAGGACGTCTACCTCCGGGACGCGGTCTACTTCCACCACCCCCGCTACCTCGCCCACCTCAACTGCCCGGTCGTCATCCCGGCCGTGCTCGGCGAGGCGGTGCTCTCCGCCGTCAACTCCTCCCTGGACACGTGGGACCAGTCGGCCGGCGGCACCCTGATCGAGCGGAAACTGATCGACTGGACGGCCGCCCGCATCGGCCTCGGCCCCGCCGCCGACGGCGTGTTCACCTCCGGCGGCACCCAGTCCAACCTCCAGGCGCTGCTGCTGGCGCGGGAGGAGACCAAGACCGACGAGCTGACGAAGCTGCGCGTCTTCGCCTCCGAGGTCAGCCACTTCAGCGTGCAGAAGTCCGCGAAACTGCTCGGCCTCGGCCCGGACGCCGTGGTGGTGGTCCCCGTCGACCACGACAAGCGGATGCAGACCGTCGCCCTCGCCCACGAGCTGGAGCGCTGCGCCGAGGCGGGGCTGATCCCGATGGCGGTCGTCGCCACCGCGGGCACCACCGACTTCGGCTCGATCGACCCGCTGCCGGAGATCGCGGGCCTGTGCGAGCAGTACGGCGCCTGGATGCACGTGGACGCCGCCTACGGCTGCGGGCTGCTCGCCTCCCGCAAGTACCGGCACCGCATCGACGGCATCGAGCGCGCCGACTCGGTCACCGTCGACTACCACAAGTCCTTCTTCCAGCCGGTCAGTTCGTCGGCCGTGCTGGTGCGCGACGCGGCCACCCTGCGGCACGCCACGTACCACGCGGAGTACCTCAACCCGCGCCGCATGGTGACCGAGCGCATCCCCAACCAGGTCGACAAGTCCCTCCAGACCACCCGCCGCTTCGACGCGCTCAAGCTGTGGATGACGCTGCGCGTGATGGGCGCCGACGGGATCGGCGCGCTCTTCGACGAGGTGTGCGACCTCGCCGCCGAGGGCTGGAAACTGCTCGCCGCCGACCCCCGCTTCGACGTGGTGGTCGAGCCGAGCCTGTCCACCCTGGTCTTCCGTTACGTCCCGGCCGCCGTCACCGACCCCGCCGAGATCGACCGCGCCAACCTGTACGCCCGCAAGGCCCTGTTCGCCTCCGGCGACGCGGTGGTCGCGGGCACCAAGGTGTCCGGACGCCACCACCTGAAGTTCACCCTGCTCAACCCCGAGACCACGACGGCCGACATCACGGCCGTCCTCGACCTGATCGCCGGCCACGCCGAGCAGTACCTGGGAGAGTCCCTTGACCGCGCTTGCTGACACCACGGAACCGACCTACGACTTCGTGGGCATCGGGCTGGGCCCGTTCAACCTGGGGCTGGCCTGCCTGACCGAGCCGATCGACGAACTCGCCGGGGTCTTCCTGGAGTCCAAGCCGGACTTCGAGTGGCACGCGGGGATGTTCCTCGACGGCGCGCACCTGCAGACGCCGTTCATGTCCGACCTGGTCACCCTCGCCGACCCGACCTCCCCCTACTCCTTCCTCAACTACCTGAAGGAGAAAGGCCGGCTGTACTCGTTCTACATCCGGGAGAACTTCTACCCGCTGCGCGTCGAGTACGACGACTACTGCCGCTGGGCCGCCGCGCAGCTCGGCTCCATCCGGTTCGGCACCACGGTCACCGAGGTCACGTGGGACGAGGCGGCCGAGGTGTACGTCGTGGCCACGGACACCGGTACGACGTACCGCGCCCGGCACCTGGTGCTCGGCACCGGCACCGTGCCGTTCGTGCCCGAGGCGTGCCGGGGCCTGGAGGGCGACCTCTTCCACAACGCGCAGTACATGCACCGCAAGGCGGAGCTGCTGGAGAAGAAGTCGGTCACGATCGTCGGCAGCGGGCAGTCCGCCGCCGAGATCTACTACGAGCTGCTCGCCGGGATCGACGCCCACGGCTACCAGCTCAACTGGGTCACCCGCTCCCCGCGGTTCTTCCCGCTGGAGTACACCAAGCTGACCCTGGAGATGACGTCCCCGGACTACATCGACTACTTCCGCGCGCTGCCCGAGGACACCCGCTACCGCCTGGAGAAGCAGCAGAAGGGCCTGTTCAAGGGCATCAACTCGGAGCTGATCGACGCGATCTTCGACCTGCTGTACCAGAAGAACGTGGAGAGCGGCGGCCGGGGAGTGTCCACCCGGCTCCTCACCAACTCCTCGCTCACCACCGCCCGGTACCAGGACGGCACGTACACGCTCGGCTTCCGCCAGGACGAGCAGGGCAGGGACTTCGAGATCGCCACCGAGGGCCTGGTGCTCGCCACCGGCTACCACTACGAGCAGCCCGCCTTCCTGGAGCCGGTGCGCGACCGGCTGCGCTTCGACGGCCACGGACGCTTCGACGTCGCCCGCAACTACGCGATCGACGTCACCGGGCGCGGCGTGTTCCTGCAGAACGCGGGCGTGCACACGCACAGCATCACCAGCCCCGACCTGGGTATGGGCGCCTACCGCAACGCCTCGATCGTCCGCGAGCTGCTGGGCACCGAGTACTACCCGGTCGAGAAGAGCATCGCCTTCCAGAAGTTCGCCGTATGAGCACCATCGGTACGTTCACGATCCGCCCGCTCGACCCGGAGAGGGACGCGGAGTTGCTGCACCGCTGGGTGACGCATCCCAAGGCGTCCTTCTGGATGATGCAGGACGCGACACCCGAGGACGTCGAGCGCGAGTACCTGCGCATCGCCGCCCACGGGCACCACCACGCCTACCTGGGCCTGCACGACGGCGAACCCGCCTTCCTGATGGAGAAGTACGACCCCCGGTACGTCGAACTCGTCGGCCTCTACGAGCCCGAGCCCGGTGACGTCGGGATGCACTTCCTGGTCGCCCCCACCGACCGCCCCGTCCACGGTTTCACCCGCGCCGTCATCACCGCCGTGATGGAGGAGCTGTTCGCCGACCCGGCCACCCGCCGGGTCGTGGTGGAGCCGGACGTCGGCAACAAGGCCGTGCACGCCCTGAACGAGGCCGTGGGCTTTGAACCCGAGCGCGAGATCGACAAGCCGGAGAAGCGCGCGCTGCTGAGCTTCTGCACGCGTGAACAGTTCGAGGCCGCCCGAGGAGCTTCCGCATGACCCTGTCCGACGCCGTGGCGCACCTGTCCCCCCACCGCTGGGCGCGGGCCAACCGACTTCTGATCCGCAAGGCGCTCGCCGAGTTCGCGCACGAGCGGCTCCTCACGCCCGAGCCGGCCGGTGACGGCCGGTTCGTCGTCCGCAGCGACGACGGCGAGACCCGCTACACGTTCGCCGCGAAGCTGCGCGGCCTGGACCACTGGCAGGTCGACGCCGACTCGATCACCCGCCACCGCGACGGCGCCGAGCGGGAGCTGGAGGCGCTGGACTTCTTCGTCGAGCTGCAGAAGTCCCTGGGGCTGAGCGACGAGATCCTGCCGGTGTACCTGGAGGAGATCTCCTCCACCCTGTCCGGCACCTGCTACAAGCTGACCAAGCCGGAGGTCACCTCCGCCGAGCTGGTCGACGCCGGGTTCCAGGCGATCGAGACCGGCATGACCGAGGGCCACCCCTGCTTCGTCGCCAACAACGGGCGGCTCGGCTTCGGCGTCCACGAGTACCGGCAGTACGCCCCGGAGGCCGCGAACCCGGTGAGGCTGGTGTGGCTGGCCGCCCACCGCTCGCGGGCCGCGTTCACGGCGGGCGTGGGCATCGAGTACGAGTCGTTCGTCCGCCAGGAGCTGGGCGAGGAGACCGTCGAGGGCTTCCACGACGTCCTGCGCGCGCAGGACCTGGACCCCGCCGACTACCTGCTGATCCCCGTCCACCCCTGGCAGTGGTGGAACAAGCTGTCCGTCACCTTCGCCGCCGAGGTCGCCCGCCGGCACCTGGTGCTGCTGGGCGAGGGCGACGACGAGTACCTGGCGCAGCAGTCCATACGCACCTTCTTCAACCGCTCCCACCCGGAGAAGCACTATGTGAAGACGGCCCTGTCCGTCCTCAACATGGGCTTCATGCGGGGCCTGTCCGCCGCCTACATGGAGGCCACCCCGGCGATCAACGACTGGCTGGCCCGCCTGATCGACAACGACCCGGTGCTGCGTGACACCGGACTGTCGATCATCCGGGAGCGGGCCGCCGTGGGCTACCGGCACCTGGAGTACGAGCAGGCCACCGACCGCTACTCGCCGTACCGCAAGATGCTGGCGGCGCTGTGGCGGGAGAGCCCGGTGGCGTCCCTGGAGGACGGCGAGTCGCTGGCCACCATGGCGTCCCTGGTCCACGTCGACCACGAGGGCCGGTCCTTCGCCGCCGCCTTGATCGAGCGCTCCGGACTCACCCCGCAGGAGTGGCTGCGGCGCTATCTGCGGGCCTACTACGTCCCGCTGCTGCACAGCTTCTACGCCTACGACCTGGTGTACATGCCGCACGGCGAGAACGTCATCCTGGTGCTGGAGGACGGCGCGGTGAAGCGCGCGGTCTACAAGGACATCGCCGAGGAGATCGCGGTGATGGACCCGGACGCGGTGCTGCCGCCCGAGGTGTCCCGGATCCGCGTCGAGGTCCCGGACGACACCAAGCTGCTGTCGATCTTCACGGACGTCTTCGACTGCTTCTTCCGCTTCCTCGCGGCGAACCTCGCCGAGGAGGGCGTCCTCGACGAGGACGGCTTCTGGCGGACGGTCGCGGAGGTCACCCGGGAGTACCAGGCGTCGGTGCCGGAGCTGGCGGACAAGTTCGCCCGGTACGACATGTTCGCCCCGGAGTTCGCCCTGTCCTGCCTGAACCGCCTCCAGCTGCGCAACAACAGGCAGATGGTCGACCTGGCGGACCCCTCGGGCGCCCTCCAGCTCGTAGGCACCCTGAAGAACCCGTTGGCGGCCTTCTGACCCGTCTGACCCGTCGAGCGGACCAGCCCCCCGGAGTACGGTCCTCCGGGGGGCTCCCGCCTTCCCCGGCCATCCCTCCCCCAACTCCCGCCCCTGCCAGGGAGCGTGGCGGTGGAACAATCGCCTCATGGCGGAAATCATCCAGAAGGACGGCACGTGGACGTTCGACGGCGAGACCCTGCGTCTGACCCCCGGCCGCGACAAGAACGTCGGCCTGCTCCGCCGCACGCTGGGTGAACTGGCGGTACCGCTGGAGGCGTTGGCGGGCATCTCCCTGGAGCAGGGCAGGAAGTCGGGCCGGCTGAGGCTCCGGCTGCGCGACGGCGCCGACCCGCTCCTGCACGCGACCGGCGGCCGCCTCACCGAACCGCACGACCCGTACCAACTGGCCGTCGAGTCCGACCGTTACGGCGTCGCCGAGTACTTCACCGAGGAGGTCCGCACGGCCCTGCTGCTGGAGCAGATCCCGTCAGGTCCGGTGACCGCCTACCTGCTGCCCGGCCCGCCCCTGCCCCTGTCCGTCTCCGCCGGGGACGGCACCGTCAGCTTCGACGGGGAGCGCGTACGGCTGGAGTGGAACTGGAAGACCGAGGACGCCAAGTCCGCCGCGGGCCCCCGCACCCTCGCGGTGCAGGACCTGGAGGGCGTGGACTGGCAGCCGGCGGCCGGGCTGGAGAACGGCCACCTGCGCTTCCTCGTGCGGCACGCCCCCACCAAGGTCCCGGCCAAGTACGACCCGAACGCGGTGGAGCTGTGGGGGTTCAAGAAGGACCCGCTGATGGCCCTGGTCGCCGCCGCCGTGCAGGCCCGGCTGCCGCACCCGTCCACCCCCGCCGCCCCGGCCCTGGACGGCCCGCGCACCCCCGAGGGCGAACGGCCCGCACCGGCCGGCCCCGCCGAGGACGACCACGACGCACTCCTGCGCCGGCTGCGGGAACTGGGCGAGCTGCACCGGTCCGGGGTCCTCACCGACGAGGAGTTCACCCTCGCCAAGCAGGCCGTCCTGAAGCGCATGTAGAGGCCACCCGGCTCGGCCTGCCCGAAATCGGGCACGTTTCTTGCGAAACGGTCTCCGGTACTCCAGGATCATCGGGTGCACGACGAACTTGTCGATCATCTGACGCGGTCCACGCCCCTCAGCCGGGGCGAGGCGCTGCGTGTGATCCAGGACGTGCTCGCCTACTTCGACGAGACGACCGAGGAGTACGTCCGTCGCCGCCACCGCGAGCTCCAGGCCCAGGGCCTGGTGAACGCGACGATCTTCCAACGGATCGAGGCGGACCTGAGATACCGCGCGGTGGCGCCGCCCGAGCTCTCGCTCCGGCAGCTGCGCCGCATCGTCTACGGCTAGGAACATACCTGTATGTGCGGAATCGTCGGTTACATCGGCAGGCGTGAGGTCGCCCCCCTGCTGCTCGAGGGCCTCCAGCGTCTGGAGTACCGCGGCTACGACTCGGCGGGCATCGCCGTGACCTCCCCCAGGACGGGGACCCTGAAGACGGTCAAGGCCAAGGGCCGGGTGCGCGACCTGGAGGCCAAGGTCCCGGCGCGCTTCAAGGGCACCACCGGTATCGCCCACACCCGCTGGGCCACCCACGGCGCCCCGTCCGACGTGAACGCCCACCCGCACCTGGACGCCGAGGGCAAGGTCGCCGTCGTCCACAACGGCATCATCGACAACGCCGCCGACCTGCGCCGCAAGCTGGAGGCGGACGGCGTCGAGTTCCTCTCCGAGACCGACACCGAGGTCCTCACCCACCTCATCGCCCGCTCGCAGGCCGAGAAGCTCGAGGACAAGGTCCGCGAGACGGTCCGCCTGATCGAGGGCACCTACGGCATCGCCGTGCTGCACGCCGACTTCCCGGACCGCATCGTCGTCGCCCGCAACGGCTCGCCGGTCGTCCTCGGCATCGGCGAGAAGGAGATGTTCGTCGCCTCGGACATCGCCGCGCTGGTCGCCCACACCCGCCAGATAGTCACCCTCGACGACGGCGAGATGGCCACCCTCAAGGCCGACGACTTCCGCACCTACACCACGGAGGGCACGCGGACCACCGCCGAGCCCACCACCGTGGAGTGGGAGGCCGCCTCCTACGACATGGGCGGCCACGACACGTACATGCACAAGGAGATCCACGAGCAGGCCGAGGCCGTGGACCGCGTGCTGCGCGGCCGGATCGACGACCGCTTCTCCACCGTGCACCTGGGCGGCCTCAACCTGGACGCCCGCGAGGCCCGCCGCATCCGCCGTGTGAAGATCCTCGGCTGCGGCACCTCGTACCACGCCGGCATGATCGGCGCGCAGATGATCGAGGAGCTCGCCCGCATCCCCGCCGACGCCGAGCCGGCCTCCGAGTTCCGCTACCGCAACGCGGTCGTCGACCCCGACACCCTGTACGTCGCGGTCTCCCAGTCCGGTGAGACGTACGACGTGCTGGCCGCCGTGCAGGAGCTGAAGCGCAAGGGCGCCCGGGTGCTCGGCGTGGTCAACGTGGTGGGCTCCGCGATCGCCCGCGAGGCCGACGGCGGCGTCTACGTGCACGCGGGACCCGAGGTCTGCGTCGTCTCCACGAAGTGCTTCACCAACACCACGGTCGCCTTCGCGCTGCTCGCCCTGCACCTGGGCCGCACCCGTGACCTGTCCGTGCGCGACGGCAAGCGGATCATCGAGGGCCTGCGCCGCCTTCCCGCCCAGATCGCCGAGATGCTGGAGCAGGAGGAGGAGATCAAGAAGCTGGCGCTGGAGTACGCCGAGGCCCGCTCGATGCTCTTCATCGGCCGCGTCCGGGGCTACCCGGTGGCCCGCGAGGCCTCCCTGAAGCTCAAGGAGGTCTCCTACATCCACGCCGAGGCCTACCCGGCCTCCGAGCTGAAGCACGGCCCGCTGGCCCTGATCGAGCCGGCCCTCCCGACGGTCGCCATCGTCCCGGACGACGACCTGCTGGAGAAGAACCGCGCGGCCATGGAGGAGATCAAGGCCCGCAGCGGCCGGATCGTCGCCGTGGCGCACCAGGAGCAGGAGAAGGCGGACCACACGATCGTGGTTCCCAAGAACGAGGACGAGCTGGACCCGATCCTCATGGGCATCCCGCTCCAGCTCCTCGCCTACCACACGGCCCTGGCCCTCGGCCGGGACATCGACAAGCCCCGCAACCTGGCGAAGTCGGTCACGGTCGAGTAGGCCGCCCAAGGGGCGCGGGGAACTGCGCGACAAGCCCCCACCCACCCGCACAGGCCGTGCAAACAGAACGGGCCCCTACGTGTTGCCGATCAACACGTAGGGGCCCGCCTGTGCAAGCTCACGTCATGGAATGACGACAACAGGCCGCTGCGCCCGCTTCGCCAGCCTCCCCGCGACCGACCCGAACAGCCGCCCCACGAGCCCGTGGGTGGAACCCACGACGATCGCGTCCGCCTCGTACTCCCGCCCCACCTCTTCGAGTTCGTGGCAGATGTCCCCGCCCCGCTCGACGAGGATCCACGGCACCTCGGCCAGGTAGTCCGCACAGGCGAGCTCCAGCCCCAGCACCTCCGTGCGGTGGTCCGGGACGTCCACGAAGACCGGCGGCTCGCAGCCCGCCCACACCGTGGTGGGCAGCCGGTTCGCCACATGGACGATGATCAGTCCGGACCCGGAGCGCCGCGCCATGCCGATGGCGTACGCGAGGGCCCGTTCACTGGACGTGGAACCGTCGAAGCCGACCACCACCCCGTGCCGGAAGGCGGGGTCGCACGCATGGCGTGGTTCCTCCGCCGCCAGGGGTTCGGCCGCCGTCGGATCGGCGACCGGCCGCTTGCGGTCCGCGGGTTCGAAGAATTCGTGACCGGCCATGGCTGTCTCGGGGTTGTGATCCTTTTATGGGGACGACAGTGTGCGGCGGAGCTGTGTCCGGGAAGTATCTTCCCAACCCCATACCCCCAAGGGTACGGCGGCACGCCTCCTGGGCCCAGATCCCGCGCGAGCCGGGAGGCGGGTTCCCCGGAGCATGCACGAGGGTCCGCCCACGACGCAACGGTTGCTGGCCTGTACAGGCGGTTTGCGGGGTATTCGCTTGACACCTGAACCATCGCACCGGTGACACCCGAACCGTCCGCACCGGACGCCCCACACGTGACCGACGGACGCCCCGCGCGTGACCGACGGGCGGCCCGCCCGTTGGGATGGTGGAACCACGACGAGAACCACACGAGAGCCACGACGGCTCCCCGCGACAGGAAGCGCCCCGATGCCCCGCCCCGCCCACGCACCCGTCCGGCCCCCGGAGGACGATCTCCTGCGCTGGGCGGCGTTCGGCTGCCTGCTGGCCCCGGCGGTCCTCCTGTGGCGCGGGGCGCCCTTCCTCACCGCGGCCGGCGTGGCCTGCGGCCTGGCGGCCGTCACCGCCGCCTCCCGCGTGCTGATCCGCCGCTCCCGGCGCGCCCGCGTCTCTTCCCATGCGCGGGCGTACGCCCCACGGGACGCCGTAGACTCACCGGCCGGTTGACCGGTTTCCGCACCCCCGCCCGTCTCTTTTCAGCCAACTTCCGGTTCTGGCGCACCCGGTGCCGTGACCACCCCCCAACCCCCGTTCCACCTGCACGGAAAGCACCTCGCGGGCCCCGCGCACCCTACGTGCTTTGGCCACCGCGACGAGGCGCACTTCCCTGCACGGCGCGCGAGTGCAACGCTTCGTGATCGAATGCTTCACGCCAAGTTGCCAAGTCGACAATGCACCGAGTGCCGAACTGGCCACCGGTGCGCGACGGGACACAGTAGATTCGATCTTGACTGTCTTACGGCGGGGGACTCGTGCAGGACCGAGGGGAAACGTGCAGGAGCGACACAACCGAGGAGCCGCGACCACCGAGGGGGGCTTAGCAGGATGAGCCACGACTCCACTGCCGCGCCGGAAAACGCGGCCCGGAAACTCTCCGGGCGCCGCCGCAAGGAGATCGTCGCGGTGCTGCTGTTCAGCGGCGGCCCCATTTTCGAGAGTTCCATACCGCTGTCGGTGTTCGGGGTTGACCGCCAGGACGCCGGCGTACCGCGCTACCGCCTGCTGGTGTGCGGCGGCGAAGAGGGCCCGCTGCGGACCACAGGGGGCCTGGAACTCACCGCGCCACACGGCCTGGAGGCGATATCCCGGGCGGGCACCGTCGTGGTGCCGGCCTGGCGATCGATCACCTCCCCGCCGCCGGACGACGCCCTGGACGCGCTGCGCCGGGCCCACGAGGAGGGCGCCCGCATCGTCGGGCTGTGCACCGGCGCCTTCGTCCTCGCGGCGGCGGGTCTGCTGGACGGCCGTCCGGCGACCACCCACTGGATGTACGCGCCGACGCTGGCCAAGCGCTATCCGTCGGTGCACGTCGATCCACGCGAGCTGTTCGTGGACGACGGTGACGTGCTGACGTCCGCGGGCACCGCGGCCGGCATCGACCTGTGTCTGCACATCGTGCGCACGGACCACGGCAACGAGGCGGCCGGCGCGCTCGCCCGCCGCCTGGTGGTCCCCCCGCGCCGCAGCGGCGGCCAGGAGCGCTACCTCGACAGGTCTTTACCGGAGGAGATCGGCGCCGACCCGCTCGCCGAGGTCGTCGCCTGGGCGCTGGAGCACCTCCACGAGCAGTTCGACGTGGAGACGCTCGCCGCCCGCGCGTACATGAGCCGCCGTACCTTCGACCGCCGGTTCCGCTCGCTGACCGGCAGCGCGCCGCTGCAGTGGCTGATCACGCAGCGGGTGCTCCAGGCGCAGCGCCTGCTGGAGACGTCGGACTACTCGGTCGACGAGGTGGCCGGACGCTGCGGCTTCCGCTCGCCCGTCGCGCTGCGCGGCCACTTCCGGCGCCAGCTCGGCTCGTCCCCGGCCGCCTACCGGGCCGCGTACCGGGCACGGCGTCCGCAGGCCGAGCGGGGCCAGGACGACGGGACCGCGCACGGCGCCCAGGCGGGCGGCATCCCGGCCGGCCGGCCGGAGCCCGCGGGGCACTCGATGCCGCAGCAGCTGCACTCGGACGGAGGGGTCCCGCACCAGGCGCGCCGGACGGCGGCGGCCGGCGCGCTGGGCTCGCCCCTCACCGCGTCGGCGCCGGGCGTCCCCGGGCAGCGCGGCGCGCCCTGAGGTGACCGCGGTGAGGGCCGGAGGCCGTGTGCCTCCGGCCCTCACCGCTGCGCGGCACGGCCTCACCGCCGGCCTCACCGCCGTACGGCGAATCCCGGGAATCCCCGCTTCACCACCCGGTCACGCCCGGCGTCACGCACCGTAAGGTGAGACACATGAACGATCGCATGGTGTGGATCGACTGCGAGATGACCGGCCTCTCGCTGTCGGACGACGCGCTCATCGAGGTGGCCGCCCTCGTGACCGACTCCGAGCTGAACGTGCTCGGCGAGGGCGTCGACATCGTCGTCCGCCCGCCCGAGCGGGCCCTGGAGACGATGCCGGAGGTGGTGCGCGCGATGCACACCGCGTCGGGGCTGCTCGAGGAGCTGCCGAACGGCACGACGCTCGAGGACGCCGAGCAGCGGGTCCTCGCGTACATCAAGGAGCACGTCAAGGAGCCCGGCAAGGCGCCCCTGTGCGGGAACTCCGTCGGCACCGACCGCGGCTTCCTGCTGCGCGACATGCCGACCCTGGAGAGCTACCTGCACTACCGGATCGTCGACGTGTCCAGCATCAAGGAGCTGGCCCGCCGCTGGTACCCGCGGGCGTACTTCAACAGCCCCGAGAAGAACGGCAACCACCGGGCGCTCGCCGACATCCGCGAGTCCATCGCGGAGCTGCGCTACTACCGGGAGGCCGTCTTCGTGCCGCAGCCGGGGCCCGACTCCGACACCGCGAAGAAGATCGCGGCGAAGCACGTCCTGCCTGCTCAGTAGGGACGTCGAGGGGGCGCAGGGGGGCCGCGCGGAAAGGTGTGCGCGAGCACCCCTTCGGACCCTGTACACTTTTTCTCGGCCGGTCGGGGAAGTCACTGACCTCCCGGAACCAGGCCGTGGTGGGTGTAGCTCAGATGGTAGAGCACCTGGTTGTGGTCCAGGATGTCGCGGGTTCAAGTCCCGTCACTCACCCTCACCGCAGAAGCCGGTGACCTCGACGAGGTCACCGGCTTCTGGCGTTTCCGGCCGGGGGCGCGGGCGGCGGCCCGCGCCCCTGGACCAGGGTGTCCCCGGCCGGACAGACCGGCTCAGGACGAGGCGCGCTCCACCAGTTCCGTCGCCAGCACCATCTGACGCCGCTCCAGCTCCCGCGTCGCGGACGGGCGGCGGTCGGCGACCTCGCGGAGCAGCAGGTCGGTCATCGCCCGGCCCATCTCCTCGATCGGCTGGCGCACGCTGGTCAGCGGCGGCTCCATGTGGCGGGCGATCGCGGAGTCGTCGTACCCGACCAGTGCCACGTCGTCCGGGATGCGGCGGCCCGCCTCGCGCAGCGCCTGACGGGCGCCGGCCGCCGTGACGTCGGAGGCGGCGAAGACCGCGTCCAGGTCCGGGCGGCGCTCCAACAGGGCCTCCATGGCGCGGCGGCCGCCGCCCTCGGAGAAGTCGCCCGGCTCGATGAGCAGCTCGTCCACCTGGTGACCCGCCTCGCGCAGCGCGTCCCGGTAGCCGTCGACGCGGCGCTGGGCGCCGTAGACGTCCAGCCGGCCGGTGATGTGCGCGACGGTGCGCCGGCCCCGGGAGACGAGGTGCTCGACGGCCTGCCGGGCGCCGCCGTAGTTGTCGGAGTCCACCGAGGTGAGCGTCTCGTCCGCGGAGCGGGGACCGCTGATCACGGCCGGGATCTCCAGCTGGGACAGCATGTCGGGCAGCGGGTCGTCGGCGTGCACCGAGACCAGCAGCACGCCGTCCACGCGGTGCGCCGCCAGGTACTGGGCGAGCCGCTGCCGCTCCCGGTCGCTGCCCGCGAAGATCAGCAGCAGCTGCATCTCGGTGTCGGACAGCGCGGCGCCGACGCCGCGGAGCATGTCGGAGAAGTAGGGCTCGGTGAAGAACCGGGTCTCCGGCTCGGGCACCACGAGCGCTATCGCGTCGGTGCGGTTGGCCGCGAGGGCGCGGGCCGCGGTGTTGGGGACGTAACCCAGCTCGGCGACGGCCGCCTCGACGGCGGCGCGCGTGGCCTCGCTCACCCGCGGGGAGCCGTTGATCACGCGCGACACGGTGCCGCGGCCCACTCCGGCGCGCGCTGCCACCTCTTCGAGGGTGGGGCGGCCACCGCTCCGGCCCCGCACTCCGTGGCTTGCCATCCGCCCCCGCCTTCCTTGTGTGTCACCCTGGCCTGGAATGTAACAGCCCCGGCAGTGACGGTGACCACCCGCGAGGGCGTCCGTGCGGACCCCGGCGTTCCGAAGGGGTGGACCCCCGGGCCAAGTTAACGGGCAGATAACTGAACGCACTTTGCGGCGTCTGTTCCCTTGACACCCCCGCCCGGACCCGCGACTCTTCAACACATCACTTGTGGGAGCGCTCCCACAGTACCTGACACATACACAACCCGCACGTTCCCCGCCCGAGCCGCAACGCGCAGAATACGGGTCAACAACGCCGTTGGCCGGGGGGTCGGCACGTCAGGGCAACAGGAGGACGCAATGCGAGCACGTACCCTGCCCCTCACCAGGCAGCGGTCGGGCGGGGGGAAGCCCTTCGCCCGCAAGGCGCTGGCGGTCGCGGCCGTCGTGTCGCTGGGCACCGGGCTGCTGGCCGGCTGCGCCGACGACGGCGGTGACGACAGCTCCGGTGGTTCGTCGTCCGGCGAGGGCAAGACCACGATCACCCTGGGCCTGTTCGGCACCATGGGCTTCAAGGAGGCCGGCCTCTACGCCGAGTACGAGAAGCTCAACCCGGACATCAAGATCCAGGAGAACGTGGTCGAGCGGAACGAGAACTACTACCCCGCTCTCGTCAACCACCTGACCACCAACAGCGGGCTGATGGACGTGCAGGCCATCGAGGTCGCCAACATCGCCGAGGTCGTGGGCACCCAGGCGGACAAGTTCACGGACATGTCCAAGGTCGAGGGTGTCAAGAAGGACGGCTGGCTGCCCTGGAAGTGGGAGCAGGCCACCGCCAAGGGCGGCGAGACCATCGCGCTCGGCACGGACGTCGGCCCGATGGCCATCTGCTACCGCAAGGACCTCTTCGAGAAGGCCGGGCTGCCGAGCGACCGCGCGGAGGTCGGCAAGCTCTGGGCGGGCGACTGGAACAAGTTCATCGCCACCGGTGAGAAGTACAAGAAGGCGGCCGGCAAGGACACCTTCTTCATGGACTCCCCCGGCGGCCTGCTGAACGCGGTGCTCAGCAGTGAGAAGGAGAAGTTCTACGACGCCTCCGGCGAGGTCATCTACAAGACCAACCCGGCCGTGAAGGACGCGTTCGACCTGACCGCCGAGGCCGCCGAGAAGGGCCTGGTCCAGTCGCAGACGCAGTTCCAGCCGGCCTGGGACACCACCATCGCCAACAGCAAGTTCGCCACCGTCGCCTGCCCGCCGTGGATGCTCGGCTACATCAAGGGCAAGTCGAAGTCCGACGCGGCCGGCAAGTGGGACGTCGCCGTGGCGCCGAAGTCCGGCAACTGGGGCGGCTCCTTCCTGGGCGTGCCGAAGAGCGGCAAGAACGTCGAGGAGGCGCAGAAGCTGGTCGCGTGGCTGACCGCGCCCGAGCAGCAGGCGAAGCTGTTCAAGGTCCAGGGCTCCTTCCCGAGCGCCCCGGCCGCGTACGAGAGCGCGGAGGTGACCGGCGCCACCAACGAGATGACCGGTGACGCGCCGATCGGTGAGATCTTCTCCGAGGCCGCCAAGCAGATCCCGGTCCAGGTGATCGGCCCGAAGGACCAGATCATCCAGCAGGGTCTGACCGACAACGGCGTCATCCTCGTGACGAAGGGCAAGTCGGCCAAGGAGGCCTGGGAGACGGCCACCAAGACCATCGACAACAACCTGGACCAGTGACCCGCATGGCCACCCGCTCCGACATCGCCGCGTCCCCCGTCAAGGGGGGCGCGGCCCCGGGCCGTAAGCCCGGAAGCCCCGCGGACAAGGAAGACCGGCGCAGAGCCAAGCTGTCACGCCGCTGGCAGCGCGACGCACGCTGGAGCCCGTACGCGTTCGTCGCCCCGTTCTTCGTGCTGTTCGCGGCCTTCGGCCTGTTCCCGCTGCTCTACACCGGCTGGGCCTCGCTGCACCAGGTCGAGCTGACCGCGCCGACCGACATGACGTGGGTCGGTCTGAAGAACTACACGCGGATCTTCGACGACGACTTCTTCTGGAACGCGGCGCAGAACACCCTGACCATCGGCATCATCTCCACCGTTCCGCAGCTGATGATCGCCATGGGCATCGCCCACATCCTCAACTACAAGCTGAGGGCGTCCACGTTCTGGCGGGTCGCGATGCTCGCGCCGTACGCCACCTCGATCGCCGCCGCGACCCTGGTGTTCGTGCTGCTCTTCGGCCGTGACTACGGCATGATCAACTGGGCGCTCGACGCGGTGGGGATCGACCCGATCGGCTGGCAGGACGACAAGTGGCCCGGCCAGATAGCCGTCTCGACCATCATCATCTGGCGCTGGACCGGTTACAACGCGCTCATCTATCTGGCCGCGATGCAGGCGATCCCGCAGGACCTGTACGAGTCGGCGGCGCTGGACGGCGCCAGCCGCTGGCGGCAGTTCCTGCACGTGACGCTGCCCTCGCTGCGTCCGACGATCCTGTTCACCGTGGTCGTCTCGACGATCGGCGCCAGCCAGGTCTTCGGCGAGCCGCTGCTGTTCGACCCGAACAAGGGCGCGTCGGGCGGTGCGGAGCACCAGTTCCAGACGCTCGGCCTGTACCTGTACGAGCAGGGCTGGGTCAACCAGCACCTCGGCCGTGCCTCGGCGATCGCCTGGGCCATGTTCGCGATCCTGATCGTCATCGGCCTCATCAACCAGCTCATCTCGCGCCGGCTGCGCGCCAGCAGTTAAGGAGTGTGGCCGTGACGACGACTGTGACGCCCCCCGAGACACCGATCGCCAAGGAGCAGAAGCGCTCGCGCCTGCCGAAGTCGGCGCGGGCCGGCGGGACCCTGCACGGCGGACCGATCGCGTACGCGATCCTCGCCGTGTTCATGATCGTGTCGCTGTTCCCGCTGGTGTGGACCGCGATCGCCGCGTCCCGCGACAACCAGCGCCTGGCGGAGAACCCGCCGCCGTTCTGGTTCGGCTCCAACCTGTTCAAGAACCTGGAGATCGCTTGGAAGGACGCCAACCTGGGCGAGGCGTTCCTCAACACCACCATCGTGGCGGGCACCTCCGCCGTCACCATCGTGGTGCTGTCGACGATCGCCGGGTTCGCCTTCGCCAAGCTGCGCTTCAAGGGCCGCAACGCCCTGATGCTGGTGGTCATCGGCACGATGATGATCCCGCCGCAGCTCAGCATCATCCCGCTGTACATGATGGTCGCGAAGCTGGACTGGACCGACCAGCTCCAGGCGGTCATCTTCCCGTCGTTGGTGAGCGCGTTCGGCGTGTTCTTCATGCGGCAGTACCTGCTCCAGGCGCTGCCCGACGAGGTCATCGAGGCCGCGCGGGTGGACGGCGCGGGCAGCTGGCGCGTGGTGTGGCACGTGGTGTTCCCCGCCGCTCGGCCGGCCATGGCCGTGCTCGGCATGCTGATGTTCGTGCAGGCGTGGAACGACTTCCTGTGGCCGTTCCTGGTGCTGACGCAGACCGGCAACCCGACCGTGCAGGTCGCCGTCGCGGGTCTCGGCCGCGGGTACACCCCCGACCAGTCCCTGATCATGGCGGGTGCGCTGCTCGGCACGCTGCCCCTGCTGCTGGTCTTCGCGATCTTCGGCAAGCAGATCGTGGGCGGCATCATGCAGGGCGCGGTGAAGGGCTGACGCCCGCACCCGAATCCGGTGGGGCCGGGTCGCCGCCGTCTCGGCCCCCTTCCTTCCTCTCACGTATCCGTCGGTCTTCCACGACCCCTATGCGACCGCTATGGGAGCGCTTCCATGTCTGACTCCGCCACGCCGGCGACCCCGGTGACCTTTCCTCCGGCCTTCCTCTGGGGCGCCGCGACCTCCGCGTACCAGATCGAGGGGGCGGTGCGGGAGGACGGACGTACCCCTTCCATCTGGGACACCTTCAGTCACACGCCGGGAAAGACGGCGGGCGGCGACACCGGTGACGTCGCCGTCGACCACTACCACCGCTACCGCGACGACGTGGCGCTGATGGCCGACCTCAACCTCCAGGCGTACCGCTTCTCCGTCTCCTGGTCCCGGGTGCAGCCCACCGGCCGCGGCCCGGCCGTGCAGCGCGGTCTGGACTTCTACCGCCGGCTGGTCGACGAGCTGCTGGAGAAGGGCATCAAGCCGGCCGTCACCCTCTACCACTGGGACCTGCCGCAGGAGCTGGAGGACGCGGGCGGCTGGCCGGAGCGCGACACCGCCTACCGCTTCGCCGAGTACGCGCAGATCATGGGCGAGGCGCTCGGCGACCGCGTCGAGACGTGGATGACGCTCAACGAGCCCTGGTGCGCCGCCTTCCTCGGCTACGCCTCCGGCGTGCACGCCCCCGGCCGCACCGAACCGGCCGCCGCGCTCAAGGCCGCCCACCACCTCAACCTGGCGCACGGCCTCGGCACCAAGGCGCTGCGCTCGGTGATGCCGGCCCGCAACCAGATCTCCCTCAGCCTCAACACCTCCGTGGTGCGCCCGCTGAACCCCGACTCCCCCGCGGACCTGGTGGCGGCCCGCAAGATCGACGACCTGTCGGGCGGCATCTTCCACGGCCCGATCCTGCACGGCGCCTACCCGGAGACTCTGCTGGAGGCGACCTCCTCGGTGACCGACTGGTCGTGCATCGAGGACGGCGACCTGGACACCATCCACCAGCCGGTCGACGCGCTCGGCCTCAACTACTACACGCCGACCCTGGTGTCGGCCGCCGACCCCGACGACAAGGGCCCGCGCGCCGACGGTCACGGCGCCAGCGAGCACTCGCCGTGGCCCGCCGCCGACGACGTCGCGTTCCACCAGTCGCCGGGCGAGCAGACCGAGATGGGCTGGTCGGTCGACCCGACCGGTCTGCACGAGCTGATCATGCGCTACCACCGCGAGGCTCCCGGCCTGCCCCTCTACATCACGGAGAACGGCGCCGCCTACGACGACAAGCCGGACGCCGACGGCAAGGTCCACGACCCGGAGCGCGTGGCCTACCTGCACGGCCACCTCTCCGCGGTGCGCCGGGCCATCGACGACGGCGCCGAGGTGCGCGGCTACTTCCTGTGGTCGCTGCTGGACAACTTCGAGTGGGCGTACGGCTACGAGAAGCGCTTCGGCGCGGTGTACGTCGACTACGTCAGCCAGAAGCGGACGCCGAAGTCGAGCGCGCTGTGGTACGCGCGTGCGGCCAAGGCCGGTGAGCTTCCGGACCCCGAGGGCATCTGACCGGTCCTCGGAGTCCGGAGGGAACGGGGCGCGGGGCACGGGGGGCGGGGCGCGGTGATCCCCGGGGAGTGCCGCGCCCCGCTCGTGTGCGTCCGGGCCCTGCCACACAGGCCCGCGGACCTGTCGCCGGACGCACGGGTGCCCCGGCCGGGTGGGGGGAGGTCCGGCCGGGGCACGCGTTCCCCGTTGTTCCAGGTGGCTCGGTGGCTCGGTCGGTCCGGCGACTCAGCCGGCCCTGCGGCTCAGTTGTAGGCCGCGAACGCCTTCGAGAAGGCGAACTTGTCCTGGAGGATGGAGCTGCAGGTGGCGTCGGCGGCCGGCTTCTCGCCCTCGGGGCACTGCTGGTCGCGGGTGCCGGACCACATCGACAGCCGGCCGAGGCCCTTGGCCCGGGCGAACTCGACGAGCTGGGTGGCGTCCTCGACCGTGAAGATCTCGGTGACGACGTCGTTCACGCCGATCATCGGGGTGACCGCGACCGTCTGCCACGCCTCGGCCTCGCCGAGCCCGAGGACCTCCTTGAGCTGCGCCTGGGTGGCGGTGGCGGCCTGCTCGGCGTAGGTGCCCATGTCGTCGCTGTACGCCGGGCCGTAGTCCATCGCCATGATGTTGACGGTGTCGACGCGCACGCCGTTCTCCTTGGCGTCGACGAGGAGGTTCACGCCGTCCTGGGTGAGCCCTTCCGGCATCACCGGGAGGGTGAAGGAGACGTCCAGGTCCGGGTGGGACTTCTGCAGGGCGGCTATCGCCTGCGCGCGGCGGGTGTTGGCCTCCGCGTTCGGCAGCGCCCCGCCCTCGACGTCGAAGTCGACCTTGGTCAGGCCGTAGGCGTCGACGACCTCGGTGTAGGCGGCGGTGAGCGCCTCCACCGAGCCGCAGGTGGTGCCGAGTTCGGAGCCGGCCGCGCCGCCGAAGGAGACGCGGACGTCGCCGCCGGCCTCGCGCAGCGCGCCTATCTGCGCGGCCACCGGGTTGTCGCCGAGGCCGCCGGTGCCGCCCCACCTGGGGGTGCAGCCGCCGCCGTCGGTGACGAACGCGAGGGTGTACTCCTTCACGCCGGTCGCCTCGGCGCTCGCCGACAGGTCGAACGCCGGGCTGAGGGAGGTGTCGACGTACGGGGCGAAGCCCGCGCCGGCCGCCTTGGTGGAGCCGTCGGCCGTCTCGTCCGTGGCCAGTGCGGTGTTGGTGAACAGGAACGCTCCGCCTGCGGCGACGGCCGCGGCCGCCACCGCGCCGATCGTCTTGTTCCTGCCGCTGATCCTGCGCCGGTGCGTGTTCATCGCGTGCCTGCCTTCGTTGCCGTTCGTGGGGGGAGGGTGCGGCAGCACGCTAGTGATCCGGAACCGGACAACCCGCCTGATCCGGACGGCGGCAGGGAACCTTAGGGTCCGCTTAAGGGAGGGATCGGGAGCGGTTAAAGGACAGGGCGCCGCGGCCCGCCCTGCGGCGGCGGACGCTCCCCCGGTGACCGCGCCGACGCGGCGACCGGTCGCGGCCGTCGAGCTGGATCCAGATGCGCACCTCGGTCCCGCCGAGCACCGACCGGCCGATCCGCACGTCGCCGCCGGTGGACTCGGCGAGGCGGCGCACGATGTCCAGGCCCAGCCCGGTGGAGCCGTCGGTGCCGGAGCCCCGGCCGCGTGCCATCGCCGTCTCGGGGTCGGCTATGCCGGGGCCCGCGTCGGAGACGAGCACGATCACCGCGTCCTCGCCGTTGTGCACGTCGACCGCGAAGGCGGTGCCCTCGGGGGTGTGCCGGAAGACGTTGCCGAGCAGGGCGTCGAGACCCGCGGCCAGGTCGGCGCGGGCCACGGGGATGCGCACCGGCCGGTCCGCCCCGGCGACGCGCCACTTGCGGCCCTCGTCCTCGGCGAGCGCCGACCAGAACCCCATCCGTTCGCGCACCACCTCGGCCGCGTCGCACCCCGCGCCGGGTCCGGCGGCGGCCGTCTGCGGCTTGGCGTCGCGGGCGGTGCGGATGATGGTGTCGACCTCGCGCTCCAGCTGCTCCACGGCGGCGCGGGTCTGCTCGGCGGCGGGACCGTCGCCCAGGGAGGCGGCGTTGAGCCGCAGCACGGTGAGCGGGGTGCGCAGCCGGTGGGACAGGTCGGCGGCCAGCTCCCGCTCGTTGGCGAGGAGCTGGACGACCTGGTCGGCCATGGAGTTGAACGCCACGGCGGCCAGGCGCAGTTCGGTGGGTCCCTCCTCGGGCACGCGGGCGCCGAGCTTGCCCTCGCCCAGTTCGTGCGCCCCCTCGACCAGCCGCTGGGCGGGGCGCACCATGCGCACGCCCAGCCGGTCGGCGACCGCGACCGAGCCGACGACCAGGGCGGCGCCGACGGCCGCGAGGACCGCCCAGGCCGTGCCGACGCCGTTGGTGACCGCCGACTCCGGGACGAACACCTCGACGACGGCGATCTCGCCGGAGCTGAGCGCGACCGGCTGGAGCAGCGCCGAGCCGCCGGGCACGGTGGAGGTGGAGGCGCGGCCCAGCTTCCGCACGGCGGCGACGTCCTCGTCGGAGGCCCGCCGCCGCCCTATGTCCAGGGGTTGTCCACCACCGGCGGCCGGGAGGTGCACGGCCATGGCGGTGCCCGAGCCGGCCGAGGCGACGACCCGCTCCAGCTGGGCGCGGTCGGTGGTGATGGACAGGGCGGGGGCGACGGCCGCCGCCTCCCGCTCGGCGCCGGCGAAGGCACGGTCGCGGGCCATCTCGCGGATGACCAGGCCGAGCGGGACGGCGAAGGCCACCACGACCATCGCGGTCACCGCCAGCGACACCTTCACCAGGGCCCATCTCATCGCGGCGGCTCCGCTCCGGGCGCGTGCACGGGTCCGGCCGCGTCGGCCGGGGGCTCCAGCTTCACGCCGACGCCCCGCAGGGTGTGCAGGTAGCGGGGGCGGGCGGCGGTCTCGCCCAGCTTCCGGCGCAGCCAGGACAGATGGACGTCGATGGTCTGGTCGTCGCCGTAGGACTGCTGCCACACCTCGGCGAGCAGCTCGCGCCGGGGCACGACCACGCCGGGCCGTCCGGCGAGGAAGGCGAGGAGGTCGAACTCGCGTCGGGTCAGGTCCAGTCGGGCGCCGTCCAGCTCGGCCTGGCGGCGCAGCGGGTCGACGGTGAGGCCGCCGACCCGGATCACCGGGGAGGGCGCGGCCTCGCCGCCTCCGGCGCGGGCGCGGCGGAGCACGGCGGCCATCCGGGCGGAGAGGTGCTCCACCGAGAACGGCTTGGTCAGATAGTCGTCCGCGCCGGCGTTGAGCAGCCGCACGATCTCCGTCTCGTCGTCGCGGGCGGTGGCGACGATGACCGGGACGTCGGTGATGCCGCGGAGCATCTTCAGGGCCTCGGAGCCGTCGAGATCCGGCAGTCCGAGGTCCAGGACGACCACGTCGAAGCGGAAATGGGCGACCTCGCGCAGCGCCTCCAGCGCGGTCCCGACGCTGCGCACGGTGTGCGAGGCGTCGGTCAACTGCCGTATCAGCGCCGAGCGTACGAACTGGTCGTCCTCGACCACGAGAACACTTGCCATGGGCGGCACCGTACGCCATGCCGGGCGGGGGCGGCCGGGGCCTGTGGACAACTCCGGACGAGCTTCCCGAAGGCCTGTGGACGGCCGGTCCGGGCCGTCCGGGGGCACGACACGGATGGGGCGCGTGGGGCACTATGGGCCGACGATGCGCAGAGGACTCCTACACGTACTGGCCTGGCTGCTCGCCACGGGCGCGGCGGTCACGCTGTCGTGGTGGGGCGTCAGCACGGTGATGGAGGGCACGGCCTACGACCCGCCGCGCGCCCTGCCGATCCCGGCGGGCGAGGAGAAGGCGCGGGCGGTGTCGTCGTCCACGCACCGCCCGTCCCCCGGACCCTCCACGGACGAGGACGCCGGCCGGACCGGGACGTCCCGCGAGCCGTCGGCGCCTGTGGCCACCGACTCCGCCCCGCCGGACCCGACGCCCTCGCGCACCGCCTCCCCGTCCGAGCCGCCGCCGGCGTCGGAGACGGCCGCCGCCGGCGAGGTCAAGAGCTACGACACCCGGGGCGGCCGGGCGGTGTTCGACGTCGGGGAGGCGTCCGCGTCGCTCGTGTCGGCGACGCCGGGGGCCGGCTGGTCGATGCAGGTGTGGAAGACGGAGACGTGGATCCGGGTGGAGTTCGCCTCGGGCGCGGACCGGGTGACGGTGTTCTGCACCTGGCACGACGGTCCGCCGCGGGTGGAGGTCGCCACGTACTGAGGCGGTCCCGGGGCGCGTTCAGCGGAACGCGTCGGCGGGCGGCGCCGGGGACGCGACCGCCTCGACGTCGGTGACGGGTGCTGCGCCGCCGGTGAAGTCGGTGAGCTCCCGGCCGTGCAGGACCCGGCCGGAGTGCGGGTCGGAGGCGGCCCTGCGGGTCAGTTCGGCGAGCGGCAGCGGCGCGTCGGAGGCGACCAGGACCGCGTTGCCGAACCGCTTGCCGCGCAGTACGGCCGGGTCGGCGATCAGCGCGAGTTCCGCGAACCGGGCGGCGGCGGTGGCGATCTGGCCGCGCAGATGCGCGAGCGGCGGCCCGTCGGCGAGGTTGGCGGTGTAGATGCCGCCGGGGGCGAGCGCCCTGCGGACCCCGTCGAGGAACTCGGTGGAGGTCAGATGGGCCGGGGTGCGGGCGCCGCCGAAGACGTCGGCGACGACGAGGCCGGCCCAGCCGTCGGGCACCTTGGCGAGCCCTTCGCGGGCGTCCGCCGTGCGCACCCGGATCCGCGCCCGTGGGTCGAGGGGCAGCTCCCGCCGGACGAGCTGGACCAGTGCCCCGTCACGCTCGACGACCTGCTGGGTGGAGCGGGGGCGGGTGGCGGCGACGTACCGGGCGAGGGTGAGGGCGCCGCCGCCGAGGTGCACGGCCCGCAGGGGCTTTCCGGGCGGGGCGGCGAGGTCGACGACGTGTCCGAAGCGGCGCTGGTACTCGAAGGACAGGCGGGAGGGGTCGTCGAGGTCGACGTGCGACTGGGGGGCGTCGTCGATCAGCAGCGTCCAGGCGCGTGACCGGTCGCGGTCCGGGACGAGCCGGGCGGTCCCTCCGTCGACCTGCTCGGTGACGGCCTCGACGGCCGCCTGTCCCCGTTCGCTGTTCCTGCCCCGTGCCATGCGGCCATTGTCCCAGGCGGCGCGTCCGCACCCCGCCGGGGCCCGCTGCCCGGCGGCCCCTCAGCTGCAGCTGTCCGCCGCGTCGATCATCCGCTGGGCCTGTCCCAGTGCCTCGCGCAGCACCGCGGGGTCGGTCGCCAGGTCGGCCTCGCCGGGCGGCACCAGCCAGTCGGACCCCTCCGCCGGGCGGTCGGGCGTCAGGCAGATGCCGCGGCCGTCGGTCTCCGTACAGACGCTGCCGGGGACGTCCCAGGCGGCCGCGGTGCCGGGCGGCACCAGGAAACCGAGGGTGTCGCACCCGCCGTCGTGCAGCACCGGACCCACCGCGTCCCCGGCTCCGCGCCGCAGGATGTCCACCGCCTCCAGGCCCTGCCGGGCCGGGACGGTGACCACGTCACAGTCCGGGCCGGAGGGTTCGAGAGGGTCGTTCTTCCGGCTGGTCGTCATCATCCCGGCCTCCACCACACGGATCACGCTCGGACGAGGGGTCGGGAGTCGGGGGGCTCCCGGTCCACAGAGTCCAACGAGCCTCGCCGTCAAGGGCTACGCCGGAAGTCCGCCGCAAAGGATGGCACTTCATGGCAGATCACGGATGACATATCCGGTATGTAGTCAAACTCAGCGTACCCAGCTCGTCACAGCAGGTACGTTCATGCCCGCCGGAAACAGGGTGGCACTCGGACAAGCCACCCCGTTTCCGGCATGGTTCGACGGTTCGCAGAGAGGACCCGGCCATGGCGTCGTCAACGGTGCCCTCGTCCCAGCCAGCCCGGCCGCAACGGCCGAATCTCGTCTTCCGGCAACTGCGCGGATCGCGCTCGCCGGCCGAGTTCGCCGCGGCGGTACGGCGGGCCGCCCGCGAGATCGGCGAGCGGGTCAGCTGTGACGCGCGGTACGTGCACCGGGTGGAGGCAGGCGAGATCCGCTGCCCCAACTACGCCTACGAACGGGTGTTCCTGCACATGTTCCCCGGCCGCACGCTGACCGACCTGGGCTTCGCGCCCCGCTCGTCGGTCCGCGGACGCCGGACCCGGGCCGCCGGGGACCGGCCCGCGGCCCTTCCCGAGAACCCGGCGAACGCCACGAGTGAGACCAGCGGGGCGTCCGAGCCGTATGAGACGCACAACAGGTACGACCCGTACGACGAGTTCGACCCGCACGACCACGAGGAGAGCGACGTGCTGCGTCGCGCATTCATGACCGGCGGTGGCGCCACGGTGGCCGCCGCCCTGAGCCCGTACGGGCTCGCCCCGGAGGCTTCGGCGGCACAGCGCCCCGTGCGCCGTGCGGGGACGTCGGACGCGTGCGCCCTGGAGGAGGCCGTACGCCGGATCCGGGTGCTCGACGACCGCCACGGGGCGGACGGGCTCTACCGCCGTGCGGCCGCCCCGCTGCGGGCCGCGTACGAACTGCTGGAGGCCGGGACGACCCGGCAGCGCACGGCGGACCGGCTGTACGCGGGCGCCGGGGAGCTGGCCATCTCGGTGGGCTGGCTGGCGCACGACTCGGGCCGCTTCGACGACGCGCGGTCGCACTACGCGGAGGCGCTGGCCACCGCCCGGGTGACGGGCGACGCGGCGCTGGAGGCGCACGCGTTCTGCAACACGGCGTTCCTCGCCCGGGACGCGGGCCGCCCCCGGGAGGCGGTGCGGGCGGCGCAGGCGGCGCAGCGGGCGGCGCGGCCGCTGGGCTCGCCCCGGCTGATGTCGCTGCTGGCGCTGCGCGAGGCGGGCGGCTGGGCCGGGCTCGCCGACCGCACGGGATGCGAGCAGGCGCTGGTCCGGGCCCAGGCGTACTTCGACCGCGGGCCCGCGGAGGCGGACCCCGAGTGGATGACCTTCTACGGGGAGGCCGAGCTGGAGGGCCTGAAGGCGCAGTGCTGGTCCACGCTGGGCGACTGGACGCGCGCGGCGCGGCACGCCCGGCGGGCGGCTGAGCTCCAGGACCCGCACTTCACCCGCAACATCGCGCTGTACACGGCGGAGCTGGCCGACGACCTGGCCCGCGGCGGACATCCCGACGAGGCCGCGCAGGCGGGGATGCGGGCCCTGGACCTGCTGGGCGAGGTCCAGTCGTCCCGCGTCCGCTCGATGCTGTCCGGCACCTCGCGCGTGCTGCTGCCGCACCGCCGTACGCCCGGCGTCTCGGAGTTCCTGGACCGCCACGCCTCGCTGCCGCGCATGGTGTGACGTCACGGACCGCGGGACCCCGCCGGCGCAGGGGGAACGCCGGCGGGGCCCCGCGGTGTCCGGGCCGGGTCACGCGCTCTTGGCGGCGCGGCCCAGGCGGAGGGCGGAGACGAGGAAGAACACGCCGCCGAGGAAGGCGTAGCCCGCCAGGGTCTTCAGGGAGGCGTCGGCGCCGCCCGCCTGCGCGGCGAAGGACACACCGGCGAGGGTGGAGATGCCGCCGCTCGCGATCATCGCCCACTGCCCGCCCATGCGGCGCCGGGCGACGCCCACCACGAGCTGGACCAGTCCGGCGGTGACGGCCCAGGCGCCCCAGACCCGCAGCACCGCCGGGATGCCGGAGGCCGCGGCGACGGCGAGGCCGACGGCGGTGGCGGCGCTGAGCGCGATGTTCAGGTACAGGTGCCGGGCGGGACCCCCGTCCGCGGCGGCGGAGCGTACGTCGACGACGGCACAGGCGACGTCGAAGAGCGGATAGATCACCAGGAGCGTCGCGCTGAGCGGGCCGAGGGTGTCGGCCGTGGCGAACAGCAGGGCGGCCCAGACGGCGGCGAAGGCGAAGCGCACGAAGTAGAGCCGGCGCAGGGCCGCGGGAGCGGCGGTGGGCGCGGGGGCCGGGGCGGTGGTGACGAGGGTGTCCATGGGAGTGCCTCTCGACGGGCGAAGCTGTGAGGGAGAACGTTCGGTCTCCTTTGATTGAAGACCCCTCACGGCCATACGTCAAGACCGAACGTTCTCCCTCACGCTTTGGTACGCTCGCAGCCATGAACCGGGGCACACGAAGCGGCAAGCCGTCCGAGGCGCGGACCAGGCTGCTCGGAACAGCGACGAAGATCTTCTACGCCGAGGGGATCCACTCCGTGGGCGTCGACCGGATCATCGAGGAGGCCCAGGTCACCCGGGCCACGCTGTACCGGCACTTCACCGGCAAGGAGGAACTGGTCCTCGCCTACCTCGACCAGGCGGACCAGGGCATACGGGCGCAGATCACCGGCGCGCTGTCACCGGACGCCTCGCCGGAGGACGACGTACGGGCGGCGGCGCGGGCCATCGCCGACGGCATCCGCTCCCCCGGCTTCCGCGGCTGCGCGTTCCTCAACGCGGTGGCGGAGTACCCCGACCCGGACCACCCGGTGCACCGGACCGTGCTGGCGCACCGGCAGTGGTTCCTGGAGACCGTCACCGGGCTGCTCGGCCGCGCGGGGCTCGAGCCCGCCGACGCGGCGGGACGGCACTTCGTGATGCTCAGGGACGGCGCGATGGCGGCCGGCTGCCTCTTCGACCCCGAACTGGTCTGCGAGACCTTCCTGAGCGGCGTCGAGTCGCTGCTCACCACGGGCGCCCCCGTGCCGCGCGGCTGACGCGCGCGAGGAGACGCGGCCGGCGCCCGCGCGGAGATACGCGTCACGCGCGCGTGGGCGCACCGTCTTCGCGCGCGTAGGCGCACCGTCTTCGCGCGCGTACGCGCACCGTCAGGGGACGAGGTGCCCCACGTCGTTCCAGCTCTCCAGGGCCGGCTCTCCGTACGCCCACCCCAGGACCGACAGGGACGTCGGGTTGAGGCGGATGCGGGCCGCGAAGTCCAGCGGCAGGCCCAGCCAGCGGGCGCCGATCGAGCGCAGGATGTGGCCGTGGGCGAAGACGAGCACGTCACGGTCCGCGGAGCGCGCCCAGGCGACCACCTCGTCCGCGCGGGCCGTCACCTCCGCGAGCGTCTCGCCCTCCGGGACGCCGTCGCGCCAGATGAGCCAGCCCGGCCGCACCGCCTGTATCTCCGCCGGGGTCATGCCCTCGTAGGCGCCGTAGTCCCACTCCAGGAGCGCGTCCCAGTGCCGGGCGCGGTCGCCGAAGCCGGCCAGTTCGCAGGTCTCCCGCGCGCGGGACAGCGGGCTGGTGCGCACCTCGACGTCCGGCAGCCCGTCGTACGGCTGCCGGTGCAGGCGCTCGCCGAGCAGCTTCGCCCCCTGGCGGCCCTCCTCCAGCAACGGCACGTCGGTCCTGCCGGTGTGCTTGCCGGACAGCGACCACGCGGTCTGTCCGTGCCGGGCCAGCAGGATGCGCGGAGCCATGGGGAACCTTCCGGGAAAACACAGGCGGGACCCGTCCATCATCGCTCACCCTGGTCGGGGGCAACCCGGGGGGCGATCTCCGCGTCTTCCCGGTTCCGGGAGCGTGTACGCGGGAAGACGCGCACACACCGTAGAGTGGCTGGCCGCCGACCAGGACAGCACGAGGACGAAGGGGGAGCGATCGGATGCCGCACACCGAGACACCGGGCACCGAGGCGGTCCCGGCGACCCGGATGCGCTGGTGGACGGAGCTGCCGCTCATCCTCCTCGTGTACGCCTGCTACTCCGCGGGACGCCTCGTCGTCCGCGGTGACGTCTCCGACGCCGTCGACCACGGCCTGGCGCTGCTGCGGATCGAGAAGGCGCTGTACCTCAACGCCGAGCACCCGCTGAACCGCCTGTTCACCCGCGAACCGTGGATCGGCATACCCGCCGACTTCTGGTACGCCTCCCTGCACTACCTGGTCACCCCGGCGCTCCTGGTGTGGCTGTTCCGCTCCCGGGCGGTGCGCTACCGGGCGGCCAGGACCTGGCTGATGACGTCGACGTTCATCGGCCTGATCGGTTTCACCCTGCTGCCCACCTGCCCGCCCCGGCTGCTCGACCCGAGCCACGGCTTCGTCGACACGATGGCCTACTACAGCTCGTGGGGCTGGTGGGGCGGCGAGGCGAGCGCACCGCGCGGCCTCGGCGGCATGACCAACCAGTACGCGGCGATGCCCAGCCTGCACGTGGGATGGGCGCTGTGGTGCGGCGTGATCCTCTGGAAGTACGGGCGCGGGCGCTGGGCCAGGACGGCCGCGGTCGTCTACCCGCTGGTCACCACGCTCGTGGTGATGGGCACCGCCAACCACTACTTCCTCGACGCGCTCGCCGGCGCCGCCGTGATGGGCGCGGGCTATCTGCTGGCCCCGTACGTGACGCGGTACGCGGACGTCGTCAAGGCCCGCTTCCGGATCGGTGCGACGGCCGTCCCGGCGGTCTCGTCCGGCACGGATGCCGCGATTGTCAGTGACGGATGCCAGACTTCCGCGGGTGAGCGAATTCCACGGCAGCGGCAGCCCGAGTCGCGGTACGGAGCCGAACCGGGTGCCACCCCCACGGACGCCGGAGAAGAGGCTCGGGCACCGGCTCGCTGAGCTGCGCGGTCCCGAGGTGAGGCCCAGGGCGCTGGACGCCCGTGCCCTGGCCGCCCTCGCCGCCAACCCGGGCTGCAGACGGCGCGCGATCCTCGACGGTGCCGGGGTGGACAAGGGGAAACTGGCGAGCGCGCTGGGCTCGCCCTCGGTCTTCGGCCAGTCGCAGTTCGCGTTCGTCCGGGGCAACGCCTTCGAGGCGAAGGTCAAGGCCGACGGCGGCACGGAGCTGCTGCGCCTCGCCGCCGAGAAGCTGGACCGTACGGCCGAGCCGCCCGTGGGCGCACGCCTGCCGGACCTGGGCGCCCAGGACTCCGAGGGCCGCACGAGGCGCACGGAGGAGGCACTGCGCGAGGCCGCCGCCGAGCGGGGCGCCTGGACGCTCCTCGACCACCCGATGCTCGCCCTCGACGTGGCGGGCTCCCCCGCGTTCCTGGAGCCGGACGCGGTGGTGGTGCACCCGGACGGCACCTGGACGGTCGTCGAGATCAAGTCGTTCCCCATGCTCGACGGGGCCGCCGACCCGGCGAAGGTCGGCGCGGCCGCCCGCCAGGCCGCGGTGTACGTGCTGGCGCTGGAGCGGGTCGCCGAGCGGCTCGACCCGGCGCCCCGGGTGCGTCACCGTGTGCTGCTGGTGTGTCCGAAGGACTTCTCCAACCTGCCCACCGCCTCCGCCGTGGACGTGCGCAAGCAGCGCGCGGTGACCTCGCGCCAGCTGGCCCGGCTCACCCGCATCGAGGAGATCGCCGGGACACTGCCCGACGGCGTGTGCTTCGCCCCGGAGCTGCCGCCCGAGCAGCTCGAGTGGTCCGTGGAGTCCGTCCCGGCGACGTACGCGCCCGAGTGCCTGTCCGCGTGCGAGCTCGCCTTCCACTGCCGTGACCGCTCCCGCGCGGCCGGCGCCGTGACCTCCCTGGGCCGGCCGGTGCGGGCGGAGCTGGGCGGTCTGACCACGGTCGAGGACGTGCTGGCGGCGGCCCGCGGCGAGGCGGGCGACCCCGACGACCCTGCCGTGGCCGCGCTGCGCCGGGCCGCCGCCCTGCGCGCGGAGGCGCTCGCGTCGGCCGCCGAGGCTGCGCGGGAGGTGGCCGGGTGTCGCTGATCTCCACCCTCGCCCGGCTCGAGGCGGTCGACACCGGCCGCGCGCAGCCCGCCGCGACCGTCCGGCACCGGCATCTGTCCGAGCGGCCGCTGGTGTTCGTGCCGCTCATCACCGCCGGTGAGGCGGGCGCCCCGCTCGGCGCGCTGGTGGGCACCGACCGGGACGCGCCGCGGCTCCTTGTGGTGCCGCAGCCGCGCGACCGCGACCTGCGGTTCGCGTTCCTCGCCGAGCTGGCGGACGCCGTCCTGCCGTACGTGGACGGGTTCGCGGACGCCGTGGAGGCGGCCGAGCGCTCGGAGACCGACCCGGAGACCGGCAAACGGGTCAAGGTCGAGGTCGAGCTGTGCGCGGACGCGCCGCAGATGATCGTGCCGAGCCGGGCCGGCGTCGACCTCGTGCGCCTGCTCGGCCGGTCGATGAGGTTCCGGCGCACCGCGGAGCAGGACCCGGAGACCCCGTTCCCGGCGCCGCCCAGGGTGCCGCTGCTCGGCCGGTGGCTGACGCACTTCGGGGAGCGGGCCCGGGTGCCCGGGTCCTGTCTGCTGCTCGCGGTGACGGACGTGCTGGGACGGCACTGGGCGACCGGCCAGTCCACGCTGGAGGACCAGCACCTGGGGGCACTGCTCGCCTGGATCGACCCGCCCGAGGGCCGCACCGGGGCGGAGGCCGCCGAGGAGGCGGAGCTGAAGCGGGACGACGACGGCCAGCTGATCTGCCCGCCCGCGGGTCCGGCCACCGACCCGGCGTTCGACAACAAGCTGCTCGCCCCGGCCATCGAGCGCTACGACCGCGCGCGGACGGCGCTCGCCGCCGCCGAGGACGGCGTGGAGGCCGACGACCGGCTGGGCGCGCTGACCGCCGCCGAGCGGGAGATCCGCGCCCTGGTGGAGAGCCGCACGCGGCCCACCTGGGACGCGGTGTGGCGGGGCCTGGACCTGCTGCGGGAGCTGCCGGAGGGCGCCCGCGTGGAGGAGCGCTGGACCCGCGACCGCTGGTCGTTCACGAGCCACCGGGACCGGGTTGCGGCCGGGGAGCCGCCGCAGCCGCGCCGCGACGACGCGGTGACGGCGGCGAACAAGCTGGCGGCCCGCGAGCGGGAGCAGGCGCGTCTGGAGGCACAGGAGGCGCTCGACGATCCGCTGGTGATGGCGGCCCGGCGGCTGTCCGGTGAGGCGTTCGCCGGGGAGGTCGTCGACGTGGTGATGGCGTACAGCGAGAGCAAGCGGCCGAGCCCGCGCCCGCTGGTCACGGTCCGCACGGACGACCGGCCGCACCTGGGCGAGCGGGTGAAGGCGTACCGCTCGCTGGGCGGGAAGCCGCAGACGGCTGAGTTCGTGGAGTACGCGGCGGGGCCCGAGGACGGTCTGCTGGTGCTGCGGATCATGGACAAGATGGGGCGGGGCAAGGAGCCGGAGCCCGGTTCGGTGCCGGAGAAGGGCGACCGGCTGTGCTTCACGCTCTTCGAGCACGAGCCGCGCGGCGGCGCGAAGCTGCCCGACCCGGAGGAGACGCCGTGGACCCACGGCGGGTCGCCCGGTGAGGAGCCCGCCCCCGAGCCCGCCGACCCGGTGACCGAGGAGGACGTGCTGTGACCGCCCCCGTCGAGGAGACGGTGTTCGACCCCGGTTCCGCGGCCGCCCGCGCCACGGACGCGATCCTTCACGACACGCTCCACGGCCCCGCGCGTGGTGTCGTCGTCGACTCCCCGCCCGGCGCCGGCAAGTCCACGCTGGTGGTGCGCGCGGCGCTGGAGCTGGCGGAGGCGGGCCGCCCGCTGATGGTGGTCGCGCAGACGAACGCGCAGGTGGACGACCTGGTGCTGCGCCTCGCCGAGAAGAACCCCGACCTGCCGGTGGGCCGCTTGCACAGCAGCGACTCCGACCCGTACGACAAGGCGCTGGACGGCCTGGAGCAGGTGCGCACGTCGGCGAAGGCGGCGGACCTCGCCGGGCTGCCGGTGGTGCTGTCGACGGCGGCGAAGTGGGCGCACGTGAAGAACGTGGAGCCGTGGCGGCACGCGATCGTCGACGAGGCGTACCAGATGCGCTCGGACGCGCTGCTCGCGGTGGCCGGGCTGTTCGAGCGGGCGCTGTTCGTGGGCGACCCGGGTCAGCTGGACCCGTTCTCCATCGTGGGCGCCGAGCAGTGGGCGGGGCTGTCGTACGACCCGTCGGGCTCGGCCGTGACGACGCTGCTCGCGCACAACCCCGACCTGCCGCAGCACCGGCTTCCGGTCTCCTGGCGGCTGCCCGCCTCGGCGGCGCCGCTGGTGTCGGACGCGTTCTACCCGTTCACGCCGTTCCGCAGCGGCACGGACCATGGCGACCGCGCCCTGACCCTGGCCGTCCCGTCGGACGGATCGGGCCCGGACCGGGTGATCGACGAGGCCGCCGAGTCCGGCTGGGGACTGCTGGAGCTGCCCGCCCGCCACACCCCGCGCACCGACCCGGAGGCGGTGGGGGCGGTCGCGCAGGTGGTTCGCCGGCTGCTGGATCGAGGCGGCGCGGCGGTCTCCGAGCGCTCCCCCGACCCGACGCCGCTCACCGCGGACCGCGTCGCGGTCGGCACGGCCCACCGCGACCAGGCGGCGGCGATCCGTGCGGCGCTGGCGGACCTGGGTGTGACGGACGTGACCGTGGACACGGCGAACCGGCTCCAGGGCCGGGAGTACGACGTGACGGTCGTCCTCCACCCGCTGTCCGGCCGCCCCGACGCGACGGCGTTCCACCTGGAGACGGGCCGCCTCTGCGTCCTCGCCTCCCGCCACCGCCACGCGTGCATCGTGGTCTGCCGCGAGGGCGTGACGGACCTCCTGGACGACTACCCGTCCACGGAACCGGTCCAGCTGGGGACGCTGGTGAAGTTCCCGGACGGCTGGGAGGCGAACCACGCGGTGCTGTCGCATCTGGCGGAGCACAGGGTGCGGTGGCAGCCGTAGGGAGCGGCTTCCGGCGACAGAAGTGGGGGTCCCCGTAGACCGTCGGCCGACGACGGAGCGAGGTGTTCCGCGGGTGAGCCGGCCTGTCCCTGACCGGGGAATAACCGGGGACCACCCCCTGTTCCCCCACCGCACATGCACCGAGTGCGAGGACGTCCGACAGGAGGCACCCACGTGACCGCAGGCGACGAGATCAGGGGCACGGCACACGGCACCGCCCCCGTGCCCCTCTCCGTGCTCGATCTGGTGACCGTGGGGGCCGGGCGGACCGCGTCCGACGCGCTGCGCA
Organism: Streptomyces althioticus; assembly: GCA_014649355.1. Taxonomy (GTDB): domain Bacteria; phylum Actinomycetota; class Actinomycetes; order Streptomycetales; family Streptomycetaceae; genus Streptomyces; species Streptomyces althioticus. The sequence continues at coordinate 329,053 of BMSW01000005.1, forward strand.
CCAGCGTCGACCTGGCGAAGCTCACCGAGGCGCGCGGGTTCCACCGGTACTGGGTGGCCGAGCACCACTCCATGCCGGGCGTGGCCTCCTCCTCGCCTGCGGTGATCCTCGCGCACCTGGCCGCGTACACGGAGCGGATCCGGCTCGGGTCGGGCGGTGTGATGCTGCCCAACCACGCGCCCCTCGTGATCGCGGAGCAGTTCGGCACGCTGGAGGCCATGGCTCCGGGGCGGGTCGACCTGGGGCTCGGACGGGCCCCCGGCACCGACGGCGCGACCGCCGCCGCCCTGCGCCGCACCGACCGGCTGAACGAGGGCGCCGACGACTTCCCGCAGCAGCTCGCCGAGCTGACCCGCTTCCTCGACGACGACTTCCCGGACGGGCACCCCTACCGGCGCATCCACGCCGTCCCCGGACCGGTGCAGGCGACCTCGCCCGGCGGGGTGCAGTCCCCGCACCGGCCGCCGGTGTGGCTGCTCGGCTCCTCCGGATTCAGTGCGCAGCTGGCCGGCATGCTCGGCCTGCCGTTCGCCTTCGCCCACCACTTCTCCGCGCAGAACACGGTCCCCGCGCTCGACCTGTACCGGGAGAGCTTCCGGCCGAGCGAGGTGCTCGACGCGCCCTACGCGCTGATCGGGGTCGCCGCGCTCGCCGCCGACGAGGAGAAGGAGGCGCGTCGCCAGGTGCTGGCCGCCGCCCTGAACATGGTGCGGCTGCGCACCGGACGCCCGGGGCTCGTGCCGACGCCGGAGGAGGCGGAGGCGTACGACTTCAGCCCGATGGAGCGGGAGTTCGTGGAGTCCTGGAACGCCAACGTCATCCACGGCACGGCGGACGAGGTCCGGGCCGGTCTGGACGACCTGCAGAAGCGCACCGGCGCCGACGAGCTGATGCTCACCGCCAACGCGCACGGCGGTGACGTCCGGGTGCGGTCGTACGAACTGATCGCCGACGCCTACGGGTTGCCGACGCCCGCCTGAACCCCGGGTGTGCCGAGCAGTTCGGAGATGCGGTCGGCCGGGACGGGCCGTGAGTACAGCCAGCCCTGGCCGGTGTCGCAGCCGATCCGGCGCAGCCGGGTGGCCTGCGCGGAGGTCTCGACGCACTCCGCGGTGACCGTCAGCCCCAGCCGGTGGGCGAGTTGCACCATCGCCTCGACGATGACCTCGTCCGCCGGGCTGGTCTTGGCGGCGCGGTCCTCGATCTGGAAGCCGCGGACGAAGGAGCCGTCGAGCTTCAGCACCGACACCGGCAGCCTGCTGAGGTAGGCGAGGTTGGAGTAGCCGGTGCCGAAGTCGTCGATGGCGATGCGCACGCCCATGTCGCTGAGGGCCTTGAGCGCCTGGAGGGGCCGGCCCGAGGAGCCCATCACCGCGGACTCGGTCAGCTCCAGCTGCAGCAGATGCGGGGGCAGCCCCGTCTCCTTCAGGGTGTCGGCGACGTCCGCCACCAGGTCGGAGTCCCAGACCTGACGGACCGCCACGTTCACGCTGACGAAGATCGGCGGCTCGTCCGGGTGCTGGATCTGCCAGTCGCGCGCCTGACGGCAGGCGGTGCGCAGCACCCAGCGGCCGAGCGGCACGATCGAACCGTCCTCCTCCGCCAGGGAGATGAACCGATTCGGCGTGAGCGTGCCGAAGCGGGGGTGGTGCCAGCGGATCAGGGCCTCCACGCCGTGCACGCGGTCGTCGTCCATGCCGACCAGCGGCTGGTACTCCAGGGCGAACTCGCCGCGGTCGATGGCCGGGCGGAGGGAGGAGGCGAGGGCCTGCCGGGTGACGCGGTTGGCGTTGCGCTCGGGGTCGAACAGCGTCCAGCGGGCCTTGCCGTCGGCCTTCGCCCAGTACAGCGTGGTGTCGGCGGCCTGCATCAGCGCGGTGGGGGTGGTTCCGGCGGCGTGCCGCTCGACCACGCCGATGGAGGCGGACACCTTCAGGCGGCGGCCGGACACGTCGAACGGCTCCTGGATCGCGTCGAGCAGCGACTCGGCGAGGTCGGCGAGCTGTTCGGTGCCGGTGGAGTCCTCCACGAGCAGGGCGAACTCGTCGCCGCCGAGCCGGGCGACCAGAGGGATACCGGCCCGGGCCCGCCCCGCGTCCTGCGCGCAGCGGGTGAGCCGGTCGGCGACGGCGGCGAGCAGCTGGTCGCCGACGCGGTGGCCGAGGGTGTCGTTGACGGCTTTGAAGCCGTCCAGGTCGAGGTAGCAGACGCCGATGCGGCCGGTGCCGCTCTCCGCGTACGACTCCGCCTCCAGGGCGCTGGTCAGGCGTTCGAAGAACAGGGTGCGGTTGGGCAGCCGGGTCACCGGGTCGTGCATGCGGAGGTGGCGCAGCCGGGCCTGCAGGGCGCGGTGGTCGCTGATGTCGGCGACGGACACCAGGACGCCGCCGTCGTCGGGGGGCAGCGGGGCGACGGTGACCCGCACCCACAGGGCGTGCCCCTCGGGGTGTTTCAGCCGGCGGGTGCAGCGCAGGCGGGCGCGGCGGCCGCGCAGCAGTTCGCGGTAGGCGTGCCAGGTGCGGGCGTCGGAGGCGAGGTCGACCAGGTCGGCGGCGACGGCGCCGGTGAGGGTGTCCTGGTCGCGGCCCAGCAGGTCGGCGAGGGCGGCGTTGGCGCCGGTGATCATGCCCTCGCGGTCGACGACGGCCATGGCGAGCGGAGCGGCGGTGAAGACGGAGCGGTAGGACGGGGGCGCGGGGGACCGCGGGGAGGCCGACCCGACCGGTTCCTCCGGCTCGACGGGCGCGGTGAACTCGGCACCCGGGGACGCCGAAATCTTACTCTCCGTGACGACCGACCGATTGAGCTCAGTCGCGGGCGTCGGCCCTTCGGACGTTCCGCTCACCACTCGCTCCCGCAGTGCACTCGCTCGCTGTCGGGCAGGAAAACACCTTCCGCATCCGGAAAGTGTGCCGATCATAGAGGCCCGCGTCGGGCCCTTCCAGCCACTGTCCGGCCTCCCCGCCGGTTCCGCATCTCTGCCAGATCGTTTCTGCCCGGGTGCGGACGGCTTCTGCCGCGCTCCGACCAGTTGTGACGTTCCGTGAATGCGGGCGGTGCGACGTGCGCGCGGTCCCGCCCGTTCCGCCGCTGTTCTCACCCGACCGGTGCAGTTGAACAGGGCGTAGTACGACAAATCATCCCACTCTGGGTGCGGTGTCCCGCGAACCGTCTCCCGGAGGTCCCTGTGCCGCGTCAGCTCACCCCGAGAGGACTCGGTCGTGAGGCACTGCGACAGCGGCTGGGCCGTTCGGGTGTCCGCCCCCGGCTGCGGACCACGGCGGCGATGTGCACCACTATGTCGGCGCTCGCGGCGACGTCCATGGTGAGCGTGCCGTCGGGACCCGAACCGTTCTCGGCGCAGCCGTGCGTGCTGACCCGGACCGACGCCCACCACTCGGAGGGCCTGGACACCTGGAACGCGGCCTATCCGCGTCCGGCCGGCCGGCTGGACGCGGTGATGGTGTTCCTGTCGTTCCCCGACTCGCATCCGCTGACCTCGCCGGACGAGCTGGCCGCCGACCACTTCCCGATGACCAGCCGCTTCTTCGAGCGGTCCTCCTACGGGAAGTTCAGCCTGCGGGCGCATCCGGTGAAGCGGTGGATCCGGATGCCGCGCCCCTCGACGGCGTACGCCATACAGCGTGACTGGACGGTGGCGCACCGGGCGGCGTATCTGCGGGACGCGCTCGCCGCGTCCGATCCGCACGTCGACTACTCGGCCTACGACATCGTGTACTTCGTCGCCGATCCGGACGCGCCGGGGGTGGACTCGGACGCCACGAAGGTGGTCAACCTGGACCGGCCGATGCGGGCGGACGGCGCCGACATCCGGCGGGTCGTCACCGTCTTCGAGAACCATCCTCCGGACCGGCTGGTGCTGGCGCACGAGACGGGGCACGTCTTCGACCTGCCGGATCTGTACCACCGGCCGGTGGACGGCAAGGGCGACTGGGACACGCACGTCGGGGACTGGGACCTGATGGGCAGCCAGTTCGCGCTCGCGCCGGACCTGTTCGGCTGGCACAAGTGGAAGCTGGGCTGGCTGGAGCCGCGGCAGGTGCGGTGCGTGCAGGGGGGCGGTCCGGTGCGGCTGACGCTGGAGCCGCTGGGGGCGGGTCCGGGCACGCCGGTGACGGGCGCGGCCGGGGCGCCGTCGTTCGGGCTGGGGAGCGGTACGAAGCTGGCGGTGGTGCGCACGGGCGCGGACTCGGCCCTGGTTTTCGAGGTGCGGGGTCCGTTCGGCAACGACCGCGCGGCGTGCCGGTCGGGCGTGCTGGTGTACCGGGTGTCGAGCGGCACCCGCTCGGGGCGCGGCCCTGTCGAGGTGATCGACGCCCATCCGCGCACCGAGGCGTGCTGGGAGGACTCGGTGTATCCGCCGCTGGCGGACGCCCCGGTCGCCTTGGGCGAGAGCTTCACGGTCCCCGGCGAGTCGGTCCGCGTCGAGGTGGAGGGCCGCACGCCGTCCGGCGCGTGGACGGTGAAGATCACCACGGGTGACCGCACGGCACGGGCCTCCTGAGGCCCCCGGCCAACGCCCCCGCCGACGCCCCGCGCCCACCCGGCCGCGTGGGCGCGCCCACGGGCGCCCCGCCCGTGCACCCGGCCGGCCGGCCCCGACGTCTGCGCACCGGGAGCCGAGTTCCGCGTCGCGTCACGCCGAGCCGACAGCGCACGCCCGCCGGCCCTCGGCCCGCCGGCCATCTCGCGTACGTCGCGGTGGCCTCGCCCCCTGCGTGCGGCGCACGCCGCTTGCCCGCGGGACCACGAGCCGCGAGCCGCCAGGCGCGCGGGATCACGAGCCGCGAGGAGCCAAGCGCACCGAATCACCGGCCGTGACGCGCCGGGCGCGTGGGACTACGGGCCTCGGGGCTCCGGGCTCGTGGACCGCGAGCCGCGAGCCGCGAGCCGCGAGCCGCCAAGCGCACCGCATCACCGGCCGCGAGGCGCCAGGCGCGCGGGACTACGGGCCTCGGAGCTCCGGGCTCGTGGACCACGAGCCGCGAGCCGCGAGCCGCGAGCCGCCAAGCGCACCGCATCACCGGCCGCGAGGCGCCAGGCGCGCGGGACTACGGGCCTCGGAGCTCCGGGCTCGTGGGACCACGAGCCGCGAGCCGCCAAGCGCGAGCAAGATCATGAACCGCGAGGCACCAAGCGCACCGAATCACCGGCCGTGACGCGCCGGGCGCGTGGGACTACGGACCTCGGGGCTCCGGGCTCGTAAGACCAAGAGCCGCGAGGCGCCGGGCGCGCGGGACTACGGACCTCGGCGTTCCGGGCTCGTGAGACCACGAGCCTCGAGGCGCCAAGCGCACCGCATCACCGGCCGCGAGCAGCCAGGCGCGCGGGCCCACCCGCGGGACGGCGTGACGCGCGCCCGCCGGCCTCCGGACGCGAAAAAGCCCCCCGCTCGCGCGAGGGGCCTTTCGTGTCGTGCGCCGCCAGGGACTCGAACCCCGGACCCGCTGATTAAGAGTCAGCTGCTCTAACCAACTGAGCTAGCGGCGCCTGCTGACGTCGTAGACATTAGCATCACGATCGGCGGGAGGAAAAATCGATATCCGTACGGCCGCGCGGGCCGCCCGCACCGCCGCCCAGAGCAGCACCTCCGGGCCCGGCAGCCAGGGGCTTCGGCTGTCCGGGGCGACCAGCCAGCGGGCCGGGGCCCCCGCGTCGGGGCGTGCGGGTCCGGCCGCTGCGGGGACGGTCACCGCGTCGCCGGCGCCGTGGCACAGCAGGGGCGGGACGCCGTCCGTGCGGCTGCCGTGGGCGCCCCACTCCTCCCACCTCAGCAGGGCGGGCAGCCGCTGCGCGGTGCCCACGGCGCCGAACAGCAGCATCCGGCCGCGGTACTCCGCGACGGGACCCGATCCCGGCCCCTCCTCCCACAGGCGGTCCAGCATCCGGCGCCCGAAGATCGCGGGCACGCTCACCACGTCGAAGACGACGCCGCAGGGCAGGACCACCGGGGTGTCCGGCCGCTCGCCCCACAGGGGGCGGGCGCCGCGCGGGGCAGTGCCGGCCGAGGCGAGCCAGGCGGCTCCGTCCGGGGTGACACCGCTGACGTCGGAGACATTCGGTGTGCTGCTCATACAGATATTTCTACGTGCCGTGAGGGAACGGTTCCGCAAAGTTGCCGGAATCCGGGACGAGAGCCCGGCCGGGCGCGTACCCTGTCCCCCGGCATATGCCACATCCGTTCGACGGGCCGGACGGCCGGGGGCGGCGCGGCTCACACGGGGTCGACGTGCCCCGGGCCCTCGCCGCCGCGCATCAGGTCGCGGCCGAACTCGACCATCTTCTTCGCGTAGTCCTCGGTCCACTCGGCGCGCTCGGCGATGTCCGCCGTCGACAGCCGGTCGAAGCGGCGGGGGTCGGCGAGCTGGGCCGCCGCGACCGCCTGGAACTCCGTCGCCCGGTCCGCGGCGGCCCGGAACGCGAGCGTCAGCTCCGTGGCCCGCTCCAGCAGCGCGCGCGGATCCTCGATCGACTCCAGGTCGAAGAAGTGCTCGGGGTCCGAGGCCGCCTGCGCGGGCTCGAACAGCAGGGGCGCGGGGCGTAGCCGCGGCTGGTCCGGGCGCGGCGTGTGCTCCGCCATGACTTCTCCTTCGTACGTCGCGGTGGTCTCCGGGTGCCGGAGGGCCACCGTCCATTGTCCCGCGCCCCCGCAAGTGGGCGTCCGGCCCGCGAGGGCGGGACGGCTCCGGCCGTGCGGGCGCGCCGACCGGTGACTACCCAGCTCGCGGGGCGCACAAAGACGGCGACGGGGACGCACTCCGGGCGCGCGGAGGGACGTACGCCGGTGAAGGTGGCGTTCCTCACGTCCGTGCCGGACGGGCGGCTCCGTCAGACCTGGACGAGCGGCTCCCGCGTGAAGAGCGCGCCGAGTTCGGGCGCGTTGACGCGGCGGTCGGCCAGGCGCAGGCCCTCCCGGACGGTGACCTGGTTGGCGGTGAGGACCGGCTTGCCCAGTTCCTTCTCCAGGGCGGGGATGTGCGCGACGGTGTGCAGGGCGGTGTCCGGCAGGAGCAGCGCCTCCGCGTCCGGGGAGTCGGCCGCGCGTGCCAGCGCGAACAGCTCCCGCTCTCCCCAGGTGCCGACCTCGGCCGCCGTGACGATCCCGGAGCTGCGCACCCCGGTGACCTCCGCTCCCCCGGCCCGCAGGAAGTCGGCGAACAGCTGCGCGACGTCGTCGGGGTAGGTCGCGCCGACGGCGACCCGGCGCACCTCGATCTCCCGGATCGCGTGCACGAAGGCGAAGGAGGTGGAGGAGGCGGGCATGCCCGCGGCGACCGCGAGCCGGCGCACCTGGTCGCGGGCGCCGTCCCAGCCGAGCACGAAGCTGCCGCTGGTGCACGCCCACACCACGGCCTCGGCGCCGGCCAGGCGCAGCTCCTCCAGGCCGGCCGCCAGCCGCTCCGGCGAGCCCATCTCGCGCAGGGCGTCCACCCGGTGCGCGTCCTCGCCGATGTCGGTGTGCACCAGGTCCACGCGGACGTCGCCGCCCAGCAACTGCTCGATGCGCGGATAGTCGTCCTCCGCGGAGTGTCCGGGGTAGAGGAATCCCAGTGCGGTCATGTCCAGCCTTCCTGCTGCTTCTCTCCTGGTGCGTCCGGCAGCACCGGACCGGGCGCCGCCTGGCCGGGCAGTACGGTCGGCGCCTGGCCCGGCGTGACGGTCCCGGGGCGTGCGGACGCGTCGATCAGCGCCTGATACGGTCCCACCGCCCGGGTACCCAATCGGCGCAGCGCCGCCCACATGGTCACCTGGTTGGCCGAGATGACCGGTATGCGCAGTTCCGCCTCCAGCTGCGGGATCACGTCGTACGTCGGCAGGTTGGTGCAGGAGAGGAACAGCGCGTCGGCCGTCCCCGGCCGGTCGCGGACCGCCTGCCGGGCCATGTCCACCACCTCGCGGTAGGTGACCTTCCAGATGTGCCGGGTCAGTCCCATGTAGGCGCAGCCGGTGACGGTGACGCCCGCGCGCGCCACGTAGCGCTCCAGCGCCCGGGTGACCGACACCGTGTACGGCGTGACCAGGGCGACCCGGCGCACGTCCAGCTCCACCAGCGCTTCGAGCAGCGCGCCCGAGGTGGTGATCGCGGGGACCGCCCCGGCCCGGCTCATCGCCTCGCACATGGCGCGTTCGCCGACGATCCCGCCGACGAAGCTGCCGGAGGTGCACGCGTAGGCGACGACCTCGGGCGCGACGGCGGTGAGGGTGCGCACCGCGTCGCCCAGCGTCTCGTGCTCGCTGATCAGCCGGGCCAGGTCCAGACTGACCTCGACCGGCACGTACGGGGTACGCGTCACGTGCAGGGAGACACCGTCCGGGATCCAGCGCCACAGCTCCCGGTCCAGCGCGAAGTCGAAGGGGGCCACCACCCCGAGCCCGCGCTGCGGGCTCGGGCCGCCGAGAAGGGAGACGTCCATGACAGGCACCGGCCTCACGCTGGGAGACGAGCACACGAAGGAACGCGGAAAGACCCGTGTCGACGACGGTAGGTTCGGGTAGGGACGCGGTCAATCCACCCGGGTCACCCCCCGGTCAACAACCGGTTAACTCGTCGTCACCGGTCCGCGCCGGGACCGCCGGACCGCACCGAGCCACCTGGAGACGAGGCCCATGACCACGCCCACGCTGCTCGTCCTGGACGCCGAACCGCTCCCCCGTCTCGGCAGGCTCGCCGGACGGGTGCGGATCGAGCACGCGGACGGGTCGACGCTCGCCGAGCGGCTGCCGCACGCGGACGTGCTGCTGGTGTGGGACTTCACCTCGCACGCGGTGCGCCGGGCTTGGCCGGGCGAGGGTCCCCGGCCACGCTGGGTGCACACGGCGAGCGCCGGGGTGGACCATCTGCTCTGTCCTGAACTCGCCGCGTCCGACACGGTGGTCACCAACGCGCGCGGCGTCTTCGACGGGCCGATCGCCGAGTACGTCGCCGGTCTCGTCCTCGCGTTCGCCAAGGACCTGCCGCGGACGCTGCGGCTCCAGCGGGAGCGGACCTGGCTGCACCGGGAGACGCGCCGGGTGGCGGGGACGCGGGCGTGCGTGGTGGGGTCCGGGCCGATCGGCCGGGCGGTGGCCGGGACGCTGGAGGCGCTCGGCGTGAGGACCGCGCTGGTGGGCCGGACGGCGCGGGACGGTGTGCACGGGCCGGGGGACCTGGACCGGCTGCTGGCGCGCGCGGACTGGGTGGTCGCCGCGGCGCCGCTGACCGAGGAGACGCGGGGGATGTTCGACGCCCGCCGCTTCGGGCTGATGCAGCCGTCCGCGTACTTCGTGAACGTGGGCCGGGGCGAGCTGGTGGTGGAGGACGCGCTGGTGCGGGCGGTGCGGGACCGCTGGATCGCGGGCGCGGCGCTGGACGTGTTCACGGCCGAGCCGCTGGCCGGCGGCAGCCCGCTGTGGGAGCTGGACGACGTGGTCGTCTCACCGCACATGAGCGGCGACACGGTCGGCTGGCGGGACGAACTGGCGGCGCAGTTCGTGGAGTTGTACGAGCTGTGGGAGGCGGGCCGGCCGCTGGAGAACGTGGTCGACAAGCGACGCGGGTATGTACCGGGTCACTGACGTCTTCCCAGGGAGTGTGGATGTCCGAGCTCACGGAACTGACCGCGGCCCGGCTCGTCGACGGCTACCGCAAGGGCGAGTTCGGCCCGGTGGAGGTGACCCGCGCCGCGCTGCGCCGGGCCGAGGAGATCCAGCCCGAGGTGAACGCGTTCGTGCGGCTGCTCGCCGACGACGCCCTGGAGCGGGCGGCGGCCTCCGAGGAGCGGTGGCGGCGGGGTGAGCAACTGGGGCCGCTGGACGGGGTGCCGGTCACGGTGAAGGACATCCTGCTGCTGCGCGGCGCGCCGACCCTGAAGGGGTCCCGGACCGTCGACCCGGCGGGGCGGTGGGACGAGGACGCCCCGTCGGTGGCCCGGCTGCGGGAGCGGGGCGCGGTGTTCCTCGGGAAGACGACGACGCCCGAGTTCGGCTGGAAGGGCGTGACGGACTCACCCCTCAGCGGGGTCACCCGCAACCCGCACGACCCGACGCGCACGGCGGGCGGGTCCAGCGGGGGCGCGGCGGCGGCCGTGGCGCTGGGCGCGGGGCCGCTGGCGCTGGGCACGGACGGCGGCGGCAGCGTCCGCATCCCGGCGGCGTTCTGCGGGATCTTCGCGCTGAAGCCGACGTACGGGAGGGTGCCGCTGTATCCGGCGAGCGCGTTCGGGACGCTGGCGCACGTCGGTCCGATGACCCGGGACGCGGCGGACGCGGCGCTGCTGATGGACGCGATCGCCGCGCCGGACTCCCGTGACTGGTCGGGGCTCCCGCCGGCGCCGGGGCCGTTCTCGGAGGCGCTGGGCGGCGGGGTGCGGGGGCTGCGGGTGGCGTTCTCGCCGTCGCTGGGCGGGCAGGTGCGGGTGGACCCGGGTGTCGCGGCCGTGGTGCGGCGGGCGGTGGAGCGGCTCGCGGGACTCGGCGCGTACGTCGAGGAGACCGACCCCGACCTGGCCGACCCGGTGGAGGCCTTCCACGCCCTGTGGTTCGCGGGCGCGGCGCGGGTGACACAGGCCCTGGGCCGGGAGCAGCGGGAGCGGCTCGACCCGGGGCTGCGGGAGATCTGCCGGGAGGGGGGACGGCTGTCGGCGCTGGACTACCTGGCGGCGGTGGACGTCCGGATGGACCTGGGCCGGCGGATGGGGCGCTTCCACGACACCTACGACCTGCTGGTCACCCCGACGCTGCCGGTCACGGCGTTCGAGGCGGGCGCGGAGGTGCCGCGGGGGTCCGGGCACCGGCGCTGGACCGGGTGGACGCCGTTCACCTACCCGTTCAACATGACGCAGCAGCCCGCCGCCAGTGTTCCGGTGGGCCTGGCGGACGGGCTGCCGGTCGGGCTGCAGCTGGTGGCCGCGCGGCACCGGGACGACGTGGTGCTGCGGGCGGCGCACGCGCTGTACGAGGCGGGGGTCACGCTCTCCGGAAGCTGAGCGTCTCCCCGGCGGCGCCGGTGCGCCACAGGTCGTTGCAGGCGTCGGCGAGGGCGTCCAGGCCCTCCACCACCTGCCCCCAGACGATGCCGGGGACCCAGCCGACGTCGCCGTTGAGGAGCAGGTTGTTCCGTTCGTAGAAGAGCGCGAGGTCCACCACGGTGCTGCCGGGGCGGACCTCGCGGTCGTAGCCGTAGGACGTGGTGCCCAACTCGGCGCCGGAGAAGGTGAAATAGCACAGGTCGCCCGGAATGGGGGTGACTGTGGGGTTCTCCAGGGGTGGCTCCCGGTCCGCGAAGGGCGGGAAGAGGGCGTAGATCTCGTTGCGGGCGTACTTGGCGTGGTAGACGTCGCCGGACAGCGGGAGAGATTTCCAGACGGCTTCGCAGGTGATCGGGGCACGGTCGTCGAGCAGTCGCGCGATGCCGGTCACTTCGCGCCTGACCAGGGAGATCTCGAGGAATCGGTCGGCCATGCACCCCATGGTCCCGTGCCGGTCAAGACCGCCCCACCGCCGAACGGGGCCGAAACTGGCCGGAATAACTCGCATCGGTTCGGGTAGCCGCGCCGCCATGGCTCCACCACTTCAACCACTGAGACGAATAACAGGGACCTCAGGGCCCTCGCGTCGGTCGCTGCTCGCGGGGGTCGCGGCGCTCGGCGCGCTGGGCGCGGCGGGGTGCTCGCGCGTGCCGACGGCGTCCACGACGGACGGCGGCGACCTGCTCGAGCGGCTCAGGGCGGCGGGCGTGGTCCGGCTGGGCATCGCCGGCGAGATCCCGTTCGGCTACATCGACAAGGACGGTGAGCTGACCGGCGAGGCGCCCGAGCTGGCCAAGGTCATCTTCAAACGGCTGGGGGTGGACCGGGTGCAGCCCGTGCCCACCGAGTTCGGCTCGCTCATCCCCGGGCTGAACTCCCAGCAGTTCGACGTCGTGGCCGCGGGGATGTACGTGAACGCCGAGCGCTGCGAGCAGGTCATCTTCTCCGACCCCGACTACCAGATGCTCGACTCCTTCATCGTCCGCAAGGGCAACCCGCTGGGGCTGCGCAACTACCAGGACGTCGTGGAGAAGAAGGCGAAGTTCGCCACCGGCACCGGGTACGCGGAGATCGCGTACGCCGTGGAGGCCGGCTACAAGGAGAGCGACATCCTGATCGTCCCCGATCAGGTGGCCGGCCTGAACGCCGTCGAGGCCGGGCGTGTCGATGTCTTCGCCGGTACCGCGCTCACCACCCGTGAGGTGGTCAAGAAGTCGGGCAAGGCCGAGGCGACCGAGCCGTTCAAGCCGCTCGTCGGTGGCGAGCCGCACGTCGACGGCGGGGCGTTCGCGTTCCGGCCGACGGAGACGAAGCTGCGGGACGCCTTCAACGTCGAGCTGGCGAAGCTCAAGAAGAGCGGCGAGCTGCTGCGCATCCTCAAGCCGTTCGGGTTCACCGAGGACGAGATGACCGATCTGACCGCGAAGGAGCTCTGCGGCGGATGACTTCCGGACTCTGGGAACGCGTACTCGACGGCGTCTGGGTCACGATCCAGCTGCTCGTGCTCAGCGCCCTGCTCGCCACCGCGGTGTCGTTCGTGGTCGGCATCGCCCGCACCCACCGGCTGTGGATCGTCCGCTTCCTCGCGGGCTTCTACACCGAGGTGTTCCGCGGCACCTCCGCGCTGGTGATGATCTTCTGGGTGTTCTTCGTGCTGCCGCCGGCCTTCGGCTGGCAGCTCGTGCCGCTGTGGGCGGGCACCCTGGCGCTCGGTCTGACCTACGGGGCGTACGGCTCGGAGATCGTGCGCGGCGCGCTCGCCGCGGTCGACCCGGCCCAGCGTGAGGGCGGCATCGCCCTCAGCTTCACGCCCTGGCAGCGGATGAAGCTCATCCTGCTGCCGCAGGCGGTGCCGGAGATGATCCCGCCGTTCTCCAACCTGCTGATCGAGCTGCTCAAGGGCACGGCCCTGGTCTCGGTCATGGGCATGGGCGACCTGGCGTTCAGCGCCAACCTGGTCCGCCTGGCGCTCCAGGAGAGCGCGGAGATCTACACGTACATCCTGCTCATCTACTTCGTCATCGCCTTCCTGCTCACCCGGTCGATGCGCGGGCTGGAGAAGAAACTGAAGGCGGGCGTCGGCAAGGCGCCGAAGAAGAAGGCCGCCGACGTGCGCGTGCCCGAGGGAAGTGGTGTCTCGTGACGTGGGACTGGGGCGCGGTCGCCGACTTCATGCCGTACTTCTGGGACGGTCTGTGGGTCACCCTGCAGATCCTGGTGTTCGGTTCGCTGATCTCCTTCGTGCTGGGCCTGGTGTGGGCGCTGCTGATGCGGACGCCGACGCGCTGGGTGACCTGGCCGGTCGGCGCGGTCACGGAGTTCATCCGCAACACCCCGCTGCTGGTGCAGCTGTTCTTCCTCTTCTACGTGCTGCCCGAGTGGGGGATCACCTTCTCGGCGATGACCACCGGCGTCTTCGCCATCGGGCTGCACTACTCGACGTACACGATGCAGGTCTACCGCGCCGGTATCGAGGCGGTGCCGGTGGGCCAGTGGGAGGCGGCGACGGCGCTGAACCTGCCGTTGCGCCGGACGTGGACCGTGGTGATCCTGCCGCAGGCCGTGCGCCGGGTGGTGCCCGCGCTCGGCAACTACGTCATCTCGATGCTGAAGGACACCCCCCTGCTGATGGCCATCACCGTGCTGGAGATGCTCGGCCAGGCGCGGCTGTTCGCCCAGCAGAACTTCCAGTTCACCGAGCCCCTGACGGTGATCGGCGTGGCCTTCATCGTCATCTCCTACCTGGCCTCCCTTGCCCTGCGAGCCCTGGAGCGACGCCTTGTCCACTGACACCCACGCCCCGTTCGAAGAGAAGCCCGAGACCCCGCGCGCGACCGGTGAGCTGATCCGGCTGGAGCGGGTCACCAAGCGCTTCGGGGACCACACGGTCCTGGACAACCTGGACTTCTCGGTCGACGCCGGCAAGCACGTGACGCTGATCGGCCCGTCCGGGTCCGGCAAGACCACGATCCTGCGGCTGCTGATGACCCTGCTGAAGCCCGACGAGGGTGTCATCACCGTCGACGGGCAGCAGCTGTTCCCGGCGCCGGAGAAGCAGGTCCGCGAGGTCCGCAAGAAGATCGGCATGGTCTTCCAGCAGTTCAACCTGTTCCCGAACATGTCCGTGCTGCGGAACATCACCGAGGCCCCGGTCACCGTGCTCGGCATGTCCAAGGACGCGGCCGAGGAGCGGGCGCGGGAGCTGCTGGAGATGGTCGGGCTGACCGACCACCTCGACAAGCGCCCGGCCCAGCTGTCCGGCGGCCAGCAGCAGCGGGTGGCTATCGCCCGGGCGCTGGCGATGCGTCCGCAGGTGCTGCTGCTGGACGAGGTCACCTCGGCGCTCGACCCGGAGCTGGTGGCCGGTGTGCTGGACGTGCTGCGGGACATCGCCCGCTCCACGGACATCACCATGCTCTGTGTGACCCACGAGATGAACTTCGCGCGGGACATCTCGGACCAGGTGCTGATGTTCGACTCGGGCCGGGTCATCGAGGCGGGCTCGCCGGAGAAGATCTTCAACGAGCCGGAGCACGACCGGACGCGGCAATTCCTGAGCGCGGTCCTGTAGTCACGGAGCGCGCCCGGCGCGTCGCCCGAGGTCCACGGCCTGGGTCATACCTGTGGCATATGCCAGAGGGTCGGCGCCGCAGTTCAGAGGGCCGCAATCTTGTCAACCCCCGCCTTCGACAACGCCTTTGACGGCTATCGTGGAGGGGATTCGTTGACCGGATTGCGGCCCTACGAGCGAGCGCAGGGGGAAACCGTGGCGCTGAGGCACGAGCCGACCGCGTCGTACCACTCGGTCCAGGACGCACTGCGCGTCCTGGAGACGGTGGCGCGGCGTGGCACAGGAATCAACGAGACCGAACTGGCCCGCGAGACCGGCATCGCCACGGAGCGGCTGACCACCCTCCTGCGCATGCTGCGCCGCGAGGCCTACGTCGAGCAGATCACCGACGGCGCCTACGTCACCGGGGCGGCCTTCACCCGGCTCGGCTCCGCCGACGGACACCGGCAGGCCCTGCGGGACACCCTCCAGCGCACCCTCGACCGGCTGCGCGACTCCGTGGGCGCAGCCGTCTACCTCAGCCGGTACGTCGACGGCGAGGTCAGCGTCACCCAGTACGCCGACTCCCCGGCCACCCCGAAGGTGAACGAGTGGGTGGACTTCCGCTACTCGGCGCACGCCACGGCGGTCGGCAAGAGCCTGCTCACCCAGCTGGACCACGAGGGCCGGCGCGACCACCTGGCCCGGCACCGCCCGGCCCGGCTCACCTCGCGCACCATCACCAGCGACCGCCTGCTGCTGTCGAAGCTCGCCGCGCAGCCGCCGACGGTGCCGGTCCTGGACCTCCAGGAGTACGCGGTCGGCACGGTCTGCGCGGCCGTCCCGCTCACCGCCGGGTCCACGGCGGGATGCCTGGCGCTGTCCCTGCCGCTGGAGCACGCCCACCGCCTGCGCCGGGCCGCCGACACCCTCAACCGCAACGCCGCCCCCGTGCTGCTGTCGCTGGCGATCTGAGCGGGCGGTCCGGGCCCCGGCGGGAGTGGTCGGGAGCACCCTCCGGGACCGGGTATGATTTTTCCCGTCGCCGACCGCGGAAGCGGACGGCGGGAGTCATGCGCCGCTAGCTCAGTTGGTTAGAGCAGCTGACTCTTAATCAGCGGGTCCGGGGTTCGAGTCCCTGGCGGCGCACCGAGAAGGGCCTCTCGTGGGAGCGAGAGGCCCTTTGACGTGCTCGGACATCGGGGGCGCTGCCCCGGGCCGGTCCTAGAAGGTCACGTCGGAGCAGGCGTAGAACGCGTTGCCCGTGTCGTGGACCGTCCACACCGCGAGGATCACGTGGTGGCCGCTGAGTCCGCTGGGCAGCCGGCCGCTGTGCGACAGGGTCTGCGGCGGACGCTGGCCGTTGTAGGGGACGGTCAGGAACGGCGTGAGGTTGAGGTCGGACCGGGACAGGTTGTGGTTCTCGTTCCAGCCCGGCTTGGTGACGTAGTACTTGAAGTCGGTGGTGGCGTGCATCGCCGTGAACTGCCACCGGAAGGTGTACTGCTGGCCGCCGGTCACCCGGGTGGTGGGCCAGGCGCCGCCGGACGGGGTGCGCGGTGCGTCGAGGGGGGAGAAGGACGCGTTGCCGGCCGAACAGAGCTTGCCGTCGGCGGGGCCGGCCCCCGGGAAGCCCTTCGGGCCCTCGACGCTCTGCGGCTCCCACTGGATGGCGCCGCAGTTGGAGACGCCGCCGTTCTGGCAGAGCTTCTGCCTGCTGACCGGCAGGTCGGTGTAGCCGTGGCCGCTGGCGCCGCCGGAGGAGAGCATGAGCGCTCCGGTCGTGGCCAGTCCCACCGCGGCCGCGTACAGCTTGGTCCGTTTACGCATGCTGCCGCTCCTGGAGTGTGGGGGAGATGTCAGGGTGCAGGTCTAGACCAAGTCTCAGGGTAGGGACGGTTGTTGAACATGTCCATACCAATCGCGGAGCCTGTTTTCCCCCGCGGATCCCCGCCGTTCAGACCCCCGCCTCGCCCCGCCCCGCGCAGAACGCCACCGTGAGGTCCTTCACCAGCACCTGGCGCTCGTCGTCGTCCAGGTCCAGCAGACCGCGCATGGTCAGCCGGGTCACGGTGTCCTCCACCGAGTCCACGACCGAGCCCACCACGCTCGCCCGGTGCCGGGCGTCCAGGGCCGCGATCCGGCGCCGGTGCATCGCGGCCGCCACCTCCGGCGCGTACTCCACCCGCAGCGGACGCACCGCGCACACCTCCACCCCCACGGGCCCGGCGTCCGTGGCCACCAGCCGGGTCAGCGCGTCCTGCGTCGCCTGCACCGCGCCCCGTCCGGCGCCCGGCGCGGCCACCGGCACCCGCAGCAACGCCGCCTCCACGCACGCCCGCAGGTACCCCTCGTGGTCCTCCACGCCCAGGGTCGCCCGCGCGGTGTCCCTCACCCGCCACACCACCAGCAGCGACACCCGCAGCGCGACCCCGCCCCGGTCCGCCGCCGGGAACGGCTCGCCGCGCCAGTGCCGCAGCCGCACGTCGACCCGGCGGCGCAGCAGCAGCGGGTTCACCCACAGCAGTCCGGTCCCCCGCACGGTCCCCCGGTAGCGGCCGAACAGCTCCAGCACCCAGGCCCGCCCGGTCCGGCCACGGGCCAGACCGCCGAAGCCGAACAGCCCGAGCGCCCCGGCCCCGGCGAACGCCGCCCACTGCGCGAACCCCAGGCCGCCGGCCCCGGCGGACGGTCCGAACTCCCCCGCCGCGAACGGCGGCAGCACCCCCGCCCACCACGCGGTGACCGCGCAGCCCGCCGCGCCGCACACCCCCGCGAGCACTCCGGCGATGCCCGGCAGCACCCGCGCGGGCCGCTCCACGATCTCCGGGTCGACGCGGGGCGCGGACGCGCGCGCCCGTACGCCGATGTCCCGGGTGTCCCGGTCCTCCGGCTCCGGCCTCTCGGGCGGGGGGCGGTGGGCGACGACCGCGGGGCGCGGCTTCACCTCCGCCGGCGGATCGGAGGGTTCCTCACGGAACAGCAGGTGGACGGGGATCTCGGTCGTGGACTCGGTGTGGATCAGCCGGGCCGGGCGGGGGGCCGCGACGCCGGCGTCGGGCCCCTCGGACTCGGGCACGTGCTCGGGGATGTGGGATGTCGTGGTGGTCATGCGTGCCTCCAGCCTCCGCGCCAGATGCGTCACATCGAGGAACCCGGACGGGGCGGACGCCCGGCGCCCCGGTCGGTCGGGTCAGGCGGGGGAAAGGCCCGCCGGGGCAGAAGCGGAACCTCCGTTTGAGCCACCCGGGACCTCACCGGACCGCGTGCCCGACGGACCGGGAGCGCCGTCCGCGGTCGTCCCGCGCCCCGTCGGTGCCACGCCGGCCGCCCCCTCTCCGGCGTCCGTTCCGCGCGAACCGTCCGGCACGGCGGGCGCCGGCGCCCCTCCGCCCGGCTCGACGGCGTCCGCGCCCTCGGTGACGGGTGGGGAATCCGCCACCGAGGGCGCGGGCGGAAGCGTCGGCGAGGCGGGCACGGCGGCCTCCGGAGCCGCCCCCGCGGCCCCGTCGGTCACGCCCTTGTAGCGGTACGGCACATAGCGCGCCGAGTTGTTCCAGTAGGCGTACGGGGTCGTCATCTTGCGCGTGTGCGGCGGGGTCTGCTCGTAGGCGACGTACTGGGTGCGGGCCGTGTTCGCCCACCCGCCGAAAATGACGACGTGCGAACCGTTGTACGGGTCGGACGCATTGTGGAACAGGAGGATGTCACCGGGCTGGAGTTCCGCCTTGGTGATTTTGTCGGCGTATTGCGCGAGGCTGCCCGTCCATTCGTTGCCGGTCAGTTTCCAGGCCATCGACCCATAGCCGGAGCAGTCCTGCCGGTATCCGTCGGACCAGTAGGAGGACACGCTGTAGGGGACCTTCTGGCTGACCCAGGCGGCGGCCCGCTTGACGATGTCCGTCCGGGTGATCGCGGGGATCGTCCCGGGCGGCAGCGCGGGACCCGTGCGCCCGTCGGAGCCGAACAGCGGGCCCGGCACGCCCTGCCCGCCGCCGCTCCCCTGGTCTGCGGGGACGCCCTGGCCCGCGGGGACCCGGGTGTCCTGGGCGGGGGCCGGGTGGGCGCCGAGCGCGACGGACACGACAGCGGTCACCACAAGGGCGGCGCCCCGCGCCGGGGAGCGCCGCAGCCGCCCCGCGCGGGGAAGCGTCCGCTCCCGCCGTTCACCCGCACGGCCGCGGCGCGTGCGGTCTCCGGCCGGTCCGAATTCCTCGCCCACCGGAGACCCCATGCGATTCCCCTCACATTCACGGAACGTTTCTCCGCCTCTGCGCACGAGCGTCAGTGTCGCAACGGTCTTCGGGGCGCGCACTTTGACGGTCCGAATGACGTAATGCGCTCCTCCGCCGGACGCCCCGGGTGGCGGGCGGCGGGCCGGGGTGGTCACGAGCACCTTCGGGAGTCCTGTAGAGTTCTGCCGTCAGCAGGCGCCGCTAGCTCAGTTGGTTAGAGCAGCTGACTCTTAATCAGCGGGTCCGGGGTTCGAGTCCCTGGCGGCGCACCGACACGACGGGCTCCTCGTTCCACGAGGGGCCCGTCGGTTTTTGGCCGGAAACTCTCTCGCCCCCGTTGAGCGCCACGCTCTCGCGCCCCGTACGGAACTGTGACATCACAGGACGCCCTCGGGCGTCACAAAGACCCCTTATGCCCGGTCTGCACCGTGTTTCGCACCTTGCGATCATGAGGAACGAACCGGGACCCTGGTCCCTTCAACGATCCGCGCCGTCGCGGTCGTTGGGGGGACCGGGGGGAGCACCGGCCGTCGGCCGGGACGGGGTGAGGGACCCCGTTCCCCCGCGCCGGCACCGAAGGGGGATCATGCAACCGGAAGGACACGAAGTCGTGTCTATAAGGTGTGCGTGACGTGGTGACCGCGGTCCGCCACTGACACGTCCGGAGGTCGAGGGGGACCGGCCCGGACGTAAGGAAGCGACGAAACACGCGCTCTTGCCGCGTGTGGGGGGATGACTCATGACGTCGACGCCGACGGGCGCCCACCGGGACGACGACCCGTCCCAGACCACCCAGCTGCGGGTGCCCGGCCATCGGAACTGGAACACGGGTACGTTCCGCCGGATCAAGAAAGCACTGCCCAGGTACGACTACGAGCACTACAGCCGCCTCGCGGGTCCCCTCACCCAGCCCGATCCGAACAGACCGTACAAGGTCCAGTACCGCTCGCTGATCTCGCAGGAGCCGCACCGCATCCGCATCGCGCTGATGCTGCTGGCGGCCCCCGTGCTGTCGCTGGTGCTGCTGGTGTGGCTGCTCCAGCCGTCGCACTGGACGGAGCGCGACCACCCGGCGTTCGAGTGGCTGCCCGCCCTCGACGTCGTGATGCTCGTGTCGATCGGTCTGATCGAGTTCTTCCGCTGCATGAACGTGGTGTCGAACGCGCACGCCACGCTGGTCGCCCGGGACCCGGTCCCGGTGGTGCCCGAGACCGGCACCCGGGTCGCCTTCCTCACCTCCTTCGTGCCCGGCAAGGAGCCGCTGGAGATGGTGACGAAGACCCTGGAGGCGGCCGTCAGGATCCGCCACCGGGGCCTGATGCACGTCTGGCTGCTCGACGAGGGCGACGACCCCGAGGTGAAGGCGGTCTGCGAGCGCCTCGGCGTGCACCACTTCTCCCGCAAGGGCGTCGCGAAGTGGAACCAGAAGAAGGGCCCGCACCGCGCCAAGACCAAGCACGGCAACTACAACGCCTGGCTGGACGCGCACGGCGACCACTACGACTTCTTCGCCTCCGTGGACACCGACCACGTGCCGCTGCCGAACTACCTGGAGCGGATGCTCGGCTTCTTCCGCGACCCGGACGTCGGCTTCGTCATCGGCCCGCAGGTCTACGGCAACTACGACAACTTCGTCACCAAGGCCGCCGAGTCCCAGCAGTTCCTCTTCCACGCGCTGATCCAGCGCGCCGGCAACCGCTACGGCTCGCCCATGTTCGTGGGCACCTCCAACGCCGTGCGCATCAAGGCCCTGAAGCAGATCGGCGGCCTGTACGACTCGATCACCGAGGACATGGCGACCGGGTTCGAGATGCACCGGGCGAAGAACCCGGAGACCGGACGCAAGTGGCGCTCGGTCTACACCCCGGACGTCCTGGCGGTCGGTGAGGGCCCCAACGCCTGGACCGACTTCTTCACCCAGCAGATGCGCTGGTCGCGCGGCACCTACGAGACGATCCTCAAGCAGTACTGGAAGGGCTGGTTCACGCTCCCGCCGAGCAAGCTCTTCAACTACACGATGATGATCATCTTCTATCCGATGTCCGCCCTGAACTGGATCCTCGCGGCGCTCAGCTGCGCGCTGTTCCTGGGTCTGGGCGCCTCGGGTGTGAACATCGACCCGGCCGTCTGGCTGATGCTCTACGGCAACGCCTCCGCGCTGCAGATCGGCCTGTACGTCTGGAACCGCCGGCACAACGTCTCCCCGCACGAGCCGGAGGGCTCCGGCGGTGTGGCCGGCATGGTGATGTCCGCGCTGTCGGCCCCGCTCTACGCGAAGGCGCTGATCGACTCGGTGCTGCGCCGCAAGAGCAAGTTCGTGGTCACCCCGAAGGGCGACTCGGCCAGCCCGGACACCTGGTTCGGCACCTTCCGTTACCACTGGTACTTCATCCTGATCTTCGGTGGCTCCATCGCCGCGGGCCTCGTCCTCGGGCACTCCCACCCGGCGATGGTCATCTGGGCCACCTTCGCCCTGCTCATCACCGCGGCGCCGATGTTCGCCTGGCGCCACGGCATGCGGCAGGACCGGAAGAAGCCCGGCGCGCACGCGGCGGGGCACGCGCGCGAGGACGCCACCCCGGCCGACGGCGTGCGGATGCCCCAGCAGCACGCACCGCACCAGCCGCAGCCCCGGCCCCACTGGGCCGGCTCCCACGGCGCACCGGGCGGATCAGGGGGCCCCGAAGGGCCGGGAGGCCCCGGGGGCGGCAACCCCGGTGACGACCAGACCATGCAGATCGCCCTTGGTGGACTTGGGGGACGTAAGGAATGACTGACCGTGCAGGCCGCCGTCGCGCCCGTCGGATCGCGATAGGCACGGCGGTGGTGCTCGCGCTGGCCGGGATGAACGGCCCGTGGCTGTACCGCTTCGGGACCGAGAAATACCACCAGTACAAGATCAATCAGCCGGAGTACAAGGCCGCGAACGGCAAGTGGGAGATCGTCGAGTTTCCCGAGGAGTACCGGCAGAACACCATCCACGCGGCGCTGCTGCGCACCGGCAAGGTGCTGCTCGTCGCGGGGTCGGGCAACAACCAGGACAACTTCGACGCGAAGAGGTACGACACCCGGATCTGGGACCCGGTCAAGAAGACCATCAAGAAGGTCCCCACGCCGAACGACCTGTTCTGCACCGGGCACACGCAGCTCGCCAACGGCAACCTGCTGATCGCGGGCGGCACCAAGCGGTACGAGAAGCTCAAGGGCGACGTGAAGAAGGCCGGCGGCCTGATGCTCGTCCAGAACGAGAACCCGGACAAGCCGATCACCCTCCCGGCGGGCACGAAGTTCACCGGCAAGGAGAACGGCAAGACCTTCGTGTCGAAGGACCCGGTGCTCGTGCCGCGCGCCGAGAAGAACTTCGACCCGGAGACGGGCGAGTTCCTCGGCAACACCCCGGGCGTGGGCCGTATCTACGTCGAGGCGCAGAAGGAAGGCGCCACGTACGAGACCGGCACGCAGGACAACTACCGGGTGCACGGGCTCACCGGCGACGACGCGCGCAACACGTACGGCATCGCCGAGAAGCTCGCCCTGGACAAGAAGGACTTCCAGGGGATCCGGGACGCGTACGAGTTCGACCCGGTCGCGGAGAAGTACATCAAGGTCGACCCGATGAAGGAGGCCCGCTGGTACCCGACGCTCACCACCCTGAGCGACGGCAAGATCCTCAGCGTCTCCGGCCTCGACGACATCGGCCAGCTCGTCCCGGGCAAGAACGAGATCTACGACCCGGAGACCAAGGAGTGGGAGTACACCGACAAGGAGCGGCAGTTCCCGACCTACCCGGCGCTGTTCCTGATGCAGAACGGCAAGATCTTCTACTCGGGATCGAACGCGGGCTACGGGCCGGACGACGTCGGCCGTGAGCCGGGCGTCTGGGACGTGGAGACCAACAAGTTCAAGAAGATCCCCGGGCTGAGCGACCCGGACCTGATGGAGACGTCCGGCACGGTGCTGCTGCCGCCCGCCCAGGACGAGAAGTACATGGTCATCGGCGGCGGCGGGGTGGGCGAGTCCCCGCGGTCCAGTGAGAAGACCCGGATCGTCGACCTGAAGGCCGACGACCCGACGTTCGTGGACGGTCCGTCGCTCGACAAGGGCACCCGCTACCCGCAGGCGTCGGTCCTGCCGAACGACGAGGTGCTGATCTCCGGCGGCTCGGAGGACTACCGCGGCCGCAGCGACTCCAACATCCTCGAGGCGCGGATCTACGACACGGAGAAGAACGAGCTGCGGCGGGTCGCCGACCCGCTGGTGGGCCGCAACTACCACTCGGGCTCGATCCTGCTGCCCGACGGCCGCGTGATGTTCTTCGGCTCGGACTCGCTGTTCGCCGACAAGGCCAACACCAAGCCGGGCGAGTTCGAGCAGCGCATCGAGATCTACACCCCGCCGTACCTGTACGGCGACGAGGAGCAGCCCGACCTCGCGGGAGGGCCGCAGACCATCAAGCGCGGCGGGTCCGGGACGTTCACCTCGCAGGACGCGGCCTCGGTCAAGAAGGTCCGGCTGATCCGGCCGAGCGCCACCACCCACGTCACCGACGTGGACCAGCGCTCCATCGCCCTGGACTTCACGACCGACGGCGACCAGATCACGGTGACCGTGCCGAAGAACAAGAACCTGGTGCAGTCCGGCTGGTACATGCTGTTCGTCACCGACGGCGACGGCACGCCCAGCAAGGCCCAGTGGGTGCAGGTGCCGTAACGCGCCCGCCGGTACGAGGGAGGGGCGCCGTGCGATCCGCACGGCGCCCCTCTCGTGTCGCTCCGCTGCCCGGCCGCTACGTCGTCGACGCGCGCGCCAGCCCCAGGGCGTAGTCCTCCCACCACTCGCCGGCCTTCGGGCCGCCCTTGCACTCGCCGTCCGACTCCCCCGGGCGTTTGATCCACAGGTAGGCGTCGACGAGCGGGTCGGACGTGCGGGTCGTCGGGGTCTCGCCGAGCGCCCGGCCGGGCGGGTTGCACCAGCGCTCGTCCGGATCGCCCCCGGTGTAGGGGCCGTTGCCGTTGCGGCTGGTGTCGACGACGAAGTGCTTTCCGCCGACCTTGGCGGACAGCTCCTTGCCGTAGGCGATGGAGTCCTCGGTGGTGTAGAAGTTCGAGACGTTCACCGCGAAGCCGTCGGCCCGCTCGATCCCGGCCCGCTTCAGCGGCTCGTGGATCTCGTCCGGGTTGCCCCAGCCGGCGTTGCCCGCGTCCACGTACACCTTGGTGTCCTTCAGGCCCTTGAGCTTGGTGACGGCTCCGTGGAGGAGGTCGTAGCGCTCCTCGTGGAACTCCTCCGGGGTGCAGCCGTCGACCAGGTGCAGCACCGCGTCCGGTTCCAGCACGACCGTCGCCGGCCGGTCCCCGATGCCCTCGGCCACCGCGTCGACGAAGTCCCGGTAGGCGTCGCCGTCCACGGCTCCGCCCTGCGAGTACTGGCCGCAGTCGCGGTGCGGGATGTTGTAGAGGACCAGCACCGCGCGGCGTCCGGCCTTGTCGGCGCCCTCGGTGAAGTCCCGCGCCTGCTCCTCGGCGTTCTCCGGGTTGATCCACTCCGCGACGGGCTGCTCGGCGATCTTCCTGAGCTGCTGCGCCTCGGCCTTCCTGCCGTCCCCCAGCAGTTCGCCGACCTCGCGTGCCGCGGCACCGTCCGGGTTGACCCAGAAGGGGGCCGCCTCCTTCGGCTGCTGCGTGACGACGGCCGAGGCCGAGCCCTCCTTGCTGTCGTCACCCCCGGAGGAACATCCCGCGAGCAGCAGTGCCGCCCCCAGCACCGCTGCGGACGCCCGCCCCCCGGCGAACGCCCCGACCCCCCTGCTGCCGTACATCCAACCCCCCTTGGGTGCACTTGTTCCACGTGTTCCGAGCCCCAATCCTGGCACACCCCGCGACCCGCCAGGACGGCCGAGTGCCGCTTGTCCACGGCCTGTTACAGCGGGCCGGGGACACCGTGGCGCCGTCGGCGCGCGATGTGGCCGGATCCGCGCCCACCTGCGCCGATCACGGAATGCGACCGGTCCGGGACTTGACGTGCGCCGGCCCCTGGGCGGGGCCCGGCTTTCCCTCTAGAGTCGGGTGCGCCGGCCGGCCGACCGCCGGGCCGGTGCTCCCGCGTGCCTTCCGCACACCTCCCGCGCGTCCCGCCGGGTCACCTCCCGCGGCCCGTGCTCCGCGCGGTCGAGGACCGGCCCGGCCGACGGCCTCCGGGGAGCAGGCCGTCGGCCGGGCCGGAGGGCTCCCGCCCCGCTCACGCGTCGGTGCGGGGCGCCGAGGCGTCGGTGAGGTACGCGGAGACGACGACGTTCGCCTCGTAGGCGCCGGCCGCGGTGTCGAAGGCGCCCCCGCAGGTGATCAGGCGGAGTTCGGCGCGCCCGTCGTGGCGCGGGCCGTACGCCTCCCGCGCGTCGAAGCCGTCCCGGTCGAGCACGCGGACGTCCTCGACGGTGAACTCGGCGACGGTGCCGTCGCTGCGGGCCACCCGGATCTCCTGTCCGGGCTCCAGCGTGTCGAGCCGGTGGAAGACGGCGGGCCGCGTCTCGGTGTCGACGTGCCCCACGATCAGTGCGGCGCCCTCCGCGCCGGGGGCGGCGCCGGCCGCGTACCAGCCGACCTCGCCCGCGCGGTCGAGCGGCGGCGGTTCGGGGGCGCCGCGCTCGTCCAGGCCGCGGGCGACGACCGGGGCGCGCAGCTCCAGGCCGGGGATGTCGAGGGTGAGCGGGTCCGCGGACCTCAGCGGCCGGTGCACGGTGGGCAGGTCGGTCAGGGGCGGGCGTCCGGCCGCCGCCATGTCGCCGGTGGCGGGCCCGGCCGTCCCCGCGGGCACCTCGGTGAGGCCCTGCCCCCAGAGCCACAGTCCGAGCAGCAGCGCCACCCAGACCGCGCCGGCGGGCAGCCGTTTCGTCAGGTCACGCACGATGCCGGTCACCCCGTCCTCCGGCCGCGCCGCGCCTGACGGCGTGCCGCCCGGTGCACGGTGAGGGCGGCGGTCCCGGCCAGGGCGAGGGCGACCACCGTCTGCGCGATGCCGGGTCCCTGCTGCTCAGGACGGCCGGCCAGGTCACGTGCCGCGCCGCCTGCTCCGGCGTTCACGGGGGCCACGGGCGAGGGCCGCGCGGCGGGCTCGGCGCCCGCGGCGGGCGTCTGCTTCCGGACGACCTGGACCGTGCCCCTGTGCTCCGTGCCGTCGCAGGTGACGGTCACCGTGTACGTCCCGGCGGTGGCCGTGGACCGCACCCGCCCGTCGCCCGCGAGGCCGTCGCCCTCGTCGTCGGGGGTGAGGCGGGCGTCGGACACCAGCGCCGTGGACCGCGCGACCGCCTCGCGCGCGTCGCACCCGGTCACCCTGAGGGCGATGTCACCGCCGGGCGCGGGAGCCGCGGGGACCACCGAGACGTCCCCTCCGTCCGCCGCGTACGCCGCGCAGGCCGCCGGACCGAACGCGGTGACGGCCAGGACACCCGCGCAGAGTGCGAGTCGCCGCTTACCCATCGTGAACCTCCAGACACTCCGGAGGTTCCCCCGCCCGGTCCGGCCCCGCACCCTCTCACGCGCGGCACTGGACCGGTCGGGTGAACGAGATACGGCGAAACGGCCGTACGACGATCAGACGAGGTCGACGATGTCGGCGATGGAGTCGACGACCTTGCTCGGCCGGTACGGGAAGTTCTCCACCTGCTCCGGCCGGGTCAGCCCGGTCAGCACCAGGTACGTCTTCATGCCGGCCTCGATGCCCGCCAGCACGTCGGTGTCCATCCGGTCGCCGATCATCGCGCTGCTCTCGGAGTGCGCCCCGATGGTGTTCAGCCCGGTGCGCATCATCAGCGGGTTCGGCTTGCCCGCGAAGTAGGGCTGCCGGCCGGTCGCCTTGGTGATGAGCGCGGCCACCGCGCCGGTCGCCGGGAGCGGGCCCTCGGTGGAGGGGCCCGTCTCGTCGGGGTTGGTGCAGATGAAGCGGGCGCCGTTGTTGATCAGCCGCACGGCCTTGGTCATCGCCTCGAACGAGTACGTGCGGGTCTCGCCGAGGACCACGTAGTCGGGGTCGTGGTCGGTGAGGATGTAGCCGATGTCGTGCAGCGCGGTGGTCAGACCGGCCTCGCCGATGACGTACGCGGAGCCGCCGGGCCGCTGGTCGTCGAGGAACTTGGCGGTGGCCAGGGCGGACGTCCAGATGTTCTCGATCGGCACCTCGAGCCCCAGCCGGCGCAGCCGGGCGTGCAGGTCGCGCGGGGTGTAGATCGAATTGTTGGTCAGCACGAGGAAGGGGCGGCCGGAGTCCTTGAGCTTCTTGATGAAGGCGTCCGCGCCGGGAATCGGCACGCCTTCGTGGATGAGCACCCCGTCCATGTCGGTGAGCCAGGACTCGATGGGCTTGCGGTCTGCCATGTGCACGCTCTCCTGCCGTCGTCGGGCCCTGCGGGGCCCAGCCTAAATCTTTCCCGGCGCGGGTCGTCCGTGGCCGATCGCGCAGTTCCCCGCGCCCCTGAGGTGTGCTGCAGCCCCGGCCGCTGGCGGCGCACCCCCGCCGACCGCGGGCCGTGGTGCCGCCGCATCGCCGGGTGCGGGTCGTTCGTGGCCAGTCGCGCAGTTCCCCGCGCCCCTGAGGGTGCTGCAGCCCCCGCCGCTGGCGGCGCGCCCTCGGCGGCCCGTGGGGCGTGGTGCCGCCGCATCGCCGGGTGCGGGTCGTTCGTGGCCGATCGCGCAGTTCCCCGCGCCCCTGAGGGTGCTGCAGCCCCCGCCGCTGGCGGCGCACCCCCGCCGACCGCGGGCCGTGGTGCCGCCGCATCGCCGGGCGCGGGTCGCCCGTGGCCAGTCGCGCAGTTCCCCGCGCCCCTGAGGGTGCTGCAGCCCCCGCCGCTGGCGGCGCGCCCACGCCGACCGCGGGCCGTGGTGCCGCCGCATCGCCGGGCGCGGGTCGTTCGTGGCCGATCGCGCAGTTCCCCGCGCCCCTGAGGTGTGCTGCAGCCCCGGCCGCTGACAGCGCGCCCTCGGCGGCCGCGGGCAGTCGTGCCGCTGGGGCGATGGGGGTCCCCCCGCTCGAGCGAAGCCGAGAGTGGGGGAGGGTGGGCGCGGCGGCACCCCGTCGGCGCCGGGTTGCGCAGCACCCCCGCCCACCCCCACACCGTGCACTGTTCACCCGTCCTGCCCGAACACCGGCGCCAGCACCAACTGCGCCGCCCCCTCCGCAACCCGCGACTCCCCGGACACCAAGCCCACCCCCACACACTCCTCCCCCGTCCGCCGCGCCCGCGCCTCAAGTACCCCCCGTACACCGCCCAGGAACACCCTCGGCGCCCCCTCCACCGTCCGCCCGCCCACCAGCACCCGGTCGATGTCCAGCAACCCCACCAGATTCGCCGCCCCGGTCCCCAGCACCCGAGCCGCCTCCCCCATCTCCCCCCGAGCCACCGCCGCCAGGCACAGCGCCTCCACGCACCCCCGGTCCCCGCACCCGCACGGCGGCCCGTCCAGCTGCACCACCTGGTGCCCGAACTCCCCCGCCCCGGTCCGCGGCCCCCGGTGCACACTCCCCCCGACGACCAACCCCGCCCCCAGCCCCGTACCGAGGTGCAGATAGGCGAAGGACCCGCCCTCACCCCCGACGGCCAGCCCGAGCGCCACGGCGTTGGTGTCCTTGTCCACCACCACCGGCACACCCCCCAACCGCTCGGCCAGCGCGTCCCGCAACGGGAATCCGTCCCACTCGGGAAACCCCGTCACCCTGTGCAGCACCCCCCGCCGATGGTCGAGCGGCCCGGGCAGCGCGACGCCCACCCCCAGCAGCGACCGCCCCCCGGCGGCCCCCGCGACCTCCGCCCCCAACTCCCCCACCACGGCGGCGACCCGCCCCAGCACAGCCTCCGCGCCCGCCCCCAGATCCAGCGCCGCGTGCCGCCGCGCCACCACCGTGCCGTCGAGATCCGCCAGCACCGCCCGCAGCTCGTCGCGGTCGAGATGCACGCCCACCGCGTGCCCCGCCTCCGGCACCAGCCGCAGCACCGTGCGCGGCTTGCCGCCTGTCGACGCCCGTCGTCCGGCCTCCGCCGCGAGGCCCTCCTCGCGCAGCCGGGCGGTTATCTTGCTGACCGCCTGCGGGGTGAGCCCGGTGCGCTCGGCCAGCTCCAGTCGGCTGATGCCCTCCGTCCCGGCCTTGCGCAGCAGATCCAGCACCAGCGCGGTGTTGTGGCTGCGCAGGGCGAGCAGGTTGGCGCCGCCGCCCGCGCCTCGCATGCCACCGCCGTACGTCCTGTTCACCCGCCCATTGTGTCCCGCTCTTGCACTTTGGCAACAGCGTTGCGAAAGTAGGACGCATGACTGGCACTCCCCTTCGCGTCGGCCTCGTGGGCTACGGCCTCGCGGGTTCCGTGTTCCACGCCCCGCTGATCGCCGCGACCCCGGGCCTCGCGCTCGACACGGTCGTCACCTCGAACCCCGAGCGGCAGGCGCAGGCCCGCGCCGAGCACCCGGACGTACGGGTGGCCGCCTCGGCGGACGAGCTGTGGGCGCGCGCGGACGAACTGGACCTGATCGTCGTCGCGTCGCCGAACAAAACGCACGTCCCGCTCGCCACCGCCGCGCTGGAGGCCGGTCTGCCGGTCGTCGTGGACAAGCCCGTCGCGGGCACGGCGGCGGAGGCCCGCACGCTGGCCGAGCTGGCCGAGAAGCGCGGCCTGCTGCTGTCCGTCTTCCAGAACCGCCGCTGGGACAACGACTTCCTCACCCTGCGCCGGCTGATCGCCGACGGCGAGCTGGGCGAGGTGTACCGGTTCGAGTCGCGCTTCGAGCGCTGGCGCCCGCAGCTCAAGGGCGGCTGGCGGGAGTCGGGCGACCCGGCGGAGATCGGCGGCCTGCTGTACGACCTCGGCAGCCATGTCGTCGACCAGGCGCTGGTCCTGTTCGGCCCGGTGACGTCGGTGTACGCGGAGACGGATGTCCGCCGCGAGGGCGCGCAGGCCGACGACGACACGTTCCTCGCGCTCACCCACGAGAGCGGTGTCCGCTCCCACCTGTACGTCTCCGCGACCACCGCCCAGCTCGGGCCGCGCTTCCGCGTCCTCGGCTCGAAGGCCGGTTACGTCAAGCACGGCTTGGACCCGCAGGAGGCCGCCCTGCGCGACGGCTCCCGTCCGGGCGCGTCCGGCACCGAGTGGGGCGTCGAGCCCGAGGAGTTGTGGGGCCGTCTCGGCGCCGGGGAGTCCCCGGTGACCGGCGGCGGCGCCCCCGTCCCCACCCTGCCGGGTGACTACCCCGCCTACTACGCGGCCGTGGCGCGGGCGCTGCACGCCGACGGCCCCAACCCGGTGACCGCGCTGGAGGCCGCCGCGGCCCTGGACGTCCTGGAAGCGGCGCGCCGTTCGGCCGCCGAGAAGGTGACGGTGACGCTGTGACCACCCAGAAGCCGGAGCTCACCCCGACCGTGGAGGACCTGGAGGCGCAGGAACGCCGGCTTGTCTTCCGGCAGTTCACGCACGACGACGCGTGGGCGCTGGGCTCCCTGCTGGTGGAGCTGGCGCGTGAGCGGCAGGCGCCGGTCGCGATCGACATCCGCCGCGCCGGCCAGCAGCTTTTCCACGCGGCGCTGCCGGGCTCCACGCCCGACAACGACGCGTGGATCGCCCGCAAGCGCCGCGTGGTGGAACGGTACGGCTCCGCCTCCTACCTGGTGGGTGCGCGGTTCCGGGCGAAGGGCACGACGTTCGAGGAGTCGTCCCGCCTCGACCCGGACACGTACGCGGCGCACGGCGGCTCGTTCCCGATCACGGTCGAGGGCGTGGGCGTCATCGGCGCGGTGACGGTCTCGGGCCTGCCCCAACTCCAGGACCACCGGCTGGTGGTGGAGGCACTGGAACACTTCTTGTCACGGGCCTAGCCCGGGTCACTTGACGAGGAGGAGGACGACGACGAGCAGGACGACGGCCGCCAGCACCGCCGCCACGGCCTTCCTCCTGCCCTCGTCCGAGATCCGCGCCTGCACCTCCAGGTTTCCGGAGAAGCCGCGGTAGAGGTAGTACTCCCGGTCGCCGCTGCCCCGCGGCGTCGCCCGGACGACGGTGATCCGCTCGATGACGACCGTGCGGTCCTGCTCCCCCTCGTGCTGCCGCAGGTGTGGTGCGAGGACCGAGCGGTGGTCGGCGGAGAGGTCGTCGGGGAGCGGGTCTCCGACGCCGAGCCGGTCCTTGCGCCAGCCGGCCGACCTCAGTTCGGCCGTCACGCGCCGGGGCCACGTGTCGGGGTGGGACACCGCCTCGGTCTCCGAGACCCAGGCGATCCGCCCGGCCGTCCAGGACGTCGTCCGCCCCTGGCCGCGGCACGTCCCGCAGGTGACGGTCCCGGTCGCCTTGCAAGGCCCGCAGGGGATGCGCCCGCGTGCCTGGCACTTCTCGCACCTGACTCTCCCCCAGCCCTGGCATCCGGGGCACGCGCTGTCGGGGGTGTGGCAGGCCGCGCAGGTCACCCGCTCCTCGGGGTGCGCCGCCCTGCGCGCCTTGGGCGGCCGGGGCGGGCTGCTGGGGATACCGCCGTGCTTGAGGTACTGGCTGCACGGGGAGACCCCCGCGCACACGGGACACGGCTGGGACGGCTCACAGGTGCGGTACGTCATGCCCTTGCAGTCGGCGCACTGCTGCCGGCCGTTCGCGCAGCCGCAGGACCGCACGTTCACCGTGCCGCGGCGGACCAGCTCCACCGGCTTGTCCAAGGGCTTGTCGCGCGGGCCGAGTTCGTAGTCCCGCAGCACGTCGTAGACGGGGCGGCCGGCGAGGTCGACGGAACCGGGTTCGTGCCGTGTCGCCTCGGTACGCCGTTCGATGTGACGGGTGACCGAGGCGCGGAGCAGGGGCAGCCGGGTGAGGGTGAAGTCCGCCGCGGTGCGACCGCTTCCTTTCCCCTTGCGGCGAGCCAGATACGCGTCCAACTCCGCCCGCACCTCGTCCTCGGACGGATCCTCTCCCACCGTCACACCCCTCACTCCCCCCGGGTCCGCCCCCCACCCCCTCGCCCCGCCCAGGAAGCGGGCGTGACCGGCGTCGGGCGGACCCAGTGTGGCGGGGCGGGGCCCGCCGGGGAAGGGCGCGTACGACGGCCGGGCGGGGAGCGCGGGGACACCCGCGCTCCCGCGCCGTGCCCTACGCCTGCGCCAGCACCTGCCGTTGCCGGCCCAGCCCCGTGACCTCCAGTTCGACCACGTCCCCGGCCCTCAGGTACGGCTTCGGTTCGGGGTGGCCCATCGCCACGCCCGCCGGGGTGCCGGTGCTGACGACGTCGCCCGGGTACAGGGTCATGAAGCGGCTGACGTAGCGCACGACCTCGCCGACGGGGAAGATCTGCTCGGCCGTCGTGCCGTCCTGCTTCAGCTCGCCGTTGACCCACAGCCGCAGGGACAGGTCCTGCGGGTCGGGCACCTCGTCGGCGGTGACCAGCCAGGGGCCGAGCGGGTTGAACGTCTCGCAGTTCTTGCCCTTGTCCCAGGTGCCGCCGCGTTCGATCTGGAACTCCCGCTCGGAGACGTCGTGGGCGACGGCGTACCCGGCGACGTGCGCGAGTCCTTCCTCCGCCGACTCCAGGTACCGCGCGGTCCGGCCGATCACGACGGCGAGTTCGACCTCCCAGTCGGTCTTCACCGACCCGCGCGGGATCAGCACCGTGTCGTCGGGGCCGACGACGGTGTCCGGGGCCTTGAGGAAGACCACCGGCTCGGCGGGCGGCTCGGCGCCGGTCTCGCGGGCGTGGTCGTGGTAGTTCAGCCCGATGCACACGATCTTGCCGATCCGCGCGAGCGGCGGCCCGGTGCGCAGTCCCGTCGCGTCCAGCGCGGGCAGGTCGCCGGCGGCGGCCGCGTTCCTGATCCGGCCGAGGGCGTCCTCGTCGGCGAGGAGCGTCCCGTCGATGTCCGCGACGAGTCCGGACAGGTCCCGCAGGGTCCCGTCGGGGTCGAGCAGCGCGGGCCGTTCCCGTCCCGCCGTACCGACGCGCAGCAGCTTCATGGTGGT
This sequence comes from Streptomyces althioticus, assembly GCA_014649355.1. Lineage (GTDB taxonomy): Bacteria > Actinomycetota > Actinomycetes > Streptomycetales > Streptomycetaceae > Streptomyces > Streptomyces althioticus. The sequence continues at coordinate 361,840 of BMSW01000005.1, forward strand.
GTCTCCCTCGCTCGCGGGCGCCCGCCCGACGGGGACGACCGGTGCGGCGGGCGCGGCCGTCGGAGGACCGGCCGATCCTCCAGGCCGGGCCCTCCACTCCGCAAGACCCGGTTCACGTACTGGACCGCGCCCCGCCCCGGCTCACCGGTACAGCACGGACCGCTCGATCACGCTCCACGTCGTGGAGGTGACCACGTAGAGCGCGGCGGCCAGGGGCACGACGGCCACCGTGACCAGGGTGAAGAAGGACATGAACGGCATCACCTTCATGACCCCGCCCATGGCCGCGGCACCCGGCACCTGCGGGCCCGCGCCCGTGCCCGCCGTGCCCGCCATCGCCGCCGACGCCGCGGTCATCCGGCGGGAGAGCCGGTAGCTGAAGTACGCGACGACCGCGACGACCGCGAAGAGGCCGAGGTACACCAGGCCGGCCCCGCCGAACGCGCCGCCGTGGTCGAGGGCGTCCGCCCACCGGCCGCCGAGGGGCGCGTCGAGCAGCTGGTGGGTGAGCAGCGCGTTGGGTTCGCCGCCGATCGAGCCGCTGGAGAAGAGGTGGTAGAGCAGGAAGAACGCGGGGAGCTGGAGCAGGCTGGGCAGGCAGCCGGACAGTGGGGACACCTTCTCCTCGGCGTGCAGCTCCATCACGGCCTTCTGGAGCTTCTCCGGGTTCTTGCCGTGCTTGCGGCGCAGTTCGGCGATGCGCGGCTGGAGCGCGGTCCGCGCCTTCTGCCCGCGCGCGGCGGCCCGGGAGAGCGGGTGGACGAGAAGGCGTACGAGGGCGGTGAACGCGATGATCGCGGCGGCCGCGGCGGACAGGCCGAACAGGGGGCGGAGCAGGTCGGCGAGCTGCTCGACCAGGGTGGCGAAGACAGACAAGGGTGAGCCCTCCGGGGGTCTCGTCGTGCCGGGGGTCCCGGCGCGGCGGACGGCCGGGACGGGACGGGGATGGTCGGCATGACGACCCGCGCGCGGGGCGTGCGGAGGGAACGTGGGAAGAACGTCCTGCGGAGGTGCCCTACGCGGCGGTCGCCGGGAGGGCGTGTCCGGGCGCTCGGGGGCGGGTGCGCCCCTTGGCGTCGGGATCCCGCTGGGGGAGGAAGGCCGTACGCCGGTCGCGGTCGCGCAGGGCCGTGCGGACCCGGGTGGGTGGCACGGCGGGCGCGCTGCGGGCGGCGATGACGGCGCAGGTGGTGAGGGCGGCGCCGGCCGCCGCGGTCGCGGCGAGCGTGACGTGGACCAGGGAGAGGCCGCCGTCGGGAGCCGGGGTCAGCAGCAGGGCGATCTGGAGCAGCGGGAAAAGCAGGGCGAGGAGGGTGCGCGCGGAGCGCGTGTCCGGCCGCCCGGCGGGCGTGTGCCGCGTGGTGAACCCTGACACGGTGCCGTGTCCCCCCTCTCTCCGTCTCGCGGTGCGTCGCGTGCACCGCATTGTGCCAGGTCCCTCTGTCAGCTCGGCGTGAGCCGTCCGTCAGGCGGGGTCGACCTCCACGGGCTGCAGCAGCCGCTTCGGCTTGAGCAGCGCCCGGCTGACCGGGTCGGCCGGGTCACGGCTGAGGTCCGGTCCCGGTACCACTTCGACGTCCGGGACGGCCACGACGGTTCCGCAGGCGGGGCATTCGCCGTACGGGCCGAGCTCGGTGCCGCAGGCGGCGTGCCGGAAGATGCGCAGCCGGCGCTCGGTGAGGTGCTCGCGGCCCCACAGTCCGAGGGCGCGGAGGGTGGGCCACAGGGCGGTGCCGCGGTCGGTGAGGACGTATTCGTCGCGGGGCGGGGACTCCTGGTAGCGGCGCTTCTCCAGGATGCCCTGGGCGGTGAGCGCCTGGAGGCGGGAGGCGAGGACCGCGCGCGGGATGCCGAGGTGGACGAGGAAGTCGTTGTAGCGGCGCACGCCGTAGAAGGCGTCGCGGATGACGAGCAGCGTCCAGCGTTCGCCGATGACCTCCAGGGCGCTCGCGATGGAGCACTCCTGCGTCGCGTAGTCCTTGCCCAGTGCCATGCCGTCCACTGTAACCACTTTTCCGCTTATTGGTTCAATCATCGAACTGACTGGTGCTACCGTGGACGGGTCCAGGTAGGTTCAATGAACGAACCTACCCTTTCATCTCTCACCCGCCCCCTCCCCGACCCCGCAGAGGACCCCGACGACATGACCGCCACCCCCGCCACCGCCGCACAGGCGCAGGCCGCCACCGCGCGGGCCGCCGGCCCCGAGTCACCTCCGCGCCCCGGCGCCACCCTGGCCCTGACCAGCGCCGCCACGGCCGTGGCGCTGATGACGTACACCGCCCCGATCGTCACGCTGCCCGCCACCGCGGCCGCCCTGCACACCCCGCTGTCCGCACAGGCGTGGCTGCTCAACGGCACCCCGCTGGGGCTCGCCGCGCTGCTCCTGGTGGCCGGCAGCCTCGCCGACGACTACGGGCGCCGCCGGATCTTCGTCTGGGGCACGCTTGCGCTCGGCGTCACCACGGCGCTCGGCGCCCTCGCCACCGGCACCTGGCTGTTCACCCTGGCCCGGATCGCGCAGGGCGCGGCCAGCGCGGCCCTGCTGGCCAGCAGTCTCGGCCTGATCGTGCACGCCTTCCCGACGGCCGCGGGACGGCTGCGGGCGACGGGCGTGTGGGGCGCGTTCGTCACCGGGGGCATCGCGGTGGGCCCGCTGCTCGCCGCCGGGATACCCAACTGGCGCGCGGTCTACGGCGTCCTCGGCGCCGCCGCCGTGGTGATCGCCCTGCTGGGCACCAGGACGCTCACCGAGTCGCGGTCGGCCCGCGGCGGCCGGCCCGACTTCGCGGGGGCCGCGACGTTCGGACTCGCGCTGGTCTCCCTGGTGGCGGCCCTGACGCTGGGCCGGGACGGCTGGCTGCGGGCGCCGGTGTGGCTGCTGCTGGGCGCGGCCGTCGTCCTCCTCGCCGGGTTCGCGCTGGTGGAGCGCCGCACGGCGGCCCCGATGATCGACCTGTCCCTGCTCCGCCACCGCGGTTTCCTCGCCTCGTCCGTGGGCGGCCTGTTCACGGGACTGTCGGTGATCGGCCTGTTCAGCTTCTTGCCGGCGGTGCTCCAGCGGGTGCTGGGGATGTCCGCGATGGACACGGCCCTGCTGACGCTGCTGTGGGCGGGCCTCGCCTTCGTCGTCGCGCTCCAGGCCCGCCGCCTGGCCGGCCGCGTCCCGACCCGCGTCCAGCTGGCCGTCGCGTTCGCCCTGCACGCGGTCGGCGTGATCACCATGCTGGGTGCGCTGGACGCGGGCTCCACGGCGCGGTTCGTCCCCGGCATGCTGATCGCCGGGGTCGGCAGCGGCCTGCTCAACGCGGCGCTGCCGCTGCTCGCGGTGGAGTCGGTGCCGGCCGCGCGGGCCGCGATGGGCTCGGGCGCGCAGCAGACCCTGCGGTACATCGGCTCGTGCGCCGGCGTCTCCCTCACCATCGCCGTGGCGACGTCGTCGAGCGGCGGCCCGGCCCGCGGCACGGACGTCGCGATGGTGGTGTCCGCGGTGCTGGCGCTGGTCGCGGCGGTGGCGGTGCTGGCGCTGCGGGAACGGTCGTAGGACCGGGGCGAGCCGGCCGTGGACCGGCGCCCGAGGGCCCTGGGGCCCTCACTTCTGTCACCTGTCGGCAGTACGGTGTCCCCCATGCGCCCCGACACGCCTGCCGAAAACGTCGACCACATCAACGAGGCCGCCCGTCTTGAGCGGACCGCCGACCGCTACCCCGAGGACGCCGAGGCCCTGCTGCTGCGGGCCGCCGCGCACCGGGAGCTGGCCGGTGACCGCCCGGCCGCGACGGCGCTCTACGACCGCCTGCTGACCTCGGGCGCGGACCTGGACAACCCGTACCTGGTCCGCGCCCTGAAGGCCTCCAACCTGTGGGAGTACGGCCACGAGGCGGAGGCCCGCGCGATCATCGACGGCATCCGCACGGCGTCCCCGCGCGACCCCGCCCCCTGGGTGATCGTCGCGGAGGCGCTGGAGGCGCACGACGAGCTGGAGCAGGCGCACGAGACGTTCACCGAGGCGGTGCGCCTGCTGCTGACGGGCGTGGGCGAGCCTCCGCGCGCCACGTACCCGCTGCTCTTCGGCCGCCACCGGGTGCGCAGGATGCTGGGCGCGGCGCACGACGAGTGGGACGCGCTCGCCGACTCCGTGCACCGGCACCCCATCGGCCTGGACGAGCTGCACGACCCGAAGCGCGTGTGGTCGCTCGGCTCGGAGAACCCGGAGGAGCTGGAGGCGGAGATCCTGCGGCTGCGCGCGGAGCTGGGCGCGTACCGGGAGGCGCTGTCCCGCCCGTTCCCGGTGGCGGTGCTGCACTGGCCGGCCGGCGAGCTGGCGGAGCTGACGGACGCGTACCCGGACCTCGCGGAGGAGTACCCGTCCCACGAGGCGCACCTGGCGACGATAGAGGGAGCCCTGCGCGAACTGGCCGCCTCGGGCACGCCGAACCTGGGCATCGTGCGGGGCACGGTCCCGTCGTACGAGGCGTTCGCCGCGTCGGAGCTGACGCCCCCGTCCGACGCCTCACTCCTTCCCCAGTACGCGACGACGCTGGCGGCGCGGGGGCGTGCGGTGGCGTGGCCGCCGGAGCGGTCGGAGGCGTGCTGGTGCGGGTCGGGTCAGGTGTACGGGGAGTGCCACGGGGTGTAGGCGTCTTCTTGGAGCTTTCGCGCTGACGCGCATGCGGGGGTGCGCCCGGTCACCGGTTCGTCCGGCGGCCGGGCGCACTGCTTCGGTGGGGTCGGCTCACTTGGCCAGGAAGGCGAGAAGGGCGTCGGTGACCTCCTGGGCGTGGGTCCACAGCAGGCCGTGCGGGGCGCCCTCGACGACGACGTATTCGGCCTGGGGCAGGGCCCGGTGGAAGGGCTCGCCGGTGGCCTCGATGGGGAGGATCCGGTCGGCGGTGCCGTGCAGGATCAGCGCCGGGACGTCGATCTTCGCCAGGTCGGCGCGGAAGTCGGTGGTCCAGGTGGCGACGGCGGCGATGGAGGCGTACGGCGAGGAACCGGCGGCCACGTTCCAGCTGTTGCGCAGGGCCTCTTCGCTGATGCGGGTGCCGAGGTTCTCGTCCAGGTTGTAGAAGTCCTGGTAGAACGCGGTGAAGTAGGCGTACCGGTCCTCGGTGACGGCCTTCTCGATGCCCTCGAAGACGGAGCCGTCGACGCCCGTGGGGTTGTCGTCCGTCTTGAGCAGGTACGGCTCGAGCGAGGCGAGGAAGGCGGCCTTCGCGACGCGCTCCGACCCGTACGTCCCGAGGTAGCGCCCGACCTCGCCGGTGCCCATGGAGAACCCGACGAGGACCGCGTCGCGCAGGTCCAGGGTCTCCATGACGGTGTTCAGGTCGGCGGCGAAGGTGTCGTAGTCGTAGCCGGTGGTCGGCTGCCCGGACTGCCCGAACCCGCGCCGGTCGTAGGTGATGACCCGGTAGCCGGCGGCGAGCAGGGCGGCGGTCTGCTTCTCCCAGGAGTGACCGTCGAGCGGGTACCCGTGGATCAGCACGACCGGCTGCCCGGTGCCGTGATCCTCGTAGTACAGGTCGATGTCGGTGCTGTTCTCCTGGCCGACGGTGATGAACGGCATGGGGTGTGCCCCTCTCTGAGGTCTGGTGTGCGCTGAGCACTGATGAAGAAGATAGCGTCCTATTTAGTTGTGCGCAACTAGATTGCGCACGACTAATTTGGAGGGGGTGAGGGGGGCGCCGGGGGCGGCGGCGTGTGTGCCGGGTACGGCGGGGGCGGCGGGGTTACTGGGCGGCCGGGCCGGAGGCGGCCGCGGTGGCGCGGAGCAAGTCGCTGACCAGGTCGAGGTCGACGCTGCCGGGCCGACGGAAGCGGAGGCAGCTCTTGCCCATGCCCATGCTCTGGCCGGCCGGCCGCCCGGCGAAGGCGTCACGGACGCCGCCGCGGAGGAGGTAGAGGGAGAGGTAGTGCTTCTGACTGGCGAACGCGATCTCCGCGACGCCGTCCCGCTGGTATGTGGGCACCCCGTAGGCCATGACCTCCGCGAACCCCTCAAGCTCGGCCCGGCACAGCTCCCGCAGCCGCGTCAGGACGACCTTGCGGTAGTCGGGGACGTCGACGAGGTAGGCGTCGACGTGAAGCGCGGGGCTTTGCACTATGGCAGGAGCTTATGCCGGAATGCCCGCCTGATCCCGTCACAGACCTGCTCTAGAAGCGCAGGACGGAGCACTCCACACCATCAAATTCGGGACTAATCCCCCCACTTCATGGTTCAACTGCTTCAATGTCTGACCTTTGCAGTACCGTCACACGAACCAACCGAAGCGGAGGGCCGTCATGCGCTGACAAGGCCCAGACCTGTGTATTTGAGGAAGCAACACATGCCCTACGAGCCCGGCACTGTCTGGCAGTACGAGGTCCCCACGACCGGCAGCACGCATCTGCCGCCAGACGCCGGCTACGGCAAGGCCCTGACGAATCAGGGCTACGGCTTTGAGGTCGCCATCGCCGACCTGGTCGACAACTCGATCGACGCCGGGGCCGACAAGATAGTCGTGCACTTCCTGCGCGACGCCGAGCGCATCCTTACCCTGCTGGTCATCGACAACGGCACGGGCATGGACGATGCCGGCCTGGATGCGGCCATGACGGTGGGACGGCGCCGCGACTACGGGGATAGCGCCCTCGGCATGTACGGGACGGGACTGAAAGCGGCCTCACTCTCCCACGCAGCTTCCCTGACAGTCGTCAGCCGCACCAAGCGCAGCCGCGCAGCAGGCCGACGGCTCACGGCGGAGGGCATCGAGGACAGCTTCCGCTGCGACACAGTCGATCCACGGTACGCACAGGAACTTGTGGACCGCTACGACGGCATCATCGAGTGGCAGGGCACGATCGTGCGCTGGGACCAGGTCCGCGTCTTCGAGACCGTGACGACCGGCCAGAGCGACCACTTCCTGTCCAAGGCCATCGCGCGTCTTGAGACTCACCTCGGCCTCTACCTGCACCGTTTCCTGCAGAACGGACTCAAGCTCGACATCGCCGTGTGGGACATCAGCAGCGCCGAGGGGGAACTCGGCGAAGAAGTAGACCACATCGCCGTCCAGGCCCTGGACCCCTTCGGGTACAAGGTGCCCGGCAAGGCACGCTACCCGCGTACTTTCACGGCTCCCGTCGAAGGTCTCGGCGACATCCAGCTGACCGCGCACATTTGGCCCGCGAAGTCGAAGCAGGCAGGGTTCCGGCAGATCGGCTCGCTCACCGACCGGCAAGGGTTCTACTTCTACCGCAACAACCGCCTCGTCCAGGCCGGCGGCTGGAACGGCCTGCGCAATCCCGAGGCACACTTGGCGCTCGCCCGCGTCGAAGTCGACCTCCCCGCCCAGAGCAATAGCGTTCTCAGCCTGGACGTCAAGAAGGAGAGCGTCACCGTCACGCCTGCCTTCACACTCGGCGTCGAGAAGGCTGTGGACGCAGACGGCCACACCTTCCACCAGTACCTCAATGACGCTGAGGCTACGTATCGGGAAGGGGCCAAGCGCACCGAGATCGTGCGCAAGGCCGTGACGCCTCCGGGCAAGGGTATGGACCCGAAGATCAAGCGGGTCATCAAGGAAGAGCTGCCCGAGAAGCCGGGTGAAGAGCCGATCGCCTTCTCCTGGGCGGCGCTGCCCGCGGACAAGTTCTTCGACCTTGACCGCGAGAACAACGTCGTCCTGCTCAACAGAGCCTTCCGCAGCCACCTCAACGACGGAAGACGCGGCGGGAGCAACGACGCACCCGTGACAAAAACGCTGCTGTATCTGCTGCTTGAGGACTGTTTCGGTCTCGGCCGCTGGGAGCGCGGCCGACAGGACCGAGTGGATTACTGGAACACGATTTTGCTGGCCGCGGCAGCCGCGCACCGAGAGCGCCGTACGCAGCCCGTTGACTGATCCAGTACCGCTCTCACTTCAGTCCTGACTGGGGGAATCATGACCACCACTTCACCTGCCGTGCTGCTCGACATCCACACCTCCGCGCTGGCGGGCATGGGCAGCCTGCCCCGTACCTTCGCCTCCTGGGCCAGGCTGGCCGCCGAGGTGTATCCGGACGCGGATCTGAGCGAGGAGCTGTTCCGCTCACATCTCCTCAGCGGGGACGAGGCGCTGACTGCTCTGTGGAACCGGCACCTGACTGCCTGGGACTTCGCCGAGAATCCGCCCTGGGGTGGCAGCACTCCAGCCCGGACGGACGAGCGACGTGCTGTGATCTACGAGCACCTCGGGTTCGGCAGCGACCTCTGCAAGGCCCTCGAACAGGCCGTGCCCGTCGCGAAGGTGCCTGGAGAAACGGTGATCACCAAGGAGTTCACTCCCTGGTACACCGCTGAACGCGCAGCCGCCAGACGTTTCTACTGGACGGCATACGAGCGGAAGCTACGTGAGAAGGGCTGGTCCGAGGCGGCCATTGCGAGCCTGGACCAGGCGAGCCGGGCTGTCGTCGAGCGCCTCGCCGATCCCGAACAGTCGGCTGCCCGGCAGGCCAAGGGTCTGGTCGTCGGCTATGTCCAGTCCGGCAAGACTGCGAACTTCACTGGAGTGGCCGCCAAGGCCATCGACGCCGGATACCGGCTGGTCATCGTGCTGGGCGGCACCCTCAACCTGCTGCGTGCCCAGACGCAGCGGCGCCTCGACATGGAACTGATCGGCCAGGAGAACATCCTGCGTGGCGCCGACCTCTCGGACGTCGACTCACTCGTGGGCGTGGACTACGTAGGCGATGACGAGGGCTGGCCGGACTTCGTTCGCCACGGTGCCCGCCCTTCCACGCTCGGGGCCTTCGACATCGAGCGCCTGACGACCCGCGACAACGACTACAAGAGTCTGGCTCAGGGCATCCGCGCGTTGGAGTTCGAGAAGCGCGTCCCGACCCAGCCCTTGCATGATCCGGCGAACCTGCACCATGCCGCAGCACGGATTCTCGTGGTGAAGAAGAACAAGAGCGTCCTCACCAAGCTGGTCAAGGACCTCAAGCAGATCCACGGCATCTTGGGGGAGTTGCCCGCGCTCATCATCGACGACGAGTCTGACCAGGCCTCCGTCAACACCTCCGACCCCAAGAAGTGGGAGCGCGGAAGCACCGAGCGCACCGCGATCAACGGCTTGATCTCCAAGTTGCTCGGCCTGCTGCCGCGGGCCCAGTACGTCGGCTACACCGCGACCCCGTTCGCCAACGTTTTCATCGACCCCGGCGACGACATGGACATCTTCCCCAGCGACTTCTTGATCTCGCTGCCCCGGCCGGCCGGGTACATGGGCGTCCAGGATTTCCATGATCTGAACTCCCCCGTGCCTGTCGACCAGCGCACCTACGCCAACTCGCAGGAGAAGGCACACGTGCGAGGGATCTACGACTCCACGGGAGACAGGCTCCAGGAGGCGATGGACGCCTTCGTGCTGTCCGGCGCCCTCAAGCTCTACCGAGCGGATCACGGTGTGCCCGACGCCGCCTTCCGGCACCACACCATGCTCGCCCACCAGTCAGTGCGACAGGACGACCACGCTGACCTGGCGCTGCGCATCAACACCATGTGGCACCAGGCGGGATACAGCTCCACTGCAGGACACGAACGTCTCGCTGCGCTCTGGGAGGACGACTTCGGGCCCGTCAGTGCGGCTCAGGCAGGCGATCTGCCATCGCCGTCCTCCTACGAGGAGCTGCGGCCCTACGTGCATGCCGCACGGCAGCGCATCGGCAGCGGAGGCCAGCCGGTCATCGTCGTGAACGGGGACACCGACCGGTACTTCGCCCAGCTCGACCTGGACTTCGACCGGACACCGAACGTCTGGAAGATCCTCGTGGGCGGTACGAAGCTGTCCCGCGGCTTCACAGTTGAGGGCCTGACCGTCACCTACTACCGCCGCACCACTCAGCAGGCCGACACTCTGATGCAGATGGGCCGCTGGTTCGGCTTCCGCCCTGGGTACCGGGACCTCGTCCGGCTGTACATCGGCCGTGAGGAGCCGTTCGGTCGCGACAGGTCCGTCGATCTCTATGAGGCGTACGAGGCCGTCTGCCGTGACGAGGAGACGTTCCGGGAGCAGCTGGCCCAGTACGCCGAGCTGGTCGACGGCAAGCCTCAGGTCACCCCCGTCGAGATCCCCCCGCTTGTGGCGCAGCACCTTCCGTGGCTCAAGCCCTCGGCGCGCAACAAGATGTTCAATGCCGAGCTTGTCGAAATCCGGTCCCCGGGCCGTCCCATCGAGCCTGCCTCGTACCCGCTCACCGGTTCAGTGACGAAGCGCAACACCGAACACTGGCGGCCGGTACTGAGCGCACTGGCTCCGGAGCCTGTGCCGTTCAACAACCCCCCGGACAGCTCAAGCCCTCTCTCACGGACGTTCACGGCGCTCACTGGCATCGTCACCCACGGCGATCTGCTGAGCGTGCTGCGCAAGCTCGAGTGGGAACGGCCCCGGTACTTCGACCCGCACCTGACCTACCTGCAGCAGCTTGACGGCACCCTTGCCCGGGTGGATGACTGGCTCCTCATCTCGCCCCGCCTGGCCTCGGGCAACCGCGTCGACGCGAGTGTCGTCGGCTCGGTCCCCTTGTCCCTTGTCCGACGGAGCATCCAAGCCGGCAAGAGCAGCTTCGGCCGCATCGCCAGCGTGGAGCACCGCACTGCAGCTCAACGGCTCATCAATGACGCCGCTGTCGAGGGCAGCACTCTCATCGGACCCAGGACTGGTGTGGCTCTGCTCTATCCCGTCGTGGAGGGCAGCAGCCAGGACAGCATCCAGGCCGCGGTCCACAACGGCATCGCCGATCCGTCGAGGGTTGTGATGGCTTTCACCCTTATCCCTCCGCAGTCGGCTACCAGCGGCGACAGGCGTCTGGTGCGTTTCCGAGCCAAGAACTCGCGCTATGAGGGCGAAGCCACGGTTCCCTCTGACGTGTATTCGACCACGGGGCTGACGACAGGTCAGGTTGCCATGGGTCTCACCGAATAGCGCCGAGTAGCGGCACATACGACTGAGCGGACGGTCGCGAAATCTAGGCTGCCGTTTATCTAATTACGTACCATTGGGGGACACCATGGGCAGACTGCAGATCGAGGCACCGGGCGACGTGTGCTTGAACCCCAACTGTCGGGCTGAGGGCGGAGTGCTGCGCGCTCCCGAGGATGACGAAGAGCTGCAAGCCGTACTGGCCGAGCTCGGAAATTACGATCTCGCTTCCGGTTATACAAGTGCGATTCAGGCTTCGATCGACTACGTCCTTGACGGCGCACGAACCTGGCGTTTTGACCTTCGCTCTCCTGACGTTCACCCCGGCGAGCGAGCTTCGGTAGGAGCGAAACTGGAATATGAAGTACAGCGAGTTTTTGACTGGCGGAAAGTGAAGCCCCTCGACATTGAATTGGCTGGCATACCAGTCGACATCAAGGCGACCGTCGGCAAGAATTGGACCATTCCGACTGAGGCTCACTGCCATCTGTGCATCTGCACCCAAATCCGACTTGAAGAAAACATTCACCGCACCTTGCTAATCCGTACCCACAGATCGTGGCTTCACCGAGGGGACGGGAACAATGACGGAAAGCGGGGAATCGCGGCCGAGGCGAAAAGGAATTGGAGTGTCCCTCTGTACGACTGGACACCTATCCCGACAAACCCTCTGACGCTCCTCACCGAGGAACAAATAGAGGAGGTGTTCGAGGATGGCGCCGGACAGGAAGTTAGACTGCTGCGACTTTTTGAGCACCTTCCGGGAATAGTGATCGGCAGAAGTGTCATTCTTACCGTATGCGCCGGAAGAAAGGATCCAATGCGCAGGGCTCGCGCTGTCAAAGAGAGGGCCGCCGCTAGAGGGCAACTTGTCCTGGTGGGGACCTGGCTTGCCGATCGCGCACAAGCCCGAAAGTATGGATTTGAGATCGGGCCGGAAGACTGGGTTGCCATTCCGACTAGTTAGAAAAAGGCTGGCACCGTTCGGCGAGCACCGTCCCGGCCCTTTCGAAAAGCACCCCGCGAGGTAGCCCGCCGCATCGATGCCGAAGTTCCCCCGCGGTGAGTTCCTAAGCTTCCGGGTAGCTCTAAGCTATGCCTCACCATGGGGACGCCTGCGTGTTGAACTGGGAGGAAGTGAATGGGCTCTCGCCACTCCGGACGCCCCAGAGCGGGAAGGCCCCAAACTGCCGGGGGGCAACCGTGAGGAAGAAGCTTGAGGAACATGACTCTGACCAGGACACCTCAGATGGCGTGACGGTCAGCGAGGACGTCTGGGTGCCGCCTGCCGGCTCCTGGGCCTCCTCAGCGGCACGGCGGCGCAATATGCAGGCCATCCGCAGCCGCGACACCGCGCCCGAGAAGCTGATCAGGCGACTAGTCCACGCCCAGGGCCTGCGCTACCGCGTGGCAGCGAGGCCGCTGCCCGATCTTCGCCGGACGGCAGACATGGTCTTCCGTCCGGCGAAGGTGGCTGTCTTCATCGACGGCTGCTACTGGCACGGCTGCCCCGAGCACTACGTCCCGCCGAAGACCAACGAGGGCTACTGGTCAGACAAGGTCGCCCGGAACATGGCCCGTGACCGGGACACCGACCAGCGCCTGGCAGAGGCAGGATGGACGGTGCTCCGGTTCTGGGAACACGAGGCGTCGGAGGAGTGCGCCGCACGCATCGCTGCAGAGGTGGAGAAGCGTCGCAAGCAGGCGAAGCCTAAGCAGGCCTAGCCTCAGAGCGGTCACGCTCCTGTGCTGCCCTGAGCACCTCGGCGATCGATTGCCCCACGGCCTTTGCCACGGGCGGCGGGAACGCATTGCCGACCTGCCGGTACTGCGCCGTCTTCCCGCCGAAGAAGTCCCACTCCACTGGGAAGCCCTGGACGATGGCGGCCTGCCGCACCGTAAGCATCGGCCCGTCCGGACCGAAGAGATCACGGTCTTCGGTCTGCTTCTTCACACAGGTCTCGATGTCGTTGGCCACACCCATGCCGGAAACACCGAGCTGGCGCCAGGCCGCCTTCGCGCGGCTCGGCCCTAGGTCTGCGCCGCCGTGCTTCTTGGATCCGCCTACGAGCGTCGGGGCGATTCCCCCACCCTTACCCTTCAGCTCGGCGTCTCGTTCCTGCGCCTTGCGGAGCCACTTCTCGTAAGCATCGCGGGCCCGCTGTGCATGGACTCCCTCGAAATACCGCGAGTACCGCTCCAGCATCGAAGGCTGAAGCGCTGCAGCCACACTCACCGGCTCCTCAAGCGCAGGTGTCGGCCACTCGTACTTCAGGTCTTTGATGACGTCGTCGCGGAAGGCCACGAGGATGGCACGCGGTCTGAGCTGCGGCACGCCGAAGTCACTAGCCTCAAGGACCCCCCACTTAGCGACCGTGTAGCCGAGACCCCGGTCCTTGGTCATCTGACCGTCGTCACCTCGGTACTCGCCGCCCTGCAGTCGGGCCGTGATCCAGTCCCGGTAGTCCGAGAACTTGGGGTCCATGATCCCGCGCACGTTTTCAATCATGACGGCACGCGGGTTGAGGATTTCGACCAACTCGAGCATGCGTGGAAAGAGATCCCGCTCGTCATCCTTGCCGAGCTGCTTGCCCGCGTGAGAGAAGGGCGGGCAGGGCACGCCACCAGCAAGCAAGTCGAGGCCTCGCATCCGCAGCAGCTCGGCACTCTTCTTGACATCCCGGTAAGGGTCGAACTCTTTAACGTCACCGGCCAGAACGTCGCAGTGCTCTCGCTCCCAGGCCCATACCTCATGATCTTCGATGTTCAGCTTCAGCGTCTCGACCGCATGCGCGTCGATTTCAACCAAAGCCAGGTGCCCGAAGCCCGCCTGATGGAGACCGATGGCCTGACCTCCAGCCCCAGCACAGATCTCGATCGAAGTGAGCTGAGGCTCCATCGGCGTCCCCTGAACGCCATGAGCTTCCTTCGTGTGGGTCATGCCCCCTCCTTACAGCCGTGCAGCGGCAGACACATCTTGCGATCTACCATCACTGAGGGTGACAGACCCCACTGACAACGAGACCTGACCAAGTGTGCAGCACGCCTCGCAGTTCCCGGAACGCACCCTCCGCCACTCCGAACACTCATACGATATGGCTCATGCGGATACCTCCTTGGACCGAGGATGAACTTGTGCTCGCCGGCGCCCTGGTCGTTGAGAACGGCTGGCGTGAGCTGCGAACCGGGGACCCCGAGGTCCAGGAGCTGTCTGATCTGCTCCGCTCGCTGCCACTCCACACCCCGGAGGCCCGCAGCCTCCCCGGCTTCCGGTCGCCGGACAGCGTGAGCCGCAAGACGACGGACTTCATGACCAACCACCCGTCCTACGCCGGCAAGGCCACGCGCTGCGGGAAGCCCACCCTGCTGATGATCCATGCCTTCATCGAGCGGGGTCCAGACATGCGTCTCGCTGCAGAAGCCCTCAGGGATGCCATTGGCTCTGGCGAGCTGTACCGCATTCGGCCTCAGGAGGACGAAGTGGACGAGACGGGCACGTCGGCGATCGAAGGACGCCTTCTCGTTCGGCGGGCGCTTGCCCGTGAGCGTGATCCTAAGCTGCGCTCCCGCAAGATCGGACAGGTGCGACAGCAAGGGCTCCCTTTGCGGTGTGAGGTCTGCGAGTTCGACTTCGCCCGGACCTACGGGGGCCTCGGGGACGGTTACATCGAGGTCCATCACATCACTCCTCTTCATGTCTCCGGAGTCAGGGAGACGAAGCTGGACGACCTCGCCTGTCTGTGCGCCAACTGCCATCGCATGTGCCACAGGATTCGTCCCGGAGAATCCTGGCGTACGCCGGACGCACTCCGCGAGCTGATGCAGAAGCCCGCCGAGGAAGCTGTCCACTAGGCAGCCTCAGCCTCGTAGTGCATCTGCGCCCGGTCCAGCACGTCATCCGGATCAAGCCCACGCGCGCTGGTCCAGTGCAGCAGGTCTGCGATCAGCTCAACGGCTGACTCCGCCAGGGCGGCGCCGCACCGGCCTTGCTGAAGCGCCCCACTGCGCAACCGATAGGTCTCCAGCGCGTCAGCGGCCCGCTCCATGCGGAGGCATCCGGCGTCCTGGCCCAGCTCGATCTCACACCACACCGCCTTGCCGGCGGCCGTGGCCACTGCTCCCCAGTCCACGGCCATCGCAGCCAGCAGGTGCAGGCCACGGCCGCATTCCGAGGCACAGTCAGCGACTCGTAGTGAGGGCAGCTCACTGGCCTTGTCATGCACCTCGACTCGCAGCACTTCACGCTTGCGCTCAAGGATCAACGTGGCTGCGGAACCCTCGCCGACGTGCTTGATGACGTTCGTCGCCAACTCCGTCACGGCGAGCTCCGCCGCGTCACCGGCGGTCGGCACACCCCACTGGTCCAGCTGGGCAGTGGCGGCTCTCCGCAGCAGTCGCACTTCGCTGGGCAGCGCTTCGAAAGGCAGCACGCAGCGGTGCTGTACGTCCTCCGTGTAGGTCCCGGACACAGTTCTCCCTCCCACGCCACTTCCGAACGCGCATCGTGTCTCACCGAATGCGCTGCGTGGCGGTTCGTTACCGAGAATGGCACAGAGAACCCTCACCGTGTAACTTCTCACAAACCTCGATCGGGTGAATCCGCACGTGGCGCAAGCCCGGCCTCCCTAGCCTGTTCTCACCCCGAACGGCCGCCTGGCCTATGCCTCAGAGGAGTCCCATGTCCGCAAGGACCACAACGCGCCGCCGCCAACTGGGCTCAACGCTGCGCAAGTTGCGTGCCCGCAGCGGCATGACGCTTGAGGAGGCCGGCCGGCTGGTCGGCGTATCGAAGGCGACAGTCAGCCGGTATGAGACACAGGCGGGGCCTGTGAAGTGGATCGTTGTCGACGCCCTGTGCCGTGAGTACGGAGCAACGGACGCGGAGCGGGAGGCAGTCGTCAGACTGGCCAAGGATGCCAAGCAGCAGGGTTGGTGGAGCTCCTTCGCCGACTCCATCCCCGAGAGCATGAACCTGCTGCTCACGCTGGAGGACGAGGCCGTACGGGAGGATCACTTCTCCTGCGTGTACGTTCCTGGCCTCCTGCAAACCCGCGCCTACAGCACCGCCCTGCAGAAGGCGAACGAGATCAGGCTGGCGTCGGCGGAGATCGAGCGGCTGGTCGACATCCGCATGAAGCGGCAGGAGATCCTCACCCGGCCAAACCCGCCGCAGTTGTGGGCGATTCTCGACGAGTCCGTCATCCGCCGGGTGGTCGGATCAGCGAAGACCATGAAGGAACAGCTAGCGCGACTGCTGGAGGCGAACGAGTCTCCTCACATCACGCTTCAGGTGCTGCCATTCTCCAAGGGCGCCCACTCCGCCGCGCTCGGCAGCTTCGTCATCCTCGGCGGCTCGGAGTCGGCTCTCGACGTCGTGTACGTCGACTTCCACACCGGCTCGCTCTTCCTTGAGAAGGAGGAAGAACTCCACCGATACCGGCTTGCGTTCGAGTACCTTCGCGCACAAGCGTTGGACATGGAAGCGTCGTCTTCCCTGATCCAACGCGTCTACGAGGAGCTGTGAATGTCAGCCGCCCAGCCACCCGCTCGTAAGTCCAAGTGGTTCAAGTCGTCTTACAGCGGCGGCAACGCGACTGAGTGCCTGGAGGCGGCCTATACGCCCGGCGTTGTACTGATAAGAGACTCGAAGCGGCCCTTGGGTCCGCGCCTTCAACTGAGCCGACGGGCCTGGGCGCGGTTCATAGCGGATGTGCCTGCCGGCTGAGGGGGGCGAGTCCCGCAGGCGTGGGGCTGACGGGGCTGAGGTCCCGGACCTACGGTCAAGCCATCCTGCTTCCCTTCCACTCCCCCGCCAACAGCCCCAACACCACCTCGTCCATGAACTCCCCCAGCACCCACGCCGAGTTGCGCAGCACCCCCTCCCGCACGAAGCCGTTGCGCTCCGCCGCGCGGATCATGCCCTCGTTGTCGGACAGGGTCTCTATCTGGAGGCGTTGCAGGCCGCGTACGGCGAAGCCGTAGTAGCAGAGGGCCGCGACGACGTCCGTGCCGTAGCCCTTGCCGCGGGCGGCGGGGAGCAGGCCGACGCCGATGTGGGCGTTGCGGTTGTGGGTGTCGATGCCCCACAGGTTCGCCGTGCCGATGAGGGTGCCGCCTTCCAGCTCCACCACGGAGAAGGACGCAAGGTTCTCCGGTGGGTTGTCGAAGGCGAGCTGCGGGTCGTTCGCCGTGACCGGGCGCCACGGGCGGCCCTCGGCGCGCGCGGAGTTGACCACGTCGTTGTAGAGCTCGGCCCGCAGGACCGGTGTGTCGTCCTCGTGCCGCGCCCGCAGGCCGACTCTGGTTCCCTTCAGCATGCGGCCTTCCTATCCCCGGGCGCCGGCCGGCCGCAATCGATTAAGAGGCGCCGTACGCGCGCCGGTTCCCGCTCGTCACGGGCCGAGCGGACCCTGGAGACCACCGCACCGGGTCCGGGGCGGGCGGGCCCGGCCTCCGTGCCCGCCCCGGATGGTCCCTCCCTCACTTGGCGCGGCCGGTGAACGCCACCGACGCGCCGAGGCCGATCATGGCCAGGCCGCCGGTGCCGCCGATCGCCGCCGTCCTGCGTGGCGACCGGCCCAGCCAGTCCCGCGCGGTGGCGGCGCCCAGACCCCAGATTCCGTCCGACAGCAGCTGCAAGAGGGCGCCGGCCAGACCGAGTACGAGCATCTGCGCCGTCGCGTGGCCGGCCTCGCGGTCGACGAACTGGGGCAGTACGGCGGTGAGGAAGACGACGCTCTTCGGGTTGGTCACCCCGACCCAGAAGCCCGCCCGTACCGAACCGGCCGTCCCGTCATCGCCCTTGGCGTCCACCGGCCGCCCGGCCACGTCCCGGCCCCGCCAATTCGCGTGCACCGCCCTCACACCGAGGACGATCAGGTACGCGGCGCCGAGCAGTTTGATCGTGTGGAAGAGCACCGCCGACCGCTCGACGAGGCTCCCCACGCCCAGCGCGACGGCCACGACCAGGACGTATCCCCCGAGCGCGTTGCCCAGTACGGACGCGAGGGCGGTCGCCCGGCCGTGGGCGAGGGCGCGCCCGACGACGAACAGGACGCTCGGGCCGGGGACGGCGGACAGCAGCAGGGACATCGTGCAAAAGGCGAGCAGGTGGTGGGCGTCGACCATGCGGCGATCCTCCCCGCACGTCGTCGCCGTCCACCAGACGGACTTTCGACCTAGGTCACCCGGGAGCCCGTCGCCGCACGCGCCCTACAGTGGCCGGGTGTTCGACCGTCTGGAGATCAAGGTGCTGCCGCCCGGGCCCCGCTGGGCGGCTACCGTGCGGTTCCTCGTCAACGGCGAGGACCTGGTCGAGGCAGGGGTCGACGAGGGAGGTCGCGGCCCGTACGCGGCCGACGTCCTGCCGGCCGGCCGCCCCAGCCCGCTGCGGGCGACCGGGGAGGCGCGCCGTCTGGAGCTGGGCGAACCGGAGTGCACCGGCGGCTGCTGCGGGTTCCTGACCGTGGTCGTGCAGCGCTGCGGGGGCATTGTGCAGTGGTCGGACTGGGAGCTCCCCGCGAAAGCGCCGACCCGGTTGCTGGATCTGCATGTCGACGCCGCCCGGTACGACGCCGAGGTGGCCCGCGCGGAGGCCGGCAGGGCATCGGCCAGTTGAGCGTCGGGCAACGGCACACGTGGATCAACAAGCCGCCGACCTCGGCGAAACCGCTCAGGAGACCGCTTCGGTGTCCGCCTCCTCGCCGGTGCGGCCGCCGATCAACAGCGTCAGGCCGCACAAACCACCGGCCAGCCAACTGAGGAGTACCCACCCGCCTCGACCGAAGCCGAAGCAGACGGTGAAGGCGACAAGCGATGCGGTGAGACCCGCGATGGCGGCACGTCGCAGGACGCCGCCGGCAGTCCACTCACGGCGCAGCACACCGGAACGTCGCCACATCCACCAGAGGAAGGCTGCGACGACCACGGCTTCCGCCACGACGAACCAGGCGGGGAGGGGAGGCAGCTCGTACGTCCCCGCCTCGCCGCGCCAGACGTCCATGAGCCCGGTGACCAGGATGACCGGACCGACCAGGGCGAACACCCCTGCCACGAAGCGGAGGAAGCCGACGCCCACCACCGGCGCTCCGCCACCGCCGAACGGGACGACGCGCCTCACCCCTCCCCCGTGACCCTCCCCACCGCCTCCCGTGTCAGCGGTCGCCCCGGCGGGTCGTCGTCCAGGGCCCGGTGGAGGGTGAAGCCCTCGATCAACGCGTCCAGTTGGCGGGCCGTGTCCGGGGGGAAGTGGGTTTCCAGCAGGGCGCGGCTGCGGCGCATCCAGCGGGCGCACAGCGCGCGGTACGGCTCCCTGCGCGCCGCCAGCGTGTACAGCTCCTGGACGAGGATCAGGTCGCGGCGCGGGCCCTCCGAGAGGGTGTGGATCAGGTCGGTGACCGCCTCGCGCGCCTCCGCCGGGGTCGCGGCGCCCGCGAGGTGCCGTTCGAAGACGGCGACCACGTGGTCGGCGTACCCCGTGAACGCCTCCAGCAGCAGCTCGTCGATGCCGGTGAAGTGGTACGTCATCGAGCCGAGCGGCACCCCGGCCCGCGCGGCGATCTTGCGGTGGGAGACGCCGGCGACGCCCTCCTCGGCGATCAGGTCGAGCGCCGCCGCGAGGATGCGTGCGCGGCGGTGGGGGTCGGTGTGTCCGGTGGCCATACGGACGGCGGTCAGAGGGAGCGGACCGGGCGGGCCGGGTTGCCGACCGCCACGACGTTCGCCGGGACGTCCTTGGTGACGACCGCGCCCGCGCCGATGACCGAGTTGTCGCCGATCGTGACGCCGGGGCAGACGATCGCGCCGCCGCCGATCCACACGTTGTCGCCGATGGTGATGGGCCGCGCCGCCTCCAGCTTGTCGCGGCGCGGCTGGGGCTCCACGGGGTGTGTGGGCGTGAGCAGTTGGACGTTGGGGCCGATCTGGCAGTCCTCGCCGATGGTGATGGCGGCGACGTCCAGCGCGGTGAGGTGGTAGTTGACGAACGTGCGGGCGCCGACGGTGATGTTGCTGCCGTAGTCGACGTAGAGCGGCGGGCGGATCTCGACGTCCTCGCCGACCGAGCCGAGCAGTTCGGCCAGGACCGCGTTCGCCTGGTCCCGCTCGTCCACGAACGTGGCCTGGTAGCGGGCGGCGAGCCGCATCGCGCGCTGCTGCCTGCGGCCGATCTCGGGGTCGTCGGCGATGTACAGGTCGCCCGCGAGCATCCGCTCCAGGTTCGTGCGCGGATCGCCCGCGAAGTGGTCCGTCGTCATGCGTACGATCGTACGCTCCATGCCGTCGGTGAGCGTACGGGCGTACGCCCACCGTGTCCGGTACGGCGTGGCGAGCGCCCCCGTGCCGTTGTCGGGCACGGGGGCGCTCGCCGGTGAGGAGGGGGAGCTACGGCGTGGTCGTCACGCCGCCGGTGTCAGCTCGGCCCGCCCGAACAGGAGGGCGTAGCCGGGTGGGAGCTGGTCCAGGATGCGCGTCACCAGCTCGTCGCCGACCAGCGGCGGCAGCACGCTGAGCACGGAGCTGACGTCCCAGCGGGCCGTCGCCGGGGTCGCGCCCTCGATCCGGGCGGCCACCGAGTCGACGAACTCGGCCGCCGTCAGCCGGCGCGTCGCCGGGATCTGGGAGGCGACCACCCGCGCGGCCTCCTCGGGCAGGGCGCGGGCCAGGTCGACGCGCTCGTCCCCGACGACGTGGCCGCCGAGGGCGGACAGGACGATACGGGTGACGCTCTCCGCCTCCGACCGCGTCGGGTACTGCCCGGCCTCCCGCACGGCGTCGACCAGTTCACGCCAGGCGGGGTCCTGGGCCGGGCGCGGCCCGGGCGCCGGGGTGATGTCACCTCCCGGCTGCGGGACGGCGGGCTTCTGCGGCGTCAGCGTGGTCATCCGAAGCTCCTCTCCTTCTCCGGTATGCGGTTCTGCGTGGGCCGGTCGGCCTGTTGATTCGAGCCCCGGCCCGTTCGCGCCGCCGCCCGCCCCCGGGCGTCCGGCGCGTGGCCGCGCCCCGCGGGCGCGAGGCCCGCGGGACGCGCGGAAGGGGTCGGCCCGGTCAGCCGGTGATCTGCTTGCGGTCGCCGCCCGCGATCTGGATGCGGCGCGGCTTCGCCGCCTCGGCCACCGGGATGCGCAGGGTCAGGACACCCGCGTCGTACGAGGCGTCGATGCGCTCGGTGTCCAGCGTCTCGCCGAGGAACAGCTGCCGGCTGAAGTGTCCGGTCGGACGCTCGGAGACCACCACGTCCGCGTCCTCGGGGGCCGGCGAGCGGCGCTCGGCACGGACGTTCAGGACGTTGCGCTCGACGTCGAGCTCGATGGACTCCGGGTCGATGCCGGGGATGTCGAAGTGGACGATGAAGTCGTCCCCCGCCCGGTAGGCGTCCATCGGCATCGCCGACGTGCTGGTGCCCGGGCCGAAGACCTGCTGCGCGAGACGGTCGAATTCGCGGAACGGGTCGGTACGCATGAGCATCACAGTCCACTCCTCTCCGTCAAGTCGCTTGTGCGATGCCCTACGGATCAATTCCTTATATAGCCCATGAAGAGGAAAGTTGACAAGCCCTGACTCAGCTTCGCCTCGACGACTGCTCCGGGGCTGGTGAGAGGGGGCGCCGCCGGGCGCGTTAGCCTCGGAGGTCCGTGGTTTCCCGCGCCCCGCGCGGGGCGCAGTGGCAGGAGGCAGCAGGCATGGCGAAGGTTCCCAGTTCGGTGGTGGCCGCGAGCGGGCTCGTCGGCGGGTACGGCGTGGCCCGCTGGACCCGGAAGCGGCAGCTCGGCGGGGTCGTGCTCGCCGCCGCCGGGGTCGCCGCCGCCCAGCAGTGGCGCGAGCGGGCCGGGGGTACGGCGGCCGGTGTGCTGTCGGCGGCGTACGTGGCCGCCTTCGCCGGGTCGCACCCGCTGGCGAAGAAGGTCGGCGCCTGGCCGGCCGTGTTCTCGGTGGCCGGCGCGGTCGCCCTCGCGTCGTGGGCGGTGGCCGACCGGCGGGACTGAGTGCCCCACCGGTCCGCCGCCGGGCACAAGGTCACCGGCCGCGCGGTCGCGGGCCCGTCTGTCAGGGACGGGCCGCCGCCTGCTGGGGTTCGGCCGCCGACAGCGGCGTCGCGATGTCCTCCAGGGACCGCCGCTCCGCGTTCACCGCGAGGATCGCCGCGACGATGCCCGCCGCGACCATCAGGCCCGCGCCGATCTGGAACGCGAGCACCGTGTCGCCGACCTTGCCGGTGTTCGTCAGCTCGGCGAAGAGCAGCGGGCCGCTGATGCCGCCGGCGGCGGTGCCGATCGCGTAGAAGAAGGCGATGGACATGGCCCGGGTCTCCATCGGGAAGATCTCGGAGACCGTGAGGTAGGCGCTGGACGCGCCGGCGGAGGCGAAGAACAGCACCACGCACCAGCACGCGGTCATCGTCGCCGCGGTGAGCGACCCGCGGTCGAACAGCCACGCCGTGCCGAACAGCAGCGCGCCCGACAGCACGTACGTACCGGAGATCATGACGCGGCGGCCGACCGTGTCGAACAGCTTGCCCAGCAGCAGCGGGCCCAGGAAGTTGCCGGCCGCGATGACCGCGAAGTAGTAGCCGGTGTTCCCCGACGGGACGTCGAAGAACTGCGTGAGGATCGCGCCGAAGCCGAAGGTGATCGCGTTGTAGAGGAACGCCTGCCCGATGAACAGGGCGAAGCCGAGGGTGGAGCGCCTGCGGTAGCGGCCGAAGACGGTCCGGGCGATCTCGGTGAACGTGGTGCGGCTGCGCTGGTGGATCGTCATCTCGTCCTCGACGGGCGGCAGCTCCTTGCCGCCGTCGGCCGTGACGCGTTCCTCGATGCCGGAGACGATCCGCTCGGCCTCCTCGTCCCGGCCGTGAATCAGCAGCCACCGCGGACTCTCCGGGACGTGCCGCCGTACGAGCAGGATGACCAGGGAGAGGACCGCGCCGAGGGCGAAGGTGAGACGCCATCCGACGTCCGCCGGGAAGATCGAGGTGTTCAGGGCGACGATCGACAGCAGCGCGCCGGCCACCGCGCCGAGCCAGTAGCTGCCGTTGATCAGCAGGTCGACGCGGCCCCGGTAGTGCGCCGGGATCAGCTCGTCGATCGCGGAGTTGATGGCCGCGTACTCGCCGCCGATGCCGAAGCCGGTGAGGAAGCGGAAGAGGAAGAACCACCAGGTGTCGAAGGACACCGCGGTCAGGGCCGTCGCGCCCAGGTAGACGGCCAGGGTGATCAGGAACAGCTTCTTGCGGCCGTAGATGTCGGTGAGCCGCCCCCAGAACAGGGCGCCCAGGCAGGCGCCCGTGACGTAGAGGGCGGCGGAGATGCCGGTGACCTCGCCGGAGGTGATGGGCAGTCCGCTGCCGGGCTCCGACAGGCGGGCCGCGATGTTGCCGACGACGGTGACTTCCATCCCGTCGAGGATCCATACGGTGCCGAGGCCGATGACGACGGACCAGTGCCAGCGGGACCACGGCAGGCGGTCCAGGCGGGCGGGGATTCTGGTGGTGACGGTGCGTCCGGTCCCGGACTGCGCGGTGGCCATGGGCTCCCTCCTCGACGAAGTGAACCTCGTGTGCCCCGCGCCGGCCGGTTTCACGCCCCGGGCCGTCCCCGGCGGGTGCGGCCCCCGCGGTCCGGGCGGCCGCGCTACGCCCCCAGCGCCCGCGACACCGTGTAGATCAGCAGGCCCGCGAGCGAGCCGACGACCGTGCCGTTGATGCGGATGAACTGCAGGTCACGGCCGATGTTGGCCTCGATCTTCTTCGTCGTGTGCTCCGCGTCCCAGCTCGCCACCGTGTCCGTGATCAGGGAGGTGATCTCCTTGCGGTAGGTGGTCACCACGTACACCGCGGCGCTCTCCAGCCAGGTGTCGACCTTGCCCTGGAGCTTCGGGTCGAGCGACATCCGGGCGCCCAGCGACAGCAGCGACGCCCGCAGCCGCAGCCGCAGCTCGCTGCGCTCGTCCTCCGCCGCCGAGACGATCATGCCCCGGACGGCCGTCCAGGCGGACGCGATCAGGTCCTGCACCTCGCTGCGGCCCAGGATGTCGCCCTTGAGGCGCTCCACGCGGGCGCGGGTGTCGGTGTCGGCCTGGAGGTCGGTCGCGAAGTCGGTGAGGAAGCGGTCCAGGGCGCCGCGCGCCGGGTGGCTCGGCATGTCCCGCATCTCGGTGACGAAGCGCAGCAGCTCCTTGTAGACGCGCTCGCCGACCTTGCGGTCCACGAACTTGGGCGTCCAGCCGGGTGCGCCGCCGTGCACCGCGTCCATCACGGCGTCGCTGTGCAGCACGAGCCAGTCGTGGGCGCGGGTGACGACGACGTCCACCGCGCGTTTGTGGGCGCCGTCGGCGACGATCCGCTCCAGCATCTTGCCCATGCCGGGCGCGATCTCCTGGGCGTTCGCCCGGCGGGTGATCGCCTCGCCGACGACCGCCTGCACGTCGGAGTCGCGCAGCACCGTCAGCGCGCCGCGCAGGGCCGCCGACGCCTCGGCGGTGACCCGGTCGGCGTGCTCGGGGACGGAGAGCCAGGCGCCGAGCCTGCTGCCGATGCCGACGGCACGCAGACGCCTGCGGACGACGTCCTCGGAGAGGAAGTTCTCCCCGACGAAGTCGCCGAGGGCGGTGCCGAGCTGGTCCTTCTTGGTCGGGATGATCGCCGTGTGCGGGATGGGCAGGCCCAGCGGGTGCCGGAACAGCGCGGTGACGGCGAACCAGTCGGCCAGCGCGCCCACCATGCCCGCCTCGGCCGCCGCGGCCACGTACCCCGCCCAGGCGCCGGCGCCCTGGTGGGAGGCCCACTTGGCGAGGACGTAGACGAGGGCGACGAACAGCAGCAGGCCCGTCGCGGTGAGCTTCATGCGGCGCACGCCGCGCTGCTTCTCCTCGTCCGCGGGGCTGAACGTCGTCATCGCCCGGTTCGTGGCGGCACCGGCGCGGGCATGCTGCTCGGCGGCGTCCCGGTCCTCGGTGTCTGCCGTCTCAGTCCGTTCCATCCGCTCCACCCGCTCGGTGATCTCTCACACATTGTCCCTTCCTGACCGACTCCTGGAACGGAACAGGAGTTCCCGGCGTCTGTCCGTGGGGGGATTGTCCAGGGACGTCACCTAGGGGTACCCCGGGCCGCCCCGGACACCCCGGGCCGCGCGGGCCGACCACCCGAAGGCGCGCCTGGGGTCAGCCGGGGGCCGGTCCTGCCGCGGTCCGGGCCGGGCCCTGGTGCATCCGGGGCACGTCCGAGCCGTCCAGGGCCCGTCCGGGTCCGTCCGGGTCCGCCCGGACGATCTTCGGCCGCGTCCCGCACCCCGCCTCCCCCGCCCTGACCCACCATGGTGCGACGGACGGAGCCGCGAGCGGCTCCCTCTTCCCGAGGAGAACAGAACAGCATGACCCGTGACGGGGACACGGCGGCGCCGCCGCGCGCGCCGCAGCCACCCGCCCCGCAGGGGCGGCCCGGACGGTCCGCGGCGTTGCTGGCCGCGATGCTCGCGGCCGTGCTCGCCGTGTCCGCCGTGATCTTCGTCGGGGTGTCCGCCGACGGCCTGCGCGGGCGGGACACCCCGGCCCGCGACGGCGGCGGGGCCGGGAACCCCGTCGCGCCCGCCTCCGCCGGGACCTGGGTCACCTCCTGGGCGACCGCGCCCGGCGGCGGCGAGCCCGGCACGGAGACCGCGGGGCTGGCCGGCCGGTCCGTGCGGAACGTCGTCCACACCACCGCGGGCGGCACCCGCGCCCGCGTCACCCTGTCCAACCTCTACGGCCGCGGCCCGCTCACCCTCACGCACGCGTCGATCGCCGTCTCCGCCGGCCCGGACACCGCCGCCGCGCTCGCCGGCACCATGCGGCCCCTCACCTTCGCCGGGAACCCGTCGGTCGTCGTCCCGGCGGGCGGACAGGTCGTCAGCGACGCCGTCCGCGTGCCGGTCCCGCGCGACGCGCACGTGCTGATCAGCACGTACTCCCCCGTCCCCTCGGGTCCGGTGACGTACCACAAGCACGCCCGGCAGATCTCCTGGGTCGCCGAGGGCGAGCACACCCGCGACACCACCGGGGCCGCGTACAACGGGCAGAGCACCGTCTGGCGGTACGTCACCGCGCTCGACGTGCTCGCCGACGACTCCGAGGGCACGGTCGTCGTCCTCGGCGACTCCCTCACCGACGGCATCTCCT
Organism: Streptomyces althioticus; assembly: GCA_014649355.1. Taxonomy (GTDB): domain Bacteria; phylum Actinomycetota; class Actinomycetes; order Streptomycetales; family Streptomycetaceae; genus Streptomyces; species Streptomyces althioticus. Next base: position 387,927 of record BMSW01000005.1, read on the forward strand.
CCACGACCGGCGCGGACGCCCGCTGGCCCGACGTGCTGGCCGGACGGCTGCGCGCGGCCCTCGCGTCGGGCCGGGACCTCCCCGGCTACAGCGTCGTCAACGCCGGGCTCAGCGGGAACCGCGTCCTCGCCGACGGGCCCGGCCGCCCCCCGCGCAACCCGAGCGCACTGCGCCGCTTCGACCGGGACGTGCTGGGCCGCGCGAACGTCCGGGTCGTGGTCGTCGTGCTCGGCATCAACGACATCCTCCGCGCGCCCGACACCGCCGACCCGGATCGGATCGCGGCCGGGCTGACGGCTCTCACCGCGCGGGCGCACGCGCGGGGGATCAAGGTCGTCGGGGCGACGCTCATGCCGTACCGCGGGCACCGCGGCTGGACCCCGTACGGCGAGGACGTGCGGCAGGAGGTCAACGCGGAGATCCGCGACGGCGGGGTGTTCGACGAGGTCGTGGACTTCGACGAGGCGGTGCGGGACGCGTACGACCCCCGCCGCCTCCGCGCCGGCCACGACTCCGGGGACGGACTGCACCCCAGCGACGAGGGCTACGCGCGCATGGCGGAGACGTTCGAACTGAAGACGCTGAAGGGCGGGGCACCGGCCCGGCTGTGAGGGGCGCCGGGCCGGCGAGCGCGGACAGCGGCCGCCGGGCCCGGCGGGCACGGACAGCGGCCTTCCGCGCCGCGCAGGGTCGGCGGCCGCCGGAGCCGCGCACACGGTCAGCGGTCGCCCGGACCGATGCGCACGATCAGCGGCCCCCGGAGCAGGTGCGCACGGTCATCGGTCGCCCAGACCGATGCGCACGGCCAACGGCCGCCGGGACCGCTCGCTGTCGGCGGTCGCCGGAGCCGCGCACCGCTCAACGGCCGCCGAGTCCGGTGCACACGCGCAACGGCCCCCGCAGCCGACGCGCGCGGTCATCGGCCGCCGGGACCGGCGGGCGCGAACAGCGGCCGCCGGAGCCGCGCACACGGTCAGCGGTCGCCCGGACCGATGCGCACGATCAGCAGCCCCCGGAGCAGGTGCGCACGGTCATCGGTCGCCGGGCCCGGTGCACACGGCCAACGGCCGCCCGGACCGCTCGCTGTCGGCGGTCGCCGGAGCCGCGCACCGCTCAACGGCCGCCGAGTCCGGTGCACACGCGCAACGGCCCCCGCAGCCGACGCGCGCGGTCATCGGCCGCCGGGACCGGCGGGCACGAACAGCGGCCGCCGGAGCCGCACACACGGTCAGCGGTCGCCCGGACCGATGCGCACGATCAGCGGCCCCCGCAGCCGGTGCGCACAACGGCCGCCGGGACCCGCTGGCACGGACACCGGACGTCCGAACCGGTGCGCGCGGGCAGCGGTCGTCGGGGCCGGTGAACGCGGTCAGCGGTCCTCGGGCCGCCGCTCCCGCTCCTCCCGCGTGCCGTGCAGGTTCAGCGGGTCGTGGAGGCGCCGTGACTGCTCCAGCTCGCGGCGGTGCCGCTCGGCGCTGTCCAGGTGTTCCTGCCGCTGCCGCTCCGCGCGCTGCAGGTGCTCCCGGCGCCGCTCCTCCTTGAGCGCCTGCTTCTCCAGGCGCCGCTCCTCCCGCAGCCGCTGCCGCTCCGCGCGGGGCAGCTTGCGCTGCACGCCGACCCCGCCCCAGAAGGCGAGCCCGGTGATGATCACGCGCGGCGCGCCCGACTCGGCCGGCACGCCCTCCTCGCGGTGGTCGAAGCCGCCCATGATGCCGACGCCGCGCACCACCACCTCCACGCCGGGCGGCACGGTCACGTCGATCCCGCCCATGATCGCGACGGCGTTGATGACGATCTCTCGGTCCGCGAAGTTCGCGTCGCGCAGGTCGATGGTGCCGCCGCCCCAGAGGGCGAAGCAGTTGAAGCGCCGGGGCGCCGTCCACCGGCCCTTGCGCTCGAAGCCGCCCATCACGGCGACCGCCCAGGTCGACAGCCCCGACTCGTCCCCGCCGACGATGCGGTCCGCCCAACCCCCGCCCGCCGCCGGGTCCTTCGTCAGCGAGACGGCGGGCGCCACCGCCGTGCCCGACCCGGGCAGGTCACGGGTGATGGGGGCCAGTTCCCCGTAGGTGCGCGCCTGGTAGGTGGCGTCCAGCCGCTCCTGGAACTCCTCCATGTCCAGGCGGCCCTCGGCGAGGGCGTCCCGGAGGACTTCGGCGACCCGTTCACGGTCGGCGTCGGAGGCGCGGAGGTCCGGTGCGGGTGCGTCGTCGGTCATACCCAGCAGCCTACGAGTTGTGCCCGTCACACGGCTACGAGGACTGCGTCGGCGCCCGCCCGGCCCGCTCCGCGTACATCTGCGCGATGACCGCCTCGATGTCGGGCTCCCGCACCGACAGGTCCACCAGCGGGTAGCGCTCGGCGATCCGCGTCACCAGCCCGGCCGCCGGCTCCGACGCGGGGAACGCCACCCACTGCCGGGGCCCGTCCACCCGCACCACCCGGGCGGGAGCCGGCACCTCCACCGGCGGAAACTCCCGCTCCAGGTCCACCACCAGCGTCCGCTCGCCCTCCCCCACCTCGTGCAGCCCGGCGAGCGCCCCGTCGTACACCAGCCGGCCGTGGTCGATGACCATCACGCGGGAGCAGACCTGCTCGATGTCCTGCAGGTCGTGCGTGGTCAGCAGCACCGTCGTGGCGCGCTCGGCGTTCACCTGCCGCAGGAACTCCCGCACCCGGGTCTTCGAGACGACGTCCAGGCCGATCGTCGGCTCGTCCAGGTACAGCACCTCCGGGTCGTGCAGCAGCGCCGCCGCGATGTCCCCGCGCATCCGCTGCCCCAGCGACAGCTGCCGCACCGGCACCTCCAGCAGGTCGCCCAGGTCGAGCAGTTCGACCAGCCGCGCGAGGTTCTCCCGGTAGCGGGCGTCGGGAATGCGGTACATGCGGTGCATCAGCTTGTACGAGTCGATCAGCGGAAGGTCCCACCACAGGGTGGTGCGCTGCCCGAACACCACACCTATGCGGTGCGCCAGCCGGGTCCGCTCCCGCGACGGGTCGATACCCGCGACCCGCAGCCGGCCGCCGCTCGGCGTGAGGATGCCCGTCAGCATCTTGATCGTCGTCGACTTCCCCGCGCCGTTCGGCCCGATGTAGCCGACCATCTCACCGCGCGCCACCGTGAAGGAGATCGAGTCCACCGCCCGCACCTGGTGCCGCTCGCGCCGCAACAGCCCCTTGCGCCGGCGCACGTCGAAGACCTTCTCGACCCCGTCCACCTCGATGAACGCGCCTTCGGACCCCTCTGTCGTGCCCATCCGCCCGCTCAACTCCCCACGCTCCTGTACGACCTGAGTCCCGTCCGCCACGCCAGCCCCGCCAGCGCGCAGCACCCCGCCGCCACCAGCGGCGACGCGAACGCCACCCACCCCGGCAGCGCCAGCGGGTACGGGCGCCCCAGGACGTGCGCGGCGGGCACCCAGTTGACGAAGGCCAGCGGCAGCACGAACGTCACCCCGCGCACCAGGTCCTTCCCGAACACCGCCGGCGGGTACTGCAGCATCGTCGTCCCGCCGTACGTGAACGCGTTCTGCACCTCCGCCGCGTCCTGCGCGTAGATCTGGAACGCCGCGCCCGCCACGAACACCGCCACGAAGATCGCCGCGCCGGACACCACCATCAGCGGCACCAGCAGCACCTTCGACACCGTCCAGTCGATGTCCGCCGCCACCAGCGCCCAGCCCAGCACCGCACCGCCCTGCGCGAGCCGCCCCAGACGCCGCAGCGAGAAACGGTCCCCGCCGACCTGCGCGAGCACCGGCACCGGCCGCACCAGCAGCACGTCGAAGGAGCCGTCCCTGATCCGCGAACCGAGCTGCTGCATCGACCCGGACGCGAGATGCGCCAGCCCGAACGACGTCACCGACGCCGCGTACAGGAACGCCACCTCCGGCAACGACCAGCCGGCCAACTCGTCGACCTGCGAGAACATCAGCAGGATCCCCACGAAGTCCAGCCCGGTCATCACCAGGTTGCCGAACAGCGTGACCACGAACGACACCCGGTAGGTCATCCCGGACCGCACCCACATCCCGGCGATCATCCGGTACGCCCGCAGCCCCTCCAGCACCGCGCTCCGCTCAGCCACCCTGCACCACCACCCGGCGCGTGGCCGCCGACTGCACGAGCCGGCCCGCCACGAGCAGCAGCACCGCCCACATCGCCTGGAAGGCGAACGCCCCCGCCACCGCCGTCTCCCCCATCAGCACGTCCGCGGGGACCTGCAGCTGCGCCGCCCACGGCAGCGCGCGCGCCACCTCGCCGAACCCGCCCGGGAACACGTTCAGCGGCAGCACCATGCCCGAGAAGAACACCCCGAGGATCATCATCACCTGGCTGACGCCCGTGCCGTCCAGCAGCCAGAACACGCTCAGCGCCACCAGATAGCGGATCCCGAAGCTCACCAGCGCCGCCAGCAGCAGCGCCACCGCGAACCACACCCACGTGTCGAACCGCGTCGGCAGCGCCGTCGGGAAGAACAGCCCGCCCACCAGGAACGGCACCACCCCGCGCCCCAGCAGCTGGAACGCCGCCCGGCCCAGGTCGCCCGCCAGCCACCACAGCTGCAGATCCGCCGGACGGTACAGGTCCACCGCGATCTCACCGGTGCGGATGCGCTCCATCAGCTCCGTCTCGACGCCCCCGCCCTGCAGCGCCAGCGCGGCGAACAGGCACTGACCCAGCCACACGTACGTCACCGCCTGCGCCTGGTCGTAGCCGCCGAGGTCCGGACGCTCGTCCCACAGCGCCAGATACGTGTAGACGAGGATCAGCCCGAACACCGTGTTGGTGAACACCCCGGCCGCGGTCGCCGCCCGGTACGACGCGTACCGCCGGAATCCCCGGGCCGCCACGGCCAGGTACAACCGTGCCGAACCCACCCCTCTCCACCCCTTCCGCCCTGGACACCGAAGCGCAGGAGCCTAGTCCGGGCAGAGATCGCGCCGCCACGGGTTTTCCGGCCCGTCCTCCGGTCAGGTGAACAGCCGGCGCGGCCGAACGGGCGACACGGCGCGGGACGCACGACGCGCGTCGCCGCCCGGCGAAGGCGGCGACGGGTGCGACAGTCTTCAATAAGAGGCACGCACGAGGCGTACGCACACACATGAGGCGTACGGGAACGAACGAGGCGAATCAGGAGTCCGTGCACGACATGAGCGACGAGCCGCAGCCGAAGAAGCCCCGCCCGGGCTGGGCATCGCACGAGCCTCAGGCGGCCGACGCGCCCGACGACGCCCGGGACGACACCCGGACGGACGACGCCGACGCCACACGATCGGATGAATCCGGCCAGAACAGCGGGGCCGCCGCCGTCTCGGACCAGGAGTCCGACGCCGCCTCCGACGGGAAGCCGGGCGCCGCCAAGGACAAGACCGCCGACGACAAGAAGGCCGCCCGCCGGGAACGCCGCGCCGCCCTCAAGGCCCGCCGCACCGGCTGGCGCCGCGCCGTCCCCACCTGGCGCATGGTCCTCGGCGCGTTCCTCGTCACCGCGCTGCTCGTCGTCGGCGGCTTCCTCCTCGGCTACGCCCTCGTCCAGATCCCCGCCGCCAACGCCCTCGCCACCCAGCAGGCCAACGTCTACCTCTACGCCGACGGCTCCGTCATCGCCCGCGACGGCGAGGTCAACCGGGAGAACGTCACCCTCTCCCAGATCTCGAAGGACGCCCAGCACGCCGTCCTCGCCGCCGAGGACCGCGACTTCTACACCGAGTCCGCCGTCGACCCCCAGGCCATGGTCCGCGGCGCCTGGAACACCGTCACCGGCAAGGGCAAGCAGTCCGGCTCCACCATCACCCAGCAGTACGTGAAGAACTACTACCTGCGCCAGGAGCAGACCGTCACCCGCAAGGTGAAGGAGTTCTTCATCGCCATCAAGCTGGACCGCAACCAGTCCAAGGACGAGATCCTCGAGGGCTACCTCAACACCAGCTTCTTCGGCCGCGGCGCCTACGGCATCCAGGCCGCCGCCCACGCCTACTACGACATGGACGCCTCCGAACTCGACGCCGGACGCGCCGCCTACCTCGCCGCCCTCGTCAACGCCCCCAGCCAGTACGACGTGATCGCGCACCCCGAGAACCGCGCCTTCGTCGAGAAGCGCTGGAACTACGTCCTCGACGGCATGGTCGACGAAGGCTGGCTCGACCCCGCCGAACGCGCCCGCCTCACCTTCCCCGTGCCTAAGCGGACCACCCACTCCACCGGCATGTCCGGGCAGCGCGGCTACATCGTCAACGTCGTCAAGCAGCACCTCGCCGACAACAAGATCGTCGACGAGTCCGCCCTCGACGCCGGCGGCTACCGCATCACCACCACCCTGCAGAAGAGCAAGCAGGACGCCTTCGTCGAGGCCGTCAACGACAACCTCATGGACCGCCTCGACCAGAAGAACCGCAAGGTCGACACCTACGTCCGCGCCGGCGGCGCCTCCGTCGAACCCAAGACCGGCAAGGTCGTGGCGATGTACAACGGCATCGACTACGTCAAGCAGTACACCCCCAACGCCACCCGCCGGGACTTCCAGGTCGGCTCCTCCTTCAAGCCCTTCGTCTTCACCGCCGCCGTCGAGAACGGCTCCCGCACCCAGGACGGCCGCCGCATCACCCCCCAGACCCGCTACGACGGCACCAGCGAACGCCCCGTCCAGGGCTGGGCAGGACCCCGCTACGCGCCCGAGAACGAGGACCACGAGGACTACGGCGACATCACCGTCAGCGAGGCCACCGACAAGTCCGTCAACGCCGTCTACGCCCAGATGGCCGTCGACGTCGGCCCCGAGAAGGTCCGGCAGACCGCCGTCGACCTCGGCATCTCCCCCGACACCCCCGACCTCGACGAACCCGGGCCCTCCATCGCCCTCGGCGTCGCCAACGCCAGCGTCCTCGACATGGCGCAGGCGTACGCGACCCTCGCCAACCACGGCAAGCACACCCCGTACACGCTCGTCGAGAAGATCACCCAGAACGGCCGCGACATCGCCCTCCCCGAACGGCGCACCCGGCAGGCCGTCAGCCGCGAGGCCGCCGACACCACCACCTCCGTCCTCAAGGGCGTCGTCGAGAAGGGCACCGCCACCGCCGCCCAGACCGGCGGACGGCCCGCCGCAGGCAAAACCGGCACCGCCGAGGAGGACACCGCCGCCTGGTTCGCCGGCTACACCCCCGACCTCGCCACCGTCGTCGCCGTCATGGGCCAGGACCCCGTCACCGCCGGCCACAAGTCCCTCTACGGCGCCATGGGCCTGCCCCGCGTCAACGGAGGCGGCGCCCCCGCCGAGATCTGGGGCCAGTACACCCGCGACGCCCTCGAGGGCGAACCCGTCGGCAGCTTCACCCTGCGGCTCCAGCCCGGCGCCGACGAGAGCCAGCCCCCCGCCCCCGACTCCAGCGGCGGACCGTCCTCCTCCGGCGACCCCTCCTCCCCCGCCACCGGCGCCCCCGACGACGAGGACACCGACAGCGGCACCCCCGAGGACGGCGGCAGCGGCACCGGCGACGGAGAGGGCACGGAGAGCGAAGGGCAGAACTCCACCGGCGGCACCTCCACCGGCTCACCCACCGGCGGCCAGAGCGGCGACACCGGCGACGGCGGCGGCACGGGCGGCAGCGGGGACACCACCGGCGGCGGCAGCACCGACGACGGCGGCTCCAACCGCGACGAACTCCCCGGCCCCGGCGGACTCAGCGGCGCCCTCGACGGACGCCGCTGGAACTAGCCGCCGCTAGTGGCCCGAGGTCGCCTTCAGACCCACCACGGCCACCAGCAGCAGACAGATGAAGAAGATCCGGGCGGCGGTCACCGGCTCCCCCAGCACCACCATGCCCAGCACCGCCGCCCCGGCCGCACCGATCCCCACCCACACGCCGTACGCCGTCCCGATCGGCAGCGTCCGCGCCGCGTACGACAGCAGCAGCATGCTCGTCACGATGCCGGCGCCCGTCAGCACACTCGGCCACAGACGGGTGAAACCGTCCGTGTACTTCATGCCGACCGACCAGCCGACCTCCAGCAGACCGGCGACCACCAGCAGAACCCAGGCCATGACAGGCACCTCCGGGACACGACAGCGAAACGGGGGTGCGTCGTCTTTGCCTTCACCCCGGTACGGCGCGTCTCGTCGGGGCCCGCACGGTCACGCCACACAGGACGCCGTACGGGACCTCCCACGGTAACCGACCACACGAAAAGGGCCGGTGACGGCTGTCACCGGCCCCATCGGTCGACGGTTCAGGAACTACAGGTACAGGCCGGTCGAGTCCTCGGACCCCTCGAAACGGTCCGCGGCCACCGCGTGCAGATCGCGCTCCCGCATCAGCACGTACGCCGTCCCGCGCACCTCGACCTCCGCACGGTCCTCCGGGTCGAACAACACCCGGTCACCCGGCTCCACCGTCCGCACGTTCTGTCCCACCGCGACCACCTCGGCCCAGGCCAGCCGGCGGCCCACCGCCGCCGTCGCGGGAATCAGAATGCCGCCCCCCGAACGCCGCTCACCCTCACCGGTCTCCTGCCGCACGAGCACACGGTCGTGCAGCATCCGGATCGGCAGCTTGTCGTGCGGGGAACTGTCGTTTCTGTTGGCGCTCACAGCCTGAAACCTACCTGCCTCGACGACGGACGCACGCGGGAGGGGGACCCGTCCGCCGGCACCTCAGCGCCGCCGCCTGCGGCTGCCCAGGGCCAGCAGCCCCACGACACCCACCACCAGCAGCCCCACCGGGACCACCCGCTCCAGCCGCGGCGAGCCCGTCTCGTCCACGAACTGCGCCTTCACCTCGCTCACCGCACGGTTCACGCCCACATAGGCGCGCCCCAGCGTGTGGTCCACGTTCGACACGACCCTGGCCTTCGCGTCACCCACGATCGTCTTCGGGTGCACCCGCACCCCGATCTCGTCCAGGGTCTCCGCCAGCACCGCACGGCGACGCGCGATGTCCGCCTCGATCTGCGCCGGGGTCCTGGTGTCCGCCGTGTCCGCCACCGTGTCGCCTCCACGATCCGCTGTGTTGCCTGTGCCGGACAGTCTGTCAGCTTCAGGCCGCGCCGCACTGTCAGGACCCCCGGTTACCCTCGATCCCGGCACCCGATCCACGCAGTGCACGTACGAGGAGACGAGACCGATGAGCGCACGCCTGACGCCCGGGGACGAGGCCCCCGCCTTCACCCTGCCCGACGCCGACGGCAACGAGGTGTCGCTGGCCGACCACAAGGGCCGCAAGGTCATCGTCTACTTCTACCCGGCGGCGCTGACGCCCGGCTGCACCAAGCAGGCGTGCGACTTCACCGACAACCTCGACCTGCTGGCCGGGGCCGGGTACGACGTGATCGGCATCTCCCCGGACGCCCCGGAGAAGCTCGCGAAGTTCCGCGAGAAGGAGAACCTGAAGGTCACCCTGCTCGCCGACCCGGACAAGAAGGTCCTGGACGCGTACGGCGCGTTCGGCGAGAAGAAGAACTACGGCAAGACCTACATGGGCGTCATCCGCTCCACGATCGTCGTCGACGAGGAGGGCAAGGTCGCACACGCCCTCTACAACGTCCGCGCGACGGGCCACGTGGCCAAGATCATCAAGGACTTGGGCATCTGACCCTGCGGCCCCTCGGGAACGGCCTGCACCGCCACACCGGTGCAGGCCGTTCCGCTTTCCGTACGTGACCGTCCGATATCCGGATCGTTGCTCCGTACGAGCCCACGAACACGTGGACGGAGATACGGAGGGGGTTCGATGGGGGTCGGTAAGTACACCCGGGAGCGGCTGGAGGAAGCAGCCAGGGAGTCCCGGACGCTGTCCGAAGCGTGTCGGAGACTCGGGGTGGAGCCGACGGGGTGGAAGCGTCGGTACGTCCACGAGCGCATGAAGAAGCTCGGGGTCGACGTCTCGCACTTCGAGCGTGAGGGGATCAAGTGGACACGGCAGATCCTCGAGCCGGTGGTCGCCCGGTCGTCCAGCGTCAATGACGTCCTCCGGCGCCTGGGACTGGACCCGGTCGGCGGACATCACACGCACATCTCCCGCCGCATCAAGGCGTACGGACTCGACACCTCGCACTTCACGCCTGTAGTCCGCACGGAACGGCAGCGGTACAACCAGCGCCGCCAAACGGCCGAGGAGATCCTCGTGGCGCAGGAACCGGCGCACGCCAGGCGGGTGCCGGGCAGCCGCCTCAAGCGGGCCATGCGTGAGATGGGCGTGGAGGAGCGGTGTGCCCTGTGCGGGGTCGAAGCGGTGTGGCGCGGCAAGCCGCTGTCGTTGGAGGTCGATCACATCGACGGGGACTGGCGGAACAACCGGATCGAGAACCTGCGCATTCTCTGCCCCAACTGTCACTCCACCACCGATACCTACCGTGGTCGAGCCAGGAAGCGCACAGCGTGAGCCGCCGCAGTACGCCGCGCCCCACGGCCGAGGAACTGCGTACGGCTGTCGCCGGGTCGACGTCCCTGGCGGGAGCCCTGCGCAAGCTCGGCCGGCCTGACAACGGTGGGCAAAGAGCGATGCTGCGCCTGTGGATCGCCGAACATCAGCTGCCGACCGCGCACTTCCTGGGGCAGGCGCATCAGCGGGGGAAACCCGGCCCGAACCCACGCAAGAGCGCCGATGACATCCTCGTCCGTCACAGCGGTCAGCAACGCACGAAGGCGCCGCTACTGCGTCGCGCACTCCGAGAGATCGGTGTGCCGGAGCGGTGTGCCATGTGCGGCACCGCTTCCCAGTGGCGCGGCATGCCGATGACCCTGGAGATCGATCACATCAACGGGGACTGGACCGACGACCGGCGCGAGAACCTGCGCCTGCTCTGTCCCAACTGCCACGCGATCACCGCCACGTGGTGCCGAGGAGGCCGACGGACCCGGGGCGACGCCCAGTAGAGTAAGCACCGCTGCGGGCCCGTACCCCAGCTGGCAAGAGGGCGCCGGTTTAGGTCCGGTGTGTCGTGGGTTCGAGTCCCACCGGGCCCACAGGGAGAAGAGGCTCGACACCGCGATGGTGTCGAGCCTCTTCCGTGTCGTCAGCCCAACAGCTCCCGCACCACCGGCACCAGCGCCCGGAACGCCTTCCCCCGGTGGCTGATCGCGTTCTTCTCTGCCGGGGTCAGCTCCGCGCACGTGCGGGTCTCTCCCTCCGGCTGGAGGATCGGGTCGTAGCCGAAGCCGTTCGTGCCGGCGGGGGTGTGGCGGAGGGTGCCGTTGAGGCGGCCCTCGACGACGCGTTCGGTGCCGTCGGGGAGGGCGAGGGCGGCGGCGCAGGCGAAGGACGCGCCGCGGTGTGCGGCGTCGATGTCCGAGAGCTGGGCGAGGAGGAGGTCGAGGTTGGCCTTGTCGTCGCCGTGGCGGCCGGCCCAGCGGGCGGAGAAGATGCCGGGGGCGCCGCCGAGGACGTCGACGCAGAGGCCGGAGTCGTCGGCGACGGCGGGCAGGCCGGTGGCCCGGGCGAGGGCGTGGGCCTTGAGGAGGGCGTTCTCGGCGAAGGTGACGCCGGTTTCCTTGACGTCGGGGTAGGCGTCGGCGCCGACGAGTTCGTGGGGCAGGCCCGCGTCGGCGAGGATCGAGCGGAGCTCGGTGATCTTTCCGGCGTTGCGGGTGGCGAGGATCAGGCGGGTCATGGGCCCAGTATCCCTGGGCCCATGACGGGGGCCGTCGTTACGGGGTGCAGACCTTGGTGAGTTCGCCGGCCGCGTCGGTGACGGGGCTGAGGTCGGGGGTGGTGTCGCCGTTGTCGACGGAGGTGCGGACGTTGGCGACGGCCTTCTCGAGGTCGTCGACGGCCTTGCCGACGTCGGCGTTGTCGGTCTCGTCGCGGAGGTTGCCGAGGTTGGTCTCGACGGAGTCGAGGGCTTCCTCGAGCTGGGTGACGTCGTTGGAGGCGTTCTCGACGGCCTGCTGCATGTCGGTGACGCTCTCGGCGACGGCGTCGGCGGTGCGGACGCAGTCGAGTGCCTTGTCGACGGCGGAGCAGCCGGTGGTGAGTCCGGTGGTGAGCGCGACGGCCGCCAGGGTGGCGGCGACGGCTGCGGTGCGGCGTCGGCGGCTCGCTGCCATGGAACGTTCCCTCCCTCGTCGGGCCGGTGGGGCCCGGTGTGTCGGCGGGGCGCGCGGGGGGTGCCCGCGCGCCCGTATCCCCTCAGACGCGGCGGCGGTCGGCGCGGTTGCTCGCGCCGACCACGGGTCTTGGGGTGCCTTTTACTTTGCGAGGAGGGTATCCAGTGCGGTGCGCTGGGCGGCGGCGAGTTCGGTGCATCCGGTGACGGCGAGGTCGAGGAGGGCGTTGAGTTCGTCGCGGGCGAAGGGTTCGGCCTCGGCGGTGCCCTGGACCTCGACGAAGCGGCCGTCGCCGGTGCAGACGACGTTCATGTCGGTGTCGGCGCGGACGTCCTCCTCGTAGCAGAGGTCGAGGAGGGGGACGCCGGCGACGATGCCGACGGAGACGGCGGCGACGGTGCCGGTGAGGGGCTTGCGGCCGGGCTTGACGAGTTTCTTGCCCTGGGCCCAGCCGATGGCGTCGGCGAGGGCGACGTAGGAGCCGGTGATGGCGGCGGTGCGGGTGCCGCCGTCGGCCTGGAGGACGTCGCAGTCGAGGACGACGGTGTTCTCGCCGAGGGCCTTGTAGTCGATGACGGCGCGCAGGGAGCGGCCGATGAGGCGGCTGATCTCGTGGGTGCGGCCGCCGATGCGGCCGCGGACGGATTCGCGGTCGCCGCGGGTGTTGGTGGCGCGGGGGAGCATGGCGTATTCGGCGGTGACCCAGCCCTCGCCGCTGCCCTTGCGCCAGCGGGGGACGCCTTCGGTGACGGAGGCGGTGCAGAGGACCTTGGTGTCGCCGAAGGAGACGAGGACGGAGCCTTCGGCGTGTTTGCTCCAGCCGCGTTCGATGGTGACGGGGCGGAGCTGTTCGGGGGTGCGGCCGTCGATGCGAGACATGGCGTCGAGCCTAGCCGTAGACGCGGTGGGGCCCTTCCCCGTGCTGGGGGAAGGGCCCGGGTGCGGTGGCGGCCGGTGGGGCCGCGGCGCGTGGGTCAGGTGGTGCGGTGGTTCACATCATGTCTTCGATCTCGGCGGCGACGGGGTCGGCGTCGGTGCCGATGACGACCTGGATGGCGCTGCCCATCTTGACGACGCCGTGGGCGCCGGCGGCCTTGAGGGCGGCGTCGTCGACCTTGGAGGGGTCGACGACCTCGGTGCGGAGGCGGGTGATGCAGCCCTCGACCTCTTCGATGTTGTCGATGCCGCCGAGCCCGGCAACGATCTTCTCAGCCTTGGTGGCCATGTTCGTTCTCCCTGATCCGAACCGCTTTGTCGCAGTAACCCACAGTTGGCCCATCTTTGCGAGCGGTCATGTCGTGGTCGCTCGATGATGGGCGTCACGACAGCGGAACCGTCCTGCCTCACTGGTCTACACCACCGGGGGGACTGCCGCCAAACCCTCAGGGACGTCCATCGAAGGGGACTTGATGAGCACGGAGAGCCCCGCCGGTGCCGACGCCGGCCCGAGCCCGCTGCGGGAGCGCTGGAACCGGTTGTTCCAGGGTCTGCAGAAGATGGGGCGGAGCCTGCAGCTGCCGATCGCGGTGCTGCCGGCGGCGGGCATCCTGAACCGGCTGGGGCAGCCGGACGTGTTCGGCGACGACGGTCTGGGGTGGACGAACGTCTCGAAGGTGATGGCGGGGGCGGGCGGGGCGCTGCTGGACGGTTCGCTGGGGCTGCCGCTGCTGTTCTGTGTGGGTGTGGCCATCGGGATGGCGAAGAAGGCGGACGGGTCGACGGCGCTGGCGGCGGTGGCGGGGTTCCTCGTCTACTTCAATGTGCTGCGGCAGTTCCCGAAGGACTGTCCGGGGGGTTCGGAGGCGGTGCCGAACGTCGGCTGTCAGCTGTCGGACGGGACGGTGACGGCGTTCGACTTCCAGAATCCGGGGGTGTTCGGCGGCATCGTCATCGGTCTCATGGCGGCGTACTTCTGGCAGCGGTTCCACCGGACGAAGCTGGTGGACTGGCTGGGCTTCTTCAACGGGCGGCGCCTGGTGCCGATCATCATGGCGTTCGCGGCGATCGTGTTCGCGGCGGTGTGTCTGTGGATCTGGCCGCCGATCGGTGAGGCGCTGGAGAGTTTCAGCGACTGGATGACGGGTCTTGGCGCGTGGGGTGCGGGCGTGTTCGGGGTCGCGAACCGGGCGTTGCTGGTGATCGGGCTGCACCAGTTCCTGAACGTGCCCATCTGGTTCCAGTTCGGCACGTACACGACGCCGGACGGCCGGGTGGTGCACGGTGACATCAACATGTTCCTGGCGGGCGACCCGGATGCGGGGCAGTTCCTGTCGGGGTTCTTCCCGATCATGATGTTCGCGCTGCCGGCGGCGGCGTTGGCGATCACGCACTGTGCGCGGCCGAACCGGCGCAAGGAGATCGGCGGTCTGATGCTGTCGGTGGCGCTGACGTCGTTCGTCACGGGCATCACGGAGCCGCTCGAGTACTCGTTCCTGTTCATCGCGCCGGCGTTGTACGTGGTGCACGCGGTGCTGACGGGTGTGTCGATGGCGGTGACGTGGGGGCTGGGGGTGCACGACGGGTTCAGTTTCTCGGCGGGTCTGATCGACTACGTCATCAACTGGAACCTGGCGACGAAGCCGTGGCTGATCATCCCGATCGGCCTGGTGTTCGCGGCGGTGTACTACGTGGTGTTCCGGTTCGCGATCACGAAGTTCGATCTGAAGACTCCGGGGCGGGAGCCGGAGGAGGAGGTGGAGGACGCGGCGCGGCGGTGATCTCCTAGGCTGGAGGTGGCTGCCCAAGCCCTCGGAACCTTGAGTTCCGGGGGCTTTTCGGTGTGCCCCCGCGGGGGTGTCTCCGACGCTTTCACGGAGGCACGGTGCGTAGTCCCACCGTCGCGGATTCGCGGGTTCCTTACGTGGCCTTCATCGTGCTACAACAGGTCTACACCACTAGTGGTGTAGACCACCACCGATGGAGGAAGTATGAGCACCGCCACCGACTCGGCGGCCCCCGCAAAGAAGCGGGGATCCGGCCTCTTCCAGGGCCTGCAGAAGGTCGGCCGAAGCCTTCAGCTCCCGATCGCCGTCCTGCCGGCGGCGGGCATCCTGCTGCGCCTCGGCCAGCCGGACGTGTTCGGCGCGGACGGCCTGGGCTGGGACAAGGTCGCGGCCGTCTTCGCCACCGCGGGTGGCGCCATCTTCGACAACCTGCCGATGCTGTTCTGCATCGGCGTTGCCATCGGCTTCGCCAAGAAGGCCGACGGCTCGACCGCCCTCGCCGCGCTCGTCGGCTTCCTGGTCTACAGCAACGTGCTGAAGGCCTTCCCCGTCACCGAGGCGAAGGTCCAGGCGGGCGAGGACATAGCCGCGACGTACAACAACCCGGGCGTCCTCGGCGGCATCCTGATGGGTCTGCTGGCCGCGGTGCTGTGGCAGCGGTACCACCGCAAGAAGCTGGTCGACTGGCTCGGCTTCTTCAACGGCCGCCGCCTGGTCCCGATCATCATGGCCTTCGTCGGCACCCTCGTGGGCGTCTTCTTCGGCCTGGTCTGGGAGCCGATCGGCAACCTCATCTCCGACGCCGGCGAGTGGATCACCGGCCTGGGCGCCGCGGGCGCGGGTCTGTTCGGTCTGATCAACCGCGCGCTGATCCCCATCGGCATGCACCAGTTCGTGAACACCGTCTCCTGGTTCCAGATCGGTGACTTCACCAACGCGGCGGGCGAGGTCGTCCACGGCGACCTGAACCGCTTCTTCGCCGGTGACCCGGGCGCAGGCCAGTTCATGTCGGGCTTCTTCCCGATCATGATGTTCGGCCTGCCGGCCGCCGCGCTCGCCATCGCGCACGCCGCCCGCCCCGAGCGCCGCAAGGCCGTGCTGGGCATGATGCTCTCGCTCGCGCTGACCTCCTTCGTGACCGGTGTGACCGAGCCGATCGAGTTCGCGTTCATGTTCATCGCCCCGGCGCTGTACGTGATCCACGCGGTGCTGACCGCGCTGTCCATGGCGATCACCTGGGCGCTCGGTGTGCACGCCGGCTTCACCTTCTCGGCGGGCTTCATCGACTACGCACTGAACTGGAACCTGGCGACCAAGCCATGGTTGATCATCCCGATCGGCCTGGTGTTCGCGGTGATCTACTACGTGCTCTTCCGCTTCGCCATCGCCAAGTTCGACCTGCCCACCCCGGGACGTGAGCCCGAGGAGGAGCTGGAGGACACCACGAAGGCGTAAGCCTCCCCGTACGACGCGGAAGGCCCCGGAACCTGCTCGGTTCCGGGGCCTTCGGCGTGCGCCGGGCGTGCCGTGCGCTCAGATCTCGTACGTCGCCCCCGGCGCCGCCAGCCCCACCGGGCCGTCGTACACCGCGCGCGCGTCGGTGAGGTTGACCTGCGGGTCGGTCCACGGCGGGATGTGCGTGAGGATCAGCCGGCGGGCCCCGGCGCGGGCCGCGGACTCGCCCGCCTCACGGCCGTTGAGGTGCAGGTCCGGGATGCTCTCCTTGCCGTGCGTGAAGGCGGCCTCGCACAGGAAGAGATCGGTGTCCCGGGCGAGGTCGTCCAGCAGCGGGGTCGCGCCCGTGTCGCCGGAGTAGGTCAGTGTCTTCCCGCCGTGCTCGATGCGGATGCCGTACGCCTCGACCGGGTGCGCGACGCGCTCGGTGTGCACGAGGAACGGGCCGATCTCGAAGGTGGACGGCTTGACCGTGTGGAAGTCGAAGACCTCGCTCATGGAGGAGGCCGAGGGCGTGTCGGCGTAGGCGGTCGTCAGCCGGTGCTCGGTGCCCTCGGGGCCGTAGACCGGCAGCGGGGCGCAGCGGCCGCCGTCGTGCCGGTAGTAACGGGCCACGAAGTAGGCGCACATGTCGATGCAGTGGTCGGCGTGCAGATGGCTGAGGAAGATCGCGTCGAGGTCGTAGAGACCGCAGTGGCGCTGCAGCTCGCCCAGGGCGCCGTTGCCCATGTCGAGGAGCAGCCGGAAGCCGTCGGCCTCGACGAGGTAGCTCGAGCAGGCCGATTCCGCGGACGGGAACGACCCCGAGCAGCCGACGACGGTGAGCTTCATGAAGCAGAAACCTCCGCTGGCGGGTGGGAGAAGACGGGGGTCGTGCGGTCCGTCGAGCGTAAGGCGCAAAACCTGCGGTCGCTCCTCCACCAGGCGCCGTTGTGGGCGAACTCACCTGTGCTGTCACCGGTTCGGCTGGAAGGGGCGCGTGCCGCGGCGGGAGGGGGCGCGCGCCCCCGTCCCGCGCCGGTACGGTCTGGTCATGAACACGGCCTGGTGGCTCGCACTCGCCGCGGTGGTCCTGCTCGCCCTGGTCACCGCCCTCGTCGACGGCTGGGGCAGAGGCGGCCGGCCGCGCAGACGGCACCGCCCGGAGCGGCGGCAAGGGGAGGCGGAGTGAAGAAGGAAGCGGAGGTCCTCGCCCAGTTCGACGGGCGGGGGCGCATCGAGATCGTCCTCCGCGGCTTCCGGGTGGCGCGCGCAGGCCGTATCCAGGCGATCGCGCAGGAGATGGGCTACGCCCTGCACTCCAGGGAGGGCCGCAGCAACGACGTGGTACGCCTGCACTTCATCCGCGACGACAACCCCCTGGCCCGCAGGCGCGCCGAGGAGACACAGGCCCGGATCGCCGCGGGCGGCCCCCTGCTGCTGCCGGGGGGCGTCCGCCCGCCTGGTCCGCCTCCGCCCCCTCAGCCGCCTCCGCCACTGCCTCCGCACCTTCGCGCGGACGGACGGCGCGGCCGGTGAACGGCGAAGCCACCCGTACGCACGCCCTTCCGGGCGGCGCGGGTGGCTTCGGTGCGAGCGGCAGCCGGGGCGTCACGCCCAGAGCTGTCCCTGCAGTGTCTCGATGGCTTCCTCCGTCGTCGCGGCCGTGTAGACGCCCGTCGACAGGTACTTCCAGCCGCCGTCGGCGACGACGAAGACCACGTCGGCGGACTCGCCGGCCTTCTGTGCCTTCTTCGCGACGCCGATCGCCGCGTGCAGGGCGGCGCCGGTGGAGACGCCCGCGAAGATCCCCTCCTGCTGGAGGAGTTCACGGGTGCGGGTGACCGCGTCGGCGGAGCCGACGGAGAAGCGGGTGGTGAGGACCGACGCGTCGTACAGCTCGGGGACGAAGCCCTCGTCGAGGTTGCGCAGGCCGTAGACCAGGTCGTCGTAGCGCGGCTCGGCGGCGACGATCTTCACGTCCGGCTTGTGCTCGCGCAGGTAGCGGCCGACGCCCATGAGGGTGCCGGTGGTGCCGAGGCCGGCGACGAAGTGGGTGACGGACGGCAGGTCCGCGAGGATCTCGGGGCCGGTGGTCGCGTAGTGGGCGCCCGCGTTGTCCGGGTTGCCGTACTGGTAGAGCATCACCCAGTCCGGGTGCTCGGCGGAGAGCTCCTTGGCTACGCGCACGGCGGTGTTGGAGCCGCCCGCGGCCGGGGAGGAGATGATCTCCGCGCCCCACATGCCGAGCAGGTCGCGCCGCTCCTGCGAGGTGTTCTCGGGCATCACGCACACCATGCGGTAGCCCTTGAGCTTCGCGGCCATGGCGAGGGAGATGCCGGTGTTGCCGCTGGTCGGCTCGAGGATCGTGCAGCCCGGGGTGAGGCGTCCGTCCTTCTCCGCCTGCTCGATCATGAACAGGGCGGGACGGTCCTTGATGGAACCGGTGGGGTTGCGGTCCTCCAGCTTGGCCCATACGCGGACGTCGGCGGACGGCGACAGCCGCGGCAGGCGCACCAGAGGGGTGTTGCCCACCGCGGCCAGCGGGGAGTCGTAACGCATGCGGATCAGGCCATGCCGCCGGCGACGGCCGGCAGGATCGTCACGTTGTCGCCGTCGCTCAGCTTGGTGTTGATGCCGTCGAGGAAGCGGACGTCCTCGTCGTTGAGGTAGACGTTGACGAACCGGCGGAGCTGGTCACCGTCCACGATGCGGGCCTGGATGCCCTCATGCCGGGTCTCGAGGTCGGCGAAGAGCTCGGCGATGGTGTCCCCGGTGCCCTCCACCGCCTTCTGACCGTCGGTGTACTGGCGGAGGATGGTGGGGATGCGGACCTCGATGGCCATGGCTGAGGGCTCCTGTCGGAAGGTGTCGTGGGTTCTTCGTGGGCGCACGGCGGCGCCGCGGCTCGTGGCCGCAGGCGGCTGCGGAACGTCAACAGATGGCGCTGTTCAGCCTGCACAGGTCGACGTGGAGCCGCGCCACGAGCAGCGTGCCCGGCGCGTTGTCGCCCACGTCGAAGAGAACCATGAACTCATCGTATCGATTCCCTGTCCGGGTTCCGGAGTGTGATCCCACATCCCGGACGTGGACCATCCGCGATGCGGGATCAGTACGCGTCGACGACGCGTACCTCCTCCTCCGTGACCTCGCCCTCCACGATCCGGAAGGACCGGAACTGGAAGTCGCCGGCGCCGTCGGTGTCGGCGGTGGAGACCAGCACGTAGTGGGCGCCGGGCTCGTTGGCGTAGGTGATGTCGGTGCGCGAGGGGTAGGCCTCGGTCGCGGTGTGCGAGTGGTAGATGACCACCGGCTCCTCGTCGCGGTCGTCCATCTCCCGGTACAGCTTCAGCAGGTCCTGGGAGTCGAACTCGTAGAAAGTGGGCGAGCGGGCCGCGTTCAGCATGGGGATGAAACGCTCGGGGCGGCCGGATCCCACCGGGCCCGCCACCACGCCGCACGCCTCGTCGGGGTGGTCCTCACGGGCGTGGGCGACGATCTGGTCGTGGAGGGCCTGGGTGATGGTCAGCATGGCCTCAGGATAAGCAGACGGGCCGTTCCGTACCGAGGGGTGGTACGGAACGGCCCGTATGCCGGACGCCTTGAGCGGATGGCGGCGGGGAACCCCACGAGCGCTCCCCGTGCGCCGGCGTCCCCGGGGGTGGTCAGCCGACCTTCTCGAACCGGTCCCCGTCGCGGTCCGCGATCGCCGGGTTGCCCTTCTTGAGCACGGTCCAGCCGATGCCCAGGGCGACGGCCCAGCCGGCCGCGACGTAGAGGCAGACACGGGCGTCCGCGTCCGCCGCGATCATGACGGTGACGCCGATCAGGAAGACCAGGGCGACCCAGCTGAACAGGGCGCCGCCGGGGGCGGGGAAGGACGAGGCGCGCAGCCGGCCGGCGTCGACCGCGCGGCGGTAGCGGATGTGACTGACGAGGATCATCATCCAGGTCCAGATGCCGGCCGCGGTGGCGACGGAGGTGACGTAGGTGAACGCCTTCTCCGGGACGACGTAGTTGAGGATCACACCGATGCCCATGAGGGCCACGGAGACGGTGATGCCGACGGCGGGCGTCTTGCGGGCGTTGAGCCGGGCGAAGGCCTTGGGCGCCTCGTTGTTGGCGGCGAGGCCGCGCAGCATCCGGCCGGTGGAGTACATGCCGGAGTTGCAGGACGACAGGGCCGCGGTGAGCACGACGAAGTTGACGATGCCCGCGGCGAGCGGGATGCCGATCTTGCCGAAGGCGTGCACGAAGGGGCTCTCGCCGGCGGAGAACTCGGTCCACTTGACGACGGAGAGGATCACCAGGAGGGCGCCGACGTAGAAGACGATGATGCGCCAGGGCAGGGTGTTGATGGCCTTGGGCAGGGTCTTCTCGGGGTTCTCGGACTCGCCCGCGGTGACGCCGACGAGCTCGACGGCGAGGTAGGCGAACATGACGCCCTGGAGGGTCATCAGGCTGGAGCCGATGCCGTTGGGGAAGAAGCCGTCGTGCGACCAGAGGTTGGAGACGGCGGCGGTGTCGCCGGCGTCGGAGAAGCCGAGGGTGAGCACGCCGAGACCGATGACGATCATGCCGATGATGGCCGTGACCTTCACCATCGAGAACCAGAACTCGACCTCGCCGAAGATCTTGACGGAGATCAGGTTCACGCCGAACAGCACGACGAGGAAGACCAGGGCGCTGACCCACTGGGGGATCTCGGGGAACCAGAAGTGGATGTAGATGGCGGCGGCCGTCAGCTCGGCCATGCCGGTGACCACCCACATCAGCCAGTACGTCCAGCCGGTGACGAACCCGAAGAACGGGCCGAGGAACTCGCGGGCGTACTCGGCGAAGGAGCCGGAGACGGGCCGGTAGAGGAGCAGTTCGCCCAGGGCCCGCATGATGAAGAAGATGACCACGCCCGCGAGGGCGTACATGAGGATGATGCTGGGGCCGGCCTTGGCGATGTTCGCGCCGGCGCCCATGAACAGGCCGACGCCGATCGCGCCGCCGATGGCGATCATCTGGACCTGGCGGCTGCCGAGTCCGCGCTCGTAGCCCTCTTCGGGGGCTTCGGTGACCTTCGCAGAGGTCATGTGTCGTGCGCCTTTCTCCATGCCGACCCGGGCCGACTGTCGGCCGCGGATCGGGTCTCGATCCCCCCGGACTGATGGAGCTGGGCGGGCGCGCGGGCCCGCCCGTGCCTGGCCGGCGGTGACCGGCTCGGTGGCGCACCCGGCCGAACGTTCGGGTGGCGTTCGCCGGGCGGTCGTGAAGGTCTATCACGGCGGACGGGATGGTCACCTGCCCCACCTGTGACGTGGCGCACAGGAAAACAGGGACAAACGCGGCCCGGGGACGGAAAGGCGGTGGCTCGTTTGACGGAACCGTTATGTGGATTTGAGACACCGTTGAGCGAACGCCTGTGCACAAGTTGCAGGTCAAACGAAAAACGGAAAGGGCCCGTCCGCACCGGCGCGCGGTGCGGACGGGCCCCCGGGGCCGGAAGGGACGCTCAGGGCGCCTTGGCCGTCTCCGGCTCCGCGGAGCCGGCGTCCGGCGCGCCCGCGCCCGAGCGGCGGTCACGGACGTGGGCCAGGAACTTGTCCAGCTCACGCTTGACGACCGGGGCCAGCAGGTAGAGGCCGATGATGTTGAAGACCGACAGCAGGAACAGCGCCGAGTCGGCCAGGCTGATCAGCGAGTCGAGCGAGAGCAGCGAACCCGCGACCACGAAGACGCTCCACACCGCCTTGAAGACGGTCTCGCTCACCTTGCTGCGGCCGAAGAGGTACGTCCACGCCTTCAGGCCGTAGTAGCCCCAGGTGAGGATCGTGGAGAAGGCGAACAGCAGCACCGCGACGGTCAGCAGGTTCGGGAACCAGGGCAGCACGGTCTCGAAGGCGTCGGAGGTGATGGTGACACCGCCGATCTCGTTGCCCTCGCGGGCCGCGTCCCAGCTGGCGGGGGCCGCGATGACGATGGTCAGCGCGGTCATGGTGCAGACGACGACCGTGTCGATGAACGGCTCCAGCAGGGCGACCAGGCCCTCGCTCGCGGGGTGCTTGGTCTTCACCGCGGAGTGGGCGATGGGCGCGGAGCCCAGACCGGCCTCGTTGGAGAAGGCGGCGCGCTGGAAGCCGACGAT
Source organism: Streptomyces althioticus (assembly GCA_014649355.1). GTDB lineage: Bacteria > Actinomycetota > Actinomycetes > Streptomycetales > Streptomycetaceae > Streptomyces > Streptomyces althioticus. The sequence continues at coordinate 410,263 of BMSW01000005.1, forward strand.
CAGGGCGCCGATGACACCGCCCGCGACTCCCTCGGCCTCGAAGGCGCCCTGGAAGATGTTGCTGATGGCGTCGGGCACGGCGGTGATGTTGACCAGGATGACGACCAGACACGCCAGGACGTACATGATCGCCATGGCCGGGACCAGACGGCTGGTGACCGAGGCGATGGAGCGGATGCCGCCGAGCAGCACCAGCCCCACGAGGGCCGCGACCACGAGACCGAACAGCACGGCGCCCGCGGAGGACGCCAGGAAGCCGTCCTCGCCGCCGAAGGTGGAGGAGATCTGCGCGTAGCTCTGGTTGGTCTGGAAGAGGTTGCCGCCGAACAGACCGAAGAACAGGATCATCACGGAGGCGAGGACCGCGAGCACCTTGCCGAGCTGGGCGCCGCCGCGGCCGAAGCGCTCGGCGAGACCCTTGGGCAGGTAGTGCATCGGACCGCCGGAGACGGTGCCGTCGGGGTGTTCCTCGCGGTACTTCACACCGAGGGTGACCTCGACGAACTTGGTGGCCATGCCGAGCAGGCCGCAGAGGATCATCCAGAAGGTGGCGCCGGGGCCGCCGATGGAGACGGCGACGGCCACACCGGCGATGTTGCCGAGGCCGACGGTGCCGGAGACGGCGGCGGTGAGTGCCTGGAAGTGGCTGACCTCGCCGGGGGAGTCCTTCTCGTCGTAGCGCCCGCGGACGACGTCGAAGGCGAGCTTGAGCTTGCGGGCCTGGATGAGCCCGAACCAGGCGGTGAAGACCAGACCGGCGATCACCAGCCAGGCGACGATCAGCGGGAGGTCGGCACCGGCGACCGGGACGGTGTAGAAGACGATGTCGCCGATCGTGGTGGCGACCGGGTCGAAGAAATCGCTGACGGCGTCGTCGATGGTCGTGGTGATGGAGTCGAGTGACATCGAACTTCCTCAGGTGGGGCGGGGACGTTCCGGCAGGTGAGGAGTCGGGGACGTTCGGGCGTGGCCCGCGTCCCGGTCCGGCGACGGCGGTAGGGGGACGCCCCCGGGAAGGGGGCCGCGTCCGTGTCGGGCAGGCGTGCACACCGGCGAGGACCGGCTCGTCGCTCGCATCCGCGTCGGCGGCGCAAGCGGGTTGCGAATTCTTACCACGCGCTTACCGACCCCCGCGTGACCCAGGTCACACAAAATCGCCCCTGCGGCATGAATGCGCAGGGGCGGTGACACGATCGTTATTCGGACTTGAGGTTCTTCTGAGCGAACACTTCGCGGTATTTTCCGGACAGGTCCGGACGTTTCCTACGCCGTCAGCGTCGAGACGAGCGTCTCCTGAAGACCACCCAGCCAGAGGTACGCCATCACCATCGGCTTGCGCGGGTCCTCGTCCGGGAGGTGGAACAGGACGTCGCTGTCGTCCTCGTCGGTGATCTCCAGCCGGGCGCCGATCGCCAGCCGCAGGTCGTTCAGCGCGCCGAGCCAGCGCACGGACTCCTCCGGCGTCAGCTCGAGCACCGCCTCGCCCTCGCCGGCCCCGGCCCTCAGCCCGTCCAGGGAGCGGATCACCGCCAGCGCGTTCTCCCGCTTGCCGGCCCGCAGGTCGTTCTCCGTGTAGCGGCGGAACTCGGCGGAGTACACCCGCTGCTCCTCGGCCTTGTCGGGCTGCTCGGTCCCCTCCGGGTCGACGTAGGCGTCGGGGAAGAGGCGGCGCAGCACCGGGTCGGAGGGCGGCTCGCTGGGGCCCTCGGCGAAGAGCTCCGCGAGCGGGTCGCCGCCGGACTCCTCGGCCGGGCCGGGGCCGATGATCTCCATCAGCTGCACGGCGAGCGAGCGGATGATGGAGATCTCGACGTCGTCGAGGGCGACGGCCGCGCCGCCGCCGGGGAGCGGTTCGAAGTATCCTGGCATGGAGGCGATTCGCTACTTCCGGTCCTGCGGGAGGGCGCGGGCCACGTCCCGGGCGGTCATGTCCGGCTTCACTTCCGGTCGTGCTGGAGGGTCGCCCACAGGCCGTAGCCGTGCATGGCCTGGACGTCGCGCTCCATCTCCTCGCGGGTGCCGCTGGAGACGACGGCCCGGCCCTTGTGGTGCACGTCGAGCATGAGCTTGGTGGCCTTGTCCTTGGAGTAGCCGAAGTACGACTGGAAGACGTACGTCACGTAGCTCATGAGGTTGACCGGGTCGTTGTGGACGATCGTGACCCACGGGACGTCGGGCTCGGGTACGGCGAAGACCTCCTCCGCCGACTCGGTGCGTTCGATCTCCAGGGGTGCGGGTGACGTCACACTGCCCATGCTGCCACCGGAGGGGGGTGGTCGCACAAACCGGCCCGCTCACGACCGCCCCGCACAGCCAAATCGTCAGAGTGACGAAATGGGGGTACCATCCTCGCCATGGACACAGCGGACCTTGGGTTGCCGGTGAATGTTCCGTCGACGGCACTCTTCACCGACCAGTACGAACTGACGATGCTGCAGGCGGCGCTGAAGGCCGGCACGGCCGAGCGGCACAGCGTGTTCGAGGTCTTCACCCGGCGGCTGCCGCACGGCCGCCGCTACGGCGTCGTGGCGGGCACCGGACGGGTGCTGGACGCGGTGGAGAACTACCGCTTCGACGCGAACATGCTGCGCTTCCTGCGCGAGAAGGCCGTCGTCGACGAGGAGACCCTGGACTGGCTGGCCGGCTACCGCTTCTCCGGCGACATCTGGGGCTACCCGGAGGGCGAGGTCTACTTCCCCGGCTCGCCGGTCATGCGGGTGGAGGGCAGCTTCGCCGAGTGCGTGCTGCTGGAGACGGTGATCCTGTCGATCCTCAACCACGACTCGGCCATCGCCGCCGCGGCCTCCCGGATGTCGTCCGCCGCCGGCGACCGGCCGCTGATCGAGATGGGCGCCCGGCGCACCCACGAGCTGGCCGCCGTCGCCGCCTCCCGCGCCGCCTACATCGGCGGCTTCTCCTCCACCTCCGACCTGGCGGCCGGCTTCCGCTACAACATCCCCACCGTCGGCACCTCCGCCCACGCCTTCACCCTGCTGCACGACACCGAGCGGGACGCCTTCCGCGCCCAGGTGGACTCCCTCGGCGCGGGCACCACGCTCCTGGTGGACACCTACGACGTGACCGAGGCGGTCCGCGCGGCCGTGGAGGTCGCCGGACCGGGGCTGGGCGCGGTGCGCATCGACTCCGGCGACCTGCTGCTGGTGGCCCACCGGGTGCGCCAGCAGCTCGACGAGCTGGGCGCCCGCGACACGAAGATCGTCGTGACCTCGGACCTGGACGAGTACGCCATCGCCTCGCTGGCCGCGGCGCCGGTGGACGCGTACGGGGTGGGCACGCAGCTGGTGACCGGCTCGGGGCACCCGACCTGCTCGATGGTCTACAAGCTGGTCGCGCGCGCCGAGTCCGCGGAACCGCGGGCGCCGCTGGTGCCGGTGGCGAAGAGGTCCACCGGCGGCAAGACGTCGATCGGCGGCCGCAAGTGGGCCGCGCGGCGGAGGGACGCGGACGGCGTCGCCGAGGCCGAGGTGATCGGCACCGGTGAGGTCCCGCCCGAGCTGGCCGACCGGCAGCTGCTGGTGCCGCTGGTGCGGGGCGGCGAGGTGGTCGCCCGCGAGCCGCTGGACGTGGTCCGCGACCGGCACGCCGCCGTCCGCGCCGGTCTCCCGCTGTCCGCGACGCAGCTCTCGCGCGGGGAACCCGTCCTCCCGACGGAGTACGTGCACCTGCCGTCGGGTAGCTAAAGGCAAGCCACGGCGCGAGTCCCCCGTCCGCGTCGCTCCGTCCCCGGGGCCCGAGGTACGCCCGCCCGGCCCCGCCGCATCCATCCGTCCGCCCAGAGAGCCGAAGGACACCGACCATGCGCCGCGCACTGATCGTCGTAGACGTGCAGAACGACTTCTGCGAGGGGGGCAGCCTCGCCGTCGCCGGCGGCGCCGACGTGGCCGCCGCCGTGACCGAGCTGATCGGCCAGGCCCCGGCCGGGTACCGGCACGTGGTCGCCACCCGGGACCACCACGTCGACCCCGGCGAGCACTTCTCCGACCACCCGGACTTCAGGCGCTCCTGGCCCGCCCACTGCGTCGCCGGCACCGAGGGCGTCGGCTTCCACCCGAACTTCGCGCCCGCCGTGACCTCCGGGTCGGTCGACGCCGTCTTCGACAAGGGGGCGTACGCGGCGGCCTACAGCGGTTTCGAGGGCGCCGACGAGAACGGCACGCAGCTCGCCGAGTGGCTGCGGGAGCGGGAGGTCGACGAGGTGGACGTCGTCGGCATCGCCACCGACCACTGCGTACGGGCCACCGCGCTGGACGCGGTCCGTGAGGGCTTCCGCACCCAGGTGCTGCTCGACCTCACCGCGGGCGTGTCCCGGGAGACCACCGAGCGGGCGCTCGAGGAGATGCGGGAGGCCGGCGTGGAGCTGTCGGGCAAGCCGGTCGTGCGGTGAGCCGGGTCAGGCGGAGGCGGCCGGGCGTTTGATCAGCGCCCGGATCGGGTGCCACAGCTCCAACGACAGCACTCCCCCGGCGGGCGCCGTGCGCCATATCAGGCCGTCGGGATGGTGCAGGACCGCCGTGATCTCGTCGGGCGTGGGCGGCGCGGTGTTCCCGCGCAGGTAGACGGCGCGCAGGCCCAGGTTGCGCAGCCTGGTCAGGGCGCGCGCCCGGTTCTGCGCGTGGACCAGCACCCGTACCCCGGCCGGTGCGTCGGCGGCGGGGCTGGGCAGGTTCAGCGCCACCACCACCGTGCCGTTCGGCAGCTTGCAGAAGCCTCCTGCGGCCATGCGGTCATACCCCCGTGTCAGCAGGTGTCAATAAGAGAGTCACAGGAGGCACCTAAACACGGATCGGCGGTGACCCGCCAGGGGGTCACCGCCGATCATGTTCTGACCTGCTAGGACGCTATTCAGCGACCCGCAGGGCCCACCTCGAGCTCGATCGTGGAGCCGTCCTTGGCTTCCTTGGTGATCTTGATCTTGGTGTTGGTGTCAGTGACCTGGACGCTGCCGGTCGGGTTCGCCGGGTCCCAGTAGGTGTTGGTGCGGTCGTTGAAGACCGACACACCCTTCGAGCCCTTGATGTGCTTCGCGACGTCCGCCTTGTGCAGCGTGATCGCGTCGGTGCGGAACGTGCTGAACGTGGCGTCGTAGGTCTGGACGCGGTTGCGCATCAGGGTGCCGTCGGACCACTTCAGCGCGGTCGGGTGCGAGTCGATCGGGAGGATCAGACCCTTGCCCGGGTGCACGCTGGTGTTGTTGTCCAGCTGGGAGGTGTCCCACTTCCAGATCAGCAGGCCGTTCTGGTACGCGTAGTGCTCGACCCAGTCCGGACGGTCGGTGAAGCCGAAGTTGTACGGGCCGACCTTCAGCGTCTCGTCGTACGACACGTACTGCCGGTTCTCGGCGATGTAGTACTGCTCGTAGTCCTTGGTGAAGGACGCGCCGATGCGGGAGAAGCCCTTCGCCGTCCAGGCCTCGTCGGCCGTCTCGGCGTTGTCCGTGAAGAGCGCGGTGCCGTCCGCCGTCACCGTGATCGAGTCGGCCGCGAAGCCCTTCAGGGCGACGCCGCCGTCGGTCTGGTAGCGGAAGCGCAGGTCGATCTTCTGGCCCGCGTAGGCGTCCAGCGGGTACACGAGCTTCTTGAAGCCGTCGACCGTGCCGTGCAGGGCCGGCTTGTCGCTGCCGTCCCGCGGGATCGGCTGGCCGTCCACCGTGCCGTCCAGGGCGGTCCAGTTGGCGCCGCCGTCGGTGGACACCTCGGTGTAGAGGAAGTCGTAGTCGGACTCGATCTCGTACCAGCCGTCCAGGGACAGCTCGGCCGACGAGGTGCCGGTCAGGTCGACGCTGCGGGTGAGCGTGTTCCGCAGGTCGTCACCGCTGCCGCTCCACCACTGGGTCTCGCCCTCGGCCGGCTCCACGATCTCCGTGGTGACGGCCTTCTTCGGGAGCTGGACGACCAGGGCCTGCTTGTGCTTGGTGTTGTACTCGGCGAGGCCCAGCTTGTGCCAGGAGTTGACCCCGGCCTTGGCGACGTCGTAGTTCAGCCAGCCCAGCTGCAGCTTGTCCCAGGCGGTCATGTCGCCGGGGAGGTCGCCGATCTCCTTCTTGCCCGTGCCGAGCCAGGAGCCGGACGACATCAGCGTCCAGAAGCCGGTGCCGTTCTCGCCGCCCTGGGTGTCGTAGAGGTCCGGCAGACCGAGGTCGTGGCCGTACTCGTGGGCGAAGACGCCGAGTCCGCCGTTCTCCGGCTGGATGGTGTAGTCGCCGACCCAGATGCCGGTGTTGCCGATCTGCGTGCCGCCGAGCTTGTTCTCCTCGGGGCCGGTGGCGCCGGCGTCGGTGCCGAAGGCGTACCAGCGGTGCGCCCAGATCGCGTCCTCGCCCTGGGCGCCGCCGCCGGCGGACTCGTCCTCACCGGCGTGCACGATCTGGAAGTGGTCGATGTAACCGTCGGGCTCGTTGAAGTCGCCGTCGCCGTCGAAGTCGTAGCGGTCCCACTGGTCGTACTGGGAGAGCTGCGCCTTGATCTGGGCGTCGGTCCGGCCGGCGGCCTTCTGCTGCTCGGCCCAGGCGGTGACGCCGTCCTGCACCGCGTACCAGGCGCAGTTGTCGGGCACGCACTTGTTGGAGCCGTAACGGGCCTCGTTGTAGGGCACCTTGACCCAGTCGGAGACCTCGCCGTCGACCGAGTAGCGGCCCGAGGACTGCTTCTCGTAGTAGGTCTTGACCGAGTCGACGCCCTTGCCGGAACCGAAGTACAGGTCCTGGAAGTGCTGCTGGTCGTAGTCCTCCTGCCAGGCCGTCGAGTTGTCGACCTTGCGGTCCGGCTTGGCGATCTGGTTGTGCAGGGGGCCCGGGGTGCCGCCGTAGCGGCTGTCGATCTTGTCGCCGAACTCCACCAGGATGGTGAAGATCTTGTCGGTCTTCTCCCGGCCGAGCTCGACGTACTTGCTGTCGCCCTTCTTGCCCTTCAGCTGGACGACCTTCGAACCGCCACGGTTCTTGACCGACGTCTTGCCGGAGAGCACCTGGTTGAGTGCCTCCTCGCGCTGGGCCGCCTGCGTCTTGGAGAGCGGGCCCTCGAGGTCGTGGTCGACGTGGTTGTTCGACGCCGGGTCGTGCCGGTCCACGGCGCTGGGGCGGTCGGCCCGGTCGGCCGAGTCCGCCTGCGCCACGGTGAACGCAGAGCAGGTGGCGGTGGCCGCCGCAAGGGCCACGCCTATCGCGGCCGCTCTGAACGTCCAGGGTCTACTGGTCACTTGAGATCCCCTCCCGCGTTCCTGCGCGCGGCCGAAGGAGGTTCCGTCTATGGAAGGTCCCGCGCGCATGTGATCAACGCGTGTAGTCAAGTGACGTCATTTGACTAGAGGTTCGCCAGAAAAAACAGACCTTGACTTGAACAGATCAAAAGCGTTATGCGGATCGCCGGTTCGCATTGCGGACAGTTCCGCGCGAAACCCCGCCGGGCGCGTCCGACGGCCCCTGTGTGGGGCGCCATGAATCCGTGCGCCCCCTGTGCACCGGCCCTGTAGGTCAGGTCACGCTTACTGTCCGTTCCCCTCGGGCACTCTCGCGGTTAGAGTCGCTTGGCGGAACGCCCTTGAGCCGGCGGAAAGCCAGGCCGACAGCCCCCGACTTCCGAGGACACGATGGCCATGCCCCGTCCGACTGTCGCTCAGTTCGCCTACGGCTCGTGCGCCGTGATCCTGTCGACCTTCGCGTTGCTGCTGCTGTCCGGGACGAGTTCCGGCGCGGGCGTCGCGGCGGTCGCCGTCGTGGCGCTCGCCCTGGGACTCGTGGTGGCCGTGCGCGTACCGGTCCCCGCGTCCCGTCGCCCCGCGGCGGCCCGGCCCGCGACGCCGCTCCCGGTGCGCGCCACGGTGCCGTCCCCGTCCCGCGAGCAGGTCCGCGAGCCGGTCCACGAGCGGGCGGCGTCCTGACACACCGCCCACCCCGGGTTAAGGCGATTTCCGGCCGCGTGTCCGAGGCGGCGGCCCGGCGTCATCGGGCCGTGACCACGACGGTCCTGGCCGCCTTGTCGTGCAGTCCCTGCTTGTAGGGCCGGTCGAAGTAGCTCCAGCCGCCGGAGATCGCTGTCCACACGCAGGCGCAGCAGAAGGCGAACGGCAGCCACAGCACGGCCGCGCGGATCAGCGCGGTCTGCACGGAGGGGTTGGAGCCGTCGGAGAGGTTCGCCACCCGCATGCCCAGCCACTTCTTGCCGAGGGTGCGGCCGAAGCGGACGGCCATGAAGGTGTCGTACGCGATGTAGAGGGCGGCGGCGATGATCGACTGGGCGAAGCCGTTGCCGACGTTGACCTGGTCGCCGTCGAAGTTGTACTCGCTGACCCCGACCGGCCAGGTGAGCAGCCAGACGACGATGCCGACGAGGATCATGTCGATGATGCGGGCCAGCGTGCGCCGGCCGCTGTCGGCGAGCGGGGGCATCCCGGCCAGCGGGTCGGCCGGGCCGCCGCCCCCGTAGGGACCGCCGCCCGGGCCACCGCCGTAGGGACCGCCCGGGCCACCGCCGTAGGGACCGCCGGGGCCTCCCCCGTACGGGCCGCCGGGTCCGCCGCCGTAGGGGCCGCCCGCTCCCCCGCCGCCGTACGGGCCGCCGCCCCCGTAGGGGCTGCTGCCGCCCTGCCCGGGCGGGGGCGTGGCGCCCGGGGTGTCGTACGGAGAGCCCGAGCCCGGGCCGGGGGCGCCCGGCGGGGGCTGTTTCCTGAACGGGTCGTCGTCGGGCGGCTGCTGCTTCCTGAACGGGTCCTCGTCCGGCGGCTGCTGACCGGAGCCGGGGGGCGGTTCGGTGGTCATGCCCCCGATCCGATCCCGAACCCCGCGGCCCCGCATCCGGCGGGCCGCCGTCCGGAGTACCGGCGCCGTCCGCCGGGCCGACATGCCGTCAGGCGGCGGCTCCACGGCACGGTCGGACGCGGCTCGACTCCCTCGGGCCGCTCGGGCGGGCGCGCGGGTCAGGCCGCGGCGACGAAGGTGTGCGCGGCCTTGTCGTGCCAGCACTGGCGCCAGGGCTTGTCGAACAGGCACCACAGCACGCCCACGACACCGACCACGAGCAGTCCGGGCACGCTGTACACCAGCCAGCGCCGCAGCGCCGCGCCGAACTCCGGGGCCTCGTGCGCCTCGATGTCCCGCACCTCGATGCCCATGAGCCTCTTGCCCAGCGTGCGGCCCCACTTGACGGTCGGCAGCACCTCGAGGAGCACCCCGCCGAGCAGCAGGACGGCGAGGACGATGCCGAGGTGGACGGAGGTGGTGCCGTCGAGCAGCCAGACGGTGACGGTCTCGCCGGAGAGCTTGGCCGCCTCGATCTTCGCGTCGATGTGGTCCAGGGCCTTCATGCCGAGGGGCACGGCGGCCGCGGCGGTGACGGCTCCGAGGACGACCGTGTCGAGCAGCCGGGCGGCCAGCCGGCGGCCCAGCGTGGCGGGCCGGGCGGCGGCCTGGCGGCGGGCGGCGGCCTGGAACACGTCGTCGACCGGCGGCTTCCAGGGCGCGGCCTGAGGTTCCGGGGTCGCGCCCGCCAGCCGGTGCACCTGCTGCGGCCAGGAGGGCTGCCCGCCTCCGGGGCCGGGCGTCAGCGGCGTCGAGGCGGCCGGGGCCGCGGCGGCCGCAGGGGTCGCAGGGGCGGACGCGGGTCCGGTGGTCTGCGGGGGCACGGCGGGCGCGGTGGCCTGCTGCGGGCCGGCCGGAGGGGCGGCGGGCGCGGACGCGGCGGCGGCACGCTCGGCCGCGGCCTTCCCCGCCGAGAAGCCGGGCCGTCCGGCGCCGGGCGCGTCGGTCTCCCCGGCGCGCGGGGAGACGGCGCGGAAGGTCATGGTGCCCTCGTCGCGGGACGCCGCCGCGCCGCCGGACGGGGCGGGCTGCTGCGCGGAGTCGGCCGTGGGCCTGCGGAAGACGAACGTCCCGTCCGCCTGTGGGGTGTCCTGGGAGGCGGCGGCCGGTCCGGAAGCGGCCGGGCCGCCCTGCGCCGCCGAGTCGTGCGGGACGCGGGGGTCGGCGCCCGCGGCGCCCCAGGAGACCTTGCGGTCCTGGTCGCCGCCGAAGCCGGACTGGCGGGTGCGGTCGGCGCCCCAGGCGGAGGCGGGCTCGGGCCGGCTGCCGTGCTGGGCGTCGGCCGGGCTCGGGGCCGCCGGGGCGGGCGCGTCGTCCGGGTCCTCGTCGAAGAAGTGCGGGCCGGTCTCCTCCACGGACGGCACGGCCTGGGCGGCGCCGGAGGACGCGGCCGGTGCCGCTCCGGACGGTGCGGCTCCGGGTGGCGGGGCGAGCGGCTCTCCGTCGGCGGGTGCCGGACGGCTGGTGCCCGGCACCCAGGAGGCGCCGTTCCAGTACCGGACGTATCCGGGAATGGAGGGGTCCGGGTAGTACCCCTCGCGGGGCCTGTCGTCTCCGGGTGCCGGGGTTGGGGCGCTCATGTCCGTCGTCCCGTATCTGCTCGAGGGATGGGTCGGGGGCCACCACATCTATCAGACGGGCGGGGGCCGGACGTCCCGTCCGGCCGGACCCCACCCCTTTCGGGCACCTTCTCGTTCAGAAGAGCTTGCCGGGGTTCAGAATGTCGAGCGGATCGAACGCGCGCTTGACGGCCCGTTGCATCTCCATGGACACCGGGCCGGCCTCCCGCGCCAGCCACTCCTTCTTCAGCACGCCGACGCCGTGCTCGCCGGTGATGGTGCCGCCGAGTTCCAGGCCGAGCGCCATGATCTCGTCGAAGGACTCACGGGCCCGCCGGGACTCGTCCGGGTCGGAGGCGTCGAAGCAGACCGTCGGGTGGGTGTTGCCGTCGCCGGCGTGGGCGACGACCCCGATGGTCAGCCCGTGCTTCTCGGAGATCCGCTCGACGCCCTCGATCAGCTCGCCGAGCCGGGAGCGGGGCACGCACACGTCGTCGATCATCGTGGTGCCCTTGACGGCCTCCAGCGCCACCAGGGACATCCGGCGGGCCTGGAGCAGCATCTCCGACTCGGCGGCGTCCTCGGCGGGGACGACCTGGGTGGCGCCGGCCTCCTCGCACAGCGCGCCCAGGGCGGCGAGGTCGGCGGCGGGGTCGGTGGTGTCGAACGCGGCCAGCAGCAGCGCCTCGGTGGACTCCGGCAGGCCCATGCGGGCCATGTCGTTGACCGCCTTGACGGTGGTGCGGTCCATCAGTTCGAGGAGGGACGGCACGTGACCGCCGGCCATGATGTGGCACACCGCGTCGCTCGCGGCGGCGCCGGAGGCGAACTCGGCGGCCAGCACCAGCTGCTCCGGCGGCTTGGGCCGCAGCGCGAGGACGGCGCGGACGACGATGCCGAGGGAGCCCTCGGAGCCGACGAACAGGCGGGTCAGGTCGTAGCCGGCGACGCCCTTGACGGTGCGGCGGCCGGTGGTGAGCAGCCGCCCGTCGGCGAGGACGACGTCCAGGCCGAGGACGTACTCGGCGGTGACGCCGTACTTCACGCAGCACAGGCCGCCGGAGGCGGTGCCGATGTTGCCGCCGATGGTGCACATCTCCCAGCTGGACGGGTCCGGCGGGTAGGCGAGGCCGTGCTCGGCGACCGCGCGGGAGAGGGCGGCGTTGATCACACCCGGTTCGACGACCGCGATCCGGTTCACCGGGTCGATCTCCAGGATGCGGTCCATCTTGGTCAGCGAGAGCACGATGCAGCCGTCGGTGGCGTTGGCGGCGCCGGACAGGCCGGTGCGGGCGCCCTGCGGGACGACCGGTACGCGCAGCTCGGTGGCGGTGCGCATGACGTGCTGGACCTGCTCGACCGTCCGGGGCAGCACCACCACCGCGGGACTGCCCGCCGGGCAGAAGCTCGCCATGTCGTGGGCGTAGGAGGCCGTGACGTCCGGGTCGGTGAGGACGGCCTCCGCGGGCAGGCCGCCGAGCAGCCGGTCGACGAGAGGTCCGGCCGCCACCGTGTCTTCATCGCGTGGCGCTTCGATACGGCTCATGATCACAGCGTCGCACCCGGGGCCATCGGTGTGAACCCCGTGCGGGCGGCCGGGTTCCGCCGGAGTGTGATGATCATATGTAGGCCGTGTGTGACGCACAGTGTGCGCCATGGACGAACAGCCTCGTGCGCGCCGGCGGAGGTACCGCCGCGGTCTGCTCGCCTCGGCCGCCGGCGCCGCCGTGCTGGGCGGGGTTCTGGTGACGCTGCCGTGGGGCGGGCAGGCGCCGCCCCCCGCGCCCACCCCGCAGGAGCGCGCCCTGGCCGCGGTGACCAGCGGCGTCCCGGCCGCGCTGGGCGACCTGGAGGCGCTGGCCGCCGAGCGCGAACGGCATCTGCGCACCCGCCCCCGGGACGCGCGCGCCTGGGCCGAGCTGGGCGCGGCCCGGGTCGAGCAGGGGCTGCGGCTGGCCGACCCGCGGTACTGGCCGCGCGCCGAGGAGGCGCTGCGCACCGCGCTGGAGGTACGGAAGGACAACGTGCCGGCGCTGCGGGCGATGGCCGTGCTGGCGAACGCCCGCCGCGACCACGCGAGCGCCCGCGCGTGGGGCGAGGCGGCGCGGAAGCTGGAGCCCGGACGGTGGACGACGTACCCGCCGCTCATCGAGGCGTCCGCCGGGCTCGGCGACGACGAGGAGGCCGGCCGGCTGCTGGAGAAGCTGGCGGAGCTGCGCTCGGGCCCGGCGGTGATGGTGCGGGCGGCCGCCGTCTACCGGGACCGCGGCTGGCGGGAGGACGCGGCGGCGAAGCTCGCGGACGCCGCGTCGGCCGCCGGGGAGCCCGCCGAGCGCGCGGCGTACCTGGAGCGGGCCGGGCAGCTCGCCTGGGAGCGCGGTGACCGGGAGGACGCGCTGCGCCACTTCCAGGAGGCGGTGCGTACCGACCCCGACCAGCGGGCGGCCCAGGCCGGGCAGGGGAGGGCACTGGCGGCGCTGGGCCGCACCACGGAGGCGCTGAGCGCGTACCGCACGGCCCTCGCGAGGCATCCGCGGCCGGAGTACGCGCTGGAGCTGGGCGAGCTGTACGAGTCGCTGGGGATGCGGCCGGCCGCCGAGGTGCACTACGCCCAACTGCGGGAGCGGGTCGGGCTGGCCGCCGCGCACGGCGCGGACGAGGAACTGGTGCTGGGCCGCTTCGAGGCCGACCACGGGGACGTGGAGGCGGCGGTGCGGCGGCTGCGGGCGGAGTGGAAGCGGCAGCCGTCGACGGAGGTCGCGGACGCGCTGGGCTGGGCGCTGCACCGGGCCGGGGAGCACGAGGAGGCGCTGCCGTTCGCGGTGCGGGCCACGGAGGGTACGAAGGGCGGGGGCGTGCGCAGCGCGCTGTTCGCCTACCACCGGGGGATGATCGAGCACTCCCTGGAGCGGTACGGGGCCGCGCGCCGCCATCTGACGGAGGCTCTGCGGATCAACCCGTGGTTCTCGCCGCTGCACGCGCCCCGCGCGAAGGAGGCGCTGGCCCGCCTGGGTGAGCCGTCCGTCCAGGCGGGCCCCGAGTCCTCCTGAGGGCGCGGGCGCGCGGCGCCTACAGGTTGCCGCGCTTGGCCTGCTCGCGCTCGATCGCCTCGAACAGGGCCTTGAAGTTGCCCTTGCCGAAGCCCATGGAGCCGTGGCGCTCGATCATCTCGAAGAAGACGGTCGGACGGTCCTGGACCGGCTTGGTGAAGATCTGCAGCAGGTAGCCGTCCTCGTCGCGGTCGACGAGGATCTTCAGCTCGCGCAGCGTCTCCACCGGCACGCGGGTCTCGCCCGCCCACTCGCCGAGGGTGTCGTAGTACGAGTCCGGGGTGTCCAGGAACTGCACGCCGGCGGCGCGCATCTGGCGGACGGTGTGCACGATGTCGTTGGTGTTCAGCGCGATGTGCTGGACGCCGGCGCCGCCGTAGAACTCCAGGTACTCGTCGATCTGCGACTTCTTCTTGGCGACCGCGGGCTCGTTGATCGGGAACTTGACCTTGAGCGTGCCGTCGGCCACGACCTTCGACATCAGCGCGCTGTACTCGGTCGCGATGTCGTCGCCCACGAACTCCTTCATGTTCGTGAAGCCCATGACCTTGTTGTAGAACTCGACCCACTCGTTCATGCGGCCGAGCTCGACGTTGCCGACGCAGTGGTCGACGGCCTGGAAGGAGCGCTTGGCCGGCGGCTCGACGATCGGGTCGGCGGTGACGTAGCCGGGCAGGTAGGGGCCGTCGTAACCGCCGCGCTCGACCAGGGTGTGCCGGGTCTTGCCGTAGGTGGCGATGGCCGCCAGCACGACGGTGCCGTGCTCGTCCTTCAGCTCGTACGGCTCGGTGACGGAGGTGGCGCCGTGCTCGATCGCGTACGCGTACGCGGCGCGGGCGTCCGGCACCTCGATGGCGAGGTCGTACACGCCGTCGCCGTGCGCGGCCACGTGGTCCTCGAGGAAGGCGCCCCACTCGGTGGACCGCTTGATCACCGAGGTGAAGACGAAGCGGGCCGAGCCGCTCTCCAGCACGTAGGAGGCGGTCTCGCGGCTGCCGTTCTCCGGTCCGGAGTAGGCGACCAGCTGCATGCCGAAGGCGGTGGAGTAGTAGTGCGCCGCCTGCTTGGCGTTGCCCACGGCGAAGACGACCGCGTCCATTCCCTTGACCGGGAAGGGGTCTGCCTGCCGTGCGGTGTCGGGAGCGGTGTGTGTGGTCTGCGTCATAGGGGCAGGGTGGAACAGCCCTGCAAGGTGCGCAATAGTTCGCGCATTCACTGGGCAACATGTCCATCCGAATGCCCGTCTCGGCGGGCTTTCTGTACAGGATGACCACTGGGGAGAGCGGTATGGCGATCGATCATCTGGACGGGCGGATCATCCTGCTGCTGGCGCGCGAGCCGCGGATCGGGGTGCTGGAGATGTCCCGCCGGCTCGGGGTGGCGCGCGGGACCGTGCAGGCCCGCCTGGACCGTCTTCAGTCGAACGGAGTCATCCGCGGATTCGGCCCCCAGGTGGATCCCGCGGCCCTCGGCTACCCGGTCACCGCGTTCGCCACCCTGCAGATCCGGCAGGGTCAAGGCGCCGACGTACGGGCCCACTTGGCGACCGTCCCCGAGGTTTTGGAGCTGCACACCACCACCGGGACGGGGGACATGCTGTGCCGGCTGGTGGCTCGCTCGAACGCCGATCTCCAGCGGGTGATCGACCGCGTCGTCGGTTTTGATGGCATCGTCCGGGCGTCCACGGCGATCGTCATGGAGAACCCCGTTCCGCTGCGGATCATCCCGCTGGTGGAGCAGGCCTCGCTCGGCGAGTGACCGGACCTGGCCGAGCTGGGGGTGAGCGGATGTGAACTTCTGGGAGTACCTGGAGAGCCGGCACCAGCAACTGCTCATCGACGCCTACCAGCACGCCAGCGTCGTCTTCCAGTGCATGGTGGTGGCCACCGCCCTCGGTGTGCTGATCGGGATCGTCACCTACCGCAGCGAGTGGGCGGGCGGCCTCGCCACCACCGTCACCTCCACCCTGCTGACCTTCCCGGCGCTGGCCCTGATCGGCCTGCTCATCCCGATCGTGGGGCTGGGCGTGCCGCCGACCGTGATCGCGCTGACCCTGTACGGACTGCTGCCCGTCGTGCGGAACGCGATCGTGGGCCTGCGCGGGGTCGACCCGGCGCTCGTGGACGCGGCCACCGGCATCGGCATGTCCCGGCTGACCCGGCTGGTGCGGGTCGAACTGCCCCTGGCGTGGCCGCCGATCCTCACCGGAATCCGCGTCTCGACGCAGATGCTGATGGGCATCGCGGCCATCGCCGCCTTCGCCTCGGGACCCGGCCTCGGCAACCTGATCTTCCGCGGGATCGCCTCCCTGGGCAGCAAGAACGCCCTGAACCAGGTGCTCGCCGGCACCCTCGGCATCGTCGTCCTCGCCCTGCTGTTCGACGCCGCGTACGTCCTGATCGGACGGCTGACCATCTCCAGGGGGATCCGTGCCTGAGTCCGGTACGACGGAGGCCGCCCCCCGGTCGGTCGGGGCGACCATCGAGCTGGAGGGCCTCACCAAGCGCTACCCGGGCAGCGACCGGCCCGCCGTCGACGACGTCACCATGGAGATCGGGGCGGGCGAGACGGTGGTCTTCGTCGGCCCCTCCGGGTGCGGGAAGTCCACCACCCTGAAGATGATCAACCGGTTGATCGAGCCCACCGGCGGCCGGATCCGCATCGGCGGCGAGGACGTCACCGACATGGACCCGGTGAAGCTGCGCCGCACCATCGGCTACGCGATCCAGGCGAGCGGGCTGTTCCCGCACATGACCGTCGCGCAGAACATCGCCCTGGTGCCGAAGATGCTGCGCTGGCCGTCCGGGCGGGTGCGGGACCGGGTGGAGGAGATGCTGGACCTGGTCGGCCTGGACCCCGACGAGTTCCGCGACCGCTATCCGCGCCAGCTCTCCGGCGGCCAGCAGCAGCGCGTGGGCGTGGCGCGGGCGCTGGCGGCGGACCCGCCGGTGCTGCTGATGGACGAGCCGTTCGGCGCGGTCGACCCGATCACCCGGGACCACCTCCAGGACGAGCTGATCCGGCTCCAGCGCGAGCTGCACAAGACGATCGTCTTCGTCACCCACGACTTCGACGAGGCCATCAAGATCGGCGACCGGATCGCGGTGCTGCGCGAGCAGTCCCACATCGCCCAGTTCGACACCCCGGAGGCGATCCTCACCAACCCCGCCGACGACTTCGTGTCCGGCTTCGTCGGCGCGGGCGCCGCGCTGAAGCGGCTCAACCTCACCCGGGTCGGGGACGTGGCCGTCACCGACTACCCGACGGTGGGCGTGGACGACCCGCTCGACGAGATCTCCGCCCGGCTGCGCTCCGCCGGCACGGACGAGGTGCTGGTGCTGGACAAGCGGGGCCGCCCCTACAAGTGGCTGCGGCGCGGCGACATCGCGCGCACCCAGGGTTCCCTGGCCCGCGCGGGCGTCCTGGTGCACGACACGGTGACCCGGGACGCCACCCTGCGGGACGCCCTGGAGGCGGTGCTCACCGACAACACGGGCCGCGTCGCGGTGACCGGGCGGCGGGGCGCGTACGAGGGTGTCGTGGACGTGGAGACGCTGATGAACTCCGTGCACGAGCTGCTGGAGGCGGACCGGCTGGAGGCGCGGGAGTCGCAGGCCGGCCTGGAGGAGCAGCGGTCCGCGCAGACGCACGCCGAGCAGGAGGGCGCGCACCCCCCGGGCGACCGCGGGGAGGCGCAGGCGTGAGGACCTCCGAGGGGCGGCGGCCCGAGGACGGGCCCGAGGCGGTCGAGGACACGGGGACGGACGGGGAGGAGGCCCCTCCCCCGGTCCGCCCGGCCGTGGCGCCGACGCGGGTGACCTGGCAGAAGCTGACCCTGCTGCCGCTGCTGCTGATCGCCGTGCTGCTGGCGACCTGGCTGTGGTTCGAGCAGGCCGACCTGGACGCCCTCACCCGCAACGCGCTGTCGGACGGGCGGGTGTCGAAGGCGCTGTGGCAGCACATCGAGCTGACCGTGATCTCGACGTTCTTCGTGCTGATCATCGCCATCCCGCTGGGCATCCTGCTGACCCGGGGGCAGGCGAGCCGGGCCACCCCGGTGGTGATGACGCTCGCCAACATCGGCCAGGCCACCCCCGCGATCGGTCTGCTGGCGCTGCTGGTGATCTGGCTCGGCATCGGCCGCCGGGCGGCCCTGATCGGCATCATCGCCTACGCCGTGCTGCCGGTGCTGTCCAACACGATCGCCGGGCTGCGGGCCAACGACCCGGCGCTGCTGGAGGCGGCGCGCGGCATCGGCATGTCCCCGGTGGGCGTGCTCACCCGCGTGGAACTGCCGCTCGCCGTGCCGCTGATCCTCGCGGGCGTGCGCACCGCGCTGGTGCTGAACGTCGGCACGGCGACGCTCGCCACCTTCGGCGGGGGCGGCGGGCTCGGCGTGCTGATCACCACCGGGATCACCAGCCAGCGGATGCCGGTGCTGGTGGTGGGGTCGGTGCTCACCGTCGCGCTGGCCCTGCTGGTGGACTGGCTGGCCTCGCTGGCGGAGCTGCTGCTGCGGCCGCGCGGGCTGGAGGCCGGGCCGTGAGCGGGCGCCCGGGGGTGCGGCTGACACTGGCGGCGGCGCTGCTGGCGGTGGTGTCGGGGTGCGGGCTGACCAGCGGGTCGCCCATGGTCGACGACGTGGAGCCGGGCACGATCGGCCGGGGGAAGCCGCTGGAGGGCGCCGAGCTCACCGTCACCTCCAAGGAGTTCACGGAGCAGCTGATCCTCGGCGCGATCATGGGGATCGCCTTCCAGGCGGCGGGCGCGGACGTGGTGGACCGGACGGGCATCCAGGGCTCGGTCGGCTCGCGGGAGGCGGTCGTCAAGGGCGAGGCGGACGCCGGGTTCGAGTACACGGGCACGGCGTGGATCACGTACCAGGGCAACACCAGACCGATCCCCGATCCGCGCGAGCAGTGGCTGGCGGTGCGGGACGCGGACGCGAAGAACGGCGTGACCTGGCTGGAGCCGTCGGAGCTGAACAACACGTACGCCCTGGCCATGAACCAGGCCAACTACGAGCGGTACCGCACCCGCACCCTGTCGGAGGTCGCGGAGCTGTCGAAGACCGACCCGGGCGCGGTGACGCTGTGCGTGGAGGGCGAGTTCGCCAACCGCGCGGACGGGCTGCCCGGCATGGAGAAGGCGTACGGGATGAGTGTCCCGGCGGGCGACATCACGCAGATGGACTCCGGGATCATCTACACGCAGACGGCCAAGGGCGCCTGCACCTACGGCGAGGTGTACACCACCGACGGGCGGATCAAGTCCATGAACCTGGTGGTGATGGAGGACGACAGGAAGTTCTTCCCCAACTACAACGCGGCCCCGACCGTGAACAGCAGGACGCTGCGGAAGTGGCCGGCGATCGCCGAGGTGCTGGCCCCGGTCACGGAGAAGCTGGACAACACCGTGGCGCAGACCCTCAACGCCCGGGTCGACGTCGACGGGGAGGACCCCCATCAGGTCGCGCTGGACTGGATGGTGGCCGAGGGGTTCGTGACGGAGGGGTAGCGGGGGTCAGCAGGCGGGGACCTTGCCGGTGCCCTTCTCCAGGGCGACCAGCGCGTCGACTGCGCCCTCGAGCGTGGTCACCGGGACCAGGCGCAGCCCCTGGGGCAGTTCGGCCTGGGCCTCGGCGCACTCGTCGCGCGGGACGAGGAAGACGGTGGCGCCGTCCCGCTTGGCGGCCCGCGTCTTCAGCGGCACGCCCCCGACCGCGCCGACCCGGCCCGCGGAGTCGATGGTGCCGGTGCCGGCCACGACCCGGCCGCCGGTGAGGTCGCCGCCGCTGCCGTCCCCGTCCAGCTTGTCGACGATGCCGAGGGAGAACAGCAGTCCGGCGCTCGGGCCGCCGACGTCGGCGAGTTTCAGGGTGACGTCGATGCCCTGGTTCTCGCGGCCCAGGTACGTCAGCGCGGCCCGGGTGGCCTCGTCCTGGGACTCCTTCATCTGCTTCCGGTTGAACTGCTCGATCTCCCGGACGTCGTCCCCGCTGGGGTAGACGGCGTCGCGGGGCATGACCGCCTCGTCCGTGCGGAACCAGCTGTCGATCACCTGCGGCAGGTTGACGCGGGTGTCCGGGGAGGTCGCCTCGATGGTGGTCATCCGCAGCTGGCCGGTGGTCTCCCGCACGGGGGCGCCGGAGATGGTGATGACCTGCTGTCCCTTGTTCTCGCCGAGCACGTCGGCCGTCAGCCCGGGCTGCGCCACGGAGAAGGGCAGCGGCGCGAGCACGGCGGTGGCCAGCAGCGCGACGGCCGGGGCGGCGCAGACGGCGAGGGCCTGGGGACGTGTGAGGCGAGTGAGCACGGAGCCAATCTAACGTGACGGGCGTGGGGGGCGGCGGCCACCGGGGGCAGGGGGCTGCGGCATGCCGGGTGCGGGCCGTTCGGGCCGTTCCCCGCCCCCCTGACGACTGCGGGCAGTCGTGCGGCCAAGGTCGGCACGGGTGGGCGCAGGCGGCACTCCTCCAGCGGGCCCCGCGCCACACCCGTACGGCCACGGGGTGCCGGGACTGTTGCACTCCGGGTGCGGGCCGTGCGGGGCCGTTCGCGCCGTTCCCCGCGCCCCCGGAGGGGCGGTCAGCGCAGGGCCTCGGCGACCTCCCGGGCCGCCTCCACCACCCGCTTGCCGACCCGTTCCGGCACGACGTCCGCCAGCATGACGACGCCCACGCTGCCCTCGACGCCCGTGACACCCACGAGCGGCGCGGCCGCCCCGCAGGCGCCGGTCTCCAGCTCGCCGTGGGTGAGGGTGTAGCCGGGGTCACCGGGGGCCTTCTGCCGGGCGGCGAGTATCGCCCTGCCCGCGGCGCCGCGGTCCAGCGGGTGCCGGAACCCGGCCCGGTAGGCCACGTGGTAGTCCGTCCACGACGGCTCCACCACCGCCACGGCGAGGGCCTCCGCCCCGTCGACCAGGGTCAGGTGGGCGGTCGCGCCGATGTCCTCCGCGAGGGACCGCAGCGCCGGCATCGCCGCCTCCCGTACCAGCGGGTGCACCTGTCGTCCCAGCCGCAGCACGCCGAGGCCGACGCGGGCCCGGCCGCCGAGGTCGCGGCGGACCAGCGCGTGCTGTTCCAGCGTGGCAAGCAACCGGTACACGACGGTCCGGTTGACGCCCAGTTTCTGGGAAAGCTCGGTGACGGTCAGCCCGTGATCCGTGTCGGCGAGCAGTTTCAGGACCCGTAGGCCCCTGTCGAGCGTCTGAGAGGTCTCCGCGGTCACGACGCCCACTCCTTCAGTGGTGAGGTCGACGGCCCCCTCGCCGCAGGTGCGTCACCGGTCCCGGCGGTCACGCGCTTCAGAGGGCCGCCGATCGGCCGTCGGCCCGGACCAGTCCCGGGCACAGTCGCTTCACGGCTGCGCTCCGCGGCGGCGCTGCCACGGGGCGTGTGCGTAGCGGGACAGTAGCGAGCCGGTCCCGCTGAGCGGAAGGCTCCGTCCAGAATCCGGTCACCGGTTGCACAAAGTGGTCACTTTTGTCCCGGTACGCACACGGGGGGACCGCTCCCATTCACTTCCCCGTCCACACGTGACGCACAGGCGTCTCACCGCATGCGGGTGGCCCACTCCTGCACCTTGGCGATCCGCTGGCGCAGCTGTCCCGCCGTCGCCTCGGCGGACGGCGGACCCCCGCACACCCGGCGCAGCTCCGTGTGGATCACGCCGTGCGGCTTGCCGCTCTGGTGGGCGTAGGCGCCGACGAGCGAGTTGAGCTTCTTGCGCAGCTCCATCATCTCCTTGTGGGAGACCACGGGCCGCCGCTCGGCGGGCAGTTCGAGCAGGTCGGCCTCCTCGGCCGGCTTCTTCCTGCTGTGCGCGATCTGCCGGGCCTGCCGCTTCTGGAGCAGCAGCTGCACCTGGTCGGGCTCCAGCAGGCCGGGGATGCCGAGGTAGTCCTGCTCCTCCTCGCTGCCGGGGTGCGCCTGCATCCCGAACTCGGCGCCGTTGTACATGACCCGGTCGAAGACCGCGTCGGACTCCAGCGCCTCGAAGGGCAGCATGTCCTGCTCGCCGGTGTCCTCGTCCTGCTGCTTGTTCGCCTCGTCCATCTCCTTCTCGGACTCGGCGTAGGGGTCCTCCTCGCCCGCCTTCTTGGGCTTGTCGAGGACGTGGTCGCGCTCGCGCTCCATCTCGTTGGCGAAGCCGAGCAGGTCCGGCACGGTCGGCAGGAACACGGACGCGGTCTCGCCGCGCCGCCGGGACCGTACGAAGCGGCCGACGGCCTGGGCGAAGAAGAGGGGCGTGGAGATCGTGGTGGCGTACACGCCGACCGCGAGACGCGGGACGTCGACGCCCTCGGACACCATGCGGACGGCCACCATCCAGCGGTCGTCGCTCGCGCTGAACTCGTCGATCCGCTTGGACGCGCCGGCGTCGTCGGAGAGCACGAGGGTGGCCTTGTGGCCGGTGATGTCGCGGATCAGCTTGGCGTAGGCGCGCGCGGAGTCCTGGTCGGAGGCGATGACCAGGGCGCCTGCGTCCGGGATGGCCTTCCTGACCTCGGTGAGCCGCTGGTCGGCGGCGCGCAGCACGGACGGCATCCACTCGCCGCGCGGGTCGAGGGCGGTGCGCCAGGCCTGGCTGATCGCGTCCTTGGTCATGGGCTCGCCGAGCCGGGCGGCGATCTCGTCGCCCGCCTTGGTGCGCCAGCGCATGTTGCCGCTGTACGACATGAAGATCACGGGCCGCACGACGCCGTCGGCGAGCGCGGAGCCGTACCCGTAGGTGTAGTCGGCGGACGACCGGCGGATCCCGTCGTCGCCCTCCTCGTACACCACGAACGGGATGGGGTTGGTGTCCGAGCGGAACGGCGTACCGGTCAGCGCGAGGCGGCGGGTGGCCGGCTCGAACGCCTCCAGGCACGCCTCGCCCCACGACTTGGAGTCGCCGGCGTGATGGATCTCGTCCAGGATCACGAGCGTCTTGCGCTGCTCGACGCGGTTGCGGTGCAGCATGGGGCGCACGCCGACACCGGCGTACGTGACGGCGACGCCGTGGTACTCCCTGCCGAGCGGGCCCGCGCTGTACTCCGGGTCGAGCTTGATGCCTATGCGGGCGGCCGCCTCCGCCCACTGCTTCTTCAGATGCTCGGTGGGCGCGACGACGGTCACCTGCTGCACGACGTGGTGGTGCAGCAGCCAGGACGCCAGCGTCAGCGCGAACGTGGTCTTTCCGGCGCCGGGCGTGGCGACCGCGAGGAAGTCACGGGGCTGAGCCTGGATGTACTTGTCCATCGCCCCCTGCTGCCAGGCGCGCAGCTTGCCGGCGGTGCCCCAGGGGGCACGGCCGGGGAAGGCCGGGGACAGGTGGTGCGAGGCGGTGCCGGCGGTGGTAGTCACGATCTCCGGGAGGGTGGTTCGGGCGGCTCTGGTACGTGGGACGACCGGGCCACCCTACCGATGCGGCGGTGACGCACATGCCGCTACGCGGCCGTCCCGCCCGAGGGTGGGACCCACATCACAACCGCCTCAGCCGCCGCGCGATTTCTCCCACATCACTCTCCGCCCCCGATGCCACATCGACGACCAGCGTGTACGCCGTGTCCTGGTCCACGCCCGCGAGGTCGACCCCGTTCACCGCGAGGAAGGTGGCGGTGGCCAGCCAGGCGGTGCGTTTGTTGCCGTCGACGAACGGGTGGTTCGTCGCGACGGCGTGGAGGAGCGCCGCGGCCTGCTCGTGCAGATCCTCGTACGCCGCGGTGCCGAACATCCGGGCGCGTGGGCGGTGCACGGCCGAGGCCAACAGCCCCGGCGCCCGGGTCTCGGGCGGCTGCCCGCCGAAGGCGACCTCGGCGATGGCCGTGACCTCGTCGACGGTGAGGTGCCGGGTCATTCGCCGAGCCTCCTCAGCAACTCGGCGTGCTCCCGCGCGATGCGCTCGGCGACGGCACGCACCAGCGTGCCCTCCTCGTGCAGGTGGCGGCGCAGCGCTTCCCGCGCGACCTCCTCCGGGGCGCGGTCCTGCGCGTCCGCGAGGTCGTGGAGAGCTTGGTGTACGTCGGGGTCGAGGCGGAGAACCAGTTCGGACATGGCGGGAGACTACTGTCGGCGATCACCTGGTGACGACCGGTTTACGGGTCAACGCTCCCGCACCCGAGCAGCCACCCACACCCCCGCCAGGGCTACCGCCGCCATCGGCAGGAACACCGCGGCGAAGGCGGCCGGGTGGGAGCCGGTGGCCTCCGTGGCCGCGTGGCTGACGGTGCCCCCGCCGAGGGCGGCGAAGGCGGCGCCGCCGATCGCCAGGAGGAGGACGTTGGACAGGCCGTCGGAAATCTGGAGGGCGGCGGAGTTGGTGCCGGCCTCCTCGGGCGCGGAGAGCTGGAGGAGCAGCACGCTGGTGGAGGAGATCACCAGTCCCATGCCGAAGCAGCCGAACGCCCACGCCACCGCCAGCGTCCAGGCCGGCACGGAGTGGATCAGCACGCTCGGCGCCGCCGCGATCGCGAACGCGACCAGCAGCATCCCGACGGTCATCAGCCGCTCCCGGTGCTTCTCCAGGCGGGGCCGGGACTGCACCCAGGAGCCCAGCGCCCAGGTGCCGCCGCCCGCCGCGAGGGAGAAGCCTGCCAGCGTCGGGCTGAGCCCTCGCTGGGTGACCAGCATCAGCGGGACGAAGGACTCCGCCGCGATGAAGGACCCGGCGGCGACACCGCGCAGCAGCACCACCGACGGCAGACCACGCGCCGCGCGCCAGGTGCCGCGCGGGAGCAGGCCGAGGACGGCAGGGACCAGCAGGGCCACGCCCAGCGCGCCCGGCAGCAGGGACAGCCAGCGCAGGTCCTGCGCGGCGTACTGGAGCAGGCCCGCCCCGAAGGAGATGGCGAGGGCCAGCCGGATACGGCGGCGGTCGAAGGAGGCCGGGGCCTCGGCGGCGTCCCCGACCGGGCCGGAGGCGAGCCGCCGGATCTGGGGCAGGGCGAGCGCCAGCGGGAGCACCACGATCACCGGGATGCCGAGGAACACCCAGCGCCAGCCGAGGTGCTCGGTCACCGCGCCGGAGGCGAGCGGGCCGACGATCGACGGGACGACCCAGGCGGCCGCGAACGCCGCCATGATGGCCGGGCGCAGCCGCTCGGGATAGGCGCGGCCGACGACGACGTACAGGGCGACGATCACCAGGCCGCCGCCGAGGCCCTGGACCGCGCGGCCCAGGATGAACAGCCACATCGTGCCCGCCGTGCCGCCGATCAGCAGCCCGGCGGCGAAGGAGGCGATGCCCCAGGTGAGCGGGGCGAGCGGGCCGCGCCGGTCGGACCACTGGCCGGACAGCACCATGCCGAAGAGGCTGGTGGTGAAGTATCCGGAGAACGCAAACGCGTACAGCGACACGCCGTTCAGCTCGCGGGCCGCGACGGGCATCGCCGTGCCCACCGCGGTCGCCTCGAAGGCGATCAGCAGCACGACGGAGACGACCCCGATGCTCAGTGCGCGGTACCGGCGGCTGAGGACGGTGTCGTCGGGGACGACGGCCGGGGCGGGGGCGCCGGCGGGCTCGGCGACACCCGTGTCGCGGGGGTTCGGGGCGGTCATGACCGCCAGGGTAAGGTCCACGGCCCTGGTTGACCCCTGTCGGGGGTCGGGAACGAGACCGGGACCTTGGTCGTAGGACCGGGGTGTCCGGCCCTTTGTGAACGGCGCATGGCAGTCGCGTTGCACGCCCCGGCGTTCCCTTGAGCACCGTCAGCCGCCCGCCGTACGGTCGACGCACCGGTTCGGGACGGCGAGACGCCGCACGGCGCCTCTCCCCCACCGACACGGCCGTGTGCCCGAGTGGTTCAGGGACTCGCCTGCAAAGCGAGTTACGCGGGTTCGATCCCCGCCACGGCCTCCAGAAAGAGGACCCGCCTGCGCTGCATCCGACAGCGAGCTCCGCTCGCGGAGAGTTACGCGGGTTCGATCCCCGCCACGGCCTCCGGAAAGGGCGGGGCGCTTACCGAGCGCCCCGCACTTCGGCGTGCGCGCTACAGAACCCCGCCCGCCTCGTCCTGGAAGAGGCGGGTCCAGTAGTGCCAGTCGGCGTCCGGGGTCGTGCCCGTCGGGTCGACCGAGGCGAGGACCTGGATCATCGTCAGGGCGAGCTGGTCGTAGACGTCGCTCGTGAGCGCGTGGCCGGAGGCCTCGTCGAGGGAGCGCTCCCGGTGCAGGAGCCAGAGGGTGAACGCCAGCGTGGAGATGTCCGTGTTCAGCGGGCGCAGCGCCCCGTCCGACTCGCTCCAGCTCAGCACCGCCCCCGTCGCCCCGTCGACGACCAGGCCGTGGTCGTCGATCAGGTGCCCGACGCGGATCAGCCGGTCGGCGTGGGCCGGGAGGAGGCCGGGCGGGAAGCCGCCGCAGTCGTCGGCCGCGTACTCCGTGAGCGTGCGCAGCGGCTGGTCCGTGTCCAGCGAGAACAGGAAGCCGTCCTCGGGCAGGCCCGTCTCGCGCAGGAAGCGGCGGGTCGGCTCGTGCGTGAGCGTCGCGGGGAAGTCGACCTCCTCGAAGCGGACCACGCCGCCCCGGCCGAACTCGTCGTCCAGCAGCCGCAGGGGGAGGTCCAGGGCGAGGCCCGAGGCCGTGCCGGGGCCGGCGACCAGGGCGAGGGGGCGGATCAGCGCCGCCATCCGCCAGAACGGCGCGGGCTCGCCGTCCGCGCCCTCCTCGAACACCGCGAGCAGCTGCCGGGAGGCCTCCGCGACCGCCTTGGTGCCGTACCGCCCGGCGTAGGCGGCGAACTGGCCGCGCAGTCCCGCCAGTTCGTCCGTGGCCGCGGCGAAGCGGACGAACGTCGGCAGGGACGGGGCGAGCGGACGGCAGTCCAGGAGGTCGGGCCGGTCCTGGACGTACGCGCTGGAGACCTCGCCGGTGGCGCCGTCGAGCAGCACGGCCTCCGGTTCGAGGCCCGCCGGGGCGGCGAACGCGCCGATGACGAGCCGGTCGCGCAGCGCGGGCGACAGCAGGTCGGCGGCTCCGGTCACCTCGGCGACCGTGGGCAGGCCGCCGGGGCGGGCGGGCTCGATGAAACGGAACAGGCCGTTGTCGCACGGCAGTCCGGGTCCGGTCAGCCAGCTCCGCGTCGACGCGTGCGTGACCTGGGGACCGAGGTCGTCCTCGGTGAGTGCGATCGCCCTCGCGACAACGGTGTCGGTCGTGCTCATGATTCCCCCGCGATACGTGTGCTCGGTCCCGGGCCCGCGAACGTCCCGCCCCGGGCAGGACGGCCCGCGCCCTGCCGGACCCACGGCCGTCCCCCACTGCTCCGAAGAGTACGCGGCACCACTGACAACGCATCGGAAACGGGGAGCGCGGCCGGCGCCCTGCTTCTCAAGACGCGCGGGAGGCCCCGAGCGTTGCCCCGAGAGGCCGATCGGCCCGGGGAATCGCTCAGTTGCCGGTCACCACGGCGGCCTGCGGGCGGATCGGCAGCCGGTTCACCGGACGCCCGGTGGCGGCGCGCACGGCGGAGGCGATCGCGGCCGGCGAGGTCACCACCGGCACCGCGCTGACCGACTTCGCGCCGAACGGCGCGACCACGTCCCGCTCCTCGACCAGCTTCACGATGCGGATGTCGGGCGCGTCCAGCGCGGTCGGCAGGGCGTACCCGGTGAGGTCGGGGTGGCGGATCAGGCCGCGCGGGGTGCGCAGGTTCTCGGTGAGCGCCGCGCCCAGGCCCTGGGTGACGCCCGCCTCGATGCGCGCGGCGAGCTGCGCCGGGTTGAGCACCCGGCCGACGTCCTGCGCGACGGCCAGCTCCACGACCCGGACCGAGCCCAGCTCGATGTCGACGTCCACCACCGCGCGGATCGCGCAGAAGGAGATGCCGACGAAGGCGTCGCCCTGCCCCGCGTCGTCCAGCGGCTCGGTCGGGTGCGGCCGGCACTGCGCCGTCGCCCACAGCTCCTTGCCGTCCAGCGCCTCGGTGACGGTCGTGGACAGCACCCCGTCGTACGAGGTGATCTTGCCGTCGGTGATCTGGAGCAGCTCGGTGGACATGCCGAACTTGTGCGCCAGCGGCTGGAGGAGCTGGGTGCGGACCATCTTGGCCGCGCGCTCCACCGCCCCGCCCGACACCCAGGTGTGGCGTCCGCGGCAGCCCGCCCCGGCCGGGGGCTGGTCGGTGTCGACGGGCACCACGTGCACCTCGTCGACGCCGAGGGTCTCCTGGACGATCTGCCGGGCCAGCGTGGAGAAGCCCTGCCCGGTCTCGACGGCCGCGCACAGCACGGTCGCCACGCCGTTCTGGACGCGCACGGTGGCCGTGGACACCTCGTCGGCGCCCTCGGCGCCCAGCATGTGCACCATGCCGAGGCCGTAGCCCACGCCCCGGCGCACCGCGCCCGGCTCGCCCGCGCCCTCGGGTCCTCCGGGCAGCAGCCACTCCTCCTCGGGGGTGTCCTTGGGCAGCGGCGGCAGCGGGACGTCCCGTACGGCTTCGAGCAGTTCGGCGACGGGGGCGGGGCAGGTGACGGTCTGGCCGGTGGGCAGCACGTCGCCGGTGGCCATCACGTTGCGCAGCCGCACCTCGGCCGGGTCCAGGCCGAGCTTCTTGGCCAGCTTGTCCATCTGCGCCTCGTACGCGGCGCACACCTGCATCGCGCCCTCGCCGCGCACATGGCCGGAGGGCGGGTTGTTGGTGCGCACCGCCCAGCCCTCGATGAAGGCGTGGGGGACGACGTACGGGCCGCAGGCGAAGGCGACGGCGGCGGCCAGGGCGTCGGAGGAGGTGCCGGCGTAGGCGCCCGCGTCGAGCAGGATCTGCGCCTCGACCTTGACCAGCTTGCCCTCGGCGTCGGCGTGGTGGCGGTAGCGCAGCAGCGTGGGGTGGCGGTGGGTGTGACCGAGGAAGGACTCCTCGCGGGTGGCGGCGAGCTTCACCGGGCAGCCCGTCTTCAGCGCGAGCAGCCCGAGGGGCAGCTGGAAGCTCTGGTCCTCGCGGTCGGCGGTGGCGCCGGGCACCCCCGTGACGACGACCTTCACCTGGTCCTGCTGGAGGCCGAACGCGGCGGCGGCGAGGTCCCGGTCGCCGTGCGGGTCGGTGGACGCCAGGTACAGCTCGACCCCGCCGTCCGGGCGGGGCACGGCGAGTCCGGCCTCGGCCCCTATGGGGGCGGGGTCCTGGCGGCCGATGCGGTACAGGCCCTCGACGACGACCTCGCCGACCGCGTCCGCGTCGCCGTGGCGCAGCGGGATGTGCCGGATCAGGTTGCCGTCGGGGTGCAGGGGTTCGGCCTCGAAGGCCTGCTCGGGGTCGGTCACCGGGTCGAGCACCTCGTACTCGACGATGACCGCGGCGGCGGCCATGCGCGCGGTGTCGGGGTGGTCGGCGGCGACGGCGGCCAGCGGCTCGCCGTGGTGGCGTACGACCTCGGAGGCGAAGACGGGGCGGTCGGCCGTGCCGCGGCCGAGCACGGAGGCGCCGGGGACGTCCTCGTGGGTGACGACCGCGCGGACGCCGGGCATCTCGCGCGCGTGCGTGGTGTCGATCGACTTGATGCGCGCGTGCGGGTGGGGCGAGCGCAGCACGGCGGCCCAGAGCAGGCCCTCGGCCCACAGGTCGGCGGCGTACGGGAAGGTGCCCTCGGTCTTGGCGCGCGCGTCGGCGGCCGGGAGGGAGGCGCCGAGTCCGCGTCGTGGGGCGGCCTCCTCCCCGGGGGCCGCCTCGGCGGTCTGCACGGTGGCTGCTTCGTTGCTCACGCCTGGCCTCCGTCCTGGCCGTGGGACTGGTCCTGCGGTGCGACGCCGAACGCCGAGGGGTTGACCCCGCCGGCGCCGGGGCCCGCCTGGTGCGGGATGCGGGGGGCGCCGTCGCCGTCGTCCGCGGCGGCCTCGGCCTCGGCGTGCGCCTCGCGCTCGGCGACGACCTCCTGCACGGCGTCGACCACGCCCCGGTAGCCGGAGCAGCGGCACAGGTTGCCGCACAGGGCCTGGCGGGTCTCCAGCTCGGTCGGGGCCGGGTTGCCCTCCAGCAGGTCGTGCACGGTCATCGCCATGCCGGGCACGCAGAAGCCGCACTGCACGGCGCCGCAGCGGGCGAGGGCGCGCTGCACGTCCGAGGGCCGGCCGTCCTGGGCCAGTCCCTCGACGGTGCGGACCTCGCTGCCGGCCGCGGTGACGGCGGGGACCAGGCAGGACGCGACGAGCCGGCCGTCGACCTGGACGTTGCACGCGCCGCACTCGCCCTGCGAGCAGCCGTCCTTGGCACCGGCCAGGCCGAGCCGCTCGCGCAGCACGTAGAGCAGGGACTCGCCGATCCACGCGTCGGTGACGGGCCGGTCGGTGCCGTTGACGCGGAGGACGTAGGAGGCGAGGGGGTGGTCGTCGTGCGGGGCCACGAGGACCTCGGCGACGGGGGCGTCCGGTGCGTCGGAGTCCTCCGGGGCGCCCGGGCCGTCCGCGTCGTCGGGGGTGCCGTCTCCCGCGGAACGCTCCGGGGCCTTGGCGGGCTCCTCGGGGGCTTCGGCGGCCTCCTGGGACTCTGCGGGGCCGCCGTCGCCCTCGGACGCGCCGGAGGGGGGCTCCTCGACGTCCTGGGCGTCCTGGCGCGCCTGCGGGTGCTCGTGGCCTCCGGCGGCCCCGGGGTCACCGTCGGCGGCCTCCTGGGACTGCCACGGCTGCTCCGGGTGTTCCTCCGCGGGCAGCGGCCGGGACGCCTGCGGGGCGTCGTGCGCGGAGGCGTCCTCGGCGGGGCCCGCCTGCGGCTGCTCCGGGGAGGCGTCGGGCGCGCCCGGGTACGAGGGCTGGGAGCCGTGCTGCCGGGCGGAGGGGTCGTGCGCCTCCTGGGCGGGCCCGTGCTCGCCGCCCTGGCCGCCCTGGTCCTCGTACGCGCCGGGCCGCGGCGCGTACGCACCGCCCTGCTGGTCGTGGTCCTGCGGCACGCCGGGAACGCCGGGGCCCCAGGGCGTGCCGATGGACTGGGACTCGGCCCAGGGGGCGGCGGCGCCGCCCGGGAGGGTCGCCGGAGGGGTGTTCCCCCACTGCTCGACCAGGGAGGACGTGGTGAACTCGCCGGACTCGTCCGGCAGGTCGCCGCCCGCCACGGGGATCGACCACTGCCCGGTGACGTCCTGCCCCGGCGCCTGACCGTGCCCCTGGTGCTGAGCCGCGGGATCGTGGCCCGGCGCGTGGTGCTGTCCCTGTGCCTGGTGCTGTCCCTGCGCGTGCTGCTGTCCCTGCGCGTCGGGGTCGTAGGCCCACTGCCCGCTCGCGCCGGGGTCGTAGCCGTACGGGCCCCCCGCCGTCGCGTCGGGCTCCGCGGACGCCGGGTCGTGCCACTGGGCCCCGTCGACGGGGGCGCCGGGCGCGGCCCAGCTGCCGGTGGCCGCCGGGTCGGTGCCCGCGGTGGTGGCCGGCGTGACCGTGATCTGCGGCGGGACGTAGCCGTGGCCGGGGGCGGCCAGCGGGCTCTCCATGGCGTCCAGCAGGGCGTCGATGCCGCCCTCCGGGAGGTTCACGAAGGCCGTGGCGCCGTCGTCGTAGTCGCCCTGCGGCAGCGGGTCCCAGCGGCTGCCGCCCGGAGGCGTGCCGCCCTGTCCGTGCTGGTCGTCGGTCACGACAGCGCCCTCCCCAGTGCTCGTCGGGCCAGCGCGGCGACGGTGCGCCGCAGGTGCAGTACCGCGGGCGGCAGCGGCGGGACGCTGCCGTCCTCCTCGGGCGCGGCGTCGGGGATGCAGGCCGCGGCCACGTACTCCCCGAACGCGCTGAGCGCCTCGGGGACGATCGCGCGGTTGTTGTCCCAGTCGATGAGCTGCGCGACCCACTGCTCGGCCTCCAGGGGCCGCAGCGGCATCGGCGCTATGGCGCCCACCGCGCAGCGCACCCCGCGCCGGGCGGGGTCGAGCACGAGGGCGACGGAGGCGACCGCGCGGCCGGGTCCGGTGCGGCCGGTCGCCTTCAGGAAGACCTGAGGGGCGTGCAGCAGCGGCACGCGCACGTAGCCGATCAGCTCGCCGGGGCGCAGCACGTCCATGCCGGCCAGCAGGTGCGACACCGGGACCTCGCGGCGGGCGCCGTCCGGTCCGGCGACGATCAACGTCGCCTCCAGGGCGGCCAGCACGGGCAGGGCGTCCCCGGTGGGGGCGGCGGAGGCGATGTTGCCGCCGAGGGTGCCGGCGTTGCGGATGTGCGGGGGTCCGGCGGCCCGCGCGGCGGCGGCGAGCGCCGGGATGAGCGCGGCGAAGTCGGGGCGTCCCATGCGCGCGTGGGTGAGTCCTGCGCCGAGGAGCGCGTGTCCGTCCAGGTACTGCCAGCCGCGGATCTCGCTGATCTTGCCGAGGCCGACGAGCGCGGCGGGCCTGAGCTGCCCGGAGTTGACGGCGGCCATCAGGTCGGTGCCGCCCGCGACGGGCACGGCGGCGGGCATGGCGGTGAGCGCCGCCACTGCCTCGTCCAGTGTCGTGGGCAGCGTCACGGCCTGCGCCGCCTGCGGTGCGTGCGTGCTCAAAACCGGCTGCCCCTTCCCGCTGCCCCACCTGGTCCCACCCGTGCGCCGTACGGTACGTGCTGACAGGGCGGACGTGGCAACTCTGGCACATCTTGGCAGGTGCCGAAGACGGGGGTCCGCTAGGAGGCATTCGCCCGGCTGGGCCCGGACCTGGCCGATTCCGTCCCCGAATCGCCCCGGCACCGCGGAATCACAGCCTTCGGAAGCTCTTGTTCCGTTATGGACCGACCTGTTCGGCCCGCAGCGAACGCGGGAGGCACGGGTCGTCCCCCGGGGCGGAAGAGCACCGGGGGACGGCCGGGGAAGGCGGCTACAGGGCGGGCGGCGGCCCGTCGACCGGGCGGCCGAGGATGCCCGGGCGGCGCTGCCACGGGCGGGGGCCGCCGGGCGGCCGGTAGGCGACGCCCAGGGCGTCCAGGCGCCGGTAGTGCTCGGTCATCCGCCGCTCGAATCCGGCGAAGTCCCGGTCGGCGGGGGCGGGAAGCTCACTCCAGGCGACCTCCGCGAGTGCGGCGAGCCGGGGGAACGTCTGGTAGTCGACGCGCCCCTGGTCCTCCATCACCTCGGTCCACACGTTGGCCTGCGTGCCCAGCACCCGCTCCCGCTCCTGGGGCGTCAGCTCGGCGGGGACGGGCTCGAACCGGTAGACGTCCTCCAGGGTGCGCACGTACCCGATCGGCACCGGCTCGTCGGGGTCCGCGTCCTGGCGGTGGTCCAGGTAGACCTGCTGTTCGGGACACATCACCACGTCGTGCCCGGCTCGGGCGGCGGTGACCCCGCCCGCGTAGCCGCGCCAGGACGACACGGCGGCGCCCGGCGCGAGTCCGCCCTGGAGGATCTCGTCCCAGCCGATGAGCCGCCGCCCGCGGTCGGCCAGCCAGCGGTCGAAGTGGCCGATGAACCAGGACTGCAGGGCGTCCTCGTCGGCGAGCCCGAGCTTCGCGATCTGTTCCCGCGCCGTCTTCGACTCCCGCCACTGGTCCTTGACGCATTCGTCGCCGCCGATGTGCACGAACGGCGAGAACGGCCCGGCGTCCGCGGGGAACAGTTCCAGGAGTTCCTCCAGAACCCCTTCGTAGAAGCGCAGGGTGTCCTCGGTGGGGGCGAGGACGTTCGGATTGATGCCCCAGGTGTCCCAGACGGTCAGCGCGGCGGTGTCGACGACGTCGGAGTTCCCGAGTTCCGGATACGCGGCGATGGCGGCCTGCGAGTGTCCGGGGACGTCGATTTCGGGGACCACGCTGATATGCCGTTCGGCGGCGTAGGCGACGATCTCGCGGAGGTCGTCCTGGGTGTAGAAGCCGCCGTGCGGCCGGTCGTCCCAGAGCGGCGAGGCGCGGTGGCCGATTTTCGTGCGGGCGCGCCACGATCCGGTCTCGGTGAGCCGTGGATACCGCTTGATCTCGACGCGCCAGCCCTGGTCGTCCGTCAGGTGCAGATGCAGCACGTTGAGTTTGTGCGCGGACATCAGGTCGAGATAACGCAGCACACCTTCCTTCGGCATGAAGTGGCGTGCCACGTCCAGCATCAGACCGCGCCAGCGGAGGCGGGGCGCGTCCTCGACGGTCAGGTGCGGCACGGTCCACACCCGGTCGCGGCGGACCGGCGCCCTGCGGAACGCGTCGGCGCCGAGGAGCTGCCGCAGGGTCTGCGCGCCGTGCAGCACACCGGCCGCGTCGCCGCCCTCGACGAGCACCCCCGCGGGGCCGCTGACGAGCCGGTACGCCTCGGGGCCGAGGTCCGCGGCGAGGGAGAGCCGGACGCCGTCACGCGCCTCCGCGGGCCCCCGCGCCTCCCTCCAGGGCAGTCCGGTGGCGGCCCGCAGCACACTTCCGAGCCACCGCCCCACACCCTCCGTGCCGGGTCCCGCGTACAGCCCGGAAGCGTCCGTCAGACGGGTCTCCCCGGCACCGGCGACGGCGCCCCGGGGCGCCGGAATCAGTGAAGTCGGCATCACGTCAGTCCTTTACCGCGCCGCCCAGTCCGGAGACCAGACGCCGCTGTACGAGTACGAAGAAGACCAGCACGGGAATCGTCATCACGGTGGACGCCGCCATGACCCCGCCCCAGTCGGGGTCGTCGGGTTTGTAGAACACCAGCAGCGCCATCGGCAGGGTCGACTGGGAGATGTCGCTGATGATGAACGACTTGGCGAACAGGAAGTCGTTCCAGGCGGAGATGAACGAGAACACACTGGTCGCCACGAGACCCGGCAGGACGAGCGGGAAAAGGATCTGCCAAAGGAACCGCGTACGGCTCGCGCCGTCCATGTAGGCGGCCTCCTCCAGCGCCTCGGGAACGCCCTTCACGAACCCCCTGAGCATCCAAATCGCGAACGGCAGCGAGAAGGCGATGTGCGGCAGGATCAGCGACCACAGCGTGTTCAGCTGACCGAGATCCCGCATCACGAAGAACAGGGGGATCGTCAGGGCCTCCACGGGCACCATCTGGGCCACCAGAAACATGATCAGCAGGGTGGTCCGCAAACGGAACCGGAATCGCGTCACGGCGGTCGCGGCGAGAAACGCGATGAACGCGGAGGCGATCACCACGGCGACCGCGACGACGACGCTGTTCAGGAAGTACCGGCCGAAATCCTCCTGTGCGAACACCCGCCGGAACGAGTCCAGCGTGGGCGCCAGCGTCCACGGCCGCGGCTCGGCCGACCGGATCTCCCCGGCCGGCTTGAAGGCGCTCAGCACCATCCAGTACAGGGGGAAGGCCACCACGGCGGCGACCACCAGGGCGGTCGCCTCGGCGGCCGTCCGGCCCGGACGCCGGGTGAACCGGCTCAGAAGATTCACCCGGGACTCCACGTCCTGCCTCACGGGACTCACAGTTCCTCCCCCTGGCGGCGCAGCAGCCGCAGGTACACCAGCGTCACGGCGAGCAGGATCAGCAGCATCACCACGCCGATGGCGGCGCCCAGGCTGTACTGCGAGGACGCGAACGCCTTCTGGTACGCGTACACGTTGAGCACGAGGTTCTGTCCCGCGATGCCCCCGCCGCCCGTCATGACGTAGATCTGCGTGAAGACCTTGAAGTCCCAGATGACCGACTGGATGGTGACGACGACCAGGATCGGGCGGAGCATCGGCGCGAGCACCGACCGCCAGATCCGCCACTGCGAGGCCCCGTCCAGCGCGGCCGCCTCCAGCACCTCTGCGGGCACGGCGCGGATGCCGGCGTAGACGGTGACCATCACGAACGGGAAGGAGCACCACACCACTTCGAGCAGCACCAGGAAGAACGCGCTGAACCGCCCGTACGTCCACGCGTGGTCACCGAGTCCCAGCACCCGGTTGACGGGACCGAAGTCGGCGTCGAACAGGAACAGCCACACCGTGGACCCGGTGATCGCGGGCGTGGCCCAGGCGCCCAGCGCGGCCAGCATCAGCGCCAGCCGCGGCACGGCCCGCACCCGGGTGAGCAGCACGGCGAGCGCGCACCCCACCGCCAGCGTGGAGACGACGCAGGCCGCCGCGAACACCACGGTGGCCAGCAGCACCTCCCAGAACTGCCCGTCCGAGAACAGCCGGGAGTAGTTCCCGAACCCCTCGAAGGTCGTCGGCTCCCCACCACTGACCTGGGCCTGGGTGTAGTGGAAGACCGAGATCAGCCCGAGCTGGTAGATGGGATAGGCGAGCAGCCCCCCGAGCACGACGAGCGCCGGCGCGAGATACAACCACGGCGTGCGCGAACGCCCCCTCCGGGGGCGCGGGGCTGTGCCGGATGTGCGGCTGCCGCCGCGTGGGCGCGAGAACCCCCCACGGACGGAAGCCCGCCGACGCTCCAGAACCCCCGTCCCCGTAGGCACCGTCATCCGACGGACCCGAACGCGTCGTTCATCTTCTTGGCGGCGTCCGCCGCAGCGGAGTCCACGTCCTTCTTGCCGGACACGACCTCCTGGAACATCGTCGGCAGCACCGCCCCCGCATCGATCTGCGCCCACGCCGGCGAAGCGGGCACGAACTTCGTGTCGGCGGCCAGGGTCGCGACGAACGGCTTCACGAAGGCCTCCTTCGCGGCCACCTGCTGCCGCACGTCGGAGAACGTCGGCAGGAATCCCATCGCGTCGAACAACTCCCCCTGCGCCTCCTTGGACGCGAGCCGCTTCATCAGGTCGACGGCGAGGGTGCGGTGGGTGGTGGACTTCAGCACGCCCAGGTTGTTGCCGCCCGCGAAGGCGGGGGCGATCGACCCGGCCTTCAGGCCCGGCAGCGGTACGACGGCGTACTTGCCCTTGACCTGGCCGGCCTCGACGGCGGCGTGGCTGAAGTCGCCGCCGATCGCCATGGCCGCCTTGCCCGCGGCGAACGCGGTGATCGTGTCGTTGCCGGTCATCGCGGCGCACTTGGCGGCGGGGCAGTTGTCGTCGCCGAACAGCGAGGTGTAGGCCTCGATGCCCTTGCGCGCGGCGGCGCTGTCGATCGCGGAGGCGTACGAACCGCCCTTGCCGGTGGCGAGTTCGCCGCCGTGGGACCAGATGAAGGGCATCGCGCCGTAGGTGTAGGCGCCTCCGACGGCGAGCCCGTACAGCTCCGGCTTCGCGGCGCGGATCTCCTTCGCCGTGGCGATCAGTTCGGCCTGCGTCTTCGGGACGTCGAGGCCGAGTTCCTCGAAGACGTCGGTGCGGTAGTACAGGGCGCGGACGCCGACGAAGTAGGGGACGCCGTAGACCTTGCCGCCGACGGTGACGGACTGGCGGGCGGTGGGGTCGGTGTCCTTGGCCTCGTCCCAGGCGCCGAAGTCCTCGGTGACGTCGGCGAGTCCGCCGTCCTTCACATAGCCGGCGGTGTCGGTGTTGCCGTATTCGATGAGGTCCGGCGCGGACTTCGGATCGTTGAAGGCGGCCTTGATGCGTTGGGCGCGGGTCTCGACGGGGATGTACTCGACGGTGACCTCGGCGCCCTCGTGCTCCTTCTCGAACGCGGCGAGGACGGAGTCGACGACCTGTTCCTTGGGCTGGTTGTTGACCTCCTGGAAGAGCCAGACGCGCAGGGTGCCGGTCTTCTCGTCCTTGTCGGAGGAGGAGTTGCCGGAGGTCTGAGGGGCGCAGGCGGCGGTGGCGAGGACGGCCGCGACGGCGACCATGCGGACGGACAGCTTCATGGAGTGCTCCTCCGAGCGCGTTGCAACATATGCAATGGCGGTTTCGCTGTGCACAACACACCGGAGGCTAAGGACTGGATGAACCACGCCACAAGAGGTCTCAACCACTCTGTGACCGCCCGACGCACCCTGTGCATCGGGCAAGCAGCACAAAGGCCCCCGCGGGCACGCAAAGCGCGCCCGGCGGGGGCCTCGGAGGACTCGGGCCGGCGTCAGGAAGGGGAGGGGACCACCGAGGGGACTACTTGTCGCCCTTGCCCTTTCCCTTGTCGTCGCCGCCTTCACTCATGGACTCGTAGATTTCCTTGCACATGGGGCACACCGGGTACTTCTTCGGGTCGCGGCCGGGCACCCACACCTTGCCGCACAGCGCCACGACGGGAGTGCCGTCGAGGGCACTCGCCATGATCTTGTCCTTCTGGACGTAGTGGGCGAAGCGCTCGTGGTCGCCGTCGCCGTGGGAGGTCTGCGGCGTCGGCTCGACCAGGGTCCCCGTACCAGTCCCGCGCTCGGGCTCAAGAGTGCTCATAACAGCCAAGGGTACTGAAGCCCGCCCCGGTCAGTTGAGCGAAGGGTCGTCCGGATACGTGGCGACCATCGCCAGCTCGTTGCGCTGCCGGCGGAGCACCTCGCGCCAGAGCCGCTCGGGTGACGGACAGGACACGTCACCAGGCTCGGACTCCACCACGTACCAGGCGCCGTCGACCAGCTCGTCCTCCAGCTGGCCGGGGCCCCAGCCCGCGTAGCCGGCGAAGATCCGCAGCGAGCCGAGGACGGAGGCGAGCAGTTCCGGCGGGGCCTCCAGGTCGACCAGGCCGATCGCGCCGTGCACCCGGCGCCAGCCGAGCGGCGGCTCCTCCCCCGCCGCGCCGCCCGGGACGACGGCGACACCGAGGGCCGAGTCCAGCGACACCGGACCGCCCTGGAACACCACGCCGGGTTCGCCGGCCAGGTCCGCCCAGCCCTCCAGGATGTCTCCCACGTCCACCGGGGTCGGCCGGTTGAGGACGACACCGAGGGAGCCCTCCTCGTCGTGGTCGAGAAGGAGCACCACCGCGCGGTCGAAGTTCGGGTCCGCCAGAGCGGGAGTGGCCACGAGCAGCCGCCCTGTGAGCGAGGACACCTCGGTCATGCCAGACATGATCCCGCATCTTCCCCGCGCGCGGGGAGGCAATGCGGGTGACGGAGTGAAGACCGCCGCCGCGCGCGAGAGCTTCCTGGTCGGGCGTCGTCCGGCCGAGGTGAAGGGGTGCGGACGGGCGGCCGGGAGCGCGCCCGGCGCGCGCCCGGACACGGTGACCCCGCGTGGCCGCCGCGGAACCGTTCGTGTTGTGACAGAGCCATGACGTTCCCAGGGCCTCCTCGGGCTTACAGAAGGGGGGTGGAGGGCGATTACCCTTTTCCTTCTGACCCTCTGCCCCACTCCACGGAACGCGAGATTCATGACCGTCAACGACGTCGATGACGTACTGCTTGTCCACGGCGGAACCCCGCTGGAGGGCGAGATCCGGGTCCGCGGTGCGAAGAACCTCGTACCGAAGGCCATGGTCGCCGCGCTGCTGGGCAGCGCACCGAGCCGGCTGCGCAACGTTCCGGACATCCGTGACGTCCGGGTCGTCCGGGGTCTGCTGCAGCTGCACGGCGTGACGGTCCGTCCGGGCGACGAGCCCGGCGAACTGGTGCTCGACCCCACCTACGTGGAGAGCGCCAACGTCGCTGACATCGATGCCCACGCCGGTTCCTCGCGGATCCCGATCCTGTTCTGCGGCCCGCTGCTGCACCGCCTCGGGCACGCGTTCATCCCGGGCCTCGGCGGCTGCGACATCGGCGGACGCCCCATCGACTTCCACTTCGACGTGCTGCGGCAGTTCGGCGCGCGGATCGAGAAGCGGGCGGACGGCCAGTACCTGGAGGCCCCGCAGCGGCTGCGCGGCACCAAGATCGCCCTGCCGTACCCGTCCGTCGGCGCCACCGAGCAGGTGCTGCTCACGGCGGTCCTCGCGGAGGGCGTCACCGAGCTGTCGAACGCGGCGGTGGAGCCGGAGATCGAGGACCTGATCTGCGTCCTGCAGAAGATGGGCGCCATCATCGCGATGGACACCGACCGGACGATCCGCATCACCGGTGTGGACAAGCTCGGCGGCTACACCCACCGCGCCCTGCCGGACCGTCTGGAGGCCGCCTCCTGGGCGTCCGCGGCGCTCGCCACCGAGGGCAACATCTACGTCCACGGCGCCCAGCAGCGCTCGATGATGACGTTCCTCAACACCTACCGGAAGGTCGGCGGCGCCTTCGAGATCGACGACGAGGGCATCCGTTTCTGGCACCCGGGCGGGCAGTTGAAGTCCATCGCCCTGGAGACGGACGTGCACCCCGGCTTCCAGACCGACTGGCAGCAGCCGCTGGTGGTCGCCCTGACGCAGGCCACGGGCCTGTCCATCATCCACGAGACGGTCTACGAGTCCCGGCTGGGCTTCACCTCCGCGCTCAACCAGATGGGCGCCCACATTCAGCTCTACCGCGAGTGCCTGGGCGGCTCCGACTGCCGCTTCGGCCAGCGCAACTTCCTGCACTCGGCGGTCGTCTCCGGCCCGACGAAGCTCCAGGGCGCGGACCTCGAGATCCCCGACCTGCGCGGCGGCTTCTCGTACCTGATCGCGGCCCTCGCGGCCCAGGGCACGTCCCGCGTCCACGGCATCGGCCTGATCAACCGCGGCTACGAGAACTTCATGGAGAAGCTCTCCGAGCTGGGCGCGAAGGTGGAACTCCCGGGCAAGGCCCTCGGCTGACCCCCGGCACACGAACGCCGATGGGGCGGTCACCCGATCCGGGTGACCGCCCCATTGACGTCTGGCTGCGGCGCCCCGTCAGGGGCGCGGGGAACTGCGCGACAAGCCACGTCGGACCGGCACCCGCCCGGGGGCACTCAGCCGAACGGCGTTGCGGCGCGCAGGCGCGCAGGCGCCTTACTTACCCTTGGCCGCTTCCTTGAGCTTCGAGCCCGCCGACACCTTCACGCTGTAGCCCGCGGGGATCTGGATCGGCTCACCGGTCTGCGGGTTGCGCGCGGTGCGCGCAGCGCGGTGGGTGCGCTCGAAGGTCAGGAAGCCGGGGATGGTGACCTTCTCGTCGCCCTTGGAGACGATGTCGCCGACGACGTCGGCGAACGCGGCCAGCACGGCGTCGGCGTCCTTGCGGGTCACCTCGGCGCGGTCGGCCAGCGCGGCCACCAGCTCACTGCGGTTCATGTTGTTACTCCCGTGTTCTTCTTGCCGTTGAGGCGTGCCACGCGGCGGAGCCGCATGTCGGGCACGGCGAAAGCCGATGCTGCCAGGTTCCTCGGTGAGTCCCCGGACCCGGGTCCTTCGTCGGACCCTCGCGCCCAGGGACGCATCCTGCCTCTACCTGCGGCGGTAATGCCAATCCGGCACCCGCAGGAGTCGTGAGAACACCCGAGGGAGTCACACGAAGAGCGCCACGGCCTCCGAGCGGTGACGCTCCGTCCGCTTCCGGCAGCGGACAGCAGGGGCCGGAGCCCAGGCCCGGCCGCCCACCCTAGAGGGCCGCCGGGACTACGGGTTCCGCGACGCGCCGTTTCCAACCCCGTGGCGATCCTCACAGCGTGCGGACTGCCCCGGATCCTGCCGCTCACACCCGCGCGGGCGTCACGCGCCGGCGGCCTTGGCGGCGTCCCGGACGGCGTCGGCGACCGCGCCCGCGACCTTCTCGTTGAAGACGCTGGGGATGATGTAGTTCGGGTTCAGCTCGTCCTCGGTGACGACGTCGGCCAGGGCCTGCGCGGCGGCCAGCATCATCTCGGTGTTGACGGTGCGGGACTGGGCGTCCAGCAGGCCGCGGAAGACGCCCGGGAAGACCAGCACGTTGTTGATCTGATTGGGGAAGTCCGAGCGGCCGGTGGCGACAACCGCCGCCGTCTGGCGCGCGATCGCCGGGTCCACCTCGGGGTCGGGGTTCGCGAGCGCGAACACGATCGCGCCCTCGGCCATCGCGGAGACGTCCTCGGCGCCCAGCACGTTGGGGGCGGAGACGCCGATGAAGACGTCCGCGCCGCGCACGGCCTCCTTCAGCGTGCCGGTGAGGTTCTCCGGGTTGGTGTTGTCGGCGATCCACCTCAGGGCCGTGCCGGGGGCGGCGCCGACCAGGTCCTCGCGTCCGGCGTGCACCACGCCGTGGATGTCGGCCACCACGGCGTTCTTCACACCGGCGGCCAGCAGCAGCTTGAGGATGGCGGTGCCGGCCGCGCCGGCGCCGGACATGACGACCCGGATGCTCTCGATGGACTTGCCGGTGACCCGCAGGGCGTTGGTCAGGGCGGCGAGCACCACGATGGCGGTGCCGTGCTGGTCGTCGTGGAAGACGGGGATGTCGAGGGCCTCGCGCAGCCGGGCCTCGATCTCGAAGCAGCGGGGCGCGGAGATGTCCTCGAGGTTGATGCCGGCGAAGCCGGGGGCGATCGCCTTGACGATCTCCACGATCGCGTCGGTGTCCTGGGTGTCCAGGCACAGCGGCCAGGCGTCGATGCCGGCGAACCGCTTGAAGAGGGCGGCCTTGCCCTCCATCACCGGCAGGGCGGCCTTCGGGCCGATGTTGCCCAGGCCCAGCACGGCGGAGCCGTCCGTCACGACCGCAACGGAGTTGCGCTTGATGGTGAGGCGGCGGGCGTCCTCGGGGTTCTCGGCGATCGCCATGCAGACCCGGGCCACGCCGGGCGTGTAGACCATGGACAGGTCGTCACGGGTGCGGATGGGGTGCTTCGACGCCATCTCGATCTTGCCGCCGAGGTGCATGAGGAACGTACGGTCGGAGACCTTGCCGAGGGTGACGCCCTCGATGTGGCGCAGCTGTTCGACGATCTCTTCGGCGTGGGCGGTGGAGGTGGCCGCGATGGTGACGTCGATCCGGAGCCGCTCGTGGCCCGACGCGGTCACGTCGAGGCCGGTCACCAGGCCTCCGTGGGACTCGACGGCCCCGGTGAGCTGGGACACCGCGGTTCCTCCCGCGGGCACCTCCAGCCGGATGGTCATCGAGTAGGAGACGCTGGGCGCCGTTGCCATGGCCGTTCCTCTGCTTTTCAACCGTGTCGCGAATCGTGCCGTCCGATCGTCGCACCTACCGCTGAGTACGTGGTAGCCGCCTCGGATTGCGGACGTTTTGTTCATCGCCGACTGTCGCCAGCCGGAAAACGAGTTCCACCATACGAGAGACGCGCGGGCAGCAAAAGAGGCCCCCGTCACATCTCGTGACGAGGGCCTCTCGAACGTTCATGACACCGACCCGCCATGCTCGCCTCGCGGCAAGTGGTCGCTCGAAGCGACTAAGGTTGGGCCCGGGGGCTTGGATCGGGCCGGTGCCACGTCCAGGCTAACAAACGGATCGCCCGGGGCCATTCCCATGACCGGGGGATATTTCCCCCGGCCCCCCGACGCCGCCGTCGGCTCAGTCCCGTAGCAGGTCGGGGACCCCCTCGGCGTCCGGTTCGTCGCGCTCCGCGGACACCACGGTGAGCTGCTGCGTCGCGCGCGTCAGGGCCACGTAGAGCACCCGCAGGCCGGCCGGGGACTCGTCGGCGATCTCCGCGGGCGAGACGACCACCGTCGCGTCGTACTCCAGGCCCTTGGCCTCCAGGCTGCCGAGCGCCACCACCCGATCGCCGAGCCCGTCGAGCCAGCGCCGCGCCTCCTCGCGCCGCCGCATGGCGACGACCACGCCGACCGTGCCGTCCACCCGCTCCAGCAGCCGCGCGGCCTCGGCGCGCACGGTGTCGCCCAGCGCGTCCCGGACCACGGCGAAGCGCGGCTCGACGCCGGTGGAGCGCACCGCGCGCGGCGACTCGGAGCCGGGCATGGCGAGGGCGAGGACCTTCGACGCCAGCTCGGCGATCTCGGCCGGGTTGCGGTAGTTCACGGTCAGCTCGAAGCGGCGGCGCGGGCGGGTGCCGAGGGCCTCGTCACGGGCCTGGGCGGCCTCGTCGGGGTCGGACCAGGAGGACTGGGCCGGGTCGCCGACGATCGTCCAGGTGGCGTGGCGGCCGCGGCGGCCGACCATGCGCCACTGCATCGGCGTGAGGTCCTGCGCCTCGTCGACGATGACGTGCGCGTACTCGACGCGCTCCTGGGCGAGCCGCTCGGCACGCTCGCGCTGCGTCTCCTCGCGCACCGGCATCAGCTCCTCCAGGCCGGTGAGCTGGTCCAGCGGGTCGATCTCGCGCTTCTTCCGGGGCCGGGCGGGGGCGCCCAGGATCGCCTGGAGCTCGTCCAGCATCGCGATGTCGTGCACGGAGCGCCCGTCCCGCTGGAGGGCGCGCGCCAGCTTGCGCACCTCCCCCGGGTTGAGGACGCGCCGGGCCCAGCGGCCGAGGCGCCGCTCGTCGGCCATGGCGTCCAGGACGGCGGCCGGGGTGAGTTCCGGCCACCAGGCGTCGAGGAAGGCGGTGAAATCGTCCTCGGAGGTGACGTCCTCGTCGAAGGAGGAGCGCAGCTCGGCGGCGAGCTCGGGGTCGGTGTGCC
This sequence comes from Streptomyces althioticus, assembly GCA_014649355.1. Classification (GTDB taxonomy): domain Bacteria; phylum Actinomycetota; class Actinomycetes; order Streptomycetales; family Streptomycetaceae; genus Streptomyces; species Streptomyces althioticus. Next base: position 453,748 of record BMSW01000005.1, read on the forward strand.
GGTTCCCCGCGCCGGAGCGCTCCCACAGGGCGTCCAGGAGCAGCTTGCGGGCGCGGGGGCGCAGCAGGTTGACGGGGGCGGTCCCGCCGAGCGCGGTGCGGCGGATGCCCGCCAGCTCCTCCGCCTCCAGCTCCAGACGCCGGCCGAAGGCGACGACCCGCAGCCGCTGCGGGGAGTCGTTCAGCTCCAGGGCGCCGCGCGCGGCCTTCCGCAGCACCTTGAGCATGCGGTACGAGCCCTTGGTCCGGGCCACGGCCGGGGAGTCGTACACGGTGGCCTCGGCGCCGTCGACGAGGGAGCCGATGGCGCGGATGGCGACCTGGCCCTCCTCGCCGAGGGACGGCAGCACGCCCTCGGTGTAGGCGACCAGCAGCGGGGTCGGGGAGACGATCAGGATGCCGCCCGCGTACCGGCGCCGGTCCTGGTAGAGCAGGTAGGCGGCGCGGTGCAGGGCGACGGCGGTCTTGCCGGTGCCGGGACCGCCCTCGACGTAGGTGACGGAGGCGGCGGGCGCGCGGATCACCAGGTCCTGCTCGGCCTGGATGGACGCGACGATGTCCCGCATGGTGTGCGTACGGGCCTGGCCGAGCGCGGCCATCAGGGCGCCGTCGCCGATCACGGCCAGCTCACGGCCGTCGAGGGTGGCCTTCAGCTCGGGGCGCATCAGGTCGTCCTCGACGCTCTGCACGCGGCGCCCCTTGGAGCGGATCACTCGGCGCCGCACAACCCGGCCGGGGTCGACCGGGGTGGAGCGGTAGAAGGGGGCCGCGGCGGGCGCCCGCCAGTCGATGACCAGCGGGGCGTAGTCCTCGTCGAGGACGCCGATGCGGCCGATGTGCAGCGTCTCGGCGATGTCGGCGGTGTTGTCGGGGCGGACGGCGCCCTCGGCGGGCTCGACGGCGGTGTACGCGCCGTCCGGGCCCTTCTTGCCGTCCTTGCCGAGCAGCAGGTCGATCCGGCCGAAGAGGAAGTCCTCGTACTCGTTGTGCAGCCGGTTGAGGTGGATGCCGGCCCGGAAGACCTGGGCGTCCCGCTCGGCGAGGGCGCCGGGCGTGCCGACGTGGCCGCGCTGGGCGGCGTCGCGCATGAGGAACTCGGCCTCGGAGATCTTCTCCTCGAGGCGCCGGTACACCCGGTCCAGGTGTTCCTGTTCCAGGCGGATCTCCCGGTCGCGAACGGAGTCGTGAACCGGGACGACCGCGGATTCCTGTTGAGCCTGAGCGGCCACCGGGCCCCCTTCTGACGTGCTGGGCAGCCGTCAACCGTACGCGAAGGGGGCCCCGTGAGGCTACGCGTCGACCTCCACGAGCGTCTTGCCGTCGAAGGTCGCGACCAGGAAGTGGTCGATCTGGTTGCGCTCGAACGCGGCGCCGCCCTGGACGTACAGCGGCTGCTTGCCCTTGTCGGTCGCGGCGTCGGGCAGTCCGTAGCCCTCGCCGGTGACCGCCCAGGAGTTCACCGTCTCGCGCTCGCCGTTCTTGCCGACGGCGATCAGCGAGCACTTCTGTTCGCCCTTGACGTTCTTCAGCTCGGTGACGATCTCGGTGCCCCAGAGCTTGTCCTCCAGGGCGACGGTGGCGGTCACCCCGGTGGAGGGGTCCGTCGCGGTGATCTTCTCGGAGCTCTTGTCGAAGGCGTCCTTCACCGGGTTGGCCGCGAGCGTGCGGCCGGTGTTGCCACCGCCGCCGCTGCCGCCGTCCCCGCCGCTCGCGGCGACGGCCACGAACGGGCCGCTGACGATCAGCGCGCCGGCCGCGGCGACCATGTAGAAGTTCCGGCGGCGCTTGCGCGCCCTGCGCTCGGCCACCTCGTCGACGAGCTTCTCCACCACGCGCGGCGACGGCTTCGCGGACAGCGACTCGCCGATGGCGGGCGATCCGGCGGCGTCGGGCAGGTCCGCGAGCGCGGCCAGCATCGGTTCCATGCCGGCGAGTTCGTCGAGCTGCTGGGCGCACCACTCGCAGGTCGCCAGATGCGCCTCGAACGCGCTGGCTTCGGCGTCGTCGAGGATGCCGAGGGCGTAGGCACCGACGGTCTCGTGTTCGTTCGGCACCGGTGATCCCTCCATGGCACCAGACATACCCGTCCCGCCCGTGCCGAATCCCTGGTTTCCCCCGTACACACTCATCACGCCGTCACCCCCCGCTCCTCCAGAGCCAGCTTCATCGACCGCAGGGCGTAGAACACCCGGGAGCGTACGGTGCCGCTCGGTATGCCGAGTGTCTGGGCCGCCTCATTGACGGTACGCCCCTTGAAGTAGGTCTCGACGAGGACCTCCCGGTGTGCCGGGGTCAGGTCGTCGAGTGCGTCCGACAGCGTCATCAGCCACAGCGCCTTGTCGATCTCGTCCTCCGCGGGGATGACCTCCAGCGGCGACGGATCGACCTCCTGCGGCCGGGCCTGCCGGCTGCGGTGGCCGTCGATGACGATGCGCCGGGCGACCGTCACCAGCCAGGGGCGTACCGAACCGGTCGCCCGATTGAGCTGACCGGCGTTCTTCCAGGCACGGATGAGCGTTTCCTGGACGACGTCCTCGGCGCGCTGCCGGTCTCCGGCGACCAGCCTGAGGACGTACGCCAGCAGGGGTCCTGCGTGCTCGCGGTACAGCGCACGCATCAGCTCCTCGTCAGGTTCCGAGGGCTGTGAAGACATGCGATGTCGGGCCCTCGTTCCACGTTCATTGGCCACGGCCGCATCCTTGCGCACGCCCACCTCCGGTGTCCGGGGGATCCCCCAGTCGGTCGCTCGACAACCGGTACGCACGCGGGGCGTTGGGCGTTCAAAGAGAGACGGCAGTTTTCTCGGTGACGTTTCGACGACCGGGACATGAGCGCACATTCCCCCCGCTTCCCCTTCACATTTACGACACACGACGGACGACAGGGCTCCGACGCTCGCCCGCCAGGGCCCAACGGAGGCGTGACGGAGATCACTTGACCGATTTTCGGGAACCTCGGGGCGCGAAAACCGCGAAGGGGATAAGGGAGTTCAATCGGGCGCGGGGGTCCTGCCGCTGTTCACGCGCGGGTGAGGGCTGCCGTACGGCGGCGGTGGCGGGCCACGCGTTCCCGGTTGCCGCAGATCTCGCTGGAGCACCAGCGCCTTCGGCGTCCCCGCGAGGCGTCGACGTACACGATGGGGCAGTTGTCGCCCTCGCACTGGCGCAGGCTCGCGCGGGCGGCCGGGTCGGTCAGCAGATCCACCGCGTCCCGCGCCACCGCGCCGATCAGCGCGTCCCGGCCGGGCGGGCCGTCGAGCCGGCGCACCAGCGTCCCGTCCGCGCCGGGCACCGCGCGCGGCGCCGGGGGCGCGGAACGGGCCAGGTCGTTGACCCGGGAGAGCGCCGGGCCCTGGGACGGGGAACCGGGCGCCCGCACCAACGGGACGAGGTAGGCGCGCAGTTCGCGGAAGGCGTCCAGCCAGGACGGGTCGGCGTGGGCGAGCGGTGTGCCCTCGGGGACGAGTCCGGCGCCGGTGATCCAGGCCCGCAGCGCGTCGACGGAGCCCAGCCGTTCCCCCGGATGGGTGGTCGCGAGCAGATCCAGGCAGACCCGCCCGGTGTCGAACCTCAGCTCGTAGGACGCCGTGACCGTGCCCAGTGCCATGTCCTGCCACCGCCTAGGTGGGCCCCGCGCGCGTGGGGGGCCGTGCGCGAACCGGGAAACCGTGCTCCCTCCACAGTGCCCGCCCGCCCCGAACCCCGGAACCCCTCCTGCCGGGGGCTTTCGGCTCCGCAATGCGGCCGGGGGAGTTGAGCGGTGTGAGGACCCGCGCGTCGCCGGGTGGTGCCGAGCCCCGACACCGCCGGGTCAGACCGCCGCGTCGTACTTGGTGTCCGTCGCCGGGTCCAGGGCCAGGCGGTAGCCGCGTTTGACGACCGTCTGGATCAGCTTGGGGGCGCCCAGGGCCGTGCGCAGACGGGCCATCGCCGTCTCCACCGCGTGTTCGTCGCGGCCCGCCCCGGGCAGGGCGCGCAGCAGCTCCGCGCGGGAGACGACCCAGCCGGGCCTGCGGGACAGCGCCCGCAGCAGGGACATCCCGGCCGGCGGCACGGGCCGCAGCTCGCCGTCGACCAGGACCGCGTGGCCCCGGATCTCCACCCGATGCCCGGCGACGGGCAACGTGCGCGCGCGGGAGGGGAGTTCACGGCAGAGGAGCTGGACCAGCGGGCCCAGCCGGAAGCGTTCGGGCTGCACCGTGTCGACGCCCCGCGCCTGGAGCGGCAGCGCGGTGACCGGGCCGACGCAGGCGGGCAGCACGTCGTGGCCGAGCGCGGCCAGCAGGTCGTCCGCCAGGCCGCGCTCCTCGGCGCGGGACAGCAGCGACGCGGCGGCGGGCGCGCTGGTGAAGGTGACCGCGTCCAGCGTGCGGGCGACGACCGCGTCGATCAGGCGGTCCACCGGGCCGATGTCCTCCGGCGGCAGCCACCGGTAGACCGGCACGCCCACCACCTCCGCTCCCCCGGCCCGCAGCGACTCCACGAACCCGGGCAGCGGCTCGCCGTGCAGCTGGACGGCGATGCGCAGCCCGTCGACGCCCTCCTCGAGGAGCCGGTCCAGCACCTCCGCCATCGACTCCGACGCCGGCGACCACTCCTCGGTCAGCCCCGCCGCCCGGATCGCGCCCTTCACCTTGGGCCCGCGCGCCAGGATCCGCACCCCGCGCAGCCGCTCCAGCAGGTCCTCGCCGAGCCCCCAGCCGTCGGCGGCCTCCACCCAGCCGCGGAACCCGATCGCGGTGGTGGCGACCGCGATGTCCGGGGCCCGCCCGATGATCTCCTTGGTCGCGGCCAGCAGTTCGCTGTCGTCGGAGAGCGGCACGATCCGCAGCGCCGGAGCGTGCAGCACCGCCGCGCCGCGCCGCTCCAGCAGCGCGCCCAGCTCGTCGGCCCGGCGCGCCGCGGTCACGCCCACGGTGAACCCGGCGAGGGGCCCGTGCTCCGGAGACTGCTCTCGTTCGTCGTACATCACTCTCGTCCCGGCTCGAGTCGGCGTCCTGCACGGAGGTGCGGCTCCACGTCCGTGCCGAGCGAGCCTGTCAATGATCCATGACAGGCTCGGTTCGGCTTCATGTCACCAGTGTTACGTCACCGTCCGTCAGACCTCGGCGTAGCTGAGCTGCGGCTTCTCCCGCGGAGCGGTGTCCGTCCCGGCCGGCCGGGCGGCGGGCCGGCGAAGGTATACCGCCCACGTGACCGCGAAACAGACCGCGTAGCAGGCGAGGAACGCCACGAACGCGCCGGTGCCGGAGCCGTAGGAGAGGAAGGACTGGCGGAAGGCCAGGTTGATGCCGACACCGCCGAGCGCGCCCACCGCGCCGATCAGCCCCATCGACGCCCCGGACAGCCGCCGTCCGTACGCGGCCGCCGCCTCCCCTTCGAGCCCCAGCGCCCGCGCCTTGGCCTGGAAGATGCCGGGGATCATCTTGTACGTCGACCCGTTGCCGAGGCCGGTCAGCACGAACAGCCCCACGAAGGCGACGGTGAACAGCACCAGCGACTGCCGCATGGAGGCGGCGATCAGCACGGCGGTCGCGGCGCCCATGGCGACGAAGTTCCACAGGGTGATGCGCGCGCCGCCGTAGCGGTCGGCGAGCCAGCCGCCCACCGGCCGGATCAGCGAGCCCAGCAGCGGCCCGATGAAGGTGACGTACGCGGCCTCCAGCGGGGTGCGGTCGAACTGGTTCTGCAGCACCTGCCCGAAGGCGAAGCTGTAGCCGATGAACGAGCCGAACGTGCCGATGTAGAGGAACGACATGATCCAGGTGTGAGGGTCGCGCGCCGCGTCCTTGGCGGCTCCGGTGTCGTTCCTCACCGAGGCCAGGTTGTCCATGTGGAGCGCGGCGAACACGGCGGCGACGACGATCAGAGGGATGTACAGGCCGAGCAGCACCCGCGGCCCCCCGCTCGCGCCGATGATCGCGAGCGCGACGAGCTGGATGACGGGGACGCCGATGTTGCCCCCGCCGGCGTTCAGTCCGAGCGCCCAGCCCTTCTTCCGCAGCGGGAAGAAGGCGTTGATGTTGGTCATGGAGGAGGCGAAGTTGCCGCCGCCGATGCCGGCGAGCAGGCCGACCAGCAAGAACGTGGAGAAGGAGGTCCCCGGCTCCATCACCGCGAACGCGGCGGTCGTCGGCACGAGCAGCAGCCCCGCGGAGATGATCGTCCAGTTCCGCCCGCCGAACACCGCGACGGCGAAGGTGTACGGGACCCGGACGACGGCGCCGACCAGCGTCACCAGCGACGTCAGCAGGAACTTGTCGGCGGGCGTCAGCCCGTACTCGGGGCCCATGAAGAGCACCAGCACGGACCACATGGTCCAGACGGAGAAACCGATGTGCTCGGAGAGGACGGAGAAGAGGAGATTGCGGCGGGCGATCCGCTCTCCGGTGCGGTTCCAGAAGGTCTCGTCCTCCGGGTCCCACTGCTGGATCCAACGGCCGCGGGCTGTCATGGGGCCTCCACTGCTCTCCGGGGCGCGGCGGTGCCGCGAGGGCTGGTCCCGAAGGTAGGGAGGGAGCGTTTCCTGTCTGTGGCACGCGGTGACCGGCAGGGAACGTTGCTCTCACCCTCGCCGGGGGCGGGGTGAGAGAAGTCCGTCACCGGTCACCGGCGGCGCGGTGAGCCTCAGTGCTGCGGGGGCCGGCCGTAGGGTCCGGGCGCCTGCTGCGGCGGGACGCCGTACGGGCCGGGCTGGCCGTACGCGGGGGGCTGCTGGCCGTACGGGCCGGGCCGGCCGTACGCGGGCGGCTGCTGGGCGGGCGGGGCGTAACCGGGAGCGGGGGCGGGCTGCTGCGGGAAGGGCCCGCCGTACGCCTGGGGGTGCTGCTGAGGCTGCTGCTGCGGGTAGCCCGGGGCGCCCTGCGGCTGCGCGCCGTACGGGCCGGGCTGGCCGTACGGCATCCCGGCGCCCGGCGGCAGGTAGCGCACGCGGCCCGTCTCGTCCGCCACGGGCATGAAGCCGGCGGCCTGGAGCGTCGCTTCGTACTTGGCGGTGCGCTTGCGGGAGACGACGTAGTAGACGCCGAGGCAGGCCATCAGGAATACCCAGATGCCGCCCGCGACGACGAAGTCGTCCGAGGTGCCGCCGAAGCGGTAGGCCAGGATGACGCAGGCGACGGAGCCGGCGACCACGCGATAACCGATCGACTTCTCGGCGACCCTGGCGGTGACGTCGATACGGGCCTTGAGGAGTTCGACGACGGCCGGGTCGACCGGCGGCAAGGACGTCCCGTCGGCGGCGTTGGGGTACTGCGCCCAGTTCTGGGCGGCGCGGGCCTGCGCCTGCGGGGCGGGGTCGGGCACGATCACGATCTTCAACTGGTTGAAGTTCGACGCGCTGTAGAGGACGTCGGCGTATTCGTAGCCGAACTGCTGGGCGACGGCGGCGAGTCGGGCCAGCTTCTTCACGGATGCGGTGGGGCTGGTCACCTCCACCGGCTGTCCACTCGCCATCGACCGCAGCATCTTCCGCGTCTGCCGCTTGCTCATACGCCCCTCGCCCCCTGGCCCACCGTTCACTTCAGCAACAGGGGGCAGTCTCGCACGGGCCGCTCCGGCGCGAAAGGCGCGGCCGGAGCGGCCTGGCACGTCAGCGGCGGCGTCCCCGGCCCGACGGCTCGGGCCGCTCGGTCTCGGCGCCGTTCGGCCAGAGCCTCGGGCGTCGCTTGGCCGCGAGGTCCTCGACCCAGCCGGTCGCGAGGACCACCAGGCCGATGAGCGGCCAGATGAACGCGAACGCCCAGAGCTCGTAGGTGCTGTTGAGCGCTTCCGCGCCGCGCTCGCTCTGCATGAACGGCAGCTTGTACAGCAGGTCGACGAGCGGGAAGGTGAGCGCGATCAGCAGGTTGTGCCACAGGTAGATGGTGACCGCCCGGTTGTTGGACAGGGTCACCAGTTTGTCCCAGCCCGCGAGCTTGCCCGGCAGTTCCTGCCACGAGGGCGAGTACTGGAGAAGGATCACCACGAACCCGAAGGACCAGGTGGCCTGCGCCAGCGGGATGTCGTTGAGGTCCCACCCCTCGTCACCGAGGTGGCCGGAGGCCCACCACAGGCCGAACGCCATCACCAGGGAGGCGCAGGACACCGAGATGTAGCGCGGCACCTGCTTGAGGGTGCCGTCCTGGTGGGCGAAGCCCAGCACCCAGCAGGAGCCGTAGACCGCGAAGTCGGTGACCGCGTTGCCGGTCTCGCCGGGGATGGTGACCAGCCCGGAGCCGACGACGGCCGTCAGGCCGAGCGGGGCGAGCAGCGTGGGCCAGGGCGCCCTGCGGAACGCCCACAGCAGGAGCGGCGAGGCGAGCACGAACCACAGGTAGGCGCGCAGGTACCAGAGCGGGCCCACCGCGTCGTCCGACCAGGTGCCGCCGGTGAGCCACCCGAGGTCCCCGGCTTCGGCCGGGTAGGGCGGGGCGCCGATCGGGACGAGGTAGTTGAAGAGCTTGACCAGACCCCAGGGGCCGCCGCCCTGGTCCGGATCGTTCCCGGGGTTCCAGCCGCTCATGAACAGCAGCGTCAGCGCGACCGCGCCGAAGATCCACATCGGCGGCAGCAGACGGCGGACCCGGGAGCGGATCACGCTCCCGGCGGGCCGCTTCAGCGACCGCGCCATCAGCGAACCGGCGAGCGCGAACATCACGCCCATGGACGGGAAGAGCACGGTCAGCCAGGCCCACCCGAAGAGGTGGTAGACGACGACGCGGACCAGGGCGATGGACCGCAGCAGGTCCAGGTACCTGTCCCGGCCCGGCTTCTTCGGGGCCGGCGTCTCCTCGGCCGCCGGAGCCGGGTCCGGCTGCGGCGGTTCCGTGGCGTGCTGCTGCGGGAACGCGTGCGCCGGCTGCGGGGCCACGTTTGTGGGAGCGCCGTACGGGGTCGGGTAAGGGCCGTCCGGGACCGGGGCGGCGCCGGACGGGTGTCCGTGGGTCATGCCACCGGCCTCCGGTCGTCGTCGTACGCCTGGCCGCTCGGCACCGCCCCGTTCACGGGCGCCCCGACGACACCGGTGCGGCGCAGCTTCTGCCAGCGCAGCCGGCCGCCGGTGAGCGCCGTGATCCAGGACTGGAGCAGCACGACGTACATGAGCTGGCGGTACAGGATCTGCTGCAGCGGCAGCGAGATCAGATGGGTCATGCGTTCCTTGTCGAGACGGAACGCGTACGCGGCGCAGACGGCCTGGATGGCCAGGACGCCCAGCCACGCGAGGATGGTCTGCTGGGTCGGCCCGAAGACCAGGCCGTACAGCAGGAAGACGTCGATCAGCGGCGCCAGCAGCGGGGCCACGATCATGAACAGGGAGACGAAGGGCAGGCCCACACGGCCGAAGCGCCCGGAGGGGCCCTTGTCGACGAGTGCGCGGCGGTGCTTCCAGATGGCCTGCATGGTGCCGTAGGACCAGCGGTAGCGCTGCGACCAGAGCTGCTGGACGGTCTCCGGGGCCTCGGTCCAGGCGCGGGCGTTCTCCGCGTAGACCACGCGCCAGCCGGCGCGGTGCAGCGCCATGGTGACGTCGGTGTCCTCGGCGAGGGTGTCGTCGCTCATGCCGCCGATGGGCTCCAGGGCCGACTTCCGGAAGGCGCCGACGGCGCCCGGGATGGTCGGCATGCACCGCAGGATGTCGTACATCCGGCGGTCCAGGTTGAAGCCCATCACGTACTCGATGTGCTGCCAGGCGCCGATGAGGCTGTCCTTGTTGCCGACCTTCGCGTTGCCGGCGACGGCGCCGACCCGCGGGTCGCCGAAGGGCTGGACGAGCTCACGGACGGTGGACGGCTCGAAGACCGTGTCGCCGTCCATCATCACGACGATGTCGTAGCGGGCGTTGGCCAGGCCCCGGTTGAGGGCTGCGGGCTTGCCCGCGTTGAGCTGGCGGATGACCCGGACGTTGGGCAGGCCCATCGCCTCGACGATGCGGGCGGTGCCGTCGGTGGAGCCGTCGTCGATGACCAGCACCTCGATCGGATGATCGCTGGCCATGAGGGAGTTGACGGTGTTCTCGATGCACTTGGCCTCGTTGTACGCCGGGACCAGCACGGTGACCGGCTCGGTGACCGTCGGACCCCAGCGGAAGCCCCTGCGGCGCACCCGGCGGGCGTGCGCGCCGGACAGCAGCAGCATCAGCACGAAGCGGGCGATGACGAGGGTGCCGATGATCGCCAGGCCGACCACCAGCACGCCGGTGATCTTCTCGGAGGCCTGCACCAGGAAGATCCAGGCCTTGCCCTTCCACAGCTCGGGCCCCGTGACCGGGCTGTGGGCGCTGGGCGCGTCCAGGGCCTCGGTCAGGTTGTCGAACTCGTAGCCCTTGTCCTTGAGTCCGGGCAGGAACGTGTCGAGCGCGGCCACGGTCTGGCTGCGGTCACCGCCGGAGTCGTGCATGAGGACGATGGCGCCCTCGCCGTTCTTCGGTGTGGCGCGGCGGATGATCTCGTCGACGCCGGGCCGCTTCCAGTCCTCGCTGTCGGTGTTGTTGACGACGGTGAGGTAGCCGCGGCTGCCGATGTACTCGGTGACCGGCCAGGACTCGTTGTCCATGGCGTCGGCGTGGGAGGAGTACGGCGGGCGGAACAGCGAGGTGCGGATGCCGGCCGCGCCGGTGAGGGCGAGCTGGTTCTGCGACAGCTCCCAGTCGATGCGCTTCTTGGACTGGAGCGACAGGTCCGGGTGGTTGAAGGTGTGCAGGCCGACCTCGTGGCCCTCGTCGACCATGCGCTGGACGAGGTCCGGGTAGCGGGAGGCCATGGTGCCGGTGACGAAGAAGACGGCGTGCGCGTCGTGCTTCTTCAGCACGTCGAGCACCTTCGGCGTCCAGGTGGGGTCCGGGCCGTCGTCGAAGGTGAGCACCAGACGGCGGTCGGGCACGCTCAGGGACGTGGCCTTGCCGCTGCGGGCGTCTATCACCGGGCCGCCCTCGAGTATCTCCTCGGGCACCTCGGTGGTGGGGGCCGGGTCCTGGACCCGGTGGTCGGCGAGGATCTCGCTGTGCACGTAGCCGCGGAGCATCAGCATGGCGGCGAGGGCGACCAGGACGAGCAGCGGCAGCAGCAGACGCAGCGGCACGCGACGGCGCAGGGCGCCGCGCCGGTCCGGGCGGGGCGCCCGGCGGCGGTGGGACGGGGATGCCATCAGAGGACGTTCTCCGGGGACGGTGCGGCGGCGGGGTCGGAGTCGGCGCCCGCGGCGGGTTCGGCGGCGACCGGGCGGTCGCCTGCGGAGGGAGCGGAAAGGCTGTCGGTGCCGCCGGCCTCGCCGCCGCCACCTCCGGTGGGAGCGGTCGTGTCGGGCGGCGGCGTGTCGTCCGGGGACGTCGGCGTTGTGGGCTGGGAGGCCGTGCCGCCGCCGGCCGGGGGCGTCTCGGCGGTGGTCGCGCCGCCTCCGTCGCCGCCGCCGGTGGCCGGCTGGGAGCTGGGCCGGCCGGCCGGGGTGGTCGCCGGGGCGCCGCCGTCCGGTTGCCGCACCGTGCCGCCGGTGCCGCCCGCCACGGGGGCGGAGGCGTCGGGGCCCGGCAGGTCGGAGGCGCCCGGGGTGGGCGAGCCGACGCCGGGGGCGAGGCTGGTGCCGGAGCTGGGCGAGGCGTCGGTCGCGGAGGGCCCGGGCGTGGTCTCGACCTGCTCGGCCGGCTTCGCCTCCTGACCCGGGATGGGCATCCACGGGGCGTCGGAGTTTCCGGACAGCAGGGTGGCGACCATGACGACGGCGTAGCCCGCGCAGGCGAGTCCGACGGCCAGGCCGATGCGGCGGTAGAGGCGGTTGCGGCGGCCCGACTCGTCGACGAAGACGGGGGCCGCCTCGGGCGCCGCGCCCGCTGCGGGAGTACGGCTCAGCACACCGCCGGCACCGATCTGCACGGCGTCGAGCTGGACCGTCACCTCGTGCGGGTCGTGGGTGGCCTCGGCGGTGCCGGGGTCCTCCTGCCACGGGTCGCGGACGGCGGCGCCGGCGTCCGGCGTCACCGGGGCCGGGGTGACCGCGGCGGCGGGGCGGGGCACGCGCAGGGCGGTGGTGCGCTCGGAGTCGTAGGCGTCGTCGGCGGGCCGGTGCGCGGCGGGCGCGGGCGGCTTGCGGAAGGCGTCGAAGCCGCCGCGGCCGCCGGACGGACCGGGTCCGTCGTCCGGGCGGACGCCGCCGGCCGGGCCGGGGCGGGAGGGCGGACCCGGGTGGCCGCCCGCCTGGGGCAGCACCTGTGTGCGGTCCTCGCCGGGCCAGGGAGTGTCGGACGCGCCGGGGCGGCCGCCCGTCCTGGGCAGGACGTCGGTCCTGTCGTCGCCCCCGGTCGGGGGCAGCATCCGGGTGCGGTCCTCGTCGCCGTTCCCGGACGGGAACACTCCGAGCCGCGCCCAGCGCTCGTCCAGGGACCCGGAACCGGAACCGGCGCGGAAGCTCTCCGCGCCGTCTCTCGGACCGGGTTCGGCGGGTCTCTCCGCCAGGGGGAGCACCCGTGTCTCACGGGCGTCCTCGTCCGCTTCCGCGAACCTCCGGGAACCGTCGGCCGACTGCGGCCGACCCGGTTGGGCGTCTTCTCGCCACTTTTCCACGCGCTCGCACTTCCCCCCAACGGAACCATCGGCGCGCGTACGACCCGAGCACCCGTCGGCGGACCGGGCCCCCACCCGCTCCGAGCGCCCCGTTTATCACACCGTGCTCGAAGCATCGAATGTAGCGCACGCGGAGGTTCTGTGTTCGCGCGGAGACCTTTTGTGTCAGCAGCGAGACATTGGGTGCGCTCCCATCACATCGGCGTCCGGACCCGGAAGCCAGGAGTCCACGGGACGCTCCAACCAGCCCCGTTCGGCGGCCAATTCGGCCGCCGACCTGCGCAGTTCCGTCAAAGCGGGGTGGATCATTCCCTTTCGCCACACAAGGGACACGGGCGAGAGGGGGACCGGCTCCACCAAAGGCCGCGAAACCGTCCCCGACAGTGGCGGAAAACTCACCACGGCGAGGACGGGGTGCCCGGCCCGGGCCGTCACCCGCTGGAACTCCTCCTCCCCCACGGCCAGCGGGACGGGCGGCGCGAGCGTGATGCCCCGCCCGTCGAACAGCCGCCGCGCCAGGTCCGTCCACTCCTCGGTGCGCGTGTTGCCCGCCCCGGCGTAGACGGTCTCCCCCGCGAGCGCGGCCAGCGGCACCTCGGGCAGGCCGGCCAGGGCGTGGTCCTCGGGCAGCAGCACGGCCATCGGCTCGTACCGCACCGGCTGCTGGTCGAGTCCGGCCCGCACGGACGGGACGAGACCCGCGAACCGGCCGAACGTGGCGTCGAGCCGCCCCGCGAGCAGCTCCCCCGCCGCCCAGGTCAGCCCGCTCTCGTAACGGGCCATCAGCTCGAGCCCGGGGGCCCGCTCACGCGCGCGGTGCAGTACCTCGCGGTGGGTCCCGAGGCCCGGGGAGTTGAGGTCGACCAGCAGCGGACGGCTCCGGCGGGCGGCGGTGAGCAGGTCGTCCTGCGCCTGGAGGGCGGCGCGGGCGTACGGCAGCAGGCGCTCGCCGTCGGCGGTGAGCGTGACCCGGCGGGTGCTGCGGACGAACAGCTCGCAGCCCAGCTCCCGCTCCAGCCGGCGCACGTCGCGGCTGAGCGCCTGCTGGGCGACGTACAGGCGGGCCGCGGCGCGGGTGAAGTGCAGCTCCTCGGCGACGGTGACGAAGGCGCGCAGCAGGCGGGGCTCTATGTGGGCGGGTGCGGACATGACCGCGAACCTACAACACAGGTGCGTCAATCGGTGCGGAGAAGGTGTTGGACCGGTCGGCCGTCCAAGGGCGACGGTGAGGTCATGCCGCAACCGACCTCCCGCGACACCCGCCTGTTCACCGTCACCGCCGACACCCTCGTGGCCGTCGACTTCACCCGCCGGGCCCCGCGCGAGCCGGGCCCCTACCGCCGCCTGTTCGAGGTGCCCGGCTCCCGTGCCTTCACGGCGGGGAACCTGCTCGCCCGGCTGCCGATGGGCATGTTCGCACTGAGCGCGATCGTGATGATCGCGGGAAACCGCGGCTCCTACGCCCTGGCCGGAGCCGTCACCGCGACCGGGCTCGCCGCCACGGCGGTGGTCGCCCCGTGGACCGCGCGCCTGGTGGACCGCCACGGGCAGGCGCGCGTCGCGCTACCGGCCACGCTGATCGCGGTGCTCGGCTCGCTGGCGCTGGTGCTCTGCGTGCGGCTCGACGCCCCGGCCTGGACGCTGTTCGCCGCCTACGCGGCCACCGCCACCACCCCGAACACCGGGGGCATGTCCCGGGCGCGCTGGGCGCATCTGCTGAAGGGCCGGCCCGACGCGCTGCACACCGCGAACTCCTTCGAACAGGCCGCCGACGAACTGTGCTTCATGCTCGGCCCGGTGCTCGCGGCCGTGCTGTGCGGGACGTTCTTCCCGGAGGCGGGGACGCTGACGGGCGCGGTACTGCTGCTGACGGGCGTCGCGCTGTTCACCGCACAGCGCTCCACGGAACCCCCGGCCGTCCGCCGCGCTGCCGGGCGGGCCCCTCTGCGCGCGCCGGGCATACGGCCGCTGCTGCTGGTCTGCCTGGCGACGGGCGGGGTGTTCGGCTCGATGGAGGTCGTGACGATCGCGTTCGCGGACGGACAGGGGCACCGCACGGCGGCCGGTGCGGTGCTGGCGTTCCAGGCGGCGGGTTCCTGCGTGGCGGGCCTGCTCTACGGCGCGGTGCGCCTGTCCGGGCCGGCGTGGGCCCGCCTGCTGTGGTGCCTGGCCGCGATGGCCGCGCTCATGACGCTGCCGCTGCTGGCCGCCGCCCTCACCGGCTCGCTCCTGGTGCTGGCGGGGGCGCTGCTGGTGGCGGGCATGGCGACCGCCCCGACGATGGTCACCACGATGACCCTGGTGCAGCGGCACACCCCCGAGGGGCGGCTGAACGAGGGCATGACGCTGGCGGTCACCGGGCTGCTGGGCGGGATCGCCTGCGGCAGCGCGGCCGGCGGCTGGGTCGTGGAGCACGTGTCGGCCACCGCCGGGTACGGGGTGCCGGTGGCGGCGGCGCTGACCGCCTTCACGGTCGCCGGGACGCTGCTCTCGTTCGGCGCGTCGAACCGGTCGAGGGATCACCGCACGCACCATTGACGGGCACAGGTCCCGCACATACCTTCACCCGTCGAAGCGCTTCGACAAGGGTGTCGGCCGCTTCCTCCCCCCACGGACCGTGCCCACGAGGACTCCCGATGGCGAAGATCACGGATGTGGCCCGGCGCGCCGGCGTCTCCCCCAGTACGGTCTCGTACGCGCTGAGCGGCAAGCGGCCGATCTCCGACGCGACCCGGCGCCGGGTGCAGGCCGCGGTGCGCGAGCTGGGCTACCGCACGGACGGCGGCGGGCGGTCCCGCTCCGGCGCCCGGGCGAAGGTGCTCGCGCTGGCGGTGCCGATGCGGCCCGGCATCCATGTGCCGGTGGTGACCCAGTTCGCGGTGTCGGTGGTCACCGCCGCCCGCGCCCGCGACCACGACGTGCTGCTGCTCACCCAGGGCGAGGGCGACGAGGGCATCGGGCGGGTCACGGACACGGGACTGGCGGACGGCGTGATCGTGACGGACGTGCAGCTGCAGGACCCCCGGCTGCCGCTGCTGCGCTCCTGTTCCTTACCGTCCGTGCTGATCGGGGTGCCCGCCGAGGCCGACGGCCTGACCTGTGTCGACCTGGACTTCCGGGCGGCCGGGGAGCTGTGCGTGGACCATCTGGCGGGGCTCGGGCACCGCGCCGTGGCGCTCGTCGGCTCGCCGCCGGAGGTGTACGTGCGGCGCACGGCGTTCGCCCGGCGGCTGGTCGAGGGCTTCACCGCGGCCGCCGACCGGCACGGGCTCGCCTCGGCGGTGCTGCCGTGCGGCACCGGCCGGGACGCGGCCCGCACGGTGGTGGAGCGGCTGCTGCGCGACCTGCCCGCGCTGACCGCGGTGGTGGTGCACAACGAGCCGCTCGTCGACCCGCTGATCGAGGCGTTCGATGAGCTGGGGATGCGGGTCCCCGGCGATCTGTCGCTGACCGCCGTCTGCCCGGCCCCGGTCGCCGCGTCGGCCCGCGTCCCGGTCACCTCGGTCGCCGTGCCGGCCGCCGAGCTGGGCGCCCGCGCGGTGCACCTGCTGGTACGGAAGCTGTCCGGGGCTCCCGTACCGGGCACCACCCTGCTGCCGCCCCGGCTGACGGAACGGTCGAGCACGGCGCCGCGCGGGCGCTGACACACTCAGCCGAGCTGCCAGGCCTTGCCCAGCCGGTACGCGGCGCACAGGTTCACGTCCAGGAAGTACGCCCCGGCCGCCCCGCACTGCGCGTCCCCGCTCCCGGGGTCGACGGGCTGGCCGTGCCCCATCCCGGTGAGGCTGTACGTCTCCACGACCGCGTTCCCGGCGGGGCCGTGGTAGACGCGGTGCGGGTGTCCGGCGACGGTGTCGCTGACGTCGGCGGTGCGGTCGGCGCCGTGCACGTTCGTCCACTGGTCCACCAGGGCGGTCATGTTGGCCGGCCGCACCGTGTAGTCGGCCGTGCCCTGGAACACGGTCAGCGCGGGCCAGGGCCCGGTGTACCCGGGCCGCGCGGCCCGCACCCGGTCGCCCCACTGGGCGGGCGTCTGGGTGGCCCCGACGAACATGCACACGTACGCCGTCCCGGCGGCCTGCGCGCAGCCGTAGGGCAGTCCGGCGACGATGCCGCCCGCGGCGAACTTCTCCGGGTAGGCGGCCATCATCACGGCGGTCATCCCGCCGCCCGCGGACAGCCCCGTGACGTACACGCGGGACGGGTCGCCGGAGACGTCGGCGAGCTGCCGGTCGACCATCTGCGCGACCGAGGCGGCCTCGCCCTGGCCGCGTTTCGTGTCGGCGGACTCGAACCAGTTGAAGCACTGGCTGAGGTTGTTGCCGCTCTGCTGCTGCGGCAGGACGACGGAGAAGCCCCAGCGGTCGGCGAGCGTGGTCCAGCCGGTGCCGGAGGCGTACCCGGCGGCGTTCTGGGTGCAGCCGTGCAGGGCGACGACCACGGGACGGCCCGCGGGCAGCCCGTCGGGGACGTAGCGGTACATCTTCAGGGCGCCGGGGTTGCTGCCGAAGCCGGTGACCTCCTGGAGGGAGGCGGCGGAGGCGGGCGCGGGGGCGAGCAGGACGGAGAGGAGGGCGGCCAGGAGGGCCGTCAGCACGGTGGGGCGCAGTGCGGCTCTGGTCTGTGTCATGGAGAGCGAAGGTAGAAGCGTGAACCACCCACCGATATGGGTGCGGCCCCCACATCGCGGGGGTGCGCCCATGTGGCCGCGCATGACAGCCGCGTATGGCAGCCGCGCATGACAGAGGCCCCGCCGCTCGCGCGACGGGGCCTCTGCCCACATGGGGTAAGTGGAGATGGCGGGAATCGAACCCGCGTCCAACGGTGCGGAACCAGGGCTTCTCCGTGTGCAGTCGGCTGTGCTTTTCTCGGCCCCGGAGATCACGCCGACAAGTCTCCGACGGGCCCAGTCACTGTGTGATTTCCCTTTTCACCCCGTGACCGGGATCAAGGTTTAGTTCCCTGAATGATGCCAGGAACCGGGTCGGGAACATCCCCGGGCTGACACTCCCTTTAAGTAGGGGAGCCGCTGCTCGCTACCTGAAGATCAGGCAGCGAGGGCGAGCTCGCCCTGGGAGAGGGATCGCTTGGAATTGGCGATTATTTTTTTCGGCCTGTGGTTTACGAGATCATGGCCGCTTCCTCGACACGCTTCCCCTGCTTCGACAGCCGCTGTCGAAACCGATCATCCCCATGTTGTGTTGTCAAACCCTCCCGGAGGAGGTGACCCGCACCCTCTGTGAGGTGCGAAGCCATCGTACGTGACCAACGCGGGTCGATGCCAGCCTATTCCCGCGAGGTCCCGGGAGGCCTCAGGCCCGCTGCTTCCTGCGCACCGCGGAGATCGCCCGCTCGGTCTCCCGCCGGTCCTGCTTCTCGCGCAGCGTCTGCCGCTTGTCGTACTCCTTCTTGCCCTTGGCCAGCGCGATCTCGACCTTCGCCCGGCCGTCCTTGAAGTACAGGGCGAGCGGCACGATGGTGTGGCCGGTCTCCTGGGACTTGGCCTCCAGCTTGTCGATCTCCTCGCGGTGCAGCAGCAGCTTCCGCTTGCGCCGGGCGCTGTGGTTGGTCCAGGTGCCCTGGCTGTACTCGGGGACGTGCACGTTGTGCAGCCACGCCTCGTTGCCGTCGAGCTGGACGAAGCCGTCCGCCAGCGACGCCCGGCCCTGGCGCAGCGACTTCACCTCGGTGCCCGTGAGCACCAGACCCGCCTCGTAGGTGTCGATGATGAGGTAGTCGTGGCGCGCCTTCTTGTTCTGCGCGATCAGCTTGCGCCCTTTTTCCTTAGCCATAGTGCCGCCCATTTTGGCACTACACAGGGGCTGTGCGGTAAGCCGTTTACGGGGGGGGCGGCTAGCGGCCGAGTCCGCCGACGACCGTCTCCGCGCGCTCCAGCGCCTGCCCGCCGGCCTCCAGGTCGGGGGTGATGCCGTGGCCGTCGACGCCCCGGCCGGAGGGGGTGCGGTAGTGGCCGACGGTCAGTTCGGCGACGGAGCCGTCGGGCAGCTCGGTCGGCATCTGCACCGAGCCCTTGCCGAAGGTGCGGGAGCCCACGACGACCGCCCGTCCGCGGTCCTGGAGGGCGCCGGTGAGGAGTTCGGCCGCGCTCATCGTCCCCGCGTCGACCAGCGCGACCAGGGGTCTCTTCGTGTCGCCGCCGGGCTCGGCGTGCAGGGCGCGCTGCTCTCCGGCGACGTCGTAGGTGGCGACCAGGCCGCCGTCGAGGAAGGCGGAGGCCGCGGTGACCGCCTCGGCGACCAGGCCGCCGGGGTTCCCCCGCAGGTCGAGGACGATGCCGGACTCCTTCGGCGCCTGGCGCACGGCGGCGCCCACCCGCTCGCCGGAGCCCTTGGTGAAGGCGGACACCTGGACGACCGTGACTCCGGAGGCCAGGGAGCGGACGGTGACCGGCTCGCGGGAGAGCCGGGCGCGCCGGACGGTCTCGCTCCACGAGCGCGAGCCGCGCTCGAGGCCCAGCCGCACGGTGCTTCCGGCGGCCTTGCCCGCCCTGTCGCCGCGCAGTAACGAGACGACCTCGGTGACGGGCCGCCCGTCGACCTTCTTCCCGTCGACGCTGCGCAGCCGGTCGCCCGGGCGGATGCCCGCCTCGTCGGCGGGCGTGCCGTCGCCGACCCTGCTCACCTCGATGCGCCCGTCCCGCTCGCGGGCCCACAGGCCGACGCCGGTGTAGGCGCCGTCGAGGGTGGCCTCGAACTCCTCGTACTCGCCGCGCGAGTAGACGGCCCCCCAGCGGTCGCCGCTGCGGCTGACCGCGCGCTCCGCGGCCTCCAGCGGGGACGCGCCGTGGGCGGCGGCCTCCTCGGCAGCCCGGGCGACCTCGGCGTGGTGGCCGACGGGAGCGGCCTGCGCGGCCCCGTCCGCGGCGTCCCCGCGGTCGGTGCCGGGAAGGCTGCCCGTGGCCGCCCCGGCGACGAGCACGCTCGCGAACACCAAGGTCAGGGCGGCGCCGCGGCGGACGCTGCGGGGCCGACAGAACGGGTCACGACCTGACATGCCGGTGAGTCTAGGACAACGCGAAGGGGCGCACGGCCCGTTGGCCGCGCGCCCCTGTTGGCAAGAGTCACACCTTCAGATACTTGCGCAGCGCGAAGAACGCGGCCAACGCCGGCATCAGCAGACTTGTCGCGAGGATGAGCGGAAGCTTCGTCAGGACGGCGTCCCAGCCGATGAAGTTGATCAGGCTCAGCTTCTCCGACAGGGCGAGTCCGTGGTCGATGATGAAGTACCGCGCCAGGATCAGGAAGCCGCACGCGAGGCCGCCGCCGATGAGTCCGGCGACCGCGGCCTCCATGATGAACGGCGCCTGGATGTAGAAGCCGGAGGCGCCCACCAGACGCATGATCCCGGTCTCGCGCCGTCGGCTGAACGCGGACACCCGGACGGTGTTCACGATCAGCATGAGGGCGACGACCAGCATCAGTGCCATCATGGCGAGGGCAGCGATGTTCATGCCCTCCAGCAGGCCGAAGAGGTTGTCCAGCAGGCCCTTCTGGTCCTGCACGGACTGCACCCCGTCGCGCCCGTCGAAGGCGGTCGCGATGACCTGGTACTTCTCCGGGTCCTTCAGCTTGATGCGGTACGACTCCTGCATCTGGTCCGGGGTCAGGGAGCTGGCCAGCGGCGAGTCGCCGAACTGCTCCTTGTAGTGCTTGTACGCCTCGTCCTGCGACTCGTAGGACACCGTGTCGACGACCGACATCTTCTCCAGGTCGGCCTTGATCTGGCTCTTCTGGTCGTCGGTCACCGCGCCCTTGGCGCAGTTGGGGTCGGACTCGGCGTCACTCTTGTTGCACAGGAAGATGGAGACGTTGACCTTGTCGTACCAGTAGCCCTTCATCGTGCTCACCTGGTCGCTCATCAGGAGCGACCCGCCGAACAGGGCGAGCGACAGGGCGACGGAGACGACGACCGCGAAGGTCATCGTCAGGTTGCGGCGGAGACCGACGCCGATCTCCGACAGGACGAACTGGGCGCGCATGGCGTCTGATCAAGCCTTTCCGTGGAGCGTCAGTGCTGGTAGCCGTAGACGCCGCGTGCCTGGTCGCGCACGAGGCGGCCCTTCTCCAGCTCGATGACGCGCTTGCGCATCTGGTCCACGATGTTCTGGTCGTGCGTCGCCATCACCACGGTGGTGCCCGTCCGGTTGATCCGGTCGAGCAGCTTCATGATGCCGACGGAGGTCTGCGGGTCGAGGTTGCCGGTGGGCTCGTCGCAGATGAGCAGCTTGGGCCGGTTGACGAAGGCCCGCGCGATGGCGACGCGCTGCTGCTCACCGCCGGAGAGCTCGCCCGGCATCCGGTCCTCCTTGCCGCCGAGCCCGACCAGGTCGAGCACCTGCGGCACGGACTTGCGGATCTCACCGCGCGACTTGCCGATGACCTCCTGCGCGAAGGCGACGTTCTCGGCGACCGTCTTGTTCGGCAGCAGGCGGAAGTCCTGGAACACGGTCCCCAGCTGCCGCCGGATCTGCGGCACCTTCCAGTTGGAGACGCGGGCGAGATCCTTGCCGAGGACGTGCACCTGCCCGTGGCTGGCCCGCTCCTCGCGCAGGACGAGCCGCAGGAAGGTGGACTTACCGGAGCCGGAGGACCCGACGAGGAACACGAACTCGCCCTTCTCGACCTCCAGGGAGACGTCCCGGAGGGCTGGGCGGGTCTGCTTGGGGTAGACCTTGGACACGTTGTCGAATCGGATCACGGATGCACCACGGGTAGCCGGGGGTAGATGAGCGTGACCTTACGCGACCCGGGGAGCCGAGCGCAGTCACCGGAGGGGGTTGTGGAAGAGATGCGCCCTTTTGTTCCGGTGCCGGACGAGGGCAGCATCCCCAGGGGGGCGGGGCTGTGACAGGTGCGGCTCCGCCGCGTGGGCGCGAGCGACCGCAACGGCGCCGCAGCCGCGCATCCTCCTGAACCACCCTCTCCGTGAGCGACCCGGCGCAGCTTCCGCGGGAACCTGGCAGAGTGGAAGGGGAACGTTCACGCGGTGGTGGGCGTTGAACCCCAGGAATCGGCGCGAGGAGGGCGAGCGCATGACGTACGACCGGCTGGTGTGCGCGAACTGCGCCGCGCCCGTGAGCGAGGGCCGGTGCCCCGTGTGCCGTGCGAACCGCGAGCGGATGCAGCAGGAGAACTTCTTCGCGGGGCTGACCCCGATGACCCTGATCGTCCTGCTGGCGGTTCTGGTGGCGGCGGTGGCGCTGCTCGCCCACCAGACCGTCTGACCAGGACGGCCAGAAGCCCCACACGTCCCACAGACACGGCGAGGGCCCGGAGCGCGGCGGCGCTCCGGGCCCTTGCGTCATCACGTGCGTACGGTGCGTACGCGCGCGGCCACCGTCAGGCGGCGGCGCCGCCGCGGCCGGACATCAGGCGCGGGAGCACCCGGAAGCCGATACCGCCGGCGATCATCGTGGCGGCGCCGATCACCAGGAAGGTGGTCTCGGCGGCACCGGTCTCGGCCAGCTCCTTGCCGTTGCCCTGCGCCGAGGCCGCCGGGGCCTCCTCGCCGGTGTCGGTCAGGGAGGAGGAGCCCTCCTCCTGCGGGGAGGCGCCGCCGTCCGGGTCGAGGCCGCCGCCGGGGGCGGACTCGGAGGGCGCCTCGGTGGGCTCCTCGGTCGGGTCCTCCGTGGGGTCCTCGGTGGGCTCTTCCGTGGGCTCCTCGGTCGGCTCCTCCGTCGGCGGCTCCTCGGTGGGCTCCTCCGTGGGCGGGGCGGTGGGGAGCTCGGTGGGCGGGTCGGTGGGCTCCTCGGTCTCGCCCTCGCCCGGGTCCTCGTCGTCGGCGCTCATACTGAGGCCCAGGCCGAGGCCCGCGTCGTTCGCCTCGGCGTTCACGCCGATCTCGAGGGCGGAGGCGGCGCCGGCCGCCGTGAGCGAGGCGCCGGCCGCTATCACGGCACCGGCCGCGATACGAGCGACACGGATCCGCGTCTTCTTGGTCATGTGGTTGCTACCCCCAGTAGCTCATCGTCAGTGAGGCGGCGCCCGGGGCCGTGATCAACGGAGGTAACTGTGGTGAAACGCCCCCCGGTTCACATGCGCCCCAGAAATGCGCATGCCACGCGCCACCCTTCCCACTTTCCAAAAGAACGTCAAGGGCGTTGCGTACGCGATGTCCGGCTCCGCACGCTTTGCCGGACAGGGAAGCTGTGAGTGTGATGTAAATCCCGGACATCCCCGACACGACAAGGCAACTGCCGCTGCGATAGCGGCAGTTGCCTTGTCGACAAATCGGTGTGCGGGCGGGGCCTTACTTCTCCTGCTGCTTGCGCCAGCGAATTCCGGCCTCGAGGAACCCGTCGATCTCGCCGTTGAACACGGCCTCCGGGTTGCCCACCTCGAACTCCGTACGCAGGTCCTTGACCATCTGGTACGGGTGCAGCACGTACGAACGCATCTGGTTGCCCCAGGAGTTGCCGCCGTCGCCCTTGAGGGCGTCCATCTTGGCCTGTTCCTCCTGGCGGCGCCGCTCCAGGAGCTTGGCCTGGAGGACGTTCATGGCGGTGGCCTTGTTCTGGATCTGCGAGCGCTCGTTCTGGCAGGAGACCACGATGCCGGTGGGGAGGTGGGTCAGGCGCACCGCCGAGTCGGTGGTGTTGACGCCCTGTCCGCCGGGCCCGGAGGACCGGTACACGTCCACCCGCAGCTCGGACTCGTCGATCTCGATGTGGTCGGTCTGCTCGACCACGGGGAGCACCTCGACGCCCGCGAAGGACGTCTGGCGGCGGCCCTGGTTGTCGAACGGCGAGATGCGCACCAGGCGGTGCGTGCCCTGCTCGACGGAGAGGGTGCCGTAGGCGTACGGCGCCTGCACGGAGAAGGTGGTCGACTTGATGCCGGCCTCTTCCGCGTACGAGGTCTCGATCAGCTCCGTCTTGTAGCCGCGCTGCTCGGCCCAGCGCAGGTACATGCGCTGGAGCTTCTCGGCGAAGTCGGCGGCGTCCACGCCGCCCGCCTCGGCGCGGATGTTGACCAGCGCCTCACGGGAGTCGTACTCGCCGCTGAGAAGGGTGCGGACCTCCATCTCGTCCAGTGCCTTCTTGACCGACGTGAGCTCCGACTCGGCCTCCTCACGGGTGTCCGGGTCGTCCTCCTCCTCGGCCATCTCGAAGAGCACGGCGAGATCGTCGATCCGCGAGCGCAGGGCCTCGGCCTTCCTCACCTCCGCCTGGAGGTGGGACAGCTTGCTGGTGATCTTCTGCGCCTCGTCCGGGTTGTCCCAGAGGGACGGCGCGGCCGCCTGCTCCTCGAGCACGGCGATGTCTGCCCTCATCTTGTCGAGGTCCAGGACGGCCTCGATCGACTCCATGGTCGAGGAGAGGGACTTGAGCTCTTCGGATACGTCGACGACTGCCACGCCCTCCAGCGTAACGGCTTCCCGCCGTGGGCCATGCCGGGCGGGGCGCCCGGCTCCCTCCCCTCCTCCGGGGGCCGCGCCCCCGGGCCCCCTTTTGCGCAGTTCCCCGCGCCCCTGAGGGCGTCGTCCTCACGTGTCCCTGAGAGGGCGTCCACCCTCGCCCCTGAGGGGGCCGTCCTCCCGTGGCCCTGCTGGGCCGGGTGCTTCCCTCGCGTTCCTGGGGCTGCGCCCCAGACCCCCTTCACGCAGTTCCCCGCGCCCCTGAGGGCGTCGTCCTCCCACGTCCCCGAGAGGGCGTCCACCCTCATCCCTGAGGGGGGTCGTCCTGCCGTGGCCCTGCTCGTGCCGGGCGTTTCCCTCGCGTTCCTGGGGCTGCGCCCCAGACCCCCTTCGCGCAGTTCCCCGCGCCCCTGAGGGCGTCGTCCTCCCACGTCCCCGAGAGGGCGTCCACCCTCATCCTTGAGGGGGCGTCCTCCCTCGTCCCACGTCCCTGAGGGGGGCGTCTCCCCGCGTTCCTATGGGGCGGCCGGGGCCGAGTTCTCCATGTCCGGGGGTGGGGGTGGGGTGTCGTCCGTCGTGGTCAGCCAGGTGGCTACTCCTGCTGCCGTCAGGAGGGTCGCCGCCACCGCCAGGGTGAGGCGGCGGCGGCGCGTCACCGCTCGGTTGCGGGCCGAGCCCGGGCGGGGGGCGCCCGCCGCCCGGGGGGCGCGGGCCGTGCCGCGGGCTCCGCCGGCCAG
Organism: Streptomyces althioticus; assembly: GCA_014649355.1. Lineage (GTDB taxonomy): Bacteria > Actinomycetota > Actinomycetes > Streptomycetales > Streptomycetaceae > Streptomyces > Streptomyces althioticus. Next base: position 478,392 of record BMSW01000005.1, read on the forward strand.
CTCGTCCGGCGCGGGGACCCGCATCGACGTGTGCGTGTCGCGGTTGGAGTCGGACGGCCTGGCGCCCGGCACCAGCGGCACCGCGCCCCGGCGTCGCACCGGCTGCCCGGCGGCGGGGGCCGCGCCGGACAGCTCCTCGGCGGCCTCCTCGGCCTCGTCGGGGTCCGGCTCGTCCACGTCCAGCGGCGGCATCCCGGCCAGCAGCGGCAGCAGCTCCCGCAGCCGGGCGGCCAGCTCGGAGGCGCGCAGACGCGAGGCGGGGGCCTTGGCCAGGCACTGCACCAGCAGCTGCCACAGCTCGTCCGGGATGCCGGGCAGCGGCACCACCGTCTCGGTGACGTGCCGGCGCAGCACCGCCCCCGGGTGGCCGCCGCCGAACGGGGTGAAGCCCGCGAGCAGCTCGTAGAGGACCGTGGCGAGGGCGTAGATGTCGACGGCGGCGCGCGGCGGCAGGCCCTCGACGATCTCGGGGGCCAGATAGTCCGGCGTGCCGATGATCTTCGAGGCGCGGGTACGGCGCGGGGTGTCGATGAGTTTCGCCACGCCGAAGTCGGTCAGCAGGGCGCGGTGCGAGCCGCCGGGGCCGAGCGGGCCCTGCATGTCCAGCAGGACGTTCTCCGGCTTGACGTCGCGGTGGACGACCCCGGCCGCGTGCGCCGCGGCCAGGCCGTCGGCGACGTCCGCGGCGATCGCCACCGCGGCCTCCGGGGCGAGCCGGCGCTCCCGGTCCAGCCGGGTGCGCAGGTCGGTGCCCCGGACCAGGTCCATGACCAGCGCGAGGTCGTTGCCGTCGACGACCAGGTCCCGCACGGCTACCACGTGCGGATGCTCCAGACCCAGCAGCGCCGTCCGCTCCTGCACGAAGCGGCCGACGAGCTCCTGGTCCGAGGAGAGATCCTCACGCAGCAGCTTGATGGCGACGGGCCCCTCGGGGCCCTCGCCCAGCCACACCGTGCCGGCGCTGCCCCGCCCGAGGATCTGGTGGGCGGTGTACCGGCTGCCGATTCTCCGTGCCAAGACTGCTCCTACCGACGCGTGTTGTCGCCAAAGCTACGCGTCCGGACAGGTGACCTTCACCGGAGACCCGGAAATCGGCCCCCAGATGTCGACAAATCGGCAGACGAACCTAGTTCGTCGGGTCCGACGGGCCGCCCAGGTCCTCGATCCAGCCCGTGATCGAGCCGAACCAGTCGCTGAGCTGGTCCCAGTAGCCCTTGCCCGTGCCGATCCAGTCCTGGAGCGGGCTCAGCTCCCAGATCAGCCAGCTCGCCACGAACAGGATGAGCAGCGTGAACAGGCACCCCTTGAGACAGCCCAGGCCGGGGATGCGCATCGGGTTGGCGCTGCGCTGGCGGGGCTGGCGCGGCTCCCGGGCGGGGCGCTGCGGCTCCGGCGGGGGCGCGTACCGCTGCGGCGGCTGGGGCGCCTGCCGGCGCTGGCGCTCCGGCGGCGGGGCGTACTGCTGCGGCGGGGGCTGCTGCGGGTAGCCGTACCCGGGGCCGGGCTGCGGCTGCTGCTGGGGGTGGCGCTGCGGGGGCTGCTGCGGCGGCCGGGCCACCTGCCGCTGGGGGCGGCGGCGCAGCGGGTCCTGGCTGGGGTCGAGGTACTGCACCTGGGTCTGCTCGTTGCGGTCGCGGGCCGCGCGGAGCTGGTTCTGCCAGGGGTGCGGGTCCTCGGGGCCGCCCGCGGGCTGCCCCGGCGGCACCGGGGGCATCACGGCCGTCGGGTCGGCCGCGCCGGACGGGCCGGTCTGCGGCAGGACGCTGGTCGCGGCGTTGGGGTCGTAGGCGCCGTTCGGGTTCTGCGGCAGCACCTGCGTGGGGTCGGAGGCGCCGGGCGCGGACGGCTCGCCGGGGACCTGCGCCGGGGCGGGGTCGGGGGCGAGGAGCGCGCCGACGTTCTCCGCGGCGGCGATCTGCGCCGAGTTCGCGTGCACGCCGATGCCCTCGGCGACGACCCGCAGACCGCGCGCGAGGTTCTCGGCGCCGGGCCGCTCGTCGGGGTTCTTGCGCAGGCAGCGCTCGATGACCGTCCACAGCGGGTCGGGCACGGTGGACGGGCGGCGCGGCTCGGCGCTCAGGTGCTGGTGCAGCACCTCGAGGGCGGACGCGCCGGAGAACGGCGGGCGGCCGGTGACCAGCTCGTAGAGCAGGATGCCGGCGCCGTAGATGTCGACGGCGGAGGTCTGCGGGCGGCCCTCGGCGGACTCCGGCGCGATGTACGCGGGCGTGCCGACGAACTCGTGGGTGCGGGTCAGGCCCGGGGAGTCGGCGAGGCGCGCGATGCCGAAGTCGGTGAGCATCGGGTGCAGCTCGTCGCCCTGCTGCTTGAGCAGGACGTTGGCGGGCTTGAGGTCGCGGTGGACCACGCCGTCGGCGTGGCTGGCCCCGAGCGCGTCGGCGATCTGCGCGGTCAGCAGGGCCGCGGCGACGGGGGTGAGGGGGCCGTTCTCGCGCAGGTAGCGGTGCAGGTCGGGACCGTCGATGAGGTCCATGACCAGCGCCAGCAGCTCACCCTCGACCACCAGGTCGCGGACCCGGACGATGTTGGGGTGGGTGAGCCGCAGCAGGACCGAGCGCTCCCGCAGGAAGCGCATCACGATGTCGGCGTCGCTCGCCAGCTCTTCCTTGAGGACCTTGATCGCCACGGTCTCGCCGGGCTGGCCCGGCACGGCCGCCTCGGCGCCCGCGGTCTCCCGCTGGCGTGCGCGCCAGACGGTGCCCGTGGCGCCGCGTCCGAGCGGCTCCTCGAGCAGGTACTTGCTCCCTACCGGCCGCACGTCATGCGCTCCCTGCTGCTTGCTGGCTGGCGTACACCGTGGTCCACCCTGCTGCGGAATGTTCCGACCCACTGTAGTGCCGCCGCACGGGATACCGGCCGGCCGACTTCTGCGTCGTCCTGTGCTGGGTCTTACGCACCGGTTCCCGTTCCTGTTCGACGGTTTCGACGGTTCCGCTGAATTCTCCGCGGATTCCGCGCGTGCGGAGTCTGCCGGAAAGACGCCCGACTCTGTCCGTTGGTTGCCGCGGGCCGGACGTGACCGATCTCAAGTCGGCCCCGAGTGATTATCCAGGCGTCACTGGTCAGGCATTTTTACGGGCAGAGCCGACCAATCAAGATCATTTGATGCCCGGAGGCGGGCGCGCTGTCGGTGACAGGTGCGAGGATGCGGGCAGTACTGGCCGTACGTGCGCGTGTGGCGGTGGGGGAAGTCCGCGGAGGGGGACCGCGGGACCGCTTCGTCCCCCGTGTCGCGGGCGCTCGCGCAGAAGGGACCGCTGACGGCGATGCAGATCCGGCTGACCGTCGTAGACCCGCTGGGCCCCTCCTCCCCCGTCCGGGAGCGGGCCATGAGCTGCGACGTGCTGGTCACGGCGCCCGCGGGCACGGCTCTCGCCGCGGTCGCCTCCGCGCTCGCCTCGGCGGTCTCCGGCGGCGACGGCTCCTCCGGCTCCTCGGGCGCGCCCGTGCTGTACGCCGGTGACCAGCGCCTCGACGCCCAGCGCTGCACGCTGGGCGAGCCCCCGCTGATCGACGGCGCGGTGCTGGCGGTGGGCGCGCCGGGCGAGCCCGAGCCGCATCCCGAGCTGGACGCCGCCCCCACCCGGCTGCACGTGGTCGCCGGGCCCGACGCGGGCGGGGTGCATCTGCTGCACGGCGGGGAGATCCGCATAGGCCGCTCCGCCGACGCCGACGTGCCCCTCGACGATCCGGACGTCTCCCGGCTGCACTGCGCGGTGACGGTCGGCGCGGACGGCCGTGTCTCCGTCGCCGACCTCGGCTCCACCAACGGCACCACGCTGGACGGCCGCGCCGTCGGCGCCCGCCCGGTGCGGCTCACCCCGGGCGCGCTGCTGCGCATCGGCGAGTCCGCCCTGCGGCTGACCCCGGCGGAGGGGCCGTCCGCCCGCACGGCGACCACCCCGGACGGGGAGGGACACGTCCGGGTGCCGGGGCCGCGTACGGCCGGGGCGGAGCGCGACACGGGAGGAGCACCCGGTCCGGCAGACCTCGGGGGCGCCCCCGAGGGACCGCGCGCCCCGACCCACCACGCCCACGGCTCCGCGGACTGGGCCACGCCCGCCCGCGCCGCGGCCCCTCCGTCGGGGCCGGTCTCCCATGTGCCGGAGCAGAGCGGCCCCCCGGAGGCCGAGCGGCGCGACGGCGGGAGCCAGGCGCAGCGCACCGTGCGGATCGCCACCCGGGGGGACGTGCCCCGGATGCCCCAGGGGCGGCGGGTCTCCCGTCCCGTCCCGGCCGGGGAGACGCACGCGGGCCGGGGACAGGCGAACGGCCTGTACGCCGGCCCCGCGCACGCCCCGACGCGGGACGAGGCGCCCACCGCGCACCCCGGACACCCCGCCGGGTCGCACCCCGCCGGACCGCCGCCCGCCGGCCCCACCGGGCGGACCACCGGCGACGCCCGCGACGGGCGGTACGCCGACGCGACCGCCGCGCAGACCGCCGACACCCCCGACGGCACCCGCAAGGGCACCCCCGTCCGGGGCACCGACGTCCCCGAGCCGCCGCGGGCGCGCAGGCGGGGCGGGATCGGCGCCTGGGCGCGGCGGCTCACCGGCGGGCGTACCGAGCGGGACGCCGACGCGGCCTTCGACGACCCGCCCCGGGGAGCCGGGTACGCCCCGGCGCCCGCCGTCCCCGCGCAGCCCGAGACCTGGCCGGACCCGGCCACGCTGCTGCTCACCGCGCTCGGCCCCGGCCCCCGGCTGTGGGAGCGCGGGCCCGACCACCCCGAGGCGCTCGCGGTGCGGCTCGGCACGGCCGACCGGCCCGCGCCGGACGGCTCCGGGCTGCTGCCCGTCGTCCCCGCGACCGTGGGGCTGCGCGAGGTCGGCGCGCTGGGGCTCGCCGGACCGCGCGAGCGGCTCTCCGGGCTGGCCCGCGCGGCGCTCGCCCAGCTCGCCGCGCTGCACTCCCCCGACACGCTGGAGATCGTCCTGATCGCCGCGGACCCCTCCCGTCCCTCGGAGGAGCGCACCGCCGAGTGGTCCTGGCTGGGCTGGCTGCCGCATCTGCGGCCCGGGCACGGCCAGGACTGCCGGCTGCTCCTCGCCCACGACCGGGAGCAGGCCGCGGCCCGCGCCGACGAGCTGCTGCGCCGTCTCGCCGACCACGACCACGCGGGCGCCCCGGCCGACGCCGGGCCGTTCACGGTGGTCGTGGTGGACGGCGACCCCGGCGGCGCCGACGTGCGGGACGCCCTGGCGCGGCTGGCGGTGGAGGGGCCGCGCGCCGGTGTCCATCTGCTGTGCCTCGCCGAGACGCCCGCCGCCTCGCCCGCGTCCCCGTTGACGGAGACGTACGAGGCGGCCTGCGCGGTGGCGCCCGCCTTCCGTGACTGCGGGGCGGTCGCGCTGCTCAGCGGGGACGTGGCGACCGCGCTCCGGCTGCTGCGGGTGGCGAGGACCGGCGACGGCTCCCCGCCCGGTCCGGTCGGGCACGGCACCCTCGCCACCGTGGACGCGGTGTCCGCGGCCTGGGCCGAGCGGTTCGCGCGGGCGCTCGCGCCGCTGCGGCCCGACGGCCCGGCGGCCGGACCGCACCCCCGCGTGTCGGCGCCGCTGCCTCCGTCGGCGCGGCTGCTCGACGAACTGGGCCTGGCCCGGGCCACCCCGGCGTCGCTGATGGCCCGCTGGGCCGACGCGGCCGACGACACCGGTGCGCTCGGCGGGCGCGCCGCCGCCGTCCTCGGGGCCGGCCCCCGCGGACCGGTCACCGCCGACCTTGCCGCCGACGGACCCCACCTGCTGGTCGAGGGCCCGTCCGGCAGCGGCCGTACGGAGCTGCTGCGCGCGGTCGTCGCCTCGCTGGCCGCGGCCGAGCGGCCCGACCGGCTGGGCATCGTCCTGGTCGACGGGCGCGGCGGCCCGGTCGCCGGGTCCGGGGCCGGCGAGGGCCTGCTGGTGTGCACGGACGTGCCGCACGTCTCCACCCATCTGAGCGCCGACGACCCGGTGCGGATGCGGGAGTTCGCGCAGTCGCTGAGCGCCGAGCTGAAGCGGCGTGCGGAGCTGCTGGGGCGTTCGGACTTCGCCGAGTGGCACACCGGGCGGGAGCTGGCGGACCGGATGGTCGCCCAGCGCACGGCGGCGAACGGCGACCTGGACAGCCCGCCCAGTGCGACCGTGCGGCTGCGGCCGGGCGCGGACCGGCGCAAGACGCAGGCCGCGCCGGCGCTGCCCCGGCTGGTGGTGGTCGTGGACGACCTCGACCAGCTGGTCTCCCCCGCGCTCGGCGCGCCCGGCCGGCCGGCCGCGGGGTCGGTGATGCGGGCGCTGGAGGCGGTGGCGCGGGACGGTGAGCGGCTCGGGGTGCATCTGGTCGCGGCGACCGCGCCGTGTCCGCGGACGGCGCAGACCGAGCCGGTGAAGCAGGCGTCGCTGCGGGTGGCGCTGGACGCGCCGGTCGTGGGGCGGGGTCCTGACGATCCCGCGCCGGGGCGGGGGCGGCTGGTCCGTGCGGACGGGTGGGGGACGGAGTTCCAGGGCGGGCGGGTGACGGGGCGGATTCCGCGGACCGCGACGCTGCGGCCGACGGTGGTGCCGCTGGAGTGGCACCGGATGGGCGACCCGCCGGCCCGCCGCCAGGTCCGCGAGCTCGGGAACGGGCCCACGGACCTCGCGCTCCTCGCCAGCGCCCTGGACCGAGCAGCCCGCCAGGTCGCGTCCCCGCGGGTCCCGTCCCTCCTGTAACCGGCTGCCCTCCGGGGCGCGGGGAACGAACCACCCGTAGCTGGGGCGGCAGCCGGCCCGCAGCGGCGGTGGGGCGCTTCCCGCGTCCGCGACAGAAGCACCCCTCAGGGGCGCGGGGAACTGCGCGACCAGCCACCAACCACCCGCACCCGACGCCGACAACGTGCGCGGCACGGCACACAAGGCACCGAACCCCACTCACGGCGCCAGCCAGGCACCGCCTGCGCCCACCCGTGCCGCCCCAAGCGGCACGACCGCCCGCAGCCAGGACGTCCCCCAGGGGCGCGGGGAACTGCGCGACCAGCCACGAACCACCCGCACCCGACGCCGACAACGTGCGCGGCACAGCACACAAAGCTCCGAACCCCACTCACGGCGCCAGCCAGGCACCGCCTGCGCCCACCCGTGCCGCCCCAAGCGGCACGACCGCCCGCAGCCAGGGGGCGGCCCCGCACGTGACACGTGGTCACGACGTGGTCACGATCGTCGAGTTGACACAGGACGCGCTCTTGCCACCCCCTCGCCCCAGGCGTAGACCAGACCGCACGGAACAGCGCTCGAACGTTCGGCCAAGTACGACGGAGTACGAGAACGGGGCAGTGATGCGCAGGACGAGCAGGAACTTCCGGATACGCGGGGCGGCCGGGCGGCACGGTCCGGTCCTCCCCTCCCGACGGGCCGTCAGGGCCGCCGCGGCACTCGCCGCAGGCGTGCTCGCGGTCTCCCTCACCGCCTGCGGAGGCGACGACGGCGGCGACGGTGGCGGCGACGACAAGGGCAAGGCGTCCGGGGACACCGGAACCACCCTCACCCTGCCGAAGCTGGACGGCCAGACCCTGGAGGTCGCGGCCGTGTGGACCGGTGCGGAGCAGAAGAACTTCAAGCAGGTCCTCGCGGAGTTCGAGAAGCGCACCGGCGCCAAGGTGACCTTCGTCCCCGCCCAGGACCCGATCATCAACTTCCTCGGCTCGAAGATCGCGGGCGGCGCCCCGCCGGACGTGGCGATGCTGCCGCAGCCCGGCGCGATCAAGCAGGCCGTGGAGAAGAACTGGGCCAAGCCGCTCGGCCCGGAGGCCACCAAGGAGCTGGCGAAGAACTACTCGCAGGGCTGGCAGGACATCGGCAAGGTCGACGGCAAGCAGTACGGCGTCTACTACAAGGCCGCGAACAAGTCGCTGATCTGGTACAACGCCCAGGTCTTCGAGAACGCGGGCGCGTCCGAGCCGAAGACCTGGGACGAGCTGCTGAACACCGCGCAGATGGTCTACGACTCCGGCGTCACCCCGTTCTCCGTCGGCGGCGCCGACGGCTGGACCCTCACCGACTGGTTCGAGAACATCTACCTCTCGCAGGCGGGCCCGGAGAAGTACGACCAGCTCGCGAAGCACGAGATCAAGTGGACGGACCCGTCCGTCAAGGAGGCGCTGACCACCCTCGCCGAGGTCTGGGGCAAGAAGGACTACCTCGCGGGCGGCCCCAACGGCGCGCTGCAGACGGAGTTCCCGGCGTCCGTGACGCAGACCTTCACCGGCGGCGACCAGCCCAAGGCCGGCATGGTCTACGAGGGCGACTTCGTGCAGGTGAACATCGGCGAGACCAAGGCGAAGGTCGGCACCGACGCGAAGGTGTTCCCGTTCCCCTCGGTCGGCGACACCCCGCCCGTGGTGTCGGGCGGCGACGCGGCGGTGATCCTGGAGGACTCCGAGGCGGCGCAGGCCCTGGTGACGTTCCTCGCCTCCCCGGACGCGGCGGGCATCCAGGCGAAGCTCGGCGGCTACCTCTCGCCGAACAAGAACGTGCCGGAGTCGGCGTACCCGAACGAGGTCCAGCAGAAGATGGCCAAGGCGCTGATCGACGCCGGCGACGACTTCCGCTTCGACATGTCCGACCAGGCCCCGCAGGCCTTCGGCGGCACACCCGGCAAGGGTGAGTGGAAGGCGCTCCAGGACTTCCTGAAGAACCCGGCGGACGTGGCCGGCACCCAGGCGAAGCTGGAGGCCGACGCGGCCGCGGCGTACGGGAACTGACCGGGGATGGCGGCGGACACGGCGGCGGGGGCCGCGAAGACGGCCCCCGCCGCTCCCAGGTCGCGCAAGAGCGTCACCGGCACCCGCAGGACCGTGGCGGCGCTGTTCCTGCTGCCCGCCCTGGTGCTGCTCGGGGCGCTCGTGGTCTACCCGATCGGGTACTCGGTCATCCGCAGCTTCTACGACCAGTCCGGCGACTCCTTCGCCGGGTTCGACAACTACCAGGCGCTGTTCACCGACGACGGCATCCGCACCGCGCTGAAGAACAACATCGTCTGGGTGGTGTTCGCCCCGACGGTCGCGACCGCGCTCGGTCTGGTCTTCGCGGTGCTCACCGAACGGGTGCGCTGGGGCACGGCGTTCAAGCTGGTCGTCTTCATGCCGATGGCCATCTCCATGCTGGCGGCGGGCATCATCTTCCGTCTCGTCTACGACCAGGACCCCGACAAGGGCGTGGCGAACGCCGTGTGGGTGGGTGTGCACGACACCTTCGCCCAGTCCTCGGCGTTCCCGAAGGCGCATCCGGGCCGCGAGTCGCCGCTGGAGCCGGCCGGCGGGGGCGCGTTCGTCACCAAGGGCACGGTGAGCGCCGGGGACACGGTGACGCTGCCGCTGGTGGGGGTCGCCCCGGACGTGATGCCGGACGACGCGAAGCCGGCCGCGGCGCCCAAGCCGGAGGACGACCGGATCACCGGCTCCACCTGGCAGGACTTCACCCGCGGCAAGGGCGTCGGCACCCTCAACCAGGTGGACTCCTCCGAGCTGGGCTACGCCGGGATGCGGATCGAGGCGGTGAAGGACGGCGAGGTGGTGGAGACGGCCACGGCCGCCGCCGACGGCACGTTCTCCTTCTCGTCCAAGGCCGACGGGGCGCACCTGCGGCTGCCCGCGAGCAACTTCACGGAGCCGTACAACGGGCTCGACTGGCTCGGCCCCTCGCTGGTCACTCCGGCCATCATCGGCTCGTACATCTGGATGTGGGCCGGGTTCGCGATGGTGCTGATCGCGGCCGGGCTCGCGGGCATGCCCCGTGAGCTGCTGGAGGCCGCACGAGTGGACGGCGCCAACGAATGGCAGGTGTTCCGGCGGGTCACGGTGCCGCTGCTCGCACCGGTGCTCGCGGTGGTCACCGTCACCTTGATGATCAACGTCCTGAAGGTGTTCGACCTGGTGTTCATCATCGCGCCGGGCTCGTCGCAGGACGACGCCAACGTCCTCGCCCTGGAGCTGTACCGCAAGGGCTTCTCCGAGGACCAGCCGGGCGTCGCCAGCGCCATCGCGGTGTTCCTGCTGCTGCTGGTGATCCCGGTGATGTGGTTCAACGTACGGCGGCTGAGGCGGGAGGTGCGGCGATGAGCGCGGGCGCCGGAAGCGTCACCAAGGCGGGTGTGCGGCCCGCGGAGCCCGTCCGGGCGGAGCGGTCGCTGGGGTCCCGGCTCGCCGGATGGGTCAGCGGCGGGGCGGTCCGCGTCTTCCTGATCGTCGTCGGCCTGTTCTGGCTGGTGCCGACGATCGGGCTGCTGCTGGCCAGCCTGCGCTCGCCGGAGGACATGGCGGTGGACGGGTGGTGGACGGTGTTCACCGAGCCGTCCGAGCTGACCTTCGGCGCGTACCGGACCCTGCTCGAGAACGACGACATCACCGCCTCGCTGCTGAACACGGTGTACATCACCGTGCCGGCGACCGTGCTGGTGGTGGTGATCGGCGCGCTGGCCGGGTACGCCTTCGCCTGGATGGACTTCCCGGGCCGCGACTGGTGGTTCCTCGCCGTGGTGGGGCTGCTGGTGGTGCCGGTGCAGGTGGCGCTGATCCCGATCGCCGAACTCTTCGGCACGCTGGGCATCTTCGGCTCCCTGACCGGTGTGGTGGTGTTCCACGTCGGCTTCGGTCTGCCGTTCGCGGTGTTCCTGCTGCGGAACTTCTTCGCGGAGATCCCCAAAGAGCTGCTGGAGGCGGCCCGGCTGGACGGCGCGGGTGAACTGCGGCTCTTCGTGCGGGTGGTGATGCCGCTGGCCGGTCCGGCCGTCGCCGCGCTGGGCATCTTCCAGTTCCTGTGGGTGTGGAACGACATGCTGGTCGCGCTGATCTTCACCGACTCGGGGAGCCAGCCGATCACGGTCGCCCTGCAGACGCAGGTACGGCAGTTCGGGAACAACATCGACGTGCTGGCGCCGGGCGCGTTCATCTCGATGGTGGTGCCGCTGGTGGTGTTCTTCGCGTTCCAGCGGCAGTTCGTCTCCGGTGTGATGGCGGGCGCCGTCAAATAGGCACATCGCATGCGCAGTTGAGGGGCGGACCGGCCGAGGTCCGCCCCTTCGTGCGACGTGATTCCCCCGGATGCCGCAGGCGGCGTAACCAAGGCGGGCCAACGGGCGTTGCCGGGCAGAACGCCCGCGCCGACCGTTGGATGCCCCTTGCCCAGGTTCAGTGTCATTGTCCCCGCGTACCAGGTTCAGGCGTATCTGCGCGAGTGCCTGGAGTCGGTGCTGACCCAGTCGTACCCGGACCTCGAACTGATCGCCGTGGACGACTGCTCGCCCGACGCCTGCGGTGCGGTGATCGACGAGTTCGCGGCCCGCGACCCGCGGGTGCGGCCGGTGCACCTGCCGGCCAACGTCGGCCTGGGCCCGGCCCGCAACGCCGGCATGGCCCGCGCGACCGGCGACTACCTGGTGTTCCTGGACGGCGACGACACCCTCACCCCGGACGCGCTGCTCGCCGTCGCCGACCGGCTGAAGGAGACCGGCGACCCGGACGTCCTGGTCTACGACTATGCCCGCGCCTACTGGACCGGCGAGACCGTCCGCAACCAGGTCGCCGCCCAGCTCGCCGAGCACGGCCCGGCGCCGTTCACCCTCGCCGACCGGCCGGGGCTGCTCAGCCTGCTCGCGGTGGCGTGGAACAAGGCGTATCGGCGGGAGTTCGTCGAGCGGGAGGGCTTCACCTTCCCGCCCGGCTACTACGAGGACACCCCGTGGACGTACCCGGTGCTGATGACGGCGGGGACGGTCGCCACGCTCGACCGGGTGTGCGTGCACTACCGGCAGCGGCGCGCCGGCGGCATCCTGCACACCACCAGCGAGCGCCACTTCGAGGTGTTCGGCCAGTACGACCGGGTCTTCGCCCACCTCGACGCGCACCCCGACCTGGAGCGCTGGCGGCCGGTGCTGTTCCGCCGCATGGTCGACCACCTGCTCACCGTGTACACCCGCCCGGACCGGCTGCCGCGCGGCTCGCGCGCCGCCTTCCTGCGCCGGGCCCGCGAGCAGTACCGGCGCCACCGCACGCCCGGCGCACCCGTCCCCGCCCGCGCCCGGGTGCGGCACGCGCTGGTCCGGTTCGGGCTGCACCGCACCTACCGCGTCCTGCGGCTCGCCGCCTCCCTCGGCCGCCGCGCGGGCCGGGTGCGCCGCCGCGCGCTGCGCGGTCTGCGGCGCGCCCTGCTGCGCTCCCACTACCGCGTCCAGCGGCTGCTCCCGCTGGACTCCGGCCGCGTCCTGTTCACCGTCGAGGGCGACGGCGGCTACGGCGGCGACCCGGCCGCCCTGGAGTCCGCGGTCCGCGACCACGCCCCGCGCGTCCGCACCGCCTGGGCGACCCGGCCCGAACTGCACCACACCCTGCCCACCGCCACCCGGCGTCTGGTGCCCGGCACCGCCGCCCATCTGACCGCGCTCGCCCGCAGCGCGTACGTGGTGACCGACCGCGCGCTGGTGCCGGGGCTGGTCAAGCGCAAGGGGCAGATCCTGGTGCACACCCCGCCCGGCACCCCGCTGGCGTACGCGGGGCTCGACCTCCAGGACCGTCCGGCGGCGGCCAGGGACACGGACTTCGCGCGGCTGCTCGAGGGCGTCGACCAGTGGGACCACGTGGTCACCGGCGACCGGCACTCCACGCTGACGTACGAGCGGGTGCTGCCCGGCCGCTACCGCACGCTGGAGTACGGCAGGCCGCGCGCGGACCGCTTCCACACGGCGACCCCGCAGGACGTGGCCGTGCTGCGGGACTCCCTGGGCGTCCCCGCGGGAGCGGTGGCGATCCTGTACGCGCCGGCGCCCCGCGACTACCGCCGCACCCCGGTGCGCACCCTCGACCTGGAGCGTGTGGTGCGCCGCCTCGGCCCCCGGTTCGTCATCCTCTCCCGCACGGTGCGCCCCGACGGCGAGCCGCTCGAGGCGGCCTCCGACCGGGTGGTGGACGTGAGCGCCCACCCGGACGTGATGGCGCTCTGTCTGGCCTCGGACGCCCTGGTCACCGACTTCTCCCCGCTGATGTGCGACTACGCGGGCCTGGACCGCCCGATCGTGCTGCACGCCGAGGACCGGGAGGCGTACGCGGCGGCCCGCGGACTCTACGTCGACCCGTGGACCGTCCCGCCCGGCGCGGTCGCGGACAGCGAGGACGAGCTGATCGAGATCTTCGCCGGGGGACGCTGGTGCGGACCGCGCGCGACCCGGCTGCGGGCGGCGTTCCGTGACCGTTTCTGCCCGCACGACGACGGCCGTGCGGCGGAGCGGGTGGTGCGCACGGTGCTGCTCGGGGAGTTCGCCGAACCGTTGGCGGTCCCGCCGGCGCGGCGGCGCCCGGTGCCGGCGGCCGCCGCCGCGCCGGAGACGCCCGTGGTGTCGCTTCCGCCGCAGCCGGCCGTCTTCTGACCGTCACCCACCCCGTCCGCCCGTCGTTGCCCCCATTGGGAGTACGCATGTCCCCCGGCTCGTCACGGCCCGCCCCGGCCCGGCCGCCCGCGCGGCGTCCGACGGGGCGGCCCGGGCGGCGGCCCGCCCGCTGAGCGGCCGCCGTCACGCCCTCGTCAACGGAAAGAGCAGAATGCCCCGCTTCAGCATCATCGTCCCGTCCCATGGGGTCGCAGGTCGGCTGGGCCAGGCGCTGGACTCGGTCCTCGCCCAGTCGTTCGGAGACTTCGAGCTGATCCCGGTCTGCGACGCGGCCGGGTCACCGGCGGCCGGTGTCGCCGCCGGGCACGCCGAGCGGGACTCCCGGGTGGCGCCCGTCCACGCGCCGCCGTCCGAGGGGCTGGCGGGTGCGCGCAACGCGGGCGTGCGGGCGGCGACCGGGACGTACCTGCTGTTCCTCGACGGGGACGACGTGCTGGTGCCGGGCGCGCTCGCGGCGCTGGACGCACGGCTGGCGGAGACCGGCCCGGTGGACGTGCTGCCGTGCGAGCACGAGCGCGTCCCGTGGTGGGAGGGCGAGCCCACGCGCCCCGCCGCGCCGCTGCTGGAGCACGCCCCGGGCGGCGCCTTCGCCCCGGCCCGCGCCCCGCGGCTCACCGGGGTGGGACTGCCCGCGTGGAGCGCGGCCTGGCGGCGCGCCTTCGTCGCCGAGCACGAACTGGCCTTTCCGCCCGGGTGGTTCACCGACGTCGGCTGGTGCGGGCGGGCGCTGCTGCGGGCGGAGCGGGTGGCGGTGTCGCGCCGGGTGCTGGTGCGGCACCGGGCGCGCCGCCAGGGCGACCGGCTGCGGCTGCCGGGGGCGCACCACCACGATCTGCTGGACCAGACGGAGCGGGTGCTCGACGAGGCCTCCGGTCTCGGACTGCCGGCCGAGCGGTCGGGACCGCTGTTCGAGCAGCTCTTCGCGGCCGTGCTGAAGACCGCCGCGCATCCCCGCCGGCTGCCGTCCGGGCGGCGGGAGTTCTTCCGGCGGGCGAGCGCCCTGTACCGCGGGCACCGGCCCGCCGGGTTCCGGCCGCCGGGCGGCAGCCTGGGCGTGCAGCACCGGCTGCTGGCGGCCGGGGCGTACGAGGCGTTCGCCGCGCTGCGTGACACCCGGCGCGCGGCCGGACGGGCGGCGGGCGCGCTGCCCCGTCCGCGCGGTCTGCGCACCCGGCTGCACTACGGCCTCCAGCTGCGCCGCCCGCTCGACCCGGACCTCGCGGTGTACTGCGCGTACTGGGGCCGCGGCTACGCCTGCAACCCGGCCGCGATCCACGCCAAGGCCCGCGAACTCGCCCCGCACATCCGGGGGGTGTTCCTGGTGGAGGCCGACCAGGCGCACACCGTGCCGGACGGCGTGGAGTACGCGGTGCTCGGCAGTCACCGCGCCTGGGAGCTGCTGGCCCGCGCCACGTACCTGGTGAACAACGCCAACTTCGCGGAGGGCGTGGTGAAACGCCCCGGCAGCGTGCACCTCCAGACGCAGCACGGCACCCCGCTGAAGACGATGGGCGTGGACCAGTCGACGTATCCGGTGGTGGCGGCCGCCACCGGCAGCTTCACCAAGCTGCTGGGGCGGGTGGACCGCTGGGACTTCAACCTGTCCTCCAACCCGCACTCCACCCGCGTCTGGGAGCGCGCCTTCCCCGGCTCGTACGAGCATCTGGAGTACGGCTATCCGCGCAACGACGTGTACGTGACGGCCGGCGCCGACGACGTGGCCCGCATCCGCGCCGAGCTGGGCGTCCCGGAGGGCGCGCGGGCCGTGCTGTACGCGCCGACGCACCGCGACCACCACACGGGGTTCGAGCCGGGGCTCGACCTGGAGGCGTTCTGCGAGGCGGCCGGCGAGGACGTGGTGGTGCTGCTGCGCGCGCACTACTTCTACGACCGGGGCGGGCGCGGACGGAGCGGCCGGATCATCGACGTCACCGCGCACCGCTCCTCGGAGGACGTGTGCCTCGCGGCGGACGCCCTGGTCACGGACTACTCGTCGATCATGTTCGACTACGCCAACCTGGACCGCCCGATCGTGGTGTACGCCGACGACTGGGAGGTGTACCGGGAGACGCGGGGCGTCTGCTTCGACCTGACGGCCGCCCCGCCGGGCCGGGTCGCCCGCACGCCCGGGGAGCTGGCCCGGGTGTTCCGCGACGGTTCGTACGCGGACGACGGGGCGGCGGCGCTGCGGGCCGCGTTCCGGGAGCGGTTCTGCCCGTTCGACGACGGCCGGGCCGCGGAGCGGGTGGTGCGCCGGGTGCTGCTCGGCGAGCCGCCCGAGGCCCTGCCGCCCGTGATCCCGCTCGCGGAGCGTGTCCCCGCCCCCGCGGCCGCCACCCTGGTGAGGAGCTGACGTGCCCCGCTTCAGCGTCATCGTCCCCGTGTACGAGGTGCAGGCGTATCTGCACGCCTGTCTCGACTCGGTGCTCGGGCAGTCCTACCGCGACCTCGAGCTGATCGCCGTCGACGACCGCTCCCCCGACGGCTGCGGGGCGATCCTCGACGACTATGCGGCCCGCGACGACCGGGTGCGGGTGCTGCACCTGGAGGAGAACGTGGGCCTCGGCCGGGCCCGCAACGCCGGCATGCCGCACGCGACCGGCGACTACCTGCTCTTCCTCGACAGCGACGACACCCTCACCCCGGGCGCGCTGCGCGCCCTCGCGGACCGGCTCGACGAGACCGGCGACCCGGACGTGCTGGTCTTCGACTACGCCCGCACCTACTGGTGGGGCGGCACCCGCCGCAACGTCCTCGCCCATGTGCTGGCCGAGGCCTCCGCGAGCACCTTCACGGCGGCCGAGCGGCCGGAGATCCTCGACCTGCTGATGGTGGTGTGGAACAAGGTCTACCGGCGTGACTTCGTCGAGCGGGAGGGCTTCACCTTCCCGCCCGGCTACTACGAGGACACGCCCTGGACGTTCCCGGTGCTGCTCAGCGCGGAGCGCATCGCCACCCTGGACCGGATCTGCCTGTACTACCGGCAGCGCCGCCAGGGGAACATCCTGTCCACGACCAGCCGCAAGCACTTCGACGCGCACGAGCAGTACGCGCGGGTGTTCCGGTTCGTCGACGCGCGCCCGGCGCTGGCGCACTGGCGGCCGTTCCTGCACGCCAAGATGGGCGAGCACTGTCTCGACATCCTGTCCAAGCCGGACCGGCTGCCGCCGTCGGACCGGGCCGAGTTCTTCCGCCGCACCGCCGAGATGTTCCACGCGCACCGCCCGCCGGACGGGCGGGTCCCCGCGGAACTGCGCGTGTTGGAGGGCTCGTACGCCGGGTACGTGCTGCGCCGCCGGGCCACGCGGACCGGCCGGGACCTGCAGCGGCGGGCCCGGCAGGCGCGTACGGCGACGGCGGCGCGGGCGGTGCGCGCCCGGTCGCTGCTGCGCCGCCCGCTGGACCCGCACCTCGCCGTGTACTCGGCGTTCTCGCACCGCGGGATGCTCGGCGACCCGGCGGCCGTCTACCGCGCGGCCCGCGAACTCGCCCCGCACATCCGGGGCGTGTGGGTGGTCGCCGACGAGGAGCGGGCCGCGTCCCTGCCGCCGGGCACCCCGTTCGTGCTGCCGGACACGGCGGAGTACCGCCGGGTGACCGAGCGGGCCACGTACTTCGTCAACAACGTCAACTGGGCGGGCACGCTGGTGAAGCGGCCGGGCAGCGTGCACGTCCACACCCACCACGGCACCCCGCTGAAGTACGCGGGCGCCGATCTGCTGGAGAAGCCCGGCGCGCGGCTGCACTTCGACGTGCCGCAGATGCTGCGCCGGGCCGACCGCTGGGACCACAGCCTGGTCGCCAACCGCCATTCCGAGCTGGTGTGGGAGCGGGCCTTCCCCTGCCACTTCACCTCGCTGCGGTCGGGCTCCCCGCGCAACGACGTGCTGGTGCGCGGGGACGAGGAGCGCGCCCGCGCGACCCGGCAGCGGCTCGGGATCCCGGAGAGCGACACGGTGGTGCTGTACGCGCCGACCCGCAGGGACTACCGCAGGGACGGTCTGGTGGAGCGGATCGACCTGGCCCGGTTCGCCGCCGACCTGGGCGAGGGCCGCACCCTGGTGGTCCGGCTGCACCCCACGCTCGCCGACGGGCCGGCCCGCGGACTCGGCCTGTCGGAGCTGCACCGGCGGGGCGTGCTGGTGGACGCCACCGACGAGCCGGAGGTGCAGGACGTGCTGCTCGCGGCGGACGTCCTGGTCACCGACTACTCGTCCGTGATGTTCGACTACGCCCTGCTGGACCGGCCGGTCGTGGTGCACGCCGACGACTGGGACGCCTTCCGCGCGAGCCGGGGCGCGTACCTGGACGTCACGGCCGGGCCGCCGGGCCATGTGACGCGTTCCTACCGGGAGCTGGCGTGGCTGTTCGCGTCGGGCACCTGGGCGGACGAGGAGTCGGCGCGGCTGCGGGCGGCGTTCCGGGAGCGGTTCTGCGAGTACGACGACGGGCGGGCCGCCGAGCGGGTGGTGCGCGCCGTGATGCTGGGCGAGCCGCTGCCGGAGCCCTCCGGCGACCCCGGCCTGCTGCCCGCGCAGACCGCCGGCCGCGACCTGCTGACCCCGTCGTGAGGCCGCGCACCTGGGTGCTGCTGCTGGCCGCCCTGTTCGCGCTGATGCAGCTGGCCACCGTGGAGGGCCGCGACACTCCCGACAGCAAGAACTACGTGTCGTACGCGCTCAGTCTGACCGGCGCGGACAAGCGGGAGGCGGCGGCCGCCACCATCGACCACTACTGCGCGGGGAAGGCGGCGATGGCGCACCGCGCGCAGCTCGTGGACGTGGTGCGCTTCCACGCCCCGGACCCCGCGCCCCGGGTGCTCCAGGAATGCCGGGAGCAGGAGTGGCGGCAGGTGGAGGCGCGCCTCGCGGCCGGGGACACCGCCGGGCACACGGTGCCGTTCATGCCGGAGCGGTTCATGCGGATCTTCGAGGTGCGGCCCGGCTATCCGCTGGTCCTGGCGCCGTTCGTCGCGCTGCTCGGGGTGACGTGGGGGGTGTGGACGGCGGGCGTGCTGATCACCTGTGCGGGCGGGGTGTTCGCGTACCTGGTGCTGCGCACGCTGGCGGCCCCGGTGCCGCTCGCGCTCACCGGGATGGCGCTGTACCTGGTCCTGCCGTGCGGGACGACGGCGATGCGCCCGATGACCGAGGGCCTGATGCTGGCGCTCACCCTGGCCGCGTTGTGGGGCTGCGCCCTGGTGCTGGGCGGGACGAGGCCCCGGGCGGGGCTCGCGCTCGTCGCGGGCGCCCTGTTCGCGCTGTTCACGGTGAAGCACTCGCAGGCGCTGTTCCTCGGTGCGTGTCTGGCGGCGGCGGGCGTGGCGGTCGCGGCACGGCGGCGGTGGCGCGGGATGCCGGCGGGGCGTGGTCCCGTCGCGCTGGCCGCGGTGGGGTGCGCGGGGGTGCTGGGCACGGTGCTGGTGTCCCGGCTGCTGGGCCACCCGTCGGTGTCGGACAGCGTACAGGACCTGCTCACCGGCCACTTCGCCCGGCCGGACCGGGAGCGGCCGTGGGCGGAGTTCTTCCAGCTCCAGGGGAACTTCTGGATGGAGTGGGCGCGGCGGCAGCTGTGGGAGCCGTTCTTCGTGGCGGCGCTGGCGGCGGGCGTGCTGGGAGCCTTGCGGCGGCCGGCGTTCGGGGCCTTCCTGGCCGCGGCGGCCTGCACGGGGTTCCTCAACCAGGCGGGGCACCCGGACATCAACATCTGGGGCGACCGGCTGATCACGCTGGCCTGGCTGCTGCCGGTGCTGGGGGTGCCGCTGCTGCTGGAGCCGGTGCTGCGGCGGGCCGTGGTGCCCGCGCAGGGGGCGCCGGTGGAGCCGGTGGGCTGACCGGGTGTCACCCGAAGCGGTGACGGCTGGTCAGAACCGGGCCGCTCACGGGAACATTGGGCAAATGCCTCGAATGCCCCTTTCTCTTCGCATCCGATGAGCGCCGGCGTCCTCGTCCGGCGCCGCACGGTGGACGGCGCCACGGCGCTGCGCGGCGGCGGGTCCTGGCGCCCGTCGCCGTACCAGTGCGCCGGCTTCCTGTTCTTCCTGGTGATGACCCTGGCGTTCTGGCGGGTGCCGCTGTGCTGCGACGCCGGTCAGCACGCGGCGGTCGTGGAGCGGCTCAAGGCCGATCTCCTGCGCCCCCGGCACCCGATGGCGGACCTGCCCGGCGCGGGCAGCCCGTACTACTCGCCGTACGCCGTGGCGCAGGGCGCGTTCGCGCGGCTGACCGGGCTGGGCGGCTGGGAGGTGCTGCGGCTGACCGGGCCGCTGAACCTGCTGGTGCTGCTCACCGGGCTCGGCCTCTTCGTGCGGGTGCTGACCCCGCGCCCCTGGGCACCGGTGCTGGCGCTCGCCGCGACGGCCCTGCTGTGGGGTGTGGAGCGCGCCTGGTGGAGCGGCTACCTCAACCTGATGTCGATGACGGGCAACCTGCCCTACCCGTCGGCGTTCGCGATCGGGCTGGCCTTCTGGGCGTGGGCGCTGACCGGCGCGCGGGCCCGGGACACCGGGGGTGTGCGCTATCTGGGGCCGGGCGGTCTGCGCCCGCTGTCCGGGTACGCGGGCCTGGGTCTGCTGTACGGGCTGATCCTGCTGGTGCACCCGATCACCGCGGTCGCGGCGGCGCTGGGGGCGCTGGCACTGGTCGCCGGGTGGCAGCGACGGTGGTCGGCGGCACTGGCCGGACGCTGGGCGCTGACCGGCGCGGTGGCTCTGGCGACGGCGGCCTGCTGGCCGTACTTCGACGTGTTCGCGCTGGCCGGGGACTCCAGTGTGGACGCGATGCACCGGCGGCTGTACCTGGATCTGGCCGGGCAGTTCGGGCTGGCGCTGCTGGGGCTTCCGGCCCTGTGGCTGCGGGCCCGGCGCTCACGGCGGGACCCACTGGTGCTGATGTTCGCCCTGGACTGCGCGGTCGTGACCTACGGCTGGGTGAGCGGCCACTACACCTACGGCCGCGCCCTCGGGCTGACGCTGCTGCCGCTGCAGCTCGCGCTGGCGGTGGAACTGGCGGCGCCCCGCCCGTGGCCGGTGTGGCGGCGGCTGCTGGGCGGGGCCGCGGCGGCGGGGGCCCTGACCGGGCTGCTCACCGTGCACGCGGGGGCGCTGGTGCCGCCCGCGGCGGACCCGGTCGGCTTCCGGCAGCCCCCGGACTGGCCGTCGTACGACTGGGCCGCGCGGCACGTCGCGCCCGGGGAGGTGGTGATCACCGACGGCTACTACGCCGTCCACGCGATCGCCGGGTACGGGCCCAACCTCGCCGCACCCGCCTGGCCGGACGCCTCGCTGGACGAACGGGAGCGGCTGCGGCGGGTGGCCGATGTGCGCGCGTACCTGGATCCCGCCTCCACCCGCGCCCTGCGGGACACGGTGGTCCGCCGCTACGAGGTGCGCTGGCTGCTCCTCACCAAGTACCAGCGGGTGCCCGAGGAGGCCGTGGTGGTGGCGTGGAGCCGGCGCACCGGCGAGGTGCTGGCGCGGGTCGGGGG
The DNA here is from genome assembly GCA_014649355.1 of Streptomyces althioticus. Lineage (GTDB taxonomy): Bacteria > Actinomycetota > Actinomycetes > Streptomycetales > Streptomycetaceae > Streptomyces > Streptomyces althioticus. Next base: position 499,293 of record BMSW01000005.1, read on the forward strand.
CGAGCGGCGGGACTACTCGACGACGATCTCGACGGGGATGTTGCCGCGGGTGGCGTTGGAGTAGGGGCAGACCTGGTGGGCCTGCTCGACCAGCTTGCGGCCGGTCTCCTCGTCGAGGCCGTCGGGCAGCTCGACGCGGAGCGTCACGGCGAGCGCGAAGCCCTCGCCCTGCTTGCCGATGCCGACCTCGGCGGTCACGGCGGCCTCGCTGACGTCCACCTTCGCGGCGCGGCCGACGGCGCCGAGGGCGCTGCCGAAGCAGGCCGCGTAGCCGGCGGCGAAGAGCTGCTCGGGGTTGGTGCCCTTGCCGTCGCCGCCCAGCTCCTTGGGGGCGCTCAGGCCGAGGTCCAGCTTGCCGTCGGAGGTGACGGCGCGGCCTTCGCGACCGTGGGTGGCGGTGGCGACTGCGGTGTAGAGCGCGTCCATGGGGACACCTTTCCTTTCGGCGGGTGACCGGCCGGTTCCAGGGGACCCGACCTCCGTGCGCTCAAGTAGAGCACACAATTCAATTGGACACAACCAAATGGCTCGCGCAGCGCTACCCTGGACGCATGACAGCGACCCCCGGCCCCATCCCGGCGACGGACGCGCCGGCCGTGACGGACGACTGGCTCCGTCTCGACCAGCAGATCTGCTTCAGCCTCAACTCCGCCGTCCGCGCCTTCAACGGCGTCTACCGGGTGGTGCTGAAGGATCTCGGCCTCACCTATCCGCAGTACCTCGTCATGCTGGTCCTGTGGGAGGACGGCACGGTGCCGGTGAAGCGGCTGGGCGAGCGCCTGCGGCTGGACTCCGGCACGCTGTCCCCGCTGCTCAAGCGGCTGGAGGCGGCCGGTCTGGTGCACCGCGAGCGCAGTGCGCGCGACGAGCGGTCCGTGGAGGTGCGGCTCACCGAGGAGGGCGCCGCGCTGCGCGAGCAGGCCGTGCGGGTGCCGCGCCGGATCTCCGCCGCCACCGGACTGCGGGTCGAGGAGATGCGCGCGCTGAGCTCCACCCTCGCCGACCTCACCGCCGCCCTGGACAAGGCAGCCGCCGAAGGGGCCTGACGCCCGCAGGGACCGTCCCGGGGTGCGGGACGGCACACTCCGGGCGAGCGTGGAGTGAACCTCCGCAGCGCGCCCCGAGGATGCCATGCACCCCGACCCCTCCCCGGCCGACGCCGGCGCCGTCTCGGTCGTCGTCATAGGCCACGACGACGCCGCCCACGTGGCCGACGCGGTGCGTTCCGCGCTCGGGCAGGGGCCCGCCGTGCGGGAGGTCGTCGCCGTGGACGACTGCTCCACGGACGGCAGCGCGGAGCTGCTGGAGCGGCTGGCCGCCGCCGAGCCCCGGCTGCGGGTGGTCGGGCTGCCCGTCAACAGCGGTGGCTGCGGCACCCCGCGCAACACGGGCCTGGACGCGGCGGCCGCCCCGTACGTGATGTTCCTGGACAGCGACGACGTACTGCCGCCCGGCGCCGTGGACGCGCTCCTCGCCGCCGCACGGGAGACGGAAGCACAGGTCACAGGGGGCCTGTGCGTGCGCCGTGAGCTGCCCTCGGGCCGCGAGGTGCCGTGGGAGCCCGCCCTGTACGCCTCCCCCGCCGTCGTCGCCCGCCCGGCCGACCGCCCGCGCCTGGTCCGCGACACCCTCAGCGTCAACAAGCTGTACGCGACGGACTTCCTGCGCGCCCACGGCATCCGGTTCCCCGACGGCCGCTTCCCCTACGAGGACATGGTCTTCACCGCGCGGGTGTGGGCCGCCGCCCCGCGCGTCGCCCTCGTCCCGGACCGGGTGTACGTCTGGCACGTGCGCCGCGCCGCGCCGCGGCTGTCGATCTCGCTGGACCGCACGGGCGTCGACAACTGGCGCGCCCGCACCCACGCCTGCCACACCGCCCACGCGATCCTGCTGGACGCCGGGGAGAAGGGGCTGGCGCGCGCCGTCCGGGCCAAGTTCCTCGACCACGACCTGCGCATGTACGTCCGCGAGCTGCCGCTGCGCGACGAGGCGTACCGCCGTGCGTGGTGGGCGCACACCCGCGCCCACCTCGCCGAGTACGACGCCGCCGACCGCTCGGGCGACCCGGCCGCCCCGGGCATGCTGCTCGCGCGGGTGCTGCTGGCCTCGCCCGAGCCGCGCGACCTGCCGCGCCTGCGCGAGCTGGCCGCCCGCCCGTCCCGGCTGTGCCCGCCGTACGCCCGGACGGCCGACGGCACGCCCTGCTGGTCGGCGGAGCTGCCCGAGGTCACCCTGGAGACCCTGCCGGAGCGCCCGGTCCGCCTGTTGCCGCTCGCCGTGGACGCCGAGCTGCGCGCCCGCGCCCGCCTGCTGCGGCTGCGCCTGCACGAGCTGTACGGCGCGGTCGGGCGGGCCGGTCCCGTGGACGCGGAGGTGGAGTGGCGCCACCGGGACCGCGCGGGTCCGGTGCTGCGCCGCACGGTGCCGCTGCGGCCGGCCGCCGACGGCGCCTGGACCGCCGCGACGCCCGTCCCGCTGGAACGGCTGGCGTCCCTCGGCACGGGCGCGTGGGACCTGCGGCTGCGGCTGCGCTTCCGCGACGGCGCGACCCGCACGGTCTCGGCCCACGCCCTCACGGGCCCGGGCCTGCTGCGCCCCCGGGCGACCCCGAGCCCCCACCACGGCCTGATCCTGGTCCGCCCCTACGCGACCCACGGAGGAGCGCTGGCCCTCCGGGTGGCGGCGGGACCACAGGACGCCCGCCGCCTACTGACGGGCCGCCTACGACGGTGGCTGCCCTGAGCAGCTGCACGTACCCGCGCCTGCGGTCCCTTGGGGGCGCGGCGCGCCGACCGGACACCGGCCCGACGCCGGCGCTGACCATCGCCCTCGCGCGAGCCGACAGCGCCTCGGCTGCTCCACCCCCGCCCACGGGAACGCACCGCCCTGCGCGTCGGGACGAACGCACGAGCCGGCTACCGACCGGCCCCCAGCGCCGACAGCCGACCCGACACGAGCCCACACCGCCCGGCCGCTCCACACCCACCCACGGGAAGCCACCGCCCTGCGGATCGGGACGAACGCACGAGCGGGTACCGACCGACCCCGGCGCCACGGCCGACCTGGCGCGAGCCGACAGCGCCTCGACTGCTCCACCCCCGCCCACGGGAACGCACCGCCCTGCGCGTCGGGGCGGGCGCGCGAACCTCCACCCCCGGCACGGGCCCGCCCGTCTCCCCCAGCGCCCGCGCCGTCCCGAGCCGCCGCGGCCTGGTCCTGGGCCGCTCCTGCCCCCGAGGCGCCCCGGCCCTGCAGATCGCGGCGTGCGCGCGGGGACACAGGCCGGGAGGCCTGCCGGAGGGCCGCACCGGCGGCGGCGTGACACCTCCAGGGACACACCGGCCCTGGAGGGCGCGATAGCGGCACAGATCGTCACCCCCGCGCGCCCCGTGGCTCAGAGCGCCCTGAGCGCCTGGGCCGTCGCGCGGGTCAGGCCGTCCAGGTAGCCCTTCGGCAGCTTCGGGCTGCGGATCACCACCGAGCGCCAGTACAGGGGCCCGGAGATCAGGTCGAGGGCCAGGGTGTGGTCGACGCCGGCGCCGATCTCGCCCCGCTCCTGGGCCGCCGTGACGATGCCCCTGGCGACCCCGTCCTGGCCCTCCCGCAGGGCCTTCTGCACGGCCTCGGCGATCTCGGGGTTGCGGGCGGCCTCGGCCTGGAGGTCGGGGAGGATCTGCGAGGCGACGGGATGGCGCAGGGCGCGCGAGGTGACCTCGTAGAGCAGGCGCAGGTCGCCCTCCAGGGAGCCGGTGTCCGGCGCGGGCAGGCCCTGGACGGCGAGCGCGGAGACCACGTCGAGGACGACGTGCAGCTTGGAGCGCCAGCGACGGTAGACCGCGGTCTTGCCGACACCGGCACGGCGCGCGATGCCCTCGATCGACATGCGGGCGTAGCCGACGGCGGCGAGCTCCTCGAAGACGGCCGTCCGGATGGCCTCGGTGACGTCCTCGCGCAGGACGGCGGCCCCGGCGGGAGCCCGGCGGCGCGGACGTGGCTCGGGCGCGTCGGCGTTCGTCATGCGCTCCAGCATAGGCCGCCCGCGTAGCGACGATACGGTTGCGTTCCGACGCGCATTCGACCTACGCTCGTCGACGCGACGATACGGTCCCGTTCCGACGTCAAGGACCGGAGCGACCGTCACCCCACCCCCCTCCTAGCGAAAGCAGCGGATGTGAGTCAGGCACTCGACACACCGCCCGCCGCGTCGGCGCGCCCGGAACCGCCCGAGACCGACCTCGCGGCCCTCGCCGCCCGGCACGGTCTCACGGTCAGCGGCGCCCGCCCGTCCCTCGGCGCGTACGTCCGTCAGCTGTGGGGGCGGCGGCACTTCATCCTGGCGTTCTCGCAGGCCAAGCTGACGGCCCAGTACAGCAAGGCGAAGCTGGGCCAGCTGTGGCAGGTGGCGACGCCGCTGCTGAACGCGGCCGTGTACTTCTTCATCTTCGGCCTGCTGCTCGGCGCCCGGCGCGGCATACCGAGCGACGTCTACGTGCCGTTCCTCGTGACGGGCGTCTTCGTCTTCACCTTCACGCAGAGCTCCGTCCTCGCGGGCGTGCGGGCGATCTCCGGCAACCTCGGACTGGTGCGCGCGCTGCACTTCCCGCGGGCGTCGCTGCCGATCTCGTTCGCGCTCCAGCAGCTCCAGCAGCTGCTGTTCTCGATGATCGTCCTGGTCGTCGTCATGATCGGGTTCCGCAGCTACCCGGACGCCTCCTGGCTGCTGGTGATCCCCGCGCTGACGCTGCAGTTCGTGTTCAACACCGGCCTCGCGCTGATCTTCGCGCGGATGGGCAGCAAGACCCCCGACCTGGCGCAGCTCATGCCGTTCGTGCTGCGGACCTGGATGTACGCGTCCGGCGTGATGTTCTCCATCCCCGCGATGCTGGAGGACAAGAACGTCCCCGCCTGGCTGGCGGACGTCCTGCAGTGGAACCCGGCGGCGATCTACATGGACCTGGTGCGGTTCGCGCTGATCGACAAGTACGACTCGTCCTACCTGCCGCCGCACGTGTGGGCGTTCGCGCTGGGCTGGGCGGTGCTCGCCGGCGTGGTCGGCTTCGTCTACTTCTGGAAGGCAGAGGAGAGGTACGGCCGTGGCTGACACCCCCCAGGACAGGAGGCCCACGGTCGTCGCCGACGGCGTCGACGTGGTCTACCGGGTCAACGGCACCGGTGCCGGACGCGGCACCGCGACCGCCGCGCTCAACCGCATGCTCCGCCGCAAGGAGACCGAGAAGGCGTCCGGCGTGCGCCGGGTGCACGCCGTGCGGAACGTGTCCTTCGTGGCGTACCGCGGCGAGGCGATCGGCCTGATCGGCACCAACGGCTCCGGCAAGTCCACCCTGCTCAAGGCCGTCGCCGGACTGCTGCCGGTGGAGAACGGCAACATCTACACCGACGGCCAGCCGTCCCTGCTCGGCGTGAACGCGGCCCTGATGGCCGACCTCACCGGCGAGCGCAACGTGATGCTCGGCGGGCTCGCGATGGGCATGTCCCGCGAGGAGGTGAAGGCGCGCTACCAGGACATCGTCGACTTCTCCGGGATCAACGAGAAGGGCGACTTCATCACCCTGCCGATGCGCACCTACTCCTCCGGCATGGCCGCCCGCCTGCGCTTCTCCATCGCCGCCGCCAAGGACCACGACGTGCTCCTCGTCGACGAGGCCCTCGCGACCGGCGACCGCTCCTTCCAGAAGCGCTCCGAGGCCCGCATCCGCGAGCTGCGCAAGCACGCCGGCACGGTGTTCCTGGTCAGCCACAACAACAAGTCGATCCGCGACACCTGCGACCGGGTGCTGTGGCTGGAGCGCGGCGAGCTGCGCATGGACGGGCCGACGGACGAGGTGCTCCGCGAGTACGAGAAGTTCACGGGCGCCCGCTAGCAGATCCGGCGCGGCTCCGGCGAGCGCCGTTCGGGTGGACCTCGCGCGGACCGATTCGCCCTGTTGGTGTCACTATGACTGGATAGCGACCGACGGGACCGTCCGCGCCGACGAGCAGCCGAAGGAGCCCCGTGATGCCCCAGCTCAGCGTCATCGTCCACGGGCCGAACACCCAGGACCACCTGACCGGCCTGCTCGACTCGCTCGTCGCCCACCCGCTGCCGGACGTGGAGGTCGTCGTCGCCGCCGTCGGCGACTGGGCCCGGGAGACGGCCGGGCTCCACGCCCCGCAGCTCCAGGTGGTCCCGCTGCCCGACGGCACCTCCGACGCGGCGGCGAGAGCGGCGGGGGCCGCGCGGGCCACGGGCCGCTGGCTGCACTTCGTCCGCGCCAAGGACGGCCTCCCGCCCGGCAGCTCCCGCACCGTCGCCGAACGCACCGCCGAACTGCCCGACGGCGTCGACGTCCTCCTCCTGGACCATCTGCGCAGCACCTGGCGCAGCTCCGCGCTCCCCTCGGCGGACGGCCCCCTCCTCGCCCGCGCCGGACGCACCGAGCCCGCCCTCGCCGACAGCGCCTACTTGCTGCGTCTCACCCCGCTGCTCGGCACCCGCGTGCTGCGCGCCGGCTTCTGGCGGGCCCACGAGGACCACCTCACCACCGACGACGAGCCCCGCGCCGCCCTCGCCGCCCTGCTGCTCGCCGGCCGCGTCTCCTGCCTGCCGCACATCGCCTACGAGGACCGGCGGCTGCGTCCCGCGAGCCTCCCGCCCGTCACCCCCGAGCAGCACCTCGCCGTCGTCGACCGCTACGAGGCCCTGCTCGACCTCGCCCAGGACCGGCCCGCCGTCCACACCGTGCTCTACGAGATCATGGTGCGCGACTGCCTGCGCACCTTCGCCCGCGGCGCCGTGCCCGAGCCGGCCGCCCGGGAGTTCTTCCTGCGGGCCGGATCCGCCGCCGTGCGCCGTCGCCCCGAGGGGTACCGCCGTCCCGGCGGCCCGGAGGGCGTGCGCCGCTCACTGCTGGAGGAGGGCGCCTACACCCGCTACCGCGCCTTCCAGGCCGCCAACCACGCCCGCCGCGCCGTGCGGTCCACGGTGCGCGCCGGACGGCGGCAGGCGGGCGCCCTGGTCCGCGACCACCAGTACCGCGCGGCGCTGCGCCGTCCCGTCGACCCGCACCTCGCGGTGTTCTCCGCCTACTGGAGCCGCGGCGTCGCCTGCAACCCGGCCGCGATCGCCGCGAAGCTTGCCGAGCTGGCCCCGCACGTCCACCCGGTGTGGGTGGTGACCGCGCGCAACGCGGCCCTGCTGCCGCCCGGCACCGACCACGTGGTCCCCGGCACCCGCCGCTACTGGGAGGCGCTCGCCACGGCGAAGTACCTCGTCAACAACGTCAACTTCCCGAACGCGGTGGTCAAACGCCCCGAAGCGGTGCATGTGCAGACCCATCACGGCACCCCGCTCAAGCGCATGGGCCTCGACCAGATGGCCTACCCGGCCGCCGCGCAGGGGCTGGACTTCGACGCCCTGCTGGAGCGCGTCGACAAGTGGGACTACAGCGTCTCCGCCAACAGCCACACCACCCGCATGTGGGAGCGCGCCTACCCCTCCCGGTACGTCTCCCTCGACCACGGCTATCCGCGCAACGACGTGTACTACACGGCCGGCCCCGACGAGGTGCGCGCGGTCCGCGAGCGGCTCGGCATCGCCCCCGGCCGCCGGGCCGTCCTCTACGCGCCCACCCACCGCGACTACGAGGCCGGCTGGACCCCGCGCCTGGACCTCGCCGCGCTCGCGGACCGGCTCGGCGAGGACACCGTCCTGCTGGTGCGCGCCCACTACTTCTACGACTCCGGCCTCTCCCCGCTGGCCGGGCTGCGCCGCTCCGGACGCGTGATCGACGTGTCGTCGTACGACCCGGTCGAGGAGCTGTGCCTGGCCGCGGACGCGCTGGTCACGGACTACTCGTCGATCATGTTCGACTACGCCAACCTGGACCGCCCGATCGTGATCCACGCCGACGACTGGGAGACGTACCGCACCACGCGCGGGGTGTACTTCGACCTGATGGCCGAGGCGCCGGGGCCGGTCGCGCGCACGCAGGACGACCTGACCGAGATCCTCGCCACCGACGCCTGGCGCGACGAGGGCGCGGCGAAGGCGCGGGCCGCGTTCCGCCGCCGGTTCTGCGAGTTCGACGACGGCCGGGCCGCCGAGCGGGTCGTGCGCCGGGTGTTCCTCGGCGAGGACGAGGCGTCCCTGCCCCCGGTGCTGCCGCCGGAGGAGCGCACCCCGGCGCCGGCCCCCCAGGAGGTGACCGCGTGATGTCCACGTCCCGGCTCCCCGACGTCACCGTCACGGTGATCGTGCACAACGACGCCGGACGGCTGCCCCGCGCCGTGCGCTCCGTGTGCCGCCAGACCCACCGCGACCTGGAGGTCGTCATCAGCGACGACCACTCCACGGACGACACCCCCCGGGTGGCGCGGGAGCTGGCGGCCTCCGACCCGCGCGTGCGGTACCTGCGGCTGCCGGAGAACAGCGGCGGATGCAGCGCCCCGCGCAACCGTGCCCTGGAGATCGCCCGGGCGCCGTACCTGATGTTCCTCGACAGCGACGACGAGCTGCCGGAGGGGGCGGTCGCCGCCCTGCTGGCCGCGCACCGCGAGCGGGAGATCGACTTCGCGATGGGCGCGGTGCGCCGGATCCGGGTGGACACCGGGCGCCGCTCCACGTGGATGCCGCACCTGGTGGGCGAGCGCCGCACCCTGGACGGCATCGAGGACGACCCGCGGCTGTTCTTCGAGCACCTGGCGACCAGCAAGATGTACGCCCGCGCCTTCCTCGACCGGCACGCGCTGCGCTTCCCGGAGGGCATCCACTACGAGGACCAGCTCTTCTCGGCGCAGGCCTACTGCCTGGCGGAGCGCTTCACGATCGTCCCCGAGCCGGTCTACCTCTGGTACATAGCCCCCTACGTGAGCTCGGACGCCGCGTCCATATCCAACCAGCGGCACCTGATCGGCAACGTCCGCGACCGGATCCATGTGCAGCGGCTGATCGACGCGTTCCTGGCGGAGAGCGGGCACGAGGGGCTGCGCGAGGACAAGGACCACAAGTTCCTCAAGCACGACTTCCGGATGTACGCGGGCGACCTGCCGTACCGGGACGAGGAGTGGCTCGCCGCCTTCGCCGACGAGGTGAACCCGTACCTGGAGACGCTGGCCCCCGGTGCCCACGCGCGGCTGCCCCGCGCGGAGCGGGTGGTGCTCCAGCTGGTCCGTGACCGCCGCCTGCCGGAGGCCGCGCTCGCCGCGCGGGGGCTGGGGTACGGCGTCGCCCCGAGGCGGCTCGCCGCCGACGCGGACGGCCGGGTCTACTGGGGCGACCGTGTGCCGGACGGCGTGGGCGCCCGCCGCGAGCTGGACCTGACCGAGCTGGAGCCGGACACCCGCCCCTTCCCCGGCGCGCTGTTCCGGCACGAGATCACCGGGATCGCCCCTGTCCCCGGGGGCGGCGCCCGGGTGGACCTCACCGTGCGCACCTACGACCCGGCGCTGCGCCTCCCCGTCGGCCCGCAGCGGGCGAGCCTGGTGATCTCCCCGGGCCGGCGCCGCCTCACCGTGCCGTTCCGCCTGGACCCGGTGCGGCCCGGCGTGTTCGAGGGGACGGTACGGCTGGACCTGGCCGGGGCACGGCTGCCGCTGGGCGGGTTCTCAGGGATCCGGCACCCGCTGGTCCGGCTCTCCGGCGGCGGCCAGAGCAACCAGGCGCTGCTGCTGGCGCCCCTGCGGTTCCCGCCGCTGACCGCCCGCGTCCCCTACCGCTCCGGCGCCGCCCCGCACCAGGTCACCGTCGAACCGGAGGGACACAACCCGGGCCGCCTCCAGGTCCGCTGGGAACCGGCCGGCGTCCCCGCCGCCCTCCGCCCGGTCACCGCCCGCCTGATCCACCCGCGCCTGCGCCGGGCGGTCCAACTGGTGGCGAGCGCCCTCCGCTGACGCACCCCCGCCCGGCTCACGGCACCGCGTACAGCACCTCCCCGCGTGGTCCCCGGGCCACCGGACGCAGCGCGGGGTCGTCCAGTGCGCCACGGCGGTCCAGCACCCAGCGCACCTCGTACTCCCGCTCGGTGCGCCGCCGCTCGGCCGGGGAGGTGCCCGTGGCGAAGTACGCCTCCGTGGCGGCCGTGCGGCGCTTCTCGTCGGCGAGGAAGAAGTCCGGGTAGCCGGGCGCGACCGTGTAGGGGCCGTAGGCGGGCACCTGACGGGCGACCCGGCCCTCGGCCATGACGACGTCGCCGTACCGCACCCAGCGGGTGATCCAGCCGTACCCCGGCCACGGCCGCCGGTACTTCTCCGCGACCGGGCCCGGCAGCGCGTCGGCCGGGACGACGTATCCGAGGGTGCCCGCCTGCGCCCAGGCACCGGCCAGCAGCGCCCCGGCGAGCAGCACGGCCCACAGCGACCGCACACACCGCGACCCCGCCCCCACCACCGCGAGCGCCGCCGCGAGCTGCGCCGGGATCACCGCCGCCGGCAGGGCCCGCGCCCAGGAATAGTGCCCGGTGACCCGGCCCGCCGCGACGGCCAGCACCCCCAGGGCGCAGAACACCACCAGCGGGTCCCGGTGGTCGCGCCGCCACCGCCCCACCAGCGCGGCCACCCCGAGCAGCACCAGCCCGAACCGCGCCGCCGGGTGCGCGTACAGCACCCGGTGCACCGTCTCCAGCCCGTCCGCGGCGTCCGCCAGCGCGAAGAAGTCGTAGTACGGCCACGCCCCCAGCACCAACACGCCCAGCAGAAGCGCACCGCCGAGCCGGGGCCACACCGCGCGCCCGGGACGCGTCGCGGCCACCGTGGCGGCCGCCCCGGCCGTGGCCACCACCCCGGAGAACTGGTGGCAGAGGAGGATCACCGCCCACAGCACGCCCAGCCCCAGCCACACCCCCCACCCGGCCGGCCGGCGCAGCGCCCCGCTCAGCCAGGTCCAGAAGTGGAAGGCAAGCCCCAGCGTGAAGGTGCTCGGGTACGCCGCCGTCAGGGCCAGCGAGTGCAGCCCGGTGAACCCGCTCCACAGCAGGGGCTCGGTGCCCCACAGGAACAGCAGGGACAGCAGCGCGAGCACGGGCGCGGCCGGGTGCGCGCTCAGCGTCCGCACGTACCGCCACACGCCCGTGACCAGCAGCGCCAGTCCGGCCGCCGCGGCGAGCCGCAGCACCACGAACACGTCCAGGCCGCTCGCCCTCGCCACACCGCCGAGCACCAGCGTCCACGGCGAGTAGTACGGGCTCGGGGTGTTCGCGTCGACCAGCGGGTTGCCGGGGGCGAGCGGGGCGTGCCGCAGCCGCTGCACGGTGGCCGCGTGGATGCCCAGGTCGCCCATCCACGGCAGCCGTACGACGACCAGGGTCAGCAGGAGGAGGACGAGCCCGGTGACGCCCATGGCCAGGACCCGGCCGACGGCGGCCGGGCGGAGCCCGGAGCGGCGCGTACCGGTCTCCCCGGACACCCCGGACGGCGAGGATCGGACAGTCACAGGGGAGCCCTATCCCGTCACGGGGCCGTCCCCACGGGTCCGCCGCGGATTCCCGCCCAACGCACCACAACGCGCGAGGGGCGCCCCGGACCGTGACGGTCCCGGACGCCCCTCGACGGGTCCGGTGCGCTACGAGTTCCTGAGCAGCGTGCGCATGGTCCGCATGGCCACCGACAGGTTGGCCAGGTCGAACGCGTCGGAGTTGTGGATCTCCTCCAGCGTGGTGCGGGCCCGGCCCAGCAGCGCCGCGTTCTTCTGCTCCCACAGCGCGAACCGCTGCTCCGGCGTCGACGTGCCGTCGCCCTCCGCGAGCACGTCCGCGGTGACCGCCGCGTGCGCCGCGTACAGGTCCTCGCGGATGGCCGCGCGGGCCATGGACTGCCACCGGTCCGCGCGCGGCAGCTCGATGATCCGGTCCATCAGCTGGGTGATCCGCAGCCGGTCGGCGAGGTCGTAGTACACCTCGGCGACGTCCAGCGGCTCCCGGCCCATCCGGTCGGCCACCGACACGATGTCGAGCGTCGGGAAGGCGGAGGAGAACCCGGCGACCCGGGTGGCCAGCTCGTCCGGGACGCCGGCCCCGGTGAGCTCGTCGTGGATCTTCCCGTACCAGTCCTGGTCCTCGCCGCGCAGCAGCTTCGGCAGCTGCGACCAGACCAGCTCCACCCGCTCGGCGAAGAAGGACACCGTCTCCTCGAGCTGCAGCGGCTGCGGCCGGTTGTTCAGCAGCCAGCGCGTGCCGCGCTCCACCAGACGGCGCGAGTGCAGCCGGATCCGGGTCTGGGTGGCGGCGTCGACCTTGGTGTCGAGCGCCTCCACGCCGTCCCACACCACCGAGGAGCGGAAGATCGCGCGGGCCGCGGTCTGCGCCCGGACGATCTCCTCCAGCGACGCCCCGGTCTCCTCGCGCATCCGGTGCAGATAGGTGGTGCCGCCGGTGTTGACCGTGTCGTTGACCAGCACGGTCGTGGTGATCTCACGGCGCAGCGGGTGGCTGTCGATGTGCTCCCCGAACTGCTCGCGCAGCGCGGTCGGGAAGTACGCGTGCAGCAGACCCTTCAGGTACGGGTCGTCGGGCAGCGAGGTGTGCATCAGCTCGTCGGCGACGGTGATCTTCGTGTACGCCAGCAGCACCGCCGTCTCCGGCCCGGTCAGACCCTGCCCGGTGGCGAGCCGTTCGCGGATCTGCCGGTCGGTGGGCAGGAACTCCAGCGCCCGGTCCAGGTGGCCCTCGCGCACCAGGTGCTTCAGGAAGCGCTGCTGGGCGTGGATCATGTCCTTGGACTGGGCGAGCGCGTTGGCGATGGCGGTGTTCTGCGCGTAGTTGTTGCGCAGCACCAGGCGGCCGACCTCGTCGGTCATCTCGGCGAGCAGCTTGTTGCGCTGCTTCACCGTCATGTCGCCTTCCTTGACCAGGCCGTTCAGCAGGATCTTGATGTTCACCTCGTGGTCGGAGGTGTCCACGCCCGCGCTGTTGTCGATGGCGTCGGTGTTGATCCGGCCGCCGTGCAGCGCGAACTCGATCCGGCCGAGCTGGGTCATGCCCAGGTTGCCGCCCTCGCCGACGACGGAGACCCGCAGGTCCTTGCCGTCGACGCGGATCGCGTCGTTGCTCTTGTCGCCGACGTCCGCGTCGGACTCGGTGGACGCCTTGACGTAGGTGCCGATGCCACCGTTCCACAGCAGGTCGACCGGCGCCCTGAGGATGGCCTTCATCAGGTCGGCCGGGGTCATCTTGGAGATCTTCTCCTCGATGCCCAGCGCCTCACGGATGTGGCTGTTGATCTGGATCGACTTCGCTGTGCGCGGGAAGACGCCGCCGCCGGCGGAGATCAGCTCCGTGTCGTAGTCGGCCCAGCTGGAACGCGGCAGCTCGAACAGCCGGCGGCGCTCGGCGTACCCGGTGGCCGCGTCCGGGTTCGGGTCGATGAAGATGTGCCGGTGGTCGAAGGCCGCGACCAGGCGGATGTGCTCGCTGAGCAGCATGCCGTTGCCGAACACGTCGCCGGACATGTCGCCGATGCCGACGACCGTGAAGTCCTCGCTCTGGGTGTCCACGCCCAGCTCGCGGAAGTGCCGCTTGACGGACTCCCAGGCGCCGCGGGCGGTGATGCCCATGCCCTTGTGGTCGTAGCCGGCCGAGCCGCCGGAGGCGAAGGCGTCCCCGAGCCAGAAGTTGTAGCTCTCGGCGACCTCGTTGGCGATGTCGGAGAAGGTCGCGGTGCCCTTGTCGGCGGCGACGACCAGGTAGGTGTCGTCCTCGTCGTGCCGGACGACGTCCGCCGGCGGCACGACCTCGCCGCCCACCATGTTGTCGGTGATGTCGAGCAGCGCCGAGATGAAGGTCTTGTAGCTGGCGATGCCCTCGGCCATCCACGCGTCGCGGTCGACGGCCGGGTCGGGCAGCTGCTTGGCGACGAAGCCGCCCTTGGCGCCGACCGGCACGATGACGGTGTTCTTCACCATCTGCGCCTTGACCAGGCCGAGGATCTCGGTGCGGAAGTCCTCACGCCGGTCGGACCAGCGCAGACCGCCGCGCGCGACCTTGCCGAAGCGCAGGTGCACGCCCTCCACCCGCGGCGAGTACACCCAGATCTCGAACGCCGGGCGCGGTGCGGGCAGGTCCGGGATGGCCTGCGGGTCGAACTTCATGGAGACGTAGTCGTGCGGCTCGCCGCCGCTCGCCTCCTGGAAGAAGTTGGTGCGCAGCGTCGCCTTGATGACGGTGAGGAAGGAGCGCAGGATGCGGTCCTCGTCGAGGCTGGCGACCTGGTCGAGGGCGGCGTCGAGCTCCTCCAGCAGGGCGTCCACCAGCTCGTACCCGGCGCGCTGCCGGTCGGGCGACATCCGCGCCTCGAACAGGGAGACCAGCAGCCGGGTGGTGTGGACGTTGTGGCGGAGGGTGTCCTCCATGTAGTCCTGGCTGAAGGTGGAGCCGGCCTGGCGCAGGTACTTGGCGTACGCGCGCAGCACCATCGCCTGACGCCAGGTGAGCCCGGCGCTCAGCACGAGGGCGTTGAAGCCGTCGTTCTCCGCCTTGCCGGTCCAGGTCGCCGCGAAGGTGTCCTGGAAACGCTCGCGGGCGTCGTCGCCGAGGTGGTCCACCCCGCCGCCGGGCGCCTGCGGCATGCGCAGCCCGAAGTCGTAGATGTAGGCGACGCTGCGGTCGTCGCACCGCAGCTCGTACGGCCGTTCGTCGATGACCTCGACGCCGAGGCGCTGCAGCACGGGCAGCACCGCGGACAGGGAGACGGCCTCGCCGGTGCGGTAGATCTTGAAGCGGCGCTCGTCGGGCGCCGCGCCCACCGGCTCGTACAGGCTGAGCGCGAAGTCGCGCTGCTCGCCCAGCTCCTCCAGGCGCGCCAGGTCGGCCACGGCGCCGCGCGGGGTGTGGTCGGCCTTGTAGCCCTCGGGGAAGGCGCCCGCGTAGCGGCGCAGCAGCTCGGCGGCGCGCTCCTCGCCGAACTCGGTGGTCAGGGCCTCGGAGAAGCCGTCGGACCAGGAGCGGGCGGCCTCGGCCAGCCGGGACTCGATGCGCTCCTTGTCGCTGTCGGACAGGGGGCGCAGCTCGGTGCCCTGCGGGACGCGGACGACGAAGTGCAGCCGGGACAGGACCGACTCGGTGTTCCACGCGGTGAAGTCGACGCTGACGCCGCCGAGCTCCTCCTTGAGGATGTCGATGATCCGCAGCCGCACGGCGGTGGTGTAGCGGTCGCGCGGCAGGTAGACGAGGGCGGAGTAGTAGCGCCCGTACTCGTCCTGGCGCAGGTACAGCCGCAGCCGGCGGCGCTCCTGGAGGTAGAGCACCGAGGTGGCGATGGACTGCAGTTCCTCGACCGGGGTCTGGAACAGCTCGTCGCGCGGGTAGGTCTCCAGGATCTGGAGCAGGTCGCGCCCGTCGTGGCTGTGCGGGGAGAAGCCGGCCCGCTCCAGGACGTCCTCGACCTTGCGGCGGATCACGGGCACCCGGCGCACGGACTCGGTGTAGGCGGCGGAGGAGAACAGTCCGAGGAAGCGGCGCTCGCCGACGACGTTGCCGTCGGCGTCGAACTTCTTCACGCCGATGTAGTCCAGGTACGACGGCCGGTGCACGGTGGCGCGGCTGTTGGCCTTGGTCAGGATCAGGAGCTTGTGCTCGCGGGCCTTGGCGCGGGCGTCGGCGGGCAGCCGCTCGAAGGACGGGCTGACCGGGTGGTCCTCTTCGGCCGCGTGGTGCGGGTCGGAGCGCAGGATGCCGAGGCCGGTGCCGGGCACGGCGGCCAGCGAGTCGTCGGAGCGCAGCTCGTACTCGCGGTAGCCGAGGAAGGTGAAATGGTCGTCGGCGAGCCAGTGGAGCAGCTCGCGGGCCTCCTCGACCTGCAGCGGGGGCAGGTCGGAGGGGACGGGCTCGTCGGGCAGCGCGTCGGCCAGCGAGGTGGCGGCCTGGCGCATCTTGCCCCAGTCCTCGACGGCCTCGCGGACGTCGGAGAGGATGCGCAGCAGATCGGCGGTGATCTGCTTGAGGTCGCCGCGGTCGGTCTCGCGGTCGATCTCCACGTGGATCCAGGACTCGACGTGCGCGTCGTGCGGCAGGTCGCGGGCGTCCTGCGGGAGGTCGCCGGCCACCCCGTCGGAGAGGACCTCGATCAGCTTGCCGGTGACATCCCGGCGGACCACGAACTGCGGGTGGATCACGACGTGGATGCCGCGGCCCTGGCGGGTCAGCTCGTTGGTGACGGAGTCGACGAGGAAGGGCATGTCGTCGGTGACGACCTCGACGACGGAGTGGCTGCAGGTCCAGCCGTTCTCCTCGACGGTCGGTGTGTGCACCCGGACGTTCGCCGTGCCCTGCGGCCGGTTCTCGGCGAGCCGGCGGTGCGAGACGGCGGCCCCGAAGATGTCGACCGGGTCGCGGTCGGTGAGGTCTTCCGGGGCGGTGTGCAGGTAGTAGCGCTGGAGGAACGCGAGGACGGCATCCCGGTCGGGTGTGTCCCCCTCCGCGGTCCCAGTCGGCAGTTTCCCCCCGGCCGGGCTGTTCTCAGCTACCCGGGCGGCCCGATCGAGCAGCTCGGCCTTGGCTTCGTCCAGCTTGGTCTGCATGGTCCTCTGGCTCCTGTCGCGCGCCGTTGCGTGACGTAGAAGGAAGTACGGTCTCCGACCCTGAGGTGCGGCGGTACGACACGGGGTGTCCGGTCTGTGCCGACGGTATGCCGCAAGGTGAGAGGAGCGGGGGCTTCTCGGCGGAATTGAGTGCGTCCGACGGGTGTGACGTGGCTCTCCGTGACGTCGGCCCCCCTGGGGTGCGCCGCGTCCCGTGCCGCCCGCGAGGATCAGCGGTCGCCACCCGGTCACGGATGTCCTCCGTGGTCGCCGGGCGCACAGCGGGGACGCCACGGTCCCCGCGAGCTATCGCGCTGATCACGCTGCCTAGGCTATCGCTCTCCGGAGGGGCCCCGTCATGAGCCGTATGTGTACAAAACCGGGGGGCGAACTTTGACGTTTCGCACAGTGCGCCGGGCTCCTCGGATCAGGCGGAGACCGCCAGGCGCTCCGCCTGCGCCACGGCCTCGCTCAGGCTGTCGACCACCGGAACCCCGACCGCCTCCAGGCCGGCCCGGCCGTGCGAGCCGCCGGTCCACAGCACGGCGTGCGCGCCCACGTGGAGCGCGGCCAGCGCGTCGTCGGCCGCGTCGCCGATGACCACCGTGCGCCGAGGGTCCACCGTGCCGCGCAGGGCGTCCAGGTGGCGCACCATGTGCTCCGCCTTGCTGCCGCCGGAGGGGCCGGTGCGGCCGTCGACGCGTATGAAGTGGGAGGAGATCCCGAAGTCCTCCACCAGCGGGACGAGCTCCTCGTGCCCGTACATGCTGAGGATCGACTGGCTGCGGCCCGCCGCGACCCACCCCGTGAGCAGGTCCTCCACGCCGTCGGCGAGACCGCAGCGCACGCGGTGCTCGGTGTAGTGGCGGTGGAAGACGGCGTCCATGACCTCCCACTCGGCCTGGCTGGGCAGCCGGCCCATCAGCCGCTCGTAGAAGCGCGGCACCGGCACGCAGTACAGCTCCCGGTACCGCTCCAGCGTGATGGGCGCGAGGCCCAGCTCGGCGAAGGCCGCGTTCGTCGCCCCGATGACCGCGTCGACGTCGTGGAAGAGCGTGCCGTTCCAGTCCCAGACGATGTGCGCGTCCGTGTGCGTCCCCATGCGGAAAACCTACCCGGGCCGTCAGCCGACGAGCTGCGGGACCTCCTGCGTCGCGAACCACAGCAGCTCGTGGTCCTCCGCGCCGTCCACGACGAACCGCGCGTCGTCGTCGCCCTTGTCCGCCGCGTCCAGCGCCTGCGCGGCGGCCGCGACGTCCTCCTCGGCGTCCTCCGCGTCCACGTGCACGGCGGCCGCCTTCGCCAGCCGTACGGGCCCGGCGAGGCGCACCTCGCCCGGCGCCTCCGGGTCCGGGCCCTTGCCAGGTCCGGCGGAGGCGGCGCCGTCGGCCACGTCCACGGCGACCACGACCCGGCGGCGGGGCGCGGCGGGGTCGGCGGCGAGGAGACGCAGGGAGGCCAGCGCGGCGCGGCCCAGCGCGGCGTACTCCAGCTCCTCGACGTCGTCGGATACGTACCACTCGCGCAGCGCGGGCGTCACGGCGTACGCGGTGAGCGGCCCGTCGCCCAGCTGCCCCGTCCTGTGCGCCTCGGCGAGCCCGGGCAGGGTGAGGGGGACGTAGACGCGCATGGTCGGCCGCTTTCGTCAGCTCGGGTCACTTCTTCGGCAAGGTCTCAGAATACGTCGAGCCCGTCCCCCTTCGAGCCCTCGCGACCCCCTCCGGGGCCGTCACCCTGAGTCCGGGGATTCACCCGCCCGACCCGCTTGAACAGAGGCTCGTCACGACGACGACCACCCGGATAAGTGAACTTCCCACCCCGTCCCACGCGCCCCTGCCCTTCCTTGCCCCGCCCCCGCACGGCCCCGTACAAGATCCACGTCACGAAGTTACTGCCCGGTACCCGGCTCCCCCGCCGGCCCGGCCTTCAGAACGGGGCCCTCGTGCACAAGGTCATGAGCAGAACACCCCGCCGCTCCCCCGCGGCGATCCCCCCACGCGTCCCCACGGCGGGCACCCCCGTGTCCCCCTCCCCGGGCGCGGGCCGCCCCCGAGGAACCTCCCCCCGCCGCACGCGCCCCACGGACAACCGCCCGACGGGCCGGGCCCAGGTGCGCGCCGGCCGCACCGGCTCGGGCCCGGCGGCGCCGGCCGCCGCGCCGCCCGAGCACCTCGGCGGGGCGCCCGCGGACGCGGCACCCCGCCCGGCCCCGGATCCGGGAACTCCTACGGTGGCGCCGTCTGCGCGCACCCCGTCCGACGCCGGACGAAAGCCGGCCGGCACGACGTGGGACAGCCGGGGCGGCTCCACGGGCACGCCGCCCGTGCGCGTGAACGGGGCGCCCGCTGGCACGGCCGTGGGCGCACCCGGCCGGAGGACCGATGGCACGGCGGCCGGCAGCGGCACCCGAGTGCCGTCAGGCACACGGCACCGGAGGCCGGGCGGCTCGCCCGCGAACCCGGGCGCGGCGCCCGTCGGCGCGCCCGCCGACCACGGCCGGCATGCGGGCGGCACACCGCCCGAGGTCCCGCGCAGGGCGGAGGGCGGCGCCGTGTCCGCGCGACCGGGCGGGGTGCTCCGGGGCGTACCCCAGCCCCGTCCCACCGACCGGTTCGCCGAACTGCTCGTCGCCGTGCTCAGCGGCCAGCGCCCCGTCCACGCCATGCTGCGGCACAGTGCCGGGCAGGCCTACGACGAGCTGATCCGGCTCGCCGAGCGCGGGCCCCTGCGGACGCGTGGGGCGCGGCCCGTCGTGCGGGACATCGGATGGTTCGTGCCGCGGGAGGGCGCCATCGAGGCGTTCGCGCGGATCGGCGCCGGGGACAGGCTCCGCGCCATGGCGTTCCGGCTGGAGCGCGGCCGGGACCTCCGCTGGCGCTGCACCGCCGTTGAGCTGGGCGGCCCCCGCTGACGACCACATACGACGGCCGGGGCCGGACACCCTCAGGTGCCCGGCCCCGGCCGACCGTGCCGTGTGCGCCGTCGGTGCGGCGACGTCACTTCTTGCGGCGACGCCCGCCCCGCGCCTGCTTCCGCCGCTCCGCGCGGGTCAGGCCGTCCGCGGACGAGCGCACCGGCTCCTCGTCGGTCGCCAGCTCGCCCTCGACGGTGCCGCCCTCACCGTCCACCGTGGGAGCGGAGAAGTGGAGGTTCCGCCGCTGCGGGGCGTCCAGCCCCTTCGCGCGGATCTCCGGCCGCGCCTGCGCCGGCACCGCGTCCTGCTTCTCCAGGTCGGCGGTCGGCTTGACGTCCTCGACCGGCACCTCCTCGACCTGCTGCTCGACCTGGACCTCCAGGTTGAACAGGTAGCCGACGGACTCCTCCTTGATGCCGTCCATCATCGCGCTGAACATGTCGAAGCCCTCGCGCTGGTACTCGACCAGCGGGTCCTTCTGGGCCATCGCGCGCAGGCCGATGCCCTCCTGGAGGTAGTCCATCTCGTAGAGGTGCTCGCGCCACTTGCGGTCCAGCACCGACAGCACGACCCGCCGCTCCAGCTCACGCATGATCTCGGAGCCGAGCTGCGTCTCGCGCGCCTCGTACTGGGCGCGGATGTCGTCCTTGATGGACTCGGAGATGAACTCGGCGGTCAGACCGGCGCGGTCGCCGGCCGCCTCCTCCAGCTCCTCGACGGTGACGCTCACCGGGTAGAGCTGCTTGAACGCGCCCCACAGCCGGTCCAGGTCCCAGTCCTCGGGGAAGCCCTCGGCGGTCTCCGCCTGGACGTACGCGTCGATGGTGTCGTCCATGAAGTGGTGGATCTGCTCCTGCAGGTCCTCGCCCTCCAGGACGCGGCGGCGCTCGCCGTAGATGACCTCGCGCTGCCGGTTGAGCACCTCGTCGTACTTCAGGACGTTCTTACGCGTCTCGAAGTTCTGCGTCTCCACCTGCGACTGCGCGGACGCGATCGCACGGGTGACCATCTTGTTCTCGATCGGCACGTCGTCCGGCACGTTCGCCATGGACATCACGCGCTCGACCATCTGCGCCTTGAACAGCCGCATCAGGTCGTCGCCGAGCGACAGGTAGAAGCGGGACTCGCCCGGGTCGCCCTGACGGCCGGAACGACCGCGCAGCTGGTTGTCGATACGCCGCGACTCGTGCCGCTCCGTGCCCAGCACGTAGAGGCCGCCGAGCTTCTCGACCTCTTCCTTCTCGGCCTTCACGGCCTCCTCGGCGCGCGCCAGCGCCTCCGGCAGGGCCGCGGCCCACTCCTCGATGTGCTCCTCGGGGTCGAGGCCGCGCTGCCGCAGCTCCGCCTCCGCGAGGTCCTCGGGGTTGCCGCCGAGCTTGATGTCCGTACCACGGCCGGCCATGTTCGTGGCGACCGTGACGGCGCCGCGGCGGCCGGCCTGGGCGACGATCTGCGCCTCACGCTCGTGGTGCTTGGCGTTCAGCACCTCGTGCTGGATGCCCCGCTTGCTGAGCTGCTGCGACAGGTACTCGGACTTCTCGACCGAGGTGGTGCCGACGAGGATCGGCTGGCCCTTGCGGTGCTTCTCCTCGATGTCGTCGACGACCGCCTCGAACTTGGCGACCTCGGTGCGGTAGATCAGGTCCGACTGGTCCTTGCGGACCATCGGCCGGTTGGTCGGGATGGGCACCACACCGAGCTTGTAGATCTGGTGGAACTCGGCGGCCTCGGTCATCGCCGTACCGGTCATGCCGGACAGACCCGGCAGTTCCTTGCCGTTGTGGTCGTGGCGCTTGTAGAGGCGGAAGAAGTTCTGCAGCGTGATCGTGGCGAGCGTCTGGTTCTCGTCCTTGATCGGCACGCCCTCCTTGGCCTCGATGGCCTGGTGCATGCCCTCGTTGTACCGGCGGCCGGCGAGGATACGTCCGGTGTGCTCGTCGACGATCATGACCTCGTCGTCGATGATGACGTAGTCCTTGTCCTTCTTGAACAGTTCCTTCGCCTTGATGGCGTTGTTCAGGTAGCCCACCAGCGGCGTGTTCACCGACTCGTACAGGTTGTCGATGCCGAGCCAGTCCTCGACCTTGGCGACGCCGGACTCGTGGATGGCGACCGTGCGCTTCTTCTCGTCGACGTCGTAGTCGCCGGTCTCCTCGATGCCCTTGAGCGGCTGGCCGGCCTCACCGCGCTTGAGGCGCTTCACCAGCTTGGCGAAGTCGCCGTACCACTTGGTGGCCTGGTCGGCGGGGCCCGAGATGATCAGCGGCGTACGGGCCTCGTCGATGAGGATCGAGTCGACCTCGTCGACGATGGCGAAGTTGTGGCCGCGCTGCACCAGCTCGTCCTTCGACCACGCCATGTTGTCGCGCAGGTAGTCGAAGCCGAACTCGTTGTTCGTGCCGTAGGTGATGTCGCACGCGTACTGGGCGCGGCGCTGGGCCGGCGTCATGTTGGCGAGGATGCAGCCGACCTCGAGGCCCAGGAAGCGGTGGACGCGGCCCATCATCTCCGAGTCACGCTCGGCCAGGTAGTCGTTCACCGTGATGATGTGGACGCCGTCGCCGGACAGGGCGTTCAGGTACGCGGGAAGCGTGCCGACGAGGGTCTTGCCCTCACCGGTCTTCATTTCCGCCACGTAACCCATGTGCAGGGCCGCGCCGCCCATGATCTGGACGTCGTAGTGGCGCTGGCCCAGCACGCGCCGGGCGGCTTCGCGCACCGTGGCGAAGGCCTCGGGCAGCAGGTCGTCCAGGCTCTCACCGTCGGTGTAGCGCTGCTTGTACTCATCGGTGAGGGCCCGCAGCTCGGCGTCGGAGAGGCCTTCGAAGTCCTCTTCGATGGAGTTGACCTGGTCCGCGATGCGGTGCAGCTTGCGCAGGATTTTGCCTTCGCCTGCACGCATGATCTTCGAGAGGACGGACACGGGGGTTGGTCTCCTTGCCGGTCGGGCCTGGGACGGTCGGTTTCCGTTTCACTGACTGAGCAACGGCCATCGTATGCGAGGACCCCGTCACGCCGGGAGGCCTGCCGGGGCGGTGACCGTCCGCCGCAGCCGAACCGTGGCACGGCTGCTACACGGACAACGTCCCGGGCGCCCGGATGGTGCCGCACGCCTACGGCGAATCGCACGCAGGGTGATCATCGGTTCACCGCCACTCAAAGGGATGGCGCCCGCCGCCGCGACGTGCGCAGAATCGCCCGATGGAACCCGTCACGCTCACCACCGACCGTCTGCTGCTGCGCGCCGTCGGCCCGGAGGACACCGACACCGTGTACCGGATCTGCCAGGACCCGGACATCCAGCGGTGGACCACGATCCCTTCGCCGTACCTTCCCGAGCACGCGCGCGGTTTCACGGAGCAGCTCGTTCCGGACGGCTGGGCGAACGGCACGATGTTCACCTTCGGTGTCTTCCTGCCCGCCGGGGAGCTGACGGGCATGCTCGGCGTCACGATGCGGTCGTTCGCGACGGGCGAGGTCGGCTTCTGGAGCGCCAAGGAGCACCGCGGCAACGGCTACATCACCGAGGCCACCGTGGCCGCGTGCCGCTGGGCCTTCACACGGATGTCCGTCGACCGCATGGAGTGGCGCGCCGAGGTCGGCAACACGGCCTCCCGCGCGGTCGCCGAACGGGCCGGCTTCAGGATCGAGGGCGTGCTGCGCTCCTCGCTCGTCAACAAGGGGGTGCTGCGGGACGGCTGGGTGGGCTCCCTGCTCCCCTCCGACCTGGGCCTTCCGTCCACCACTCCGTACGTGCCCGCCCGCGGCTGACGTCCGTTCCGTGCGGGCGCCCCGCGGTTGTCAGTGGGGCCCTCTAGGGTGCGGACCTATGACGACCCTGCCGCGTCCGACCACGGAACTCTCGGCCGACGAGGCCCGCCGCATCGCCCTGCGGGCCCAGGGACTCCTCGGCGCCCCCGACCGCCGCGCCGGTGTGCGCGGCGTCCTGCGCCACCTCGGCGCGGTGCAGCTCGACACGATCTCCGTCCTCGCCCGCTCGCACGAGCTGATCCCGTACGCCCGTCTCGGCGCGGTGGGCCGCCGCGCGGTGGAGGAGGCGTACTGGAAGCAGGGCGACCAGCCCGCGCACACGTTCGAGTACTGGTCGCACGCCGCGTGCATCCTCCCCGTCGAGGAGTGGCCGCACTTCGCCTTCCGCCGCCGCGCCTACCGCGCCCGCCCGCACTGGAACCACGAACTGCCCGACGGCGTGTACGACCAGGTCGTCAAGCAGCTGCGCACCGAAGGCCCGCTCACCGCCACCGAGTTGGGCGGCGCGAAGCGCACCAGCGAGTGGTGGGACTGGTCCGGCACCAAGGTCGCCGTGGAGCGCGCCCTGATGTACGGCGAGGTGGTGTGCGTGGAACGGCGCGGCTGGAAGCGGGTCTACGACCTGGCCGAGCGGGCCGTGCCGGCCGCGCTGCTGGCCGAGGAGCCCTCGGACGAGGAGTGCCTGCGCCGCCTGGTGGGGCTGGCCGGGCGGGCGCTGGGCGTGGGCACCCGCGCGGACATCGCGGACTACCACCGGCTGAAGGGTGAGCAGGTCGAGGCGGTGATCGCCGACTCGGGTCTGGTGCCCGTCACGGTCGAGGGCTGGTCCAAGCCGGCCTGGGCGGACCCGGAGGCGCTGGCCACACCGCCGCGCGGGCGGCACCGCACGACACTGCTGTCCCCGTTCGACTCCCTGATCTGGGAGCGGGCGCGCACGGAGCGGATCTTCGGCTTCACCCACCGCCTGGAGGCGTACGTCCCCAAACCCAAGCGCGTCCACGGTTACTTCGCGATGCCGGTGCTGGCGGGCGGACGGCTGGTGGGCCGCGTGGACCCGGCGCGCGAGGGCGGCACGCTGGTCGCCAAGCAGGTCACGCTGGACGGCATCAAAGCGGTGCCGCAGGTGGCGCAGGCGCTGGTGGAGGCGGCGGGCTGGGTGGGCTGCACGGACGTCCGCGTGGAGCGGGTGGACGCGCCGGAGCTGCGCGAGCCGCTGACGGCGGAGCTGGCCCGGCTGCTCGGCTGAGCTGACGGGGCGGGGCGGCGGATCGCGGGACCGACGGGTCAGCGGATCTCGAGGATCTTCTCCCGCATCGCGTAGACCACGGCCTCCATCCGGGAGTGCAGCTGGAGCTTCTCCAGGATGTTGCGCACGTGGTTCTTCACGGTGTTCTCGGAGATGAACAACTCCTTGGCGATGTCCCGGTTGTTCATCCCCGTGGCGACGAGTTTGAGGACCTCCAGCTCGCGGTCCGTCAGCCGGGGCGCGGGGACGAGCCGGCGCTCGTCGGTGCGCTGGATCATCGACTTGAACTCGGTAAGCAGCTTCGACGCCATGGAAGGGCTGATCTGCGACTGCCCGTCGGCGACGGCGCGGATGGCGGTGGCGACCTCGTCGGTGGAGATCTCCTTGAGCAGGTAGCCGGTGGCGCCCGCCTTGATGGCGTCGTAGAGGTCGGCCTCCTCGTCGCTGATCGTCAGCATGATGATCTTGGCGCTGGGGGCGACCTCCTTGATGGAGGTGCAGGCCTCGATGCCGCCCCGCTTGGGCATCCGCACGTCCATCAGGACGATGTCGGGCAGCAGGTCCGCGGCCTTCTCCACGGCCTCGGCGCCGTCACCGGCCTCGCCGACGACCTGGATGTCCTCCTCGGCGGCCAGCACGATCTCCAGACCGCGGCGGAACAGCGCGTGGTCGTCCACCACCAGGACTCTGATCGGCTCCTTGCGCGGAGTGTCCGCGTCCGGGCCCATGCCGACGACGCCGTCGTCGGCATCCTCGTCCCGCATCGGTCCGAAGCTGTCCGCCATCGCGTTCCTCCCCCTGAAGGCTGTGGCCTGTGGTCCTGACCATCGCCAACCCAAGGCAACGGCCCACCGGTTGGGCCGCTGCCGCCATGATTCCATGCCGCACCGTCACCGGGGTGCCGGTGGGGACACCGGGCGGTGGCACGCCGGTGCCCCTGGGGGCGCACACGCGCACCAGGGGCACCTGCTGTGCTGTCGCCCGGCGGGTCAGCCGCCGAGGGTTCCGCCCGCCTCGGGGGAGTTGTTCTCGGTGACCATCGTGTCGGTCCTGAGGTGGATCACGCCGTAGTCGTAGGCGTGGCGCCGGTAGACGACGCTGGGCTCCTTGGTCTCGGAGTCGACGAAGAGGTAGAAGTCGTGCCCGACCAACTCCATCTCGTAGAGCGCCTGGTCGAGGGTCATGGGGGCGGCCACGTGGGTCTTCTCGCGGACGACCAGCGGCCCGTCGCCCTGGACCTCCAGGGAACCGACCTTCTTGGTGGGGACCGCCTGCTCCTCCTCCGGCGCGGTGACCGCGCCGGACCCGTTGAGGGTGGCCACGCCGGGCACGTGGTCGGGGACCTCGGCGGCGGGGATCCTGCGCGAGCCGCGCCGTGAGAAACGCTTGTCGTGCTGCTTGCGCAGCCGGGCGTCGAGCTTCTCCGCTGCCAGGTCGAGCGCCGCGTAGGGGTCGCTCGCCGCCGCCTCCGCCCGGATCACCGGGCCGCGGGAGCGGAGCGTGATCTCCACCCGGTCGCAGCGGTCGGCCTGTCGGGGGTTGGGCTCCTTGGACACCTCGACGTCGAGGCTCATCACCTTGCCATCGAGCTTCTGGATCTTCTCCAGGTTCAGCTTCTCGGCCACGTGCTTCCGGAACCGCTCGGGCACCTCGGTCTTGCGGCCCTTGACGACGATGTCCACGCAGAACTCCGTTCCCGGATCACTCCGCTTCGCTGCGGATGTGTCTCCCTTTTGCACCAGGCTCCGGTGTCGTCCGGAGCCTCGGACTCGGTGACGTCCACCTCCTCCCCCCGGCGCGAGATCTCCCAGTCCACCGGTGCGGGTGAAGTCGATAAGGCCCGCACCGCCGCATTCCGATCAGAGGGGTGTGGCCTGCGGCTTTCCCTCACAACCGAACATATCTCGCGCGGACGGATGGCGTCACCCTCTACCGCGACGTACCTCCATTCAGGGGAATTAACCCTCTGATTACCTGCAACGACGTAAGTTCTCAGTCAGTTTCGGTGTATTCCGAACGCATCCGGCGACGCCGCCACGACGGCCGCGCACACCACGCCGGGCGTCCCGCCGGCGCGTGTCCCGCGCGCCTCCTTCACCGTCCGGCCGGGCTGCCGGTCCGCTCCGCTCCACGCCTGTGGCGGTGTCCTCCGTTGTTCTGACCCTTCCCATGTCTCACCCAGGTACACGAATGCGGGCCGCGAATTGCTCGACGCCTCCCGGCCCATTACGGCCGGTTCCGTTTCCGGGCCGGGCGGCCCTTGTGCGGCCGTGACCGCGCGTGCCGCCTCGGCGAGGGTCGCCCCGGTCGTCATGAGGTCGTCGACCAGCACGACCCGGCCCCGGCGCAACAGCCGGGCACAGCCGGGCGCCACCGCGAGGGCGCCGGCGACGTTGGCCAGCCGCTGCCTCGAGCCGAGTCCCGACTGGTCGGCCACCGGCCGCCGTTGCCGCAGCGCGGCGAGTACCGCTGCGGGTACCCCCGAGCGCCGCAGCTCACCCGCCGCCGCGTACGCGATCCGCCGCGCCGGGTCGTGCCCGCGCGCCCGCACGGCCCGCCGGGCGGACGGCACGGGAACGAGCAGTACGGGGGTGCTTGCCGCCCTGCCCGTGCCGTCACGGCTGCCGGGCCGCGGGCGGGCCGCCGGAGCTCCCAGTCCCGCCCGCACGGCGCCCGCGAGGGCCTCGCCCAGGGGCCGGGCGAGGGCCAGGGCGCCGCGCTCCTTGTGGGCGAGCAGCGCGGCGCGCACCTCGTCGGCGTAGGGGGCGGCCGCGTGCACGGGCGGCAGTCCGCGGGGCTCGGGCGCCGGCCGCACCCGGCGTGGCTCCCTGTCGCTCAGCGCCGCACGGCACCGGTCGCAGAGCACGGCGCGGGGCCTGCCGCATCCGCCGCACTCGGCCGGAAGCACCAGGTCGGTGAGGTCCCGCCACCAGCTCCGCATGGGCTCACTGTGCCAACGCCCCGGTCACCCGGCCACCCCTGTGGACAACCGTGTGACCAGCGCCGGAACCACTCGAACACCGGAGCGAGACCCTTGAAACGGCCGGCCCGGGACCGCGCTCGACCCGGCCCCATCGGCCCCGGACCCGCTCACCCCGGGCCCGCCCGCGCCGAACCCGCTCGAACGCCGAAGCGAGACCCCCCGAACCAGCCGGCCCGGAGCCGCGCTCATCCCAGACCCGCTCACCCCGGGCCCGCCCGCACCGAACCCGCTCGAACGCCGAAGCGAGACCCCTGAAGCAGCCGGCCCGGGACCGCGCACACCCCGGACCGATCGCCCCGAACCCACCCGTTCCGGGCCCGCCCGTCCCGTACCCGCCCGCGCCGAGCCCGCTCGAACGCCGAAGCAAGACCCCTGAACCAGCCGGCCCGGAGCCGCGCTCATCCCGAACCGCCCGCCGCGGACCCGCTCACTCCGGACCCGCCGGCCCCGGACCCGCTCACTCCGGACCCGCCCGCCCCGGACCGGCACGGCCCGCACCCGCTCACCCCGGACCGCTCACCCCGGACCCGCGCGCCGGACCGGCGACCCAACCCGCGCCCGCTCAGCCCGGATAGACCGGTGCCTTCCCCTCCGTCACGTCCGCCACCTTCTGCCACTGCGCCCCCGACGGCAGCCGCACGATGCCGTCCACCGAGAACGCCACCAGCGGCGCGTTGTCGTCCCCGGCGGCGGTCAGCGCCTTCACGCCGGTCAGCGCGGCGGGCGGCGGCACGTCCGGGGTGGAGCCGTCGACCTCGACGTACTTCATCTGCTCCACGCCCTCGTGCTCGCGGCCGACGACCACGAGCCGGCTGTCCCCTGCCCACGACATGGCGGTGACCTGCTCCAGCTCGGGGGTGGCCGAGCGCAGCTCCACCACGGTGACCGTGGGCTGCTCGCCCGACCCTGCCTCGTCCGGGCCGCTGCGCTCGATCCGTCCGACGAGCAGCGACCGCTGGTCGCCGTTCTCGACGACGAGGGCGATCCGCACCCCGTCGGCGGCCACCCGCACCGACTGGATCCGGCCCTCCAGGCCCGGCGTGCGTACCTGCAGCGGCTGTCCCGCGCCTTCCTCCAGCAGGTAGAGGCCGGGGCGGGCGGGGTTGCGGTCGGCGATCCACAGGCCGCCCTGGGCGTCCCAGCTCGGCGGGGTCAGCCGGTCCTGCTCGGTCTTGCCCTGGCTGCGCAGCACCGGCTCGCCGAGGGTGGCGCCCTGCGCCAGCGCGGAGACGAACAGGTCCTGGCCGTTCAGGCCGACACCGGCCGCGGTGCGCTCGTCCCGAGCGACCGCCACGGACCGCAGGCGCTGCCCGCCCTGGCCGAGCGCGCCGGGCGCCGGTTCGGCGTCGGGGCTGCGGCTGCCGGCGGCGACCCGGACGAGCTTGTCCTTCCCGTCGAGGTAGTACAGGTGGTCGGGCTGGTTGAGCGCGCCCCGGGTGGCCACGGTCTCGGCGCCGTCCTGGGTGAGGGAGCACAGCTGACCGCCGTCGGCCCGCAGTTCGACCTCCTCCACCGCGGGGCTGAGGTCGCGCAGCGTGAACAGCAGCTGGGCGGCCATCTCCTCGCAGCGGCCGGTGCCGATGTCGGCCGCCCGGTCGTTGAGCGGCACGGTGAGCTTGCCGCGGTCGTCCGGGGTGAGCGGTCCCGTGCCCTTCCGTAGCTGGGTGCCGGTCGGGAAACTCGAGCGGACGACGGGGTCGAGCCAGTTCGTCGGACCGGTGAGCAGCGAGCGCACCATCCGCGTCGTGGGGTCGACGTGCCGGCGCACGTACACGGGGTCGGCGACGGCCATCGGCAGCGACGCCCCGTTCACGTCCACGTTCGCGGCGAAGTAGTACTTGTTGAAGGACGTGTAGTTGCGCTGGAAGTCCGACTTGCCCATGACGACGCCCTGCGGCACCGCGTCGATGCGCCACTGGCCGCTCTTGTCGTCCTTCACCAGCCGCACCAGCTCGCTGTAGTGGCCGGAGGAGGGAGCGTACGCCTGCTGCGCGTCCACGGTGGCGAACTTGGTGCCGGTCAGCGTGTACGTGAGGGCGGTGCTGTCCTCGCGGGGCTCCCGGTCGGCGCGGGCGCCGGGCCCGTCGGAGAGCACCGTGGTCGACTGCTCGGGACGCCAGTACTTGGACGCCTCGGGCGTCAGGTACTGGCGCGCGGTCTTGTAGTCGGCGTCGTCGCTGGTCAGCGCCTCCAGGAAGCCCTGGACGATCTGGGTGGGGGTGGCGTCGTCGCTCGGCGGCATGGCGTACACCCGCACCTGCGAGTCCTGGCGCGGTGTGGACTCCACCCCGCGCAGGTCGCCGCTGTCCGGCATCGAGGCGCACCCGGCCAGCAGGACCGCCCCGCAGGCGGCGTACACCGCCGCCCTGGCCGGTGTCCCCCGCCCGCGCCTCACACGCTCACCGCCCACGCGTCGCCTCCCCGTCCTTCTCCGCACCGCGCGGTGCGCCGTCCCCGCCCTCGTCTGCGGCCGTCGGCCGGTCCGCGCCGCCCGGAGGAGCCTCGTCCGTCCCGCCGTTCACGCCGGGCGCCGTGCCCGGCGCCATCCGCGTGCTGCCCGAGCGGGCCACCACGCGCGCGCCGCTGCCCGGCAGGGCGGTGGGATCGGCCGTGGGCGCCGAGGCGCCGGGCCTGCGGCCCAGCGGGTCGCGGGCGGACTGCGCCGGGTCGTCGGCGCCCGGCCGGCCCACCGGCACCGTGGCGCGCTTCTCGCCGTCGCCGCGCGGCAGTCCCGCGTCGTCGAGGCCGCGGTTGCGCCGCGAGTCCTTGGGTTCCAGGGGTATCGGGGATCCGCGCAGCGGCTCGTCCGCCGTCCTGGGCAGCGTCAGCCGGAACTGCGAGCCGCCGCCCGGCTCGCCCCACGCCTGGAGCCAGCCGCCGTGCAGCCGGGCGTCCTCCAGGGCGATGGAGAGCCCCAGGCCCGTGCCGCCGGTGGTGCGGGCGCGGGCCGGGTCGGCGCGCCAGAAGCGGCTGAACACGCGCGTGGCCTCGCCGGGCTTGAGCCCGACGCCGTAGTCGCGCACGGCGACGGCCACGGCGCCGCCCGCGGCGGCCAGCTTGACGACGACGTCCTTGCCCTCGCCGTGCTCGACGGCGTTGACGACCAGGTTGCGCAGCACCCGCTCCACGCGTCGCGCGTCGGCCTCGGCGACCACGGGCTGCTGGTCGCCGACGATCTTGATGACGGTGCCCTTGCGCTCGGCGAGCGGCTCCGCGCCGGTCACCACGCGCCGCACCACCTCGCGCAGGTCGATCGGCTCCGCCTCCAGGGCGGCCGCGCCCGCGTCGAAGCGGCTGATCTCCAGCAGGTCGGCGAGCAGCGACTCGAACCGGTCGAGCTGGTCGGCGAGCAGTTCGGCCGACCGCGCGGTGACGGGGTCGAAGTCCTCGCGGGCCTCGTGGATGACGTCGGCGGCCATCCGCACGGTGGTCAGCGGGGTGCGCAGCTCGTGCGACACGTCCGACACGAACCGGCGCTGCATCCGCGACAGGTCCTCGAGCTGGCTGATCTTGAGCTGGAGGTTCTGCGCCATCTTGTTGAAGGCCTCGCCGAGGCGGGCGATGTCGTCCTCGCCGGTGACCTTCATGCGTTCCTGGAGCCGCCCCGCGGACAGCCGTTCGGCGATCCCGGCGGCCATCCGGACCGGCGTGACCACCTGCCGCACCACGAGCCAGGCGATCGCCCCGAGCAGCACGACCACGAACAGCCCGGCAGTCGCCAGGGTGCCCTTGACCAGGCTCAGCGACTTCTCCTCCTGGGTGAGCGGGAAGAGGTAGTACAGCTGGTACGGGTCGCCGTTGGGGTCGTTGACCTGCTTGCCGATGACGAGGGCCGGCTGGGACTCCTTGTCCTTCTCGGCGAAGACGATGCGCGTGTAGCTCTGCGCGGCCCCGGTGCTGGTGTCGATGCGCTCGCGCAGCGCCGCGGGGACGCTCGCGGCCGGGTTGACCCCGCCGGAGGCGCGCGGTCCGCGCCCGCTGCCGCTGTCGCCGCCGGAGGGCAGGGTCACCACGTCGAAGGCGCCCTGGCCGCCGCTGGACAGCGAGGCGACGAGGTCGCTCATCCACTGGATGACGCTCTGCGAGGGGCGGCCGTCGGGTGCCGGGCCCTCCTCGTCGGTGACGCTCCCGGCCTGCTCGGCCTGCTGCTTGGCAACGGCGAAACCGCCCGTGGCCTGACTCTGCGACGCCTTCACCTTGGCGTCGAGCAGGCCGTTGCGCACCTGGCCGATGACGACGAAGCCGAGCAGCAGCACGACGCCCAGCGACATCAGCAGCGTCGTGACGACGACCTTGAGCTGAATGTTGCGCCGCCACAGCCGCATGACGGGCAGCAGCGGACGCCGCACCCAGCGCATGACCAGGCGGACGACCGGGCTTCCCTGGACCCCGCCCTGGAGCAGGTCGCCGTCGAAGAGGTGGCGCCAGCGGGAAGCCGCCGTCCCCCGGCCGACAGGCCGCCCCGGACGGCCCCCGGACCGGCCGGGCGCCGAAGCGGCACTGTCACCGGACATGTCAGCTCGGTCCTGCCTTGTATCCGACACCACGGACCGTCACCACGATCTCGGGCTTCTCCGGGTCCTTCTCGACCTTGGAGCGCAGCCGCTGCACATGCACGTTGACCAGGCGGGTGTCCGCCGCGTGGCGGTAGCCCCACACCTGCTCCAGCAGCACCTCACGCGTGAACACCTGCCACGGCTTGCGCGCGAGGGCGACCAGCAGGTCGAACTCCAGCGGCGTCAGGGCGATGGACTGCCCGTCCCGCTTCACGGAGTGACCGGCCACGTCGATCACCAGGTCGCCGATGGCGAGCTGCTCCGGCGCCGGCTCCTCGGACCTGCGCAGCCGCGCACGGATCCGGGCGACCAGCTCCTTCGGCTTGAACGGCTTGACGATGTAGTCGTCGGCCCCGGACTCCAGGCCCACCACCACGTCGACGGTGTCGCTCTTCGCCGTGAGCATCACGATCGGCACCCCGGACTCCGCCCTGATCAGGCGGCAGACCTCGATGCCGTCACGGCCGGGGAGCATCAGGTCCAGCAGGACCAGATCCGGCTTGGTCTCACGGAAGGCGGCCAGCGCCTTGTCGCCGTCGGCTACGAAAGACGGCTCAAAACCTTCACCGCGCAGCACGATGCCGAGCATCTCGGCCAGTGCGCTGTCGTCGTCGACGACAAGGACTCGTCCCTTCATAAACGACATCATCCCATTAGCTAATCGTTACCTGGCGTGACCTGGCACACAGGGCGGCCAGAGCCTCGGTGGTCACGGGCGAAACGACGCCCTCTTCGGTGACGACGGCCGTCACCAGCTCCGGCGGTGTCACGTCGAACGCCGGGTTGTACGCGGTCGTCCCCAAGGGGGCCACCGGAATCCCGCCTCCCGCCTCCGCTCCGGCCACCGGCACCTGCGGCGCCGTGATCTCTGTCACCTCATGGCCGGGACGCTGTTCCACCTCGATGGACGCCCCGTCCGGCGTCGAGGGGTCCACCGTCGTCACCGGAGCCACCACGATGAACGGCACATGGTGGTACCGCGCGAGCACCGCGAGCGGATAGCTCCCCACCTTGTTCGCCACCGAACCGTCGGCCGCGATGCGGTCCGCGCCGATCAGCACCGCGTCCACCTCGCCCGCCGCGAACAGCGATCCCGCCGCGTTGTCGGTGAGCAGGGTGTACGCCATGCCGCTGCGGGCCGCCTCGTACGCCGTCAGGCGAGCACCTTGCAGCAAAGGACGCGTTTCGTCCACCCACAGGCGCCGCAGCCGTCCCGCCCGGTGCGCCGCGAGCGCCACCGCGAACGCCGTCCCCTCGCCGCCCGACACCAGCGAACCGGTGTTGCAGTGGGTGAGGATCCGGTGCCCGCCGCCGGGCATCAGCTCGTCGAGGAGCGCCAGCCCGTGCTCCGCCATCCTCGCACTGGCCCGGGCGTCCTCCTGGTGCAGCTGCCGCGCGGCGGCCAGCGCCGCCCCGGCCGCCTGCCGCGCGTCGCCGCCGCCGTCCACCACCGCCCGGTACGCGGAGTGCGCCCGCCGCACCCCAACCGCCAGGTTCACCGCCGTGGGCCGGGCGCTCTCCAGGGCCGCCGCCGCGTCGTCCACGTCGTAGCCCCGCACGGCCGCGAGCGCGACACCGTACGCGCCCGCGACGCCCAGCAGGGGGGCGCCGCGCACGGCGAGCGAACGGATCGCCTCCACCAGTGCGGGCGCGTCCGTGCAGACCAGCTCGACCTCCTCGGCCGGGAGCCGCGTCTGGTCGAGCAGGACCAGCACCGGGCCTTCGGGAGGCTCCTCCCAGCGCAGTGCCGGCATCCCGGTCGGCCGCTTGTCGTCACCGCTGTGCGCGTACTGATCAGCCATGCCGCCAGTCTGCCCCCTGTCGCACGGACAATAGAAGGCGAGCAGCCCCGACCTCGGCGGGTCCACCGGGAAGCACCGCATGGCACGATGGCTGCCCGAGCCGCCACCGCGACCGCGGCCGGGCACCGTGAAGGAGCGACGATGAACGACACTCCGGGCTGGGCCTCGCCCGGATCCGCCCCGTCCGACGGGCGGGAACCGGACGCGTCCGGGCCTGCCGGGTCCGACGGCCGTCCCGGCCCCGAGCAGTCCGCCGACCGGCCGCGGCAGTCGGGTGACGCCCCGCGGGAGCCGGGTGTGAAGTGGTCCAAGGACCAGCCCCCGGCCGCCCAGTGGTCCGCGCCCACCCCCGGCGCGGGCGGCCCCGGCCAGACGCCTCCGCCGCCCCCCGGTCCCGGCTGGGGCGCCCCGCCTCCGCGCGGACCCGGCGGCCAGGCCCCCTGGGGCAGCGGCTGGGGAGGCCCCCCGCCCGCGGCGAAGCCCGGCGTCATCCCGCTGCGCCCCCTCGGCGTCGGCGAACTCCTCGACGGCGCCGTGTCGACCATGCGCACCTACTGGCGCACGGTCCTCGGCATCTCGCTGACCCTCGCCGTCCTCACCGAGATCGCCGCGGTCCTGCTGCAGGGCCTCGTCCTCGACGACGCCAACACGGAGGTGCTCGACGACCCGAGCGCCACCCTCGGCGAACTCACCGACGTCATGGGCGACCTGCTACTCAGCTCCGCCGCGCTCTACGGCATCACCCTGATCGGCACTGTCGCGGCGACCGCCCTGCTCACCACCGTCACCAGCCGCGCCGTCATCGGCCGCCCGGTGACCACCGGCGAGGCCTGGCGCGACGCCCGCCCGCAGGTCCTCAAGCTGTTCGGCCTGATCCTCCTGCTCGGGCTCATCGCGGTGGGCATCGCCGCCGTCGGCGCGCTGCCCGGCATCCTCGTCAGCGTCTCCGCCGGCGCCGAGGTCGGCTTCGGACTGACCCTGCTGGGCCTGCTCGCCGCGGCCGTGTTCGCCGCCTGGCTCATGGTCCGCCTCTCCCTGGCCTCCCCCGCGCTGATGCTGGAGAAGCAGGGCATCGTCACCGCGATGCGCCGCTCCGCCCGGCTGGTGCGCGGCTCCTGGTGGCGGGTCTTCGGCATCCAGCTGCTGGCCGCGATCATCGCCTACGTCGTCGCGGCGATCATCGTCATCCCGTTCACGTTCCTCGCCGCCGCGTTCAGCGGCGACGGCGTCACCGGCTTCGTGAGCACCGCCGGCGGGGACATCGGCTGGACGTTCCTGATCATCAGCGGCATCGGCTCGGTGATCGGCTCCATGATCACGTTCCCGATCACCGCCGGCGTCACCGTGCTCCTCTACATCGACCAGCGCATCCGACGCGAGGCCCTCGACCTCGAACTGGCGCGCGCCGCGGGCGTCCAGGGCCCGGGCGCCACCGGCGGGAGCTGATGCGGTGACCGTCACGGGGGGAGTTCTCCAGGCCGTACCGGCCCTGCCGTCGGCCGCCGACACCGCCGTGCGCCTGCTGGCGCGCGGCGACGACGAACCGCCCGTCACCCTCCCGCGCGACCCCGCGCGGGAGGCGGCCGAGCGCGAGCTGTCGAAGCAGATGTACCACGAGAACGACCCCAGCTGGCTCCAGCGTGCGCTGGAGGCCTTCTGGGACTGGGTCGACGACCTGCTCGGCGCCGCGTCCACCGCCACACCCGGCGGCGCGCTCGGCCTGGTCGTCATCGTCGTCGCCGCGCTCGCCGTCGTAGCCGCCCTCTGGTGGCGCCTCGGCACCCCCCGCCGCCGCCCGGTCACCGCCCCCGCCCTCTTCGACGACCGCCCCCGCAGCGCCGCCGAACACCGCGCCGCCGCCGAGGCGCACGCCGCCCAGGGCCACTGGAACCAGGCCGTCCAGGAACGCATGCGGGCCGTCGTCCGCGCCCTGGAGGAACGCGCCCTCCTCGACCCCCGCCCCGGCCGCACCGCCGACGAGGCCGCCGCCGAGGCCGGCCGCGCCCTGCCCGCCCACAGCGACCGGCTGCGCACCGCCGCCCGCGACTTCGACGACGTCACGTACGGCGGCCGGACCGCCTCCGAGGACACGTACCGCGGGCTCGCCGCCCTCGACGGCGACCTGGAGCGCGCCAAGCCCGCCCTCGCCGGAAGCGCCGGCGCCCACCCCGACGCCCGCCAGGGAGCCGCCGGATGACGACCGAGGTCACCTCGCCGCCCACCTCGGCCTCCCCCACCGCCCGCCAGCTGTGGACCCGCGGCCGGGGCGTCGCCCTCGCACTGGTGCTGCTCGTCGTCGCGGCCGTCGCCATCGCCGTCGTCCGCTCCGACGCCCGGCACGGCAGGCTCGACCCGCACTCCGCCGACCCCCTCGGCAGCCGCGCCGTCGCCGAACTCCTCGCCGAACGGGGCGTCGACACCCGCGTGGTCACCACCCTCGCCGAGGCCGCCGACGCGGCAGGACCCGACACCACCCTGCTGGTCGCCGTGCCGGACCTGCTGACGCCCCGCCGGCAGACACAGCTGCACGCGGCCACCGAGGACTCCGGCGGCCGCACCGTCCTGGTCGCCTCCGGCATCGCCTCGGTCGAGCGGCTCGCCCCCGGCGTCACGGCCGACCCGGCCAACAGCCTCGACTCCACCCTCGAACCGGACTGCGGCCTCCCCGCCGCCGTACGCGCGGGCAGCGCCGACACGGGCGGCATCCGCTACTCCTCCGACCACCCCGACGCCGACGAGTGCTACCGCAGCCACCGCCTGGCCACCCTGCTGCGCGTCCCCGACTCCTCCGGCGCCGGCGACACCGTCCTCCTCGGCGCCCCCGACATCCTCTACAACGACCGCCTGGACAAGCACGGCAACGCCTCGCTGGCGCTCCAGCTCCTCGGCTCCCGCCCCCATCTCGTCTGGTACCTCCCCAGCCCCGCCGACGCCTCCGCCGTGACCGAGGACGAGAAAAGCTTCTTCGACCTCCTGCCCTCCGGCTGGCTCTGGGGCACCCTCCAGCTGTTCGTCGCCGCCGCCGTGGCCGCCCTGTGGCGGGCACGCCGGCTCGGTCCCCTCGTGCCCGAGAGACTTCCCGTGGCGATCCGCGCCTCCGAGACCGTCGAAGGCCGCGCCCGCCTCTACCGCAAGGCCGACGCCCGCGACCGCGCCGCCCTCGCCCTGCGCTCCGCCACCCGCATCCGCCTGGCCCCCCTCGTCGGCGTCCCCGGCACCCAGGCGCACTCGCCCGAGGCCCTGCTCCCCGCACTGTCCGCCCGCCTCGACGGCGACGGACCGTCCTCCCCCCACACGCTTCTGTTCGGCCCGCCCCCCGGCGACGACGCGGCTCTGATCCGGCTCGCCGACCAACTCGACGCCCTCGAAAGGCAGGTACGCCGTCCATGATGGACCCGACCACCGACAACGCCGCGCCCACCGGCGACCCGGCCGCCGCCCGGGCCGCCCTGGAGGCCCTGCGCGCGGAGATCGCCAAGGCCGTGGTCGGCCAGGACCCCGCCGTGACCGGCCTCGTCGTCGCCCTGCTCTGCCGCGGCCACGTCCTCCTCGAGGGAGTCCCCGGCGTCGCCAAGACCCTGCTGATCCGCTCCCTCGCCGCAGCGCTCGAACTCGACACCAAGCGCGTCCAGTTCACCCCCGACCTGATGCCGAGCGACGTCACCGGCTCCCTGGTCTACGACGCCCGCACCGCCGAGTTCTCCTTCCAGCCCGGCCCGGTCTTCACCAACCTCCTCCTCGCGGACGAGATCAACCGCACGCCCCCGAAGACCCAGTCGTCCCTGCTGGAGGCCATGGAGGAACGCCAGGTCACCGTCGACGGCACCCCGCGCGCCCTCCCCGACCCGTTCCTGGTCGCCGCGACCCAGAACCCCGTCGAGTATGAAGGCACCTACCCGCTGCCCGAGGCACAGCTCGACCGCTTCCTCCTCAAGCTCACGATCCCCCTGCCGTCCCGCCAGGACGAGATCGACGTCCTCACCCGGCACGCCCAGGGCTTCGACCCGCGCGACCTGCGCGCCGCCGGCGTACGCCCCGTCGCGTCCGCCGCCGACCTGGAGGCCGCCCGCCGCGCCGTCGCCGCCACCACGGTCTCCCCCGAGATCACCGCGTACGTCGTGGACATCTGCCGCGCCACCCGCGAGTCGCCGTCCCTCACCCTCGGCGTCTCCCCGCGAGGCGCCACCGCGCTGCTCGCGACCGCCCGCGCCTGGGCCTGGCTGACCGGCCGCGACTACGTCATCCCGGACGACGTGAAGGCCCTCGCCCTGCCCACGCTCCGCCACCGCATACAGCTGCGCCCTGAGGCGGAGATGGAGGGCGTGACGGCCGACTCGGTCATCAACGCGGTCCTCTCCCACGTCCCCGTCCCCCGCTGATGGCTCCCACCGGACGCGCCGCTCTCCTCGCGGCCCTCGGCTCCCTCCCCGTCGGCATCTGGGAACCCGGCTGGACGGGCCTCCTCGCCGTCAACGCGCCCCTCGCGGTGGCCTGCGCCTGCGACTACGCCCTGGCCGCCCCGGTCCGCACCCTCGGCCTGACCCGCTCCGGCGACACCTCCGTACGGCTCGGCGAGAGCGCCGACGTCACCCTGACGGTCACCAATCCGTCCCGACGCCCGCTGCGGGCCCGTCTCCGCGACGCCTGGCCGCCGAGCAGCTGGACGCCCGGCACGGAGACGGAGGCGTCCCGGCACCGGCTGACGATCCCCGCGGGCGAACGCCGCCGCGTGACGACACGCCTGCGCCCGACCCGCCGCGGCGACCGCCAGGCGGACCGCGTCACCGTCCGCTCCTACGGCCCGCTCGGCCTGTTCACCCGCCAGGGCACCCACAAGGTCCCGTGGACGGTCCGCGTCCTGCCCCCGTTCACCAGCCGCAAGCACCTGCCGTCCAAGCTGGCCCGGCTGCGCGAACTGGACGGCCGCACGAGCGTCCTGACGCGGGGTGAGGGCACCGAGTTCGACAGCCTCCGCGCCTACGTCCCCGGTGACGACACCCGTTCCATCGACTGGCGCGCCACCGCCCGCCAGTCGGAGGTCGCGGTACGTACCTGGCGTCCGGAGCGCGACCGCCACATCCTGCTCGTCCTCGACACCGGCCGCACGTCCGCCGGCCGTGTGGGCGACGCACCGCGCCTGGACGCCTCCATGGACGCGGCCCTGCTCCTCGCCGCTCTGG
Source organism: Streptomyces althioticus (assembly GCA_014649355.1). GTDB lineage: Bacteria > Actinomycetota > Actinomycetes > Streptomycetales > Streptomycetaceae > Streptomyces > Streptomyces althioticus. The sequence continues at coordinate 538,249 of BMSW01000005.1, forward strand.
CCTCCCGCGCCGGCGACCGCGTCGACCTGCTGGCCTTCGACCGCCGGGTGCGCGCCCTGGTCCAGGGCCGTGCGTCCGGCGATCTCCTGCCGTCGCTGGTGAACGCGATGGCCACGCTGGAACCCGAGCTGGTGGAGACGGACGCCCGCGGCCTGACGGCGGCGGCACTCCGAACGGCCCCGCGCCGCTCCCTGATCGTCCTTCTGACGACGCTGGACGCGACGCCGGTCGAGGAGGGTCTCCTGCCTGTCCTGAGCCGCCTGACCCAGCGCCACACGGTCGTGCTGGCCTCGGTCGCCGACCCGCATGTCGCGTCGATGAGCCAGGGCCGGGGGGACGTCGACGCGGTGTACGAGGCCGCGGCGGCCGCGCAGGCCCACACGGAACGCGACCGCACGGCCGAACAGCTTCGCCGCCGCGGGGTGACGGTCGTGGACGCGACTCCGGAGGAACTGGCGCCGGCGCTGGCGGACGCGTATCTGGCGCTGAAGTCCGCGGGGCGGCTGTAAGAAGGGGGCGGTGCGGGGGGCACCGTAAAACGCAGAAAGCCCCCGTGCCGAATGGCACGGGGGCTCTCTATAAGAATTGTTCGGCGGCGTCCTACTCTCCCACAGGGTCCCCCCTGCAGTACCAT
>BMSW01000006.1 GCA_014649355.1 Streptomyces althioticus
CAAGATCCCTCGGCCGAGACCTGTCTCACCGTTCACAACCTCCCCGGACAGAACAGCTAGCCTGGGGAGGGGGCGTCACCGACCCCGAGCGGTACAGCTCGTCCGTCGCACGACCGTCGCCCAGCGAACCCGCCAGAACCGAGGGAGCCGTCGATGCCCGTCCGCCGTGTCGTGCCCAACCTCCACTCCGAGCACCCGGCCCGGAACGGGGAGTTCTACGGTCTCCTGGGCTTCGAGGAGGTCATGAACCACGGCTGGATCATGACGCTGGCGTCCCCGTCGAACCCGACGGCGCAGGTCAGTGTCATGACGGAGGACGCGACGGCACCGGTCCACCCCGACCTCAGCGTCGAGGTGGACGACGTGGACGCGGTGTACGAGGCCGTGCGGAAGAACGGTGCGGAAATCGTCCATCCGCTGCGGGACGAGGAGTGGGGCGTCCGCCGCTTCTTCGTCCGCGACCCCGACGGCCGCGTGATCAACGTCCTCAGCCACCGCTGAACCCGGCCAGGGCTGAGCCTCAAGGTTATCGGGCAAGGGGTCCACCCGGCTCCCGTCCGGAGGCCCGATCGGAGGCCCGTCGGGCCGGACGACGGGCGAAGCGGGCCGGTGTCGTCCCGTACCGCTTCTCGAACGCGCGGATGAAGTGGCTGCTGTCACTTCATGCGCATCGGGGACGTCGTCGCCGGCAAGGACGCGCCGTCGCGAACGTACCTAAATCTTGGCCTCCGCCTCGCTGTTCTGGTCCCGGCGCGTCTCGTCGAGGCGGCGGGGGAGCAGCAGCGGGGTGGCCAGGAGCAGGGCGCCCGCGAGGGCGATGGCCGCGCGGGGGCCGGTGAAAGTGGCCAGCAGACCCCACAGCGCCGTCAGCGCGGCGATCGCCGCCTTGCTGGTCGCCGACCACGCCGACAGCGTGCGGACCACCCGGTCCGCCGGCGTCCGCTCCAGCCGGCGCGTCGAGAACACCGGGTTGAACACCCCCATGCTCGTGATCAGCCCGAACTCGATCACGATGACCAGCACCAGACCCGCCACGCCCGGCCCCACGAACGCCAGCCCGACGGACCAGCACGCCCGCAGCGTCCCCGCGACCCGCAGCACCCGCCGCTCCCCGAACCGCGCCACCAGCCGCCGCGACAGCCGCGCGCCGACCAGCCCGCCCAGACACGGCACCGCGAACGCCAGACCGTACTGCCACGGGGCGAAGCCCAGCGGACCCACCATCAGCACGACCAGCAGCGGCGACGACGCCATGATCAGCCCGTTGACCAGCACCGTGTTGAGGAACAGCGGACGCAGGTCATGGCTGCGCAGGATGTACCGCCACCCGTCGAGCAGGTCGCCGGCCCGTAGCCGGGGCCGTGGGTCCGGCCGTTCGGGACGCCGGTCGCCGCCGCCCGCCGCGCCCAGCGCACCGGCCGACAGCAGATAGCTCACGGCGTCCGCGACCACCGTCGTCACCGGACCGAAGAGACCGATCGCCGCACCGCCCAGCGGCGGCCCCAGCATGGTCGCGGTCCACGTCGTCGACTCCAGCCGCCCGTTCGCGCGCAGCAGCTCCTCATGCGGCACGACGTCCTTCACGTACGCGCCGACCGACGCCTGGAACGTGATGTCGGCCGCCGCCACCGTCACCGACACCACGAGCAACTGCGCCACGGTGAGCGCGTCGAGGGCGTACGCGAGAGGCACGCTCAGCAGCACCGCGCACCGGACGAGATCCGTCGCGATCATCACCGGGCGCTTGCGGCGGTACTCCACCCAGGGCCCGAGCGGCACCGACAGCACGGCGCCGACCGCGGGACCGACCGCCGCCAGCAGCGACACCTGGGCCGGACCGGCGTGCAGCACCAGCAGGGCGACCAGCGCGAACGCGTCGAACGCGAACCGTGTGCCGAAGGTGCTGACCCCGTACGCCGTCCACAGCCACCCGAATCGCCACGCCGCCGACCGCCGCCCGTCCATCCGCCCCCGCTCCCGCCTGCCGCGTCCCCCGCGGCCGCCGGGGACCGGCCCATCCAAGCGAGCCGGGCCGCCGCGGGCAAACCGGACCGGTTTACTCCCGCCGCGGCGGGCTACGCGACCCCAAGGGGAGGCCCGCGAACGCACCCGCGTCCGCGACCACGCACCGGGAGGTGCCCCATGACCACGCGCGTACGCGACGTGATGTCCGCGCACACCACCTCCGTCGAGCCGATGACCTCGCTGACGCGGGCGGCGCGGCTGATGCGCGAGCAGAACGTCGGTGACGTCCTCGTCGCCTACGACTGCGACCTGTTCGGCGTGCTCACCGACCGCGACATCGTGCTGCGGGGCGTCGCCGAGGGGCACGACCCCGAGGCCACGAGCGTCGGCTCGCTGTGCACCCGCCCGCCGCTGGTGACGCTCGACCCGGACGACACGACCGACCACGCCGTCGAGCTGATGCGGGAACACGCCGTGCGGCGGCTGCCCGTGGTGGAGCACGGCGGCTGCCCCGTGGGCGTGGTCAGCCTCGGCGACCTCGCCGCCGAGGAGGACCCGCACTCCGCACTCGCGGACATCAGCCGCGCGACGCCGACCCACTGAGCCGGGCCGGCGGGCTCAGCCGTCGACCGTCACCGCGCACGACCAGCCGTACGGCCCCGGCGACAGCCGCAGGTCGTCCCAGCCGACGTCCGTCGGCAGCTCCCCGGTGACCCGTACGTCCGCCAAACCCGCCACGGCGAGCCGCACGTCCAGGCCGCCCTCGGCCTCGTCCGCCTCCACGTCCACCGGCACCTCGCCGTACGCCTCCAGCCGGTACAGAATCTCGTCGAGCAGCGCGGCCAGCAGGTCGTCGTCGCTGCCCTCGGCCAGCCGGATGCGGTCCACCCCGGTCGGTCTCACACCGGACACGTCGGCGAAGCACTCCACCATCGCCACCACCGCCTCGGCCAGGCAGTGCTCGCGGCTCACCGCCCAGGCCTCGATGCGTACGTCGTCCTCCTGCGCCACCGAGCGGTGACCGCTGCGGTCCCGCCGCGGCGGCGCCTGACCCGGCTCACCCGTGTCACCGACCATGCACCACGACTGCCCGAGCGCACGCACCCCATGCCCCGCGGCGGGGCTTCGCGCGCCGGGGGAGGGGGTACGCGGATGCCGACCGGGTCGTGACCGCTCGGAGGGAGGGCACCGTCATGCGGTTCCGTGATCGCCGGCAGGCCGGCCGCGAACTCGCCGCGCGCCTGCGGGAGAGGCAGGACGCCGGCGGCCTGCCCGACCCCCTCGTCCTGGCGCTGCCCCGGGGCGGAGTCGCCGTCGCCGCCGAGGTGGCGGAGGCGCTCGGCGCGCCCCTCGACGTCCTCGTCGTCCGCAAGGTCGGCGCGCCCCGCCACGAGGAGTACGGCGTCGGCGCCATGGCCGGCGACGGGGTACCCGTGTTCGACGAGGACGCGCTGCGCGGCCTGGGCCTCACGCGGGACGACCTCGCGCCCGTCGTCGAACGGGAACGCACCGAGCTGGTCCGGCGCGAACGGCTCTACCGGCAGGGCAGGCCCGCGCCCGACCCGCGCGGCCGCACGGTCGTGGTCGTCGACGACGGCCTGGCCACCGGCTCCACCGCCCGCGCCGCCCTGCGCGCCCTCCGCGCCCGCGACCCCGCCCGTCTGATCCTGGCCGTCCCGGTCGCCTCCCCGGAGGGCGCCGCGGCCCTCCGCCCCGAGACCGACGACCTGATCGCCCTCCACGAACCGGCGGCCTTCATGGCCGTCGGCCAGTGGTACGACGAGTTCGACCAGCTGACGGACGAGGAGGTCCTGGGCGCACTGCGTGCACACCAGCCGTAGCTCGCCCCGATCCCGTCCGGCGCCCGGGCTCCCAGCCCTGTCGGGGCGGATGTCCGTTCCTCGCCACGACGACGACGCGGCCGGGGGCGTGCGAGGTGCCGTCGGCGTCGGAGCCGCCGCCGTCTCCGCGGGCGCCCTCGTCACCGGCTGCACCACGTCGGCTCCGGTGCCGTGGCGGCGCGCCGTAGCCCGTTGTGCACGGGTCGGCGGGTTCCGCGCGGCGGACCGGGCGTCCGGAGGTCGACCGGAGGGTCCGAGCCGGCTCAGACCACCCCGTCCGCCCGCAGCGTCCCGATGTCCTCGGATGTGCGGCCCAGGGCGCGCAGGATCGTTTCCGTGTGTTCGCCCACCGCCGGCACCGGGTCCATGCGGGCCGGAAGCCCCGCGAGGTCGGCCGGTGGCAGGAGCGCCTCCGCCGTGCCGCCCGGCACCCCGATCTCACGCCACCGGCCGCGCGCCGCCAGCACCGGGTGGTCGAGGAACGCCGCGACGTCGTTCACCCCCGCGCAGGCGATGGCGATCGCCTCCAGGTCCTTCAGCAGCTCCTCCGCGTCGTCACGGGCGCAGCGTTCCGCCACGATCGCGTTCAGTTCGTCCCGGTGCGCCACACGGTCCGAACTCGTCGCGAACCGGGGGTCGTCCGTCAGCTCGGGCCGGCCGAGGAAGTCCCGGCACAGCGCGGCCCACTCGCGTTCGTTCTGGATGGAGAACAGCACCTCGCGCCCGTCCGCCGCCCGGAACGTGCCGTACGGGGCGATCGTCGCGTGCTGCGTGCCCAGCCGGGGCGGCTGGGTGCCGCCGTACCGGGTGTAGTAGGCGGGCTGCCCCATCCACTCCGCCAGTGCCTCGAACAGGGACACCTCGACGGGGTGCACCTCGCCGGTGGTGGCGCGCGTGTACAGGGCGGTGAGGACACCGCTGTACGCGTACATCCCGGCGGCGATGTCGGCGACGGAGATGCCCGTGCGAGCGGTCTCCTCGGGGGTGCCGGTGAGCGAGACCAGGCCCGTCTGGCACTGCACCAGCAGGTCGTACGCCTTGCGGTCGGCCCACGGTCCGGTCGTGCCCCAGCCGGAGATCGTGCAGGGGATGAGGCGCGGATGGCGGCGCCCCAGCTCCTCGGCGTCCAGTCCGAGCCGGCCGGCCGCGCCCGGGGCGAGGTTCTGCACGAACACGTCGGCGTCCGCCAGCAGTTCGTGCAGGATCTCCAGGCCGCGCGGATCCTTCAGATCGAGGGTGAGGGACTCCTTCGAGCGGTTGATCCACACGAAGTAGCTGGACGTGCCGTGCACCGTGGTGTCGTAGCGCCGGGCGAAGTCGCCCTCGCCCGGCCGCTCCACCTTGATCACCCGGGCGCCGAGGTCGGCCAGCTGCCGGGTGGCGTACGGCGCGGCCACCGCCTGCTCCACGGTCACCACCGTCACCCCGGACAAGGGGAGTCTCCGCACGTCCACGCCTCCTGTCCGCACCCGGGTGCGTCGGCCGCCGGCCTCCCTCGGCCGGTACGCGATCACTACGCGATTAGTACGACCAGGGCGAACCGCCTGTCAACGCCTGCCCTCACCGCCCGCCCGGCGCGGGAACGTCGGCGGGGCGGCTGCGCGACATGACACGCATGCCGCGCGCGTCCACCGCGCGCACCTGGAGCGACCCGCAGCCGCAGCGCGTCCACACCGTGCTGCCCGCCGCGGTGGCGTGCCGCGAGACGACCTGGAACGGCTCCGCGTGGTCCGGCCACCCGCAGAAGGGGCAGGCGGTGCCGGTCGTACCCGTGGTGCCGGTCGTGCTGGTCATGGCGACTCCTTGGATTCCCATGTGCTGGACGTGACTCGTGTGCCTGCTGTCGGTCGCGGCACATCAAGAGTGCGCCGACGTCTATGTTCACGTCCAGGTTGACTTTATGTACGTCACCGTGAAGCTTGGGCTTCATGATTGACCTGCGCCGGCTCCACGTCCTGAGGGCGGTCGCCCACTACGGCACGGTCACCGCGGCCGCCCGCGCCCTGCACTTCACACCCTCCGCCGCCTCCCAGCAGATCCGACAACTCGCCCGCGATCTCGGCGTGGACCTGCTGGAGCCCCAGGGGCGCGGGGTGCGCCTCACCCCGGCCGCCGAGAGCCTGCTCGCGCACGCCGACGCCATCCAGGCCCGCTGGGACCAGGCCGAGCTGGATCTGCGCGCCGACCACGGCGACCCGGCCGGGGTGCTGCGGGTGATCGGGTTCCCGGTGGCCGTCTCGGTGCTTCTCGCGCCGTTGGCGGCCCGGCTCGGTGAGCGGCACCCCCGGCTGTCGGTCCGGATCACGGAGGCCGTCGTTCCGGCCATCTTCGACCTGCTCTTCGAGGGCGCCGCCGATCTGGCCGTGGTGGAGTCCACCCCGCACAACCCGCCGATGAGCGACACGCGGTTCGACCAGCAGCCCCTGCTGGACGACCCGTTCGACCTGGTGGTGCCGGACGCGCACGCGCTGGCCGCGCGGGAGCGGGTCGACCTGGCCGAGGCGGCGCACGAGCCGTGGGTCGCCCCGGTGCCGGAGAGCCCGTGCCGGCTCCAGGTGATGGCGGCCTGCGGCGCGGCCGGCTTCGCCCCGGAGGTCGTTCACCACGCGGGCGACTGGAACGCCACGGCGCATCTGGTGGCCCACGGCCTCGGCGTGGCCCTGATCCCGCGCCTGGCCCAGGTCACCCCGCACCTGCCGATCACCCGCGTCCGCTGCGCGGGCGACCCGCACCGCAGGCTCCTCACCGCCACCCGCACCGGCGGCCACGCCCGCCCGGCCGTCGCGGCGGCCCTCCAGGAACTACGGGAACTGGCACCGACGGCGCTGGTGTGACGCCTGACGGCGTAGGGTGCGATCCCGTCCGGGGCTCACCCGCCGCCCCGGTGCCGGCCCCCGAAGCCGTCGGCTAGGAGCCGTCCGTCGTCGTCCTCCGTCCCGGTGCCCCCACCCGCAGCCCGTCCATGACGAGGTCGAACAACCGGGCTGCACGCGGCCGCCAGTCGCTCTCGGGGTCGAGCTGCCAGAGGCCGCCGAGGGCGAGGATCAGGTCGTCGGCGGTCACGCCGGGGCGGATCGACCCGGCCTTCTCGCACGCCCTCAGAAGGCGGTCCGTCGCGCTCAGGAGCGAGTCGTGGCCGGGTTTCGCCGGCCCGTCAGGGGCGCTGGTGGCCTGCCGGATCGCGTCCGCGAGGCCCGCCTTCGTCATGCCGAACCGCGCCAGCCGGTCCATCCACTCCCGCAGCGCCCGGTCGGGCTCCCGCGTGCACAGCAACTGGTCCGCGCTCTCGGCGACCTGCCGCAGCTCGTGCCGGTAGATCTCCATGACCAGCGCCTCGCGGCTGGGGAAGTTCCGGTAGAACGTGCCCTGCCCGACGCCCGCCTTCTTGGCGATCACGCTCAACGGGGTGTCGGCCGACCGCGTCAGTTCGGTGACGGCGACGGCCAGGATCCGCTCGCGGTTGCGCTGCGCGTCCGCCCGCTGGGGTGTCTCCGTGCTCCGGGACGCGTCCTTGTGCTCGCCCACCGTTCCTCCTCCCGGGCCGTGACCGAAACCCGTCCTTGATAAGCGGACAGCTGTCCACTACGTTCTGAGTAACGGACAGCTGTCCGCTTCCGGTCCATCGTATCGGCGGACCCGGGCGGCTCGGGACGGCCCTTCCGCATGCCCCGCGCCGCCGTCGTGTCCGCACCGACCGCGCACATCACACCATCCCGCAGTCCGCCCGCCCCGCACAGAGCCACGCCCACGTCCGCCTGCCCGCGTGAAAGAAGGCCGTCCATGACGCCCCCCACGTCGTCCAGCACCGTGACCCTGAACATCAACGGCGAGAAACACACGCTGACCGTCGACCACCGCACCACCCTGCTCGACGCCCTGCGCGACCGCCTCGACCTGACCGGCACCAAGAAGGGCTGCGACCACGGCCAGTGCGGCGCCTGCACCGTCCTCGTCGACGGCCGCCGCACCGTCTCCTGTCTGCAGCTGGCCGTCGCCTCCGAGGACCGCGACATCACCACCGTCGAGGGCGTCGCCGAAGGCGACCGGCTGCACCCGGTGCAGCAGGCCTTCCTCGACCTCGACGGCTTCCAGTGCGGCTACTGCACCCCCGGCCAGATCTGTTCGGCCGTCGCCGTCATCGAGGAGCACGCCGCCGGCTGGCCCAGCGCCGTCACCGCGGACGTACGGCCCGAGGCCGGTCCGCCGCCCCTGACCACCGAGGAGATCAAGGAACGCATGAGCGGCAACCTCTGCCGATGCGGCGCGTACGGCCAGATCGCGCAGGCGGTCGCCCGTGCCGCCGCCGAGGCGTCCACCGAGAAGCTCACCGAGGAGACCGCCGTATGAGGGAGTTCGACTACCGGCGCGCCGACGACGTCACCGGCGCGGTCGCCCTGCTGGACGCCGACCCGGACGCCCGCTACCTCGGCGGAGGCACCAACCTCGTCGACCTGATGAAGAACGGTGTCGAGACCCCCGCCCGGCTCGTCGACGTCCGCTCCCTCCCGCTCGACCGCATCGAGGCCGGTGACGACGGCTCCGTACGCATCGGCGCCACCGTCACCAACAGCGACCTCGCCGCGCACCCGCTGATCCGCGACCACTACCCGGCGCTCACCCAGGCCGTGCTGGCCGGCGCCTCCGGGCAGCTCCGCAACATGGCCACCGTCGGCGGCAACCTGCTCCAGCGCACCCGCTGCGGCTACTTCACCGACATCACCCGGCCCTGCAACAAGCGCGAACCCGGCAGCGGCTGCCCGGCGATCGAAGGGGAGCACCACAACCACGCCGTACTCGGCGCGTCCGAGCACTGCGTGGCCGTCCACCCCTCCGACATGGGCGTCGCGCTCACCGCCTTCGACGCCGTCGTCTCCTGGCGGACCGCCGACGGCGCGGGCGAAGCCCCGCTGAACGACTTCTACCTCCCGGTCGGCGACACCCCGCACCGTGAGACCGTCCTGCCGGCCGGCGCGCTCATCACCCACGTCACCCTGCCGCCCGCCCGCGTCGCCGCCCGCTCGCGCTACCGCAAGGTCCGCGAACGCGCCTCGTACGCCTTCGCGATCGGCTCGGTCGCCGCCGCGCTGGAGGTGGCCGACGGCGTCGTCTGCGACGCCCGCCTCGCCCTCGGCGCGGTCGCCTCCCGGCCCTGGCGCGCCCGCCTCGCCGAACGGATCCTCGTCGGCGCGCCCGCCACCCCCGAGTACTTCACCGCCGCCGCCGACGCCGAACTCGCGGCGGCCCGCCCCCTGCCCCACAACGGCTACAAGGTGACCCTCCTGCGCAACCTCGTCGTGGCCGTGCTGACCGAACTCGCCGAGGAGACCTCCCGATGACCGTCGCACCCCAACGCCCCGCCGCACCCGGCCAGGTCGGCACCGCGCACACCCGCGTCGAGGGCCGCGACAAGGTCACCGGCGCCGCACGCTACGGCGGCGACATCCCGTTCGCCGGGCTCGCCCACGGCATGCTCGTGCTGTCCACGGTGGCCCGCGGCCGGATCCGGTCGGTCGACACCGGCCCGGTGCTCGCCATGCCGGGCGTCCTCACCGTCCTTCACCACGGCAACGCCACCCGCCTGAACAGCGATTACATCGGCATGCTGGGCATCCCGCCGGACCCGACCGCCGTCGTCTTCCAGCACGACCGCGTCCCGCACGCCGGCTGGCCCGTCGCCCTCGTCGTCGCCGAGACGCCCGAGCAGGCGCGGGCGGCCGCCGACGCCCTCACCGTCACGTACGAGCAGGAGCCGCACGACGTCGCGCTCTCCGCGGACCGGCCCGACGCCTACGCCGCCGACGGGCACATGCCCGGCACCACCGAGAAGGGCGACCTGGAGGCCGAACTCGCCGCCTCCGCGCACGTGGTGGACGCGGAGTACACCACGCCCGAGGAGCACCACGCCATGATGGAGCCGCACGTGGCGACGGCGTGGTGGGACGGCGGCCGGCTCGACATGGTCGACTCCGACCAGGGCATCACCTGGGTCGCCGACGAACTGGCCCGGATGTTCTCCCTCGAGCCGTCCGCGGTGCGGGTCCGCTCCGAGCACGTCGGCGGCGGTTTCGGCAGCAAGGGCGTCCGCGCACCGCAGGTGGCCGCCGCGATGGCCGCCGCCGAACTGGGCCGCCCGGTGCGGGTGTCCCTGACCCGGCGCCAGATGTTCTCCGTCACCGGCTACCGCAGCCCCACCGTGCAGCGCGTCCGCCTGGGCGCCGGGGCGGACGGACGGCTGCGCGCCCTGGAGCACACCTCGCTCAACCAGACGTCCACGGTCCACGAGTTCGTCGAGCCGGGCGCGGGCGTGGCCCGCACGATGTACGACGCCGTCGCCCACCGCACCGAGAACCGCGTCGTGCGCCTGGACGTGCCGTCCCCGACGTGGATGCGGGCGCCCGGCGAGGCGCCCGGGTCGTTCGCGCTGGAGTGCGCCCTCGACGAACTGGCCGAGAAGTGCGGCGTCGACCCGATCGAACTGCGGCTGCGCAACGAACCCGAGACCGGGCCGGTCAGCGGGCTGCCGTTCGCCGGACGCAACCTCGCCGCCTGCTTCCGCGAGGGCGCCCGCCGTTTCGGCTGGGACGGCCGGGACCCGCGCCCCGGCGTGCGCCGCGACGGACGGTGGCTGGTCGGTACCGGCACGGCCGCCGCGTCCTTCCCCGCGGGCACCCTGCCGTCCACGGCCGCGGTGACCGCGGAGCCCGGCGGCACCTTCACCGTCCGCATCTCCGCCTCCGACATCGGCACCGGGGCGCGCACGGCGCTGACCCTGATCGCCGCCGACGCGCTGCGGGTGCCGTCGGAACGCGTCGACGTGCGCCTCGGCGACAGCGACTTCGGCCCGTCGGGCATCGCCGCCGGCTCCATGGGCACACGCTCCTGGGGCTGGGCGGTCGCGGCGGCCGCCGAGGAGCTGCGCGAACGTCTCGTACCGGGCGTCGAGTTGCCCCCGGAGGGCATCACCGTACGGTCCGACACCACCGCGGCGATCGCCGCCCTGGCGGCCAAGGAACGGCACACCTGGGGCGCCCAGTTCGCCGAGGCCGCCGTCGACGTCACCACCGGTGAGGTCCGGGTGCGGCGCATGCTCGGCGTCTTCGCCGCCGGCCGGATCATCAACCCGCTGACCGCCCGCAACCAGCTCGTCGGCGGGATGACCTGGGGGATCTCCATGGCCCTGCACGAGGAGGCGGTCCGCGACCCGGCCTCCGGCGCGCTCTACGGCGCCGACCTGGCCGGCTACCACGTCGCCACCCACGCGGACGTGCCCCCGGAGGTCGAGGCCGTGTGGGTCGACGACCACGACCCCGACGACCCCGTCGGCATCAAAGGCATCGGCGAGGTCGGCATCGTGGGAGCGGCGGCCGCCGTCGCCAACGCGGTGTGGCACGCCACGGGGGTGCGGCACCGCGGTCTGCCGATCCGCCCGGACCGCGTCCTGCGGGCGGGAGGTCCGCATGCTTGACCTCGCCGGTGACCTGCGGCGCTGGCTGGAAGAAGGCAGGGAGTTCGCGGTGGCCACGGTCGTCTCCGTGGGCGGCAGCGCGCCGCGCGGCCCCGGCGCCGCCCTCGCCGTCGACGCCGATGGCACGGTGATCGGCTCGGTGTCCGGCGGCTGCGTCGAGGGCGCGGTGTACGACCTGTGCCAGGAGGCCCTCGCGGACGGGCGGGCGAGGACCGAGCGGTTCGGCTACAGCGACGAGGACGCCTTCGCGGTCGGCCTGACCTGCGGCGGCACGATCGAGGTGCTGGTCACGCCGGCCGGCGCGGGCAGCCCCGTCCGGCCGGTGCTGGAGTCCGCCCTCGCGGACCTGCCCGGGGGCGGGCCGGGCGCGCTGGCGTGGGTCACGGACGGCCCGGCGGACCTGCTGGGCCGCGTACTCCTCGTCCGCCCCGACGGCACGTACGACGGCGGTCTCGGCGGCGCGGCGGAACTGGACCGCGCCGCCGCCGCGGCGGCCCGTGACCTGCTGGACGCGGGCAGCACGGGAACGGTCACGGTCGGACCGGGCGCGGACGCCTACTGCGAGGGACGCCCGACCCTCTTCGTCCAGTCGTCCGTGCCCCCGCCCCGCATGATCGTGTTCGGCGCGGTCGACTTCGCGGCGGCACTGGTACGGGTGGGAGCCTTCCTGGGCTACCACGTCACCGTGTGCGACGCGCGGCCCGTGTTCGCGACCCGGGCCCGCTTCCCCGAGGCGGACGAGATCGTCGTCGACTGGCCGCATCGCTATCTGCGCACCACACGGACCGACGCCCGCACGGTGCTGTGCGTGCTGACGCACGACGCCAAGTTCGACGTGCCGCTGCTGGAGGTGGCGCTGCGGCTGCCGGTCGCGTACGTCGGCGCGATGGGCTCCCGCCGCACCCACACCGACCGCCTGCGCCGCCTGCGTGAGGCGGGGGTGGGGGAGCGGTCCCTGTCCCGCCTGCGCTCCCCGATCGGCCTGGACCTGGGCGCCCGCACCCCGGAGGAGACGGCGCTCTCCATCGCGGCGGAGATAGTGGCGACCCGCCACGGCGGCACAGGAGCGCCCCTGACGACGACGACCACACCGATCCACCGTGAGGGGCGTGCGGCTCCGGCGGCGGCGTGAGCGAAACCCTCCGGGGCGCGTCCGGCGGGGGGCGGGTCGCCACCCGGAGCCCGGAGCCCGGAGCCCGGAGTCCGGAGCCCGGAACCGGGCGGCAAGTCCTCCGTGGCTCGCCCGTCTCCCGGCAGGCAGGCCCGGACCGTTGCCGCCCAGCAGGCCCGAAGCCCCGGGGTGCGGGTGACGAGCCGGGGCCCGAGGCACGGGTAGCGAGCCGGAGCCCGAGCCTCGTGTTCCGGGGCGCAATCCCGGGGCGCTGGGCGGAGGTCGTGCGGCCCGGCTCTCGGCGGCCGAGCGCAGCACGCGGGAGGCCGGTTGCCGGCGGGAAGGGTCGTGGGGTTCGCGCCGCCGCGTACGGCGAAGGGGCCGGAAGCGTGTGCTTCCGGCCCCTTCGGGGGTGTGTCGTCAGGCGGCGGCCTGCTCGCCGTCGACCAGGGCGTGCAGGCGGTTGAGGACCTCCGTCAGCTGCTCGGCGACCTCGGCGTCGTCCGCCGGGTGGGTCTCGGCGAAGCGGGTCACGGAGCCGGGGATGGCCAGCTTGAGCTCCTCGACGACCTTGCCGCCGGCGATGCCCACGGCCTTGCGGGTCTCGTCCTGCGCCCAGACGCCGCCGTACTGGCCGAAGGCGGTGCCGGCGACGACGACCGGCTTCCCGCCGATGGCCCCGGCGCCGAACGGCCGGGACAGCCAGTCGATGGCGTTCTTCAGCACGGCCGGGATGGTGCCGTTGTACTCGGGCGTGAAGAGCAGCAGCGCGTCCGCGCCCGCGGCGGCCTCACGCAGCTGGGCGGCGGCGGCCGGCACGGTGCCCTCGACGTCGATGTCCTCGTTGTAGAACGGGATCTCCGCCAGCCCCTCGTGCACCGCGATCTCGACGCCCTCGGGCGCGAGCTTCACCGCGGCCTCGGCCAGCTGACGGTTGTGCGAACCGGCGCGGAGGCTGCCGACGAGGGCGAGGATGCGAACAGACATGAGGAAACTCCAGGGGGGTGGACTACGACCTGAGACACAATGCGGACCGGGGTCCGCTTTGCAGTTGTAGCACTTGAACCGGACTACGGTCCAGTTTCATTCCCGATGCTTTACGCTGGCTTCATGTCCGCCGCGCCACCGTCCGCACCGACCCCGCCGGAGCCGGTCGAGCCCCCGCAGCTGCTGAAGCTGGGTCTCGACGACGAGCCCTGCCTGCGCGCCGACGCCGCCCGCAACCGGGCCCGGCTGCTGGAGGCGGCCGCCGGACTTGTCGCGGCGCGCGGCGCCGACGCCGTCACCATGGAGGAGGTCGCCGCCGCGGCCGGTGTCGGCAAGGGCACCGTCTTCCGCCGCTTCGGCGACCGTACCGGCCTGCTCATGGCCCTCCTCGACCACAGTGAGAAGAAGCTCCAGGCCGCCTTCCTCAACGGCCCCCCGCCGCTGGGCCCGGGCGCGCCCCCGGCCGAACGGCTGCGCGCCTTCGGCCGCGCCGCCCTGCGCCGCACCGTGGAGGACCTGAAGCTGCAGCTCGCGGCCGAACCGGACGCGGGCCGCCGCTTCACCGTCCCGCCCTACCGGGTGCGGCACCACCACGTCGCGCTGCTGCTGCGCCAGGCGGTCCCGGACGCCGACTGCGACGTGCTCGCCCACACGCTGCTGGCCCAGCTCGACCCCGCCCTGATCCACCACCTGATGCACCAGTGCGGGATGCCGCCGCAGCGTCTCGAGGACGCCTGGGCCGATCTCGTCGACCGGATCACCGGCACCCCCGCCTGACCTCCGCGAACGCGCCCGCGCGCTTTCTCAACTCCCCCGCGTGAAGGGCTTGTTACGGCTTCTGCAAAGATGCCGTACGTCATGGTGCAGATACCGAATCCGCCCGCGCCCGCGCCCCCCGCACCGACGCGCTCCGTGCCGACGAGCGCCGATGTGGCCCGCCTGGCCGGCGTCTCGCGCGCGACCGTCTCCTACGTGCTGAACAACGCCCGCGCCGTCCGGATCAGCGAGCCCACCCGCCGCCGCGTCCGCGAGGCCGCGCGCGAACTCGGGTACGTCCCGCACGCGGCCGCCCGCAGCCTGCGCGCCGGGCACAGCCGCATGGTCCTGATGCCCGCGCCCGCGTTCCCCGTGGGCCCGCTCTACAGGAGGTTCATCGACGAACTGCAGACCGCGCTGAGCCTGCTCGACTACACCGTCGTCCAGTACGGCACCATCGGCGTCCACGACGACGAGGCCGCCCGCGCCTGGGCGGAGCTGCGCCCGGTCGCCGTGCTCGTGCCCGGCTCCGGGCTCGGCCCGCGCGGCGTCGAGGTGCTCAAGCGCTCCGGCGCGCGGGCCGTCGTCACCCTCGGCCCCGAGACCGTGGAGGGCGCGCACGCGCTGCTCATGGACCACGACGTGGTCGGGTACAGCGCGGGCGCCCACCTGTTCGACACGGGGCGCCGCCGGATCGGCGTGGTCGTACCGGGGGAGCGGGGGCTGGACACGTTCTCCGCGCCGCGGCTGGCAGGGGTACGGGCCGCCGTGCGCGGCACGGACGCGACGGTGACCGAGCTGCCGCTCGCCTACGACGAGGAGGCGGCGGCGTCGCTCGCCGCGCGCTGGCGGGGCCTCGGGCTCGACTCGGTGTTCACGTACAACGACGAGTACGCGATGCTGCTGATGCGGGCGCTGCAGGACGAGGGGATCCGCATCCCCGAGGAGACGGCGGTGGTCGGCGCGGACGACCTGATGCTGGGGCGGCTGCTGCGGCCCCGGCTGAGCACGGTCCACCTGGAACTGCCGTCCGGCCAGGAACTGGCGGACCTGGTCGACCGAGCGGTCCAGGACCCGTCGGCGTCACCGGAGACGCACAAGGTGCTGGGCGCGCAGGTAATCCGCCGGGATTCCACCTGACGGCTTTCCGCCGTCCGCGGGCAGTTGTGCCGCTGGGGCGACGGGTGGGCGTAGGTGGCACCTTTGCACCGCGTGCCGGCTGCGGTTTGGTGCCCTGCGGTTTAGGGGGTGCTTCGCATTGTCGTTCGCCGGGTGCGGGCTGTCGGGGGCTGGTCGCGCAGTTCCTCGCGCCCCTTTGGGGCGCTTCCGCCCGCGGGCGGTCGTGCCGCTGGGGCGGCACGGGTGGGCGCGACGGCACCCCGCAAGCGCCGGGCTGCGCTCCGTCCCCCGGCCAGGTCGCTCACCTCGCTCGTATACGTACGGCGGCATGATCCCCGCGTTGGCAGGTTGCCGTCCGCGCCCACCGTGGCGCCCTGAGCGGCACGACTGCCCGCGGTCGGGTGTGTCCGGCGGGCGTCGCGGCGCGCCACCCGTTCTGATCACGCGCCTCGCCGCATCAGCGACGCCTCAGGCGCCCTGACCACCCTGCTGCTGGGCCTGCTGGGCCTGCTGCTCGGCGATCTGCTGCCGCACCTGGTCCATGTCCAGCTTCCGGGCCTGGCCGATGACATCGGTCAGCGCGGCCTCCGGCAGGGCGCCCGGCTGGGCGAACACCGCCACCTGGTCACGGACGATCATCAGCGTGGGGATCGACTGGATGCCGAAGGCCTGGGCCAGCTCGGGCTGCGCCTCCGTGTCCACCTTGCCGAACACCAGGTCCGGGTTGTCCTCGGCCGCCTTCTCGTACACCGGTGCGAACTGCTTGCAGGGCCCGCACCACTCCGCCCAGAAGTCGATCAGTACGAACTCGTTGTCGGTGACCGTCTGGTCGAAGTTCTCCTTGGTGAGTTCGACGGTGGCGCTCATGGTCTGGTCCCTCTTCCTGCTGACGGCTCGGGAGTCGGCACAACACGGCCGACCGGTCACGTATTCCGCGCCCCTACCCATGTGGCCACCTGGCACACCACCCACCAGACTGACGCCATGACGGAAACGCAATCGACGCACACGGAAGCGACCGCCTACGACGTCGTGGTCATCGGCGCCGGACCGGTCGGGGAGAACGTCGCCGACCGCACCCGCGCGGCCGGGCTCTCCACGGCCGTGGTGGAGAGCGAACTGGTCGGCGGGGAGTGTTCCTACTGGGCCTGCATGCCCAGCAAGGCCCTGCTGCGTCCGGTCCTCGCCCAGGCCGACGCCCGCCGCCTGCCCGGACTGAGCGCGTCCGTCCAGGGCCCCCTGGACACCGCCGCCGTGCTCGCCCGCCGCGACTCCTTCACCTCCGGCTGGAAGGACGACGGCCAGGTCCAGTGGCTGGAGGGCACCGGCGCCGACCTGTACCGGGGCCGGGGACGCCTCAGCGGCCCGCGCACCGTCACCGTGACGGGCCCCGACGGCCGCGAGAGCGTCCTCACCGCGCGGCACGCCGTCGCCGTCTGCACCGGCAGCCGCGCCCTCCTCCCCGACCTGCCGGGACTGGACGAGGTCCGCCCCTGGACCAGCCGCGAGGCCACCAGCGCACGGTCCGCGCCCGGCCGGCTGGTCGTGGTGGGCGGCGGGGTCGTCGCCACCGAGATGGCCTGCGCCTGGCAGGCGCTCGGCTCGCGCGTCACCGTCCTGGTGCGCGGCGACGGCCTGCTCGGCCGTATGGAACCCTTCGCGGGCGAGCTGGTCGCCGAGGCCCTCGGCGAGGCCGGGGCCGACGTCCGTACCGGCACCTCCGTGAAGGCCGTGACCAGGGAGAACGGCACCGTCGTCGTCCTCACCGACACCGGAGACCGGATCGAGGCCGACGAGATCCTCTTCGCCACCGGCCGCGCCCCCCGCACCGACGACCTCGGCCTGGAGACGATCGGCCTGGAGCCGGGGTCCTGGCTGGACGTGGACGACAGCCTCCGGGTGACCGGCCACGCATGGCTGTACGCGGTCGGCGACGTCAACCACCGTGCGTTGCTCACCCACCAGGGCAAGTACCAGGCGCGCATCGCGGGCGCCGCCATCGTCACCCGGGCGGCGGGCGAGCCGGTGCAGACGGAGAAGTGGGGCGCCCACACCGCCACCGCCGACCACGCGGCCGTCCCGCAGGTCGTCTTCACCGACCCGGAGGTGGCCTCCGCCGGCCTCACCCTCGCCGAGGCGGAGCAGGCCGGACACCGGGTGCGGGCCGTGGACGTCGACCTGTCCACGGTGGCGGGCGCGAGCCTGTACGGCGACGGCTACCGGGGCCGGGCCCGCATGGTCGTCGACCTGGAGGACGAGATCGTCCGCGGCGTCACCCTCGTCGGACCCGGAGTCGGCGAGCTGATCCACGCGGCGACCGTCGCCGTGGCGGGACGCGTCCCGGTCGGCAGGCTGTGGCACGCCGTCCCGTCGTACCCCACGATCAGCGAGGTGTGGCTGCGGCTGCTGGAGGCGTACCGCGACGCCTGACCGGCTCCCCTGACCGGGACGGATCCCGAGCGGGCGGGCGCGGCTACGGCAGGTCGAAGCCCAGCGCCCGCGCCGCCTCCTCGGCCGTCGGCTGCCCCCAGTACCGGGCCGCCGCCGCGTTGCACGACAGCGAGCGGAGCTCCGCGCGGTCCAGGTACAGCGTGCCGTCCATGTGGTCGGTCTCGTGCTGCACGATCCGGGCGGGCCAGCCGGTGAACTCCTCGTCCAGCGCTTGCCCGTGCTCGTCCTGCCCGGTCAGCCGCACCGCCGCGTGCCGCGCCACCACCGCCTGGTAGCCGGGTACGCTCAGGCACCCCTCGAAGAACGCGGCGCGCTCCGGGCCGACGGCCTCGTAGACCGGGTTCACCAGCACCCGGAACGGCTGCGGCACCCGCCCCCGAGCCGCCCGCACTTCCTCCGGCACCGGCGCCGGGTCCTCGATCACCGCGACCCGCAGCCCCACCCCCACCTGCGGCGCGGCGAGCCCCACCCCGGGCGCCGCGCGCATGGTGACGCGCAACGCCCGCACGAACCGCGCCAGCAGCGCGTCGTCCAGCTGCCCGTCGTACGGTACGGTGGCGCGGCGCAGCACCGGGTGCCCGGCGGCGACGATGGGCAACGGCCCCTCCTCGGCGAGAAGTTGCTCGATCCGCTCGGCCCACGGCACGCGATCGCTCGGAGTTTCCATCACGCCAGGATCGCATGACCATCACCGTGTGCACCCCAGGTCACACACCCTCACGAGCACTCGACGGGGCCCGCCCCGCCCCCCCGCACCGAACGCAGGGTGCCCGGCTCCCCGAGGGGGGCCGGGCACCGTCCGTGGCACGAGTTCGGGTGCGCGCTCAGATCTCGTCGAAGTCGCCGGCCAGCGCGGCCGCGAGCCGCAGGTGCGGCTGCGCCTCGTCGTGCCGCCCCTGCCGCTGCAGGGTGCGGCCGAGCATCAGACGGGCGTAGTGCTCCACCGGGTCGCGGTCCACGATGACCCGCAACTCGGTCTCCGCACGGCGCAGCTGGGCCGAGTGGTAGTAGGCGCGGGCGAGCAGCAGACGCGGCCCGGTCTGCTCCGGCACCTCCTCGACCAGGCTGCCCAGGACCCGCGCGGCGGAGTAGTAGTCCTTGGCGTCGAAGAACATCCCCGCGCGCTCCCAGCGCTCGGCGTGCGTTCCGTGGTCGTAGTACGTGGTGTTCACCCGGCACCTCCTTCGCGCCCCACAACCGGCCGGGCCACCCCGCTATTCCCGCTCCCTCCGCACCTCTGTGACCAGCGGCGCGGCCGGTGCAGGATGCGTAGGCTGACCGCACCGACTTCCTCCGGAGGGACCGCGTGACGACCACCACCCCGCCGATCACCCTGGACGACGTCCGCTCCGCCGCCGCCCGCCTGCGCGGCGTCGCCCACCGCACGCCCGTCCTGCGCTCCCGCACCCTGGACGCGCTCGTCGGCGCCGAGGTGCACCTCAAGTGCGAGAACTTCCAGCGGGTGGGCGCCTTCAAGTTCCGCGGCGCCTACCACACGATCTCCCGGCTCACCCCGGACCGGCTGGCGCGCGGCGTGGTCGCGTACTCCTCCGGCAACCACGCCCAGGCCGTCGCCCTCGCCGCCCGCGAGCTGGGCACCACCGCGGTCGTCGTCATGCCGGAGGACGCCCCGCCGTCGAAGCGCGCCGCCACCGAGGGGTACGGCGCGGAGGTCGTCGCCTACGACCGGTACACCGGCGACCGCGCGGCCCTCGCCGAGTCCCTCGCCGCCGAGCGGGGCCTCACCCTCGTACCGCCCTACGACCACCCCCACGTCATCGCGGGACAGGGCACGGCCGCGCTCGAACTCCTGGAGGAAACCGGTGAGTTGGGTGCGTTGATCGCTCCGGTCGGCGGCGGGGGACTGATCGCCGGGAGCGCCACCGCCGTGAAGGGGCTGCACCCGGCGACCCGGGTGATCGGCGTCGAACCGGAGGCAGGGGACGACACCCGGCGGTCCCTGGAGGCGGGCCGGCGCGTCAGCGTGCCCGTGCCCCGCACCATCGCCGACGGCCAGGCCGTGCCGACCCCCGGCGAGCTGACCTTCGCCGTGAACCGCCGCCTGCTGGACGAGGTCGTGCTGGTCGACGACGAGGCGATCAAGGAGGCGATGCGGTTCGCCTTCACCCGGCTGAAGATCGTCCTCGAACCGAGCGGAGCGACCCCGCTGGCGGCCCTGCTCACCGGCCGCGCGGACCCGCTCCCGTCCCGCGTCGGACTGATCCTGTCCGGCGGCAACGTCGACACGGAACGCTTCGCCCGCCTCTGCGCACCCGATGCCTGAGCGGGCCGGCCCGTGCCCCTCACCCGGATGGCGCCCCCGGGTGGACGGGCGGACGATGAGGGGGTAAGGCCCGGCCCTCGCCGTGCCGGCCGTTCACCGGAAGGGAGCAGGGGCATGCTCGAGGTGAAGACGCTGGACAAGCCCGACGAGCGGCGCGACTTCCCGAGGGGCCACCTCGAAGCCGTCCACATGACGGGGCTCGACTTCGCGGTCGCCACGTTCGAACCGGGATGGCGCTGGTCGGAGTCGGTCGGCCCGATCGCCGGCACGGAGTCGTGCGGCATCCACCACAACGGCTACGTGCTCCAGGGCCGTCTGCACATCCGTATGGACGACGGCGCGGAGAGCGAGGTGGGCCCCGGAGACGTCTTCGTGTGCCCGCCGGGCCACGACGCCTGGGTCGTCGGCGACGATCAGGTCGTGGTCTACGACTTCGCGGGCGCGATGGCGACGGACTACGCGAAGGCGGACTGACACCGTCGGTGTCTAGTCGAGGTAGTGCGCGCGACCCTCGTCGTCGAGGTCAACGGGCCCCGTGGGGATGACGCAGAACTCGTTCCCCTCGGGGTCCGCCATCACGAGGAAGCCGCCGTCCTCGAACCCCTCCAGGCGCCGGCCGCCGAGCCCTTCGATCCGGCGCTGCTCGGCGGCCGGGTCGGGGGCGGAGATGTCGACGTGCATGCGGTTCTTGCCGGACGTGGGGGTGCCGGCGCGCTGGAAGCCGATGCCCAGGCCGTTCTCACGGCGGAGCCAGACATAGGGGCCCGTCCGGCCCACGACGGGTCTGCCGAGCACCTCCGACCAGAACGCGGCGAGCCTCTCGGGGTCCGTCGCGTCGACGATGAGGGCGTTGATCTGCGCTGAGGAATCGGTCATGCGCCGATCCTCTCCCGGTACGGCGTGCGGGCGGTCTTGGCGCGGCCCGCGGACGCGGCTAGGGTCCGTTCACAACGCCGTTTACAACGTTGTGTGACTCTCACGTGCTCTCGTGGAGGATGCCGATGCCTCGCTCGCGTGCGACCGACCGCTTACCGATCCGGACGTGGGCGCGAGCCGTGTGCGCCCTGGCTGCGGCCTGGGCCGTGACCTTCGCCGCCCCGGCCGTCTCCGCCGCCGAGCCGGCCTCGGCGCAGGTACCCGCCGTGGCCGCCGACGCCGGAACGGACTACGTGGCGCTGGGCAGTTCGTTCGCCGCGGGCCCAGGGATTCCGCCCCTCCAGTCGGGCGACGGCGCCGACGCGTGTGCCCGGTCGGCCGTGAACTACCCCAGTCTCGTGGCCCGCGAGATCGGCGCGGACCTGACGGACGTGTCGTGCAGCGGTGCGACGACCGGACACGTGCTGAGAGACCCTCAGGGAACCCGTCCACCGCAGATCCGGGCCGTGACCCCGGACACGCGTCTCGTCACGGTCACGATCGGCGGCAACGACGTCAACTACCTGGGCAGCATCAACGCCTACTCGTGCCAGGCGAGCGGCAACTCGGGCTGCCCGACGGTCGACCGCGGCGCGATCGAGCGGACCTTCCCCGAACTCCCGGGCCGCATCGCGGACATCGTGCGCGCGGTGCACGCCGTGGCGCCCGAGGCCCGCGTGTACCTGGTCACCTACTTCACCCTGCTGCCGGACTCCGGCACGTGCGCCGTCGCGCCCCTGACCGACGAACAGGCCGCCTACGAACGGAGCATCGCCGCGCGCCTGGCCGCCGCCACCGCCGACGCGGCCGCCGCGACGGGCGCCACCCTGGTCGACCTGGCGGGCGCGAGCCGCGGTCACGACGCGTGCTCGGCAAACCCGTGGGTGGAGTCGTACCGCCCGGCGCAGGGCCGCTCCACCTACCACCCGAACGAGGCGGGCATGCGGGCGGCGGCCGACCTGGTGCACGCGGCCCTGGCGTCCGACGGGGTGACGCAGACGGCCGCCTTCCGCTCAGGCATCCCCGGCAAGTGCGTCGACGTCCGCAACGCCGCCACCGCCGACGGCACACCCGTCCAGCTCTACACCTGCAACGGCACGGCGGCCCAGCGCTGGACCCATGTCCCCGGCGAGGGCGGCACCTTGCGCGCGCTGGGCCGCTGCCTCGACGTCACCGGCGGCGGAACCGCCAACGGCACCAAGGTCCAGCTCTGGCCCTGCAACGGCACCGACGCCCAACGCTGGGCCCCCGGCCCCGGCTCGTCCCTGGTCAACCCCCGGTCGGGCCGCTGCCTGGACGACCCCGGCAGTTCCACCGCGGACGGTACGCAACTCCAGATCTGGGACTGCAACGGCACGGCCGCGCAACGCTGGACACCGTCGGCGGCCTGACCGCACCACCCTCAGCCGGAGTTGTACCCCCAGCGTGCCTGGCCGTCCTTGCCCATGAAGCACTTGGCGGGACGGCCGTCCGCGGTCGTCGCCGTGGCGCCCACGGGTGAGCAGAACTGACCGAAGCCGATGCCGGACTGGCCGCCACCTCCGCCGGACCCTGACCCACCGGAGGCGCCCCCGTTCGAGGAGCTGCCTCCGGTGGACCCTCCGCCGCTCGTCGAGCTCGTGTCGTCCGTACCGCCGTTGTTCCCTCCCGAGGAGCTGCCGCCCGAACCGCCACCGTACGAGGGTCTCGGCTTGGGTTTCGGCTTGGGTTCGGGGGTGGGCGTCGGACTGGGGCTGGGCTTCTCGCAGGGCTCACCCGGCCCGATCAGCCACAGACGTACGAAGGCGTTTGTGGTCGTCTCCGCGTCGGCCTCCGGGGCCTGCCGGCACACCGGCCAATCGTCCAGGTCCCGCTCTTCGTCGACGAGACGCCCGCCCGTGTGTGCGTGCAGGGCGATCACGTTGCCCACACCGAGACCGTCGAGGGTGGCCCGGGCCTCGCCGAGCGGCGTCCCGACAAGATCCGGCATCACGATCCGGCCGGGGCCGTGCAGCCGCTCGGGACACTCCTCGCGCTCGGGAACCGCGTACAGGGTCAGCGTCCCGGAGGCAGGCCGCACGGTCTCCCCCGAGGAGGGAA
Organism: Streptomyces althioticus; assembly: GCA_014649355.1. Lineage (GTDB taxonomy): Bacteria > Actinomycetota > Actinomycetes > Streptomycetales > Streptomycetaceae > Streptomyces > Streptomyces althioticus. The sequence continues at coordinate 22,974 of BMSW01000006.1, forward strand.
GCTGGAAGCAGACCTGCCAGCCCGTGTCGCCAGGCGCGACGGTCCGTAGGGCCGAGGTGGCGTCGGACGCGGAAACCATCGCCCACCCTGCCGCGCGGGCGCGCGCTGTGGCTGTGGTGAGCGTGGTGCCCTCGTAGTCCGGCACAAGGATCTCCGTGCTGTGCGCCGTCTCCTGGGGCGCGCCCGCCTCTCCGCCGGACCCGGTCGCGCTGCCTATGGCGCCCGCTGCCATCGGGACCGCGAGCAACGTCGTCAGAACGGGATGTCTGCGGGCCCAGGTGAACAGCCGCGTCCGGCGCCCCGGCCGTAGAGGGGAGTCTGCGGGCACCATGTCCCCGGCCGCTTCGAGGAGAGCGCCCTTCGGGTCGTTCTTCGAGCCCCACAGCTTGTGCGGCCGCCCGTCGACGAGGATCTCAACGGAATCGAAGAAGCCCGACGCTCGGCGCAGGATGCGCAGCGTCCCTGGGACCCGAGTGGCCCGAGGTGACACGAGGCTGTGCAGCAGGATGAGGCCGCTGTCCGTGAGGGCGGCGTGCCCCCAGCCGTCGTGGTAGACGGCCCGCACCTTCTCGCCCGGACGAAGTGCCGCTGCCAGCACGCCCTTGTGGCTGTCCGGAACGCTGTCGCTCCCGTCGGCGGTGGCCGTGGCCGCAGTGGGGTCGTTAGCCGGCGGGACGTTACCCTGCGCCGCGGCCCGGGTGAGGAGGCCCCCGTCCTTGTCGACCTGCGAGCCCCAGAGGGTGACGTACTGGCCGTGCACCGACACGTCGACGTTGTGCCGTGCGCCGTAGGCCGGGCCCCGGATATCCAGTGGCCGGGGCACACGGGTCACGGTGCTCCGGTTGAGCAGGATCAGCGCGTCCCCGGTCAGCGCGGCATGCCCCGGGCCCTGGCGGTACAGGGCCAGCACCGTCTCCTTGGGGCCCAAGGCGCGCAACAGGGCTTCGGCCTCGGGGACCGGTATCGGGGGGAACTGACGGGCCGCGGCCGTCGCGGTCCGTGGGTCGGTGCGCAGCCGGCGCTGCGCGGGGGTGTCGGACATGGCGGGATGCTAGCCGATTGCCGGATTCCCTCCGCGCAGCCGTCACGGCTGTGACCTGCACCGATGCCGACAGCTCCTCACACCGGCAGCAATCTCCCCACAACGGCGTCCAGTTGCCGTACGTTCCTGCACTCCCGCATGTCCACCAGTTCCGCGTACGCCGGGGCGGCGGAGTCGCCTGTGCCCCAGAGGGTGCGGGGTTCGGGGTTGAGCCAGTGGACGCGGCGGGTGCGGCGGGTGAGGTCGCGTACGGCGGCGAGGTTGGGGTCGGCCATGTTGGTGCGGGCGTCTCCGAGGACGAACACCGTGGTGCGCGGGCCGACGGCGTCGGCGTACCGGCCGGTGAACTCGCCCAGGGCAGCGCCGTAGTCGCTGCTGTCGTGCCAGGCGGTGAGCCGGGCCTCCGCGCGGATGCGGGCGTTCAGGCCCTCCGGGTCGGCGGCCCCGTGGACGAGCAGGCCGGTCACCTCGTCGACGCGGTTGACGAAGGCGAACACCCGCACCTTGGAGAACTGGTCGTGCAGCGCCTGCACCAGCAGCATCGTGAAGTCGGAGAACCCGGCCACCGAGCCCGACACGTCGCACAGCAGGACGAGTTCGGGCCGGGCGGGCCGGCGTCGGCGCAGGACGGGCCTCACCGGCACCCCGCCCGTGGACAGCGAGCCGCGCAGCGTCCTGCGCAGGTCGACGGTGCCGCGCGCGGCCCTGCGACGGCGGGCGGCGAGCCGGGTCGCCAGCTTCCGGGCGAGGGGCTGGACCGTCCGGCGCATCCCCGCCAGCCGGTCTTTTCCGGCGAGCAGGAAGTCGACCCGGTCGGTGGTCGGCGGGAGCGCGCGGCGGGCGATCTCGTCGCGGCCCCGCCGCTCCGCGGCCCGGCGCCGCGCCTCCGCGGCGACCAGCCGGCGGAACTCCTCGATGCGGCGCCGGATCTCGTCCTCGAGCAGCCGGTCGGCGAAGCTCCCGGACCCGTCCCGCCCGCGCACCTCGTCCCGCACCCGCGCCAGCAGCGTCTGCGGGCGCAGCCGGTCCAGCGTCTGGTACGACGACCAGCCGTCCGAGCCGGGCGACCCGCCGTACCCGCCGAAGCCGTCGACCGCCTCCACCGCCAGCCGGGCCAGCGCCGCCGTGTCGTTCGCGGCGAGTGCCTCCGCCAGCCGGGCGCGCAGCGCCTCCCGGTCCGTGTCGCCGCCGTCGCCGTCGGGCAGGCCCACCCGGCTCGGGAAGTACAGCTCGAAGACCGCGTCGAACACCGGGCGTCCGCCCGCGCCGTGCAGCAGGGTCGCCGCCAGGCCCTCCCGGAGCAGTTCCCGGTCGGCGAGGCCCAGCGCCTCCACCGCGCGCGCCGCGTCCACGGTCTCCCCGGTGCCGATCCGCAGCCCGTGCGCACGCAGCGCGTCGACCAGGCCGGTGAGCCGGGTGACCAGGTCCGTGTCGGCGGGGTCCGCGTCCGCGGCGGCGGTCACAGCGCGTCCAGGTCGAGCTTGGCCGCCGCCTTCTGGATGTCGTCCTGGTGCTTGAGCACCACGCCCAGACTGTCCCGTACGACCGTCTCGTCGAGGGTGCTCGCACCGAGCGCCAGCAGGGTGCGCGCCCAGTCGACGGTCTCCGCGACCGAGGGCGCCTTGCGCAGGTCCATCGCGCGCAGCGCGCCCACCACCCGCACCACGGACCCGGCCAGCGCCGCGTCGATCCCCGGCACCTTCAGCCGGACGATCCGCCGCTCCAGCTCCGCGTCCGGGAACCCGATGTGCAGGAACAGGCAGCGGCGGCGCAGCGCCTCGGACAGCTCCCGGGTCGCGTTGGAGGTGAGGACGGTGAACGGCCGGCGGGTCGCCGTCACCGTGCCCAGCTCGGGCACCGTCACCTGGAAGTCGCCGAGCACCTCCAGCAGCAGCCCCTCGATCTCGACGTCGGCCTTGTCGGTCTCGTCGATCAGCAGCACCTTGGGGTCGTCGCCGCGGATCGCGGTGAGCAGCGGACGGGGGAGGAGGAACTCCTCGCTGAAGATGTCCGTGCGGGCCTCGTCCCAGGTCTCGCCCCGGCCCGCGCTGATCCGCAGCAGCTGCTTGGCGTGGTTCCACTCGTACAGCGCGCGCGACTCGTCCACGCCCTCGTAGCACTGGAGCCGCACCAGCCGGGCGTCGCAGGCGCGGGCGACGGCCTTGGCCAGCTCGGTCTTGCCCACGCCCGCGGGGCCCTCCACCAGCAGCGGCTTGCCGAGCCGGGCGGCGAGGAAGACGGTGGTGGCGACCGCGGGCGAGGCCAGGTAGCCGGTCTCGGCGAGGCGAGCGGAGACGTCGTCGACGGAAGAGAACAACTGCGGCCTCCGGCTGGGCGCGGGAACGACGGTGTCCGGGCACCGCGTGGATGCCCGGACACCTATCTAAGCGCTTGCTCACCGCCCTGTCACGCGGTCGCTCGTCACGAGCCCGTTCCCGTGAGCCCGCCCTCACGCGCCCGCTCCCTCACGCGCTCGCGCCCACCGCCCGCACCGCCGGGATGCGCAGCACGCGCCGTGCCGTGAACAGGCTCGTCCCGACGGTCGCCGCCGCGCCGACCGTGGCCACGGCCGCCCACACACCCGCCAGCTGCTCCGGCAGCACCGCGTCGCCGCGGACCACGGTGAACGGCACGATCCCGGCCAGCGCCGCCAGCGTGCCGAACAGCAGCCCGACGACGGTGAGGACCAGCCCCTCGACGCCGACCACGCCCAGCACCTGCCCGGGCGTCGCCCCCGCGAGCCGCTGCTGCCCGAACTCCCGCCCCCGGTAGGTGGTCGCCGCGTACAGGGAGTTGACCAGCATCACGCAGACGAACGCCACGATGATCCCGACCACCGTGTAGTTCAGCGTCTCCAGGGTCTTCGCGTCGACGGACTTCACCATGCCCGAGGCCGCGACCTCGTCGCTCTCCACCGCCTGCATGGTGAGCGTGGCGGTGGACACCGCCGTGAAAAGGATCAGCGCCATCAGGATCCCGGACAGCTCACCGGCCCGGCGCCGCAGGTTCCGCACCGCCAGCCAGCCGCTCGCCCCGCCGAGCGCCAGCCGACCGAGCACACCCGACAGCAGGCGCGGCGCCAACAGGGCGAACCCCACCGACAGCAGGATCGCGCCCTGCGCCGGGAACGCCATCAGCATCTCGTCCGTCGCCGAGAAGGCGAACGTGGAGGACGCCGCCACCGCGCCGGCCGCCAGCGCCGCCCAGGCGAGCCACGACCGCCGCCGCACCGTGCGCCGCCGCCCCCGTGTGACCCGCCGCAGCGCGAGCAGTGCCGCGCCCGCCGAGGCGACCAGGGTGACGCCGACGCCGGACGACAGCGCCACCGCCCCGAAGGAGTGGTCCACGGACGCGGCGACCTGCCCCGTGTCCTGGAACAGCTCCACCAGGAGCCGCCCGCCCAGCACGGCGGGCAGCACCGCCGCGGCCGTACCCACCAGGGCCACCGCGAGGGCCTCGCTCACCACCATCCGCCGGATCTGCCCGGGCGTCGCCCCCGAGCATCGCAGCAGCTCCAGCTCGGCCGCCCGCTGCCGCACGTTCACCGTCAGCGTCGAGGCGACGGCGAAGAACACCAGCAGCGTGCCGTACCCGCCGACCACCCCGGCCGCCGTCCGCAGCGTCTCCGAGCTGACCGCGTCGACACCCGGCGCACCGGCGGTGTCGTGCAGCGAGTTGAACGCCATGACGATCGCCGCGCCCAGGAAGGCGGACAGCAGCGTCGCGAGGAACCGGCCGGGCCGCTGCCGGACCGACCGCAGAGCCAGTACGAGCATGGCTCACACCCCCACCGGCGCGTCGTCGCCCAGGTGTGCCAGCCGCTCCGCCACCGCGTCGGCGGTCGGCGCGTCCATCCGCCCGGCCAGCCTGCCGTCCGCGAGGAACAGCACGCTGTCGGCCCAGGAGGCGGCGACCGGGTCGTGCGTCACCATCACCACGGTCCGCCCGTGCACCCGCACCGCCTCCCGCAGCAGCGCCAGCACGTCCCGCGCGCTGCGGGTGTCCAGCGCCCCCGTCGGCTCGTCCGCGAAGATCACCCGCGGTTCGGCGACCAGTGCCCGCGCGATGGCCACCCGCTGCCGCTGACCGCCGGACAGCTGGTCAGGGAGGTGCCCCAGCCGGTCGCCCAGACCCACGGCCGTGAGGATCTCCGTCGCCCGCCGCCGGTCCACCCGGCGGCCCGCCAGCTTCAGCGGCAGCACGGTGTTCTGCGCCACCGTCAGCGTCTCCAGCAGGTTGTACTGCTGGAACACGAACCCGACCCGCCCGCGCCGGAACCTCGTCAGCTCCGTCTCCCCGGCGCCCGTCAGCTCCGTCCCGTCGACCCGCACGATTCCCGCGTCCGGCCGTTCCAGGCCCGCCGCGCACTGCAGCAGCGTCGACTTCCCGGAACCGGACGGCCCCATCACCGCCGTGAACGTGCCCCGCGCCAGTCCGAGCGTCACCCCGTCGAGCGCGGTCACCGTGCTTTCCGCCGTGCCGTAAGACTTGGTGACCTTGACCAGGCGCAGCGCCTCGGCGGCCGGTTCCGTGCGCGGGTCGTGCCGCGCCCTGTTGCGCACCATCGTCATCTCCTCCGTCCGGCACGCCCTGTGCCCCGGTCACGACGCTACGGAGGAGAGGAGCGGCCCACACGGGGCGCAGTGCCCGTCGTGGGGGTGTACGCAGCGACACCCCCGGACGGTGGTTCACCGGACCAGGACGACCTCCAGGGTGCGCGGCCCGTGCACGCCCTCGACCCGGTCCAGCTCGATGTCGCTGGTCGCGGAGGGGCCGGAGATCCACGTCGACGGGCGGGCGGGGTCGAGGCGTTCGAGGGCCTGCGGAACGGACGCCACCACCTGGCCGGGGACGCGCACCACGCAGATGTGGTGGTCGGGGATCAGGCTGATCCGGCGCCGTCCCTGGTCGGGGGAGCCGTCGAGGACGATCGTGCCGGTCTCGGCGACGGCCACGGCGCACGCGGTGACGACGCTGTCGACCCGGTCCAGTTCGTACGGGGTGCTCGACGCCTCGTCCGGCACCCGCGTCACCTCCGCCGCCGCGAGCCAGCTCTCGTCGAGGCCGGGCGGCACGAGCACGGTCGACGCGCCGTGCGCCGCCAGGAGTTCCGCGACCACGCCGGGCAGCGAACCTGCGTCGGTCCGGTGCACGACCGCCCGGTAGTCCGCCAGGTTCTCCGCCAGCAGGTCCACCGTCTCCTCGACGGTCCGCTCCCCGTGCTCGCGCAGATAGTCCCGCTCGACCGGCACGTCCTCACCCGGCGGCACGTCCGCCAGGGCCCGCCGCACCCGGCCCAGGATCCGCTCCCTGCTGCTCACGCTCCACCGTCCTTCCCGCCGCGCGTCCGCTGCCACCAGTCCCGGAACGGCTCCGCCGGCACCGGCGGCAGGTCCCGCGTCCCGCTCCACGCCTTGCCCGGCCCCGGCAGCGTGCGCGGATGCAGCCGCCGCGTGCGCGAGGCGAGCCGCTGCCCGGTGCGCAGGGCGCCGGGACGGGTGAGCGCCCAGCGGGCCGCGCGCATCGCCGCCCGCTCGGCCGCGTGGCCCTTCGCGGGCCGCAGCCGCACCTTGTTGCCGTCGCGGACGGCCTCGCCGCCCTCCACGACCCGCTCCCGCAGATGCACCAGCACCTCGGGGATGTCGATGGCGACCGGACACACCTCGTAGCAGGCCCCGCACAGCGACGACGCGTACGGCAGCGACGCGTCGATCTCACTGCCCGTACCCCGTAGTTGGGGGCTGAGGATGGCGCCGATCGGGCCGGGGTAGACCGAGCCGTACGCGTGTCCGCCGGCCCGCTCGTACACCGGGCAGACGTTCAGACAGGCGGAGCAGCGGATGCAGCGCAGCGCCTGCCGGCCCACCTCGTCGGCGAGGGTGTCGGTGCGGCCGTTGTCCAGCAGCACCAGATGGAAGGCGCGCGGCCCGTCCGAGTCCGTGGTCCCGGTCCACATCGAGGTGTACGGGTTCATCCGCTCGGCCGTGGAGGAGCGGGGGAGGGTCTGCAGGAACACCTCCAGGTCCTGCCAGGTCGGCACGATCTTCTCGATGCCCACCACCGAGATCAGCGTCTCCGGCAGGGTGAGGCACATCCGCCCGTTGCCCTCGGACTCCACCACGACCAGCGTGCCGGTCTCGGCGACCATGAAGTTCGCGCCGGAGATGCCGACCTTGGCGCGCAGGAACTTCTCCCGCAGATGCAGCCGCGCCGCCTCGGCGAGGTCGGCGGGCGTGTCGGTGAGCCCTTCGGGCGCGGGTCGCCCCCACTCGCCCATCTCCCGCGTGAAGATCTCCCGGATCTCCCCGCGGTTGCGGTGGATCGCCGGGACCAGGATGTGCGACGGCCGGTCCTTGCCCAACTGCACGATCAGCTCGGCGAGATCGGTCTCGTAGGCGTGGATGCCCTGCGCCTCCAGCGCCTCGTTGAGGGCGATCTCCTGCGTGGCCATCGACTTGACCTTGACGACCTCCGTCTCGCCGGTCGCCTTCACCAGCTCGGAGACGATCCGGTTCGCCTCGTCGGCGTCGGCGGCCCAGTGGACGACACCGCCCGCCGCCGTCACCGACTCCTCCAACTGCACCAGATACCGGTCGAGATGACGCAGCGTGCGGTCCTTGATCCGCTTCCCCGCCTGCCGGAGCCGCTCCCAGTCGTCCAGCTCCGCGACCGCCCGCGCCCGCTTGGCGCGGATGGTGTGCGTGGCGTGCCGCAGATTGCCCCGCAGGGTCGTGTCCCGCACGGCCTCCCGGGCCGCCGCCGGGAACGCGGGCATACCGACGAACGTTCCGCTCATACGGCCGGGTCCTCCTCCGTGCTCGCCAGGATCTCCGCGATGTGCACCGGCCGCATGCCGGTCCGCAGCCGCGTCATCGTGCCGCCGATGTGCATCAGACAGGAGTTGTCCGCCGCGCACAGCACCTCGGCGCCCGTCGACTCGGCGTTGCGCACCTTGTCCGCGCCCATGGCCGCCGACACGTCGGCGTTCTTCAGCGCGAACGTGCCGCCGAACCCGCAGCACTCGTCCGCGCCCGGCAGCTCCACCAGCTCGAGACCCTTCACCGCGCGAAGCAGCCGCAGCGGCCGCTCGCCCAGCCCGAGGGACCGCAGCCCGTGACAGGTCGGGTGGTACGTCACCCGGTGCGGGTAGTACGCCCCGACGTCCGTCACCCCCAGCACGTCCACCAGGAACTCGGTCAGCTCGTACGTTTTCGGCACCACCGGCGCCAGCACCGTCGCGAGACCGTCCCCGCGCCCCTCGGACCGGGCCCGCTCACCCATCCGCGGGTACAGCTCCCGCACCATCGCCCCGCACGACCCGGAGGGCGTCACGATCGCGTGGTAGTCGCGGAAGACGCCGGCGAAGTGACGGGCCATCGGTTCCGTCTCGTGCCGGTAGCCGGTGTTGTAGTGGGCCTGGCCGCAGCAGGTCTGCGCCTCGGGGAAGTCGACGTCGACGCCCAGCCGCGTGAGCAGCTTCACCACGGCACGGCCGGTGTCCGGATAGAGCGTGTCGTTGACGCAGGTCAGGAACAGGGCGACACGCATCGCGGCTCCTCGTCCAGTCGATCATCGGGTGTGGGCAGGGTAGTGCGGGTCCGGGCGCCTAGGGGAGACCCGGTGGACCTCCGGCGAGCCGGGCGCGGGCCGTCTCCCACCGCCGGGTGTCGCCGCGCGGCTCGTACCGGGTGAGCGGCTGGGTGGCGGCCAGCAGGCGCCGCATGGCGGGGAGGCCGCCGACCCGCCCTTGGGCGCGGGCCTGCACCAGCACGTTCCCGAACGCCGCCGCCTCGGCCGGCCCGGCCACCACCGGCAGCCCGCAGGCGTCGGCGGTCAGCTGGCACAGCAGGGCGTTGCGGGTGCCGCCGCCCACCACGTGCACCACGTCCACGCTCCGCCCGGCGAGCCGCTGCGCGTCCTCCACGGCGGTACGGTGGGCCAGGGCGAGCGAGTCGAGGACGCAGCGCACGGTCGCGGCGGGGGAGTCCGGCACCGGCTGGCCCGAGGCGCGGCACGCCTCGGCGATCCGCTCCGGCATCCGACCCGGCGCGAGGAACGCGCTGTCCCCGGCGTCCACCACCGACCGCAGCGCCGGCGTCCCCGCCGCCTCCCGCAGCAGCGCGCCCAGATTCGGCTCGCCCCAGGCGCGCAGGCACTCCTGGAGCAGCCACAGACCCATGATGTTGCGCAGGAAGCGGACCGTGCCGTCGAGCCCCAGTTCATTGGTGAAGTTGGCGGCCCGGCTCTCCTCGGTCAGCACCGGCGCGTCCAGCTCGAGACCCGCCAGCGACCAGGTGCCGGTGCAGATGTACGCGAACCGCTCACCGTCCGCCGGCACGGCGGCCACGGCGGACGCCGTGTCGTGCGAGGCGACCGCCGTCACCGGCACCGGACCGGCGAGCCCGGTCTCCTCCAGCACCCCGGGCCGCAGCACGCCCGCCGGGTCGCCCGGCCGGCGCAGCGGCGCGAACAGCCCCAGGTCGATGCCCAGCCGCTCCGCGATCTTGTGCGCCCAGGCGCGGGTGCGCGGGTCGATCAGCTGCGTGGTGGAGGCGTTGGTCAGCTCGGTGCCCTGCTCCCCGGTCAGCCAGTACGTCAGCAGGTCGGGCATCAGCAGCAGCCGCTCGGCCGCCGCGAACTGCCGTGTGCCGCGCGCCGCGACGAGCTGGTACAGCGTGTTGAACGGCGCGTACTGCAGCCCGGTCGCCGCGTACAGCTCCGGGGCCGGCACGGTCGCCCACACCCGCTCGGCGACCGCGTCGGTCCGCCCGTCCCGGTAGTGCACGGGATTGCCCAGCAGCGCCCCGTCCGCGTCGAGCAGCCCGTGGTCGACGGCCCAGCTGTCGATGCCGACGGAGTCCACGGCCCCGGCCGCCCGCAGCCCGTCCAGCACCCCGGCGTACAGCCCCAGCACGTCCCAGCGCAGCCCCTCCGGGACCCGCACCGGGCGGTTCGGGAACCGGTGCGCCTCCGTCAGCTCCAGGCTGCCGGGACCCACCCGGCCGACCATGACCCGCCCGCTGGACGCGCCCAGGTCGACCGCCGCGTACGCCCCCGCCCCGCCGCTCATCGCAGGAACGCGGCGGCGACGCCGGCGTCGACCGGGACGTGCAGCCCGGTGGTGTGGGTGAGGTCGCCGCCGGTCAGCGCGAACACGGCGTTCGCCACGTGCTCCGGCAGCACCTCCCGCTTCAGCAGCGTCCGCTGCGCGTAGAACTCGCCCAGCTTCTCCTCCGGCACCCCGTACACGGCCGCCCGCCGGGCACCCCAGCCGCCCGCGAAGATCCCCGAACCGCGCACCACACCGTCGGGGTTGACGCCGTTGACCCGGATGCCGTGCTCGCCCAGCTCCGCCGCCAGCAACCGCACCTGGTGCGCCTGGTCGGCCTTGGTCGCCGAGTACGCGATGTTGTTCGGGCCGGCGAACACCGCGTTCTTGCTGGCGATGTACACGATGTCGCCGCCCAGCCCCTGCGCGGTCATCACCCGTGCCGCCTCCCGCGACACCAGGAACGAACCCCTCGCCATGATGGCGTGCTGGAGGTCCCAGTCCTTCGCGGACGTCTCCAGCAACGGCTTGGAGATGGAGATGCCGGCGTTGTTCACCACCAGGTCCACCCCGCCGAAGGCCAGCACCGCGGCCTTGAACGCGGCGGCGATCTGCTCCTCGTCGGTCACGTCCACGGTCACCGCGACCGCCTTGTCAGGACCGCCCAGCTCCTCCGCGACCCGCGCCGCGTTCTCCCCGTTCAGATCGGCCACGACGACACACGCGCCCTCGGCGGCCAGCCGCCGCGCGATGGCCTTGCCGATCCCGCTGCCGGCCCCGGTCACCAGCGCCACCCGGGTCGCCAGCGGCTTCGGCGGCGGCATCCGCCGCAGCTTGGCCTCCTCCAGCGCCCAGTACTCGATGCGGAACTTCTCCGACTCCTCGATCGGCGCGTACGTGGAGACCGCCTCGGCCCCGCGCATCACGTTGATCGCGTTGAGGTAGAACTCCCCGGCCACCCGCGCCGTCTGCTTGTCCTTGCCGAAGCTGAACATGCCGACGCCCGGCACCAGCACGACCGCCGGGTCGGCGCCGCGCATCGCGGGGGAGTCGGGCTCGGCGTGCCGCTCGTAGTAGGCGGCGTACTCCTGCCGGTAGTCCGCGTGCAGCTCCTCCAGCCGCGTCACCGCCTCGTCGAGCGGCGCGGACGGCGGCAGATCCAGCACCAGCGGACGCACCTTGGTGCGCAGGAAGTGATCCGGGCACGACGTCCCCAGCGCGGCCAGCCGCGGGTGCTCCGCCCGTGCCAGGAAGTCCAGCACGGCGTCCGAGTCGTCGAAGTGCCCCACCTGCGGCCGGTCCCGCGAGGCGATCGCCCGCACGTACGGCACGAGAGCCGCCGCCCGCTCCCGCCGCTCGCCCTGCGGCAGCGCCTCGAACCCCTCCACCACCGGCCCGAACGGCTCGGGTCGCCCCCGCTCGGCGAGGAACCGCTCGGCGGTGCGGATGATGTGCAGCGAGTTCCGCTCGCACTCCTCGGAGGTGTCACCCCACGCGGTGATCCCGTGCCCGCCGAGCACACAGCCGATCGCCCGAGGGTTCGCGGCCTTCACGGCGGCGATGTCCAGCCCCAGCTGGAACCCGGGCCGCCGCCACGGCACCCACACCACGGTGTCCCCGAAGCACTCGGCGGTCAGCTTCTCCCCGTCGGCGGCGCACGCCAGCGCGATGCCCGAGTCGGGGTGCAGATGGTCGACGTGGGCGGCGTCGACCAGCCCGTGCATCGCGGTGTCGATGGAGGGCGCGGCACCGCCCTTGCCGTGCAGGCAGTAGTCGAACGCGCCGACCATCTCGTCCTCGCGCTCCACCCCCGGATACACGTCGGCGAGCGCCCGCAGCCGGTCCAGCCGCAACACGGCCAGCCCGCCCTCGGTCAGGGTCCCCAGATCCCCACCGGACCCCTTGACCCACATCAGCTCCACCTCGCCCCCGGTGACGGGATCGACCTCCCGCCCCTTGGCGGAGGCGTTCCCCCCGGCGTAGTTGGTGTTCCGGGGATCGCTCCCCAGCCGGCGCGACCGAGCGAGCAGAGCATCAACTTCGCGGTGAACCATGACAACCAGTCCTTAGGGAAGAGGGTGAGCGGGACGCACCTCAGAGGTGCATGGGGATCGGAGAAGGAGGGAGCGAAACGCGCCTACAGGGCCGCGGGGAACTGCGCGACCAGCCCCCACGAACCCGCACCCGACGACGACACAGAAACCCGGCAGACGCCTACGCCCCCCACCCCGCCTGCTGACCCCCCACCCGCTCGGCCACGATCTTCTCGGCCCACCCCGACCGTGCGTACGCCCCCATCGGGTCGGGATCCAGCCCCATCTCCTCCCGGACCTCCCGAAGAAGCGGACGCACGTCCGTACTGAACGCGTCCATCAACACGGCGTTGGCCCCCAGCACATCCCCGGCGCGCTGCGCCTCGTCCAGAGCCGGCCGGTCGACCAGCAACGCCTTGGCGGTGGCCTCCTGCACGTTCATGACGGACCGGATGATCGCGGGAATCTTCGCTTCCACGTTGTGGCACTGGTCCAGCATGAATGCCACGTCCCTCGACAACCCGCCCCCGCGGATCACCTCGTACATGATCCGGAACAGCTGGAACGGGTCGGCCGCGCCGACCATCAGGTCGTCGTCGGCGTAGAACCGCGAGTTGAAGTCGAACCCCCCGAGCTTCTCCTCCCGCAGCAGCGTCGCCACGATGAACTCGATGTTCGTGCCCGGCGCGTGATGTCCGGTGTCCACCACCACCTGCGCCTTCGGCCCCAGCTTCAGACAGTGCGCGTACGCCGTCCCCCAGTCCGGGACGTCCGTCGCGTAGAAGGCCGGCTCGAACAGCTTGTACTCCAGCAGCATCCGCTGGTCGTCCCCCAGCCGCTCGTAGACCTCGGCGAGCGCCTCCGCCAGCCGGTCCTGTCGGGCCCGGATGTCGTCCTGCCCGGGGTAGTTGGTGCCGTCCGCGAACCACAGCTTCAGGTCCTTCGACCCGGTCGCGTCCATGATGCCGACGCACTCCAGCAGATGGTCCACGGCCTTTCGGCGCACGGCCGCGTCCGGGTGGCAGACGGAGCCGAGCCGGTAGGCGTCGTCCTGGAAGGTGTTGGAGTTGATCGCGCCGAGCCGCAGCCCGCGGTCCTCGGCGTGCCGGGCCAGCGCCGCGTAGTCGTCGACCTTGTCCCAGGGGATGTGCAGCGCCACGGTCGGCGCCACGCCCGTGAACTCGTGCACCTTGGCCGCGTCGTCCAGCTTCTCCCGCGGATCACGCGGGACGCCCTGCTGCGCGAACACCTTGAACCGGGTGCCGGAGTTGCCGTACGCCCACGACGGCGTCTCGACAGCCTGGGTCTTGAGGGCGGCTTTCACCGCGGCGCGCTCGGTCACGTCAGGGCTCCTGTGACATCGGGTCGTGACGACCACTGAGTGAAACGATTCAGAACGCGAAGCTAGGGGTCCCCCGAAGAGGTGTCAACCCCTCCGGCCGGCGCCTTCTCCCGCCACCAGCGCGCGGTCCGAACCCGCCCACAGTTTTTCGACTGTGACCCATTGACGTGACATGCGGGACGCGCCTAACGTCCCGGCAACCCAGTTGAAACCTTTCACGGCATCGTCGGGGCCGCCCCGCCGACGTCGTCGAGGAGCCCTCATGACCCACCCGTCCGACACGGGTCCGGCCCCGGTCCTCGCGCTCAAGGGCATCTCGAAGTCCTTCGGCGCGGTCCGCGCGCTGCGGGACGTCTCCCTGGAGCTGTTCCCCGGGGAGGTGCACGCCCTGGCCGGAGAGAACGGAGCCGGCAAGTCCACGCTCATCAAGACGCTCGCCGGAGTGCACCGGCCGGACGCGGGGCAGGTGCTGCTCGACGGCGCGCCCGTCGTCTTCCACGGACCCGGAGACGCCCGGGACGCCGGCATCGCCGTCATCTACCAGGAGCCGACGCTCTTCCCCGACCTGTCGATCGCCGAGAACATCTTCATGGGCCGTCAGCCCCGCCGGGCCCTGCGCCGGATCGACCACCGGGCGACGCGGGAGGCCACCACCGCCCTGATGAAGCGGCTCGGCGTCGAACTGGACCCGGACCGGCCCGCCCGCGGACTGTCCATCGCCGACCAGCAGATCGTCGAGATCGCCAAGGCGCTCTCCTTCGACGCCCGCGTCCTGATCATGGACGAGCCCACCGCCGCCCTCACCCACAGTGAGGTCGCCCGCCTCTTCGGCGTCGTCCGCGCGCTGCGCGACCAGGGCGCCGCCGTCCTGTTCATCTCCCACCGCCTGGAGGAGATCTTCGACATCTGCCGGAGGGTCACCACCCTGCGCGACGGCGCCTGGATCGCGAGCGAACCCCTCGACGGGATGACCGAGGACGACCTGATCCGCCGCATGGTCGGCCGCGACCTGGCCGAGCTCTACCCCAAACAGGACGTGACACCCGGCGAGGTCGCCCTGAGCGTGCGCCGCCTCACCCGCGAGGGCGTCTTCACCGACGTCTCCTTCGACGTGCGGCGCGGCGAGATCGTGGGGCTCGCCGGACTGGTCGGCGCCGGACGCACCGAGGTGGCCCGCGCGGTCTTCGGCATCGACCGCCGGGACGCCGGCGAGGTCGAGGTCGACGGGCGCAGGCTCACCAACGGCGCCCCGTCCACCGCGATGGCCGCCGGACTCGCCCTGGTCCCCGAGGACCGGCGCGCCCAGGGCCTGGTGATGGACATGTCCATCGAGCGCAACATCGGCCTCACCGGCCTCGGCGCCACCGTGAGGGCCGGGCTGATGGACCGCGGCGCCGAACGCAGCCGCTCCCTCGACTGGGCCGTGAAGCTCCGCGTCAAGTACGCCCGGATCGCCGACACGGTGAACACCCTGTCCGGCGGCAACCAGCAGAAGGTCGTCCTCGCCAAGTGGCTCGCCACGCGCCCCAAGGTGCTGATCGTGGACGAGCCCACGCGCGGCATCGACGTCGGCACCAAGGCCGAGGTGCACCGGCTGCTGTCACAGCTCGCCGCCGACGGCGTGGCCGTCCTGATGATCTCCTCCGACCTGCCCGAGGTCCTCGGCATGGCCGACCGCGTGCTGGTCATGCACGAGGGACGGCTCACCGCCGAGATCCCCCGCACCGACGCCACCGAGGAAACCGTGATGGCCGCAGCCACCGGGAGGGCCGCGTGAGCCGGGACCACCGCCCGCACCCCGCAGGCCGTGGGGGAACACGCGCGGCCGCCGGCCCGCGGACGGACACGACGCCCGCGCATCCGCGCCACACGGGCGGAGCAGCGCACGAAAGGGGCACGGCATGACGGTCACCGCCCCGGACTCAGCCCCCGCCACCGAGGTGCCGCAGGCCGGCGCCACCCGGCTGGTGGACCGCGTCTTCAAGATGCGCGAACTCGCCATCCTCGGCGTGTTCCTGGTGATGATCGCCGTCACCCAGGCCGGCAACAGCGCGTTCCTGTCCGAGCAGGGCGTCAAGGACCTGCTGCTCAACGCGACCATCCTGGTGCTGGTCGCCACCGGCCAGGCCCTGGTCGTCATCACCCGCAACGTCGACCTGTCCGTCGGCTCCACCCTCGGCATCAGCGCCTTCGCCGCGGGCACCTACCTCCAGGGCGGCGGGAACCCGGTCGTCGCCGTCGCCCTCGCCGTCCTGCTCGGCATCGGCTTCGGTCTGCTCAACGGCCTGCTCGTCTCCCTCGGCCAGGTGCCCGCCCTCGTCGTCACCCTCGGCACGCTGTACATCATCCGCGGCGTCGACTCCATCTGGGTCGGCTCCCGCCAGATCACCGCGGCCGATCTCCCCGGCGGTTTCGTCGACTTCGGCTCCGGCGGCGTCTCCGCCGTGCCCTACCTGGCGCTGATCGCCCTCGCGGTGCTGGTGGCGACGGCGTACTACCTGCGGCACTTCGGCGGCGGACGCGAGCTGTACGCGCTCGGGTCCAACCCGGAGGCGGCCCGGCTCGCCGGCATCCCGGTGCGCAAGCGGATCCTCGCCGCCTACACCTTCTGCGGCGCCCTCGCCGGACTGGCCGGCGCGCTGTACCTCGCCCGGTTCGGCAACGTCGACTCCGGCACCGGCAGCGGCTACGAACTCACCGTCGTCAGCGCGGTGGTGGTCGGCGGCGTCGTCTTCACCGGCGGCTCCGGCAGCGTCTACGGCGCCGCCCTCGGCGCGCTGCTGCTCACCTCGATCAACAGTGTGCTGCCCGCGCTCGGCGTCAGCTCCGTGTGGGTGCTCGCCATCAACGGCATCCTGCTCGTCCTCGCCATCGCGGTCGACCGGATCTTCGCGCTGCGCGTGGCCTCCGCCCTGAAGAAGAGGAACGCCCGCCATGCCTGACTCCCTCACGCGCGCCGTTCGCTGGGACACGGTCGTCGGCGCCCTGTTCGTGGTCGTCCTGCTGCTGTCGTTCACCACCGTCGACGGCTTCGGCAACGCCCTCAACCTGTCGTTCCTCATCGGCAACACCCTGCCGATCGCGCTCATCGCCCTGCCCATGACGCTGCTCGTGGTGTCCGGCGAGATCGACCTGTCCGTGGCGTCCACGGCAGGGCTGTCCGGCGCGGTGATGGGCGCCCTGTGGAACCAGGGCATGGCCATCGAGACGATCATCCCGCTCTGCCTGCTCCTCGGCGTCGTGTGCGGCCTGGTCAACGGCCTGCTGGTGACCCGCCTCGGACTGCCCTCGCTCGCCGTCACCATCGGCACCCTCGCCGCCTACCGGGGCATCGCGCAGATCGTGCTCGGCTCCGACGCGGTCACCGACTTCCCCTCCGCCTACCTGGACTTCGCCGCCGGACGCATCGGCGACACGTTCGTCCCGTACGCCTTCCTGCCCTTCCTGGTGCTGCTCGCGATCGCCGTCGTCGCCCTGCACGCCACCCCGTTCGGCCGGTCGCTGTTCGCGATCGGCGCCGGCGAGGAGGCCGCGCGGTTCGCCGGCGTCCGCGTCAGGCGGCAGAAGCTGATCCTGTTCACGGTCACCGGCCTGATGTCGGCCCTCACCGGCGTCTTCTGGGCGCTGCACTACGCCAGCGCCCGCTACGACAACGCCACCGGCCTCGAACTGTCCGTCGTCGCCGCCGTGCTGCTGGGCGGCATCGACTTCGACGGCGGCAGGGGCACCCTCGGCGGCGCGATCGCCGGCGTGTTCCTGCTGGGCGCCCTGCAGAACGTGATGAGCCTGAGGGACGTCTCCGCCCAGTCCCAGATCGTCGTCACCGGCGCGCTGCTCGTGCTGTCCGTCCTCGGCCCGCGCGTCGCCCGGCAGATCGCCGTGGCCCGCGCCGGACGACGGGCGGCCACCGCTCCGGACCCCAAGACGCCCGCACCGACCTCCTGACCTCTCCTCGCCCTTAAGGAACCCGCCATGCGCACAGCATCCCTCCGCCGTACCTGTGCGGCCCTCGCCGCCGTCACCTCCTTCGCCCTCGCCGCCACCGCGTGCGGCGGCACCACGAAGGAGGACGTCAAGAACGAGGGCGGCGCCGCCGCCTCCGCCGGCAAGGCCGACCCGGACGCGGCCACCAAGAAGGGCCTGACCGTCGGCTTCCTGCCCAAGCAGGTCAACAACCCCTACTTCACCTCCGCCGACAAGGGCGGCGAGAAGGCCGTCAAGGAACTCGGCTCCACCTTCAAGGAGGTCGGCCCCACCAGCGCCACCGACACCGCGGGCCAGGTCTCCTACGTCAACACGCTCACCCAGCAACAGGTCGACGCCATGGCCGTCTCCGCGCAGGACCCGGGCGCCCTGTGCACCGCGCTCAAGCAGGCCATGAGGAACGGCATCAAGGTCGTCACCTACGACTCCGACACCAAGGCCGACTGCCGCAACGCCTTCGTCTCGCAGGCGTCCGCCGAGGACCTGGGCCGCACCGAGGTACAGCTGCTCGCCGAACAGATCGGCCACAAGGGCGATATCGCGATCCTGTCCGCCGCGCAGACCGCGACCAACCAGAACACCTGGATCGAGTTCATGAAGGACGAACTCAAGGATCCCAAGTACAAGGACATGAAGCTGGTCAAGGTCGCCTACGGCAACGACGACGCCCAGCAGTCCTTCCAGCAGACCCAGGGCCTCCTCCAGGAGTACCCGAACCTCAAGGGGATCATCTCCCCGACCACGGTCGGCATCAAGGCCGCCGCCCAGTACCTGTCCGGCTCCAAGTACAAGGGCAAGGTCAAGCTCACGGGCCTGGGCACCCCCAACGACATGCGCACGTACGTGAAGAACGGCACCGTCGAGGCGTTCGAGCTGTGGGATCCGGCGAAGCTCGGCGAGCTGGCCGCCCGCACCGCCGTCGCGCTCGCCTCCGGACAGATCACCGGCCAGGAGGGCGAGACCTTCACCGCCGGCGCCATGGGCGAGTACACCATCGGCGAGGACGGCGTGATCAACCTGGGCAGGCCCACCGTCTTCAACGCCGGGAACATCGACGACTTCGACTTCTGATCTCCCCCGAACTGCTCCCGGAAAGGCGGTGCTCCGTGCGACGCGTCTGCTTCCTGCTCAAGGTCCGCCAGGACCGCATCGACGAGTACCGCGCACGCCATGGAGCCGTGTGGCCCGAGATGCGCGAGGCGCTCTCGGCCACCGGCTGGCACAACTACTCTCTCTTCCTGCGCGACGACGGCCTCCTCGTCGGCTACCTGGAGACCGACGACTTCGAGGCCGCCAAGGCCGGCATGGAGGCCACCGAGGTCAACGCCCGCTGGCAAGCCGAGATGGCGCCCTTCTTCGAGTCACTCGACGGCTCCCGGCCCGACGAGGCGATGACCCCGCTCACCGAGGTCTTCCACCTCGGCTGACGGCCACGGACCCGCCCGGCCCGTGACCGAAAAGGGCCGGACGTGCGGGTAGTGTGAGGGCCCGCCCGCGCCGCCCCCTGTCTCCCCGTATCCCTGGAGGTCCCTGCCCGATGGCCCAGTCGGTGGGTATCAAGGACGTCGCCCGCGTCGCCGGAGTCTCCGTCGGCACCGTCTCCAACGTGATCAACCGTCCGGACACGGTCGCCGCCGAGACCCGCGCCCGGGTGCTGTCCGCCATCGACCGGCTCGGCTACGTCCGCAGCGAGTCCGCCCGCCAGCTGCGCGCCGGACGCAGCCGCATCATGGGCCTGCTCGTCCTCGACATGGGCAACCCCTTCTTCGTCGACGTGGCGCGCGGCGCCGAGCGGGCCGCCCGCCAGGCCGGCCTCGGCGTCATGGTCTGCAACAGCGCCCAGAGCCCGAGCGAGGAGGCCGAGTACCTGTCCCTCTTCGCCGAACAGCGCGTACGGGGCGTGCTGCTCACCCCCGCCGACGCCACCGGCCGCACCATCGAGGCGTTCCGCCGCCACGGCATCCCGTTCGTGCTGGTCGACCGGGTCGCCGAGGGCACCACCGAGTGCTCCGTCTCCGTCGACGACGTGGCCGGCGGCGCCCTGGCCGTGCGACACCTGGTCGACGCAGGGCACCGCTCCATCGCGTACGTCAGCGGCCCGCCCGGACTCAACCAGGTCCGCGACCGCCGCACCGGCGCGCTCGACGCCCTCGCCGAGGCCGGGCTCGGCCCCGACAGCCTGCACGAGCTGCCCACCGAGCGGCTCGACGTCGCCGCCGGACGTGACGCCGGAGCCCGCCTCCTCGGTCTGGCCCACCGCCCCACCGCCGTGTTCTGCGCCAACGACCTGCTCGCCCTCGGCGTGCTCCAGGCGATGTACGCGGCCGGCGTCGGCGTCCCCGACGACCTCGCCATCGTCGGCTACGACGACATCGAGTTCGCCGCCGCGGCGGCCGTGCCGCTCACCTCCGTGCGCCAGCCCGCCGTCACCATGGGCGCGCTGGCCGCCGAGCTGCTGCTCGAGGAGACCGAGGACACCGGCGTCCCGCACGAGCACCGCCGTGTGGTGCTCGCCCCGGAACTGGTCGTACGGCGCTCCAGCCTGTCCGCGCGCTGACCGACGGAATCGACCGGCATTCAGGAACTTTTTCATGATCCCGGGGTCGTTGGCCGAAGGAACATGTGCTGAACTGGGTCGCGGCCCGACAATCCGTTCGTCCCGGGAGTCCCGTTGACCGACACCTACCGCCAGCCCGGAGTGGTCCTCACCGACCGCCGGTTCACCGTGCCCCTCGATCACGACAACCCCTCGGGGGAGACGATCGAGCTGTACGCGCGCGAGGTCGTCGCCCGGGACAAGGCGGACCGGGACCTGCCCTGGCTGCTGTACCTCCAGGGCGGTCCGGGCTTCGGGGCGAACCGTTTCGTCGGCAAGCCGGCCTGGCTCGGCCGCGCCCTGGACGACTACCGGGTCCTCCTCCTCGACCAGCGCGGCACCGGCGCCTCCACCCCCGCCAACCGGCAGACGCTCCCCCTGCGCGGCGGCCCCGCCGAGCAGGCCGACCACCTCACCCACTTCCGCTCCGACGCGATCGTCCGGGACTGCGAGGCCATCCGCCCGCAGGTCACCGGCGGCGCCCGCTGGACCGTGCTCGGCCAGAGCTTCGGCGGCTTCTGCACCGTCGCCTACCTGTCCCTCGCCCCAGAGGGCCTGGACACCGCCCTGATCACCGGCGGTCTGCCCTCCCTCGACGCGCACGCCGACGACGTCTACCGGGCCGCCTACCCGCGCATCGAGCGCAAGGTCGCCGCCCACTACGCCCGCTACCCGCAGGACGTCGAGCGCGCCCGCCGCATCGCCGACCACCTCCTCACCCACGACGTGGTCCTGCCGAACGGCTACCGGTTCACCGTCGAGGCCTTCCAGTCCCTCGGTCTGATGCTGGGCGGCGGCGACGGCAGCCACCGCCTGCACTTCCTCCTCGAGGACGCCTTCGTCCCCACCCCGTCCGGCCCCGCTCTCTCGGACGCCTTCCAGGAGGAGGTCCAGGGCCTGCTGTCCTTCGCCGGACACCCGCTCTACGCGCTGATCCACGAGGCGATCTACGCCCAGGACGCCCGCCCCACCGCCTGGTCCGCCGAGCGGGTCCGGGCCGAGTTCCCGCAGTTCGACGCGGCAAAGGCCCTCGCCGGCGACCAGCCGGTGCTGTTCACCGGCGAGACGATCCACCCCTGGACGTTCGAGTGCGACCCGGCGCTGCGCCCCCTGCGCGAGACCGCGGAACTCCTCGCCGCCCGCACCGACTGGACCCCGCTGTACGACCCGGCCCGCCTGGCCGCCAACGAGGTCCCGGCCGCCGCAGCCGTCTACCACGACGACATGTACGTCGACACCGCGCACTCCCTGGCCACCGCCCGGGCGGTCCGCGGCCTGCGCACCTGGGTGACCGACGAGTTCGAGCACGACGGCGTCCGCGCGGGAGGCCCCCGCGTCCTGGACCGTCTGCTCGCCCTCGCCCGCGGGGACGCCTGACGGCGGGGACGCCTGACCGCGGGGACGCCTGACCGCGAGGAGGTCCGACCGCGCGCCCCCGTGCACTGTCGGTGCCGGGGGTTAACCTGCGGAGCATGACCGAGCCGACGATCAGTCAACTCCAGCCCATGCCCGACGACTGGCAGCGCGCTCTGGCCGTGGTCGCCCACCCCGACGACCTGGAGTACGGCTGCGCGGCGGCCGTCGCCGCCTGGACCGACGCGGGCCGCGAGGTCTCCTACGTGCTGGCGACCCGCGGCGAGGCGGGCATCGACACGCTGGAGCCGGCCAGGTGCGGGCCGCTCCGGGAGCTCGAACAGCGGGCGAGCGCGGCCGTGGTGGGCGTGTCCGAGGTCGCGTTCCTGGACCACGCGGACGGCGTCGTCGAGTACGGCCCCGCCCTCCGCCGGGACATCGCGGCGGCGATCCGGCGCCACCGGCCCGAGCTGGTCGTCACGCTGAACCACCGGGACACCTGGGGCGGCACCGCGTGGAACACGCCGGACCACGTGGCCGTCGGCCGCGCCACGCTCGACGCGGCCGGTGACGCCGGCAACCGCTGGATCTTCCCCGAGCTGACCGAGCAGGGGCTTCAGCCCTGGGACGGTGTGCGCTGGGTGGCGGTCGCCGGTTCGAGCTCGCCCACCCACGCGGTGGACGCGACCGCCGGGCTGGAGCGGGCGGTGCGCTCCCTGCTGGAGCACCGCACCTACATCGAGGCGCTCACCGACGAGGACCCGGAGACGTACGCGCGCACGTTGCTGACCGGCTTCGCCGAGGAGACGGGGAAGCGGTTCGGGAGCCGCCCGGCGGTCCCCTTCGAGCTGTTCCCGAGGTGAGCGCCGTGGGGGAGGACGGGGAACTGCTCGCGCGGAGCTTCGAGGAGCACCGCGCCCACCTCAAGGCGGTGGCCTACCGCATGCTCGGCTCGCTCGCCGAGGCGGAGGACGCCGTGCAGGAGGCGTGGCTGCGGCTGGGCCGCGTGAAGCCCGGCGAGATCGACAACCTGGGCGGCTGGCTCACCACGGTGACCGGCCGCATCTGCCTGGACCTGCTGCGCTCGCGCACGGCGCGCCGGGAGCAGCCGATGGACGACACGTTCGTCCCCGACCCGGTGATCCGGCCGCTCTCCCGCGTCGACCCGGAACAGCAGGCGCTGGAGGCCGACTCGGTGGGCATCGCCCTGCTGGTCGTCATGGAGACCCTCCATCCCGACGAGCGGCTGGCGTTCGTGCTGCACGACCTGTTCGCCGTGCCCTTCGACGACATCGCCCCGGTGCTGGAACGCACCCCGGCCGCGACACGGCAGCTCGCCAGCAGGGCCCGCCGCCGGGTCCGCGACACCGCCCCGCCGTCCGACCCGGACACCGCCCGTCAGCGGGAAGCCCTCGACGCGTTCCGCGCCGCCGCGCGCACCGGCGACTTCGAGGCGCTGCTCGCCGTGCTCCACCCGGACGTGGTGCTGCGCGCGGACGCGGGCGCACTCGTCCAGGGCGTGGCGGGGTCCAAGCGGCTCCAGGGCGCGCGGCGCGTCGCCGAGTCGGCGATGCTCTTCTCCCGCTACAACGCGACCGCCCGCATGGTCCTGGTCAACGACGCCCCGGGCCTGGTCGGCGTGGCCGACGGCCGCGTCGGCTCGGTCCTGACGGCCACGGTCCACGAGGGCCGCATCACGGCCCTCTACATCCTGGCGGACCCGGAGCGGCTGCGGGGTCTGACACTTCCTGACGAGGAGGACTCCCACCATGTCTGACGGACGCCTCGACCTCACGGTCCTGGGTTGCGCGACGCCCTACCCGGCCGCGGACAACCCGTGCTCCGGCTATCTGGTGTCGAGCGGCGGCGCCCGGGTCTGGATGGACGCGGGCAGCGGGACGCTCGGCCCGCTCCAGCGGTACGTGAGGCTGGACGAGCTCGACGCGATCTGGATATCCCATCTCCACGCCGACCACAGCGCGGACCTGCTCACCGCCTACGACGGCCTCCTGTTCGCGGACATCGACCTCGCGTCGCCGATCCCGCTCTACGGCCCGCCCGGGACCGCGGACCGCCTGGCCCACTTCCTCACCAACACCCCGGCCCGCAGCCCGGTCGAATCCGCCTTCGCCGTGACCGAGTTGCACGACGGCCACCGGACGACGGTCGGCCCGCTCCGGCTGACCAGCCGGGCGGTGGCCCACGGCATCCCCGCCTTCGCCGTGCGCATCGAGACGGCGGGAGCGTCCCTCGTCTACTCCGGGGACACGGCCCCGTGCCCGAGCCTCACGGAGCTGGCCGAGGGGTGCGACGTGCTGCTGTGCGAGGCGGAGAGCGACCGGCCGCCGTCCGAGGGTGAACAGGTGCACCACACCCCCGAGGACTGCGGGGACACGGCCCGCACGTCCGGAGCGGCCCGCCTGATCGTCACGCACGTCGGCCGCTTCCTGACACCGCGGCAGGCGGTCGCCCGCGCCGCGACCCGCTTCGACGGCCCGGTCGACCACGCGGCGCCCGGCGTCACGTACTCAATCGGCTAGACCACCGGAGCCCCGGGACGCCGTCCCGCTGTCCGTCCGCTGTGCGGGGATGTCCGGGCGTGCCGCACTTCGCCGGGCCGGGCGCAGTCGCAGGTTCTCCGGCATGAACGTGAGCCGTTCCGTCACGCGGAGGCGGTACGACGGGTCCGGGCGCAGGTCGTAGCGGCGGAGGAGCAGGCCCAGCACCAAGGTCGCCTCGTGCAGGGCGAACTGGCGGCCGATGCAGGCGCGGGCGCCCGTGCCGAAGGGTTTGTAGGTGTGGGGCGGGCGGGAGCGTACCGCCGCCGAGTCGAAGCGGTCCGGGTCGAAGCGGTCGGCGTCCGCGCCCCAGACCTCGGGGTCCCGGTGCAGCATCGGGATCAGCACCATCGTCCACGCGCCCCGCCGCATCGGGTGCTCGTCCGCCAGCACCGTGTCCCGCGTCGCCTCACGCGAGTACGCCGGCGCCGTCGGCCACAGCCGCAGCGACTCGTCGAGGACACGGCGGACGTACCGGAGGCGGGCGACCTGCTCGTAGGCGGGCGTGTCCGTGTCGCCCCAGACGCGGTCCACCTCGGCGCGGGCGCGGTCCGCCACGTCCGGGTGGAGGGACAGGTAATGGAGGGCGAAGGACAGGGCGCCGGAGGTGGTCTCGTGACCGGCCACCAGGAACGTGATGACCTGGCGGCGCACGTTCTCCGCAGACAGCCGCTCCCCGGTGTCCGGGTGCGCCGTCTCCAGCATCCGGTCCAGCAGATCGCCGTCCGCGTGCCCGTCCGCACGCCGTCGGCGGACCACTGCGTCGACGATGTGGCCCAGCCGTGCGATGTCGTCGGCGTTGCGCCGGTTCGCCCGGCGCAGCAGCAGCGGAGCCAGCGGCGGCGGCACGTTGTTCAGACGCTGCGCGTGGGACAGCGTGCCGACCATCGCCGTGACGAACGGGTGCGGGCGTGCCCGTTCGAACGAGCCGAAGTCGTGCCCGAACCCGGTGCGCGCGATCGTCTCCAGCGTCAGCTTGGTCATGTCGCCGGGCACGTCCACCCACCGGCCGTCCGCCGCCGCGCGGTCCCAGTGCTCGGTCAGGCGCGCCGCCACCGACAGCATCATCGGGTGGTACCCGGCCATCGCCTCACGGCTGAACCCGGGCGCCAGCACGTCGTGCGCCAACTGCCAGTTGGGTTCGTGGTTGTACGCGGTGAACAGCCCGTCGCCCGCGAGCGGGCGGAGGTTGGCCACGCCCAGCCCCACGTGCTTGGCGAACCGCGACTCGTCGGTCAGGTCGGCCACCAGCCCGGCGCCCCAGGTGAACACGAACTCCCGGCCGAAGGCCCGGCGTCGGAAGATCGGGCCCAGCTGCCGGGCCATGCGCACCGAGTCCTGGACGGGCGTGCGTCTGCTCGCCCCGACGACGTCGCCCAGCAGCGGCAGCCGGTGCGGCGGGTGCGGTATGCGGTGCAGTGCGGGCCAGCCCTGCTCCGCGCTGCGGAATCCCTTCGGCACAGCGGCCCGTGCCGTCGTCTCCGCCATGACGCGGTCTCCTTCGGTCCGGCGAGCGAGTGGCGACGTGTTGCACATGAGTTCAATAACGCGGTCACAGTCTGGTCCGGCCGCCGGACCGGCGTCAACTACAGTGCGGGAATGGCCGTGGACCAGGGCGGGCGCGCGCGCCGCCGGCTCAGCACCGAGGAGCGCCGGGAGCAACTGCTGGCCGTAGGTGCGCGGTTGTTCTCCGAGAGCCCGTACGACGAGGTGTGGATCGAGCAGGTCGCCGAGATCGCCGGGGTGTCGCGCGGACTGCTCTACCACTACTTCCCGGCCAAACGGGACTTCTTCGCGGCCGTGGTGGAGCGCGAGAGCGAGCGGATGCTCCGTATGACGGCGCCCGTGCCGGGCGTCCCGGTGCGGGCGCAGCTCGCCGCCGGGCTCGACGCCTATCTGGAGTACGTCGAGTCCCACGCGCACGGCTACCGCGCCTTCCACCGCGCCGACGCGGCGGGGGACCAGGCGGTGCGGAGGGTCTACCGGCGGGCGCTGGCCGCGCAGGAGCGGCAGATCCTGGCCGCGCTCGCCGCCGACCCCGAGTTCGGGCCGGTGCTGGAAAACCGGCCGGATATCCGGCTCGCGGTGCGCGGCTGGCTGGCGTTCACCACGGCGGTCTGTCTGGAGTGGCTGCGCGGGGCGAGGCTGGGGCGCGAGCAGGTGCGGGACCTGTGCGCGCGCGCCCTGTTGGGCCTTCTCGCTCCCTGACCGCGCGGAAAGCTTCCGAAAAGATCGAAGGGCCGGTTGGCGCCCGCCCCGATCTTCGATAGGTTAGGCAAGGCTTACCTAATAGGAGGTTGGGATGGGTGACCACACGCACGGCTGGGCCGCCGCGCCGGGCGCGGCCGAGCGGGCCCGCTCCGTGCTCGCCGCCGCATGGTCCTGCACGGTGACCGCGGAGGGCACCCGCGAGGAGCTGGTCGGCGCGCACACCGTCACGGACGACGGGACGGTGCTGCTGGACGTGCCCGAGGACGGCGCCCTGCTCGCCGCCGCGATCTGCGCACCGCGCGGAGAGCCGTCCGCCGTGCTGGAGTTCGCCGACGTCGCGCCCGTCCCCGTGCGCGACCGCGTCCGCTCCCGGGTGTGGCTCGCCGGATGGTTCTCCGTCGAGGGCGGCAGGATCGCCCTGCGGCCCAGCCGCGTGGTCCTCCGCAGGCCCTCCGGCGCGCTGACGGTCGGCGCCGACGAGTTCGCCGCCGCCGCGCCCGACCCGCTGGCCGGCGCCGAGGCACGGCTGCTGACCCACCTCGCGGACTGCCACGCCGACGCCGTCGACCGGCTCACCCGTCTCGTGGACCCGGAGAGCCTCCAGGGCGCGGTCCGGGTGCGGCCGCTCGCCGTGGACCGCCACGGGCTGACGCTGCGGATCGAACGCGCCCGCACCGACGGCGACGTACGGCTGCCCTTCCACGCGCCCGCCGACGACGTCGCACAGCTCACCGAGCGCATGCACGTGCTGCTCTCCCAGGCGGCCGCCGCCTCCTGCCCCCGGCCGCTACAGCGGCAGCGCGCAGACGGCGACGGGTGACGCGAACGGCTCGCCCGCCGGGCGCAGTTCACCGCTGTCCGCGTCCACCCGGAACACGCTGACGTCACCGGACCTCTGATTCGCCGTGAACAGCAGCCCGCCGTCGGGGGAGAGGGCGACGTGGCGCGGGAAGTCGCCGCCCACCGGCACCGTGCCGAGCAGCCGCAGCCGGGCCCCGTCGTCCTCGACGGCGTACCGCGCGAGGCTGTCGTGACCCCGGTTGGCCAGAAACGCGTGCCGGCCGTCGCCGGTGACGACGAGCTGCGCCGGGTAGTTGGTGCCCGCTTCCGGGTCCGAGCCCGTCGGCTGCGGATCCCCGATCGTCAGCCGCCCCGACCCCGGCTCGTAGGCGCACACGGTCACCGTGTCGTCCAGCTCGCCCGCGAGGTAGGCGTACCGCCCGCCCGGGTGGAACGTCAGATGGCGCGGCCCCGCGCCGGCCCGCGCCGTCGCCCTCGACACCTCGGTGAGCGTGCCCGCCTCCTCGTCGAGGCGGTACGTGTACACGGTGTCCGTGCCCAGGTCCACGGCGAGGACGTGACCGCCGTCCGGGGCGGTGACGAACTGGTGCGCGTGAGGGCCCTGTTGACCCGGGCCCGGGGCCGGCTCGGAGTGGGTGACCAGGTCCGTGCGCTCCCCGAGGGCGCCCGACGCCTCGATCCGGTGCACCGCGACCGTGCCCGAGCCGTAGTCGGCGCTCAGCAGGAACCGCCCGCCCGGATGCACCGACAGATGGCACGGCGAGGACCCGCCGGTGGGCCTGCTGCCCAGCACCTCCCGGTCGGACAGCCGCACGGCGGTCACCGCGCCGTCCTCCCGCTCGTTCACCGCGTACAGCGTCCGCCCGTCCGGGTGCACCGCCAGGAACGACGGGTCGCCCACCCCGCCGATGACCTCCCCGCCGCTGATCCGCCCCGTCGCCGGGTCGTACGTCGCGGTCCCGATGCCCTCGCCGCCGCCCTCGGTCGAGGTGTACGTGCCCAGGTACAGCGGGCGCGGACCCGAGGGCGTCGCGCTCGGCGCGTCCGGGCCGGTCATCGTGGCCGGTGCCAGTGGGGTCGGGGCGTCGGAGGGCGGGGAGCCGCCGTCGCAGGCGGGCAGCGACATCCCGGCGGCCGTTCCCGCGAACGCGCCCACGAAGCGGCGCCTGCTCAAGCCGGCCCTGTTCATCACACGCACCTTCGGTCGTCTCCCGTCCCGCTCGACTCGGGCAACCTTGGCGTCGATCACCCGTCGAACGCAAGGGAACCCGCCCACGAGGGCGGGGCGCCGGGCCTCCTTCCGGGACGGCCCCGCTCAGTGACGCCCCGCCGGCTTCTCCTCCCGGTCGCGGCGGCGGAGGGCCCGGAAGCGGGCCGACAGACCCGACAGCCGGTCCCGCATGCGGGTGAGCCGCGGGAGCCGCTCCCGCTGCTCCCGCGAGTGACGGTCCAGCTCCTCGAACAGCCGCCGGGTGCGGTGCTCGGTGTCCATCTCGTCCAGGATGCGGTTGACCTCGGTCAGCAGGGCGCCCAGCAGCTGCCACCGCTTCGGGTCCCGCCGGGCCTCCTCGAACAGCAGCTCGGCCAGCCTGTCGCGGGTGCCGGCCGCCTGCCGCAGCTGCGAGGCGAGCCGCTCCTCCGCCGACTCGGCGTTGGCGCTCACGCTCGTGGTGACCAGCACCGCGAAGCTCACCACGGCGTCGGCGATCTCCGCCAGCAGCTGCTCGAAGACCTGCCCCGTCTCCTCCGAGAAGAGACGTTCCGGCTCCCGCTCCTTCGCCAGGTCGGTCAGGGTGCGGGCCAGTACCCGCAGCACCACCGTGCAGATCTCCAGCGTGTCCAGGCCCGTGCGCAGCACCACCCGGTGCAGCAGCCCCTCCCGCACGCGCGGGTTGAGGCGCAGGCTCTCCTCCGCCTGCCGCAGGTCGGCGTCCACCTCGCTGATGTCGTGGTCGAGACGGCGTGCCTCGTGCAGCCGGGCCGCCGCGCGTGCCGCGGGCGGACGGCCCGCGGCCTCCTCACCGATCCGCAGCATCAACTGCCGCACCCGGCGGGCCAGGTCCTCGATGGACTCGCCGGCCTCCTCCACCCACACCGGCGGCGCCAGCAGCAGGTTGAACCCCATGCCGACGAAGGCCCCGATCAGCGTCTCCACGATCCGCGCCCAGGCGGTGTCACCGTGCGCGGTCACGCCGAGCACGAGCATCGCGCTGATCGCCACCTCGGGCACGAAGTCACCCGCCCGCACGATATGACCGGAGATCAGCGCCGCGAGGATCAGCAGACCGAGGCTCCACCAGGTCAGGCCCACGAGCAGACTGAACAGGATCGCCAGCACCACCCCCGTCACCACGGAGTTCACCCGGCGCAGACCCATCGTCAGGGTCGAGTACAGGGTGACCTGGACGACGAGCAGCGCCGTCAGGGGAGCGGTGAGCGGCGCGGCCTCCGGGCTCAGGCGGACCGCGATGACGTAGGCGATGGTGGCCGCGGCCGCCGACCGCACCGTCTGTACGGTCAGCGGATCACGGTGCCGCTTGAGCCACCGGACGGCAGGCGCGGTCATCTGGCGTACGACGTGCATCCTCGGACGGTTCCCCCTCCCCGCGTGTGACGAACGTGTTCCAGTGTGACGGCAGTCGCCCGGGGGACGGGCAACGGGAGCACATCGCGTAGCCCGGTCAGGTCACAGCTTGTCGATGAAGGCGAAGAGATTGCTCCGAGTGCGCTCGATCTGCTCCTCCAGGGTGAGGCTCTCCTCGAACCGCGCCCCGGTCTCCGGCACCTTCAGCCCGCGCAGGTACAGGGAGCAGGCCAGGTCGGTGCACATGTAGGCGCCGACCGAGTTGCCCTCCCGGCCCGCCGGACCCGACCTGCGGGCGGTCATCAGCGCCACTCCGCCGCGCGGATGGGTCGTCAGACACAGGGAGCACATGCTGCGGTGGAGGAAGCCGCGCCGGGCGGGCTGGAAGCGCATGGCCACGCCCACGATCCGGTCCTGCCGCTCGACGACCAGATAGCTGCGGTCGGGTGCGCCCGGGTCCCCCCAGCCCAGGAAGTCGAGGTCGTCCCACGGACGGTCGTCCAGGTCCCGGGGCACGTGCAGCCGCTTCGCCTCACCCTTGGAGCAGTTGACGAACGAACTGCGGATGTCCTTCTCGGTGAGTGCTCTCATGGCTCGTCTCCTGTGGTGTTCCATCAAACCTAGGGGGTCTAGGTTTCGGCGGCCCAGCGTAGGGACCCGCCCCGCGCCGGAGCCAACGGTTTTCCGCCGCAGAGGTCCGCTGCCCACCGCCCACCGCCCCGGCGTCCCGCACCCGGGCGCGCCGTACGCTGTACCGCAGTCGCCGAGGGGGAGGGGAAGGCGCGATGGAGGACTCCCGGGAACGGGCCCGCCGGGTGCTCGCGGACGCCGGCCTGCCGCCCGGCGCCCTGGCCGAGGTGCGGCCGCTGGCCGGAGGTACCTACAACACCGTCGAGGAGATCCTCCTGTCCGACGGTACCCGGTACGTCCTCAAGGTCCCGCCCCCGCCCACCGTGCCCGGGCTGCGCCACGAGCGACGGCTGACGGTCGCGGAGGCCGCCTTCTGCGCCGGGGCGGAGCGGGCCGAGGTGCCCGCACCGCGCGCCGTGACCCTCGCCCCGGACCACGCCGAACCGCACCTGCTGCTCACCGCGTGTCCGGGCGTGCCCTGGCCCGAGGCGGCGCCCGCGGGTGGGGAACGTGAGGCCCTGCGCGGGGAACTGGGCCGGCACGTGGCGCGGCTCCACCAGGTCACCGGAACCGCGTTCGGTTACCCCACGGGCGCCCTAGGACCGCTCGCCCCCGACTGGCGGACCGCCTTCACCGCGATGACCGACGCCGTGCTCGCCGACGCCCGCGACCACCGGCCCTGGCTGCCTCTTCCCGTCGACGAGGTGGCCGCCGTGTTCCGCGCCGCCGCGCCCGCCCTGGACGCCGTCACCGTGCCGGTGCTGGTCCACTTCGACCTGTGGCCCGGGAACATCCTGGTGGACCGGGCCGGTCCGGACGGACCCGCCCGGATCGGCGGGCTGATCGACGGGGAGCGGATGTTCTGGGGCGACCCGCTCGCCGACTTCGTCTCCCTGGCGCTGCTCGACGACATCGGGCGGGACGACGCCTTCCTCGCCGGCTACGCGAAGGAAGGCGGCCCGGCGGTCCTCGACGGGGACGGCCGTCTGCGCCTCGCCCTGTACCGCGCCTACCTCGACCTGATCATGCTCACCGAGACGGTGCCGCGGGCGGTCGGCGCCGAGGACGCGCGCCGGGTCCGGGAGCGGGTCGGCCCGCACCTGGTGGCCACGCTGGAGGAGATCGCCGAGGGGAGTAAGTTCACATCGTGAACTAAGGGGGAGGGGACGTCGCGCCGGGCCGCGGGCCACAGGTATGTTGCAGGTCGGGCCGGGTGCATGGGAGGGGAACCACATGGCGGGGAACGGGCGCACGGTGCGCGACCTCAGACGGGCCAACCGCACGGTCGTGCTGCAGCGGCTGTACTTCGACGGCCCTCTCAGTCGCTTCGAACTCGGACCCGCGACCGGTCTCAGCTCCGGCTCCGTCAGCAACGTCGTCGCCGACCTGATCGCCGACGGGCTCCTCGAGGAGGCGGGCAGTGTCGACTCCGACGGGGGCCGTCCCCGCACCCTGCTGCGCGTGGCCCCGGCGAGCGGTCACATGATCGGCGTCGACGTCGGCGAGACCCGCGTCCGCGTCGAGCTCTTCGACCTCGCCCTCACCGAGCTGGCCCGCACCGAACGGCCGCTGGAGCAGCAGCGGTACGAGGTCGAGGTCATCGTGGACCACATCCGCTCCGGCATCGACGAGGTGCTCGCCGCCGCGGACCTGGCCCCCGAGCGGCTCCTCGGCGTCGGCATAGGCGTCCCCGGCATCGTCGAGCTCACCGCCGACCGGGGCGCGGTGGTGCACGGGCAGACCATCGGCTGGGACGCGGTCCCGCTGGAGTCCCTGCTCCGCGCCGGCTCCCCGCTGCCCGACGGCGTGCCCTACTTCATCGACAACGGCGCCCGGACGCTCGGCCAGGCCGAGATGTGGTTCGGCGCCGGACGCGGCGCGGGCAACGCCCTCGTGGTCCTCTTCGGCTCCGGTGTCGGCGCGTGCCTGGTCACCCCGGAGGTGCGGCACGGCCGGGCGGTGGAGTGGGGGCACCTGACCGTACGGGTCCGGGGCCGCCGCTGCCGGTGCGGCGCGCTCGGCTGCCTGGAGGCGTACGCGGGCGCGGAGTCGCTGCTCGCCCGCTGGCGCGAGGAGGGCGGCCGGGTCCCGGAGGACACCGACGAGGAGACGGCGCTCACCACGATGCTCGCCGCCGCCTACCCCGCCGACGGCGCCGAGCCCGACCCCGTCGCCCTCGCGGTGCTGGAGGAGACCGCCGAGTACCTGGGCGCGGGCCTGTCCGACCTGATCAACCTCTTCCAGCCGGAACGTATCCTCATGGGCGGCTGGGCCGGCCTCCAGCTCGGCTCCCGCTTCCTGCCGGCCGTACGCCGCCACGCCCTGTCGTACGCGCTGCGTCATCCGGCGGAGCGGGTCACCATCGAACTCGGCAGGCTCGGCCCGGACGCGGTGACGGTAGGCGCGGCGATCCTGCCCCTCGCGGACTTCTTCGACCGAGGCGGGCGCCGCCCCGCCCCGGACCCGACCACCCCCGCACCGGCCTGGCAC
Organism: Streptomyces althioticus; assembly: GCA_014649355.1. Taxonomy (GTDB): domain Bacteria; phylum Actinomycetota; class Actinomycetes; order Streptomycetales; family Streptomycetaceae; genus Streptomyces; species Streptomyces althioticus. Next base: position 55,647 of record BMSW01000006.1, read on the forward strand.
ACGGCCCTCAGGGACCGCGTCCCACGCTGAGCCGGGTCGCGGCCGGCGGCCCCGCCCGACCACCGCGCGCGTCGGCTTGGCACGGGGCGAGTAAGGCTCGCGTTCCGCGCCGACGCGCAGATGGCAGCCACGTCAGCCCGTCGACTCGTCCGGGACCGGTGCTTCCGGGTAGGACGCCGCCGAGTGGGGGGCGCCCTGGCGGCCTGTGCCTGCCTCGTCCGTGTCGGGGACGTTTCCCTCGGACTCCTGGTCCTCCGACTCCTCGGCCTTGCGCTCGCTCTCCCGCTCCGCGGCGGCCGGCGCGACCTCCCAGGGGTCCTCGTCCGGGCCGGCCTGCTGGTCGGGCAGGTCCCGGGGGACACCCACGCCGTTCTCACCGGGGCCCTCGAGGCGATGGTCGGTCACGACGCTCTCCCTTCATCCGTACGGCCCTCGCGGGTACCCCGCGCGGACCCGCGCAACCGTGCCGCTCAGCCCACCGCGCTGCCGTGCAGCGGCGCCGTGTTCTCCCCGGCGCCCTGCCGCATGCCCAGCAGGAACTCCTCCACCACCTGCGTCGCCGTGCGCGTCGGCGCCCAGCCCAGCTCCACCCGCGCCCGCGTGCAGTCCATCAGCGGCAGCCGCAGCACCGCGTCGAACAGGTGCGGGGAGGCCGGCAGCAGCCGCAGCCCCCACGCCGCCGCGACCGCCGACCGGGCCGCGGCACGCGGAAGCCGCACCCGGCGCGTGCCGAACATCTCGCCCAGCAGCTCCACGTCCACCGTCGGCTCCGCCGCCAGGTTGTACGGCCCCCGTGCCTCCCCGGACAGCACCGCCAGCCGGTACGCCTGCGCCGCGTCGTCCGTGTGCAGCACCTGCATCCGCAGCCCGGGGATGTCCGGCAGGAACGGCAGGACGTCGGGACGGGCCAGCTGCCCCGGCAGGTAGCGACCTCCGAAGATGCGCCGCTGCTCGCTCGCCGACTCACGTTTGAAGAGGAACGCCGGCCGCATCCGCACCACCCGGAGGGAGGGCCGGTCGCGCTCCACGATGTCCAGGGCCCGCTCCAGATACGCCTTCTCCCGGCAGTACGCGGCGTCCGGCCAGCCGTGCGTCGGCCACGACTCGTCCACGGCGTGATCCTTGGGGCCGGGGGAGTACGCCCCCACCGACGAGGCGTGCACCAGCGTCGGCACCTCCGCCCGGGCCACCGCGTCGAACACCCGCATGCTGCCCAGCACGTTGCTGCGCCAGGTGGTCGCCGGGTCGTGCGTGGGCTGGAACGCCCAGGCCAGATGGACCACCGCGTCGGCGCCCGCGAACTCCCGCACCAGGTCGAACCGGTCCGAGGCCAGGTCGACCGCCGCCCACTCGGTCTTCGGCGGCGACCAGTCGGGGATCCGCCGTGCCAGCCCCCGTACAAAACCCACCTCCGGTTCCTCCGCGAGGGCCCGCACCACGCTGGTCCCGACGTTCCCGGTGGCGCCCGTGACGACGACCCTGAGTCCCGCTGCGCTGCTCACGTCCCGCTCCCTCCGGATGCACTGCTCCGCGGAGCGGTCCGGGTACCCCGCACGCGGGACCGCTCACGCGGGCCGCGCGGCGCACGGGAGGAGAAAGGCAGAGAAGAGCCCCGGCCGCGACGGGGGAATCACGGCCGGGGCGGCAAGAGGTGGGTGCGCATGGCGGTCGCCTCTCGGCGAATGGCTCCACAGGGCTTCAGCCGAACGATCGTCCCTGTGGGCGAATGGTGAGGCCCGGGGACACTGTCCCATCCGCACCCACGGTCTGTTCAACGGGCAACAGCCTCGCGGTGTTCCGCCCGCGGCCCGGTTCCGCGGTGACGTGCGTCACCACGTCGGACGCAGGTCAGCGGCCCCGCGCCTCGGGGTTCAGGTCCGCCCACAGGTTCTCCGCCTGGAGCACCAGCGTGCCCAGTACCGCCGTACGGGCCGCCCCCTGGCCCGCCTCCTTGGTCAGGCCCTCCTGGAGCGTGGTGTGCAGATCGCGCATCGCCGCTGCGGTGCGTTCGTCCAGCAGCGGGTCACCGGGGTCCTCCTCGCCCATCAGCCGGTCCGCCTCCGCGCGGCAGCTGTCCCCGAGCAACTCCAGCAGCTTCCCGTACGAGGCCAGCACCTCGGGGTCCGGCGAGGCCGGGGAGCGCTCCTCGTCCGCGGCGACGGCCAGACTACGGGTCAGCGCCGTGACATGGCCGGTGATCCGGCCGAGCCGCTCGTCCTCGTCCTCCGGCGGCAGCGCCTCCGTCGGCGCCCGGTGCAGTTTGCGCAGCATCCCGGACGTCAGCCGCAGGCTCTCCCTGCTCCAGCCGCGCGCCGAGCGCAGCGCGTCCAGCCGGTCCTGGAGCCGCTTCGCCGCGTTCAGCCGTCCGACGGCCGTCTGCGCGTCCCACTCGCCCCCGCGCAGGTCCCCGGCGACGGCGCTCAGCACCTCGCCCGCCTCCCTGGCCAGCGCCGCCAGGTTCTCCCGCACGTCCCGCAGGTGCACCGGCGGCAGGATCAGCGCGTTCACGGCGACGCCGATGACCGCGCCGAGCGCCGCCTGCCCCAGCCGGTGCCCCACCGCGTCCACGCTCACCGTGCCCGACGCGATGGTGAACACGGCCGTGGTCGCCGCGTAGATGCCCTGGTCGCCGAAGCGCGGCCAGTTCGAAAGCAGCACCAGGACCGGCACCGACAGGGCGAGCGCGCCCGTGTTGTCGTCGGTGACCGCCTGCGCCCCCGACGCCACCAGCGCGCCGATGCAGATCGCGGCGAACTGCCGGGCCCCCGTCACCAGCGAGCTGTACACGGTGGCCTGCACCAGCACCAGCGCGACCCACGGGGCCATCAGCGCCATCGGGTCGTCCAGCCACACCTGCGCCACCAGCCAGGCGAGGATCGCCGCCAGCGCCGCCTTCAGCGACTGGACCAGCAGATCCCTCTCCCGCCCCGGCCCGCGGACCACGGCGCGCGCCGCCCGCCCCACCGAGTGCGTCTCCCAGCGCACAGCGTCCACGGCCCGGGCCAGCCGTCCCGCCGTCGCTCTGTCGTTCCCTGTCCCGTCGATCACCCGCGTCATGGGCCTGCGGTTTCCCTGTCGCACCGGTGGACAAGCATGCGGAATCTCACGCCAGCGGGGACTCTGCCAGCGACGCCAGCAGGTGCGCCGGGTCGTCGTACACGGCGACCGCGCCCGCCTCGGTCAGGTCGGCGCGCGGGATGCCGCCGCACAGCAGGCCCACACAGCGCACCCCGGCCCGCGTGCCCGCCCGCATGTCCCACACCGTGTCGCCCACGAACACCGCGCGCTCGGCGGGCGCCCCGGCCAGCTCCAGCGCGTGCTCGACGGGCTCGGGCGCCGGCTTGCCCTCGTCGACGTCGTCGGCGCTCGCCGTCGCGGAGATCGCCCGGTCCGCGTCGATCGCGCGGCGCAGCGCGCCCAGTTCCGCCCCGCCGGCCGACGTCGCGAGCACCACCGTCCAGCCGTCGTCGTGCAGCCGCTCCAGCAGCCGCCCGGCGTCGGGCAGCGCGGGCAGCCGGTCGAGGTACTGTCCGTACAGCGTCTTGTGCGCGGCGCTCAGCTCCGCGTCGCGGGAGGCGTCCCGGTCCTCGCCGAGGACGTGCGCGATCAGGTCGGCGGAGGGCAGTCCCACGGCCCGGTGGACGGCGTGCATGGGCACCTGGTGTCCGGCTTGCCGGAACGCCTCCCACCAGGCCGTGACGTGCAGATGGTTGGTGTCGGCCAGGGTGCCGTCGACGTCGAAGACCGCCGCCCGTGTCATGAAGGTCCTTCCTCTCCTCGCGGACCCGTACGGGTACCACCGCCGCCGCCCGTCACTCCCGCCGGCGTCCTGCGTTCCCGCGCCCAGGAGAGCAGCTCCTCCAGCGACCAGGTGGTGACCACCCGCTCGGGCGGCACCCCGCACTCCTCGGCGCGGGCGCACCCGAGGATCTGCCAGTCCAGCTGCCCGGGCGCGTGCGCGTCCGTGTCGACGGAGAACAGCACCCCCGCGTCCACCGCCCGCCGCAGCAGCCGCCGGGGCGGGTCGAGCCGCTCGGGCCGGCTGTTGATCTCCACGGCGGTGCCGGTCTCCGCGCACGCCGCGAACACCTCGTCCGGGTCGAACTCCGACTCGGGCCGTCCCCGCCCGCTCAGCAGCCGCCCGGTGCAGTGCCCGAGCACGTCGGAGTGCGGGTCGCGCACGGCGGCCACCATCCGGCGGGTCATCGACCGGGCGTCCATCCGCAGCTTGGAGTGCACGGACACCACGACCACGTCCAGCCGCTCCAGCAGCTCCGGCTCCTGGTCGAGGGAGCCGTCCTCGAGGATGTCGCACTCGATGCCGGTGAGCAGCCGGAACGGTGCCCACGTCTCGTTCAGCTCCGCGACCACGTCCAGCTGCTCCCGCAGCCGTTCGGGCGACAGGCCGCGTGCGACGGTCAGCCTGGGGGAGTGGTCCGTCAGCACCGCCCACTCGTGACCGAGACCGGCGGCGGTGCGGCCCATCTCCTCGATCGGGCTGCCCCCGTCCGACCAGTCCGAGTGCAGATGGCAGTCGCCGCGCAGCAGCGCCCGCAGCTCCTGGCCGGCCCGGTCCGCGGGCTCCTGCTCCGCCTCCTCGCGCAGCTTGCGCAGATACCCGGGGACCTGCCCGTCCAGCGCCTCCACCGCCACCTGCGCGGTCTTCGGCCCGACGCCCTTGAGCCGCTCCAGCGTCCCGGCGGCCGCCCGCTCGCGCACCTCGTCCGGGCCCAGCTCTGCCAGCGTCCGCGCCGCGGTGCGGAAGGCGCGGACGCGGTACGTCGGGGCCAGCGACCGCTCCAGCAGGAAGGCGATGTCCTCCAGCGCCTCGACGGGGTCCATGGTCACCTCCTCGCTCCAGGGTTCCCCAGGGCGCCCGGAGCCGCACGCCGCGGCCTGGGGAGGTTGGCCGGCGCCGGCACGGGTACTGCGACCCGGCACCCGGACACCGACGACGAGGAGGCCCGCATGTCCCTCTCCACCCCCGTCAACGGCAAGGTCGCCGTGATCACCGGCGCGGACTCCGGCATCGGCCGGGCCACCGCCGTACGGCTCGCCGCCGCCGGCATGGACGTGGGCATCACGTACAACAGCGACCGGGAGGGCGCGGAGGAGACCGCCGAGGAGGTGCGCTCGCACGGCTGCCGCGCCGAGGTCGCCCATCTGGACCTGACCGCGCTGCCCGGTGCCGCGGACACGGTGGACGCGCTGTGCGAACGGCTGGGACGGGTCGACGTGCTGGTCAACAACGCCGGCACCGGCACCATGACGCCGTTCCTCGACCTGGAGCCCGAGACGGTGCGTGAGGTCCTCGACGTCGACCTGCTCGGCCCGTTCCTGTGCTCGCAGAAGGCGGCGCGGCACATGATCCGGCAGGGTGACGGCGGCCGGATCGTCAACGTGACCTCCGTGCACGAGCACCAGCCGCGGGTGGGGGCAGCCCCGTACTGCGCGGCCAAGGGCGGCCTCGGGCTGCTCACCCAGGTGATGGCGCTGGAGCTGGCCGAGCACGGCATCACGGTGAACGCGGTCGCCCCCGGCGAGATCGCCACCCCCATGACCGGCCAGGAGGACACCGACCCGCGCACCGAGAGCCGCCCCGGCATTCCCCTCGGCCGCCCCGGCGACGCCCGGGAGGTCGCCGCGGTGATCGCCTTCCTCGCCGGGCCCGACGCCTCGTACGTCACCGGCGCCTCGTGGAGCGTGGACGGCGGGATGCTGCGCATGGGTCCGCAGGCCGGGTCGCACCTGACGAGCCACGACTGGCGCCGCCCCTGAGCACCCCGGGCTTTCTGCCCGAAAAGCCGTGATCATGCCGTTTGGGTCTACTCTCGATGCATGACCGAAAGCGCGAGTCCGTACATGTCGCAGCCGCGGATCACGGTGCTCGGAGTGCAGCCCGGACCTCCGCCGTTCCGGATCGTGGAGATCGACGGACAGGTCGTCGGCGAGGCCAGGGACATCACCGACGTGCTGCAGGCAGCCGCCGCGTACGGCATCAGGGTGCACGACCTGGACGACCCCGACACGGTCCGCTGGGTGGGCGGGGACAAGTTCACCTGGTCCTCGCGTCAGGCCCCCCGGGTCCGCGAGGAGCAGAAGGAGCAGCCCTAGACGCGGTACGCCTCCGTCCGCGGGGGACGGAGGCGTACCGCGCGCCGCGCCGCGGGCTCACTCCTTCTTGCGGCGTGCGTGCACCGCCCGGCTCATCCGCCGGCCCACGAGCAGATAACCGAGCAGCGCCCCCGCGGTGTTGAGGATGACGTCGTCGATGTCGAAGGCCCGGCCGGTGACCAGCGCGCCCTGCGCCACCTCGACCAGCAGCATCACGACGGCCGTCAGGAGGAGGATCCGGAGGAAGCCCCGGGTGAGCGGCGCGACGACCGGAGCGAGCACCCCGAAGGGGACGCCCAGCAGGATGTTGCCGCCGATCTGCTTGAACGCGTCACGCAGCGCCGGCTGGTCCAGATAGGCCTGAAGGGAGCGGCCCGGGTGCAGGTTGGTGTGCGTCAGGGCCTCCGACGCGGGGGACGGCTGGAGTGTGAGCCGGGCCAGCACCACCGCGAAGACCACCATGAAGGCGAAGGCGCACAGGAGCACCAGCAGCCTGAGGGGCAGCGGAAGCGGTCGGGGGGCGGCGCGGGCCATCGGAAGTCCTCCAGTCGTCAAGGTGCGTGAGTGCTACGGCGGTTACCCCCGGTCGGACCGGACAGTCCGGTCAGCCCGCGAAGGTGATCCGCACCCGTTCGAAGCCCAGGGAACGCAGCAGACCCTGGAGCATCCCCCGGGTGTTGGCCTCCGCCCGCTCGGTCAGTTCGCTCTCCTTCGCCGCCTCCCGGATGTGCCGCACGGCGAGCTTCTGCACGGCCTGTTCGCTGTTGGGGTTGTCCGAGAACAGATCCCCGAGCCGGTCGAGCAGGCCCCGCTGCTTGGAGACGGCGTAGGAGCGGTCCACGTCCAGCGCCGGGGTGCCGAGACGGGCGCGGGGCAGCCGCAGGACGGCGGAGGTGCGGTCCTCGTCCACCCGGACGTCGCCCTCCTTCAGCCCGCCGAGGTCCACGTAGGCGTCCACGGTGCCCGCGCCCACGTACAGGGTGCGACTGCCGCGGACCGCGTCCGGCAGGAACTTGGTGTCCTTCTCCAGGTCCACCACCACCTGGAAGTTGCCCGAGGCGGCGTCGTAACGGCTGATGTCCTGGATGGACTCCAGCAGCGCGGGTCCCGAGCGGTCGCGGGTCTCCGTGCCGAACAGGTCCTTCAGGCCCGGCAGTACGCTCAGCCGGATCCCGGCGAACAGCACGGCCAGCACCACCACCGTCGCGCCCAGCGCCTTCACCCAGCCGGGCACGCGCGCGGTCGGTCGCTTCACCGGAGTCGTCATGACGGCGGCCCTCCTTCCCTCCCGTCCGGATGCCCGCCATCTCACGGAACAGGCAAGGCAGTTGGGGGACCGGCCCCGGCATCGGGGGCACGGAGGGGGCGCACGGGCGGGCGGACCCGCGGCGGGTCACGCCGGCCCGGACCTCGACCCGGGCGCGGTCAGCGCCGAGTCCAGGGTGGACCACGGCGGCAGCAGCCGGGTCAGGCCGGTGATCCGCAGCATCCGCAGGGTCAGCGGATGGACGCACACCAGCTGCAGCCGCCCGCCGGTGAGCCGGTGCCGGGCGCGGTGGAGCAGGCGCAGCCCGGAGAGGTCGAAGAAGGTGACGTGGGTCAGGTCGACGACGACGCGGGCGTCCGGGTCGGCGGTCGCCAGGTCGAGGTGCGGCCCGATCTCCGCGGCGGCCGCGATGTCGATCTCACCGTGGAACTCCAGCACGGTGTGGCCCCGGTCGCGGCGCACGCGCAGATGCCGTGTCAGCGGCGGGGGTTCGAACCGCACGACGCCATCGCCTCCAGCCTGCTCCGAGCTCCCGGGAGGACCGCCGGTCCCAACACCGGTGCCCCATAGGCAAGTTACTCGCGGACGACTGCATTTGAGCATGTTCGAATGACATATGTCTTCGCCCTGTGACCGAGTTTTTCGCCAATTTGATCGATGAGTGAAAACGGTGAGCGCGGACAGGTGTCACCGGAGGGGGCCGGAGCGCCCCGCATCCGAGGCCTCGGAGGAGACATGGCACTGGTGACCACGGGCGTGGTGGTGCTCGACTGCGCCGAACCTGAGAAACTCGCCGAGTTCTACAAGGAGTTGCTGGAGGCGGAGCACGTCGACGCCAGCGCCAACCGGGTGGAGGTCCGCACCGCCGACGGCTTCCGCCTCGCCCTGCGCCGCGACATGAACGCGACCGCCCCGAGCTGGCCGCGCCCGGAGAACTCCCTCCAGGCGCACCTGGAGTTCGTCGCGGAGGACCTGGACGGGGTGGAACGGAAGATCGTGAGCCTGGGCGGCCGCCCGACGGAGAGCGGGGACCCGTCCGGCGCGGCCGAGGAACGGGGGTACGCCGACCCGGCGGGTCACTCCTTCACGGTGCGGAGGGGTGTGCCTACGGCACCCAAACAGGGATGACGACGCCGGAGGGGCTGACCGGGTCAGCCCCTCCGGCGTTCGACGAGCGGGTCCGGGGCGGAGCCCCGGGACGGCGAGGTCAGTCGCGGCCCCCCTGGTCGGGAACCGGCCACGTCCCCGTGGACCGCTCGATCGCCTTCGCCCCGGCACGGTCCACCGCACTCCGCACCACCGCGAAGATCGCCCCCTGGATCGCCGCGGCCAGCAGAATCTCGCCCCAGCCGCGATCCCGGTCCAGCGCGTCCGGCGCGTTGTCCTCCTTCTTGATCACCTTCCAGGTCTTCTGGAAGGCCATGCCCGCCACGGTGCCGCTGGTCCAGCCCAGCGCGAAGCCGATCGGCTTGTACGCCAGCGGCATCTTCTTCTTGGCCTTCTTGTTCTTCTTCGCCACGTCGCTTCTCCTAGGTCGGCTGGGTCGAAAGGGATGGTCGGTCAGGGGCGGCCCGTCGCCGGGATCTCCTCACCGGGCGGCACCGGACCGGGCGGGGTGCCGTCACCGAAGGGCCGGCCGCCCAGCTCCTCGCGGTGATGGGGGGTCGTCCAGCCGGACAGGTCGGGCCCGATCGGGACGATGCCGGACGGATTGACTCCGGTGTGCACCTGGTAGTAGTGCCGCTTGATGTGGTCGAAGTCGACGGTGTCGCCGAACCCGGGCGCCTGGTACAGGTCGCGGGCGTACCCCCACAGCACCCGGCTCTCCGTCAGCTTCCAGCGGTTGCACTTGAAGTGGCCGTGGTACACCGGGTCGAACCGCACCAGGGTGGTGAACAGCCGGATGTCCGCCTCGGTGATCGTGTCCCCGACCAGGTACCGCTGCCGCTCCAGCCGCTCCTCCAGCGACTCCAGCCGCCGGAACAGCGCCGTGCAGGCGGCCTCGTACTCCTCCTGCCCGGTGGCGAAACCGGAGCGGTACACCCCGTTGTTGACGTCCCGGTAGACGTCGTCCATCACCGCGTCGATCTCGTCGCGCAGCTTCTCCGGGTACAGGTCGGGCGCCCCCTCGCGGTGCAGGGCCGACCACTCGGTCGCGAAGTCCAGGGTGATCCGCTGGTAGTCGTTGGTGACCAGCTTCCCGCTCGGCACGTCCACGACCGCCGGCACGCTCACCCCGCCCGGGTAGTCCGTCTCCCGGCGGTCGTAGGCCTCGCTGAGGTAGCGGATGCCCAGCACCGGGTCGCGGCCGTCCGGGTCCAGGGTGAAGCGCCAGCTGCGGTCGTCCTGGATCGGGTCCGCGACGGCCAGGGACACCGCGTCCTCCAGCCCCAGCAGCCGCCGCGACACCAGCGCCCGGCTCGCCCAGGGGCAGGCGCGGCTCACCACCAGCCGGTAACGCCCGGCCTCCACCGGCCACCCGTCCCGCCCGTCGGCGGTGATCCGGTCCTGGAAGTGCGCCCGGGACCGTTTGAACGCCTTCCTGCCGTACGAGCTGTTGCCGCCGCCCGCGTCGTCGCGGCCGCCCATGGTGGTCTCCCTCTGTCGTCGGTACTACGTCGTCCCTGTCACCGCGTTCCCCGTTTTCCCCCGACCGCACGGTATGAGCTGGGCCGACCGGGGCAATCGCCCGTTCGTGACTACACGATCGGATCGCAGAACACGGCTCACCGTCCTGGTGGCGCTCGCGGCCAACCTCGTGATCGCCGCCGCCAAGGCCGTAGGCGGCCTGGTCGCGTCCTCCCCCGCACTGCTGTCGGAGGCGGCGCACTCGGTGGCGGACAGCGTGAACGAGATCTTCCTGCTCGCCGCCCTGCGCCGCAGCCGCCGCCCGGCCGACCGCCGTCACCCCTTCGGCTACGGCAAGGAACGGTTCTTCTGGTCGCTGCTCGCGGCCGTCGGCATCTTCGTGATGGGCGGCTGCTTCTCCTTCTACCAGGGGATCGACGCCCTGCGGAACGGGGGAGAGGAGCACCTGAGCGGATACGTCGCCGGGCTCGTCGTGCTCGGTGTGGCACTCCTCGCCGAGGGCGGCTCGCTGCTGCGCGCCCTCTACCAGGTACGACGCCAGGGCGGCGGACTGGGCGATCCGGCGCTGCGCACCGTCGTCGCCGAGGACGGCACCGCGGTCGTCGGCGTCACCCTCGCCATGGCCGGCATGGTGCTGCACATGATCACCGGGCAGGTGGTGTGGGAGGCGTCCGCCTCGCTCGCCATCGGGCTGCTGCTGGGCTACGTCGCCTACCGGCTCGGCCGCGAGGCCCGCGACCAGCTCATCGGTGAGGCCGCCGACCCGCGGACCGGCGACCGGATCCGGGAACTGCTGCGCGCCCAGCCCGAGATCGACAGCGTGGAGGCGCTGTTCACCATGAAGACCGGCCTCGACACCGCCCTGGTGGCCGCCCGCGTGGACCTGGTGCCGGGACTGGACAGCGAGCGCGTCGAAGAGGTCGCCGTGCGCATCAAACGGTCCATCGTCCGGGTGGTCCCCGAGGCGTCCCAGGTCTTCCTGGACGTCACCGAACGCGGGGCGGCGGAGGCATGGGAGGGCCCCGCCGCGACGGGGGAACGCGGCGGGGCCTGACGCTCGTGTGCCCGGCGGCCGGGGCTTCATGCGCGACCGGTCCGGGGAATTTTCCCGGGCCGCCGCACCCGCCACGGCAGCCGTCGACTCAGGCCTGGCCGGCCCGTTCCAGCACGAAGACCGGGATCTCCCGGCTGGTCTTCTTCTGGTACTCCTCGTACTGCGGGAACGCCTCCACCGCGCGCTTCCACCACTCGGCCTTCTCGTCACCGGTGACCTCACGGGCCGTCATGTCCCACTTGGCCGGGCCGTCCTGAAGCTCGACCTGCGGATGCGCCTTCAGGTTGAAGTACCAGACGGGGTGCTTCGGCGCGCCGCCCAGCGAGGCGACCACCGCGTACACGCCGTCGTGCTCCACCCGCATCACCGGGCTCTTGCGCAGCTTGCCGCTCTTCGCGCCCCGGCTGGTGAGCACGACGACCGGCTTGCCCTGCAGCGTCGTCCCCTCCGTGCCGCCGGACCGCTCGATCAGATCCACCTGTTCCCGCACCCAGGCCGTCGGGCTGGGCTCGTACTCGCCTTCGAGAGGCATGGCATCCGTCCCATCGTTCTCGCGTTGTGCGGCCGGGTCGGTCATCGCTCCCCACCGGCCGCGCCGGAAGTCGTCCGGGCCGGGCGTGTCCCGGCCGTGGAGGACCAGTGCCCAGGAAACACCGTCCGACCCCGGCCGTGCTCGCAGGACGGGCGGGCGAGTTGCGAGCGGCGGCACGACCCCGTTTCCATGGACGCAGGCCCCTCCGCGCCCCGCCGCCCTCATCCCGGCGGCCCGCCGTGCGGCACGGGTGTGACCGACACCGGGAGGCTGGATCGTGGCAGCACCGGACCCGCAACCGCCCGGACCGGCGGATCCGCCCGGGGGCGCCGCCGGACGCGCCCTGCGGTCCCTGCTCACGCACGCGGGCCTCGGGCTCGCCGTGTGGGACACGGACCTGCGCTGCGTCTGGGCCAACGACGTCCTCACCCGGTACGACGGCATCCCCCGCGAACGGCGGCTCGGCCTGCCTCCCCGCGCCGCGCTGGCCGGGGACGCCGACGCCCTCGAGGAGACCCTCCGCGAGGTGCTTCGCACCGGCGCGTGCGCCATCGGCCGCCCCTACCGCGTCCCCGTGGTCCAGGGCGCCCCGCGGCCCCGCTTCCTCGCCGCCACCGCCCTGCGCCTGGACGACCCCGACGGCCGGCCGCTGGGCGTGGCCCTGCTGGTGCTGGACGTACGCAGCGGACGCGGGGTGGAGGACCGCCTCACCGTGGTCAGCGAGGCCGGCGCCCGCATCGGCACCACCCTGGACATCGTGCGCACCGCGCAGGAACTGGCCGACTTCACCGTGCCCCTGCTCGCCGACTACGTCACCGTCGACCTGACCGAGGCGGTACGGCTCGGCGGGGAGCCGCTGGAGCGGCTCGGCACCGCCGACGGACGCGTCCCCACCTTCCGCCGCGCCGGTGTCGCCTCCGTCCACGACGGCGCCCCCGAGTCCCTGTGGTCGTCCGGCGACGCGGTGTTCGTCCCCGAGCACTCGCCGTTCATGCAGGTGCTGCACACGGGCCGGCCCCTGCTCGAACCGCACCTCGACACCTCGCCCGGCACCTGGCTGGACCACGACCCGGCGCGCGCCCGGCAGATCCGCCGGTACGGCATGCACTCGCTGCTGATCGTCCCCCTCCAGGCCCGCGGCCTGCTCATGGGCGTGGTGGTCCTCGTCCGTTCGGACAACCCGGCCCCCTTCGACGACGGCGACCGGCTGCTCGCCGAGGAGATCGCGGCCCGCGCCGCGCTCAGCCTCGACAACGCCCGCCGCTACACCCGCGAGCGCACCGCCGCGCTCGCCCTCCAGCGCAGTCTGCTGCCGCGCCGGGTGGACGGGGGCGACGCCATGGAGGTGGCCGCCCACTACGTTCCCGCGGACGCCGAGTACAGCGCCGGAGGGGACTGGTTCGACGTCTTCGGCCTGTCCGGCGGACGGCTCGCGCTCGTCGTCGGTGACGTGGTGGGCCACGGCATCGCCGCCGCGGCCGCGATGGGGCGGCTGCGCACGGCCATCCGCACCCTCGCCGACCTCGACCTCCCCCCGGCGGAACTCCTGACCCGGCTGGACCGGGCCTCCGTCCACCTGGTGGAGGCCGACGAGGCGAGCGAGGCGGAGTACTGCTCGATCGGCGCGACCTGCGTCTACGCGGTGTACGACCCCGCCGAGCACACCTGCACCGTCGCCCTGGCCGGACATCCGCCGCCCGCCGTCACCGGTCCGGACGGCACCCTCACCTTTCCCGACCTGCCGCACGGAACCCCGCTCGGCTACGGGCTGCCGCCCTGCGAGGCGGCGGTCCTCGACCTCCCGCCCGGCGGGCTGATCGCCCTCTACACGGACGGTCTCGTCGAGGACCGCCGCCATGACATCGGCGTCGGCATGGAGCGTGTGCGTGGCGCCCTGGCCCGGGCTGCTGATGACGCCTCCTTGGCGGAGCTGTGCACGGCGGTCGTCGGCACGCTGCCGACGGCGCCGGAGGACGACGTCACGCTGCTGCTGGCGCGGGCGCGGTGAGCGGTGCGGGGGCGCTGGGGCGCGGGGCAGTTGTTCCGCCCCCGCCGCCCTTACCCTTCCCACCCCGGGGCTCTGCCCCGGACCCCGCTCCTCAAGCGCCGGAGGGGCTGGAAGGTCTCGAGTGCCGAAGGGGCTCGAGGACGTCAGACCGGTGTCAGTGCCATCCGTAGCGCCAGTGCCGTCATCACCGCGCTCGCCACGAGCGCCGTCGCCAGTCGTCCCCGGTGGCCGGTCAGGGCCCGGCCCAGCAGGGCGCCGCCGCCCGCCAGGAGGACCTGCCAGCTCGCCGAGGCCGCGAAGGCCGCCGTCACGAAGACGGCCCGCTCCGCCGCCCCGGCCGCCGATCCGCCCTGGGAGCCGAGGACCAGTGCCGCGAAGTAGATCGCCGTGGCCGGGTTGAGCAGGGTGACGCCCAGCAACGTCAGATACGCCCGCAGGGCGCCCGGAGGCGCCGGTGCGGCCCGTGTGGCGAGCCGGCGGCCGCGGTACTGCCGTACCGCGCCGGCCGCGCCCCACGTCGCCAGCGCGGCCAGGACGAGGACGCACACCCAGCGCAGCGGTCCCAGGGCGGGGCGCAGCGCCGAGGCGAGGGCGGAACCGCCGAGGACCGCGGCGAGCGCGTACAGGCCGTCGGCCGAGGCGACGCCCAGCGCCGCGGACACACCGGTGCGCAGGGGCGTACGGGCGGAGAGGGAGACGAGGTAGGTGCCGACGGCGCCCACGGGGACCGCGATGCCGTACCCGGCCAGCAGCCCCGAGAGCAGCGCGGCGGTCACGGGCGCGGGGGAGTCGTGCCTTCCCGGGCGCCGGACTGCTGCTGTCGGCCCGCGACGACGGCGAGGGCGGACGAGGGCAGCGGGAACATGTGCGTCGACATGGGCAGGATCCTGGGGTCCGCCACCCGGTACCGGCAAACGGTTTTGCCTGACTAGGCTGCCGGGGTGACCGACAAGCCCTTCCTCTACGTCGTCGTCTGCGCCGCCGGCGTCGCCGCGGACGTCAGCAAGCTGATCACCGCCGCGCAGGAGCGGGACTGGGAGGTCGGTGTCATCGCCACCCCGACGGCGATGAACGGCTTCTTCGACACCGCCGCCGTCGAGACGGGGACCGGCCGCCCGATCCGCTCCGCCTGGCGCCGCCCGGAGGACCCGCGTCCCTTCCCGGCGCCCGACGCCGTGGTGGTCGCCCCGGCCACCTTCAACACCGTCAACAAGTGGGCGGCGGGCATCGCCGACACCCTCGCCGTCGGCACCCTGTGCGAGGCGTCCGGGCTCGGTGTGCCGATCGCCGTCCTGCCCTGCGTCGCCGACGCGCTCGCCGCCCACCCCGCCTACCAGGACTCCGTCTCCCGCCTGCGCGGCATGGGCGTCCGCTTCGCCGACCCGTACGCGGCGGAGGGCGAACGGGGCGGCGAGCGAGGGGAGTTCGGCTGGGAGCGGGCCCTGGACCTATTGCGGCACGACTGAGCGGCAGCCCCTTCGAGTACGCGCGAACACGTACGCTCGCTCCTGCGACAGCAACCGTTCCCGACGGCAGGAGCAGCAACGATGCAGTACGTGAAGCTCGGTTCGACGGGCCTGGAGGTCTCGCGCGTCTGCCTGGGCTGCATGACCTACGGCGACCCCGGCCGCGGCAACCACGAGTGGACCCTCGACGAAGAGGCGTCCCGGCCGCTGATCCGGCAGGCGCTGGAAGCGGGGATCACCTTCTTCGACACCGCGAACGTGTACTCGGACGGCACCAGCGAGGAGATCGTCGGCAGGGCGCTGCGCGACTTCGCCCGCCGCGACGACGTCGTGCTGGCCACCAAGGTGCACGGCCGGATGCGGCCCGGACCCAACGGCGCGGGACTCTCCCGCAAGGCGATCATGACCGAGCTGGACCACAGCCTGCGCCGCCTCGGCACCGACTACGTCGACCTGTACCAGATCCACCGCTGGGACCCGCACACCCCCGTCGAGGAGACGATGGAGGCGCTGCACGACGTCGTCAAGGCGGGCAAGGTCCGCTACATCGGCGCCAGTTCGATGTACGCCTGGCAGTTCTCCAAGGCGCAGTACACCGCCGAGCTGCACGGCTGGACGAAGTTCGTGTCCATGCAGAACCACTACAACCTGCTCTACCGCGAGGAGGAGCGGGAGATGCTGCCGCTCTGCGCCGACCAGGGCGTCGGCGTGCTGCCGTGGAGCCCGCTCGCCCGCGGCCGCCTCACCCGCGACTGGGACGTCACCACGGAGCGCAGCGCCACCGACCGGTTCGGCAGCACCCTCTACCCGGAGGGCGACCGCGCGATCGTCGAGGCGGTCGCCCGCGTCGCCGAGGCCCGCGGCGTCCCCCGCGCCCAGGTCGGCCTCGCCTGGCTGCTCCACCAGGACACGGTCACCGCGCCCATCGTGGGCGCGGCGAAGCCGTCCCACATCGCGGACGCCGTGGCGGCGGTCGACCTGACCCTGACGGACAAGGAACTCGAGGAACTCGCCGAGCCGTACACGCCCCACCCGGTGGCGGGTCACTGAGGCGCCCGGCCCCGGCGGGGACCGCCCACGTGCGTGGAGCGGTCCCCGCCGGGGTCACTGCATGTCCGCCAGGACCAGTTCGGCCCAGATCGTCTTGCCCTCCGTCGTGTGGCGGGTGCCCCACCGCTGGGTGAGCTGGGCGACCAGGAGGAGACCGCGGCCCCCCTCGTCCCAGGTCTTGGCACGGCGCAGGTGCGGAGCCGTGTGGTTGGTGTCGGAGACCTCGCAGATCAGCGTCGCCGCGTCATGGATCAGCCGCAGCCGGATCGGCGGGGCGCCGTAGCGGATGGCGTTGGTGACCAGCTCGCTCACCACCAGCTCCGCCGTGAACGAGGCGTCGGTGAGTTCCCACGCGGCGAGCTGGTCCAGGACCTGCTTGCGGATGGGGGCCACCAGCGCCGGATCGGCCGGGATGTCCCAGGTGGCGACCTGGGAGGACGGCAGCCCCCGCAGACGGGCCAGCAGCAGCGCCACGTCGTCCGTCGCGCCGCCCGGCACCAGCACGCTGTTCAGCACCCGGTCGCACGTCTCGTCCAGCGGACCCGCCGCTCCGGACAGCGCCTCCAGCAGCAGGGCCTCGCCCTGGCCGGCGTCGCGCTCCCGCGAGGCGACCAGCCCGTCGGTGTAGAACGCCAGCACGCTGTCGTCGGCCAGCTCGAACTCGGCCGACTCGAACGGCAGCCCGCCGAGCCCCAACGGCGGCCCCGACGGCAGCTCGAGATGCTGCGCGGGCCCGTGCGGCGGGATCAGCACGGGCGGCGGATGCCCCGCCCGGGACAGCGTGCAGCGCCGCGACACCGGGTCGTACACCGCGTACAGACAGGTCGCGCCGACCTCCCCGGGCCCTGAGTCGCCGCCCGCCTCCTCGGACAGGTGCAGCACCAGGTCGTCGAGGTGGGTGAGCAGCTCGTCGGGGGCGAGATCGATGTCGGCGAGGGTGCGCACGGCGGTGCGCAGCCGGCCCATCGTCGCCGACGCCTGGATGCCGTGCCCCACGACGTCCCCGACGACCATGGCGACCCGCATCCCGGACAGCGGGATCACGTCGAACCAGTCGCCGCCCACCCCGGAGCGAGCGGCCGGCAGATAGCGGGTGGCCGCCTCCAGGGCCGCCGTCCGCGGCAGCGACCGGGGCAGCAGACTCCGCTGGAGGGTGAGCGTGGTCTCCCGCTCCCGCGAGTAGCGGCGGGCGTTGTCGATGCAGACGGCGGCGCGCGCCGTGACCTCCTCGGCCAGCAGCACGTCGTCGTGGGTGAACGCCTCCGGCTGGCTGAAGCGGGCGAAGGCGGCCACCCCCAGGGTGGTACCGCGCGCCTGGAGCGGCACCGACAGGATCGCGTGCACGCCGAACCTCTCGATGCGCCGGGCCTGCGTCTCGTCCTCCGACAGCCAGGAGTCCAGGTCGCCGGACGGCACGGAGGCGACGATGCTGTGGCCCGCGGCCAGCGAGTCCGCCTGCGGCGAGTTCTCCGGGTAGACGATCAGCTCACCCACGGCGGCGGAGTCCGTGGGGGTGTCGTGGGCCAGCGCCTGCTGGGCGACCCGGCGCAGCGACACCGGCGGGGACAGCCGGCCGGACGTCTCGCCGCCGCCCTCCTCCGGCTCCAGCAGTTCCACGGAGACGAAGTCGGCGAGCGCGGGCACGCAGACGTCCGCGAGCTCCTGCGCCGTCCGGGTGACGTCCAGGGTGGTGCCGATGCGTGAGCTCGCCTCGTTGACCAGCTGGAGCCGCTCCCTGGCCCGGAACTGCTCGGTGAAGTCGTGGGCGGTCACGCACACGCCTTTCACCCGCCCCGACCGGTCGGTGAGCGGCGCCAGCCGGGCCAGCCAGGCGTGCGCGTGACTCTCGGCTCTGGCCTTCATGCGGGTCTGCATGTCGTGCGGCCGCCCGGTGCGCAGCACGTGCCGCAGCTGCCGCTCCAGCTCGCTGTGCTGCGGGCGGCCCCCGATGTCGGTGGGCCGCAGCCCGCGCAGATGGTCGGCCGGCAGCCCGAGGAGCCGGGCCATCGCGTCGTTGACCCCGCGCAGCCGCAGCGCTTGGTCGAAGACCATCGTGGCGCACGGCGACTGGAAGACGGCCTTCCTGACCAGCGGGTCGTCGGGCAGGTCGTAGTCGGTGGCCTCCAGCGGGGTGACCGCGAGCCACTCGCCGGGGCCGTCGCCGGAGGGCTGCCGGTGGTGGGCGAGCACCCACGCGCTCACCGTGCCGCCGTCCCGGTGGCGCAGCACCAGCGTGCCGCTCCAGCGGTCCTCGGGCAGCGGCAGCGGCCCCTCGCCGTCGGCCAGCAGCTCGGCGGCCGGGCGGCCGACGACCTCCTCGGGCCGGTGGCCCAGCAGCAGGCGCGCTCCCTCGCTCCACTGCGCGAGCGTGCCGTCGGCAGCGATGACGGCCCGGGCCGTCACCGCATCGTCGAACGGGTCGTCCGGCCTCATCGTCGCCACTCCATCGCGCACACTCACCGTGAACCGGTGCATCGCCAGAGTCCCAGCCTAGTGCGTCCGCGCCCGGCGTGAACGGAAACCGGTGCCGCCGCCTCCGTACCACCCCGAAACGCTCTCTTCGTGTCACGACCGTTGACGGGGTGTCACATCTGCCACAACCATGGGCGGCGCACGGAGTTGGGAGCGCTCCCATTCGCGCCCCTGTACCCCCGTACCTCCGCAGAGGAGCCCAGACGTGAAACGACGCAGAACCGCGCTGCTGACCCTCACCGGTCTGCTGGCGACCGCGCTCACCGCGATGCCCGCGGCCCCGGCCGGGGCGGACGAGGTCGAGCAGATCCGCAACGGCACGTTCGACGACGGCACCGACCCGTGGTGGGCCTCCGAGGGCGTCACCGCGGGCGTCTCCGACGGCCGCCTGTGCGCCGACGTGCCCGGCGGCACCGCCAACCGCTGGGACGCGATCGTGGGCCACAACGACATCACCCTCCAGGAAGGGGAGACGTACCGCTTCTCCTTCAGCGCGACCGGCTCGCCCGCCGGTCACGTGGTCCGGGCGATCGTCGGCCTCCAGGTGGACCCGTACGACACCTACCACGAGGTGTCGCCGCAGCTCAGCGTGTCCGGCGACACCTACGCGTACACCTTCACCGCACCGGTGAGCACGGAGCAGGCGCAGGTCGGCTTCCAGCTCGGCGGCAGCCCCGACCCCTGGCGGTTCTGCGTGGACGACGTGTCGCTGCTCGGCGGCGTCGCCCCGGAGCCGTACGAGCCGGACACCGGGCCGCGCGTCCGGGTGAACCAGGTGGGCTACCTGCCCGCCGGGCCCAAGAACGCCACGATCGTCACCGACGCCACCGAGAAGCTGGCCTGGCAGCTCAAGGACGGCCGCGGCCGGGTGGTCCGCACCGGATGGACGGTGCCGCGCGGCGTCGACGCCTCCTCCGGGCAGAACGTCCACTCCGTCGACTTCGGCTCCTACCGGGGGCACGGCGCCGGCTTCACCCTGACGGCGGACGGCGAGACCAGCCACCCCTTCGACATCGACGCGAAGCTCTACGAGCGGCTGCGGCTGGACTCGGCGAAGTACTACTACACCCAGCGCAGCGGCGTGGAGATCCGCGAGGACCTACGCCCCGGCTACGGCCGCCCGGCCGGCCACGTGGACGTCGCCCCGAACCAGGGCGACGGCGCGGTGCCCTGCCGGCCCAGGGAGTGCGACTACACCCTGGACGTCACCGGCGGCTGGTACGACGCGGGCGACCACGGCAAGTACGTCGTCAACGGCGGCATCAGCACCTGGGAGGTGCTCAGCACCTACGAGCGCGCCCAGCACGCCCGCACCGGAAAGCCGCACAAGCTGGGCGACCGCACCCTGAACATCCCGGAGAGCGGCAACAAGGTTCCCGACATCCTCGACGAGGCCCGCTGGGAGCTGGAGTTCATGCTGAAGATGCAGGTGCCCGACGGCGAGCCGCTGGCCGGCATGGCCCACCACAAGATCCACGACGAGCAGTGGACCGGGCTGCCGCTGCTGCCCGGCGACGACCCGCAGAAGCGCGAGCTGCACCCGCCGACCACCGCCGCCACCCTGAACCTCGCCGCCACCGCGGCCCAGGCGGCCCGGCTGTACCGCCCCTACGACAAGAAGTTCGCGGACCGCGCCCTGGCCGCGGCGCGCAAGGCCTGGGCGGCCGCGCTGGCCCACCCGGACCGCATCGCCGACCCGGACGACGGCATCGGCGGCGGCGCCTACCCCGACGACACCGTGTCCGACGAGTTCTACTGGGCGGCCGCCGAGCTCTACCTCACCACCGGTGAGCGCCCGTTCAAGGACCACGTGCTGAAGTCCCCGGTGCACACCCAGGACATCTTCGGCCCGATCGGCTTCGACTGGGCGCGCACCGCCGCGGCCGGCCGGCTCGACCTCGCCACGGTGCCGAACAAGCTCCCCGGCCTCGACAAGGTCCGCCGCTCCGTGGTCGCGGGCGCCGACCGCTACCTGGCCACCCTGAAGGAACACCCGTACGGGATGCCGTACGCCCCGGAGGGCAACGTCTACGACTGGGGCTCCAGCCACCAGATCCTCAACAACGCCGTCGTCCTCGCCACCGCCTACGACCTCACGGGCGCGGCGAAGTACCGGGACGGCGCGCTGCAGAGCATGGACTACATCCTCGGCCGCAACGCGCTGAACATGTCCTACGTCACCGGCTACGGCGAGGTCCACGCCAAGAACCAGCACAGCCGGTGGTACGCCCGCCAGCTCGACCCGAACCTGCCCAACCCGCCCGCCGGCACCCTGTCCGGCGGACCCAACTCCAGCATCCAGGACCCGTTCGCCCAGTCGAAGCTGCAGGGTTGCGTCGGACAGTTCTGCTTCATCGACGACATCCAGTCCTGGTCGACCAACGAGCACACCATCAACTGGAACGCCGCCCTGACCCGCATGGCCGCCTTCGTGGCCGACCAGGGCTGACCGGCTCCCTCCCCGCGCGGGCCGGTGACCACCGCGGTCACCGGCCCGCGCCCGTACCCCGCGGTACCCCACCGCACAGGCTCCGACCTGCGGATATTTACTGTTCAGTACCCGAGCGGTACCGTAATCCCATGCCAGCTCTCAACGTGGAGTTCAGCGACCGCGAGCTCGAGGACCTGCGGCAGATCGCCAAGGAACGCGGTACGTCCATGAAGGCGCTCGTACGGGAGGCGGCAGCGGCGGACATAGCCCGTCACCGCGCCCTCCAGGAGGGCGCCGAGGCCTTTCGCCGCTTCTTCGCCACGCACGCCGACGAGTTCGCCGCCGCGTTCCCCGACGACGAGCCGCCCGTCAAGGGCGCGGGGCGGGCCGCCTGACCGATGCCGCCCGTGCTGCACATCGACGTGCCCTGGCTCCTCCAGCGGCACGAGGAGGTCCTCCCGGACCAGCCCACCGTCAACGACTTCTCCGCGCTCGTCGCGGCCGTCGCGCGGCACCGCGTCGACCCGCCCCGGCTCGGCGTGAACTCGGACGCCGCCTGGCGGGCCGCCGCCCTGCTGCACACCCTCGCCGTCCTCCGCCCGCTGCCCTCGGCCAACGCCCGCTTCGCCTGCGCCACGGCCGTCGCCTACATGTACGTCAGCGGGGCCGGCATCGATCCGCCCTACGGCGCCCTGGTCGACCTCGCGCGCGACCTGATCTCCGGCGCGACCGACGTGTACGGCGCCGCCGACCGGCTGCGGTCCTGGCAGATCTGACACCCGCCTTGAAGAGGCCTTCCCGTGGCCGCCGGCCGAGGGGCGGGAGGGAGCGGGCCGGCGGCCGGGCGCGCGGGACGTGCCGCCGTCGCCGCGCGTGACCTCCGAGAAGGGTCCCACCAGTGCACCGCGCCCCCGGGCACTCCGGGAGCGTGCGCGGCCCGGCGGCGCGGACGTGCCGTTCACACGGGGTGCGCGCCGTGGAAAAGCACACCGGGGGAGTGGCGCGCGCCTTCACATCACACCTTGGCCACACCTTCCCGTCACCCCTTTTCAGAGAACCGCGCGGCCTCCCGGAAAAGGCGCCCCGAATGCCGGAAGACGGTTCACGGAGCCCCTTCTCCTTTTGACTTTCTGTCAACGCGGGGATGTTCGCCGACCGCCTTGTTGGCCGCGCACGGGTTGTGCGAGAGTGAGCCACCCGTGAGGGGGTAAAGCCGGGGACGCTCGCGCGTTGACGAATCGGGTCGGAAGCGCCGCCGGACAATTTCCGCCCCCCGCGCCGCACCCAAGAGGTATGCACCAGTCCTGCGTCCCTTTTCGGTGTCGGAAACGCTCGAATGTCACATGCGCTGTGGGAAGGAACCAATCTCAGTGCACACCCCCCACCCCCCTCGTCCTCCCTATCCTCCGCCGGGCGGTGATCCCGGAGAATCCGACGAGGCGCTGGCCGCGCGGCTGCGGGGACGTCCGGAGGCGGAAGCCGCGCGCTCCGTCGCGCTGCTGACGGCGCGCCACTGGCACGCGATGCACGACTACGCCACCGTGTGCCTCGCCGCCGGAGGGCGGACCGCCGCCATGGTCACCGGGGCCGCCCTGCACCGTGTGCTCGACCGGGTCGCGCTCGGCGAGTCCGCCGTGGCCCTCCGTCCCGTCCTTCTCGTGGGAGTGCGGGACACGGTCCGCGAGTGGGCGGCCGACGACCACGTGGCCGAGGCGCTGCCGGGGCTGCTGAAGCCGGCGGGCGGCCGGGGCATGCGCGCGGCGACGACCATGACGCCGGAGAACCGCACCCTCGCCCAGCGGGCGTTCCGGTCCCTGCCCCCGCTCGCGCGCTGTCTGCTCTGGCACGTCGAGGTCGAGGCCGAGCCGATATCCGTGCCCGCCGGGCTGCTCGGCACGGACGTCGACCTCGCGTCGGGAGCGCTCGACCAGGCCCGCGACAAGTTCCGCCAGGGACTCGTCCGCGCCCACCAGGAACTGGCGCCCACCCAGGAGTGCCGCTTCCACAACCGGCTGCTGGACGTGCCGATCCGCCGGGGCGGCGAGCTGCTGCCCGACGTGCGCCGGCACATGGCCGAGTGCCGCTACTGCCGCAACGCGGCCGAGCAGCTCGGCCACTTCGAGTCCGGACTGGGAACACTCGTCGCGGAGGCGGTGCTGGGGTGGGGGGCCCGGCGGTACCTCGACTCGCGACCGGGCCGCGCCGTGTCCGGCCCGCGCTCAGGACGGGGCGGACGCCGTCGTCGCCGCGCCGGCGGGGACGGCCAGGCGGGCGTCCGGCACCGGCTGCTCTCCCGGCTCCCGGTGCCCGACCGGCTCGCCATGGCGCTGCCCGACCCGGTGCGCTCCACCCGCACTCTGCTCACCGGCCTCGGCGCGGTGTCCGCCGGTGTGCTGGTCAGCGTGCTCATCGCCGGATCGTCCGGTTCCGACGGGGGTTCCGCCGACCCGACCGGCGCCACCGGCGCGGGCGGCCGGGCCGCCGTGCCGTCCGCCTCCCCGCCCGGCGCGGCCGGACTGCCCTCGGCGCCCGACCGCACCCGGCTGCGCAACATCGCCTCCGGCCTGTGCCTGGACACCCGCGAAGAACCGCAGGACGGCTCCGGCACCCGGCTGGCGAAGTGCTCCTCGGCGTGGACCCAGCAGTGGACGTACGAGGAGGACGGACTGCTGCGCAGCGTGGCCGACCCGGGGCTGTGCCTGGACTCGCACAAGGACGCCGGCGTGGTCGTCCTCGGCGCCTGCGCCGACTCCGGCGACCGGACCGCCGACGACGTGCGGTACGACCTCACGGTGCAGGGCGAGCTGGTGCCGCGCTGGGACGTGCAGCTGGCGCTCACCCCGTCGGCCCCTGACGCGAACGCCGACATCGTCGTCAAGGTGCGCGACCGGACCGTGGAGCAGCGCTGGGCCGCCGAACCGGTCCGCTCCGCCGAAGCGTCCAGCGAGTCCCTGTCCGTCACCGGCCCGACGGCCCCCGCCGCCCGCTACGCGGACCTGGCAGGACCGGTGAGCTGAGCCGCCGCCTCCGGGGCGGCCCGCGGCCGCCCCGGACGGGACGTCAGACCGCCGCCTCGGTGAGGTCGCCGGGGCTCACCGTGCCCGGACCCGAGTGGCCCGACAGGGCGAGGGTGAGGTCGAGTTCGGCGAGCAGGCAGCGGATCACGTGCTCCACGCCCGCCTGCCCGTCCAGGCCCAGCCCGTACACGTACGGCCGGCCCACCAGCACCGCCCGGGCGCCCAGCGCGAGCGCCTTGAAGACGTCGTCGCCGGTGCGCACCCCGCTGTCGAACAGCACGGTGAGCCGGTCGCCGACGGCCCGCACCACGCCGGGCAGGGCGTCCGCGGCGGCGACCGCGCCCGCCACCTGCCGGCCGCCGTGGTTGGACACCACCACGCCGTCCATGCCCGCGTCGGCCGCGAGGCGGGCGTCGTCGGGGTGGCACACGCCCTTCAGAACGATCGGGCCGTCCCAGTTCTCCCGCAGGAACGCCAGGTCCGGCCAGGTCTTCGCCGGATCGGCGAACATGCCCACGAAGTGCATCACCGCGGCGTTCGGGTCCTCGTGCACCGGCTTGGCGAGCCCTGCCTGGAACGCGGGGTCGGAGAAGTAGTTCGCGGTGCCCACGCCGTGCAGGAACGGCAGGTACGCCTGGTCGAGGTCGCGCGGCCGCCAGGACAGCAGGGGCGTGTCCAGGGTGACGACCAGCGCCGTGTACCCGGCCGCCTTCGCCCGCTTCAGGAAAGACCGCGCCACCTCCACGTCCTTCGGCCAGTACAGCTGGAACCAGCGCTCCGCGTCCCCCATCGCCTCCGCGACCTGCTCCATCGGCGTGCTCGACGCGGACGACAGCACGAACGGCACGCCCTGCGCGGCCGCGGCGCGCGCGGCGGCCGGCTCGGCGTCCGGATGCATGATCGACAGCACCCCGACCGGCGCGAGGGCGAGCGGCGCGGGCAGCCGGCGGCCCAGCACCTCCACCGACAGGTCGCGCTCGTGCACGTCCCGCAGCATGCGCGGCACGATGCGGCGGCGGTCCAGGGCCGCCCGGTTGGCGCGGGCGGTGCTGCCGTCGCCCGCGCTGCCGGCGACGTAGCCGACCGGACCGGGGCCGAGGCGCCGCTCCGTCAGCTCCTCCAGGCGGGTCAGATCGGTCGGGAGCCGCGGCACGGCCCCCGTCATCCCGTTCAGGTAGATCTCGTACTGGAAGTCGGCCCAGTGCTTCGCCATCCGTCCCGCCCTGTCTCGTCGTGCCTCGGGGTGCCTCGTGGTCCCGACGCATACTGGCCGGTATGCGCCGGTCGCGTCCAGCGTCCGGTGACGGACGTCCCCTCCGCACCGAGGGACGCGCGGGGTGTTCGGAGATGACCGAGGCGCGTCCCTTTCATGACCGCAAGGGGTTTCTATTCGCCCTGCGCACGACGAAATCGGAATGTTTCAGGCCGATTAACGGGCGACGGGAATTCGGCCATCTGGCAACTTCGCTCCTGCGGAAGCCGTGCGTTTACCGGGTCGACGCGTGTCCGCTTGGTCACTTCGCGCCACTGATTCAATACACAATGTTACTGAAATGCATGGGGTCGAGGTGAGTTTCCGCCGGGGACTCGGCAGACTCCGGCACGCCGGTTCGGCACCAACCGAGCACGGGCCGGCAACCGAAGAAACGAAGCGGAAGGATGCACACAATGCGGAACACCGCGCGCTGGGCCATCACCCTCGGTCTCACGGCCACCGCCGTCTGCGCCCCCCTCTCCGGGGCCGCGCTCGCCGCCCCGGGAGATGCCCCGTCCGCGCTCTACGCCCCCTCTGCCCTGGTGCTCACCGTCGGCAAGGGCGTCAGCGCGGCGACCGCCACACCGGAACGCGCGGTCACCCTGACCTGTGCGCCGGGCCCCTCCGGCACCCACCCGGCCGCCGGGTCGGCCTGCGTCGAACTGGCCGCCGTCGGCGGCGACCTGAGCGCGTTGACGCGCGTCGAGGACGCGATGTGTCCGATGGTGTACGACCCGGTGCTGGTCACCGTGGACGGCGTCTGGCAGGGCAAGAGGGTTTCCTACGAGCGCGTCTTCTCCAACGACTGCGAGATGAACGCGCACGGCTCGAGCGTTTTCTCTTTCTAGAGACCTAGGGACCGGGATCGCACGGTTCCCGTGACCGCGTGGCGGCCCGCGGACTGGGGAGTACGGGGCACCGCGCGGGCAGTGCGATCCCATGGGAGGCCGGCGGGCGGAGTGGGGCCGCCCGCCGGCCTCCGGGCATTGCCGCCGCCGCGGGCAGCAGTGCGAGGGGTGGCACCCCGCCTATGCCGGGTGCGGGCCGGTGGGGGCTGAGCGCGCAGTTCCCCGCGCCCCCAGGGACGCCGCCGCTGCGGGCAGTCGTGCCGCTAAGGGCGGCACGGGTGGGCGCAGCGGCACCCCGCCAACGCCGGGCGCGGGTCCTCCGTGGCTGGTCGCGCAGATCCCCCCCTTAGGGACGCCTCCGCCGCTGGGGGGTTTGTGCTGCGAGGGGTGGCACCCTGAAGCGCCGGGTGCGGGTGGTCTGTGGCTGGCCGCGCAGTTCCCCGCGCCCCTGAGGGGCGCTTCAGCCGCGGTCGCGGTGGCTGGTGTCGCACCAGGGGTAGCGGCGGCTTCGGCGGCAGGTGCACAGGGCCACCTGGAAGCGGTCGGAGGACACGACGGAGCCGTCCTCCAGTTCCACCTCCACCGGGCCCTCCACCAGCATCGGCCCCTTGCGGCTCATGACGACCCGACGGGCCCCGCCGGACGGCGAACGCGCGGGTTCAGACGGGTCGTTCGGCACGGACCACCACCAGCTCCTCGTCGTTCTCCTCCGGGGACAGCAGCCCGCGCTCCCGCAGCCACTCCACCCGGGCGCGCAGCACCGGGCCGAACGCGATCCGCTGCCGCTGCGTGACCGCCGACTTCAGCCCGGCGGACCGCAGACAGTCCACGGTCGCACCGGGGTCGCTGAGCGCCGACTGCACCAGCAGCAGCACCCCGCCCGGCCGCAGCAGACCCGGAGTTTCCAGGCAGATGCGGTCGAGCACGAGCCGCCCGTCACCGCCCGCGTCCCAGGCGCGGGCCGGGCCGCGCGGTGGCCGGTGCGCCCCGGGGGCGGGCACGTACGGGGGATTGGCGAGGACCAGGTCGAACGACCGGCCCCGCACTGGTTCGAACAGGTTTCCGCGTACGACCTCGAGCGGGAGGCCCGCCCGCAGCGCGTTCACCCGGGCCGCGTACACGGCCCGCCGTGACACGTCGACCGCGGTCACCCGGGCGCCACGCCGGGCGGCCGTCAGGGCCAGGGCACCGGAACCGGTGCCGACGTCGAGGACGGCCGCGCCCGGCTCCACCGGCTCGTCGGCCAGAGCCGCCGCCAGCAGCGCGGTGTCCTCCTGCGGGGCGTACACGCCCGGGAGTACGAGACTTTTCACAGGCGGCCGAGTACCCCGTTGCTCAAGAGCCATGGGTGACCTCCTGTGACAGGGGAGTGCGCAGGGCGGAGCGGCCTTCGCCCCAGTCGGCGAGAAGCCGGTCGCCGAGCCGGTCCTCCGTGAACACCGTGGCCGCCACACCGAACGCGATGTCCGGCGCCAGCTCCGGCTCGTCCTCCAGCAGCCCGCCGATGACGTCCTTGCGGACCACCTGCTCGTGCACCGCGTCCGCCTCCACGTGCTCGTCGTAGAAGTGCTCGGCGGCGGGGCCCGCGCCCGTGCGGCGCATGGCCTCGGCCAGCCGCCGGGACCCCGGCGAGGACGTGATCTCGACCGTCGCGAAGTGGCCCACCAGGGCGCCCCGGAGCGTGCGGTGCAGCCCGAACAGCGACATCAGGTTCACCGTGACCAGCGCCTCCGCGCAGGCCGCGTCCAGATGGCGGCCGTACGTGGTGTCCAGCCCCAGGTCCGTCATCAGGTCGGCCCACAGCCGGGCGTGCACCCGGTCGGCGCGCCCGCCGCCGTACTCGTCGAACTCGACGGCCGCCATCGCCGCCTTGGCCCGGCCGCGCAGCCGTGGCAGCACCCAGGCGTGCGGGTCGGCCTCCTTCAGGTGGTACAGGGAGCGCAGGGCCGCGTACTCGCGGAGCTGCCACAGCTCGCCCTTGTCACGCAGGAAGTGGCTGACGCCCGTGCCGTCCACCGGCTCGACCAGGATCCCGGCGAGGGCGTCGTCCACGCTGTCGTGGTGGGGGGCGTCCTCGCGCAGGGCGGCGAGGAAGCGCCGCTCCATGGCGGCCCGGGTCCGCAGCAGGTCCGGGTCCCACTCCAGGGTGGGCGCCACCTCGGCGAAGCCGCGGTAGTGCAGTTCGTAGCAAAGGTAGAGGGCCAGCTGGAGGTCCTCGCCGTACACGGGGGCGGCGGCGACCTCCGCCTCGGGGGGCAGCGGGCCGGCGCCCCGCAGATACGTCGTCACGGCGCGGCTGAGCGGCCCGCGCGGGGCGGGCAGCAGGGGTTCGTCTCGGGGGTCGTCCATGGGCCCCGAGTACCCGGACGGCGGACAGGAACGCCCGGCGGCGTGGCGGAGACGCGTGTGCGGGGTACCCCATGACCCCATGAAGGCATTGGTGATCAACTGCACGCTCAAGAAGTCGCCGGAGACCTCCAACACCGAGGCGCTGTTCCGGACCGTCACCGAGCAGCTGGAGCGGGAGGGCGTCGAGGTCGACGTGGTCCGCGCCGTGGACCTGGACCTCGCCCCCGGCGTGGTCAGCGAGGCCGTGCACGACGGCGACGACTGGCCCGGGGTGCACGAGAAACTGCTCGCGTCCGAGATCCTCGTCATGGCGTCGCCGACCTGGCTGGGCCAGCCGTCCTCGGTGGCCAAACGCGTCCTGGAGCGCATGGAGGGGATGATGTCCGAGACCGACGACGACGGACGCCCGGTCGCCTACAACCGGGTCGCCGGCGTCGTCGTGACCGGCAACGAGGACGGCGCCCACCATGTGATCAGCCAGATCACCGGCGGGCTCCAGGACATCGGCTACACCATCCCGGGCCAGGCGTGGACGTACTGGAACCAGGGCCCGGGGCCCGGCCCCAGCTTCCTGGAGGGCGGCAGCGGCCAGGACTGGTCCCGCAGCACGGGCCGCGCGATGGCCGCGAACCTGCTGGGCGTCGCCCGCGCCCTGGCCGCCCGCCCCTCGGGGCGCCGCCGCAGTAGGGCGCGAGGGCTACGACTGCTCGCCCTCCGACTCCTCCTGCGCCCGGGTGTTCGGCGTGATCGCGTCTCCCGCCTCGCCGTGGTGGCCGCGGTCCTCGTCGGACTCCTGGGTGCGGCGCTCGGCCTCCTCGACCTCGCGCAGCACCTCGTCGAGGGCCGACTCGGACGCCTTCGGGGTGTCGTCGTGCTCGGACAACGGGGTCTCCTCACTTCGTGCTGGTCGTGTGCGTACCGGTTCAGTGCCGGGCGGCGGCGATGCGCAGCGGCACCGGGCCCGCGCCGTCCGACTCCTTCTCGCTGCGCCGGGCGATCTCCGCCCACCAGGACGGGCCGTCCTCCACATGGCGCAGCAGCACCCCCTCGCGCAGGGCCCAGGGGCAGATCGTCACCGTCGCCAGGCCGGTCAGCTTCATCGCGGTGTGCGCCACCACGGCGCCCGCCAGGCTCTGCGTCGCGCGGGGCGCGGAGATGCCGGGCAGCCGGGCGCGTTCGGCGGCGGGCAGCGCGGCCAGCCGGTCGACCGCCCCGCGCAGGTCGGCGGCGGACAGCACCCGTTCCACGAACGGACCGTGCCGTCCGGGCGCGGCCCCGCACAGCCGGCCGAGCTGCTGGAAGGTGCGGGAGGTGGCCACCGCCGTGCGCGGGCCCTCCCAGCGGATCCGGGCCGCCGCGTCGCGCAGCTGGTGGCGTACCCGCCGGCGCAGGGCGCGCACCCGGTCCGGCGAGGGCGGGTCCTCGTCCTCGAAGTACTCGTGGGTCAGCCGCGCCGCGCCCAGGGGCAGCGAGGCGGCGAAGTCGGGCAGCCGGCCGCGCCCGAAGGCGACCTCCAGGGAGCCGCCGCCGATGTCCAGCAGGGCCAGCGGACCGCAGCGCCATCCCATCCAGCGGCGCGCGGCGAGGAAGGTCAGCTCCGCCTCGACCTCACCGGGCAGCGTGCACAGCTCGACGCCGGTCCGCTCCCGCACCGTGCGCAGCACCTCCTGCCGGTTCGGGGCCCCGCGCACCACAGCCGTGGCGAAGGCCAGGGGACCGGCGGCGCCCCACCGCGTGGCGGCCCGGTCCGCCGCCGCGACGGCGTCCACCAGGTCCTCCACGGCGCGGTCCGGCACCGGCCCGCCGGGCGTGACCTGCTCGGACAGCCGCAGCCGCCACTTGGCGGTGTGCACGGGCAGCGGCGCACCGCCCTCCGTGTCCGACACGACGAGCCGGACGGTCTTCGACCCGACATCCACCACGCTGGTCCGCATGGCCCGTGGGTACCCACTTCCCGCCCCGGCCAACGGGCGGCCCGCACGGAAGGACGGATACGCGCCACGGCCCGCCGTGGACTTCGCAGTCCTTGGCGGGACCGCTCAGGCCAGCTGCCGGCGCACCAGCTCGTGCAGACGCCCCTGCGTGTCGGCGAGCAGGTCGGCGGGAGTGCCCTGCTGGACCACCTTGCCGGCCTCCATCACCACCACCCGGTCCGCGTCCAGCACCGTCGACAGGCGGTGCGCGATGACGATGCGGGTCGCCCGCAGCGCCTTGGTGCTCTCGATGACTGTCCGCTGCGTCTCGTTGTCCAGGGCGCTGGTCGCCTCGTCGAAGAAGAGGATCCGCGGCCGGCGGATCAGCGCCTGGGCGATCATCAGCCGCTGCCGCTGACCGCCCGACACCGCTCCGCTGCCCGACACGATCGTGTGCAGCCCCATCGGCATCCGCCGGATGTCCTCCGCGAGGCCCGCCATCTCCGCCGCCGCCATCGCCTCCTCCGGCGTGTACGGCTCACTCCCGCAGATCACGTCCAGGATCGACCCGGTGAACGGCTGGGCGTGCTGGAGCACCACACCGCACTGGCGGCGCACCGCCGACTGGTCGAGCGCCGCCAGGTCCTGACCGTCGTACAGCACGCTGCCGGACTGCGGGCGGTCGAAGCCGATGAGCAGCCGCAGCAGCGTCGACTTGCCGCAGCCGCTCGGGCCGACCACCGCCACGAACTCGCCCGGCCGCGCTTCGAACGACACGTCGTCCAGCACCAGCGGGCCGTCCTCGGAGTAGCGGAACGACACCCGCCGCGCCTCGATCGCGCCGGTCAGCGGCCCCGGACGGGTGCTCGCCGCGCGCACCTCGGGCGTCGCGTCAAGCACCGGCCGGATCTGCTCGAACAGCGGCAGTGCGGCGACCGCCGAGACGAACGAGCCGGTCAGCTGGGTCACCGACGTCAGCACCATCGTGACCGACGTGTTGAAGGTGAGGAACTCCGCCGCCGTCATCGACCCGCGCGCCGGGCCCGCGAGCAGCATGAACATCCCCAGCGTGCACAGCGGCAGGTACACCGCGCCCAGCACCGCCGTCAGGTTCTTGATCCGCCCGGCCTTCTGCTGGAGCTCACGGCTGCGCGCGAACTGCGACGCCCACGCCGCGTACGCGTAGTTCTCCGCCGCCGCCACGCGCAGCTTCGGCAGTCCGCGCAGGGTCTGGAACGCCTGGTTGTTCAGCTTGTTGGTGAGCACCACCAGCCGTCGCTGCCAGCGCACCTGCCACAGCCCGAGACCCAGGAACACGGCCGCGATCACCACCAGCATGCCCATCGCGGCCAGCGCCATCGGCACGCTGAACCACAGCAGCAGCGCCAGGTTCACCGCGCCCACCGTGAGCGACTGCGTCACCGTGGGCCCGACACCGGCCAGCATGCGGCGGATCGCGCTGATGCCCA
Organism: Streptomyces althioticus; assembly: GCA_014649355.1. Taxonomy (GTDB): domain Bacteria; phylum Actinomycetota; class Actinomycetes; order Streptomycetales; family Streptomycetaceae; genus Streptomyces; species Streptomyces althioticus. The sequence continues at coordinate 87,481 of BMSW01000006.1, forward strand.
TCGCCGCGCTCGCCAGCTCGCCCGTGGACCGCTCCGTGAAGAACCGGGTCGGCAGCCTGAGCAGCCTGTCCCACACCGCCGGCTGGAGCGTGGCCTCCACCCGGCCCTCGAGACGCAGCAGCGTGAGGTTCTGCAACAGCATGAACGCGGCCGCGACCACACTGCTGAGGATCACCGCGAGACTCACCTGCACGATCAGGTCCGTCTGCGCCTTCGGCACGTACTCGCCGAGCACCCGGCCCGTCGCCAGCGGCACCAGCGCCCCCAGCACCACCGTCACCAGACCGCTCAGCAGCAACCCCGTCAGATCGCCCCGGGTGCCGCCCATGCAGAACCGCATCAGCCGCAGCGGGCTCAGCCGCCGTTCGGGCAGCGGACGGTAGAACATCACCGCGCGCGGCTCGAACTCCTCGGCGTTCGCCTTCTCCACCGGGGTCTCCCGGCCCGTCGACGGATGCACGGCCACATAGCCGCCGCGCCGCCACAGCAGCGCCACCGGCGCCCCCGACAGGGCACGGTGACCCACCAGCGGTCCCACGTCGTCGCGCCACCACCGGCCCTCCAGCCGCACCACCCGGGTGCGCAGCCGCGAGGCCAGCGCCACCTGCTCCACCGGGTCCAGCCGGTCGGCGCCGGTGCCGGACTGCGCCGGCGAGGCCAGCGTGATCCCGGCCGCCCGCGCCACCAGCTCGCAGGCCGCGTACGTGGCGTCCGCGTCCGCGGCCGTCGTGCGCTGTCCCGACCGCTTGCCGATCGACGCGAGCAGCGTCCGGTCGGCCTGCGCCCGCACCGCCTCACCGGCCGCGATGCCCTGCGCGGTGCGCGACTCGTGCGTCTCCTCCAGCTGCTCGATCCACCGGTCCAGCGTGGTCATCAGCCGGTACTGCTGGTCGACCATGCTCTGCCACAGCGCCGGGTCCATCAGCAGGTCGGCCGCGGCCTCCGCGCCGTACACGGAGCCGTACTGCACGCTGCCCGGGGGCACCTGCATCCAGAACACGTCGTCGTCGGTGGGCGCCGCCGCCCGCTCCGTCGCCATCGGCGCCTGGAACAGCACGGCGAGGCTCCGGCCCACGCCCAGCGCGAGCGCGTACTCCAGCGGGCTCGTCGTGGGCGGCACGTACTGCGGGTTGCCGTACGCGTCGTACGACCAGGTCTGGGTCTGTGCCTCCTGGTACAGCTCACGCAGCGCGATGCGGTGCACCACGCAGTCCCGCAGCGGCCGCGCCACCAGCGTGTGCGCCGGACCCGCCACCGGACCCAGCACCAGCGAACCCGCCTCCAGACGGCCCAGGTGGTGCCAGTGCCCCTGCTGCTCCGCGTCCACCGCGAACAGGTCCACGGCGCCGGACGCGATCAGCCACAGCACCTGCGGCCCCTCCAGGTCCAGCTTCCCGAACCCGGAGCAGTCGATCGGGGTGCCCAGCGCGCCGAGCGCGCCCAGGACGACGTCGCCGCCCTGCCCCTCGTGCACGGCAGTCATCTCATCGCTCCCTGACCAGCGCCGCGTACGCGCCGCCGCGCGCCACCAGCTCCTCGTGCCGCCCGCGCTCCACGACCGTGCCCTGGTCCAGCACGACGATCTCGTCGCTGTCCCGGACCGTGGACAGCCGGTGCGCGATCACCACGCACGCGCAGCCGCGGCGGCGCAGGTTGTCCATCACCACCAGCTCCGTCTCGGCGTCCAGCGCGCTGGTCACCTCGTCGAGCACCAGGATGCTCGGCCGGCGCACCAGCGCCCGCGCGATCTCCAGACGCTGGCGCTGGCCGCCGGAGAAGTTCCGGCCGTCCTGCTCGACCGGGCTGTGGATGCCGCCCGGACGGCGCACGATCACGTCGTACAGCGCCGCGTCCTTCAGCGCCTCCACCACCGCCTCGTCCGGGATCGACGGGTCCCACAGCGCCACGTTGTCCCGCACCGTCCCCTCGAACAGGAACACGTCCTGGTCGACGAAGGAGACGGACGCCGCCAGCGCCCCACGTGGGATGTCCTCGATGCGCTGCCCGTCGATCCGGATGACGCCCTCCCACGGGGTGTAGAGCCCCGAGATCAGCCGTGACACGGTCGACTTGCCGCTGCCCGAGCCGCCCACCAGCGCCACCTGCTGCCCCGGACCGACCGTCAGGTCGAAGCCGGTCAGCAGCGGCTTGTCCAGCGGGTTGTAGCCGAAGGTGAGGTTCTGCAGCTCCACATGGCCGTGCAGCCGCCGGGTCGACTCACCGGCGCCCGGACGCCCGTACAGCGGGTCCGTCCGGAAGTTCTCGACGTCCTTCAGCCGGGCCACGTCGGCGGCGAAGTCCTGGATGCGGCCCGCCACCCCGTTCAGCCGGGTCAGCGGCGCCGTGAACCGGGCGACCAGCGCCTGGAAGGCCACCAGCAGACCGACCGAGATGTGCCCCTCGACCGCCCGCATGCCGCCGATCCAGAGGATCAGCGCGCTGTTCAGCGTGGCCAGCGTCGGCGCGACGACGCCGAGCCACGCGCTCGGCACCCCGAGCCGCTGCTGCTCCTCCAGCGTGGTGGCGTGCTGCCCGGCCCACTTGCGGAAGTAGCCGTCCTCGCCGCCGGTCGCCTTCAGCGTCTCGATCAGCTGGAGCCCCGTGTACGCGGTGTTGGTGAGCCGCGCCGTGTCCGCGCGCAGCTTCGCCGTGCGGGTGGCGCGCAGCCGGATCACGATCCGCATCGCGAGGACGTTCAGCAGCGCCACCCCGATGCCCACGAACGTGAGCTGCGGGTCGTACGTGTAGAGCAGCACCGCGTACAGCACGACCACGACCGCGTCGACGCCCGCCGCCGACAGGTCACGGGCCAGCGTCTCCGCCACGGCGTCGTTGGACTGCAGGCGCTGCACGAGGTCGGCGGGGCTGCGCTGGGAGAAGAACGTCACCGGCAGCCGCAGCAGGTGGCGCAGGAAGCGCGCGCTGGACAGCGTCGACGAGATCAGCCGGCCGCGCAGCAGGTTCGCCTGCTGGAGCCAGGTCAGCAGCAGCGTCAGCAGGACGCACGCGCCCATCGACGCGAACAGCACGTCCAGCATCGACGTCTGCTGCCCGATCAGGAACTCGTCGATGAAGGTGCGGCTCAGGCCGGGCAGCGCCGCGCCCACCGCCACCAGCAGCAGACTGGTCAGCACCACGGCGGGCATCGTGCCCGCGGTGCCGCGCAGCCGCGCCGGCATCGCGCCGAGCACACCGGGCTTGCGGCCGCCCCGGGTGAAGTCGTCGCCGGGCTCCATCACCAGCACCACGCCGGTGAAGCTGCCGTCGAACTCCTCCAGCGGCACGAACCTGCGGCCCTTGGCGGGGTCGTTGACGTACACCCCGCGACGGCCGAAGCGGCGGCCCATGCCGTCGTAGACGACGTAGTGGTTGAACTCCCAGAACAGGATGGCCGGCGACGTCACCTCGGCGAGGGCGGCCAGGTCCATCTGCATGCCCTTGGCGGTCAGCCCGTAGCTGCGGGCCGCCTTCAGCAGGTTGCTGGCGCGCGAGCCGTCCCGCGAGACGCCGCACGCGATGCGCAGCTCCTCCAGCGGGACGTGGCGGCCGTGATGGCCCAGCACCATGGCCAGCGAGGCGGCCCCGCACTCCACGGCCTCCATCTGGAGCACGGTGGGCGTACGGACCGTCTTCGCGCGGGACTTGGGCACCTTACGGCGGGGCGGGGCGGCGCGGCGTCTGCCGCGGGTCTCCTGTGCGGTGCTCACGGCAGCAGCCAATCCACGGGGCGCTGGTCGGACAGCCGGATGGAACCGGTGGCCAGGGTCATCGACGTCAGCTCGAACGGCGGGCCGTCGGCCGAGGACCACGCGTAGCCGCTCTCCGTACCGGACGAGCGCTTGAGCTTCACGGTGACCGCCACGGGCCTGCCGTCGCGGGTGAACTCCTCGCCGAGCTGGGTGTCGCCGAGGAACGCGGCGATCTGGCGCGGGGACTGGGCGGAGCGGTCCACCTTCTTCACCTCGCCGCGCAGCACGCCGTACTCCTGGCTCGGCACCGACTGCACCGTCAGGTCGACGGAGGCGTGCGCGGGGATGCCGGCGGCCTTCTGCGCGGGGACGTACACCGTGGCGTACAAGGGGGGTTCGTCGCCGCGGACCTTCTCGACGGCGGCGACGTCCGCGCCGGTCGAGATGATCTGCCCGGCGCTGGCGGCGAGCGCGGTGATCCGGCCCGCCTGAAGCGTGCGCACGACCTGGTCGCCGTCCGGTGTACGGACCTTGAGCACGGGGGAGTTCGCCGGCAGCCGCTCGCCCTCGCGCGCGAGTACGGCGGTGACCTGACCGGCGACGGGGCTCTGCAGGATGTAACTGCCCTGCCCGTACGTGAGGATGGCGGGCGCCTGCACCGTGGAGGTGACCGAGCCGGTCAGCGCCCACACGGACGCGGCGGCCATCGCGATCACGGTGACGGACAGCACCAGCCAGCCCTGCGGGCGGGCGAACCGCACCGGCAGGTCGAGATCCTCCGGCGACTGGAGCTTGGCGAGGGCCTGTTGGCGGAATTGCACGGGTCTTCCCTCACCTGGGTGAACTGTGCGACGTGACGGAAGGACTGGAAGGACCGCGAACGCACCACAGAGCCCCGGAGCCGGGGTACGGCTCCGGGACTCGGTGGAACAAGGGCGCGATCAGAGACCGGCGACCAGGTTGGTGACCGGGGCCGTGTTCAGGCCGGTGACACCCTCGACGGTGCCGACAACGGTGTCGACCAGGCCGGAAACCGGGGCGATGCCGTCCAGGGCGCCGGTGAGGGTGTTCACGGCGTTGACGGACAGACCACCGGAAACGGCGTCGAGCTCGGCGTCGGCGATCTCGACGGTCTCGACCTGGGGGGTGGAGTTCATGATGGAACTTCCCTTCGTATGGACTTTCACAAGGGGGGAGCGGCCCCCCTCTGGGGACAGATGAAGGCCGCGACCGCGGGCGCTCCGAGCGCCCGTCGCCGGGAGCCCGGAACGGCCTTGCGGTGCGATGGATCAAAGCACGCGGCAACCGGCCGCTTCCAATTCCTCACGCGCCTCACCAGGCAACTTGCGCCCAGGCGGCACCCAAGCGTGCAGACGAGGGCACGGCTCGGCGGCGACTTCTTCACATGGGCCACGGCATGTACCCATCCGGCCACTTGCGGCCCGTGGCCGGAAAGCGACACACCGGCCGCAATGACGTGTCCCGGATAGGTGCCCTCTGCATGTGTCATGGGTCCGGTGACCGGGTTGGGCATTCGCTGTGCAGATTCGCCGAAGCCGGGATTCAAGACCCGAGCGGACACCCGGTGTGCCTGCCCGGTGGCGGAACGTGAGCGCCCGGAAAGGCGTTGAACACTCCTCAACTCCCTTGCGTACCAACGACCGTCCAGGCGCCGAACCGCCGCCGGAGAGCGGCACGACTCCGGTCCCCCCAGGAGGTCGAGAAGTTTGAGTCACAAGCGAATCCCGAAGCGCAAGGCCGTGATGGCGGTGGGAGGTGTGGTGGCCCTCGGCGCCGCCGCGATCCTGCTCCCCAACGCCAACGCGTCCCAGGACGGCGCGTCGGACGGCGTCACGGCCGCGCCGAGGACACTGAAGGCGGGCGACGCATCGGACCTCGCCACCCGGCTCGCCGGCACGCTCGGCGACGCCTGGGCGGGCGCCTGGTACGACGGCGAGGACAAGCAACTCGTCGTCAACGTGGTACGCGGCGAGAACACCATGGCCCTGAAGGTCCGCAGCGCGGGCGCGGAGGTCCGCTGGGTCGACAACAGCATGGCCGAACTCGAGGCCGGGGCAGGCACGTTGAAGTCGGAGGCGACCATCCCGGGCACCTCCTGGGCGGTCGACCCGCGCACCAACAAGATCCTCGTCACCGCGGACAGCACGGTCACCGGCGACCAGTGGGACCAGCTGGAGTCCACCGTCGAGGACCTCGGCTCCGGCATGGCCACCCTCAAGAAGTCCGCGGGCACCTTCCGTACCTTCGCGTCCGGCGGCGACGCCATCTTCGCGGGCGGGGCGCGCTGTTCGCTCGGCTTCAACGTCACCGCGGGCGACGGCAGCCCGGCGTTCCTCACCGCCGGACACTGCGCCGCCGCCGGCGACGAGTGGTCCGACCAACAGGGTGGCCGGCCCATCGCCACGGTCGACCAGGCGCTGTTCCCCGGCGCGGGCGACTTCGCGCTCGTCACCTACGACGACCCGGCCACCGAGGCCCCGAGCGAGGTGAACGTCGGCGGCCAGACGGTCCCGATCGTCCAGGCCGCCGAGGCCACCGTCGGCCAGCAGGTGTTCCGCATGGGCAGCACCACCGGCCTCGCCGACGGCCAGGTGCTCGGCCTGAACGCCACCGTGAACTACCCCGAGGGCACGGTGACCGGCCTCATCCAGACCGACGTGTGCGCGGAGCCCGGCGACAGCGGCGGCTCCCTCTTCACCCAGGACGGTCTGGCCATCGGCCTGACCTCCGGCGGCAGCGGCGACTGCACGGTGGGCGGCGAGACGTTCTTCCAGCCCGTCACCACCGCCCTCGAGGCCGTCGGCGCGACCCTCGGCGACGGCGGTGCGGGCGCCGGGGACCAGGCGGGCGGCCAGGAGCAGGGCGCGGGCCAGGAGGCCGGCGACGGCCAGGGCGGCGCGGAGGACCAGGCGGGCGCCGGCGACCAGGCGGGCGGCCAGGACGCCGGCGCCGGGCAGGACGGCGTGGGCGGACAGGACATGCGGGACGGGACCGGTACCGGTTCCGGCCGTCACTCCGGTCAGGACTCCGGACTGTCCCGGACGCACTGACCCGCGCGCCATCACCGTGTGCGTGAGGCGCCCCCGGCCGTGTGCGGGCCGGGGCGCGCCCCTGTGGCGGGCAGTCGTGCCGCTTGGGGCGATGGGGGAGGGTGGGCGCAGTGGCACCCTGTCAGCGCCGGGTGCGGGTCGTCCGTGGCTGGTCGCGCAGTTCCCCGCGCCCCTGAGGTGTGCTTCCGCCACGGCCGTTGGAAGCGCCCTGTTGTCGCTGGGGGCCGGCCCTCTCCCGCGCCGGGTACCGGTGGTTCGTGGCTGGTCGCGCAGTTCCCCGCGTCCCTCAGGGGCGCGGCAGGGACCTCAGCAGCAGCACCGCCGTGTCGTCCAGCCGGTCCGCCGAGTGCGGGCCGTGCCGCATCAGCGCGTCCGCCAGGTCGTCCAGCGGCAGGTCACCGAGCTCGGTGAGCCTGCGGCACAGCTCGGCGAGGGCGTCCTCCAGGTCGACGCCCGGCGACTCCACCAGGCCGTCCGTGTACAGGACGAGCAGCGATCCGGGCGGAAGCGCCACCTCCGTCGACGGATAGGCCGCCGTGCCGTCGATGCCCAGCAGCGGCCCACCGGCCAGGTCCAGGACCCGCACCCTCCCGTCGGGGCGGCGCAGCAGCGGCGGCGGATGCCCCGCCCGCGACATCACGGCCCGCCCCCGCGCCGCGTCGAGCCGCAGGTACAGACAGCTCGCGAACAGCTCCGCGCCCAGGTCCAGCAGCAGCCGGTTGGTGCTGCGCATCACCTCGTCCGGCGCCTGACCCACCGCCGTGTACGCCCGCACCGCCGTACGGACCTGGCCCATCAGCCCGGCCGCCGTCACGTTGTGTCCCTGCACGTCCCCGATCACCGCCGCCGCCACCCCGTCGACCGGCACCAGGTCGTAGAAGTCGCCGCCGATCTCCATGCCCTGGGTGGCGGGCAGGTACCGGGCGGCGGCCTCGATGCCCTCCAGCGCCGGCAGGGTGTGCGGCAGCAGCGCCTCCTGCAGTCCGTGCGCCAGCCGGTGCTTCACGTCGTAGAGCATCGCCCGCTCCAGCGCTTGGGCGATCAGCCCCGCCAGACTCGTCAGCACCGCCCGCTCCTCCGTCGCGAACCGGTGCGGCGCCCCGTACGACAGCACGCACGTCCCCACCGGGCGGCCCGAGGCGATCAGCGGCAGGTACGCCCACGCCGAGAACTCCGACGGATGCGTCTGCAGCGCCGGGTACAGCCGCTCCAGCTCCTCCCGCGACTCGAAGAAGGCGGGCACCCCGGTCCGCAGCACCTGACCGCCCGGCGTCGGCTCGGACAGCGGCAGTCCGTCGAACCGCTCCACCACCAGCGGGTCCGCGTACCCGCGGTGCCCGAGCACGCGCAGCCGGCCCGCACGGGACCCGAGGACCACCAGCCCCTGGCCACCCACCGCCGGCACGATCTCGTCGGCGACCAGCTGCACCACGTCCTGCACCCCGACCGCCTCGGTCAGCGCCCCGGCCAGGCCGAGCACCGGGGTGATGGTCACCAGCCGGCCCCTGCCCGCACCCGGCTGCGGCGCCGCGCGGTTCATCTCCGTCACCGCGCGGGCCCTGCTGACCCGCAGGCTGAGACCGGTGGTGCTCGGGTACAGCCGGAAGGACAGCCACGTGTCGGGCGGCCGCAGCGCCACGAACGACGTGACGTGCTGGCTGAGCAGCGCCGCCCGGTACCGGTCCTCGTACACCGGGTCGTTCAGCCACGGCACCGCCGCCCACAGATGCGCGCCGGAGAGCTGGTCCGGCGCCACGCCGAGCAGGTCGGACGCGGCGGCGTTGGCGAACGCGACCCGTCCGTGCAGGTCCAGCGAGCACAGCCCGTACGGCAGCCGGGACACCATCCGGGCCGCCTCCACCGTGCCCAGCGAGCCGGCCGCCCCGCCCACCACCGGCGCGGCCAGCAGGTCCGGCTCGTGCGCGAGGGGCAGGCTGCGCTCGGCGGCCCGCTCCAGCCGCACCGCCAGCCGGTCGCAGGCGGCGGTGAGACGCTCGCGTTCCCGGACCGACAGCTCCGGAGGGTGGGAGCCCGGCCAGGTGACGAAGACCGCGCCGTACGTCTTCGCCGCCGTCGCCACCGGGAGCGCGGCCAGGCAGAAGGGGTAGGGGAGGACCATGGCGATCCGGGGGTAGCGACGGGCCATCTCCTCCCCGCCGCCCACCCACACCAGCCGGCGTTCGCGCACCGCGTCGGAGACCGGGATCGGCGCGCTCAGCCCGACCCGCTCCCACGGCGCGGCGAAGGCGCGGGGCAGCCCCGCCATCACGGCCATCTCCAGCACGGGCTGGTCGGGGGAGAGGAGGTAGACGGCACCGGAGTGGGCGTGCACCTCGTCCATCAGGGCGGCCAGCGTGAGCGACAGCAGGGGACGGCCCACGGGGGCGTGCGACCGCGCGGACGCCTGTCCCTCGGACACGCCGACCACCTCCTCGCACGGCCCGCACCCAATCTCCCCTGCGAAAGGGCGTCCCGCACGACGAGCGGGACGCGCCGGGCGCGCGCATCTGTGCGGATACCCCATTGCGGCGCGGCAAGACGGAATCAGCCCCTCCGGTGCTTGAGGAGCGCGGTCCGGGGCGGAGCCCCGCGGAGGTCCGGGCGGCCCGGACCGCGCGCGGTCGCGGACACGTGAACCGAGAGCCGGGCGCCTCCCCGTGAGAAGAGCGGCGCGGCTCTGCCGCGTGCCGTTCGCGCACAGGGGCTGCGTTTGTGTCCCTTTAGCGCTGTAATGGCCAACGTGGTCGGTGAGGGCGCTGCGGGACGCAGCACGAGAACGCTGCGCGCCGAAGGCGCACTGAGCGCGCTCGCGGCCGGCCCCCACGCGACCGACCGGCTGCGCCGCGTCCTGGAACAGGCCCTCGTGTTCGCGGGGGCGGCCTTCGCCGGCTTCTACACCCTCGGCGAGGACGGCGAGCTGCTGTGCCTGGCGGAGACCGCGGGGGTGCCGCGCACCCTGTGCGGAGTGCGCGACTGCTACTCCGCCACCGGCCGCTCCCCGGTCGCCGAGGCGCACCGGGGACGCACGGTGTGGCTCGGCCCGAGGGACCTGGCCGCCCAGTCCCAGTCGCGCCGCACACCCCGCCGGGAGTTCCACCTCGCCGCCCTGCCCGTGCGCCACGACGGCGGCGGCTGTCTGCTCGCGGTGAGCGAGCGTCCCGGCGGCTTCGACGCCGACGACCGCGCGTGTCTCGCCCTCGTCGCGGACGCCGTCGCCCTCCCCGCGCCGCCCGTCACCGCCGAGGGCGCGGACCTGCCGCCGGGCGGTTTCAGCCTCGCCATGGACACCGGCCGGCTCCGGGTGCACGACGACGTCCTGGACCTGTTCGGACTCGACCCGGACGACTTCGACGGGCGGGTGGAGACCCTGCTGGGCCTGGCCGTCCCCGAGGACCTGCCCTCGCTGATGTCCGTGGTCGAGGCCGACCACATGACGATCGGCGACCGCGAACTGGAGTTCCGGGTGCTCCAGCCCGCCGGTCCGCCCCGGTGGCTGCGGCTGCGCGGCCGCCTTGAGCACGGCGGCGAGGGACGCCCGGCCCGTCTCGTCGGCACCGTCGCCGACGCCTCCTCGCTGCGCGCCGACGTCACCGACGTGGCCCGGGTGCAGCGCCTGGCCGCCGCCCTGTCCACCGCCGTCACCGTGCGGGACGTCGGCAAGGCCGTGGTGGCCGCGCTGCGCCGCCCGCTGCGCGCCGACCGGATCGCGCTCGCCGAGCTGGAGAGCGACCGGCTCGTCGTCACCGTCCTCGACCCGCCCGAGCCGGAGGCCTGGCCGGAGGTGTGGCGGTCGGAGTGGCGCACCGAGTGGCCCGACGCCCCCGTGCGCACCATGCCGACCCTGGCCGCCGCGCTGCGCGAGGGCCGCCCCGCGACCTGGCCGGCCGGCTCCCCGCTGGAGCCGGCCCTCGCCGAGGTCGGCCCCGGAGGTCTCGCCGTGCTGCCGCTGCCCGCGGGCAACCGCATGGCAGGCGCCTGCCTCATCGGCTGGGACGCCCCGCACGACATCGGCGCGGACGAGCGCACCCTGCTCACCGCCGCCGCGAACCTGGCCGGGCAGGCCCTGACACGGGCCCGCGCCCTCGACGCCGAGCACGAACTGGTCGGCATGCTCCAGCGCCAGCTGCTGCCGCGCCGCCTGCCCCGGCTGCCGGGCGCGGTCGCCGTCGCCCGCTACCTGCCCAGCACCGCCGGACTGGAACTCGGCGGCGACTGGTACGACGTCATCCCCCTGCCCGACAACCACGTGGCCCTCGTCATCGGCGACGTGCAGGGCCACAGCGCCGGGGCCGCCACCCTCATGGGGCAGATGCGCACCGCCCTGCGCGCGTACGCCGTCGAGGGACACCCGCCGGACGTGGTGGTCTCCCACGCCAACCGCCTCCTCGTCGACCTGGAGACCGACCTCTTCGCCACCTGCTGCTACGTCGACGTCGACATGGAGGCGGGCAGCGCCTGGTGCGTACGCGCCGGGCATCTGCCGCCGGTGCTGCGCCATCCGGACGGGCGCACCGAGATCGCGGAGGCGGAGGGCGGCCCGCCGCTCGGGGTGGTGCGGCAGTGCGACTTCCCCATGAGCCCGTTGCGGCTCCAGCCCGGCACACTGGTCGCCCTCACCACGGACGGTCTGGTCGAGTCGCCCGACTCCGACATCGACGCGGGCATGGAGCGGTTCGCGCGGCAGGTGGCCGCCGCCGACCCGGCCGACCTCGGGCCGGTCGCGGACGCGCTGCTCGGCAAGGCGCTCCGCAGCGACGACGTCGCGCTGCTGCTGATGCGCTACGACGGCATGGACACCCGCCCGCTGCGGGAGAGCTGGACGGTGTGGCGGGTCCCGCAGGCGGTCGGTCACGCCCGCCGCTTCACCCGGCGCACCCTGCGCTCCTGGGGCGTCACCGAGGAGATCGACGCGCCGCTGCTCGCCGTGTCCGAGCTGGTCACCAACGCACTGGTGCACACCGACGGCCAGGTCCGTCTCGACCTCACCCTGATCGGCGACCGGCTGCGCCTCGCGGTTGCGGACGCCTCGCCGCGCTCGCCGGTCAGGCCGACCTCCATCGGCTGGGAGGCCACCGGGGGCCGCGGCATCCTCCTCGTCGAGGCGGTGTCGGCGTCCTGGGGCACCCTGCCGGTCAGCGGCGGCAAACAGGTCTGGGCGGAGTTCTCCGTACGGCGCTGACGGTGCCGCCCGCCGCGAGGCGGGTACCCGCCCCCCACCGGTCCGGCCGAGGAGGCCGGACGGGCCGAGGGAAGGAGAGCGCCATGGCCCGGTACGTCCGCGACATCATGACCCCAGCGCCGGTGACCGTCGGACCGCACACCTCCGTGGCACAGGTCGCCCGCATCATGAGGGACCGCGACCTCGGCGCCGTGCTGGTCACCGACGACGGACGGCTGCGGGGACTGGTCACCGACCGGGACCTCGTGGTGCGCCCGCTCGCCGAGGGCGTCGACCCCGAGGAGACCACCGTGGCCCGCGCGTGCAGCGAGGACCTGGTGACCGTACGGCCCGACGACACCCTGGACCTCGCGGTGCGGCTGATGCGTGAACACGCCGTACGACGCGTCCCGGTGATCGAGGACGAACACGCCGTCGGCGTCCTGTCGTTGGGGGACGTGGCTCTGGAACGCGACCCGGACTCCGCGCTCGCCGACATCGCCGTCGCCCGCCCGCACACCTGAACTCACCTCATGAGCGCCGATGTTGCGCAGTTTCCCGCGCGTCGTGTTTGACCGGTGCGGCACCGGGGGACCCGGCCCGCCGGTGACCGCAGAAGGAAGATGATGTGACGTGATCACGGAGAGCACTGACAAGGCCCGGGTCCGGCGCCCGGAGACCGGCTGGGCCCGCGCCCGGCGACTGCGCGGCCAGGAGCCGCTGCGGACCTGCCTGCCGGCGGTCGACCGCGACACCGCGCCGGCGACCCCGGTCGTCGTGGCCGAGGAGAACATCGTGCGAGGTGTGGACTGACCCCCGCGGGGGCCGGACCCCCGCCGCCGTCACCGGGCCCGCGTCCCCAGGATGCGCGGCCCGGCGGCGTGTACGCGCCCGTCACCGCTCCCGACGTCTAGGCTGCCCACCGTGCGTCTGCTCCTGATGTCCGACACCCATCTCCCGAAGCGCGCGAAGAAGCTCCCCGAGCCGCTGCTGGACGAGATCCCCCGTGCCGACGTCGTCGTGCACGCGGGGGACTGGGTCGACACCGACACCCTCGACATGCTGGAGAGCCGCAGCCACAGGCTCCTCGCCGTGTACGGCAACAACGACGGCCCCGCACTGCGCGACCGGCTCCCGGAGGTGGCCCGCGCGGAACTCGGCGGCCTGCGCTTCGGGGTGGTCCACGAGACCGGTCCGGCGCAGGGGCGCGAGAAACGGTGCGCGGAACGCTTCCCGGATCTCGACGTGCTCGTCTTCGGACACAGTCACATCCCGTGGGACACCACGGCTCCCACGGGACTTCGCTTGCTCAACCCGGGGTCCCCGACGGATCGCCGCCGGCAGCCCCACTGCACCTATATGACCGCCGCTGTCGGCGACGGCCGGCTCTCGGAGGTGGCCCTCCACCGGCTGCCGCCGCGCTGACGGTCCGGGCCGCTTCGCCTCGGTGGAAACGGCCCGGGCGCTGCGAGTAGACGCGACTCTTCCACGGACCCCCTTCCAGCGATCGGAGGTGATACGTGGCGACTACCCCTGCCCGTGGGGCTCACACACCCCCGGAGAAATTCTTCCGAGCGTTCCGGCGCCGTCGTATCCGCAGCACGGAAACGGCCACCGCCACGACCGCCGCGAGCGCCGCGGCGGCGCGCGCGACGACCGGCGCCCCGGCCGTGCGCAGCAGGTCGAGCGGCTCCTCCGCCGCGGGCGCCGCCCGTTCCGGAGCCCTGACGTCCGCGGGCGTCCGCCCGTCGGAGGCCGTGCGTTCCTCGCGGGCCTCGTCCCGCCCGTCCGCCGGTTCCGTCAGCCGCTGAGCGAGACACGCGGCGAACTGGCCGATGACGCGCTCACCCACGTCGCTCAGCACGCCGCGCCCGAACTGCGCGGGCCGCCCCGTCACCGTCAGATCGGTGTGCACGGACACCGCCGTCACCCCGTCCCGCTCGCTCAGCGTGCCGGTCACCGTGGCGCGTGCCGTGCCCTGCCCCCGCGCGTCCCGGCCGCCCGCGACCAGCACCACCCGGCGCGCCTCCTCGTCCCGCTCCTCGAAGACGGCCGTGCCCTTGTAGGTGACGGTCACCGGGCCCACCTTGACCCGCACCGACCCGGTCACCGTCTTGTCGTCGTACTCCTCCACGGTCGCTCCCGGCAGACAGGGCGCGATCCGTTCGACGTCGAGGAGGGCCCTCCAGGCGTCGTCGACCGGGACGGGCACGGTGAACTCGTGACGCAGCTCCATGACTTCCTCCTGATCAGCGGGCGGGGTCGGCGGGCGGCCGGGGCGGGTGGACCGCCCCCCGGGTCGCGGTGAGCGGCGTGCCCGAGCCGCCCCAGCGCAGGGCGACGATCTCGGCGGCCACGGACACGGCCACCTCCTCGGGCGTACGGGCGCCGAGGTCCAGGCCCACCGGGGAGCGCAGCCGGGACAGCTCCGCCTCGGTGAGCCCGGCCTCCCGCAGGCGCGCGGCACGGTCCTCGTGGGTGCGGCGGCTGCCCATCGCGCCGATGTACGCGGCCGGGCGGCGCAGCGCCTCGGTCAGCAGCGGCACGTCGAACTTCGGGTCGTGGGTGAGGACGCAGATCACCGTGCGGTCGTCGGTGTCCGTGCCGGCGAGATACCGGTGCGGCCACTCGACGACGACCTCCGCCTCTTCCGGGAAGCGCCGCGCCGTGGCGAAGACCGGGCGCGCGTCGCACACGGTCACCCGGTAGCCGAGGAACACACCGATCCGGGCGACGGAGGCCGCGTAGTCGATCGCGCCGAAGACGAGCATGCGCGGCGGCGGGGCGAAGCTCTGCAGGAACACCTCCACCGTGTCCTCGCGCCGCTGCCCCTCGGGGCCGTAGTGGCGCAGACCGGTGGCGCCGAGGGCGAGTTCGCCGCGCGCGTCCGCCGTGACCGCCACGTCGAGGCCCTCCGTCCCGAGACCGCCGGCGACCCGGTCGGGCCACACGGCGAGCGTGGCGCCGCGCCGGGCCGGCCCACCGGTGACCGTCGCCACCGTCACCGGCTCGCCCGCCTCCACCGACGCGGCGACCTCACCGAACGCCGGGTCCAGTTCGGGCGTCACCGGCCGCACCAGCAGGGTGATCTCGCCGCCGCAGGTCAGACCGACCGCGAAGGCGTCCTCGTCGCTGTAGCCGAACGTCTCCAGGCGTGCCTCCCCGTCGGCCGCCACTTCCCGCGCCAGCTCGAACACCGCGCCCTCCACGCAGCCCCCGGAGACACTGCCCACCACCTCGTCGTCCGGGCCGACCGCCATCGCCGCGCCGGGATCACGCGGCGCGCTGCGGCTCACCCCGACGACCGTGGCCAGTCCGAACGGCGCCCCCGCC
This sequence comes from Streptomyces althioticus, assembly GCA_014649355.1. Classification (GTDB taxonomy): domain Bacteria; phylum Actinomycetota; class Actinomycetes; order Streptomycetales; family Streptomycetaceae; genus Streptomyces; species Streptomyces althioticus. The sequence continues at coordinate 102,732 of BMSW01000006.1, forward strand.
GCGTACCAGCGGCCGAGCACCGGCAGAACGTCACGCACCATCCGCTCCTTCCCGGGGCGTCCCCTCCGGCGGGCGGCCTCCCCGCACCACCTCCGCCAGCCGTTCCAGCGCGGCGAGGCTGTGCCCCTCGACGAACGCGTCCACGCTCGGCATCGCCGCCGCCATCCCGGCCGCCAGGGGCGCGTAACCGGGCCGTGCCTTCAGCGGATTGGCCCAGATCACGCGGTGCGCGAGCCGGTGCAAGCGTCGCATTCCCTCGGCGAGCGGCTCAGGATCGCCACGCTCCCAGCCGTCCGACAACACCACCACGATCGCCCCGCGGGCCGTCCCGCGCCGCCCCCAGCGGTCCAGGAACTCCTTCAGCAGCTCACCCAGCCGGGTGCCGCCGCGCCAGTCGGGCACCGCCTCCGCCACGGCCGCCATCGCCGCGTCCGGGTCCCGGTGCGCCAGCGCGCGGGTGACCCGGGTGAGCCGTGTGCCGACGGTGAACACCTCGGTGCGGCCTGCCCGCGCCGCCGCGTGCGCGAAGCGCAGCAGCGCGTCGGCGTACGGCGCCATCGATCCGCTGACGTCCACCAGGAGCACCACCCGGCGCGGCCGCTCGGCCCGCGCCCGGTGCAGCGGCCGCACCGGCTCGCCGCCGTTGCGCAGCATGGCCCGCACGGTGCGGCGCGGGTCGGTCTCCCCGCGCCGGGCCGGCCGCCGCCGCGCGGTGCGCCGCACCGGGCCGCGCAGCGCCAACGCGGCCAGCAGCCGCCTCACCTGCTCCCGCTCGGCCGCGTTCAGCTCCGCCACGTCCCGGTGGCGCAGCACGTCGGTGGAGGCGGCCAGGGCGGGCAGCCGCGGTGCACGCTCGTCGGACGTGCCGGGCTTCCCCGTCGGGGCGGCGGTACTCCGCAGGACCGGGCGGAGACGCGGCGGAACCGGAGCCGGGGGAGGGACGGCCCTCTCACCGGCGCCGAACCACGCCGCGAACTCCCGGTCGTAGCGCGCCAGGTCGTCGGGGCCGCCGCACAGGGTGAGCCGGCCCGCCCAGTACACGTCCGTCCGCGCCCACGGCCGCAACGCCTGGGCCGCGCGCAGGAACGACCGCACCCGCTCCCCGCTCACCTCGGCCCCGGCCGCCCGCAGCCGCCGGGCGAACCCGAGGAGCAGTGCGGGCGGATCAGGTGCGGTCTGCGACGCCACACCCGTCACCCCCGACCCGCCAGCACCGCGGCGAAGTCCAGGCCCCGCGCGCGCTCCGCGTCCTCGCGGTACTTCAGCACCGAGCCCAGCGTGGCCGTCGCCAGCGACGGGTCCACCTCGCTCGCGCCGAGCGCGTCGAGCGCCCGCACCCAGTCGATGGTCTCCGCCACCCCGGGCGGCTTCACCAGATCCTGCCGCCGCAGCTCCTGCACCAGCGCCGTCACCTGCTCCGCGAGCCGTGCCGTGACCTCCGGCAGTCTCCGCCGCACGATCGCGAGTTCACGGCCGAAGTCCGGGTGGTCGAACCAGTGGTAGAGGCAGCGCCGTTTCAGCGCGTCGTGCACCTCACGGGTGCGGTTGGAGGTCAGCACCACCAGCGGCGGCGCCTCCGCCCGCACCGTGCCCAGCTCCGGGATCGTCACCGCGAAGTCCGACAACAGCTCCAGCAGGAACGCCTCGAACTCGTCGTCCGCGCGGTCGATCTCGTCCACGAGCAGCACGCACGGGGCGCTCTCCAGCGCCCGCAGCAGCGGCCGGGCGAGCAGATAGCGGCGGTCGTACAGCGCGCCCTCCAGCTTCTCCGGGTCGGTGACCCCGGCCGCCTCGGACGCCCGCAGCCGCAGCAGCTGACGCGGGAAGTCCCAGTCGTACAGCGCCTGGGAGGCGTCGATGCCCTCGTGGCACTGCAACCGGACCACCGGCGCGTCCAGCACCTCGGCGAGGGCGGAGGCGAGCGCGGTCTTGCCGGTGCCCGCGTCGCCCTCGCAGAAGACCGGGCGCCGCAGCCGCAGTGCCAGGAAGCACGCGATCGCCAGCCCCTCGTCGACGAGGTAGCCCGTCTCCTCCAGGGCGGCCCGCACCTGCTCCGGGCCGCCCGGCCACTCCTCGGCGGTGATGGGCCCTCACCCCATTCCGGCGGCGGCGAGCACCGCCCGCCCGGTCAGGACCCGTGCCAGATGTGCCCGGTACTCCGGAGACGCGGAGGTGTCCCGCGACGGCCGGGTGCCCTCGGCCGCCTCACCGGCCGCCCGCTTCACAGCCGCCGCGTCGCCCGCACCCGCGAGCGCCTCCTCGGCCGTCGGGGCGCGCAGCGGGGTCGAGCCCATGTTGGTCAGCCCCACCCGCGCCTCGGCGATGCTCCCGTTGTCGCGCCGCACCAGCGCGGCCACGCCGACGATCGCGTAGGCCTGCGCCACCCGCTGGAACTTCTCGTAGTGGAAGCCCCAGCCGTCGGTGGACGGCAGCCGCACCTCCACGAGCAGCTCGTCCGGCGCCAGCGCGGTCTCCAGGTAGTCGGTGAAGAAGTCACGGGCGGGGATCGCGCGCCGCCCGCGCGGGCCCACGGCGACCAGCTCGCCCTCCAGCGCCAGGACCACGGCCGGCAGGTCGGCGGCCGGGTCGGCGTGGGCGAGCGACCCGCCGAGCGTGCCCCGGTGCCGTACGGCCGGGTCGGCGACCGTCGCCGTGGCGGCGGCGAGCAGTCCGGCGTGGCGGCGCACCAGCGCGTCGCGCAGCACGTCGTGGTGCGTGGTCATGGCGCCGACGACGAGCGTGTCGCCCTCCATGCGGCTGCCGCGCAGGCCGGGGATGCGGCCGGTGTCGACCAGCAGCTGCGGGAACGCCATCCGCAGCCGCATCAGCGGCAGCAGGCTCTGCCCGCCGGCCAGCACCTTCGCGTCCTCGCCTCCGTCGGCGAGGGCCCGCACCGCCTCCTCGACGGTGCGCGGGCGGACGTAGTCGAACGCGGGGGGAATCATGCCGGGTCCTCCTCACCGTGGATCGCCCGCCACACCCGCTCCGGGGTGCACGGCATGGGCACGTCCGTCACGCCCAGCGGCCTGAGCGCGTCCACGACCGCGCCGACCACCGCCGGGGTGGAGGCGATCGTCCCCGCCTCCCCGACGCCCTTGACCCCGAGCGGGTTCGACTCGGCGGGCGTCTCCGTCCGGTCCGTCACGAAGTCCGGCAGGTCCACCGCGGACGGCACCAGGTAGTCGGCCATCGTGCCGGACAGCAGGTTGCCGTCGTCGTCGTACACGGCCTCCTCGTACAGCGCCTGCGCGATGCCCTGGGCGAGTCCGCCGTGCACCTGCCCCTCGACGATCATCGGGTTGACCACCCGGCCCACGTCGTCGACGCACACGTAGGAGCGGATGCGGGTCATCCCGGTCTCGGTGTCCACCTCCACCGCGCACAGGTGGGTGCCGTGCGGATAGGAGAAGTTCTCCGGGTCGAGCACGTGCTCGGCGTTGATGGTGGGTTCCATGCCGTCGGGCAGGTCGTGCGAGGTGAACGCCTCGAACGCCACCTCCTGGATGGTCTTCCGCGCCTCGGGGGAGCCCTTCTCCGAGAACGCCCCGCCGGTGAACTCCAGGTCCCGCTCGCTCGCCTCCAGCAGATGCGCGGCGATCTTCCGCGCCTTGTCGACCACCTTGCGCGCCGCGTGGTGCACGGCCGCGCCGCCCACCACCAGGGAGCGCGAGCCGTAGGTGTCCATGCCCTGCGGGGCCGCCCGGGTGTCGCCGTGCACCACCTCGACGTCCTCGAACGGCACGCCCAGGACGTCCGCCGCGATCTGGCTCCAGGACGTCACGTGCCCCTGCCCGTGCGGGCTGGTGCCGGTGACCACCTCGACCTTCCCGGTGGGCAGCATGCGGATGCTCGCCGCCTCCCAGCCGCCCGCCGCGTACCGCAGGTCCCGCAGCACCCGGCTCGGCGCCAGCCCGCACATCTCGGTGTACGTCGACACCCCGATGCCGAGCCGTACGGTGTCCCCGCGCTCGTCGCGCTTGCGCTGCTCCTCGCGCAGCTCGTCGTACCCGAACAGGGCGAGCGCCTTGTCCGTGGCCGCCTCGTAGTTGCCGCTGTCGTAGGTGAGCCCCGCGATCGAGTCGTACGGGAACTCCTCGTGGCGGATCCAGTTGCGGCGGCGCAACTCCACCGGGTCCATGCCGAGTTCGGCGGCCAGCTCGTCCATGATCCGCTCGATGGCGTACGTGGCCTCCGGACGTCCCGCGCCCCGGTAGGCGTCGGTGGGGGTGCGGGTGGTGAACACGCCCGTGCAGCGGAACTCGTAGGAGTCCATCTTGTAGATCGCCGGGTACATGAACGCGCCGAGGATCGGCACGCCCGGGGTGACCAGCATCAGGTAGGCGCCCATGTCGGCGAGCAGGTCCACCTTCAGGCCGCGCAGCCTGCCGTCGCGGTCGGCGGCGATCTCGACGTCCTGGATCATGCCGCGCCCGTGGTGGGTGGCGAGGTACCCCTCGGAGCGGGACTCGGTCCACTTCACGGGCCGGCCGAGGCGCCGCGCGACGGCCAGCGCGATCGCCTCCTCGCCGTACACCTGGAGCTTGGAGCCGAAGCCGCCGCCCACGTCGGGCGCGACGACCCGCAGCTTGTGCTCGGGTATCCCGGTCACCATGGCGAGCATCACCCGCAGGATGTGCGGGATCTGCGTGGCCGAGTACACGGTGTACTCGCCGGACGCAGAGAGCGGGGTGACCACCACCGAACGCGGCTCCATCGCGTTGGGGATCAGCCGCTGCTGGTGGTAGCGGCGCCGGAGGACCACCTCGGCGCGCTCCCGGACCGCCGCGTAGTCCTCACCGGCCCTGAGCGGCCAGTCGTAGCAGCGGTTCGTGCCCTTGTCGGCGTGCACCAGAGGCGCGTCCTCGGCGAGCGCGGCCTCCAGGTCGAGCACCGCCGGCAGCGGCTCGTACTCGACCTCGACCGCCTCCAGCGCGTCCGCCGCCGCGTACCGGTCGCGGGCCACGACGACCGCCACCGGGTCGCCCGCGTGCCGCACCTCGTCCACGGCGAGCGGCGGATGGTCCGGGTGCACCATGTCCTCGGTCACCGGCCACGCGCACGGCAGCGATCCCATCCCCTCCGCGAGATCGCTTCCCGTGAACGCGGCCACCACGCCCGGGAGTTCCAGGGCGTGGGAGACGTCGACGCGCTCGACGCGCGCGTGCGCCATGGGGCTGCGCAGGATCGCCAGGTGCAGCATCCCGGCGGCCTGGATGTTGTCGGTCCAGTTCGTCTGGCCGGTGAGCAGCCGCGCGTCCTCCTTGCGCAGCCGCGCCCGGCCCACCTCGGCCCGGACGGAGCTCTCGGTCATGCCCGCACCTCCTCGTCGGAGGCGGCGGCCAGCACCGCGCGCACGATGTTCTGGTAGCCGGTGCACCGGCACAGGTTGCCCTCCAGGGCGTGCCGCACCTCGTCGGCCGTGGGACGGGGATTCTCCTTCAGCAGGTCCCTGGCCGCCATCAGCATGCCGGGCGTGCAGTAGCCGCACTGCAGCGCGTGCCGCTCGTGGAAGGCCCGCTGCAGGCCGGTCCACTCGCCGTCGGTGCTCAGGCCCTGCACGGTCGTCACCGCGCAGCCGTCGGCCTGGACGGCCAGGACCGAGCAGCTCTTGACGCTCTCCCCGTCCAGATCGACGGTGCAGGCCCCGCAGTTGGAGGTGTCGCACCCGACGGGCGTCCCCGTCAGGCCCAGCCGGTCGCGCAGATAGTGGACCAGCAGCAGACGGGGCTCCACCTCGTCCTCGTACGTCGTGCCGTCCACCTTCACCGAGATACGGGTCATGTGCCCTCCCAGGAGCGTGCGAGGGATACCGGTCGGTCGCCGGACGTGATGCGCGTCACTCTAAGGCGACGGTTCGTGACGGGGCGAGAGTCGGGACGGCGGTTTTTGTTGAGCATTAATCCGTTGTGCGTCCCGTGCCCGTCTGGTCCACTGCCGGAAGACCGACCGGAGAAGCGAGGAGCAGCCAGTGCGAGCACCGTTCATGTCCCCCCAGGAAGGAACACCCCACTCTCCGAAGGACATGACGCTTCGTGCACGTGCTCAATCTGGGAATCCTCGCCCATGTCGACGCCGGTAAGACCAGCCTGACCGAGCGGCTCCTGCACACCGCGGGGGTCATCGACGAGGTCGGCAGCGTGGACGCCGGCAGCACCACCACCGACACCCTCGCCCTGGAGCGCCGGCGCGGCATCACCATCAAGTCCGCCGTCGTCTCGTTCCCGCTCGACGACATCACCGTCAACCTGCTGGACACCCCCGGCCACCCGGACTTCGTCGCCGAGGTGGAGCGGGTGCTCGGCGTGCTGGACGGTGCCGTGCTGGTGCTCTCCGCAGTCGAGGGCGTCCAGGCGCGGACCAGGGTGCTGATGCGCGTCCTGCGCCGGCTGTCCCTGCCCACCCTGCTCTTCGTCAACAAGATCGACCGCCGCGGGGCGCGCGAGGCGGACCTGCTCCGCGAGGTCGCGGCGCGCCTCACCCCGTCGCTCGTACCCATGGGCACCACCGAGCGGCTCGGCATCCGGGACGCACGCTTCGTGCCCGGCCCGGTGCCGTCCGCCCTGGACGTCCTCGCCGACCACGACGACGGCCTGCTCGCCGCGTACGTCGACGGAACGCTCACGCCGGCCCGGCTGCGGGAGGCCGTGGCCGTGCAGACCCGACAGGCGCTTGTCCACCCGGTGTTCTTCGGCTCCGCCGTCACCGGCGCGGGCGTCGATGAACTGCTCACCGGGGTAAGGGAGTTGCTGCCCCCGTCCGGCGGCTCGCCCCACGGGCCGCTGTCCGGCGCGGTGTTCAAGGTGGAGCGGGGACCCGCGGGGGAGAAGATCGCCTACGCGCGCCTGTTCTCCGGCACCCTGCGCGCCCGCGACCGGATCCCGTTCGGCGCCGGGGACGTCGCGAAGGGCCGGGTCACGGGCCTCAGCGTCTTCGACCACGGCGCGGACAGCCGCGCGGACGCCGTGGAGGCGGGCCGGATCGCCCGGCTGTGGGGCCTGACGGACGTCCGCGTCGGCGACGCGATCGGCGAACCCCCGAAGGAACGACGGCGGTTCTTCTCGCCGCCCACCCTGGAGACCGTCGTGGTGCCCGGCGCGGGCGTCGACCCCGGCGCGCTGCACCTGGCCCTCGTCCAGATCGCCGAGCAGGACCCGCTGATCGGCCTGCGCCACGACGAACGGCGGCGCGAGACCTCCGTGTCGCTCTACGGCGAGGTGCAGAAGGAGGTCCTCCAGGCCACCCTCGCCGAGGAGTACGGCCTCGACGTCACCTTCCGCGGCACCACCCCGCTCTGCGTCGAACGGCCCGCCGGCACCGGATCCGCCGCCGAGTTCATCCAGCAGGACGGCAACCCGTTCCTCGCCACGGTCGGTCTGCGCGTCGATCCCGCGCCGCCCGGCTCCGGCGTCGCGTTCCGCCTCGGTGTCGAGCTGGGCGCCATGCCGTACGCCTTCTTCAAGGCGGTGGAGGACACCGTGCGGGCCACGCTCGGACAAGGGCTGCGCGGCTGGCGGGTCACCGACTGCGTGGTCACCATGACCCACTCCGGGTACTGGCCGCGCCAGAGCCACGCCCACCAGCGCTTCGACAAGAGCATGTCCAGCACCGGCGCGGACTTCCGGGGCCTCACCCCGCTCGTTTTGACGGACGCGCTGCGGCGGGCGGGCACCGTGGTGCACGAGCCCGTCCACCGCTTCCGGATCGAGGCCCCGGCGGACACCCTGGGCGCCCTGCTGCCGGTGCTGGGCGGTCTCGGCGCGCTGCCGCGGACCACGGACACGCTCGGCGCGCTGTGCGTGCTGGAGGGCACGGTGCCGGCGGCGAGGGTGCGGGAACTGGAGCAGCGGCTCCCCGGACTGACCCGGGGCGAGGGTGAGCTGGAGAGCTGCTTCGGCCACTACGCGCCCGTCATCCACGGCGCCGTGCCGTCCCGCCCGCGCACCGGTCACAACCCGCTGGACCGCAGGGAGTACCTGCTCAACGTAACGCGGCGGGTGGGCAGTTGACGCAGCCCGCGCAGACGGGGGTCAGCGGTCCGTGGGGCCGGTCCAGCCCTCCCGCACCTGCCCGAGCCGCACCCGCTGCGGGTGGTCGCCGACCGGGACGGACACGGTCTTCTCGCCGGTCGCGAAGTCGATCGCGGTGACCTGGTCGGCGCCGCTCTCCGACACCACGCAGGACTCCCCGTCGCCGCTGACCGTCGCCCAGTACGGCTTGGAGACGGGGACCAGCGGACCGTGCTCGAAGGTGTCGCGGTCGACCACCGTCGCGTAGTCGTCCATGGTGCCCGCCACGCACAGCTTGGCCCCGTCGGGCTTCATGGTGATGCCGTGGTGCCGCGAGTCGTTCACCCAGGTGGTGCGGTCCTCGCTGGTGGCCGGGTTCTTCGGCAGGGTCTTGACGCGGCTGATCCGGTCGGTGGCGACGTCGTACTCGAAGAAGCCGTTGAAGAACGACACCTGGAAGTACAGCTTCGACTCGTCGGGGGAGAAGGCGGCGGGGCGGACCGCGTCCGAGTACTCCCGGAAGCCGGCCGCGTCCAGCCGGTCCCGCATGTCGATCACCCTGACCTGCTCGAACGTCCGGGCGTCGGCGATCGTGATCTTGCGGTCGCCCTTCGTGAAGTCCAGCCAGGGCGCGTCCAGGTCGTTGTTCACCTCGCCGATGGACATGTTCCAGATGTAGCGCCCGTCCCGGCTGAAGACGTTCTCGTGCGGCTTGTCGCCGGTCTTGAACTTCCCGACCTCCTTCCCCGTCCCGATGTCCAGGACGTGCACCGTGTTGGACGTCGAGGCGGAGACGGCGACGCGCGTGCCGTCGGGGGAGACCGCCATGTGGTCGGAGCGGTAACCGGACACCGGGAAGCGCCAGTTGACGTTCCCGGTGGCCAGGTCGAGGGAGACGACGTCGGCGAAGCTGGGGCGGGAGACCACCACCGAGGTGCCGTCCGGGGTGGAGTACATGTCGTCGACGTACTGGTCGTGGCCCTCGCCGACGGTGTTGCGGATCGCCATGAAGTAGATCCAGCGGATCGGGTTGGCGTTGATCTCGGCCATCCGCCGGTCCTTGTCCGGGATCACGTTGATCCGGCCGACCCGGCCGAAATCACCGCCGGACTCGATGACGTCGGCGGTGCCGTCCCAGTTGTTGCCCACGAACAGCACCTCCCGCAGGTCCGCGGAGGGAGCCTGGCCGGCGGCGCTCGCGACGGCGCCGGGGGCGGTGAGGGTCAGGGCGACGGCGGCGGCGAGGGTGCACAGATGCCTGCTGCGGATCGGCATGGCGGGGTCTCCTCTGCGAGTGGGGGCGCCATGATCGGGACATGCCAAATGGAGGGAGGCGATTCTGAACAGACGTGCTTTCAGATTTAACTTACTGAAAAGTAAGGACGGTCAGGGGTTCTCCACAAGACCGCGGACACGACAAAATTGCCGGGCGCGGGGAAAGGAGAACCGGTGGCGGGCAGACTCAGCGCACCGAGCGGCCGGTACGCCGGGAAGTCCGCCGAGGAGCGGAAGGCCGAGCGGCGCCGCCGCTTCCTCGACGCGGCCCTCGAACTCTTCGGCGGCGGACCCGGCTACCGGAACACCACCGTCGCCGCCCTCAGCGAGGCCGCGGGACTGTCCACGCGCCAGTTCTACGAGGAGTTCCGGACCCTGGAGGACGTCCTCGCCGCCCTGCACCTCCAGGTCAACGACTGGGCCGAGGCGGCGGTGCTCGCCGCGGCGGCCCGGACGGCGGACGCGCCGCTCACCGAGCGCGCCGCGGCGATCTTCCGCGCCTACGCCGCCGACGTCACCGGCGACCCGCGCCGCATCCGCATCACCTTCGTCGAGATCATCGGGGTGAGCCCGCGCCTGGAGGAGCAGCGGCTGGCCCGCCGCGCCCGCTGGGTCGACCTGATCTGCGCCGAGGCGGACGCGGCCGTCGCCCGCGGCGAGGCCGCGCCCCGCGACCACCGCCTCGCCGCGGCCGGCTTCATCGGCAGCGTCAACGGGCTGCTGCACGACTGGAACGCGGGGTGGGTCGAGGCCACCCTCGACGAGGTCGTCGACGAACTGGTCCGCCAACTGCTGGCGATCCTGCGTCCGCCGGAGACGCCGTGACGCCGGAGACGCCGTGACGCCGGAGACGCCGTGACCGCCGGAGACGCCGTGACCGCCGGAGCGCCGGGGAGGCAGGGGGCAACGGAGACGCCGAGGAGGCCGACCGCGCCGGGACCGCCGGACGCGTCGCACGCGCCGGACCGACCGGACGGGCCGACGCCGGCCGGTTGACGGGGCATCAGCCGGCCGGTGCCGGGTGACTCGGCGGGACCGACGGAATCAGGCGGCCGGCGTGAGATCCCCGGCGAAGACGATCATCTGGTCGATCAGTCCCCGCCGCAGATGGACGACATCGGTTCCGGCGAGCCGCGGACCACCGCCCGGGGTGGTGAACACCCACCGGTACCGCGCCCACTCGTCCGGCATGTCCACCCCCGAACACCGGACCATCGTTCCCGGTCCTGCCGGATGCCGCCGGATGTCCAGCATGAACCGCTCCACCGCCTCGATGCCCTCGCTGCGGCCGAGGGGACCCCAGAGGACCACGTCCGAGGTGAGCGCCTGCGACAGCAGCGAGGTCACGTAGGCATCGTCGGAGGCGTTGAACGCCGAGACGAAGGTGTCGATGGCCGACTGGGCGGTGTCTGCATGCATGCACCCAGTCATACCAGCCCGTCTCACCCTTCGGCCGGGCTTCGGGTGGTGAGGAGGTCGGGGAAGCCGATCCGGTCGTAGAAGCCGGCGCGCACCCGGTCGGCGACGTCGCTGACCTGTTCCGACCCGTCGTCCGCCGGGTCGATCGTCACCCGGAACGGACGCTCGCCCCTCGGCGCGTCCACGACCGCCACGATCGTGCGGGCGACCTCGCCGACGTCCGCGTCCGGCGGCGAGAGAGCCGCGAGGCGCTTGCCGACGTCGTCCATCAGCCCCTCGTACAGCTCGTCGTACGCCTCGGCCGTCGCCGTGTCCGCGGGGTGCATCGCGTGGGCGAAGTGGTTCGTGCCGGAGGTGAAGGAACCGGGCACCACGATCGACGTGTCGATGCCGAACCGCGACAGCTCGACGGCGTAGCTCTTCGCCAGGTGGTCCATCGCCGCCTTGGCACCGAAGTACGGGGCGAGGTACGGGGGCGTACCGCCGTAGGTGCTGGTGGAGCCCACCCAGACGAGCAGCCCGTCCCGGCGCTCCCGCATCTGCGGCAGCACCGCGCGGTTGAGCCGCTGCGTGGACAGCACGTTGGTGTCGTAGATCTCGGCGAGCTGCTCCGGGGTGAACGACTCGGCGGGGCCCAGCACCATGTGGCCGGCGTTGTGCACGACCACGTCGACGCGTCCCGCCTCCTCGGTGACCGAGGCGACGGCCGCGTCCACCGACTCCTGCCGGGAGACGTCCAGTTCGACGGTGCGCAGGTCGACCTCGTGCTCCACCGCGTACGCGCGGGCCTCGGCCACCGCGGGGGCGTTGCGCCCGGCGGTGTGCCGCATCCCGGCGTAGACGGTGTGCCCGGCGTCGGCCAGGGCGCGGGCGGTCAGCGCGCCGAAACCGCTGGACGCGCCGGTGATCAGAATGACGTGGGCGGACATGATGTGCTCCAGGGGAGAGCGGGGGAGGGGCAGTGGTCAGAAGACGATGACGCTGCGGCCGCGTGCGGTGCCCGCGTCCATCGCCTCCAGCACGGCCGGGGCCTCGTCCAGGCCGATCGGCGTGACGTCCGGGAGAATGTCGTGGGAGGCCGAGAAGGCCAGGGTGTCGCGCAGGTCGTGCGGCGAGCCGGACGGGGAGGCGCCCACCCGCAGCCGGTTGAGGATCATCGGCTGGGTCGGCAGCACCAGCGGCTCGGGACCGTACCCGCACAGCATCAGCGTGCCGTCCGGGGCGAGCCCGCCCAGCGTCGCCGTGGCGGCCTCGGTCGACGGGGAGGCGTTCAGCACGAGGTCCGCGCCGCCGTCCCACTCCTTGAGCGCCTTCGCCGGGTCCGATTCCTGCGCCGCGACGAAGAGTTCCGCGCCGAGGGCCTTCGCCGCGTCCTCGCCGCGCCGGGACCGGCCGATCACGGCGACCCGTGCGCCCATGGCGACGGCGTACCGCACGGCCAGCGCGCCCACGCCGCCCGCGCCCACCACGGCGACCCGGGAACCGGCCCGGAGCCCGCCCTGGCGCAGCCCGTTGAACGCGGTCAGCCCGGCGCACATCAGCGGGGCGGCGGCCACCGGGTCCAGCCCGGCCGGCAGCGGGGTGACGAAGCCGGCCTTCATCAGCACGTACGGGGCGTAGCCGCCGTCGGCGACGATGCCGGTGATCACCTTCCGGGGGCAGAGGATCTGGTCGCCGCGGACGCAGTAGTCGCAGTGACCGCACGAGTCGTACAGGAACTGTCCGCCCACGGCGGCGCCGACCTCGGGGAAGCCGACACCGGGGCCGACGGCCGTGACCACGCCGGTGATCTCGTGGCCCGGCACGACGGGGAAGCGGGCGAACGGGTAGTGGCCGCGCAGCAGGTTCAGGTCGGTGAAACAGACCCCGCACGCGGTGACCTTGACGAGGACCTCGCCGGGTCCCGGTTCGGGCACCTCCAGGTCCTGCAGGGAAAGGGGTGCGACGGCTCCGACGGCGACAGCGGCACGCATCATGACGAACACTCCACATGATGGGGGGAGGGAACGGGCGGGGAATCACTGCCGCCCGCGCTACGTAACCAGCGTGACCTGGGGTTTCCCGGAGGTCCAATGCTTCCTTCGGTGCCTACGATGACGTCAGGGCATCGGCGCAGGCGGCAGGGGAGAGGGCGGCATGGACGGCGGACGGACGGATCTGGACCTGCGCCGGCTGCGCTCCTTCGTCGCCGTCGCCGAGCGTCTGCACTTCGGTCAGGCGGCGGCCGCCCTGCACGTCACCCAGCCCGCCCTGTCGCGGCAGATCCAGCAGCTGGAGCACGACCTCGGCGTGACCCTGTTCCGGCGCAGCAGCCGGGAGGTCGCCCTCACGCCCGCCGGAGAGCAGTTCCTCCAGGACTCCCGGGAACTGCTGGCCGCCGCCCGCGCCGCGCAGAACCGCGCCCGGCGGATCGCGGCGGGCGAGGGCGTGCTCAAGGTCGGCTTCATGCTCAGCTCCGACATCACCGCGCCGCTGCACGCCTTCTCCGCGCGGGAGCCGCAGGTGCGGATCGAACTGGTCCGGCTGCGGTGGTGGAGCCAGTCCACCGACCTGCTCGACGGCACCGCCGACGTCGGCTTCGTGCGCCTGCCCGTCGACGCGGAGCGGCTGCGGGTGCTGCCGCTGTACCAGGAGGGGCTCTGCGCGGTCCTTCCCGTACGGCACCCCCTGGCCGGCGAGGACACGGTCGGGCTGCGTGCCCTCGCCGACGAACCTCTGCTGCGTTACGCGGACGCCTCGCCCGCGTGGTCCGCCGTCTGGAACACCGACCCGCGCCCCGACGGCACGCGGTGGCTGCGCGGCCCGGACGTGCACGACATGGAGGAGATCCTCGCGTACGTCCGGGCCGGCGGCGGCGTGGTGATGGTGCCGGAGTCGGTCGCGGCGGTCTTCCCGCGCCCCGACATCGCCTACGTCCCGCTCGCGGACGCACCGCCCGGCACGGTCGCCCTCGCCTGGGACGGCGACCGCCCGTCCCCGCTCGTCGAGACCTTCGTCGACGCGACGAGGACGACGGCCGTCGACGTCACTCGTCCCACGCCTGGATCAGCACCTGCCCCGTGATCCTGCCGTCGCGCAACGTCAGCATGGACTCCGAGAGCACCCGCACGCCGTCCGGGTAACGGCAGCTCTCGCAGTACGCGGCGTGATCGCCCTGCACGACGCACGCCTCCAGCGCGTGCGTCATGTCGCGGCTGTACACGTCGTCCAGCATCGCCGCGATCTCGTCCTTGCCGTGCAGCACCTTCGGGTGGCTCGGCCCGCTGACGTGGTCCACGACGCGCAGCTCGGCGTCGTCCGCGTAGAGCGACTTCAGCATGTCCGGCGTGTCCGCCTCGATGCCCCGCCGCAGGGTGTCGGTACCGAACACGGGCTGTGCCGCGGTCGTCATGATGACCCACCTCCTCGGGAGGCCGCCCGGGCCCGGAGCAGGCCCCACGGGCCTCACCTACGAGCGTCCTCCCCGAGCCGGCCAGGAGCAAGCGCGACGCCTGGGGGCCCCGCGCCCCCCTCACCCCGCCGTGGCCAGGAACTGCGTAGCGGCCAGCTCCCCGTACAACGGATCCGACGCGACCAGTTCCCGGTGCGTCCCCACCGCCCGTACCCGCCCCGCGTCCATCACCACGATGCGGTCCGCCGCCGTCACCGTGGAGAGGCGGTGGGCCACCACCAGGACCGTCGTCGTGCGGGCGACGTCCGCGACCGTGTCCCGCAGGGCCGCCTCGTTCACCGCGTCCAGCTGCGACGTCGCCTCGTCGAGGAGGAGCAGGCGCGGGCGGCGCAGCAGGGCGCGGGCGATGGCGACCCGCTGGCGTTCGCCGCCGGACAGCTTGGTGCCGCGGTGGCCGACGAGGGTGTCGAGACCCTGGGGCAGCCGGGAGACGAGCCCGTCCAGCCGGGTCGTCTTCAGCACCCGCGTCAGTGTGTCCTCGCCCGCGTCCGGGTTGCCGAGCAGCAGGTTGTCCCGCAGGGAACCCGACAGCACGGGCGCGTCCTGCTCGACGTACCCGATCGCCGCCCGCAGCTCCGGCAGGTCCCAGTCCGCGACGTCGCGGCCGTCCACCGTGATCACGCCCGACTCGGGGTCGTAGAACCGCTCGATGAGGGAGAACACCGTCGTCTTGCCCGCGCCGGACGGGCCGACGAACGCCGTCAGCCCCTGCGGTGGCACGGAGAACGTCACCCCGTGGTGGACGTACGGCAGGTCCTCGGCGTAGCGGAACCGCACGTCCTCGAAGGCGACGGCCGCCGGCGCGGCGCCGGGGGAGGGCAAAGCGGCGGGCGGCGCGGCCGGTTCCGCGGGCAGCCGCAGCGCCTCCTGGATGCGGGCGAGCGCGGCACTGCCCGCCTGGTACTGCGTGACCGCGCCCACGACCTGCGAGATCGGCGCCATCAGGTAGAACACGAACAGCAGGAACGCCACCAGCGTCCCGATGTCGATCGCCCCGGTCGCCACTCGGGCTCCGCCCACCGCGAGCACCGTGATGAACGCGAGCTGCATCGCCAGCCCCGCCGTGTTGCCCGCCGCGGCCGACCACTTGGCGGCCCGCACGCTCATCCGCCACGACTCGCGCGCCGCGTCGTGCAGCGTCCGCTCCTCCCGCGGCTCGGCGCCGGACGCCTTCACCGTGCGCAGCGCGCCCAGCACCCGCTCCAGCGACGCCCCCATCACGCCCACCGCTTCCTGCGCCTGCTTCGACGCCCGCCGGATCCGCGGCACCACCACCCCGAGCAGCGTCCCCGCCAGCGCGAGCACGCCCAGCGTGACCGCCAGCAGCACCGGCTCCACCCAGCCCATCAGCGCCACGGTGGCGAGCAGGGTGAGCCCGCCCGTGCCCAGGCCGATCATCGAGTCGGTCGTCACCTCCCGCAGCAGCGTGGTGTCGGAGGTGATCCGGGCCATCAGATCGCCCGGCTCGGTCCGGTCGACGGCGGCGATCCGCAGCCGCAGCAGGTACGAGGACAGGGTGCGCCGCGCCCCCAGCACCACCGACTCCGCCGCGCGCCGCAGCACGTACGAACCCACCGCGCCCAGCACCGTGTTGCCGATCACCAGCGCCGTCATCAGCAGCAGCGCCCCGGTGACGGCCCGGTCGTGCGCGAGGTCGTCGATCAGCTCCCGCGCCACCAGCGGCAGCGCCAGCCCCGTCGCGCCCGTCACCAGCGACAGCAGGGCGCCGCCCAGCAGCGCCCAGCGGTGCGGCCGTACGTACGACAGCAGCAGCCGCCGGGCCGGCGGGCCGGACGGATCCTCGGTGACGGCGGTGCTCACGTGCCCCCCTCGGCGTCGGACGGATGTTCAGGCTACGTCGCCTCGGTGGATGCACCGCACGGTGGGCGGCGGAGCCGATCATTCCCGCGTAGGGTCGGGGCGACGGGGGAGACGGACCCGGCCGATGAAGGAGTCAGCACCATGGCCCAGGAAGTACGCGGCGTGATCGCACCCGGCAAGGACGAGCCGGTACGGATCGAGACGATCGTCGTGCCCGACCCGGGGCCCGGCGAGGCGGTCGTACGCGTCCAGGCCTGCGGGGTGTGTCACACGGACCTGCACTACAAACAGGGCGGCATCAACGACGACTTCCCCTTCCTCCTCGGCCACGAGGCGGCGGGCGTCGTCGAGTCGGTCGGCGACGACGTCACCGACGTGGCGCCCGGGGACTTCGTGATCCTCAACTGGCGCGCGGTGTGCGGCACCTGTCGCGCCTGTCTGCGCGGACGCCCCTGGTACTGCTTCGACACCCACAACGCCGAGCAGAAGATGACCCTCACCGACGGCACCGAACTCTCCCCGGCGCTCGGCATCGGCGCCTTCGCGGAGAAGACCCTGGTCGCCGCGGGACAGTGCACCAAGGTCGACCCGGCCGTGGCGCCGGAGGTCGCCGGGCTGCTCGGCTGCGGCGTGATGGCCGGCATCGGCGCCGCCATCAACACCGGCGACGTGGGCCGCGGCGACTCGGTCGCCGTCATCGGCTGCGGCGGCGTCGGCGACGCGGCGATCGCCGGCTCCCGGCTGGCCGGCGCGGCCAGGATCATCGCCGTGGACATCGACGACCGCAAGCTGGAGACCGCCCGCTCCATGGGCGCCACCCACACCGTCAACTCCCGTACGACCGACCCCGTCGAGGCGATCCGCGACCTCACCGGCGGCAACGGCGCGGACGTCGTCATCGAGGCCGTCGGCCGCCCCGAGACCTACAAGCAGGCGTTCTACGCCCGCGACCTGGCCGGCACGGTCGTCCTGGTCGGCGTGCCCACCCCGGACATGAAGATCGAACTGCCGCTCCTCGACGTCTTCGGCCGCGGCGGCTCCCTCAAGTCCTCCTGGTACGGCGACTGCCTGCCGTCCCGCGACTTCCCGATGCTGATCGACCTGCACCTCCAGGGCCGCCTGGACCTCGGCGCGTTCGTCACCGAGACCATCGCCCTGGACGAGGTGGAGAAGGCGTTCGAGCGGATGCACCGCGGCGACGTGCTGCGCTCGGTGGTGGTGCTGTGATGACCGCCCGCATCGAACGCCTCGTCACCTCCGGTCAGTTCAGCCTCGACGGCGGCACCTGGGACGTCGACAACAACGTGTGGATCGTCGGCGACGACCACGAGGCCGTCGTCATCGACGCCGCCCACGACGCCGACGCCATCGCCGAGGCGGTGGGCGACCGGCGCCTGACCGCCATCGTGTGCACCCACGCGCACAACGACCACATCGACGCCGCCCCCGCCCTCGCCGAGCGCACCGGCGCCACGATCTGGCTGCACCCCGACGACCTCCAGCTGTGGAAGCAGACCCACCCGGACCGCGACCCCGACGCCTGGCTGGCCGACGGGCTGGTCATCGAGGCCGGCGGCGCCGACCTCACCGTGCTGCACACCCCGGGCCACGCCCCGGGCGCGGTGTGCCTGTACGACCCGGGCCTGGGCACGGTGTTCACGGGCGACACCCTCTTCCAGGGCGGTCCCGGCGCCACCGGCCGTTCCTTCTCGCACTTCCCGACGATCATCGACTCCATCCGGGACCGGCTGCTCGCCCTGCCCCCGGAGACCAAGGTGCTCACCGGGCACGGCGACCCGACCACCATCGGCGCCGAGGCCCCGCACCTGGACGAGTGGATCGCCCGCGGCCACTGAGCGGCCACTGAGCGGCCACCGAGCCGCCCCGGTCACCCGGACGTACCGGCGTCCGGGTGACCCCACGGTCCGAACCGCGGAAAAGGCGACAGAGGATGTCCGGCTTACCCGTCAGGCTCGTCGTCGTACGACGGATCGAGGCACGGGAGGCCGTGAATGACACAGCCGTTGCGGGACAAGGTGGCGCTGGTGGCCGGGGCGACCCGGGGCGCGGGACGGGGCATCGCCGTGGAACTCGGCGCGGCGGGCGCCACGGTGTACGTCACAGGACGCACCACCCGCGCCCGCCGCTCCGAGTACGGCCGGCCCGAGACGATCGAGGACACCGCCGACCTGGTCACCGAGGCGGGCGGCCGCGGCATCGCCGTCCCCACGGACCACCTGGAACCGGCCCAGGTGAAGGCGCTCGTCGACCGGATCGCCGCCGAACAGGGCCGACTCGACGTCCTCGTGAACGACATCTGGGGCGGTGAGACGCTCTTCGACTGGGAAGCGCCGGTCTGGGAGCACGACCTCGACAAGGGACTGCGGCTGCTGCGCCTCGCCGTGGAGACGCACGCGATCACCAGCCACCACGCCCTGCCGCTGCTGCTGCGTCACCCGGGCGGACTGGTCGTCGAGGTCACCGACGGCACGGCGGACTACAACCGCGACCACTACCGGGTCTCCTTCTTCTACGACCTCGCCAAGTCCTCGGTGCTGCGCATGGCGTTCGCCCTCGGCCACGAGCTCGGCCCGCGCGGCGCGACCGCCGTCGCCCTCACGCCGGGCTGGCTGCGTTCGGAGATCATGCTCGACCACTTCGGGGTACGGGAGGACAACTGGCGCGACGCGCTGGAGAAGGTGCCGCACTTCGCCATCTCCGAGACCCCGCGCTACGTCGGCCGCGCCGTCGCCGCGCTCGCCGCCGACCCCGCCGTGTCCCGCTTCAACGGCGCCTCCCTGTCCAGCGGCGGACTCGCCCAGGAGTACGGCTTCACCGACCTCGACGGCAGCCGCCCCGACGCCTGGCGCTACCTGGTGGAGGTGCAGGACCCGGGCCGCCCCGCCGACGTCACCGGCTACCGCTGACCCTCCGGACGCCGCGGAAAAGCCGGGCGCGCTGATCGTCCGAGCCGCTACCGTCCCCCCATGACGACGGACACAGGGCGCTTCGCGGGGTACGGGGTTCTCATCACCGGGGCGGCGCGCGGCATCGGCGCCGCCACCGCTACACGGTTCGCCGAGGAGGGCGCGCACGTCCTGGTCGCCGACGCCGACCCGGAAGCGGGGGAGCGCACGGCGGCGGAGCTGCGCGACCGCGGACTCGCGGTGGAGGCCGTCGCCTGCGACGTGCGGGACCGGGCGTCCGTCGAGGCGGCGGTGGCCCACGCCGTCCGCTCCTTCGGCACGCTGGACGTGCTGGTGAACAACGCCGCCCACTGCACCCCCGACGCGCCCCGCTTCGAGGACGAGCCGGAGGAGGAGTGGGCGGCGGACCTGGACGTCACCCTCACCGGCGCCTACCGCTGCTGCCGCGCGGCCCTGGCGCACCTGGAGGCGTCCGGCCGGGGCGCGATCGTCACCGTCGGCTCGGTCAACGGGTTCCAGGACTTCGGCAACCACGCCTACAGCGCCGCCAAGGCCGGCCTGATCTCCCTCACCCGGACCCTCGCCGGGCACGCGGGGCCGCGGGGCGTCCGGGTGAACCTCGTGGCGCCCGGCACGGTCCGCACCCGCGCCTGGGACGGCCGCTCCGACGACCTGGCGGCGGTCTCCCAGATCTACCCGCTGCGCCGGATCGGCGAGCCGGAGGACATCGCGGCGGCCGTGACCTTCCTCGCCTCCCGTGACGCGGCCTGGATCACCGGCACCACCCTGACCGTCGACGGCGGCGTCACGGCCGTCAACCACGGCTTCCACCGGGCCCTGGACCACACCGGGCGGTGAGGGGGCCCGCACCCCGCGTGGTCCCGCGTGACACGACTCATACCGAAGGGCCCGCCGTGACGGACATAACGGTCCGGCAGCGCGTACAACCGATTTCCCCCCTTCGTCGTCTACCTGGCAGAGTGCGCGGTCCAGCGCACGTTCCCGCGGGAGAGGCATAACGGACCATGGGGGACTTGAGAAGACGGGGTGTCGTCGCCCTGGGGGTCACCGCTCTGGTGGCTCCGCTCACGCTCGCGATCGGTGCGACGCCGGCCCAGGCCGCCAGTTGCACCACGTCGGCGGGGCCGTACCAGAAGAAGGTCGAGAAGTTCCTCGGCCGCCCGGTCGACGGCAAGCAGTCCGCCGCCGACTGCAAGGCGATCAGGGCCTTCCAGAACAAGCACGGCATCAGGCCGAACATCGGGTACGCCGGCCCCGTCACCTGGGGCGTGATGGACCTCGTGAACAAGCAGAGGGCCGTCGGGAAGAACCCGAACAAGGCGGGCAAGTGCCCGACCAACAAGGGGCGCATCGCCTGCGTCAACCTCACCCTCCAGCTGAGCTGGATCCAGGACGGCAAGAAGCTCGTCTACGGGCCGGTCCCCGTACGCACCGGACGCAACGGCTACGAGACCCGCACCGGCCTGAAGAAGGTCTACTGGCGGAACAAGAACCACGTCTCGACCATCTACGACGTGCCGATGCCGTACAGCCAGTTCTTCGACGGCGGCCAGGCGTTCCACTCGGTCGGCGTCAGCATGTGGAACCCGCCCGGTTCCCACGGCTGCGTCAACATGACCAAGACCGCCGCCAAGAAGTACTGGTCGCTGCTGAAGAAGGGCGACGACGTCTACGTGTACGGCCGCAAGCCGGGCACCTGAGGACCCCCGGCGCCCGGCCTCCGGGCCGGGCGTCCGCGCATCCCCGAGGGTGTGAACTCGCCCACGTTGCGGGGCAGATGGACGTGATCAGCGACACGTCCGAATTGCCCGATCGGCGTGCGATTACTCACAGCGTCTTCACTTCGGGGGACGTATGCTTCACGGTATGTCCACCACTGTTGAACCCTCCTCCGAGCGATCGGCTGCCGAGGTCAACGAGGAGATCCGGGCCCTGTGGCTCCGGTCGGGCGGGACACTCAGCGTCGAACAGCGCGAGGAGTACCAGCGCCTGGTCCAGGAGTGGGCCTCGGTCCTCCCGCAGGCGGCCGCAGAGGCAGCCTGACGGCCGGCCCCGGCATCACGATCGGGCACCCGTGACCGCACGGGTGCCCTTCCCGTCTCACCCCCACAGCGCCGAGTACTGCCTCCGGTACGCCTTGCGGTCCTGTTCGGCCCTGATCCACCGCGACGCCACCAGCGCCACCAGACTCCCGCCCATCACCAGCAGCCCCGGCCCCACGTTCCGCGGGTCGGCCAGCCGCGACACCAGCGTCGACGGGTCCGGCAGGATGCCCCGCACCGACGTCGACGACCCCGGCGTGGCCGCGTCCGGCGCCGCCACGCCCTGCGCCTGCGACGGCTCGGGGGAGGGGCCTCCGCCGTCCGTCCCGGGCGCCACGATCAGTTTCAGGTCCAGGTCCGCCAGTGCCTTCGTCAACGGCTGGAAGTACGTGACGCCGCCCGAGCGGCAGTCGCCGCTGCCGCCGGACGTCACACCGAGCGCGATGCCCTCGGAGAACATCGGCCCGCCGCTGTCCCCCGGCTCCGCGCACACGTCCGACTCGATCAGCCCGCCGACCGTCCCCTCCGGGTAGTTGACCGTCACGTCGAGCGCGGTCACCTCCCCGTCGCGCAGCCCGCTGGTGCTGCCGCTGCGGAAGATTCGCTGCCCCACCGTCGGATCGGCCACCCCGGTGATCCGCACCCCCTTGCCGCCGCCCACCGCGACCACCCCGGCGTTCTCACCCGCCTTGCCGCCCTCGTACGCGATCAGCGAGTAGTCGTCACCGGGGAAGCTGCCGCCGACGGTGGTGCCGACCTTCTTCCGGCCCCCGTCGTCGGAGAACCACACCGATCCCTGCGGCCCGCAGTGCCCGGCGGTGAGGATGAACTCCCGCCGTCCGTCGGTGACGTTGAAGCCGGCCGAGCAGCGGCCCGCCGTCGACAGCACGGGCAGCCCGCCGGCCAGACGGGTGGTGAAGGTGCCCCCGATCCGCTCCATGCGGACGAAGTCACCGATGCCGTCGGCCACTTCGGTGAGCGACGACCAGTCGTCCTCGGACACCGTGCTGTCGCCGCGCACCACCACCTGGTTCGACCGGTAGTCCTTCATCCAGGCCGTGCCCGGCACCCGCGGCGCCGAACTCAGCGTCTTCGTCGCGGAGTCGAAGTCGTCCATGCTGTGCCGCACCATCCGCGGCTCGGCGCCCGCCGCCCGCACCACGGCCGCCGCCTCCTCGTCGGTGACCGCGACGACGGTCCTGCCGTCCTCGCCGACCCAGCTGCCCGCCGTACGGGACGTGCCGAGCCGCTGCACCAGGCCGGCGCCCGGACCGGACGCGTCCGCGGGGGAGGCGGTGGAGAACGGGACGGCGTCGGGCGTGCCGGGCTCACTCGCCACGGCGTGCGTGACCATCGTGCCGCCCAGCAGGAGTCCGCCGACAGCCGCCAGCCGTGTCACTCGCCGGACCACCCGTCGTCGTGCGTGCCTCATGCATGGCTCCAGAACCTCGACAGCGCGGTGCGCGCACCGCGGGGGCCTCCCTCGAGCAGAGCGCCCCTCGTCCATACGGCTCAGGAGCCCGTCGTGTTCAGTGGAGGCGAGGCGATGTCCGCCTCAGTTCCGCGCGCGCACCGAGGAGTCGGGCACGGACAGGCCGAGCTCCGCCGCCGTGCCGCCGTCACCCCACACGGACGCCGGGTCGACGTAGGGACGCAGCAGCGCCACGAGCCCCGGATCGCCGTTCCCGCGCAGGGCGTCGCCGGCCGCCTTGCGGGCGATCCCGGCGAGGAAGTCCGCCAGCTGCACCCGCGGGTCGTCGCGCGCGACCACCAGCCGCAGCTCCGTCAGGGCGACGCCGGACCGCCGGGCGGTCTCCTCGATCCACGCGATGCGCTCCGGCGTCAGCAGGTTCTGCCGGTCGTGCACCAGCCGCACCGGCCGCCGTTCCGGCCCGCTCCAGTACGCGGCCGTGGCGACGATCGCCGGCAGCAGCGGGTTCAGGACCGGGATGCGCACCGCGGGGCCGTCCAGCAGCCCCGCCCGGTAGGCCTCGGCCCGCCCGCGCCCCGCCGCCGGCCGCTCCAGCACCGGAGCCGCGTCCGTACCCGCGTACGCCCGGCGCAGCTCGTCCAGGGTCTCGAAGAACAACGGCACCGAGGACCCCGGCTCCGCCCCGTTGCGGGTGCGCAGCAGCCGGTTCGCCACGGACAGGAACCGCTGCCCGTCCTCCGCGCCCAGCGACTCCCTGACCGTGCGGTACAGCTCCGCCGCCGCGCCCCGGTCGTCGAGCAGCACCCCGGCCAGCCGGTCCACCACGAAGAACGACTTCTCCGTGAGGTGCACCCGCGCCGCGCCGTGCAGCGGCCCGCCCGGCGCGAGGAACCACTCCAGCACCGCCCGGTGCTTCTCCCGCAGCAGATGGGTCGCCTTGTACTCGGTGGCCGGGGAGCGGATCCGGTCGCGGATCTCCCGCAGGGCCCGGGCCGCGTCCGCGACGGGGACCCGGACACCGGCGTGCGCGAACACGTCGGTGTTCCCGCCGGTCAGGTTCTCGCCGTCCGACCCCGACTCGTCGCAGGCGATCTCCCGTACCGCCTCGTCGCCGTCGCCGGGCGGCGCCCCGAAATCCGGATGTGGGTCCACACCACGCCCCCTATCGTGTGCTCCATGACCAGGATCCCGCACGATACGTCCGGTGAACCGAATCCCCTCAAGGCCTTTTCCCTGGATCAGCTGCGCCGCCGCACCAGCATGAAGTGGCGGACCTACCCCGAGGACGTCCTCCCGGTGTGGGTGGCCGAGATGGACGTGGTGCCGCCGGGACCGGTCGTGCGGGCGGTCACCGACGCGATGGAGTCCGGCGACACCGGGTATCCCGCCGGGACCGCCTACGCCGAGGCGCTGGCCGCGTTCGCCGACAAGCGGTGGGACTGGCCCGGGCTCGCCGTGGAGCGCACCGCGCTCGTGCCGGACGTGATGCTGGGCGTGGTCGAGATGCTCCGGCTGGTCACCGGGCCGGGCGACCCGGTCGTGGTGAACCCGCCGGTCTACCCGCCGTTCTACGACTTCGCGCGGCACGCGGACCGCCGGATCGTCGAGGCGCCGCTCGGCGACGACGGGCGCCTCGACCTGGACGTCCTGGAGCGCGCCTTCCGTGGGGCGACCGAGGGCGGCGGCCGGGCCGCGTACCTGCTGTGCAGCCCCCACAACCCCACCGGCACCGTGCACACCGCCGAGGAGCTGACCGCCGTGGCCGCGCTCGCGGAGCGCCACGGTGTCCGGGTCGTCGCCGACGAGATCCACGCGCCCCTGGTGCTCGGCGGCGCGCGCTTCGTGCCGTATCTGAGCGTGCCCGGCGGGGAGCGCGGTCTGTCGCTGATGTCGGCGTCCAAGGCGTGGAACCTGCCCGGGCTGAAGGCGGCCCTCGCGATCGCGGGGGCCGGCGCGGGCGACGACCTGGCCCGGATGCCGGAGGTGGTGGGCCACGGGCCGAGCCACGTCGGCATCCTCGCCCACACCGCCGCCCTGCGGGACGGCACCGGCTGGCTGGACGCCCTGCTCGACGGCCTCGACGCCAACCGCCGGCTGCTCGTCGGCCTCCTCGCCGAGCACCTGCCGGCCGTCCGGTACCGCCCGGGCGACGCCACCTACCTCGCCTGGCTGGACTGCCGGGACCTCGGCCTGGGCGACGACCCGGCCGCGGTGTTCCTCGAACACGGCCGGGTGGCGCTCACCGGCGGTCTGCCCTTCGGCGCGGGCGGCGCGGGCCACGCCCGGCTGAACCTCGCCACCTCGCCCGAGGTGCTCACGGAGGCGGTGCGGCGCATGGCGGCCGCCGTCCGCGCGACGGGCGGCGCCCGTGGCTGACGCCGCCTTCGCCCACCCACGCCTCGCCGCCCTCTACGACCCGCTCGACCCCGACCGGAGCGATCTCGACGCCTATCTGCGCATGGCGCGGGAGTTCGGCGCCCGCCGGGTGCTGGACATCGGCTGCGGCACGGGCGTCTTCGCACTGATGCTCGCGGACGCGGGGATCGACGTCGTGGGGGTCGACCCGGCCGGAGCCTCCCTCGACGTGGCCCGCGCCAAGCCGGGCGCCGGGCGTGTCCGCTGGATCGAGGGCGACGCGACGGACCTGCCGCCGCTCACGGCCGACCTGGCCACCATGACCGCGAACGTCGCCCAGGCGATCGCGGACCCCGGCGCCTGGCGCGCCACCCTGCGCGGCGCCCACGCGGCCCTGCGCCCCGGCGGCCGTTTGGTCTTCGAGACGCGCGACCCGGCTCGCCGCGCCTGGGAGTCCTGGACCCGTGAGCAGTCGTACGTCCGCGCCGACGTGCCCGGCGTCGGCGCGGTGGAGGGCTGGCACGAAGTGACCGCCGTGGACGGCCCGTTGGTTTCGTTCCGCACGACGTACGTGTTCGCGTCGGACGGGGAGGTGCTCACCTCGGACTCGACCCTGAGGTTCCGGGAGCGCGAGGAGGTCGTGACGGACCTCGCGGACCACGGCTACGCGCTGGAGGACGTACGGGACGCGCCCGACCGCCCCGGCCGGGAGTTCGTGTTCGTGGCCCGCCGCCTGTAGGGCGCGGGCAACTCCCGGCGCCACCTGCCGAGTAGGCCTAGACTTGACGTATGGACGACGCGTTGCGGGACCGGCTCGGGGCGGGGAAGTACCTGCTGCTCACCAGCTACCGGAAGAACGGCACGCCCGTCGCCACCCCGGTGTGGGTGGTGCGCGACGGCGACGCGCTCGGTGTGTGGACCGCCGCCGACTCGTGGAAGGTCAAGCGGATCCGCGCCCGCGGGGACGTCCTCGTGGGACCCTGCGACATGCGCGGCAATCCGACCGGCGACCAGGTCCCGGCCACCGCGGAGATCTGCGACGCTGCCACGACCGCCCGCTACCGGCAGCTGATCGCCCGCAAGTACGGGCTGATGGGCCGTCTCACCCTGCTGGGCAGCCGCCTGCGCCGGGGCGTGGACGGCACGGTGGGTATCCGCGTCACGTCCTGAACCCGGCTGCTGACAAGGTGGGTTGCGGCTGTCAGGTCCAGGCCCGCAGCGGCTCGTCGACGAGCTGGAACACCGGCTCGCCGCGCACCGGGTCCTCGGCCGTCGACAGCCGCACCCGGTCGCCGCTGTGGATGCCGATCGGCGGACCCATGACCCGGCCCCGCACCACGAACCCTTCGGCCATCTCTATCAGCGACACGTTGCGCGCTGCCGGGGTGTTGCGGTGCAGCACCGTCGAGTGGCGCACCGTGCCGACCCCCGCGCTGCGTTCCGTGCGCAGGTCGCTGCCCTGGCAGACCGGGCACAGCAGCCGGTGGTACATCGCCGTGCCGCACCAGGTGCAGCGCTGGAAGAGCATGGCGTCCTGGTCGGTGCCACGGCCTTCGTGGCCCTGTGGTTCGAGCAGGCGGGTGGAGCCGGCTGCCTGCTGAGCGACGCTCCCTGAGAAGTGGTACACGCTGGTCAACTCCCTGCACTCGGCCGGACTTCCGTGTGCCCGGTCGCCCGGGCACGCGCCTGCCCGGTGGCCGTGCCACCGCGCACGGCCA
Organism: Streptomyces althioticus; assembly: GCA_014649355.1. Classification (GTDB taxonomy): domain Bacteria; phylum Actinomycetota; class Actinomycetes; order Streptomycetales; family Streptomycetaceae; genus Streptomyces; species Streptomyces althioticus. Next base: position 129,199 of record BMSW01000006.1, read on the forward strand.
CAGAGTATGGCACTGAGTGCCACGAGTAAAGGCACTCAGTACCCTCTTCTGTGGAGCGCGGGCCGCTTCCGGGGCCCGCCGGGGCCTCTCCGGGAAGTGACGGGTCTGCGCGCGCGAAGGCCGGGCATACGGGCAACACCCCTACGGAAGGAGCTCGTTCATGCTCGGCATAGTGGCGGCGGTGCTGTTCTTCATCGCCTTCCTGATCAACGCGGCGGACATCGCGACCAACGACGTGTTCTCCTCGGTGAACGTGATGCTGCTGGGGCTGACCGCCCTGGCCCTGCACGTCGCCGGCATCGGTGCGGGCCGGCCCGGCAGACGCTGACCCGCCCCCGGCCGGGGCCCGGCGCACGCACGACCGCCGGGCCCCGCTGCGTCAGTCGCAGGCGCGGGGGTTGGTCCACAGCTGACGGAACTGCTCGATGTACCGGTTGGTGACCCAGCCGTTGACGACGCGCAGCATCGCGTCGTTGGCGCGGGTCGCGGAGTTCTCCGTCAGGTTGTACGAGCCGACGAACACGGCCTTGCGCCACTGCCCGGCGTACTTCGCGTCGAGCACGATCACCTTGTTGTGGCTGTAGCCGTCACAGCGGACGCCGGACGAGGCGATGCCCTTCGCCAGCAGGGTGTCCCGCCCGGCGCCCTTCTGCACCACGACCTTCACGTCGCAGCCCAGCGACTCCAGGAGGTTCAACTGGGCGATCACACCGGACGAGTAGGAGCTGGAGTCGAGCAGGCTCGCCTCCACCCACACCCGGTCGTTGCCCTCCGCGCACTCGCTCACGTTCCCCAGGACGTCCGCGACCCGCGTGCTGTGCGGCTGCGGGAAGAAGTAGGCCTTCGACAGGTCGTTGCCTCCGTCGTGGGTACGCGAGGCGTCCGTGCCCCAGGTGACCCCGTCGTAGGTCCAGCTCTTGGCGTTCAGCCGCCGCCAGTAGTTGACGTACGCCGAGAACAGGGCGGCGTCGTCCCGTACGACGAGCATGTTCTGCGCGTGCCGGGCCTGCGTCGAGCCGATGTTGCTGGACGACTGCATCACCAGCTTGGTGTCGCCCTTTTTGATCAGGAAGAACTTGTTGTGCATCGCGCCCGACCCCGGGGTCGCGCAGGCGTCGGCGCAGTAGGTGATGCCGATGTCCGCCTTGGCCAGCTCCGTCTTCACCGCGGCGGCGGCGGTGCCGATCACCAGCCGGACGCTCACCCCGCTGTCGGCGGCGTTCACCAGCGACGAGGCCAGAGCCAGGCCGCCTCCGTCCGCCTTCCAGTCGTACAGGGCGATCCGGATGTAGTTGCCCTCCTCCCCGGCCGCGGAGGCCCTCGCGGTCGCGTCGACCTTCCCCCTGATCCTGGAGACGAGGAGGGTGCTCTCCGTCTCCCCGTAGATGAAGCAGGTCTCGTAGTTCCCGTCCTCCTGACAGCCGGCCGTGGCGGCCGACGCGCTCGGCACGCACACGGCGGCGAGCAGCAGGGACAGGGTCAGCAGGAGGGCCGATCCGAGCGATCGCCCTTCACGCGTACGCCAGTTGGAGATCATCCGGCTGATGATAGAAGCGAACGGCGCTTCGTGGGGCGGCCCCGTCGGCCATCTCCGCCGACTGCGGCGATCACGTACCGGCGACCGCGCGACTGTGCATCGGCTGTGTATCCGCCCTGCATCACCGCAGGTCGGCAGGGCGGTGCGAGCCTCTCGTCCCGGGGGACCACCCGCGCGGCGAGGCATGATGGAGAGCCTGCCCCGCCGCCTACCCGACCGGACGCACATGCCTGACACCTCCGCCGTCACCGTTCTGCTCGTCGAGGACGACGAGGTGATCCGCCGCTCCGTCGCCCTGGCCCTGGAACGCTACGGCTACCGGGTCACCACGGCCGCCGACGGGCTCGACGGGCTGGAGCGCTTCCGGGACGACCACCCCGACCTGCTGCTTCTCGACGTGATGCTGCCCGGCCTGGACGGCATCGGCCTGTGCCGGCGGATCCGGGAGACCAGCACCGCCCCCGTGCTGATGATGTCGGCCCGCGGCGACTCCCTCGACGTGGTCTCCGGCCTCGAGGCCGGCGCCGACGACTACGTCGTCAAACCGGTCGACACGGCCGTCCTCGTGGCGCGGATCCGCTCCCTGCTGCGCCGCGCCACCTTCGCCCCCGCGCAGCAGCGGGAGCAGGGCGCGCGGGCGGGGACGGCGGACCGGCTCGTCTTCGGCGACCTGGCCGTCGACCCGGCCGCACTGGAGGTGTACCGGGACGGCGAGGAGATCGCCCTCGCGCCGACCGAACTGCGGCTGCTCCTGGAGTTCGCCGCACACCCCGGCATCGTGCTGGACCGCCAGACCCTGCTGCGCAACGTGTGGGACTACGGCTGGGACGGCGACTCCCGCGTGGTCGACCTGTGCGTACAGCGGCTGCGCAAGAAGATCGGCGCCGACCGTATCGAGACCGTCCGCGGTTTCGGCTACAAACTGCGCCGATGACCCGGAGCACCGGCATGCCGATCCTCCGGGCGCTGCTCAACCTGCGTTCCCTCCACTGGAAGATCATTCTCCTGGTGTCCGCCGCCTGCGCCGCGATGGCCCTCACAGTGGGCGTCCTGGTGCACGGGTCGACGCTGCGACGGTCGATGCACGAGGGCGCGGTCAGGGCCGTCGAGCAGCTCGACCGGGCGCAGCAGGACGCCCGCCGCACCGGCAGCCCCGCGCCCCTCGCGGACCCGGCCGAGCTCCCGGACGCCCTGCTGCGCCAGGTCGAACGGCACGGGCAGGGCACGTACTACGAGGACGGCCCGCCCGCCCCCGTCTTCTGGGCCGCCGAGCGGAAGGACGGGCAGCTCCTCGCGGTCCGCACCGACATGACGGCGGACCTGCTCACCCGGCAGGCCCTGGACCGGCACCTGTGGAAGTACTCCCTGGTCACCCTCGCCGTGGTGATCCCGGCGACGGCCCTCGCCACGGAGCTGCCCGCCCGCCGCCTTCGCCGGGTGGCCCGCACGGCGCGCCGTATCACCGCAGGCGATCTCGAGGCGCGCACCGGGATGGGCCGCCGTGGCGGCGACGAGATCACCGAGATCGCGGCGACCGTCGACGCGATGGCCGACAGCCTGCGCGACCGGCTGGCCGGTGAACAGCGCTTCACGGCGGACGTCGCCCACGAACTGCGCACCCCGCTGATGGGCCTGGTCACCTCGGCGGGCCTGCTGCCCGAGAGCGAGGCGACCGACCTGGTCCGGGACCGGGTGCGGGTGCTGCGCGATCTCGTCGAGGACCTGCTGGAGATCTCCCGCCTCGACGCGGGCGCCGAGCGGGTCGAACCCCGGCGGGTGCCCCTGGCCGAGCTGGTCGAGGAGTCGGTGGCCCGCACCGGCCTCCCGGCCACCGTCACCGCGACCGGCGCCCCGGTGGCCGGGACGGACCCGCGCCGGCTGGACCGCATCGTCACCAACCTGGTGGTCAACGCCCACCGGCACGGCGCGACGCCCGTGGAGGTCGGCGTGTCCGGCCTGACGATCACGGTGCGCGACCACGGTCCCGGCTTCCCGCCGGACCTGCTGGCCCACGGCCCGCAGCGGTTCCGCACGGGCGCGGAGCAGCGGGGCCGGGGACACGGACTGGGGCTGACGATCGCCCAGGGCCAGGCGAAGGTGATCGGCGCACGGCTCGTCTTCCGCAACCACCCGGACGACGGGGGAGCGGTGGCGGAGGTGCGGCTGCCTCCGGGAGGCGACGACCGCTGAGCGGGGCGCCCCGCGTGCACCGGGCCCGGTGAGCACCGTTCCCGTGCATCCGGGCCGTTGTGCACCACGCCCTGTGAGCACCGTTCCCGTGCACCCGGGCCGTTGTGCACCACGCCCTGCGTGCACCGAGCCCTGATACACGACCGATGCCTGACCGAGCGCCGCCCGCGCCCCCGGGCCCGCCGTGCGGACGCACCACCCCCGCAGCCTTGCTGCCGTACTCGACGTGCGTCAGCCCGGAGGTGGCCCCCACATGTTCTCCCCGCCCTCAGTCCCCCGCCGTATGTGGACGGCCGTCGGAGCCCTGCTGCTCCTGGCGGCCCTCACCGCCCTGGTGGCCCTGCCCCGGTCCGACCGGGACACGTCCGCCCGACAGGACCGCGCCCTGACGGAGATCACCGCCGACGACATCCCGTGGCCGGGGGAGGGACAGGCCGCCGTGACCCTGGAGGGATCCGGCCAGGTGCTCACGCACGGCGCGCAGCGGCCCGTACCGATCGCCAGCCTGACGAAGGTGATGACCGCGTACGTCGTCCTCGACGGCCACCCCCTGCGCCCGGGCGAGGAGGGCCCGCGGATCGAGGTGGACCCGCGGGCCGCCCACGAGGCCGGCGTGGGCGGCGAGTCGACCGTCGTCGTCACCCCCGGCGACCGCCGCACCGAGCGCGAACTCCTGCACCTGCTGCTGCTCCCCTCGGCGAACAACATCGCCCGCCTGCTGGCCCGCTGGGACGCCGGCAGCGAGGAGGCGTTCGTACGGAAGATGCAGCGCGCCGCGCACGACCTCGGCATGCGCGACACGACGTACACGGACGCCAGCGGCATCTCGCCGACGACCACCAGCACGGCCGCCGACCAGCTGAAACTCGCCCGCGAGGCGATGCGGCTCCCCGTGCTGCGGGACATCGTGGCGACCCGTGAGGCCACCGTGCCGGGGGTCGGCCGGGTGGCCAACAGCAACACGCTCCTCGGCACGTCGGGCGTCGTCGGCCTCAAGACCGGCTCCAGCACCCCGGCGGGCGGCAACCTCCTGTGGGCGGCGAGGACCGACGGCACACGCCTGCTGCTCGGGGCGGTGCTGCACCAGCGGGCGAACACGACACCGGCCGAGGGCCTGACGGCCGCGCTGGAGGCGAGCCGCACCCTGATCGACGGCCTGCGCGCCCGCCCTCGGTCCACGGGCTCCGAGGGCTGACCGGCGATGACGACGACACCCGCCCCCACGGCCGCCCCGGCCGGGCGGCCCCGCGGCCTCCTCACCACCACCTGCGCCGTCCTCCTCGCCGCGGTCCTCGCCCGCCCCGGCTGGATCCCGACGGCCCCCGGCCACCTGGGCAGCCTCACGGACACGATGCTCCCGTGGACGGCGCTCGCCCTCCCGGCCCTGCTCGCCGCCGCCCTGCTGCGCCGCTCCCGCACCGCCCTGGCAGCCGTCGCCCTGCCCCTCGCCCTGTGGCTGACGGCCTTCGGCGGCACTCTCGCCGACAAGTCGGCCCCCGGCGGCGACCTCACCGTCGTCAGCCACAACGTCAACCAGGACAACCCCGACCCGCGGGACACCGCGCGCAGACTGCTCGCAGCACACCCGGACATCCTGGCCCTGGAGGAACTGAGCCCCGAGACGGCACCGGCGTTCGAACGGGCCCTGACGCCCGCCTACCGCCACCACTTCCACCAGGGGACGGTCGGCATCTGCAGCGTCCACCCGCTGCGCGACGCGCGCATCCTGCCGATCATGCCGTGGTCGCGCGCCCTGCGCGCCACGGCCGAGACACCCCACGGCCCCCTGACCGTCTACGTCGCCCACCTCCCGTCGGTACGGGTGCACCCCACGGCCGGCTTCACGACAGCGGCCCGCGACGCGGCACTGCGCCGCCTCACGGCCCACATCCGCGCCGAGAAGGCCCCCCGCTCGCTGCTGGTGGGCGACCTCAACGGCTCCGCCGGCGACCGTGCCCTGCGCCCGCTCACCTCCCGCTTCGCCTCGGCGCAGGAGACGGCGGGCGCGGGGTTCGGGTTCACCTGGCCGTCCGGCTTCCCGGTGGTCCGCATCGACCAGATCCTCGTCCGGGGCGTACGCGCCACATCGGCCCGGACCCTGCCGGCCACCCGGAGCGACCACCTCCCGGTGGCGGCCACGATCACCTTCCGACGTGCGAGGGCGCACGACCTGAGCAACGGTGGCGGGCAGAGCGATGAACTTCGCGCGGCGACGGGGTCCTCCCTACAGGCCGACCACCGGGCCGGCCCCGCCGCACTCCCGAGGAGATCCGCATGACCGCGACCTACACCTTCGACGTCTTCTCCAGCCTCGACGGCTACGGCGCCGCGAGCGGCGACTGGACCGGCTACTGGGGCAAACAGGGCCCGCAACTCCTCGACCACCGGCTCGCCCAGCACGCGGGGGAGCAGCGCATGGTCTTCGGCGCGCACACCTACCGCGCCTTCGCCCGGATGCTGGCCGAGAGCACCGACGAGTCGGACGTCCGCGACCCCTGGGTCACCCGCATGCGCAACCTGCCGGCGATCGTCGTCTCGAACACGCTCCAGGGCCCCTTGGACTGGCCGGACGCCACGGTCGTCAAGGGCGACGCGGTCGACGTGGTGGCCCGCCTCAAGGAGGAGTCCGACGTACCGCTGCGCTCGCACGGCAGCCTGTCGATGAACCGTGCCCTGATGGCGGCCGGCCTGGTCGACCGCCTCCAGGTGACGGTCTTCCCGGTCGTCACCGGCCGCACCGGCCAGGACCGCATCTTCGAGGGCGCGGCCGACTTCGACCTGGAACTCCTGGAGCACCGCACCCTCGACGACCGCATCCAGGAACTGATCTACCGGCCCACCCTGCACTGACGGCAGGCCGCCTGCGGGTGCTCCGCACACCCGTGTCATTCTCACGGGCGTACGCCGTCGCCCCGAGGAGCCCCCATGCCCGCCGCCCGCCCCCGCATCCTGTTCGTCACCGATCTGGCCTACCCGGCCCGCGGGCGGCGGTACGGCGACGAGGACGTCTTCCTCACCTCCCGGCTGCGCGAGGAGTTCGACCTCGCCCTCTGCCATCCGCGGGACGCCGCCGCGCTGATGGGCGCGTTCGACGCCGTCGTCGTGCGCAACAGCGGGCCCGTGCTGGGGTACCTCGACGCCTACGAGGAGTTCCGCGCGCGGGCGCTCGCCACCGGCGTGCCCGTCTACAACCCGCTCACCGGGCGCGGCGACATGGCCGGAAAGCAGTACCTGCTGGACCTGACCGACGCCGGGATGCCGGTCGTCCCCACCGTCGGCCGGCCCGAGGACCTGCACCGGCTGCCCCGCGCGGACCGGTACGTCGTCAAGCCCCGGCTCGGCGCCGACTCGCACGGGCTGCGGATCGTCTCCGCCGCCGAGGCGTCCGCGCCGGCCGACGGCGACGTCCTCGTGCAGCCGTACGTCGACTTCGCCTACGAGGTGTCGTTCTACTTCGTCGACCAGGACTTCCAGTACGCCCTCCACGCCCCCGACCCCGCCGCGCGCTGGCGGCTGGAGCCCTACCGGCCCGGCCCCGGTGACCTGGACTTCGCCCGGCGCTTCGTCGAGTGGAACACCCTCGCCCACGGCATCCAGCGGGTCGACGCCTGCCGGGCGCCGGGCGGGGAGCTGCTGCTGGTCGAGCTGGAGGACCTCAACCCCTACCTGTCGCTCGACGCCCTCGACGACACGACCCGGGACGCGTTCGTCGCCGCGACGGTGGCCTCCCTGCACCGCTTCCTGGGGGAGAGCGAGGGCGCCCGCGGCTGAACCGGCCGGGCCCCGGTCACGTATCTCTCGCCGTAGGCGGCTCAACTCCCGCGTCAGGTACGGAAGGAGAGCGATGTGACCAGTCCACCGGGGTCCGGGCCCACCGAGGGGCCGCCCCTCGAACCCGTCCGCGTCCTGCGCGCACGCCGCACCGACGCGCTCGCCGAGCTGTTCCGGGACGTCGAACGGGGCGGCGAGGAGCGCGAGGAGGTGCCGCCCGGCCGTCCCCCGGCCGGGGCGGAGGACGTCACACAGGAGCTTCCGCCGATGCCGGGCGGCCCGCCGCCGCACTTCGCCCGGCCGTCACGGCTGCGCAGGGCCGCGCCGGTCCTCGTGGTCACCGTCGCCGCGCTGGCCGGGTTCGGCGGGGCGCTGCTCTTCACCGAGCGGCCCGCCGACGACCGTGCCACCGCGCCCGCGTCGCCGCCCACGACCGCGGCCCCCGGGCCGCCCCGCACGGAGCCGCCCCGCACGGCCGCCCCCGCCGAAGACGGCTTCCTGCGTGAGGGCGACGCGGGCCCCGAGGTGGCCGCCCTCCAGGAACGCCTGCTCCGTGTCCCCGAGGTCTACCGGGACGGCAGGACCGACGGCCGTTACGACGCGACCCTCCGCGAGGCGGTCGCCCGCTTCCAGCTCTGGTACGGCGTCCGCGGCGACGAGACGGGCGTCTACGGCGACGACACCCGCAGGGCACTGGAGTCGCACGCGGGCGGGCCGGAGGGCGAGGAAGCGGCATAGGCGGAGGTCGGTACACCTCGCCCTGTCACGTTTCCCGCGGCACCCGGATGTCCAGCACGCACACGTCGTCGCGCCGTTCGTTCTCCAGCATCACGTCCAGGAGGGTGCCGAGGGAGCCGGGGGTGTCCTCGGGGTGGGCGACGGCCGCGTCGGCGAGGCGGGCGAGGCCCACGTCGATGTTCTCCGGGGCGCGTTCGACCAGGCCGTCGGTGTAGAGGAGGATGCGGTCGCCCGGTTCGAGGTGGTGTTCGGCCTCCTCGAAGTACGGGACCGAGGTCGCGCCCAGCAGCATGCCCGGGGGCCGGGGCAGGTACGACGCCTCGCCGTCGCGCAGCAGCAGCGGCGGCGGGTGGCCGGCCTGCGCCCACACCAGTCGGCGGTCCGCCGCGTGGTAGCGGGCGAGGACCATCGTCGCGGTGCCGTGCGCGTCCCGGGTGTGCAGCAGCAGCGAGTTCAGCCGGGACAGCGCGCCCGTCAGCGACGAGCCGGTGCTGACCATGCCCTTGGCGGTGAAGCGCAGCTGCGCCATCGTGGCGACCGCGTCCACGCCGTGACCGGCCACGTCCCCGATGACGAACAGGGAGTCCCCGTCGGGCAGCTCCACCGCGCTGAACCAGTCCCCGCCGACATGGATGCCGGCCTGCGCGGGCAGGTACGCGACCTCGACGCGCAGCCCGGACAGGTCGATCACCTTGTCGGGCAGCGGCAGCAGCGCGTGCTGCAGCCGGGCCACCAGGATCCGCTCCGACTGGAGCACGTCGTGCTGGGTGAGGATCGCGCGCTCGCTCTCCACCAGCGCCAGTTCCGCCCGGCGCCGCGCGGTCAGGTCCTGCACGACCCCGTGCACCTCGAACGGGGTGCCGTGGGCGTCCGCCACCACCTCGGCGATCAGCCGCAGGTGCCGTACGCCGCGCCCGCCGCGGATCCGGAACGGCGCGTCGAAGGGCAGGCCCTCGCGCAGCAGGGTCTCGACGGCGGCCCGCAGCGCGGCCCGGTCCTCGGGCAGCGCGAGCCCGGGCAGGCCGTCCAGCCGCACCGGGCCGTCCGCCGGGTCCCGGTCGAGGATGGCGAAGACCTGAGCCGACCAGGACGCCTCGTCCCTCGACAGGTTCCAGTTGGCCCAGCCGATGTTGCCCAGCCGTTGAAGCTCCGCCAGCCGCTGCTCCTGCCGGTCCGAGGAGGCGTGCCGCAGCCAGATGACGACCAGCGCGTCCTCCAGGCGGCTGACGCGCACCGAGTAGGTGGCCAGTTCCAGGGCGCCGTCCACGGTCTCCTGGTGCGCGAACGGCTCGCTCTCGAAGGGGCCGCCGCCCGTCAGGACGTCCAGGCAGCCCTGCCACACCGGCAGGTCCGTGAGGTCCGGCCGCACCTCCCGCAGCCGCCGCCCCGTCGGATCGCCGGAGGAGCCGCCGAGCAGGTCGGCCGCCTGGGCGGTGGCCGCGTCGACGCGGAAGTCCTCCACGTCGCCGGAGGACGAGACAAGGGGGGTGAGCAGCATCGCCGGGACGGGGAGCGCCGCGAAGAGCGACTGGACGGCGTCCGCCTCGGACTCGCGGACCGGCGCCGTCGAGGAGGTGAAGCTGCGCAGGCGTCCCGCGCACAGCCGGACGACGCCCCGAAGATGCGCGCGTTCGCGTGGGGTGAAGACGCCCGGGCGTCCGCGCAGCACGCCGATGCACACGTCGGAGCCGTCCCCGCCGCGCAGCGGCAGCCAGACCCGGGACTGCCACCGCTCGGGCGGCTCACCGATCAGCAGGTAGCGCGCGCTGTCCCGGGAGAAGTCCTCCAGCCAGCAGGGCTCACCGGAGCGCAGGGCGTGCACGACGGCCACGCCGCTGAACGGGGGCACCTGACGCCAGCGGGCCGCCAGTCCGTCGTCGACGCCGGCGTGCCCGGCGAGTTCGAGGCCGCCGTCGGACCGGCGGACGTAGATCATCACCGACTCCGCGTCCAGGTCCGGGGCGAGATGGTCCAGCAGGCACCGGGCGAGGGTCTGGTGCGTGTCCACGTGGACCAGGGCGCGGCCGAGGCGGCCCAGGGCGTCGGCGACGTCGTCGGGCGCGGCGAAGGGCTCCGGCGCCTGTGTCGAGGACCTGTCGACCTCCTGCGGGCGGGGCGTGGGGGTTTCACCGCACGGGCGGACGGGTGCCAGCTCGCCCAGGGTGATCCAGCACTCCTCCAGCAGGGTGCGGCGGGCGGCCTTGGCCCGCTCGTGCAGCATCTCCTCGGCGGCGTCCGCGGTGGAGCCGTCCAGGGCCATCACGACGCCCTTGGCACGCTCCATGACGACCGACATGGCCGCCTGTTCACGAAGCCGGTCCATCTCGGCGCGCTGCTGGGCGACCACCCTGGCCAGTTCCACCACGTCCGGAACCGCGGCGGACTCGACCGAGGCAATGCGATCGCTCTTCACGCACCGAGCATTGCACATCTGCACGTATTCGTTGACCGGCTTCTTCTCCCGAATCCGGTCCGGGCCGGGGGTGCGGCGGCCCGGACGCGCCCGCGCGGTACCGGCCCGCGCCGTACGAGGGTGACAGGGGGGCGGGCGGGCCCGGACGCGGGGTGTACGAGCCCTGCGCGCTCCGTGCGCGTGGGCACGGGAGGGCGGGGGAGCGGGCAGCCCGGCCGGGTCCGGTCAGCGGGCGCTCCCGCCCAGCGCCTGGGTGACCGCCCGCACGCTCCGCGCGATGTGCTGGAGTTGCGTCAGCTCGGCCGCGTACAGCTTGATCGCGTGCTCGATGGCACCCTCGTGCAGGCCGAGGCGGGGCAGGTCCGCGCGGGCGGTCTGGAGCGCGATGCGCGCCACCCGTATCTCGTGCTCGACCTGGATCTGGGCGTGCCGGGCCAGCAGCACGGGGTGCCGGACGAACGCCGGGTAGCTCGCGTAGCGCGCCGGGACCAGCTCGCGCAGCCACTTGGCGGCCGACCGTTCCCAGTCGTAGCTCCCGGGGGTCTTCACCTGGCGGGGCCAGTCGGGTCCGAGGCGCGTGGACGTCAGAGGCATGATCTTCGCTTCCGGGTGTACGGCGTCGCCGGCACGGGCGACGGGGTGGGGCGGCCCCGGTCTAGGGGATGACCGGGACCGCCACGGTTGGCCGGGCAGGGGAAGCCCGGCCGAACACCCTGGCCGCCGGAGCGGGTGGAGACCGGCGGCCCGGGTGTCGTGCGGGTGCCCGGAGGTGACCGGTGCGGGTGGCCGTGGCGGCACCGGGGTGCGGCGCACGGCGGGCCCTCGGCCTTCCTGGCGGGCGGATGCGGTGGGTGGAGCGCGGTCCGGAGCGGTCGGGGCCGCGATCCGTGAGCAGTATTTATATATGCCGTCCGCTTGGCAAGACGCATGAAAACATTCATGCCTTATTCAAAGTGCGCGATGCCCCGCGAAAGACCCGTGACCGGCGGTAACCGGACGCCCGGTGGCCGAAGGCGCGGTGACCGGGACTCCAGGACTCAGTCCCGCAGGAAGAAGTGGTGCTCGTCGGCGACCTGCTCGTAGTCCTCGAGCCGGGCCTGCGTGCGCTCCGGGTCGGCGTCCGTCATGGCCTGGAGCAGCGCCGCGCACATCACGCCGGGCGCCGCGTAAGAGTCGAAGACCAGGCGGGAGCCGGTGCCGGTGGCGAAGACGACGTCCGCCTCGTCGACGAGCGGCCCCAGCGCCAGGTCCGTGATCAGCGCGACCTTGAGCCCGGCGCTGCGCGCCACCCGCACCGCCGTCAGCGTCTCCTGGGCGTGCCGGGGCATGGAGAACGCCAGCACCCACGTCCCGCCGGCCTCCCGCGACTGCAGCAGCGCGTCGTACGCCACGCTGCCGCCGAGCGTCACCAGTCGCACGTCCGGGTGGACACGGCGGGCGGCGTACGCGAAGTACTCGGCGAGCGACGCGGAGATGCGCAGGCCCAGCACGGTGAGCGGGGTGGAGGCGGACAGCGCGCGGCCCACCTCGATGACGCGGTCGGTGTCGGCGAGGTCGCGGCGCAGGTTCTCCAGGTTCTCGATCTCGGCGTCGACCGCCGCCTGCAGTTCGTTGCCCCGGGGCTCTTCCGCCGGGCCGGCGCCGACGCCCGACCGGGTACCGAGGGTGATCGACTGGAGCTTCTCCCGGAGCGCCGGGTAGCCGCTGAAACCGACCGCGGACGCGAACCGGGTCACCGAGGGCTGACTCACCCCGACCCGGTCCGCGAGATCGGTGATCGACAGGAACGCCGCCTCGGTGATGTGCTCGATCAGGTACTGCGCGATGCGCCGCTGGCCGGGGGAGAGCCGGGGCCGGTCGAAGAGGGCGCGGAGCTGGGCCGTGGGGGACAGCTCCGACTCCTGACCCGCCTTGGCCGAGGTGATCGCGGATGCCTGTGCGCGTGCCTGCTGCGGCGATGGCACCGGTGCGCCTCCCTTGTCTCCCACGAGGGTTCAACATAGCCCAACCCCTCGCCCCACCAGCGCGGTCGGCGACGGGGACCGGCCACGGAACGCGACCGCCGGTGACCGGCAGGCCACCGCCCGGAAACCGCCCGTGAAGCGCCCGGAGCGGATCGCCCCGACTCACGGGGGATATCCGCGCCCGCTCAGGGAACCCGGCGTCTCAGCGCCGCACGGCGACACCGTGCCCCCACGGATCGTCGCCGCGGCCGCGCAGCGACATCGCAACCCCCCGCAAGACGAGGAGCACCGCGGACATGACCGTCCCCGAGGAGAACCGGCCGAAGACGCACGACACCGACGAGACCCTCGAGTCGCGGCGCGAGGGTGACGCGCAGGCGCAGGGCGGCACCGGCCGGACCATGCGCGAGGCGCTGGAGGAGGCCGAGATCAAGCCCGACGACTACGAGGAGCGGTAGGACCTGACCTTCGGACCACGCCGCGGGGCCGTTTCCCGGCCGCGCGGCCTGGTCCGAACGTCATGCCCGCCGCACCACCCGCCCACGTCCCGACGCGACCGCATTTCGGCAGGTGACAGCATGAGCGCACTCAGCGCGCTGGAAACGGCACTGGAGAACCGATGGGATGCCCTCCGGGCGCGGATGTCCGGGCGTGATCCGCTCGAACTCGTCGACGCCCTGCGGCGCGAGTGCGACAGCAACGCGGTGGTGTGCCACGCGGGAAGGGTGATGGTCCCCAACGCCTACGACGTCGAACTGTCCGCTCCCGTGCACGAGGAGCTGACCCGGCGCGGCGACAGCGTGGGCCAGGTGCTCACCGACCGGCTGGCCCGGCACGCGGCGCGCAACGGCTACGAGTGGGCGGGCCCGCTCACCGTGCACGTCCGCCGCTCCGCCGAGGTTCCCAACGGCCGTTACCGCGTGGCCAGTACGGTGATGCGGCACGTGAGCGCGGTCGGCTTCCGGCGCGCGGCCCAGCCGGTCGACGGCTGACGAACGAGCGCGCATCGGTGCGGCCCGCCCACCTCCGGTGGGGGTGACCGAGTGCTCGCACCGGCGCGTCCCGGCGTGCGTCACCGTGTCGAACCCAGCAAGTGCCTTACAGCTGCCGTCAGTTGCATCCGGTCGACGCGCCGTCAGCCCAGTTCCTCCACCGGCACCACCAGGTCCGCGCGGTCACGGGTCGCCGCCACCAGGGCCGCGTTGCGCTCGTCGGAGCGCTCCACCCAGGCGACCGCCTCCTCGCGCGACTTGCCGAACCGTTCGTGACGGGCGATCAGCCGCCGCACCCGCCGCTCCTCGTCCGCCGCGCAGAACCACACCTCGTCCAGCAGCGGACGCACCCGCGCCCACGCCCCGGTGCCGAGCAGCAGGTAGTTGCCCTCCGTGACCACCAGCCGCGCGGACGGCGGCACCGGGATCGCGCCGGCCACCGGCTGTTCCAGCTTCCGTTCGAAGGCGGGGGCGTACACCACCTCGCCCGCCTCGGACCCGTCCCGCAGCCGCCGCAGCAGCGCCGCGTACCCGGCCGCGTCGAAGGTGTCCGGGGCGCCCTTGCGGTCCCGGCGGCCCAGCCGCTCCAGCTCGGCGTCGGCCAGGTGGAAGCCGTCCATCGGTACGTACGCCACCCACGGCTCGCCCGTGCCGTTCAGTTCGTGCACCAGGCGTTCCGCCAGCGTGGACTTGCCCGCGCCGGGGCTTCCGGCGATGCCGAGGAGCGCGCGCCGCCCGTCCCGGGACAGGGAGCGGGCGCGGCGGAGGAGATCGTCGAAGGTCAGCGCCACACAGCAGAGTCTGTCACCCGGGAAGCCGCACCCCGCCACCCGTGTGGCCCGCGCCACTCACTGTCCCGGCCCGTACGGGGAACCGTGACGGTATGACGGATCTGGGTCTGCCCGAAGACATCGAGGCGTGCCTCTTCGACCTCGACGGCGTGGTCACGAGGACGGCCGTGGTGCACGCCGCCGCCTGGAAGGAGATGTTCGACGCCTTCCTGCGCGAGCGGGACGGCGAAGGCTTCGCGCCCTTCACCGCCGCCGACTACGACGCGTACGTGGACGGCAGGCCACGCGCCGACGGGGTGCGCACCTTCCTCGCCTCCCGGGGCGTCGAGCTGCCCGAGGGCGGCCCTGACGACCCGCCGGCCGCCGCCACCGTGCACGGGCTGGGCAACCGCAAGAACGAGCTGCTGCTCGCCAAGATCCGCACCGACGGCGTGAAGCCCTACGACAGCACCCTGACGTATCTGCACGCCGTCCGCGCCCGCGGTCTGCGCACCGCGGTCGTCTCCTCCAGCGCCAACTGCCGTGACGTGCTGCGCTCCATCGACGCCGAGGACCTCTTCGACGTACGGATCGACGGGGTGGTCGCCGCCGAGCGGGGCCTGCCGGGCAAGCCCGCGCCCGACACCTTCCTCGCCGCCGCCCGCGAACTGGGCGTGGAGCCCGCGCGGGCCGCCGTGTTCGAGGACGCGCTGGCCGGCATGGACGCCGGACGCGCCGGAAGGTTCGGGTACGTCGTCGGCGTGGACCGCGTCGGACAGGCCGACGCCCTGTACGCGCACGGCGCCGACACGGTCGTCACCGACCTGTCCGAGCTCGGGGGTGACGCGTGACCCGCGGCGACCGCTGGTACGACATCGACGCCTGGACCGTGCGCGAACGCGGCCTGGACCTGGAGCGGCTGCCGCAGAGCGAGTCGGTGTTCGCCCTGTCCAACGGCCACGTCGGCTGGCGCGGCAACCTCGACGAGGGCGAACCCCACGGCCTGCCCGGCTCCTACCTCAACGGCGTCCACGAACTCCACCCCCTGCCCTACGCGGAGGCGGGCTACGGCTACCCCGAGTCCGGGCAGACCGTCATCGACGTCACCAACGGCAAGGTGATCCGGCTCCTCGTCGACGACGAGCCGTTCGACCTGCGCTACGGGCGGCTCGTCCACCACGAGCGCACCCTCGACCTGCGCCGGGGCGTCCTGACCCGGATTTGCGAGTGGACCTCGCCGGCCGGCTCCACCGTCCGGGTGCGCTCCACCCGCCTGGTGTCCCTCACCCAGCGGGCCGTCGCCGCCGTCGCCTACGAGGTGGAGCCCGTCGACCGCCGCACCCGGGTGGTGGTGCAGTCCGAACTCGTTTCCAACGAGTCCCTGCCGGGACCCGACGGCGACCCGCGCGCCGCCCGCGCGCTGCGCTCCCCGCTGGAGCACGAGGAGGACTCCGCCCAGGGCGGCCGGCTGCGCCTGGTGCACCGCACCCGGCACAGCGGTCTGCGGGTCGCCGTCGCAGCCGACCACGTCGTCGACGGGCCCGGACGGACCGTCACCGACAGCGAGAGCGACGTCGACACGGCCCGGCTGACCGTCACCTCCGTGCTGGAGCCGGGCGAGCGGCTGCGGGTGGAGAAGTTCGTCGCCCACGGCTGGTCCGGCGTCCGTTCCCGGCCCGCGATGAGCGACCAGGTGGAGGCGGCGTTGGCGGCCGCGGCCCACAGCGGCTGGCAGGGCCTCCTCGACGAACAGCGCGACTACCTGGACGCCTTCTGGAGCCGCGCCGACGTGGAGGTCGACGGCGACGAGGAGATCCAGCAGGCCGTGCGCTTCGCCCTGTTCCACGTCCTCCAGGCGGGCGCCCGCGCCGAGCGGCGCGCGATACCCGCCAAGGGCCTCACCGGCTCCGGCTACGACGGGCACGCCTTCTGGGACACCGAGGTGTTCGTGCTGCCCCTGCTGATCTGCACGGTGCCGCAGGCCGCCGCCGAGGCGCTGCGCTGGCGGCAGAGCACCCTGCCGGTCGCCCGCGAGCGCGCCGCCCAGCTCGGTCTGCGCGGCGCCGCGTTCCCCTGGCGCACCGTCGAGGGCCCGGAGGGCTCCGCGTACTGGCCGGCCGGCACCGCCGCCTTCCACGTCAACGCGGGCATCGCCGACGCCGTCGTGCGGTACGTCCAGGCCACCGGCGACGAGCGTTTCGAACGCGACACGGGCGTGGAGCTGCTGGTGGAGACCGCCCGGCTGTGGCGCTCCCTGGGCCACCACGACGACCGGGGCGTCTTCCACATCGACGGGGTCACCGGACCGGACGAGTACAGCGCCGTCGCCGACGACAACACGTACACCAACCTCATGGCCCGCGCGAACCTGCTCGCCGCCGCCGACGTGTGCAAGCGCCACCCCGACCGGGCGGCCGGGCTGGGCGTCGACGAGGAGGAGAGCGCGAGCTGGCGGGACGCCGCCGAGGCGGTGCACCTGCCGTACAACGAGGAGCTCGGCGTGCACGAGCAGCACGCGGGCTTCACCCGCCATCAGCGCTGGGACTTCGCGGGCACCCGCGCCGACCACCACCCGCTGATGCTGAACTTCCCGTACTTCGACCTCTACCGCAAACAGGTGATCAAACAAGCCGATCTGGTGCTCGCGATGCACACCCGCGCCGACTGGTTCGAGGAGCGCCACGACGAGGAGCAGATCGCCCGCAACTTCGCCTACTACGAGCCGCTGACCGTCCGAGACTCCTCCCTGTCCGCCTGCGTCCAGGCCGTGATGGCGGCCCGCACGGGACACCTGGACCTGGCGTACGCGTACACCGCCGAGGCCGCGCTGATGGATCTCGCGGACCTGGAGCACAACACCCGCGACGGACTCCACATCGCCTCCCTGGCCGGGGCGTGGACCGCGCTGGTCGCCGGGTTCGGCGGCATGCGCTGGGACGACGACGGCCTCCGCTTCGCACCCCGGCTGCCGCCCGGACTGCGCCGGCTCGCCTTCACCGTCGGCCACCGCGACCGGTGCCTGCACGTGGAGATCACCTCCGAGCGCACCACGTACCGGCTGCGCTCCGGACCGCCGCTGACTCTCCGTCACCACGGCAAGGAGCTGACCGTCGGCGTGGACGCCCCGGCGGAGGGCCGGGTGCCGGTGCCCGCCCCGCGACGGTCACCCGAACAGCCCCCGCACCGCCGCCCCCGGCCGCGCTGACGAAACGTTCAGACGATTTTCGGCCGTGTACCGCCTGCGCGGCCGACCGGCCCGGGTTAGCTTTGGCCGTGATCCCCGCATATCCGTCTTCCTCAAGACGTGGGGCCCATGGGGCCCATGACGGGAAACGGCACGAACCGGCGGCAGCGAAGGACGGACGATGACCCACGGCGCCGGCGCCCCGCCGACCGTCACCCGGCGGGGCGAGGAACGCCCACGTCCCGCCGGCCTGAAGACGGCAGCCCATGACGCGCGGCCGCTCGCGGCGCTCGCCGTCGTCTTCACCCTGGCCCAACTCGTCCTGATCCGGCCGACGTTGGGCCTGGGGTGGGACGAGATCGTCTACACCAGCCAGGTCACCACCCACCACCCGGCCGCCTTCTTCAGCGCTCCCCGCTCCCGCGGCGTCTCCCTGCTGGTCGCGCCCGTCGCGTCCTGGTCGGACTCCACCGTGCTGCTGCGGATCTACCTCGCGCTGCTCTCCGGACTAGGCCTGTACCTCGCCCTGCGCGTCTGGCGCGGCCTGTTCCGCACCCGTGTGCTGGTCGTCGCCGGCGCCTTCTTCGCCTCCCTGTGGATGACCCTCTTCTACGGCCCCCAGGCCATGCCCAACTACTGGGTGGCCGTCGGCGCGCTGATCGCCGTGGGGGCCTTCCTGCGCCACCGCGAGGACCCCTCCTCCGCGGGCATGCTGTGGGCCGTCGTCGCGGGAGCCGCGCTCATGGCGTGGATGCGGCCCACCGACGCCGTGTACGTCACGATCCCGCTGCTGGTCCTCGCGGCGGTCCGGCGACGCCCCCGCCTCCTGGCGGCCGTGGTGGGCGGACTGCTGGCCGGCGGGGTGCCCTGGGTGATCGAGGCGTACGCGTCGTACGGCGGCCTCTCCGAGCGACTCGCCGAGGCGTCCCGCATCCAGGGCGGACTCGGCCTCCACATGGCCGTCGACGACCAGCTCCGCAGTCTCGGCGGACGCGCCCTGTGCCGCCCGTGCACCGGGGAGATGCCCCACCCGGTGATCACCCTGTGGTGGTTCGTGCTGCCGGTGCTCGCCGTGCTCGGCCTGGTCGTCGCCGTACGGGCCGGCCGCGCCCTGCGCACCGCCGTGCCGCTGGCCTGCGCCGTCACCGCCGCGCTGCCGTACCTCTTCACCATCGCCTACGCGGCGCCACGCTTCCTCCAGCCCGCCTACGCGCTGCTCGCGATCCCCGTCGCCGACGCCCTGTGGCACCTGGTCACGGCACCGCGCGGCCGGTGGCGGACGGTGCTGCGGACGGTGGTCGCGGTGGGCCTCGCGGGCCACCTGGTGGTGCAGGTGACCGTGGCGGTGCACACCGCCGACCGCTCCGCCGCGAGCCGCGAGGACTGGGCGCGCACCGCCGAGGGACTGCACCGGCTCGGCGTCACCCCGCCCTGCCTGATCACCGGCCACGAGTCCATCCCCATCGGCTACTACACGGGCTGCTCCTCCGGCGCGACCGCCGGGAACAACGAGAACATGACGGCCGAGGAGATCCGGCGCACCGCCGGACGCGTCCCGGTCGCCGAGATCACCCGCGTCGGCAGCAGACCCAACGCCTACGCGCGGACCTGGCCCGTCCACCGCGTCGAGGACTACGACATCCGCCTCGCGCCCGCCCCGGACGCGCCACGGGAGTGAGATCCGGCGCTTTTCCTGCGGGTCCGGCAGCTCACGGGGTTAGAGACCGCCTCACGGGAAACGCGGACCGGACACCGGGTCGGCGCGAGCCGACGCAGCACGACAGGGAGGACGCCATGGGCTCCGAACCGATGGGGGACGACGTCTACCAGCCCACCGGGACCAACGAGCAGCAGGAGGATGGCGCCCCGCTCGACATGCAGGACGCCCTCGACGAGCGGGACTACGACGACATGCTCGACGAGGGCTACTCACCGCCGGAGAAGGCGGTCGGCGTCACCAAGCACGGCGTCACCGCCGCCGAGCAGCACGACGGGGAGACGCTGGACGAACGGCTCTCGCAGGAGGTGCCGGACCCCTCCGCGGAGGCCGGCGACGGAGTGGGCGACCTGCAGGGCGGCGAGGGCGAGCCGGTCGACCCGGAGGCGGGCACCGCCCGCGCGGGACGCCTGGTCGCACCGGACGAGGGCGCGCACACCGACACCACCAAGGAATCCGTCGCCGACGACGTCGGCATCGACGGGGGCGCGGCGGGCGCGGAGGAGGCCGCCATGCACGTCGTGGAGGACGAGACGGAACTGCCCGAGGGCCGGTAGGCGCCTGAGACGAGTGGCACCCCTGGTGATTCCGGTTCGGTCTCGCGGCCGCCGGACCACCAGGGGGCCTTTCGTGTGCGCTGCCGCCGGGCACCGCCACCGGCACGGCACCGTGCTCCGGTGGCCGGCCGTCACGGAGTACCGCTCGCCGCTGACGGTCGGGGGACTGCCGGGCGGTCCGCCGACGGCCGCCGGTCCGGCGCCCGACGAGGGAGTGCCCGAAGTGAGGCCACCGGCGACGACGGCACCGCAGATCGGTGGTCGTCGCGACGGACGGGCGCCAGGACAGTGCGGGCGAGGGTTCGGCGGTGGATCGGCGGAGCGTCGCACGCGTCGGTGTGTCCGGAGAACGGGCCGGTGTCGTCACCCCGCCTCGGCGGTGAGCCAGCTGACGAACCGGATGGTCTGGCGCCGGCTGGCCAGGCGGCGCCCGAGGGCGGCGGCCACCCGGTTCATGCGGCCCGCGATGACGCTGGGGGGCGGGTTCCTGCGGTCCAGGGCGGGGGCGCTGGAACTGTCCCGTCTCATCTTCGGGACGCCCTCGCTGCACGCCCGCTACATCGAGAAGCGCCTGCGCTGGCAGGCGGCACTCGTTCCGGCCGTCCAGGCGCGGCTGAAGAACACCACAGGTCCGGCGGCAGCCGACCCGCGTGCCAGGGCGATCATCGCGACGGTCTTCGCCTGTGCGGACACGGCGACCGAGCTGTGGGTCGAGCACGACGGACGGCTCGACCTGAAGGACCTGTACGACCAGTGCCTCGCGGCGGTGCGAAACCCCGGCTGAGGCGGCCTCCGGACCCGCGCGCCGTTCCGCGTGAAGCGGCCGCGTGCCGGCGGGCAGCCGCACGACGACGCCGTCGGGCCCGGTGCACAGTGCGTGCACCGGGCCCGACGGCGTCCCGCTGCCGAGGGAGCGACGCGGTGACTACGGAAGGATCTTCTCCATCGCGGAGGGACCCTCTTCGGCCAGCTTCCGCCTGGCCCACTCGATGTTCTGCGGGGTGAGGTCCTTGCCGCTGGCGAGAACCAGGTCTTCCGGCGACACGTCGCTGCCGGTGCGGGTGTGGAGCAGGCTGTCCGGGGTGGCGCGGTCCTCGTTCTGCCGGGACGCGTCGGGCTGGGACGTCGACATCTTCGGGCTCCTCGGGTCCGGATCGCTGGTACGGCCCGGCGCCGGGCGCCGGGTCCCCTACTCAGCCTTCACCGCGGAGGCCCGCCGTGCATCCGGAGCGCCCCGGCGCCCGCCGTCGGGCGCCCGAGGCCCCGGGTGCGGAGCCTCCCCGTGCATGCCGGGGTACCGTGCCCCGCCCCGGGGAAACCTGCTCCCCGCGCTCACTCGAAGGGCGTGAGCGTCAGCCGCAGGGCGGTGGGCGCCGTGTCCTGGATGTACGAGGCGAAGTCCGCCACGTCGTCGAAGGCGAAGCCGTACGCCCTGCCGTCCTCGGTGGCCGCGTGCATGGCCTTGGAGTAGTGGTTGGTCAGCTCGGTCAGGTAGAACTCCGCGGGGTCGGCGGTGGGCTGCTCGGGGTGGCTGAGCAGCGTCGAGCGGTTGAATCCCGCGCCGAGGATCGCGGCGACCGGGCCGGTGGTGCCGTCGTTGGGCGCGGCCAGGGCGCCGTCGCAGAACAGCACGTCGCGGGTGGACGGCTTGTCGAACGCGACCTGCGCGGGCCCGTCGAAGGTGAACCGGTCCCCGCGCACCCGCCCGGTGAAGGTGCCGGCGTTGGTGGTGACCTTCAGGTCCCGGCCGGTGTAGGTGCTCCACACCTCGTCGATGTACGGGGCGAAGTAGTCCTCGGCGAACAGCCCGGCGTCCAGGCCGTGGCCGGGCGCGATGATCCGGGTGTCGTCCACCACCAGCCGGTCGAATCCCTCGGCCCCCTTGACGGCGGCGAACGCGGCCGCGCGGCCCCCGGGGGTGACCGTGCCCGTGGTCTGGTCGTCGGCGCCGGTGAGGCGGATGCTCAGCGGCACGCTGAACATGTCGACCATGGTGGTGTTGCAGAAGAAGCCGGCCGAGTTGTACGTGAACTCCGCGCAGTCGTGCAGCACGCCGTAGTTCGGGTCCGAGGACACCCACCCGGCCGGGTACTGCAGCGCGGCGGCGCCGCTGCCGTCCGCGACGGCCTTGAACTTGAGCTTCTCGCCGAGCGCGACGTAGATGCGGCCGGACATGTAGGGCAGTGACAGCGTTGTCTCGTTGCCGGAGAGGCTGATCGCGTAGTCGGTGAAGCCGTCCTCGCCGTTGTCGGCCAGGTCGATGGGGGCGAGCGTGCCGTCGGGGGTGAGCCGTACCTGGCGGCCGTCGGCGTTGCCCACGACGTACAGGTGCACCGAGGCGTTGTCGAAGGAGCCGCTGTCGTTGACGAACGTCAGCGGCAGCGAGGCGGCCGCCTTGGTGCCGGACCCGCCCTCACCGGACTGGTCGGCGAGGGCGTGGGGGGCGATCGCCGCGGCCGCGGGAAGCGCCACGGCGGCTCCGCCGAGGGCGAAGAGCAGCTTGCGGCGGCCGAGGGTGCGCTGGTGCCGAGGAGTCATGTGGGGGGTCTCCAGAGTGCTCGTGCGGTTGCGGTGGGGCACACCGGCCGACCGGACCGGGAGGCTAGTGAGAGCGCTCTCAGACCGTGCGTCGGGACCGGTACGCGGCACCGATGGTAGGGACCGGGCCCGGGCCCGCCAACGGGTCCGACTTGTCCCCAACACCTCCTGACCTGCGGCTACTTGAATGCACGACAAAGGACGCACGATCGCTTAACCGGTCCTTAAGGACCGCTTAAGCCGGCGGGAGCCGGGCATGCACGCAGCGCACCGGCCGCACTCCGCAGGGTGCCGGGGAAGGGCGGCGGCTCACGCCCGACAACGCTCCCACCGCAGCGCGCATCCGATGTCGCCCCGTCCGGGACGGCCGGTCAGCGGGTGCCGCTGTGCAGCAGCGTCTCCGCGTTCGCGAGGATCCGGGTGACCGTGAAGGCGAACCGCGCGTCGCAGGGGTGCGGCTCACCGGAGCCGGCCGCGGCGATCAGCGCGTCCGCGGCCCGGCCGAGCGCGGGGACGGCGTCCTCGCGGGCCTCCGGCAGCTGGGTCACCCCGGACTCGCCCCGCAGCTCCACCATGGCGCCGGCCGCGGCCGGGGGAGCGGTCAGGCTCAGGGTCGTGCTGCTCGACGCGCCGCCGGAGTGGTCCAGGACCAGATGCACGGTGTCGCCGGGTCCGTACGCCGCCGCCGTCCCCCGGCGCGGCTCGCCCAGCACCGGCAGCAGCACGGACAGGGCGTGCGGGCCGACGTCCCACAGGGCGCCCTTCTCCTGCCGCCAGGGCGAGGCGGCGAAGGGGTTGTCCTCGGAGGTGAACACCGCGCCGAGCCACTGCGCCCGCCCGGTGAACCAGCCGCCCACGCGCGCCTGTTCCTCGATCCAGGCCCGCGGTTCCGGCTGGAAGCGGGTGGTGAAGAAGACCACGGAGGCCACGCCCGCCGCGTCGGCGGCCTCCACGACCGCGCGCCCCTGGGCCACCGTCGTCGCGATCGGCTTGTCGAGCAGCAGATGGCGGCCCGCGCGCGCGGCCCGCACCGCCAGATCCGCCTGCACGGCGGGGGGCAGCGCCACGGCGACGGCGTCCACGTCGGCGAGCAGCGCGTCGACGTCGTCGTACGCCCGGACGCCGTGCACCGCCGCCAGCTCCGCGGCGGCCTCGGGCCTGCGGCCCCAGACACCGACGAAGTCCAGGTCCGGGTGTTCACTCAGTGCGGGAGCGTGCGCCGCCCGCGCCCAGGGTCCGGTGCCGAGCAGTCCGATCCGCATACCGCCGCCTCTCCCCGGGGCGCCTCGAGCCGCCGGGCCGGTGTCCGCGACGCGCCCCGCCGGCGCGCGCCGGACCGCACGATGATCCTCGCCGGAACGCCGTGTCAACCACCGGCGGTGCCGGCGCCTCAGCCCTCCCGCGGGCTGATGTCGACCATCCACGGTACGCCGAACCGGTCGGTGCACATCCCGAAGACGTCGCCCCACATCTGCCGCTCCAGGGGCACCGACACCTGGCCCCCGTCGGACAGCTTCTCCCAGTAGCGGCGCAGCGTGTCCTCCTCCTCGCCGCTGAGGCTGACGGCGAAGTTGTTGCCGGAGGCGTACTCCATGCCGGGAGGCCCGTCCGAACCCATGAGCGTGAAGCCGTCGGGAGTGGTGAGCATGGCGTGCATGACGTTGTCGGCGAACTCCTCCCCGGCCGAGCCGCCGATCTCCCCGAAGGTGTGCAGGCTCAGCTCCCCGCCGAAGACCTCCTTGTAGCACTCCATCGCCTGCCGGGCGTTGCCGTCGAAGGTGAGGTACGGATTGAGCAGTGGGGCCATCGGGACCTCCGGGACGGGGGCGGAACGGTGGGGTCCCGCGCAGCGTAACGCCGGGGGCGGAGGGGCGCGCGGTGAGACGGGCCGGAGGCGTACCGGGGGCGTACGGGGGCCGATTCAGCGACCGGTCCGATGAATCCGTTCGGATTTCCCTGTTGGATCTCCGGGCACCCGGCGACGAGGCTGGTATGCGCTTTCCACGATCGCCAGCACGACAGCCGGAAGGGGCTTCGCGCACATGCACATGCGACGTATCGGTGAGGTCGAGGTGTCCGCGATCGGACTGGGCGGCATGCCCATGTCGATCGAGGGGCGGCCCGACGAGTCCCGTTCGCTGGCCACCCTGCACGCCGCCCTGGACGCCGGTGTCACCCTGATCGACACCGCGGACGCCTACCACCGGGACGCCGGGGAGGTGGGGCACAACGAGAGCCTGATCGCCAAGGCGCTCTCCAGCCACGAGCGGGGCGGCGACGTCCTGGTCGCCACGAAGGGCGGGCACCTGCGCCCCGGCGACGGCACCTGGACCCTCGACGGGCGTCCGGAGTACCTGAAGCGGGCCTGCGAGGCGTCCCTGCGCCGGCTGGGCGTGGAGGCGATCGGTCTCTACCAGTTCCACCGGCCCGACCCCGACGTCCCGTACGCCGAGTCCGTCGGGGCCATCCGTGACCTGCTCGACGAGGGCAAGATCCGCATGGCGGGCATCTCCAACGCGAACCCCGAGCAGATCCGTCAGGCCCAGGAGATCCTCGGCGGGCGTCTCGTCTCCGTGCAGAACCAGTTCTCGCCCGCCTTCCGCTCCAGCGAGCCGGAGCTGGAGCTGTGCGACGAGCTCGGTGTCGCCTTCCTGCCCTGGAGCCCGTTCGGCGGTATCTCCAAGGCCGGTGAACTCGGCTCCACCTACGCGCCGTTCGCGCGTGTGGCGCAGGAGCACGGGGTGAGCGCGCACCAGGTGTGCCTCGCCTGGATGCTCGCCAAGTCGCCGGTCGTGGTGCCGATCCCGGGCGCGAGCCGCCCCGAGTCGGTCCAGGACTCCGTGCGCGCCGCCGACCTCGAACTGAGCGCGGAGGAGATCGCGGAGCTCGACGCGGCCTGAGCGGCCGTTCCCGCGCCCGGCGTCCCCCCGGAGGGGCGCCGGGCGCCGTTCGCGCGCCGCGATCCGCCCGGGCGGCGCTTCACAGGGGGAGGACCACCGCCCATGGCATCGCCGCAGACCAGACCGCTCGACCACCGCTACCGGGGCGAGCATCCCGTACGCACCCTCGGCTACCTGTTCCGCGCGGACCGCGGCCGGCTGGCCGCCGCCGTCGTCGTCTTCACGGTCAAGCACAGCCCCGTCTGGCTGCTGCCCCTGATCACGGCGTCCATCATCGACACCGTCGTCCAGCACCAGCCGGTCTCCCGGCTGTGGACCAGCACGGGCGTCATCATGTTCATCCTGCTGGTCAACTACCCGCTGCACGTGCTGTACGTCCGCCTCCTCTACGGCAGCGTCCGCCGCATGGGCACCACCCTGCGCTCCGCGCTGTGCACGCGCATGCAGCAGCTCTCCATCGGCTACCACTCCCGGGTCAGCGCGGGCGTGCTCCAGGCCAAGGTGGTCCGCGACGTCGAGACCGTCGAGCAGATGGTGCAGCAGACCGCGGAGACCGGGCTCGGCGCGCTCACCGTGCTGGCCGGCGGACTGGTCATCATCGGAGTGCGCACCCCCGAGTTCCTGCCCGTCTTCCTCGTCGTCGTGCCCGCCGCGGCGCTGCTCGTGGCCCGGCTGAGGGCGCGGCTGCGCACCCACAACGAGCACTTCCGGCACGAGGTGGAGACGCTGTCCTCCCGCGTCACCGAGATGACCCGGCTGATCCCCGTCACCCGCGCCCACGGCCTGGAGGGCAAGGCGCTGCGCCGCATGCACGGCACCCTCGACCGGCTGCTCACCTCCGGGATGCGCCTCGACCTGGTCAACGGGCGGTTCGGCTCGCTCGCGTGGGTGGTCCTCAACGTGGTCGGCGTGATGGTGCTGGCCGGTGCCGCCCTGGTGTCGTACTACGACGTCTGGGGCGTCACCGCCGGCGACGTCGTGATGCTCAGCGCCTTCCTGACCACGCTCACCAACTCCACCACCACGCTGGCGGGTCTGGCCCCGGTCATCACCAAGGGGCTGGAGTCCGTGCGCTCGGTCGGCGAGGTGCTGCAGGCGCCGGAGCTGGAGGACAACGAGGGCAAGGCCGAACTCACCGCGCTGCGCGGCGCGGTCACCTTCGAGGGCGTCGGGCACGCCTACGACGGCGACGACCGCCCCGCCGTACGGGACTTCACCCTCGACGTCGCCCCGGGCGAGACCATCGCCCTGGTCGGCGCGTCCGGCGCGGGCAAGTCCACGGTGCTCAACCTCGTCATCGGGTTCATCCGCCCCACCTCCGGCCGGCTGCTGGTCGACGGCACCGACATGAACACCCTGGACCTGCGCACCTACCGGCGCTTCCTGTCCGTGGTGCCCCAGGAGTCCATCCTCTTCGACGGCACCGTGCGGGAGAACGTCGCCTACGGCATGGACGACGCGGACGAGGAGACGGTGCGGGCCGCGCTGCGCGACGCCAACGCGCTGGAGTTCGTCGACCGGCTGCCGCAGGGCCTGGACACCCTCGTCGGGGAGCGCGGGGCCCGGCTGTCGGGCGGTCAGCGCCAGCGGCTGGCCATCGCCCGCGCCCTGATCCGGGACCCGAAGGTGCTGGTGCTGGACGAGGCGACGTCCGCCCTGGACACGCGTTCGGAGGCGCTGGTGCAGGAGGCGCTCGCCCGGCTGCTGCGCGGGCGGACGACGTTCGTCGTGGCGCACCGGCTGTCCACGGTGCGCGGGGCCGACCGGATCGTGGTGATGTCGGACGGGGCGATCCAGGAGATCGGCACGCACGAGGAGCTGCTGCGGCGGGGCGGCGCGTACACGGCGCTGCACAGCGGGCAGGTGGCCTGAGCCGCCGCCCGCCTCTGGCCAGTAGTGCGAATGTTTTCGGTCATTTTCGATCAGCGGGGTGTGGGATGTGAGTGGTTTCGTCGTCTTCGGGCATGCGCACCGGAAACACGAAAGGGGCGCTACGTGCTCGTACCGGATCCGAAGGTCGTCAGGCAGCTGCTGACGCGGTATGCGACGCTGCGGATCGCGCAGGCGGAACGACAGACTGCGGCGGTGGCCAGGGAACTGGAGGACGTGACCCGCAGGCTCTGCGTGACGATGGGCACGGCCGGCATCCACGACGCCATCGCGCGCGCCGACGACCTCCTCGCCCGTACCCGGACGGACCGCCGCCGGTCACCCGAGGGGGACGGCGAGAGCGGCCTGTCGCTGGCCGTCTGAGACCGCGGCCCGGCCGTCCGCCGGGACGGCCGCGGCCCGTCCGCCCCTGAACGACCTGCGATAGGCGTACGGGGTCGTCCCCACGACCTTGCGGAACCGCTCGCGGAACGCCGTGGGGGAGCCGAACCCGGCCTGCTGCGCGATCCGTTCGACCGTGTGGTCGCTGTTCTCCAGCAGGTACTGGGCGCGCCGCACCCGGGCCCGCAGCAGCCACTGCAGCGGCGTGGTGCCGGTCTGCTCACGGAACCGGCGGCTGAAGGTGCGCTCGCTCATCCCGGCCCGCGCCGCCATCTCGGCGAGCGTGACCTCGTGCGCCACGTTGTCCTCGATCCACTCCAGCAGCGGCTCCAGGTCCGAGCCGCGCGGCACGGGCGGGTGCTCGTGCACGATGAACTGGGCCTGCCCGCCCTCGCGTTCCAACGGCATCACCGACATCCGCGCCGAGTTCGCCGCCACCGCCGAGCCGAAGTCACGGCGGATCATGTGCAGGCACATGTCCAGCGCGGCGGCCGCGCCGGCCGAGGTGAGGATCCGCCCGTTGTCCACGTAGAGCACGTCCGGCTCCACCTCCACCCGTGGATACGCGTGCGCGAACTCCTCGGCGGCCACCCAGTGCGTGGTGGCGCGCAGCCCGTCCAGCAGGCCTGCCTCCGCCAGCACGAAGGCTCCGACGCACACCGACGCGATCCGGGTACCCGCCGCGGCCGCCTTCCGCAGCGCCGCCAGTACCGCGGGGGAGGGCGGCGACGAGTTCGGGGCGCGCCCCGGCACGATCACCGTGTCGGCGTCCGCCAGCGCCTCGAGACCTCGGTCGACGCGCAGCGCGAAGCCCCCGTCCGCGGCCACCTCCGGCCGCTCGGCGCACAGCCGGACGCGGTACGGACGCCGGCCGTCGGGCAGCCGCGTGAAGTCGAACACCTGCATGGGGGCCGCCATGTCGAACGGCACCACACCGTCCAGTACGAGGATCGCCACGGAGTGCATGACGCCACCCTAGACAGATTCCCGCCACCCTTCCCACCCGGTCCGTGTCACGCGATGCCTGGTCAGCATGGTTGGCGGGAATCCGTGGAGAACTGTCGATCCAGCCGCTGTCGGGCCGCCGCGGCGGCTTCTAGCGTGATCCCGGCATCCCGCGGATCGGCCAGTCGTGCCGATACCGCCGATCAGGCCGACCGCGCCGATCGAGCTACGCATCACGTCAAGGAAAGAGCCCCGGTGACCAAGCTGCTCCTGTCCCTCCACGTTCTGGCCGCCATCGTCGCCGTCGGTCCGGTGACCGTCGCCGCCAGCATGTTCCCGCCGGCCGCGCGCCGCGCCGCCCCGGCGGACGGGACCGACCCCGGACCGCGCGCGGCCGGCACCGTGGAGCTGCTCCACCGGATCTGCCGCGTCTACGCCGGGCTCGGCGTGCTCGTGCCCGTGCTGGGCCTGGCGACCGGTCTCGCGATGGGCGTCCTCGGTGACGCCTGGCTCATCGCCTCGGTGGTGCTCACCGCCGCGGCCGCCGGTACGCTCATCGCCCTCGTGCTCCCCCGCCAGGAGGAACTCGTCGCGCAGGTGACCGAGCGACGGCTCGTCGATCACCGCGGAACCGTCCAACTCGCCATGTTCACCGGCGTGTTCAACCTTCTCTGGGCGACCGTCACCGTCCTGATGATCGTCAGGCCCGGCTCCACGACGGGCGCCTGACGCCCGGAACGCCCACTTCACCCCCGTTGGCCGCATACACTCGGCAGTCGCTGCCCCGCACCGGGGACGCCGAGCAGAAAGGCACGTTGTCGGGTGTTCCAGGATTCCCCCATCTACGACCGACTCATCGCGGAGTGCGGCGACGTGCCCGCACAGGTCCGCCGCGAGGCCGAACGCGTGAACAGGGAACTGGAGTCGGTCATGCGGCCCCTGCAGTCGCCCGGCTACGGCTCCGGCCTCGACCGGCCGCAGCAGGCCCCCGGCAACGGCTGGCAGCGCGCCGCCCTGTTGCCCGGCCCCCGGCCGCACTGACGCGCGTACACCGCCGGCCGGCGCGGTGACCGGGGCTCACCGCGCCGGGCTCACCGCGCCGTGGTGACCGAGCCGGCCGGCTCCGCCGGCTCCTCGGGCACGGGACGGGACAGCCACTCCGCGATGGTCCGCGCGATCGGCTGTTCCGTCTCCACCTCGACGAACCCGAACTGCCCCGACTGGTTGCACTCCAGGAACCACCAGGTCCCGTCCGTGTCCTCCGCGAAGTCGAAGGCCCCGTACGCCAGGTCCGCCCGGCGCATGTAGTCGAGCACGGCGGCCGCGGTGCGCGGCGGGACCTCCACCGGCTCCCACGGCGGGCCTGGCGCGGCGAACCGCACGTCCACCACCTGCGGGTCGGCGTCCGGCGCCGTCGCCTTGCGGGCCGCCAGCAGCACGTCGCCCACCACGGTGAGCCGGATGTCCGCCTGCTTGGCGATCCGCCGCTGAAGGAGCGTCGGCCCGTAGGCCACCGCCGAGAAATCCGTGTCCGGCGCCACCCTGCTCGTCGGCACGGCCCGTGGCGGATCCTGGGGATGCGCGCCCGACACCGGCTTGACCACCAGATCCGGGAAACGCTCCGCGAACTCCCGCGCCGCGCGCGGGAACGTCGTGATCACCGTCGCCGGCACGGGCAGCCCGCAACGCTGGGCCAGGCGCAGCTGCCACGGCTTGTGGCGGGCCTGTCGTGCGGCGTCCGGGTGATTCATCCATCGCGCGTCGCAGCCGCGCAGCATGCCGTAGAGGGCCTGCGACGCTTCTTCGGACAGCCAGGCGGACGGCTGCGGGGCGCGCTCGGCCGGAGTGCCGGGGCGGCGCACCCACACCGACCGCAGCCCGCCTATGCTCACCAGCCGTCCGCCGGCGGACAGATGGCCGCGGAACCGGCCGTGGACGTACTCGCCGGACAGCGAGACGCCGCCGGTGAGGTCGGCGGGGTCGAGACGGACCACCGGCACCCCTGCGCCGTTCAGATGGACCACCACCATGTCGGCGGTCACATCCTCCTCGCAGGTGAGGATCAGCACGGTCATGGTCTACGGTCCGCGTTCAGTCGTCGAAGTGGGTCTTGGAGCCCGCGGTGGACGTGGTCGTCCCCACCTCGCGCAACAGGGCGTGGTCGCAGGCCGCGATCCGCCCGTCACCGAGGACGTTCAACTGCAGTCCGGAGTCATACGCATACGGAGTGGCAACGGCCAACTCCACCGCCGGACGGGCGTAGTTGAGCGCGAACGGTTGCATCGTCTCTCCCTCGTCGGTGCTGCGCCGATCAGGCAACGGCCCTCTGTGCGCCGCCGCTTGGTCCGCCGACTTGCGTTGGCTTCCAGAGACTTATACGAATCGAACGGGTGGTTGGTTTCCTCACGGAGCGTAATCATCGGCGGGTTGTCGTCCCGGGTGCCTTCCGGGCACTCCGGGCGCCCCCGCGCCGAGGGAACCACGCATGGTGCGCAGAGCGAGCAGCAGGACGCCGATGTCGTCCAGATACACCGGATCGGGTACGAGATCGGCCGGTAGTACCAGGTAGAGCACCGCGCCCCAGAACACCCAGCGGGGCCCGGTGGGCAGCCCCGCCCGCCGCAACTCCCGCCGCGTGCGGACCAGACGGACCAGCACGGCCAGAGCGCCCGCCAGCACCAGGGCCGCGAGGACCGCCAGGCCCCACACCGCGGTCGTTGTGTCCAAGGTCACTGCCCTCCTCCCGGTGGCCGCATGACGCGGCCTCGCCCCCGACACAGTCCTCGAGGAAACGGATTCCCGTTCCGGGCCCCGGTATGGCGGCGGGGACCGGCCATGCGCCGGTCACGACCGTTGCCCCGTGAACAACACCCGAAACACGGAATCGTCGCAGGTCATCCCTGCGGCTCAGTCAAGTGGCAGCCCGCGGTGGGGGAGCCTAGTAATGGTCATCAGTCTTCCCCTGGAGTCGATCATGACCACTTTCTCCTCGTCCTCCTCCAACGAACCGGGCATACCCGTGGATACGGCCGCGGCCCCGCCCGTCGGCACGACGAGCGCCACGACCGGCGCGCACCACCGGCCCGAACCGGCCTGGGCGCGCCAGGGTGTGCCGGACCACACGGCCCCGGCCGACGCGCGGTACGCGGCCGGCGCGGGCGTGGGCACCGCGCCCCCGCGAGATCCGTCCGGGCCGGACCGCACGGCCCGTCAGGACGACACCGGCCACCCACGCGACCCCGTGCCCGGCAACCATCCGCGCGATCCGGTCGACCGGCCGCGCGAACCCGCCGGGGCGGAAGCGCCCCGGGACCCGGTGGCGACGGTCGATCTGGTGGATCCCGTCGACACCGCGAGGGAGCCGGTGAGGGAGCCGGGAGCGCCGCGCCGCCTCGGTGACACGCCGGAGCCCGTCGGCCCGCCGGGCGCCGCGCCCGGGGCGACCGGGCGGGGGTACGCCGATCCCGTCACCGATCTGGTGCACGCCGCCGTGTCCGACCGTCCCCTCGAGGAGGTCGTCGACCTCATCACCGCGCTCGAACGGTCGCCCGAGCACACCCGCGCCGTCGTCGACGCGCTGCGCGCCGCCGGCGTCGACCGCTCCGTCGAGGACGTCACCCGGCTGGTCGCCCTGCTGACCCGTCCGCCCCGTGACGCCGCCAGCGCGGACGAGACGATCCGCGCGGCCGCCGCCCACCGCTCGGTCGAGGACGTCACCCTCCTCGTCGCGCTGCTGCACAACGAGCCCCTCGCTCCGCACTGCCGTGAGGAGGCCCTGCGTGCCGCCGCCACCGGCCGGTCCGTGGACGAACTCGTCGAACTGATCGACCGTCTGGCAGCCCAGCGTCCCCCCGAGCATCTCCTCCGCGCGGCCGTCGCCGAGGCGGCCCGGCCCGCGCAGGAGGCAGAAGGACAGGGGGAGGTCGGCCGTGACCCCCGGCCCGAGCCGGAGCGCGCCCAGGCGTCCCGCGGCGGCGCGCTGCGGGCGGGGCGCCGTCGTCCCGCCGCCCGCCGCACCCCGCGGCCGGCCCGCCGTCCGCGCCCCGCCGCCGCGCGCACCCGTGCCGCACGGCCCGTGCCCCGGTCGGCGATCTGGACCAGCTGGCTGGCGGCCGTCGCGCTCGCGGTCTGCGCGGTGACCCACTTCCCGCTGCAACGTGACGGCGTGTCACTCGACGTCCACGCCCTCGCCGTCGGCATGTCCGTGCTGTGCACGGTGCTGGCGCTGATCCTCGTCGTGCGCCCCGCGGTGGTCGTGCTCGGGGCGGGCGTCGCCGCGGCGACGGTACTGGCCGTCGCCCACGCCTACGGCGGCTCGTTCACCGAGGCCACGCTGCCGAGGGCGGTCGACCTGGCGCTCGCCCCGGACTGGCTCGCCACCTCGGCCGCGATCGCGGCGGCACTGCTGGCGCTGGCGGCCCTGGTGGTCCGCGTGGCCGCCCCGCCCTCGGGCACCCGCTGGTCCCCGTGGCCCCCGGCGGAACCGCACCACGCCACGGAGTGACCGCCTGACGCCGGCGCGGGCGGTGGGGAGGCACACCTACGGTGCCCACCCCACCGCCCGCCGCACCCTTGCCACGCACGTGCGTAGGCTCCCTCCCTCGGGGGAGGCTTCGGATGCTCCTGTCCGTGCCCGGGATACGCTCCTGCCGAAGCGGGACGGCAGCGCCCGAGGGCGTGTCACCGGACGCCAGGCCGAGGCACCGGGCGGCCTGCCCGTCGGTGCTCCGCTTCCGCTTCGGGCGCCGATGTTGTCTCGTCCCCCGGGGGGGGAGCGGGGCTCCTCCCGAAGCGTGGGGCCGGTCTCCGTTCGGCGTCAGAGGCACTGCTTGGAGGGGACTCCGCCCCCCGCTCGGAGGAGGAGGTGCCTCCCCTCGGCAGGCTCCGCAGGGGGAGCGCCTGGCCTCGCGGGCTCCTTCTCAGGCGTGGGGGCCTTTCTCCCGTTCAGCGCCGGAGGAACTGCCTGACGTGACGGGGGGCCGTCTCTGGTTCCGACCACGACGTTGTCTCTCACCGGGGAAGTCCGAGTCGAAGCGCCTGCCCTTGACCCGCCTCATCCCTTGTCCGAAGGCTCCGCTTCCGCTTCCGGTTCCGGGGCCGGAGTGGCCTCCTCCGGGGAGGGGCGCCCGCGGCGGGAGCCGCCCGGCTTCAGGCGTTCCAGGGTGCGCGTCAGGTGCTGGAGCGGGGCCGGGGTCCGGGGGCGGGGCGGCTGTGCCGCCGGGGGCGGCGGGGCGAGCCCCATCTCGCGGTAGGCGGCCAGCGCCTCGTGGGCGCGCTCGGCGGCCTCCCGGTACAGGTCGCGCGACTTCGTCATCGCGTCCAGCGCCTCGGCGTACATCGCCACCAGCGCCCGCTCCCGCTCCAGTTCCTCCGCGACGGTGAGCAGGTGCCAGTCCTCACGCAGCGCGGTCAGCGCCTCCTCGGCCCCCTCCGGGAGCTCCCTCGGCAGCGCGTCGTACCGCAGCACCGCGTCCACGAGGTCCGTGGGCTCCGTGCCGTCGAGGAACACCGCGCGCACCGCGAAGGCGTCCGGCTCGTACCCCTCGGGGACCGGGCGGCCCGGCAGCACAGCCGCGCCGCCCCGGGGGACCTCCACGTCGAACTCCCGCAGCGCCCAGTTCGTCACCCGTGCCTGCTGCGGGGTGGCGCGGTGCTCGACGACCCGGTGCCGCAGCCCCGGCGGCAGCCAGTGCGCGAGCGGGACGTACCCCCGCTCGTCCGGGGTCATCGCCTCGTGGACGACGACGTGGACGTACCAGGGGTCGCGGGCGCAGTCGCGCAGCCGGCGCCGTACGTCCTTGTCGTCCTCCGGGAGCGGGTTGATCTCGCCGGGGCGCAGTCCCGACGCCGGGTCGTGGTTCCAGGCGGCGTCCGGCTCCTGCGGCCAGAACATCGTGACCGGGGACGGCCAGGAAGGGTCCCAGGGGCGTTCCGCCTCGGCGACCAGGAGCCAGTCGCGGTCCGGCCCCTTCGCCTTGGCGGGGGAGAGGGCCAGGCGGGCGCGGACCGTGACGCCGTCCCCGACCCGCGTCCGGGACTCGAACACCAGGTCGGGCTTGGTGTCGTCCGCCGGAAGCTCCAGGAAGTCGTCGATGGTCCCGGCGTCCTTGAGGGCGGAGAGGCTGCGCCGGAGCGTCTCGTCGGCCCGCTCCCCGACGTGGCGGCCGCGGGTCGTCCGGACGGTGGGAGGGACGGTGGGGCGGGCTGTGGCAGAGATCGGCATGGGTCCAGTCGTCAGCGGGGGCACGTGCTGCCTTCAGTATCGTCGCCCGTGCCGCAGGACGGGACGCCGGGTTCCGCCGTACGGCGGCCCGGACCCCGGACGGCCCGCCCGGACGGCCGACACCCCCGGACTACGGGAACCGTCACTCGCACGCACGTTCCCCCGCGCCTTCCGGAACCGCCCGTACGGGCGTCGCGTCCCGCCGCGTAACGGGGGTGAAAACCGCGGACCTTACCAGCGTCCCGACCCCCATGTCGCATATTCCACGGGAAAACGCCAAAGCCCTCACCACGGTCGAGCACACACCGTAGCGTCGACGTCACGTTCGCGGTACAGCCGTGCGAGGAGGGGGATCCGGCGTGCCCGGAATCGACGAGAGTCTGTTGGAAGCCATGCGACTGCCCGGGGCGCGTGGCGCCCTGGTGGTCGACTGGATCAGCGGGCTCGCCCTGGGCGCGGTGGGGGAGGCGCCGGGCGGCGACGTGGAGGCGACCGCCGCCGAGACCGCCGAACTGGCCCGGCTGGCGATGGAGAGCGGCGCCCTCGCCCCCGCCCAGGCGGGACAGGGCAAGGAGCCGCCCGTCGAGGACCTGATCCTCACCACCGCGGACGCCTTCCACCTGCTGCGGTTCGTCGTCACCACCTTCGACAGCACGGTCTTCCTGTTCCTGTCCCTGGACCGCGCCGACGGCAACCTCGCCCTGGCCCGCATCCGGCTGGCCGAGATGGCGGACCGGATGGTGCTCGGATGACCGCTGCCGCCGCCCGCGCGGACGGATCCGCCCCCGAGTTGCTGGACACGCTCGCCGCCGACCGGGCCACCGGGGCGCTCACCACGCGCTCCGGCGTCTTCTACCTCGCCGCCGGACACGTGGTCCACGTCGAGTCCGCCCACAGTCCCGCCTTCGGCGACCTGCTCACCCGCAGCGGCGCCCTCGCCCCGGCGGGCTGGTGGGAGGCCGTCGAGCGGGCCGGGGCACGGCAGCGGGTCGGCCGCCAGCTCGTCGACAGCGGACGCCTCACCGCCGGCGCCCTGGAACTGGCCCATCTGGGCGCGCTCTTCGACGCCGCGTACTTCGCGCTCGCCCACGACGGCACCGACCTGCGCTTCCGCCCCGGCGTCGCGCACTGGCTCGGCGCGGTCCGCCCCGTCACCGTCGCGACCGTGCTGCGCGAGTCGTACCGCCGCCGCGCCCTGCTCGACAGCATCTGGCCCGACGCGGCCGTCGACACCGCGCCGCTCGCCCGGACCCCCGACGCCGACCCGGCCGTGCTGCCGCCCCGCAGGGGCCGCGCCCTCGCCCTGGTCGACGGCGGACGCACCGCAGCGCAGATCGCCTCCGTCCTCGCCCACCGCACCTTCCACACCCTCGTCGAACTGCGCCGGCTGGCCGCCGACGGACTGGTCGTCCCCGCACCCCCCGTGCCCGCCCCGCCCGTCCACCCCGTCCCCGGCGCCGGCCGCGCCGACTGGGACGAGCCCGACGCAGCGCTGCTGCGACGGCTCCTGGACGCCTTGGAGGCACTGTGATCCGCACGCGCCGGCAGCGTGCCGAAAGGAGACTGCTCATGGCCGTCGAGACCGACGTGCTGGACGAACTGCGTCGGCTCCGCACCCGCGTCCCGCGGCTGGCGGGCTCCCTCGCGGCCACCGTCGACGGACTCGTCCTCGCCCACGACGTGCCCGGCACCGAACCCGAGGGGCTCGCCGCGCTCACCGCCGCCGCGCTGGGCGTCGCCCACCGGATGACGGACGCGGCCGGACGCGGCGACTTCCGCGAACTCATGGTGCGCGGCGCCCACGGCTACATCGCCACCTACGCCGCCGGGACCACCGCCGTGCTCACCCTCCTCGCCGACGACCGGGTCAACGTCGGCCGGCTCCACCTGGAGGGCCGCCGCAGCGGCGCCCGGATCGCGGAACTGGTCGACGCCCGCATCGGACCCGGCGGCGGACGCCACGCCGACCGGCCCGCCCCCGGCGACGGCGCCCCTGACCCGGCCGACCGGTCCCGGCCCATCGGCACCCTCCCCGTACGGACCCCGCAGCGTCCCGCCCACCGGCCGCGGACCGGCGGCTGACCCGCACCCACCGAACCCACCACCCGGCCGGACGCCCGCACACCGCCGGCGCCGGCCCGTACCACCCTTCACGATCCGGAAAGGACACCACCCATGGCGAACACCGAGACCTCGCTCAAGGAATGCCTCAGCTCCATCGACGGCGCCACGGCCGCCGCCCTCGTCGACTACACCAGCGGCATGGCCCTCGGCACCCTCGGCGGCGGCAAGGACCTCAACCTGGAGGTCGCCGCCGCTGGCAACACCGACGTCGTGCGGTCCAAGCTCCGCACCATGGAACTGCTGGGACTGAAGGAGGAGATCGAGGACATCCTGATCACCCTCAACAGCCAGTACCACCTCATCCGCCTGCTCAAGGGACGCGGCGGCAACGGCCTGTTCCTCTACCTGGTGCTGGACGCGGGCCGGGCCAACCTGGCCATGGCGCGCCATCAGATGCGCCGCATCGAGAACGAGCTGGAGGTCTGACACCGCGCACGTCAGCGGCCCCGCGCCCCGCCCGCCGGAGCGCGGGGCCGCGGGCGTTCCCGACGGGCGGTCCCCGCCGGATGCGCGGCCCGCCCGATGCCGTACCGTCACGTTTACTGGACCGTTACCGACGCCCGCCCCGGGAGGACGCCGGGCGGGCGGTGCCGGAGTGTGGGGACAGGAGGCACACGGGTGACTGACGCCGGGCGGGACACGGCTCCGGAGCGGGACGAGGACGCGCGGGTACGTCTGCCGCAGCTCAGGCTGGACGAACTGCTGGAGGAGCTGCAGGCGCGCATCGACGCGGCCCGCGGCACCCGCGACCGGGTGCGCAGCCTCCTCGAGGCGGTCCTCTCCGTAGGCCGCGAACTCGACCTGGAGCAGGCGCTGCACTCCATCGTGGAGGCCGCCGCCGCGCTGGTGGACGCGCGGTACGCCGCCCTCGGCGTGATCGGCCCGGACGGCAGGCGGCTGTCCGCCTTCCACACCGTCGGCGTCAGCGACGAGGAGATCGCCCGCATCGGCCACTACCCGGAGGGCCACGGCATCCTCGGCGAGCTGATCCGCCACCCGCAGCCGCTGCGGGTGCCCAAGCTGTCCGAGCACCCGGCCTCCTACGGCTTCCCGCCGCACCACCCGCCGATGAACACGTTCCTCGGCGTCCCGATCCGCGTGCGCGACCAGGTCTTCGGCAACCTCTACCTGACCGAGAAGCGCGGCGGGGCACAGTTCGACGAGGAGGACGAGTCGGTCCTGTCGACCCTCGCGGTCGCCGCCGGCGTCGCCATCGACAACGCCCGGCTCTACGAGGAGTCCCGGCTGCGGGAGCGCTGGCTCCAGGTCAACGCCGAGATCACCCACGGGCTGATGTCCGGCAGCGAGCGGGGCGAGGCGCTGCTCCTCGTCGCCGAGCGGGCCCGGGAGATCACCGGAGCCGCCCTCGCCGTCGTCGCGGTGCCCATGGAGGGCACCGACTCACTGACCGTGGAACTGGCCCGCGGCCAGGACGCCGGGACGCACCGCGGGCTGGTCGTGCCGGTCGAGGGAAGCCTCCTCGGCCGGGCGTTCACGTCCGCCGCGCCCGTCACCTCGCCGGACATCGCCCACGACGAACGGGTGTTCCAAGGACCTCAGACGTTGACCGGCCTGGGTCCCGCCGTGGCCGTGCCGATCGGCGGAGAGGACGGCGTGCGCGGCATCCTGCTGCTGGTCCGCGCGGCCGGCGGCCATGCCTTCACGGACAAGGAGATCGAACCGCTGCGGGGCTTCGCCGCCCAGGCCGCCGTGGCGATGGAGCTGGCCGAGCGCCGCCAGGACGCCGAACAGATCGCCGTCCTGGAGGACCGCGACCGCATCGCCCGTGACCTGCACGACCTGGCCATCCAGCGGCTGTTCGCCACCGGCATGACCCTGCAGAGCGCCGGCCGGTTCATCGACCACAAGGGAGCCTCCGAGCGCGTGCTGCGGGCCGTCGACGACCTCGACGAGACCATCAAGATCATCCGCTCGACCATCTTCGGTCTGCGCTCCCGCGCCGCGGACGGCCCCGGGACCGGCCTGCGCGCCCGCGTCGTCCGGCTCGTCGGGGAGTCCGCCCCGCTGCTGGGCTTCGCGCCCAGCGTGCGGATGGAGGGCCTGATCGACACCCATGTGTCCAAGGAGGCCGCCGACCACCTGGTGGCCGTGCTCTCCGAGGCGCTCACCAACGTCGCCCGGCACGCCCGCGCGAGCCGCGCCCAGGTGGCCGTGGAGACCGACGGGCGCGAGGTGCGGCTGACCGTCACGGACGACGGTGTGGGCCTGCCCGAGGGCGGTCGCCGCAGCGGTCTGCGCAACATGGCCGAGCGCGCCGAACAGCTCGGCGGTTCCTTCGAGGCCACGGACACCCCGGGCGGCGGCACCACCCTGGTGTGGCGGGTGCCGGTGGGCGAGCGGTAGCCCCGCGTCCCGGCGGTGTGTGGTCCGCTCCGGCCGGGGGTACTCGGAGCGCCGTTCCGGTCGCGGCGGGACCGTCCGGCCCCGCGGCCGGGAGGACTCGCCGCCGGTGACGGCGCCGGGCCGGTTCCCGCCGGCCCCGGCGCTTTCGCACGGGCCGCACGGCCGCGTGCGCGGCGGTCGTCGGCGGGAGGAGCGGCGAAGTGACGGGCTGGACCTGGCAGTACGAGGGCTACGACCCCGCCGACGAGCGCCTGCGGGAATCGCTGTGCACCCTCGGCAACGGTTACTTCGCCACCCGCGGCGTTCTCGCGGAGTGCGCCGCCGACACCGTGCACTACCCCGGCACCTACGCGGCGGGCGTCTACAACCGGCTCGTCTCCTCGGTCGGCGGCCGTCAGGTGGAGAACGAGGACGTCGTCAACCTGCCCAACTGGCTGCCCCTGCGCTTCCGCCGGCCCGGCGGAACCTGGCTCACCCCCGACACCACGCCCGTCCTCGACCACGCCGTCATCCTGCACCTGTCCTCCGGCCTGATGGAGCGCCGGACCCGGTTCGGACTCGGGGCGGGCGGGGCGCTGCTGGTGCGGCAGCTGCGGTTCGTCGGCATGGCAGATCCTCACCTCGCGGGTCTGCGCACCGAGTTCACCGCCGAGGGGTTCTCCGGGCCGCTCGAGGTCGAGGCGGCGCTCGACGGCGGCGTCACCAACGCCGGGGTGCCCCGCTACGCCGACCTGGACGGCCGCCACCTCACCCACGTGGTCACCGGCACCTCCGAGCAGGACGCCGTGTGGCTGCGCTGCCGCACCCGGACCTCCGACGTCCGGATCGCCTACGCCGCCCGGCTGACCTCGCCCGCGTCCGTCACCGTCCGCCACGACCTGCCCCGCGCGGTGCAGACGACCCGGCTGGACCTGAGGGACGGGAACACCCTGACGGTCGACAAGGTCGTCGCCCTGCACACCTCACGCGACCCGGCGATCAGCGACCCGCTGCACGCCGCCGTCGACCGGGTGCACCGGGCCGCCCCCTTCGACGAACTGCTGGCGCCCCATCTGACGGCCTGGCAGCAACTGTGGCGGCGGGCGGAGCCGGACGTGCCCGACGAAGTGGGACGCATCCTGCGGCTGCACCTCTTCCACGTCCTGCAGACCCTCTCCCCGCACACCGCCGACCTGGACGTGGGGGTGCCGGCCCGCGGCCTGCACGGGGAGGCGTACCGGGGGCACGTGTTCTGGGACGAGCTGTTCGTCCTGCCGTACCTGAACCTGCACTTCCCGGAGGTCTCCCGGGCGCTGCTGCACTACCGGTACCGGCGTCTGGAACGCGCCCGGACGGCGGCGCACGACGCCGGGCGGCGCGGCGCGATGTACCCGTGGCAGTCCGGCAGCGACGGTCGTGAGGAGACCCAGCAGCTGCACCTCAACCCGCGGTCGGGCCGCTGGCTGCCCGACCACTCCCACCTCCAGCACCACGTGGGCTCGGCGATCGCCTACAACGTGTGGCAGTACTGCGAGGCCGCGGGCGACGAGGAGTTCCTGCACACCAAGGGCGCCGAGATGCTGCTGCAGATCTCCCGCTTCTGGGCCGGCTCCGCCTCCTTCGACGAAGGGCTCGGCCGCTACCGCATCAAGGGCGTGGTGGGCCCCGACGAGTACCACGACGGCTACCCGGACGCCGACCGCCCGGGCCTCGACGACAACGCCTACACCAACGTCACCGCCGCCTGGGTGCTGGCCCGCACCCTGGAGGTGCTGCGCCACCTGCCCGAGCCGCGCCGCCGGGAGCTGGCCGAGCGCACCGGCCTCGACGAAGCCGAGCTCGACCACTGGGACCACGTCTCCCGCACCCTGCACGTCCCCTTCCACGACGGCGTCATCAGCCAGTTCGAGGGGTACGGCGATCTCGCCGAGCTGGACTGGCGGGGCTACCGGCGCCGGTACGGGGACATCAGGCGGCTCGACCGGATCCTGGAGGCCGAGGGCGACACCGTCAACCGCTACCAGGCGTCCAAGCAGGCGGACGTCCTCATGCTCGGCTACCTGTTCTCACCGGCCGAACTCCAGGGGGTCTTCCGGCGCCTGGGGCTGAGCCTGGACGAGCGGACCTGGCGGCGCACGGTGGACTACTACCTGCACCGCACCAGCCACGGCTCCACCCTGAGCGGCCTGGTGCACGGCTGGGTCCTGGCCCGGGCGCGCCGCAGGGACGCCTGGAAGTTCTGCCAGGAGGCCCTCCAGTCGGACATCGCCGACATCCAGGGCGGCACCACGGGCGAGGGCATCCACCTCGGGGCCATGGCGGGCACCCTCGACCTGGTGCAGCGCGGTCTGACCGGTCTGGAGACCCGCGGCGGGGCCCTGTGGCTGGACCCCGTCCCGCTGCCGGAGCTGTCGTCCTACGGCATCACCGTCCGCTACCACGGCCACTGGGGCGTGCGGCTGCGGCTGGAGAGCGGATCGGTGGAGATCACGGTGCCGTCGGCTGGCCGCTACCCGATCGAGGTGCACCTGCCCGGACACCGCGCGGTGCGCGTGGACCCGGGGGAGACGGCCCGTCTCACCCTGCTGGAATGACGACGCCGGGCGTCCGGCCGGCACGGAACCGGCCGGACGCCCGGCGGACGGACCCCTTCGAAGGGGCCGGGGACGTCAGGCGCCGCTCTCGCGGAGCATGTCCTCACGCTCGACGATCTTCACGCGCTCACGGCCCTGCGGCTCGCCCAGTGCCTTCTCCGCCGCGTCCAGGCGGTACCAGCCGTCCCACGTGGTGTAGCGGACGCCGCGCTCGGCCAGGAACGCGTCCACGGCCTCGGGGTCCGGGGAGCCCGGCGTGCCGAGCCGGTCGTTCCTGTAGTCGTCCAGCAGGTTGGCCACGGTCTCGTTGGCGTCGCCCTTGGTGTGCCCGATCAGGCCCACCGGGCCGCGCCGGATCCAGCCGGTGACGTACGTCGACGACAGGTGCTCGCCGGTTTCCTGGATGACCCGGCCGCCCTCGTCCGGGACCGTGCCCGAGTCGATGTCCCAGGGCAGCTTCGGCAGCTTGTCGGAGAGGTAGCCGACCGCGCGGTACACCGCGGTGACGTCCCAGTCCTTGAACTCGCCGGTGCCCTTGACGTTGCCGGTGCCGTCGAGGGCGGTGCGCTCGGTGCGCAGGCCGACGACCTTGCCGTCCTCGCCGAGGATCTCGGTGGGCGACTCGAAGAAGTGCAGGAACAGCTTGTGCGGGCGGTCGCCGACGTCACGGATCGCCCAGTTCTCCAGGGTCTTGGCGACCATGTCGGCCTGCTTGTTGCCGCGCCGGGTGGCGATCGAGCCCTCGTCGTAGTCGATGTCCTCGGGGTCGACGATCACCTCGATGCTGGGGGAGTGGTCCAGCTCGCGCAGCTCCATCGGGCTGAACTTCGCCTGCGCGGGGCCGCGGCGGCCGAAGACGTGGATCTCCATCGCCTTGTTGGCCTTCAGGCCCTCGTACACGTTCGGCGGGATCTCGGTGGGCAGCAGCTCGTCGGCCGTCTTGGCGAGGATGCGCGCCACGTCCAGGGCGACGTTGCCGACGCCGAGCACCGCGACCTTCTCCGCCTCCAGCGGCCAGGTGCGGGGCACGTCCGGGTGGCCGTCGTACCAGGACACGAAGTCCGCGGCGCCGTAGGAGCCGTCCAGGTCGATGCCGGGGATCGGCAGCGCGCGGTCGGCCGTGGCGCCGGTGGCGAAGATCACGCCGTCGTAGAAGGCGCGGAGGTCGTCGAGGTGCACGTCGGTGCCGTAGTCCACGTTGCCGAACAGCCGGATCTGCGGCTTGTCGAGCACCTGGTGGAGGGCCGTGATGATGCCCTTGATCCGCGGGTGGTCGGGGGCGACGCCGTAACGGATCAGGCCGAACGGCGCAGGCATCCGCTCGAAGATGTCGATGGACACGCCGGGCTCGGCGGCCACGTCGGACTTGAGCAGGGCGTCGGCGGCGTAGATCCCGGCGGGGCCGGATCCGACGATGGCTACCCGCAGGGGGCGGGGCATGGTCAGGTTCCCTTCGAGCGATGACAAGCGTCTCGTGGGGAAGCCTAAACTCAGGCTTGCCTTACCTGGTACGCGGGTCCGCCCTATGAGCCCATAAGCCGACCTTATGCCATGTCCCGAGGTGATCTTATGACATGGCGCCGGGGGACTCCGGGAGGTTCTGCTCCGCCCAGATCACCTTGCCCGCCGGCAGATAGCGGGTGCCCCAGCGCTCCGCGAGCTGCGCGACCAGGAACAGCCCGCGCCCGCCCTCGTCGGTCATGGTCGCGTACCGCAGGTGCGGGGCGGTGCTGCTGCTGTCGTAGACCTCGCAGATCAGGTGACGCTCGTACAGCATCCGCACCTGGATGGGGGCGCCGCCGTGCCGCATCGCGTTGGTCACCAGTTCACTGAGGATCAGCTCCGTGCCGAACGTCAGCTCGTCGAGTCCCCACTCGGCGAGCTTCCGCGTCACCGCCGCCCGCACCTCGCCCACGGCCGCCGGGTCCGACGGCACCGGCCACTCCGCGATCCGGTCGGCGGACAGCGCCCGCGTCCGCGCCACGATCAGCGCGATGTCGTCGGCCGCCTTCGCCGGACGCCGGGCCTCCACCACCGCACGGCACGTCTCCTCCGGGGACTCCCCGGCGCCGGCCAGCGCCTCCCGCAGCCGCTCCAGACCTACGTCGATGTCGTGTGCGCGGTCCTCGACCAGCCCGTCGGTGTACAGCACCAGCCTGCTGCCCTCCGGCAGCTCCAGCTCCGCCGACTCGAACGGCAGCCCGCCCAGGCCCAGCGGGGGACCGGCGGGCACGTCCGGGAACTCCACCCGACCGTCCGGACGGACCACCGCCGGCGGCGGATGACCCGCGCGCGCCACCGCGCAACGCCGCGACACCGGGTCGTACACCGCGTACAGACACGTCGCCCCGATGACCGGGGCGACGTGCTCGTCCTGCGCCTCGTCCTGGTCGATCCGGCCGACCAGCTCGTCCAGCAGCGCGAGCAGCTCGCCCGGCGGCAGGTCCAGCGCGGAGAAGTTGTGCACCGCCGTGCGCAGCCGTCCCATGGTGGCCGCCGCGTGCAGCCCGTGCCCGACGACGTCCCCGACCACCAGCGCCACCCGGGCGCCGGACAGAGGCAGCACGTCGAACCAGTCGCCGCCCACCCCGGCCTGCGCCGGCAGATAGCGGTAGGCGATCTCCAGCGCGTTCTGCTCGGGCAGCGTGCGCGGCAGCAGGCTGCGCTGCAGCGTCACCGCCATGCTGTGCTCGCGCGTGTAGCGGCGGGCGTTGTCGATGGACACCGCGGCCCGCGCCACCAGCTCCTCCGCCAGCGCCAGCTCCTCCTCGTCGAACGGCACCTGCTTGCGCGAACGCCAGAAACTGACCACGCCCAGGGTCATCGAGCCGGCCCGCAGCGGCACCGTGATCAGCGAGTGGATGCCGTACTCGACGACCTGGGCGGAGCGCTCCTTGTCCTGCGCCTGCCAGCCGGGCGCCTCGTCGAGCCGGGGCTCCAGGACCGCGCGGC
The DNA here is from genome assembly GCA_014649355.1 of Streptomyces althioticus. Lineage (GTDB taxonomy): Bacteria > Actinomycetota > Actinomycetes > Streptomycetales > Streptomycetaceae > Streptomyces > Streptomyces althioticus. Next base: position 173,922 of record BMSW01000006.1, read on the forward strand.
CGGTGGCCAGGCTCCGTCCGTGCGGGGACGACTCCACGAACCGGATCTGGTGGTCCCTGGGATAGAGCGGGGCGTCCTCGTCGACGCCGGTGCGGGCCGTGCGGCGCAGCGAGGCGGCCGCGTCGGGCTGCCCGCCTGCCAGGACCGACTCGAACAGGTCCACGGTGACGAAGTCGGCGAACCGGGGCACGGCCAGGTCGGACAGCTCCTGCGCGGTCCGGGCCACGTCCAGGCTGGTGCCGATGCCCACGCCCGCGTCGTACAGCATGTTGAGCCGCTCACGGGACTCCTCCGCCCGGCCGGACAGCGCCCGCAGCTCCGTGGTGTCGCGCACGCTGGTGACACTGCCCCGGTGCCGTCCCGCCGGGTCGGTGGGGCGCTGGTTCACCGCGAGCAGGCGGTCGCCCACCGGGAACACCTCGTCCGTGGCCGTGCGGCCCGAGGACAGCAGCTCCGTCGTGTCCGGATCCAGACCCAGATCCCGTACGTGCCGGCCCTCCGCGTCCTCGGGGAGGCTGAACAGACGGCGCGCCTCGTCGTTGGCGAGCAGCAGGGTGCCGTCGCCGTCGAGGATCATCACGCCCTCGCGCACCGCGTGCAGCACGGCGTCGTGGTGTTCGTACATCCGGGTCATCTCGTGCGGGCCCAGACCGTGGGTCTGGTGCCGCAGACGTCTGCTGATCAGGGCCGCGCCGCCGGTCGCCAGCGCCAGCGCGGCGGCGGCCGCGCCCAGCACCAGCGGCAGCTGCGCCTCGGTCGCCCCGCCGACGTTCTCCAGCGTGATACCGGCCGACACCAGGCCGACCACCTCGCCGTCCGGGTCCTCCACCGGCACCACGGCCTGCACGAGCCGCCCGATGGTCCCGTCGATCTCCTCCACGACCGGCTCGCCCGCCAGCGCGGGCTCGAGCGTGCCGACGAACTGCTTGCCGATGCGGTCGGGCCGGGGATGCGTGTAGCGGATGCCGTCGGTGTTCATCACCACGACGAAGTCGACGTGCGACCGTTCGCGGGCGGCCTCGGCGCGCGGCTGGAGCACGGCGGTGGGGTCGGGGGACTCCAGCGCGTCGATCGTGCCGGGGGCGTTGGCGAAGGTCTCGGCGACGGCGAGGGAGCGGTTGCGGGCCTCCTGGGTGCTGTCCCGCTGCACCTGCAGCACCAGCGCCACGACGGCCGCGACGACCAGCACCAGCACCATCACCAGGAGCAGGAAGAACACCTGTCCGGCGACGCTGCGCCCGCTCAGCACCGACCGCAGCCCCGCCATCGGATGCCACCCGGAGCGGCCGCTCTCCTGCCGCCGGCGCCGCACGGAAGCGGCTGCGCCGGCCCGCTGGGGCGACCGGGTCCGGGATCGACCCATGAGTCGGACCATGTGCCATGTCTACACTGCCGCGCCATCCGAGGCGAGGGTAGGCCGCCCCGCCAGGGGCGCGGGGAACTGCGCGACCGGCCCGGACGGCGCCGCAGCCGCCCTCTCACCGCGGGGGGCAGCCCCTTTGGGCGGGTGCGGCGCGGTGGGGGTTGCTCGCGCAGTTCCCCGCGCCCCTGGGGTGTGCAGCCGCACCTGTGTGGGGACAGCGAGGCGCGTCAGGGTTCGGAGCGTCGGTGCGGCGTTGTGGGGGTTGCTCGCGCAGTTCCCCGCGCCCCTGGGGCACGTATCCGCACCGTGCGCGAAAAAGTGCACGTGTGCGGGTCGCGCGCGGCCTACCCCCCCCAGCCGCGCGCGACCCTCCCCCCGACGCGCGACTCGTCCCCCGAGCAGTCGCGCGCCATCTCGACCGGGCGCGCCCGTCACAAGGGCGCCCCGAAGTCCGAAAAAGAACCCTGTGCTCAGTCGGCCAGCGCCCGGGCCAGCTCCGTGCTGGCGCGGGCGATCTCCGTGTCCGGCTCCGACAACAGCCGGTTCAGCTCGCCCCGGCGGGCGCGCACCGCCTGCCGGGCGGCCCGCTCCCACACCACCGGGTTCTCACGGCGGTTGAGCAGCTTGGGGTACGCGGCCGCCGTGCTCTCCCACTGCCGGGCGTCCGCGATGGCCTTGAGCAGCTGGATGATCCCCGCCCGCACGGTGACGTGCGGCAGCTGGGCCAGCTCCCAGAGGAACGGCACCGTGGCGGCGGTGGCCTGCTCCGTGACGAAGCCGTACTGGCAGATCCGTTTCCGCAGATCCTCGAGGGCGGCCCGGGCGGTGTCGGCGTCCCCCCAGGCGATGCCGTTGAGCAGCAGGGGAATGGCGGCCGCCGATCCGGTGGAGTCCTGCATGTCGGCCCACGGCACCTGGGACAGGGCCGTGAGGGGTGTGGACCGGGCCACTCCGGTGGGGGACGTGTGGCGCACTGGGCGCTCGCTGCTCGGCTGTTCCGTAGAAGCGCTGCGCATGGCGTGGGTGCCTTTCCGCGGCAGTCGTGTCAGGTGGGCGGGTGGGTGGACAACCGGGCCCACACCGTCTTGCCTGCCGGGACGGCGGGGAACCAGCCCCACGCCTCCGACAGGGCGTCGACGATGCGCAGCCCCCGGCCGTGCTCCTCCAGGTCGGCGTCCGTGCCGGGAGGCCGGCGTACGGGCGGCCGGTCGTCGGGGTCGGTGACCGTGAGCAGCAGGTGCGCCGGCTCCAGACGGAACCCCAGCCGTACGTCCGGCTCACCCGGGCAGCGCGACGCCGCGTGCAGCACGGCGTTGGCGGCCAGCTCGGTCATGACCAGGGCGGCGTCGTCACCGCACCGGTGCAGCGACCACTCCCCGAGGGTGTCGCGGGTGAAGGACCGCGCTCGCGCGAGGCCCTCCCTGCTGCAGGCGATGCTCACCGCCGCGTGGGGGGCGGCGGCGGGCACCGTCTGCAGTGGGGACCCGTCCTCGTGCGGCACCGCGGGCAGCGGGCCGAACGAACCGGCGCCGCCGTCACCTGCCGGTAAGACGGCCGAGGCCGTCGGCCGGAGCGTCATGTGCACAGGTGATGACACGGCATCTCCTCGATGCGACGTCAGGACGGGGCGCTCCCACGGGGGTTGACGCCACGGCTATTATCCACGCTGTCAGCGCTCCCGTGCAATTGCACGGGAAATTGCGCGAGAATTTTCGCCAAGCGCGGCGACGGCCGTGCGGGGCGGGACGAGATCGGCAGCAAGGAGACAGCGGTGCCTGGAGTGCGGAACGGAGTGCGGGCCAGCCAGTTGGACGCCCGCTGGATCAAGAGCCGGCACAGCAACGCCGAGGGCAACTGTGTCGAGGTCGCGCCGCTGTCCGGCGGTGACGTGGCGATGCGCAACTCCCGCGACCCCGACGGCCCGGCCCTCGTGTACACCGCCGCCGAGGTGGCCGCCTTCCTGGCGGGCGCCAAGGACGGCGAGTTCGACCACTTGGTCGGGTGACGGGTCACCTCGTCCGGCGATCGGGCCACCGTGCCCGCCGGAACACCGCGCGGCCGGTGCCGGACCCCGGGGACCGGCGCCGGTGAAGCGGATTCCAACTGCCCCACTTCGATCGGCATTTCGCATCTGAGTGCGGTGAGGCAGCGTCAGATGCGATAGTCTGAATCGCCCTTGTGCCGGTCTGCTGGGAGTCAGGATGTCCGCCGCGTCGCATCGCATCTCCCGTCTGGAACCCTACCTGGACAGGCCCGAGCCCGCGCCGACCCTGCTCAAGATGCTGGTGGGCGTGCAGCTGGCCGGTTTCCGTGAGGACGCCGGACTGTCCCAGGACCAGGCGGCCCGTTCCGTCGGCTTCAGCGGAGCCAAGCTGTCCCGCATCGAGTCCGGCAAGGGCCGCCGCCCGCCGACCGAGACCGACGTCCGGGCGCTGCTCGAGCTCTACGGCACCGACGACTACGAGGCCTCCGTCCTCCTCAAGCTGCTCCAGAGGGCCGGCGAGCCGGGCTGGTGGCAGCGGTACGACAAGCGGCTGATGCCCGAGTGGTTCGACCGCCTGGTCGGCCTCCAGGAGGCCGCCGCCACCATCCGTACGTTCGAGATCCAATACGTCCCCGGACTGTTGCAGACCGCCGACTACACCCGCGCGGTCGTCGAGCGCGGCCTGCCCAACGCCCCGGCGAGCGAGGTGCAGCGCCGGGTCGAGCTGCGCATGCGCCGTGCCCAGCTGCTGCTCCGCGAGGACGCCCCGCAGCTGTGGGCCGTCATCGACGAGTCGGTCCTGCTGCGCGTCCTCGGCGACCGCACCGTGATGCGCGACCAGCTCGACCATCTGGCGCGGATGGCCGAGCGGACCAACGTCACCCTGCAGATCGTCCCGCTGAACGTCACCAACGCCTCGGCCCCCGCCATCCCGGTGACCTATCTGCGCTTCGGCGGACTCGACCTGCCCGACGTGGTGTACCTGGAGCACATCAGGAGCGCCAACTTCCTCGAGGACCGCGACGAGACCGAGGAGTACCGGATCGTGCTCGACCGTCTCGCCGACGAGGCGCTCACGCCCCGCGAGTCCGTCGAGATGCTGCGCCGCACGATCGACGAACGCTACGCGCTCTCCTCCTGATCCGTCACGGCCTTCCTGACTCGCAACGGCCTTCCCGGTCCGGAACGACCGACGCCCCTCCCGTATCCCGGGAGGGGCGTCGTCATGTCCCGAGGGCTACGAGGGAAGCCGGCCCACGCCGCCGAACTCGATCCACTCCTGGGTGAGCTGACGGGGCGCCACCTCCGTGTCCGGACGCCAGGTGGACACCTCCACCAGACCCGGCTCCAGGATCTCCAGACCCTCGAAGAGGACCTCGACGTCCTTCTCCGTGCGGACCCGGCCCCAGTGTCCCTGGGTCGCCTGGTCCATGAAATCGGTGACGAACTCGCGGACCTTCGGGTCCTCGCTGACCAGCTGGCACATCACCATGAAGCTGCCCGGCGCCAGCCGCTCCCGCACCCGGTTGGCGACGGCCAGCGGACCGTCGGTGTCGCTGTCCGGGATGCAGTGGAAAACGGAGTTGAACAGCACGCACACCGGCTCGTCGAAGTTGATCAGCCGCTGGGTCTCGGGGTGGCCGAATATCCCGTCGGTGTCGCGCATGTCCGCCTGGATGACCGCCGTGCGCTCGTCCTGCTCGAGGAGGGCCCGTCCGTGCACCAGCACCATCGGGTCGTTGTCGGCGTACACGACGTGGGTGGTGGGGTCGATGCGCTGCGCCACCTGGTGCACGTTGTCCTGGGTGGGCAGGCCGGAGCCGTGGTCCAGGTACTGCCGGATGCCGTACTCCTGGGTGAGCGTGCGGACCACGCGCTGCAGGAAACGGCGGTTGTTCAGGGCCAGGCGGCGGGTGCTCGGCACCACCTTGTCGAGCTCCTCGACCGCGGCACGGTCCGCAGCGTAGTTGTCCTTGCCGCCGAGGTAGTAGTCGTACATCCGCGCGGCCGTCGGTACGGTCGCGTCGATCTCGGTGGACAGCTGCTTACCGGAATGCATCGTTCCCCCTGCGGAGTGCCGCCAACTGGACTGGCTGGACAGGAAATACATCCTAGGGAGGGCCGTACGGCCCTTGCCAGCCCGTCGGCGAACATGACCCCGAAGGAATGGTGAAGGAGTGTCAGGTCGTCACGTTGGGTGGCGTGAGGTGTGCGAGGTGTGATGGTCTGACCGATGGAGGGGCGGGTACCCGCCCTCGCGGCATCCCCGCACCGAGGAGGTCGGACCACCGTGGACAGCTCGCCGGACCGCATCACCAACCCCTGGGGCGCGCGCACCCCCTACGCCCCCGGCGACCCCTGGCCGGTCCGCACCGACCTGCACCTCGCGGACGGGGTGACGGAGGCGGACGTCGAACGCTGGGTGCCGTCCGCCTCGATCCTGCACTCCAACGGCGACGCCATGGACATCGCCGTGCGCGGCGGACGCATCGTCGGCGTCCGGGGCCGCGCCGCCGACCGGGTCAACCGCGGCCGGCTCGGCCCCAAGGACCTCTACGGCTGGCAGGCCAACCACTCCCCGGACCGCCTCACCCGCCCGCTCGTCCGTGAGAACGGCCGGCTCGTCGAGACCGACTGGGACACCGCCATGGACCGCGTGGTCTCCCGCACCCGGACCCTGCTCGACGACCGCGGCCCCGGCTCCGTCGGCTTCTACACCAGCGGGCAGCTGTTCCTGGAGGAGTACTACACCCTCTCCGTCCTCGCCCACGCCGGCGTCCGCACCAACCACCTCGACGGCAACACCCGGCTGTGCACGGCCACCGCCGCCGAGGCCCTCAAGGAGAGCTTCGGCTCCGACGGCCAGCCCGGCTCGTACGAGGACATCGACCACGCCGACACCATCGCCCTGTTCGGGCACAACATGGCCGAGACGCAGACGGTGCTGTGGGCCCGCGTCCTGGACCGGCTCGACGGCTCCGACCCGCCCCGGCTGCTGTGCGTCGACCCCCGCTGCACCCCCGTCGCCCGCCGCGCCGACATCCATCTGGCGCCGCGCCCCGGCACCAACGTCGCCCTGCTCAACGCCCTGCTGCACGAGATCATCCGCACCGGCCGCGTCGACCGCGCCTACCTCGACGCCCACACCGTCGGCTACGACGAGCTCGCCGCCGGCGTCGAGCGCTGCACCCCCCGCTGGGCCGCGGAGATCTGCGGTGTCCCGGCCGCCGAGATCGAACGCGCCGCCGACCTCCTCGGCAGCGCGGAGCGGCTCACCTCCACGGTTCTCCAGGGTGTCTACCAGTCTCACCAGGCGTCCGCCGCCGCCGTGCAGGTCAACAACCTGCACCTGATCCGCGGCATGCTCGGCCGCCCCGGTTGCGGGCTGATGCAGATGAACGGCCAGCCCACCGCCCAGAACACCCGCGAGTGCGGGGCCGACGGCGACCTCCCCGGCTTCCGCAACTGGCAGAACGACCGGCATGTGGCCGAGCTGGCCGAGATCTGGAACGTCGAACCGGACGGCATCCCGCACCACGGCCCGCCCACCCACGCCATGCAGATGTTCCGCTACGCCGAGCAGGGCTCGCTGCGCATGCTGTGGATCTCCGGCACCAACCCCGCCGTCTCCCTGCCCGAGCTCGGCCGGATCCGTTCGATCCTCGCGCAGGAACGCCTGTTCGTGGTGGTGCAGGACCTGTTCCTCACGGAGACCGCCCAGCTCGCCGACGTCGTCCTGCCCGCCGCGACCTGGGGCGAGAAGACCGGCACCTTCACCAACGCCGACCGCACCGTCCACCTCTCCGAGAAGGCCGTCGACCCGCCCGGCGAGGCCCGCGCCGACCTCGACATCTTCCTCGACTTCGCCGCCCGCATGGACTTCCGCGACAAGGACGGCGGCCCGCTGGTCCACTGGTCCGACCCACGGGGCGCCTTCGCCGCCTGGCAACGCTGCAGCGCCGGCCGCCCCTGCGACTACACCGGGCTGACCTACGACAAGCTGCGCGACGGCGGCATTCAGTGGCCCTGCACCGAGGACGCCCCCGACGGCACCGCCCGCCTCTACACCGACGGCTTCGACCACGCCCACCCCGACCGCTGCGAGAGCTACGGCAAGGACATGGTCACCGGCGCGACCGTCACCCCGGTCGAGTACCGCTCCCTCAACCCGGACGGCAAGGCCGTGATCAAGGCCGCCGAGTACCTGCCGCCGCACGAGGACGCCTCCCCGGAGTACCCGCTCCAGCTGATCACCGGCCGGACCGTCCACCACTTCCACACCCGCACCAAGACCGGCCGCGCCCCCGAGCTGAACGCCGCCGCCCCGGACGTCTGGGCGGAGATCTCCCCGGCCGAGGCCTCCGCCCAGGGCCTGGCCGACGGCGACCTGGTGCAGGTGACCACCCCACGCGGCGCGCTCCGGGCCCGGCTGCGCACCGTGGCGATCCGCGACGGTGTGGTGTTCGTGCCGTTCCACTACGGCTACTGGGACCTCCCCGAGGGGTACCGCCCGCCCGACGGCCGCCCCGGCCGCGCCGCCAACGAGACCACGATCACCGACTGGGACCCGCTGTCCAAGCAGCCCCTGTTCAAGACGGCGGCGGCCCGCGTCACCCTGGTCGCCCGGCGCGGCGCCCCACCACGGCAGGACACGGACGACGCGACGACGGGGAGCACGGCATGAACGGCATCGGCATCACCCTGCGCGCCCTCCACGACGGCGAGCGCGACCTGGAGACGGACCTCCTCGCCGTCGCCGAACGGCACCGCACCGAGCACGAGGTGCACCACGTCGCCACCGACGTCGCCCGCTGGTCCCGCGAGCACGCGGCCCGGCTGGCCGCCCTCGGCCCCGACCACGGCGTCGAGCTGTCCGGCCCGCGCGACCACACCGCTCCCGGCGCGCTGACCGCCCTGCGCGAGAAGGCCGCCCAGGCCCTCGGGCGACGCCCGGAGACGGGGCTGCTCCTCCTGGAGGACCTGCGCGACCTGCACCTGGCCGTCGTCCGCAACAGCCTCTACTGGGAGATGCTCGCCCAGACCGCACAGGCCACCCGTGACCGCGCCCTCCTCGGTCTGGCGACCGACTGCCACCCCCAGACGCTGCGGCAGATGCGCTGGACCAACACGATGATCAAGGTGCTGTCACCACAGCTCCTCGTGAGCGTCTGACCTGCCCCGGGACGGGTTTCGCGGCGCGCCTGCAGGACCGTCCGTGCCCCGCTATCGTCGGTTTCGTCCCCACGGGACGTCGGCCGCCGACGGGCGGCGGCCGGCCCGGCCGGAACCCCCGGAAGGCGGGCACCATGGACGGCTACTACGACCTCGGCTCCTACGGACGGCCCGTGTCGACGACCTCGCCCGAGGCGCAACTCTGGTTCGACCGCGGGCTGATGTGGACGTACGCCTTCAACCACGAGGAGGCGGTCGCCTGTTACCAGAAGGCCGCCGACGCCGACCCCGGCTGCGCGATGGCCCACTGGGGCATCGCCTACGCCCTCGGCCCGAACTACAACAAACCCTGGGAGGCCTTCGACACCGAAGACCTCGACCGCACCGTCGAGCGCACCCACGCCGCCGTCGAACGCGCCCACCGGGCGGCACAGGCCCGCGCCACCCCCGTCGAACGCGCCCTCGTCGAGGCCCTGCGCGCCCGCTACCCGCAGGACCGCCCCGCGGCTGACTGCTCCGTCTGGAACGAACCGTACGCGGACCGCATGCTCGCCGTGTACGAGAGCGCCCCCGGCGACCCCGACGTGGCCGCGCTCTGCGCCGACGCGCTGATGAACCTCACGCCGTGGCAGCTGTGGGACCTGAGGACCGGACGCCCCGCCGACGGCGCCCGCACCGTCGAGGCCAAGGAGGTGCTCGACGGCGCCCTCACCACCGAGGCCGGAGCCACGCACCCCGGCGTCGTGCACCTCTACAGCCACCTGATGGAGATGTCCCCGACCCCGGAAGCGGCCCTCACCGTCGCGGACCGGCTGCGCGGCGCCGCGCCCGACGCCGGGCACCTGCTCCACATGCCCTCGCACCTCGAGGTGCTGTGCGGCGACTACCGCAGGGTCGTCTCGGACAACACCGCCGCGATCGCCGCCGACGAGAAGTACCTCCAGCGGGCGGGCGCGATGAACTTCTACACGCTCTACCGCTGCCACAACCACCACTTCCGGATCTACGGCGCCATGTTCGCCGGACAGTCCGAGGTGGCCCTCGACGCCGCCGCCCGGCTCGAGGCCGCCGTGCCCGAGAAGCTCCTGAGGGTGGAGAGCCCGCCCATGGCGGACTGGCTGGAGGCGTTCCTGGCGATGCGCTTCCACGTGCTGATCCGCTTCGGCCGCTGGGACGACATCCTCGCCCTGCCGTTCCCCGACGACCCCGAGCTGTACTGCGTCACGACCGCGATGCTGCACTACGCCCGCGGCGTCGCGCTCGGCGTGAAGGGCGACACGGACGGCGCCGCCGTCGAGCGGGAGAAGTTCCGCGCGGCCGTGGACCGCGTCCCCGAGAGCAGGATGCTGTTCAACAACACCTGCCACGACATCCTCGCCATCGCCTCCGCGATGCTCGACGGCGAACTCGCCTATCGCGAGGGCGACTACGACACCGCCTTCGCCGCGCTCGAACTGGCCGTCGAACGGGACGACACCCTGCCGTACGACGAGCCGTGGGGCTGGATGCAGCCCACCCGGCACGCCCTCGGCGCGCTCCTCCTCGAACAGGGCCGGGTCGCCGAGGCGGAGGCCGTCTACCGCGCCGACCTGGGCCTCGACGACACCCTGCCCCGGCCGCTCCAGCACCCGAACAACGTCTGGGCGCTGCACGGATTCCACGAGTGCCTGCTGCGCACCGGCAAGACGGGCGAGGCCGCGATCGTCGCCCGGCAACTGCGACAGGCGGTGGCGCTGGCCGACGTACCGATCGAGGCGTCCTGCTTCTGCCGGCTGGACACGCACGGTCCGGAGGCAGAGGCGGGGGAGCACGCCTGTCACTGACGCGGCGCCGGCGGCCCGGGTGGTTCCCGGGCCCGCCGGCGCCGGCGGGGGCGGCCGTGGCTCTCAGCGGGACGCCACGACGGCCTGGAACGACTTCATGCAGGTGAAGCAGTGCCGGTCCGTCGTGTCGCGCCGTGGCGATTCCTCCTCCTTGTCCACCCCGCACAGCGTCGAGGTCTTGTCCGGGGTGAGAACGTGCCAGACCGGCTCCCCCGAAGTGTCTGCACCGCACCACATCTCGTGCATTCCCAGCTCCCTCCGGGTAGGCATGGAGGCCGCTTCCATACCAGCACGGCGGGCGTCCGTCCGGCTCGTCCGGCGGTCCAGTCGGGTGACACGCGGTCCCGGCGTGCATACGCGACGGCACGGACGGATGCTGGAGGGATGAGGAAGCCTCCGATCGTGGTACACCCGCCGCTCGGCTCGGGCGGCCGGCGCGTCACCGTGCGCGGAGAGATCGTCGGCCTCGCCTACTCCGACCGTGACGTCGTGGAGTTCCTGCGCCGCGTCGGGCTCCCGGAGGGCGAACAGCTGCTGGACGACCCCGCCTGGGTGAAGTGGGTCGGCGGCCGGGCCCACGTCTACGACGCCGCGTAGAACGACGGCGCCCCGGAACCCGGAGCGCCGTCGCCGCCACCGTCGGCGCCGACTCCGACGGTGACCGTATCCGGCCGGGTACCCCGGTGGGACACCTTCATGCAGCGCCCCTCCAGGGGCGCAGGGGACCGCGCGCTCACCCCCCACCGGCCCGCGGCTCGACGCCGACCTCGGCCCTCGCGGAAGCGCCCCCGCTCAGTCGCCGGGCGACGGCCCGCACCAGTTCGTCCAACACCGCTTCGCCGTTCCGCCGCCGAGGCCGCGCCAGCCCCACCCGCGACGGTGAGAGCCCGCGCACCGGGCGGTACACCACATCCGGGCGGGTGTGGAAGCGGGCCGCGGACGCCGGGGCCAGGGCCACGCACCCGCTGGCCACCGCTCCCAGCCACTCGTCGGGACGGCTGGTCACGGCGCCGATCCGGACGGGATGCTCGCCGTCCCGTTCCTCCGCCCCCAGCCAGTGCTCCCGCCAGGCTCCGGTCTCGGACCCGGCCGCGACGAACGGCTCGTCCCACAGCTCGTGGAAGTCCACCGTCGGACGGGCCGCCAGCGGATGGCGGACCGGCAGCAGCACGCCACGCTCCTCGGCGAACAACTCCCGGATCGTGAAACTCTCCTGACCGGGAAACGGCAGACGCACCACTGCGGCGTCCACCTCTCCCCGGGCCAGGCCCGCGCTCGGGTCCGACCAGTCGAACTGCCGCAGTTCCACCCGCCACTCCGGCCGCGCGCGGCGGAACTCGGCGATGATTTGGGGGACGGCCCCCACCGCGCCCGCGTCCAGGAAGCCCAGGCGCAGTACTCGTGCCGCCCGGCCGGTCGCCCGTACCGCCTCGTCCCATCCCTCCAGCAGCGCCGGCACGCGGGAGGCGAACTCACGGCCGGCCTCGGTCAGCGCCATCCCCGAGCGTGAACGCACGAAGAGCCGCACCTCGAGGTCGTCCTCCAGGCGCCGGATCTGCTTGGTCAGCGCGGGCTGCGAGACGAACAGCCGCCGCGCCGCCCCGGTCAGGCTGCCCTCCTCCGCCACCGCGGCGAAGTACCGGAGGAGACGCGTGTCCACATCCATGCCCCCAGGTTATAGAAGCAGGTATTGGACCGTGCCGGGCTGCCGGCAAACCCTGGAGACATGACCGATGTCCCGCTCGCACTTCTCGTCGTCACCGCGCTGACCGCCGCCGTCAACGTGGCCATGGCCGCCGCCGACCTCGCCGGGGCGCGCTTCGTGCTCGCCAACTCGGCGCAGGTGGGTGTGGCGCGGTCGTGGCTCCCCGGACTGGCCGCCCTCAAGCTGGCCGGCGCGGCGGGCCTCCTCCTCGGTGTCCTCGTCGGCGCACTGCGCCCCCTCGGCGTGGCCGCGGCCTGCGGTCTCGTCCTGTTCTACCTGGGCGCGATCGCCTTCCACCTCCGCGCCCGAGTACTCCACAACCTGGCGTTCCCCGCCTTCTACCTCGCCACAGCAGCCGCATCGCTGACCCTGACAACAACCTCCTGAGGCACACCCCCCAGGGGCGCGGGGAACTGCGCGACAAGCCCCCACCGGCCCGCAGGTTTGAACAGGGGCGCGGGGAACTGCGCGAAAAGCCCCCACCGCCCCGCGGTGAACAACCCCCGCACACCGACCCCCTCCCACAAGACCGGTGATTTCACCGATCCCCACCCACCCCCTCCCCACCGACAGTGGCACCGCCAGTCAAAAGGCGCCGCCCGGCCCCCGCACGGCTCCCCAGCCCACGCAGTGATCCCTGCAACCGGCCGACCCGGCGACCGCCATGACAGAGAGGACCACTCGTCGTGCAGCTGCACCCCCACACCAGCAGGCGCAGGACCGGCCGCCTGGCCGGCCTCACCGCGGCGCTCGCCGCCGTCGTCGGCCTCAGCACCCTCACCGGCCCCGGCGCCCACGCCGCCGCCGACAACCCCTACGAGCGCGGCCCGGCCCCCACCGAGTCCAGCATCGAGGCCCTGCGCGGCCCGTACGCCGTCTCGCAGACCTCCGTGTCCCGGCTCGCCGCGACCGGCTTCGGCGGCGGCACGATCTACTACCCGACGTCCACCGCCGACGGCACCTTCGGCGCGGTCGCCATCTCGCCCGGATTCACCGCTCTGGAGTCCTCCATCTCCTGGCTGGGCCCGCGCCTGGCCTCGCAGGGCTTCGTGGTGTTCACCATCGACACCCTCACCACCGTCGACCAGCCCGGCTCCCGCGGCGACCAGCTGCTGGCCGCGCTGGACTACCTCACCCAGCGCAGCTCGGTCCGCGGCCGCATCGACAGCAGCCGGCTGGGCGTCATGGGCCACTCCATGGGCGGCGGCGGCTCACTCGAGGCCGCCAAGACCCGTCCGTCCCTCAAGGCCGCCATCCCGATGACGCCCTGGAACCTCGACAAGACCTGGCCCGAGCTGCGGACCCCCACCCTGATCTTCGGCGCCGACGCCGACACCATCGCCCCGGTGGCGACCCACGCCAAGCCCTTCTACAACACCCTGCCGTCCTCCCTGGACCGGACGTACATCGAGCTCAACAACGCCACCCACTTCGCCCCGAACACGTCGAACACGACCATCGCGAAGTACAGCATTTCGTGGCTGAAGCGCTTCATCGACAAGGACACCCGCTACGAGCAGTTCCTCTGCCCGCTGCCGCAGCGGAGCCTGACGATCGACGAGGCGCAGGGCAACTGCCCGCACACCTCCTGACGCACACGCTCCGGTGGCGGTCCGCGCGCGGCGCGGGCCGCCACCGCCGTTGTGCGCGGGCACCGCGGCCCGCCGCCGCGCTTGGGCCACGGCACAGTCCGAGGCGGACGTCACACCGCAAAAGCCGCTGGTGACGCGGCCGTTCATGTTTCATCCGGTCCCGGACGTATACCTTCCGCGTGACCTTACGCGTGAGTAAGGTCGCTGGAATGACCGGACACACGACCGCGCGGCAGCGGCTGACCGCCGAGCTGCTGGACGCGCTGCGCACCGACGGCGGCGTCCGCGTCGTGACCGGTGAACCCGGTTGCGGCCGCACCACGTTCCTCGACCACGCCGCCCGCCTCTTCCGCGGGGGGCCGGTGTGTCACGTACGCGCCGGCGGTGTCCGCGAGCTGGACGAGGCCCTCCGGACCGCCGGCCCGCTCCTCGTCTGCGTGGACGACGCCGACCTGTGGGACGCACCGTCGCGCGCCGCGCTCGCCCGCACCGCCGGGCGCATACGGGAGACGGCCGTACGCACGACGCTCCTCCTGACGGTCGCCAACCACCGCCCGCCGCCCCCGGAACTGGCGGACCTGCCCGTCCTGCGCCTGGGCCCGCTCACCCCCGGCGACGCGGCGCTGCTCATCCGGGAGCGCGCGGACAGCGCCGTCGACCCCGCCGTACGGGAGGAGCTGATCGCGGCGGCCGAGGGCAACCCGGCACTGCTGCTGGCCCTGCTCCGGAGTCTGTCGCCGGACCAGCTGGGCGGGCGACGCGCCCTGCCCCAACCGCCGGCCGGCGGTGAGGTGCTGGCCGACGTGGCCGGCGACCGCCTGCCCGACGACTCCGGCGGCCTGCTCCTGACGACGGCGGCCGCCGTACGGGCGACGGGGGAGGAGGAGGCGGACGCGGCACTCGTCCTCCGGGCGGCCCACGCGGCGGCGAACGCCCCGCTGCCCGACCTGCTGACCCGCAGCGAGGGCCGGCTCCGCTTCCGCAGCGCGCTGATGGCCCAGGCGGTGTACGCGACCGCGTCCTCCGAGGACCGCCGTGCCGCGCATCTCGCGCTCGCCGAGGCCGCGACCGGTCAAAAGGGCATCCTCCCCCTCCTTCACCGCGCGTGGGCGGTCAGCGCCCCCGCGCCCACCGTGGCGGCCTCCCTGGCCGCGGCGGCGGCCGACCCGTCGTCCCCCGCGCCCCCCGCCCTCCGCCGCCGGGCCCTGACCCGCGCGGCCGACCTCACCCCGGACGAGGCGGAGCGCGCCCGCCGCCACCTCGCCGCCGCCGAGCAGGCACTCCTCGCCGGGCATGCCGCCGACGCCCTGCGCCTGCTGGACCGGGCGCGCGGCCGTTCCGCACCGGCGGCGGTGCGCGGAGGCGCGGAACTCCTGCGGGGGGCGGTGCTGCTGGCGGACGGCCCGGTGGAGGACGCCCGGGAGTCCTTCCTGCTCGCGGCCGACCTCCTGCCCCCGCCGGCCGCGGCCCGCGCGACCCTGGGCGCGGCGGACGCGGCCTGGTCCGCCGGCGACCCCACCGCCTGCCTCTCCGCCCTGGCCCCCACCCACACCCCTCGCACGCTCCCCCTGGCAGAGGCCTGCGTCCGCGTCCCGAAGCAGCCCGGCTCGCAGCGCCTCGGGGGACCCCCGGCGGCACGGGTGGGCGCGACGGCACCCCGCACGGCGTGCACCCAGCCCACGAACCCCCCGCCGGACGGCGACCCCTCCCGCGACCACCGGGACGGCATGCGCGCCGTCCTCCTCGCCCGCTTCGACCTCGCCGCCACCCCCCTCCGCCGCGTCGTCGAGAACGGCCTCCACGGCACCGACCCCGACCGCCTCCTCCGCTCCGCCGCCGCAGCGCTGATGCTCGGCGACGTCACCTCCGCCCGCCGCGCGGGCGCCCGCGCCCTCGCAGCCGCCCGCACCTCCGGCTCCGCCGCCCTGGAACCCCGCGCCCTCGAATACCTCGCCTACGCCGAACTCCGCGCCGGCCGCCACCAACTCGCCCGCACCCACGCCGAGGAGGGTCTCCGCGCCGCCGAGCGCGCCGGGCAGCGCAACACCGCCGCCCACCATCACGCCGTCCTCGCGCTCGCCGCGTCCATCGAGGGCGAGGCGGACCTCGTGGCCGAGCACGCGGAGGAAGCCCTGCGCACGGCGCGCAGGCACGGGCTCGCCCAGGCCGCGACCCTCGCGCACTGGGCCGCGGCCCGCGCGGACCTCGGTGCCGGCCGCCCCCGCGAGGCGGCGCAGCGGCTCGGCCCGCTGGTCCGCCCCGGCGCCCGCCGCGGCCACTTCGCGGTGTGGATGCTCGCCGTCCCCTGCTTCGTGGAGGCCGCCGCGTCCGCCGGGCGCCCCCAGCACGCGGCGGCGCTCGTGGAGGACTTCGCCCTGTGGGCGGCCTGCGGCGCCGACCCCCAGGCTCCCTCGCAACTCCTGCGCTGCCGCGCCCTGCTGGCCGGACCCGACACCGCCGACGAGCTGTACCTCAGCGCCCTGGACCGGCACGACGACACCGTCGGCGACTTCGAGCGCGCCCGCACCGAACTCCTCTACGGCAAGTGGCTGCGCCGCAGACGCCGTCTCCGCGAGGCCCGCACCCGCCTGGAGGAGGCCCGCCTCGGCTTCGAACGCTGCGGCGCGCCTCTGTGGGCGCAGCAGGCCGCCGCCGAGCTCAGGGCCGGTGGCGCCGCCCCGAACCCCGCCCCCGCCGCGTCCTCCGGCGCCGGCGATCTCGCCCGCCTCACCCCGCAGCAGCTGCGGATCGCCCGGTACGTGGCCGCGGGCGCCACCAACCGTGAGGTGGCCTTGAGCCTCTCCGTGTCCACCCGCACCGTCGACTACCACCTGCGCAACGTGTTCGCCACGCTCGGCCTCCGTTCCCGGGTCGAGCTGGTGCGTTTGGTCGAGCAGGAGGAAAAGACCGGTGCACGACTCTAGGGACCGACCGGACGGTATGCCATCCTTCGGGGCAGGACGAGTCCGACGGCGGCCGCCCTGCGGGCCCCCGTACCTGCCGGGCGCCGGTACGGGGCCGCCGCACGGGCACCGCCCGGAAGCCCGACCCTGGGGGGAATGCGCGATGCCTCACGCCGTACGGCCACGAACCCTGCTGCGTCCCGGACCCGTGTCCGCACCTCGGTCACGGACGCCACGCGTGCGGTCGCTGATCGACGCCGACGCGCTGCGCGTGCTGCACCGGGCCGCCCGCATCCTGCTGGACGACCTGCCGCAGCTCACCGACCGGCTGGTCGCGGTGCTCCAGGAGCAGGAGCCGGCGTACCGCACCGCCGTCGAGGGCGACGCCGTCGCCACCTGGCAGGAGGTGCACCGCTCGCTGCGGCACAGCGTCTCCTCGCTGCTGGACCCGCGGGGCGCCCGTGACGCGGCGCGCCGCTGCTCCTGGAAGATCGGAGCCACCCGCGCCGAACAGGGACTGCCGCTGGACGCGGTGCTGCACGCCTTCCGGCTGGGCGGTTCGCTGGTGTGGCAGGGCCTGGTCGACGAGACCTCACGGGCGGCGCCGGAGGACGTACGTCTGCTGGTGCACGTCGCGTCCGACGTGTGGGAGTTCGTCGACGAGCACAGCACGATCGTCGCCGACGCGTACCGGCAGACCGAGCGGCAGATGGCATGGCGGAGGGAGAACAGGGTGCGCCTGCTGGCCGCGGCGCTGCTGGACGGCACCAGCAGGATCGCCGACCTGCCCGAGGCGGCCGAGGCACTGGAGCTGCCCGAGCACGGCCGGTACGTCGTCGTCGCCGTCGAGGGGACGCGGTCCGCCGGCTGTACGGGCGCCCAGGCGGCCCTTGCCCCGGGTGTGCGTGTGCACTGGCACACCGGTGTGGACGCCGATCACGGCATCGTCCTCGTCGAGGGCGACCCGGCGGCGGTCGTCCCGGACGAGCAGCCGCCCGGCGTGCGGGTGGGCGTCAGCGGCACCGTCGACGGACTGGCCGCCGTGGGGGAGGCGCGACGGCTGGCGGACACGGCGCTGCGGCTGTGCCCGGAGGGGGGCGGCACGGTCCGGCTGACCGAACACCTGCCGGCGGCACTGGTCGCGTCGAACCCCGACCTCGCCGCGGCGCTGTCCGACCGGCTCCTCGGCCCCCTGGCTGCCCTGGAACCCGCCGACGCCGAGGTCCTCCTCGACACGCTCGCCACGTGGCTGGCCTGCGACGGCTCGGCCCAGCGGGCGGCCCGCCGCCTCTACTGCCACCGCAACACGGTCCTCAACCGCCTCCGCCGCTACGAACAACTGACAGGCCGCAACCTCTCCCGCCCCACAGACCTGGTTGAAACAACCCTGGCCCTGACAGCCCACAACCTCCTCCACCAGAAACCATAAAAACGCCCTCACAGGGGAGCGCCCCAAAGGGGCGCGGGGAACTGCGCGACCAGCCCCCACCGCCCCGCAGCCGGACACGCCCACAGGGGCGCGGGGAACTGCGCGCTCAACCCCCACGGCCCGCAGCCGCGACGCAACGAGCACCCCGCCCCGTGGGGCCCACGCGACTACTGCCCGCCGGCAACTGGACACGCCCACAGGGGCGCGGGGAACTGCGCGCTCAACCCCCACGGCCCGCAGCCGCGACGCAACGAGCACCCCGCCCCGTGGGCCCGCGCAACTACTGCCCGCCGGCAACTGGACACGCCCACAGGGGCGCGGGGAACTGCGCGCTCAACCCCCACCGCCCGCAGCCGCGACGCAACGAGCACCCCGCCCCGTGGGCCCGCGCAACTACTGCCCGCCGGCAATCGGACACGCCCACAGGGGCGCGGGGAACTGCGCGCTCAACCCCCACCACCCGCAGCCGCGACACAACCCGCACCCCCCCGCCCCTGGCGTACCGACCCACCGAGCCGCCCGCATGGGCACCCGCACAACCCACCCCCACCCCCGTTGGTACACCGCAGCGTGCGGCCCCGGACCGCTGTACCCCCTCCACACCCCCGTGCTGTCGTAAGCACCCCTTCCCCCGAAGCCGTCGCAGACCCACGCGACGACCCCGAGGAGTCGTGATGCCCGAAGCACCACCGGACGGTGGCCTCACCCTGCACGTCGAGGACGTCGACGTGACCTACGGCCGAGCCCTGTCCGCCCTCCGCTCCGTGTCCCTGACCGTGCCCCCGGCCACGGTCGTGGCCCTGCTCGGCGCGAACGGCGCCGGCAAGACCACGCTGCTCCGCGCCGTCTCCGGCACGCTCCGCCTGCACCGCGGCGCGGTCACGACCGGCAGCATCCGCTACGGCGACACGGTGCTCGACGGCAAGGACCCGGTCGCCGCGGTCCGCGCCGGCGTCGTCCAGGTGCCCGAAGGACGGCGGGTGTTCGCCGGGCTGTCGGTCGACGAGAACCTCCGTTCCGGCGGCCTCGGCCTCGGACGGCGCGGCCGCGCCCAGGTCCAGGAGGCCCGCGACCGCGTCTTCACGCTCTTCCCCCGCCTCGCCGAACGCACCCACCAGCCGGCCGGGCTCCTGTCCGGCGGCGAGCAGCAGATGCTCGCCATCGGCCGCGCCCTGATGGCCGCGCCCCGCCTGCTGCTCCTGGACGAGCCCTCGCTCGGCCTCGCCCCGCAGATGGTGCACCGCATCGCGGAGGTCGTCCGCGAGATAAACGCGCAGGGCACCGCCGTCCTGCTCGTCGAGCAGAACGCCGGCATGGCGCTCTCCCTCGCGAGCCACGCGCACGTCCTCGAGGTGGGGGAGACCCGCCTGTCCGGGCCCGCCGACGAACTCGCCCGCACCGACGCCGTACGCCGCCTGTACCTGGGCGAGTCGGCCCAGGACCAGGGGGCCGCGTGAACGACCGCACCACCGAGGCCCGCGCGGACGCGACCCGCACCACCAAGACCCACGCCGGCGGAACCAGCACCACCGCCCCGCCCGAACTCGCCGTACGCGACATCACCGTCCGCTTCGCCGGACTGACCGCCCTCGACGGGGTGTCCTTCACCGTGGCCCCCGGCTCCGTGCACGCGCTCATCGGCCCGAACGGCGCCGGCAAGTCCACGTGCTTCAACGTGCTGTCGGGGCTGTGCCGCCCCGCATCCGGCGCCGTCACCCTCGGCGGCACGGAGCTGACCCGGCTCGCCCCGCACCGCATCGCCGCACTCGGTGTGGCCCGTACCTTCCAGAACATCGTCACCACCCAGGGCACCGTCGCCGACAACCTGATGCTCGGCCGGCACGCCCTCACCCGCGCCGGGTTCACGGCCAGCGCCCTGCGGCTGCCGGGCGCCCGGCGCGAACAGCGCGAGCACCTCGCCCGCGCCCGCGAGATCGCCGAACTCACCGGCCTCGGGGCCCACTTCGACTCACCCGTAGGCCTGCTGTCCTACGGCGACCGCAAGCGCGTCGAACTGGCCCGCGCCCTCTGCCTGGAGCCCCGTGTACTGCTGCTCGACGAACCGGTGGCCGGCATGAACGCCGCCGAACGCGCCCGCACCGCCGAGGTGGTGGCGGAACTACGGGCCGAACTCGGCCTGTCCGTGGTGCTCGTGGAGCACGACATGGGTCTGGTGATGCGTCTCGCCGACGAGGTCACCGTGCTGGACTTCGGCCGGCCCATCGCGCACGGCACCCCCGACGAGGTCCGCCGCGACCCCGAGGTGCTGCGCGCCTACCTCGGCACCGACGCGACCGACGCGACCGGGGAGGACGCGGCATGACGGACCTCCTGGACAGCCTGCTGGGCGGACTGGCCCTCGGCGCGGTGTACGCGCTGGTCGCCCTCGGCTTCGTCGTCATCTTCAAGGCCTCGGGCGTGCTCAACTTCGCCCACGGCTCGCTGCTGCTGTTCGGCGGCTACCTGGTCGCCGTCCTCCACGACGACCTGGGCTTCGCCGGGGCGCTCGCCCTCGCGGTGCTCGTGACGGCCGCCCTGGCCGGGGCGCTGGACCGGTTCCTGCTCCAGCGCGGCGGCCATGACGCGCACTCCGCGCACGTCCAGACCATCGTCACCATCGGCATCGACATCGTGCTGCTCACCGAGCTGGCCCGGCGCATCGGCGGCGACCTGCTGACGCTCGGCGACCCGTGGGGCGACGCGGTGACCGAACTCGGCCCGGTGACCGTCGCGGACAGCCGGCTCGCCGCGATCGCCGTGTCGGCCGTCGTCATCGCCGGGGTCTTCGCCCTGTTCCGGTTCACCCCCTGGGGCCTGTCCCTGCGGGCGGCGGCCGAGGACACGGAGGCCGCCGCGCTGATGGGCGTCCACCTCGGCCGGGTGCGGGCGGGCGCCTGGTGCCTGGCGGGCGCGCTCGCCGCGCTGGCGGCGGTGTTCCTCGCCGCGTTCCCCGCCCCCGGCCTGGAGCGCACCACCGGTCAGATCGCGCTCAACGCCTTCCCCGCGGCCATCCTCGGCGGACTCGCCTCCCCGACGGGCGCCCTCGCCGGCTCTCTCGTCATCGGGCTGACCGAGGCGCTCGTCGTCGGCTACCAGTCCGAACTGCACATGCTCGGCGACGGGTTCGGCGACGTCGCTCCCTACGCCGTGATGCTGCTGGTGCTCCTCGTGCGGCCCAACGGACTGTTCGGCGCGAAGGGAGCGGCCCGTGTCTGACCGGATCCGCGCACTGCTCACCCGCCGCCGTGCCACCCTCCTCACGGTCGCCGTGCTGCTGTGCCTGCCGCCGTTCTACCTGGACGCCTTCTGGCTGCGCATCGGCCTGTTCTCCATGGCGGCCGCCATCGGCGCGATCGGCCTCGCCCTGCTCAGCGGCACCGCGGGACAACTCTCCCTCGGCCA
Organism: Streptomyces althioticus; assembly: GCA_014649355.1. Taxonomy (GTDB): domain Bacteria; phylum Actinomycetota; class Actinomycetes; order Streptomycetales; family Streptomycetaceae; genus Streptomyces; species Streptomyces althioticus. Next base: position 195,295 of record BMSW01000006.1, read on the forward strand.
CGCCTTCTTCCTCGCCGTCGGCGCCTACGGCTACACCTGGCTGGCCGGCGACCCGGGGCCCGGCCTGCCGACCGCCCTCGCCGTGCCCCTCGCGGTGCTGATGGCGGGCCTCGCCGGCGGACTGTTCAGTCCCGTCGCCGGCCGGGTCAAGGGCATCTACCTCGGCATCGCCACCCTCGCCCTGGTCTTCCTCGGCCACCACGTCCTGCTCACCGCCGAGTCGGTCACCGGCGGCTTCAACGGCCGCTCCGTGCCGCCGCTGTCCCTCGGCGGCTTCACCTTCGACGCGGACCGCGAACTGACCGTCCTCGGCGTGCCGTTCGGCGCGGAGGAGCGACTGTGGTTCCTGGGCCTGGCGCTGTTCGCGCTCACCTGGTTCACCGCCCGCGGCCTGCTCCGCTCCCGGCCCGGAAGGGCGCTGGCCGCCCTCCGGGACAGCGAGACCGCCGCCGCCGTGATGGGCGTCGACGTGGCCCGGCACCGCTCCGCCGCGTTCGTGGTGTCGTCGATGTACGCGGGCCTCGCCGGCGTGCTGCTGGCGCTCGCCTTCCGCCGGGTGGTGCCCGACTACTTCGGTCTGGTGCTGTCCGTCGACTACCTCGCCATGATCGTCATCGGCGGCCTCGGCTCGGTCGCCGGAGCCACCGCCGGCGCCGTCTTCGTCACCGCGCTGCCGCTGCTGATGACCCGCTACGCCGACCAGCTCCCGCTGGTCGCCGCGCCCGGCTCCGCCGAGGGCGCCGTCGGTCCCACCGAGGCCGCCCGCTACCTGTACGGCGCCGCCATCGTCCTCGTCCTGCTGTACGCCCCCGACGGGCTGCACGGTCTGGCCCGCCGGGCCCGCGACCGCCTGCGGCGCCGCCGCACCCCGACCACCGTCCCGGACACCGCCGTTCCCTCGCCCCCGCCGCCGGCCGCGGCCGCACGACCCAAGGAGCACACCCCGTGACCACCAGACACACCCGCCGCCCCCGCGTCCGCGCCGCCGGGGCCGTCCTCGCCGGCACCCTCGCGCTGCTGCTCGCCGCCACCGGATGCAGCTCCAAGGCGTCAGGGGACGGCAAGGGCGACGCCGCGGACGGCGTCCGCACCGGACCCGGCGTCGACGACGACACGATCAGGCTCGGCGCCCTCACCGACCTGACCGGCCCCTACGCCACCCTCGGCAAGAGCATCGTGCAGGCCCAGCAGATGTGGGCCGACGAGACCAACGCCGACGGCGGCATCTGCGACCGCGAGGTCGAGCTCGTCGTCAAGGACCACGGCTACGACGTGCAGAAGGCCGTCACCGCCTACGCCGACATCGCCCCCGACGTGGTGGCGCTGCCGCAGGTCATCGGCTCCCCGGTGGTGGCCGCCCTGCTCGACGACATCCAGCGGGACAAGATGCTCACCTTCCCGCAGGCCTGGGCGGCCTCCCTGCTCGGCAAGGACGCCGTCCAGGTGCTCGGCACCACCTACGACGTCGACATGATCGCCGCCGTCGACTTCCTCACCCGCACCAAGGGCCTGAAGAAGGGCGACACCATCGGCCACGTCTACTTCGAGGGCGACTACGGCGCCAACGCCCTGGAGGGCTCGACCTGGGCGGCGGAGCGGGCCGGGATGAAGGTGGCCGGGCAGAAGATCCAGGCCACCGACACCGACCTGTCGGCGCAGGTGTCGGCGCTGCGCAAGCAGGGCGTCAAGGCCGTCCTGATCAGCGCGGGCCCGGCGCAGACGGCGTCCCTCGTGGGCGTCGCCGCCTCGCGCGGCCTGAAGGTCCCCGTGGTCAGCAGCGCGCCCGGGTTCGCGCCCCAGCTGATGGAGACGCCGGCCGCGCCCGCCCTGGCGGCCATGCTGAGCGTCGTCAGCGCGGCGCCCGCCGTCAGCGCCGACCTGCCCGGGGTGGAGAAGATGGTGGCGTCGTACAAGAAGAAGTACCCGGACTCGCCCGTCGACTCCGGCGTGCTGTCCGGCTACAACGCCGCGAAGCTCATCGGCGAGGACCTCGCCAAGGCCTGCGAGGCGGGCGGCCTGACCAGGGAGGACGTCGTCAAGGCGCACCGCTCCCAGTCGAACGCCGACACCGGGCTCGGCACCCCGCAGAACTTCTCCGACGTGAACCGTCCCGCGAGCGTGGAGACGTACGTGCTCAAGCCGGACGCGAAGGCGGTCGGCGGCGTGGTGAACGCCGAGGACGCGCACACCGCCCCCGGCGTCGAGGACTACCTGTCCTCCCGCTGAGGCACCGGTGAGGCCCCGGCGCGTGCGCGAGGCGCGCCGGGGCTCAGCCGGCCGCCGCCTCCGGGTCGCGGTCGGACGACGGCCAGAAGTACGGCAGGTCGTCCGGCTCGTCGGGGAACAGCTCCCGGTAGACCTCGGGGTCCTTGCGCACCAGCGCGGAGCGGTGGCTGCGGTGCACGGCCTCGTCGCCGAGCCACGGCGGCAGCTCACCGGCCTCGCCCAGTTCGTCCTGCTCCCGCACCGGCGCCCCGGGCCGCACCGTGGCCAGGTCGGCGACCAGGGTGGCCGCACAGCTGTCCTGGTGGCCGCGCTCGCGCCAGACCCGGCAGATCTCCAGGCCGTAGCGCACCAGCGCCTCCTCGTACCCCGTCCACATGCGCACGGCGGGATGCCGGCGCCAGCCGTAGCCCGGCACGATCAGCCCGCGCAGCACCTGGAGAGCCTCCACCCGCTGCTTGCCGAGCCGCTTGCGGTCCAGGACGAGCGCGGTTCCGCAGAAGTCGGGGTAGGGGAGGAAGGTCTGCACGAGGGCCGTCCAGGTGGTGGGGGGCCAAGCCGTTCAGAGCACCTCAGTTCCCAGAACCGGGCCGGACACACCTCGCCCCGCCCGGCGAGGGATCAGCCCATCGCGCCGAGGCGGGCGTCCCGCCACAGGTCCACGCCGCCCTCGGTGGCGTACGAGTCGATCTCGGCGAGTTCCTCGGCGGTGAAGTCGAGGTTCTCCAGCGCGGCCACGTTCTGCTCCAGCTGCTCGGTCCGCGAGGCACCGATGACCAGCGACGTCACCCGCGGGTCGCGCAGCGCCCAGGCCAGCGCCATCTGCGCCAGCGTCTGGCCGCGCCGGGCCGCGATGTCGTTCAGCGCCCGCAGCCTGCGCAGCATGTCGTCCGTCAGCCAGCCCGCGTCGAACGAGGTGCCCGCCGCCGCCCGCGAGTCCTCGGGCACGCCGTCCAGGTAACGCCCGGTGAGGAGTCCCTGCGCCAGGGCGGTGAACCCGATGACGCCGAAGCCCTCCTCGTCGGCCACGTCCAGCAGCCCGTCCGTCTCGATCCAGCGGTTGAGCATGTTGTACGACGGCTGGTGGATCAGCAGCGGGGTGCCCAGGTCGCGCAGGATCTCCGCGGCTTGCCGGCTGCGCTCGGCGTCGTACGAGGAGATGCCGACGTACAGCGCCTTGCCCTGGCGCACCGCGGTGTCCAGGGCGCCCATGGTCTCCTCGAGCGGCGTGGTGGCGTCCAGCCGGTGCGAGTAGAAGATGTCGACGTAGTCCAGGCCCATCCGCTTCAGGGACTGGTCCAGGGAGGCCAGCAGGTACTTCCGGGAGCCGCCGCCCTGCCCGTAGGGACCGGGCCACATGTCCCAGCCGGCCTTGGTGGAGATCACCATCTCGTCCCGGTACGGGGCCAGGTCCCGCTTCATCAGCCGGCCGAAGTTGATCTCGGCGGAGCCGTAGGGCGGGCCGTAGTTGTTGGCCAGGTCGTGGTGGGTGATGCCCAGGTCGAAGGCGCGCAGCGCGATGGCACGCTGGCTCTCGAAGGACCGGTCGTCACCGAAGTTGTGCCAGTAGCCGAGCGACAGCAGGGGCAGGTCGAGGCCCGAGCGCCCGGTGCGCCGGTAGCGCATGGCGCCGTCGTAGCGGTCGGGGGCGGCGAGGTGGTTCATCGGTGCGGTCTCCGGTGGTGCGAGCGGGGTGTCCCGTGGGACGGTGTTGATCCTGGGCCCACAGTGCCCCCGAGTGATCCGGAAGTCCAACCGGTACGTCGCATGGGATTGAGCAGCGGGACTTCTGAATCGCCGGGGTCCCGTGATTGACCGGCCGGGCGGCGGGAAGCCGCTCCGAAGCGGTACTTCGATCGCCGCCTGCCCCCCCACAGGAGGTCGACCATGCGGATCCGTACGCTCACCGGCGCCGTGGCCGCCGTGCTCGTCCTGTCAGGCCCCGTGGTGGGCGGTCAGGCCGTGGCCGTCAGGACCGCCGACTCGGCGGCCCCTTCGGGGGAGACCCGGGTGCTCACCTACGACACCGGCCGGGCCGGGGAGTTCGCGTCCGCGGTCGACCGGGGAGCGGCGGTCTGGAACGACAGCGTCGACGCGGTGGAGCTGCGTCCGGTGGCGCCCGGCGAAGCGGCGGACATCCGCATCGTCGTGGTCGACGGCTGGCCGCGCACCGTGCCCGGCGGTCTGGGCAGCGGCACCGTGTACTTCGGCCGGGAGGCCGTGGCCGAGGGTCACTCCACGGTTCGGATCGCCGCCCACGAACTGGGCCATGTCCTGGGCCTTCCGGACCGCAAGCCGGGCCCGTGCTCCGAACTGATGTCCGGCGCCAGCGCCGGGCCGTCCTGCAGGTCCGCGCAGCCGGACGCGGCCGAGCGCGCGGAGGTCGAGGAGAAGTTCGAACGCGCCCCGGCCGGGCTGTTCATGTGACCGATGTGACGAGTGGGCCGATCTCCGTTATGGTTTTCTCAGGTCACGGCGAGGAAGAACCTCCTCAACCCGACCGTGCGTTGGTGGTCCAAGGAAAGACGCCCCGCTTCCTGCGGGGAGATGCAGGTGCAAGGCCTGCCCGGCGCTCCGCTCATGAGCCCCGTCCCGCAGCTGCGGGACGGGGCTCATGTCATGTCCGCGTGCTCACGGCTGGGCGGGCATGGTCCAGCAGTTGGAGCTCGCCGCCTTGCCCTTGAGCCGGTCGGTCAGCCAGTCCACCGCGTCGCCCTGGTCGGTCAGCAGCGGCACCAGGTGATTGGTGAGCAGCTTGTCGCCCAGGTTCGGCAGTCTGACCGCCTTGTAGGTGACGTCGGCGCCCTTCTTGCACCAGTCCAGGGCCAGTTGCCGCGCCTGCGCGTGCGGCACGATGTCGTCCTGCGTCCCCGTCGCCAGGCGGACCGGGCCGGTGGGCTTCAGCCGGCCGAGACGCTGGTCGTCCAGGACGGCCTGCGCGGCGGGTTCGCCCGCGATGATCTCGCCGACGGACTTCCCGTTCTTCGTCCACTTCGTGCTCTTCGTGAAGCCGTAGCCGAGGATCGCGTCGCCCACGCAGGTGGTGGAGATGTCCTTCAGCGCCTTGCGCCCGGCGTCGTTCAGGTTCGCCTCGACGACGTCCCGCAGCGCCGGCGCGGTCTGCGCGAACCCGTTGATGGACCAGCCGAGCGCACCGGCCAGCGCGCTGCCGTCGATGCCCTTCGTCACCTCCGTCAGATCGGCGGGCGGCGCGCCGCTGTAGGTGCCGACCAGCGGGACGTCGGGTGCGTAGGTGCGCTGGAGCTCGGCCGCGGCGGCGCTGGCCCCGCCGCCCTGGCTGTAGCCGTACATCCCCACCCGGGAGGAGGCGGTGACGGACGCGCCGGGCACGGAGCGCGCCGCCCGAGCCGCGTCCAGCATGGCGTGGCCCTCGTCGACGCGGTTGACGTAGGTGTGCAGGCGGTCGGTGGCGCCGAGGCCGACGTAGTCGGTGACGACGACCGCCGCGCCGGTGGCGAGCAGCCGGTAGACGGCCAGGGTCTCGTAACCGAAGGAGACGGTCTCCCCGGTGAGGGTCAGCGGGTTCTCCAGGGCGAGGGAGGGCGCGCACTGGTCGCCCTGGCCCATGGTGCCGGAGCCGACGACGACCAGAGGGCGCGGTCCGGTGCCCTTCCAGCCGGCGGACGGCTCGATGTAGGCGCCGGTGACGGCCACCGGCTCCCCGTTGGTGTCCGTCGAGGTGTACATCAGGCGGGTGGCCGTGCCCGGCAGGCGGCGGCCGTCCAGGCCGGGCAGGCTCAGCCCGAGACGCAGGGGCTCATGGCGGATCAGCTTGCCGTTGCCCGACGGGAGTTCGGCGGGCGGGGTGTAGAAGGCGGGGATGGTGACGCCCCGCGACACGACGGGGTCGGCCGCCGCGGCGGGCGACGCGGACGCGCACACGCACGCCGTCGTGGCGACGACGGTGGTCAGCACGCTGCTGATACGGCTCACGGCTCTCTCCTTGCTGCGGCTGCAGAAGATGAATCCGAAAACTAACAGCGCTCACTTACCGCCGGTAACCCGCGAGTAAGTTACGGACCGGTAACTCTTGTGAACGGCGGACCGTGCGATGTCCGGGCAGCACAAGAAGCGGGCCCCGCCGAGGAGTTCGGCGGGACCCGCTGGAGTGCGGAAGGGGAGCCGTCAGGCCGTGTGCAGCGTCAGCCCGTAGCGGTTGAGGATCTCGTTGACCGGCTGGAACCAGGTCTCGCCCCCGCCGGAGCAGTTGCCCCAGCCGCCGGAGGTGACGCCCTGCGCCTGGTCGCCGCTGATGAACGAGCCGCCCGAGTCACCGCCCTCGGCGCACACACTGGTCTTCGTCATCTGGTGCACCGCGCCCTGGGCGTAGTTCACGGTCTCGTTCTTGGCCAGCACGCGCCCGCAGTGCCAGTGGGTCGTCGAGCCCGAGCGGCAGATGGAGGCGCCGACCGGAGCCTCGGCCGAGCCGCGCACCAGCTGGTCCGACACGGTGCCCCAGCCGAGCACCACCGGCACGGTCCACCAGCCGCTGCCCACGTTCACCCAGGCGTAGTCGTCGCCCGGGAACGAGGAGCCCTGGAAGTTCCCGATGTACGAGCCGTCCCAGCCGCGCACCTGCTGGCCGACGCCTCCGCAGTGCCCGGCGGTGACGAACCCGCCGTGCACCGAGAAGCCTATGGAACAGCGGACGTTGCCCGTGTAGTACGGGTCCCCGCCGACGGTGCCCGCGGCGAACGTGGACGGCGCTTCCGCCACCGTCCGCACGGTCACGGGGCCGGCCGCGCGCGCTTTCCGCACGAAGGCGCGGACATCGTTGTCGCCCCCCGCGTCCTCGACCACGTTCACCACGACCGAGTTGGCGGCCGGGTCCACGGCCCAGCTGGCCACGCCCGCCGGGGCGTCGAGCCTGTCCAGACGTGACTTGGCTGTCTCCAGCTGCCGTTCGGTGTGCTCGACGGTGCGGACGGCGGCGCCGGACTCGCGCAGGGCGCGGACGGTCGAGGTGCCGGCGTCGGGGGTGACGGCGACGGTCAGCTTCCCGCTGTCCGCGTCGAACCAGGCGCCGCCGTAGGCGGATCCGGCCGCCTCGCGCGCCTTCGGGGCCAGCGCGGTGGCCTCGCCTTCGGCGGCCAGGCGGGCCTTCGCCTCGGCGGGGGTCAGACCGAAGTCGCGCTGCATCGCGTCGAGCAGTGCGGGGGAGGCGGGCGCGGAGGCGTCGGCCGCGGCGGAGGCGGGGGCCTCCTGCGCCGAGGCGGGGAGTGTGCCGGCGGCCGCCCAGCCGCCGACCAGCAGAGCCGCGGCCACGGCCGCGTGGGTGAGTCGGGTGCGTCGTCTCATGGAAGGTGCCCTTCGTCGTTCCAGCGGAGGTGGGGGTGGAACAGACACGTGAGAGAGCGCTCTCAACGGAGTCGGGGCGAGCCTAGCGAGTGGATCATGGCAGGTCTATGCCAAGTATTCGGCCGTGTGGCCCAAGTTCGTCACCAGGGGGACTACTCCACGGGCACCCGCACGGTGAGGAGGGCGACGTCGTCGTCGTTGCCGGTCGGGCGGGTTCGTTCCAGCACCAGGTCGGTGAAGCGGGCCGGCGGGTGATCCGCCAGCGTGGCCGCGTGCGTGCGCAGCAGCTCCAGGCCGTCGTCCAGCGACCGGCTCGGTTCCTCGATCAGCCCGTCCGTGTAGAACAACAGCGTGGCCCCGGGCGGCACTTCGACCTGGCCGTCGGGGCGTGGCCGCTCCAGGGCGGTGCCGAGCAGCATGCCGTGCCCGCCGGTGAGGAAGCGCGCCTCGCCGTCGCGGGTGACCAGCAGCGGGGGAGGGTGGCCCGCGTTGGTCCACGTGAGCGTCCACCGCCCGTCGTCCTCCCGGTCCAGGCGGGCGAACAGCAGGGTCGCCATGGTGACGTCGGTGATGTGCATGGCGGACCGGTCCAGCCGCGACACGATGGAGCTCGGCGGCTCCTCCTGCGCCCACGCGTAGGCGCGCAGCACGTTCCGTATCTGCGCCATGCCCGCCGCCGCGTCGAGGTCGTGACCGACGACGTCCCCGACGGCCAGCGCGGTCGCCCCGTCGGACAGCACGAACGCGTCGTACCAGTCGCCGCCCACCTGCGAGGCGTCCGGCGCGGCCAGGTACCGGGCGCTCATCTCCAGGCCGGGCACGTGCGGGAGCTGCGGCAGCAGATGGCGCTGCATGGTCTCGGCGACCGTGCGCTGCCGCTCGTAGAGGCGGGCGTTGTCCAGCGCCAGTCCCGCCCGGCGGCAGATGTCCTCCAGCAGCGGCAGGTCGTCCGCGGTGAACGCCTCCGGCCGGTCGGAGCGGCCCAGGGTCAGGGCGCCGAGCACCTCCCGCACACCCCGGATCGGCGCGACGGCCGCCGAGTGGATGCCCGACTCCGCGAACAGGCGGGCCTGCTGCGCCCCGAGCGGGGAGTCCGACGCGAGCCGCGGTGAGGGCTCGGCCAGCGCGGGCGGGACTCCGCGCAGCGCGCGCGCCAGCGGCAGCAGTGAGTCCTCCGGGACCGGGGGAAGGGGCCCCTCGAGGGCCTCGCGCCGCACCAGGTTGCCGTCCTCCGCGTGCACCACGGTCGACCGGTGGACCCGGCCGCGCTCGGTGACCAGGTCGACGACCGCCCAGTCGGCGAGCTGCGGCACGACCAGCCGCACCAGCCGGCGCAGCGCCTGCTGGACGTCCAGGGTGGCGGTCAGCTGGGTGGTGGTCTCCGCCAGCAGGGCCAGCCGCTCCAGCTCGGGCAGCGGGCTGCTGAACCGGTCACCCGGGGTGCGCGTCTCCTCCGGGTCGCGCGGCGTGTGGAACAGCACCAGCGTGCGGTCCGTCCCGTCGTCCGTGCGGCACGGGGTGACCAGCCAGGACACCGGCAGGAGCGACCCGTCGCCGCGCTCGAACCACTCCTCCTCCGACTGCACGGTGCGGCCGGCCATGTAGGCCCGCCGCATCCCGCACTGGGCGCGCGGCAGGGTGGCGCCGTACCGGCTGCGGTGCAGCAGCTCGTGCGCGTCCCGCCCCAGGAACTCGGCGGCCGGCCGCCCCAGCACCTTCTCGGCCCGCGCGTTCACGGCCACGACCGCGCCCGTCCCGTCCACCACGTACGCGCCGGCGTCGAGTGACGCCAGCAGCGAGGGCAGTGACGCCGGCACGGCCCCGGCGACGCCGTCCGCGGGGTCCCACGTGTCCTCGTGCGTCATCACGATGCCCCCGTCCGACGGGCGGCCCGTCCCGGCTCCGTCACGTGAGCCACCTCCCGCGCTCCGCTCCGCCCGAGCGCCTCCGCCCGGGCGTCCCCACGGACCGGTGCGGCCCCCGGGTACCCGGAGCGCCGCGACCGTCTCTCCCCGTTCTTCCGTCTTCCGTGCTGCCCGGTCACGCGTCGTCCCTCTTCGCCTGTTCGGCCCGTCGCGCGACGGCCGCCGCCTCGCGCTCGGCCCCCGCCAGTTCCTTCGCCGCGGCCCGGTCGCGCTCGCGCGCCCGGCCGAGTTCCGCGTGCGTCCGCCTCTGTTCCGTGCGGGCCCGGGCGAGCTGTTCCTCCAGGGCGGCCTCCCGCTCACCGGCCTCCCGCTCCTGCTCGCCGGCCCGTTCCAGCGCCGCCGCGGCCTCCTCGCGGGCCGTGCGCCGCTCGCGCAGCCGCTCCTCGGCGGCCCGCGCCTCCTCCCGGGCCCGGGCGGCGCGCTCCTCCCGCTCGGCGCGCCGCCGCTCGGCCTCCTCGTCCTTCGTCCTCCGGGCCCTCGCCGTGTCCTTACGGGACGTCCGGGCGGGCGTGGACGCGCGACGGGCCGGCGCGGCGGCGACCGCGTCCGCGCCGAACTCCGACGGAGGGGTGAGCACACCCTCCACCCGGCCCGCCTCCCACACCGTGGCGGCCTGAGGGTCGGCGAGAACCGCCCGCAGGGTCGTCTCGACGTCGCGCTGCACCGCGTCCGACAGCGGATGACCCGCCTCCCGCGCCAGCGCCGCCGCCTGCCGTGACATCTCGGAGACGATGCGCCGCCGCTGCGCCGACAGCTCCTTCAGACCGCTCGGGTCGAGCGTGGCGTACGCCTCCCGCAGTGCGCTCCCCAGCTCCAGGAAGCGCTCCGCCTCGTCGGGCCGCGACCGCCGCAGCAGGTTCGCGGCCCAGCCGGCGAGGGTGGGACGGCGAGCGGCGTGGATACGGCGGGCGTCCTCGGCGCGCCGCCGCGTCCGGGCCCGCGCCGCACGCTCCTCCCGCCGGGCGACGAACTTCGACGGCGGCAGCGCGTACAGCTCGTCGAGGACCGCCTCGACGTCGTCATCGGGGCCCGGTCGCCCGTCCTCGCGCCGCATGATCCCCACACAACACCGGACCCGGCGGCCGCGCACATCGGGACGGTCCGCTCGCCGGGCGCTCGTGGTCAGGGCGTTCACAGGCGCTCGCCCGCCACCTCGTGGTCGTCGGGGTGCGGCCCGGCGCCGTTCGCCTTGGCGCGGTGCAGCCGCAGCCGGTCGAGGCGGGAGATGACGGGCGTGGCGCTGACCCCGTGCAGCCACACCGAGGCGACCACCGTGAAGGTCACCACCGCCCACAGCACCTCGGGCGGCACCCCGAAGTCGTGCGAGTCCAGCGCGTACGCCAGGTAGAACAGGGAGCCGATGCCGCGGATGCCGAAGAACGCCGTGACCACCCGCTCCCGCGGGCCGGCCGCCACCCCGAACTGGGCGACCCACCCGGTCACCGGTCGGACGACGAGGAGCAGCAGTAGCGCCACCACCGCGCCCTGCCGGCCGAGCGGGTCCAGACCGCCCTGGGCGACGAACGCGCCCACCAGGAACAGCAGCACCGCCGTCAGCAGCCGCTCGATCTGCTCCACGAAGTCGTGCAGCACCGTGTGGTAGCCGTGCGTGCGCTCCGCCGAGCGGATCCGGCAGGCCGTGACGAACACCGCCAGGAAGCCGTAGCCGTGCACCAGCTCCGTCACCCCGTACGCGAGGAAGGTCGCGCCGAGTGCGACGAACCCCTCGCTGTGCTCCGACAGCCGCATCGCCCGCCACCGGGCCCGGAAGAACAGCCGGCCCAGCAGCGCCCCGACGGCCAGCCCCGCGGCCACGCCCGCCGTGCACTTGTAGAGGACGTCCACCAGCAGCCAGTGGCCGACACCGCCGCCGGTGATCTGCCCGCCCGCGGCGGCCAGGGCCATCGCGGCGGCGACGAACGGGAAGGCGAGCCCGTCGTTGAGCCCCGCCTCACCGGTCAGGGTGAAGCGGACCTCGTCCTCGTCGTGTTCGGCGTCCGTCGGCTCACCGACGCGCACCTCGGACGCGAGGACCGGGTCGGTCGGCGCGAGCACCGCCGCCAGCAGCAGCGCGGCGGCCACCGGCCAGCCCAGCAGACCCCAGGCGAGGGCGGCGACGGCGGCTATCGTCAACGGCATCGTGAGGCCGAGCTGACGCCACACGCCCTGCCAGCTCGCGCGGCCGAAGGGCCGGTTCAGGGCGAGGCCCGCGCCCATCAGGGAGAGCACCACGCAGATCTCCGCGAGATGCTCCACCCACACCCCGTCCGCGACCGGATCGATCTCCGGCAGCGGGACGGGCAGCACCTGGACGGCGGCGCCGAGCGCCAGGAACACCAGGGGCAGCGAGAGCGGCCTGCGGGCGAGCAGCCGCGGGAGCACGGCCGCGCCCAGGGCGACCGCGCCGAGGAGGGCGAAGAGAAGATCTGCTGTGGTCACCGCTCACTTGTGCCCCCGCCTCCCGTGACGTACGCCCACGTCGGTACACGCGGTTACTCCCGCCGTGGGACGACCCGGCCGGGCGGGCCCGGCACCGTGGACGGCGTGAAACTCGACCGTCCCGCACGCCGGGCCTTCCTCGTCGTCCATGTCGTCGCCTCCGCCGGCTGGCTGGGGCTCTCCGCCGGGCTGCTCGCGCTCGGCCTGGCCGCGAACACCACCGGCTCGGCCGCCACGCTGGAGGCGGCCGTACGGTCCATGCAGCTGTTCGCCGACTGGCTGCTGCTGCCGATCGCCCTGCTGACCCTGGTCAGCGGACTGGTCCTGGCCCTGGGCACGCCCTGGGGCCTGGCCAGGCACCGCTGGGTGTGGACCAAGTTCTGGCTGACCCTCGCCACCACCACCGCGACCGCCTTCGCGCTGCGGCCGGGCGTGAACGACGCGGTGGCGGCCGTGTCGGCCGGGCACGCGCTGCCCGACGGCGAGGACGTGTTGATGGGCCCCGTGGTGTCCCTGTCCGCCTACGTCTTCATGACGGCGATCTCCGTCCTGAAGCCCTGGGGCCTCACCCGCCGCGGCAGGCGGCTGCGGGACGCGGCCCGCAAGCGGACGCCCGCCGAGCCCGCCCGGGTCTGACGGGCGGGGACGGCGGGCCGCGGCGCCCGGGGGAGCCGCGTCACCTCACAGCGTGCGCTCCAGGCGGTCCGCCGTCAGCCGCACGAACCGCGCCGGGTCCTTGGGCCGGCCGCCCTCCGCCACCACGGCCAGCGCGTACAGCAGTTCGGCGGTGTCGGCGAGCTCCGAGCGGTCCTCCCGCTCCGTGTACGCCTCGTTCAGCCCCTTCACCAGGGCGTGGTCCGGGTTGAGTTCGAGGACGCGCTTGCTGTGCGGCACCTCCTGGCCCATGGCCCGGTACATGTTCTCCAGCGCCGGGGTGAGGTCGTCCGCGTCGGCGACGAGACAGGCCGGGGACCTGGTGAGGCGCGTCGACAGACGGACCTCCTTGACGTCGTCGTCCAGCCGCTCGCGCATCCAGCCCAGCAGGCCCGCGTACGCCTCCGCCTGCTGCTTCTGCTCGTCCTCGCTCTTGTCGTCCTCGCGCGCGTCCAGGTCGATCTCACCCTTGGCGACCGAGCGCAGCCGCTTGCCCTCGAACTCGCCGACGGCGTCCACCCACACCTCGTCGACCGGGTCGGTGAGCAGCAGCACCTCGATGCCGCGCTCCCGGAACGCCTCCATGTGCGGGGAGTTGTCGATCGCCTCCCGGGACTCGCCGGTGATGTAGTAGATGTCGTCCTGGCCCTCCGGCAGCCGTTCGACGTACTGCTTCAGCGTGACCGCGTCGCCGTCCTCGTGCGTGGAGGCGAACGACGCCACCGCGAGCAGCGCGTCCCGGTTGTCGGGGTCGGTGACCAGGCCCTCCTTCAGCACCGCGCCGAACTCCCGCCAGAAAGTGGCGTACTTGTCCGCGTCCCGGGTCATCATGCTCTTCACCGAGGACAGCACCTTCTTGGTGAGGCGGCGCTGCATCATCCGGATGTGCCGGTCCTGCTGGAGGATCTCGCGGGACACGTTGAGCGAGAGGTCCTGCGCGTCCACCACGCCCTTGACGAACCGCAGGTACGACGGGAGCAGCGCCTCGCAGTCGTCCATGATGAACACGCGCTTCACGTACAGCTGGAGGCCGTGCCGCATGTTCTGCCGGAACAGGTCGTGCGGGGCGTGCGACGGGACGAACAGCAGGGCCTGGTACTCGAAGGTGCCCTCCGCGTGCAGCTGGATCGTCTCCAGCGGTTCGCGCCAGTCGTGGCCGATGTGCTTGTACAGCTCGTGGTACTCGTCCTCGGACACCTCGTCACGCGGGCGCGCCCAGAGCGCCTTCATCGAGTTCAGCGTCTCCGGCTCGGCGGCCTTGCCGTCGTCGCCCTTCTCGCCGACGAGCCGGATCGGCCAGGTGATGAAGTCCGAGTAGCGCTTGACGATCTCCTTGAGCTTCCACACCGCCGTGTAGTCGTGCAGCTGGTTGTCCGGGTCGGCGGGCTTGAGGTGCAGCACGACGGAGGTGCCCTGCGGTGCGTCGTCCACCCGCTCCAGCGTGTACGTGCCCTCGCCGCGCGAGGACCAGCGGGTGCCCTGCTTCTCGCCGGCCTTGCGGGTCAGCAGGGTCACCTCGTCGGCGACCATGAATCCGGAGTAGAAGCCGACGCCGAACTGCCCGATCAGCCCCTCCTCCTCGGCGTCCTGCGCCTCCTTCAGCTCCTTCAGGAACTGCGCCGTGCCCGAGTTGGCGATGGTCCCGATCAGCTCGCCGACCTCGTCGTACGACATGCCGATGCCGTTGTCCCGCACGGTGAGCGTGCGGGCGTCCGGATCGGTCTCCAGCTCGATGTGCGGGTCGGAGACGTCGGCGTCGAGCGTGTCGTCGCGCAGCTTGGCCAGCCGCAGCTTGTCGAGCGCGTCCGAGGCGTTGGAGACGAGCTCACGGAGGAAGACGTCCTTGTTCGAGTAGACCGAGTGGATCATCAGCTGGAGCAGCTGGCGAGCCTCTACCTGGAACTCAAACGTTTCGGTCGACATGGTTCGCGATTACCTCACAGGTCCATAGGTCCGGGAAACGCCGGATACCGGCGCGATCACTGTAGTCAACGGGGCGTCAGCTCCCGGCGGCCTCGCCCGTTCCGCCGTCCGTCGCGGGCCGGGTCACCGCAGCGTCCAGCAGGGGGCCGAGTTCGCGGACCGCCGTCGTCAGGGCGCGGACGCTGCGCTCGGCCCGGGCGATCAGGATGGCCCCCTCCAGCGAGCTGATCATCAGCGTGGCGAGCGGGCGGCTGCGCTCCTCGGGCACGCCCATGTCCGCCAGGGCGCCGGCCACCGCGCCCGTCCACCGGGTGAAGGCGGCCTCCGCGGCCTGCCGCGTGGAGTCGGCCGTACGGGCGCGGTCCACCGTGGCCGCCGCGACCGGGCAGCCGCCGTCGAACCCCTCGGTCTCGTACTCGTCGGTCCACTGGCGGACCATCTCGGAGAACAGACCGGACGGCGTCGGCTCGGGCAGCGCGGCGAGGAACCGGGCCACCCGGTTTCCGGCGTACCGGCCGGCCCAGCCCACGGCCTCGTTGACGAGCTGCTCCTTGCCGTCGGGGAAGTAGTGCTGGAGCGAGCCGCGCGGCGCCCGCGCGTGGGCGGCCACCTCGCGCATGCCCGTCGAGCCGACCCCTTCGCGCCGGATCAGCTGGGCGGCGCTGAAGACCATCCGCTCCCGCGGCCCCCGCTCGGCCCCTGCCATCCCGGCCTCCCGCATCACGTCGTGCCTGCCGCGGATCCACCCTATGACTGTCGTCATAGACGCGGCTACTATGACAGTGGTCATACCGAGGGGAGTGGTGGTGCGGCATGCGTGTGGGCTTCGTCGGACTCGGGGTCATGGGCCGGCCCATGGCACTCAACCTCGCGCGCGCCGGGACCCCGCTCGTCGTGTGGAACCGCACCCCGGAGCGGTGCGAGCCCCTGCGCGAGGCGGGCGCCGAGGTGGCCGCGAGCCCGGCGGACGTCTTCGAACGGGCGGACACCGTGCTGCTGATGCTGGCCGACGAGGCGGCCGTCGACGCCGTGCTCGGCCGCGGCACCCCCGCATTCGACGCCCGCCTGGCCGGACGCACCGTCGTCCACATGGGCACCACCTCCGCCGAGTACTCCGCCGCGCTGGAGAAGGACGTACGCGCCGCCGGGGGCGCCTATGCCGAGGCCCCGGTCTCCGGCTCCCGCGTCCCCGCCGAGCAGGGCGCACTCGTCGCGATGCTGGCCGGCGAGGACTCCGTCCTCGCGGGCGTGCGCCCGCTGCTCGCCCCGATGTGCCGGGAGAGCTTCGACTGCGGGCCGGTGCCGGGCGCCCTGCTGATGAAGCTCGCCGTCAACATCTTCCTGATCACCCAGGTCACGGGGCTCACCGAGGCGTTCCACTTCGCCGACCGGCACGGACTGGACCGCGCCCGCTTCCTCGACGTGCTGGACGCGGGACCCATGGCCAGCTCGGTGTCCCGCATGAAGGCGCCCAAGCTGCTCGCCCGGGACTTCGCGGTCCAGGCCGCCGCGACCGACGTGCTGAAGAACAACCGGCTGATCGCGGAGGCCGCCCGCGCGGCCGGGGTGGCCTCCCCGCTGCTCGACGTGTGCCACGCCCTCTACGAGGAGACCGTGACGCTCGGACACGGCGACGAGGACATGGCGGCCGTGCTGCGCGCCCTGGAGGCCCGCACCGATGCGGCTCCCGCCCCCGCCGCGTACCCCGGCGGCGGCCCCGTCTGAGCGCGGCGGCAGTGTGTCCGCCCGGCGTGCGAGCATGGGCGGATGAGCATCCTCCGCAGGAACAACGTCCGTGTGACCGGAGCCACCACCGGGCGTCCTGTCGTCCTCGTGCACGGGTTCGGCTGCGACCAGAACATGTGGCGCCTGGTCGAGCCGCTCCTCGCCGAGGACCACCCGCTGGTGCTCTTCGACTACGTCGGCGCCGGCCGCTCCGACCTCTCCGCCTGGCAGGAGGACCGCTACTCCTCCCTCGACGGCTACGCCCGCGATCTGGTCGAGGTCCTGGAGGAGCTGGACCTGCGCGACGCGGTCGTCGTCGGCCACTCGGTGAGCTCCATGACCGGCGTGCTGGCCGCGGCCGCCGCCCCCGAGCGCATCGGCGCCCTGGTCATGGTGTGCCCCTCGCCCCGCTACATCGACGAGGACGGTTACCGCGGCGGCTTCTCCGCCGAGGACATCGAGGAACTGCTCGAGTCCCTGGAGTCGAACTACCTCGGCTGGTCGGCGACCATGGCCCCGGTCATCATGGGAAACCCGGACCGTCCGGAGCTCGGCGAGGAGCTGACCAACAGCTTCTGCGCGACCGACCCCGACATCGCCCGGGTCTTCGCCCGCACGACGTTCCTGTCCGACAGTCGCAAGGACCTCGAGACCGTGACCGTCCCCACCCTGATCCTGGAGTGCGAGCAGGACGTCATCGCGCCCCGCGAGGTCGGCGCGTACGTCCACGCCGCCGTGCCCGGCAGCCAGCTGGTCACGCTGGACGCCGTCGGGCACTGCCCGCAGCTCAGCGCCCCCGAGGCCACCGCATCGGCGGTCCGCGCCTTCCTCACCTCAGGAGTCCGTTGAACCCGGGCGCCGCGGACGACCCCGGCCCGGAGACACCCGGCACCGGCCCCGCGTTCAGCTCCCTGCTGGAGGACTCGGCGGAGGACCTGTACGAGTCGGCGCCCTGCGGCTACCTGTCCACGCTGATGGACGGGACCATCGCCAAGATCAACGCCACCCTGCTCGGGTGGCTCGGCCTCTCCCGTGAGGACGTCGTCGGCCACAAGCGGTTCGCCGACCTCCTCACGGTCGGCGGCAAGCTCTACCACGAGACGCACTTCGCCCCCCTGCTGCGCATGCAGGGACACCTCGGCGGCATCGCCCTGGAGATGCGCACCACCTTCGGCACCCGGCTGCCCGTGCTGGTCACCTCCACGATCAAGCGCGGCTCCGACGGCGAGCCGCTGCTGATCCGCACCACCGTCTTCGACGCCACCGACCGGCGCGCCTACGAGCAGGAACTGCTGCGCGCCCGCCGGGCCGCCGACGAGGCACGCGAACAGGCCGAGGCCGACCGCGCCCAGCTGCGCGAGGCCCTGGCCGTGCTCCAGCGCAGCCTGCTGCCCGCCTCGCTGCCCGACCTCCCCGGCGTGGAGACGGCCGGCTACTACCACCCGGCGTCCCCGATGGAGCTCGGCGGCGACTTCTACGACCTGTTCGAGCTGGACGACACCAGGACCGCCTTCTTCCTGGGCGACGTCTGCGGCAAGGGCCCCCAGGCCGCGGCCCTCACCTCACTCACCCGCTACACGCTGCGCGCCGCCATGATCCAGGACGCGGACCCGGTGGACAATCTGCGGATCCTCAACCGGGCCCTCATGGCGCGCTACACCGGCGACGACCCCCGCTACTGCACCGCCGTGGCCGGCGTGCTCGAGCGCGAGGGGGACACCCTCAAGGTCCGGCTCGCCTCCGGCGGCCATCCCCCCGCGCTGGTCCTGCGCGCCGACGGCACGGCCGAGTTCCTGAGCACCCGCGGCGGCATGCTGGTCGGCGTCCTCGCCACGGCACAGTTCGTCGAGGTGAACACCGTGCTGCGGCCCGGCGACACGCTGCTGCTCTACACCGACGGCCTCACCGAGGCCCGCGTAGGCCCCGACCGGGAACTCTACGGCTACGACGCGCTGCACTCGTTCGCCGCGGCCTGCGCCCCGGCGGGCAGCCTGGCCCTGGTGGACGCCCTCACCGGGCTGTTGCGCGACTTCGGCGACGGCCTCGACGACGACACCGCGCTCCTCGCGATCGGCGTCCCCGCCAACCCCTGATCCCCGCCACTCCTGACCCCGCCACCCCTGACCACCCTTCCCAGCACCAGTTTCACGGAACGAACAGAGCGACCCCCATGGAACCCCTGACGATCGTCTCGTCCCGCACGCCCGCCGGCCCCCTCCTCGAGGTGGCCGGCGACCTCGACCACAGCAACGCCCACCACTTGCGGACCGCGGCCGTCGGCGCGGTCGTCTCCGCCGGGCTGATGCTCGTGATGGACCTGGGCGAGCTGGGCTTCTGCGACTCCAGCGGCATCACCGCGCTGATCGCCGTCCGCAACCACGTCGTCGCCGCGGGCGCCGGACTGATCCTCGTGGCCGTGCCCGAGACGCTGCGCCGGCTGCTCCACCTCACCGGCCTCGACCAGGTCTTCGAACTGCGCGACAGCCACCGCCTTCCGTCGCACTGACCGCCCGCCCCCTCGCACTCCGGGAGTCCGTACACCGTTGACGAGGGCTGTTCGATTGCCCTTGCTCCATCCGGGGCACCCGGGGTGTGCCGAAAGCGCCGCCGGTGGCTCCTGAGCCGTCGCGGGGCCCGGCACAGGACTAGGGCAAGGGGAAACCGGCGGTGACGGTGCGTATCGGAGCAGAGGAAGAATTCCACGTCCTGGACGCGGAGAGCGGGCGACTCGTGCCACGGGCGGGACGCCTGTTGGAAAGACTCGGCACCACCGGTTTCAGCAGCGAGCTGCAACAGTCCGCGGTGGAGAGCAACAGTGAGGTCCACGACACCCTCGACGGGCTCTACGCCGACCTGTCCGGCACCCGGCGCCGCCTGGCCGCCGCGGCCGCCCAGGAGGGTCTGGCCGTCGTCGCCGCCGGCACCGTTCCGCTGGCCCGGGTGACCCCGCGCGACGTCACCGCCGACCCCCGCTTCCGGCGGATGGCGGAGGAGTACCGCCGGGTCGCCGACGAACAGCTCATCTGCAGCGCCCAGGTGCACGCCGACGTGCCCGACCGCGACACCGCGGTCCGCGCCATGTGCCTGGTGTCGCCCTGGCTGCCGCCGCTGCTCGCGCTGTCCGCCAGTTCCCCGTACTGGCTGGGCTCCGACACCGGCTACGCCTCCTGGCGCACCATGCTCTGGCAGCGCTGGCCCACCGCCGGCCCGGCCGGCTGCTACCGGGACGCCGCCGAGTACGACGCCGCCGTCGCCGAGCTGATCGGCTCCGGCGTCATCAGCGACACCGGCATGCTCTACCAGGACGTCCGCCCCTCCGCCCACCAGCGCACCCTGGAGCTGCGGATCGGCGACGCCTGCCCGCGCGCCGAGACGGTCGTGCTGATCGCCGGACTCTTCCGGGCGCTGGTGCGCGACGCCTGCCACCGCCTGGAGCGCGGCGCCGACCCGCGCTGCGACGGCCACCACGAATGGCTGCGCGCCGCCGGCTGGCGCGCCGCGCGGTCCGGCCTCGAAGGCCCGCTGGTCGACCCGTGGACCCGCCGCGCCGCCCCCGCCCACCTGGTGCTGCGCCGCATGCTGCACCGGCTGCGCCCGGCCCTGGAGGCGTCCGGCGACTTCGTCACCGTGCGCGACCTGCTCGACGAGGCGCTCGCCGCCGGCAGCGCGGCCGACCGGCTGCGCCGCACCGTCCGCGAGGCCGACCTGCCGACCGGCATCGACCTGCTCGTCACCGAGACGCGCGGCGACCGCCTCCCGGCCCGCGCCGCCGCCCGCCGCCCGCGCCCCCAGGTCGCCACGCGGCACGCCGACGGGCGTTCCCGTCTCCACCCGGTCACCGCCCCGGGCACACCGGGCTGATCCGGCGCGCCGGCCCGCGCCGCGTCCGGCGACGGGCCCGCCACCCGATTCCGAACCAGGAGAGTGATCACCACCCCATGTCCAGGAACAGCCACGCCGTCACCCAGCAGGACACCGCCCCGAGGGACCGGGAACCGAGGGAAGGGAGGAACCACTGATGTGCGGCCTCAGCGGGGAGATACGGCTCGACGGCGGACGGCCCGACATCGCGGCGGTGGAGCGCATGACCGACCGGCTCGCACCGCGCGGCCCGGACGGACGCGGCCTGTGGTCCCAGGGCCCGGTCGCCCTCGGACACCGCCGGCTCAAGATCATCGACCTGTCGGAGTGCGGCGCCCAGCCCATGACCGACCCGGGCGCCCGCCTCACCGGCGTCTTCAACGGCTGCGTCTACAACTACCGTGAACTGCGCGACGAACTGCACGCCCTGGGGCACCGCTTCTTCTCGCACTCCGACACCGAGGTCGTGCTCAAGGCGTACCAGCAGTGGGGCACCGACTGCGTCGACCGCTTCCACGGCATGTTCGCCTTCGTGATCGTCGAGCAGGACACCGGCCGCGTCGTCCTCGGCCGCGACCGGCTCGGCATCAAGCCGCTCTACCTCTCGGCCACCGCCGAGCGGCTGCGGTTCGCCTCCTCGCTGCCCGCCCTGCTCGCGGCCGGCGGCGTCGACACCTCCCTCGACCCCGTCGCCCTGCACCAGTACCTGAGCTGGCACGCCACGGTCGTCGCGCCCCGCACCGTCCTCAACGGCGTCCGCAAGCTGCCCCCGGCCACCGTGCGCGTCGTCCAGCCCGACGGCACCCAGCACGACCGCCGCTACTGGCACCCCCTCCACACCCGGCGCCCCGCCTACGCGGACCTCACCGCCGACGACTGGACCGACGCGGTCCTGGACGCCCTGCGCACCGCCGTGCGCCGCCGCATGGTCGCCGACGTGCCCGTGGGCGTACTGCTCTCCGGCGGCCTGGACTCCAGCCTGATCGTCGCGCTGCTGGCCGACGAGGGGCAGCGGGACCTGGCGACCTTCAGCGTCGGCTTCGAGTCCGAGGGCGACGAGGACGGCGACGAGTTCCACTACTCCGACCTGGTCGCCCGGCACTTCGACACCCGCCACCACCAGCTGATGGTGCCCTCCGACCGGGTCGCCGGCGCCCTCGACGGAGCCGTCCGCGCCATGAGCGAGCCCATGATGAGCCACGACGTGGTCGCCTTCCACCTGCTGTCCGAGCAGGTCGCCAAGGAGGTCAAGGTCGTGCAGAGCGGGCAGGGCGCCGACGAGGTGTTCGCCGGCTACGACTGGTACCCGGCCATGGCGGGCGCGCCCCGCGAGCGGGCCGCCGAGGCGTACGTCGACGCCTACGCCGACCGCTCCCACGCCGACATGGCGCACGTGCTGCGCCCCGAGATGCTGCCCGGCCGGGACACCTCTGCGGAGTTCATCCGCGAGCACATGGCGCAGGACGGCGCCGACACCGCCCTGGACGCACAACTGCGCCTGGACACCCTGGTGATGATGGTCGACGACCCGGTCAAGCGCGTCGACAACATGACCATGGACTGGGGCCTGGAGGCCCGGGTGCCGTTCCTCGACCACGAGCTGGTGGAGCTGGCCGCCGCCTGCCCGCCCGAGCTGAAGCTCGCCGACGGCGGCAAGGGCGTCCTGAAGGCCGCGGGCCGCCGGGTGCTGCCGCGCGAGGTCGTCGACCGGCCCAAGGGCTACTTCCCGGTACCGGCGATCCGGCACATGGCCGGGCCCGTCCTCCAGCGGGTCCGCGACACCATGACCGCCCCCGAGGCCCGGGCCCGCGGCGTGTTCCGCGACGAGTACGTGGAGCGGCTGCTCGCCGAGCCCGACGCCCACCGCACCCGGCGCGGCGCCAACGCCCTGTGGCAGATCGCCCTCCTCGAGACGTGGCTCCAGACCCACGGGATCCGATGACGGCGACCCGCGACCCCGGCAGCGCGCTCTACGCCCCGGAGTCCGCCCCCCTGGCCGACACCTCGGCGCCGTACGATCTGCCGCCCCCGGCGGTGCACGGCTGCTGGTACCCCTCCGCCGACCCCGGCGGACGGCACGTCGCCTTCATCTGCGACCGGGCCGGGGTGCCGCAGCTGTGGACCGGCCCGGTCGACGGCCCCGAGGTGCGCCGGCTCGACGGCGACCCGCACCCCGTCACGGAGGTGTCCTGGTCGCCGGACGGCCGGTGGATCGCCTACACCACGGCGCCCGGCGGCGGCGAGCTGACCCGGGTGCTCTGCGTACGTCCCGACGGCAGTGGCCGGCACCTGCTGGCCGGTGGCGAGTCCGGCACGTCCGCCCGGCTCGGATGCTGGCAGCACGACGGCTCCGCGATCGCGGTGACCGTCACCGAGTCCGCCCCGCCCGGCCACGACGACCGGTACCACGCGGAGGCGCCCGGACCGCCCGGCACCGAGCACGCCCCGCAGTGGGCGGGCCGCGGCGGCCGGGCCGTCCTGCTCGACCCGGCCGGCGGACGGCTGGGGTCCGCCGACGGCGGCGTCCTGCCCGGGTCCGGCCGTGAGCTGGAGGAACGGACCCTGTCCGCCTACCTCGTCGACCCGGAGGGCACCGCCGCCCCGGTCCTGCTGTTCAGCGAACGCGGCGCCGCCAACCAGCGGGTGTGCGACCTCAGCCGAGACGGCCGCCTCGCCCTCGTCTACCGGGGCCCCCGCGGACGCCGCGAGGCCCTGGTCGTGCGCACCGAGGACTCGGCCGTGACCTGCGCCTTCCCGGTCGCCGACGGAGACCCCTGGGTGGGCGGCTTCTCCCCGTCGGCGGGCACGCTCTGGCTGCGCAGTGACGCCGGACGGGAGTACGCGGCCCTGCTCGCCGCCCACCTCGACGCGCGCGGCGGGCTCCACAGCACCCGGGTGGTCGCCGAGCGCGACGACTGCGGCCTCGAACACCTCGCCCTCGGCCGCGACGGCCGCCGCGCCGTGCTGGCGTGGAACCGGCTCGGCGTCAGCGAGCTGGAGCTGCGCGCCCTGAGGGCCGCCCCGCCGCACGGCCCCGCGCCCCGCCCGGTCACCCCGCCCTCGGCCGGCGACGCACGCCGCGTCGACCTGCCCCACGAGGTGGTCACCCGGATCGCGCCCACCGCCGACCCCGACGCGCCCGTCGTCGCGCTGTCCGGGTCGAAGCGCCACCCCGGCGTGTGGTGGCTGCCGCACGGCGCGCCCCTGCGCACCCCCTGGTCCTCCCGCGACGAGGACGCCTTCCCGCCCGGCCTCACCCCGGTGCGCCCCACGCCCGTGCGGCCCGTCGCCCGGGACGGCCTCCAGCTCGGCGGCTGGTACTACCGCGCCCCCGGCCGCTCGCCCGGCGAACCGGCGCCCTGCGTCCTGCATCTGCACGGCGGGCCGGAGGAACAGGAACGCCCCGTCCTCGAACCGCTCTACCTCGAACTGCTCGGCCGCGGCCTGGACGTGTTCGCCCCCGACGTGCGCGGCTCCTCCGGCCACGGCCGCAGTTTCACCGACGCCGACCTGGGCGCCGGACGCTTCTCCGCGATCGACGACGTCGCGGACTGCGCGGCCCACGTCATGGTGCAGGGACTCGCCGACCCCCGCCGGATGGCCGTCATGGGCCGCTCCTACGGCGGCTACCTCACCATGGCGTCCCTGGTCTGGCACCCCGACCTGTTCCGCACCGGCGTGGCCGTGTGCGGCATGTCGGACCTGACGACGTTCTTCGCCGGGACCGAGCCCTGGATCGCGCAGTCCGCCGCGCACAAGTACGGCCACCCGGAACACGACCGGGACCTGCTGCGCGCCCTGTCGCCGATGAGCCGGGTCGACGCCCTGCGCGCCCCGGTCCTCGCCGTGCACGGGGAGCACGACACCAACGTGCCGCCCGGCGAGTCCGAACAGTTCGTCAGGGCCGCGCGCGAACGCGGCGTGGAGGCGGAGCTGCTCCTTCTGCGTGACGAAGGTCACGACTTCCGACGCGCCGACAACCGCCGCCTGTTCCGCCGCGCCGCAGGTGACTGGCTGGAGCGGCACCTGGCGGGCTGACCTGTCCGACGTACCTGTCACACTTCTTTGGGCGTGCGGGGGAGCGATGCGGGTAGTCGCGCGGTGTGATCGAGTAAAAGGCGGACCGGATGGAATCAATTTCTGTCGACGAGGGGGAGACGGTGCCAGACGCACCTCGGCTGAGGGCTTCCTACGCCCTGGAGGCCGAGGGCGCGTGGATAGCGCAGGCACGCCACTTCGCGGCCGAGTTCCTCGGCCGGGCGCGGACGCGGGACGGCCTGCCGGTGCCGGAGCGGGTGGTGGAGATCACCCAGCTCGTGGTCAGCGAACTGGTCACCAACGCCCGTAAGTACGCGCCGGGGCCCGTGGAGCTGGATCTGCGGGTCTTCGGCGACGCCGTCGAGGTGGTCGTCCACGACGGCAACCCGGAGGCGCCCCTGCCCCGGAACGCCGACCCCGACCGTGTGGGACAGCACGGTCTCGAGATCGTCATGGCCGTCGCCGAGGCCCTCGACGTCCGTCAGGAGGCGGAGGGCAAGAGCATCACCGCGCGTATCGCCCTCTCCGCCTGACCGTCCCCCTTCTCAGCGCTCCGCCCGGTCCTCCGCGCCGTCCGGCACCCGCTCCAGGTGGATCAGCGCGCTCGCCCAGTCGCCGCTCGGCAGGGCGACGTCCAGTCCGTACTGCGTCAGCACCGTCGCGTGGTGCACCGTTCCCGTCTCCGTGTCCCGGAAGCGGACGCCCGACGGCAGACCGCGCAGCCGGAGCGGCACCCGCGGGGACCCGTGCCGGGGACTGGCGCGGAACACCAGCACCACCGCCTCACCCCCGTCCGCGGCCACGTACTGCACGGCCGACGGACCCTCGCCGTACGGGTCGCCGATCCGGTACTGGTCGCCGTGCTGCACCAGATGCCGGATCTCCTTGTACCGGGCCACCAGCGCGGCGGCCTCGGCCAGTTCCTCCTCGCTCCAGCGGGTGAGGTCCCCGCCGAGGCCGAGCAGCCCGGCCATCGCCACGTGGAAACGGAACCGCAGCGGCACGGACAGCCGGGTGAGCTGGTTGGGCACGTCGGTCACCCAGGCGGACATCACCCGCGCCGGATACACCTGGCTGAAGCCCTGCTGGATGCCCAGCCGGTCCACGGCGTCCGTGTTGTCGGACGTCCACGCCTGGTCGGTGCGGGCGAGGATGCCCAGGTCGACCCGGCCACCGCCCCCGCTGCACGTCTCGATCCGCAGCTCCGGGTGCGCCTCGCGCAGCCGGTCCAGCACGCCGTAGAGGTTGCGCACGTACGCGGTCCACAGCCGGTCGTTGCCGCCCTCCGGGCCCGCCCAGCCGGACTCGCCGAAGACACGGTTCATGTCCCACTTGAGGAAGTCCACGCGGTGCTCGGCGACCAGCCGGGTGAGCCGACCGTGTGCCCAGTCGGCGACGTCCCGCCGGGCGAAGTTCAGCACCAGCTGGTTGCGCAGCTCGGTGCGCGGCCGGCCCGGCAGGTGCAGCACCCAGTCGGGGTGCGCCCGGTACAGGTCGCTGTCCGGGTTGACCATCTCCGGCTCCACCCACAGGCCGAACCGCATGCCGAGCCGGTGCACGGCGTCGGACAGCGGCCGCAGACCGTGCGGGAAGCGGTCCGGCGTCGGCGTCCAGTCGCCGAGGCCCGCCCGGTCGCTGCGGCGGGCGCCGAACCAGCCGTCGTCCACCACGTACAGCTCCACCCCGAGCCGGGCCGCCCGCTCGGCGAGCGCGAGCTGGCTCGCCTCGTCCACGTCGAAGCCGGTGGCCTCCCAGGAGTTGTAGAGCACCGGCGCCGTCTCACCGGCGTGCCGCAGCACATGGGTCCGGACGTACGCGTGCCACGCCCGGCTCGCCGCGCCGAAACCGCCGTCGGTGAACAGCCCCGCCGCCACCGGCGTGGTGAACTCCTCACCCGGTGCGAGCGGTACGCACGTCCCGTCGTGGCCCACGCCGCCGGTCAGCCCCGCCCGCCCGTCAGGTGTGCGCTGCACGGTGATCCGCCAGCTGCCGCTCCACGCCAGGGCCGTGCTCCACACCCGGCCCCGGTCCTCGTCGGCGGTGCCGTCGTCGAGCACGGTCCACGGGTTGGCGTGGTGGCTGGTGATGCCGCGCCGGCTGGTCAGCACGGTCTCCCCGTGCGCCAGCCGCTCCCGGCGCAGCCGTGTCTCCGCCGACCACTGGCCGGTGACATGGCTCAGCCGGTAGTCGGCCAGCGGCGGCAGCGTCCACGCGGCGGAGTCGGCGCGCAGCAGGTCCACCGGCTCCTCGCCGTCGTTGCGCAGCACGGTCCAGCGCTCGATCACGTCCGTGTCGGCCCGGACCCGGTAGTGCAGCGCGACCGACAGCGGGACCACCCGGTCACGGAACTCCAGGACCAGCTCCTCGTAACCCGGCACCGAGTCGTCCACCCGGTGACCGGCGAGCTCCCACTCGAAGGCGCGGGAGCCGTCCGCGTACCGCACCTGGAGGGAGGGCGGACCGTAGCGGGTGCCGCCGTCCACGGGCAGTTCCTCGCCCACGGGCGGCCGCCCCTCGAAGCTGTTCGACGGCTCGGCGAAGGGCGCCGCGAGCGCGTCCGCCTCCTCGGGGGTGAGGCGAGGGCCCCACGCCACATGACAGGGCGCGCCGGTCCCGTCGATCCGCAGCGCGTACGAGGTGCGGGGGGTGGTCAGCAGCCAGACCCCGGTGCCCGGGGAGCGGGTGATGAGCGGCATGGTGCCTCACGATCGGCGTCAGGGGATTGCATCGCACACCCAAGCGTGACCTTCGATCATGTGTCAAGGGTGGGCCCGCTCTTGCGTTTACAAGGTGCAGAGGCGCTCTGCTTGGCCTTCGAAAGAAAGACGACTCCTTTCATTGACAGCGGAAAATAAGGAGCCTAGGTTCCCGGCCATGCCCTCGTCCTCGCCCGCCGGTTCGTTCCCGGCGCACACCCCGGCGGCCTCCCAGATCTTCACCACCGTCCTCACGCACGGCCCGCTCACCCGGCAGGAGGCGGCCCGGCGGGCGGGACTGTCCCCGGCGGCGGTCACCAGGGCCGTACGGCCGCTGATCGAGGCCGGGTTCCTAATGGAGGACGCGGGCGCGGAGGTCCGCCCGGCGCTCGGCCGCCCCGCCAACCCGGTGCGGGTCGACGGCGGACGGGCGCTGTTCGTCGGGCTCAAGGCGACCGGCGACGAGATCATCGGCGTGCTCACCGACCTGTGCTGCCGCATCCGCGTCGCCCGGCGGATCCCCCTGCCCGGACGGTCCCCGCGCGAGGTCCTGCCGGTCGCCGCCGACCTCGTACGCGAACTGCTCACCGAGGCCGAGGGATTCGGCGTCCGGGTGCTGGGGCTCGGCATCGCGGTCGCCGGGGACGTGGACCGCGCCGCCGGCACCGTACGCCGTTCGCCCTTCCTGGACTGGCACGACGTCCCCCTCGCCGGGCTCGCCGAGGAGGCGACCGGGCTGCCGGTCACCGTCGACAACGACGTCCGCGCGCTGACCGTGGCCGAGCAGTGGTTCGGTGACGGCGTGGGCCTGTCCGACTTCGCCGTCGTCACGGTGGGCGCGGGCATCGGCTGCGGGCTCGTGGTGCACGGCAGGGTCGTCTCCGGTGCGCACGGCGTCGCGGGGGAGATCGGCCACGTCCCCGTCGTCCCCGACGGCCCGCCCTGCCACTGCGGCGACCGCGGCTGCCTGGAGGCCGTCGCCTCCGACGCGGCGATCACCGCCCGGGTCCGCGAGGTGACCGGCGTCCCGGTCGCCGACGCCACGGAGGCCCTCGCCCTGGCGCGGGAGGGTGACGCGGGGGCGCGCGCCGTCTACGCCCGGGCGGGGGAGGCGATCGGCCGGGGCATCGCCGCCGTGGCCAACCTGCTCGGCCCCGAACGCGTGATCATCTCCGGTGAGGGCCTTGCCGCGTACGACCTGTTCGCCGGGCAGATCCGCGACGCCTTCACCGCGGCCGCCTTCGGCTCGGCGGCCCGCTGCGAGGTCCGCACCCGCCCGCTGCCGTTCGAGGAGTGGGCCCGGGGCGCCGCCGCCACGGCCATCCAGACCTTCGTCGGCCGCTGACGCCCGCCGTGCCGGGGACCGGGAGATGAACGGCCGATGACGGCCTGATGCAGCCGGTGCCGGGCCGGACCGCTGCCGCTAATCTCACTACGGGTCACTTCATCATCACGGGACACGTGGGAGGCGACGCTGAACACCACGACGCTCCACCCTCGAAGGCTCCCCCCGCGGGGGACCCGGCGGCGCGGACTGTTCGTTCTCGCCCTGCTCGCCGCCCTTCTCGGCCCCGTCCCCTCGGCTGCCGGGAGCGCACCGCCCCGGCACGACGTGGTCACCTGGGCCACCAGCGCGTTCCGGCTGGGCACGGGCGTGTCCGACCGCGCCTACCGGCTGGTGGTGCACACCAGTGTCGGCGGCGACCGGATGCGCGTACGCCTCTCCAACGCCTTCGGCGACCGCCCGCTGACCTTCGACAGCGTGTACGCGGGACGTCAGCGGGAGGGCGCCGCCCTGGTCCCCGGCAGCAACCGACGGCTCACCTTCGACGGCCGTACGAGCGTGACGGTCCCGCCCGGCGGCCTCGTCCTCAGCGACCCCCTCCCGGGACGGGTCCCGGCCCGTACCAACCTGGTCGTCAGCCTCCACAGCCCCGACGCGGGCGGCCCCGCCACCGGGCACCGGCTGGCCATGCAGACCTCGTACGTCACCCAGGGCGACCACACCGCCGACGAGTCCGCCGCCCCCTGGACGGCCACCGTCACCTCGTGGTTCTACCTGGACGCCGTCACCGTCCGCACCCCTGCCCGCACCGGCGCGGTCGTCGCGCTCGGCGACTCCATCACCGACGGCTGGGAGTCCACCACGGATCTCAACCGCCGCTGGCCCGACCACCTCTCCCGCCGCCTCCAGCACTCCCTCGCCACCACCGTCCGCGGCGTGGCCAACGCGGGCATCTCCGCCAACAAGGTGCTCGCCGACACCGCCTCGCCCAGCGCTCTGAACCGCCTCGACCGCGACGTGCTGTCCCACCCCGGCGTCCGCACGGTCCTGCTCTTCGAGGGCGTCAACGACCTCAAGGCGCACACCGGCGTCACGGCCCAGGACCTGATCGACGGCTACCGCCGGCTCACCGAGCGCGTCCACGCGGCCGGGGTCTGCGTGGTCGCCGCCACGATCGCGCCGTTCAAGGGCTGGCCCGAGTGGGACCCGGCGGCCGAGGCGGTCCGCCAGGAGGTCAACGCGTTCATCCGCACCGGAGGACCGTTCGACGCCGTGGCCGACTTCGACCGGGCCGTGCGCGACCCCGGCGACCCCGAGTCCATCCGGCCGGCCTACGACAACGGCGACCACCTCCACTTCACGGACGAGGGCATGCGGGCCATGGCCGACGAGGTCCGCCTGAAGGACCTCGAGTGCGCCTCGGGGCCCGGGCGCTGACCCCGCCCGGCGCTCCCCGGAAGGGCCGCGCGACCCGGTGTCCGGCGCACCGGGCGTGGCCGGAACAATACAGGTCCCGGCACGGTTCTCACTGAGGAACGTCGCAGCACACCTGGGAGAAGGGCGACACACGATGACAAGGACCGAGGAGAAGGCGCTGC
Organism: Streptomyces althioticus; assembly: GCA_014649355.1. Classification (GTDB taxonomy): domain Bacteria; phylum Actinomycetota; class Actinomycetes; order Streptomycetales; family Streptomycetaceae; genus Streptomyces; species Streptomyces althioticus. The sequence goes on from BMSW01000006.1 coordinate 224,981, forward strand.
TCGCGGGCGGATGCTTCTGGGGCATGGAGGAGCTGATCCGCACGCAGCCGGGCGTGCTGAGCACCCGGGTGGGGTACAGCGGCGGCGACGTCCCCAACGCGACCTACCGCAACCACGGCACCCACGCCGAGTCCATCGAGATCACCTACGACCCGGCGGTCACCGACTACCGGACGATCCTGGAGTACTTCTTCCAGATCCACGACCCGTCCACGAAGAACCGCCAGGGCAACGACATCGGCACGAGCTACCGCTCCGCGATCTTCTACTACGACGACGAGCAGAAGCGCGTCGCCGAGGAGACCATCGCCGACGTCGACGCGTCCGGGCTGTGGCCGGGCAAGGTGGTCACCGAGGTGACCCCGGCAGGGGACTTCTGGGAGGCCGAGCCGGAGCACCAGGACTACCTCCAGCGCTACCCGGACGGCTACACCTGCCACTTCCCGCGGCCCAACTGGCGCCTGCCGAGGCGCGCGGCTTCCTGAGCCGACGGCGACACGAGGGGGGCGCGCCCGCACGGCGGGCGCGCCCCCTTCGTCGTGCACGCGGGTGACGTGCCGTCACCCCACCCGCGTGATCAGCTCCTGGAGGTACAGCCCGCGTGCCGCGTCCGGGGCGGTCGTGACGCCGGTGCGCACCGCCGTCGCGAACTCCCGGCGCAGCACCGGCCAGCACTCCTCGTGGTCGATCTCCGCCGTGTCGTACACCAACGGCTCCCCGGCGCCGAACAGTTCGACGCGGGTGACCGCCCGGGGCACGTTCACCGCGCCGGACAGCGACGCCTGGCTGACCGCGCCGTTCTCGTGCTCGCAGGTCAGTTCCAGCCAGGCACGGGAGTCGCCGGTGCCGCGGATCGCCGTGACCGGCCCGACCGCGGCGTCCAGCAGGTCCAGCAGATGGGGGCCCAGGTCCAGCAGCGCGCCCCGCTCCAGCCGCCACCCCGTCGCGAACTCCCCGCCCAGGAAGGCGCCGTGGAGATAACAGGACCGGGCGCCGGACACCTCGGCGTCCCGCGCGGCGGCGAGGAACGCCCGCGTCACCGGGTGGTACCGCTTGGTCAGCACGAGCTGCGAGACCACGCCCGCCTCCGCCACCGCGTCCGCGACGCGCCGGGCCGCGTCCAGGTCGGGCCCGAGCGGCTTCTCCAGCAGCAGCGCCTTGCCCCGCCTCGCGGCCAGGGGCGCCAGCTCGGCCTGCACCGCGGGCGGTACGGCGAACGCCACCGCCTCGCACCGGTCGAGCAGCTCCTCGAAGGAGCCGGCCACGTCGGCCCCGTACGGGGCGGCCGTCGCCTGCGCCGCCTCGGCCCGGCGGGCCCAGACGGCGGAGAGCCGGGTCTCGGGGCCCGCGGCGAGGATCCGGGCATGCATGGCGCGGGCCCAGGGGCCGGCGCCGACCAGGCCGACCTCGACGGGCCGGCGGGTCCAGGGGGAGGGGGTCACGGTCGTCCTGACTGCGGCGTGAGGATCCGGGCGAGCCGGGCGTCCGCACGCGCGGGGGAGTAGAGGTGCTCGACGACCGTGGTCGCGGCCCCTATGAGGCCGGCGTGGTCGCCGAGGCGGGAGGTGACGATCTGGAGGTTGGCCGTGGTGCGGGGCATGGCCCGCTGGTAGAGCAGTTCGCGCACCCCGGTCATGAACGGCACTCCGGACAGGTCCCCGGCGAGCATCAGCACCCCGGGGTTGAGCAGGGTGACGACGGTGACGAGCACCTCGCCGACCCGGCGGCCCGCCTCCCGGGCGAGCCGGATCGCGTCCGGATGCCCCTCGGCGAGCAGCCGCCTGACGTCGGAGCCGGACGCGGCGTTGCCCTCCGCCCCGGACAGCTCCTTCGCCAGGGCCCGGCCGCTCGCCACGGCCGCCAGACAGCCGTACGAGCCGCACATGCACAGCGCGTCGGCGCGGTCGTGCACCCGGATGTGCCCGATGTCGCCGGCGCCGCCGTCGATGCCCCGGTAGACGTGGCCGTCGACGACCACGCCGGCGCCGATGCCGGTGGAGACCTTCACCAGCACGAACGCGCCGCAGTCCCGGTGGTTGGCCTGCTGCTCGGCCAGCGCCATCAGGTTGGCGTCGTTGTCCACCAGGACGGGCACCGGGCCGCCCTCCAGGCTCGCGCCGACGTGCCGCGCGTACGCCTCCTGGAGGCGCTCGCGGATGGGGTAGCGGTCCCAGCCGGGCATGATGGGCGGCTCGACGACCCGGCCGACCTCCCAGTCGACCGGGCCGGGCACGGACAGGCCCACCCCGCAGACGCGGGACGGATCGGCGCCCGCCGCGGCGATCAGGTCGGGGAACCACCGGGTGACGTGGTCCAGGACGTGGTCCGGTCCCTCGGTGATGTCCAGCGGCCCGGTGTGCTCGGCGAGGATCGTGCCGGTCAGGTCGAGCACCGCCGCCCGGGCGTGCCGGGTCTCCAGGTCCACGGCGAGGACCGAGGCGTGCGTGGGGTCGAAGACGATCCGCTCCGAGGGGCGGCCCCCGGTGGAGGCGCCCGTGGTGTGCCGCAGCCAGCCGGCCCGGTTCAGCAGGTCGAGCCGCTGTCCCACGGTGGACCGGGACAGCCCGGTGGCGCGTTGCAGGGCGGCCCGGGTGTTGGCGCGGCCGCTGCGGATCAGGTCCAGCAGTCCGCCCGCGCTGACCGGCTGCGGCGTCGTCACACGTTCCCCCATGGCGTCAGCTCTTGTCGGCGCCGCTGGTGAGGCCTTCGGTGAGCAGCCGTTCGGCGGCGAAGAACAGGAATACCACGGGGATGGTCAGCACCACCGAACCGGCCATCAGAACCGTCTTGGGCACCTCGACGCCGTTGGAGAGCTGCGCGAGACCGAGCGACACCGTCCACTTGTCGGGGTCGGCGGCCAGGAACAGCAGGGCGAAGAGGAACTCGTTCCAGGCGATCATGAAGACGTACAGGCCGGTCGCCATCAGCGAGGGCAGCGCGAGCGGCAGGATCACCTTGCGCACGGTCTGCAGCCTGCTGCACCCGTCCAGCGCCGCCGCCTCCTCGATCGAGTACGGGATGGTGACCAGGTAGTTCTTCAGCATGTAGACCGACACCGGCACCGTCTGCGCCACGTAGACCACGGCGAGGCCCACCAGACTGGACGACAGCCCCATCCTGGCGAAGATCACGAACAGCGGGACGGCGAGCAGCGTCGCCGGGAACAGGTACACGGCCAGGAACAGGGCGCTGACCTGCCGGTGCCCGAAGAACTTCAGCCGGCTCACCGCGTAGGCGCCGGGCACCGCGGCGGCGAGGGTCAGCAGCACCGTGCCCAGGGACACCAGCGCCGAGTTGAGCAGGAAGCGCACGAAGCCCTGCCCGCCGGCGTCGGTGGAGCGCATGACGTCCTGGTAGGTGGCGACCGTGAAGTCCTTCGCCGACAGCCACAGCGAACCGGGGTCCAGCAGCAGCGCGTCGATGGGCTTCAGGGACAGCAGGAGCATGTAGTAGAAGGGCAGCAGGGTGATCGCCGCGAGGAACGCGATCACCAGCCACTTCAGGACGCCGAGGACGCGGTCCTCGACCTGGGCCCGGGACAGGGCGGTCTTGCCGGTCACGCTTCCTCCTGGACCTTGTTGCCGAAGAACTTGAAGTAGAGGCCCAGCAGGATCATCAGCGAGGCGGCCAGCACCAGGGCCTGGGCCGCGGCGGCGCCGACGTCGTAGCGGGCGGTGAGGAAGTCGTAGACCCGTACGGCCGCGACGTCCGTGCCGGCGCCGCCGCCGGTCAGCAGGTAGACGTCGTCGAACTTGTTGAAGGTCATGATGAAGCGCAGCACGCACAGCAGCGCGATCACCGGCATCAGCTGGGGGAGCAGGATGTGCCGGAACCGCTGGAGCGGTGTCGCGCCGTCCACGGTGGCGGCCTCCTCCAGCACGGTGGGCACGGCCTGGAGCCGGGCCAGGATGAACAGGAACGCGAAGGGGAAGTACCGCCAGCACTCGAACGCGATGACGGTGAGCAGCGCGAGCGGGATGTCGAAGTGCGCCCCGAGAAGGTTCACTTCGTACGCGCGGGTGGAGAGGAAGGCGATCGGGTCGTCCCAGCCGAACAGCCGGCGGCCCCAGTCGTTGACGATGCCGTACTGCGGGCTGAGCGCGACCTCCCACACGAACGCGACGGCCACCACGGGCGCCACGTACGGCAGCAGCATCGCGGCCCGGAGCAGGCCGCGTCCGCGGAACGGCTTGCGCAGCGCGAGCGCGGCGACCAGACCGAGCAGGACGGAGCCGGCGGTGCTGCCCGCGGTGTAGATGAGGGTGGTCTTCAGGCTCGACCAGAAGCCGGCCGAGGCGAACACGTCGCCGAAGTTGTCCAGCGACCAGTTGCCGAACAGGCCCATGCCCTGGATGTCGACGAGCTTGGCGTCCTGGAAGGCCAGCAGCACCGTCCAGGCGATGGGCAGGACGACCACCACCAGGACGACCAGGAAGGTGGGGGAGACGAAGGCGAGGCCCGCGCGGTTGGCGCGGCTCCGGGCGGTCGCCGGGCGGCGGCCCGGCCGGCCGGGGCCGCCCGTGGGCCGGGGCGACGGGGTCCGGCGCTTCTGTGCGCCGGCGGGGGCTGTTGTCATGGAAGGACCTTTGCGGCGTGCGTGCGGGCGGCTGCTACTGGAGGGACTGCTGCAGTTCGGAGATCTCTTCGTCGGCCTCGCGTGCCGTCTCCTCGGGGGAGGACTGGCCGCTGGTCATCGCGCCCACGGCCTTGGGGACGGGCAGTTCGCCGTTGGTCGCGCCGACCAGGGCGCCGTCGCCCTGCGTGATGCCCCAGCGGCGCAGGTTGGTGATGCCGTCGGCGAGCTGGTCGAGCAGCTCGGGCGGGTAGACCTCGTCGAACGGCTTCCTGGTGTCCACGCCGATCTCGCTGTTGCGCCAGGCGTCGAGGTAGCGGTCGGGGTCCTCCTGCGTGCCGCGCCGGACCGGGATCTTGCCCTCGGGGGCCATGCCGAACCACGACTCGTAGCCGTCGCTCGTCATGTACTGGATGAACTCACGGGAGGCGGCGGTCTCGGCGGTCTTCGTCGTCACCCAGGAGGTGATCTCGCCGAACTGCGCGGGCTCGGCGGCGTCCGGGCCCTTGAGGGAGGTCACGATGCCGCTGTGGTCGGCCAGGAAGCGCGGGTCCTTACGGCATTCGGGGCAGCTGGGCAGCGCGTCCTTGCGGAGCCCGGCCAGTTCGTCCAGCAGGAACGAGGACCAGACGATCATCGAGGACCGGCCGGAGAAGTACGTGGCGCGGGTGGAGTCCACGGTCTGCGTGCCGGGGGCGCCGTACTCGCGGGCCAGCTTGTCGTAGGTGCGGAACGCGGTTTGGCACTGCGGTGAGTCGAGGGCCACCTCGTGGTCGTCGTCGACGAGCTGGCAGTCGTTGGCGAGGGCGATCGACTCGAAGCTCTGCGAGGTGAAGACGTCACCCGGGTCGGTGGCGGCCGAGACGCCGTCGTGGCCCTTGGTGGTGAGGGACCCGGCGGCGGTCAGCGCCCGCTCGTAGGTGTCGGGCGCGGCCAGCTTCTTCCCGTCGAAGTCGTCCTGACGGTAGACCAGCAGCTGGAGCCAGGAGTCCGAGGGGACGCTGAGGCTGGTCGCGCCGTCCGAGGTCAGCTCGAGGGCGTTGGCGTTGAAGGTGTCCCGCCCGTGCCCGTCGATGACCTGCTTCGGGATCTCCGTGTTCAGCAGGCCGTTGCTGTACATCTGCCAGACCTGGCCCATCGGCACGGCGCCGATGACGTCGGGCAGTTCACCGGCCGCCGCGGCGGACATGATCAGCTGGGGCAGCTGGCCCTCGTCGACCGTGACGAGCTGGACGTCGATGCCGGTCTTCTTCTCGAACCCGGCGACGGTCTTCCGTGTCGCCGCGGCCCGGTCCGGGAGGTTCTCCAGGGACCACACCTTGATCGTGCGGTCCGGGGCGCCGGGCCCGGTGCCGCCGGTGGAACAGCCGGCCAGCAACCCGCTTCCCAGGGCTGCCGCGACGCCGACCGCGGTCATCCGCGACCGCAGGGTCCTCAAGCGCATTGCACGTCCTTGTGTCGACTTACGTCTGCTGACAGCGCATCTCAGCATCACTTTTGCTTGTTGACAAGACATAAGTAAGAGCTATCGTCGACGCAACCCGCCCACCGCACCCTCCGGAGAGCCATCCGTGGAACGCGTCGTCCAGTTCACCGGCCCCCGTCACGTGGAGATCGCCGAGCACGAGAGAGAGCCCCTGCCGCCGGGTCACCTGCGGGTGCGCACCCGCTACTCGGGCATCTCCGCGGGCACCGAACTCACCGCGTACCGCGGCACGAACCCGTACCTGACCCGCACCTGGGACCCGGAGGCGCGCCTCTTCCGTGAGGGCGCGGCCGGCATCGAGTACCCGGTCGCCGGCTGGGGGTACTCCGAGGTCGGCGAGGTCGTCGAGGTCTCCCCGGAGCTGGACGGCACTCCCGGACTTCCCGTCACAGGTGACCTCATATGGGGCATATGGGGACATCGCAGTGAGGGAATCGTCCCCGCCGAACGTGTCATCGGTCACACCCTCCCGGACGGACTCGACCCGCTGGCCGGCGCCTTCGCCCGGGTCGGCGCCATCGCCCACAACGCAGTCCTGGCCGGCGACATCCACCTCGGCGAGGACGTGGCCGTCTTCGGCCAGGGCGTCATCGGCCTGCTCACCACCCGTCTCGCCCAGCTGAGCGGCGCCCGCGTCACCGCCGTCGACGCCCTCGACGGCCGCCTCGACACCGCCCGCCGCTACGGTGCCCACACCACGCTGAACGCCCGCACCGACCAGGTCGCCGAACGCGTCCGCGAGGCCACCGGCGGACTCGGCGCCGACCTCGCCATCGAGATCAGCGGCGCCTACCCCGCCCTGCACGAGGCCCTGCGCTCCGTCGCGGTCGGCGGACGCGTCGTCGCCTCCGGCTTCTACCAGGGCGACGGCACGGGCCTCCGGCTCGGCGACGAGTTCCACCACAACCGCGTCCAGCTCGTCTGCTCCCAGATCGGCGGCGTGCCGCCCCAGCTCTCCGGACGCTGGAGCGTCGAGCGCCTCCAGCGCACCTTCCTGCGCCTGGTGGCCGAGGGGCAGGTCGACGTCACCTCCCTGGTCAGCCATGTCGTCCCGGCCGCCGACGCGGCGGACGCCTACGTCCTGCTGGACGAGCGGCCCGCCGAGGCCCTTCAGGTCGTCCTGGAATTCTGAGAGCCCGAAAGGCCCCCCACATGCTCAAGACCGCCGTACAGGAGCAACTCCTGCCCGGAGACACCCTGCAGGCCAAATGGGAGTTCGCCCAGCAGGCCGGATACGACGCGATCGAACTCCGCGGCAAGGGCGACCTGCACTTCGCCTCCCGCCTCGACGAGCTGAAGCAGGCGCGCAAGGACGGCGTCGTCATGCCGACCGTGTGCGTCGACATGCTCCACTTCCTCGGCGCGTTCGACGAGGACCTGCGCCGCGACGCCCTCGCCCAGATGAAGTCCCAGCTCACCGTCATCGCCGAGATCGGCGGCACCGGCGCGCAGACCCCCGCCTCCTACGGCATGTTCTCCCGCCGCCTGCCGCCCTTCGAACCCCCGCGCGGCGAGGCCGAGGACCGCGAGATCCTCCTCGCCGGTCTGACCGAACTCGGCGAGCACGCGCGCCGGGAAGGTGTCACGCTCTTCCTCGAACCGCTCAACCGCTACGAGGACCACATGGTCAACCGTCTCGACCAGGCCGCCGACCTGATCCGCGCCACCGGCCTCGACTCGGTACGCATCGGCATCGACAGCTACCACATGAACATCGAGGAGTCCGACCCCGCCGCCGCGATCCTCGCCCACGCCGACCTCATCGGCCACGCGCAGGTCTCCGACTCCAACCGCTTCCAGCCCGGCGCGGGACACCTCGACTGGCGCGCCTGGCTCACCGCCCTGCACACCATCGGCTACGACGGCCACCTCGCCCTGGAATGCCGGCTCACCGGCGACCCCCTGGACGCCGTCCGCTCCGTCCCCGCCTTCCTGAAGAGGTCCGGCGCGTGAAGACCACCCTCCTCGACCGGCAGACCCCCCTCGGCCGGCCCGCGCCCACCGCGCCCGCAGACCACCTGACACTGCGGCGCGGTGCGGCGCGGGTCCTCCTCGGCAACTGGACCGGCGCCTCCACCGTCCCCTCCCGCACCCTCTACCCCCACCAGTGGAGCTGGGACTCGGCGTTCATCGCCATCGGCCTGCGCCACCTCTCCGTGCGCCGCGCCCAGCAGGAACTCGAGTCCCTGCTGGCCGGCCAGTGGGCCGACGGACGTGTCCCGCACATCGTGTTCAACCCCGACGTCCCGTACGGCGCGTACTTCCCGAGCCCCGACTTCTGGCAGTCCTCCCGCGCGGGCCACGCCGCGGGCGCCCCCGCCGCGCCCGAGACCTCCGGCATCGTGCAGCCCCCGGTGCACGCCCTCGCCGCCTGGCTGGTGCACCGCGCCGACCCCGAGGAGTCCGCCCGGCGCGGCTTCCTGGCCCGCGTGCTGCCCCGCCTCACCGCCTGGCACGACTACCTCCTGACCCGCCGTGACCTCGGCGGCGGGGGACTGGCGGCGGTCGTCCACCCGTGGGAACCCGGCATGGACAACAGTCCCGCCTGGGACCGCGCCCTCGCCCGCGTCGAACCGGCCGCCGACACCTTCCGCCGCGCCGACCTCGACCACGGCGACCCCGCCGACCGGCCCACCGACCTGGACTACGGCCGCTACGTGCGGCTCGCGTCCGCCTACCGCGCGGCCGGCTACGACGACCGGGCCACCCGCCACGAGTTCGCCCTGGAGGACCCCGGCTTCAACGCCCTCCTCGTCACCGGCGAACTCGCCCTCGCCCGCATGGCGGACCACCTCGGACAGGACGGCGCCCGCCACACCGAACGCGCCGCCGAACTGACCCGCAGACTCGTGGACCGCCTGTGGGACGACGACGCCGGGATCTTCCGCGCCCGCGACCTCGTCGACGACACCCTCGTCGGCCACACCGGCGTCGCCGGGCTCCTCCCGCTCGTCGTGCCCGGCCTGCCCGCCGACGTCGTCCGCGCCCTGACGGACACCCTGGACGGCCCACGGTTCCGGGCCCCCGCCACCGGACTCGTCCCCAGCAACGACCTGACCGGACCGTCCTTCGACGCCACCCGCTACTGGCGCGGCCCCGCCTGGTTCAACACCGCCTGGCTCGTCGAACGCGGGCTGCGCACCCACGGCCGGGACGCGCGCGCCCGGAGCCTGCGCGAGGCAGTGGCCGCGGAGGCCGGACGCACCGGCTTCGCCGAGTACGTCGACCCGCTGACCGGCGAGGGCCGCGGCGCCCGGCAGTTCTCCTGGACGGCCGCCCTCGCCCTCGACCTGCTCCACACGGACCACGCCCCGCACCGGACGCAGGCCGACCACGCCCCGGACCCGGCGCTCACCGGACCCGACCTGCCGCTCACCGACCTGGAGGAGCTTCCCCGATGACCGAGACCACCGGGCGCGTGCAACTCGTGCGCGACGGCACGCTCGCCCGACTGGGCCCGGCCGGCGACATCGACGGCGTGGGCGGCACCGCGCCGGACGGACTGTTCGCCCACGACGCGCGCCACCTCAGCCGCTGGCAGCTCCGCGTCGCCGGGGCCGCGCCGGTCACGCTCCGGCCCGCCGAGGAGGACCCGGCCGGCGCCTCGTCCGTCAGCGTCCTCACACCCCCCGGCACCCGCGAAGCGCCGCCCGCCTACACGGTGTTCCGCGACCAGAGCGTGACGGGCGGCATCCTCACCGAGCGCCTGACCTTCGTCAGCAACCTCCCCGAGCCGGTCACCGCCGAGCTGGAACTCACCGCCGACGCCGACTTCGCCGACCTCTTCGAACTCCGCGCGGACCGGCGCACGTACGAGAGGCAGGGCGCCGAGTACAGCTCCCAGCCGGTGCACGGGGGCGTGCGGTTCGACCACCGCAGGGACGACTGGCACGCCCGCACCGTCGTGGAGTGCGCGCCCGCCCCCGACTCCGTGCGCGAGACGCCGGACGGCGGCACCGCCCGCACCCTGGGCTGGCGGCTCGCCCTGGAGCCCCACGGCCGGGCCGAGCTGCGGCTGATCGTGCACGCCCGCCCGCACGCCCCGGTCCCGCCCGTCCCCCGCAAGCCGGCCCGGACGCGGCAGGCTTCGGGGCCCGGCGCGTCCGACCTGGACCGCGCCTTCGACCAGGGCATGACCGACCTCGACCTGCTGACGGTGCACGCCGCCGGCGTCGACGGCGAGGACCTCGCGGTCCCCGCGGCCGGCAGTCCTTGGTTCCTCACCCTGTTCGGCCGGGACTCCCTCCTCACCTCGCACTTCCTGCTGCCCTACGCGCCCGGCACGGCGGCGGCCACGCTCAGCGCGCTCGCCGCGACCCAAGGGCAGACCTACGACGCGTTCCGCGGCGAGCAGCCCGGCCGCATCGTCCACGAGGTCCGCAAGGGCGAGCTCGCCCACTTCCGGCAAATCCCCTACGGGCGCTACTACGGCACCGTCGACGCCACGCCCCTCTTCCTGGTCCTGCTGCACGCCCACCACGAGACCACCGGCGACCGCACGCTCGCCGCGCGGCTGGAGCAGCACGCCCGCCGCGCCGTCGACTGGATGCTCACCGACGGCGGCCTCGAGGAGCGCGGCTACCTCGTCTACACCCCGGACCCGGGCGGCCTGCTCAACCAGAACTGGAAGGACTCCCCGGGCTCCATCTGCTTCGCCGACGGCACGGTCGCCGAGGGCCCCCTCGCCGTCTCGGAGGTGCAGGGCTACGCCTACGACGCGCTGCTGCGCACCGCCCGGCTGGCCAGGGACGTCTGGGACGACGAGGACTACGCCCGCCGCCTCGACGACCTCGCGGCGGGGCTGCGCGAGCGTTTCCTGCGGGACTTCTGGATGCCGGAGGCGGGCTTCCCCGCGCTCGCCCTGGACGGCGAGGGCCGGCAGGCCGACGCCCTGGGCTCCGACGCGGGCCATCTGCTGTGGTCGGGCATCCTCGACGAGGAGCGCGCCCGCGCCACCGGGCGGCGGCTGCTGGAGCCGGACTTCTTCTCCGGCTGGGCCGTGCGGACCCTGGCGAGCGGGCAGGCGCCCTACCACCCGCTGTCGTACCACTGCGGCAGCGCCTGGCCGCACGACAACGCCCTCATCGCACTGGGTCTCGCCCGGTACGGCCTCGGTGACGAGGTGCGCGCCCTCGCCGACGGGCTCGCCGCGGCCGCCGCCCGCTGCGGCTACCGCCTGCCCGAGGTCTTCGCGGGCTACGGCCGTGCGGACGCCCCCGCACCGGTGCCGTACCCGCACTCCTGCTCGCCGCAGGCGTGGGCGGCGGCCACCCCGGCGGCCCTGCGCACGGCGCTCGGCCAGGTGTGACGGAAAGGGCCCCTCCGGGCGGGAGGGGCCCTTTCCTGAGGAGGGAGGGGGTTCAGCCGAACTGGCCCGGCTGGTAGTCGCCCGCGGGCTGCTGGTTGATGACGTTGATCCGGTTGTAGGCGTTGATGATCGCGATCAGCGAGATCAGCGCGGCGAGCTGGTTCTCGTCGTAGTGCTTGGCGGCGTTCGCCCACGCCTCGTCGCTCACCCCGCCGGCCGCGTCCGCGATACGGGTGCCCTGCTCGGCGAGCTCGAGCGCGGCGCGCTCCGCCTCCGTGAAGACGGTGGCCTCGCGCCAGGCGGCGACCAGGTTGAGACGCAGCTGGGTCTCGCCCGCGGCGGCGGCGTCCTTGGTGTGCATGTCGGTGCAGAAGCCGCAGCCGTTGATCTGGCTGGCGCGGATCTTCACCAGCTCCTGGGTGGCGTGCGGGAGACCGGCGTCCCCCGCCGCCTTGCCCGCCGAGTTGATGTGCCGCAGCACCTTGCCGGCGACGGGGTTGGCGAAGAAGTCGATACGCGCGTTCATGTGCTCTCCAAGGTCGGTCCGTCGTTACGGTGTCGCTTCACTGACGGAACAGCCCGGCGATGTGTGACAGCCCCCGTTGTGTGACCTACGTCTCATCACCCCGTGTCGTCGTACGACGCGGCGTCCGGCGGGCACCGGACCTGCCGATAACCTTTCCGGGTGGACGGGGAGCGGGGGTGCCGGGTGGGCGAGCGTCGGGAACGCGACTGGACGGCGATGACGCCCGGGGACTTCGACAGCGAGGCCCCGCTCTGCCTCAACGTGGGCACCGGTCCCGTCGTCGTCCCCGCCGAACCGGACGAGTACGGCACCGCGCCGCTCTTCGGCGACGAGGTCCCCGAGCGCCGGCCCGCCCCGCGCCGCGCAGCCCCGCGCCGGACCACTCCCGACCCCCAGCAGGGGCAGCTTTTCTGACCACGGACCACCTCCCGGGCACGGCGGCGTGAAATCGATGTGCCTTGAAACCGGTGTGAGGGGTACGCGGCGGGAGCGGTCGGACCACGGAGAGGGAGGGTGCGCGGGGACCCGCACGGTGTGACGCGGGGGCCGGGGGCCCGAGGTCACTCCATCGGCGGGCGTCTCCTGCGTGGGACAACGAGCCATGAGACGTTGACGGAGGTCGACGTCCCTTTCGCACCTTGCGTCCCGAGGTCACCCGCAGCCGGCAAGTGAAGCAGCACGGCCACCCCGACGTGGCCGGTCCGAAGCGGAGGAGCATCCATCCATGAGCGAGGCCAACCCCGTCCGTCGCGCCGCCAAGAAGGTCGCCGAGACCCTGCAGGGCGGCACGTCGGCACCGGCCGACGGCATCCCCGGCCGTCCCGCCCCCGAACCGCCCACGGTGGAGCGGCCGGTGGAGCCGCGTGAGCCGCTGCCGCCCAAGCCCGACCAGAGCGGTCCGGCCACCGTCTCGCCCACCGGATCCCCCACGGGCGCCGACCAGGCGCGCATGGCCCAGTCCGGCAGCCATCTGACGAACGCCCAGGGCACCCGGCTGTACGACACCGACCACTCGCTCAAGGCGGGCCCGCGCGGCCCGGTCCTGCTCCAGGACCACCATCTGCGCGAGAAGATCATGCACTTCGACCACGAGCGCATCCCGGAGCGCGTGGTCCACGCCCGCGGCGCCGGCGCGCACGGCGTCTTCCAGAGCTACGGCACGGCGTCCGCCGTGACCAAGGCCGGGTTCCTCGCCCCGGACGTCGAGACGCCGGTCTTCGTACGCTTCTCCACGGTCGTCGGTTCGCGCGGCTCGGCCGACACCGTGCGCGACACCCGCGGCTTCGCGACGAAGTTCTACACCAGCGAGGGCGTCTTCGACCTGGTCGGCAACAACATCCCGGTCTTCTTCATCCAGGACGCCATCAAGTTCCCCGACGTCGTGCACGCCGCCAAGCCGCACCCCGACCGGGAGATCCCGCAGGCCCAGAGCGCCCACGACACCTTCTGGGACTTCGTCTCGATGCACACCGAGGCCACCCACCACACCATCTTCTTCATGGGCGACCGCGGCATCCCGCGCTCGTACCGGATGATGGAGGGCTTCGGCGTCCACACCTTCCGCCTGGTCGACGCCGAGGGCAGGACCACGCTGGTGAAGTTCCACTGGAAGCCCAAGCTGGGCGTGCACTCCCTGGTGTGGGACGAGGCCCAGCTCATCAACGGCAACGACCCCGACTTCCACCGCCGGGACCTCGCCGACGCGATCGAGGCGGGCGCCTACCCGCAGTGGGAGCTGGGCATCCAGACCTTCCCCGACACCCCGGACCAGACGTTCGAGGGCATCGACCTGCTCGACCCGACGAACATCGTGCCGGAGGAACTGGCGCCGGTGCAGCCGATCGGGCTGATGACGCTCAACCGCAACCCGTCGAACTTCTTCGCCGAGACGGAGCAGGTCGCCTTCCACGTCGGCCACCTCGTGCCCGGCATCGACGTCACCGACGACCCGCTGCTCGCGGGCCGGCTGTTCTCCTACCTCGACACGCAGATCACCCGGCTCGGCGGCCCCAACTTCCCGCAGCTGCCCATCAACCGGCCGCACGCGCCCGTCAACGACATGCTGCGCGACGGCATGCACCAGACCGCCGTGCACCGGGGTGTCGCGCCCTACCAGCCCAACTCCCTCGACGGCGGCTGCCCGTTCACCGCGGGCGCCGACATGGGCGCCTACATCGAGACGCCGGTGACCGTCCCCGAGGGACGGAAGGTGCGCGAGGCGCCGGAGTCCTTCTCCGACCACTACAGCCAGCCCCGACGCTTCTGGCTCTCCATGAGCCCGGTCGAGCGCGAGCACATCATCGGCGCGTACACCTTCGAGCTGGGCAGGTGCTACGAGGAGGCCATCCGGGTGCGGACCCTCCAGGTGCTCGCCAACATCGACCCCGAGCTGTGCTCCCGGGTCGCCGACGGCCTCGGCCTGCCCGCGCCGGAGCCGACGGTGCCGCTCGCCGACGTCGAGCCGAGCCCGGCGCTGTCGCAGGTCGGCGGGACCTGGCCGGTCGACGGGCGCGTCATCGGCATCCTCACCGGGCCCGACGGCGACCTCGAAGGGGTGCACGCGGTGCGGGACGCCGTGCTGGAGGCCGGCATGATCCCGCTGGTCGTCGCGCCGACGGGCGGCACGGTCGGTACGGGCGACCACGCCCTGACGGCGCAGCGCAGCCACGTCACGGCGCGGTCGATCGAGTTCGACGCGGTGATGCTGGCGGGGCCGCCGGCGGTGGGGCCGGACGCGCCCGGCGCCACGGACGGCAAGGGCGCGCCGGGCGCTCCGGCGGCCGCGCCGGACCCGCGGGTCGTGCAGCTGCTCCAGGAGGCGTTCCGGCACGGCAAGGCGATCGGCGCGTGGGCGGGCGGCGAGGCGGGGCTGGAGGCGGCGGGCGTTCCCGTCGACGCGCCGGGTGTCATCGTGACGGACTCCGGCCCGTCGGCCCTGGACCAGGTCCGCACGCTCCTCGCCTCCCACCGGGTCTGGGAACGGTTCACCTCCGGCGGGTGAGGGTCGCCTGCGGCGCGACTGACGGGCGCGTCGGCAGGTGCGGGTGCACCGTGGCTGGTCGCGCGGTTCCCCGCGCCCCTGAGATTCCTCACGGCTGGGGGCCGGCTGCGGCTGAGTGGGGCTTGATCGCGCAGTTCCCCGCGCCCCTGAGGGTGTGCACTCACGGCGAGTGCCACCCGCCCAAGGGGCGCGGGGAACTGTGCGCTCGGCCCCGACGGGCCCGCACCCGTACCGGGCTTGTGCACCACCCCGCAAGGGGCGCGGGGAACTGCGCGCTCGGCCCCCATGGTGCCGCACCCGTACCGGGCTTGTGCACCACCCCGCAAGGGGCGCGGGGAACTGCGCGCTCGGCCCCCATGGTGCCGCACCCGTACCGGGCTGGTGCACCACCCCCTCAGGGGCGCGGGGAACTGCGCGACCAGCCCCCACAGGCCCGCACCCGTACCCTGGACACCGCGGACAGTGGCCGCCACGTCCGTCCCCCCACCCCGGGAAGCCACCCATGCCCCACCAAGACCCCCTCTTCGGCATCGAGCAGATGCCCCACCCCCACCCCGACCCGGCGGAGCCGACCTCCTCCCGTTACCGCGACTCCCGCGAAGCCCACCGCCTCCTCGCGGTGAAGGAGATCCACGCCGAGCCGGCGGCAGCCGCCTCCCCCCGAGGCCGTCAGATCCTCGCCCGCTTTCCCGAGGCCCGCCTCGTCGAGGTCCCCTCCCACTGGCGCATCCCCGATCTGCACGGCAACGAAGGCAGCGCCGACCGCTGGATGCGCGTCAAGCGGGAAACGCTTGTCCTCGGCGTGAGGAAAAAACTCACCACCCGCCCCAACGGCCGCTCCGCGGACTGGATCGCCCCCGGCCCCTCCAACGGCTGCGCGCTCTCCTGCGTGTACTGCTACGTCCCCCGTCGCAAGGGCTTCGCCAACCCCATCACCCTGTTCACCAACATCGACGCCCTCGTCGCCCACCTCGGCCGCCACGTCGCCGCGCAGGGCCCGAAGACGGAGCCGAACCAGTGCGACCCCGAGGCGTGGGTGTACGACATCGGGGAGAACGGCGACTGCTCGGTCGACGCGCTGATCTGCGACAACACCGCCGACCTGATCCGCGCCTTCCGCGACTGGCCCACCGCGAAGGCGTCGTTCGCGACCAAGTTCGTCAACCCCGACCTGCTGGAGCTGGATCCCCGCGGCCGGACCCGCATCCGCTTCTCGGTGATGCCGGCCGACGACTCCCGCCTGCTGGACCTGCGCACCAGCCCGGTGGACCGGCGGATCGCCGCCGCCGCGGACTTCCTCGACGCGGGCTACGAGGTGCACTTCAACCTGTCGCCCGTCGTGGTCCGTCCCGGCTGGCAGGACGCGTGGGACGAACTGCTGCGGCACATGGACGACGTCCTGCCCGAGCGGGTGAAACGGCAGGCGCTGGCCGAGGTCATCATGCTCACCCACAACGCGGACCTGCACGAGGTCAACCTCCGCTGGCACCCGCGCGGCGAGGACGTCCTGTGGCGGCCCGAGCTGCAGGAGACGAAGCGCTCGCAGAACGGCGCCCTCAACCTCCGCTACCACGCGGGCGTCAAACGCCAGGCCCTCGCGGAGCTCCGCGACCTCATCGCGCGCCGCACCCCGTGGCTGGGCGTGCGGTACGCGTTCTGAGACCACCGGCCTCGAAAACTTCGCAGGCCACCCCCGTGCCATGCGGATTAAGGTTAGGCTAACCTTGCCGCGTGATCCCAGGTGAAGACACGTCCTCGGGCCTGAGAGGGCATGAACTGGCCGCCACCGGCGTGACCGTGGCGTACGACGGCACGGACGTCGTGCACGACGCGGAGCTGACGCTGCGCCCGGGCGAGGTGACCGCCCTCGTCGGCCCCAACGGCAGCGGCAAGTCCACGCTGCTGCGCACCGTCGCCCGGCTCCAGCGCCCCCGGCACGCCGCGCTCACGCTCGACGCCGCCACCGACGCGCTCGCGCTCGGCCCCCGGGAGTTCGCCCGCCACGTCGCGCTGCTGCTGCAGAGCAGGCCCACGCCCAGCGGCCTCAGCGTGCGCGACGTCGTGGAGTTCGGCCGCTACCCGCACCGCGGCCGCTGGAACGGCACCGACCCGGGCGGCAGGGCCGCGGTCGACCGCGCCCTCGCCCTCACCGGCGTCACCGACCTCGCCGACCGCGGCGCCGAACACCTCTCCGGCGGACAGCTCCAGCGCGTCTGGCTGGCCGGCTGCCTCGCGCAGGAGACCGGCGTACTGCTCCTCGACGAGCCCACCACCTACCTCGACCTGCGCTACCAGGTCGAACTCCTCGACCTCGTACGCGACCTGGCGGACGACCAGGGCATCGCCGTCGGGGTCGTGCTGCACGACCTCGACCAGGCGGCCGCCGTCGCCGACCGCATCGTGCTCCTGGCGGACGGACGCGTCGTCGCCGAGGGAGCACCCGAGGACGTCCTCACCCCCGAGCGGCTGACCGCCGTCTACGGCATCCGCATCGAGGTCGACACCGACCCCCTCACCGGCCGCCTGCGCACCCGCGCCCTCGGCCGTCACCACACCCGAAGCGAAAGGCTCAGCACCACCTCATGAGACGCCTCCTGCGCACCGCGCCCCTGGCCGCCGCCGCTGCCCTGCTGCTCGCCGCCTGCGGCACCACCGAACCCGCGGCCGACGAGGCGCCCAAGGCGTCGGCCGAGCCCATCACCCTCACCGACGCGTCCGGCGCGAAGGTGGAGCTAGACGGCCCCGCCAAGAAGGTCGTCGGCACCGAGTGGAACGTCGTCGAGCACCTCCTCTCGCTCGGCGTGGAGCCCGTCGGCGTGGCCGACGTCAAGGGCTACAAGACCTGGGACAGCGCCGTACCGCTCACCAACGACGCCAAGGACATCGGCACCCGCGGCGAGCCCAGCGTGGACACCATCGCCGCGCTGAACCCCGACCTCATCGTCGCCACCACCGACCTCCAGCCGAACGCCGTCAAGCAGCTGCGGAAGATCGCCCCGGTCCTCGAGGTGAAGTCCGCCGACGCCTCCGACCCCGTCGGGCAGATGCTGGAGAACCTCGACCTCATCGCCGAGGCCACGGGCACCACCGAGCAGGCCGCCACCCTGAAGAAGGACTTCGACGCCAAGCTCGCCGAGGGCGCCGAGGCCCTCGAGGACGCGGGCCTGAAGGGCGCCGAAGTCGCCTTCGCCGACGGCTACGTCGTCTCCAACCAGGTGTCCCTGCGCCCCTACACCTCCGGCTCGCTCATCGGCGGCGTCAACGAGCGGCTCGGCCTGAAGAACGCGTGGAAGCTCAAGGGTGACGAGGCGTACGGCCTCGCCGCCACCGACGTCGAGGGCCTGACCGCCCTGGGCAAGGTGCAGTTCGCCTACATCGGCAACGAGCAGGACGCCGCCAGCGACCCGTTCGGCAACGAGCTGAAGGACAACTCCGTGTGGAAGTCGCTGCCGTTCGTGAAGTCCGGTGACGTGCACCGCCTGGACGACGGCATCTGGATGTTCGGCGGCACCGGCTCGATGGAGCGTTACGTCGACACCCTCGTCGCGGCGCTGACGAAGTAGCCGATGGCCGTCACCGCCACCCCTCCCACCGTCCGCCCGGAGACGGTTCCGTCCCGGGCGGGCGCGGCCGCGGTGACGACCGCGCTCGTGCTCCTGGTCGCCGCCCTCGCCGTCGTCGACATCACCCAGGGCACGGCCGCGGTCGGCCCGGCCGAGGTCCTCAAGGCCCTCACCGGCCGGGCCGACCCGGGCGACGCGTCCGTCGTCATCGCCTCCCGGCTGCCCCGGATGGCGGCGGGGCTGCTCGTGGGCGCCGCCCTGGGCGTCGCGGGCCTCGCCCTCCAGGCCGTCAGCCGCAACGTCCTGGCGTCCCCGGACACCCTCGCCGTGAACGCGGGCTCCTACTTCGCCCTCGGCGTCTTCGCCGTCACCGGCCTCTCGCTGCCGCTGGTCGCCTCCTCGGCCGTCGCCTTCGCGGGCGGTCTGGGCGCGGCGGCCGTCGTCCTCGGCCTGTCCGGGCTCGGCGCGGGCACCGTACGGCTCGTGCTGGCCGGCACCGCGCTCGCGCTCGGCCTGACCGCGGTCACCGAGGGGCTGCTCCTGCTGTTCCCGGAGGAGACCGAGGGCCTCTACCAGTGGAACCAGGGCAGCATCGCCCAGAACGGCTTCGAGGGCGTGCTGCAGATGCTGCCCGTCGTCGTCATCGGGCTCGCCGGGCTGTTCCTCGTCGCGCGCCGGGTGGACGCCCTCGCGCTCGGCGACGACACCGCGCGCGGTCTCGGCGTGCCGGTGCGGGCCACTCGCGTCACGGCCGTCGTGCTGGCGACGCTGCTGTCCGCCGCTGCCGTCACCCTCGCCGGGCCGATCGGCTTCGTCGGCCTGTGCGCCCCGGCGCTCGCCCGCCCGCTCGCCCGCTGGGTCCGTGGCGTACGGCGGCTGCGTGTCGGCGCCGCGGTCACCGGTCTCGTCGGCGCCGCGCTGGTGCTGGGCGCGGACGTGCTGCTGCGCGCCATGATCGACGCCGACACCGCCGTCGCGGTGCCCACCGGCGTGGTCACCAGCTTCGTGGGGGCGGCGTTCCTGGTCGTGATGGCGGCCCGGCTGCGCGAGACGGGCGGTGCCGCCGCACCCGACAAGCTCGCCATCCGCAGCCGCGGGGTCTTCGTCGTGACGCTCACGGTGCTGGTGCTCGCCCTGATCGCCGTCGCCGTCGCGGGGCTGCTGCTCGGCGACCACAAGCTGCTGCTGGGCGACGTGGCCAACTGGGCGCGGGGCAACGCGGGCCGGACGGTCTCCTTCGTCCTGGACACGCGCACCCCGCGGGTGCTCGCCGCGCTCCTCGCCGGCGCCGCGCTCGCTCTGGCCGGCACGCTCGTCCAGGCCGTCACCCGCAACCCGCTCGCCGAACCCGCCGTCCTCGGCGTCTCCGGCGGCGGCGCGCTCGGCGCGGTCCTCCTCGTCACCACCGTCCCGATGGCCGGGGGATGGAGCATCTCCGCCGCCGCCTTCGCGGGGTCCGCGCTCACCGCCGTCCTCGTGTTCGGGCTCGCGGCGCGCGGCGGCTTCCAGCAGAACCGGCTGGTGCTCGTCGGCATCGGCGTGGCGTCGGGGACGACCGCCGTGATCAGCCTGCTGATCGTGCTCACCGACCCGTTCAACGCCACCAAGGCGCTCACCTGGCTGTCGGGCTCCACCTACGGCCGTGACCTGCCCGACGTGCTGCCCCTCGCGGCGGTGCTCACGCTCGGCGTGGCGGTGGCGGGCGTACGGCACCGCGAGCTCGACCTGGTCTCCCTGGACGAGGACACACCGAGGCTCCTCGGCCTGGACCTCTCGCGGGGCCGGCTCGGCTTCCTCGTGGTGAGCGTGCTGCTCACGGCGACCGCCGTGGCGGCCGCGGGCACCATCGGCTTCGTGGGCCTGGTGGCACCGCACGCCGCGCGCGCCCTGGTCGGCCGCCGTCACACCCGGGTGCTGCCGGTCGCGGTGCTGCTGGGCGCCGTACTGGTGTGCACGGCGGACCTGCTGGGCCGCACGGTCATCGCCCCGGCGCAGCTGGGCGCGGGCCTCATGACGGCGGTCATCGGCACGCCGTACTTCCTTCACGTGCTGGTGCGCGCCCGTCGTTGAGCGGGGCGGGACGTCACCGCGGGCCTCGCGGCGGGGAGTTCACCTCCCGGCCGCGGGGCCCGTGGTCGTTCCCCGGCGGGTGACGGTTCAGCCGAAGGCCTTGACCGCCTGGTAATAGGTCCACGCGGTGCTGTTGCAGGCGGTCCTGGTCGCGCCGCCGTAGCCGTTGCACACACGCTTGAGGTCCTCGTAGAAGGCGCTGTCGAGCCGGGACTTGTTGGCGCTGAAGGAACCGGCGGCCTTGTAGTTGCGATAGCCGAAGTCGTGCCGGGCGCAGGCGTTCGAGAAGGGGAAGCCGAAGGGGTTGTCGGGGGAGGAGGAGCAGTAGTCGGTGGACCAGTCGAACCCGTAGGCGGACCAGGCGCCCTGGTTGGAGCGTGCGGCGGCCCACTGGTTGTAGCTGGATGCGCTGGTCTGGGTCCAACTGGCCAGGACTTGCGGCTTGTCGGCGGGAGCCGCGTCGGCGGCGGTGGCCGTGCCGAGGACGCCGACGAGGGCGAGGGCCGGGGTGGCGAGTGCGGCGGCGATTCTTCGGTGCATCCCACACCTCCATGCGGCTGCGGCCCGACCACCGGGCCGCAGGATCATGACAATTGATGCCCGTACGAGTGGTCGGTTCACACCGCAACTACCGCACGTTCCCGATGACATGGCGGCCCTGTTCCGGAAAAACCACCTGACAGGGTGATCCACGGCGCACTAGTCTGACGGCGATGACCACCTCCTTCCTGCACAGAAGGGAGGTCCCGTCCACGCAAGGTGAGTGCTGATGCACCCACGCCCCGTGGACGAGGACTTCCGTCTCTCCCTCTGGCGGCGCGTACGCGAGTACGCCGTGCCGCCCACCACGATCGAGACCGCGACCGCCCGCCGCCGCTCCGGCGACTGGGCCGGCGCGTGCGCCGCGGCCCGCGTCGACGTCGACCTGCGGCTGCGCGACCTCACCCGCACCCACGGCGCCGGCCTCACGGCACGCGTGCGCGCGGACCTGCGGCACCTGGCACCCGACCTGCTGCGCTGGCACATGCCGAGGTGCGCCCCCGACGGCCTGCTGCGGCCGGGCCTCGCCGTGCCCCTCGCCCGCTACACCGTGGACGAACCGGACGGGCCCTGCCCCGTGTACCTGGTGGTCCGCACCCCGCCCGCGTGGGCGGCGGGCGGCCAGCGCATGAGCCTCGCGCTGTGGGACGGCGACCGGTTGCGGGAGGGGTACCGCGGCCATCCGCGCCCCCGGCCCGGCCGGCGGTTCCGGTTCGACCTGCACCGGCACCTGTGGGACGCCCGCCGGGCGCACGAACTGCGGCACCGGTCCGGGGCGGACGGGTCGGACCCGCGGGATGCGGTGCCGTTCGGGCCGCTGCCGCCGGGCCACCCCTACGCCGTGGACCGCTGGGCGGACGAGGCCCGCATCCTGCTCCGCGACGCGGGACGCACGGAAGGGTCCGTCGTCGTACGGCTGGGCGCCCGGCGCCGGCTGGTGCTGGACCTGTCCGGCGACGGAGGCCGTCCGGTCGCGGAGTCCACCGGACCGGCCGCCTTCCGGACGACGCCCCTCCTGCCGGACGCGTCGACCCACGTCGTCCCCGACCTCGCCCTCCTCCGGGCCGGCGCGATCGACGCCGGACGGCTGCATCCGCTGGTCGCTTCCGCCCTGGCGCCCGGCCACCCCGTCGCCCCGCAGCCGTCTCCCGCACCGGACAACGGCCGCCCCCACACCGTCCTGTGCCA
The DNA here is from genome assembly GCA_014649355.1 of Streptomyces althioticus. Lineage (GTDB taxonomy): Bacteria > Actinomycetota > Actinomycetes > Streptomycetales > Streptomycetaceae > Streptomyces > Streptomyces althioticus. The sequence goes on from BMSW01000006.1 coordinate 247,236, forward strand.
GGGCGTCCCGCACCGCGTCGCCCTCGTCGACGGCGTCCTGGTCCCGCTGGACCACACTCCCGACGAGATCAGGCGGGAGGAGACGCTGGCCGAACTGACCGGCACCCCGCTGCCCTGCCTCCAGTTCGTCGACCGCGCCCATCGCAGGCCGGACTGCCTCACAGGCGTCCGTGAACGCCTGGTCCACGGGGACGTCGACGGCGCGCTGGCGGTCGTGGAGAACCTGCTCGGCCCGGACGCGTGCCTGCGCGACGGACCGCTGAAGGACGCCCTCGAAGAAGCCGCGTCGCGGCGGCTCGCCCACGGGCTCCACCGGGCCGGCCTGCGCGGCCCCGCCGACCACTGGATCCTCCCCGCCCCCGCCCGGCGCCGCGACCACCGCACCCACCCGCGCCACGCCACCTTCCGCTGACCGACCGGGCCGCGTCTGGCCCCCTCTCCTTCCTCGGTGATGCCTCATGCCCACGTCCCTGTCCGCCCCCTCCCGGCTCGACGTCGCCGCAGACCTGCTCGCCCTGCTGCGCGACACCACCACCGAACCGCGCCCCGACGTCCAGCTGGAGGCGCTCACCCTCGCGGTGGCCGCAGACCTCCCCGTACTGCTCTGGGGCGAGCCGGGCATCGGCAAGACCGCCGCGCTCACCCAGCTCGCCGCCGCGCTCGACCTCCCTCTGACCACCGTCATCGCCAGCGTGCACGAGCCGTCCGACTTCTCCGGGCTGCCTGTCGTCGGCGACGACCCCGCCGAACAGGGTGTGCCGATGGCTCCGCCGGACTGGGCCGTGCGCCTGGTGCGGGCCGGCCGGGGCCTGCTGTTCCTGGACGAGCTGTCCACCGCCCCGCCCGCCGTGCAGGCCGCCCTGCTGCGGCTGGTCCTGGAGCGGCGGGTCGGCGCGCTGCGGCTCCCGCCGGGCGTGCGGATCGTCGCCGCCGCCAACCCGCGTGCCTCCGCCGCCGACGGCTGGGAGCTGAGTCCGCCGCTGGCCAACCGTTTCGTGCACCTGAACTGGACCCACGACCCCGAGACCGTCGTCCGCGGCCTCGGCGGGACCTGGCCGCACGCCACCCTGCCCGAACTGGACCCCTCCCGCCTGCCGGACGCCGTCGCCCACGCCCGCCGCGCGGTGTGCGCCTTTCTTACCGCGCGGCCCCCGCTGGTGCACCGGCTGCCGAACGGCGAGACCCGCCGCGGCGGCCCCTGGCCCTCGCCCCGCAGCTGGGAGATGACCCTGCGTCTGATCGCCTTCGCCACCGCCGCCGGCTCCTCCCGCGACGTCCTCTCCCTGCTGGTGCGCGGCACCGTCGGCGACGGACCGGGCCTGGAGATGCTGGCGAGCCTGGACCGGCTGGACCTGCCCGACCCCGAGACCCTGCTCGCGGACCCGGCGGGCGCCGAGCTGCCCGAACGGGGCGACCTGCGCCAGGCCACGCTGGACGCGGTGGTCGCCGCCGTGCGCGCCCGCCCCGAGCGGCACCGCTGGGACGCCGCCTGGGACCTGCTGGCCCGCGCCGCCTCCACCGGCGCGCCCGACCTGGTCGTCGTCCCCGCGACCACCCTCGCCGCACTGCGCCGCGAGGACTGGGACGTCCCCCCGACGATCGAACGCCTCACCGGCGCCCTAAAACTCTCCCGCCGCGCCGACCGGACCCTGGCCCGCACGCGCGAGGCGGCGACCCGATGATCACGCACACTCCGCACACCGCGGCCTCCGCGCTCGACCTCGACAAACTGCTCGCGGCCCGGCTGACGGCCGTCCGCGCCCGCCCCTACCTCGCCACCGCCCTCTTCGCCCTGCACCCCGTCGCGTCCCGCGGTGTCCCCACGATGGCCGTCGACCGGTACTGGCGGTGCTACGTCTCGCCCGCGTTCGTCGCCGACACGTCCCTGGAGGAGCTGGCCGGTGTCTGGGTGCACGAGGTGTCCCACCTGCTGCGCGACCACCACGGGCGTGGCGACCGCGTGGCCCGCGCACGAGGGACCGACGGGCCGGGGGAGCGGCTGCGGACGAACATCGCCGCCGACTGCGAGATCAACGACGACGTGTACGGCGACGGTCTGCCACAGCCCGAGGACATCGTCCTGCCCGGGCAGCTGGGGCTGGAGTCCGGGCTGCTGATGGAGGACTACCTGTCCCGGTTCCGGCTCGGCGCGCACACCCGCACCATGGTCTGGCTGAACTGCGGCAGCGGCGCCGACGGCCTCGAACGGGAGTGGGACCTCGGCCCGGACGGCGCGCACGCCCTCACCGACCAGGAACGCGACGCGGTCCGCTTCCGGGTGGCCCAGGGCATCGTCGGCCGCCCCGGCAGGACGCCCAAACGCTGGCGGCGCTGGGCGGAGGAGGTGTTCCACCCGCCGCAGCCCTGGCGGGAGCTGCTCGGCGCGGCGCTCCGCTCCGCCGTGTCCGCGTCCGGCTCGGGCGACGACTACAGCTACGGCCGGCCCTCCCGGCGGTCGGCCGGCGTGCCCGGCGCGATCCTGCCCAGCCTGCGGCGCACCCCGCCCCGGGTGTCCGTCGTGGTCGACACCTCCGGCTCGGTCAGCGACGCCGAACTGGGCAGCGCCCTGCTGGAGGTGACGGCGATCTCCCGCGCCGTGGGCGGGCGCCGCGACCTGGTGTCCGTGGTGCCGTGCGACGCCGCGCCCCACGAGGTGCACCGGCTGTGCCGCGCGGAGGGCGTTCCGCTCGTCGGAGGCGGCGGCACCGATCTGCGGGCCGGTTTCACCCGGGCGCTGACCGCGCGTCCCCGTCCTGACGTGCTCGTCGTCCTCACCGACGGCCAGACCCGCTGGCCGTCGTCACGGCCGCCCTGCCGCACGGTGGTCGGCCTGTTCCCCCGCCCGCCCCGCAGGACCCGCGAGGAGGATCCCGAGTACCGGCCGGACACCCCGCCGGAGTGGGCGCGCGTGGTCACCATCGGGGAGCCGCAGGGGTGAGCGGCCTGGTGCGTCGCCCACTGCGTTCAGCAGCGGGGCGTCCTCGGCGACGCGTCGACCACGAAGGTCGTCACCGACCGGGCGGGCACCGTGAAGACGGCCGAGCGCCGTCACGTGGACAGGTCCACCGTCACCTGACGAGGCGTCTGTCGCGGGTGCGTGCGTGCCGTTGGTGTGCTCCCACCAGCGGGGGTGTGGGGCGCTCCGGTGGTACGCCCGAGCTCCTCACAGCGGGGGTGTGGGGCGCTCCGGTGGTACGCCCGGCCGGGCTCGCGCCGGCCGGCGCAGGACGGCCCCCGGAACGGCCCGTGCCGTTCCGGGGGCTGGTACGGCCCGGTCAGGAGGCCGGCTGCCGCAGGACCGCGACGGCCCGGGGGCCGAGGGTGAGGGTCCCGTCGTCGCCGGTGTCCCCGAGCAGCACCTCGCCGTCGAGCCCCGGCACGGGGACGGTGCCGTCGGTCCGGTTCACCAGGAACAGGAACCGGCCCCCGGGACCCCGGCGCACCACCGGCTCCACCGATCCCCGCGCCCCGGCGGGCAGTTCGCTCTCCACACCGGCCGGTTCCAGCAGACGCGGCAGCAGCGACGCCAGCCCGTCCACACCGAGCCGGGTGGAGACGTACGCGGCGGTGCCGCGGCCCGAGGGGCGCCGGGTGACGGCGGGCCGGCCGGCCTGCTCGCCGGTGCGGTAGCGGACGAGGACGTCCGTCTCGTCGGCGGTCACCGTGATGCGGTCGGTCCACAGCGTGCCGGTGGTGGCGTCGTCCAGCTCCACGCTGTCGCCCGCGAGCAGCGGCGCGAACTCCTCGACCGTGATGCCCAGCAGGTTCCGCAGGGCGCCCGGATAGCCGCCGAGCCACACGTGGTCGTGCTCGTCGACGACCCCGGAGAAGTACGTCGTGATCAGATGGCCGCCCTGTTCGGTGTACCGGGTGAGCGTCTTGGCCAGGTCGGCGGGCACCACGTGCAGCACGGGCGCGATCAGCACCTGGTGGCGCTGGAGGTCCGAGCGGGTGGTGACGAGGTCGGCACGGATGCCGAGGCGGAGCAGCGCCGAGTACCAGTCGAGGGCCTCCTGCCGGTACCGCAGCAGGGCCGTGGGGTGCGAGTCCTGCTCGCTCGCCCACCAGGAGTCCCAGTCGTACACGATGCCGACCTTCGCGGGCTCCCGCTCGCTGCCGGCCACCGGGGCCAGCTTCTTCAGCGTGGCGCCCAGCTCGGCCACCGCGCGGAACAGGTCGCTGTCCGCGCCGGCGTGCGGCACCATCGCCGAGTGGTACTTCTCGGCGCCCGCCGCCGACTGCCGCCACTGGAAGAAGCAGACCGCGTCCGCGCCGTGCGCCACGTGCAGCAGGGAGTCGCGGGCCAGCTCGCCGGGGCGCTTGGCCACGTTCACCGGCTGCCAGTTGACGGCGCTGGTCGAGTGCTCCATCAGGAACCACGGTTGGCCGCCGGCGATGCCGCTGGTGAGGTTGGCGGAGAAGGACAGCTCGTCGCGGTCCTGGGGGCCTGGGTGCACGTAGTGGTCGTTGGAGACGAAGTCGATCTCCTCCGCCCAGTCCGCGTAGTCCATGCCCTTGGTGTTGCCCATCACCATGAAGTTGGTGGTGACCGGCACGTCCGGGGTGATCTCCCGCAGCAGGTCCCGCTCGGCGCGCAGGTGGTCCTTCAGCGCGTCCGACGAGAACCGCTTGAAGTCCAGCTGCTGGGTCGGGTTGGGGTGCGAGGCGGCCAGTCGCGGCGGCAGGATCTGCTCCCACGCGGAGTAGCGCTGCGACCAGAACGCGGTGCCCCAGGCGTCGTTGAGCGCGTCCAGCGTGCGGTACCGCTCGCGCAGCCACTCCCGGAAGGCGCGGGCCGCGTCGTCGGAGTAGTCGTAGACGTTGTGGCAGCCCAGCTCGTTGCTGACGTGCCAGGCGACCAGCGCGGGGTGGTCCTTGTACCGCTCGGCGAGCGTGCGGACCAGGCGCAGCGCGTACTCGCGGAAGACGGGCGAGGTGGGCCGCCAGTGCTGGCGGGCGCCCGGCCACAGGGTCTCGCCGGTCGCGGTCACCGGGAGGACCTCCGGGTGGGCGGTGGTCAGCCACGGCGGCGGGGAGGCGGTCGCGGTGGCCAGGTCGACGCCGACGCCGCCCTCGTGCAGCAGGTCGAGCACGTCGTCCAGCCAGCCGAAGTCCCAGGTGTCCGCCGTCGGCTGGAGCCGGGCCCAGGAGAAGATCCCGACGGACACGACGTTGACGCCGGCCTCCCGCATCAGCCGGACGTCCTCCTCCCACACGGAGCGGGGCCACTGCTCCGGGTTGTAGTCGGCGCCGAAGAGGAGACGGGGGGCGGTGTCACCGTCCGGCCCGCCGCTGCGGGACAGGAGGGTGGAGATCATGGTGGTCCTTCCGGTGGGCGCATCGGGCGGCGCGCGGCGTGGTGCGCGCCGCCCCGCGGGTGGTGCGTGTCGCTACTTCTCGACGGTGAAGCCCTGCTCCTCGCCGTACTTGACCGAGGCGTCCTGCCAGGCCTTCAGGCCCTCCTCCAGCCGGGTGCCGGAGATGTACGCCTTGCCGACGGTGTCGTTGAAGATCGAGTTGGCGTAGGCCTGGAAGGGCAGGTACGACCAGTCGTCGGCGACGTTCGCGGCCGAGTCGGCGAAGATCCCGTTGGCCTTCTGGCCGCCGAAGTACGGGAACTTCTTGCCCAGGAACTCGGCGGACTTCAGCTCCGCCTGGGTGGCGGGGAAGGCGCCCTCGGAGACACGGGAGGCGACGCCCTCACCGGAGTTGGCGTACTCGACGAAGGCGTAGGCCAGTTCCTTGTTCTTGGCGAGCGCGGGCACGGTCAGCGCGCTGCCGCCGTTCTCCGCGCTGGCCTTGTCGCCCTTGGCCCACGCGGGCAGCGGGGCCACACGCCACTGGCCGGAGGCGTTCGGCACGCCGGACTCGAAGTTGGCGGGCATCCAGGCGCCGGTGGACAGCGTGGCGATGGAGCCGTCGCCGAGGCCCTTGTACCAGTCGTCGGTCCAGCTGGTGACGGGCGCGAGCAGCTTCTCGTCGATCAGCTTCTGCCAGACGTCCGTGAACTTCTTGGCGTTCGCGTCACCGAAGTCGATCTTCACGTTGGTGCCGTCGACCTTGTAGGGGCGCGAACCGGCCTGCCACAGCAGACTGGTGGTGAAGCCGGCGTCGCCGGTGTCGTTGGCGATGTACGCCTTCGGGTCGGCCTTGTGCAGCTTGCGGGCCGCGTCCAGGTACTCGTCCCAGGTGGTCGGGACGGCGATCTTGTACTTGTCGAAGACCTGCTTGTTGTAGAACAGCGCCATCGGACCGGAGTCCATCGGCAGGCCGTACACCTTGTCGCCCTCGGTGACGGCGTTCCACGGGCCCGGCGTGTACTTCGAGGCCAGCTTGTCCGCGCCGAAGCCGGACAGGTCGGTCAGGCCCTTGGTGAGGGAGTACTGGCCGATGGAGAAGTACTCCAGCTGGGCGACGTCCGGGACGCCCTTGCCCGCGGATATGGCGTTCGACAGCGCCGTGTAGTGCTTGTCGCCGGAGCGCTCGCTCACCAGGTTGATCTTGACCTTGGGGTGCTTCTTCTGGAAGTCGGCGGCGACCGTCTTCAGCGTGGGTTCCCACGACCAGACGGTGACCGTGCCGCCCTCGTCCAGGGCCGCCTGGATGTCCTCGGCGGAGACCGGCTCGGTGCCGGCGCCGTCGTCCGAGCCGCCGCAGGCGGTGGCGCCCAGGGCGAGGGAGGTCACGAGGGCGATGCCGCCCAGCAGGCGGCTGGTCCTTCTGCGCATGAGTGTGGATCCACTTCTTCGTGGGTGGGACAGGGGAGGGGTGGGGGAGACAGGGCGTGGGGGTGGTGTGAGGTCGTGGGGGCCGGGCGGCCGCCGGGTCACTCCTTGACGCTTCCGGCGGCGAGACCCGACTGCCAGTACTTCTGGAGGAACAGGAAGGCGACGACGAGCGGCAGGATCGTGAGGAGCGAACCGGTGATCACCAGGTTGAAGATCACTTCGCCGCCGACGGTCTCCGCCTGGGAGTTCCACGCGCTCAGGCCCAGGGTCAGGGGGTACCAGTCCGGGTCCTTGAGCATGATCAGCGGCAGGAAGTAGTTGTTCCAGGTGGCGACCGTGGTGAACAGCAGCACGGTCACGATGCCGGGGGCGAGCAGCGGGAGCGCGACGGTGAAGAAGGTCCGCGCCTCGCCCGCGCCGTCCATCCGGGCGGCCTCCAGCAGCTCCGTGGGGATCGCCTCGCTGGCGAAGACCCACATCAGGTAGAGGCCGAACGGCGACACCAGCGACGGCAGGACGACCGCCCACGGGGTGTCCGTCAGCCCCATCTTGCTGAACATCAGGAAGGTGGGGACGGCGAGCGCGGTGCCCGGGACCGCCACCGCGCCGATCACCGTGGCGAAGACGCCGCGCTTGCCGGGGAAGTCGAACTTCGCCAGCGCGTACCCGCCGAGCACCGCCAGCAGGGTCGCGCCGCCGGCGCCCAGCACCACGTACAGCAGGGTGTTGAGCAGCCACCGGGTGAAGATGCCGTCGCCGTAGGTGAACGTGTCCCGGATGTTGTCCCACAGCGCGAAGTCGTCCGCGAACCACAGGCCGTTGGAGCTCCCCAGCCCGGCCTGCGTCTTCGTCGCGTTGATCACCAGCCAGATCAGCGGGACCACGGTGTAGAGGACGACCAGCGAGGTCAGCACGGTCAGCAGCTTGCTGCGCCGCGGGCGGCCCGGGCGGTGCTCCTTGACGCGTCGCAGACGCGGGGCGCTCCTCACCGCGCCGGGGGCCGTGGCGGCGGGTGCGGGGGTGGTGACAGGGGTGGTCATCGGGTCACGCTCCCTTGCGCATGCCGCGAAGCTGCACGACGTAGGCGACCACCATCGTGATCAGGCCCATGATGATGGCCACGGTCGCGGAGTAGTTGTGCTGCTGGCCGCTGAAGGACAGCGAGTACGTGTAGAAGTTCGGCGTGTAGTCCGTCGTGATGGCGTTGCGCGCCAGCGGACGCAGGATGCTCGGCTCGTTGAAGAGCTGGAAGCTGCCGATGATGGAGAAGATCGTCGCGATGACCAGCGCGCCCCGGATCGCGGGCAGCTTGATCGCGGTGATCACCCGCCACTGGCTCGCGCCGTCGATCTCCGCCGCCTCGTACAGGGAGTGCGGGACGACCCGCAGCGCCGAGTAGAAGATCAGCATGTTGTAGCCGACGAACTCCCACGTGACGATGTTGCCGATGGAGGCCAGCACCAGGTCCGCGGAGAGCGGGTCCGGCAGCGACCAGCCGAAGGCCGAGTTGAAGTCGCCGACCAGGCCGTACTTGGTGCCGTACATGAAGCCCCACATCAGGGTGGCGACCACGGCGGGCACCGCGTACGGCAGGAAGATCGTGATGCGGAAGAAGCTCTTGCCGTACAGCCGGCCGCTGTCCAGGGCGAGCGCCACCAGCAGGGCGATGCCCAGCATGATCGGCACCTGGATCACCAGGAACAGCGCGACCCGGCCCAGCGACGCCCAGAACAGCTCGTCCTTCAGCGCCTGCTGGTAGTTCTCCAGGCCGACGAACGTGGTGCCGCCGATGAGCTGGTCGCGGAACAGGCTGAGATAGACCGAGTAGGCGATCGGAGCGAGGAACACCAGGGCGAACACGGCCGCGAACGGACCGATGAAACCCCAGCCCTTCCACGAGCGCCGGTCCCGTCTCGCCGGAGGCGGGGCCGGCCGCGGCCCTGCGGCCGCCGGCGGTTGCAGCGTCGTCATGTCGTTCCTCGCTGTTCGGCGTTCCGGTAACCAGCGGCTCGGCACCCGGCACGAAGCCGGGCGGCAGGTCGCCCGGTCCGGATGGTTGCGCAAACATCACTCGGCCGGGAGTCGCGTCGAGCTGTTATGTTTACGTAAACATCCGGTGGCGGCATGTCTACACTGCCCCGATGACGACGGTCAAGGGTCCTCAGACGGACCGTGACACGAGAGACAGGAAGGCGGGGGGAAGCACGTGGAGACGGTCGACGACGCGGTGGTGAACCCGGGCGGCCCGGCCGCCGCGACGGCGGGAGACGGCCCGGGGACGGCCGCGCCCGCCCCCCGGCGCCGCACCCGGGCCCGCGCCACCGCCTCCATGGCGGACGTGGCACGGCTCGCGGGGGTGTCGGCCCAGACGGTCTCCCGCGTCTCCAACGGCTACCCCGGGGTGACCGAGGAGACCCGCCGCCAGGTCCTCGCGGCGATGAAGGAGCTCGGCTACCGGCCCAACAGCGCCGCCCGCGCCCTCAAACGCGGTGAGTTCCGCACCATAGGCGTCATCACCTTCTCGCTCTCCACCACCGGTAACGTGCGCACCCTCGAGGCCATCGCCAACTCCGCCGCCCACGAGGGGTACGCGGTGACCCTGCTGCCGGTCGCCGTTCCCACGCAGGACGAGGTGCGGGGCGCGTTCACCCGCCTCGAGGAACTCGCCGTCGACGCCGTGATCGTCATCATGGAGGTGCACCTCCTGGACGCGGCCACGGTCCAACTCCCGCCGCACGTGCAGGTGGTGGTGGTCGATTCCGACGCCGGCGACCGCTACACGGTCGTCGACACCGACCAGCACGGCGGCACCCGCGCCGCCGTACGGCACCTGCTCGACCTGGGCCATCGCACCGTGTGGCATCTCGCGGGGCCCGAGGACTCGTTCGCCGCCCAGCGCCGCACGGACGCCTGGCGGGCCGCGCTCACCGAGGCGGGCCGGGAACTGCCGCCGCTGGTCCGCGGCGACTGGTCGGCCGAGTCCGGCTACCGGGCCGGCCTCGAACTCGCCGCCCGCGAGGACTGCACGGCCGTCTTCGCCGCCAACGACCAGATGGCACTGGGGCTGTTGAGAGCGCTGCACGAGTACGGCAGACGGGTACCGGAGGACGTCAGCGTCGTCGGTTTCGACGACATCCCGGAGGCGTCGTCGTTCCTGCCCCCGCTGACCACCCTGCACCAGGACTTCGCCGAGGTGGGGCGGCTGTGCGTGCGGGCGGTGCTGCGGAAGATGCGGCAGGAGGGGCCGGAGCGGGGGACCACGCTGGTGCCGGCGCGGCTGGTGCTGAGGGAGAGCACGGCTCCGCCGCCCGCGGGACGCTGAGACGGCTGCCGTAGAGGGATCAACGACCCCTGTCGGCACGGGTGTTGGTGTGCCAGACTCGATGATCGTCAGGGCCTCGGAGCCGTCACACCCACCGGAACGGACGTGTCATGCCGACGGGCACACCCCCCACCCCGCCGCGGACCGACACCAGCAGGGCCCAGCCCGCGCGGGTCTACGACTGGCTGCTGGGCGGCAAGGACAACTACCCGGTCGACGAGGCCGTCGGACGCAAGCTCCCGCCGCAGGCCAAGGACGCCGCCCGGCAGAACCGGGCCTTCATGCACCGCGCCGCCGCCTGGCTCGCGGACCAGGGCGTCGACCAGTTCCTCGACATCGGCACCGGCATCCCCACCGAGCCGAACCTCCACCAGATCGTGCAGCGCGTGGTCCCCGCGGCGCGGATCGTATACGTCGACAACGACCCCATCGTGCTGCGTCACGCCGAGGCGCTGCTCGTCAGCAGCCCGGAGGGCGCCACGGAGTACGTCCAGGCCGACGTGCGCGACCCCGGCGGGATACTGCGGCAGGCCCGCGGCGTCCTCGACTTCTCACGCCCCGTCGCGCTGTCCCTCATAGCCCTCCTCCACTTCCTTCCCGACGACCAGGACCCGCGGGGCATCGTCCGGGAGCTGGTGGACGCCTTGCCGCCGGGCAGCCACCTCGTGCTGTCCCACGCCGCGTCCGACCTCCACTCCGACCTGGCCCGCCAGGTCACCGAGGAGTACGCCCGCGCCGGCATCCGCCTCGGCTTCCGCACGCGCGACGAGGTCGCCCGCTTCTTCGACGGGCTAGACCTGGTCGATCCGGGCCTGGTGACGGCCCCGGAATGGTTCCGTGGGGCGCCCGCCCCCGCGGCGGAGGACAGCGGGATCTACGCGGGGGTGGCGCGGGTGCCGTCCGGCGGGACCGCGTGAGGGGCGAGCGCACGGCCGGAACCGGAATGCTCCGGCGGGCATCGGTCCGGTACCGTGCGGGACATGTCGAGTCCTGAGTCGGACGAGGTGGGGGCTGTCGGTCACGCCGCCAGCCCCTGAACCACCGAGTCCGCAGTCCCGCCGTCGCACCGCCTTCCGCGGTGGGACGCGCGTGTGTTCACGGCTGGCCGCGGTGACGAGATGACCCTCTCGTGCCTCTCCTCACCTCGGAGCCACTCCCGATGCCCCTTCCGCTGTACCTGCTCGCCCTGGCGGTCTTCGCCATGGGCACCTCGGAGTTCATGCTCGCCGGCCTCCTGCCGGACATCGCCCTGGATCTCGGCGTCACCGTCGGGACGGCGGGCTCGCTCACCTCGGCCTACGCGATCGGCATGATCGTCGGAGCCCCCCTCGTGGCCGCCTCCGCCCGCGACTGGCCCAGGCGCCCGGCCCTCGTGGGCTTCCTCCTCGCCTTCGCCGCGGCCCACGCCGTGGGGGCCGCGTCCACGAGCTTCGCCCTCCTCTTCGCCACCCGGGTCGTCGCCGCGCTCGCGAACGCCGGATTCCTCGCCGTCGCCCTGACGGCCGCGGCCGCCCTGGTCCCGCCCGACAGGAAGGGACGCGCCCTGGCCGTGCTCCTGTCCGGCACGACGCTGGCCACGATCGCCGGCGTCCCCGGCGGGGCGGTCCTCGGCGCGCAGCTCGGCTGGCAGGCCACGTTCTGGGCCGTGGCCGCGCTCTGCCTGCCCGCGTCCGTCGGCATTCTCAAGGGCATCCCCGCGAGACAGGACGAGGACGAGGCGGCCGGCAAGCCGGCGCTGCGGACGGAACTCGCCCAACTCACCAGGCCCCGGCTGATCCTGGTGATGCTGCTCGGCGCGCTGGTGAACGCGGGCACCTTCGGCGGCCTCACCTTCCTCGCACCCGTGGTGACCGACACCGCCGGGCTGGGCGAGCTGTGGGTGTCCGTCGCCCTGGTGCTCTTCGGCGCCGGCTCCTTCGTGGGCGTCACCGTCGCCGGACGCCTGTCCGACCGGAACCCCGGCCGCGTCCTCGCGGTCGCGGGCCCCCTGCTGCTGGCCGGCTGGCCCGCCCTGGCGGTGCTGGCCCACCGGCCGGCCGCCCTGCTCCCGCTCGTGTTCGCGCAGGGCGCGCTGTCGTTCGCGCTAGGCAGCACACTGATCGCCCGCGTCCTCCACGAGGCCGCGGGCGCCCCCACGATGGCCGGCTCGTATGCGACGGCGGCACTCAACGTGGGAGCAGCCGTCGGCCCCGTCGCGGCCGGAGCCACACTCGGCACCGCAGCCGGCCCCCTGGGGCCGCTCTGCACGGCCGCTGTCCTCGTCGCGACCGCGCTGCTCCTCGCCCTCCCCTTCCTCCGCACCGTCACGGGCGCCGGGAGGGAGGAGGCGCGGCTCTGACACCGCCCTGACGAACCGAGCTCGGGTCTGCGCCATGTGGGGCGTCCGCGAAGTCCGCGAGGGCACGGAAGTCGTCGTCGCGGAGGCCGACGCGTGGGTCGACGTGGTGCAGGAGCGCAGGCCCGCTGTGGTGGGCGTCGACGTAGGCCCGGTCGGGCTCGGTCTGTTCGTCGTCCACCCAGGCGAAGGGCCGGCCGTCGGCGTGTTCCACCAGTGGCGCGGTCTTCCAGTGGACGCCGTCGGGGCGCTCCCGGAAGAGCGCGTCACCGAAGTCGACGAAGGGGAGTTCGGGGAGGCCGAGAGCGGGTGCGATCCAGTGGTTGGCCTCGCGCATCCATGTCGTCGCCCAGCACAGGTCGTATTCCAGCCGGAGCAGGGCGGGTCCGTGCTCCGGATTGAGCCAGACCCGAAGGGGGCGCCGACGGGACGACAGGCTCACCTCGTCAACACGGGCGCCGTCGCGGGGCACCCTGAGGGTGATGTAACCCTCGGGGCGCCTCGTGGGCCGGGCCGCGTACGGGTTGAGCGGGCCGTCCACGTCCAGGAACAACAACGGTCGTTTCACGGACCGGATCCTCCCCGCCGCGAGCGGCGCATTCCAGCCCGGGGGAGAGGGGTGGGCGACGCCCGTCACAGTGCTCCGGCGATCGCCGTGCTAGTGTCGATCTCTGTTGTAGTCGTGCGGTCATCGACCCGCGGGGTCGGAAGGACCGGCACTGCGCCAGCACCGGCGCCTACTGCGCAGCAAGATCTCACACGGATCACACGGAGAGGTGCACACTCCCGTCGCTGCTTCTCAAGGGCCGCGCCCTCACCGGGCGGAACCGCCCCCGCGGCCCCATTCACCCAGGCTCGTTCTTGCAATTCCCCGCGTCCCACTGCGGCGGACATTCCTTGAGACGCGCCACATCAAGGAAGGTTCTCCGTGACACAGGCACGTGCGAACGATCGATCCGGCCGTACCCGCTCCGCCTACAAGGGCGCCCCCAAGAGCGGCGGCCGCCGCTTCGGCGGCTCCGGCGGCCGCGGCGGTGCGCCCCGGCAGGGCCAGGGCAAGGGCGGCTCGGGCCGCAGGACCGTGACGTCGGGGGAGTTCGCCCTCCCCGAGACGATCACCCCCGCGCTCCCCGCGGTGGAGGCCTTCGAGGACCTCGGCCTCCCCGGCGAGATGCTCGCCACCCTCGGCAGCCAGGGCGTCACCGCGCCGTTCCCCATCCAGGCGGCCACGCTGCCGAACTCCCTGGCCGGCCGTGACGTGCTCGGCCGTGGCCGCACCGGCTCCGGCAAGACCCTCGCCTTCGGTCTGCCGCTCCTCGCCCGCACCGTCGGCCGCCGTGCCGAGCCCCGCAAGCCGCTCGCCCTCGTCCTCGTCCCCACCCGGGAACTCGCCGGGCAGGTCAACGACGCGCTGACCCCGTACGCCCGCTCCGTGCGGCTGCGGGTCGCGACCGTGGTCGGCGGGCTGTCGATCGGCAAGCAGGCGTCCGCGCTGCGCGCCGGCGCCGAGGTCGTCGTCGCGACGCCGGGACGCCTGAAGGACCTGGTCGACCGGGGCGACTGCATACTCGACGAGGTCGCCATCACGGTGCTCGACGAGGCCGACCAGATGACCGACATGGGCTTCATGCCGCAGGTCACCCGGCTGCTCGACCAGGTGCGCCCCGACGGCCAGCGCCTGCTCTTCTCCGCCACGCTCGACCGCAACGTCGACCAGCTCGTCCGCCGCTACCTCAGCGACCCGGTGGTCCACTCCGTCGACCCGTCCGCGGGCGCGGTGACCACCATGGAGCACCACGTGCTCCACATCGACGAGACGGACAAGCGGCAGACGACCACGGAGATCGCCGCGCGCGACGGCCGGGTCATCATGTTCCTCGACACCAAGCACGCGGTGGACCGCCTCACCAAGCACCTGCTGAACAACGGCGTGCGCGCCGCCGGCCTGCACGGCGGCAAGTCGCAGCCGCAGCGGACGCGGACGCTCACCCAGTTCAAGGACGGGCACGTCACCGTGCTGGTGGCGACGAACGTCGCGGCGCGCGGCATCCACGTCGACGACCTCGGCCTGGTCGTCAACGTCGACCCGCCCGGCGACCCCAAGGACTACCTCCACCGCGGCGGCCGCACGGCCCGCGCCGGCGAGTCCGGCAGCGTCATCACCCTGGTCACGCGGGACCAGCGGCGCGACGTCAGCCGGCTGATGTCCCAGGCGGGCATCACCCCGCGCATCACGCAGGTACGCCCCGGCGACGAGGAGCTGAACCGCATCACCGGTGCGCGGACGCCCTCCGGTGTCCCGGTCGTCATCACGGTCCCGGTCGTGGAGCGCCCCCGCCGCACCTCCTCCTCCCCGTCCCGCAACCGCCGCCGTCGCGGCGCACCGGGCCGACAGGGCCAGGGACAGGGCCAGGGCGGTACGGCCAAGGGCGGCGCCCAGTCCGCCCAGGACCGCACCGCCGCCGGCCGCGCCCGCCGCAGCGAGGACGCGGCACCCCGCCGCAAGCCGCGCACCAAGCCGTCGATGGACCGCGCGGCCTAGCAACACCTCATGACCGGGCGGCGCTACGGCCCGGTACGGAACGGCGGTGGCCGGCACCATGCCGGCCACCGCCGTTCGTTCCTCCCTCACGCCGGAAACCGCCGCTGTCGCGCTCAGCCCCGCCGCCCCGGCAGACCGGGCAGCGCCTCGGAACGCCGGGCGACCAGCTCGTCGTACGTGCCGTCCCGCTCGGCCCGGCGATGCCGTAGCCTGGCGATCATGGGGGACTGGGAGATGCGGCCGGCCTCGGCCGCGGACGTCGGGCCGGTGGCCGATCTCCGGGCCGTGGTGCTGCGGGAAGACCTGGAGAGGCTCGGCCGGTACGACGAGCGGCGAGTGCGGCAACGGCTGCGGGACGGGTTCACTCCGGCGCACACCTGGGTGATCGAGGTGGGCGGCCTGTTCGGCGGCTGTGTGTCGCTGCGGCCCGGCGCAGACGCCCACTGGCTGGAGCACTTCTACCTGAGTCCCCGCCTGCAGGGCAGCGGCATCGGTACGGCGGTGCTGCGTGAGCTGCTGGAGCGGTGTGACCGCGAGGGCACCCTCGTCCGGCTGAACGTGCTGCAAGGCAGCAGGGCCCGGCGGCTGTACGAGCGACACGGATTCATACGCGAGTCCGAGGATCCGGTGGACGTGTTCATGGTGCGCGAGCCGGCGTCCGCCGTGAGTGCCTGATGAACGGCGGTCCGGTCCGCGGAGCCGGAGGAACAAGGAAACGACCCTGCGGGTCGAGGCACCTCGGCGGCCATGTTCCGGCGGGCGCCGAAGCGACCGCCAGCTAGCGTGCCCCCATGAGCGTCGCCACGGCCCCCTCCCGTCACCGCACCACCCCGACCGCCCGAGGCGTGGCGTGACCCCGCTCGAGATGGCCGGGGTGTTCGGCGCCGGTGTCGGGGCCGGAGCCCTGAACGCCGTGGTCGGGTCCGGGACGCTCGTCACGTTCCCCGTGCTGCTCGCCGCCGGGCTGTCCCCCCTCACCGCCACCGTGTCCAACGCCCTCGGCCTCGTGCCCGGCGCCGTCAGCGGGGCCGTCGGCTACCGCCGCGAACTCGCCGGGCAGGGCCGCCGCGTCAGGAAACTGGCCGTCGGCTCCGCGCTCGGCGGGATCACCGGCGCCGTCCTGCTGCTCGCGCTGCCCGCCGAGGCGTTCGAGACCATCGTGCCCTGCCTGGTCGGGCTGGCCCTCGTCCTCGTCGCCCTTCAGCCGCTGATCGGGCGCAAGGTCCGGGAGCGCCGGTCCGCGGACCGGCCCGTGCGGCAGGACGGCGGGCGGACGCTGTTCGCGGGCCTGACACTCGCCAGCGTCTACGGCGGCTACTTCGCCGCCGCGCAGGGGATCATCTACATCTCCCTGATGGGACTGCTCCTCGACGAGCCGCTCCAACGGCTCAACGCCGTCAAGAACGTCCTCGTCGCCGTCGTCAACGCGGTCGCCGCCGTCTTCTTCCTCTTCGTCGCCGACTTCGACTGGACGGCCGTCGGCCTCATCGCGGCCGGCTCCACGCTGGGCGGTCAGCTCGGTGCCGCCACGGGCCGCCGCTTCCGCCCCGCCGTGCTGCGCGCCCTCGTTGTCGCCGTGGGCACCGTCGCCCTCGTCCAGCTCGTCGTGCGCTGAAGCGCCGGAGCGCGCCACGGCGCCACAAAGGCTTCAGCACGCACCTTGCCCTCCGCGTGCGGCGGCAGTTCCATCACATCAGGAAACTTTCCTAACAACCCATGTCCCGGACGGAGTCCCCCCACATGACACCGGCCCCCCACACGGCCTCGGCCTGCCCGAAAACGCACCCGGAGCCAAGACCGCGCCTCGCCGCGCTCGTCACCGCCCTCGCCGGCGCCCTGCTCCTCCTCCTGACCGCCGCCCCGCCCGCCACCGCCGCCCGCCCCACCGGCTACGGTGCGGACGTGCCGATCACCCACCGCGCAGCCACCCCCGTCGACGCCAACGGCCGCCTCCAGGTCTGCGGCACCCGGCTCTGCAACCAGCACGGCGCCCCCGTCCAGCTGCGGGGCATGAGCACCCACGGCACCCAGTGGTACGCCGAGTGCCTGACGGACGCCTCCCTCGACGCCCTCGCCCACGACTGGCGCGCCGACGTCCTCCGCGTCTCCACCTACGTCCAGGAGGGCGGCTACGAGACCGATCCCGCGCACTTCACCGCCCTCGCCGACCGGCTGATCCGGCAGGCGAGCGACCGCGGGCTCTACGTGATCGTCGACTGGCACATGCTGACCCCCGGCGACCCCATGGCCAACCTCGACCGCGCCACGAGGTTCTTCACCGACATCACGAGCCGCCACAAGGACCGCGTCAACGTCCTCTACGAGATCGCCAACGAACCCAACGGCGTGAGCTGGTCCCGTATCAAGGAGTACGCCGAGCGGATCATCCCGGTCATCCGCGGCAACGCCCCCGACGCGCCCGTCCTCGTCGGCACCCGCGCCTGGTCCTCGTTCGGCGTGTCCGAGGGCGCCGACGAGTCGGAGGTCGTGAACGACCCGGTCGACGCGGCCAACATCATGTACACGTTCCACTTCTACGCCGCCTCGCACCGCGACGAGTACCTCGCGGCCCTCTCCCGCGCCGCCGACCTGATCCCCGTGTTCGTCACCGAGTTCGGCACGCAGAACCACGCCGGGGACGGCGCCGACGACTTCGCGATGTCCGGGCGCTACCTCGACCTCATGGCGCGGAAGAAGATCAGCTGGGTCAACTGGAACTTCTCCGACGACCACCGCAGCGGAGCCGTGTTCACCCCGGGCACCTGCGCCGCGGGCGGCCCCTGGGCCGGCACACGGTCGCTGAAGCCCGCGGGCGCCTGGATCCGGGACCGGATCAGGGGATAGGACGCCGCCGACGAGGGGCGAAACGCGCCGGCACCCGCCCCGCGGGTGCCGGACCGCCCCGCCGGGGCCACCTCACGGCAGGATCGAGTCCACGTACCCGCCGTCCACCCGCACCGCACCGCCCGTCGTCGCCGACGCCTGCTCCGAGGCCAGGTACACGACCATGTGCGCGATCTCCTCCGGCTCGATCAGCCGCTGCAGCAGCGACTGCGGCCGGTGCTCGCGCATGAAGGCGCGCTGCGCCTCCTCCCACGGCAGGTCGCGGTCCACCAGTTCGTAGACGAAGTCCTCCACCCCGCCCGTGTGCGTGGGGCCGGCGATGACCGAGTTCACCGTGACGCCCGTGCCCGCCGCCTGCTTGGCGAAGCCCCGGCTCACGGCCAGCAGCGCGGTCTTCGACATGCCGTAGTGGATCATCTCGGCCGGGGTGACGATCGCCGAGTCGCTGGCGATGTTCTGCACCCGGCCCCAGCCGCGCTCCGTCATCCCCGGCAGCAGCAGGCGGATCAGCCGCACGGCCGCCAGGACGTTCACCTCGAAGTAGCGACGCCACTCGTCGTCGCTGATCTCCAACGGGTCGGCGGAGCCGAACACACCGAGGTTGTTCACCAGGATGTCCACCTGGGGGAGCGTCTCCACGACCTTCCGGGCGCCCTCCTCCGTGGTCACGTCCGCCGCGACCGGCACCACCTCGGCGCCGGGCACCTCCCGCTCCAGCGCGGCCGCGCCCTCCCGCACCCGCTCCTCCGACCGTCCGTTCACCCCGACCCGCGCCCCCGCCCGCGCGAGCCCGGCGGCGATCGCCGCCCCGATGCCCTGGGTGGAGCCCGTGACCAGCGCGGTACGGCCCTTGAGATCGATCTGCACGTCCTCACCTCTCCTGGCGGATGCGACGGCGCGGCCCGCGGACCACCGCCCGCGCGGGCGCGCCTCTCGACCCGCCCCGACTTCCCCTCAGCCCGCCGCCGAATCACACCCGCCACCACGCGTCGGCGCGCCCTGCGCGGGCACACGCTTCCGCATCACCGCGCACGCCCGTCCGGGCATACGCTGCACGAGGGGGAACCCGGCGGGACGGGACCCGAAAGGCGGGAGACGACGTGACGGCCGACCACCCGGACGAGCGACAGGGGCGTGACCACCCGGACGTGCACGAGGGCCGCGGCGCGGCCGAGGCGGACGCGGACGAGCCCCGCACCACCGGCGACGACCTCCTCCACGGGCTGGAGGTGGACGCCCGCCGTCCGGAGCGGCCCGTGCTGCTGGACGCCGACGGCGCCCCCATCGAGACCTGGCGCGAGAACCATCCGTACGACCGGAAGGTCCGCAGGTCCGAGTACGAGCGCACCAAGCGCGTCCTGCAGATCGAGCTGCTGAAGATGCAGCGGTGGGTGAAGGACACCGGCCAGCGGATGGTCGTCGTCTGCGAGGGGCGGGACGCGGCCGGCAAGGGCGGCACGATCCAGCGGTTCATGGAACGCCTCAACCCGCGCGGCGCCCGCGTGGTCGCCCTGGAGAAGCCGACCGAGAGGGAGGCGGGGCAGTGGTACTTCCAGCGCTACGTCGCCCATCTCCCGGCCCGCGGCGAGATCGTCTTCTTCGACCGCTCCTGGTACAACCGGGCCGGCGTCGAGCGGGTCATGGGCTTCTGCTCGGAGGAGGAGTACCGGCTGTTCCTCGAACAGACCCCGCTCTTCGAGAAGCTGCTCACCGACGACGGCATCACGCTGGTGAAGTTCTGGTTCTCGGTGTCCCGGGCCGAGCAGCGCACCCGGTTCGCCATCCGCCAGGTCGACCCGCTGCGGCGCTGGAAGCTGTCGCCGATGGACCTGGAGTCGCTGGACCGCTGGGACGACTACACCAAGGCCAAGGTGGAGATGTTCCGCGCCACGGACACCCCGCACGCGCCGTGGACGGTCGTGAAGAACAACGACAAGCGCCGGGGGCGCCTCGAGGCGATGCGCAGCCTCCTCGACCGCTGCGACTACCAGGCCAAGGACCACGAGGCGCTCGGCAAGCCGGACCCGCTGATCGTCGGCGCGGCGCACACCCTGCTGGAGCCGGGCGAGGAACCGGAGGCCCTCTCCCCGACCCCCTTGGCCGGCCCCGGTCACGGCCCGGGCGCCCACCCGGACGACGGGCAGCGGCCGGGGCCGTGAGCCCCGCCCCGACGCCCACGGCCGCGACACCCACGGCCGCGACGCCCACGGCCGCGACGCCCACGGCCGCGACGCCCACGGCCGCGACGCCTACCGCCCCGACACCCACGGCCGCGACGCCCACCGCCCCGACGCACACCGCCGGAGCCTCGCGGTGACTGCGCGGCGCGGGCGCGGGCGAGACCCGGGCGTGCGTTCGGGGTGACCCGTTCGGTCCGTCGTCGGGGCCGGGGCGCGTTCGGGGTGACCCGTTCGGTCCGTCGTCGGGGCCGGGGCGCGTTCGGGGTGACCCGTTCGGTCCGTCGTCGGGGCCGGGGCGCGTACGGGGTGAACCGGCCGGTCCGTCGCCGGAGCCGGGGGTGCGCCCGCGGTGAACCGTCCGGCCCGTCGCCGGAACCGGGCGTGCGCCCGCGATTGAACCGCCCGGCCCCGCACCGGAACCGGGCGACCTCACCGCACGGGCAGCCTCAGCTCACCCGCACCGAAACCTCCCCGCTGCCCGTAGCCTCCGCCCCGCCCGCCACCCGCACGGTGAACGGCCGGTCCGTGCCCGACGCGGTCACCCGCAGCGCGTCCCCGTCCCGCCGGACGTGGAACGTCGCAGCGGGCAGGCCCGCCGTGTCCGGCACGGTGACCTCCGCCGCGTAGTCGGACGCACCCGACGGGTGCGCCAGCAGCACCGGCGCGTCCAGCCAGTCGCCGTCCGCGCGGGAGTCGTCCCCGGCCAGCGGCAGCACCGCGCCCTCACGGACGTACAGCGGGAGGCTGTCGTAGCCGTGGCGCTCGGTGCGCCAGCAGGGGCCCGTGACCCGCTCGCCGCTCAGCAGATGCGTCCAGGTGCCCTCCGGCAGGTAGACCTCCACGTCGCCTTCGGCGCTGAACACGGGCGCGACCAGCAGGTCGGGGCCCAGCATGTACTGGCGGTCCAGCGGGCGGCACGCCGGATCGGCCGGGAACTCCAGGACCATGGGCCGCATCATCGGCACGCCCGTGCGGTGCGCCTCGGCCGCCGCGCCGTACAGGTACGGCATCAGCCGGTGCTTCAGCAGCGTGAACCGGCGGGTGACGTCCACCGCCTCGTCGCCGAACTCCCACGGCACCCGGTACGACGTGGAGCCGTGCAGCCTGCTGTGCGACGACAGCAGACCGAAGGCCAGCCAGCGCTTGAACACCTCGGGGGAGGGCGTGCCCTCGAACCCGCCGATGTCGTGGCTCCAGAAGCCGAACCCGCTCAGCGACAGCGACAGACCGCCGCGCAGCGACTCGGCCATCGCCTCGAACGACGACCAGCAGTCGCCGCCCCAGTGCACCGGGTACTGCTGGCCGCCGGCGGTCGCCGACCGGGCGAAGAGGACCGCCTCGCCCTGCCCGCGCTCCTTCTCCAGCAGTTCGAACACGGTGCGGTTGTAGAGGTGGGTGTAGTAGTTGTGCATCCGCTCGGGGTCCGAGCCGTCGTGCCACACGACATCCGTCGGGATGCGCTCGCCGAAGTCGGTCTTGAAGCAGTCCACCCCCTGGTCGAGCAGCGCCTTCAGTTTGCCCTGGTACCAGGCGCGGGCGTCCGGGCTGGTGAAGTCGACCAGGCCCATGCCGGCCTGCCACAGGTCCCACTGCCACACGTCCCCGCCGGGCCGGCGCACCAGGTGCCCGAGCGCCGCGGCCTCGTCGAACAGCGGCGACTTCTGCGCGATGTACGGGTTGATCCACACGCTGATCCGCAGGCCCCTGTCCTTGATCCGGGCCAGCATGCCCTCCGGGTCCGGGAAGACCTCCGGGTCCCACCGGAAGTCACACCACTGGTACTCGCGCATCCAGAAGCAGTCGAAGTGGAACACCGACAGGGGGATCCCGCGCTCCGCCATGCCGTCGACGAACGAGGTCACCGTCGCCTCGTCGTAGGAGGTGGTGAACGACGTGCTCAGCCACAGGCCGAACGACCAGGCGGGCGGCAGCGCCGGGCGGCCGGTGAGCGCGGTGTACCGGCCCAGGACGTCCTTCGGTGTCGGACCCGCGATCACGTAGTACTCCAGCGTCTGGTCCTCGACGCTGAACTGCACCTGCCCGACGGACTCCGAGCCGACCTCGAAGGAGACCGCGCCGGGGTGGTTGACGAAGACGCCGTACCCGCGTGAGGACAGGTAGAACGGCACGTTCTTGTAGGCCTGCTCGCTGCTGGTGCCGCCGTCGGCCTGCCACACGTCGACGGTCTGGCCGTTCTTGACGAACGGGGTGAAGCGCTCGCCCAGACCGTACACGTGCTCGCCGACGCCGAGGGACAGCCGGCTCAGCACGTGGTGCGCCCCCTCGGCGGTGGTGGCGTACGCCGTGCTCTTGGCGCCCGCCCGGGTCAGCTCCCGTCCGTCCGCGTCGAGGAAGGTGAGCCCGAAGCCGCCGTCCGCGTCCAGCCGCAGGGTCAGCGGGCCACTGGTCAGCTCCGTGGCCGGGCCGTCTTGGCGCACCTCGCCCGCGCCGCCGGCCTCGGCGGCGAGCGCGAAGTCAGGTCCGGGCCGGCGCTTGCCGGCGTGGTGGGTGACCCGCACGCCGACGACGCCCTCGGCGGGGGAGAAGCAGTCGACCGTGACCAGCGGGGCGTTCAGCGTGTCGCCCCGGCGCGTCACCTTCTTCGTCGACGCATAGCTGGTGAAGCGCTTCGATTCCGCGCGGACATCTCGCACCTCGGTGGCGTACGAGATCTGGACGCCGTCGCGGATGCGCCAGAAGCCGTCGGTGAATTTCATGGTCTTCCTCGGGATGGGGAGGGCGAAGGAGGCGCGAGAGGAACCTCTGACCAGGAACTATGGCAGGATCCGCAGAACCTGTCACGCCCTGGCGCGAGAAGATCGTGCCGCTGGGGGGCTAGCGCGACCGACTCGCGTCGGCGTATTAGTAATCAGGCAAAACAAATTACACCCCGGTGTGGCGCCAGACGAGACCCCGATCGTGGCGACCCGTTGTCGAAGCGCTTCACCTACCCTTCCACAGAGCCGCCGGCTCCGGTACCCGCCGGGCCGGTCCCACCCAGGGGCACCCACCGTGACAGCACATCCAACGGTTGCCGCACGTCGTCCACGCCCTCGCGGACGCGCCCGCAGAGCCGTCACCTCACTCGCCGCCGCCGTGGCTCTCGTCGCCTCGGCGGCCCTCACCGGCTGCGCCGCCGAACGTGACGACGACGTGTACACCGTCCTGAACTCCTCGACCGACGAGACCTACCACCGCTGGGACGCGGAGGCGATGGCCCGCTGCGGGAAGCGGCTCGGGGTCACCGTCGAGCAGCAGAGCGTCCCCGCGTCCCAGGTCATGACGAAGGCGCTGCGCATGGCCTCGTCGAAGTCGCTGCCGGACATCGTCCAGTTCGACGCCTCCGAGATGCCGGTGTTCGCCGAGGCCGGCGGACTGGTCGACCTGCACGCCCTCGGTCTCTCCACCGATCACGTGCCCGACGGCATCGTCGACTTCGGCTCCTACCGGGGCACGTACTACGGGGCCGCCCGGTCCGTGAACACCCTCGCCCTCTTCTACAACAAGGACGTCCTCGCCGAGGCGGGCGTCCGCGCCCCCGCCACCTGGGACGACCTGCGGGCAGCGGCGCGCGAGCTGACCCGCGGCAAGCGCTACGGTCTGGCGCTCAGCGCGGGCGGCGCCGAGGACGGCGTCTTCCAGTTCACCCCGTTCATGTGGTCCAACGGCGGCGACGAACGTGAGCTGGACAGCCCGGAAGTGGTCGAGGCGCTCGACTTCTGGAAGGCGCTGCTGAAGGACGGCTCGCTCTCCCGCTCCACCGTCAACTGGACCCAGGCCGACGTCAACGACCAGTTCATGGCGGGCAACGCCGCCATGATGATCAACGGTCCCTGGCAGGTGGAGACCCTCAACAGCGACCCCGACCTCGACTGGGGCATCGCCGGCATCCCCGTCCCCGAGGCGGGCGCCGACTCCGTCGCCCCGCTCGGTGGCGCGGTGCTCACCGTGCCCCGCACCGGCGACGACGACCGCCAGCGCACGGCCGGCCGGATCGTCGCCTGCCTGACGAGCGAGAAGGAACAGCTGACCTACGCCCTCAACAGCTGGATGGTCCCCGCCGACGAGCGGGCCGCCGCCGAGTGGCGGTCCCAGGTGCCCGAACTCGACGCGCTGGCCGACCAGGTCGCCGCCGCCCGCTCCCGCACCGCACAGCTCGGCGCCGGCTGGCCGGCCGTCTCCCTCGCCCTGCAGAGCGCCTTCCAGTCCGCCCTGACCGGCCAGTCCAGCGAGGCCGCCCTGAAGCGCGCCCAGCAGCGGGCCACGAGCGGGAACCGAGGTACGCCCCGATGACCACGTCCACCGTCACCGCCCCGCCGTCCGCCGCGCTCGCGAAGGCCGCCGCGCCGGACCCGGCCCGGGCCCGACTGCGCCGCAGACTCGCCCGGTGGGGCTTCGTCGCGCCCGCCGTCGTCTTCATGCTGCTGTTCTTCGGCTACCCGCTCGTCCGCAACGTCGTGATGAGCTTCCAGCACTACACGCCGAAGACCTTCTTCACCGGCGAGGCGCCCTTCAACGGCGCCGACAACTGGTCGTCCGTCTTCCAGGACGCCCTCTTCGGCAAGGCCCTGCGGCACACCCTCGTCTTCACCGCCGGCTCCCTGCTCGGACAGTTCGGCATCGGCCTCGCCCTCGCCGTCTTCTTCAACCGCCGCTTCCCTCTCGGCGGCGTCCTGCGCTCGCTGATCCTCCTGCCCTGGCTGGTGCCCATGGTGGTGTCCGGCGTCGTCTGGCGCCGCATCCTCGACCAGGACACCGGCGTGCTGAACACCTTCCTCGACACCCTGGGCCTCGGCGGGCACACCCCTTGGCTCACCAGCCCCGGGATGGCGCTGTTCTCGGTGATCCTGGTGAACGTCTGGATCGGCATCCCGTTCAACATGGTCATCCTCTACGGCGGCCTCCAGGAGATCCCCCGGGAGCTGTACGAGGCGGCCTCCCTGGACGGCGCCTCCGCCTGGCGCTCCTTCCGCTCCGTCACCCTGCCGATGCTGAAGCCGGTGATCACGGTCGTGCTGGTGCTGGGCTTCATGTCGACGGTGAAGATCCTCGACCTGATCCTCGCCCTCACCGACGGCGGCCCCGCCGACGCCACCCAGACCCTGGGCACGCTCACCTACCAGAACTCCTTCGTGGAGCTGGACTTCGGCGCCGGCGCGGTCGTCGGCAACGTCCTGATCCTGATCTCCGCCGTGTTCGCGGTGTTCTACCTGCGGGCCAACCGCACCGAGGGGAAGTGACCGCCATGGCCGTCCACGCACCCACCGCGCCCCGCCGCCGCTGGGGCTCCACCGTCGCGGGTCTGCTCGTCCTCGCGGTGATGCTGTTCCCGCTGTACTGGATGCTCAACACCGCGCTCCAGCCCGCCTCCGGCCTCCTCCAGGTCGGCCCGGTGCCTTCGGGAATCGACCTGTCCGGCTTCACCAAGGCCCTCACCGACCAGGGCGGCAACCTGCTGACGTCCCTGCTGGTGTCCGTCGGCGCCGTCGCGGTCTGCCTCGCGATCGCCGCGCCCGCCGCCTACGGACTGGCCCGCTTCGGCCTGCGCGGCTCGCGCACCATCGTCTTCGGCACCCTCATCACCCAGATGGTGCCGGGCATCGTCATCGCCAACGCCCTCTACAGCTCCTATGTCGACCTCGGCCTGGTCAACTCCTACGCCGGGCTGATGCTCGCGGACGCCTCGCTCGGCATCCCCTTCTCCATCGTGCTGATGCGGTCCTTCATGGTGTCCATCCCCGGCGAGGTGATCGAGGCCGCCGAGATCGACGGGGCGGGACCGGTCCGGGTGTTCCTGCGCGTGGTGCTGCCGATGAGCCGCAACGCCCTGATCACCTCGGGCCTGTTCGCCTTCCTGTTCGCCTGGAGCGACTTCATGTTCGCCCTCACCCTGAACACCACGGACGACGTCAAGCCGGTCACCCTGGGCATCTACCAGTACATCGGGGCCCACGTCGGGGACTGGGGATCGGTCATGGCCGCGGCCGTGCTCTCCGCCGTGCCCGCCGCGGTCCTTCTCGTCCTCGCCCAGAAGTACATCGCCGCCGGCATCACCGGAGGCTCGGTCAAGTGACCACCGCACGACAGCGTCCGCCTCGCCCGGGAGCGGCGCGCCTCAGGCGGCCGCGGCACCGTCCACGTCCGCCACGGGGGGCGCCCCGGCGGACTCCCCGGCCTGTGCGGCGGCCGGCCTGCGCAGCAGGAGCAGCGCCGCGTCGTCGTGCAGCCGGCCGCCCACATGGGCCAGCAGGTCCTCGTGCAGCGCGGCCAGCGTCCGGGCCGGCTCGTCGCACAGGTGCCGCGTGAACCCCTCGGTCAAGGGGTAGAACGCGCGGTCGGCGTCCCGCGCCTCCGTGACGCCGTCGGTGTAGAGGAGCAGCTGGTTCCCGTCGTCGAAGGGCACCACCTGGAGGCGGGGCGCCTCCTCCGACAGTGCCCGCAGGCCGAGCGGGGGCGTGGGGTGGACGGGCTCGACGGCCGTGACCTCGGTGCCGCGGATCAGGAGCGGGGGAGCGTGGCCGCAGTTGACCACCTCCAGCCGTCCGGGCTCCGGACAGCCGGCGACCACGGCGGTGACGAAGTCGTCGCCGCCCAGGTTGCGGGCCAGGCTCCGCTCGATCCGGCCCACGACGTCCAGCAGGTCGGGCTCGTCGTACGCCGCCTCCCGGAACACGCCGAGCACCAGGGCGGCCGTCCCCACGGCGGGCAGGCCTTTGCCCCGCACGTCCCCGACGATCATCCGCACGCCGTACGGGGTGGCGACGAGGGCGTAGAGGTCGCCGCCGATCCTGGCCTCGGCGGCGGCGGCGCTGTAGCGCACCGCCGCCTGGAACGGGCCGACCGTCTCCGACACCGGCTGGAGCAGCGCGTGCTGCGCGGTCTCCGCGACGGAGCGCACGGCGGCCAGCACCCGCTCACGTCGTGCGCGCAGCGCGCTGGTCAGGGTTCCCGCGAGGGTGACGGTCACCAGGGCGGCCAGCACGACGGACAGGTGCGCGAGAGCCATGTCGTGCCGGAAGGCGATGCTCGTGCCGAGCAGCACGGCCAGGGCGCCGACGCCCAGCACCCCGCGGGGCCGGCTGGTGGCGGCCGCCAGCGCGGGGCCCGTGGCGAGCAACGGCAGCCAGATCCGGCCGGTGTCGGCGGCCATGTCGATGGCCACGATGACGCACAGGACCAGCACGGGCAGCGCCGGTGTCTCGACGATCCAGTGCGCGCACGCCCGGGCACGAGGGGATCGAAGACACCGGAGCGCACGCGGGTACGGCCGTATCGGCGTGTGGTCGCGTCCATGCTGACGGGCGTGACTCATGTGCAGTCCGGTTCCTCACCTGTGCGCGTGTCCGATTTGCGTGCTTCTTCAAGGAAAGGTGATGGTGCCCGGCATCACAAGGACGCGGTTTTCACATAGTGAGAGACAGGCTGCGGGTGACCCGGTGGGCCGTCGGCAGCAGACGCTCGCGGACCTCGTCGATCCGGTCGAGGCGGTTGCGGGGCATGGACACGCCGAGGGAGCCCACGGTGCCGCCGCTGTACACCGGCACCGCCACGCACACCGTGCCCAGCGCGTACTCCTCCAGGTCCGTGACGGCCGGGGCGAGAGGCGTGTTCTCCAGCCGGCGGACCAGCTCCACGGTCGTGGTGACCGTGTGCGGGGTGAGGTCGTTCAGCGTGTGCCGGGACAGGTAGTCCCTGCGGGAGTCGTCGTCCAGCTCCCGCAGCACGGCCTTGCCGAGCGCGGTGGCGTGACCGGCGTCCTCGAACCCCACCCACAGGTCGACGCGCGGGGCGCGGGGCCCGTCCACGACCTCCGAGACCCGGATCTCGCCGTCCTCGTAGAAGGTGAGGTAGGCGGCGCTGGACAGCTCGTCGCGCAGCGCGGAGAGGACCGGCCGGACCCGCGTCAGCAGCGCCTGGCCGCGGCCGCCGGTGTGCAGGGACTGCAGCCGGTCGCCCAGGACGAAGCCGCCGTCGTCGAGTTTCCGCAGATAACCGTCGTGCACCAGGGTGCGCAGCAGATGGTAGGCGGTGCCCAGGGGCAGCCCCGTCTCCCGCGCCAGCTGCTTGGCCGGCGCTCCGTTCTCGTGCGCGCTCGCCGCCTCCAGCAGCCGGAACGCCCGCTGCACGGAGGAGATGAGCGTCGGGCTCGCACCCATGCGTCCAGCCTGCGTCACCCGTCCGCCGACGGCAAGGGAAGCCCCCGCTCCGACCGGAACGAGGGCTTCCCCGCGTGCGACCGTCAGCCGTCAGCCGTCAGCCGTCAGCCGTCAGCCGTCAGCCGTCAGCCGTCAGCCGTCAGCCGTCAGCCGTCAGCCGTCAGCCGTCAGCCGTCGGCCGTCCTGCCCGTCCGCCGCGACCGGCCGGTCGGTGAGCGCCACGTCGAAGACGTGCATCACCCCCCGGTCGGTGTCCCGGGGCAGCACGACGGCCGCCACCCGCTTCGCCGGGTCCAGCGCCACGGGTCGCGTCCCGAACACCTTGGTCTGCGCGGTGTCCGAACCGCCCGCCGCCCGGTTGCGGCCCGTGGTGACGACCAGCGGTTCGTTGCCGAACCGGTAGTCGGTCCCGGGCGTCCAGTCGGTGAGGCCGACCGGCACGCTCTGCGTCGAGCCGTCGGTGTACTCGACCACCGCGGTGCCCTGCGACGGGCCGTTGGTGGCGAGCCCCAGGAAGGAGATCCCGGTCGCCTTCCGGCCGCCCAGCGGGACGCGCTGGCCGTGCGGGATCCAGTTGTCGGGCCGGCCCGGACCGGTGTCCGGCCAGGTGAACACCACCCCCGTGTCGCCCAGCGGCAGCTTCGCGCCCGGCGCCGCGCCCGCCTCGGCCAGCCGCTCCCGGGACAGCGAGTTGTCGCTCAGGTCGAGCGACCCCAGGTTGCCGTGGCCGTCCGGGGTGACGCCTGTGTTGTTCCGGGCGTCCGTGCCGTCCGCGTACGACGGCGGCAGGTCCCGCGCGCCGGTGCCCCAGGAACCGGGCCGCGACGCCATCCGCAGGTCGAGCCGGCCGCCCTCACGGGTGAACTCCGCGGGCACCCAGGACTTCGAGGCGGCCCGTCCGTCGACCTTCAGCGCCGCCACGTACGGCGCCCGCCCGGCGCCCGGAGCGTCGAGCGTGATCCGGCGCCGGCTGTCGGCGCTGTCCACCACCACCCGCTCGAACAACGGGCTGCTCACCATCAGGTCGGCCGTGCCCGGGATCGCGGGGAACAGGCCGATGTTCGCCCACACGTACCAGCTGCTCAGCGAGCCGAGGTCGTCGTTGCCGGGCAGCCCCGACGGCGTCGTGTCGTACATCTCGTCCGCCGCCCGGCGCAGGACCTCGCCCGTGCGGTCCGGCCGGCCCAGCCAGTGGTACACGAACGGCATGGTGAAGCTGGGCTGGTTGCTCAGATAGGCGCCCTTGGTGCCGTACACCCCGGCGTCCAGCTCACGCGTGTGCTCGTCCAGGTCCCGCAGAGCCGCCTCGGCACCGCCCCGCTTCTCGATCAGCGCGCCCACGTTGTGCGGCACCATCCAGCCGTACTGGTACCCCGTGGCCTGCTCGAACTGGTTGCCCCGCTCACCCAGGTCGAAGGCCCGGTCGAAGCCCGTACGGTCCCGCGGCCGGATGCGCCCGCTCACGTCGTCGAACAGGTTCTGCCAGCTCTGCGCCCGCACCATGAACCGGTCGTACGTCTCCTCGTCGCCCAGCCGCTTCGCCAGCTGCGCGATGCCGAAGTCGTCCACGGCGTACTCGAGCGTCTTCGACGTCGCCGAGTCGCCCTTGCGGCTCTCGACGAAGCCGACCGTCGCGTACTGGTAGGCGTGCCGGCGCAGCGTGGCGTCGGCAGGCAGGGTCTGCGTCGACCGCATCGACTCCAGCGCCGCGCGCCGGTCGTAGTCCGTGCTTCCGAACGCGTCGATGGAGGCGACCACCGACTGCAGCGAGTCGCCGCTCATCTTCTGCTGGGACTGGTTGAGGTGCGGCCAGTTGGGCCAGGTGCCGGTCTGCCGCGCCATCTCGGTGAGCGACTGGTTGATGTCGCTGCCCACCTCCGGGAACAGCAGCGCCACCAGCTGCGCCTGGCTGCGGTAGATGTCCCAGCCCGCGTAGGTGACGTAGTGGTGCCGGCCCCGTTCGACCCGGTGGACCTGACCGTCGTAGCCGCGGTACTCACCGCTCACGTCGTCGAAGACGTTCGGGTGCAGCAGGGCGTGGTACAGCGCGGTGTAGAACGTCACCCGCTGGTCCCGTGTGCCGCCGTCCACGCGCAGGGTGGAGAGGGCGTCCCGCCACACGCGCGCGGACTGCGCGCGGACCGCGTCGAAGGACCTGCCGCGCGTCTCCGTGGCCGCGTTGCGCGCGGCGCCCTCGACGCTCACGTAGCTCAGACCGGTCTTCGCGGTGACCCGGGCGCCCCGGTCGAACACCAGGTAGGCGCCCGCCCCGTGCTTGGCCGTACCGCCGGAGGCGGTGGCCGCCCCGGGACGCACCTCGGATCCCTGCCAGGTGCCGTGGGAGCGCACCGGACGGTCGAACGTCGTCGAGAAGTACGCCCGGTAGCGTCCGCCCTCGTCACACACGGAGGCGGCCTCCACCCAGCCGCTCACGGTGTCGCCGTCGACCGTCACCTCGCTGCCGAACACCCGGTTGTTGGACCCGGCGACGTCGAACAGCAGCGTCGCGCCGCCGTCGGAGGGGAAGTCGAAGCGGCTCACCGCGGTCCGGGTCGTCGCGGTCAGCTCCGCGTCGACGCCGTTCGCGAGGCCGACGGAGTAGTAGCCGGGGTCGGCCTTCTCGTCGGCGTGGTCGAAGCCGAGGTAGTAGTCGGTGATCCGGTCGGCGGGCGCGGTGGGCAGGCTGCCTCCGGGCAGCGCGCCGGTGTACGGCAGCACGGGGAAGTCGAAGCCGCTGAACCGGCCTTCGCAGCCGGTGCCGTACAGCCGGGTCATGCCGAAGCCGCGGAGCTTGTCCGCCGTGTACTCGTAGCCGCCCTTCTGGTCCCCGTCCGACGAGCGGTACGTGGTGGGGGAGGACTGCACCATGCCGAACGGGACGGTGGCTCCCGGATAGGTGTTGCCGTAGGCGCTGTTGCCCTTGTTCTGGGAGGTGTCCAGGCGGGTGCCGATGAACGGGTCGACGGCGTCGAACGCCGCGACGTCGCTCTGGCCCGGTGAGGCCGCCGCCCCGGCGGCCGGCACCAGCCCGGCGACCAGCGACCCGAGGACGAGGGCGGCGGTGAGGAGTCTGCGACGGCCCGGAGGCGGCGTCGGCGCGGGCGACTCGGTGGCTCTCCACATGACGGTGGTCTTCCCTGCCTTCCATGAGATGCTGACAACGTTGTCTGCTCGCAACCCGGTGCACGGGTCGCGGCCTACAGTTCAGCGCCTCGCCGTCGCGGGCGGAAGCCCTGGGAGACGATCAGTTGAATCGTCGGGGACATCGCGCGGTGCGCGCCGGCCGGGCCCGCGACGGGCGTGCCCGGCCGGCGCGCCGGCCCGTCAGGGCGCGGGCACCTCGTCCACGAACGTCGTGCCTGCGGCGCGGTACGCGTCGATCCTCGCCGCGACCTGAGCGGGTGTCAGCACCTCGTCCTTGACGTGCAGGACGTAGTCCACCTGCTGGTGGTAGGCGCGGGGCGCGGTCGACGACTGGCCCTCCAGGTCGATCAGCCACTGGTTGAAGTTGATCGACATCGGCCGCTCCGGCAGGTACGCGGCGTCATGGGTGCCGAAGTGGCTGCCGTCGACGTAGTACGTGATGCCGGAGTCGTCGATGGTGACGACCAGGTCGTGCCAGCCTGCGAAGCTGCGGCGGCTCTCGCTGTGCTGGTTGACGGCCTGCCAGGGGTCCGGGTCGTACGTCTCCCAGGACGTCGTGTAGAGGATC
This sequence comes from Streptomyces althioticus, assembly GCA_014649355.1. Classification (GTDB taxonomy): domain Bacteria; phylum Actinomycetota; class Actinomycetes; order Streptomycetales; family Streptomycetaceae; genus Streptomyces; species Streptomyces althioticus. The sequence continues at coordinate 279,055 of BMSW01000006.1, forward strand.
GACGACGGCTCGCCCCAGCCGCCGTTGGGCAGGTACTCGAAGTCGTACTCGGCGTAGTCGTCGGCCATCGGCGCCGTGAGGTCGTTGATGGTGAAAAACGTCTGCACCACCCGGTCGCCGTCCGGGCCGGACACGGGCGCGTCCGAGAAGCGCACGCGGGCCGCGTAGGTGCCGTACGCGAACTTCATGTCTCGGGTGAGGATCTCGGTGTGCGTGGTGGAGGCGCCGGTGCCCGCGGTGGACGTCTCCAGGTCCATCACCGAGGTGCCGCCCGAGGAGGAGAACGTCACCTTCGACGGGTCCCAGGTCGCGCCCGGCACCCCGGGTCCGCCCGCGTTCGAGCGGACGCTCCAGCCGTGCGCCGCGAGGTCGGGGTCGGTGTGCGACGCGTAGTCGAAATCGTCGAACAGCGCCTGACCGCCCTCGCCGGGAGGGTCGGCCGGGTCCGTGGGGCCGGTCGGGTCGTCGCCCCCGGGCCCCGAGCCCCACACGGTGACGCCCGCGAGCCGCGCGGTCACCTTGTCCCAGTCGGCGTACGACGTTTGCGCGGCGCCGAAGGAGTGGTCGTCGCTCTGCCGCAGCGTCTGCCAGTCGGACCGGTGGAAGCGCAGTTGCAGGTCCCCGGTGTCGGCGCCCGGCGCGAGCGTCCCGGCGGACGGGGTGAACCCGATCTCCAGGTAGCGGTCGGCCGTCGCGGTGGGCTGGGGGAGGGTGCCGAAGGTGCCGGTGACGGCCGCGCAGCCGACGACCGCCCAGGAGCAGGCGAACCGGTACGCGGTGCCCGGGGCGTCGGCCTTGAAGTAGTAGCGGATCTTCACCTGGCTCAACTGCACAGGAGCGGAACCGGTGTTGCGGACCTTGAACCAGGGTTCGCTCTGGTCGGCGGTCGCGCCGGCGGCGCTGGTGCGGTACTGCACGGCGAGCGGGCCGGCCGCGGCCGTGGCGGCCGGGGCGGGGAGCCCGGTGAGGGCGGCGCCGCCCAGCAGGGCGGTCAGGGCGAGTGCCGCGCGGGCGCGGCGCCCGGGGGAACGAGTACGCATCCGTGGTCCTTTCGCGGTGGGGGGTGGCGCACGGGGGTGCGTCCGCGCGGCGGGCGTGGGGGCGCCGCCCGGCGCGGGGCTCGCGGTGACGGACCGGCCCGGTCCTGAGAACTGACCAGTTGCCCGTCAGGGCCTTACCAGTTGATGTCGACAGAAGGTGGCATAGACCAATGTGTGCGTCAACCCTGCGTGCCTGTAAGGAAGTTGCTCGAGTCGGGAGAGGCCCCGGCGCTCACCGGACCAGTTAAGGTCGGAGGCATACCAGTCGTCCCGCGCCCGGCCGCGGCCCCGACCGCGAGGGGAGTCCCGTATGGCTGTCGATCCCGCAGCATCGGGTGCGGTGCTCAAGCGCGAAAGGGTGCGCGACGCGCTCCTCGAACTCATCGAGGCCCGCAGCCCCGGTGACGCCGTCCCCTCCGAGCGGGCCCTGTGCGCCCGGCTTGGCGTCTCGCGCCCCACCGTGCGGGCGGCGGTCGACGAACTCGTGGTCGCGGGGTTGCTGGTGCGCGAGCACGGCCGGGGCACGTTCGTCGCCGCCGAGAAGATCACCCAGGAACTCGTCCCGGATCACGGCGCGTTGACAGTGCCGCAGGCCAAGGGTGTGTGGACCAGCCGCATCCTCGAGTTCCGCACCCTCCCGGCCGGCGCCCGGGTGGGCCGCAGGCTGCGCGTGTCACCGGCCGCCGAGGTCCGGTACGCGGCCCGGCTGCGGCTGGTGGACGGAGCCCCGATGGCCATCGAGCATCTGCACCTGCCTGCCGCCCTGGTGCCGGGACTCGCCGAGGCGGAGCTCGAACAGGGCGATCTCTACGAGCACTTCCGCGACCGGCACGGGGTGCGGGTCAGCGAGGCGGTGCAGTCCGTCGAGCCGACCGTGGTGACCCGCGCGGAGGCGGAGCTGCTCGACGTGCCCGAGCTGTCGCCTGCCCTCCTGTTCGAGCGCCTCACCACCGACACCGAGGGCCGTCCGGTGGAGTACGTCCGCTCCGTCTACCGGGGTGACCGCTACCGCATCGTGTCCCGGCTCGCACTGGGACCGAGTGGCCCGGGTCCGGGCGGGGTGGAAGGGGGTCAGGGGCATCACCACCCAGGCTTCCCGCCCGGTGACCTCACCTCCCGAGGTCCGGTCAGCTTCTCGGCGCACGGAGTCGTCCAGCACGGCTGAGCCGCGACCTCCGGAGCGCGTCCACCCGAGATACGGAACCTTCTCCTCCTCAATGTGTGCTTGAACCGTTGACAGGTCCAGACCAAGGCGAGACTCTCCCTGAGAGCGCTCTCACGCCCGTAGTCGGCCACTCGTCGAACGGAGAACGACCATGCTGCGCACCCTCAGACGCCGGGTCACCGCCGTGGCTCTCGGCATCGCCACCGCGCTGGGCGGCGGCTGGCTCGCCGCCGGGGTACCGTCCCCCGCGCACGCCGCGGTCCCGGCCACCATCCCGCTGACCATCACCAACAACTCGGGTCGCGCCGAGCAGGTCCACATCTACAACCTCGGCACCGAGCTGTCGTCCGGCCGCCAGGGCTGGGCCGACGCGAGCGGCGCCTTCCACCCCTGGCCCGCCGGCGGCAACCCGCCCACCCCCGCGCCCGACGCCTCCATCCCGGGCCCGGCGCCCGGCGCGTCGACCACCATCCAGGTCCCCAAGTTCTCCGGCCGCATCTACTTCTCCTACGGCCGCAAGATGGAGTTCCGGCTCACGACCGGCGGCCTCGTGCAGCCCGCCGTGCAGAACCCCACCGACCCCAACCGCGACATCCTCTTCAACTGGTCCGAGTACACGCTCAACGACTCCGGACTGTGGATCAACAGCACCCAGGTCGACATGTTCTCCGCGCCCTACACGGTGGGGGTACGGCGCGGTGACGGCAGCACGCTGAGCGCGGGCAAGCTCAAGCCCGGCGGCTACAACGGCGTGTTCAACGCCCTCAGGGCGCAGTCGGGCGGCTGGGCGAACCTCATCCAGACCCGCTCCGACGGCACCGTGCTGCGCGCCCTGTCCCCGCTGTACGGCGTGGAGACCGGCGCCCTCCCGGCGTCCGTCATGGACGACTACGTCAACCGCGTCTGGGACAAGTACACGGGCACCGACCTGACCGTCACGCCCTTCGCCGACCGCCCCGACGTCCGGTACACCGGCCGGGTCTCCGGCGGAGTCCTGCGCTTCAGGGACGGCGCCGGCAACGAGGTCACCGCCTTCCAGAAACCGGACGCCTCGTCCGTCTTCGGCTGCCACCGCCTCCTCGACGCGCCCAACGACCAGGTGCGCGGCCCCATCTCACGCACCCTGTGCGCGGGCTTCAACCGCACCACCCTGCTGGCCAACCCGAACCAGCCCGACCGGAGCGCGGCCGGCTTCTACCAGGAGCCGGTCACCAACCACTACGCGCGGATCGTCCACGCGCACATGGCCGACGGGAAGGCCTACGCCTTCGCCTTCGACGACGTCGGCGCCCACGAGTCGCTCGTCCACGACGGCGACCCGCGCGGTGCGTCCCTGACGCTCGACCCGTTCGACTGACCGCCCCCGCACGCCGCCCCCGCCGGTCCGCCGGCCGGGGCGGCACCTGCCTGACGGACCGTCGGCGCCCGCCCGTTGTGCCCCGCGATCACCACGCGCCCCCGCGGGCACCATAAGGTTCCACCATGTCTGCCTCGTTGAACGCCGGTAAAACGCGCGCCGCGCTGCGCACCTCGGCACGCATCTCGGGCGAGCTGCTGCTGGTCCTGGTGGCGACCGGAGTGGCCCTCTGGCTGCTGGGCCGCATGTGGTCGGTGGTCTGGCCCCTGGTGGTCGGCCTGCTGCTCACCACGCTCACCTGGCCCCCGACCCGCTGGCTGCTCCGGCGCGGACTGCGCCCCGCGGTCGCCGCCTCCCTGGTGACCGTGCTGTTCCTGCTCATCGGCGCGGGCACCGTGGCGCTCATCGCCGTGCCCGTCGCGTCGGAGGCCGGCGAACTCGGCGACGGTGTCGTCGCGGGCGTGCAGAAGCTGCGCGACTGGGCGGAGGGCCCGCCGCTGAACATCGACGACGCCCAGATCTCCACCGCCCTCGACGCGACGATCGCCCGCCTCCAGGACAGCGCCGGGTCCATCGCCACCACCGCCGTCACCGGGGTGAGCACCGTCGTCAGCGGTGTCGTCACGGCCGTGCTGGCGCTCTTCCTGATGTTCTTCTTCCTCAAGGACGGGCCGCGTTTCCTTCCCTGGCTGCGCCGCCAGCTGCCCGGCCGGCTCGCCACCGACGTGCCGGCCGTCGCCGCCCGCTGCTGGAACACCCTCGGCGCGTTCGTCCGGTCGCAGGCGCTCGTCGGACTCATCGACGGCGTGCTCATCGGCATCGGCCTGTGGATCCTCGACGTGCCGCTGGTCCTGCCGCTCGCGGTCCTCACCTTCGTGTCCGCGTTCGTGCCCATCATCGGCGCCCTGTTCGCCGGCCTCGTCGCCGTGCTGATCGCGCTGGTGTCCAACGGCCTGGTCAACGCGCTGCTCGTGCTCGCCGTGATCGTCATCGTGCAGCAGCTCGAGGGCAACGTGTTCCAGCCGATCATCCAGAGCCGCGGTCTCGGGCTGCACGCCGCCGTGGTCCTGCTCGCGGTGACGCTGGGCGGCAGCCTCGCCGGCATCGTCGGCAGCCTGCTCGCCGTGCCGGTCGCCGCCCTGCTCGCGGTCGTCTGGAACTACCTGCGCGAACAGCTCACCGACCCGCCGACACCGCCGGCGCCGGAACCGTCGGCGCCCCACCCCCCGGAACCGTCGACGCCGGATCCGTCGGGGCCGCGGCCCAGTGCTCCGCAGCCCAGCGCACCGCAGTCCCCGGCGCCCGACGCCCCCGCCGCCTGACCGCCCCCGACCCCTTCAGGAAGCTCCCGTGACGTACGACCTCACCGCCCTGCGCGCCGACATCCCCGCGCTGGCCGCGGGCACCGCCCACTTCGACGGCCCCGGTGGCACCCAGACGCCGCGCCCCGTCATCGAGGCGATCGCCGACGCCCTGGCGCGGCCGCTGTCCAACCGGGGCAGCCTGCTCCCGGGCGAGCGCCACGCCGACACCCTCGTCGTCGAGGCGCGCCGCGCCTTGGCCGACCTGCTCGGCGCCGACCCCGCCGGCGTCGTCTTCGGCCGCAGCGCCACCCAGCTCACCTACGACGCCGCCCGCACCCTCGCCGCCGGCTGGACGGAGGGCGACGAGGTGGTGGTCACCCGGCTCGACCACGACGCCAACATCCGCCCGTGGGTGCAGGCCGCCGAACGGGTCGGTGTCACCGTCCGCCGCGCGGACTTCGACCCGGCCACGGGGGAGCTGACCGCCGACCACATCCGCGCACAGCTCTCGCCGCGCACCCGTCTGGTCGCGGTCACCGCCGCCTCCAACCTGATCGGCACCATGCCCCCGGTCGCCGAGATCGCACGGCTGGTCCACGAGGCGGGCGCCCTGCTGTACGTAGACGGCGTGCACTACACGGCGCACGCGCCGGTCGACGTGCGGGCGCTGGGCGCGGACTTCTTCGTCTGCTCGCCGTACAAGTTCCTCGGCCCGCACCACGGCGTGCTGGCCGCCGCCCCGGCGCTGCTCGAGACCCTGCGCCCGGACAAGTTGCTGCCGTCCTCGGACGCGGTGCCCGAGCGGTTCGAGCTGGGCACCCTGCCCTACGAGTTCCTCGCCGGCACCCGCGCCGCCGTCGACGTCCTCGCCTCGCTCGGCGGGCCGGGCGACGGCGACCGCCGCACCCGGCTCGGCGCGGCGTACGAGGCGATCGGGGCGCACGAGGCGCGACTGCGGGCCCGTCTGGAGGAGGGCCTGGCGGCCCTCGACGGGGTGACCGTCCACTCGCGGGCGGCCCGCCGCACCCCGACCCTGCTGGTCACCCTCGACGGCCGCCGCACCGAGGACGCCTACCGCTTCCTCGCCGGACGGAACGTCCACGCCCCCTCCGGGCACTTCTACGCCCTGGAGGCCTCCCGTCACCTCGGCCTCGGCGACACCGGCGGCCTGCGCGTCGGCCTCGCCTGCTACTCCTCCGACGACGACGTCGACCGTCTGCTGGACGGTCTGGCGGACTTCCTGAAGGAGACCCCGGCCGCGCGCTGACGCCCGAGCCCGCCGGTGCCGCCCGTGCGGCGGCGCCGGCGGGCCGTTCGTGTCATCGTGGCCGCATGACCGTCGAAGTCCGCCCGGCCTCGCAGTTCGAGGACGTCCGTGCCCTGCTCGGTCCCAAGTCGCCGCAGGCGAACGTCTGCTGGTGCCTGAGCTACCGCATCCCCTCCAAGCTCAACCGTGAGCTGCGCGGCCCCGCCCGCGGCGAGTACGTCGCCGAGCTGCTGCGTTCCGGCACCCCCCTCGGCGTGCTCGCGTACGAGGACGGCGAGCCCGTCGGCTGGGCCGCCCTCGCCCCGCGCGCGGACACCTCCTTCGCCCGCAACCGCAAGATCCCGCACGTCGACGACCTGCCGGTGTGGTCCCTGTGGTGCATCCGGGTGCGCCCCGGGCACCGCGGCAAGGGCCTCTCGCACGCGCTGATCGCCGGAGCCGTCGCGTACGCACGCGCGCAGGGCGCCCCCGCCGTCGAGGCCTACCCCCTCGACAACGGCGACGCCCGCGTCGACCTGACCATGGCCTACCCCGGGCTCCGCGCGAACTTCGAGCGGGCCGGGTTCACCCACGCCGCCGACACCGCCTCGGTGCTGTCCGGCCATCCCCGCGTGCTGATGCGGCTGGACCTGCGCTGAGGACACACGACGCACGGCACGCGCGGCCCGGCCGACGGCTCACGCGCACGGCACGGGCCGCCCCGCTCACGCGTACAGCGCGGCGATCTCCTTCGCGTACGCCTCCTGCGCCGCCTGCCGCTTGACCTTCAGCGACGGGGTGAGCAGACCGTTGTCCTCGGTGAACTCGCCTTCGACGACGACGAACTTGCGGATGGACTCCGCACGGGAGACGGCCTCGTTGGCGTAGTCCACCGCCTTCTGCACGTCGGCCCGTATGCGCGGGTCGCGGACCACCTCGGACATCGGGGTGTCCGCGGGCATCCCGCGCACGGACAGCCAGTGGGCCACCGTCTCCGGGTCGAGGGTGACCACCGCGGCCACGAAGGGCCGGTTGTCGCCGACGACCAGGCACTGCCCGACCGGCGGGCGGCTGCGCAGCCGGTCCTCCAGCACGGCGGGGGAGACGTTCTTGCCGCCGGAGGTGACGATGATGTCCTTCTTGCGGCCGGTGATGGTGAGGTAGCCGTCCTCGTCGAGGGAGCCGAGGTCCCCGGTGGCGAACCAGCCGTCGCGCAGCACCTCCTCGGTGGCCGCCGGGTTGTTCCGGTACGCGCCGAAGACGATGCCGCCCTTGATCAGCACCTCTCCGTCGTCGGCGATGCGCACCGCGGTGCCCGGGACCGGCCGGCCGACCGTGCCGGGGCGCGGGGACAGCGGCGGGACGACGGTCGCGGCGGCGGTGGTCTCGGTGAGCCCGTAGCCCTCGTAGATCATGATGCCGGACGCGTAGAAGAACAGGTTGAGGTCCTTCTCCAGCGGGGAGCCGCCGCTGATGGCGTACCGCAGGCGCCCGCCGAGCTCCTTGCGGACCCTGCGGTAGACCAGCAGGTCGTACAGCGCCCATGCGGCGTACAGGCCGGGCCCGGGGCCCTTGCCGCGGCCGAGGAAGCGGTCGAGGTGCGCCCGCGCGAAGCGGACGGCGATGCGGTGGGCGCGCTCGAAGGACGCGCCCCGCCCGATCTTCTCGGCGGTGGCCCGGCCGGTGTCGTGGATCTTCTCGAAGAGGTAGGGCACGCCCACCACGAACGTAGGTCGGAACGACTTGAGCGCGGGCCGCAGTTCGTCCGGCTTGATGCTCGGGCAGTGCCCCGTCTCGATGCGGGCCATGAGACAGGAGATCTGCAGGGTGCGGCCCAGGATGTGGGCGAGCGGCAGGAACAGCAGCGTCGAGGCGACCTGGGAGGTGACGGCCTTGAAGACGGGGTGCAGCAGCTCGACCGTGTTCGCGGACTCGGCGTACAGGTTGCCGTGGGTGAGCACGCAGCCCTTGGGGCGTCCCGTGGTGCCGGAGGTGTAGCAGACGGTCGCCACCGTGTCGGCGGTGAGGGCGGTGCGCCGCTTGGTGACCTGCTCGTCCGGGACGTCCCGGCCCCGGGCGACGAGGTCGTCCACGGCGCCCGCGTCCAGCTCCCACACCTCGGGCGCCGGGTCGAGGGCGGCGGTGCCGGTGCGCACGGTGGCGGAGTTGTCCGGGGTCTCCGTGACGACGTACCGGACGCCGGCGTCCCGGACGATCCACTCCACCTGGTCCGCCGAGGAGGTGGGGTACACCGGCACGGTCTGCCCGCCGGCCGCCCAGATCGCGAAGTCCAGGAGCGTCCACTCGTACCGGGTGCGGGACATCACGGCGACCCGGTCGCCCGGTTCGAGACCGGCCGCGACCAGGCCCTTGGCCACGGCGGTGACCTCCCCGGCGAAGGCCGCCGCCGTGACCGGGCGCCACGCGCCCCCTTCCTCGCGGCGCAGCACGACCGCGTCGGGCGCCTCGTCCGCGTTGGTGAACGGGACGTCGGCGGTCGTGCCCGTGACGGGGTGCGCGGCCAGGACCTCCGTACGGACCTCGCGGACGGTCCCGTGTTCGTCCTTGACGGTCTCCACCGAAGTACGGCCCGCCAGATCGGCCCGTCGTTTCGCCCGTTTCAGATCCTTGCGTACGCCCATGACGGCTCCCGGTCGCGGCTGACTGGTCCTGCTGGTGCTGTCCGTGCCTACTTACTCGAGAGTCAACTTACCTGTAAGTAGGAACGAGTCAACGGTCCGGGGCGATCATTCCAGCCGGTCCGCCGTACGGATCGCCTCCGCCAGCTCCCGCACGTCCGCGTCCTCGGTCCGCGCGGCCAGCGACCCGGCGCGCTCGGACAGCTCGCCGAGACCCGGGGCGCCGGGCAGCGCGCTGTCCCGGTGGCCGGGGGAGCGCAGCGCGTCGGCGAAGTAGGCCGCGGTCGCGGTCACCGTCAGCCGGGGCCGTGCCCGCCACACCGACTCCTCGAGCCCGTCGGCCTCCAGGTCGCCGGTCTCCTCGTGCGGGGTACGGCTGTCGGGGGCGAGCCAGCGCACGGTCGCCGTGGCGAGGTGCCCCTCGGCGCCGGGACGGGTGCGCACCGCGTACAGGGCGGTCACGGTGTGGCCGGGGCCGACCTCGCCGCCGTCGACCCGGTCGTCGCGGAAGTCGTCGTCGGCCACCCTGCGGTTGTCGTAGCCGACCAGGCGGAACTCGGCGACCGTCTCCGGGTCGAAGGCCACCTGCGCCTTGGCGTCCCGGGCGGTCAGCTCGATGTTGCGGGGCAGCTCCTCGCAGAACACCTCGCGGGCGTCCTTCTCGTCGGACACGTACACGGTGTGGCCGTCGCCCCGGTCGGCGAGCTGCTCCATGAGGGCGTCGCCGTAGTCGCTGCCGACGCCGACGCCGAACAGGGTGATGCCGTGCTCGCGCCGTGATTCCGCGATGCGCTCCAGGATCGCGTCGGCCTCCGTCTCCCCGGTGTTGGCGAGCGCGTCGGACACCAGGACGACCCGGTTGGTGGCGTCCTCGCGGAGCCCCTCCACGGCGGTCTCGTAGCCGGTCTCGACGCCCGCGCCGAGGTTGGTGGAGTCGGTCGGCTCCAGGGAGTCGATCGCGTCGTGGATCTCGTCCCGGTCGCCGCCGAGGCGGGTCATCGGCAGGACGGTCTCCGCCTCGCCGCTGAAGGTGACGAGGGCGACCGAGTCGTCGTCGCGCAGCTCGTCGGTCATCGTGCCCAGCGCCTCCCGGGCCAGGTCGAGGCGGCCCGGTTCGCCCATCGAGCCGGAGATGTCGATGACGAACGTGAGGGCGGCGGGCGGCCGTTCGTCGTCCGCCCCGGCGGTCCGGGTGGCGAGCCCGACCCGCACCAGCGACCAGTCCTCCTCGTCGGTGCGGGCGCCGTCCACGGTGACCGTGAAGCCGTCGCCGTCGGGACGCGGGTAGTCCTGCCGGAAGCTGTTGACGAACTCCTCCGGGCGCACGGTCGACGGGTCGGGCAGCCGCCCCTCGTCGAGGGTGCGCCGCGCGTAGCCGTAGGACGCGGTGTCGACGTCCAGCGCGAACGTCGACAGGTAGTCGGGCTCCGGGGCCACCTCCCGCGACTCCTGCTCGCCCTCACGCTCGCCGCCCTCGTACCGGTTCGAGCCTTCCGGGGCGTGCGGCGGCGGCATGTCGACGGTGCCGCCCCCGCCGGAGGAGTCGCTCGCCCGCGCCCCTCCGTCGCCGTCCCCGCTGCATCCGGTGAGCAGCAGCCCGCAGGCCGCGGTGAGTGCCAGCAGCACCCCGGCCGGCCGTCGTGTCCCGTGCCGCTTCATCCTGTGTACCCCCTGTGTCGGTCGACGCCGCTTCCGTGACTGTGACGGCGTGGCAGGCGGAAACGTGCGGCACGGGGTGTTGCAGGTGCGTCTCGATGCGGGAACAGCGGTGTCCCGCCGAGACCGGCGGGTGATCCTCCGTTGACCTGAGCGAGGCCCGCCCGACCGGAAAGGCCGGTGCGGCCCGGGGTGACGCCCCCGGACCGCACCGGCCCCGACCTGCGGTCGTCCTACGGATTCACGCAACCGATCGTGCCCACCGGGAAGTTGTTGCCGGTGGACGTGGCCGTGAAGCCGAACGACACGCTGCCGTCCGGGGCGATGGTTCTGTTGTGGGAGGCGTTCCGCACCGTCACCGTGCCGTCCGAGCCGGTACTGAGGGTGCCGTTCCAGGCGCTGCCGATCGTGGTGCCCTGCCCGGGCTTCCACTGCACGGCCCAGCCGTTCAGCGGCGACGTCCCGTGGTTCATCACCTCGACGGAGCCCTGGAAACCGCCGTTCCAGGAGTTGGTCACGCTGTAGACGGCCATGCACTCACCGGTGTGCGGCGGGTCGCTCGGGTCGGGGGTGGGGTCGGTGCCGGGGTCCGGGTTGCTGCCCGAGCCGCGGATGCCGGTGACCTCGCCGTTGCCGCCGTCGAAGACCACGTCGGAGCAGGAGAAGAAGTTCTCCTGGCTGTCCGAGCGCACCCACTGCATGAAGATCAGCGCGTCACCGGAACGGCCCGAGGGCAGGTTCAGGTTCCAGTAGTAGTGGCCCCCGTTGGCGCCGGGAGAGCCCTGCTGGGGCGGGTCGGTGACGGTCTGGATCAGCTCCAGGTCGTTCCACTTCAGCTGCGAGGTGGGCGACCAGCCGGGCTTGGTGAGGTACACCCGGAAGTCACCCGGGTGCGCGGCCCAGTTGCTGTACTGCACCTTGATCGTCGAGCCCGACGTCAGATGCGTGCGCGGCCAGTCGGAGCGGGCCGCGTTGTACGCGGAGAAGTCGTAGGGCGAGCGGTCGCCCGCGCTGCACAGCGTGCCGTCCGGGACGTAGCCCGCACCGCGTCCGCCGGCCTGCGAGTCGAGGACGGCGAACCAGTTGTAGAGGGCCGTGGCGCCGCTCTGGTTGAGCGCGGCCGCACAGGCGGGGTTGGTCGGGTCGAGCGCGCCGGTGCCGGTGATGGCGTCCAGCTGGCACAGGTAGGTGCGCGAGCCGGGCATCATCGCCACGCCGTGCGCCTGTGCGTCCTTCTGCCAGAGGAAACTGAGACCGAGCCCTCCGAGGAGGGTCGCCAGTACCGCTGCCAGAGAGACCAGTCTGCTTCTCAGAGCCATGGAGTCTCCTGTCCCGATGCTGAGTTCTTCATGGGCGGTGCGAGAGGGGGTGGGGGAGCGGGGGGTGGAGGCCCCCGCCCGGCCGGGGAGGGCGCCAGCCGGACGGGCGGGGGGATCGGAGGGCCGTCCCGCGGCGGTGGGGACCGCCCGGCGGCGGGTGTGTCGGCACCCGTCGCCGGTACGGCCGTCCGCCGCGCGGACGGGTGGGGGCGGCGGTCGCGGCTCACGGGCCGCCCCCTCGGCGGGACGTACACGCTCCGGGGCCCGCCCCGTCGGTGCAGGGAGGGAAGAGCGGACCCCGGAGGCGGGATCACGGCGGAGTGAGGCCGCCGTGAGCCCTCACGCGGTGCGGCAGGCCGTGCCGTTCAGCAGGAAGGCGTCCGGCTGCGCGAAGCTGCCGCTGTAGGTGCCCTGGAAGCCGAAGGTCTGGCTGCCGCCGGCGGCGATCCGTGGGCTGTCGGCCGGTCCGGTCGCCGTGACCGCGCCCGAGGAGGGGGTGACGGACGCGTTCCAGGCGTGCACGACGCTCTGCCCGGAGGGCAGGGTGAAGCCGAGCCGCCAGCCGTCCACGGGAGCCGAACCGTTGTTGGTGACCGTGACGTTCGCGGTGAAGCCGCCCGGCCACACGTTCGTCGCGTACGACACCGTGCAGGCGGCCGGCGTGCCCGGACCGTTCGGGTCACCCGGGTTCTGCGACCCGCCCGTGTTGACGGTCGAGGAGAAGGAGTTCACCGCGAGCCCCGCGCCGTTCTGCCACGGCTCGAAACCGGCCTGGATGCTCGTCAGGTACCAGTCGCTGCCCGCCATCCCGCGGGCGACGGTCTCCCGGACGAAGTCCATCACGTCGAAGCTCCAGCTGCCGATCGCGGAGGGAGCGACGAAGGACAGCACGTCGTTGGTGCCGTTGCCGCCGGACCACACCTCCCAGGTGCGCCCGGCCACGTTGGCCGTGCCGACCTGAGAGCCGATGGGCTGGATCGGCCCCACCCGGTTGAACCAGATCATGATCTCGGTCCGGTTCACCCCGTCGGTGCGGGGCGTCGGGTCCAGCCAGATGTCGTACGAGGCGTTGTACACGGCGTTGTCGACGTAGCCGTAGGAGATGCTGCTGGGCGCGGAGGAGATGCCGTCGACGCGCGCCGGGAGTGCGGTGCCCGGTGAACAGTTCGTGTAGTGACAGCCGTTGAAGACCGAGGGGTACGACTTGGGCGCGCCGTCGGTCGGCACCGAGCCGTCGGCCTGCGTGACCCGGAAGCCGGAGTCGGTGGCGGTGACGCACTGGGTGGCGCTGGTGCCCCAGCGGTTGTTCTGGACGACGTAGCGGCCCTGGATGACGGTGGAGCCGAACTCCTCGCAGACCGTGGTGTCGGCCTGGGCGGGGGCGGTCGCGGTCAGCAGCGCCGCGAGCGCGGCGAGAGCCGTGAGGAGCGCCGCCGACACGGCGCGCAGGGTGCGGGGGTGGTGCCGTAACCGTGGCATGGGGGGACCTCTCGGGTGGGGGTGCGGGATACCGGCGGGAGCGCTCCCGCCTCCCCATTGATGGGAGCGCTCCCAATGGTGTTCCGGGAGGGGACTGTAGAAGGCGCCCATGTCCCTGACAACCCTGCGCGCGTCAATCCGTCGAATGCCTTTCGACGTCGCAGGTCAGCGCGATGATCCACTTGACCTCGGACGACGGGAGCGCTCCCGAAACTTTCGGCGCACGCGTGACGGCGCGGGATTCCGCGCCGGGTCAGGCGGAGTCGCGCAGCACCAGTTCCGTGCGGTGGATGACGTGCCGCCAGGCCGTCGACGGCTCCTCCATCTCCTCCAGGAGCAGCCGCACCATCGCGTGCCCGATCTCCTCCAGCGGCTGACGGACCGTCGTGAGTTTAGGGTCGGTGTGCTGGGCGAGCGGGAAGTCGTCGAAGCCGATCACCGCCACGTCGTCCGGCACCCGCCGGCCCGCCGCCCGGAGCGCTCCCAGCGCGCCCGCGGCCATGGTGTCCGACGCGGCGAACACCCCGTCGATCTCCGGTGCCCGCTCGAGGAGTTCGGCCATCGCGCGGTGCCCGCTGTCCCCCGAGAAATCGCCCCGCGCGGTCCAGGTCCCACGCGGCTCGACCCCCGCCCGCTCCATCGCCTCCTGGTAGCCGCGCAGCCGGCACTGGGCCACGTACATGTCGGGCGGCCCCGTGATGGTGGCGACCGCGCGGCGGCCGGTGTCCAGCAGATGTGACACGGCGGCGCGCGCCCCTCCGACGTTGTCCGCGTCGACGTAGGTCACGCTCTCGTCGCCCGAGCGCCGCCCCAGCAGCACGGTGGGCAGGCCCACTTCGGCCAGCATGTCGGGCAGCGGGTCCGCCGCGTGCACGGACATCAGCATCACGCCGTCGACCCGGCCGCCGCGCGCGTACTCCACGAGCCGCTGCCGCTCCGCGTCCGTGCGCACCAGGGTCAGCAGCAACTGCACCTCGGTCTCCGTCAGGGCGTCCCCGACGGACCGCACGATCTCGGAGAAGAAGGGCTCGCCGAACTGCCGCCAGTCCGGTTCCGTCATGACCAGCGCGACCGCGTCGGCGCGCCGTCCCGCCAGCGTGCGGGCGGCCAGGTTGGGGACGTACCCCAGCTCCGCGATGGCGCGCTGCACGGCTCGGCGGGTGGTGTCCTTGACCCCCGCAGCGTTGTTGATGACGCGGGAGACGGTGCCCCGCCCCACTCCGGCGAGCGCCGCCACCTCCTCGAGCGTCGGTGTGCCCGGACGCCGCCTGAGCATGACCACCCCCACGACGAGATCACTTGATCCTACGGCCCCAGTCATGTCCGCATCGACCGTTCCCCCAACCCGTCCACCGCGTCAGGCCGTTCGCGTCCCGCGTCCGGAGCGAACGGCGTGTCCGGACCCTGGACAGGCTCCCCAGCGCCGTGCTGTCATCCCGACTGGGCCTTACAACGTTGTGCAGACCGAACGGCGAACCACCCGCCCGTCCCGCGCACCCCCTCCGCAGGACCACGGACGACGATGAACAGGAGCCCGCGCATGCCCGTCACCAGACGCACTCTCCTCGGCGCCGGAGCCGCAGGTCTCGGCTCGGCCGCACTCGGCGGACCCCTCGCCCGCCCCGCCTCCGCGGCCCCGGGCAGTGCCGTGACCCCGGGCCCTGCCACGGCCTCGGGGAGCACCGCGGTTCCGAAGCGCGCCGCGGTTCCGAAGCGCGCTGCAGGTCCCCTCCCGGACGCCTTCCGCAGACTGCCCTCCGGCAGCGTCACCCCGCGCGGCTGGCTGGCCGGCCAACTGCGGCTCCAGCTGGACGGACTGTGCGGCCGCTACGAGGAGATCTCCCACTTCCTCGACTTCGGCACCACCGGCTGGGTCCGTCCCGACCGCCCCGGCTGGGAGGAACTGCCGTACTGGCTGCGCGGATACGTCCCACTCGCCGTGGCCACCGGCGACACCGCCGCCCTCGCGAACGCCCGCCGGTGGATCGACGCGGTCCTCGCCACCCAGCAGCCCGACGGCTTCTTCGGGCCGCGCGCCCTGCGCACCTCGCTGGGCGGCGGCCCCGACTTCTGGCCGTTCCTGCCGCTGCTCCAAGCCTTGCGTACGCACGAGGAGTTCACGGGCGACGAGCGCGTCGTGCCGTTCCTGCTGAGGTTCCTCCGCTTCATGAACGCCCAGGGCCCCGGCGCGTTCGACACGAGCTGGATCTCCTACCGCTGGGGCGACGGCCTCGACCTCGCCGTCTGGCTGTACCGCCGCACGGGGGAGACCTTCCTCCTCGACCTGGCGACCAGGATGCACACCCTGGGCGCCGACTGGACCGGCCCGACACCCTCCCGGCACAACGTCAACATCGCCCAGGGCTTCCGCGAACCCGCCCAGTACGCCCAGGTGGCCGGCTCCGCCGACCTGACCCGCGCCACCTACCGCGCCTACGACACCGTCATGGCCGAGTACGGCAGATTCCCCGGCGGCGGCATGGCCGGCGACGAGAACTACCGCCCCGGCTTCACCGACCCCCGGCAGGGCTTCGAGACCTGCGGTGTCGTCGAGTTCATGGCCTCCCACGAACTCCTCACCCGCATCACCGGCGACCCCGTGTGGGCGGACCGCTGCGAGGACCTGGCGTTCAACATGCTCCCCGCCTCCCTCGACCCGCGGGGCCGGGCCGTCCACTACATCACCAGCGCCAACAGCGTCGACCTCGACGACCGCACCAAGACACAGGGCCAGTTTCAGAACGGCTTCGCGATGCAGGCGTACCACGCGGGCGTCGACCAGTACCGCTGCTGCCCGCACAACTACGGCATGGGCTGGCCCTACTTCACCGAGGAACTGTGGCTCGGCACCGACGACGGGGGCCTGGCCGCCGCGATGTACGCGCCCAGCACGGTCCGCGCCCGGGTCGCCGGCGGCACCACCGTCACCGTCACCGAGGACACCGGTTACCCCTTCACCGACCCCGTCCGCCTCACCGTCTCCACCCCGCGCCCGGTACGCTTCCCGCTCCGCTTGCGCGTGCCCGGCTGGTGCCGCTCACCCGAACTCCGGGCCGCGGGACGGCCGGTGAGCGCCCCGGAGGGCCCCGGCTGGGCGACCGTGACCCGCATGTGGCACGACGGCGACGTGGTCACCCTGCGCCTGCCGCAGCGCACCGAGGTGCGGCCCCTGCCGGGCCGGCCCGGAGCCGTGACCGTCCAGCACGGCCCGCTGACGTACTCCCTCGAGATCGGTGAACGGTACGAGCGCTACGCGGGCGACGACACGTTCCCCGCCTACGAGGTGCACGCCACCACACCCTGGAACTACGGTCTCACGCCCTCGCCCCGGCCGGAGTTCACCCGCACCCCCGGCCCCGTCCCCGACAACCCCTTCACCCACGCCACCACCCCCGTCCATATCACCGCCGACGCCCGCCGGATCGCCGAGTGGACCGCCGACGACGAGCACGTCGTCACCCCTCTCCAGGACGGCCCCGCCCGCAGCAACGCCCCGGTCGAGCGCGTGACGCTGATCCCGATGGGAGCGGCCCGGCTGCGGATCACCGCGTTCCCCACGGCGTCCCCGGACGGGCGGCCCTGGACGCCCGAGCCGCCGTACCGCCGGATCGAGAACCGGAACAGCGGCAAGGTCCTCGCCGTGGACGGGATGTCGACCGAGAACAGCGCCCGCGTGGTGCAGTTCGCGAACACCGGGACCGGCGACCACGCCTGGCAGCTGATCGACCAGGGGGAGGGGTGGTACCTGATCCGTAACGGTCACAGCGGCAAGGTGCTGGGCGTCGACGGCATGTCGACGGCCGACAGCGCACGGGTGGTGCAGTACGAGGACAACGGCACCCCCGACCACCTCTGGACCCTGGTCGACGACGGCGACGGCTGGTACCGCGTCCGCAACCGCCACAGCGGCAAGGTCCTGGGCGTGGACGGCATGTCGACGGCGGACAGCGCGCAGGTGGTCCAGTTCACGGACAACGGCACGGAGGACCACAAGTGGCGCTTCGTATGAAGCGCCCCGAGGGGCGCGGGGAACTGCGCGACAGGCCCCCACCGGCCCGCACGTGTCCACTCAGGGGCGCGGGGAACGGCGCGACAAGCCCCCACCGGCCCGCACGTGTCCACTCAGGGGCGCGGGGACCTGCGCGACCATCACCCACCGTCCCGCACACGAACATCCTCAGGGGCGCGGGGAACGGCGCGACAAGCCCCCACCGGCCCGCACGTGTCCACTCAGGGGCGCGGGGACCTGCGCGACCATCACCCACCGTCCCGCACACGAACATCCTCAGGGGCGCGGGGAACTGCGCGACAACCCCCGGCCCACCCGCGCCCTCCGCACAAGATCCCCCGCCGCCCCCTCCCACCGGCTCCAGGCGAATGCGAACCCCGCGTCCTCCAACCGCCCCGACACCACCCGCCGACTCTTCAGCAGCAACTCCGTGTCCGAGCGCAGCACGAACGCCCCCACCTCCGCCATCCACCGGCTCGCCGGCAGTCCCACGGGCACGCCCCAGGCCCTCCGCAGCACCCGCATGAACGCCCGCTGAGGAAGCGGACCGGGCGCGGCGAGATTCACCGCGCCCTCCACGTCCTCCCGGGCGATCAGGAACTTCACCGCCCGCACGAAGTCCTCGTCGTGGATCCACGACACGTACTGCCGGCCGCCGGCGACCGGTCCGCCCAGCCCCAGCCGGGCGAGCCGCGACAGCATGTCGAACACCCCGCCCCGGTCGGGGCTCATGACCATCGCCGCCCGCAGGGCCACCTTCCGCGTCCCGGGCGTCGCCGCTTCCTCCTGCGCCCGCTCCCAGTTCCGCGCGATCTCGACGCTGTACGCCCAGTAGTCCGGAACACCGCTCTCCGCGCCGCCGATGACGCCCGTCGCCTCGTCGTTGGCCGCGTCGAAACGGTGGGCGTAGATCGTCGCGGTGCTCATCTGGAGCCACACCTTCGGCGGCCGGCGAGCGGAAGCGATCGCCTCGCCCACGACCCGCGTTGAGTCGACGCGGCTGTCCATCATGGTGCGGAGGTTCTCCGGGGTGTACCGGCAGGAGACGCTTCCCCCCGCCAGGTTGACCACGACGTCCGCGCCGTCGAGAGCCTCGGCCCAGGGGCCCAGGGTCGCCCCGTCCCACGCGACGTCCCGGGGGCGGCGAGGCCGCCTGGTCAGCACGACGACCTCGTGCCCGGCCGCGCTCAGCGCACGGTCCAGGATCGTGCCCACCTGTCCGGTCCCCCCGGGCAGAACGATCTTCATGGGACCCCTCCGGCCTCTTCGAGTGCCCACACCCTATCCCGCATTTTTGAACGCGTTCAACTGCGGGGGGGGGAGCGGGAAACGGCCGAAGGGGACCGGTGTTACGCCTGCGAGGCGATCTGGATCAGGTTCCCGCACGTGTCGTCGAAGACGGCGGTCGTGACGGGCCCCATCTCCAGCGGCTCCTGGGTGAAGCGGACGCCCCGTTCGCGCAGGCGCTCGTACTCCGCCCGTACGTCGTCCACCGCGAACGCCGCGAGGGGGATGCCGTCGGCCACGAGGGTGTCGCGGTAGGGCTTGACCGCGGGGTGGTGGGACGGCTCGAGCAGCAGCTCGGTGCCGTCCGGCTCCTCGGGTGAGGTGACGGTGAGCCACCGGTCCGTCTCGCCCACCGGGACGTCGTGCTTCTTCACGAAGCCGAGGACGTCGGTGTAGAAGCGCAGGGCCTCCGCCTGGTCGTCGACGAAGACGCTGGTCAGGTGAATCTTCATGAGGGGTCCTTCTCCGGTGCGGGGGCAGGGGGGTCGAGCCAGCGCTCGGTGATGTGCCGCAGCGGCGCGACGTTCAGGTCGTGGAACTTGTACCGGCCCTCCCGCCGGGTCTCGACGAGCCCGGCGGCCTCCAGGACGGCGAGGTGCTGCGACACCGCCTGACGGGAGATGCCGAGCCCGTGCCTCATGCTCAGGCGCGAGCAGATCTCGAACAGTGTCTGTCCGGACTTCTCCGTCAGCTCGTCGAGGATCGTGCGGCGGGTTCCGTCCGCCAGAGCTTTGAAGAGGTCGTCGGCCACGCCTCCACTATAGGCAAGTGTTCGCTTGCCTATCAATGCGAAAGGCGCCTCCGGCAACGCGAAAGCCGCCCCGGGGCGACCTGCGGGGGCGGCTTTCGCTGCTTTCGGTTCGGTCAGCCGCGTACTCCGGCCGCGGCCGCGGTGTCTCGCCGGAAGAGGTTCGACAGGGCCAGGGCCCCGGGGCCGAAGAACACCAGCAGCAGGAAACCCCAGCAGAACAGCGCCGGGGACAGGCCGCCGTTCTGGAGGGGGAAGAGGCCGTCCGGCTGGTGCTCGGTGAAGTAGGCGAAGGCCATGGCGCCCGAGCTGAGGAACGCGGCGGCCCGGGTGAGGACCCCGAGCAGGATGAGCGCACCGCAGACCAGCTCGATCACCCCCGCGTACCAGAAGGGCCAGTCGCCGGCGGGCGTGGCGTCCCGGTCCAGCACACCGAACAGGGTGGCCGCGCCCTCGCTGGTGAACAGCAGCCCGATGACGATGCGGAACAGGCCGAGGACCATCGGCTGGTGGCGGTCGAGCCGGTCGGTGACGCCCATGGTGGATCTCCTTGCAGTGGCCGGTGCGCAGGGCAGGGGAAGGGGGCGGCGCGGAGGCCGTCCGCCCTTCACTAACGTGCGTGCCGTCCGCCCCGTTCAGCGGTTCAGGACCTCGTAGGACACAGGTCGGCAACGGTCCTCCGGGCGGTGGCTGGCAGACTCCTCCCCCATGAGTGACAGAGCCCTCCAGCCGACCCGCCCCGCCGACGGGAGCGGACCGCCCGCACGCGACGCGACGGGACGTACGCGGCTCCTGGCGGCGGTCGCGGCGCTGGTGACCGTCGGCGCGGGACTGGGGCTGCGGGCGGTGGCGACGGGCGACGTCGCCAAGTACGGCGGGGACGCCCTCTACACCCTCATGATCGTTACGCTCGTCGTCCTGCTGGCTCCGCGCTCGACGCCCGCGCGGGCGGCGGGGATCGCGCTCGCGGTGAGCTGGGCCGTGGAACTGCTCCAGCTCACCGGGCTGCCCGCCGAGCTGTCCGCCCGCAGCACCGCCGCCCGCCTGGTCCTCGGCTCGACCTTCAACGCACCGGACCTGCTCTGGTACGTGGTCGGCGCGAGCGCGGGCTGGCTCGCCCTCCGCGTGGCCGTTCGCCGCCGGAGGACCGGCTGAGCCGCGCGATCACGTGTCGCCGACCGGCGGCCCGCCGTCTCCACGGGGTGCGACGGCGGGAGCCGGTCGGCACCATGGGAAGGGCGTACTCCCCATGACGAAGGAGCACGCCCATGAGCGAGCCGATCCTCGAGCCGGCGGCGCAGGAGTTCGCCGACGCCGCCGCACGGCCTCCGTCCCTCCGGGAACTGGGTCCCGAAGCCGCGCGCAAGGTCCTGGACGCGGTGCAGGCCGCCCCGCTCGACCAGCCGGACGTCGACGAGGAGTGGGTGACCGTCCCCGCCGACGTGGGTGACGTGCGGGTACGCATCGTCCGACCTCCCGGTTCCACAGGCCCCCTCCCCGTCGTCCTCTACCTGCACGGCGGGGGATGGGTGCTCGGCGACGCCACGACCCACGACCGGCTGGTGCGGGAGTTGGCGACCGGAGCCGGCGCGGCCGTCGCGTTCGTCGAGTACGACCGCTCTCCCGAGGCCCGCTGTCCCGTCGCCGTCGAACAGGCCTACGCCACCGCGCGGTGGCTCACCGACGACGGAGCGCGGTACGGCCTCGACAGCACGCGCATGGCCGTCGCGGGCGATTCGGCCGGCGGGAACTTGGCGGCGGCGCTGGCCCTCATGGCCAAGCAGCGTGGCGACGTCACCTTCGTCCACCAGTCCCTGTACTACCCCGTGACCGACGCGGGCCAGGACACCGCCAGCTACAGAGAGTTCGCCGGCGGGCCCCATCTCACGGCCGAGGCCATGGCGTGGTTCTGGGACTGCTACACCCCCGACCCGGCCCAGCGCGCCGAGGTCACCGTCTCGCCGCTGCGAGCCGGTCCCGACGAACTCCGCGGCCTCCCCCCGGCCCTCGTCGTCGTCGCCGAGAACGACGTGCTGCGCGACGAGGGCGAGGCCTACGCCCGCAAGCTGCTGCAGGCGGGAGTTCCGACGACGAGCATCCGCTACAACGCCACCCTGCACGACTTCATGATGCTGAACCCCCTGCGGGGCACCCACGCGGCCACCGCGGCCGTCGGGCAGGCCGTCCGCACGCTCCGCGCGGCCCTCCGAAATCGGAACCGGCTGAACGGACCCGGCTGAACGGAGCCGACGGAGCCGGCCGAGCACGGACGCTCAGACCAGCCGTCCCTCCCGCAACCGCAGCCTCTCACCCGGGAAGCGCGCCCGGAAGCCGCGGTCGTGGGACACGGCCACCACGGCGCCCGCATAAGCCGCCAGCGCCGCCTCCAGGTCCTCGACGAGGTCGAGGGCCACATGGTTGGTCGGTTCGTCGAGCACCAGCAGATCCGCCGGCCGGGACACCAACCGGGCGATCTGCAACCGCCGTTGCTGCCCCGCCGACAGTGCCGCGACCGGGACCGTCAGGTCCTCCTCGCGGAACAGTCCCAGCGACAGCAGCGTGTCCCGGTGCTCCTCGACGGGCCCCGGCCGGCGAGCGGCGAACGCGGCGAGCAGCGGCAGCCGCCCCACCCGGACGGGCAGCTCCTGCGGCAGGTAACCGACGGTGGCCGGGCGGCGCACCACACCCCTGTCCGGTTCCAGGTCCCCGGCCAGCACCCGCAACAGCGTCGACTTGCCGGCACCGTTCTCCCCGGTGACCAACAGCCGTTGCCCGGGACGGACGGCCAACTGCCCGTCCAGCCGCAGCCGTTCGCCGACGCCGACGTCTTCCAGCTCGACGAGCGGAAGCGCCCCGTCGGTCTCTGCGGCCGGCCGTTCGGAATCGGCCACCGCCGGAGCCGCCGTGAACCGCAGCGGCTCGGGCGGCGCGGGCACCGGCGCGCGCCGCAGCCGGGCCAGCCGTTCGCGGACCGCCCGCACCTGGCCGCCCAGCTTCGCCTCGTGGGACCGGCGGTGCTTGCCGAAGCCCTGCCGTGGGTCGCCGCCGGTGGTGGACAGCCGTCGGCCCGCCGCCTCCAGCAAGTCCTCGGTGCGGGCGACCTCGTCGAGCCACTCCGCGTGGTCCTGCTCGGCACGGCGCCGTGCGGCGGCCCGTGCCGCGCGGTACCCGGCCCAGCCGTCGCCGTACCGGCGTACCGAGCGCGCGTCCCGGTCGACCTCCAGGATCGTTGTGGCGATCCGCTCGATGAACGGCCGGTCATGGGTGACGGCCACGACGGTGCCGCGGTGCGCGCGCAGTCGTTCCTCCAGCCAGTGCACCGCGGACGCGTCGAGATGGTTCGTCGGCTCGTCGAGCAGCAGCAGTTCGGGGTCCGCGGCCAGGACGCAGGCGAGCGCCAGCCGGGACTGCTCGCCTCCGGAGAGCGAGCCGAGCAGCCGGTCGCGGGTCACACCGGCCAGCCCCAGACCGTGCATGGCCGCGTCCACCCGCGCGTCGGCCCGGTAGCCGTCGCGCTGCTCGTACACGGTCAACAGGTCGCCGTAGGCGGCGAGTTCGGCCTCGGACGCGTCACCGAGGCGTTCCTCCGCCGCGCGCAGCCGGTGTTCCAGGGCGCGCAGCGGGGCGAGCGCGTGATCGACCGCGTCCCGCACGGTGCGGTCGGGTTCCAGTGCGGGCGTCTGGGTGAGGTGGCCGGTGCCGCCGGGGAAGACGGCGGTGATCTCGCCGTCGTCGGGAGTCTCGGCCCCGGCGAGGAGCCGTAGCAGGGTGGACTTCCCGGCCCCGTTCTCCCCGATGACGGCCGCCCGCTCACCGGGGCGGACGGTGAAGGTGACCTGGTCGAGGATCGTGCGGGGGCCGTAGGACTTGGTGACGTCCTTGACGGACAGCTGCGCCGCGAGGGCGGGCGCGAGGAGGTGGGCGCGTGCGCGCATGGGTCTTTCCCTGAGGTGAGAGAGGTGACGGCGGGCGATGACGGCGGCGTCGGCCGTGCCCGGACTCAGAGAAAGAAGTAGTGGCGCATACGCCCACCCTAACAAGACGATCCGTCTCGTTCCAAGCGGTATCGGGTCCCGGCGGTCACCCCTCGGCCGTCGCCGCCCTGCGCCGCCGGTGCGCCGCCGCCTTGGCGTTGTTGCCGCAGCGCCGCATGGAGCACCACTGCCGGGCACGGCCCGAGGGCGGGTTGAGGTAGAGCATCCGGCACACCTCGGAGGCGCACGCCGTCAGCCGCTCCCTGCGCGACGCGTCGGCGACGAGCTCGATCAGGTCCCGCGCCACCACCGACAGCAGGGCGTCCTCGGTGAGCATGCCGCTGCCGGGCGCCGGTCGCACGCCTCCCGCCGTCAACTCCAACCGTGCGGCGGGCGGTTCGCAGGCAGCCAGGCCGTTGACCAGCTCCACGGACGCGGGGGAGGGGTGGTGGCCGTCCAGCAGCGACGAGGCGATGTCGTACGCCGCGTCGCGCAGCGCGTGCAGCGACCGCAGCAGCGCCTCGGGCTCGTACCCGGGCGCCGGGGTCAGTCCCACGCCACGGCACCACGCGGCCAGCCGTTCGGCGTCCCCCATCCGCTCCACCGGGCCGACCGGCCGGCGCCCCACTGTCGCCACGAGGTTCAGCGACAGCGAGCCGGCGTCGAACCGGAGATCACGTGCCCGGGCGGTGACCCTCGTGCGCGGTGCTTGCGGCGCGGCTCCCATGAGGCAATAGTAACCTCGGAAACGGTTATCAAGGGAGACGGGTGGCCATGCGGATCGCGATTGTCGGAGCGGGCGGGGTCGGGGGCTACTTCGGGGCGCGGCTCGCCGCGGCGGGCCACGAGGTCACCTTCGTGGCCCGGGGACGTCACCTGGAGGCCGTACGGCGCTCGGGGCTGCTCGTGCGCAGCCCGCTGGGGGACGTCCGCACCGCGCCCGGCTCGGTGGTGGAGAGCGTCGCGGACGTGGACGGCGCGGACCTGGTGATCGTCGCCGTGAAACTCTGGGACACCGAGGACGTCGCCCGTCAGCTGGGCGCCTCCAAGCTCGCCGGCACACCCGTGCTGTCGCTGCAGAACGGCGTGCACAAGGACACCGTCCTCGCCCGTCACCTTCCCGCCGATTCCCTGCTCGGCGGCGCGTGCTTCATCTCCGCCTTCATCGAGGAACCGGGCGTCGTCCGGCGCAACGGCACCTTGCAGCGCATGGTCTTCGGCGCCCGTCACCCCGAGTTGGAGCCGGTGGCGCGCCAGTTGCTCCAGGCGTGCACCGAGGCGGGCATCGACGCCGAGGTCAGCGAGGACGTCGACCGGGTGATCTGGGAGAAGTACGTCTTCCTCGTCGGCCACTCGGCCACCACCACGGCCGTCCGCCGGCCCATCGGCGTCGTCCGCTCCCACGAGCGGACGCGGCTGCTGCTACGGGACGTCATGGCGGAGGCGGTGGCCGTCGCCCGCGCGTCGGGGGTCGCGCTGCCCGAGGACTTCGCCGAGCGGCAGCTCGCCTTCTGCGACACCCTGCCCGCCGACATGACGTCGTCCATGCACAACGACCTCGAACACGGCCACCGTCTCGAACTGCCCTGGCTCAGCGGGGGAGTGGCCGACCTCGCCGAGGAACTCGGCGTCCCCGCGCCCCGCAACCGCACGGTTGCCGACATCCTGTCCCCGTACGTCGACGGCGCCCCGTCCGGCGCCTGACCGACGGTCGCCCCGACCCGACGGTCAGTCTGCCGTGGCCCGGTTGAAACGGACGGACGACCAGAAGGCCGCGCCGATGAGGGTGACCCCGATCAGGCCGGTCACGATGTCGTTCACCTCGTAGCGGATGCTGACGAGCAGCACGGCGGCGAGGGCGCCGATCGCGTAATGGGCGCCGTGCTCCAGGTACACGTAGTCGTCGAGCGTGCCCTGGCGCACCAGATAGACGGTGAGCGACCGGACGTACATGGCGCCGATGCCGAGACCCAGCGCCATCAGCACGATGTCGTTGGTGACGGCGAAGGCGCCGATCACCCCGTCGAAGGAGAAGGACGCGTCCAGGACCTCGAGGTACAGGAAGGTGAAGAAGGCGGCCCGGCCCGCCAGCGCGAGCCCCGAGCGCCCGCCCGCGGCCTCACCGCCCTCGTCCTTGCTGCTCTCCTCCCCGGCCAGCCTGGACTCGAAGAAGCCGGACAGCCCGTGCACCACCAGATAGGTGACGAGCCCCGCCACTCCCGAGACCAGCACGGTCTGCGCCTTGTCGGCGTGGTGGCCGCCGTGCTGGTGGGCCTGGGTGGCGAACGTCATGGAGGTCACCAGGAGCACGACGAGGGCCACGCACACCGACAGCATGTCGATCCGGCCGAGCCGCGCCAGGGGCCGTTCCACCCGGCCGAGCCACTTGGTCTCGCGGTCCTCCAGGATGAAGTCCAGGAAGATCATCAGCAGGAACATCCCACCGAACGCCGCGATCGACGGATGCGCGTCGGTGACCAGCTCCTGATAGCGGTCCTTGTCCGTGAGCGCCAGGTGCACGGCCTCCTGCGGAGCCAGCCGCGCGCTCACGGACACGATGACCACGGGGAACAGCAGCCGCATGCCGAACACGGCGATGAGGATGCCGACGGTGAGGAAGATCCGCTGCCAGAAGGCGTTGAGCTTCTTGAGGATGCCGGCGTTGATGACCGCGTTGTCGAAGGAGAGCGAGATCTCCAGCACGGCGAGGATGGCGACGATCCCGAGCGCCGCCCACCCGTCGTACAGCACCCCGCCCACCAGCCCGACGGCCGTCACGGCGAACGCCCACCGGAAGGTCTTCCACAGCACCCGGCACTCTCCCTTCTCCCTCGCCCCTCTCGGACGACGGATTCGGCTCCAGTGCCCCTTCCCGCGGCCTCCGTAACGTACGGACCCCGCACATCCACCGATCACCGGTACGGCGTCACACGCCCACCGGCACGTGACGGCCCGTCAGCGTCCCCGGCGCCGGGCCAGCCGGCGGAACGAGCGGGCGCTGCCCGTCGCTGCGGGCAGGCGGCCCGACGCCGCGTCGTCGAGCAGCGAGCCGACCGTCTCCGTCGCACAGACGCGGTTGGCGCCGATGCCACCGGAGGCGCCTCGCTTGATCCAGCCGACGACGTAGACGCTCGGGCGGCCGGTCACCCTGCCCCGGTCGTGGGGCACCGTGCCCGTGGACGCGTCGAACGGGAGCCCGTCGAGCGGTGACCCGCGGTGGCCCACCGCGCGGAGGGCCAGGCCGGCCGGGATCTCCACCTCGCTCGCCGTGCCGGTGACCCGCACGGCGCGGACCGACTCCTCCCCGCACACCTCGGCGGGCGCGGACAGGAAGCGGAACACGATGCGGCGCGGGCCGTCCGCCGCCGGCGGCAGGGTCCAGTCGACGGCCTCCCGCCGTACGTCCTTCAGCACCGCGGCCTTGTCCTGGCCCGCCGCCCCGTCGATCGCCGCGCCCACGGCCGGGTCGTGGTCGTCGACCAGCAGGTCCACACCGGCCAGATGCCTCAGGGCCAGCAACTCCGGGCGCGTGTACGCCGCGTGCTCCGGACCGCGCCGGCCCAGCACCACCACCTCGCGCACCTTGCTGCGCCGCAGCTCCGCCAGCGCGTGCGCGGCGATCGGCGTCCCCTGAAGCGTCGCCGGGTCGGACACCAGCAGACGTGCGGCGTCCAGCGCGACATTGCCGTTGCCCACCACGACGACCCGGTCCGCCGACAGGTCGAAGGCGTCCGGGGCGACGTCGGGGTGCCCGTTGCACCAGGCGACGAACTCGGTCGCGGCGACGCTGCCCGGCCGTTCCTCACCCGGGACGCCGAGCCGCCGGGCCTCCGGCGCGCCGACGGCGTAGATCACCGCGTCGTGATGCGCGGCCAGTTCGTCCGCCGTCACACCGCCGTCGCCCACCTCCAGGCCCAGGCAGAGCCGCACCCGCGGGTGCGTGAGGAAGCGGGCGAAGCTGTCGCCTGCCTTCTTCGTCGACGGGTGGTCGGGCGCGACCCCGTACCGGACGAGACCGCCGGCGACCGGCAGCCGGTCGATCAGCGTCACCTCGGCGGGCGTGTGCAGCAGCAGGTCCCGCGCCGCGTACATCCCGGCCGGGCCGGTGCCGACGACCGCGACCCTGAGCGGCCCGAAGTCCGGCGGCAGCACCCGGTCGAACGACGGCGCGCCCCAGTCGTGGAACACCGGCCCCTCGACCGGCTGTGCGGGCCGGTGCTCCTCGTCCTCGTAGTAGGCCGCGTTGATGCGGGCGTACTCCCGCTGCCCTCCGGTCAGCCGCTCGACCGGGAAGATCGCGTCCACCGGGCAGGCGTCGGCGCAGGCGCCGCAGTCGATGCAGCTCTTCGGGTCGATGTGCAGCATCTCCGTGCTGCCGAAGGCGCGTTCCTCCGGCGTCGGATGGATGCAGTTGACCGGGCAGACGGACACGCAGGTGGCGTCGCTGCAGCAGGTCTGGGTGATCGCGAAGGCCATGGTCGTCCGCTCCGCTGAGGGCCCGGTGGGGGCAGGTCGTACGTGGTCAGATGAGGTGGGCGCGCTTGTACCAGAAGAGGGCGGGACGGGTGAGCAGTCCGCAGGAGGAGAGGAACTCCATCAGGCCCGAACAGCTCGCCCTCACCATGGACTTGTGGTGCTCGTTGGCGCGGGCCTCCCGCAGCGCGCGCTCCTCGTCCAGGCCGGCGTTGGCGTACACCTCGCGGTTCACCATGCTGGTGACGATGACGTACGCGGATATCGCGATCATCACCGCGTGGATGCGGCGGCGCACGCGGCCGGCGCGGGCGAGGTGCTTGCGCGTCTCCTCACGCGCGAACATCATGTGCCGCGACTCCTCGACGACATGGATGTTGTTGATGGTGCGGACGAACGGCACGACCCGCTCGTCGCGCATCCAGTCGCGCTGCATGACGTCCAGGACCTCCTCGGCGACCAGGATCGCCGCGTAGGCGGCCTCGCCGAAGGCGGTGGTCTTGAACAGCCGGCCCAGTTCGACCGCCACGCGGCGCGGGCGGTAGGCCGGTGCGCCGAGCTTCTTCGCGCCCCGGGCGAACATGATCGAGTGCCGGCACTCGTCGGCTATCTCGGTCAGCGCCCACTGGAACGTGTCGTCCGTGGGGTCCTTGGAGTAGATGTCCCGCAGGATCATCTGCTGGAGGATCATCTCGAACCATATGCCGGTGCAGGCGACCGACGCCGCCTCCTGCCGCGTCAGCTCCTTGCGCTGGGCGTCGCTCATCTCCTCCCAGTACGCGGTGCCGTAGAGCGTGCTCCACTCCGGGCTGGCGCCGTGGAAGTCCTTGTCCAGCGGGGTGTCCCAGTCGACCTCGGTGAGCGGGTCGTACGAGAGCTGCGCGGACGAGTCGAGCAGCCGACGGGCCACGTCGTCGCCGTCGTCCGACGGCTGATCCGGGTGCTGTGCCCGGGAGGTGGTCAGAGCCATGCCGGGGCCTCCTCGAGTCGAGTCCGTACGCCATTACCACGGGTAACCACCCGCTTGCTGACGAACTGTATAGCAAGAGCTCGGGTGTTCCCACCCCTGTGCCCGTCAAGCTCATGTGAAGGCCCGCACAGCGTGTTCACCGTGCGGGCGGGGAAGCGGTGCGACGGCGTGGTCGACCGTGCGGGCCGGAAGGGGGGCGACGGCGTGGTCGACCGTGCGGGCCGGAAGGGGGTGCGCGACGCGCGTCCGCTCAGAGGCCGGTGACCTTGCTGCTCGCCGACACCTCGTGGACCAGCGTGAGCGTGCGGTGCCCGCCCGGAGGGAGTGTCACGTCCCAGCGGGCGACGCCGTCCGCGTCCACCGAGTCCGGCGCGGGTGAGCACGCCTCCTCCCGCACACGCACCTCCACCGCCGACACCTCGGACACCGGGATGCGCTCACGGACGACGACCACCCGGTCGTCCCGCTCGTCCGGCGCGGAGAACCGCGACAGATGCAGCCGCACGGTCCGTGTGAGCACGGTCCGCTGGGTCAGCCCCGTCGTGTCGCGGGTCTCCTCCGTCTCCCGCACCACCCGGTGGTCGTCCCGGCTGCCGAAGGCCAGCTCCACAGTGGCCCCCGGCGCGGTGAACTCCAGTGTGCCGCGCCCGACGAACCCGCTGCCGCGGATCAGGTCCACCGGTCCGGCCAGCAGTGCGTGCCCGGACCGGTTGTCGGCCCGCACCACCTGCGTCACCAGCGGCGACAGCTCCGGCGCGCAGGCGTACTCACTGCGCGCGGCCGTGGTGAACGACGACACCGGCACCCGGTGCGCGCGCCCGTCGGCGGGCACGGACACCGGGTCGGGGGCGTGCAGCACGCGGACCTCGCCGCCGTCGTCCACCCCCGGCAGCCCCAGCACCGGGGCGGGACCCAGGTCCCCGATCTCCTCCTCCCGCAGGTCCACACGGACGGTACGGCGCTCCTCGGGGGAGCGGTCCTGGAGCGTCAGCCGGTCCTCGCCGAGCACCGGCGGCTCCGTGGCCGCCGAGGAACGCGCCGTGGACAGCGTCAGCCGCACCCCCGACCAGTCCTCGCCGGTGCGCTGCCAGACCATCGCCTCCGTCTCCAGGGTGAGCGCGTCCCCGTCCAGCGTGGCCCGGTACGCCGGCCGCCACAGCGCGCACGGCGTGAGGTGGCTCAGCCGCAGCTCCGCCGTCCCCTCACCCTGGGCCTCCACGGTCAGCTCGACGTGCCCGACCAGCTCGGCGGGCTCGGTCTCCGCGTCGGCGAGGGCCTGCTCGGCCTCGCGCAGCTCGTCGGAGAGCGCCCGCAGCCGCGCCTCCACCTCGCGCAGCCGCTCGGCCTGCCGCTCCCGCTCCGCGTCGACGCGGTCCAGCTCCCGCGCCCAGCGCTCCCGTTCGGCCTCGCCGGACCCGGCGCCCTCGCCGATCTCCCGCAGCAGGTCCGCGGCGAGCCGGCCCAGCGCGTCCCCGCGTGCCGTCAGCCGGTCCCGGCGCTGCTCGAGCACCGGCCGCTCCTCCTCCAGGGAGGTCACGCGGCGGCGCAGCGGCGAGTCGTCGTTCAAGGGCCCGGGTTCGCGCGGTGTCCACGCGCGCACGATGCGCACATCGAGCACGGTCGCAGGGAAGACGGCGGTCAGCTCGGCGTGCAGGGTCCGGTCGACGGCCAGGGCGCTGACCGGACCGAGCCGCAGCAGCTGTGTGCCGGGCCGCAGTTCGAGGGTCGCGGTGCGCTCGACGTGCGCGCGGTCCTCGGTGCAGGTGACGGCCGTGACGGGGAGGGGCGCCGGGGCGGTCGGCTCCGATGACGGTGACGTAGACATGCCTGTGTCAGCTCCTGCGGTTGCCGCCGGTCAGGGCCTTGCCGGCCGGGATCCTGATCTCGTAGCCGCCGTCGAGGGCGACGGTGCCGCCGGCCGGCAGGTCGACCCGCCAGATCCGGGTGCCCGGGGCGTGCCGCTCCCGCTCCGCGGTGTCCTCGGGCTCGGTCCAGCCGGCCCGTTCCTCGATCCGTACGTCCGCCTCCGAGGTGACCGGCACCCGCTCACGCACCTCGACGCGGACCGCCGCCGGGAGCCGGTTGGCCAGCTCCACGTGGACACGGTGGTCGAGCACGGTGACGTTGTTGCGCAGCCCCGCGGTCGACTCGGTGAGGTGCGTCCGCCGGGTCACGCCGACGGCCTCCGCAGGACCCAGCCCGAGGCGGCGTACACCGCCCGGCGCGAGGGTGGGCAGCGCGGCGGTCAGCTGGTACTCCCCGTCGACGCTCACCTCGACCGGGCCGGCCAACAGCGCCTGGTCGGTCGCGTTGGACAGCACCAGCGTCGCGTACACGGTCTGCTCCACCGCCGGGACGCACACGTACTCCGTGCGCAGACCCACCGCGATCTCGCCGACCGTGACCGTGTGCCAGGTGCCGTCCGACGGGATGTCGGCGGGCGCCGCCGCGTCGTAGCGATGGTCGAACGAGCCCGCCGACTCGCGGGGCCGCACGGCGTGCCCGGGCAGCGGCAGCGCGGCGGGCCGCTCGGCGCGCCGGCGGTACTCGGCGGTCACCGGATCGAAGCCCGCGTCGGGGAAGAGCAGCCCCCGGCGGTCGCGGGACTCGTCCGGAC
Source organism: Streptomyces althioticus (assembly GCA_014649355.1). Taxonomy (GTDB): domain Bacteria; phylum Actinomycetota; class Actinomycetes; order Streptomycetales; family Streptomycetaceae; genus Streptomyces; species Streptomyces althioticus. The sequence continues at coordinate 310,338 of BMSW01000006.1, forward strand.
CACTCAGCACGAGGGCCGTGTAGTCGAGTTCGGCGTCGTCCGGCCGTGGCGGGCCCGGGACGGGCGGGGACGGCGCGTGCGGGGCGGCTGCCGCCGACTCGGGGGCGGGCGCGTAGGCCCCGCCGCCCGCGCGGGGAGCGGCGGCCGGGCGGGGGCCGGAACCGGGACGGGACCGGGGCCGCGACCGGTCCGGGGCGGGAGCCGAACCCGGCGCGGCCGGCCCGAAGCCCTGGGCGGGCGCGCCGTACGCGGCCCCGGGGGCGGGCATCGCGGAGGGCGCGGGCGGGGGCGGCGGGGGAGTGGGAGGAGCGCCGTAGGCGGCGCCCACCGTGACCGAGGCGTCCTCGCCGGAACCGCCCGCGACCAGGCCCGCCGCTCTCGCCGCGACGACGTCGGGTTCCGGGGGAGGACCCGCCGCGTCGTACCCGGCGAACAGGTCGGACAGCCCCGCCGGGGGCTCCCGCCAGCCGGACGGGGCCGGCGCGGGCTGGCTGCGCCCGATACGGACCGACCGCAGCCGGGGCAGATCGGTACGGCGTCGCAGATCGGCCGTGGCGAAGGCGATCCGCACGCCCGTCCAGTCCTCACCGGACCGCTGCGCGACCGAGGCCCGCAGCAGGAGCCGTCCGCTGTCCTCGCCCTGACGGTGCGTGAGGCGGTACGCCGGCACCCAGACGGCGCCGGGCACCCCGTACTCGATCTCGACCTCCGCCTCCGCCCCGGCCCCGCCGCGCACGGTCAGCACCGCCGTGTACGAGGAGGCCACCCCGGACGCCGGGGCGTCGGTGCTCGCGCGGGCCAGCCGGTCCTGCGCCACGTCCATCTCGTGCTCGAGGCGCCGGAGTTCGTCGTCCAGTTCGCGCAGCCCGTCGTGCAGCACGGTCAGGCGCTCGTCGACGAAGTCGGCCAGCTCCAGCCAGGCGTCCACCGGGGTGCGGCGATGCGGGTCCTCGCGCTTGCGGCCGGGCGGCACCGGACGCAGCGCGCCGACCTCCTCGATGCGCTTCACCTGCCGGTCCCGCCGGGCGTCGGCGGAGTGGTACGCCTCGGTCAGCCGGTCGACCTCACGCCGCGCCTCGGCGACGGCGTCCTCGTCCACCGGCTCCGCGTGGATCTCCGCCCGCGCCTCGGTGACCCGCGTACCCGGCGCACCGAGGACGCGGGCGCGCAGCGAGTGGGGGTCGAGCGAGCGCGGCAGTCCTGGCACCCGTACCTGCCCGTCCGCCGGGACGGTGCCCCGGGCGACGCGACGGCACAGCGCGCCCTGCGCGTACACCGTCACCGATGCGAGTGCCGAGTCCCACCTCGGTGCCGTCCCAGCCGTCATGTGCTCCCCCGCGCAGCCGTGTTCGTGCCGAGAGGCAGCCTACGCGGAGACGGCCCGCTCCGGATCAGCGGAACCGGATCACCAGAGGAGGCACCAGTACGCGCCGTGGTGCCCGATCCCGATTCGGCTCTCGTGCGGCACCAGGGCGGGGTCGGGCCGCCCCACGGCCGACAAGGTGCAGGCGGGGTCGCCGACGGTGCCGGCGGCGGACATGCGGCGGGCGGCGTCCGTGGCGGCGGGGGAGGTGTACCAGGTGGTCGAGGGGGCGCCCGTCGGCGGGGGAGTGGCCGCAGGCTTCGGCTCGGCGGTGGGCTTCGTGCTCGGCTTCCCGGTCGGCTCTTCGGTCGGCTTCGCGGTGGGCGTCGTGGTTCGCTCCGCGGTGGCCGAGGCCGACGCGCTCGGCGCGGGCTCGGGCGTGGCCGTTCCTGCCGGCTGCCGCGGCGGGAGGGAGACCGACGGGTGGGCCGTGGGGAGGCGTGTCCCGGTCCCGGGCGGCGGAGGGATACGTGGTCCGGGCGCCGTCGCTGTGGTCGGGTGCGTCGAAGGGGCCGCCGGCTCAGGAACGGCCGAGCGGAGCGGGCCCTCCGGCGCCGCCGACCGCGCCGGGGCAGTGGCCCCCTCGGGCGCGCCCGTACCCGTGTCGGTACCCGTTCCCGCCCCGCCCGTCGAGGTGGGCGGCGGAGGCACGAACCCCGGCGCCCGGCTGGACGGCGCGACCCCGGACGTGCCCGCCACGCGCGGAGGCTCGGTGCCGGCCCCGCCGTCCGGCACGGCGGGCCGGGTCCCGGCGCCCTGGTCGGGCACACCCGGTGGCTGTGTCCTCCCCTGCCCGGGCGGTGACGGTCGCGTCGCCGCACCGCCGCTCGGCTCGGCCGCCTCGCCGGGACGGGACGCCGTCGGCACCGGCCCCCCGGTGCCGCCCGTGCCGGTCGGACCGGGAGACGGCGTCGTGGCGGTCGGCGTCGGCAGCGGGCCCAGCGTCGGCAGGGTCAGATCGTTCGAGGCGGACGGCCGGGGGCTCGGTGTGCCGTCGTCCTGCGCCACCCACACCCACACGCCGACGCCCCCCAGGACCAGCGCGGCCGCGCCGCCGGCGATCCAGGGGGCGCGCCGGGGCGGGCGACGGTGACGATTCATGGTCACCACTGTCCTACGAGCCCCGTCAGGCCGCCTGTCACGTGGTCCGGCTGCCCTGCCGCCGGTCCGCCCGATGCGCTCGTACGGGTGACGGACACCGCCGACCGGCCGTGCCGTCCGAGCCGTGCGGAGGACGCCGCTCCCTTACCTCCGAGGTCATCGACCCCGCCCCCGGTCCGGTGCCACGATCACCGCGTACGAGCCCGACGCACCGTGGAGGACACCATGACCGCCTATGCCATCGCCCGTCTGCGGCCGGCCGCACCGCACCCCGACATCGTGGAGTACATGGAGCGCATCCCCGCCACGCTGGAGCCGTTCGGGGGCCACTTCCTGGTGCACGTCACGCGCCACGAGGTGAAGGAGGGCACCTGGCCCGGTGACGTGGTCGTGATCGCCTTCCCCGGGATCACCGAGGCACGGGACTGGTGGGACTCGCCCGCCTACCAAGAGATCGCACCGCTGCGTTCCCGGCACATCGAGGGCGACATCATCCTGGTCGACGGCGTCCCCGACGGGTACGACCCCGCCGTCACGGCGGCGGCCCTGCGCAAGCAACTCGACGCCGCCGCCGACTGAGCGTTGGGCAGCCCGGGTGCGTCCGGTTACGGTGGGAATGTCCCCTTCGTCCGGGGTGCCCCCCCGGAATATCCGGGAGAGAGACCATGAGTACTCAGTTCGAGGTCGTCGTGGATGTCGACCGGCCCATCGAGGACGTCTTCGCCTACCTCGCCGACGGCCGGAACGACCCCGAGTTCAGTCCCCGCGTCCTGAAGATGGAGAAGAACCCCGACGGCGACACCCATGTGGGCACGGTGTTCCACAGCACGGTGAAGGACGCCGGGATGCGCTCCGAACGGGACTTCGAGATCTACGAGTTGAGCGCACCCACCCGTATGCGCTGGCACGAGGTGTCGCACAACTCCATCACCGCCCAGGACGGTGGGTACGACCTCGAACCCACACCTGACGGCGGCACCAGGGTGCGTCTGTTCAACGTGCTCGAAGGGCACGGCGTGGGCAAGGTGCTGCTCCCGCTCGCGGCGAGCGCGTCCCGCAAGGACGCCCCCGCGTTCGGCCGGCGCATCAAGGAGGCCGTCGAGGCCTCCGCCTGACACACCCCGTATGGCCCGCCGGGCGCGGCGGCCGTTCCCGGCCACCGCGCCCGGCGCCGGCATGCCGATACCCGCGCGAACCCCGCGCGGGGCTCAGGAGACGAGCACCCAGACCGCCATCATCAGCAGGAAGACGCCCACGGCCAGCGCCGGAAGCCCCAGGATCGCCGTCACCACGCCCCAGCGTGTCCGCCCACGCGTCGCCTCCGCGTCGCCCGCTCCTGCCGTGCCGCTCTGTGTCACGCTCACGAACTCACCTTCCGGTCAAGGGAATGACAGGCAGGCTAGACCATGACGCGCTCACGGGTGGCGGACACCGCGTCCCCCGGCCGGCGTAGCGACTCTGCGGCCGACGTGCCGTGACGGCCCCGGGTGGCATAACAGTGGGCCTATGACATCGAGACACACCGCCCCTCAGGTCACCGAGCGCCGTGCCTACGGAACGCGTGTCCGGGCCGCGCTGGTGGTCCTGGCCGCCGCGACCGCCCTGGGCACGACCGCGACCGAGGCGGCAGCGTCGGCCTCGGCCCGCCCCGGAACCGACTGGGACGCCATCGCCCGGTGCGAGTCGGGCGGCAACTGGAAGGCCAACACGGGCAACGGCCACTACGGCGGACTGCAGTTCTCGCAGTCGAGCTGGGTCGCGGCCGGCGGACTCAAGTACGCGCCACGGGCCGACCTCGCGACGCGCAAGGAGCAGATCGCGGTGGCCGAACGCCTCGCGCAGCTCCAGGGCATGTCCGCGTGGGCGTGCGCCTACGCGGGGCGTTAGCCGCGCGGGGCGGGCCGCGTCCGGGCGGCCCGCCTGGTCCGCGTCGGCGGTCCGGAGCGTGCCGTCACGGGACGGCCGGCACCGATCGTCACGCGCCCGGGACCGGGCTGCCGCCCATGACGGGGCCGCCCGCCGCCGGATTCTGCGGTACGGACGGCAGGAGAGGCTGCCGCCCCGCCATCGCCTTCTCGTTCTGAGCCGCCGTCAGTCTGCGGACGAACAGCAGGGCCAGCACCGCGGACACGATGTCGAGGGCCGACCCCGCCATCAGCCACCCCGCGGCATCGTGCAGCGCCTGTGGGTTGCTCGCTTCGTCGTACTGGTCCGTGGCGAACTGGTCGAAGATGCTCGACGCGATCCACATGCCCCACCAGGCGTTGAGCAGGCCCCGGTGCCGCAGCTCGGACGCGTAGGGGTCCGGCTGGCTGGCGCGCAGGACGTCCTTGGCGATGCCGTACGGGATGAACAGGTTGGCGAACGGGATGAACCAGCCGCCGATCGCCCAGCCCGGCGTGCGGCGCTGTACGTCCGGCGCGAACACCTCCGCGTTGTGGCGGACCCTGTGGAGCCAGATGATGAACAGCGTCGCGGTGCCGAGCTGGCCGAGCATGTACATCGAGGTGGTCATGCCGATCGCCGCAACCGCCTGATTGGCCGCACCGGCGCCGACGTCGGCCGCGCCGCCGGACGCCAGGTCTCCCATCACGGACATCATGTACGCCGCCGCGCCGAGGTCCAGCACGTCAACGACGATCAGGAAGGCGAGCAGCGCGGTCACGGCGTGGGCGAGCCCGATCGGTGAACGCAGCACGGGAAGCGGCCCGAGCATCGGGCGCTTGGGCAAGGACGGATGAGCCATGGGGACCCCCCTGAGAAGTGCGGTGAAAGTGCGACGCACCCTCCCCAGGAACGCCGCGAGATGATCACAAACGAGTGATCGACTTCCGGACCTTATCCCACCACCGGCACGGCGTGTCCATGACTATTTCGCACCCGCGGTGCAGGCCCCCGCAGGTGCGCGCCTGACGCCGGCGTCCACCTGCCCGCCGAGCCCGGTTGCTCCCGGGCGCCCGTGTGCAAGCTGGGCCCGCCGGGCCGGGCGGCTGCCGTCGCCACCCACGCCGGCCCGCACGACGGCCTCGTCCCGACCCCTACGGCGCCGTGGGCTCCTTCGTCGCGCGACGAACCTCGTCGAGGAGTTGCATCTGGTCCGCCACGTGCTACGCCGACCGGCCCGGAACGCCGGCCACACGCCGGTGGCCCGGCTGACGGGCCCGGAACGCACCTGACCCGCGAAACCGGCTTGCGCGGCACGGCCGTCACGCACCACGGTCGTCGTGACGGACAGGATCACTGCCACGGAAGGCCGGACGATGCACACGCCCGACGTCGACGAGGAACTCGTGGCGGTCGCGACGGAAGTCGCCCGCACCCGCTGCCGGGGCGACAACCACACCATGGCCGCGGCGGCCCGGGCCGCGGACGGCCGGATCGTCACCGGGGTGAACGCCTACCACTTCACCGGCGGCCCGTGCGCCGAACTGGTCGTCGTCGGGACCGCCGCCGCCCAGGGCGCCTACGACCTGAGGACCATCGTCGCGGTGGGCGACCGCGACCGCGGAGTCGTCCCCCCGTGCGGCCGCTGCCGCCAGGCGCTCCTCGACTACTTCCCCGCCCTCGACGTCGTCGTCCCCACCCCCGCCGGCCTCCGCGCGGTCCCGGTCGCGGACCTCCTCCCGCACACGTACGTCTGGGCCGACCACCAGCCGGACACGCCGTCGTAGTCCGCGGCGACGTGGAGGAGGAGGCCCGGAGCGGCGGAACGGCCGCGTCCGTCACAGGAGTTCGCGCACCCACTCCGCATCGGGATTGACCCGCGCCCGCCCGTCCGGCAGGACCACCGTCGGCACCGTCTCGTTCCCGTCCGCGACCGCCCGTACCGCCGCCGCGGCGGCCGGGTCGCGCCAGATGTCGACCCAGTGGGCGCGGCGCGCGTCCCGGCCCAGCCTGAACCGCAGCCGCCGGCAGTACCGGCATCCCGGCCGCCAGTAGATCACCGGGCGCCCGTCCGCCGCGCTGCGGCGCCGCGCCTCCTCCGCGCCGAGAGGCGCCGGGAAGACCAACGGCGAGTTCACCGCCGCGAACGCGACGCACGCCAGCAGGACCGCGGCCGCCACGACCGTGTTCCCGGCGGCGAGCGGACCCGCCGCGCCCAGCGCCCCGGCCGTCGTCAGCATCGCGGGCAGCAGCCAGCCTCGTATCATCGCGCGCCCCTAGGACGATTCACGGACGACCAGCTCCGTGGGCAGCGTGATCTGCTGCCGCGGCCGGTCGTTCAGGGTGATGTCGGTGAGGATGCGGGCCATCGTGCGGCCCAGCTCCTCCACCGGCTGACGCACCGTCGTCAGCGGCGGGTTGGTGTGCCGGGCGAGCACCGAGTCCTCGAAGCCCACCACGGCCACGTCGTCCGGCACCCGGCGCTTCTGCCGGCGCAATTCGGCCAGCGCGCCGACCGCCATCAGGTCCGACGCGGCGAACACGGCGTCCAGGTCCGGCATGCGTTCAAGAAGCAAACGCATGGCGCGGCCGCCGCTGTCCTCGGAGAAGTCGCCCGCTTCGATCAGCGACGCGTCCGCCGGGACGCCCGCTTCCTTGTGCGCCGCGTGCCACCCCGCGAGGCGGGCGCGGCCGACGTCCATGTCCTGCGGGCCCGTGATCGTCGCGATCCGCCTGCGCCCGCGGCCCAGCAGATGCCGGACCGCCTCGGCGGCGCCGCCCGCGTTGTCGGAGTTGACGTAGCTCAGCTGCTCGCCCGCGTCGCGGCGGCCGGCGAGCACCGTGGGCAGGCCCATCTCCTCGAGGATGCCGGGCAGCCGGTCCTCGGCGTGCACGGACACCAGCAGCACGCCGTCCACCCGGCGGGTGGCCACCGACTCGGTGAGCTGGTCGCGTTCGGCCTGGTCACGCACCAGCATCAGCTGCAGCTGCGTGCCGCTCTCGGCGAGCGCGCCGCTCACACCGCGGATCAGCGCGGCGAAGAACGGCTCCGAGCCGAGCCGGCTCTCCGACTCCGGGATCACCAGGGCCACGGCGTTGGTTCGGTTGGTGACCAGACCGCGGGCGACGGAGTTGGGGACGTAGTTCAGTTCTTTGATCGCCGCCAGGACCCGCGCCCGGGCGTCGGCGCTGACCAGGTCGGAGCCGTTGACCACGCGGGAGACCGTGGTGCGACCCACGCCGGCGCGGGCGGCGACGGTCTTGATCGTGGGACGGCGGTTGCCCGTCATGCACTCCCCCCTCAGCGGCCGCGGCGGCGTTCTCTGCCGCGGAGGTGACCTGCGGCAATTCTTGCAGACGCCGGGGACGGCGAAGCACCCCCAGGGTCCGGGAGGCGAACGGAAGGGCTCGTTCCCATACAGAAGTTGCTTTCAAGTTATTGACAGATTGCGTCGCTGATACAAGTCTTCGTGCAGCGGTGGGAACGTGCCCACCCAGAGTTGGGCACGTTCCCACCTCGATCAAGAGCCGCTGTAGTCATCGCAGAACTCGTCACTCCGATGTGTCAGCGCCGTCGCTAGGAGGAGATCCATGGGCACTCTCGGTTCGTTGCGCAGAAAGGCAGTGGCGACAGCCGCGGCCGTCGGCGCGCTGTCGCTCGTCGTCGGCTGCGGCGGTGACGGCGACTCGGTCACGGGCGGCAGCAAGGACGGCGACAAGGTCACCATCACCATGGGCCTGTTCGGCGTCATGGGCATCAAGGAGACCGGCCTGCTGGAGGAGTACGAGAAGAACAACCCCGGCGTCACCATCAAGGCCGAGATCGCCGGTGACGAGCAGACCTACTACACCGCGCTGCAGACCAAGCTCGCCGCCGGCAAGGGCCTGAAGGACATCCAGGGCATCGAGATCGGCCGTGCCAAGGAGATCACCGAGACGCGGGCGGACAAGTTCGCCGACTTCTCGAAGGTCGAGGGCACCGACCACTTCCTGCCCTGGAAGCAGTCCCAGATCACCACCAAGGACGGCAAGGTGCTGGGCCTCGGCACCGACATCGGCCCCATGGCGGTCTGTTACCGCAAGGACTACTTCGAGAAGGCCGGACTGCCCACCGACCGCGAAGAGGTCGGCAAGCTGTGGGCCGGCGACTGGAAGAAGTACGTCGAGGTCGGCCGCACCTTCAAGAAGAACTTCAAGGGCGGGGACGTCTCCTACACCGACTCGGCCAGCGGCCTGTTCAACGCCATGGTCTACGGCTACCCCGAGCAGTACTACAACGAGCAGGGCGACCTGATCTACGAGAAGAACCCGGCCGTCAAGGAGGCATGGGAGCTCTCGTCGGACGCCGCCGAGGAGGACCTGACCGCCAAGCTGCGCCAGTTCCAGCCCGGCTGGGACCCCGGTCTGTCCAACGGCACGTTCGCGACCGCGGTCTGCCCGGCCTGGATGCTGAGCCACATCAGCGAGAAGGCCGGCGACGTCAACAAGGGCAAGTGGGACGTGGCCCGTGCCCCGAAGGGCGCCAACTGGGGCGGCTCCTTCCTCGGTGTGATCGAGGAGAGCCCGGTGAAGGAGGAGGCGCAGAAGCTCGTCGCGTGGCTGACCGCGCCCGAGCAGCAGGCCCGCATCTTCAAGGACCTCGGCAACATCCCGTCGTCGCAGAAGGCCCTCGAGGACCCGTCGGTGAAGGCCGTGAAGAACGACTACTTCAGCGGCGCGCCGCTCGGTGAGATCTTCGGCGCCGCGGCCCAGGAGATCCCGGACAAGCAGGTCCTCGGCCGCAAGGACGGCACCATCAAGGACACCTTCTCCCAGGGCCTGGCCCTGGTCGAGCAGGGGACGCCGCGTGACGAGGCGTGGAAGACCACCACGGAGCGCATCGAGAAGGCGGTCCGCTGACCGCAGCTCCAGCGGCCGTCCCGGGCCCGCCCGCCTTCGGGCGCGGGCCCGGGACGGCTCCCCATCCGCTCTCAGGAAGGAAGTCCGGTGGCCACCTCCACCACCAAGGCCCTGGCCGGCGAGGAGCCGCCGGGCCCGTCCCGCGCCGGGGACGGCAAGGAGACCTCACGGCGGCGCGGCGCCTGGCTGCACCGCCTCGACGTCAAGGGCGCTCCGTACGCGTTCATCGCCCCGTTCTTCGTGGTCTTCGCCGCGTTCAGCTTCTACCCGCTCGTCTACACGTCGTGGATCTCCCTGCACGACGTGGAACTGGCCACGCTCGACGTCATGGAGTGGGTGGCGTTCGACAACTACGTCGAACTCTGGGGTGACTCGCGGTTCTGGAACGCCCTGCAGAACACCATCACCATCGGCGTCATCTCCACGGTGCCGCAGTTGCTGATGGCCCTGGGCATCGCCCACCTGCTCAACTACCGCATGCGCGCCTCGCTGTTCTTCCGCGTCGCGTCGCTGGTGCCGTACGCCACGTCCGTCGGCGCGGCCGCGCTCGTCTTCACCATGATCTTCGAGCGTGACTTCGGCATGATCAACTGGGGACTCGGCCTGGTCGGCATCGACCCGGTGAACTGGGAGGCCGACAAGTGGCCCGCCCAGGCGGCCATCTCCACCATCGTCATCTGGCGCTGGACCGGCTACAACGCCCTGCTCTACCTGGCCGCCATGCAGGCCATCCCCGCCGACCGCTACGAGGCCGCCTCCCTGGACGGCGCCTCCCGCTGGCAGCAGTTCCGGCACGTCACCGTGCCCGGCATCCGCTCCACGATCGTCTTCACCATCGTGCTCTCCACGATCGGCGCCACCCAGCTGTTCGGCGAGCCGCTGATCTTCGGCCAGGGCCCCAACGGCGTCACCGGCGGCGCGAACAACCAGTACCAGACGCTGGGCCTGCTGCTCTACGAGGAGGGCTGGAAGAACTACCAGATGGGCCGCTCGGCGACCGTCGCCTGGGCGATGTTCATGGTGCTGGTCCTCGCCTTCGTGGCACAGCGACTGATCAAGCGCCTGCGCTCCCGCACGTCCTGACCTGGAGACGCCATGACCACCCAAAGCCTCCCGGCCCGGACGGACGCCCCGGCCCGGACCGAACCCGAGAAGCCGGCCCGCGGCGGCCGCCGCCTGCTGCGCGAACGCGCCGGGCGCACCCACCACGCGGGTCCGCTCGCCTACATCCTGCTCGTCATCATGGCGATCCTGTCCATCTTCCCGCTGTACTGGACGATGGTGGCCGCCTCCACGGACAACACCCGGGTCAGCCAGACCCCGCCGCCGTTCCTGCCCGGACCGAACCTGTTCAGCAACCTCGCCCGCGCCTGGGACGAGGCGGCCATGGGCAAGGCGATGATCAACAGCACCATCGTGGCCGGCGTGATCGCCCTGTCCACGGTGTTCTTCGCGACGCTCGCCGGATTCGCCTTCGCCAAACTGCGGTTCAAGGGCCGCAACGTCCTGCTCATGCTGGTGATCGGCACCATGATGGTGCCGCCGCAGCTCGGCGTCGTCCCGCTGTTCATGATGATGTCGGAGCTCGGCTGGTCGCAGCAGCTGCCCGCCGTCATCTTCCCGACCCTGGTCAGCGCCGTCGGTGTGTTCTTCATGCGGCAGTACCTCTCCGAGGCGCTGCCCGACGAACTCGTCGAGGCCGGACGCGTCGACGGGGCGCACTCGCTGCGCATCTTCTGGAGCATCGTGCTGCCCGTGGCCCGGCCCGCCATGGCCGTGATCTTCATGATCACGTTCGTGCACGCCTGGAACGACTTCTTCTGGCCGTTCGTGGTGCTCGACATGACCAACCCGACCGTCCCCGTGGCGCTCACCCAGCTCAGCGCGGGCTACGTCCGCGACCAGTCGCTCATCATGGCCGGCGCGCTGCTCGGCACCCTGCCGCTGCTGGCGATGTTCATCGTCTTCGGCCGGCAGATCGTCAGCGGCATCATGGCCGGCGCCGTCAAGGGCTGACCGCTCCCCGCAGGCCCCGATCCGACACCCCCACCGGGCCCCTCGCACACCCCGCGAACCGGCCCCACCACCCCGAAAGGACTTACGTGGTCACCGCAGCACAGCAGACCGCGTCCACCCCGGACGCCGCCCGCACCTTCCCCAAGGGCTTCCTCTGGGGTTCGGCCACCGCCTCGTACCAGATCGAGGGCGCCGCCTCCGAGGACGGACGCACCCCGTCCATCTGGGACACCTACGCCCGCACCCCGGGCCGCGTCCGCAACGGCGACACCGGCGACGTCGCCACCGACCACTACCACCGCTGGCGTGAGGACGTCGCCCTCATGGCCGAACTCGGCCTCGGCGCCTACCGGTTCTCCCTCGCCTGGCCCCGCATCCAGCCCACCGGACGCGGCCCCGCCGTCCAGAAGGGCCTCGACTTCTACCGCCGTCTGACCGACGAGCTGCTGGAGAAGGGCATCGAGCCCGTCGCCACCCTCTACCACTGGGACCTGCCCCAGGAGCTGGAGGACGCCGGCGGCTGGCCCGAGCGCGCCACCGCCGAACGCTTCGCCGAGTACGCCGCCCTCGCCGCGGACGCCCTCGGTGACCGCGTGAAGACGTGGACCACGCTCAACGAGCCCTGGTGCAGCGCCTTCCTCGGCTACGGATCCGGCGTGCACGCCCCCGGCCGCACCGACCCGGTCGCCGCCCTGCGCGCCGCCCACCACCTCAACCTCGGCCACGGCCTCGCCGTCCAGGCCCTGCGCGACCGCCTCCCGGCCGCCGCACAGGTCTCGGTCACCCTCAACATCCACCACGTCCGCCCGCTCACCGCCACCGAGGGCGACGCGGACGCGGTCCGCCGCATCGACGCGCTCGCCAACCGCGTCTTCACCGGTCCGATGCTGGAGGGCGCCTACCCGGAGGACCTCCTCAAGGACACCGCCGGCCTGACCGACTGGTCCTTCGTGAAGGACGGCGACCTGGAGCAGATCAACCAGCCGCTCGACTTCCTCGGCGTCAACTACTACACGCCCACGGTCGTCTCCGAGACCGACGGCAGCGGCACCCACACCTCCGACGGCCACGGCAACAGCCCGCACAGCCCCTGGCCGGCCGCCGACCGGGTCGCCTTCCACCAGCCCCCCGGCGAGCGCACCGCCATGGGCTGGGCCGTCGACGCCACCGGCCTGTACGACCTGCTGCGCCGGCTGTCGTCCGACTTCCCGAAGCTGCCGCTGGTCATCACCGAGAACGGCGCCGCCTTCGACGACTACGCCGACCCCGAGGGCAACGTGAACGACCCCGCCCGCATCGCGTACGTCCGCGACCACCTGGCCGCCGTCCACCGCGCCATCCTCGACGGCTCGGACGTCCGCGGCTACTTCCTGTGGTCCCTGCTGGACAACTTCGAGTGGGCGCACGGCTACAGCAAGCGGTTCGGCGCGGTGTACGTCGACTACCCGACCGGCAAGCGCATCCCGAAGGCCAGTGCGCGCTGGTACGCGGAGATCGCTCGCACGGGCGTCCTCCCCGCGGCCTGACCCGGACTCCGTGAGCCCGACTCCCTGCCCGTGGGGGGACAGGGAGTCGGGCTCGCGGTCACCTCAGGTCCGCGCGGCCGCGGAGGATCCCGACGCCGTCGCCGTCGAGCTCGTCGCAGCAGGCCGCGCGGCCGGTCATCGCCATGACGAGGTCGACGGCCCGCCCGGACACGAGGGCCCCGTCCCCGGTGGAGAACGGCCCGTCGTCCGCCACGAGCTTCAGCCCTCCGATCCGCCCCTTCGCGACGACCACGAGGTCGGTGCCCCGGTAGTACTCGGCGACAGCGGTCACGGTCTCGACGGGGTAGTCCCTCCGTATGCCGAGCGGCCGCCGGATGTCCTCCCCGTGCACGACGGTCTCGCCGAGCATGGCGAGGGCGGGCAGGGGAGGCCTGGTCGTGCTCGGCACCACGCGCCGGAAGCGGTCCAGGGTGTCCGCCGGGCCCGAACCCAGTTGCTCGGCCAGGCGCATGGCGACCTGCCGGTCGAAGTCGAACCGGCAGCGGACGACGCCCGCGAACCACCTGACGGTGTTGAGGCTCGCCCCCGCGGTGAGATGCGCGAGCACCTCACGCACGGTCAGCCCGTCACAGAGCGAGGGCGTGGCCCATTGCCCGGCTGTCAGCCCCTCGAGATCGTCGGCGAGCGCGGCCCGCTCGGCACGGATCATGGACCACACCGTGCGGTCGGGGAGAGTCGTCATGGGCGAGGGGCTCCTGTCTGCGGGGACGCTGGGACGCGTGAGTCTGCCGGGGTGGACTCCCGCCCCGCACGGAAATCATCGCCGGGAGCGCGACAGAATGCGGGGCATGGACGTCCTGGCTCTGCTGAAGTCGGCCACTCTCCTGGTTCCGGAAGGCACCGCGAGCGAGAACGACCTCACCGTGGACGACGTCTGGGAGTACCTCACCCACGACGAGTGGGAGGTGGCGCTCGGCCTGCTGGAGGAACTGGGGGACGTGCGGCCGCTCCCGGCCGCCTTCTGGGCGTCCATGGCCGCCGCGGCGGAGGAGATGCGTCTGGAGCGGAGCGCGGCATGGTGCCACTGGCGGGAGGGGGAGACCCGACACGGCGTCATCCGCGCCGACCTCACCCTGCGCGCGCCGTCCGACGGCGGCCGCCGGTCGCCCGTCCCCGGCGCCGGTGTCCTGCGCCCGATGTGGGACATCGGCCACCGCACCCCCACCGGCGAACCGGCGTACGCCGTCGCCCGGCTCTGGGTGGAGGGCGCCCCCGCCCTGGAACCCGGGGGCAGCGCCCCGGTGCGTCTGGCGCCGCTCACCCCTGAGCTGTGGCGTCACCTCCGCCCGGGCCAGGTGATCACCCTGCACGAGACCCGCCCGGCGAGCGGAACGGCGGTTCTTCTGGAGGTGGGACCGCCGGGATGACGCGCGGGGCGGGCGCGGCTCTCAGAACGTGGCGCTGATCGCCCCGACCCTCTTCCCGTGACCCAGAACAGGGGCCGTGGTGAGTTCGGCGAGCGTGGCGTCCGCGTCCACGTCGACGCCGAGGCGGCGCAGGGCGGCGATCATCACCACGGGGCGCGACCGCTGGGAGCCGTCGGCGATCTTCAGCGAGACCGCCGAGCCGTCCGGCAGGCCGAGCGCGTACACGCCCTCGGCGCCGTCCTTCGCGACGGCACCCGGCAGCGCCCGCATGAGCCGGGTCACGTCACGCCCGGTGCCGCCCACGTACTCCGGGTGCGTGTTCATGGCCCGCACGACACGGTGCTCCAGGGTGCCCTCCGGCGCGCAGGCCAGACGCCCGAAGGAGCGGGCCAGTCCGCGCAGGCTGATCGCGAACAGCGGCGCACCGCAGCCGTCCACGCCCGTCGCCGCGACCTTCTCGCCCGCGAGCTCCTCCACCGTCTCGCGCAGCCGCACCTGGAGCGGGTGCAGCGGGTCGAGGTAGGTCGCGGTGTCCCAGCCGGCTGCGACGCAGGCCGCCAGCATCGCGGCATGCTTGCCGGAGCAGTTCATCGTCAGCGGGGAGGGTTCTCCGCCGTTGCGCAGGTAGGCGCGGAGCGCCTCCTCGCCGATCGGGAGGGCGGCCGTGCACCGCAGATCGTCCGTGGAGAGGCCGGCCGAGGCCAGGATCTGGCGCACGCTCTCCAGGTGGAAGTCCTCGCCGGAGTGGCTGGCGCAGGCCAGCGCGAGGAGCGGGCCGTCCAGATCGAGTCCGGCGCGCAGCATGCCGAGCGCCTGCAGGGGCTTGTTGGAGGAGCGCGGGTACATCGGGGCGTCGACGTCCCCGATCCGCACCTTCTCGGACCCGTCGGGACCGGTCGCGATCACCGTCCCGTGGTGCACTGACTCCAGGAAATCACCGCGCCGGACCTCGGCCACCACACTGTGCATCGCTGCGTCCACCTCTCCATTCGTGTCAACTGTCGACAGTTATCACTTCGCCCCGGATGATGTCGAGTGTGAGATCGATCCGGCGGACAACGCTTGACAGCCGCGGAAACGTGGTTGTCAACTGGCGACTGTCAACACTTCGCCGGTCCGAGGAAGGCAGTGCCTGTGAGCGAGACCCTGCAACGCGGCCTCGCCGTCCAGATCGCCGAAGTGCTGCGCGAGCGGCTGCTCAGCGGCCGCCTCACACCGGGCACCCGGATCAACGAGGTGGTGCTCGCCCGGGAGCTCGGCACCAGCCGGGGACCCTTGCGCGAGGCGGTACGGCAGCTGGTCAGCGAGGGCCTGCTCGTGCACACCCCCAACCGGGGCGCCACGGTCTTCGCGGCCGACCCGGCGGGCGTGGCGGCCCTCTTCGAACTCCGTACGGCGCTGGAGAGCGAGTGCGCCCGGCTCGCCGCGGAGCGCCGCGACGACAAGGACGTCGCCGCGCTGCGCTCGGCCTGTGCCCGGGCGCGGAAGACCATCGGAAGCGGGCGGAGCCTCGTGCACCGACTTGACCTGGACTTCCACCGGACCCTGACCGACACCGCCCGCAGTCCCCGGATCGGCGAGCAGCTGTGGCGGGTGCAGCAGCAGGTCATCCTGCTGCGCAGCCCGTTGGACGTACCGGCGGCCCACACGGCCGACTCCCTCGACGACCACGAGGAGATCGCCGCCGCCGTGGCGGACGGTGACGCCGAACGTGCCGCCGCCCTCATGCGGCTCCACCTCGACCGCGTACGCAACCAGATGGCCGCCTCGGCCGAGGACCCGGCGGTCGCCTCGACGCCCGGTGTGCCGGCCGGCGGCTGACCCCGGCCACCGCCTCGCCGTACGACCCGCCCCGGGCGCCGCACCCCGTCCCGCCCGGGCCCGCCTCCGCATGCCCTCCGCCGCGCGACCCGGTCACCTCCGGACGTCCCGGCCCGCCCCGGCGACGCGCTGCCACCTCAGCCGCCGGCCCCCGACCTCCCCCCCCCACCGACCGGCCCGGCCCCGGCCGAGCACTGGAGTACCTGACATGACCGATCCCTCCACCATGGCCCCGCCCTCACGGGAGCGCCGTACCCCCGGGCTGTTCGTCGCCGCGCTGCCCGTCGTGCTGATGCTGGCCCTCATGGTCACCGGCACGCTGTGGCTCGGTCTCGACGCCGTCGTCCTCCTCGTCGCGGCCTGCGCCGTCGCCGGCGTCATCGCGTTGACGCTGGGCGTGACCTGGGACGAGATGATGGAGGGGATCCGGTCGAAGATCGACTCCGCCATGCCCGCGCTGCTGATCCTGATCTCGATCGGCATCCTGATCGGCACCTGGACGCTGAGCGGCACGATCCCCATGATCGTCGACTGGGGGCTCCGCTCCATCCAGCCCTCGTGGATCGTGATCCTCGCGTTCCTGATCACCATGGTCGTCTCGACGGTCACCGGCACGTCGTGGGGCTCCGTCGGCACCGTCGGCGTCGCCCTCATCGGTGTGGCCGGCGGTCTCGGGGTGTCCCTTCCGATGACGGCGGGCGCCATCATCTCCGGCGCCTACTTCGGCGACAAGATGTCCCCGATGTCGGACACCACCAACCTGGCCCCCGCCGTGGCCGGCTCCACCCTCTTCGAGCACATCCGGCATCTGCTCTGGACGACGGGCCCGGCCGCCGTCCTCGCCGGCATCCTGTACCTGGTTCTCGGCCGTACCCAGCACGCCGACGGAGAGGCCGTCCAACGCTCGCAGGCCCTGCAGGACGTGCTGGAACAGGCCTTCCACTTCAACGTGCTGCTTCTGCTGCCGCCCGCCGTGGTGCTGGTGGGCGCGATCATGAAGAAGCCGGCGCTGCCCACCGTCATCGCCTCGTCGGTGGTCGCGGGAGCGCTGGGCGGCATCGTCCAGGGCTTCACCCTCGAACAGATCTCCTCCGCCGCGGCGACGGGCTTCACCTCGACGATGTTGGACGGCCACGGAGGCATCGACCCCCAGCACCTGCCCGAGGCGGCCGAGACACTGCTCAACCGGGGCGGCATGGCCTCCATGACGACGACCGTCCTCATCGGTCTCGCCGGCTTCGCCTTCGCCGGCATCCTCACCGTGACCGGATGCCTGGACGTCCTGATGCACCGCCTGCTCGCCAAGGTCCGCAGGACGGGCGGGATCATCCTCGCCACCGCGATGAGCTCCCTCGGCACCGCCCTCGCGATGGGTGTCTCGTACCTGACGATCATCGTGCCGGGCCAGGCCTTCAAGGACGTCTACCCCGAGCGCGGACTCGCCCCGAAGAACCTCTCGCGCACCCTGGAGGACTCCGGGACGGTCTTCGTCCCGCTGGTGCCGTGGACGGAGGCCGCCGCCTACATGTCCGCGACCCTGGGCGTCGCGACCATGGCCTACGCGCCGTACGCGTTCCTGAACTACTTCGGCGTGATCATCGCGGTGATCTGCGGCTACACCGGAATCGGCATCGCCCGGCAGAAGCCGGTGCAGCGCCCGACGGAGGAGCCGGTGCCGGCCGCGGTCTGATCACCTCAGCGGGGCTTCCGCCACACGGAGACGTGCTTCGGGGAGTCCTGGGTGAACGGCGAGCCGTCCCAGTCCGCGACGCGACGCTCCAGCTGGAGCCCGGCGATACGGGCCATGAGGTCGAGCTCCGCCGGCCAGGCGTAGCGGTGCCGGGAGGCTTCGCGGCGGTAGCGGCCGTCCTCGCCGTCGCGGGTGAAGTGGTGCGAGACGAGGAGCTGCTCGACGGGGTCGATCGTGTCGAAGCCCAGATGGCGCTCCGACACGTCGAACGGCACCGCGACCTGCCCGGGCGGCAGGAACCGCAGGGGCGGCACGCCCAGCTCGATCACGAAGCGGCCCCCGGGCCGCAGATGACGCGCGGCGTTGCGGAAGCACTCGACCTGCTCGTCCTGCGTGAGCAGGTTGGAGATCGTGTTGTAGACGAGGTACACCAGGGAGAACTCACCCGGCACGACGGTCGTCGCCATGTCCCCGAGGACGACCGGGAGCGTCTCCTCGTCCACCTTGCGGCGCAGCACGGCCGCCATGTGCTCGGACAGTTCGATGCCCGCCACCGGCACACCGCGCTCGCGGAGCGGCACGCCCACGCGCCCGGTCCCGATGGCGAACTCCAGCGCGCGGCCGTCCCCGGCGAGATCGGCGAGGAAGTCGACGGTCGCGCCGAGGACGGCGGCCGAGGTCATCTCGGTCTCCTCGGAGTCGTAGCGTTCGGCGGACTCGGGGCCCCACAGTTCACTGCTCGTCACGGTCGGCCACTGTGCCGGGCGGAGGATGACGCTGTCGACTCATTTAGCGGGCGGCGCGGGAGCCGGCCTGCCCCGGGCGGTACGGGGGGGCCGGCCTCCCCGACAGTGCCTGTCGGCCGATGACCTGCCCGACAATGATCCTGCCGGACTCCCTCGACAGAAAGGTGGGCAACCGTGGGCGCACCGCACCCGCTCCTCCCGTACTTCCTGGCAGCCGCCGACGGTCGCTTCCCGCCGGTCGACGGCATGGTGACGGTGCTGCCGCCCCTGGCCGGAGGGCTGGAGTGCTCGGTCGCCTTCACGGGCCACGCCGTCGTCGCCACCGCCCTGAGCGAGCAGGCCGTACACGCCCAGGCTCCCGACGGGTTCGGTGGCTCGCTCGCGCCGGACTTCCTGCGTCACCTGGCCGGCCCGAAAGGATGGATCGACGTCGTCGACGTGACCCTGACGGCCCGCGGCACGGGCGGCCCGCCGCGTCTGCCGGTAGTGGACGACGCGGACGATCACCCGCGGGTACGCCACGCCAGAGACGTGCGGACCGACGTCGAGGTCTATGGCGACGAGCGCGGCCTCATCACGCTCGCCGTCGGTCTCGCCGGACGGCGGGAGCTGAGCATCGAACTCCGTGACGTCCAGGACGGCGGCCGGGGACACGGGCGGTCGCTCATCTCCGACGCCCTGTCCCTCGTCCCGGCGGGCGAGCCCGTCTTCGCCGCCGTTTCCCCCGGCAACGCCCGCTCCCTCCGCGCCTTCCTCGCCAGCGGGTTCACACCGATCGGCAGTGAGGTCCTGCTGCGTCCCGAGCGGGGATGACCTGACGCGCGCCCGCCGTCATGCCGACACCGCGGGCCGCATCCCGAGCCACTGCTCCGCCTCCCACGCCCGGAACCGCTCCACCTCCGTGAAACCGAGCGTGGCCGCGAGGCGGAGGGAGCGGGTGTTGGCGGTCTGGGTGGCCAAGACCACCGGTTCGCCGGGGAGGACGCCGTCGAGCCAGTCGAGTGCCGCCCCGCACGCCTCCGCCGCATACCCGAAGCCCCAGGCCCGCGGCAGGAAGAGATACCCGAGATCGACCTTGCCCACGGCAGCCGGGCGGTGCTTCGTCGCTCTCCTGAGGAGGATCTGCCCGATCATCGCCCCGTCGCGCTCGACGACGAAACTGCCCGACGCGTGCCCGGGCACCTCGGGCATCTCGCGCTCCAGCTCCTCCCGCGGCCTCGCTCCGCCGAGATAGGTGTGCACCTCCTGCGAGCCGTACAGCTCGACGAACGTCGCCCGGTCCCGCGCCTCCGCCGCACGCAGCAGCAGCCGCTCCGTCCGTATCGGTGCGGGCGGCCAGGGTACGGGTCCAAGATCGGCCATGCCGGCCAGCCAAACAGAGTGCCCGGCCACCGGCAAGAGGCAGGCGGGGTGCGCGACTTCGGAAAGGCCGCGGTCCGGTACCTGGGTGCACCGCACCCCCTTCGCGTCCCCACGGCACCCGTCCCGGCCGTAGCCTCGCAACGCCCCGGTCGGTTTCCTCCGCGCGGCGTGTCCGGCTGCGCACCGACGATCTGGGCGTCCGGGACGCCGCAGGGTGCCCGGTCCGCGCCCCGAAGAGGTCGCCGAGCTCGCCGGAGTGAGCACCGCCCCCGCACGCGCCCGGAACAGGGCCGCGAACGCACCCCTCCCTTCCACCTCGGACCGGCCGTCACGGGCTCCGGTACTGCTGCCCCAACTCGGCCGCCCGCTCCCGCACCCCTGGCTCGGGCGTCGGGCTGTCGAAGCCCCGGGGCACGGTCGACTCCCGGGTCGAGGGAGTGGGGAGGGTGTCCTCGGGGCTCTCGGCGGGCTTCGGCGACGCCGTGGGGCCCGTCGAGGGGGAGGGCGAAGGGGATCCGGTCAGGGGCGGAGGGGCCAACGGGACCGTGGGCGTCACCGGACGGTCGGAAGTCGCCGCGTTCTGCAGCGGCAGCGCGACGAGCAGGGCCACGGCGCACATCAGACCGGCGCCGACCGTCGTGCGCACCAGCCGCCGCCGTGCCGCACGGCGGCGGATCGTCTCGAACCCGCCCGGCGGGGGGCCGAGATGCTCGGACGTGGGCCGCAGGAGTTCGGCGAGCGGGTCGTCCGGCTCGAACTCGGGGCCCTCGTCAGCGTGAGTGATCAAGGTTTCTCCTCAGGTGGGCACGGAGCAGCTCCCTGGCCGCGTGAAGATCGGCCTTGATGGTTCCTTCCTTGCGTCCGGTCACCGCGGACACCTCCCGGACCGGCAGGTCAGCGTAGTAGTGCAGCAGGATCGGCACCCGCAGCCGCTCCGGCAGCGCCTGCACCAGCATCCGCACCGACGGGTCGGAGGGCTCCGTGTGCGGGCGCACGGCCGCCTCGGTGCCGACCCGGCGGACGGTTCTGCGCTCGCGGTCGAGCCGTCGCCAGTGGTCGCGCACCAGGTTGGCCGCGGTGACGTACAGGAACGCCCGTGGTTCCGACACGGACGTCCAGCGCGACCACAGCCGGGTGAACGCCTCGGAGGCGATCTCGTGGGCCGTCTCGTCGTCGTCGACCAGACGGCGGCACCAGCCGGCGAGGCGCGGGTAGAGGGCGGCGAAGAGCTCGGACGCTGCCTGCTCGCGGGACCGTTTCAATGCTCTCCATGGTCGGGGCGGCCCCGGTGACGGGGTGCCGCTCGTGGACGGGACGCGGGGACGCGGGAACGCCGTGTGCGGGCCGCCGGTACGGCGGCCCGGCACACGGACGCCGGATCAGGGGGCGGTGGCGCGGAGCGCCGCGAAGACGATCACGTTGTCGCGGTACTCACCGTCCTCCAGCGGTCCGCCGCACGTGATGAGCCGCAGCTCGGGCCGTGCGGTGTCGCCGTAGACGTCCTCCGTGGGGAAGTCGGCCTTGGCGACCGTGCGGACCGAGGTGACGGCGAACCGCGCCGCCGTGCCGTTCTCCAGACGCACCGTGATCCCGTCGTCCCGCCGCAGCCGCGCGAGGTGACGGAAGACCCCGTCGCCGTGGGCGCCGACCGTGACGTGGCCGAGGATCACCGAGGGACCCGGCCGGCCGGGGGTGGGGGAGTACCGGTACCAGCCGGCCGGGTCGTCCGCCGTGATCGGGGGGACCTCCACCGTGCGGTCCGGGGCCAGACCCAGCCGTACGACCGGGGTGTCGACCCCGATGGCGGGGATCTGCAGACCGACCGGCACCGAACGCGCCGGGGGACGCGGCCCCGAGACGGGCGACCCCGCCGCGGCGGACGGCCGGTCGCCCGGCGTCGCCGTCGCGGCCGGCCCGTCGTCGGCGGACCCGCCACCGCCGCCGCATCCCGTGACCAGGCAGGCCACGGCCACGGCGACGACGGCGCGCCTGGAGAACGGGGTCATGCCCCGGACGCCCGGCGGCGCACGACGAAGACCGCCGCGCCGCCCGCGGCAAGCACCGCGGCGGCGCCCCCGCCGATCAGCATGCCGTCGCCGCCGGACTGCCCGGCGACCGGCGCGTCACCGGTGTCGGGCGCACCGCGCGGCACCACAGTGACCCCGTCGGTGTCCTCCGCCGGAGCCGGGGTGGCCTCGGCGGCGCCGCGGTCGGACGGGACCGGACTCGGGTCGGTCTCGGCCGCCTGCTCGCGGGAGTCGGTGGGCGCCGCCGTCGTGTCGGGGACGGGGGAGGGGTCGTCGGCGAACGCCGGCATCGCGGTGGCCAGCACGGCGGTGCACGCGAGTGCCGCCGCGCTCAGGACGTTTCGGCGCATGGAACGCTCTCTTTCCTGGGTCCGCCCGCACGGTCGTCCGGCGGGCTGGGGGATGGATCGTGCGGAGAGACGGGGGAGCGGGGGCCCAGGTTGCAAAGAGAAGGTAAAGCTGTGAACGGCGGTGCTACGGCGCTCAGTCGACGATCGCCGTTGCCTCCACCTCGACCAGCACGTCCGGCTCGAAGAGATGGTCGACGCCGATGAGGGACGACGGCGGGAGCGGCACGCGCAGCCCGATCTCCCCGGCGACCTCCTCGACGCCCGCCATGAACGGGCCGATCTTCTCGGGCGCCCAGTCGGTGACGTAGAAGGTGAGACGCAGGACGTCGTCGAAGGAGGCGCCGGCGCCGCGCAGGCCCCGCGCCGTGGCCCGGAGCGCGTGGGCGACCTGTCCGGCGAGGTCCCCCGGCGCGAGCGGAGTGCCGTCGGCGGCGCGGGCGACCTGCCCGCTGACGTGCACGTGCCGGGTGCCCGTCCCCACGGCGACGTGCTCGTAGGGGGTGGGCTGCAGCATGCCTTCGGGCGTGAAACGGCGGACGGCCACGGGGGTCTCCTCGTGTCGGATGAGTAGGTATACCTTTGATACTTGGTGGCCGAAGGACACTTCAAGGAGACCAGGTATCGTGCCGGAAACCGACGACGTCCGCGCGAGCGGCGAGCTGCGGATCGAGAACGCGCACCGCGAGCTGCTCGACCAGGTGCTCGACAAGTGGTCGCTCAGCGTCCTCAACGAACTCTGCGAGCGGCCCTGCCGCTTCAACGACCTGCGCCGCGCCATCCCGACGGTGACCCAGAAGTCCCTCACCGCGACCCTGCGCAGACTCGAACGCAACGGCATCGTCGAGCGCGAGGTCGTCAGCTCGCGCCCCGTCGCCGTGGAGTACCGCATCACGCCGCTCGGCAAGACCATGCGACGGCCTGTCGACGTGCTGCTGGAGTGGGCCACGGCCCACATGCCCGAGATCGAGCGGGCCCGCGACGCCTTCGACGACGGCCTCGGCTGAGGCCGCGACACGCGCCGTTCGCGCGAAAGCGGGGCACGGGCCGCGCCCAGGGTGTACCAAAGGGCCGGAACGCACCGTGCGACGCGAGTGGGAGCGATACGTGGCGATCCAGCGGATGGACAACGTGGCCGTCGTCGTCGACGACCTGGAGGCGGCCGTCGCCTTCTTCACCGACCTCGGCATGGAGGTGGAGGGCCGGGGCGAGATCGAGGGGAGCGTCCCGGACGGGATGCTCGGCCTCGACGGCGTCCACACGGCCATCGCGATGCTGCGCACCCCCGACGGCCACGGGAAGCTGGAGCTGACCCAGTTCCACACCCCCGCCGCGGTCGCCATGGGTCCCCCCGACCCGCCGCCGCACACCCTGGGCCTGCACCGCGTGATGTTCGCCGTCGACGACCTGGACGACACGATCGCCCGGCTGCGCCGCCACGGCGCGGAACTCATCGGCGAGGTGGTCCGTTACGAGAACGCCTACCGCCTCTGCCAGCTGCGCGGCCCGTCGGGCATCCTCGTCGCCCTGGCGGAGCCGATCGGCTAGCCGTTCCGTCCGGGGACGTTGACCTCAACCGGACTTGAGTTTCTACGTTCGTCCTCGAGAGCCGCGGCAACGGGCCGCGGCGCCCCACGAGGAGGTCTGTCATGGACGAGCGCACGGCCGAGGCGGAGATTCCCGCGCGCTACCACTACGCGGTGGTCCCGCACATCATGGTCGACGACGCAGCGGCCGCGATCGACTTCTACCGGCGGGCGTTCGGCGCGCGGGAGGACTTCCGGCTGGAGGCGCCGGGCGGGGGAGTGCTGCACGCCGAGATCACCATCGGGCGGTCGGCGCTGATGCTGGGCGACGCGAGCGTGAAGGAGGCGGAGGACGCGTCGTTCACCGCGCCCGCCTTCCTCGGCGGCGGCACCTCCGTCACGCTGCACGTCTTCGTGCCGGACGTCGACGCGCTGGCAGCGCGGGCGGAGGCGGAGGGCGCGGAGATCGTCCAGCCGCCCACGGACATGTTTCACGGCGACCGCACGGTGATCCTGCGGGACCCGTCGGGGCACCTGTGGGTGTTCCTGACCCACCTCGAGGACGTGAGCGAGGACGAACTCAGGCGACGCCTGGCGGCCGCCGCCCTGTGACCACGGGGCGCCCGCCGCTCAGGCGGCCACCTCCTCGACCGTGACGCCCAGCCGCCCGGCGACGGTGGTGAGCGCCGCGCCCAGCGGCAGCCCCACCCGGGCCCGGGCGTGCCGGTCGCCGCGGGTCGGGTCCCGGTTGACGATCAGCACGGGCTTGCCGCTCTCCGCCGCCAGCCGCACGAACCGCAGCCCCGACATCACCGTCAGCGAGGACCCCAGGACCAGCAGGGACTCCGACTCCCGCACCATCCGCCGGCACAGCTCGACCCGCTGCGGCGGCACCGTCTCCCCGAAGAACACCACGTCCGGCTTGAGGACGCCGCCGCACACCGCGCACGGCACCACACGGAAGCCGACGACCTGGTCGTCGGTGAGGTCGGCGTCGCCGTCGGGGTTGATCCCGGCGGCCACCGGCGAGAAGCCGGGGTTCGCCGCCTCCAGCCGCTCCGCGAGCTCACTGCGCGGGCTCATGCGCCCGCACGAGAGGCAGACCACCCGGTCCAGGCTCCCGTGCAGCTCCACCACGTCCTCGCTGCCGGCGGCCTGGTGCAGCCCGTCCACGTTCTGGGTGATCACACCGGACACCAGACCGTCGCGGCCGAACGCGGCCACCGCCCGGTGTCCCGCGTTCGGCAGGGCACGGCCGAAGGTCCGCCAGCCCAGATGGCTCCGCGCCCAGTACCGGCGCCGGGCGGCGGCCCCGCCCACGAACTCCTGGAACGTCATCGGGGTGTGCCGGCTCAAGCTCCCGCCCTCGCCGCGGTAGTCGGGGATCCCGGACTCCGTGGAGATCCCGGCGCCGCTGAGCGCCAGCACACCACCGGCACGCAGCGCGTCGGCGACGGGGTCCAGATCCGTGGTGGCCGGCGGCAGGTCCTCCGTCGGGGTCCATCTCAAAGTGGGGCGCACGCGCATGCCCACCAGGGTACGGAACCCCTGCAAACGCCTGGTGATCCCCGATCCGGTGACCCGCGCCGTCGACCCCGTCGCCATCAGTGGTCCGGCCGCCGCCGCGTCCGCCCGGTCACCACGGCGGCTCCCGCGCCGGGACGGTCACTCCTGGTCCAGGAGCCGTTCGGCCATCGCGCGCGCGTCCCGCAGGCAGCGGCTGTCGCCCTCCAGGCCCGCCCGTACCATCGCTCCCTCCAGGAGGAAGGCGATCTGCCGTGCCGTGGTCCGGGCGGCGTCGGGACGGCCGGGCAGCAACGCGGTGACATGCTCCGCGATCATCCGCTCCACCTCTTCCTTCTGCCGGCGCACCTGCGCCCGCCCCTCGTGCCCGGCGGGCATCTCCGAGGCCGCGTTGAGCAGTCCGCACCCCCGGAAGTCGCCGGTGGGAGGGGCGTCCGCGCCGTCGATGTAGGTGTCGAAGACGCCCAGCACGCCGTCGCGGGGGTCCGGCTCCGGGCCCACGCGCTCCCGGTACCGCACCAGCCAGTCCTCGTGCCGGTCGTCCAGATAGGCCCTGACGAGGTCCGCCTTGGAGGAGAAGTTGTTGTAGAGGCTCATCTTCGCCACACCGGCCTCGGCGGTGATGGTGTCGATGCCCGTGGCCGTCACGCCCTCCTGGTAGAAGCGCCGCGCCGCCGCCCGCAGGATCCGCTCCCGCGCGGGGCGTCTCCTCCCCGGCCGCACCGTTTCCGCCGACTCCCGCTCGCTCGACATGACGCACCCCTCTCTGTGCAGACTGGTCTACCTAGTCTACGGGACTGTCGGCGCGCTCGCCGACGTACCGCCGCCCCCGGCCCCCGAGGAGGGCACCATGTCGTTCCTGACCGACCACCTCGTCGTCGACGGAGTACGCCTGGCCTACCGCGACAGCGGAAACGGAGAGCCGGTCGTCTTCCTCCACGGCACGCCCTCCCACTCCTACGAGTGGCGCGACGTCGTCCCCCACATCGAGGCGGCCGGCCACCGAGTCGTCGTGTACGACCTGCTGGGGCACGGCCTCTCCGAACGCCCCGCCCACCGGGACACCTCCGTCGCCGGCCAGACCGACCTGCTCGGGCACCTCCTCGACGCCCTCGGTGTCGGGGAGGTGAGCCTGGTGGCGCACGACATCGGCGGAGCCGTCGCCCTGCGCTTCGCCCTCGCCCACCCCGGACGGGTACGCCGCCTCATGATCATGGACGCGGTGAGCTACGACTCCTGGCCCTCGCCCACCTGGCGCCGGATCATCGACGAGGACCTGGACTCGCACGCGGCCCTGCCGCAGGAGGAGTTCGACGCCCTGCTGACCCGTCAGCTCTCCATGACGGTCGCCGACACGTCGCGGATGAGCGGCGACGTCCTGCGCGCGTACCTGGCGCCCCACGCGTCACGGCTCGGCCGCACCTCCTTCTTCGAGCACCAGGTGCGCCACTACGACGCCCGCTACACCCAGGAGATCGCCGGCCGGCTCGGTGAGCTCACGATGCCCGTGCGCATCCTGTGGGGCGCGGAGGACCAGTGGCAGCCCGTCCACTACGCGGAGCGCCTGCGCGACGACATCCCCGGCGCCGAACTCGTCGTCCTGCCGGACGCCGGTCACTTCCTCATGGAGGACGCTCCCGACCGCGTCGCCCGGGAGATC
This sequence comes from Streptomyces althioticus, assembly GCA_014649355.1. GTDB lineage: Bacteria > Actinomycetota > Actinomycetes > Streptomycetales > Streptomycetaceae > Streptomyces > Streptomyces althioticus. The sequence continues at coordinate 337,218 of BMSW01000006.1, forward strand.
CGCGACTTCCTGGCCGCGACACCCGTGTCCTGACCCTCACCGGCGTGAGCGAGCACGCGGAAGGCCCCCGTCCGTGAAGACGGGGGCCTTCCGCGTGCAGGCAGAGACCTGCGGGGGTCACCTCACACCGGTGAATGCGCCCTTAGGCGTGGGCGTGACCGCCCCGGTGGCTGCGACCGGTGAAAACCCGGTACAGCGCGAGGAGAATGACAGAGCCGATGATGGCCGCGATCCACGTCGACAGGTCGAAGAAACCGTCGATCGAGTCCACCCCGAATATCACCTTGCCCAGGAAGCCGCCGAGCAGACCGCCCGCGATGCCGATGAGCATGGTGATGATGATGCCGCCCGGGTCCTTGCCCGGCATGATTGCCTTGGCGATCGCGCCGGCGATCAGACCGATGAAAATCCAAGCGATAATGCCCATCACTGACTCCTTTGACGTCGGTTCGCGGAACGTGTATCCGCGAATCACGCGTCCTAACAAAACTCTTATGGGAATCAGCGCGCGGTGACGTCGGTGTGCAGCAGATGGTGATCGGAGAACCGGCTCGGCCGCACCTCGTGCCCCAGCGTCGAAAACCCGCGCAGGAACACGTAGTCGAACTTGCTCTGCCAGTCCGTCGTCGGCTCGCAGGCACCGGCGGCCGGCGGCCGGCACCCGGCGTCCGTGTCCTCGGCGAGCGCCCACATCCGGGTCAGCTCGGGGGAGTCGGGCACGGCGTTGAAGTCGCCCAGCACCAGGGCCCGTTCGTACCGGGCGACCTGCGGCGCCAGCACCGCGGTCTGCCGCTCGCGCACCTCCTCCTGACGCCGCTGCGCCAGGTGCGTGTTGAAGACCCGCACGGTCTGCCCGGCGACCTCGGTGGTGACGGCGATGTACCCGCGGTCCTCCGAGCCGCCGTCCGGGTACTCCTCAGTGACGACGTCGGTCATCGGAGCCGCCGACAGCAGCGCCTGCCCGTAGCCTCCCGGCCGCCACGGAGCGCCGCCGCAGCGGCTCCAGTTGCGTAGCACCGGGCCGTACTCGACGTGGTAGTCCAGCCCGTGCAGATGGGCCAGGTGGTCCCGGATCCGCTCCACGTCCCGGACGCACGCCTCCTGAAGGCCGACGACCTGCGGCGCGTACGCGGCGATCTCCGCCGCCCGGTCGACGTTGCTCTCGTCGCACGGGTTGCACATGTTCCACGTCATGACCCGGTTGGGCACCACGTCCTTCGCCGCGTCGACCGGAACCGTCCGGGCGAAGGGGGCGCCGGCGGGCGTGCTGGGGCCGAGGAGTATCATGCAGGCCACGACGACGGCTCCCGCGATGAGCCACGCGCCTCTACCGAGCACCCCCGCCTCCTCGACGTGCAGCCGCACCGCGTGCCGGTGCCTCCTGCACCGAGGGTAGGCGACGCGGGCGTCAGCAGGGTGTGAGGACCGGTCCTCCGCCCGCCGGGCGGGAGTTGACGGGCCCTGGACGGGGACGCGGAGCGGTCAGCCGTTCGCCGCCAGGCGGTGGAAGTCCGCCATTGCCGCGTCGATGGCGTGCGGCTGCGGACGGCCGGACGCGTCGAGTTCGTTCCACCGCTGGAGGTTGACGGCGACGCACCACTGCCGGCCGCCGTCGGCGCGGGCCATCGCCAGCGTCCCGCCGCCCCATACCGTGCCTCCGTGCCCCCAGTAGGCGTCCTGCCCCGGGCCGAGCGGCTCCAGCGGGTGCAGACCGAGGCCGTAGTCGATCGTCCTGCCTTCCTGGGAGATCACCGGCACGGTGCGCCGCATCTCGGCCAGTGAGGACGGTGCGACGACCTCCCCGGCGAGCAGCAGCGCGTAGAAGCGGTTGAGGTCCGCGACCGTCGAGATCAGCGACGCCGAGGGGCCCACCCACGACATGTCGTGGACGCTGTGGTCGCGCGGCGGGTCGATCATGTGGAACCACGCCTCGTAGAGACGCGAGTGCGGCCCCTCGATGTGCGCACCGACGGCGAGTCCGGTGTCCCGCAGCCCCGCCGGCCCGATGACGTCGCGGGCGATGCACCGCTCGGCCGGCAGCCCCGTCGCCTTTTCCAACAGCTGCCCCAGCAGCAGGTAGTTGGTGTTGGAGTACACCCCCGGGGTGCCGCCCGGCTCGCCGACCGGGGGAGCGGCCACCCCCATGCCGATCAGCTCGACGGGGTCGAACCGCGTGAACCGCAGCTCCTCCAGGCTCTCCGGCCCGGTCGCCGCGAGGTCGGGGAACGCCTTCAGCGACGGATAGGCGTACGGGAGGTACTCGGCGAGTCCGCTGGTGTGGTTGAGCAGCATCCGCACCGTGATCGCGTCGCCGCGTCCCCCCGGCACCAGACCGGGCAGGTACCGCGACACCGGCGCGTCGAGGCCGACCGTGCCCGCCTCGACCTGCCGCAGCACCGCGGCGGCGGTGAAGGTCTTGGTGACGCTGCCGACCCGGTGCCGCAGATCGGCGGTGACGGGACGGCCCGTCTCCGTGTCGGCGACCCCGGCGGCGCCCCGCCACACCCGGTCGCCGTCCCTCACCTCGGCGAACACCCCCGGCATCCCCGCGCGGTGGACGGCCTCCAGGGCGGCGTCCAGCGCCGCCGGATCCAACCGGTTTCCCATGACATGGCTCCTTCCGGATTCCGCCGGGCGGCCCCGCGGGGCACAGCCCGGCCCCCATGTCCCTATTATGCACGCGGTGCGTGCAACACCAAGTGCATAGGTTAGGCTGAAGCCCGGAGAGCACGGCGGAAGGGAAGCGATGGCAGGCCGAAGGCGCTGGTCGACCGAGGAGATCCTGGACGCGGCGGCCGAGCTGCTGCGCACCGACGACGCCGACGCCTTCAGCGTCCGCAAGCTGGCCGCCGTGCTCGGCACGGACTCCTCCAGCCTCTACCGGCACTTCCGCAGCAAGACCGAACTGCTGCGCGCCGTCGCCGACCGCACCCTGCTCACCGCCATGGAGGACCACCGCCCCGAGGGCGACTGGCGCCACCGCCTCACCACCCTCGCCCGGTGCGTCAAGGACGCCTTCGCCCGGCAGCCGCAGCTCGCTGCGGTGTGGGGCCGCTACGCCTCCAGCGGCGCCGGATCCCGCCTGATCATGGAGGAGGTGCTCCAGGCGCTGCGCGCGGCGGGCCTGCCCGACGAGGAGATCCCCGCGCACTACCACCGCCTCGCGGTGCTCCTCGTCGCGCTGGTCTCCTCCGACGCCGGCATCGGCACCGTCACGCCCGAGGAACGGGAACAGGGCCTCGAACTGTTCCGCGTCGCGGTCCTCGGCGCCGACCCCGAGCGCTTCCCGGCCCTGGCGCACTTCGCCCGCGAGGTCCACCCCCTGAGCGCCGACCGCCGCGCCGCCTTCGAGGACCTGCTCGCGGCCCACCTCGACCACATCGAGGCGGCGGCCGGACAGGCTTAGACGGCGGGCGAAGCCGCTCCGCCGAGATGCCACGCCCCGCCCACTCCTGAACAATGGGGACTGCCCTCTTCCGAGAGTGGGGATGCGACATGGCCGTCATTTCACGCGGATTCCACGGCCGGGCGCGGGACAAGGGGCACGAGCTGCCGCCGGGTCAGTACGAGACCACCGGCTTCCCCGTACTGTCCGCGGGTCCCACACCCACGGTGAGCCTCGACGACTGGGAGTTCACCGTCCGCACCGAGACCGGCGTCCGGTACCAGTGGAACTGGCAGGAGCTGATGGCTCTGCCCTCCGAGACGCCCACCGTCGACATCCACTGCGTGACCAAGTGGTCGAAGTTCGGCACCCGATGGCAGGGCGTCTCCCTCGACGTCCTCCTCGCGAACGTCGAGTCCGGCGCCGAGTACGCCCTGGTCCGCTCCTACGGCGACTACACCACCAACATCCCCGTCGAGGACCTCCTCGACGGCAAGGCGTGGATCGTCCACCGCTTCGACGACGAGGAACTCCCCGCGGAACACGGCGGCCCCGCCCGCCTCCTCGTCCCTCACCTGTACTTCTGGAAGTCCGCGAAGTGGGTGCGCGGCATCCAGTTGCTCGACGAGGAGGAACTGGGCTTCTGGGAGACCGTCGGCTACCACGAGTACGGTGACCCATGGCGCGAGCAGCGGTACCAGGGCGACTAGGCACACGGCTGCGCTGGCTCGAGGCCCGCCTCACCGGCCGGCACGACGAGTCGGACACCGCCCGCACCCTGGTGTTCGACGTCCCCGGCTGGCCGGGCCACCTGCCCGGACAGCACGTCGACGTACGGCTCACGGCGGAGGACGGCTACAGCACGCAGCGCAGCTACTCGATCGCCTCCGCGTCCGACGGCGAACGCGTCGAGCTGACCGTCGAACGCATCGACGACGGCGAGGTCTCCCCGTACCTGGTGGACGTCCTCGAGGTGGGGGACGCGATCGAACTGCGCGGACCGGTGGGCGGCTGGTTCGTGTGGCGGCCCGACGAGCAGAAGGAACCGGTGCTGCTCGTCGCGGGCGGCTCCGGACTGGTGCCGCTGATGGCGATGATCCGTACCCGGCGCGCGCTCGCCAACCGCGTCCCCTTCCGGCTGGTGTACAGCCTCCGCGATCCGCGATCCCAGCTGTTCGTCCCGGAACTGCGGACGCAGGACCCGGGACTCGACAGAACCTTCCTCTACAGCCGCTCCGCACCGGAGGGCTGGCCGCGGCCGCCCGGGCGCGTCACCGCGAACGATCTGTCCGTCGGCGGGTGGCCGCCGGACTTCGAACCGGCCTGCTACGTCTGCGGATCCACCGGATTCGTGGAGACGGCGTCCGGACTGCTCGTGGCACTCGGCCACGACCCCCGCCGGATACGGACCGAACGTTTCGGGCCCGGCGGGTGAGCGAAGGGACCCGGCCCATGACCACCGAACCACGCTTCCTCGACGGCAACGCCGCCGCCGGCGACCTCGAGTCGCTGTTCGGCGCCGACATGACCATGGCCTCCGGCCGCTGCCAGGGCTGCGGCCTGCGGACGCGGCTGGCCGAGGCGCACGCCTACCTCGGCGGCCCGGGGACGGTGCTGCGCTGCCCCGGCTGCGACGACGTGCTGCTGCGCATGGTCCGCTCCCCGGACCACCTCTGGTTCGACGCGAGCGGACTGGACTACCTGCGCGTTCCGGCGGCCGCGGTCTGAACGGCACACGCTTCGGCCCTAATCCGAACGGCACACGCTCGGGGTGACGGCCGCCGTCCCGGCCGACCGGGACGGCGGCCGCCCGGAGCCGGCACCGTTCGGGTTGACAGCTCGTCAGCGGCCGGGCAGCCGCTGCTGCACCTCCTGGAGCACCCAGCCGTTGCCGTCCGGGTCGCTGAAGGTGGCGAAGGAGCCGTAGGACATCCGGTCCGGGTGGAGGCCCGGTTCCCGGCCCTGCCCCTTGGCGGGGTCGTGGGTGAAGTCCCCGCCGCCGTGGCCGTGGTAGAAGACGGCGCCCGCGTCGTGGAACACCTCGCTGACCTCGATGCCGCGGTCGACGAGTTCCGCGCGGCTCTTCTCGATGTCGGTGACGACGAGGTACATGCCCTGCGCGGAGCCCGGCGGCACGGACGTGATGCCCTTGCCGAAGATGACGGAGCACTCCGAACCGGGCGGGGTGAAGTGCACGGCCCTCCAGTCCTCGCCGGCCGCCTTGTCGAGGTCCAGCCGGAAGCCCATGGCCTCGTAGAAGGCCTTGGCCCGGTCGACGTCCGACACCGGCAGCACGACGAGTTCGAGCTTGAGATCCATGAGTGACTGCCTTCCGTCGTCGCGGAACCCCCGCTCCCGACGGGCGCACCGGCGTCACGCGACGGCGACGACGGTCTTCCCGGCCGTCCCGGACTTCGTGCGGAACGCGTCCGGCGCCTCGGCGAGCGGACGCACGCTCCCCACCAGGGGCCGCAGCCGGCCCTGCCGGTGACGGTCGACGACCTGCGCGAGGTCGTCCCGGTCGGGCTCGACGATGAAGTACATCGCCCGGCCGTCCTCGGGCCGCACGGTCGGCGGGCGGGAGATGCTGATGAGGGCGCCTCCCGCTCTGAGGACGGCGGCCGAGCGGTCGAGCACCGTCCCTCCGACGGCGTCGAATACGAGGTCGACGAGGCCCACGGCTTCTTCCCATGCCGGCTGTTCCAGGTCGACGAACTCCTCCGCGCCCAGTTCCAGCACCAGGTCCCTGCTCTTCGCCCGGCCCGAACCGAGGACACGCGCTCCGGCGTCACGGGCGAGCTGCGTGGCTGCCATTCCCACCCCCCCTCCCGCTCCGTGCACGAGGACGCTCTGCCCGGTTTCGAGCCGGCCGTGCGTGAACAGCCCCTGCCAGGCGGTGAGTCCGGGCATCGGCAGGGCCGCGGCCCGCACCGGGTCGACGTCCGCGGGCAGCGGCGTGAGATTGCGTGCCTCCACCGCCACGTACTCGGCGAGGGTGCCGTCGCGGTTCCAGTCGGTGAGGCCGATCACCCGCTGTCCGACGGACAGTCCGGTGGTGCCGAGCGCCACCTCGGCGACCTCCCCCGACACCTCGTGTCCCGGTACGACGGGGGAGCGGGGCCGGCCGGCCCGGTCGACCCACGAGCCGGGCCAGGTGAGTTCGCCGGGCGTGAAACAGGCCGCCCGTACCTTCACGACGACATCGCCCTCACCCGCGTACGGGTACGGGGCCTCCTCCACGACGAGATCGTCCAGAGGCGCGTCGCGGTCGTGAGCTCGTACCGCTCTCATGAAGGCCCCCTGACTCATGTGGGGGAAGACCTCCTTCCAGCATGACCCCGTGACGGCCTCAGGTCGAACGGAGCGGTTCCGCCTCACCCGCCGGCGTCGGGCCGCCCCGGACCGTCGGGGGAGGAGCCGCCGCCCCCGATGCCCTGCCGGTCCCCGGTGCGGGCGAGCGTACGGCGGAACCCCTCGGGATACTCCCGGTCCACGGCGTCGTCGAGCAGGGCGAGTTGGCGGCGCACCGCGGGCCGCCGGACGTCCGGTACCCCGGCCAGCAGCCCGTCCAGCAGGGCGCGCAGCCGCCGGCACACCTGGAGCGAGCCGACGCCGTACTCGCGGGCCTCGGTGACGCCCAGCTCCAGGTCCTCCTCCCAGCCGCGCCCCGGCACCACGACGCGCGGCCGGCCGTCCAGGTCGGCGAGCACGTGCCGGCCCCGCAGTTCCGACCGGCCGACGCCGTGCAGGAACGTCTCGATGTGGTTGAGGACCTGCACGGCGGTGGTCGGGTCGTTCACCGCCGAGGACAGCGCCCGCGCGGCGATGTCGGCCAGCACGCGCAACGCGAAGGCGGGATCCTGCTCGACGGTCCGTTCGGCGCCCAGTGCCACCAGTCCCGCGAGGCGGCGCGGCTCGGCCGGGGTGCGGAGCGTGCCGTGGACCTCCAGCAGCACCGACCCGGGCGGTACGAAGTCCCCGACGCGGTGCGCCACCACGAGCACGCAGTCGTACCGTGACGCGGCCCGCACCAGCCCCGCCACGTCCAGCCCCTGCACGGCCCCGCCCTGCTCCGTGCGCACCACCCGCGCGGGCGCTTCCAGGCGCGGACCGTCGTCCCGCTCGTCGAGGAGGACGCAGCGGCCCTGCGCCTGCACGGACACGCCGAGGACGCGCAGGCCGGTGCGGCACACCCGGTCGGCGATCGCCACCGGACGCACGTCGTGCACGAAGCGGTTCAGGTAGACCAGCAGCATCACCAGGCTGACCGCGACCCCGAGACCGGCCAGGGTGACACCCAGGTCGGGCACCGTGTCCGGGCCGATCCGGCGCAGCAGCGTGAACGCGAAGGCGAAGGTGCCGGCGAACAGGGACAGCACGGTCTTCTGCAGCGGGTTGCGGTACCACAGCCGCATGTAGCGCGGGGACAGTGTGCCGGTGGCCTGCTGGACGACCAGCACCCCGATCGTGACGACGAACCCCAGCAGGGCGACCATCGCGCCCACGATGGCGGTCAGCACGCCCGACGCCGTGGTGGTCGTGTACCGCCAGCCGGCCGGGATGCCCACCATGTCGTCCAGCGCGAGCGCCGCCTCGCCGAGCAGCGCCCCTGCGGCCAGACCGAGCACCGGCAGGATCCACAGGCTGGTTCTGACGTACTGCCCCAGCTGGAACCGGAAGGACCAGGAGGACCAGGACCAGGTCGGCATGGGCCGCCTCCGCAGTGCCCGGGAACGGGCTCGCTCCTCACGCTACCGCCGGGGCACCTTCGACGCAGAGCCCCACGGGGCGCGGCCGGGCCGCCGGACGATTGCCCGTCCGGATGCCTTCACAGTGCATCTTTTTCGGCGGCGGACCGACCCCGGCAGGACGATTGCGCCCGATTTGGAGCGATCCGTCATCATCCCCGACCATGTCTCCGGCCCGGCGATCCCGGGCATCCGTTCGACGAGAGGCGCACCACCCCATGCACGTCACCGGGACCGTCCCCCCACCGGCTCCGGCCCCGCAGGACACCCCCGAGGGCGCTCCGGACGGCACGGGACGGCGCACCCGCCGCTTCGGACTGCCCGTCGCCACCGCGCTGGTCATGGGCAACATCATCGGCGGCGGCATCTTCCTGCTCCCGGCGTCCATCGCCCCCTACGGCACCATCAGCCTCCTCGCCTTCGGCGTGCTGACGGTCGGCGCCATCGCCCTGGCCCTCGTCTTCGGCCGCCTCGCCGAACGCGACCCCCGCACCGGCGGGCCGTACGTGTACGCCCGTGAGGCCTTCGGCGACTTCGCCGGGTTCCTCGCCGCCTGGGCGTACTGGATCACCACCTGGGTCTCCAACGCGGCCCTCGCCGTGGCGGCCGTCGGCTACCTCGACGTGCTGATCCCCGTCGGCGAACACCGCTGGACCGCCTGCCTCGCGGCCCTCGTCATCCAGTGGCTGCCCGCCCTCGCCAACTACGCGGGCACCCGCTACGTGGGCGCCGTGCAGGTCGTGTCCACGGTGCTCAAGCTCGTCCCGCTGCTGCTCGTCGCCGTCGGCGGACTCTTCTTCTTCGACGCCGGCAACCTCGGACCGTTCCGGGCGGGCGGGGAGAGCGCGATGGGCGCCGTCTCCGCCGCGGCAGCCATCCTCCTCTTCTCCTACCTCGGCGTGGAGTCCGCCGCCGTCAGCGCCGGCGAGGTGCGCGACCCCCGGCGCACCGTCGGACGCGCCACCGTCATCGGCACCGCGGGGGCGGCGGTCGTCTACCTGCTGGGCACCCTCGCCGTCTTCGGCACGGTCGCCCACGACCGGCTCGTCGAGTCCGGCGCGCCCTTCTCGGACGCCGTCAACGGCATGTTCGGCGGAACGTGGGGCGGCTGGGCCGTGGCGCTCGCCGCACTCGTCTCCATGACCGGCTGCCTCAACGGCTGGACCCTCCTCAGCGCCCAGACCTCCTACGCCGCCGCCAAGGACGGGCTGTTCCCCGCCCCCCCTGGCCCGCAAGCGACGCGGCGTGCCGACGGTCGGCGTCGGCGTCACCGTGCTCCTCGCCTCCCTGCTCACCGTGTACAACTACGCCTCCGGCACGGCCCGCGTGTTCGAGACGCTGGTCCTGGTCACCACCTTCACGGCGACCGTCCCGTACCTGCTCGCGACGGCCGCGCAGCTCTACCACCTCCTGTCCGGGCAGCGGGACCGCGTCGACCGCGCCCGCCTGGTCCGCGACCTGGTCGTCGCCTCGGTCGCCGCCGCGTTCTCGCTGTGGCTGGTCGCCGGCGCCGGGTACCAGGCCGTCTACCAGGGTGTGCTGTTCCTCTTCGGCGGCGTGCTGGTGTACGCCGTCATGCCGGCCCGCAAGCAGCGCACGGCTGCCCGCGCCACCACCACCGGCCGGTGACCGTCACCGGCGGACGCCGAGGGTGCCCGTAGCGGGCTCGGGCAAATGGGGCAGCTTGTGGCGCAGGGCGTTGCCTCAGAGCGGCCCGGCAGTTGATCCAGAACACGGCGCACGTGAGGCGGCCGGCCGTTCCGGCCGCCTCACGTGCTGCCGTGCCGCCCCGTCCCGCCCCTCCCACCGGAGGCCGCCCGCGATGCACGAACCCGCCCACCCGTCGCCCCAGCCGGACACCCCGCGCGCCGCCGAACGCCGTCTCCCGGAGCCCCGCCTCGTCAGCGGCGTCTACGGACTGGTCCTGGCCAGCGCCCTGGCGGCCGCCCTCGACTCGCCCGACGAGCAGACCAGCCCAGGATCCGACGCCCTCTGGGTGCTGCTCACCGCCCTCGCCGCCGCGGCCGCACACGGCTACGCCCACGTGCTCTCCCACCGCATGTCCGGCGAGCCCGGGGGCATGAGGGCCGGCCTGCGCGCCATGTTCGCGCAGTGGCCGCTGGTCGCCGCGGCGGCCCCCACGATCGTCCTGCTGCTCTTCGCGGTCCCCGACTGGTGGACGGAGGCGAGCGCCGTCGAGGTGGCGCTCGTGCTCAACACCCTGATCCTCGCCGGATGGGGCATGTGGACCGCGCGCCGCGCCGGCCGGACCTGGCCGGCCGCGATGCGGGCCGGAGCGGCGGACATGCTGATCGGCCTGGTGATCATCGGCGCGAACGCAGTGATCAAGTAGCGCCGCCGCGTCCTACGCCCGAGGGCGCGGGGCCGGCTCGGACAGCACCTCGAACCGGGCCGGCCCGACGCGGAGGACGCCGTCGTCGAGCGGCGTGCACCGCACCCCGCCCTTGTCGCGGAGTGCCTTCTGGGCGCCCGGGCCGACGGTCACGTTCATCCACGCGCAGGGCCGCGCCGGACGGTTCAGCGAGAACCGCACCGGGCCCTCCCCGCAGTCGAGACTCACGGTCGCGCCCACCAGCGCGTCGACGTCGACGCCCCGCAGCAGCACGTTGCGCCGGGTCTGCCGCAGGTCGACGGCGGGATCGACGTCCGTGGGGAGGTTCTCCACGGACATCATCGTCACGGAGGCGTCCCGGTGCGCGGCCTGCGCGAAGTAGCGGTCGCCCACCAGCCCCAGACGCGCCCGCACCTCGGCGCGCGTGACGCGCTCGTCGTCCGGTCCGGGCGCGGGCCCCTCCGAGGGCCGCCCGGCCAGCCGGTGCGCGGGCGACACCAGAAGCTCCACCACCTCGACGTCGATCATGCGCTTCCCCGTCGGCTCCGGCGGACACGGCCGGCACCGACCCTACCCGCCGGAACGGTCCCCGGCCGCCGCCCGCGCGGACGCCTCGGCGCCCCGCCCCGTGACCCGCAGCACCACCGTGGCGGTGACGCCCGCCAGCGTGCCCCACACCACCGCCGCGCTCGTCCCCTCACCGAGTCCGGACGCGGCCTGGAGCAGATGCCACGACGTCGTCCCGCCGTCGACCACCGTCACCCGCCACAGGTGCCGCACCAGCAGCCCCAGGACGACGGCGCACACCGTGCACACGGCCATCGCCGGCACCGAGACCCGGGTGAGCATCCCCGGCAGCCACCGCAGCGCGCACCACACCACCGCGAGCAGCAGCACATCGCCGCACCGCACCAGCAGCCAGTCCCACAGCCCGACCCCCGACGGACCGGACCAGGCGCTCAGCAGCAGCCACTGCCGCAGCAGATCACCCGGCTCGCCCAGCAACCCGCCACCCGTGAACGCGGTCTGGATCCGCGCCGCGTTCGCCTGGTACGACAGCAGCACCACGGACACGGCGACCACCGCGGTCCCGACGGTCGCGGCGACGACGGCGGTCCTCCCCGGCACTTCCTCGCGCGGCTGCGGCCCGGTGTTCCGCAACGCCACCCGGGTCACGAACACGGTCCACGCCGCCGCGGCGAGCGCCAGCGGCACCAGCACCGTCCGCCCGGCCGAGGCCAGCCCGGCGAGCTGCGGCAGGAACCGGTAACTCCCACGTCCGCCGGACGCGATCATCCACGGGGCCGACACGGTCACCGCGAGGGTCCCCGCGACCACGCCCCACGCCCACAGGGCGAGGAGCGGCTGCCACACCCGGCCGCGTTCCCCGGGCAGCCGCCGGACCAGCAGCAGGGCCCCGGCCGCGTAGAAGAGGAACACGGCGACGAAGCGGATCTGCATCGCCGTGTCGCGCAGGGCGAGGTAACTGGCGCCGTCGGCCGTCGCCGCCACGGACGCGCCGGGCTGCGGGTCGTACGCCCACGGGGCCAGCCAGGACCGCAGCGCGTTCGCCGTCTCGATGCCCAGCGCGCCGTTGGCGCCGTCCAGGTCCAGCGCGCCGATGCTCGCCCCCGCCCACCACAGCAGCAGCGTCAGCATCAGCCCGCCCGCCACGGCCGGTATCGCCGCATGCCGGTACTCCATGTCCCGCCCCCCATGCCCCGTCCTCGTCCCCCGCGCCACGACCGACCGGGGCGGGCAGGACCTTACGCGCCGATGATCACATGGGGGTCACGGTGCCGCCGCGCCGCCTGGGACAAGGGTGCGAAGCCGGGGCCGACGGCCCCGAAGCGGGTACGGATCCGGAAGCGTGTTCGCGTCGGGAGCGGGAACGAGAGGTCGCACGGACCGCCCGGTCCGCGGCTCAGCGCCCCATCGCGACACCCTGGAGGACTTCATGATGGTCGTCGGCATCATCGCCGTCTGCATCGTCATCGCCGTGCTCGCCTTCTTCGTGCCACGCCTGTCGCGGCACCCGCAGAACGGTACGCAGCGCACCCTGGGTCTCGGCTCGCGCGCCGGGTCCAAAGCGCCGGGGCCGCTCGGCCGACTCCTGAGCAAGCCCTTCAACTCCAGCTCCCGCGCCGTCGGCCGCAGTGGTTCCGCCGGCCGCCGCGCCCGCGGCAAGATGCCGTTCTGACCCCGCGCGACAGGTGGGGTCACGACGTCCGGGGCGGTGTCTGCGCGGCGTACCGCGGCCGGCCCGCGGGCCGGTAGACCTGGAACGTCACCCCGCCCCGTGTGGCCCGTGAGTCCACCAGCTCGAGCGCGCAGTCCGGGCCGTCCGCCGGGAACAGCCGCGTGCCCTGACCCACGATCACCGGATAGGTCAGCAGCAGCATCTTGTCGATCAGGCCCTCGGCGGCAAGCCACCGCACCAGCTGCCCGCTGCCGTGCACCTGGAGCTCACCGGGCATCCGCTCCTTGAGCTCCCGCACGGCGGCGGCGGGATCCCCGGCCAGCACGGTCGTGTGCGCCCAGCCGGGGTGGGTGAGCGTCTTCGACACGACGTACTTGGGCCGCGCGTGCAGCGGCCCCGCGACCGGATCGTCCTCCGGGTCGGCCATGGCGCCCCACGAAGCGGCGAAGATCTCGTAGGTCCTGCGCCCGAACAGGAACGCGTCGGCGCGCCCGTACACCTCGCCCAGACGGGTCATGGTCTCCTCGTCGACCAGCGGCAGGGCCCAGCCGCCGCGCTCGAAACCGCCCCTGCGGTCCTCGTCCGCCAGGCCGAGGCCCTGCATGACGCCGTCGACGGAGACGTTGGTGAGGGTGGTCAGCTTCATCGTGCATCTCCCGTCGGCCGGCACGGCGCCCGGTGCGCCGCCTCCCTGGGTGGGACTCCGCCGGGCGGCCGGACTCATCGGCGCATCACCCTTTCCGGGGCCCGGCGACCCGACGGATCCAGGCCGCGCGGCGCATACTGACAGTGACGTGCCGGCGCCGGACTGGAGACCGCACATGAGCCCATCGCGGGTCGACCACCAGGCCCTCTTCTCGGTCCTGCCCAGCCCGTACCTGGTGCTGGACGCCGACCTCACCGTCGTCGAGGCCAACGACATGTACCTGAGAGTGACCGGTCGCACCCGTGAGGAGCTGATCGGCCGTTACCTCTTCGACGTCTACCCGGACAATCCCGACGACCCCGCGGCCGACGGCATCCGCACCCTGACCGCCTCCCTCCAACGCGTCCTGCGGACCAAGGAACAGGACACGCTCGACGTGCAGCGGTACGACCTCCCGGTGCCCGGCCGCCCCGGCGCCTTCCAGGAACGCTGGTGGTCGCCGGTCAACACGCCCGTCCTCGGCCCCGACGGCGAGATCGAGTGGATCGTCCACCGCGTCGAGGACATGACCGAGTTCCTGCTGTCCCGCCCGATCCACGACACACCGACCGGCCGGGTGCGCACCAGGGCCGTCACGGAGGCCGAGCTGTACGCGAGGGCGCGGCAGCTGCAGGAGACCAACGAGAAGCTCCGCGCCGCCCACGACTGGGAACGCCGCACCGCGCTCGCCCTCCAGGACGTCATGCTGCACGCCCCGGACCTGGCCGCACACCGCGGCATCGCCGTGCGCTACATGCCGGCCACCCGCTCCCTCAACGTGTGCGGCGACTGGTACGACGTGGTCGACCTGAGCGACAACAGCTTCACGGTCGCGGTCGGCGACGTCGTCGGGCACGGCCTGGAGGCCGCCGCCGTCATGGGCATGCTGCGCAGCGCCCTGTCCGCCGCCGTGCGCGCCATCCACGAACCGGGCGCGGCGATGGACCTCCTCAGCCGGTACGCCCGCACCTTCGAGGGTGCGCTGGCGACCACCGCGGCCAAGGCCGTCGTCGACACCGGCGCCCGCCGCATCACCTACACCTGCGCCGGCCACCCGCCACCGGTGCTGGGCCGGCGCGACGGCCCGGCGGAGCTGCTCGACCAGGCCACCGACCCGCCGCTGGGCGTCCTCGTCGAACGGACCCCGCGTCCGCAGGCCACGGTCTCCTACGCCCCCGGCGACACCCTGGTGCTCTACACCGACGGCCTGATCGAACGCCGGGGCGAGGACATCGACGCGGGCCTGCTGCGCCTCACCGACGCGGTCGCCCACCACGCGGACCTCGACCCGGAACCCCTCGCCGACACCCTGCTCACCCGCATGGGTGTCGCCGACGGGGGCCGCGACGACATCGCGCTGATCGTCGTACGCCTGTAGACCACGGGGTCAGCGCGCACCCGCGGGAACGGCGTCCCGGGCCGCCTGCCGTGCCCGGCGCCGTCCGGTCGCCGCGTACCACTGGACGGCGAGGACCAGGGCGAGGAACACCTCGACGGCGTCACCGCCGTAGTACATGAGCTGCGCCCCGGCCCGAAGATCGGCCGCCGCGAACGCTGTCCCCGGCGGTCCCGACAGGTACAGGCTCTTGGCCAGGACGGCGTGCGCCGCGCCCGCCGCCAGCAGCGTCACCGCCCGCAGGGGCAGACCGCACCGCCCACGCACCGGGTCGAGCCGGCAGACGGCCATCGCGAACAGCAGTCCTGCCAGCAGCATGTGCAGCTCCAGCAGACCGCCCAGGAGCGCATGCCGGTGGGCGGCTTCCCACAGGTCCGTGCGGTACAGCAGCCACAGCCCGCCGACATCGACGGCCGCGGCGACCGGCGGGAACAGCAGCCCGCCGGCGGCGGGGGAGTGGGCCACCCGCAGCAGCCCCCGGCGCGGCCGGCCCGGTGGCAGCAGCCGCAGGACCAGCGTGAGCGGCCGGGCCACCGCGAGCAGCGCGGGACCCGCCATCGCCGTCAGCAGATGACGGCCGGTGTGCGCGGTGAACGGACCGCCCGGCACCGGACCGGCCAGCCCCCACACCACGGCCGCGCACCCCGCGGCGAACACGCAGTCCCGCCGCCACGGCCAGGCGTCCCCCCGCCTCCGCAACCGTGCGGCGCCCACCGTGTACACCACGGCGGCGCACACACACGCGAGCGTGAGGGGAGCCGCTACCGGACCGGTGGTCACGACGGCCGCCGCCCTCCGGCCCGCCGGGCGCGCGCCAGCAGCACGCCCCCTATCACCAGCAGCGCGAGCCCCGCCAGATTCCACGCCCAGTCGTACGGGGTGACGTCGACGCCGTACCGCACCTGGTGCACGCGCAGCACCTTGTGGTCGACGATGCCGTCGAACACCTGGAACACCCCCGCGCCCAGGAAGGCCCCGCTCCACGCGTGACCGGGGACCAGCGCCCCGCGCCGCCGCAGATCCGCGAAGAGGAACAACCCGGCGACCAGCGCCAGTAGTTCGGCCGTGTGCAGCAGCCCGTCCGACACCAGCGCGACGCCCGACGTGGAGCGGTCGTAGAAGTGGTGCCAGTGCAGGAGCTGATGGAAGACGATCTCGTCCACGCCCGCCATGACGGCGGCCCCGACGAGCGCGCACACCAGCAGCGATCGCCGGGGTTCGGGGTGTCGTGCGGCGGCCGTGCCGGCCAACGGGTCAGAGGTGCTCACGGTGCGGTCCGTCCTTCCGAACGATCGGCTGCCGCTCGCCGTCTACCCCGCGCGGCGCCGGTCAGCCCGGCGCCGCGGGGGATGAGCCGGGGGTTCGGCTTCCGCCGAGGGAAGGTCAGCTTCCGCCCATTGCCTTGCGCACGGTGTCCTTCGTGCGGTCCATGAGGGCGGCCACCGGACCGAGCGCCATGTTCTTCGCGCCGGACTCGACACCAGGATGGGGCCGGGTGGGCGCCATCGCCTCGGCCGCCTTGATGGCCTTCGCCATCGCGGCGAGGTCCGTGACGTCGGTGCTGCGCCGGATGTGGATGAACTCGTACCGTTCCTCCGCCCGGGCGTGCATCTGCACGTCGCGCCGCAGCTCGATAAGCTTCGGCAGGAAGTCGGGGCCGTCCGGGTCCATGTCGTCGAGCGTGGCCAGCATCTCCTTGGCCTCCCGCTCCTCCTTGAGCCGGTCCTCGACGATCTCCTGGCCGCCCGCGACCGAGCGTCGCACGAAGGGATGGACGACCTCCTCCTCGGCGGTCTCGTGCACGGCCAGCAGCCGCACCAGCCTCCGGAAGGCGTCCCGGCGTTCCTCACCGCTGGTCGCCTCGACCTCGTCGAACAGGTTGCGGATGTCGCCGTGTTGGCGCATCAGCAGCGCGACGACGTCGTCGTCCCGGGAACGGTCGTCGCCGGCCTGCGGGGTCTCCAACTCGGACATGCGGTCCCCTCCCTATTTCTCGCGCTGCGCGGGGTCGGGGTGCTCGCCCTCGGTCTGCACGCGGTACTCACGCCCGAACATGTCGTCGTGCTCGTGCATCACCCGGTCGCTCGGCGGGTTCTCGCCGCCGTGGATCGTCTCCTGCATCTTCTCGAACCGCTCGTGCGCCTCGCGCACGTAGCCGGCGCCGAGCGTGGTCAGGTCCATCTGCGTGTCGAGCAGTTCGCGCAGATAAGCCTTGTTCGGCTCGAACGTCAGCACGTTGGGCAGCGCGGGGGGCGAGCACCTCGGCGGGCTCGCGGCCGTCGAGCCGGCGCATCAGGTCGCACGCGATGTGCAGGTGCTCCAGCTCCATGTTCAGGTGCAGCTCCCAGATGGCCTTGACCTTGGGGTCGCTCTCCTGCTCCATGAACGAGTAGTACAGGTAGCACTCGTTGTACTCGTGGTTGACGAGCTGCTCCCACCACGTCTCGCCCGGGTCCACCAGGGACTCGTAGTGCGTGACGTGCTCCTCCTCGATCAGCCCGATCTCCTGGTAGAGCTGGCGGGCGATCGGCTCCATGTAGGTGGGGCCGGTGTTCATGTAGAAGTTCATCGTCTGCTGCTCCGTCGACATGATCGTCAACGCGTGCAGCTTCGACAGCGGGTCCGCCTGGTCCTTGGCGTACGGGTCGCGGACGTTGTCGACCGGGTCGCGGTGGTGGTACCGCGTGGGCCGGCCCGGCATGACCTCGGTGAGGTTGTCGACGATCGACTCGGCCTTGCGGTGCTCGATCATCTCGTACAGGTTGGCGTACCGGTACAGATGGTCGAAGTCCTCCAGCACACCGAACTGGTAGGCCTGCTTCAGGTACGGGTCGGGCTCCATCCGCGCCACCCAGGCGGTCAGGTCCACGGCCACCTGCTCGTATGCGATGGTCGTCTCCAGCACCGAGGACAGCCCGGGCAGCAGCCAGTTGACCGCCTTCTGCTGCTGCGCCTCGATGTACCGGGTCTGGGCCAGCTGACGCTTGATCTCGGGGTCGACGGTGTTGCGTGCGAGCTGGTGGCTGAACAGGATCGCCTCCACCTCGATCCCGTTCATGGTGATGACCCGGCACCGGGTGTACGGGTCACAGCGGTCCGGGTCGATGGGGTCCACGTTCAGCTCGCGCCAGTTGCGCAACTGGCGGTCCAGCGGGATACCGCGCTGTTCGAGGGGGTTGAAGGTCATGCGCACGCTCCTCGTCGGGGGCCGCGCACACGGACGCCCCCGCACCGGCGGAGCGTCCGCGTGTCCGGTAGGGCACCTCCTCATGCTGGGCGGTACCGGACGGGCCCGCCACGCCCCACGCCCGTCGGGCGCCGACGTGCCCCGGATGCCGCACGCGGATGGCCGAGGCGGGGGCCGTGTGGAGAATGAGGCGCCGTGCCGGCCCGGATGTGCGTGGCGCATTCCAGGTATGGACCTTGTTCATGTCATGGCCTCATCATGAAGGGACTTCATGGAGGGAGCGGCGGCCGTGCGAGGTTCCTAGGTACCGAGGATCGCGTCCCTCCTTCTCCTGTCGGCCCTGTCGGTGCCCGTCCCCGCGGCGGCCCGCCCACCGGACCGCGCCGACACGACCGCTGTGGCGCCCGCCGACTGGACCCCGCCGCTCAGCACGCGGGGCCGTTGGATCGTCGACGCGAACGGAGACCGGTTCAAGCTGCGCTCCGGCAACTGGCACGGCGCGAGCGGCACCTGGAACGGCAGCGGCAGCGCGGACGACGACGCCAACCACCACGCGGGCGAGAACGCCCACCGCATCCCGCTCGGCCTGGACCGCGCCCCGATGTCCGAGATCGTCGCGAGTTTCCTGGAGATCGGGATCAACAGTGTCCGGCTGCCCTTCTCCAACGAGATGATCCACGACACCCGCCCGGTCACCGCCGACGCCGTCACCGCCAACCCGCGGCTGGAGGGGAGGACACCGCTGGAGGTGTACGACGCCGCGGTGCGCGCCCTCACCGACGCCGGCCTCGCCGTGATCCTCAACAACCACACCAACACCACCCGTTGGTGCTGCGGCGTGGACGGCAACGAACGCTGGAACGCGAGCCGGTCCGCAGAGACCTGGGAGAACGACTGGCTGTTCATGGCCCGCCGGTACCGCGACAACCCGCGCGTCGTCGGCGCCGACCTCTACAACGAGGTCCGCCGCAGCGTCTGGGACGACCCCAACTGGGGCCTCGGCGACCGGCACGACTGGTTCGCCGCGAGTCAGAGGGCCGGCGACCGCATCCTCACCGAGGCCGACCCCGACCTGCTGATCATCGTCGAGGGCATCAACTGGACCGGCCTGCCGGTCGACGGCCTCCCGCACGGACGTCCCACCCTCGAACCCGTACGCGACCTGTCGCACACCCTCGTCGACTCCGGCAAACTCGTCTACTCCGCCCACTTCTACGGCTACACCGGCCCCCGCCACACCGGCGCGACCGGGATCGGCGAGACCAGCGACCCCCGCTACCAGGACCCCACCCCCGCCGAACTCACCGACGTCCTCGCCCGCCAGGCGTTCTACGTCGCCGACGACGCGGACCGCCACTACACGGCCCCCGTGTGGATCTCCGAGTTCGGCGTCGGCGGACGCGAGGAGACCGGTGCGGCCCCGCGCGCCTGGTTCGAGGACTTCGTCGACGAACTGATCCGCGCCGACGCCGACTTCGCGTACTGGCCGCTCGTCGGATGGCACGAGAACCGCCGCGGCAACGGCTGGGCCCTCCTCCACTGGGACGCCGCCGGCCGGCGCATGGCCGTCCACGACGGCGACGACTGGCGTTCGAACGCCTGGCGCCGCCTCGTCGAGGCCCCCGCCCGCCCGGTCCACGTCCCGCCCGCGACGGCGTGGGCGATGCTCAGCCCCGACCACGCCGACTTCGTCGCCTCACGCCGGATGCGCGCGCTGCCCGACCTGGACCCGGGCGCCCGCAAGGCGGCCTGCCCCGACGGCCTCCGCCTGGCGGGCCTGAGCCACACGGGCAACCGGGGCCTGTGCACCGACGTGCGCGCGGGCGTGCTCGACAGTCCGGGCGGCGCCCACGAGGTCGTCAAGGACGAACGGCACGTCGCACCCGGCCGCGACTGGGCGTCCGGCTACACCAAACTCCAGTGCGCCGACGGCTACTTCCTCACCGGCTACAGCGTGCGCGGCGCCGCCGTCTCGGCCGCCCTGTGCCGCGAGGCCACCCCCGGCACCCTCACCGCCCCGGCCGGCCGCACGGTCTGGTTCGACCGAGGCGACAACCGCGGCACCTCACCCAAGGGCGGCGACTTCGCACGCGGCCACTACAAGGGCCAGTGCGCGGACGACGAGTACGCGGCGGGCATAGCCTGGACAGGCCGCCTCGGCTCGGCCCGGACACCGGACGCCTTGTACTGCCGCCCGCTGTCGTGAGCGGTTCTCGGCCGTCCGATGAGGCGCGGCCCGGGTGAACACCCCCTGACCCGGATGGAGGCGGACGTCATCGTCCACCGCGTGTCGTATGACGAGGTGCCGCCCCGTAGGCGCACGCCTTCGCCCTGATCCGTCGCGAGGACATCGACCCCACGGCGTTCGCCCCGCTGCTGGCCGACTGGCTCACCGCGATGGCCGGGGCGGTCCACGGGACCGCCGAACAGCTCCGCGACGGCGACTACACCAAGGGCGTCACCTCCACCCTCGCCATGCAGGTGGCCGGCACACCCACCTTCCTGGGCACGGCGGAGGAGCAGGGCGTCAGCCCGGAACTGCTCGCCCAGTTCTTCGCGCTGATGCGCCGTCGCCTGGACGAGGGCGGCGGCGAGGAGGACCTCACCGGTGTGATCGACCTCCTGTTGCGCCGGCCGGAGTGAGCCCGCGCCGACCGGCCTGAGCCGTTCTCCCGCGGAACCCGCCCGCGGCCACGGCGGACGGGCCCGCCCGCCGTTCTCCCGCGGAACCCGCCCGCGGCCACGGCGCACGGGCCCGGCCGGCACACACGGTGCCGGCCGGGCCCGTCACCCTCGTTCAGCGCTTGAGCGTGAACGTGAAGTCGCTGGCCAGACGGCTGTCCAGCCGCACCGCCGACACCAGCTTCCCCTCGGCCGCCAGCCGCCCCACCTCCCCTCGCGACAGTCCGAACCCGTCGGCGACCAGGCGCACGGGCCGGACGGGTATGCGCGCGGCGAAACGCACCGACACGTCGGCCACCTCCTGACCGAGGTGGGCCGTACCGCCCGTGTCGAGACGCCAGGCGCCGGCCCAGTCGAGGGCGACGCGGTTACGGCGCAGGACGGCCGGTTCGCGCAACAACTCCGCGGTGAGGCCGAGGTCGTTGTCGTGCAGCCGGTCCAGGAAGCCGCGCCGCAGGGACCGCACGGGGACCCGTTCCAGCACCGACAGCTTGGCTGTCTCCCCGCACGCCGTGCAAAGCACGAGGAGCCATATGTCGAGGAGCTTGTGGTGAGCGTTGACGCGGAACTTGCCGCTCGCCCGGAAGCGGCCCGCCCCGCAGGCGTGGCAGCGACGACGGACCGCAGGAAGGCAGGTGGGCATGACAACCCAGGTGGTGAGCAAAGAAGTACACCGTTCTCAGTGA
Organism: Streptomyces althioticus; assembly: GCA_014649355.1. Taxonomy (GTDB): domain Bacteria; phylum Actinomycetota; class Actinomycetes; order Streptomycetales; family Streptomycetaceae; genus Streptomyces; species Streptomyces althioticus. Next base: position 358,540 of record BMSW01000006.1, read on the forward strand.
GACCGCAGCAGGAATCAGCACGCCGCGACGGAACGCGACGCGCGACAGATCAGCGCTCGGGAGATCTCACGCGATGTACAACGGACGGTCCTTGCCTGGGCGACGGGAACGCCGCGCACTGTAGCGGCCCGCACGGACGCCGCTCCACCGGTTTTCCGGCCGGGCCGGCGGACGTCAGGCCCGCCTGCCTCCCGCCCGCGCCGGTACCCCCGGTGTCCCCGTCGGGCGGGGGAGGAGCGTGTCGTCCACGGTCAGGTCGACGTACTCGTTGTAGAAGGCCGCCAGGCCCGCGATGCGGGAGACCTGGACGGTCGGGAAGTCGTACGCCCAGAGGATGTTCTCGTGCGGGCCGGTGCCGCCGTCGAAGGACCAGTAGCCGCTCGTCGTCCCCTTGTACGGGCACTGGGTGACATGGTCCGTGCGGCGCAGCAGCGGCCAGTTGATGTGGGCGCGGTCGAGGTAGTAGCGGGTCGGCAGGCCCGTCTCGAACAGCTTCACGCAGTGCGGCGCGTCCGCGAGGACCACCCCGTCGATCTCGACCCGCACCCGGCTGGAGGACCGCAGCGCGTCCACGCGGGTGTACGGGCTGCGCGGATGGACGTACACCGGCTCGTCCTCCTCCAGCCACGCGTCGAGCGCGTTCCAGCGGAAGCGGACCGTGCCCCGCACGGCGTCCGGGGCGCCGTCGTGCCACACCCAGGCCGCGCCCTCCCGCACGGCGTCCCGCACCCGCAGCGAGTGGCGCCGCGCCGGGCCCGCGCCGAGGTGCTCCGTCCGGTCGTCGTCGATCAACGACGCCTCGACCAGGTCGTCCCGCGGCACGCAGTACTGCGGATAGCCCGCCCACTCCCACACGTACAGGGCACGGCGCGTGTCGAACACGACGTGCCCGTCCACGATCCCGCGCACACGGCGCGGCACGGGTTCGACGTGTCCCACGGGGACGATCAGGCTCGGATGCAGGACGCTCTCCACGCCCATCGGCGGCCACCTCGATTCACTGGCCCGCGCGGCCGGGGGCCCGCAGGTCACGACGCCTCGGTTCGTGCCGCACGCTACCGCGCAGACCGGGCGGGGCGTGACAAGCCGGGCGTCCGTGTCACGGGACACGGACGCCCGGCCTCGGGTGGGGGCTACCCGAGCGTGAGGGCGTAGATCTGCACCCGGGGGTCGTTCCGAAGCCCGAGCGAGCGCACCGTCTTCGACGTGTCGAGGGCGACGGACGCGGCGAACAGCCGCACCGGCGGTCCGTCCACGCCCTGTCCCCGCTTGATCCGGTGCGGCATCTCCAGCGCCACGGAGCCGCCCGCGGGCGCGGATCCCGCCCAGTCGCCGACGGTGACCGGGAGTTCGGCCGTGGTGCCGTCGGTGTAGCGGACGGTGAGGTCCGTCGTCACCGGCCCGTGGTGGGACGCGCCGACCAGCCGCAGCACGCCGTACGAACCGGCCGGCAGCAGCATGGCCTGCCCGCGCGCCTCGACGAAGTTGGCGGCCGTGCCCGACGGGTCGGGCGCCTGGTAGGTCACCCCGTCCCACACCACCGGCCCCGCCGCCGGCAGCAGGTCGCCGTCGTAGCTCCACCCGCCGCCGTCGAAGTCGCCCTCGTCGGACGCCCCGACGGTCGCGGTCCCGTCGTGGTTCAGCTCCTTGCCGAGGTCGACGGCGCACCGCTCACCGCCGCCTTGGGCGCAGCGCACGGCCTCGCGCACCTGGACGGTGGCCACCCGCTCCACCGTCCGCACCCCGCCGGCGCCCGCCGTGATCCGCACGGTGTACGTGCCCGGCTCGGTCCCGGCCGGCACCTTCACGTCCACCGTCGCCGTCCGCTGCACCGGCAGCCGGTGCGAGGCCAGCGTGAACGGCCCGGTCGCCTTCACGGTCCACCCGCGCGGCGCCTTCGCGGCCACCTTCACGCGCAGGGCGCCCGGCGCCTGGCCCAGCACGTCCATCCGCAGCCGCACGTCCTCGGCCTTGTCCGAGGCGGGCACCACGTCGGCGGACGTGCGCAGCGACGCGTCGAGGTGACGGCGGGAGTCGGCGGCGGCGCGGTTCACCGACGGCGGCTCGGCGCCCTTGCCGGTGCCCCACGCCGACGGCTTGTCGCTCATCTCGAAGGAGAGCCGCCCGCCCTTGGCGACCGCATCCCAGTCCAGCCAGGTGGCGCGCAGATCCTTCCCGCCGAACGCCGCCCGCTTCACGTACCGCCGGGTGTCGCTCGCCCCGGGCGCCTTCACGGTCAGGGTGCCGCCCTGCAGCTTCCCGTAGGCGCCGATGCGGATCTCCGCCGAGGGGAACTGCGGGGAGGACACGGCGAGGAAGTCACCGCCGCTCGTCACCGGGTACAGACCCAGCGACGAGAAGACGTACCAGGCCGACATGGTGCCCAGGTCGTCGTTGCCGGTCATCCCGTCCGGACCGTCCGTGAACAGCGTCATCGCCGCGCGGGTCACGGTCGCCGTCTTCGCCGGCGCGCCCGCCCACAGGTACATGTACGGCGCGTGCAGGTCGGGCTCGTTGTTCGGGTTGTAGGTCGGCTTGCCGTAGTAGTCGTACGGCGCGGAGATCCAGTCCTCGCGGGCGGTCCTCGCGGGGTCCTTCAGCAGCTTGTCGTAGGCGAAGAAGGCGTCGAGCCGCTCCTCCGTCTTCTTCCGGCCGCCCATCAGCGACACCAGACCGGCCGGGTCCTGCGGGACCAGCCACTGGTACTGGTAGGCGCCGCCCTCGTGGAACTGGTGCCCCGCCTCGACCGGGTCGTACGGCGTCACCCAGGTGCCCTCGGTGGTGCGCGGCCGGAACTGCTCGATGGAGGAGTCCCACAGGTTCCGGTACCACTGCCCGCGCGCCGCGAACATCCGCGCGTCGGCCGTGCGGCCCAGCCCCTTCGCCATCAGCGCCAGCGAGGCGTCCGCCGCCGCGTACTCCAGGGTCGCCGACGCCGGGTGCACGCAGTCGTTGTCGCCGCCCTTGTCCGGGCAGTCCTTCCCCAGCTCCAGTCCGCTGGGCACATACCCGCGCTCCAGATAGGCGTCGATGCCCGCACGCCCGTTGTACGGCGACTCGTCCGGCGGCGTCCGCAGCGCGTTCTTCCGCAGCAGCGCGTACGCCTCCTGCTCGTGACCGGCGAGCAGCCCCTTCGACCAGGCCTCCACCAGGAACGGGGTCACCGGGTCGCCCGTCATGATGTTGGTCTCGCTGTTGGCGAGCGACCAGCGCGGCAGCCAGCCCCCGTCCCGCCCGATCGCCACGACCGACAGCGCCACGTCCCGCGCCACCTTCGGCTCCAGCAGCTGCAGCAGCTGATTCTGCGGCCGGTGCGTGTCCCACAACGACAGGTTCTGGTACGGCGTGAACCCGTCCGCCGTGTGCACCTTCCCGTCGAAGCCCGCGTACCGCCCGTCGACGTCCCCGGCGAGGTTCGGATGCAACTGCGCGTGGTACAGCGCCGAGTAGAACGCGCGCCGCCGCTCGGCCGGCCCGCCGTCCACCTTCACCGAGGCCAGCTGCCGCTCCCAGGTGGCCTGCAACGCCTCGCGCGTGGCGTCGAAGTCGTACGAGTCAGCCGTCTCCGCCGCCAGGTTCTTCCGGGCGCCCTCGAGGCCCGTGTACGACAGCCCGACCTTGACGACGACGTCACGGTCCTCTTCGGCGTCGAACGTCACCCAGGCGCCGTTGCCGCCCTCGCCGGCCGCGTCCCGCTCACCGGGCCGGGGAGTGGAGCCCCGCCAGGTGCCGTGCGCGGTGAACGGGCGGTCGAAGGTGGCGGTGAAGTACACCGTGTGCCGGTCCTTGCCCGCGCAGAAGTTGCCCGCCTCGACCCGGCCCTCGACGGTCCGGTCCCCGACGACGTGCACCTCCGAGCTGTACACCCGCTGGTTGGCCTTGCCGGTGTTGAACAGCACGTTGGCGCGGTCGGTGGCGGGGAAGGTGTAGCGCTGCCACCCGGTGCGCTCGGTGGCCGTCAGCTCGGCGTCGATGTCGTACGTCTTCAGCCCGACACGGTAGTAGCCCGGTTCGGCCTTCTCGTCGTCGTGCGAGTACGCCGAGCGGTACGCGTCCGGGTCCACGGTGTCGACCGCGCCGGTGGTCGGCATCAGCGGCAGCTCGCCCATGACGGAGCAGCCGACGCCGGAGAGGTGGGTCTGGCTGAACCCGTGGATCTTGTCCTGCTGGTAGTCGTACCCGCCCTGCCCGCCGGTGTCCGGACTGACCTGCACCATCCCGAAGGGCGCGCTGGCCCCGGGGAAGGTGTTGCCGAAGTTCTGGGTGCCGATGAACGGGTTGACCAGGGAGGTCAGCCGGTCGTCGGACCCGGTCGGCGACGGCTGGGCGAGGGCCGGCACGGGCGCGAGACCGGCCCCGGTGACGACGAGCGCGGCGAGGACGGTCGACGCTCTGCGGCGCCATCTGCGGAGGGGTGAATCCATGGAAGCGGCTCCTGTTGCTCACCTGTCGCACCGGGCTGGACGGAAGCGGACTAGATCACGATGCTGACATCGTTGTCAATACCCGTGACGGAGACCGCCGTTCGGCGACGGTGTCGGGCAGTCAGGCCGAGTGCGGGTCCGTCGGCGTGACCTGCCGGAGCACCAGGAGCGAGTCCTCCACGGCGGCGGCCATCGCGAACGGGAACCGGTCCAATTCCAGGCAGAGCGCCACGTCTTCGGGACTGGATCCCTCACGCACGCCCTGCGTCAGCTCGGCGGCGGAACGCGACGAGGCGGCCCGCCGCAGATACGGGCCGGCGTCCGGCGCGTCCCCGCCGGCCCGCCCGGCGATGTACTCGGCGCACGCCAGGTCCTCCTCGGCGCGACCGCTCCCGCCGGTGACGACGAACGTCACCTCGCGGGGCGCGCGCGCCCGCAGCAGTCCGGCCGTCGCCTCCGCCACCACGAAGCTCGCGCACAGCACCAACGGGGCGTCCTTCACCGCGAGGGCGCCGACGGTGCCCGCCGTCGTCTTCTGCACGACGGTGCGCCCGGACAGGTCCGTGTCCCGCAGCAGGGCGGGGGAGTTGACGAGGTCGAAGCCGGGCGCGGGCGAGCCGTCCTTCAAGGTCACCCAGTCGGGATGCCGTGCCTTCAGCGCCAGCGCGTCTTCCAAGGACTCGGCGAGAACGACCCGTTCGGCGCCCCGGGCGAACGCCCAGGCGGCCACCGTGTACGCCCGCATGACGTCCACGACCACGGCCACGTCCGGTACGTCCGTCAACTCGGCGATGCCGAGGAAGCGTGCCTTCATTCCGTCATGATGGGACCACCGGGGAGCGCCGCGCACGCGACTTTTCCGCCGTCCGGGGCGAGGGCGCGGCGACTTGCCCGATGCCGCCCTTCGGCGTCGGCTCCCAGCACAGCGGCACCTCGCTTCCCCCCGACTGCCCTCGTGCGGTGGTGAGTTGCCGGGTGCACGCGGACGCGGGCCGGCCGACGGCATCCGTACCGGTCGCGCGCAAGACGGCGTGCCGGAGCCCACCCGCGTGCAAGGATGCCGTCCGTGACCGGATTGTCTTCCTCGCCCGTCGCCGAGGGCACACGCGGTCGCCCCGGTCTGGGGCCGCGCGCCGCGGCCGTCCTGGTCTTCGGGGCCTCGGCCGCGGTGCTGGTCGTCGAGATCGTCGCCCTGCGCCTGCTGGCCCCGTACCTGGGCCTCACCCTCGAGACCAGCACGATGGTGATCGGCATCGCCCTCACGGCGATCGCGCTCGGTTCGTGGCTGGGCGGGCGCGTCGCCGACCAGGTCGACCCGCTGCGGCTGCTCGCCCCCGCGCTTGGCGTCTCGGGCGCGGTCGTGGCCCTCACTCCGGCCGTGCTGCGCGGCGTCGCCGAGTGGGCGCGGCCGCTGCTGATCCTGGTCGCGGCGCTGACCATCCTGGTGCCGGGCGCGCTGCTGTCCGCCGTGACTCCCCTGGTGACGAAGGTGCGGCTCACCAGCCTCGCCGAAACCGGTACGGTCGTCGGCCGGCTGTCCGGCGTCGGCACGGCGGGGTCGATCGCCGGCACGGTCCTGACCGGCTTCGTGCTGCTGTCGCGGCTGCCGGTCAGCGGCATCCTGTTCGGGCTCGGGGCGCTGCTGGTTGTCGCTTCGGTGGTGACCGGCCGGCGGCTTCGCGGCCGGAGCGGCGCCGCGCCCGCCCTGGCGCTCGTCCTCACGGCGGGCGGGCTGGCTGCCTCGGCCGCGCCGGGCGGCTGCGACGTCGAGACCCGGTACCACTGCGCCGACGTGGTCGCCGACCCCGCCCGCGAGGGTGGTCGCACACTCGTCCTGGACGGCGTACGGCACTCCTACGTCGACGCCGACGACCCGGCCCATCTGGAGTTCACCTACGTCAAGGCCGTCGCGTCGGTGGCCGACGCCGCCTTCCCCGAGGGCAGACCGCTCACGGCCCACCACCTGGGCGGCGGAGGCCTCACCCTGCCCCGCTACCTCGCGGCCACCCGCCCCGGCACGCGCAGCGCGGTGTCCGAGATCGACGACGGCGTCGTACGGATCGACCGCGAGCGGCTCGGACTGCGGCCGCAGCCCGGCATCGACGTCCGCACCGAGGACGGCAGGCTGGGGTTGAAGCGGCTGGACACGGACTCCCTCGACCTGGTCGTGGGCGACGCCTTCGGCGGAGTGAGCGTGCCGTGGCACCTCACCACCGTGGAGGCGCTCACGGAGGTGCGGCGCGCCCTCGCCCCCCACGGCCTCTACGTCGTCAACCTCATCGACCACGGCGAGCAGGCCTTCGCGAAGGCGGAACTGGCCACGCTCCACACGGTGTTCGCGCACGTGGCGCTTTTGGGTGAACCCGTCGACATCGGCCTGGCCCGCACCGGCGCGCCCGTGGGCGGCAATCTGGTCGCCGTCGCCTCCGACCGTCCGGTCGATCTGTCCGCGATCCAGAAGGCACTGGACGCCCGTGGCACGGGATGGAGGACGGTCACGGGCAGGCCCCTCACGACGTGGACGGCCGACGCCCCGGTCCTCACCGACGACTACGCCCCCGTCGACCAGCTTCTCCAGCCCTACGCCGCACAGCGCGGCCGCTGACCGGGAGAAGTCCGGCCGGAGGCGCGCTGTCGTTTCCGTCCAAGACGGTCGTGCCCCTCTCCCCCTAACGTGAGGCCAACAGTTCGGTGGCCCGCGTCGGGCAGGAGGAGAGGCGCATCATGCGGAAACTGGTGTACACGGGGTTCATGTCCCTGGACGGCGTCGTCGATTCGCCCGGCGGCGGGCCGGGGGAGGAGCACCGCAGCGGCGGCTGGGTGTTCAAGGACCTCGAGTTCGTCGAGGAGGCCTGGTCCCTGAAGGGCGAGGAGCTGGCCGACACGACGGCGTTGATGTTCGGCCGCCGCAGCTACGAGGCGTTCGCGTCGGTCTGGCCCGGCTCGGACGACCACGCCGACTACCGCGACCTGCCGAAGTACGTGGTGTCGTCGACGCTCCAGGACGACGCGCTGGTCGACGGCTGGGGCCCGACCACGATCCTGCGCTCCACCGAGGACGTCGCCGCGCTCAAGGAGGGTGAGGGCGGCGCCGTCTTCGTCCACGGCAGCGCGGAACTGGCCCGGCGGCTGTCCGACGCCGGCCTGATCGACCAGTACAACCTGCTGATGTTCCCCGTGCTGCTCGGTGCCGGGAAGAGCCTGTTCGGCCGCGCCGACCGGGACAAGCAGATGCTGGCCCTGCGAGAGTCGGCGACCTACTCGAACGGCATCGTCAAGCTGGTCTACGACGTCAGGCGCTGACCGACGTCGAGCGCGATCGCCCCTCCTGCGCCCTCGCGCAGCTGACGCGCGGTGCGCCCCACGTACGCGCGCAGGGCGCGGGCCAGATGCGGCTCGTCGAAATAGCCGAGCTCGACGGCGACGTCGGCGGCCAGAGCGCCCGCGGCCAGCAGGTGCGCCGCGGTGCGTGCCCGCTCGATCTGCCGTACCGCACCACGCGTGAGTCCCGTCGCGGTCCGGAAGCGCCGCTCGACGGTCCGCTGTGAGACGTCGGGGCGATGGCCGCGGAGCACGTCGGCGACGAGCGGCTCCCGGTCGAGCACCCCGGCCCGCACCAGCCGCTCGACCAGGGCCTCGGCGTCGTCCGGCCCGGGCGTCTCCCACCGCGCCCCGTCCAGCCGGAACGTCCGGCGCGAGGTGTCGGGGAGGGTGATCCCACCGTCGAGCAGGTTCGCGGTGGACGCCATCCGCAGGGAGGTGCCCACGGCGAGGTCGATGCCCGTGAAGACGGCCCCCTCCGGCACGGGCGCCGTGCCGGTACGGGTCTCGGGCCCCGTGACCGCCGCGTACGCCGCCCCGTCCTGCTCCCAGAAGACCAGCCCCAGCCGCACCCCGGCGACGGACGTCATCGTGGTGACGCGGCCACTGGTACACGTCCACACACTGTCGACCCACGGCGAGTCGGACACACGAGTCTCGAACCACAGCCCCACACCCGAAGACTACGCCCCCAAGGGGCGCGGGGGACCGCGCGATCAGCAACAACGAAACCCGCACTCACGCCACCGCAGAGGCCACCCCCAGGGGCGCGGGGAACTGCGCGACCAGCCGCAGAAGACCCGCACCCGACCGCCCCGAGAACGCCAGTGGCCGCTCAGGCAAGCCCCTCCTCCACCAAGCCCTTCAGCACGGCCTCCCCCAGCGCCTCCACCGCGGAGCGAGGCCGCACCATCACGGTGAACTCCTTGATACGCCCACCCTCGTCGAAGTGCAGCAGATCGATCCCGTGGATCTCCTTCCCGCCCACGGTCGCCCGGAAGACCAGCACGGCCGACGGCAACGTCACCCCCTCCGCACTGGTCTGCGCCGCCCCGCTGTACTCGCCGACGTACCGGAAGTCCTCGAACGTCCGCAGCAGCACGCCGAACAGCCCCATGACCATCGCCTTGCCCTCGAAGGGCGTGAACTTCACCGGGCTGTACAGCCGCACGTCGTCGGTGAACAGATCATCCAGCGCGGCAAGATCACGCGCGTCGACGGCTGCACGGAAACGCTCCACGGTGTCCACGGACGCCACCACCTCGATAGTCAGGGATGTGAGTAGTCAGAAAAATGACTATCATGGGGTGCCCGCAGGGCGACAGAGGCAGAACCCCACCAGGACACCGCACGCGGAAAGGGATCGCATGGCACTCCGCCACGCCGTACTGGCCGCACTGCTCGACGGCGAGCTCAGCGGCTACCACCTGGCCAAGGCGTTCGACGTCGGCGTGGCCAACTTCTGGTACGCCCAGCCGCAGCAGCTCTACGCGGAGCTGACCCGGCTGGAGCAGCAGGGCCTCGTCGCGGGCCGCGAGGTGGTGCAGGAGAGCCGCCCCAACAAGCGGCTGTTCCACGTCACCGACGCCGGCCTGGCCGAGCTGGAGGCCTTCACCGCCGCCTCCGCCAAGCCCGCCTTCGTCCGTGACGATCTCATGGTCAAGGTCCAGGCGGCCGACAGCGTCGACACCGCCACCCTGATCGACCAGCTCACCGAGCGCGCCGAGATCGCCCGCGCCCGCATCGAGCTGTTCGAGGCGCTGCTGCGACGCCTGCGCGGCGACCGCGGCGAGGAGGACTTCCTCCGCCACGGCGACCGCATCGGCCCCTACCTGACCTGCCTGCGCGGCGTCGCCTTCGAGCAGGAGAACCGCGACTGGTGTCTGCGGACCGTCGCCGTACTGGAAGAGAGGCGGCACACCCGTGCCCGGAACTGACACACCCGGAACCGACAGGCCCGGAACCGAGGCGCCCGGAACGGAGACGACCTTCCTCCGCTACGTCGCCCTGGGCGACAGCCAGACCGAGGGCGTCGGCGACGGCGACGACACCACCGGTCTGCGCGGCTTCGCCGACCGCCTCGCCGAGCACCTGGCCCGGCACGAACCCGCCCTCCAGTACGCCAACCTGGCCGTACGCGGCCGCCTCGCCGCCCAGATCCACACCGAGCAGCTCGCCCCCGCCCTCGCGCTGCGGCCCGACGTCGCCACCGTCGTCGCCGGAGTCAACGACCTGCTGAGGCCCGGCTTCGACGCCGACGAGGTCTGCACCCACCTGGACGCGATGTTCGGGGCGCTCACCGAGCAGGGCGCCCTGGTCGCCACGATCACCATCCCCGACCTGTCCCGCGTGTGCCCCGTCGCACGCCCGCTGATCCCGCGCGTCACGGCCCTGAACGAGGGCATACGCCGGACCGCGCGCCGCCATGGAGTGGTCGTCGCGGAGACGGCCCTCCACCCGGTCGCCGGCGACCCGCGCCTGTGGAGCCCCGACCGCCTGCACGCCAGCCCCCTGGGCCATGAGCGCATCGCCGCCGCCCTCGCCCAAGCGCTGCGACTGCCTGACAGCGACGACACCTGGACCCACCCCCTCCCACCCCCTCCCGCCCCAGACCCTGCCCACCGGCCTGCGCGCCGTAGGCACCGAACTCCGCTGGCTGGCGGGCTTCCTGGGACCGTGGCTGCTCCGCCGCCTACGCGGCCGCTCGTCCGGCGACGGCCGCTCGGCCAAGCGCCCGCTGCTCCACCCGGTCCTGGACGACCGCCGCCCGGTGACGGACGGCTGACCCGCCACCCCTTCGCGCTCACGTACGCGCGGCGGGTTCCGCCGTGCCGACCAGCGCCCTGGTGAACGGATGCCGGGGATCGTCGAGAACCTGCCGCGCGGACCCCTGTTCGACGACCTCACCCGCGTCCAGGACGGCGACACGATGAGCGAGGGCAGCGGTGGCGAGGTCGTGGGTGATCAGGACCAGCGCCACGTCACCCCGCTCGCCGACCAGTTCGGCCAGGGTCCTCACGATGTCCCGGCGCGTGACCGCGTCGAGGCCCGACGTGACCTCGTCGCACAGCAGCACACGGGGGCGGGCCAGCAGGGCGCGGGCGAGCGCCGCACGCTGGAGTTCACCCCCGGAGAGCTCACCGGGCCGACGCCGGACCAGCTCCTCCGGCAGACCGAGCCGGGCGAGGACGTCCACCGCCTCCCGCCCCGCAGTCCCCGCGTCGGCGCCCCGCAGACGTACGGCGGTACGGGCCACCTGCCGCACGACCGGCCGGTGTTCGTCGAACGCGGCGCGCGCGTCCTGGAACACGTATTGCACCGCGGCCAGTTGGGCGCGGGTGCGCCGACGCAGGCTCCGGGGCACAACCGTGTCGTCCAGCCGGATCTCGCCGTCGTGATCCCGGTGCAGTCCGGCGAGGCAGCGCGCGAGGGTCGTCTTGCCGCTGCCGGAACGGCCCACCACGGCCAGGCACTCCCCGGCCCGCAGGTCGAGCGCGGGCACCCGCAGCACGACCGGGCCGGACGGGGGACCGCCCCGGTGCCGTGCCACCAGCCCGCGCACCCGCACCACAGGACGCCGGGACCGAGTGGCTCCCACGTCGAACGAGGTCACCTCGCCCTCCGCTGCCAGCAGTTCCCGTGTCCACGCATGGCGCGGCGCCGCCCACAGCCGCTCGGCAGGTCCCGACTCGACGACCCGGCCCGCCCGCATCACCACCACTTCGTCGGCGAGCGCCCGCACCACCTCCAGGTCATGGCTGAGCAGCACCACGCCGATCCCGCGCGCCGTGAGGGCCGCGAGCTGCTCGACGACCCGCCGCTTGGTCAGGCCGTCCTGCCCGGTCGTCGGCTCGTCGGCCACCACGACCCGGGAGCCGAGGAGCAACGCCTGTGCCAGCACCACCCGTTGCTGCTGGCCCCCCGACAACTGGTGCGGATACCGGCGCAGCAGAACCCCCGGGTCCTCCACCTGCGCGTCCTCGGCCGCCCGCACCACACGCGCCCGCGCAGCGGCCCGGCGCTCACCGCGCGGCAGATGCCGCACCCGCATGCGTGCGACGTCCGTCAGCAGGGCGTCCACACGACGGGCCGGCGCCAGCACGCTCGCCGGATGCTGAGGCACGTACCCCACCGGCCCTCCGGTGGTCACCCGCACCTCCCCATCCACCCGGGCCCCGCGGGGGTACTCCCCGAGCAACGCGAGCCCCGTCGTGGTCTTGCCGCTCCCCGACGCACCCACCAGGGCCGTCACCCGTCCCGGCAGCACGCGGAAGGCGACCCCGTCCACGATCGCCCGCCCCTCGATCTCCACGCGCAGACCGCGCACTTCGGCGAGGAGACCCTCTCCCGTGCCGTCCTCATGCTTCACGGACACTCGTCCCTCCCGGGCCGCGGCCCCGCTTGTCCAGCGCCGCGTCGAACAGCAAGTTGGTGCCCGTCGTGAGGGCGACGATCAGCAGCGCGGGCACGACCACGGCCCACGGCTGCACGAGAAGTCCCGTACGGTTCCGGTCGACCATCACCGCCCAGTCGGCCGCGTCGGGCGCCGCGCCCACGCCGAGGAACGCCGCCGTGGCGACGAGGTACAGCACCCCGGTCAGCCGGGTGCCGGCGTCGGCGGTCACAGTGCGCAGCATCGAGCGCCCGATGTGTCCGACGGCGATACGCCACCACGTCTCACCCTGCATCCGCAGGGCCTCCACGGCCGGGCGCGCCGCGATCTCCGTGGCCGTGGCGCGCACCAGCCGCGCCGCGTCGGGCACGTTGACCACCGCGACCAGCAGCGCCAGCCCCACCGTCCCGGGGGAAAGGACGGTGGCCACCAGAAGGATCATCAGCAGGGACGGCACGGCGAGCAGGACGTCCAGCGGCCGCAGCAGCAGCTCCTCCACGAGGTGCCGCTGGGTGAGCGCACCGGCCAGGCCCAGCGGCAGCGCCACGAGGTACGCCAGGACGGTGGCCGCGAGCGCCGTCAGGACCACCGGCCGGCCACCGTGCAGCACCTGGTACCAGACGTCACGCCCCACGAAGTCCGTGCCGAACCAATGCCCCGCACCCTCGGTGAACGACGCCTCCCGCGCCGGAGGCGGGCCGGCGAACACGGGCCCCAGCAGCGCGATCACCAGCGGCACGGTCACCACCGCGACTCCCAGGACGAACCGGCCCGGAAGGACCCTCACGCCGCCACCCCCGCCCGCGGTGCCAGCCGGTGGGCGATCACGTCCGCACCCAGGTTCAGCACGACGGTCACCACGCCGAACACCACGGCCAGCCCCTGCACCACCGGCACGTCACGCTCAGCCACGGCCCCCAGCAGGACCGTGCCGAGACCCGGGACCACGAACAGCGTCTCCACCACCACGACACCGCACAGCAGCCAGTCGATCGTCCGCGCCAGCTGCTGCACGGCCGGCGCCAGAGCGTGCGGCAGCGCGTGCAGGTACCGCACACGGGCGCCGGACACCCCGTACCGCAGTGCGTGCGCCACGTACGGGGACGCCAGCGCGTCGATCATTCCCGCGCGCACCAGCCGGACCAGGGAGCACACGGGGCGGGCGAGCAGCACGAGCACGGGCAGGACGAGCACCCCCGGATGCGCGAGCAGGTCGGTGCCGTGGCCGACCGCCGTCGGCGGCAGCCAGCCCAGCCGCAGCGCGAACACCGTGACCAGCAGCACCCCCAGGGCGAACTCGGGCACCGCGTACACCGCGAGCGTCACCGAGCTGATCAGCCGGTCCACCGGCCGCCCCTCGTACCGCGCGGCCAGCACACCCAGCGCCACACCGGCCGGCACCAGCAGCGCCACGGTGAGCGCGGCCAGCAACAGGGTCGGCCCGAAGGCGTCGGCGAGGTACCGCGCCACCGGTCGCCCGGACGTCAGCGAGGTGCCGAGGTCACCGTGGAGCAGCCCCGCCGCCCAGTGCACCAGCCGCTCCCATGCGGGCCGGTCCAGCTCCAGCGCCGTACGGATCGCCTCGATGCGGGCCGGGTCCGGCTGGTCACCAGCGAGGGCGACGGCCGCGTCGCCCGGTAGCGCCTCGGTGAGCGCGAAGACCAGCAGCACCACGGCCGCGATCTGCGCCACCCCGAGCAGCAGCCGCCGGGCGACGAACGAGCGCAGTCCGCTCACGCCAGCCACACCTTGTCGAAACGCGCCCAGTCCAGCGTGTTGGCGGGCGCGTTCGCCTCGACCCCGCGCACGGTGCGCGCGGTGCCGATGATCCAGTCGGCGAACCCCCACACCAGGAACCCGCCCTCGGCGTGCAGCCGCCGCTGCATGCGCCCGTACACGGCGGCGCGGTCCTTCGTGTCCCGGGTGGACTGCGCCTGCCGGTACAGCGCGTCGAAGTCCCGGTGCCGCCAGTGGGTGGCGTTGGTGGTGGAGCCGGTGAGCAGACGCTGCGAGATGTGCGACTCGATCGGCATGGCGCCGGAGCGGTAGCAGCACAGGGTGCCCCCGTCGAGGATGTCGCTCCAGTACGAGTCCTTGCTGCCCATCCGCACGTCGACCGTGACGCCCGCCCGCTTCGCCTGGTCGCGGAAGACGCTCGCGGCCTCGGTGAACCCGGCGGCGACGGCCGAGGTGTCCAGGGTGACGCGCAGGTCCTCGGCGCCGGCCCGCCTGAGCAGGAACCGCGCCTGCTCCAGGTCCTGTTCGCGCTGCGGCAGACCGTCGGCGTAGTACTCGTACCCCTTGCCGAACAGGTCGTTGCCCGTCTCGCCCGCGCCGGACAGCGCGGCGTCGACCAGTTCCTCCCGGTCGGCGATGAGGAAGAACGCACGGCGCACCCGCACGTCGTCGAAGGGCGGGCGGTCGGTCTTCATGCAGAACGCCTGCATGGCGCTGTTCCGCAGCCGCACGATGTCGATCTGGCCCTTGCCCTCGTGGGCGCGGGCCGTCGTCGGGTTCAGTTCGTGCGCGTACTCGACCTGCCCGCCGAGCAGCGCGTTGACCCGCGCCGACTCCTCGTTGGCGACGACGAACTCGACCTCGTCCAGGTACGGCGCGCCGTCCCAGTGGTCGTCGAAGCGGCGGAAGACCGCCGAACGGCCCGGTGCGAACGACACGAACCGGAAGGGACCGGAGCCGACGGGGCCGCGGTCGAAGTCGCCGGCGTGCGCGGGCACGATGTACGCGCCGAACGCGGCCAGCACGTTGGGGAATTCGGCGGTGGGCCGCTTGAGCACGAACTCGACCGACCGCGGTCCCGTGGCCCGGCTCGCGTCGAGGTCGACGGGCTCCAACGACGCCTTGGCGCGGAAGGCCTCCCGCGGATCGGCGATGCGGCGGTAACTGTGCAGCACGTCCTCGGCGGTGACCGGGCGGCCGTCGTGGAAGACCGCCTCCCGTAGCGTCACCTGCCAGCGGTCCAGCGTCCCGTTCGGCTCCCAGCGCTCCGCGAGACGCGGGCGGGCGGCCAGGTCGGGGCCGTAGTCGGCGAGCTTGTCGAACAGCGCCTTGGCGCGGGCGGCGTCGGCGAACAGGTTGGCCCGGTGCGGGTCGAGCGTTTCGCTCGCGCCGCCGCCCGCGAACGCGGCACGCAGCCGCCCGCCCCGCCGCGGCGTGCCGCCCGTCCTGGGATCACCGCCGTTACCGGAACCGCCGCAGGCCGCGAGCGGGAACGCGCCGAGCGTGGCGGCGCCCGTCGCGGCGAGGAAGCCGCGGCGGCGCAGCCCCGGGAAGCGACTGCCGGAAGGCAGGGGGGAAACACGGTCGTCGTGCATGAGGAGATCCTTCTGTCTGTCGGAAGAGTGAGAAGCGGAGGTCAGTGCCGGGCGGCACGGGCCACCACGTGCAGCCGGTCGGCGTCGGCGGTACGGCCGGGCGGGAGCCCCTCGTGCCAGAGCGGTTCGGTGCGCGGGCCGGGACCGTCGTGCAGTTCCAGCACCTCGAAACCGTGCGCGGTCAGGAAGTGGCGCAGCTCTTGCGGGAACAGCAGCCGCCAGGCGGAACGCTCCTCGACCGGCTCCGCGCCGTCGCCCGTGCTCCACACCCGCGTCCGGCGCAGAAGCTGCGCCGTGCGGTCCACGCCGAGCGTGGTGACGGACCGGTGCACGGTGCCCCGCCAGGCGAAGGCGGCATCGGTGGGAGAGTCGAGAAGGTCGGTGCGGCCCAGGAAGTACGCGCCGTTGCGCATCTCCGCGACCAGCAGGCCGCCGGGGCCCAGCGCGCGCCGGCAGGAGGACAGGAAGTGGTCGAGCTGCTCG
Source organism: Streptomyces althioticus (assembly GCA_014649355.1). GTDB lineage: Bacteria > Actinomycetota > Actinomycetes > Streptomycetales > Streptomycetaceae > Streptomyces > Streptomyces althioticus. The sequence goes on from BMSW01000006.1 coordinate 374,493, forward strand.
TTGGTGTGGCAGTACAGCAGCGCGCTGTCCAGGCACACCACGGCGTCGAACACCGCCGGCCCGAAGTCGAATCCGTGCAGGTCGGCCCGTACGTAGTCGGGCCCCGGACGGTGGATGCGGGCGTAGGCGAGCATCGGCTCGGACAGGTCGGCCGCGGTCACCCGCCGGCCCGCTCCGTGCAGGTGGGCGGCGTCGCGGCCGGTGCCGCACCCCATGTCCAGCACACGCGGTCCCGCGCCGTGCCGGCGCAGACAGTCCTCCGCCCAGCGTCCGGCCAGGCGTCCGGGGTCGGGGAAGCGGGCCTCGTACAGCTCGGGCCGGTCCGTGAGGAGCGTGCGGGCATGCCCGTTCACCTCGGGAGTCATGTGGATGTCGCCCCCTCAGACCGTCGCCGGCACGGCCGGCTCCGACGGCGCGGGCAGCGAACCCAGCCGCCGCAGCCACGCCACCCCGAGCGCCGACACCAGCCCGGACAGGGCACAGCACACCCACGGCAGCCAGGGAGCCCCGGCCCGCGCACCTGTGTCCATGGCCCACCCGACGACCGTGTTGCCCACCGCCGCCGCCACGCCCGAGACGACGTAGAACACGCCGAAGTAGGTGCCGGTGAGCCCGGGGCGCCCGTAGGCGGGGATCAGCTCCATCACGAACGGCTGCGCCACCATCACCCCCAGGCTCAGCAGCAGCGCACCGGCCAGCACGGGCAGGACGCGCAGCACCCCGTCCGCCACGCCGTCCGGCGTACCGGAGCCGCCGCCCACCGCCAGCGCCGGGGGCAGGAAGCCCACCGCCATCAGACCCAGCCCGGTGACGATCCAGCGCCCCCGCTGCCCGCGCCTCTTCAGGGCGCGGGTGACCCGCAGTTGCAGGGTCAGATGGGCGAGGGTGCCGAGGAGCAGGACGAGTCCGGGTGCGCCGTCCCAGCCGGTGGCCCGCCGCGCGCCGTCGGGCAGCAGCAGGTACAGCTGGCTCTCGAGGGTGAACATGCCGACCATGGCGAGCGCGAACGCGAGGAACGGCCGGTTGCCGAGCACCTCCCGCCAGTCCGCCGGCACCGAACCGCCGTCACGCGGCCGCGTCGCACGGGCGGGCAGCACCATCACCTGGGCGAGGGTCAGGACGGCGAAGATCCCGGCGGCCGTCAGCGCCGACGTACGGAAGTCGACCAGCAGCAGCGCGCTGCCCAGCAGCGGCCCCACCAGGGCACCGGCCGCCGCGAACACGCTGAACAGGGCGAAGGCCTCCGCCTCGCGCCCGTCCGCCTCCTGGGCGATGTACGCGCGCACGGCGGGGTTGAACAGCGCCCCCGCGAAGCCGCTGAGCACGGACGCGGCCAGCAGCACCACCAGGCCGTCCCCGAACGCGAACAGGGCGAACCCGAAGGTACGCAGCGCACATCCGGCGATGATGACGCCCCGCGCGCCGAGCCGGTCGGAGGCCGAACCCCCGACCACGAACAGCCCCTGCTGGCTCAGGGTGCGCACGCCGAGGACGACGCCGACGACGGCGGCCGACATGCCGAGGTTCTCGGTGAGGTGGGTGGCGAGGTAGGGGACGAGCAGGTAGAAGCCGATGTTCACGCCGAACTGGTTGAGGAGCAGCAGCCGGACCGCGACGGGGAAGCGGCGTATCTCGTGCCAGGTGCTCACCGGGCGCCCACCGCCGCCCTGCGTCCGAGGCGCACGGCCCGCGGCTCGACTCCCAGTCCGGGCAGGCCACTTGTCCGTACGTGTCCGTCCTCGCCGCCGATGCCGGTCCACGGGTCGTGGGCGAGCAGCAGATGACCGTCGAGGTCGGTCCAGCGTGCCAGTCCCGCCAGATGCACCGCGGGCGCCAGTCCGAGGCTGCTGGCGGTCAGGCAGCCCAGCATCAACGCGGTGCCGCTGCCCGCGACCGTCTCCGCGATCCGCAGCGCGGCGTGCACTCCGCCGCACTTGGCGAGCTTCACGTTGACGCCGTGGACGCGCCCGGCGAGCCGGCGTACGTCCTCGAGACCGACGGCGTCCTCGTCGGCGATCACCGGCAGCGGTGAGCGCTCGGCCAGCGCGGCCAGCCCTTCCGGATCACCGGGGGCGACGGGCTGCTCGACGGCCTCCACGCCGAGGGCGGCGAAACGGGGGAGCAGCGCGGCCGCCCGGCGGGGCGTCCACGCGCCGTTCGGGTCGAGCAGCAGGCGGGCGTGGGGCGCCGCGTCCCGGACGACACGCAGCCGCTCGACGTCCTCCTCCGGGTCGGGCAGCCCCGCCTTCACCTTGAGGACCTGGAAGCCGCTCGCCGTGAGCGCGCGGGCCTGCGCCGCCGCGTGGAGAGGGGAGGTGATGCCGATCGTGCGGGCGGTCGCGACGACCGGCGGCTGCCGGAACCCGAGGACCCGGTGCACGGGGCGGCCGGCGCGGACGCCGACGAGGTCGAGCAGGGCCGCCTCCACGGCGGCCCGCACGGCCGGGGGAGTGGCGCCACCGGCCAACTCGCCCGCTCGTAGCGATTCCAGGGCGGCGGCCGGATCCGGGTAGCGGCCGAGCTCCCGGGCGGCATCGGCGAAGCGGCGGCGCAGGGTCGCCGCGTCCAGGCCGTAGTAGACGCTGGACACGGCCTCGCCGTGGCCGGTGACGCCGCCGTGCTCGACGCTCAGCCACACGGCGTCACGGGAGGCCATGACGGAACGGGATATGCGCAGCGGCTCGGTGAGGTCGAGCCGCACGGTGCGGGTGGCGGCCTTCACGGGGTCCTCCCTGCGGGCGGTGCGGTCTTCAGCGGATCGGACACACGGGCGCAGCGCACCCAGCCGGTGGCCTCGGCCGCCCGCGGGTGCGGGATCTCCACGGGCCGGGTGGCCGCGGCGGTGAGGTCGAGGCCGTGCGCGGCGGCGAAGTCGTCGTCGTAGACGGTGCCGAGGTAGCGGTGCGGACCGTCGGGGAAGACGGTCGCGACGACCGCGCCCGGGTGGACGCGGGCCGCCCAGGCGGCGACACGGGCCACGGCGCCGGTGCTCCAGCCGCCGCTGACGAAGCTCTCCGAGGCGAGCCGCCGGCAGGTGTCCACCGCCTCCGCCGGGCCGACCCAGTGCACCTCGTCGAACGCGTCGTGACGGACGTTGCGCGGGTGGATGCTGCTGCCCAGCCCGCGCATCAGCCGCGGCCGGGCGGGCTGCCCGAAGATGGTGGAGCCGGTGGCGTCCACGCCGATCAGCCGCAGCCCGGGCCAGTGCCGGCGCAGCGGACCGACGATGCCCGCACTGTGCCCGCCCGTGCCGACGCTGCACACCAGGATGTCCAGATGGTCCAGCTGCACGGCGAGTTCGGCGGCGAGCGAGGCGTAACCGGCGCTGTTGCCCGGGTTGTTGTACTGGTCGGGCCAGTACGCGCCGGGCAGCTCGGCCAGCAGTTCCCGGAGCCGGGCCAGCCGTGCGGCCTGCCAGCCGCCCCGCGCGGCGGGACGGTCCACGATCTCGAGCCGGACCCCGTGGGCCCGCAGCAGCCGCCGCATGGACGGTTCCAGTTCGCCGTCGCCCACCAGGACGACCGGATGGCCGAGGGCCTGCCCCGCGAAGGCGAGTCCCAGGCCCAGCGTGCCGGACGTCGACTCCACCACCGGGGCGCCGGGCCGCAGCAGACCCCGCTCACGGGCGTCCAGCAGCATCGACACGGCGGGCCGTGCCTTCATCCCGCCGGCCGCGAGACCTTCGAGCTTCGCCCAGAACCCGGGGTGCGGATCCGGCAGCCCGGCCGTGACCCGCACGACGGGCGTACGTCCCAGCAGGGACAGCAGCTCCGGCCGCGCCACGGGCGGGGCGACGGGAGCGACGGCGGCGGTCACCGCGCACCCCCTCGGTACACGTGCAGCGTGCTCGGACCGCCGTCCAGCCAGAAGAAGGGGTACGGCTCCGCGCACACCGCGCTCACCCCGTGCCCCACGAAGCGGGGCAGTACGGCACTGCCCGTCTGCGCGAACGTCACGAGCCGCTTGCCGTGTTCGAGGGCGTGACGCCGCAGCGGCTCGAAGGTGCCGTTGCCCAGCGTCATCCCGGACACCAGCAGCGCGTCGCACCGGTGCGCCTCGGCGAGCGCGTCGGTGACGACGCCCTCACCCCACTCGGTGACCCCGCCCTTGAAGTCGCACGCCACGTAGGCCAGGTGCCTGGCACGCAGCGCCTCCAGCAGGGAGTTGACCACCCCGACCACCAGCACGGTGGCCCCCGGCGGCAGATCCAGCAGCCCGACGACCGTCCGCGCCCGCGCGCGGGACTTCTCCAGCGAGGTCCCGGCGGGCACGCGCACGGGCCGGGCACCGTGCTCCGGGGTGTGCGGAGCGACGTGCATCAGGTAGGCGTCCAGCGCGGCCACCCGCACGGGAGTCCGTGGGTGACGCAGCAGCCGGTCCACGCCCGCACCCGCGCAGTCCTCGACCACACCGTCGTCCAGTGCCCCGGGCTCCACCGCGCAACTGCCGACGGCCGCGCCGACCCGCAGCCCCAGCACCTCGTTGCGGTAACCGGTGCCCCGCCCGTCGTGCCGTACGGCCTGCCGGGTCGTGAAGGCCACGGCGACCCGCAGCCCCGCCGGGTCCGGGCCCAGCTCCCCGGCCAGGGCGCATCGCAGCAGCGTCTCGTACGTCGGCGCCCCGACGGGCGAGGATGTGACGGCCGTCATCGGATCACCATCCCCGACCGCAGCTCCGCGAGCAGACCCTCGACCCGCTCACGGGCGCCCGTCCCCCCGGTGTCGCCCACCATGACGTGCCCGAGGTAGTCGTTGTTGCTGCCCGTCGCCCGCACCTGCCGGCCGGGCTCGGCGAGCTCCGCCTCCAGCACGTCCGGCCGGGTCCGCAGCCCCGTGTCGTCGAGAGCCGCGAGCGTGCCCGTGGTCTGCGGGACGAGGAACCCGATCGCGGCGGACCGCAGCCCGGTGTCCGTGCGGCGCAGGTCGGGCGCCCGGCCCAGCGACACGTCGACGAACGCCGCGACCAGGTCGACGCCGGTGACATGGCGGACGAGCTCGGTGATGCGGTTGCCGGCGGGCCGCGGATTGACCTCGACCACGCGCGGCCCGGCCGACGTCAGCTTGATCTCCGTGTGCGCCACGCCCCCTTCGGTCAGCCCCAGAGCCTTGAGCGCGTCCAGGGCGGTCCGTACGACCTCCTCCGCCTCGGCGGCCGGCAGCGCGGCGGGGAACATGTGGCCCGTCTCGACGAACGCCGGCGCGCCGCCGACGCTCTTGTCGGTCACCCCGACCACCTGCACCGCGCCCGCGTGGGACACGGTCTCGACGCTCACCTCCGGCCCGTCCATCAGCTCCTCCAGCAGCACCGCCGGAGCGCGCCGCTGACCCCGCGCGTTGACCGGGAAGCCACCCATCGCCCGTACGGCCGAGGCGAGTTGTGCTTCGTCGTCCACCCGCCGTACGAACATCCCCGCGCACAGGTCGACGGGCTTGACCACCAGCGGATACCCGATGTCCCGTGCGGCCGCCGCCAGTTCGGCCCACTCCTCATGGACGGCGAACCGGGGACCCGGCACGCCCGCCTCGTCCAGCACCAGCCGGGTGGCGTCCTTGCGGCAGGCGTTCCGCACGGCCTCGGCGTCCGGCGCGGGGAGGCCGAGCCGCTCGGCGGCCAGGGCGGCCGTCGGCAGGTAGTAGTCGCAGGACGTGAGGATCCCGTCGAAGCCGAGCACCTCGTGCAGCCGTTCCACGAACGGCAGCAGGGAGTCCGGGTCGTTGGTGTCCGCCGTGACCACGTCGCGCGCCCCCAGCAACGGGTGGGCCGCGCCCTCGGGCGCTGTACGCAGGTAGTGGTGCAGGTCGCGGGTGAGGAACGTGAACGAGTGTCCGCCCTCCTGTATCGCCCGTGGCAGCAGCCTGCTCATCGATCCGACCCAGCTCTCGACCACCAGCAGATGAGCCACAACTCCCCTTTTCGTGCCCTGCCCTGAGGCGCGGTTGCGATGACGGGGCAGCCCGAGAAGACCCCTCGAGCGAGGGGCCGGGCTGCGCGCAAGACGCGATAACGGTAATCATTTTCAATGTCAGTCGTCGAGGGGATGCGCTCGCGCCCACGGTGCGTCGAGCCGACGCGCGGAGCCGGGGTGCAGCCGGGGGGGGGCAGCCGGGGCGCCGGTGAAGCCGGGAAAAGAAAGACGGCCGGGTCAGGGGGAGGCCCTGACCCGGCCGTCGGTCGCCGGATGGATCAGTCGGTGCGCCCGCGCAGCAGCGCGAGCTCGTGGTTCAGCTCGGTGAGGAAGCGGATCACCACACGCAGCTCCTCGGCCGTGAACCGTTCACGGGTCGTGTCGGTGCTGTGGGCGAGCGGTCGGAAGTACTCCCGCGCCAGGCCCTTGGCGCGGTCCTCGTACTCCAGATGCACGACACGGCGGTCGTCGGACGCCCGGACACGCCGGATGTGCCCCGCCCGCTCCAGCCGGTCCAGGCATGCTGTCATCGCGCCGGAGGTGAGGTTGAGCTGTCTGCGCAGCCGGCCGGGCGTCATCGGCGTGTCGGGTCCGCCCCCGTCGAGGATCGCTATCAGGGCGAGCATGTCGGTGTGGTGCAGACCGTGCGCCTGAGCGAACTCCTGGACGATGCGGTTGAACTCGCCGGTCATCCGGCGCAGTTGCACCGCGAATGACTGCAGTCCTGTCGGGCACTCCTCCGGCGGGGGAGGTGCGGAGGTTTGTGAGCCGCTCATGCGGCCAGTATAGGATCACTCGATGATTGACATAATCGATCATTGACATAACCGCTTCGCGCCATAGGAACCCACATGACATCCGCACCACGCCGGGCCCGGTGGCTCGTCCCGCTCGCTCTGTTGATCGTCTGGCTCGGCGTGGGCGGGATGCTCGGCCCGTACGCGGGGAAGCTGGGCGAGGTGGCCACCAACGACCAGGCCTCCTTCCTGCCCCAGAGCGCCGAGTCCACGCAGGTCCTCGACCAGCGGAAGGCGTTCGACCAGCAGGAGACGCTGCCCGCGATCGTCGTGTGGACCGCCGACGGGGACCGGATCACCGGCGCCCAGACCGAGGCCGCCACCCGCGCGGTCGCCGGGCTCGCCGGCACACCGGGCGTCGTGGGTCAGCCCTCGCCCGCCTTCCCCTCCGAGGACGGCAAGGCCCTGCAGTCCGTGGTGCAGGTGGAGCCCGACCTCGGCGACAAGCTGGCCGACGTCGTCGACGAGGTACGCGATGCGGCGGGCACCGTCGACGGCACCACGGCCGAGGTGGCGGGCCCCGCGGCCAGCCAGACCGACCTGTCGGACGCCTTCTCCGGCATCGACGGACTGCTGCTCGGCGTCGCCCTCGCCGCCGTGCTGGTCATCCTGCTGCTGGTCTACCGCAGCGTTCTGCTGCCCTTCGTCATCATCCTCGGCTCCGTCTTCGCGCTCGGCCTGGCCTGCGCGGTCGTGTACGTCCTCGCCGACCACGACGTGGTGCGCGTCGACGGCCAGGTCCAGGGCATCCTGTCCATCCTCGTGATCGGCGCGGCCACCGACTACGCCCTGCTCCTCGCCGCCCGCTTCCGCGAGGAACTCGCCACGCGCGGCGACCGGTTCACCGCCGCGCGCGCGGCCGTACGCCGGTCCTTCGGCGCCATCACCGCCAGCGCCGCCACCGTCGCCCTCGGCCTGCTGACGCTGCTCGCCAGCGACCTCACCAACAACCGCGCCCTCGGCCCGGTCGGCGCCATCGGCATCGTGTGCTCGGTGCTCTCCGCGCTCACCTTCCTGCCGGCCGCCCTCGCCCTCCTGGGCCGCAGCGCGTACTGGCCCGCCAAGCCCAAGGCGTCCGACGCCACCGTCGAGGGACACAGCGTGTGGCGCCGCGTCGCCGCGACCGTCGACCGCAAGCCGCGCCGCGTGTGGGCGGTGACCGCGCTGATCCTCGCCGTCTTCGCGGCCTTCTCCCCGTCCCTGTCCGCCAAGGGCACCCCGCTCGACGAGATCTTCGTCAACGACGCGCCGTCGGTCGCCGCCCAGAAGACGCTCGGCGAGCACTTCCCCGGCGGGTCCGGCAACCCGGCCGTCATCCTCGCCGACGCCGACCGGCTCGACGAGGTCACCGCCGCCGCGAACAAGACCGAGGGTGTGGCGTCCGCCGCCCCCGTCTCCGCCTCCGGACGGCCCGGCGGCGGGGAGCCGCTGGTCGTCGACGGGCGGGTGCGCGTCGACGCCACGCTGGAGGCCGCGGCCGACAGCGACGCCGCGAAGCGGGCCGTGGAGCGGCTCCGCGACAACGTGCACGACATCTCCGGCGCCGACGCGCTCGTCGGCGGCTACACCGCCCAGCAGGTCGACACCCAGCAGACCGCCTCCGACGACCGCACGCTCATCGTGCCGATCGTCCTCGTCGTCATCCTGCTGATCCTCGTCCTGCTGCTGCGGTCCGTGCTCGTGCCCGTGCTGCTGGTCGCGACCGTGGCGCTCAACTTCCTCGCCACGCTCGGCGTGTCCGCGCTGGTCTTCGAGCACCTCTTCGGCTTCAGCGGAACGGACGCGTCGGTCCCGCTGTACGGCTTCGTGTTCCTGGTCGCCCTGGGCGTCGACTACAACATCTTCCTGATGTCCCGGGTCCGCGAGGAGGCGCTGACCCACGGCACCCGCCAAGGCGTCCTGCGCGGCCTCACCACCACCGGCGGGGTCATCACCTCGGCGGGCGTGGTCCTCGCCGCGACGTTCGCCGCGCTGATGGTGATCCCCCTGGCCTTCCTGGTCCAGATCGCCTTCATCGTCGCCTTCGGCGTCCTCCTCGACACCCTGGTCGTGCGCTCCCTGCTGGTGCCGGCCCTGGTGATCGACATCGGCCCCAAGGCCTGGTGGCCGGGCGCCCTCTCCCGTACGCCGGAAAAGAGCGAGGACGCGCCGGCGCCCGGACGCACGTGACGCGACCGGCGTGACCACGGGCGGGCAGCCATCCGGCTGTCCGCCCGCACTTCGTCGTGGCGCGGGTCCTCCGCGCCCCGGTGCTCAGCCGGAACTGCCGCAGGACGACGAAGAACCGCCTCCGCAGGACGAGGAGCTCCCGCAGGAGGAACCGCTGCCGCAGGACGAGGTCGTCTCCCCGGAGCAGCTTCCGGACGAGCCTCCGCCCGGGTCGGCGGCCCACCAGCCCGGGTACGCGGACTCACCGCCCGCCACGTGAGCCGAGGCGGAACCATGGACGCCGGCCGCGCCCCGACCACCGCCCACACCTCGCGAGCGTCGGATGCCCGGCTGGACGCGCCGACCGGTCCAGGAGCGTGACAACCCCCTGACCACCGACCAGATGATCGCGGCGGCGATCGTCACGACGAATCCGAAAGCGAGCAGTAGTACCACCACCATGGCAGCCCCCTTCCGCCGATGCCGCTCACCGGCTGCTCGCACGATGCCCCCTGGCGGAGGCACCCCAAGCGCTTCTTGAGCAAGTCCAGAGCTTCCGCCCGGGGACACGGTTGTCGGCCCCGTGTGTCAGAGTCTGCGCATGCTGGAGATCACGGTGCAGACGGAGAACGGGGAGCGGCACGTCGGTGTGTCCGCCGAGGAACTGGCCGGGCTGGTGCGGCGCATCGGGGGTGAAGGCGACCGCTTCCTGGTGATCGAGCGGATCCCGGACGAGACGCACGTCTTCGCCCAGGTGTGGCACGCGACGGACGACGACTACACGGTCGAGCACCGCGACGGCTCGGCCGACCGGCACTTCGGCGCGAGGACGCAGCAGGTGGAGACCGTGATCGCCGCGGTCACCGGCTGGGCGCGTCGGGAACGGGGATGGGACGGCGCTCTGGACTGGTCGCTGCTGAAGCTGTGATCCGCCCCGGACGCCCCGTCGCCCCTCCCGCCGACCGCGGGAAGCGACCCGCCCCCGGCAGCCAGTGGCGTCCGGGGGCGGGATGAACGGGGTGCGCGGGTGGAAGGCTCAGGCGCTCGGGTCCTGGGCGCAGGCCGCCGTAGGCCTGTCCTGCCCCGCCGATTCCGTACCGGCGCCCGTCGACGACAGGACGACCTTCGACGCGCGGCGGTCCCGGTCCAGGTACCCGCCCGTGGCCGCGAGGGCGAGGCCGACGACCGCCAGGGCGGCACCGACCAGCGTGGGCGAGGACCAGCCCCAGCCGGCCGCGATGACCAGGCCGCCCAGCCACGCGCCGCCCGCGTTGGCGAGATTGAAGGCGGAGTGGTTGGACGCGGCCGCCATCGTCGGCGCCTCGTGCGCCTTGGCCATCAGCAGCATCTGCACCGGCGTGGTGATCAGCGAGCTGAGACCGCCCGTGATCGTGATGACGATCAGCGCGGGCACCAGATGCCCGATGACGAAGTGCAGCGTCACCAGCGCCGCCGCGAGCAGCGCGAAACCGCCGTACATCGTCGGCCGAAGCGCCCGGTCGGTCAGCGGGCCGGCGACGAGCGTGCCGAGCGTCATGCCGACACCGAACAGCGCGAGCACCAGGGTCGTGGACCCGTCCGAGATTCCCGTCAGGTTGGTCAGCATCGGCACCAGGTAGCTGTACATCGCGAAGAAGCCGCCGAACCCGACGACCGCCGTGACCAGACCCAGCAGCACCTGCTTGTTCTTCATCGCGCGCAGCTCGTGCATCACGCCGGCCTGCTCGCCGCGCGGCTGGTGCGGGACGAGCCGCACGAGCGCCGCCAGGGCGAGGACGCCGATGACCGCCACCGCCGCGTACGCGAACCGCCAGCCCAGCTGCTGCCCGAGCGCGGTCCCGGCCGGGACGCCGACGATGTTGGCGACCGTCAGACCGAGGAACATCATCGACACCGCGCGGGCCGCCCGGTCCTGCGCGACCAGCTTGGAGGCGACCACCGCGCCGACGCCGAACAGCGCACCGTGCGGAAGCCCCGCCAGGACACGTGCCGCGAACAGCAGCTCGAAGTTCGGCGCGAGCGCCGAGGCCACGTTCCCGACGACGAACACGCCCGTCAGCATCAGCAGCAGCCGCTTGTGCGGCACCCGCGCGCCGATCGCCGTGAGCAGCGGCGCGCCGACCACCACGCCCAGGGCGTAGGCGGAGACAACGTTGCCCGCGGTCGGCACGGACACCGCCAGCCCGTCGGCGATCTGGGGGAGCAGCCCCATGGAGACGAACTCGGTCGTGCCGATGCCGAACGCGACGACGGCCAGGGCGAACAAAGCCAAGGGCATGGCGAGGGGAAACCTTCCGCGTAGGAGCCGGGTGAGGGCGCCCACCGCTCAGCGCCGCGGTACCGGACGGCGCGTCCGGTGACAGCGGTGTGCTGGTCGGTGGGGGCGGTCCGGCGCCGGTCCTCGTCGTCCGGGCGTGGTTGCCGCGTGCACCAGCCTGCCAGATCACCCCACGGGTGAGGAAACCGGGCGGCGACTGCCGTCGCCGTGCCGCACGGCGGCGCCTCCGGGGCACGGTCCCGGAGGTGGCACTGTGACTGTCTCACCGGCCGGGCGCCGCTGACCCGCACCACCGGACCACCGCGGCTCCGGCTCAGCCGCGCCCCCCGAGCAGCACCCCCAGCAGATGCGCCACCGCGTCCGCGACGGCGTCCCGGGCCGGTCCGAGGTACTTACGCGGATCCACCGCCGACGGATGTGCCTCCAGGTACGTCCGCGCGGCACGCGTGAACTGCTTGTTCAGGTGCGTGGAGACGTTCACCTTCGTCATCCCGGCCGCCACCGCCCGCGACAGCTCCGCGTCCGCCACGCCCGACGAGCCGTGCAGCACCAGCGGCACGCCGACCGCGTCACGCAGCGCCGAGATGAGCGCGAAGTCCAGCACGGCGTCCCGGGTGGTCATGGCGTGAGAGCTGCCCACCGCCACGGCCAGCGCGTCGACCCCGGTGGCGCCGACGAAGTCCCGCGCCTGAGCCGGATCGGTCCGCACCCCGGGCGCGTGCGCCCCGTCCTTCCCGCCCACCTCGCCGAGCTCGGCCTCCACCCACACGTCCCGGGCATGACAGTACGCGGTGACCTCACGGGTCGCCTGAAGGTTCTCCTTGTAGGGAAGCGTGGAGGCGTCGAACATCACGGACGAGAAGCCGAGCCCTACGGCCTCGTGCACGAGGTCCACCGACTCCGCGTGGTCGAGGTGCACGGCGACGGGGACCAGCGCGGCGCGCGCCACGGCGAGGGCCGCGAGTCCGATCGGCTCGAGACCGCCGTGGTAGCGGGCGGTGTTCTCACTGATCTGCAGGATCACCGGACGGCCCGCGGCCTCCGCGCCCGCGACGATCGCCTCGGCGTGTTCCAGCTGCACGACGTTGAACGCCCCCACGCCGACGCCGGCACGGGCGGCGGGGCCGACGATCTCGTCAGTGGGGCTGAGGGGCATGGAGGTCCTCCACGGTCACGGTGGTTCGGAAGCGTTCGTGGACGGCGACGTCGACGTCACCGGCCGCGGGGCAGGCGACTGCGGCGGCCGAGAGGGCGACGGCCTCGCGCAGGACGTCACCCCAGGGCGCGCCGTCGGCGAGCCCCGCCGCGAGGGCGGCGACACAGGCGTCGCCCGCCCCGGTGGGGTTGCCCGCCAGCCGCTCGGGCGGCACGGCACGCCGGCGGCCGTCGGGCGTGACGGCGAGGAGGCCGCCGGGGCCTGAGGACACCACGACGGCCCGGGCGCCGAGGGCACGGAGCCGCTCCGCGCCCGCAACGGCGTCGTCGCACCCGGTGGCCGCCGCGAGTTCGGCCGCGTTGGGCTTCACGACGTCGGGCCTGGCGTCCAGCGCGTCGAGCAGCGGGGCGCCACTGGTGTCCAGCACCGACGGCACCCCCGACCGCGATGCGCGGGAGATGAGTCGGGCGTACGCGTCGGACGGCAGCCCCGGCGGCAGGCTGCCGCAGAGCGCGACCACCGAGGCCTCGCGGACCAGTTCCGCGAAGCGGTCGGTGAACGCCCGCCACTCCGCCGGACCCACCTGAGGCCCCCGCTCGTTGAACACGGTGGCGTCGCCGTCGTCACCGGACACGACGGTCACGGTCCGCCGCGACTCACCGGAGACGGGGACGAGTTCGTCACGGAGCCCGGGTACGCCGCGCAGGTCCTCGCGTATCAGCGCGCCGGTGGGGCCGCCGGCGAGCCCGGTCACGGTGACGGCCCGCCCCCGCCCGGCCAGCACCCGGGCCACGTTGACGCCCTTGCCCCCGGCCCGCCGGTGGACGGCCCCGACCCGGTGCGAGGTGCGCGGGCGCAGGCTGTCGACGCCGTACGTGACGTCGAGGGCGGCGTTGAGCGTGACGGTGAGGATCACGGCCGCCGCCCTCCCGCCCGGGAACCGGAGCCGGCGGCCTCAGGCATGACCGTCCTGGAGGACGACGGACCGCGTGAGGTTGCGGGGCCGGTCCGGGTCGTAGCCGCGTGCCTCCGCGCAGGCCACGGCCAGCCGCTGGGCGCGGATCAGGTCGGCGAGCGGATCCAGCCCGCCGGCCAGGCCGGTGGACCCCGCGACCAGGGTGCCGCCGACGCGGGCGACGTCGTCCGCCAGCCCGTCCGGAAGCCGGCCGAACGCCCACGTCACACGCCCGGGCCCGGTGATGCTGATGGGCCCGTGACGGTATTCCATCGCCGGGTACGCCTCCGTCCAGGCGCCCGCCGCCTCCCGCATCTTCAGCGCCGCCTCCAGTGCGAGCCCGCACGTCCAGCCGGTGCCGAGGAACGTGAACTGCTCCGCGCCCGGTACGGCCGCGTCGAGCGGCTCGGACACGGCCCGTTCGGCGTCCTTGACGGCCGCGTCCAGCGGCAGGACTCCGGCGGGCAGGGCGTTCTCGGCCTCCAGGTGGGCGCGCAGGAGTGCCAGGTTGGCGGTGGCGAAGCGGGTCTGCACCACCGACTCCTCGTCGGCGAAGTCCAGGACGGCGACGGCGTCGGCGGCCTGCATGACCGGCGTGTCCGGGTCGGCGGTGACGGCGCCCGTCGCCACGCTTCCCCTGAGCCGGCGCAGCAGGTCGAGCACCTCGGTGGTGGTGCCCGACCGGGTGATGGCGAGCACCCGGTCGTAGTGCCGCCCGACGGGGAACTCCGAGGCGGCGAAGGCGTCGGTCTCCCCGTGACCGCCGGTCTCGCGCAGCACGGCGTACGACTGGGCCATGAACCACGAGGTGCCGCAGCCGACGACGGCGACGCGCTCGCCCCGCCTCGGCAGGGCCGCCGCCTGACGCGGCAGGGACGCGGCGGCCTGGCGCCACACGGCGGGCTGGGAGGCGATCTCGGCCGAGGTGCGGGACGAACTGATGTCGGACAAGGCGATGTGCTCCTTCGGGAACGGGGGAGGGGGGATACGGCGCGGCCGGCCGGTCACTTCACCGAGCCGGCGGTCAGCCCGGACACCACATGGCGTTCGATGAAGGCGAAGAGCACCACCACGGGCACGATCGCGATCACCGACGCGGCGAACAGGTAGTTCCACTGCACGGTGTAGTTGCCGATGAAGCTGTTGATGCCGACCGTCAGGGGCTGGCTCTCCGGGACGGTGGACAGGGTCAGTCCCATGACGAACTCGTTCCACGCGGCGATGAAGGTGAAGATGACCGCGGTGACGACGCCCGGCATGGCCAGCGGCAGTGTCACCCGGAGCAGCGCACCGCCCCGGCCGAGCCCGTCGATCATCGCTGCCTCCTCCAACTGCACCGGAATGGCGGAGAAATAAGCGGTGAGGATCCAGATCGCGAACGCCAGGTTGAACGCGGCGTTGCACAGCACCAGGGTCCACACCGAGTTGAGCATGCCCAGTTGGTAGAACTCGCGGTAGAGGCCCACCAGCAGTGACGTCGGCTGGAACATCTGGGTGACCAGCACCAGCAGCAGGAACACCTTGCGCCCGCGGTACTTGACCCGCGCCGTGTAGTACGCGGCAGGGATCGCGACGAGCAGCACCAGCAGCGTGGAGCCGCCGGCCACGAGGAGGGTGACGCGCAGATTGCTGCCGAGGTTCGACTCCCGCCACACGTCGACGAAGTTGGACCACGCGAAGTGGTCCGGCAGATAGGTGGCGTCGCGCAGCTCGGAGGCGGGCCGCAGCGCCGTGATCACCATCTGCAGGTACGGCAGCAGGAACACGGCGGCGATCAGCCAGGCGACGGCGGCCACGACCACCGTGCGGGGCCGCAGCGCGCGCCGGGGGCGTACCGGGCGCCTCCTTCCGTCCGGCGAGGCGGACTCGAGGGTGCCGACGGTGGCGGGGATCGTCTGCTGGGCCATCACGCCTCCTCCTGGTTCCAGCGGCTGACCTTGAGGAAGGCGGCCACCATCACGACGACCAGGGCGAAGTTGACGACCGACATGGCTGCGGACTCCCCGATGTCGGAGCTCTTGAGCTGGTACATGAACACCGTGGTGGTCGCCGTGTCGCTGTCCGGGCCGCCCCGGGTCATGCCCCAGATCACGGGGAACGAGTTGAAGACGTTGATGAGGTTGATGACCACGCCGACCAGGAACGCCGGCCGCAGCAGCGGCAGCGTGATCCGGCGGTACGTCTGCCACACGCCGGCCCCGTCCACGCGCGCCGCCTCGTACACCTCGCCGGGCACGGTCTGCAGTCCCGCGAGCAGCGTGTACGTGGTGAACGGCAGGGAGACGAAGACCGCGACGAACATCATCCAGGGCCAGGCGGTCGACGGGTCGCCCAGCCAGTCCTCCGGGGAGTCGACGATGCCGAGGTCGGTCATCAGCGTGTTCAGCACGCCGGCGGTCCGGTCGAGCATCCACTTGAAGCCGATGGCGGTCATCAGCACGGACGCCGCCCACGGGGCGATGAGCGCCCACCGGGTCAGCCGGCGCCCCGGGAACCGCTGGTTGAACAGCTGCGCGAGGCCCAGGGAGATCACCATCGTCAGCGCGACCACGCCGACGGTCCACACCACGGTGGCGGTGATGACGGAGCCGAGGTCCGGCTCGTCGAACAGCTGCCGGTACTTGTCCAGGCCGGCCCAGCCCCGGACGAAGCCGCTGACGCTGATCTTCAGGAACGACGTGCGGACCATCTCGTAGACCGGCCACAGCACGACGACCACGATGAGCAGGACGGCGGGGCCGATCCAGGGCAGCGGCCCCAGCCGGCCGAGGCCGGAGCGGCGGGTGCCGCTCCGGCCCGAGCGGGGCGGCCTGCGGCCGCCGGAGGTGACATTGCTGGACACGGGGAGTGCCTTCCGTGTGTCGGTGCCTTGCCGAACTACTGGTTCGCCGCGATCTGTTCGGCTTTCTTCTGCAGATCGCCGAGCACCTTGGCGGGGTCGTCCCCGACGGCCGTGCCGCCGCTCTTCTTGATCTCCGCGGACACGGCGTCCCAACTGGTGTCGCCCAGCGGGTAGAAGGAAGCCTTCGGCAGCAGGTCGAAGAACGGTTCGAGGTCCTTGTGCTTGCCGTTGGAGGTCATCTCCTGCAGCGTGTCCTCGGTGACGGGCATCAGGTTGTACATCTCGTCGAACTTCAGCGTGTTCTCCTTGGAGTACGCGAAGTCGAGGAACTTCCTGATCTCCTCCTGGTGACCGCTGTCCTTGAACGCCATCATCCAGTCGGCCACGCCGAGCGTGGAGTCGAGCGCGCCGTCCTTGCCGGGGATGGGCGCCACGCCGTAGTCGACACCGCCGTCCTTCGACATCTGGATCAGCGACGGGTGGCCGTTGAGCATGCCCGCCTTGCCCGCGGCGAAGTCGGCGAACGCCGTCCTGCGGTCGGTGGCGGCCGGGTTGCTGTAGGTCAGACCCGGCTCGACGAGGTTGGCGCGCAGCCACTGGAACGTCTCGACGTTGGCCTCGCTGTCCAGCGTGTACTTCCCGTCGTCGCCGGTGTAGCCGCCGCCGTTGCCGAGTTCCCAGATCAGCGTCTCGCCCTGTGCCTCCTCCGGGCCGAGGGGCAGCGCGTAGGGGACGACGTCCGGGTTCTTCTTCTTGACGGCCTCGGCGGCCGCCTTGAGGTCCGCCCAGCTCTTCGGCGGCTCGGTGACGCCGGCGTCGGCGAGGAGCTTCTTGTTGTAGAACAGGGCGCGGGCGGAGGAGACGAAGGGGATGCCGTACTGCACGCCGTCGACCTCGCCGGCCTTCGCGAACGTGTCGACCAGGTTGTCGAGGGTGGCCGGGGAGAGCACCTCCTCGGCCTTGTAGAGAAGGTCGTCGGCGACCTTGTCGGCGTAGCCGCCGGTCTGCAGGAC
Source organism: Streptomyces althioticus (assembly GCA_014649355.1). Classification (GTDB taxonomy): domain Bacteria; phylum Actinomycetota; class Actinomycetes; order Streptomycetales; family Streptomycetaceae; genus Streptomyces; species Streptomyces althioticus. Next base: position 391,587 of record BMSW01000006.1, read on the forward strand.
GTCCGGCACGTTGCCGCTCTGGATCATCGTCTTGACCTGCGCGTCGATGTCGTTCCAGTTGACGACCTGCACGTCGACCTTGATCTCCGGGTTGGCGGCCTCGAAGCGCTTCGCCACGTCCTCCCAGTAGACGGTGGAGCTGTTGGACGCCTTGTCGCCGTAATCGGCCGCGACGAGCTTCAGGGTCACGGTTCCGTCCGCGGATCCCCCGGCGCCACCGCCGCCGCACGCGGTCAGGACCAGGGCACCGGCCGCACAGGCCGCCGAGAGGACGAGCATTCTCTTCTTCACTGCCGTCTACCGCCTTGTCTCCACAAGCAATGCGTGAACATGCTCAATCTGTGAGCTGTACGAGCAGTAATGAGCATCTGTCGTGCCGGGAAGTATTCAGGCGAACCGCAGGTCAGGTCCATATGCCGTTATCCGACCGTTGCCAAAACCGGGCGCTTTCGCTGCACCAATGTGCGCAGAGTGACGATGTTCCGAGCAGAATCACGCAGGGTGCCGCTCCGGGGCACCGCAACCCGGCGCGTCCCTTACCGTGTCCGGAGCGCAGTACCGAGGCCGAGGGAGTCCGACTCATGTCCAAGCACGACCGCTGGAGCAAGCTGCTGGAACTGCTGGCCGGCGAGGGCAGGATCGAGGTCGACGACGCGGCCGCCGCACTCGACGTCTCCCCGGCCACCATCCGACGCGACCTCGACGAACTCGCCGAGCAGCAGATGCTCGTCCGCACCCGCGGCGGCGCCATCGCACACGGCGTCTCCTACGAACTGCCCCTGCGCTACAAGTCCTCCCGGCACGCATCCGAGAAACAGCGCATCGCCACCGCCGTCGCCGCGATGATCGCCGACGGCGACGTGGTGGGCCTCAACGGCGGCACCACCACCACCGAGGTGGCCCGCGCCCTCGCCCTCAGGGCGGGCGGCAGCCGCGAGGGGCGGGGGCGCCGTGAGCCGGCCGAGACGTCGGCGCCCGCGTTCACGGTCGTCACCAACGCCCTCAACATCGCCGGCGAGCTCGCGGTACGCCCCCAGGTGAAGATCGTGGTCACCGGCGGCGTCGCCCGCCCCCAGACGTACGAGCTCGTCGGGCCGCTCACCGTGGGCGTCCTCAACGAGGTCGTCCTCGACGTCGCGGTCCTCGGGGTCGACGGCGTGGACCCGCAGCTGGGGCTGATGACCCACCAGGAGGACGAGGCCAGCGTCAGCCGCCTCTTCGGCGAACGGGCGCGCCGCGTCATCGTGGTCACCGACTCCTCCAAGATGGGCCGGCGCGCCTTCGCCCGGATCTGCGGCCTGGACCGCGTCGACGTGCTGGTGACCGACTCCGGCCTGCCCGCCGACACGGCCGCCCGCCTCACCGACGCGGGCATCAAGGTCCACGCCGTCTGACGGTCCCGTGCCCTACGGAGCGACGGCCGTCGCGAACACGTGGACGTTCCCGTTGGACGGCAGCACCACGAACGCCACCTGCTTCGACGCGTCCAGCGGCACCGAGTGGGCGAAGATCCGGTAGGCGATCCCCGCGTTGCCGTACCCGTCCGGCCGGTTGCGGCCGTCGGCGGACGCCACCAGTGTGGCGCCGTGCAGGTCGGCCGGGTCGAACGACCAGTTGGGGAAGCCGATCTGGCCGCGGCTGCTGGTGCCGTCCGTGTAGTGCACGGTGGCCGTGCCGGTGGCCGCGCTGCCGACGCCCGACCCGAGGAACACGAGCCGGCTGCCCTGACCGCTCAGCGTGATCGCCTGACCGGCGGACGAGACGTTGCCCGGGGTGCCCGGCTCCACGTCGGGCCAGGTGAGGTCGGCTCCCAGGGCGCGGACGGTGGCCCCTGGCGTCAGCCCGGCGTCGGCCAGCTTCTGAGCGGAGAAACTGTTGCCGTCCCCGTCGTAGTCGCCGGGCGCCGTGTTGCTCTCGTCGGTGACGCCCACGTTGTTGTAGGCGGCGGCGAGATCGGGCAGCGGGCTGCCGACGACCTCGGTACGGGTGCCGGTCGCCGCACCGGCCCCGTCACCCCCGCTGTACGTCGCCGTGGCGGTGAACGTTTGCAGGGCGAACCCGGGCCGCTTCTCCGGAACCCGGATCCGGAACTCCGCCCGGGCGGAGTCGCCCACGCCGAGTGAACCGGACACGGTGGCCACGGACGGCTGCACCGCCCAGCCGACGGGTCCGGCGAACGCCACCTTCAGTGACCGCATCCGCTGCGGCCCGGCGTTCTCCACGCGCACGGTGACGGTCGAGATCGCCGGCCCGTCCAGGTCGACGGGCGAGACGGTCACCTCCGTCCGCGCGGCCGCAGGCTCCGCCGGAGGTTCGGCGGCGGAGACGGCGGGCGCGGCGACGAGTGCCAGCGAGGCCGCCACGGCCGCGGCCCTCACCGCCCGCAACGGTCTGAGGGGTCTGAGCCATCGGGAAACGCTCATACGTCATGCTCCTTCGGTCGGGGGCGGTCGATGGTCCGGAACGCCGCTCACGCGACGGGAGGCATGTCCGACTCGCGCGAGTCCAGGCCCATGCGGAGGTTGACCCAGGAACCTCGGGTGAAGTCGGGGAACGCCACCGGACGCCCGCCCGCCGCGAGGGACTTGACGCTCAGCGGCACCGGCGCGCACCAGGCGGCGGAGTCGTACACGTCGATGTCCGGCACCAGGCCGGCCCGCATCGCCTGCACGGTGCGCCACTGCAGGATGTAGTCCATGCCGCCGTGGCCGCCGTTGTTCTCGGCGTCGTCGCCGATCTTCTTCCACAGCCAGTGGTCGAACTCCTTGCGGTAGGAGTCGAAGTCGCGCCAGGAGTGCCCGCTGTGGTCCGGCTCGACGTAGATCCGGCCGCCGGTCGCGGAGGTCCCCGCGTAGTCCTCGAAGATCCCGCGGCTGCCCGCCAGGCTGTTGATCCTGCTGTACGGCCGAGGCGAACTCACGTCGTGCTCCGCCCGGATGACCCGCCCCTGCGCGGTGTCGATCAGACAGGTGACGAGGTCACCGTTGATGTAGGTCTCCTTCCACGAGGGATGGGACCGGTCGATGAAACGCTCCCGGTAGTCGGCGAGCCCCTTCGGTTCGGTGGCCGTCGCCCGCAGCACGGTCATCCGGTCGCCGCGGTTGATGTCCATCGCGGCCGCGATCGGCGCCAGCCCGTGCATCGGGTAGAACGACGCGGTGCTGCGCGTGTGCCACAGCCGCCGCCAGCTGTCGGTGTAGTACGTGTCGGAGAACAACAGCTCCCGCAGATCGTGCAGATAGCCGCCGTGGCCGTTGGTGACGTCGCCGAACAGCCCGTCGTGCGCCATCTTCAGCATGGCCAGCTCGTTGCGGCCGTAGGAGCAGTTCTCCGACAGCATCAGATGCCGGCGGGTGCGTTCGGAGGTGTCGACGAGGTCCCACAGCTCGTCCAGCTCGGTGGCGACGGGCAGTTCGACGATCGCGTGCTTGCCCGCCTCCAGGGCGGCCTTGCCCTGCCGGTGGTGGAACTCCCAGGGCGTGGCGATGTACACGAGGTCGACGTCGTCCCGCTCCAGCATCCTCGCGTACGCGTCCGCGGAGCCGCTGTACTCGGCGGGACGCGGCTTGCCCAGGGCGACGAGCCGGTTCGCCACGGAGGTCGCGCGGTCGGCGCGGATGTCGCAGACGGCGGTCACCCGGCACCCGGGGACGGCCGCCCAGCCCTCGGCCATCCCGGACCCGCGGTTCCCGAGACCGATCAGGCCCACGCGGACGGTCTCATGGACGTCGAACGGCACGTCGATCATCGAGCGCTGACCGCGACGGCGCGGGGGAGTGTGCACCGGCAGCGGCGCGTCGCCACCACCGGCCATCGGAGGCCCGGCGGCCGGAGCCGCCTGCGCCGCGCCGACACCGGTGGCCGCGGCACCGGTGGCCAGCGCACCTCCCAGGAGCAATCGGCGTGATACAGCGGGGAGTTCGGGCATGAGTGAACGCTCCTTCGATCCGACGACCGGGCATCACTGGCGGCACCGACTCTGGCGGGAGCGACGTAGACATGTCAATAGTTGCTCGAAGGGTCGCCACTTCGAGCAGGAATGAGCAAGCAGTCCGTCGGGGTGCGGTCCGGGCCCGCCTGGCTCGACCGGCTCAGGACGGTGACGCCGCCGACGGGGACACCGCCGACGGAGACGCCTGCCGTGCGGGACGCCGCCGGTAATCACCGGGAGCCATGCCCATGACGCGTTTGAAGGCGACGCTGAGGGCGCTCTCGGACCCGTATCCCACCGACCGGGCGACAACGGCGAGCGTCGTGCTCCCCTCGCGCAACTGACGCGCAGCCAGCTCGATACGCCAGTGGGTGAGGTACTCCAACGGCCCTTGCCCGACAGCCACCTTGAAACGGGCGGCCAGCGTGGAGCGGGACACCGCGGCCTCCCGCGCCAGCTCCGCGACGGTCCAGGGCCGCGCCGGATCCCGGTGCAGCGCGGTCAGCGCGGCGGCCACCACCGGGTCCGACAGCCCGGCCAGCCACCCTGAGGCGGTGTGCGGATCACGCGCGAGGTGCAGCCGCAGCACATGGACCAGCATGACGACGGCGAGGTGCTCGGCGACCAGGGAGGCGGCCGGCTCCCCGCGGCTCAGCTCCTGGTCGATCAGGTCGAGCGCCGAGCGCACCGTCTCCGCGTGCGGGCTGCCGGCCGGGACGTGAACGACCGGGGGCAGCCGGTCCAGCAGCAGCTCCTGGGCGCGGGCGCCGAAGGAGAACCGGCCGCCGACCAGGAACACCTCGTCGCCCCGCCCCGCCCGCGCGACACCGCCGTCGGCCCGGGCGAACACGGGCCCGGCGTCCACCGGCGTGGCCGCGGGATCACTGCGCAGGACGAACGGCCGCGGTCGCGCGAGGAGATAGCAGTCACCCTCCTCCAGAGGGATCGACCCGTCCACCCCGTCGACCTCCAGCAGACAGGATCCTCGCCGGACCGCGTTGAACTTCACCCCCTGCGGCGCCTCGAACCGCAGCGCCCAGCGCCCGCCCGCCACCAGGCTCGTGGACAGATGGCTGCGCGTCTCCAGCAGGGTCAGCACGTCCGCCAGCGGATCCACGGCGACCTCCCAGGATCGGACGACGGCTAAAGGATGGGGGACGCTCAACGATAGCCCGTCCAGACGGCCCGCCGTAGCGTCGAAGCATGACGACGAACACACCGGCCTCCCCGACCCCGCGGAACACACCCGGTCACCCTCTCCTGACCACCCCCTTCACCGCCCGCACCGACGCACGCGAAGTGATCGAGGGCGTGGACCTCGCCGGCCGCCGCGCCGTGGTCACCGGCGGCGCCTCGGGGCTCGGCGCCGAGACCGTACGGGCACTGGCCGAGGCCGGCGCCGAGGTCACCGTCGCCACACGCCGGCCGGAGACCGGCGCACGGCTCCTGCGCGAGCTCGCCACCGTCGACGGCGCCGGTCCCGTGCACACCGCGCCCCTCGACCTCTCCGACCTCACCTCGGTCGACGCCTTCGTACGCGACTGGCGTGGCCCGCTCGACATCCTCGTCGCCAACGCCGGAATCATGGCCCTGCCCGAGCGCACCCTCACCCCTCAGGGCTGGGAGACGCAGCTCGCCACCAACCACCTCGGGCACTTCGCCCTGGCCACCGGGCTGCACCCGCGTCTGCGCGAGGCGGGCTCCGCGCGCATCGTGGTCGTCAGCTCGGGCGCCCATCTGAACGCACCGTTCGACTTCGACGACCCCCACTTCGAGCGACGCCCGTACGACCCCTGGGCCGCGTACGGGCAGTCGAAGTCCGCCGGAGTCCTCCTCACGGTCGGAGCCCGCCGCTGGGCCGCCGACGGCATCACGGCGAACGCGCTGAACCCCGGCTACGTCCTCACCAACCTGCAGCGGCACCTGGACGACGACACGATGCGCGCGTTCGGCGTGATGGACGACGAGGGCAACGTGACACCGCTGCCGTACTACAAGACGCCCGCGCAGGGAGCGGCCACCTCGGTCCTGCTGGCCGCCTCGCCCCTCCTGGAGGGGGTGACGGGCCGCTACTTCGAGGACAACCAGGAAGCGCCGACCGTCACGGACGAGAACCCGACGGGCGGCGTCGCCGCGCACGCCGTCGACCCGGAAGCGGCGGACCGCCTCTGGGAGTACGCGGCAAGGACCCTCCGCACAGCCTGACCGTTCAGCGCGGGTCACCGCCGTCAGCGTCGAGCGCGCCGAGGAACTCGACCGCCCGCCGCGTCAGAAGCGTCGCGGCGTCCGGGTCGTACGAGGGCAGGGAGGAGTCCGCGAAAAGGTGCTGCTCCCCGGAGTACAGGAACAGCGCGGCGTCGGCCGCCCCCGCGACCAGCGCGCGGGCGGCCTCGGCGTCCTCCACGAAGAAGGGGTCGTCGTCCATCGCGTGCACCCGCACCGGCACGCCCGCCGGCCAGACCGCACCGAACTCGGACACCGGGAGGCAGGCGTGCATCAGCAGGGCACCCCGCGCCCCGTCCCGGGTCTGGGCCAGCTTCTGCGCGGGCACCACCCCGAGCGAGAAGCCGGCGTGGACGACCTCGCGGGGAAGCTCCTCCGCCGCGCGCACGCCCCGCGCGGCGACCTCCCCGAACCCGACCTGCCGTACGTACGCCATCCCCTCGTCCAGCGAGTCGAAGGCGCGCCCCTCGAACAGGTCGGGCGTGTCGACGGTGTGGCCCGCGGCACGGAGTTCGTCGGCGAAGGCGACCACCCCGGGGGTCAGACCCTGGACGTGGTGGAACAGTACGACCTCTGCCATGCCGGAACCCCTCGTCTGTGAGCGCTTGCCGCGCCCGACGGTGATGTGACCTCCAGGCTATTCGAATAGGAATCGAACAGTGGGAGCTTTCACGAGGTCGCCGCGGACTCGACGGGCATCCACAGCTCGCAGGTCGCGGTGCTGAAGTCGTCGGCCCGATCCAGGATCGCGACGATCGAGGGCCCGGGCCGCAGCCGCCACGGGTTGGACGGGAACCACTCGGTCGCGGTCGCCGCCCACGCCGTCTGGAGGGCCTCGGGGTGCGGCCCGCTGGTACGGAACACCGCCCACATGCCCGCCGGCACCTCGATGACGTCGAGCCCGTCCGGCACCGGCGTGCCACCGCCGACGGCCACACCGTGCAGGTAGGTCAGCTCGGTGCCCTCCCGCCCGTCCGGGTCGGCGTCGTCGGTGACCTGGAGCAGACCGGCCGGCTCGGCGTCGCCGAGAGCCTTCAGACGCCCGTGCTCCTCCGGCGGGATGGCGGCGATGTGCTGCTGGATGTGCGGGTTGATCCCGTGGTGGATGAGCGGAACCCGGGTGGAGTGTCCGACCAGGCGGAACGCGGGGCGGTCGACGAGGCGGGTGTCCATGGGGGTACTCCCTTCGACGGTCAGGCGGAACCTGAGCTGCGGTTGTGTACGCAAGGGGCCTCCGTCACGGCGCACCTCCGCGGGACCGGCACCGTGAACCGCCCGGAACGCACGCCCGAACGCCTCCCGCGAGCCGTACCCGTGCCGGACGGCGATGTCCAGCAGGTCCTCCTCGCCCCGGACGACGTCACCGGCGGCGACGGTCATCCGCCGCCTCCGCACGTACTCCGACAGCGGCATGCCCGCCAGCGAGGAGAACATCCGGCGCAGGTGGTACTCGGTGGTCCCGAGCCCCGCGGCCAGCCCGTCGAGGTCGAGCTCCTCGGTGAGGTGCTCCTCGACGAGATCGACGAGCTGGTTGAGTGCCGAGATCATGAGGCCTCCTTTCGCCTTCCACCCTGGCAGCAGCCCCCCTGACCGGGCCCGACCGCAGAGAACCGATCCGATCACGCAGGACCGGGCCCGGTCCGTTCCCGCGCCGTGGCCACCGGTGGTCACGAGGCGGCAGCTCGCTCCGCACCTCGGCCGGCGCGACCACGGCACGACGGCCGGCCGGTGCCCGGCAGGGTGCGTACGCCTGCCTGCCGGGCACCGAGGCGGAGACTCAGTGCTCGCAGAGCGAGAACTCCCGTTCGTACATCTGATCGTTGTGCTCGTCGACGAAGAACTTCCGTTCCTTCATCAGCTCCTCGCGGTAGGCCTTGGCCTGGTCGAGCGTCATGGTCGACGTCTCGGCCCACGGCTGCTGCGGCGGCACGTCGGACGTGGAGACGATCGTCCGCGACGGGTCGACGAGGAAGAACGCGACGATCTTCCGGTGCCCCGGCCGGGTGGGGTCCTGGAGGCGGAACGGGCTGACCCGGTGCTGCAGGACGTTCGGGAAGGCGAGGCAGCGCCCCTCCGGGGTGCCCGCCGACCCGAGCATCTGGTTGAGGGCGCCCTCGTTCTCCAAGCCGTACACCTCCCGCATGCCGTTGCTGTCGTCCTGCGCGTACTCGGGATCGTCGAGCGCCGTCCGGAAACCGAGCCGGCTCTCCGTGATGTTCTCGCTGTCCCAGTAGTAGAGACCGGTCGAGACGATCCGCTCGTTGAGCATCCCCTCGACGTGCCAGGACCCGCCCGCGTACTCGGGCCTGTCCGGGGTGAGGTGGATGGTGGCGAGCTTGACGATCACCTGGAGCCGCCGCCCGCGCAGGCTCACCCGGTCGGAGCCCTCGGGTACCTGGGGCGGGGTGAACACCGGGGCGTCGGGGAGAACGGGCCGACGGTTGTCGTACCACTCCTCCTCCGCCTCCTCCCACGCCTCGCAGGCCCTGTCGTACGCCTCCTTGTCCTCGAAGTCGTCCTCCTCCGGCTCCGGGACGTCGTACTCGTCGGACTCGTACCAGTTGTAGGGGTCGACGGATATGCGGGGCGGACGCGGGTGACGCAGATCGGTGAGGACGTTCTCCCACAGCGGCACCATGCGGGCGAACAGCTCCGGCAGCACGGCGGCGAGGTCACGGTGCTTCTCCGGGTGCACGTTGTTCACGTACGACCGGAAGCTCGCCCGGCCGTCGGCGTCCACGTCGACATCCGTGGGCAGCCACTGGAACTTCTCCGAGAACTCGTGCCGCGAGTAGTGGTCCGTCGGGTTCTCCCAGGCCCGCTCGGGCGCCCCGCTCACACCCCGCACCAGACAGAACAACGAGGGATGCACGAGGTCGAGCACCTGGCCGTCGGACCCGGGATGCCAGTCCCGCTCCTCCTCGGGCACGTCCTCCAAGACCCGCACCGCGTCCCGCAACCGCGCCCGAAGGCCGTCGTCGACGAGTGTGTCGGACTGCCACACCCCGTCCACGGCCGACACCTCGGCCCCGGTCCGCTCGTCCCGCAGCGCCGCGTAGTGCGCGAGCTCGTCGAGCACGTACCGCACCTGCGCCTCGGTCAGCCCCTGCGCGGCCGCCTCCTCGGCCCACCGCCCGACGATGCCGGCATCGCGCATCTTCTCGAACCACCGCGGCTTGGCCCGCAGTTGCGCGCTGCACTGCGTCATCTCGATTTCCCGCAGTGTCCGAGGCGTGGCGAACATGGTGAACCGGCTTGCCATGAACGGCAGCGGAAAAGCGGTCAGCCCAGTCACTTCTCTTGACCCTCCCAGTCGGTACGAGCGCCGGGAACACTACGGCAGCGGACCGACAGCGACCGACGGGCCACATCCGAGGGCTAAGATACGTACCTGTCGGTTTTTTTCGGTGGTGCGACAGGACAGGCGCGGCGGAGGTAGGGGATGACGCAGCAGGAGCGGGCGGTCAGGACGCGGAATGCCATTCTCAGGGCGGCGGGCGAGGTGTTCGACGAGCTCGGCTACGAGGCGGCGACCATCTCGGCCATCCTTCAGCGGGCCAAGGTGACCAAGGGCGCTCTGTACTTCCACTTCTCCTCCAAGGAGGAGCTGGCGCAGGCTGTCCTGACCCGGCAGTTGACGTCCGTGCCCCGGGTACCAAGGCGCGACCTCGCGTTGCAGCAAGGTCTGGACGAAGCCCTCGTACTCGCCCACATGCTGGCGGCGGGGGAGCCTCTTGTGAGGGGCAGTGTCCGGCTGACGGTCGAGCAGGGGTCCCCACAGGACGGCCTGGACCGCCGCGCGCCGATGGAAGGCTGGATCGAGCACAACGTCGAGATCCTCTCGGCGGCCCGTGACAACGGAGAGCTGCTGCCGAGCGTGGATGTCCCCGCTGCCGCGAAGATGTTCGTCGGGGCGTTCACGGGCGTCCAGATCCTGTCCAAGGTGATGACCGATCGGGCGGACCTCGTCGAGCGTGTGGCCGACCTGCAGCGCCACCTCATGGCGGGTGTCGCGGTGCCCGCGGTCCTCGTCCAGCTGGACTTCTCCCCGGAGCGGGGGGCCCAGGTGTACGAGGAGGCGGCGAAAGTGAAACGTGAGGCCGAGCCCGTGGCGGTGGACTGATCCACGCTGTGGTGCCGTATGAACGTGCCGTACGAAGCGGTATTTGACAAACCGTCTGCGCGGTTTTTGAATCGGTGCGGAGCCTGCGGGCGAGGCGCCGTCGGCGGAGCTGAACTCAACGGCCGGAACCGGAGCGGGGGAGAGTGTCGGAACGCATGGAGTGGATGACACCGCGGCAGGCAGAGCAACTGGCCTGTTGCGCTGCCGTGTTCGAACCGGGGGACCCGGCCCGCACCGGCCGGATCGCCTTCTGGCGCCCCGACGGCGGCACTCCGCCCCCGACACCGGGCGGCGAGCCCGGTGAGGCCGGCCTCGTGGTCCCCGACGGCGACGGCTTCACCGTCCGGACCGTGCCCGTCGTACGCCTGACCCCGTCCTGCGCCCTGCCCGCCCTCCTCCACGCCCGCCGCGCGACCGCCACCCCGCCCGCCGGCCCGCCCACGCCCGCCCTGCCGCCCACGGCCACCACCACGCCCGCCACCACGGCCGACGCCCCCGAAACCGCCCCCCACCCCGTAACCACCCCCCACCCCGCCACCGCCTTCTGGGGCGCCGTCACCGCCCTCGCCCTGCACCTGACCGCCCGCGAGCGCCTGCTCCCCGGCGTCTCCCCGGCCGGTTACGACACCTGGCGGGCCGGCCCGTTCGACGCCGACGACATCGCCCGCATCCGCGCGCTCGCCGACGCCGCCCCCGGCGAGGCCGTCGCCGTCCCCGGCACCGACCCGCACATGCTCGTACGCGCCTTCCTGGACGCCGTCGCCGACACCCTCCCGCGCACCCCCGCCGCCGAACTCGCCACCGGACGCGCGGCGTTCGCCGCGACCACACCCCAGCACGTGCCCCAACTGCGCGCCTGGGCCGAGGAGATCTCCGCCGGACTCGACTCCGGCGTGAGGATGTCCCTGCGCGTCGAACTCACCGACGCCACCGGGGCGGACACCCGGCCGCCCCGCCCGCGCCTGGTCCCCCGCGCCCACAGCCTGGCCGACCCCACCCTGGCCCTGGACGCCGACGAGCTGTTCGCCCGCGCCGACCACGCCCTCGGCCCGCGCGCCCAGGCCGACACGGTCCTCGCCGTCCGCCGCGCCCAGGCCGTGTGGCCGCCACTGGAACGCCTGCTGCCCGTACCCACCGCCCTCGACCTGACCGACGGCGAACTGCGCGACCTGCTCGGCGGCGCGGCCGGCCGGCTGGCCGGACACGGCATCGACGTCACCTGGCCCGAGACGTCCACCGGTGCGCTCACCGCCCGCGCCGTGGCCGGCGCCGACCGCACCCCGCCCGCCGACCTGCGCTCCTTCTTCGGCGGCGACGGCACCGTCGACCTGCGCTGGCGCCTCGAACTGGACGGCGAACCCCTCACCGACGAGGAGGCGGCCACCGTCGCCGACGGCGGGGCCGTCGTCCGGCTGCGCGGCCGCTGGATCCTCGTCGACGCCCGGATCGCCCGCAAGGCCCGCGACCGCCGGCTGCCGCCGCTCACCGCGATCGAGGCGCTCGCCGTCGCCCTCACCGGCCACACCGACATCGGCGGCACACGCGTGCGGGTGGCGCCCAGCGCCTGGCTTGACGCCCTGCGCCGCGCCCTCACCGACCCCGACGGCGGCGACCGGCCGGTGGAACAGCCCGCCCGCCTCACCGCCACCCTGCGCGACTACCAGCTGCGCGGACTGCGCTGGATGGACCGCATGACCTCCCTCGGCCTCGGCGGCTGCCTCGCCGACGACATGGGCCTGGGCAAGACGATCCAGCTCATCTCGCTGCACCTGCTGCGCCAGGAACGCCCCGAGGACCGCGGCCCCACCCTCGTGGTCTGCCCCGCCTCCCTGCTGGGCAACTGGGAACGCGAGGTGGGCCGCTTCGCCCCGGGCACCCCGGTGCGCCGGTACCACGGCCCCGGCCGCACCCTGGACGGCGCCGACGAGGGCTTCGTCCTCACCACGTACGGCACCATGCGCCTGGACGCCGCCCGGCTCGGCGCGCACACCTGGGGCCTGGTCGTCGCCGACGAGGCCCAGCACGTGAAGAACCCCCATTCCTCCACCGCCAAGGCCCTGCGCCTGATCGGCGCCCGCGCCCGCATCGCCCTCACCGGCACCCCGGTGGAGAACAACCTCTCCGAACTCTGGGCACTCCTCGATTGGACCACGCCTGGACTCCTGGGCACCCACCGCCGGTTCCGCACACGCTGGATCGCCCCCGTCGAGGCCGAACGCGTCCTCGCCGCGAACGGTGACGGCGAACAGCACACCGCCCGCCTCCTGGCGCAGCTGGTACGGCCGTTCCTGCTGCGCCGCCGCAAGACCGACCCGGGCATCGCACCCGAACTGCCGCCCAAGACCGAGACGGACCGGCCGGTCGCGCTCACCGCCGAACAGGAGACCCTCTACCGCAAGCAGGTGGAGACGGTGATGGGCGAGATCCGCGCCGGCGCGGGCGGCATCGCCCGCAGCGGCCTGGTGCTGAAGCTGCTCACCGGCCTGAAGCAGATCTGCAACCACCCCGCCCAGTTCCTCAAGGAGGACCAGGCCCCGCTCACCGGCCGTTCCGGAAAACTGGAACTGTTCGACGAACTCCTCGCCACCATCACCGCCGAGGGCGGCGCCGCCCTGGTCTTCACCCAGTACGTCACCATGGCCCGCCTCCTCGAACGCCACCTGCGCGACCGCGGCACCCCCGCCGCCCTGCTGCACGGCGGCACCCCGGTCGCCAAACGCGAGGAACTCGTACGGCGTTTCCAGGACGGCGAGTTCCCCGTCTTCCTGCTGTCGCTCAAGGCGGCCGGCACGGGGCTGAACCTCACCCGCGCCGACCACGTCGTGCACTACGACCGCTGGTGGAACCCGGCGGTCGAGGCCCAGGCCACCGACCGCGCCCACCGCATCGGCCAGACCCGGCCCGTCCAGGTGCACCGGCTGATCGCCGAGGGCACCGTCGAGGACCGCATCGCGGCCCTGCTGGAGGCGAAGAAGGAACTGGCCGACGCCGTTCTCGGCTCCGGCGAACAGGCCCTGACCGAGCTGACCAACGACGAGCTGGCCACCCTGGTGGAACTGAGGAGCATGGCATGAGCGAGGCGCAGGGCGGCGGCGCGCGGGGCCGTGACGCACGGGGCCGTGACGCACGGGGCTTCCCCGCCTTTCCGGCACGCCGGGGCGGCCGCGCCCGCGGCCGGTCCTTCTGGGCCGCGCGGTGGACCGAGGCCATGGAGGACGTCTGGCCGGAGGAAGGCCCCCTGAAGAAGGGGCGTTCCTTCGCCCGCACCGGCCGCATCGGCCCGATCACGGTCAGCCCCGGCCGGGTCGCCGCGGAGGTCCACGGCGGCGAGGAGACGCACCGCACGAGGCTGACGCTGACCGTGCTGGACGACGACGAGTGGGACCTGCTCTGGGAGAAGACCGCCGACCGCCCGGCCGAGACCAAGGCGCTGCTGGCCGGCGACCTCCCCGAGGACCTGCTGGAGGCCGTCGAGGACGCCCGGGTGCGCGTGCTCCCCGGCTACGGAGACCTCGACGCCGACTGCGACTGCGACGCCCCCGACCACCCCTGCCCGCACGCCACCGCCCTCGCCTACCAGCTGTCCTGGCTGCTGGACTCCGACCCCTGGCTGCTGCTCCTGATCCGCGGCCGCGCCGCCGGGGAGGCGGTGGAGGAGCTCAAGTCGGCGCTGCTGCTGCGGGCGCTGGCCGGCGACGAGGAGGAGGACGAGCCGGGGGAGACCGGGACGGAGACGGAGCCGGCCACGACGCCCCCCGCGCCGGACCCCGGCACGTACGCCGCCCAGCGCGCCGCCTACGCCCGCCCCGCCACCCCGCTGCCCGCCCTGCCGCCGCTGCCCGAACCGCCCGCCGCACCCGAGGAGCCGCTGACCGGCATCGAGGCCGACCCGTTGGACCGCCTCGCCGCGGACGCGGCCCTGCGCGCCCGTGAACTCCTCGCCCACGCCCACGGATTCGGCACCACACCCCCCGAGCCCCTCGACGTCTGGCAGGACACGGTCCGCCTGGCGGCCACCCACCCCGACCCGCGCGTGGCGCAGCGGCTCCGCACCGGCTGCGGCCGCCCCGGCGAGGACCTCGACCGCGCCGCCGCCGCGTGGCGCACCGGCGGCCGGGCCGCGCTGGACGTCCTGGAACACCCCTGGACCCCGCCCGCCCAGCAGACCGCCCGCGCCCGCACCGCGCTCGCCACCGCCTGGGAGGCGGAGGAACTCCCCCCGATCACCGTCGAAGGCAACCACTGGACGCTCACCGGCCGCGGCCTCCAGCTCCGCCTGGGCCGCGACGGCCGCTGGTACCCCTACCGCCGCCGCGACACCCGATGGTGGCCCGCCGGCCCCCCGTCCACCGACCCGGCCCAGACCCTCGCCGACCTGACCGGCCTGACGGACGACGACGAACAGCTCTGAAACCACCCGGCGGCCGGCGTTCACGCGACGTCCACGGTCCGATCGAACGCTCGACGCCTCCGCCCGCCAACCGACCCGGCCGGGCCCCTGCCGCACCGGCAGGGGCCCGCTCCTCACGCGTCAGCCCGCCCGGACCCCCGCGACCCCCGCCTCCCGCAGCGGCAGTTCCAGCCGTTCGCCCTCGAACCGCGCCCGCAGCGCACGGTCGTGGGTGACCAGCACGATCGCCCCCGGGTATCCGGTCAGCGCCTCCTCCAGCTGTTCGACCAGCGCCGGCGACAGGTGGTTCGTCGGCTCGTCGAGCAGCAGGAGATCGGCGGGCTCCGTGACCAGCCGGGCCAGATCCACCCGCCGGCGCTGCCCGTAGGACAGCTCGCCCACGCGTGAGCGCAGGTCCGCGGGGCGGAAGAGGCCGAGGGAGAGCAGGGCGTCGGCGTGTTCGCCGGCGGAGCCCACACGGCCCAGCCCGAACGCCTCGGCCACCGTCATACCGGGCGGCCACGGCGTCTCGTCCTGGCGCAGGTGCCCCACCCGGCCGGGCACCCGCACCGTGCCCCCGTCCGGCCGCAGTTCACCGGCGAGCACCTTCAGCAGCGTGGTCTTGCCCGCCCCGTTGGGACCGGTGACGAGAAGCCTCCCGCCGCGTCCGAGGGTGAGCGAATCCACCCGCAGACGGCCCTCCACCCGCACGTCCGACAGGTCCACGGCGGGCAGGTCCGCCGGAACCGTTCCGGCGGCCCCCTCCGGGACGGCGCCCGGCACCGCCATGCGGGGCGTGAAGGCCAGCGGCTCCGGCGGCGGAGCCACCGGGTCGGCGGTCAGCCGCTGGACCCGCTCGCGGGCGTTGCGGATGCGGGCCATCGCCCCGTGCGCCCGGCCCCGGGCCCGGAAACCGCCGTGGCCGAAGTTGGCCAGCGGCGCCTTGCGCGGGATGACGCCGAGCCGCGCGGCGTGCCCGGCGGCCAGCCGCTCGTTGCGGGCCAGCTCGGAGCGCCACTCCTCGTACTCCTGGATCCGGCGGCGCCGTTCGGCCGCCTTCGCGGTGCGGTAACCGCCGTAGCCGTCGCCGTAGCGGGTGACCTTCCCCTCCTCGGCCTCCAGGACCGTGGTGGTCAGGCGCTCCAGGAAGACACGGTCGTGGGTGACCGCGAGGACCGTGCCGCGGTGCGCCCGCAGCTGCGCTTCCAGCCACTCGACCGCCCGGTCGTCGAGGTCGTTGGTCGGCTCGTCCAGGAGCAGCAGCTCCGGACGGCCGGCCAGGACGCCGGCGAGGGCGAGCCGGGAGCGCTCACCGCCGGAGAGGGTGCCGAGCGGGCGTTCACGTCGCAGCCCCGGCAGCCCGAGGTGGTGCAGCGCGACGTCCACCCGGTGGTCGGCGTCGTACCCCTCCCGGGCCTCGTAGCGGGCGAGGAGCGCCTCGTACGCGGTGAGCGCCGCCGGGTCGTCGCCCGCCGCCTCGAGCGCCCGCCCGGCCCGGTGCAGCTCGGCCTCCAGGGCGCGCAGGTCCGCGAGGGCCAGGTCGATCGCGTCCTGGACGGTGGCGGCCGGCGGCAGGGGGACGGACTGGGGCAGATACCCGACCCCGCCGGCGGCGGCCACGGTCACCTCCCCGCCGTCGGGGCGTTCGTGTCCGGCGATCAGCCGCAGCAGGGTGGACTTGCCGGCGCCGTTGTCGCCGATCAGCCCGGCCTTCTCGCCGGGTTTGAGGGTGAAGGAGACGCCGTCCAGAACGGTACGGCCCGGGTAGGCCTTGGTGACGTGGGACAGGGTGAGTTGCGGTGTGTGCACGATGAGGTCCCTCCTGGCCGCACGGGTGGAACCCGGGCCGGATCGGGGCGGACGGCTGCGCGGCGAGGCGCGACGACGGCGGAGCACAGCTCTACGCGGTCGGCGCCGGCGATGTCACAGGGAACCCATGGGCAGGACACTACGCGAGGTCCGGGACCATTGCAAGACGATACGTCTCGGCTCGCCCGACGGTCCCGGGGGCGGATCCGCCTGGTGCGGATCCACCCGGCACGCCCGTCACCGCACCCGCGTGAGCCGGCCGCGCGAGCAACCCGAACGCCCGCGCGGCCGGCCGCACTTCACACCGCGAACCGATGCGTCCCCGAACCGACGCGGAACACCTGGCACCCGTCCTCGTGCCGCAGCGGCACCGCACCGCTGTGCTCGACCCGGTCCGTCGCCGACGCCGGGACCCACACCTGCGCGGTGGTGTTCACCGGCACCGAGCACGTCAGCTCGAAGCGGCCGCCCCGCCGCCTCCACCGGGTGGAGATCGGCCCCCGCACCGAGCTGAGCGTCGCCCGCGCCTCCTCGACGCCGCCGCCGGGACGCGGCCGGACGACGACCTCGCGGTAGCCCGGCCGGCCCGGCGCGATCCCCGCGACGTGCGCGTACATCCACTCGCCCACCGAACCGTAGGCGTAGTGGTTGAAGGAGTTCATGCCCGGATCCTGGAACGTGCCGTCGGGCCGCAGCGAGTCCCACCGCTCCCACATCGTCGTCGCGCCGCGCTCGATCTGGTAGCCCCAGCTCGGGAAGGTGCGCCGGGTCAGCAGCCGGTAGGCGACATCGGTGTGCCCGGTGTCGGTGAGCACGGGCAGCAGCCTCGGCGTGCCGAGGAACCCGGTCGACAGATGCCAGTCACGGGCCTCGACGAGCGCCACCAGCCGGCCGGCCGCCGCGTCCCGCAGCGCGTCGGGCACCAGCCCCATGGACAGGGCGAGGACGTACGCGGTCTGCGTGTCACCCTTCACCCGGCCCGCAGGGTCGACGTACGCCCGCCGGAAGGCCTCCCGCACCCGCCCGAACAGGTCCTCGTAGGGCGCCGGGTCCCGGCCGAGCTCGCGCGCCATCCGCGCGGCGAGGTCCGCGACGTGCGCGAAGTAGGCGGTGGCGATGACGTCCTTGGGGGTCTCGTCGTCCACGTTCAGCCAGTCCCCGAAGCCGTCCGCCGGCCGCAGCAGACCGTCGCTGTGCCGCTCCAGGTAGCCCAGCCAGGCCACCACCGACGGCCACGCCTCCTCAAGCACCCGCACGTCCCCGTACGCCTGGTACAGCGCCCAGGGGACGGTGACGCCCGCGTCGCCCCAGCCCGCCGCCCCGTCACCGAGCCGCCCGACGTCGGGCGCCACATGCGTGAAGGAGCCCTCCGCCGTCTGCGCGTCCCGCAGATCCGTCAGCCACTTCGTCAGGAAGCGCGCCGACTCCATCGTGTACGCGGCGGTCGGCGCGAACACGTTGATGTCACCGGTCCAGCCCAGGCGTTCGTCCCGCGCCGGGGTGTCGGTCGGCACGGACAGGAAGTTCCCCCGCTGCCCCCAGGTGATGTTGCTGTGCAGCCGGTTCAGCAGCGGCGAGCCGGTGGCGAACGTGAGCGTCGCGGGCGCGTCGGTGTGCATCACCCGCCCGGTCACCGCCCGCGCGGCCGGCGTACCGGGGAAGCCGGTGACCTCGACGTAGCGGAAGCCGTGAAAGGTGAAACGCGGCTCGTACGTCTCGAGGCCGCCGCCCTTCAGCACGTACGTGTCGGTCGCCTTCGCGGTGCGCAGGTTCGCCGTGTAGAGCGTGCCGTCCGGGTTGAGCACCTCGGCGTGCCGCAGCCGCACCACCGTGCCCGCCCGGCCCCGCACCCGCAGCCGCACCGAACCGACCATGTTGCGGCCCAGGTCGAAGACGAACACCCCCGGTCTCGGCTCACCGACACCCACCGGCGTCAGCTCCTCGGTCACCCGCACCGGGGCGTCGGCCTGCGCCACCACCCGCTCCGGCAGCACCCCGTCCGCCTCACCCGCCCGCAGCCACCCCGCGTCGTCGAACCCCGGCGACGCCCACCCGGGAGTCTCCCTGCGGGCGTCGTACGTCTCGCCGTCCAGCAGGTCCGCCGAGACGACCGGCCCCGACGCGGCCGACCAGTCCGTGTCCGACACGACGCGCTGCACCGTCCCGTCGGCGTAGCCGACCTCCAGCTGCGCCAGCAGCGCCGGACGCCGGCCGTACTGGTGCGGCCCGAACATGCCGACGTTGCCCGCGTACCAGCCCGGCGCGAGGTACACCCCCAGCGCGTTGCCGCCGGACCGCACCAACTCCGTGACGTCGTACGCCTGGTACTGCACCCGCGTGCGGTAGTCCGTCCACCCGGGCGCGAGCTGGTCGCGGCCGACACGGACACCGTTGAGGTGCGCCTCGTAGAGCCCGAGCGCGGTGACGTACAGCCGCGCCCGCCGCACCTTCGCCCCCCGCAGGGAGAACTCCCGGCGCAGCCGGGGCACCGCGTGCAGGGCGGGCGTGACCGTCCCCCACGGGCCGCCTCCCCACGGCGCCGCCTCCCGCGCGGCGGCCCACCCGGAGTCGTCGAACCCGGCGCCGCGCCAGTCCCCGGCCGGCTCCCGGTCGGTGACCTTCCAGTCGGCGTCCGTCACGATCCGCCGCTCACCCGAGGCCGTCCGCACGACGAGGACGGCGAGCAGACCGGCCGGCCCCTCGGTGCCGTTGACCGCCTCGACCGCGATCACGTTGCTCCCACTCACCACCTGGCCGAGGACGTCCACGACGGCGGGCCGCTGCCAGTCCTGGTCGTCCGTGGCCAGGTCGGTGCGGGCCACCTCGCGGCCGTTGAGGGACACGGAGTAGGCGTTGTCCGCGGTGATGACGAGGGTCGCCGAGGTGATCTCCTCCCCGGGCAGGTCCGCGGTGCGCCGGAACCAGCGGGTGGCGGCCGGGACGCTGCTCGCCGGGTCGCCCTCGGGGAACCAGATCCAGTGACCGCCCTCGAGGGACGGCGCGTCGGTCAGTTCCGCGGGGGCGGAAATCCACCGCGCGGCCCACTGCCCGGCGCCCATCAGACCGGTCTCCCACCACTCCGGCGCGCTCCACCCGGAGACCCGGCCCTGGCCGTCCCAGACCCGAACGGTCCAGAAGTACCGTGTCCCCGGCCGCAGTTCGGGCCCGTCGTACGGCACGAGGACGGACTCCTCGGACTCCACCCGGCCGCTGTCCCAGACGTCGGGCCGCGTCAGCGCCGAGGCGCTGGTGGCCACCCGCAGCTGGTAGGCGCTCTGCCGCACCCCCGGCTCGTCGGAGGCCATGGGCCAGCTGAACCGCGGACGCGGCTCGTCCAGGCCCAGCGGACGCCGGGCGTACTCGACGGTGGGAGCGGTGATCTTCACGGGCGCGGCCCGCCCGCCGGCCCCGGCGGTGGTGGGGGAGGGCCCGGGCCCGGCCTGCGCCTGCCCGGTTCCGGCAGCCGAGGCGGCCGCCACGGCCGCCGTACTCGCCAGGACGTTTCTGCGACTGATCACGACGCCACCTCGCACGGTAGGAATTGAATCGTTTCACATGCGGTGAGCGTGGCCACCGTAGAGGCGCGGGCGGGTGGGGTCAATGGGAAGGACGCGGCGAAACGGACGGGCGGGGCGAGTAAGCGCTTGCGGTAGTGCGGGTGTTGAGCGGAGTGGCGTTCGCACGGTGTGTGGGGGAGGGGGCGGCGGTGGGGAGTCCGGCGGGCGGCCGGGGTGGGCGTCGGGGAGGGAATTGAACGGTTTCAATGGCCGTGGCCGTGGCCGTAGCCGGACTCGGACCCGTAACCATGGCCGTAGCCTCGGCGGCCGCACCGCCCGCTCTGGCGGCCGCTCCCGGCCGCCGGACGGTGACCGGGAGACCGGGGGCGGCCCGCCACCGTGCGGTGGCCGGCAGGCGCACCGGAGGGGCCGCGCCGGCGCCCGAGGGCGCCGCCCGCCCGACGCCGCGTCCCGCGGGCGGTCAGGGCGCGTCGGCGCCGGCGAAATCGGGAAGTTCGGTGGAGACGAGGTCGTGGACGGCGCCGTCGAGGAGCCGGGAGGTCTCGGCGGAGCGGGGGAGCATGGTGTCCTCGTAGGCGCGGACGGCCTGGCCCACGGTGTCGTGGCGGGCGAGTGCGAGGGCGAGTTCGCAGGCGTCGAGCAGGGCGAGGTTGACGCCCACGCCGAGCGGCGGCATGAGGTGGGCGGCGTCCCCGAGGAGGGTGGCGGAGGGGCTGTGCTGCCAGGTGTGCCCGGCGGGCAGGGCGTGGATGGGGCGGTCGACGTAGAGGCCGTCGTTGTCGCCGATCAGCCGGCGCATGCGGGGTGACCAGTCGCGGAAGCGGTCCAGCAGCAGGGTGCGGATCCGGTCGGTGTCGCAGGGGTCGAGGCCGGCGGCCGTGATCCAGTCGGCGGGGACGCGCTGGATGACGTAGACGCGGATGTGGTCGCCGCCGTTGCGCTGCGCGAACAGGCCGCGCTCGCCGTCGGCGGCCGCGGTGCTGCCCTGTCCGACGAGTTCGGCGACGTCGGGGTGGCGCGTGGTGACGTCGTGGAACCAGGCTTCCAGGAAGCTGATGCCGGTGTAGCGGGGCGTGGCGTCGCAGAGGGCGCGGCGGACGGTGGACCAGGCGCCGTCGGCGCCGATGACGAGGTCGTGTTCGGCGGTGGTGCCGTCGGCGAAGTGCAGCCGGCGGGGGCCGTCGGGGGGCCCGGTGACGGCGCGCAGGGTGTGCCCCCAGCGCACGGTGCCGGGCGGCAGTGATCCGAGGAGCAGGTCGCGCAGCACGCGGCGGTCGATCTCCGGCTTGAACCGTTCGTCCGGCTCGGGCTCGTGGTGGAACAGGACCGCACCGGAGGGGTCGAGCTGCCGCATCTCCTGCCCTTCGGGGCGGGCCAGCCGGAAGAAGTCCTCCAGCAGTCCGGCCTCGCGCAGGGCGAGTTGGCCGTTGTCGGCGTGCAGGTCGAGGGAGCCGCCCTGGTCGCGGGCGTCGGGTCCGGCGTCGCGGTCGTAGACGGTGGCGGTGATGCCGTGCCGGGCCAGGATGCGGGCACAGGCCAGGCCGCCGGGGCCGGCGCCGACGACGGCGATGCGGGGCGGGGGAGTGGTGGGCATGGGAGGGCTCCGTTCGTGAGGCGGGACGGCGGCCGGGCAGTGCCTCACGGCCGCCACGCCCAGAAAAACACAACAACTAAATAAGTGCAACAACTCAACTTTTGAATTCGGTCAACCGGCCGGGTAGAGTGCCGACATGCCCTCAAGCACCCCCGGCCCCGCACCCGACACGACCGCCGCACCCGTGGGACGTCGCGAACGCAAGAAGGCCGCCACACGCAAGGCCATCGCCGACGCCGCCCTGCGCCTGTTCCTGGAGCGCGGCTACGACGCCGTCGGCATCCGCGAGATCGCCGACGCCGCCGACGTGTCCACCACCACGCTGTTCAAGCACTTCCCGGTCAAGGAGGCCCTCGTCTTCGACGAGGACGACGACCAGGAGGAACGCCTCCTCGCCGCCGTCCGCGAACGCCCCGCGGGCACCTCCGTCCCGGCCGCCCTGCGCGAACACGCCCTGACCTCCCGGCTGGTCACCCCCAACGGAGACGACCGCCTCACCGCCTTCCTGAACCTGGTAGCCACCACCCCCGCACTGCGCGACTACGGCCAGAACATGTGGCTGCGCCACACCACCGCCCTGGCCCACGCCATCGCCGAGGAAAGCGGACGCCCCGCCGACGACCCCACCTGCCGGGCCCTGGCCCACTTCGCCCTCGAAGCCCCCCGCGCCGCACACGGACACCCCGACCCCCGGGCGGCGATCACAAGCGCCTTCGACCTGCTGGAACGTGGATGGGGGGCCCTGGCAGGCTGACCGGACCGGACGGCCGGCGAGCGCTCATCGCTCGTGCACGGGTCAGTCGAAGGACGGGGCGCATCGACCGGGTCCGGTGTGATCCTCAGCGCCCCTCCGCCGGGCGCCACTCACGCCGGAGCAGGCCGTAGACCCACGAGTCGGACACGTCTCCGTCGACGACGCAGTCCTCCCGCAGGGTGCCCTCGTGGACGAAGCCGAGCTTTTCCAGCACGCGCGCCGACGCCCGGTTCCGTGTGTCGACGTCGGCCCGGACCCGGTTGAGATCAAGCGTGTCGAACCCCCACCGCAGGAGCCCCCGCACCGTCTCGGTGGCATACCCGTTGCCCCAGACCTCACGGTCGAAGACGTAACACAGCACCGCGCTACGGAAGTCCGGGTTCCATTCGACGAGGCCGCACCAGCCGATGAAGGCGCCGTCGGAGCCGCGCTCGACGGCCAGCCGCGCTCCCGTGCCCTCCTCCTCCATCCGACGGCACGTAGCGAGGAAGCGCTGCGCACGGGCCGGGTCGGTCCACGGAGGGGAGTCCCAGTACCGAAGCACCTGAGGGTCGCTGTGCAGGGCGTGGAGCGGCGCCGCGTCACCGTCGGCGAACGGCCGAAGTCTCAGGCGGGCGGTGTGGAGTTCGGGAGTGGGCAGACTCATGTGGATCATCCTGCCGCGTCCCGCCTGAAACCGACCAGCGGTTTACGCGGGCGAGGGCCTGGCCCGCCCCGATGCGAGTCGAACAGATCGCGCTGATACCACGTGCCTGTCTTGCCGCCGATGTGGGGCGGATCCACGGGTCCCCCGACGCGCCTCTTCCCCCCTGATGCACAACGCGATTCGGGGGTACACGGGGGCGCATGGCACCGATGAAGAGTGAACGTATTCAGCTGAAGCGGGCTGTGCGCCAGCTCCGCCGCATCCGCTCCTTCTACGCCGCGGCGACGGCGCTTTGGGCGGGATCCGCCGCGTTGACCAGTTGGCAGGCTGCGGGAAGCCGACAACTGACGGTCTGTGTCGCACTCCTGGCCGTCTTCGCCGCGCTGTTCGTCATGGCGAGCGTCGCCCTCCGCCGCCTCGGAGTGACGGCGACCGCCGGGCGGATGCGGAGCCGCGCCACCACGTCCACGGTGCCGAACACCGGTGGCCAAGCCGCTGCTTGAGCGATCACACCCGCAACCGGTGCTTACCCCCAACGACGGCCCGACGTGCGCCGTCTGTGCACAGACCTGACCCTCACCACTCCCGAGCCGCCCGCAACAGACACTCACGCACCGCCACGACGTGCGCCCGAGGAACACCCCCCGCCCGCTGCACCAGGAAGCTCGTGTTGATGGGCGGGTCCTCCGGCGACAGCAGGGCGACCAGGGCGCCCGCCTCGAGTTCACGTGCGCACAGGTACCGCGGCAGCACGGTCACGCCCGAACCCGCCACCACAGACGACCGGACAGCGCGCAGGTCCGGGACGACTACGGCAGGCCGGGCCGTGAGGCGCGTGCGGAAGACGTGACGCCAGTACCGGCGCAGGATCGGCAGATCCTCCGCGTACGCGACGAGCGGTACGTCCCGCAAGGGCGCGGGGTCGCCGCCCGTGAGAGGGCCGATCCGGCGGGCCCACTCCGGGGCCGCGACGAGAACGAACTCCTCGTCCGTCAGCGGGACGGCGCTGAGGGCACGGCCGCGAGGGCGTACCGCGGACAGTACGAGATCGAACCGGCCGGCCTGGAGCCCTTCGAGGAGGTCGTCCGCCAGCCCGGTGGTGACGCGCAGCAGCACGCCGGTGTCCGTCAGCGGGGCGAGGGCGGGCAGCGCCAGGACGGCGAGCAGCTCGGCCGGACCGGCCAGGTGCACGGGCTCGGCAGTCGCCTCGGCTCCCGGCCGGCCGCGCTCCGCGACGGAGGCCAGCGCGTCGAGGGGCGCGGCGATCTCCCCGGCCAGGGAGTCCGCGACCGAGGTGGGTGCGACCCCCCTCGGCAGCCGTTCGAAGAGCCGGCGCCCCATCCGCGCCTCCAGGGCCTGGATCTGAGCGCTCACGGTGGGCTGCGAGATGCCCAGGTCGCGGGCGGCGCCGGTGAGGGAGCGGGCCCGGTGGACGGCCAGGAAGGTCCGCAGCAGACCGAGGTCCAGTGGACCCCCACCGGACGGTGCCCCGTCGGACGACGGCCCACCGTGCTGCGACTCGCCACGGGACGAAGCCGCTCCCGACGCATCGGAATTCCGAGAGTTCATATCGACTTTCCTATTGGTTTCCCGATGGGTGTGCGACCTAGTGTCGGGGACGTTCCACCGCCGGTCCGCCGGCCGGCCCCACTCCCTTCCCGGACGCCCGGGACCCCGAAGGAGCATGTTCGACATGGCAGACATCCTCATGGTGCTGACCGGCACCGACCGTCTGACGACGACCGACGGCGCCGACCACCCCACCGGCTACTGGGCCGAGGAGTTCACAGAGCCCTACCGCGCCTTCACCGACGCGGGTCACCGGGTCACCGTCGCGACCCCCGGCGGCGTCGTGCCCACCCCCGACCCGGCCAGTCTGAGCCCCGAGATGAACGGCGGTGCCGCGGGCGCCGCCGCCGTGGCGGCCGTACTGGACGCCGCCGCGGAGCTCCGGCGCCCCCTCGCCCTGGCCGACGTGGACCCCTCCCGGTACGCCGCGGTCTTCTACGTCGGCGGACACGGCCCCATGCAGGACCTGGCGCAGGACACCGACTCGGCGCGGCTGCTGCGCAGCGTGATGGATGCGGGCACCGCCCTGGGTGTGGTCTGCCACGGTGTCGCGGCCCTGCTCCCGGCCCGGACCGAGGACGGCGGATGGCTGTTCGACGACTACCGGCTCACCGCCTTCAGCACCGTCGAGGAGAAGCGGGCCGGCCTCGCCGACCGGCTCCCCTGGCTGCTCCAGGAGCGGCTCGAGGAGGCGGGGGCCCGCTACTCGGCGGCGGAGCCCTGGGCGCCGCACGTGGTCGTCGACCGCAACCTCCACACCGGCCAGAACCCGGCCTCCTCCGCGCCACTGGCCGAGGCGGTTCTCAAGACCATCGGCTGACGTTCCACCCGGCAGCGCCGGCCCCCTTCGACAGCGCGCCGCCCTGCCTGCAGGCCTCGGCCCGCTGTCAAACCCCGGTCGGCGCCCCCGCCAACAGCCGTCCCATGGCGGCCAGTACGGACGGCTGCACCCGGTAGTAGACCCAGGTTCCGCGCCGCTCGGAGGTGAGCAGCCCGGCCTCCTTGAGCTTCTTCAGGTGGTGGGAGACGGTCGGCTGGGAGACGCCTACGTCGGAGATGTCGCACACGCACGCCTCGCCGCCCTCGTGCGAGGCCACCGCAGAAAAGAGCCGCAGCCGGACCGGGTCGCCGAGCGCCTTGAACATCCTCGCGGCCGTCTCCGCCTCCTCGGAGGTCA
Organism: Streptomyces althioticus; assembly: GCA_014649355.1. Lineage (GTDB taxonomy): Bacteria > Actinomycetota > Actinomycetes > Streptomycetales > Streptomycetaceae > Streptomyces > Streptomyces althioticus. The sequence continues at coordinate 417,321 of BMSW01000006.1, forward strand.
TCGGGCGCTCGGTCACCGGAGGGCAGCACGGCGCCGCCTGGCCCTCGGCAGGGTCGAGCAGCGGCAGAACCTTCGTATTCGACATACGTCTATGTTGACACGTATCGATCCAGCCCAGGGAGGTCCCATGGAGGCCTGCTCGCCGAGAATCCTATTTCGGCATCTGTCTATGTTGACGTCTATCGATGCAAGTGCCAAGCTGGGCCGCACAAGCCATCGACAGATGTCGAAACACGCACGCAAGGAGCTCCGGTGAACGTGCCTCCCTACACCGACCTGCCCGTCGTCGTGATCGGAGCCGGCCCCGTCGGTCTGGCCGCAGCCGCGCACCTGCTGGACCGGGGCATCGAGCCGCTGGTTCTTGAGGCAGGGCACGCCGCCGGCGCGGCGGTGCGCGAGTGGTCGCACGTGCGGTTGTTCTCCACCTGGGGCGAAGTCGTCGACCCCGCCGCCGAGAAGCTCCTCGCCTCCTCCGGCTGGGTGAAGCCCGACCCCGCCACCTACCCCTCCGGCGGTGACTGGGCCGACCTCTACCTGCGGCCCCTCGCCGACGCCCTCGGCGAGCGCGTCCGCTACGACACCCGGGTCACCGGTGTCTCCCGCGCCGGCCGCGACCGTGTCGTGGACGCCGACCGCGAGAGCCGGCCGTTCGCCCTGCACGTCAGCCACGCCGACGGCCGCGAGGAGCGTGTGTACGCCCGCGCCGTCATCGACGCCTCCGGCACCTGGACCACGCCGTCCCCCGCAGGTGCCGACGGTCTGCCCGCGCTCGGCGAGAAGGCGGCCGAGGACCGCATCACGTACCGCGTCCCCGACCTGAGGGACCCCGCCGTCCGCGCCCGGTACGCGGGAAGGCGTACGGCGGTCGTCGGTTCAGGCGCCTCCGCCTTCACCGCCCTCGCCGACCTTGCCGACCTCGCCACGTCCGACGACGGCACAGGCACCAAGGCCGTATGGGTCCTGCGCCGGGGTATCTCCGGCTCCACCTTCGGTGGGGGAGAGGCCGACCAGCTTCCGGCACGCGGAGCCCTGGGCCTGGCGGCGAAGGCGGCCGTCGACGACGGTCACGCGGACGCGGTCACCGGTTTCCGTACGGTGGCGTTCGAGCGGGCAGCCGACGGCCGTCCGGTCCTCGTCGGTGAGGACGGCCGCCGCCTGGACCCGGTCGACGAGGTGATCGTCCTGACAGGCTTCCGCCCCGACCTGAACTTCCTCGACGAATTGCGTATCGACCTGGACGAACGCCTCCATGCCCCCGTCGCGCTGGCCCCGCTGATCGACCCCAACCAGCACTCCTGCGGCACCGTTCCCCCTCACGGTCACCGCGAGCTCTCCCACCGGGAGAAGGGCGTCTACCTGGTCGGAATGAAGTCCTACGGCCGCGCCCCCACGTTCCTGGCGATGACCGGCTACGAACAGGTCCGCTCCGTCGCCGCCGCCATCGCCGGCGACCTGGAGTCCGCCGACCGCGTGGAACTCACCCTCCCTGAGACCGGAGTCTGCGGCGGGGCGGGCCTGTTCGACGCGCCCGACGCCGCCGAAGGTGACGGTGGCTGCTGCACGCCCGCACCCCAGCTGATCCAGCTCGGCACCTCCGCGGGAACAGCCGGCACCTCCGCAGGAACAGAAGGGGCGTCCTCGGGAGGCTGCTGCGGCTCCTGACCGCCGAACTCGGCCATGGTGCCGGCGTCACCGTGCGGACGACCTGACCCGAACCCTCGCCCTACCCCGGCCCCTCGCCGACGACGAACAGCCCCTGTGACGCTGCCAGCGCCACGCCGGCCGCCGCCTGTCGGGCGAGAGTCGGATCGGCCCCGCCCCTCAGCAGCAGGACCTGCTGGTACACCGGCGCCGTCGCGGCGACGACCACCCTCCGCGCGCACGTCCCTTCAGGCACCTCCCCCCGCGCCAGGGCACGCTCCACCACGACGGCGCACCGCTCGTACCGCTCGTCCCAGAACCGCCGCAACGCCTCGGCCGCCTGCGTCGAGCGGAACGAAGCGGCGATCAGCGCCGCGGTCACGGGCTCACCGGTGAGCCCAACCTCCACCTCGCCGTTCACGGCGGTCAGATCGCCCTCGAGGGTGCCGGTGTCGGGCGGCTGCCAGCCGTCGTCGCCGGCGGCGTCGAGGACATCGGCGAGCAGACCCCCCACATCGCGCCAGCGCCGGTACACGGTGGTCCGGTGCACGGCGGCCCGTTCGGCCACGGCATCCACGCTCAGGGCGTCGAAGCCCTGCTCCACCAGCAGCTCCCGTACGGCCTCCAGTACCTGCGCCCGAATCCGCGCGCTGCGTCCGCCCGGCCGACGCACCACGGCCGCCGTCCCGCCTATTGCGCTTGCTGCGCCCCCTGCCGTCATGACACGATCCTAATGCAACTGTTGTCGCAGTAGGGATGTGAAAGATGCTCCTCCCGGACGCTCACCGGACCCACCGGCCCACCGCGGCCGCCCGTCACTCGAACGTCCAGGAGAACCCGCGTGCCCTCACAGATCACCGCCCGCTCCGTCACGAAGTCGTACAACGGCCGTCTCGTCCTCGACGCCGTCACCTGCAGCCTCAGCACGGGTGAACGCACCGGCATCGTCGGGGAGAACGGTTCGGGCAAGACCACCCTGCTCCGCCTCCTCGCCGGTGCCGAACAGCCCGACAGCGGTGAGGTGACCGTCCACGCCGACGGAGGCGTCGGCTACCTCCCGCAGGACGGCACCCTGCCCGCCGATCACACGGTCCAGCAGGCGGTGGACGAGGCGCTGAGCGACCTGCGGGCGATGCAGGCCCGCATGCGCGACCTCGAAGCCGCCATGGCCGACGGCACAGGGGAGAACGCCCGGGTGCTGGCGGAGTACGGCGACCTGCTGACGGCGTTCGAACTGCGCGGCGGTTACGAGGCCGATGCCCGCGTGGAGCGCGCCCTGCACGGCCTGGGCCTGGCCCACCTGCCGCGCGACCGTGCCATCGGCGACCTCTCCGGCGGCGAACAGGTCCGCCTCCGCCTCGCCGCCCTGCTGGCCGCCTCCCCCGAGGTGCTGCTGCTGGACGAGCCGACCAACCACCTCGACGACCACGCCCTGACCTGGCTCGAGGACCACCTGCGCACCCGCCCCGGCACCACGGTCGCGGTGTCTCACGACCGCACCTTTCTCGACCGCGTCGCCACCACCCTCCTCGAGGTCGACGGCGACCGCCGTACGGTCACCCGCTACGGCAACGGCTACACCGGCTACCTCGCCGAAAAGGCAGCCGCCCGCCGCCGCTGGGAACAGGAACACGCCCGCTGGGAAACGGAAGTGGCCGCACAGCGCGAAGCGGCCACGGTCACCGCCCGCCGCGTCGCCCCGGGCCGGGCGATGAAGGACGGCAACAAAATGGCCTACGACCGCGCCGGCGGCCGCGTCCAGCAGTCGGTGGCCGGCCGCATCCGCAACGCGGAAGAGCGCCTGCGACGCCTGCTCGCGGACCCGGTTCCGAAACCCCCTGAGCCCCTGCGCTTCAGGCTTACCTCACCCAGGGGCGGCCGCCTGCAGGGCACGGTCCTGGAAGCGACGGGCGTCACGGTGACCGGCCGCCTGGCCTCGACCGATGTGACGGTGAAGGCGGGGGAGCGCCTGCTGATCACGGGCCCGAACGGCACGGGCAAGAGCACGTTGCTGACGGTCCTGGCCGGCCGCCTTGCCCCCGACACCGGCCGGATCACCCGCCGCGGCCGGATCGGCCACCTCCCGCAGGAACCCGCACCGGGGAGGCCGGGGGAGACGGTCCTGCAGGCCTTCGCCCGCGGCCTGCCCGGCCACCCGGACGACCACGCCGAAACCCTCCTCACTCTGGGCCTGTTCACCACCGACCGCCTCACCGCCCGCGTCACCGACCTGTCCACAGGCCAACGCCAACGCCTGTCCCTGGCACGCCTGCTGACCCGTCCGAGCGACATCCTCCTGCTGGACGAACCGACCAATCACCTGTCCCCGTCCCTGATCGAAGACCTGGAACAGGCCCTGGCCGACTACCCGGGCACGATCCTCCTGGTCTCCCACGACCGCCGCCTCCACACCCACTGGACCGGCACCCACCTGCCCATTCCGCCCCATGCCCACTAGGGCATGGGAGGCGCCCTCCGAGGCCTACGCGCCACGCGGAGTCACCAGTCCCGACTGATAGGCGAACACGACGAGTTGGGCCCGGTCGCGGGCGTGAAGCTTGGTCATCGCCCGGTTGATGTGTGTCTTCGCGGTTGCCGGGCTGATGACCAGGCGGCGGGCGATCTCGTCGTTGGACAGACCGTGTGCGGCCAGGGCGACCGTCTCGCGCTCCCGGTCGGTGAGTTGCTCCAGCCCGCCGGCGGTGGAGGCGGGCGGCGGCTGGGAGACGTAGCGGTCGATGAGTGTGCGGGTGACGGCGGGCGCGAGGAGGGCGTCACCGCGGGCGGCGACGCGTACGGAGTGCAGGAAGTCCTCCGGCAGGATGTCCTTGACCAGGAAGCCGGCGGCGCTGGCGCGCAGCGCGTCGAAGACGTACTCGTCCATGCCGTAGTTGGTCAGCATGACAACGTGCACGCCCGCCAGGTCCGGGTCTGCGGCGATGCGCCGGGTCGCCTCGATGCCGTCCATGACGGGCATCTGGATGTCGACGAGAGCGACGTCCGGCAGATGTTCTTTGACGAGTGCCAGGCACTCCGCGCCGTCGGCGGCCTCCGCCACCACCTCGATGTCGTCCTCGAGGTCGAGCAGCGCGCGGAAGCCGCTGCGGATCAGCGGCTGGTCGTCGACGAGGAGGACTCGGATCACGAGTTTCCCTTCGTGGGGAGTTCGGCGTGCACGGTGAACCCTCCGGTGTTGCGCGGCTCGGTACGCAGGCGGCCGCCGAGCGCCGCGACGCGTTCCCGCATGCCGAGCAGCCCGTGCCCCGGTGTCGGCGGTGACTGCGCGGAGCCATGTCCGTCGTCGTCGACGCGGACGACGAGTGCGTCCGGCCGGTGGTCGATGAGCACGGAGGCGGTGGCGGCCGCGGCATGACGGGCGACGTTGGTGAGCGACTCCTGAACGATCCGGTAGGCGGTACGGCTCACCGCGGCCGGCACGGACTGCGGCCGCCCCGTGATCGCCAGGGTGGCTTCCAGGCCGGTTCGCCGGAACCGTTCCACCAAGCCGGGGATGTGGTCGAGCCCGTGCGGCGGGGCGGTGTCGTCGTCACGCAGCGCCTCAAGGGTCGCCCGAAGCTCCCGGCTCGCCTCCCGGCCGGCCTCCTGGATCGCGAGCAGAGCCGGGGACACCGGCTCGCCCCGGCGCCGGGCCACGTGCACGGCGACCTCGGACTGCACCTTGACGACCGAGATCTGGTGGGTGAGCGAGTCGTGCAGTTCCCGTGCGATACGCAGCCGTTCCTCGTCGGCCCGGCGGCGCGCGGTTTCCTCACGGGTGCGCTCGGCCTCCTCCGCCCGCCGCTCGGCCTGCCGTACCGCTTCCCCGGCGGCGAACGCGGCGATGAGCCAGGCGAGTTCGAGCGTGTGCCGGGCCCGTGCCATAGCCTCCCCCGCACCGCCTCCGAGGAAGACCGGCGCCGTGAGGTGAAGTACGGCCACCAGACCCACCGAGACACCCAGCGTGATCCTGCGGTGTCCGGCGCGCACCGCGCCGTAGACCGCGACCAGGTAGGAGACGGCCAGCGCGTCGAACCCGGCTGCGAGACAGCCGACCGCGCATACACCGGTGACGGCCAGAACCACGAGCGGCGCCCGCCGGCGCGCGGCCAGAGCGAGCCCGCCCGCCGCCAGCAGCACGGAGCCGAGCAGCGCGCGCCCTCCGGACGGGTGGGGTCCGGACAGGCCGGTGCCCAGCATCAGCGCCGCCACGCCCAGGGCAGTCGCCCACGCGGTGACTCCGGCCGGGACAGCGAACCGTCCTTTGTCCATGGGGTGCACCGTAACCGGACGCGCTCGTCGCCGAATCCCGCTCGCGGAGGAGCGTCCGGCTACCGCGTGTGCGGTAGCCGGACGCCGACTGCCTCCCCTCGCGGTATCCCGGTACGGCCCCGGCCGCACCTGGAAACACCCGCATCTGCTGGACGACCGCACGGAGGCCCGACGCGCATCCTGACGTCAAGTCACCGGACGTCGGTGCCGGCGACGACGAAGGACGAAGACGAAGACGAAGGAGGGGAGCGGTATGAGCGCTCCAACAGCACTGATGGCGGCCGCCGAGGGCGGGATCATCGGTGACGGGAGGACAGGGGCCAACCTGGCGCTGCTGGCCGGTGCGCTCGGAGTGGCGCTCGCCTGGCTTGCCACGAGCCGCACCGGCCGCCGGTTCCGCAGCGTCGATCCGCGCACCGCCGGGACGGCGGCCATGGTGATGGGAGCGGCCGGGACGGTTCTCGCGGTGCTGCACCTGGCCACCGCCGACGGCGGCCCCGGTACGGGCAACGGGCTCGTCGGCGCCGTCGTGGCCGTGCCGCTGGGACTGGCCGCCGTGGTCCTCGGCCGCCGGGTTCTGACCCGATCCGCCGCGCGGACCACCCCGCCCGGAGCATGACCGTCCACGGGAGCGGCACCCGCGCGGCGTGAGCAACCGCGGTCGGCCGACGATGTGACACCTGTGGGTGAGCCCGTACACCTCCGGTGGGCCTCCGCCGCTCCTCGCGGCATACCTCCTCCTACGATGGGGCCCGTGACTGCGAGCAGCCGTTCCGGCAGCCGCCCGGCCGGGCGGCTGTTCGTGCTGCTGGTCCTGGCGGTGCTGGCCGGCGTGCTGGGCATGCACGGCCTGGCCCCGGGCGGGACGCCGGTGCCGCAGCGGACCGCGGCCGTCCATGACATGGCGCCGACGGCGACGACGGGTTCGGCAGCGGAGGACGGCGCACCGACCGCGGCAGGAGACTGCGCCCATACCGACGGACTGCCGGGCCACGTCGACCACGCCGACGGCGCCTGCGCCGCCGCGGGCACGGCTACGGCCTACACGCCGCCGACGTTGACCGGCACCGTGCTCGACGCGCCCGCCACGCCGTCCTCCACCTCGGCGGCCACGGGCTCGCCGCATGACGGCCGCGCCCCGCCCGACCTGTCCGAGCTGCAACTCCTCCGGATATAGAGCGGCCCGCCCGGCACCCCTGGTGCCGAGCTCACGCACGCTCTCACATCCGTACCACCGCACGCCGCGACCGGCGTGCGTGAAGGAGTCGCACCAGATGAATCACAAGCGTTCCCTCGTCCGCCGTACCGCCGTGCTTGCCGCCTCAGGCGTGACGGCACTCGTCCTGGCGGCCTGCGGCAGCAGCGGCAACGACACCGGCGCGGCCGGACACGGCGGCCACCGGGCCACCGACTCCGCGTCCGCCGTGCCCTCGGTGTCAGCGTCTCAGGGGCAGCACAACGCGGCCGACGTCACCTTCGCCAAGGGGATGATCCCCCACCACCGCCAGGCCGTGGAGATGGCCGACCTCGCGCCCGACCGGGCTCGGTCGGCCGAGGTGAAGAAGCTCGCCGCCGAGATCAAGGCGGCACAGGCCCCGGAGATCGAGAAGCTGTCGGGCTGGCTGATGTCCTGGGGCGAGACGGTGCCCGCCGAGGGCGCCATGGACCACTCCATGCACGGCGGCATGGAGGGCATGGACGCCATGGACGGCATGATGAGCGCCGAGGAGATGACGGAGCTCGAGAACGCCTCGGGCCAGGCCTTCGACACCGCGTTCATGGAAATGATGATCAAGCACCACGAGGGCGCGGTCGAGATGGCGAAGACCGAACAGTCCGCCGGCGCCCACACACCGGCCCGCAAAATGGCCGCGGACATCATCGACTCACAGAGCGCGGAGATCGAGCAGATGAAGAAGCTGCTCGGCAAGAAGTGACGGGCGGCGCTTGAACGCACGGGGGGCGGGCACAGCGGGTGCCCGCCCCCCGTGCGCGTTGACCACGATGCCGCCGCATCACGCCTGTCGCGGCGTTGTCCCCGGCGACCCCGGGGGTAGCGTCCCAGGCATGGCTCATGACATCACCGTTGAGCGCGCTCGACGTCTCAAGCAGTTGCACGCCCAGCACAAGCCGCTCGTGCTGCCGACCGTCTGGGACGTGTGGTCCGCACGGACAGCCGTCGCCGCGGGGTTTCCGGCGCTGACGATCGGCAGCCACCCCCTCGCCGACTCCCGAGGGGCCGGCGACAACGAGGGGCAGACCTTCGAGGAGGTGCTGGCCGCCGTCAGGCCGGTCATCGCGGCGGTCGACGTCCCCGTGTCCGTCGACCTGGAGGCCGGATACGGGCAGAAGCCGTCCGACCTCGTCGCCGGACTCATCGAGGTCGGCGGCGTCGGCCTCAACATCGAGGACACCGTCCACTCGGAAGGCGGCCGCCTTCGTGACACGCAGGAACACGCGAACTACGTCGCCGGCCTGCGCACGGCGGCCGACGACGCCGGCGTCCCGGTCTGGGTGAACGGACGCACCGACCTCTTCATGCGCGCGCAGGACGCCTCCACCGTCCGAGACGAGGCGATCGAGCGGCTGCGCGCCCTGGTGGAGGCCGGCGCCGACAGTGTCTACCCGGTGGGTATCCAGGACGACGACGACCTGCTCACCGCGGTGACCGGCGCGGTCACGGTCCCCGTGAACTCAACGGCCCACCCCGTCAAACACGACCTCGACCGTTTCCGCCGCCTCGGCGTGGGTCGGATCACTTACGGCCCGCTGCTGCAGTTCGCCCTGACGGACACCATGAAGGACATGCTCAAGCCGTGGTCGTCGTGAGCAGGTGACCGGGTCCGTCGGCGCGGTTGCGGGCCGGGTCCAGAAGGTGTTGACGGCGCGGCCTCGGACACGGCCGGCTTCCATCAACTGGTAGGCCCGTGTGCCTCTTCCGGCGTAGGCGGCGGCGACGCGGAGGTTGCGGGCCCGTACCTCCGCGTGGTCGCGGGGTGTGCTGAGGACAGTGGGTCCGCCCCGGCGGACCGGCCGGATCCCGCTCCCCGCGGTGCGCGCAGCGGCGGCGGCCGCGGCGAGTGACGGCTTGCTGTTTCTCGCCCGGTGGCCGGGCGCGGTCAGACGGTGGTGACGTTGGTGCCGGCGTTCTGCAGTGCGGTGATTTCGCCGGCGGGCGCGGTGCTGTCGGTGACGAGGGTGTCCAGGCGGTTCGCGGGGGCGACGTGGGCGAAGGCGGTGCGGCCGAGTTTGCTGCCGTCGGTGGCGACGAGGGTGCGGCGGGCGGAGGCGATGCTCGCCTTCTTGACGGCTGCGTCGTCGAGGTCGTAGGCGGTCAGGCCGTCGGCGGCGGTGAGGCCGCAGCAGCCGATGACGGCGGTGTCGAACCGCAGGGCGGCGAGGGAGGCGAGGGTGAGGGGGCCGGTGAGGGCTCCTTCGGCGGCGCGGGGCCGGCCGCCGGGCAGGACGAGGGCGGCGGGGCGGGGCGTGGCGTCGAACAGCTGGATGGCCTGGAGGGACAGCGGCATCACGGTGACGGGCCTGTCGCGCAGGAGGCGGGCGACTTCCAGGCAGGTGGTTCCGCTGTCGAGGACGACGGTCTCACCGTCGGCGATGAGGGCGCAGACCTGGGCGGCGATGCGCCGTTTGGTGTCGGCCGCTTCGTGGGCGCGCAGGGCGAAGGGGGGTTCCTCGCCTCTGAGGAGAAGGCTGCGTGCTCCGCCCCGGACGCGTTCGAGGACGCCTTGGGCGGCCAGGGTGTCGAGGTCGCGGCGGATGGTCATGTCCGACGCCCCGGTCAGCTCGGCGAGCTGCTGGACCGTCGCCTCGCCGGCGTCGGTGACGGCCTTCGTGATCTGGGCGTGCCGGTCTGCGTTGCTCATGCCGGAATTGAACACCACCCCGTAATGAACACTCAATCTGTTCGTTGACCGGTCTTCCGGACAGGCGCTCTGTTCGTTACGGTGTGCGGCATGGAACGTTCGCTTCTCGGCGCCCGCGTGGCGACGTATGTCTATTTCGTCCTGTGCGGCACGTTGATGGGCGCGTGGGTGGTGCACATCCCGGCCGCCGAGGAGCGGGTGGGTGTCAGCCACGCGACGCTGGGCGGCCTGCTGGTCCTGCTGGGGCTCGGCGCGTTCGCCGGGATGCAGATGGCGGGTCCGCTGACCGACCGTCTGGGCGCGCGGGTGGTGGTTCCGGCGACCGCGGTGCTGTGCGGCGCCTCGCTGGTGCTGCCGGGTCTCGCCGGCGATCCGTGGACGCTGGCGGGCGCCCTGCTGGTCTTCGGCGCCTGCAACGGAGCCCTGGACGTGAGCATGAACGCCCATGCCGTGCACGTGGAGAAGGCGTACGGCCGGCCCGTGATGTCGGGCTTCCACGCCACGTTCTCCGTCGGCGGGGTCATCGCGGCGCTGGTGGTCGCGGGGGCGACGAGCGCGGGGGTGGGCCCGGTCGCCACGATGGCGGCGATCGGAGGCGTGAGCATCGTGATCGCCCTGGCCTCGGTGCGGGCGCTGATGCCGGCAGCTGCCGTCGCCCCGGCCGCTGAAGGAGAGGGCGAAGCGGGCGGGTTCGACGCGTCCGGCCCCGCAGCGTCCGTCGCCCCGGCCGCCGGAGTAAGCGGCGAGGGCGGGAAGTCCGACGCGCCGGTCGGCGCGAAGACCGCACCAGACGTCCCGGCCGCGCGGCGCAAGACGACAGGGAGGGTGTGGCTACTCGCCGTCCTGGCGCTGATGGTGATGCTGTGCGAGGGCGCGGCCAACGACTGGAGCGCTCTGCACCTGCGGGACGTCCTCGGCGCGTCCACCAGTACGGCCGCGTTCGCGTACGGCACGTTCGCGGCGGCGATGACCGTCGGCCGTCTGCTGGCGGACCGTTTCGTCGCCCGGTTCGGGTCGATGGCCGTGCTGCGTCACGGCGCCGTCATGGCCGCGGCCGGTATCACGCTGGTGGCGCTGGGGCCGTGGATGTGGGCCGCGTTCGCCGGGTGGGCCCTGTTCGGGCTGGGCCTGTCCGGTACTGTCCCGCAGTTGTTCAGCGCGGCCGGGCACGCCGACCCGGCGGCCGCGGGCGTGAACGTGTCCCGAGTCGCGGGGCTCGGCTATGTCGGCATGCTCGCCGGCCCCGCGGTGATCGGCTGGCTGACCCACGTCGTCGCCCTCAACCACACCTTCCTCCTGCTGACCCTGCTGTGTGTGACCACCGCCGTGGGCGCCGGGATTCTGCGGACGGAACGCGACCCCGCGCCGCGCGGCGAGAGGGCGGGCGTCGGCCACTGACCGCTTGTGCGGCACGGCCTGACCCCGTGCCGCACAAGCTCCCTCACGGAGGGGCGCGCGGGGAGCGTGTCTCCGCCCGAGCGACGCTTTCTGACGGGGTGGCCGCCCCTGCCTCGCAGACCTTCGCGCCCGACGCTCGTACCTGTCCCGCGTACCTCAGGCTGCGGGGTAGGTGATCCGACCGTTGCGGACGACTGCGTTCTCGTTCAGGGACGCCGGTTTCGTCGCTGTGGCGGACATGATGTGCAGGACGTCGAGGCCGGCGACGATCAGCGCGTCGGTGATCAGTCTGCGGTGGCAGCGCCACGGCACCGCCTCACTGCACATGATCACCGGCTGCCCGTGCTCGGCGAGGCCGAGCAGTTCGTTCAGCCCTTGCGCGAACTCGCTGCTCTGCATGTGATCCGCGTAGTCGCGGAACGCTTTCACCCGCCAGGCAGTGTTGACGCTCTCGACACCCTTGGGGGTGTGCCGCCTGCCGCCCAGTTCCCGGATCCACCGGTAGTGGACGGCCGGGGGGAGTGCCTCGACGATCGCGTCCTGGTTCCACTGCGGGTTGGTGCGCGATGCGGGAAACGAGCGTACGTCCACCAGGTGGGTGATCTCATGGCTCTGCAGCATCGACAGCACCTCCTCGAAGGTGCGGGTCGAATGCCCGATGGTGTACACGCGGTTCGCCATCACATCTCCGTGTCACGCTGCCGGCACTCGCACGGCTCCCCGGCCTGAGGGAAGCTGCCCGCACGGGCGGACGCGAGGGTTCGGCGGCCTCAGCTGCCCTCCATTGTGCTTTCTGCTGCGGTGCCTGCACGTGACGCGGTGAGGCGTGGCGTTGGAGCGTCCCTGCCCGGAAGGCCGGGGCGCGCGGTCGCGAGCGTGAGCGGCGTGGCAGTAGCGGACATCGGCGGCGGCGTGTGCCCGCGGCGCCACCTCGCTCCCTCGTCGGGACAGCACCAGATCCGGCCGTCGCGCACCCCCATCGCCGAACGGCGAAGAGGTGCTGCCGAACCTTCGCAGGTTCGGCAGCACCTGGCGCAGGAGCACCGCCGGACCATGCTCCGGCCATTGGTTCAGGTGGTTCGGTGGTGTGGTGGTTCGGTGGTTCAGGGCGCGTCGACCAGGGTCCTGCCGTCGGTGACGACGGAGGCGGCGAGGGCGTTCGCGTAGTTCGCGTAGTAGGACTGCACGCGGGAACGTTCGGTCGCGTTGGGGACGGCGCTGGTGCATGCGGTCCCGGCGCTGGAGCCGGACATCAGCTGGGAGCAGGGGCCGGGCTTGGTGTCCGGCAGACCGAGGCTGTGCCCCAGCTCGTGCGCGGCGATCCGGGTCTTGTTGTAACCGTCGTTCACGGCCTGGCTGCCGAGTTCGACGCGGACCTGGCGGCCGGGGCGGACGGGGCCGAGGGTGGCCTGGGGCCACCCCGACGTTGCGACGATCACAATCTCGGCGGCGCCGCCAGGTGCTGCTTCCACCAGCCTCACGTTGGTGACGCTGGCGTTCCACGAGGCGACTCCGGCCGCGATGGCGGCTTCCCAGCCGGCGGCACGGCTGTCGTCGTAGCGGAGGGTTACGACCGCTGCTTGGGCGCCGGGCTGTGCGGTGGCGGTGGGAGTAGTGGGGGCGGCGGACGCGGTGCCCGCCATGGCGAGGACGAGCGCCGTAGCGGACGTACCGGCCTTGATCCATGTGGCGAGGGGCATTGCTGCTCCTGTTCCGTGGGGAGTCCGGCCCCGGCGGGGCCGGGTGTACGGAGGAGCGGCTGAGCCGTCCGGTGGGGCCGGACGCGCCGTCGACCGCCCCTCCGGGCTCATGTGAGAGTACGCCCAGGCACCTTGATCAGTCATGTACCTGTCATGTCGATTTTCCGTCATGTTCCGCGACATGACGATGCGTTGCCCCGCTGCCTGCGTTGCCCCCTGCTTCCCCGGCGCCCGTTCGCAACCCGCTGCGGCGCCACCCACCCGTGCCTGCGGCGCCACCACCGTGCCTGCTGCGCCCACGGGTGACCGCCGCGACCCCTGTGCGGCCTTCCTGCGGTCCCGCAACTGACCGCGCCGACCGTGTTCGCGCTCCTTCCGGTAACGGGGGACCGCCCGGGTGCTCAGCGCGGACGGTGCAGGTCGCGCCACTCCCGGGGCGTCATCCCGTACGCCCGCTTGAACACCCTGCTGAAGTGGGCCGCGTCCACGAATGCCCACCGCCGGCCGATCACCGCGATGGTCCGCGACCGGCCGTGCGGCCCGGCGAGTTCGCGCCGGCACTCGGCAACGGTGAACGGCGCCGGAACGGTGTACGTCAGGAGAAGCGGCGGACGAGGACGTCCGACGTGCCGTTGGTGCCGCCGGACACGAAGTTCGTCGCCGATGTCTTCCGAGCCCATGCGTGAGGCCCTGCACAGGCGGCCTCTGTGAGGCCGGCCAGGCAGGGCCATGGCGGGGGTGGCCGTCAGTGCCGGCCGATGCTGGTGAAGCGCGCGGCGACCGCGGCCTCGACGGCTGCGGTGTCGGCGTCGTCCTGTGCCCAGGCCGCGTATCCGTCGGGGCGGACGAGGACCGTGGTGCGCCGGTCGCCTGCCCAGTGTTCGACGGCGGGGCGTGTGCCGGGCTCGTCGTCCGGGTCGGCGTGGCGGGGGAGCTGGACGGTGGCCGGGGTGATGAGGACGAAGCGTCCGCCGCGGAGTGCCTCGTACAGGCGGCGGCCGCCGGCGAGGGTGACGTCGGGGATGCGGGTGCCGGTGAGCCGGTGGGCGCCGCGTGGGGCGGGATAGCGGAAGCCGATGCCGGTGATCTGGGCGAGGGCCTTGGTCCGGGCGGGCGCCGCGGTGTTGACGAGGGCGGTCACGGCGGCGCGGAGGGCACGAACGGCGGGGTGGTGCGCGCGGGCGAGGCGCACGAGGCCGCCGCTGCTGCGCAGGACCGCCTTGCCGACCGGATGCCGTTCGCTCTGGTAGGTGTCGAGCAGACTGTCGGGGGCCTGCCCCTTGACGACGGCGGCGAGTTTCCAGCTCAGGTTGGCGGCGTCCTGGAGGCCGGTGTTCATGCCCTGCCCGCCGGCGGGGGAGTGGATGTGGGCGGCGTCGCCGGCGAGGAAGACGCGGCCGACCCGGTACCGGGGCGCCTGCCGTTCGTCGCTGTGGAAACGGGAGAGCCAGCGGGCGTCGTGCATCCCGTAGTCGGTGCCCAGGGCGCGGCGGGTGACGTCCTTGACCTCGTCGAGGTCGAGGGGGTGGTCGTTCGGGACCTCGTTGCGGCGGTTCCAGCCCATGACGCGGTACCAGCCGTCACCGAAGGACGCGATCATCGCGAAGACGTCGCCGGCGCCGTCGACCGTGAGGACGCTGTCGGGCTTCTCGGCGAGGCGCACGTCGGCGAGGAAGAGGGAGGTGATGACGGAGACACCGGGGAAGGGCTGGCCGACGGCGCGGCGCACGGCGCTGCGGTGGCCGTCGGTGCCGACGACGTAGCCGGCACGGAGAGTGGCCGCGGTGCCGTCACCGTTGCGGACGTCGAGGTCGACGCTGTCGGTGTCCTGGCGCAGGGCGAGGAGTTCGGTCTCGTACGCGAACCGGACGCCGAGCCGCCGGGCGCGCTGCTCCAGGAGGCGTTCGACCTCGTACTGGGGGGTGATCAGCAGGAAGGGGAAGCGGGAGGGCAGGGTGCTCAGGTCGAGGGAAAGACGCCGGAAGAGCCGCAGCCGGGTGATGGTGCTGCCGGTGGCGAGCAGGTCGTCGGCGAGGCCGCGGGCGTCGAGCTGCTCCAGTGTGCGGGCGTGGACGCCGAACGCCCGGGAGAGGTTGCTGACCTGGTGGGGCCGCTTCTCGAGCAGGGTGACGGGGACGCCGGCTTCGGCGAGGTCGCCCGCCAGGAGAAGCCCGGTGGGGCCGGTGCCGACGACGATCACGGGGTGCGTGGATCCGGCGGAGGGGTGCGTGCCCTTGTTGGTGCCGGTGCCGTTCATGGTGACCTCCCAGGCGACAACGGTTGTAGGCCAACGCATGTTGGTCAACGTCTGTTGGCAACGATAGGTGCGCGCCGCAACCCGAGTCAACACTTGTTGGCCAATGCATGTTGGCCTACGATCGTTGGCATGAACGACAGCACGCCCGCCACCCCCGCTCCAGCCGCCCCCGCCCGCCGCTCCGACACCACCCGCCGGGCCATCCTCGAAGCGGCCCGCGAGCGCTTCGCCGCTGACGGCTACGAGCGCGCCACCATCCGCGCCATCGCCCAGCAGGCGAAGATCGACCCCTCCATGGTCATGCGCTACTACGGCAACAAGGAGGGCCTGTTCGCGGCGGCCGTCGCCATCGACCTGAAACTGCCGGACCCGTCCTCACTGCCCCGCGACGAGGCCGGCCGAGCACTGGTCACGCACTTCCTGCACCAGTGGGAGGAGAACGAGGTACTCACCGCACTCCTGCGAGTCGGCGTGACCAACGACGCCGGCGCCGAACGCATGCGCGGCATCTTCAACGACCAGCTCCTCCCGCTGGCCCGGCGGGTATGCCCCGACTCCGAACAGGCACCCGCGCGCGCCGCACTGGTGTCCTCACAACTGCTCGGCCTCGCCCTGACCCGCTACGTCCTGCGCTTCCCGCCCGCCGCACACCTGCACCCGGAGGAGATCACGGCATGGCTGGCGCCGACCGTGCAGCACTACCTCACGGCGCCGCACCCAGGGGTGTGACAGGCCCCCTCCAAGCCGCCGACACGGCCGGGTTCCGGCACCCCGGACGCACGCGGGCCGGCCGGGAATTCTGCTGCCGGCAGAGCGGGGCCCGTGCGCAGAGACCGAACCGCCAGAATGCCGGCATGAGGAACACCCCGAGCAACATGACGGTGCAGCGCCTCGATCTCGGCTACTTCATCCGCCCGGCCTCAGAAACCGGCACCTCTCAGCCACGTGCCGACCCGGTCCTCGCCTACCTCGTACGACACGACAAAGGACTGCTCCTCTTCGACACCGGCATCGGCGCCGCCGACCCCGAAACCGAAGCCCACTACCGGCCGCGTCGCCGCGCCTTGCGGGAGGCCCTGACCGCGGCCGGAGCCGCCCTCGACGACATCGCCCTCGTCGTCAACTGCCACCTGCACTTCGACCACTGCGGCGGCAATCCCCTTCTGGCCGGCAGACCCGTCCTCGTACAGGAAGCCGAGCTCGAAGCCGCCCAACAGGGCGGCCACACCTTCGACCACCTGATCGACTTCCCCGGCGCAACCTACGAAGTCACTGCCGGTGAAACCGAGGTATGGCCAGGCGTCTGGATCATTCCGACACCCGGACACACACAAGGACACCAGTCACTGGTCCTCCGGCGGAACGACGGCACAGTCCTCCTCGCAGGCCAGGCACACGACACCGCTTCCCACTTCGCGTCCGAACACCTGGCCCGCCGCGCCGCACACGACGGGCTGCAGCCGCCGCTCCCTCCGTACCAACCGTGGCTGGACCGGCTGACGGACTTCGACCCGCGACGGGTGCTCTTCGCCCACGACTGCTCAGTCTGGGAGCCACCTCGGACGAGGCCGGCCGGTGGACCCGCGGAGGCCGCCACCGGCTGAACTCCTCCGGCACGTGCTGTGCGAGTACGGGACCATCACCCGGCGGGTGCCGTCACAGGTGTGGCCTCGTGCTGTGCGGCGGGTTTGCGGCGCCCTGCCGGCTTGTCCAGGTGCACGACGACCGTCGTGTAGAAGCGGTGCACGGCATCGTCCACGCTGCGGATGAAACCGGTCTCGGCGTTGCCGCGACCACTGCCCATGCCCTTGAACAGAGACAGCCGGAACCCGGTGATCCTGGTGGCGCTGTCCTTGGGGAGCAGGTCCGCCGGCTCGGGGCGCAGCCGTTCCAAGGTGCCGCGCGGACCCGGCCCGGTGCCGTCGACGAGGGTTTCGACATGGAGGTCGGCCGGCGCCTCCGCCAGCCGCCGGACGAGCCGTTTGGCCCAGCTCAGCGGATAGCCCTGCTCGGGGGCGGGGACGTCGATGGCCGTACGCAGCTTGCCGGTCCGCAGGTCCGCGCCGACGATGAGGACACCGGGGGTGCCGTCGATACGCAACTCGGCCTGGAGACGCCCTTCGAGGCAGAGCTGGTCGGCGAGGAGGTCGCGGCGCTCCTTGGGGTCGGTTCCCCGCTTGGCGCGCTGAACGGGCAGAACCTTCTGCCCGAGTTCGCCGCCCAGCCTGAGGCACACCTGGCGGATGAGCCGCTCCCAGTTCTCGACGACCTCGAGCGCCCGTGCGTCGCCCTGGCAGAGCGTCTCGTCGTCGATGCCGTTACGCACGGGGACCCACGACGGCCCCATGTTCTGGAAGCCGTGGCAGCCGGAGTTCTCGTGCTGCAGGTAGTGCAGCAGTTCCTGCAGCAACCAGGCGTGCGCGGCGTTGCCCACTCCCTCGTGCCGGATCAGCATCTGCGCCTGATGGGCCACTTCAGCCCACGACAGGTGCCACAGGGCGACCTTGTGCTTGCGTCGCCGGTCGATCTTGACGTCGACGAGCGGGCTGCCCTCCAGAGCGACGTCGTTGGTCAGCGTGATCACGGCCTCGTAGCCGCGACGGGCGGCGATGTCCATGTACGCCTGCACCTGTTCGGCCTTGAGCGCGTTGCCGTTGGTCTTCGTCTCCACCAGGGCCGTCCACAGCTTTCCGGCCCGCTCCACGCGGATCACGCCGTCCGGGCGGCGCGGGCTGTCACCATGGGGGAGGGAGACCTCCGTAAACGTCTCCATGCGGCCCGCCGGGGCACCGAAAGCCGCGGTGAGCCTTCGGCTGAACTCGGGAACCTGCGCCATCACCGACAGCAGTACGGAGGTGGCCCGCATCTCCCGGTCCCGGTCGCTCTTGAGCGCGGACACGGGGAACAGCCGGGCCGTCTTCCAGGAGTCGTTCTCCGCCAGGGTGTTCTTCACCGTCGCGGGAAGGGTGACCTTCTTCTTCGCGGTACGAGGCCGGGCCGCCCGCTTCTTCACCCCCTCAGCCTGGCTGTCGGGCCGGCGGGGAGCCGGGACGGCGTTCATGGGCGCCTGCCCGGCGGGCACGGCGGGTTGCGCCTCCACTCCCGCCTCTGCCTCCGCATCCGCCTGCGCGGCCGCGTCGTCCTCGATGTCCACGCCGAAGTCGGTGGCCAGTCCGGCGAGCCCCGACGCGTAGCCCTGCCCGACCGCGCGGAACTTCCATCCGTCGCCCCGCCGGTACAGCTCACCGAAGATGACCGCCGCCACCGAGTCGGCGTCGTCGACGGCGAACCGCAGCAGACCCTCCCCGGCCGCATCGGCCAACGTGATCCTCACGTCGTCCAGCTCACCGAAGCTGGAGCCCTCGTACCTGCTCGCGGCGACGACGACTCGCTCCACCTCGCCCGGAACCGCGGTCAGGTCGAAACTGATCCTGTCCTCGCTGCCGTCCGCCGTCGGCGTCTTCCCCAGCAACTGCACGCTTCCGTCGGCGGCCACCGGGTGGTTGTAGAAGTAGAAGTCGCTGTCGCTGCGTACCTTGCCGTTCGAGTCGAGCAGCAGCACCGACACGTCCGCGTCGCCTTCGCCGGTGGGGCTGGCCCAGCCGAGACTGACGATCACCGAACCGACATCATCACTCAGGTCCGCCAGGGCTACGTTCGCACCCTTGACCATCTCCTGCACAAAGCCCCCCATGGCGTACCTCGGGCACACGAATACATTCCGGCCCGTAGCTCTCTTTCGCGGCACAAGCTGACGAGCCGCGCGGAGAAAACTGTAGTACGCACGAGAACCTTCCGTGGAGATTCCGTGAAGTCACGGCAGACTGCCGGCCACCGGATCGGCTGCACCTCGACGGCGCGGGCGGCTCGGCGTCCCTGCACTACGTCAGGGGCGTTGCGGTTGTACCTATCGCTTTGTTGTGCTTGAGCTTGTTGGAGCAGCGCTCGACGACGTTGCGTCGCCGGTAGGCCGCCCGGTCGAGTCGGCAGGGGCTCTCGCCCCTGCGGATACGGCCGTTGATCTGGTCGATCCGCTCGGGTATCGCCGCCGTGATGCCGCGACGTTGCAGGTAGGTACGGATCTTCGTGGACGAGAAGCCCTCGTTCGCCGCGGCCCGCTCGGGCTTGGTTCTGGGTCTGCGGGGTCCTCGCCGCTTGATGCTGATGCGGGTCATGACCTGCTCGAACTGGGTGCAGTCGTTGACGTTCCCGGCGGTGAGGGTGAAGGCCAGGGCGCAGCCTTGACCGTCGCAGGCAAGGTAGATCCCGTTGACCACCTGCCGGCGACCCCGCACCGGACGACCCATCCGCGGCGGAGCCAGCAACGGCTCGATCGCCGCCCACGACTCATCAGTCAGCTCATGACGACGCACCACGAACAGACCAACGACCACAGCACTTTGCGGACTTTTACGGCCACGACCTAGGGGGCTGCGGCGGCCAAAGGCTGAGGGCGCCCCTTTCGAGGCAGGGCAACCGTGGCGACCGTCGTTTACGGCATCCGTTCGCGTTTGGTACGCGAAACGTGCGCTTCACGCTAGGGTTGGGACAGGAGGTACTGCATGTCCGAGCTGTTCGACGCCGTCGATGCGCTCATCGCGTCCCGCTCCCCGTTGCCGCCTCCGGCGGAACGCAAGCGGCTGCGCCAGGCGCACAGCCTGACGCTGGACGAGGTGGCCGCCGCGCTGCAGGTGCGGCGCGCGACGGTCAGCGGCTGGGAGGCCGGCAAGACCGAGCCGCGGCCGCCGGAGCGCGACGCATACGCCCGCATGCTCAAGCAACTAGCCCAGCTCTACCCCGCCAACACGCCGGTGCCTGCTGAGGAAACGGCGGTGCCCGCGACGCCTGCCGTTCCGGCCGCTCCTGCGCCGGCGGCAGTTGAACCGGCCCAAGCCTGCACCGCACCCACAGGCTCGGCTGCTGAGCCCACGAACACCGCACTCCGCCCCGCTGCCCCCGCCGCTGTACCGCGCCCGGCGGTCACGTCAGGGCCGGCGTCGCGCCGCCCGGCCGCGAGGAAGGCCGCCCCCTCAAGCACCCCGGCGGGCGGCGCCGATCCGCGGTTCGAGAACGGTCCCCTCGCCGTCGTCGACGTCGAAAACGGCCAGGTGCTGGCCTACTGCGTCGGCGGCCTGGTCCTGGATGTGCCCGCCAAGTCCCTGCCGTCCCTGGTGGACTGGACGCTGAAAGAGGCCAAGCTCGGGCAGCCGAAGCTGTCCGGTCCGGGCAAGCCGGCCGACCCGTTGCTCGTACTCACCGAGGCCGCGCTGGAGCACTACGGCCTGCCCGTCACACTCACACAGCAGGAGCGTCTGGCTGGTCGGCTGCCGGAGGGCCACAAGGTCGTCAAGCAACTGGCGCGCGCCGACTGGCGGCTGACGAAGCGCGGGTTCGGGCCGTGGGCGAGGATCTACCGACCCGCGCAGGGCTCGGAGCGATCCTGCGTGCAGTTGTGCATCCCGTCGTGGAACGCGCTCGACACCCGGCACTGGGCCGACGCGGGACAGCTGCCGCCGGCGGATTTGGCCCGGCTCCTGGGCACGTATGCGGTTCGGGTGATGACGCCGCGCGGATCGACCGCCGTGACCGGTCTGGAGCTGATGACCGCGCTGCATCCGCCGACCCGCGCCACCGAGCCGGACGCCGATGGTAAGCGGCACTCCGAGCACAACCCCGGCTCGCTGGGCAAGGACCCGGTGGACTGCGCGCCGTGCGAGGCCCCCGACGGGCACCCGATCCTGACGGACCTGCCGCGTTTCCACCAGCGCACCCCGGCCGAGGTCCTGGTGGAGGAGGCGTACGACTGGGCGCGCCCGCTCACCGACGCCGAATGCCTTCGCCCCCACCTGGTGGGCATCGACGTGAACATGGCCTTCGCCGCCGGTGCGAACGGCCTCACGGTCGGCCTGGGCGCGCCGACGCACCTCAAGAACCCCGTCTTCGATCCAAAACTGCCCGGCTCCTGGCTGGTCGACCTCTCCCATGTCGACCTGTCGAGGGTGAAGGTCGCCAAGGACAAGTGGGTGCACCTCGATGCCGGGCTGTTGCCCAGTCCGTTCACGCCGAAGGGCGAGCGGCCCGAGGGGCCGGCTTGGTACGCGACGCCGACGGTAGCGTATGCGGTGGAGCTCGGCTACGACGTCACGCCGATCGAGGCGTACGTCCGCTACGACAACGGCCGTTACCTGGACGCCTGGTACAACCGGCTGCGCGATGCCTACCTCGCCACGATGGCCGACCTCGGCGTGCATGCCGATCTGCCGCCGGAAGAGTTCTTGAAGGCGATGGAAGGCTACCGGCAGCGTGATCCTGAGATGGCGATCGTGGTGTCCGCGATCAAGGCGACAGTGAAGGGCGGCATCGGCAAGCTGCGCGAGCGTCCGCGCGGGGAGGGCTGGAAGCCCGGGCAGCCGTGGCGGGCCCTCGCCCGGCCCACGTGGCGCCCGGACATCCGTGCCGCCGTCATTTCCCGCACCCGGATCAACATGCACCGAAAGATCGTCAAGCACGCCGCCTTCACCGGCCAGTATCCGGTGGCCATCCTCTCGGACTGCGCCGTCTATGCCTCCGACGGGCCCTCCCCGCTGGACTTCCTGCCCTACCGGGACGGCACACCGCTGCCCGGAGGCTTCAAACTGGGCGTCAACCCGGGCCTGGTCAAACACGAGGGCACCCAGAGCGTGCTGTGGGGCGAGGGTATCCGTGAGCAGTTCAACGCCCCGGAACTCAACCTCGCCCGGTACATCAAGGACGGCACCGTCACCGACCAGGACACCGGGGAGTAGGTAGAGCGCGATGAGTCTGTTCGGCAACGGCCTGGACGCCGCGGTGCACAAGGCCTTCACCCGTCCGGTACCCAAGAGCGC
The DNA here is from genome assembly GCA_014649355.1 of Streptomyces althioticus. GTDB lineage: Bacteria > Actinomycetota > Actinomycetes > Streptomycetales > Streptomycetaceae > Streptomyces > Streptomyces althioticus. Next base: position 439,333 of record BMSW01000006.1, read on the forward strand.
GCCCGCGCAGATGCGCTACCTGGTCAGGCAGATGAAGGGCACCAAGGCGGTCGCCCAGATGCTGCGGATCTCGCAGCGCACGGTCGAGAGGTACGTGAAGAACCAGATCAGAAAGCCCCGCCCGGACCTCGCAGCCCGCCTGGAGCGGGAAGTGAAAAAACGCTGGCAGCCGCAGATCCGCGCCCAGGCGAGGAGACGGGCGGCGACCAGCGACGGCATCGTCATCGACACCCGCGCCCGCATCGGCTACACCGCACCGATCGGCACGACGGACGAGGACCGCATTCGGCACCTGACCGTCGCGTTGCCGCCCCGCTACGCCGCCCGCCTTTTCGATGCTCAGGAGCAGGGCGCGAGCGAGCAGCAGTTGCGGGAGATCACGGCCGAAGGGCTCAAGGAGGTGTACTTCCAGGACGACGGCCGCCGCGCCGGCCAGCTCGAGGAGGTCCGCTTCACCGACATCGAGCACCTGGAATTCGACCTGTAGACGCCCCCGAGCAACAGTGGGGTCCTCGTTTCTGGTGACTTCGACGTGATGGCAGGCCGTGTTCTTCAGGCAGCGGCTGCTTCGGACGGCGGTGCCAGGGGCGCCGGTGATGACGGCGATCAGCTTCGAGGAGGCGAACATCCGCGCCCTTTTCGACGTTTTCGGTCCGGACGCCGGAAGTGTCGGGTGTCAGGGTGTGGGTTTGTGGGCGAATATCCAGCGGTTTCCTTCGAGTGCGTCGTTGGGTGTGGGGAGGGGGCCACGCCCGTGCTCCCTGGTGAACTCGAAGGGTGTGTGCATGGAGGTGGACCAGCCCCTGGCCGTCAGGGCGCCTGCGGAGTCGGGGCGTGGTCCCTTGTCGAAGAGGTGGAGCAGGTCGATGCCGGTCTGCCAGCGCGTCGCCGTGTAGATCGGGCTGTCCCGGTAGGCCAGGAGGTCTTTTTCCAGTTTGGCTTCGAAGGCCAGAGCGCTGCCCGGGGCGGTCAGCCGGTCCACCGTGTCGAGGAGGTGGGTTTCGGCGGGGCCCGGGAGGTAGAAGAGGAGTCCTTCGGCCAGCCAGACGCTGGGTGCGGCGGGGTCGTAGCCTGCGGTGGTGAGCGCGCCGGCCCAGTCCTCACGCAGGTCGGCCGGCACGGGGACGCGTTTGACTTCGGGTGCGGCCGACAGGCTCGCCAGGACCTGTTCCTTGAACGCCAGCACGCCCGCCCTGTCGATCTCGTAGACGACGCAGTCGGCGGGCAGGTCCAGGCGGAACGCGCGGGTGTCCAGGCCCGCCCCGAGCAGGACCACTTGGCGGGCGCCCGCCCCGGCCGATTGGAGGACGAAGTCGTCGAGCACCCTGGTGCGCAGGCCGAAGTAGCGGGCGAACCTCCCCCACAGCGGGTTGTCGTCCCCGTCCGGAACCTCTTCGATGCGCACCGGCCAGTGCGCGCAGGCGGGGGCCGCGCGCACGAAGTGTTCGGCGTAGGGGTCCTGGGCCAGGCTGTCGTGCCGGTGGGTTTCGAGGGCCCGTGACGCGGCGACCAGGAGGGCGGTCAGGCCCACTCCTTGGTCGACGCCTTCCGCGTCCGAGTGCCGGGGTGCCGTGCCTGTCATGCTGCCTCCGTCGGCGGGGGGGGGAGTTCGGGATGTCGAGATATCGGGATGTCATGGACCGGGGTGGGCGGGCGGCCGGTACCGCGGGACCCGGTCACCGGCTCGCCCTGTCCGGGAGCAGAACGGGTTTGACCGCACGGCCCGCGTCGCAGTCACGTTCGGCCTCGTTGATGTCGGACAGGGGGTAGGTGCGGATCAGCTGGTCGAAAGGGAAGCGTCCGGCCCGCCACAAGCCGATCAGCCGGGGGATCAGCAGTGCGGGCACGGCGTCCCCTTCGCAGATGTGGCGCACGCTGCGGCCGCGGTCGAGGGTGCCCGGTTCGAGGGTGAGCGGGCCGGGCAGGCGCGCCACCAGACCGAGGGTGCCGGTGGGACGCAGCGCGTGGAGCGCCTGGTTGATGAGTGGGGGTGAGGCGGTGGTGTCCAGCGCGTAGCGGGCGCCGCCGTCGGTCAGCCGCCGGATCCGCCCGGGGAGGTCGGGTGTGGTGGCGGGCAGGGGGATCGCGCCGAACCGTTCGGCCGCTGCGAGCCGTGCGGGGTGCCGGTCGACGGCCACGGCCGGTGCTCCCGCGGCGGTCGCCGCCATCACCGCGGTCAGGCCGACGGCACCCGCGCGCCGTGCGACCCGGAGTGAACGGGCGCACGCCGCAGCCCAGTTGTCCGGGCCGACGCCGCCTCACCCGCCTCACCGACCCGGTCGCCACGCGTCGGGACCGCCCGTGACGCTCCACCCGGGGGGGGAGGGGGAGGGCGCACGCCGTGTCGGACAGCGCCTCCGATGAGTTTCCGCGGTGGGCCCGGTCTGAAGACGCATGCAGACCCACACTCTTGAGACAGCCGGCGCCAACCTCGTCTACGACGTGCGCGGCCCCCTGCCGCCCCGTGACGGACGACCGCCCCTGCTGATGATCGGGCAGCCCATGGACGCCACCGGCTTCGCCACGCTCGCCGCGCGCTTCCCCGAGCGGACCGTCGTCACCTACGACCCGCGCGGCCTCGGACGCAGTGTCCGCAAGGACGGACGGACCGACCACACGCCCCGAACCCAGGCCGACGACGTGCACGCCGTCATCGAGGCGCTCGGGGCCGGGCCCGTCGAGATGTTCGCCAGCAGCGGCGGAGCGGTCACCGCGCTCGCGGTGGTCGAGAAGTACCCCTCGGACGTGACCACGCTGGTGGCGCACGAGCCGCCGCTCATCACCCTGACACCGGACGGCCCCGCAGCCGTGCGGGCGCGGGCCGGCGTCCGGGAAGCGTACGAGGAGCGGGGGTGGGGGGCCGGGATGGCGGCGTTCGTGGCCATGACCTCGTGGGTGGGCGAGTTCACCGACGCGTACTTCGCGCAGCCCGCGGCCGACCCCGCCGCGTTCGGGATGCCCACCCAGGACGACGGCTCACGCGACGATCCGCTGCTGTCCGACCGGTCGTGGGCGGTCAGCGACTACCGCCCGGACGCCGACGCGATCACCGCCGCGCCGACCCGTGTGGTGATCGCGGTGGGTGAGGAGTCCGAGAACCTGCTGACGGCACGCACCTCCGCCGCGGCAGCCGAACTCCTCGGGCAGAAGGCGGTCGTGTTCCCCAGCCATCACGGCGGCTTCTGCGGCGGGGAGTTCGGACAACCGGGGAAGCCGGACGAGTTCGCGCTCCGTCTGCGTGAGGTCCTCGACGGCGTCGCGTAGGGGCCGGTTTCCGGCCGCCATACCGAGGCCGCCCGGCAGCGCAGCCGGCCACCGCCCGGGCGCCGGGGCCGCCCCGTGATCTCGTGCAGCTCGCCGGCACACGGCGCGACCCTGGTGGGCGCGGGGCTATGCGGGGTGTCGGGGCGGCGACCACGCCGTCCCGACCCCGCTCTGTGAGGGGGTCTGCACCTCGGTCGCCGTCGCGGTCCTGGCCGTACAGCGCCGCCGGGCCGTCCGGGCCGTGGGCACCGGCGCGGGCGGACTTGCGGAACTGAACCGGAGGATCCGCCGCCGAGAGGTGGGCGCCGCAGACCCCCTTGGGGAACAGGCGACCGTGCGACGGCTGGTCGCCGACCAGCTCGACCGGGTGGAGCGGGCGGGCAAGCGGCTGCCGTACTGGCTTGGCCTCATGGGCTTCGTCGCGACCGGCCTGTTCGCTCTGGGCGCCTCAAGCGGGCCCCTCGCTCCTCGTCTTCACCCTCGGCACGGTCGCGCTGTACGTCTGGGCTCTGTGAGGCGCCGCGGCTTTGTGGACCGCTTCCACTGGAGGCGCCAGGCCGTGCGCCACAAGTGGGCGCGGCTGCGTGCCGGACAGCCGCTCCCGCGCGGGCCCGGGAGCGGCCGGCGGGGCCGCCTCGGCCCACCAGCAACGGTGCGGTTCTGGTTCGCCGCCACGGCATGGGCGATGCGGTAACCCGCCGGCGGCCCGATCCGCACGGTGTCCTGAGGCGGAGCTGAGCCAGAAGCGCCCTCATATCCCGGACAGGTCGATGAAGGCGTCATTCGAAAGAGTGGGTGATGGCGCGCAGCAGGACATCCCTGTCCGCGTGCGGATCCTGCTGACGCAGGTTCTCCATCATTTGAGAAACATCGTCCGCCGGCAGACCGTGAGTGAAGCCCCGGCTGCGCGCAACAGCCGGGACGTCCTCGTTCGGCTCGAACTCGTCCTCGTCGACGGCAAGGCACGGTTCGTATCCGCGCGTGGGGCAGCGCCGGAAGAAGACATGCGGCAGTTCACGCCGGAACCGCGGTACGTCGGCGAGAACGCCCTCCCACGTCACCCTGGCACCGCAGTCACTGACCCGCCGCGACCTCGCTCCGTCCTAGGAGCGGGTCGCGGTCGCGCAGTCGCCGGCCCCGGTCGCCGTGCCGACGGGCTCGCTGCGGTCGTACGGGTCGAGCCGGGATGCGCTGTCGGGCTGCTCGTCGGTCGTGCCGAAGGGGGGTACGAAGTAGCCGGTCGGGCCGGAGCACCCGCCGTTGGTCATGTCGACCGAGTACGACACGAGCGACATCGTGTCCGGTTCGGTGATGACCTTGGACGGGTCGTCCCAGCTCATCACCACCTCGCGGCGGACGATCGTACGGATCACTTCCGCGTCCGCACCGCCGTCACCCGCCGCCGGGGTGACCGGGTAGACGAAGGTGACGTCCGCCGTGACCTCGACGGCGCCCCGCTCGCCCTCCCGGTAGGTGAGCCGCCCGCGCGTCTTGACGACGTCGCCGACCAGTTCGGCCTGGTCCGGGCGGAAGCGGCTGAACAGCAGCAGCGGGTCCGTCTCCTCGGTGGGAGGCGCCGACGACAACGCCGCGCGCAGATACTCCCGCACGTCCCGCTGATGCGGACTCAGCAACGCGACCGCCCGCTCGGGACGCTTCCCGCGCAGCACACCGGGGTCGAGGCCGGCGGCCACCATGAACTCCTTGCTCCGCCGCAGCGCCCGCTCGACCTGGGCCGTGTCCATCCAGCCCGTCGCCCTGGCCGCCGGCACCGTGATCCCGTCGGCTCCGTCGGCCCAGCCGGCGGCGGGCGAGCCGCGGAACGGCTCGTCGAGCGTGGGGCGCACAGCCCGCTCGGCGCCGGGAGCCGCGGTCGGCTGCTCCGACTCGGCGGCCACGGGCGTCCCGGCCGGCTCACCGTCGCCGAACCATCCCGCCACCCACTGCGGGAACAGCGCCACCAGGACCAGCGCGACGGCCACGACCAGCCCGGTCACGTACCAGCCGGTGCGCCGCCCCCGCCTGGCCGGGGTGTAGGTACGCCATCCCTGCGGCTGTCCGCCGCTCTTCCGCAGCCGTGCCTGTACCTCGCGGGCACGCGCGGACGGCTCCACGGGCGCGTCGGCCGCGCCCTGCGCCGACTCGCGCAGGAACCGCTCCCACTCCTCGTCCGACACGGACGACCCGCCCTGCCCCCCGGCCCCGCTCACTGTCTGCTCCCCCTCCCACGGGCCGCCCCCCCCGGGCCGGCCGAAACGATCACCACTCATCCTAGGCCGCCTTCTGGCGGTGTCCCGGGGGAGTCGGCCCCTCGCCCCAGGGGAGCGAGCCGTCGTTGCACCGGGCCGGTGCCCGCCTCGACGAGGACGTACCGCAGACCGCGCTCCAGACCCGCCGGGCCGGTGAGCCCACATCCAGCGGATAGCGTCCTTAGGGAATCTCGGAAGGGGGAGCGCTATGAGTTGGGACATTCTTCTTCTGCCGCTACCTGCGGATGTCACATCGGTCGACGACCTTCCCGCCGGTCACGAGCCACCTCCCATCGGTAGCCCTTCCAGCGTTCACGGAGCTCTCAGGTCAGCCGTCGGCGAGGTCGATCTGACCGATCCCACGTGGGGCGAGTTGATCGGCCCGACCTGGGCGATCGAACTCGGCATCGGCGAACACGACCCCGTCGAGTCGGTCATGCTCCATGTCCGAGGTGATGAGGACGACGTGCTGCCCGTGATCTTCCGTATCTCCAAAGCCCTGGGCTGCCGTCCCGTCGACTGCTCGAACGGCGAGCTGCTCGCAGACGATGCCCAGGCCGGCTGGAGGGCCTTCCGATCCTTCCGGGACAGGACGGTCGCGTCCGATTCGTTGGGCGGTCCTCGAGGCAACTGCATCGGAGTGCGAGACCCTCGCAACACCAGGTGACGTGACCCTTCCGCAAGCCCCTCGTGCGGGTCACAGGGGCGACCGCTTCAGCGAGACCTACTTCCGTTTCCTGCGGCAGCGGCCCGACATCCGCAAACGTTGGATCCTGCGCCACCGCAACGAACCGACGGCGCGCAAGGTGGCCGGACAACTCGCCCTCGAGTTCGCCGGCCTGAGGCAGACCATCCCCGCCGACGCCCTCGGACCAACCATCCGCCACGCCGTTCCGGAGGACTTCGCCGCCAGGCGGACAGATACCTCGACAATCCCGCCCAGGTCGCACGAGGAGTACCCAACGTTGCCCGCAGCACCTGTACGGACAGGCGACCGCCGGCCGGGCGTCCGATGCGGATCCCGGCCCTCGAAGGGGCCTGCACCAAGGGATCAGCCCTCCTCCCGCTCACCGTGGGCGGCGTCCCGGCGGGCACCGGGCCGTCACCCGCCGGGCCCCGCTTCCTCGTTCGGGGCTCCAGGACTGCTGCCGTCCATAACCCCTCAGGTGCGGCGGGCGCGGATCACGATGGCCGTGCCCGCGGCGACGGTGAGCGCCGCGGCACCACCGAGGAGGGCGGTCCGTTGGTCGGTTCCGGTCTCGGCAAGGCTCGGCCGTGCGTCGCCTGCGGCCTTGAGGATCAGCTGGGTGACGTCGTCCGGGTTGGTCTCCATGACGGCGTGCGGTGCGTTGACCTCGATGGTGGTGGCCTTGGCCCGCTTCGCCATGAAACGCAGGTTGTCGGTGCCTATGGTGCGGTCGTCGGTGGCGATGAGGTACCAGGACGGAATGGTCTTCCACGCGACGGACTGGGTGGGCTCGTTGCCGGAGGCGGCGGTCGCGGGCCGCTGGGTGGCGGCGAGTACCTGTGTGCGGGCGGCGTCGAGCCGGTTGCTCAGGAAGACATCCGCGAATTTCTCCGGTTTGAGGTACAGGTCCACGTTCGTGGGGTCGCCGCCGAGCGGTACGGCGTTCAGGGCGGTCGGCACCGGGGCGTTGGGGTCGTCGGTCACTCGGCTGCCCGGGTACTTGGCCGCGAGCTGGAAGGCCGTCTCGTCCTTGTCGGGCGCGAACCCCGCGATGTAGACGAGGGACTCGACGTTGGGGTTGCCGGCGGCCGCGTTGGTGATCACGGCTCCTCCGTAGGAGTGGCCGACCAGGACGATGGGGCCTTCGATCGCCTTCAGCTGGGCGGCAAGGTAGTCGGCGTCGCCGGAGAGGCTGCGCAGCGGGTTGGCAGTGGCCACCACGGGATAGCCCTGGGTCTGCAGTGCCTGGACGATCCGGTCCCAGCCGGAGGCGTCCGCCCAGTAGCCGTGCACCAGTACGACTGTCGGTTTGGCGCCTGTGGACGTAGCGCCCGTGGGAGTCGTACCGCCCCCGCTCTCGGACGCCAGGCAGGGACCGGCAGTCAGCAGGGCGGCCGCGGGGAGAAGGACGGTCAGGGGGAGGACCCTTAGGGCAGCTGTGCGTCGTATGTGCTTCATGACCCTTCTTCCTCTGAGGGAGGGGGGACAGACTCCTGACCACACTGCATTCGAGTGAAGGAGGCGGCACCACGGTGTGGCCATGCGGGTGAATGTCAGTCACACAACGTGAAGGGGGAAGCCGGCGGCGCTGACTGCGGGCGGCCTTCGCTTGGCAGCCGTGGCGCGGCGAGATCGAGGGCACCGGTGCAGGCGGTATGCCCGCGGTGACTGGTCAGCTTCCGCATCCGGCCGTTGTCTCTGAGAGGGAAGTCCACCGACCGGCGGCGGAACACCGCAGACGGAGGTCGGATCGGCCTGGCGTGCCTTGAGCGGGGGACGACCGGACAGTGCTCTCGTGGGCCGACCAATGCCCGACGCCCCGTTGCCCCGCAGACCTCGTGCGGCCGGGCGGCGGGCCTTGCCGACAGCCAGGCGATGGTGCGAAGCAACCGCCTCGTGGAAGCCGGCGAACTCACCGGCCCACGACGGGCCTTCGGCCCCAAGCGGTTACTGATGCGAGCCGCCCACCACCCCCTGTTCCCGGAGAAGCTGTGGACGCTCACCCCCAGCGAGAACCGGTATGTCACCGATGACGCGGGCGCGCCGGTGCCGTGCAGCTATGCCCCGGCCCTGCACACCGCGAGGTTCAGCGACCGGCCGCCTCCTCACGGGCCGACGGGCACCGTAGCCGCCTGCGCGTCTGCCCGGCCGCGGCGATGGCCGCGGAGCAGCGCACCACGCACAGCATCAGCGGATTGAGCGAAAGCCTCCGCCCGGACGTCTCTCAGGAGGAGGCCCCCTCGGCGAAGACGGACAAGGCGACCTGGTACGTCTCGAAGGCACGGGCCGCTCCTGCGTAGACGGCGAGGTGGATGAAGAGGTCGACGATCTCGTCCTGGGTGACGCCGTTGTTGAGCGCGATGCGCAGCTGTCCGCGCAGCGGTTCGAACGCGCCCAGCGTCGCGGCGATGGCGACGGAGACCAGGGACCGGTCGTGCGTCGACAGTGCGGTACGGGTCCATGAGTCCCCGAACGTGTGCACAGTCGCCAGCTTGCGGAAGTCGGCTCCGGAGGCCGGTTCGCCGGGGCTCATCGGAAGTTCCAGGCGCTGTCCCAGGAGTTCGCTCGCGGTGTTCAGCGCCTGCTCGTAGGCGTCGTCGCTACTCATCTCTGCTCCTTGTCGGTCGGTCGTGCGGGGTGGTGGGCCGGCGGTCCCGGCCGGCACGCGCCGTTCAGGGTTCGGCTGCGGGACAGGGGTGGGTTTCTCACTGGCTGGCGGTGGCTGCTCGCCGCGACGGCTGTTCGTCGCACGAGGCTGCTTTCCACGCTCGCACCGTGTGAAATGGGTCGCTCGGCCGGGCGACCGTCCGGGCTGCAGGGCGTGGATCGAATGTCCCCTCCGGACTGCGAGGGCGGGGCTCCCCCATGCACTTCGAGCGGGTCCCTGGGTGGTGGGCGGATCGGGGAGCCGCGGGGGACGGGCCCTTCGTTCTGCGGCAGTCCGTCCCGCTGGCCTTGTAGCCCCGAAGGGGCGACGCCGTACGAAGTCCATGGGCGGCGGGGCGGGGCGGGGCGGCCCGGTGATCCGGTGCTTCGACCGGCCCGGTGCCGCGCCTGCACAGTGCCGTCAGGTGGTGGGGTAGTCCGCGGAACGGCTGACCTCGGCCCACGTGCGGGCCTCGGCCAGGCGGTTTTCCTCCGAGCTGATCGCGATCTCCAGGGCGTCGCTGCCGAGCAGCAGCCGGCGCGGGGGCTCCTCGGCGTCCACGGCGCCGATGATCGCGCGGGCCATGCGGTCCGGGTCACCGGGTTCCTTGCCGGCGTAGTCCGCGAACCGGGCCAGCCACAGTCCCACGGTCTCCTCGTAGTCGGGGGTCACGGGACCGGAAGGCTTCGCGGCACCCGCGGCCCAGCCGGTGCGGATGCCGCCCGGCTCGACGATGATGACCTTGACACCGAACGGTGCCACCTCGTTCGCCAATGCCTCGGAGAACCCCTCGACGGCGAACTTTGCGGTCTGGTAGGCGCTCAGACCCGGCGTACCACCCACACGTCCGCCGATCGAGGAGATCTGCACGATGTGCCCGGACCGCTGGCGGCGCATGACCGGAAGGGCTGCCCGGGTCATGTTGACCACGCCGTACAAGTTGGTGTCGACCTGCGCGCGGAACTCGTCCTCGGGGAAATCCTCGATCGAGCCGCTGGTGGCGTAGCCGGCGTTGTTGACGACGACGTCGACCGATCCGAACCGTTCCACCGCCGCGGCCACCACGTCCCGGGACTGGACCGCGGAGGTGACGTCCAGCGCCATCGCCTCCAGCTGGTCCGGGTGCTCGGCCCTCAGGGAAGCCAGCGCCTCCGGCTTGCGGGAAGTCACCACGACGTTGTCGCCGGCCTCAAGGGCCGCGAGCACCAGGGCCTTGCCGAGGCCCTGCGAGCCCCCCGTGATCAGCCAGGTTCGTGCCATGACGCGTGCCTCGTTTCGTCATCTGCTTCACCGCCCCGAATGGGACAGCAACTCCACTGTAGACAAAAGCGGCGTAACCGCAACAGCAATGATGCAGTAAATCGAAGTGTTGCATCTCACGTGATGACGTTATTCATTTAAGTAAAGCATGGTCGTAGAATGTCGGCATCATGAGAGCTGACGCCGCGCGAAACCTGACCGCCGTCCTCCACGCCGGAGCCCGACTCCTGGCAGAGGACCCGGGCGCCTCCATGGCGGCCATCGCCGCCGCCGCCGGAGTGGACCGCACGACCGTCCACCGCCGCTTCGCAAACCGTGAAGCTCTGCTCAGTGCCGTCTTCCAGGCCAAGCTCGACTCCGCCGAACGCGTCCTGGACGAAGCCCGCCTGCTCGAGTCCCCACTGCCGGTCGCCCTCCACCGCTACCTGGAGGGAATTATCCCCGTCAGCCGCGAATGGCCGGTCGACATGCGCCTGATGATGCGGAAAGACCCCGCTGCCTGGACCCGCCGGGAGGAGCAGAGCGCGCGCCTCGACGCCTTCATCCGCCGCGCACTGGGCGAGGGCTACCTACGAGCAGGCGTGGACGCGGCCTGGGCACGGACGATCCTGGACGAGCTCGTCGACACCGCCGCCCACCGATTCCCCGACCTGGAACCCCCACAGGCCGCCGACCTCGTCGCCGCCACCCTCCTGAACGGCCTCGGCGCGACCTGACACCACCACTCTCTCCCCGCCGGCGGTTGCCTGGAAGGGGCGGTGCGCGGGTGGCAGGGGCAGCGCGAGGTTCCGCTCTGGTGCGGTGCACTCGCTTGGGTCGAGCGCTTTGGACGGTCCGCCTGGCAGACGGCCTGTGTGTCAGCGTGGGGTGTGGTTGGTGTCGGGGTTTTGTTGGGTGTCGCGAGCTTTTCTCCAGTGGTGCTGGAGTTGTTTCCGTCACGGTGTCTGGGGACGGTGTGGCCGGCAGGGCCGCCGTGGGGAAGGGAGTGGTGATGGTGCAGGCCGTTGGGGTGCAGCAGGTGTCGGGTGATCTGTACGCTGAGGTGCAGAGTTTTTATGCGTGGCAGATGCGGCGGGTTGACGCG
>BMSW01000007.1 GCA_014649355.1 Streptomyces althioticus
CCGATCCTCGGCGCGATCGTCCTCATCGCCGCCCTCGTCGTCCTCGCCGACACGCTCTACAAATACTCCAAAGGCCAGGCCTCCCTCTGGGACGTCGGGCTCGCCGCGTTGGGTTGCATACCCGGCATGAAGGGGCTGACCACCCTCGGCGGACTCGCCCGGGGTGCCAAAGCCCTGGGGCAGGGCGGCCTCAGGGGCATGGCGGCGGCCGTACGGGGTCTGGGCAAGAGCGCCCGCAGCATGGTCACCGGTACCAAGGGGGCCTGGAACAGGCTGAGCAAGGTGGTCCGCTCCAAAGGCAGCGATCCCGTGGACATGGCCACGGGCGCGATGTACCTGCCGCAGTCGGACATCGAGTTGCCGGGTCTGCTGCCGCTCGTCTTCACGCGACGCGTCGCCTCCGACTACCGGTGCGGCTGGTGGTTCGGTCCCACCTGGGCCTCGACCATCGACCAACGACTCGAGGTCGACACGGCCGGCATCGTGTATGTCACCGAGGACGGACTGCTGATCGCGTACCCGCATCCGGTCGACGTACAGACACCAGTACTTCCCGTGGCAGGGCCGCGGTGGCCACTGACTCGCACCGAGGGCGGCGGCTACCGGATCGACGACCCGGCGACCGGGCACACCCGTCACTTCGCCCGCCCCGACGGTCAGGGCATCGCACTGATCACCGGTATCAGTGACCGCAACCACCACACGATCACCTTCGACCACGACGAGCACGGCACTCCGCTCGCAATGCGTGACTCCGGCGGCTACCACCTCGCCTTCACTACTGAGGGTGGTCGGGTCACCACCCTCAGCCTGGTCGACGCCGCCGAGGACGGGTCGGACGTCGTCGTCAGGCGTTACGGCTACACCGAAGGCAGTCTGACCGAAGTGATCAACTCCTCGGGCCTGCCACTGCGGTTCACCTACGACCACCGTCTCCGCGTCACGTCCTGGACAGACAGGAACAACAGCCGTTACGCGTACACCTACGACGAATGGGACCGCTGCGTCGCCGAAGGCGGCGAGGCCGGCCACATCACCGTCACCCTCGACTACGACGGCATCGACCCCAGGTGGCCCGACTGCCGCGTCACCACTCTCACCACGGCCGAAGGCGCGGTCAGTCGTTTCGTCGTCAACGCCGGCAGCCAGGTCGTCGCCGAGATCGATCCTCTCGGCGGGATCACACACACCGCCTACGACGACCACCACCACGTTGTCTCTCAGACCGACGAACTCGGCCACACCACCGAGTACGTGAACGACGAACTCGGCCGCCCCCTAGTCATCCGCTATCCGGACGGGACCCGGACGACGATCGCGTACGACGAGCTGGGCCTGCCCGTCGAGACGGCGATGCCGGACGGAGGACGGTGGCTGCGCACGTACGACGCACGTGGCAACGGTCTCACCCTCACCGACCCCACGGGAGCGACGAGCCGTTTCCGCTATGACGAGCAGGGCGGTCTCGTGGAGTTCACGGACGCCCTCGGAGCGGTCACCCACCTCGTGAACAACGACGCGGGCCTCATCGTGGAGGCCACGGACCCGCTCGGCGGACGAACACTGCTGCAACGTGACGCCTTTGGCCGGAGGCTCTCGGAGACCGGCCCACTGGGCACCGTGACCTGGTGGCGCTGGAACACGGAGGGCGAGCTGCTCGGCCTCACCCGTCCCGACGGGTCCACCGAGTCCTGGACGTACGACGCGGAGGGCAACTGCACGGGCCACACCGACGCGATGGGCGCCGAGACCCGCTGGTCCTACACCCACTTCGACCTGCCCAGCGCCCGCGCCAACCCCGACGGGACGGAGTACCGCTTCGAGTACGACCCGTCGCTCCGGCTGACACGGGTGACCGGCCCGACGGGCCGTACCTGGGACTACACCTACGACGCCGCAGGGCGTCTGACCGAGGAGTCGGACTTCGAGAACCGGGTCGTCCGCTATGCGTACGACGCGGCGGGCCGGCTCACCGCACGGACCAGCGCGGCCGACGAGGTCATCCGTCACACCCGGGACGTAATGGGGCGGTTGGTACGCACCGAGTCCGGTGGTGAGGCCACGGACTTCACCTACGACGCGTCCGGCCGCCTCACGGGGGCCGTATGGCCGGGCGGACGACTGTCCCGCTCGTATGACGCCTCGGGGCAGCTGACGGAGGAGACGATCAACGGGCACACACTGCACCTCGCGTACGACCCGGCGGGGCAGCTCATCCGGCGCCGCACCCCCTCCGGCGCCGACACGACGTACTCTTTCGACGCCGCCGGCCGGAGGACCGGGCTGACCTCGGGCCGACACACCGTGGCCTCGGCCCATGACGCGGAAGGTCGGGAGACGAGCCGGACCTGGGAGCAAGCCCTTCACCTGGCGCAGGCGTGGGACTCCGCCGGCAGGCTGGTCGGCAGCCGGGTGCGCGGGCCCGACGGCTCGGTGGTGTCTTCGCACGAGTACCTGTGGAGGCCGGACGGTGCACCGTCCGGAGCCGGGCCACGGAGTTACAGCCTCGACACCGCCGGGAGGGTCGTCCAGGTACACGCGGCCGACTGGACCGAGACGTACGTCTACGACCGAGAGGGCAACCAGTCGGAGGCCCACTGGCCCCCGACGCACCCCGGTACCGAGGCCTCGGGGCCGCGCGAGTACGCCGGAGCGCGGCTTGTCGCCGCCGGGCGGACGCGGTACGAGCACGACGCGAGCGGGCGGCTCACCGTACGGCGCCGCACCCGCCTGTCCCGCAAGCCGGACGTGTGGCGTTACACCTGGGACGCGCAGGACCGGTTGTCGGAGGTCATTACCCCCGACGGGACCGTTTGGCGCTACCACTACGACCCGCTCGGGCGCCGTACGGCCAAGCAACGCCTGGGCGACGACGGGCGGACCGTGCTGGAGGAGACCCGGTTCACCTGGCACGAGGGGATTCTGGTCGAGCAGTGCACGACCATGGCCGGAGTGCCCGTTGCCCAGACCATGACCTGGGAGTTCGACGAGAGCGGTATGGAGCCGCTGGCACAGGCGGAGCGGTACACGCGTGTCGAAGGCCTGCCGCAGGACGAGGTGGACAGCCGCTTCTACGCCATCGTCACCGACTCCATCGGGCTCCCCAGTGAGTTGCTCGACGAGCACGGCACCGTCGTCTGGCGCCGTACCTCGACCTTGTGGGGGGTGACCACATGGAACCCCGACGCGACGGCGTACACGCCGCTGCGCTTCCCGGGCCAGTACCACGATGCTGAGACGGGGCACCACTACAACCTGCACCGCCACTACGACCCCGAGACGGGTCGGTACCTCAGCCCGGATCCTCTGGGCCTGATCGCGGCCCCCAACCCGGACACGTATGTCCACAACCCCCTGACGTGGCTCGACCCTTACGGGCTCTCCCCGTACCCGCCGATCCGGGTGAGGCCGGGGCAGCAGGTGAAGAAGGGCACGCCGTACGAGATGAGCCCGCCGGAGCGGGAGTTCGTGGAGAAACTTCTGGAGAAACGAACGAACTTGCGCGTCTACCGTACTCACGGAAAGCAGGCAGAGGGAGATTTCGTGATCGTGGACATGACCAACAAGAATCATAAGGTCGGGTGGGTGGTCGACCACAAGATGAATGCCGATAAGGTCACCAAGGGTAACCAATTCACAAATGCGGCTCGAGCGGCGAAGAGTCTCGGTCTCGAAAAGTACGAGATTGCCACGGGTGACACCGGAAAATTGTTGAACATTCTCAGTCGTGGTCGCGGCGCGTGGGGCGGAACCTGATCGTGATCGTATTTCCGAGGCTCCTCAGTGATCTGCTGGACGAGATGGACGGTCCGCGAGCGGGCCATCTGGCGTTGGACTTCGCATGGCATGTGCTGGATCTGGAGCGGGAAGGAATCGAGGAACCGGTACTGTCCGCGTGCTTGGAGTACATTGAGGCGGCTCATGAGGCGATTGACCTAGGAGAGGCCGTGCCTCGCTTGTTGGAAGTCAGGGAACGCCTGGATGCGGTTGCCGAGCGGAGGGTTTCCAACATGTTTTTCCTTGCCGGCGAAGCGCAGTTCACGGTGGATGCGGCGCGTGTCGGTGTTGGATTGATGCTGGACAAGGCGTACGAGCGGGGTCCGTTCAGTCACCCTTCCTGCCTGTCCGTCGCCCGCCAACTGCAGGCGGAGGTCGGCCGCTGGGCCGTCCAACACAGTGAGGGCGGTGCTGACGAGCGTCTTGTAGCTCGCCGGGCTCGTTGGGAAGAAGCCCGTTGGCAGGTGTTGCACATCCTCAGGACGGAGCCCAATCCGCACAGTGACGCCGGATAACCACTGTGCCGCCCGCGTCGCACCACCCCGGCTGGCACGGTCAGTACGTACGCGTACGACGCCGCCCGCAACCCCGTTGACATGGGCGCCGCCCGGCGCGAGGCCAACGGTCTGAACAGCATCCGCAAGATCATCGAGCGGGAGATGCAGAGCCTGCCGCAGGGGCTCACCGAACGGGGACTGAAAGTACTGATCAAGAAACGGAGGGAGAGGCTGACCGGCCAAGGAGCCGGACCGGGAAGGTGCTACCCCTGCCGGTCGGCCATCACGAAAGGACTCGTCGGTGTCCCAGCCCGTCGACCCCACCCAGTCCCTGGAACGGCTCGAGGGACAGCGCTGGCCCGAGCCGCCGGAGGACGCCACTTCGCTGGTCAGAGCGGTCCACGAACTGCGGCGTCGCCCTGTCGGCGACCTTCGGCCCGACGAGCTGGCCCGCCTGATCACCCAGGACGTCGGGCTGCCCTGGCTGCTCCCACTCGCGGTCCGCATCCTCCGGGACACGGCCCCGTCCCAGATCGCGGGGGGTTGGTACGACGACGACCTTCTGTACGCGGTGGTGACGCGGAAGACGCAGGCGTGGGAACGGTTCCCGGACCTAGCCCGAGAGCTGAAGGCGACGGTCGAGTCACTGGTCGACCTCTCGAGCTATGTACGGGAGGAGGCCGCCGCCTTCTGCGCCGCCGTTCCCGAGGCATCTTCATGGCCGATGCCCACGACGTAGCGCGGACAGTGTTGCCAACTCCCGTACGGTCGGGCCGCATGGCGGCTTGGATACCAAGTGACGTCGCGTGTGGAGTTCGGGCGGCGGGAATGGTGCGGTATGGCGTCTGAATGGGACTGGGAAGGTGGCGAAGGGCTGCTCGGCATGGACGACCCGGCAGAATGGGACGCGGCATGCGAGCGTGGTGAGAACCATCTCGGCACCGCGGCGATCGGGTTGGCCTACAACTGTTCGTTGGAGGAGGCGGCGCCGCGAATTGTCAGAGCGATGCAGTTTTCGGATTCCGAGCAACGAAGGTACGCGTTCACTGCCGCGGGTGCGGCGGCGCGGGTCAATCGAAATCTGACGCCGCAACTGTACGCAGCCCTCCGCGATGAAGGGCCGAAAGGCCTTGCCGCGCACGCCATTGCAGACACTCTCTACGCTGTACCGTTCCGGAATTTGCCCCTGTGGTTCAAGTGGCGGAAGGTGCGGTCGAAGGCGCGGAACAAGCTGGAGAGTTGGTGGCTGCGCTCCGGTGAAGCGGTGGGTGACGCCTGGCGGTCCCTGCGCGGTCGGCGTTCCTGAGGAGCGACAGGCCGGCCGGGCCATGGCCGGCACTGGGGCGCGGGATGTCGCGCGTGCCTCGGTGGCTGGCTGGTTGAGCCGTCATCGGAGTGGAGCTTCAGGTGATGCCGACCACCCGCGCGAACCATCCCGAACTGGGGGCCGTATCCAAGTGCTGAAGTTCGCAGATGGTACGGGGATGGGGCGTACCGATGCTGACTTCGGAGGCCGCCCGGTGTCGAACCCCAGGCAGCTCCGCGTCCTGGACCTGCGCCATGGCATCATCCGGGCTCAGGCGCTCACACCAGAGGAGTCTCTGGCATCCATCGAGCAAACGCTGAGAGAGCCATGAGCACGCCCGAACTTCACTGGTTCAAAAGCAGCTACAGCGACAGCAGTAACGGCAATGACTGCATAGAAATCGCCCCCACCACCACCGTCCACGTCCGCGACTCCAAGAACGCATCCGGCCCGCGGCTCACGCTCACGCCGGAGGCGTGGGGGGACTTCGTGACCTACGCGTCGCAGAGCTGACCCCACGACGGACGCGCCACACGCGAAGCTGAAGTCTCGCGTGGGGTGTTCCGCGCCGGTGACGGATCAGTCGTCGGGGCTCCGCACGCACCCCCTGTGCGACGCCCGTGCCTCACTGCGCGATCTGATCTGGCTGAATTCCACCATGCCGAGAACGCATCGCGGCCGAGCAGCCCGCGGTGCTGGACGAGTACCTCGTGAAGGCTGCGACCACTGACGTGTAGTGCGTACTCCTCGCCGAAGCCCCAGCAGCTGTCCTCCAGGACGCGGTGGAGTTCGTCATGTTCCTTGACACGTGGCTTCGCTTCCGGAACGAGGACGAGGTCTGCCAGAGCGGCGAGGAAGTCGATGCGGTCGGCCACGCGGTCGAGGCCTTGATCAGCGCTGAGACGGTGGTCCGGTCCAGGAGCCGGACCAGCTCGCCCCTGCGGGACGATGGCGGCCGTGAACTCACGTGCGGAGGGCAATCCGGTGCACGGAACACCGAAGGTGCCGTGCCCGTCCTGTGCTCATGTGCTGGATCAACTGGGAGTTCGGGCGGTGGTGTGAGTGAGTAACGACCTGACACGCGGGTGGTCGCGGGAGACCGAGGACGTGCTGCGCCGTGCGGGCTGGAAGCCCGGACGTGCCGTGCCCACGGGGACCTGGGGGTCGGTACTGGGCGAGCGCGGGGCATTCGTGCTCCATGGCGCCGCCGAGGCGTTCCTCGCCGAGTTCGGCGGCCTTGTCACGTACGGCTGGCCGGCCGACTCGATCACCACCGCGTCGGCGGTCCGGTTCGACCCCCTGGGGGCCGCGTGGCAGAGGGAGCGCTTCGTCGAGGGCTGCCGGGAAGCGGGAACGTCGTTGTGTCCGGTGGGCACCGCGGACCAGGGAGCAAGCCTTCTCGGCATCAGCGAGGACGGTGTGATCCACCTCGTGCGGGAGAGTGCGGAACCGATGGGGACGAGCATCGATCAGGCGCTGGACCGCCTGGTGGAGAAACAGCGGGCGCAGTCCGGGCTCTGGTCACCTGGAGGGGCAGCCCAGGAGCACCCCTTCTGGCGGCGCTTCCGTGCCGGGCACGCCGGTCCGGACACCGAGTCGCGTCGACCTGAGGAGACGGGACGTGTGCTGAGGGCGGCGGGCTGGTCCCCGGGCCGGAAAGTGGCCACGGACACGTGGGAGAGCATTCTCCTGCACACCGATGAGTTCGAGTTGCACGACGCCGCCCGCCGCTTCCTCGCCGAGTTCGGTGCCCTGGGCGTCCCCCACCGGGAGCCCGCGGACTCGATGCCGTGGATGGAGTTCTCGCTCGACCCCCTCGCGGCGATGTGGGACGCCGAGATCATCGACGACCTCGCCGAACAGGCGGGTGCCGAGCTGTACCCCATCGGTACGCGGGACCGCGGCAACCAGTACCTCGCCATGGCGGAGGACGGCGCCGTGTACGCGGGCATGGACCAGGTCCACCTGCTGGCCCCCACCCCTGACGAAGCCCTGCGCAGGCTCACCTCCCGGATCCGCCCGGAGGCCACCCCATGACCGCCCGGGCCCCCTCGGCCGTCCGCCGGCGCCGAACCACTACGCGTACGTCAAGAATCCACCGCAGCGGAAGGATCCACTCGGGCTGAAAGCCATGTGCACGGTGGATCTGTGCCATGGCACCTTCCGAAGCGCCGCCGACAACATCATCACCAATGGAATCAACCCCGACATCTTGCCCCGAGTGATGAACGTTCTGATTTCATCAGGCGTCACCGCATGGACCGCACCGGTGCCGACACGCACAGCTACGAGACGGTCGAAGGGCCCATGCTTCGGAACGTGGGTCCTTCAAGAAGGGGGCGGACGGCGTTCTCAGCGGACACCAGACAGCGATCCACTCCGATCGTGCCGCCCAGTTGTTCGACAATTCCCTGCTGCGGAGGCTGGGTCCATGACGAGGACGGAAGAGTTCCTCATAGAACTCGACGAAGGAATGCTTCAGTATTTTCGGGACATCGCCGACGAGCTGGTCGGTCGATTCGGCATGTCCCGGGCCGAGGCTGTTGCGCGCATCAACGCGGCCTACGAAGGCGCTGATATCGAGCCCTATCCGGACCTCATGTGCCATGAAGAGCCGGATCACTGGGCGTACGGCCTCTACTTCCTGCCGAAGAGCGGGAGGAGCCCGCACGGTGCGTCCGTCGGGGACCTCACGGGGTGGGAAACGCGGCCGGCCCCTCCGAAGGGCTCACACGTCTGGACGCTCGCCGAGTGCACGCCCCGGAGCCAGGGTCCCTGGATCCGGGCTGTCCCCGATCCCGCCGGCGGCATCGCGGAGACCGGCGCCCTTCGCGCCAAGCGAGAACTCGCGAGGAGGGGGGGCCAATGACAGAGACGTTCATTCAGGACGTCGGAGAGGGATACTCATGCAGTCACGATGGAGACATGATGGATGTTCGGGCAGAAGTGACCCGGTTCGCGGGAGCTTCCCCCCTGCCGGGCCTCGTCGACGCCTGGCACTGGTCGCCGGCGCCCGGGATCGACTTCGCCGGGGCGCTTTCGAGGGACGGCGAGAGGCTGCTGCAGCTCAGTGGCAGGGATTCGTACGACGCGGAGCTCGCGACGCGCACCCTTGCCTTCGCTCGCGAGCACGAGGACGAGATCTTCGCGCGCAATGCCTTTATCGGCGCTCTTGAGGGCTTCGTGGCCCCGGAGGGCACGCGCTTCGACGCAGTCGTGGGCGTCGCTCCCGAGGTGCACCGGTTCTACAGGAACGAGAAGCCCGAGCTGACGCCGCGCGTACGGCTCGCCTTCCCCGCGTACTCCTGCGAGTTCTCCGGCAACGAGACACTCGACGAGGCGATCACCCGCTACCGCACGCTCGGTCTGACCGACCTGCGCCGAGGTCCCTCGCCCTTCCTGAAGATGAGGTACGCCAACACCAGGACCAGAGGGCGCAGCACCAACCCAGGCCGAGGTCTCGCCGACCCCGACCGGCTCCTCGACGAGCTGCGCGCGATCGAAGGCGGCGCCGGCAGCTTCGTCGAGTTCGAGAATCGGCACGGTGATGTCTGGCGGGTCGAATGGCGCGGGGCGTACCACATCGTGGAGTGGAATACAGAAGACGGCAGGCTGCGGGAGATCGGACTCGCCGACCTCCTGGACTTCGCCGTCGCACGTCTGCACGCATAGTCGCACTGGTCCGAAACCCGCCCGCGGACAAAGGGTGGGTTTGCTCACGCCACCCCCCGGGGTACTCTCTTCCGCTCGATTGGCCAGCCCCCCGCCCTCTGTGGCAGACTGGCCGAGTTGCTCGGTCGAGTGTTGATGCTGCGCGCCTCCCGCCGGGAGGACCGGAAGCGAGTCCCACAGTACTCGTCGTCCCTGATCAGGGGCGGACGTACGGGAATCTTCCGGGAAGTGTGGTGCGGCGCCGGCCAGGCGCCCGGTGGGCCTTTCGCCCCCGGTCCGCGGTTCTGGTAGGGCCGTGTCAATCCCGCAGGGATGTTCGGACAAGGGACATCTGTGTCAGCGGGAGTGCGACACGCCCGACCGCGTGGGTCGGAGGTGAGGGGAAGCCGCTCCGGGTTCCAGAGCGTAATGAGAGACAGGACTACGAAGTAGCCATGGCGGGACAGAAGATCCGCATCCGGCTCAAGGCCTACGACCACGAGGTCATCGACTCTTCGGCGAAGAAGATCGTCGAGACGGTGACGCGTACTGGTGCGTCGGTCGCGGGCCCGGTGCCGCTGCCCACTGAGAAGAACGTGTACTGCGTCATCAAGTCGCCGCACAAGTACAAGGACTCGCGCGAGCACTTCGAGATGCGCACGCACAAGCGCCTGATCGACATCCTCGACCCGACCCCCAAGACCGTTGACTCTCTGATGCGACTCGACCTCCCGGCCGGTGTCGACATCGAGATCAAGCTCTGAAGGCCGGTGATCTGAGAATGGCTAAGCAGATCAAGGGCATCCTGGGCGAGAAGCTCGGCATGACTCAGGTGTGGGACGCGAACAACCGCGTCGTCCCGGTCACCGTCGTCAAGGCCGGCCCCAACGTCGTCACCCAGGTCCGCACGAACGACGTCGACGGCTACGAGTCCGTCCAGATCGCCTTCGGCGAGATCGACCCGCGCAAGGTGAACAAGCCCCTCAAGGGTCACTTCGCCAAGGCCGACGTCACCCCCCGTCGTCACCTCGTCGAGATCCGCACGTCGGACGCCTCCGAGTACACGCTGGGCCAGGAAGTCACCGCTGAGGTGTTCGAGGCCGGCGTGAAGGTCGACGTGACCGGCAAGAGCAAGGGCAAGGGCTTCGCCGGTGTCATGAAGCGCCACAACTTCCGTGGCCTCGGCGCCGGGCACGGCACCCAGCGCAAGCACCGCTCGCCCGGTTCCATCGGTGGCTGCGCCACCCCGGGTCGTGTGTTCAAGGGCCTCCGCATGGCGGGTCGCATGGGCAACGAGCGGGTCACCACCCAGAACCTGACCGTCCACGCCGTTGACGCGGAGAAGGGTCTGCTGCTCATCAAGGGCGCGGTTCCCGGTCCGAACGGCGGCCTCGTCCTGGTCCGCACCGCGGCCAAGGGGGCCTGAGGTAACCGATGAGCACTGTTGACATCCTTTCGCCGGCGGGCGACAAGGCCGGTACCGTCGAGCTCCCCGCGGAGATCTTCGACGTCGAGAAGGTCAGCGTTCCGCTGATCCACCAGGTCGTCGTCGCGCAGCTGGCCGCTGCCCGTCAGGGCACGCACAAGACGAAGACCCGTGGCGAGGTCCGTGGTGGCGGCAAGAAGCCGTACCGCCAGAAGGGCACCGGCCGCGCCCGTCAGGGCTCGACCCGTGCGCCGCAGTTCGCCGGTGGTGGCGTCGTGCACGGTCCCGTGCCGCGCGACTACTCGCAGCGCACGCCCAAGAAGATGAAGGCTGCCGCTCTGCGTCACGCCCTCACCGACCGGGCGCGCCACAACCGCATCCACGTCGTCACCGGCGTGGTCGAGGGTGAGGCCCCGTCCACGAAGGCCGCCAAGTCGCTGTTCGGCAAGATCTCGGAGCGCAAGAACCTGCTCCTGGTCGTCGACCGCGCCGACGAGGCCGCGTGGCTGTCCGCCCGCAACCTGCCCCAGGTCCACATCCTGGAGCCGGGCCAGCTGAACACGTACGACGTTCTCGTCTCGGACGACGTGGTCTTCACCAAGGCCGCTTTCGAGTCCTTCGTCGCCGGCCCGAACAAGGCCAACGACAACGAAGGGAGCGAGGTCTGATGGCTGCCCGTCACCCCTCGATCGCCTCGAAGGCCGCCAAGGCGGCCAAGGCTGCGCGCGTCGCCAAGGCGCGTCGCCACGAGGCCGAAGGCAAGAACACCGTCGTCACCCCGGCGAGCAAGGCGTACACGGACCCCCGTGACGTCCTGCTGAAGCCGGTCGTGTCCGAGAAGAGCTACGCGCTCATCGACGAGAACAAGTACACGTTCCTCGTCGACCCGCGTGCCAACAAGACCCAGATCAAGGAGGCCGTCCAGGCGGTCTTCGAGGTCAAGGTCACCGGGGTCAACACGATCAACCGCGTCGGCAAGCGCAAGCGCACCCGCACCGGTTTCGGCCAGCGTGCCGCCACCAAGCGCGCGATCGTGACCCTCGCCGAGGGCGACCGTATCGACATCTTCGGCGGTCCGACCGCGTAAGCGGTCAGGATCGTTCGATATCGGACGAGGACTGAGAAATGGGTATCCGCAAGTACAAGCCGACGACTCCGGGCCGTCGTGGCTCCAGCGTCGCCGACTTCGTCGAGGTCACGCGGTCCACGCCGGAGAAGTCGCTGGTCCGTCCCCTGCACAGCAAGGGCGGCCGTAACAATTCCGGTCGTGTGACCGTCCGCCACCAGGGCGGTGGCCACAAGCGCGCCTACCGAGTGATCGACTTCCGTCGTCACGACAAGGACGGCGTGCCGGCGAAGGTCGCGCACATCGAGTACGACCCCAACCGCACCGCGCGCATCGCGCTCCTGCACTACGCGGACGGCGAGAAGCGCTACATCCTCGCGCCGCGTGGCCTGAACCAGGGCGACCGCGTCGAGAACGGTCCCGGGGCCGACATCAAGCCGGGCAACAACCTTGCCCTGCGCAACATCCCCGTGGGTACGACGCTGCACGCCATCGAGCTGCGTCCCGGCGGCGGCGCCAAGTTCGCCCGCTCCGCCGGCGCCTCGGTGCAGCTGCTCGCGAAGGAGGGCACCATGGCCCACCTCCGCATGCCCTCCGGCGAGATCCGCCTGGTCGACCAGCGCTGCCGCGCCACGGTCGGCGAGGTCGGCAACGCCGAGCAGAGCAACATCAACTGGGGCAAGGCGGGCCGCAAGCGGTGGCTGGGCGTCCGCCCGACCGTCCGCGGTGTCGTCATGAACCCGGTGGACCACCCGCACGGTGGTGGTGAGGGCCGGACCTCCGGTGGCCGTCACCCCGTGTCCCCCTGGGGCAAGAAGGAAGGCCGTACTCGTTCGCCCAAGAAGGCGTCGAACAAGTACATCGTCCGCCGCCGCAAGACGAACAAGAAGCGCTAAGGACGGGTTGAGATGCCTCGTAGCTTGAAGAAGGGACCCTTCGTCGACGACCACCTGATCAAGAAGGTGGACGCGCAGAACGAAGCCGGTACCAAGAACGTCATCAAGACCTGGTCCCGTCGCTCGATGATCGTCCCGGCGATGCTGGGCCACACGATCGCGGTGCACAACGGCAAGACCCACATCCCGGTGTTTGTCACCGAGTCGATGGTCGGCCACAAGCTCGGCGAGTTCTCGCCGACCCGCACCTTCCGGGGCCACGTCAAGGACGACCGGAAGTCGAAGCGCCGCTAGTCGGCGGGGTGCAATCGACCATGACAGACACTGAAGGGACAACCATGGAAGCCAGGGCCCAGGCGCGGTACATCCGCGTCACGCCCATGAAGGCCCGCCGCGTGGTGGACCTCATCCGTGGCATGGACGCCACGGAGGCTCAGGCGGTCCTGCGTTTCGCCCCGCAGGCCGCGAGCGTGCCGGTGGGCAAGGTGCTGGACAGCGCCATTGCCAACGCCGCGCACAACTACGACCACACCGACGTCGACAGCCTCTTCATTTCCGAGGCCTACGTCGACGAGGGCCCGACCCTGAAGCGGTTCCGTCCGCGCGCCCAGGGCCGCGCCTACCGGATCCGCAAGCGGACCAGCCACATCACCGTGGTCGTCAGCAGCAAGGAAGGAACCCGGTAATGGGCCAGAAGGTTAACCCGCACGGGTTCCGGCTCGGTGTCACGACCGACTTCAAGTCGCGTTGGTACGCCGACAAGCTGTACAAGGACTACGTCAAGGAAGACGTCGCCATCCGCCGGATGATGACGTCCGGCATGGAGCGCGCCGGCATCTCCAAGGTCGAGATCGAGCGCACCCGTGACCGTGTGCGTGTGGACATCCACACCGCGCGTCCGGGCATCGTGATCGGCCGCCGTGGCGCCGAGGCCGACCGCATCCGCGGCGACCTCGAGAAGCTCACCGGCAAGCAGGTCCAGCTGAACATCCTCGAGGTCAAGAACCCCGAGACCGATGCCCAGCTGGTCGCGCAGGCCGTCGCCGAGCAGCTCTCCTCCCGCGTCTCCTTCCGCCGTGCCATGCGCAAGAGCATGCAGTCGGCCATGAAGGCGGGCGCCAAGGGCATCAAGATCCAGTGCGGCGGCCGCCTCGGTGGCGCCGAGATGTCCCGCTCGGAGTTCTACCGCGAGGGCCGTGTGCCCCTGCACACGCTCCGCGCGAACGTGGACTACGGCTTCTTCGAGGCCAAGACGACCTTCGGCCGCATCGGCGTGAAGGTCTGGATCTACAAGGGCGACGTCAAGAACATCGCCGAGGTCCGCGCCGAGAACGCCGCTGCCCGCGCCGGCAACCGCCCGGCCCGTGGCGGTGCCGACCGCCCGGCCCGTGGTGGCCGCGGTGGCGAGCGTGGCGGTCGCGGTCGCAAGCCGCAGCAGGCTCCCGCTGCCGAGGCCCCCAAGGCCGAGGCTCCGGCGGCCGCTCCGGCTGAGAGCACCGGAACGGAGGCCTGACCACCATGCTGATCCCCCGTAGGGTCAAGCACCGCAAGCAGCACCACCCGAAGCGCAACGGCATGTCGAAGGGTGGCACGCAGGTTGCGTTCGGCGAGTACGGCATCCAGGCGCTCACCCCGGCGTACGTGACGAACCGCCAGATCGAAGCGGCTCGTATCGCCATGACCCGCCACATCAAGCGTGGCGGCAAGGTCTGGATCAACATCTACCCGGACCGCCCCCTCACCAAGAAGCCGGCCGAGACCCGCATGGGTTCCGGTAAGGGCTCCCCGGAGTGGTGGGTGGCCAACGTCAAGCCCGGACGCGTCATGTTCGAGCTGTCGTACCCCAACGAGAAGATCGCGCGCGAGGCCCTGACCCGTGCGGCTCACAAGCTGCCGATGAAGTGCAAGATCGTCAAGCGCGAGGCAGGTGAAGCGTGATGTCGGCCGGTACCAAGGCGTCAGAGCTGCGCGAGCTGGGCAACGAGGAGCTTCTGGCGAAGCTCCGCGAGGCCAAGGAAGAGCTGTTCAACCTCCGCTTCCAGGCGGCCACGGGTCAGCTCGAGAACCACGGTCGGCTCAAGGCCGTCCGCAAGGACATCGCGCGGATCTACACCCTGATGCGTGAGCGCGAGCTGGGCATCGAGACGGTGGAGAGCGCATGAGCGAGAACAACGTGACTGAAGAGACGAAGGCCGCCCGCGGCTTCCGCAAGACCCGCGAGGGTCTGGTCGTCAGCGACAAGATGGACAAGACCGTCGTCGTCGCCGTCGAGGACCGCGTGAAGCACGCGCTGTACGGCAAGGTCATCCGCCGTACGAACAAGCTCAAGGCGCACGACGAGCAGAACGCCGCGGGTGTCGGCGACCGCGTCCTCCTCATGGAGACCCGGCCGCTGTCCGCCACCAAGCGCTGGCGCGTCGTCGAGATCCTCGAGAAGGCCAAGTAAATCTCCTGCGGGGCATTCCTCGCAGGACAGTTCCGCCAGGCTCCGGGGGCCGTTCCTGAACGGCCCCCGGGGAACCGGCAGACAAACAGGAGATAGACGTGATCCAGCAGGAGTCGCGACTGCGTGTCGCCGACAACACTGGTGCGAAGGAAATCCTTTGCATCCGTGTGCTCGGTGGCTCCGGTCGCCGCTACGCGGGCATCGGTGACGTCATCGTCGCCACCGTCAAGGACGCGATCCCCGGTGGCAACGTGAAGAAGGGTGACGTCGTCAAGGCGGTCATCGTTCGCACCGTCAAGGAGCGCCGCCGTCCGGACGGCTCGTACATCCGCTTCGACGAGAACGCCGCCGTCATTCTGAAGAACGACGGCGACCCTCGTGGCACCCGTATCTTCGGCCCGGTGGGCCGTGAGCTGCGCGAGAAGAAGTTCATGAAGATCATCTCCCTCGCGCCGGAGGTGCTGTGAGCATGAAGATCAAGAAGGGCGACCTGGTCCAGGTCATCACCGGTAAGGACAAGGGCAAGCAGGGCAAGGTCATCGCGGCCTTCCCCCGCGAGGACCGCGTCCTGGTCGAGGGTGTCAACCGGGTCAAGAAGCACACCAAGGCCGGCCCGACCGCCAGCGGTTCGCAGGCCGGCGGCATCGTGACCACCGAGGCCCCGATCCACGTCTCCAACGTCCAGCTGGTCGTGGAGAAGGACGGCAACAAGGTCGTCACGCGCGTCGGTTACCGCTTCGACGACGAGGGCAACAAGATCCGCGTTGCCAAGCGGACGGGTGAGGACATCTGATGACGACCACCACCACTCCGCGTCTGAAGACGAAGTACCGCGAGGAGATCGCGGGCAAGCTGCGTGAGCAGTTCTCCTACGAGAACGTCATGCAGGTTCCCGGCCTCGTCAAGATCGTGGTCAACATGGGTGTGGGCGACGCCGCCCGCGACTCCAAGCTGATCGAGGGCGCCATCCGCGACCTCACCACGATCACCGGTCAGAAGCCGGCCGTCACCAAGGCCCGCAAGTCCATCGCGCAGTTCAAGCTGCGTGAGGGTCAGCCGATCGGTGCCCACGTCACCCTCCGTGGCGACCGCATGTGGGAGTTCCTGGACCGCACCCTGTCGCTCGCGCTCCCGCGCATCCGTGACTTCCGTGGTCTGTCCCCCAAGCAGTTCGACGGCCGGGGCAACTACACCTTCGGTCTCACGGAGCAGGTCATGTTCCACGAGATCGACCAGGACAAGATCGACCGTGTCCGGGGTATGGACATCACCGTGGTGACCACGGCGACCAACGACGAAGAGGGCCGTGCCCTTCTCCGTCACCTCGGCTTCCCGTTCAAGGAGGCGTGAGCGAGATGGCGAAGAAGGCTCTCATCGCGAAGGCTGCTCGCAAGCCCAAGTTCGGAGTGCGCGGCTACACCCGCTGCCAGCGCTGCGGTCGTCCGCACTCCGTGTACCGCAAGTTCGGCCTGTGCCGCGTGTGCCTTCGTGAGATGGCTCACCGTGGCGAGCTGCCGGGCGTGACCAAGAGCTCCTGGTAATCCGGTAGTTCCGGACTCCCAGGGCTCTCGGTAAGCAATGGGAACGGCAGGAGGCCCGCTCCGCATGGCTTAGGCTTGTGGGGTTGGGCACCTGCCGTGCCCGTACGACTTACTACGCCGTAGGTCCACCGCGCCGCACCCGTCCCGTCTCGGATCGGGGAGAGGGATGGCGCACCAGGAAACCCCGGCGAGAGAGGCCGAAGGCCAATTCATGACCATGACTGATCCGATCGCAGACATGCTTACGCGTCTGCGGAACGCGAACTCGGCATACCACGACACCGTGTCGATGCCGCACTCGAAGATCAAGTCTCACATCGCGGAGATCCTCCAGCAGGAGGGCTTCATCACGGGCTGGAAGGTCGAGGACGCCGAGGTCGGCAAGAACCTCGTCCTGGACCTCAAGTTCGGTCCCAACCGTGAGCGCTCCATCGCGGGCATCAAGCGGATCTCCAAGCCCGGTCTCCGGGTGTACGCGAAGTCCACCAACCTGCCGAAGGTGCTGGGCGGCCTCGGCGTGGCGATCATCTCCACGTCGCACGGGCTCCTCACCGACAAGCAGGCCGGCAAGAAGGGCGTGGGTGGGGAAGTCCTCGCCTACGTCTGGTAGCGGAAGGGAACGGAGGAAACAGCTATGTCGCGCATCGGCAAGCTCCCCATCGCGGTTCCCGCCGGCGTGGACGTCACCATCGACGGCCGTACGGTTTCGGTCAAGGGCCCCAAGGGCACGCTGACCCACACCGTCGTGGCGCCGATCGAGATCGCCAAGGGTGAGGACGGCGTCCTGAACGTCACCCGCCCCAACGACGAGCGTCAGAACAAGGCCCTGCACGGCCTGTCCCGCACGCTGGTGGCGAACATGATCACCGGCGTGACCCAGGGTTACGTGAAGAAGCTCGAGATCAGCGGTGTCGGTTACCGCGTTGTCGCCAAGGGTTCGAACCTGGAGTTCTCCCTCGGCTACAGCCACCCGATCACGGTCGAGGCCCCCGAGGGCATCACCTTCAAGGTGGAGGCCCCCACCCGTTTCTCGGTCGAGGGCATCGACAAGCAGAAGGTCGGCGAGGTTGCGGCCAACATCCGCAAGCTGCGCAAGCCCGACCCGTACAAGGCCAAGGGCGTCAAGTACGAGGGCGAAGTCATCCGCCGCAAGGTCGGAAAGGCGGGTAAGTAAGCCATGGCATACGGGCAGAAGATCCTCAAGGGCGACGCCTACAAGCGTGCTGCTATCAAGCGTCGTCACATCCGGATCCGCAAGAAGGTCGCCGGCACCGCCGAGCGTCCTCGCCTGGTCGTGACTCGTTCCAACCGCCACATCGTGGCGCAGGTGATCGACGACCTGAAGGGTCACACCCTGGCGTCGGCGTCCACCCTGGACGCGTCCGTCCGCGGCGGCGAGGGCGACAAGTCCGCGCAGGCCAAGCAGGTCGGCGCCCTGGTCGCCGAGCGCGCCAAGGCCGCCGGTGTCGAGGCCGTCGTGTTCGACCGTGGTGGCAACCAGTACGCCGGGCGCATCGCCGCTCTGGCCGACGCCGCCCGCGAAGCCGGACTGAAGTTCTGAGCCGGTTCCGTAGCTAGCGGAAACAGAGAGAGGTAATTCCAATGGCTGGACCCCAGCGCCGCGGTGGCGGTGCCGGTGGCGGCGAGCGGCGGGACCGGAAGGGCCGTGACGGCGGCGCAGCTGCCGCCGAGAAGACCGCATACGTTGAGCGCGTCGTCGCGATCAACCGTGTCGCCAAGGTTGTGAAGGGTGGTCGTCGCTTCAGCTTCACCGCGCTGGTCGTGGTGGGCGACGGTGACGGCACCGTGGGTGTCGGATACGGCAAGGCCAAGGAGGTGCCGGCCGCCATCGCCAAGGGCGTTGAGGAGGCCAAGAAGCACTTCTTCAAGGTCCCCCGCATCCAGGGCACCATCCCGCACCCCATCCAGGGTGAGAAGGCTGCCGGCGTCGTGCTGCTCAAGCCCGCGTCGCCCGGTACCGGTGTGATCGCCGGTGGTCCGGTGCGCGCCGTGCTCGAGTGCGCCGGTATCCACGACGTGCTGTCGAAGTCGCTCGGCTCCGACAACCAGATCAACATCGTGCACGCGACCGTGGAGGCCCTCAAGGGCCTGCAGCGTCCCGAGGAGATCGCGGCCCGCCGCGGTCTGCCCCTCGAGGACGTCGCTCCCGCGGCTCTTCTCCGTGCGCGTGCCGGGGCGGGTGCGTAATCATGGCGCAGCTCAAGATTACGCAGGTCAAGTCCTACATCGGCAGCAAGCAGAACCACCGTGACACCCTGCGCTCCCTTGGTCTCAAGGGCATCAACACGCAGGTCGTCAAGGAGGATCGTCCCGAGTTCCGCGGCATGGTGCACACCGTCCGCCACCTCGTGACGGTCGAGGAGGTCGACTGATCATGGCGGAGAACAACCCGCTCAAGATCCACAACCTCCGTCCCGCCCCCGGCGCCAAGACCGCGAAGACCCGTGTCGGTCGTGGTGAGGCGTCGAAGGGTAAGACGGCCGGTCGTGGTACCAAGGGCACCAAGGCCCGTTACCAGGTTCCGGAGCGCTTCGAGGGTGGCCAGATGCCCCTCCACATGCGTCTCCCGAAGCTCAAGGGCTTCAAGAACCCGTTCAAGACCGAGTTCCAGGTCGTGAACCTGGACAAGCTCGCCTCCCTCTACCCCGAGGGCGGAGAGGTCACGGTCGAGGACCTGGTCGCCAAGGGCGCCGTGCGCAAGAACAGCCTCGTCAAGGTCCTGGGCCAGGGCGAGATCTCCGTGGCGCTGCAGGTGACGGTCGACGCCGTCTCCGGCTCCGCCAAGGAGAAGATCACCGCCGCGGGCGGTACCGTCACCGAGCTCGTCTGACCCCGTCAGGTGTCTCGATGACGTAGAGCGATCCCGACCGGGGATACCCCACAAATGGGGTATCCCCGGTTGGTCGTTCCTAGGGCGGTGGTGTCGCCGGTAAGGTGGCCTGCGCTGCCCATTCACCTCGGGAGCCCCACGCGGGGCACTCAGGGCGGCAGTTGACCGTTAAGAATTCGTCCTCAGTCGGAATCTCAGACCATCACCCTTGACGCAGTTGCGCGGGGGGTCGCAGGAGGCACCGTGCTCACCGCGTTCGCCCGGGCGTTCAAGACGCCCGACCTGCGCAAGAAGCTGCTCTTCACGCTCGGCATCATCGTGGTGTACCGCGTCGGTACGCACGTACCCATCCCGGGTGTCGACTACCGGAACGTCCAGACCTGTATCGACGCCGCGCAGGCGAACCAGGGCCTGTTCGGTCTGGTGAACATGTTCAGCGGCGGTGCGCTGCTCCAGATCACGGTCTTCGCGCTCGGGATCATGCCGTACATCACGGCGAGCATCATTCTGCAGCTGCTGACCGTGGTGATCCCGCGCCTGGAAGCCCTGAAGAAGGAGGGGCAGGCCGGCACGGCGAAGATCACGCAGTACACCCGTTACCTGACGGTCGCGCTCGCCATCCTCCAGGGCACCGGCCTGGTGGCCACCGCCCGCAGCGGCGCCCTCTTCCAGGGCTGCCCGGTCGCGAGCCAGATCGTCCCTGACCAGTCGATCTTCGTGACCATCACCATGGTCATCACCATGACCGCCGGCACGGCCGCGGTCATGTGGCTCGGTGAGCTCATCACCGACCGCGGCATCGGCAACGGCATGTCGATCCTGATGTTCATCTCGATCGCCGCCACCTTCCCCTCCGCCCTGTGGGCCATCAAGGAGCAGGGCAGCCTGGCGGACGGCTGGATCGAGTTCGGCACCGTCATCGCCGTCGGCCTGGTCATGGTCGGCCTGGTCGTCTTCGTCGAGCAGGCGCAGCGCCGGATCCCCGTCCAGTACGCGAAGCGCATGATCGGCCGCCGGTCCTACGGCGGCACGTCGACCTACATCCCGCTGAAGGTCAACCAGGCGGGTGTGATCCCGGTCATCTTCGCCTCGTCGCTGCTGTACATCCCGGCGCTGATCGCGCAGTTCTCCAGCGGCACCTCGGGCTGGAAGACCTGGATCGAGTCGCACCTCGTCCGCGGTGACCACCCGATCTACGTGACGCTGTACTTCTTGCTCATCGTCTTCTTCGCGTTCTTCTACGTGGCCATCTCGTTCAACCCCGAGGAAGTCGCGGACAACATGAAGAAGTATGGTGGCTTCATCCCGGGCATCCGGGCTGGCCGACCGACCGCTGAGTATCTGAGCTACGTACTCAACCGGATCACCTGGCCGGGTTCGCTGTACTTGGGTCTGATCGCTCTCGTACCGACGATGGCGTTGGTTGGTTTCGGGGCAAACCAGAACTTCCCGTTCGGCGGGACGAGCATCCTGATCATCGTGGGTGTCGGTCTCGAGACGGTGAAGCAGATCGAGAGCCAGCTCCAGCAGCGCAATTACGAAGGGTTCCTCCGCTGATGCGAATCGTCCTCGTCGGGCCGCCGGGTGCTGGGAAGGGCACACAGGCAACCCGCCTTGCCGAGAAACTGCGCATCCCGCACATCTCCACGGGCGACCTGTTCCGCGCCAACATCAGCCGGCAGACCGAGCTGGGAAAGCTCGCCAAGTCCTACATGGACGCCGGTAACCTCGTCCCGGACGAGGTCACCATCGCCATGGCCAAGGACCGCATGTCGCAGCCCGACGCCGAGGGCGGCTTCCTGCTGGACGGCTTCCCGCGCAACGTGTCGCAGGCCGAGGCGCTGGACGAGCTGCTGAAGACCGAGGGCATCAAGCTGGACGCGGTGCTCGATCTCGAGGCCCCCGAGGACGAGGTCGTGAAGCGGATCGCCGGGCGGCGCGTCTGCCGCAAGGACTCCTCGCACGTCTTCCACGTGACCTACAGCAAGCCGAAGCAGGACGGCGTCTGCGACCACTGCGGCGGCGAGCTGTACCAGCGCGACGACGACTCCGAGGAGACCGTCCGCACGCGCCTGGAGGTCTACCACACGCAGACCGAGCCGATCATCGACTACTACCGGGCCCAGGGCCTGGTGGTGACCATCTCCGCGATGGGCCCCGTCGACGAGGTCACCGGCCGGGCGCTGGAGGCGCTGAAGAGCGGCCAGTAGTCCGTCCCGCCGCCTGCACAGCCGCGGTTCCCCCCGAGGGGCCGCGGCTGTGGCGTGGGCGGGGTCCGTGCCGCCGCCCGCGCGGCACCCGGGCGGCTCGCGCCCGTATCGTTGGAAGCGTTCGTACTCCTCCACCGGTCCAGAAAGGCCCTCGTCCCCATGGTGCAGATCAAGAGCCCTGAGCAGATCGCCAAGATGCGCGAGGCGGGGCTGGTCGTCGCCGCCATCCACGCGGCCACCCGCGAGGCCGCGGTGCCCGGGGCCTCCACCAAGGATCTGGACCAGGTGGCCCGCAAGGTGCTCGCCGAGCACGGCGCCAAGCCGAACTTCCTCGGTTACGGCGGCTTCCCCGCCACCATCTGCACCTCGGTGAACGAGGTCGTGGTCCACGGCATCCCGTCCGACGACGTGATCCTCAAGGACGGGGACATCATCTCCATCGACTGCGGCGCCATCATCGACGGCTGGCACGGCGACGCCGCCTACACCGCGTTCGTCGGCTCCGGTCACTCCCCGGAGCTGGTCGAGCTCTCCCGGGTCACCGAGGAGTCGATGTGGGCCGGCATCGCGGCGATGAAGCAGGGCAACCGGCTGGTCGACATCTCCCGCGCGATCGAGACGTACATCCGCCGCCAGCCGAAGCCCGGCGGCGGCAAGTACGGGATCATCGAGGACTACGGCGGCCACGGCATCGGCACCGAGATGCACATGGACCCGCACCTGCTGAACTACGTCGACCGCAAGCGCGGCAAGGGGCCGAAGCTGGTGCCCGGCTTCTGCCTGGCGATCGAGCCGATGGTCTCCCTCGGCACCCCGCGCACCGAGGTCCTCTCCGACGACTGGACGGTCATCACGACCGACGGCACCTGGTCCTCCCACTGGGAGCACTCGGTCGCCCTCACCGAGCAGGGCCCCCTGGTGCTGACCGCCCCCGACGGCGGCAAGGCGAAGCTCGCGGAGATGGGCGTCCAGGCCGCCCCCGACCCGTTGGGTTAGGGATCTCGCCCGGAGGGCAGAATCTCTCGATTCGTGTTTCCGGGTGCGCTGACGTAGACTGACTCGTCGGCTCTGGTGCACCCGCATGTCCGCATGTGGTCACGGTGTACTCGAGAGTCGATCAAGGTAGTCGATTCGAAGGGCGAAGCGTGGCCAAGAAGCAAGGTGCCATCGAGATCGAGGGCACTGTCGTCGAGTCTCTGCCGAACGCCATGTTCAGGGTCGAGCTCCAGAACGGCCACCAGGTCCTGGCACACATCAGCGGCAAGATGCGCATGCACTACATCCGCATCCTCCCTGACGACCGGGTCGTGGTGGAGCTGTCTCCGTACGACCTCACGCGTGGCCGGATCGTCTACCGGTACAAGTAGATCTTGCCCGCTCCCCGGTCCGCCGGGGTGATGGCACTGACCCGGAGAACCTCACACCCATGAAGGTCAAGCCGAGCGTCAAGAAGATCTGCGACAAGTGCAGGGTGATCCGCCGTCACGGTCGGGTCATGGTCATCTGCGACAACCCGCGCCACAAGCAGCGCCAGGGCTGACCGCAGCACTGATCCACCCTCTGCGCCTCCCGCAGACTTCGCGCGACGCGAGCAACACACGTTCATACGCAGGACCCGAGCCGCACGGCTCGACACCCCCGGCTCGGAGGCCGGGGACCCGGTCCGTACCTGGTACGGCGGGCGGGGAGTCGGTTCTGTGGAAGACCTCCGACAACCAACTGGAGCCATTGAATGGCACGCGTTTCCGGTGTTGACATCCCGCGCGACAAGCGCGTGGAGATCGCCCTCACCTATGTGTTCGGCATCGGCCGGACCCTTTCGCAGCAGACGCTGGCCGCGACCGGCGTCGACCCGAACACCCGCGTCCGCGACCTGAGCGAAGAGCAGCTCGTCGCGATCCGCGAGTTCGTGGACAACAACATCAAGACCGAGGGTGACCTCCGTCGCGAGATCCAGGCCGACATCCGCCGCAAGGTCGAGATCGGCACCTACCAGGGTCTGCGTCACCGTCGCGGTCTGCCCGTCCGCGGTCAGCGCACCAGCACCAACGCGCGTACCCGCAAGGGCCCGCGTCGCGCCATCGCCGGCAAGAAGAAGCCGGGCAAGAAGTAGTCCTCAGCGGACTTCGCCGTCCAGCGGTCTTCGCTGTAGGACCGACCACCTCCCGTAGGAGTACAGATGCCCCCCAAGGGTCGTCAGGGCGCTGCCAAGAAGGTGCGCCGCAAGGAAAAGAAGAACGTCGCTCACGGCCACGCGCACATCAAGAGCACGTTCAACAACACGATCGTCTCGATCACGGACCCGTCCGGCAACGTGATCTCCTGGGCCTCCGCCGGCCACGTCGGCTTCAAGGGCTCCCGGAAGTCCACGCCGTTCGCCGCGCAGATGGCCGCCGAGTCGGCTGCCCGCCGCGCCCAGGAGCACGGCATGCGCAAGGTCGACGTGTTCGTCAAGGGCCCGGGTTCCGGTCGTGAGACCGCCATCCGCTCCCTGCAGGCCACGGGCCTCGAGGTCGGCTCCATCCAGGACGTCACCCCGACCCCGCACAACGGCTGCCGCCCGCCGAAGCGCCGCCGCGTCTGAGTCGCGTTCCGCGTCTCACTCGGCCGCTTCGCAGGGCCTGAGGTTCCGGGCGGTACGGCTCGCAAGGGCCGTATCGCCCGTACCCTTGCAGTACCCGCACTTTTCACCGGGTGCGGTTTCCGTCGGACGTCAAATAGCGGGCGTCCACGAAAGAAGGATCTGATCCACTCATGCTGATCGCTCAGCGTCCCTCGTTGACCGAAGAGGTCGTCGACGAATTCCGCTCCCGGTTCGTGATCGAGCCGCTGGAGCCGGGCTTCGGCTACACCCTCGGCAACTCCCTCCGCCGCACCCTCCTGTCGTCGATCCCCGGTGCCGCTGTCACCAGCATCCGCATCGACGGCGTCCTGCACGAGTTCACCACCGTGCCGGGCGTCAAGGAGGACGTCACCGACCTGATCCTCAACATCAAGCAGCTGGTCGTCTCCTCGGAGCACGACGAGCCGGTCGTGATGTACCTGCGCAAGCAGGGCCCGGGTCTGGTCACCGCCGCCGACATCGCGCCCCCGGCCGGTGTCGAGGTGCACAACCCGGACCTCGTCCTCGCCACGCTCAACGGCAAGGGCAAGCTGGAGATGGAGCTGACCGTCGAGCGCGGTCGCGGCTACGTCTCCGCCGTGCAGAACAAGCAGGTCGGCCAGGAGATCGGCCGTATCCCGGTCGACTCGATCTACAGCCCCGTGCTGAAGGTCACCTACAAGGTCGAGGCGACCCGAGTCGAGCAGCGCACCGACTTCGACAAGCTCATCGTCGACGTCGAGACCAAGCAGGCGATGCGTCCGCGTGACGCCATGGCCTCCGCCGGCAAGACCCTGGTCGAGCTGTTCGGTCTCGCCCGCGAGCTGAACATCGACGCCGAGGGCATTGACATGGGCCCGTCCCCGACGGACGCCGCCCTCGCCGCCGACCTGGCGCTGCCGATCGAGGAGCTGGAGCTCACGGTCCGGTCGTACAACTGCCTCAAGCGTGAGGGCATCCACTCCGTGGGTGAGCTCGTCGCGCGGTCCGAGGCGGACCTGCTCGACATCCGGAACTTCGGTGCGAAGTCCATCGACGAGGTCAAGGCCAAGCTGGCCGGCATGGGCCTCGCGCTGAAGGACTCGCCTCCCGGGTTCGACCCGACCGCCGCGGCGGACGCGTTCGGCGCGGACGACGACGCGGACGCGGGTTTCGTGGAGACCGAGCAGTACTGAGCTCGGGACCTGCGGTCCGTTGCTGACTGCCGGCCGGTTTCGGCTGGCCGCGCAGTTCCCCGCGCCCCTTCGGGGGCGCGGGTCCTCCAGGACGTCTGTGAAGGCGTCCTGGATCTCCGACAGGCGACCGCCTGCTCGGATACTGACTCCGGTACCTGATACGGCCGGGGCAGACACACAGGAGAGTCACTATGCCGAGGCCCACCAAGGGTGCCCGTATGGGCGGCAGCGCCGCGCACGAGAAGCTCCTCCTCGCGAACCTCGCGAAGGCGCTCTTCGAGCACGGCCGCATCACCACCACCGAGGCGAAGGCGCGCAAGCTGCGTCCCTACGCCGAGCGTCTGGTCACCAAGGCGAAGAAGGGCGACCTTCACAACCGCCGCCAGGTGCTCCAGGTGATCACGGACAAGAGCATCGTCCACACGCTCTTCACCGAGATCGGCCCGCGGTACGAGAACCGTCCCGGTGGCTACACCCGCATCACCAAGATCGGTAA
This sequence comes from Streptomyces althioticus, assembly GCA_014649355.1. GTDB lineage: Bacteria > Actinomycetota > Actinomycetes > Streptomycetales > Streptomycetaceae > Streptomyces > Streptomyces althioticus. Next base: position 25,941 of record BMSW01000007.1, read on the forward strand.
CCGCCGTGGCGACAACGCGCCCATGGCCGTCATCGAGCTGGTCGAGGCGCTGACGGTGCAGCAGGCCGCTGTCGGCGAGGCCGAGGCCGCGACCAAGCGGTCCGCGAAGGACGCCGAGGCCGCGGAGGCGGCCGAGACCCAGGCCGACACGGCCGAGGAGTCGAAGGACGCGTAAGCGTTCAGCGGGGGGCCTGCCCATGGGCGGCCGCGGCTCCGTCGTGGTTGTTCGCGCAGTTCCCCGCGCCCCTTGAGGGTGTTGTCGGGCCCGCTTCTTTCACAGGAGCGGGCCCGCTTCGTTGTGGAATGGAGATGTCCGGGTGAGTGGTGTGGTGCGGGTTCGGCTGGATCTTTCCTATGACGGGACCGCGTTCTCCGGGTGGGCCAAGCAGGCCGGAGGGCGGCGGACCGTGCAGGGGGAGATCGAGGACGCCCTGCGGACCGTGACGCGGTCCGCGACGACGTTCGAGCTGACCGTGGCCGGGCGGACCGACGCCGGTGTGCACGCGCGCGGTCAGGTCGCCCACGTGGACCTGCCGCGCGAGGTGTGGGCCGAGCACCGGGCGAAGCTGCTGAAGCGGCTCGCCGGGCGGCTGCCGAAGGACGTGCGGGTGTGGGCGCTCAGGGAGGCGCCGGAGGGCTTCGACGCCCGGTTCTCGGCGATCTGGCGGCGCTACGCCTACCGCGTCACCGACAACCCCGGCGGCGTCGACCCGCTGCTGCGCAACCACGTGCTGTGGCACGACTGGCCGCTCGACGTGGACGCCATGAACGAGGCCGCCCGCGGACTGCTCGGCGAGCACGACTTCGCCGCCTACTGCAAGCGGCGCGAGGGCGCGACGACCATCCGGACGCTCCAGCAGCTGAGCCTGGTACGGGGCGACGACGGGATCATCACGGCCACCGTGCGGGCCGACGCCTTCTGCCACAACATGGTGCGCTCGCTGATCGGCGCGCTGCTGTTCGTCGGTGACGGCCACCGCACACCGGACTGGCCCGCGAAGGTCCTCGCCGCGGGCGTACGGGACTCGGCCGTCCATGTCGTACGCCCGCACGGCCTGACCCTGGAGGAGGTCGGCTACCCGGCCGACGAGCTCCTGGCGGCCCGCAGCGTGGAGGCGCGCAACAAGCGGACGCTGCCGTCGGCCGGCTGCTGCTGACGCGCTCCGGGCGGCCGGGTCAGCCGGCCGCCGCCGCCGACGCCTGGGCCTCGCCCCTGCGGCGGATCTGACGGTACGTGAACTCCTGGAGGTCGTCGCCGGTCTTGAAGACGGCCTTGTCCTTCTCCGTCACGTCCTTGCCGCTGGTGAAGCCGGCCAGCGTGAAGTAGGCGTAGCGGCCGTAGGCGTTGGTGGTGGAGCGGCAGACCGCGCCGACGCAGAAGTCCTTCACCCCGCCGCCGGACAGCGACTTGACGATGCTCTTCGCGTCCGCCTGCTGCTTGGCCTTCGTGGCCTGCGCCTCGGTCGCGAAGACCGCCACGCCGACCGTCACCGCCACGCCGTCCCGGCTGTAGGTGACGCGGATCAGGCGCGTGCACCTGTTGTCGGTGAGGACCTTGGGGAGCGTGGACTTCGCCGCGGACGCGCAGTCCTTGGTGTCCGCCGTCGGGCCTTTCTTGTAGACCGTGTCGCCCATGGTCAGCTGCGTGCCTGGGAACAGGATGTCGGGGCTCAGCGGCGCCTTGTCCTTCTGGGCGCTGGCGACGAAGTCCTTCGGGTCCAGCGGGGGCGGCGCGCTCGTCGGTTCGAACGACGGGACCGTGCCGGTGGCGCTCGGCAGGTCGGAGACGCCGGGCAGCGCGGACTCGGTGCCCGGGGAGGCCTGGTTCGAGCCGCCCGCCGACACGACGGCGACCGCCACCGCGGTGCCTATCGCCACGGCGGCGAGTGCGCCGCCGCCTATGAACAGCAGCCGGCGCCGCTTGGCGCGCGCCTCGGACGCGTCGGCGAGCGCCGCCCAGTCGGGTGACCCGCCGGCGCTGCCGCCGCCGTTCCACGGCTGCTGCGAATTCGGTTTCCAGGGATCCCACTGCTGGGAGGACCCCCCCTGCCCAAAGCTCATGGGGCGCATCTTAGACGGGGCAAGGGGTGTGCTGGTCCGCCTCAACGGGCCCGCGAGGCCCTAGCGTTGCGCCCATGGCGACGGGCAAAAGCGACATCTCCGGGTGGTTGGTGCGCCCCGCGGGCACCGGCTGGTGGGCCGGACTCGTGGCGGTCCTGGCCGCCCTGACGACCCATACGGTGCTGGTGACCTCGGACGGAGGCATGGACAACGGCATCGTCGTGGACGCGGCGCGCACCTGGCTGGACGGCGGATCGCCGTACGACGACGCGCATTTCCTCTATTTCCCGAGCGCGGTCGTCGCGGCCGCCCCGCAGGCGCTGCTGCCACGGTCCGTGCTCGACGTCCTGATGCCGGTCCTGGTCGTCCTCGCGCTCGTGGCGGGCTGGGCGTGCGCGCTGCTGACGCACCGGGTGCCGCTGCGCAGCAGGCTCGCCGTCCTCGGGCTGCTCGCGCTTGCCGCCGGGTTCGCGCCGTTCGCGCAGCTGGTGCGGCTGGGCAACTGGACGGTGACGGCCGTGCTGGCGCTGCCGCTGTGCCTGCTGCTGGCGAGCCGGGGGCGATGGGTCGCGGCGGGTGCGGTGATCGGGGTGGCGGTGGCGCTGAAGCCGCTGCTCGCGCCGATGGCGCTGCTGTTCCTGTTCGCCCGCCGGTGGGGTGCGCTCGCGCTGGTGGTGCTGGTGCCGGCGGTGTCGTCGGTGGTGGCCGCCCTCTTCCTGCCCGACCCCACCGGCTTCCTCACCCGGACCCTCCCCTTCCTGTTCACCGCCGACGACGCCTTCCTCCGGCTCTACGAGGCGGGTCCGGCGGCCGTGCTGCCCCGGCTCGGCGTCCCCGAGGCCCTGGCCCAGGCGCTCGCGGCCGCCGCCGCGGCGGCCGGGGTGGTGTGTGCCTACCGGCGGTGGCGGGGGCCGGGGCCCGAGCCGCTGCGGCTGGCGGAGACGTCCGCCGGGCTGATGCTGTCCGCGTTCCTGGTGTCGCGGCCCTCCTACAACCACTACCTGCTCGTGGTGCTGCCGCTGCTGCTCGCCGGACTGCCGTATGCGGGGTCGGTGACGCGGCGGCCGTGGTTCTGGCTGTCGCTGGTGCCGCAGCTGCCGGGGGTGACCTGGCCGTGGCTGGAGTCGGGGAAGCGCCGGGCGTTCCGGGACGCGGTCACGCTGTGCGTACTGGCGGGGACGGTGGCGTACCACTCCGTCCGGGGTGCGCGGGACGCCTGCGACGAGGAAGGGGCAGGCCGGGCGGCGGACGGGTGGCGTGCGGCCGCGGGCGGCGCCGTACGGTCGTAAAATGGGGCGCGCCCACGGGCGGCGGGCTCGTTTTGACCCGTCCGGCCGAGCACGGGTATTCTGCGTCTCTGTTGTGTGTAGTGGCTTACTCATTCTCACGTGAGGGGCCCTTACACCGGTCCACCGGGCCGATGACCAGCGACCAGCACGCGGTTTGCGTCACCGCTGTGCGGTCAGGGCTGTCGTGATCGTCTTCGGTGACCTTGTCAGGACCATTCACTGAAGAAGCGAAGGCTACGAACCGTGCGTACGTACAGCCCCAAGCCCGGCGATGTGACGCGCCAGTGGCACGTCATCGACGCTCAGGACGTCGTCCTGGGCCGTCTGGCCTCCACTGCCGCCTCCATCCTGCGCGGCAAGCACAAGCCGATCTACGCGCCCCACGTCGACACCGGTGACTTCGTCATCATCATCAACGCCGACAAGGTGCACCTCTCCGGCAACAAGCGGACCCAGAAGATGGCGTACCGCCACTCGGGCTACCCGGGTGGTCTGCGCTCCGTCCGCTACGACGAGCTGCTCGCCAAGAACCCCGAGAAGGCCATCGAGAAGGCCGTCAAGGGCATGCTCCCCAAGAACACCCTGGGCCGTCAGATGCTCTCGAAGCTGAAGGTCTACTCGGGCGACCAGCACCCGCACGCTGCCCAGCAGCCGGTGCCGTTCGAGATCACCCAGGTCGCGCAGTAAGTCCGGCCACCCCCTAAGACTGAACAGAATCTGAGGAGAATCGTGGCCGAGACCACTGCCGAGCAGCCGCTCGAAGAGCTTGACATCGACAGCTACACCACCGAGTCGGACGCGCCCGTCGAGGGCGAGTACACCTCGGAGTCCATGGCGTCCCGCTTCGGTGAGCCCCAGCCGGCCGCCGGCCTGGGCCGTCGCAAGAACGCCATCGCCCGCGTCCGGATCGTTCCGGGCACCGGCAAGTGGAAGATCAACGGTCGCACCCTCGAGGACTACTTCCCGAACAAGGTGCACCAGCAGGAAGTGAACGAGCCCTTCAAGGTGCTCGAGCTCGAGGGCCGCTACGACGTCATCGCCCGCATCGCGGGTGGCGGTGTCTCCGGTCAGGCCGGTGCGCTCCGTCTCGGTGTCGCCCGTGCGCTGAACGAGGCGGACGTCGACAACAACCGCGGTCCGCTGAAGAAGGCCGGCTTCCTGCGCCGCGACGACCGTGCGGTCGAGCGGAAGAAGGCCGGTCTGAAGAAGGCCCGCAAGGCTCCGCAGTACAGCAAGCGCTAATCGCAGGGCGCTCGCGCGTACTCCGAACGCCCCGGCGGCACGCCAACGTGCTGCCGGGGCGTTCGTTTATTCACTGACGCGGGCGTATAACGGCACAAGGCGCTCAAACGCTAATGTGATCGGATGGTTCGGCGGTGACGCCGGGTGCGTACCCGGTGGGGCCGTGGTGTGTACCCGGTGAGCCCCTGGTGTGCACCCGGTGAGGCCGTGGTGCGCGTTCATGCGGCTCCGGAGCCGCGGGCGCTCCGTGACCGTCGAACATCAGAAGCAACGTCGAACATCATGAGCTCAGCTTTGTCAGTGGCACAGCCGTCGGCCGTACGGGCCGGTCCAACGCCTCGGCGGGACCTTGGTGGCGGGGCCCTGGAGGGCTGCCGATACTGACGCATCCTCAGGAGGACAAGTGGGACGACTCTTCGGCACGGACGGCGTGCGCGGTGTCGCCAACGCGGATCTCACGGCGGAAATGGCCCTCGGCCTGTCCGTCGCCGCCGCGCACGTACTGGCCGAGGCGGGCACGTTCGAAGGGCACCGGCCCACCGCCGTCGTCGGGCGTGACCCGCGCGCGTCCGGGGAGTTCCTGGAGGCCGCCGTGGTCGCCGGGCTCGCCAGCGCGGGCGTGGACGTCCTGCGGGTCGGCGTGCTGCCGACGCCGGCCGTCGCCCACCTCACCGGTGCGCTCGGCGCGGACCTCGGTGTGATGCTCTCCGCCAGCCACAACGCCATGCCCGACAACGGCATCAAGTTCTTCGCCCGCGGCGGGCACAAGCTCGCCGACGATCTGGAGGACCGGATCGAGGCGGTCTACGAGGAGCACCGGACCGGTGCGCCGTGGGACCGGCCCACCGGGTCCGGGGTCGGGCGTGTGCGGGACCACGAGGAGGGCTTCGACACGTACGTCGGCCACCTCGTCGGCGTGCTGCCGAACCGGCTCGACGGACTGAAGATCGTGCTGGACGAGGCGCACGGGGCGGCGGCGCAGGTGTCGCCGGAGGCGTTTCGTCGGGCTGGGGCCGAGGTGGTCACCATCGGAGCCGAGCCGGACGGGCTGAACATCAACGACGGGTGCGGGTCGACGCACCTGGAGCAGCTGAAGGCCGCCGTCGTCGAGCACGGGGCCGCACTGGGGATCGCGCACGACGGGGACGCCGACCGGTGTCTCGCCGTCGACCACACGGGTGAGGAGGTCGACGGGGACCAGATCCTCGCGGTGCTGGCGCTGGCCATGCGGGAGCGGTCCGCGCTGCGGTCCGACACGGTGGTCGCGACGGTGATGTCGAACCTCGGGTTCAAGCTCGCCATGGAGCGGGAGGGGATCCGGCTCGTCCAGACGGCGGTGGGGGACCGGTACGTGCTGGAGGAGATGAAGCAGCACGGGTTCGCCTTGGGCGGCGAGCAGTCCGGGCACGTGATCATCCTCGACCACGCCACGACGGGGGACGGGACGCTGACGGGGCTGCTGCTGGCGGCGCGGGTCGCGGAGAGCGGGCGGTCGTTGCGGGAGCTGGCTTCTGTGATGGAGCGGTTGCCGCAGGTGCTGATCAATGTGCCTGATGTGGACAAGTCGCGGGTGAAGACGTCGGCGGAGCTGGCGACGGCTGTCGGCGAGGCTGAGCGGGAGCTGGGCGGGACGGGGCGGGTTCTGCTTCGTCCGTCGGGGACGGAGCCGCTCGTGCGGGTGATGGTGGAGGCGGCCGACATCGACCAGGCACGGTCGGTGGCGGGACGGCTCGCGGATGCGGTGAAGTCGGCGCTGGGCTGAGGTCTGACGCCTGCGGCGCATTCACCTGTCCGGTGGGGGTTGCGGTAGCGCCCAGGGTGGGGTGGGGGTGCGGGGCCGCGGTGGGGGTGGTCGTCCTCGGTCTGGCGCGAGAGTGTGTCTCGAGAGGCCCAGGGCGTGGACGCGCCAGCCGCTGCGGGCGCCCACCCCCACCCCGTCCCCTCCCCGCCGAGGGCGGCTACACCGACACCGGTGGCGGGCACACGCCCCGCCAACTGCGGGCAGTCGTGCCGCTGGGGCGGCACGGGTGGGCGCGGCGGTGCCCTGTTGGCGCCAGGTGCGCCAACACCCTCGGCCGGCACCGACACCGGGTGGCTTGTGGCGGCGGGGTGGGCCGCACCCAAGGGGGGTGACCGGTGCACCGGGTGCGAAAGGCGCCGCGCCCCGGAGGGTCAGAGTTTGCGGAGGCTCAGGCGTTGGACCTTGTGGTCCGGGCCCTTGCGGAGGACCAGGGTCGCCCGGCCCCGCGTAGGGGCGATGTTCTCGACGAGGTTCGGCTTGTTGATCGTCCGCCACATCGTGCGGGCGTAGTCCAGGGCCTCTTCCTCCGACACCTGTGTGTACTTCCGGAAGTACGAGGACGGGTCCTGGAACGCCGTCTGCCGCAGCTTGCGGAAGCGGTTCAGGTACCAGTGCTCGATGTCCTCCGCCCGCGCGTCGACGTACACGCTGAAGTCGAAGTAGTCGGCGAGACCGACCCGCGTGCGGCCGTCCTTGCCGGGCAGGGCGGGCTGAAGGACGTTGAGTCCCTCCACGATCAGGATGTCCGGCCGCCGCACCGTGAGCTTCTCGCCCGGGACGATGTCGTAGATCAGGTGCGAGTAGACGGGGGCGGTCACTTCGGACTTGCCCGCCTTGATGTCCGCCACGAAGCGCGTCAGCGCCCGTCGGTCGTAGGACTCGGGGAAACCTTTCCGCGACATCAGGCCCCGCGCCTGGAGCTCCTGGGTGGGCAGCAGGAAGCCGTCCGTGGTGACGAGTTCGACGCGGGGATGCTCGGGCCAGCGGGAGAGCAGGGCCTGGAGCAGGCGCGCCACCGTCGACTTGCCCACGGCGACGGAGCCGGCGACCCCTATGACGAAGGGCGTGCCCGACTGGGAGCCCTTCTCGCCGAGGAAGGTGTTGAGCGCGCCGCGCAGCCCGTCGGTGGCGCGGACGTAGAGGTTGAGCAGCCGGGACAGCGGCAGGTAGATGTCCCGCACCTCGTCGAGGTCGATGACGTCGCCGAGGCCGCGCAGCTGCTCCACCTCCTCCGCCGTCAGCGGCAGCGGCGTCTTGTCGCGCAGCGCGCTCCACTCGGAACGGGTGAGGTCGACGTAGGGAGTCGCCTCCGGCCGCTGCCGGTGGGCGCTCCTGGGCATCGAGGAGACCGGAGAGATCACAGTCCATTGTTAACGGAGTTCGACCGCGGCGACAGGTGGGCTGTGTCACGCCGGGAACTTTGTGGGGCCCTGGTGATCAACTGTGAAGCGGCTGTGTCTACAGTGCGCGCACGTGATGCGGATCATCCCTCCGCACCTTCGAGAAAGAGTTTCTCCGTGAGAACCAGTTCCGTCCGTCGTACCGCGCTCGCCGCCTCCGCCGCCGCGCTGGCCCTGCTCGTCACCGCCTGCGGTGGCTCCGGCGACGACCAGGACAAGGCCGACGAGGGCAAGGGCAAGGCCGCGCCCAGCACCTCCGCCGCCGCGCCGGCGAAGACGCTCACCGCCGCCGAGCTGGAGAAGGCGGCCCTCGCGCAGTCGGACGTCAAGGGCGGGAAGGTCGCCACCAAGCTCCCCGCCACGGACGACATCGCGGCCGAGAAGGTGGAGACGCAGGACGCCGCCTGCCTGCCGCTGGCGCACGCCCAGGCAGGCGTGGCCCAGGGTGAGCCGGCCGCGTCCGTGAAGCGGTCCTGGACCGGTGAGCCGGTGAAGCCGTCCGCGGACACCAAGCCCGAGGAGGCCCTCCTGGCCGCTCTGGACACGGAGAAGGTGCTGATCAACCTCGCCTCCTACGAGGGTGACGGCGCCGAGCAGGCCGTGAAGGGTGTCGTCGAGGCGGCCGAGAAGTGCGCGGGCGGGTTCAAGGCCACCCTCGTCGGCGAGCCGCTGGACGTCGTGAAGGTCGCCACCGGCGACGCGCCCGAGGGCGGCGACGAGGGCGCCGCCGTCACGCTGACCGTGGCCGCCGACGAGGGCGTCAAGGCGCCCGCCAAGATCGTCCTGGTGCGCAAGGGCTCGACCGTGGTCACCTTCAGCGCCGTGAACCTGGCGTCCATGGCCACCGGCAAGGACTTCGAGGTCCCGGCGGACGTCGTCGCCGCCCAGGTCGGCAAGCTCGGCTGACGCGGAACCTCTCCCACCGGTGCCTCGTGCACCGGTGGGAATTTCCGATTTCGGGCACGCGGAGGCCGTTTTCGGCGGCTGACGGACCGTAGGCTGCCCGGCATGTGCGGAATCGTGGGTTACGTGGGGCCGCAGTCGGCGCTTGACGTCGTGACGGCCGGACTGAAGCGACTGGAGTACCGGGGCTACGACTCGGCGGGCGTCGCCGTGCAGGCCGACGGCGGACTGGCCACGGCGAAGAGGGCCGGGAAGCTGGTCAACCTGGAGAAGGAGCTGGGCGATCGGCCCCTGCCGGCCGGGACGACCGCGATCGGGCACACCCGGTGGGCCACCCACGGCGGGCCCACCGACGCCAACGCCCACCCGCACATGGACAACGCGGGCCGGGTCGCCGTCGTCCACAACGGCATCATCGAGAACTTCGCCGCCCTGCGCGAGGAGTTGACCGAACGCGGGCACGAACTGGCCTCCGAGACCGACACCGAGGTCGTCGCCCACCTCCTCGCCGAGGAGTACTCCGCCTGCGCCGACCTCGCCGAGGCGATGCGGCTGGTGTGCCGGCGGCTGGAGGGCGCCTTCACGCTGGTGGCCGTGCACGCCGATGAGCCGGAGGTGGTGGTGGGTGCGCGGCGTAACTCCCCCCTCGTGGTGGGGGTCGGGTCGGGGGAGTCGTTCCTCGCCTCGGACGTCGCCGCGTTCATCGCGCACACCCGTGAGGCGATCGAGCTGGGCCAGGACCAGGTGGTCGAGCTGCGCCGGGACGCGGTGACGGTGACGGACTTCGACGGGGCGCCCGCCGACGTCCGGGAGTACCACGTCGACTGGGACGCCTCCGCCGCCGAGAAGGGCGGCTACGACTACTTCATGCTCAAGGAGATCGCCGAGCAGCCGAAGGCGGTCGCCGACACCCTGCTGGGCCGCATCGACGGATCGGGCTCGCTGACCCTGGACGAGGTGCGCATCCCGGCGAACGTGCTGCGCGAGGTCGACAAGGTCGTCATCGTCGCCTGCGGCACCGCCTTCCACGCCGGGCTCATCGCCAAGTACGCCATCGAGCACTGGACGCGTGTGCCGTGCGAGGTGGAGCTGGCGAGCGAGTTCCGCTACCGCGACCCGATCCTGGACCAGCAGACGCTCGTCGTCGCCATCTCCCAGTCCGGCGAGACCATGGACACGCTGATGGCGCTGCGGCACGCGCGGGAGCAGGGCGCCAAGGTGCTGGCCATCTGCAACACCAACGGGTCGACCATCCCGCGGGAGTCGGACGCCGTGCTGTACACGCACGCCGGTCCGGAAGTCGCGGTCGCGTCGACGAAGGCCTTCCTGACGCAGCTGGTCGCCTGCTATCTCGTCGCGCTGTACCTGGGGCAGGTGCGCGGGACCAAGTACGCCGACGAGATCCGGGCCGTGGTGCGTGACCTCGGGTCGATCTCCGGGGCCGTCGAGCGCGTCCTGGAGACCATGGAGCCCGTGCGGGAGCTCGCCCGGTCGTTGGTGGAGAAGAACACGGTTCTCTTCCTGGGGCGGCACGTCGGTTACCCCGTGGCGCTGGAAGGTGCGCTGAAGCTGAAGGAGCTCGCCTACATGCACGCCGAGGGGTTCGCGGCGGGTGAGCTGAAGCACGGGCCCATCGCGTTGATCGAGGACGACCTGCCGGTGGTCGTGGTGGTGCCGTCGCCGCGCGGGCGGTCCGTGCTGCACGACAAGATCGTGTCCAACATCCAGGAGATCCGCGCGCGCGGCGCCCGGACCATCGTGGTCGCGGAGGAGGGGGACGACGCGGTCGTCCCGTACGCCGACCATCTGATCCGTGTCCCGGTCACGCCCACGCTGCTCCAGCCGCTGGTCGCGACCGTGCCGTTGCAGGTGTTCGCCTGCGAGCTGGCCACCGCCCGCGGCAACGAGGTGGACCAGCCGCGGAACCTCGCCAAGTCGGTGACCGTGGAGTGAGGTGCGCGGTGCCGGAGGGCGGCGGTGAACGGCGATCTAGGGTGCTCGCATGAGCATCATCGGAGTCGGGATCGACGTCGCCGAGATCGAGCGGTTCGCCGCGTCGCTGGAACGCACGCCCGCGCTGGCGCGGCGGCTCTTCGTGGAGAGCGAGCTGCTGCTGCCCAGCGGGGAGCGGCGCGGCATCGCCTCCCTGGCGGCGCGGTTCGCCGCCAAGGAGGCCCTGGCCAAGGCGCTCGGGGCGCCCGCGGGGCTGTACTGGACCGACGCCGAGGTGTGGTGCGAGGACAGCGGGCAGCCGCGGCTGCGGGTGAAGGGAACCGTCGCCGCCCGGGCGGAGGAGCTGGGGGTGCGTTCCTGGCACGTCTCGCTCAGCCACGACGCCGGGGTGGCCTCGGCGGTCGTGATCGCGGAGGGGTGACCTGCCGGTGGTTTCCGCCTGGCCCGGGGTGGCCGTCGACCTTCCCGTCTGGGGCGATGTGCTCCTTCTGGTCGCCGCCGTCCTGACCGTCGTTTTCGCCCTCGTACGCCTCCTGAGAAAAATTCGTCGATGAGAGTGCGTGCATCCAGGAAGTGGGGGTACAGGCAGGGAGCCGGTATCGGAGCGGGGGCATCAATGAGGGAGGGCTTTACTGTGACGTCGACAATGGCACGGACGGACCAGGCGCAGAGCGTGACCGAGCTGCCGGAGGTCGCGAATCCCGGCCAGGTCGCGCCGCAGGACGCGCGTGAACTGTCCCGGCAGTTCTTCCGGCGGCTGACGGAGCTGGAGGAAGGTACTCACGAGTACCAGTACGCGCGCAACACGCTGATCGAGATGAACATGTCTCTCGTCCGCTACGCGGCCGGCCGGTTCCGCAGCCGCGGCCCGGAGGAGATGGAGGACATCGTCCAGGTCGGCATGATCGGTCTGATCAAGGCCATCGACCGGTTCGAGCTCTCCCGCGAGGTCGAGTTCACCTCCTTCGCGATCCCCTACATCGTCGGCGAGATCAAGCGCTTCTTCCGTGACACCTCGTGGTCCGTGCACGTGCCGCGGCGGCTCCAGGAGGCCCGGGTGCAGCTCGCCCGCGCCACCGAGGAACTGCGCAGCCGGCTGGGGCGCACGCCCACGACCGCCGAGCTGGCCACGCTGATGAGCCTCACCGAGGCCGAGGTCAACGAGGCCCGGCTGGCCGCCAACGGCTACAACTCCGCCTCCCTCGACGCCGCCATCGGCAGCGAGCCGGACGGCGAGTCCGTCCTCGCCGACTTCATCGGCGCCGAGGACGCGGCGCTGGGTCTGGTCGAGGACTTCCACGCCCTCGCCCCGATGATCGCCGAGCTGGACGAGCGCGAGCGGAAGATCGTCCACTGGCGGTTCGTTGAGGAGCTGACGCAGGCGGAGATCGGTGAGCGGCTGGGCTGCTCGCAGATGCACGTGTCGCGGCTGCTGTCGCGGACGCTGAAGCGGCTGCGGGCGGGGATGCTCTCCACCAACTGAGGGTCTCAGCTCTTTCAGCGGGGCTCGGAGCACTGTCGCTCCGTCCCTCCCGGAGGGCGTGAATACGAGGCAGACGGATCGGCCGGGTGATCTCCCGGCCGGCCAAGCATGGCAGCGGGGCCTCCTGCGGCTCGTGGATGTCGGACGAGCGGCGGGGGGCCCTTTGTGCTGCGGTTTTCCGTGTCGTCGCCGCCGGGGTCGTCGGCGTCCGGCGGCTCGGTTCCCTGTCGCGTGATCGTTCCGCTCACCGGTTCGCGGCGGCCGCCGGCCGTCGCCGGCGACTCCTCGGCGCCGTCCGCGCGCGCCCCGCCCCGGCGGCCGAAGACGCCGTCATCCCCACAGGACACGCAGCCCGGGAGGCGGCTTTTCCGGGTGAGGGCGGCCACCGCTGCGCCCCGCACGCCTGTCCCTGCCCCGCGTCGGTTGCCGACGGCGGCCGGTGGTGATCACGCCGAGGTCCTGTGCACGTCCGGTTCCTGAGTGCCTTGACGGTGGCGTCGGACCTCCATAGTCTAACGGCGTTAGGAAATCTAACGTCGTTAGATCGGCTCTGTGGGCCGGTCCTGCGCCGTTCCAGGTCAAGGAGACTCACATGCGTACGCGTCATCTCGTTCCCGGCCTCGCTGTCGGAGTGGCCGCGGCGGCTCTGATAGCCGGAACCGCCGGAGCCGGCTCCGCGGCCCCTTCCGAGGCGGCGGCCGGACCGCGTGCCGGGCAGGCCGGGACGCAGCAGCAGCTCGTCGGCGCGCCGAAACACCGGGAGGAGCGGGTGCCGGCGATCGGGCGGCGCTGGGCCGCCGCCTGGACGACGGGCGACACCCGGGATCTGGCCCGTCTGTACACCAAGGACGCGGTCTACACCGACCGTGCCCTGGGCCTGGTGTTCCGCGGTTCCGAGGGGGTCGAGGAGTGGGAGACCGGGTCCCGGCAGCTCATCGAGAATCTCGCCTTCGAGGCGACCGGTGGGTTCCGCGGGGGTGACGGGGTCGTGGTCGAGGGGGTGTTCAGCGGCCACATCGTGGGTGCGCCTCGCCCCTTCGCGGTCCCGCTCGTGACGGTGCTGCGGTTGCGCGGCAATCTCATCCAGTCGAGCAACGACTACTACAACAGGGGCGAGATCCTCAGCGAATCCGGCCTGCCCGCGGACTGGACCCCGCCCGGCAGCTGATGTCCTCGGGCAGGTCGGCGAGCAGGTCCGGTCCGGTCTCGCGGATACCGTGCCGGACTCCCTGTCGTGTCGGTGTCTAGCCGTTCACGGGAGAGTCGGCCCGCCAGCCGCGAAGCAGTGTCTGCGTCGCCTTCCGGGCGAGCTGCTGGGCGCGCTCGTTGCCGACGGTGCCGATGCGGCCGAGCGACGCTATGCCGGACAGAGTCCCCCAGACGATGTCGCAGGCCTCGTCGAAATCGGCCAGGACCACGTCGTGGGCGTCCGACCAGCTGGTGAGGAGTTCCCTCAGGAGGTCGATCATGGGGACGGCCGCGTGCAGGCGCTCGTCCGCGTCGACGGTGTTGTCGTTCATCACCTGGTAGAGGTGCGGATGCTCGCCGGCGAAGCGGACGCTCTCGGACGCGAGCAACAGGAAGCGCCGGTCGATGTCGGGCTCCTCGGCGGCCTGCCGCAGCTCGGCGGTCATCAGCCGGTGGCCGTGGGCGACGAGCTCCAGCACGAGCGCGTCCTTGTTGGCGAAGTGCTGATAGACCACGGGCGCGGAGTATTCGACGGCATCGGCTATGCGCCGGATCGTCAGCGCCGTGACGCCGTCGTTCTCGAGGATGTGCAACGCCGCCTCGATGATGCGTCCACGGGTGATCGCGCGTTCGCGGGCCCGCCTTGTGCTGGCCGGCATGGTGGGCGCCTCGCTTCCAGCATGTCCTCGGCATGCGCCGCCGGGGCCGGCGGCGCATCACGGCCCAGCCATCCTAACAACGTTAAATGATCTCGGCGGGCCCGCCGTGTGCAGCACGGCCGGCTCGGCGGGGTGGCCCCACAGGGCTGACCGGTGCAGGCGTCACCCCGAGATGGGGTGGCCCCGTCAGCCTTGGTCGTCCCGCAGGGAGCGGGTCATCGTCCGCAGGATGCGGAGTGCGTCCGACTGCTCGGCGGGGGACAGGCCGGCCAGCATCCTGGCCTCGACGGAACGGACGGCTCTGCTGGCCGCTTCGAGGTCCTGCCGGCCGCGCGGCGTGAGTCGTGCGGGAAGGGCCTTCCCTGCGGGCGCCTGTGCGGGTCTGGTCACGTAACCGTCTTGTTCCAGGGTCTGGAGCAGCACGTTCATCGTCTGCCGTGTCACGAACGCGCCTCGTGCGAGTTCGGAGTTCGACAGGCCGGGCCGTTGGGCGAGCAGCTCGAGGCAGGAGTAGTGCGTGATGTTCATCCCGAGAGGGCGCAACACCTCTTCCATGGCTGTGCGCAGGGCGCTCGAGGCCTCTTTCAGCAGGTATCCCAGTGACGTCTCCAGGTCGACGCCGTCCCCTCTTTGACTCATGTCAGTATTCTGACATAGAGTCTGCGTGTCAGAAAACTGACACCGAATGAGGAGTTCATCATGCCCGTCACCGGCCCCGACTTCATCTCGCTGCAGGTGCGCGACCGTGACGCCTCGCAGGCGTTCTACGAGCAGTACCTGGGCCTCGTCCGCTCGCCGGCCGGACCCCCGCACGCCGTCGTCTTCGACACGAAGCCCATCGCGTTCGCCCTGCGCGACGTCGTTCCCGGCACGGATCTGGCACCCGCCGCTCGGCCCGGCATCGGCGCCGCGATCTGGCTCCACGCCACCGAGGTCGAGGCGATCCACGACGCGCTCGTCGCCGACGGTCACACGATCGTCTCCGCACCGATCGACGGCCCCTTCGGCCGGACCTTCACCTTCGCCGACCTCGACGGCTACCACGTCACCCTCCACGACCGCACGTGAGCCGCGACGACCCGCATGCGCGGTCGGCCATGGCAGCTTCCAGGAGCCGCTCCCCGACCGCACCGAGGTGCCGCCGAGGGTGATGGCCGACGCGCGGATGCCCGCTTCCAGCGGTGCGGGGCGCCGCTTCCGGCGGTTCGGGGCGCTGCTTCGTGCGGTGCGGGGCGCCGCTTCGTGCGGGGTACCCGCGACGCGCGGATGCCCGCTTCCGGTGGTGCGGGGCGCCGCTTCGTGCGGGGTACCCGCGACGCGCGGATGCCCGCTTCCGGTGGTGCGGGGCGCCGCTTCGCGCGGGGCGCGCCCGTCGAACCGGTCAGCAGATCGACTGTGTGCTGTTCACCAGGCGGTTGTTGCGGAAGATGGTGTTCTCTCCGCAAGGGCTCTCGCGGATCGCCGAGTTCGTCACCGTGAGGTTCTGGACCGTGACGTCCCTGTTGTTCGCGAACTCCGAGCGGGCCGCCAGACGGATCTCGCCGCCGCCGGTCACCGTGCCGCTCTGCGCCGCGAGGTTCACGTTGTAGCAGTTCTCGATCAGGATCGCGTTGTTGCCGGTGTTCGAGAGCGTGATCCGGTCGATCGTCGCCCCGCCGCTCTCCGAGACGCAGAACACGCCGCGTCCGCCGCCCCGCGCGATCACCTCGCCGACGCGGATGTTCGTCGCGTAGCCGCTGCCGATCCGGCCGTTGCGGTTGGCCATGCGGAACGCCGCGTAGCCGGTGCCGGTGCCGGCGTTCTCCGCGTCCACCTTCGACACCGTGGCGTTGATCGTCTGGTTGAGGAGGAGACCGGACTCGCCCACGTCGCGCGCCGTGACCGTGCCGACGGTCAGGCCGTCCACGCCGTACGTCTCCACGGCGTGGCTCGACGCGCCCGACACGTACACGTCGTCGATACGGACGTTGCGCGTCCACTGGCTGGTGTCGCCCCGGTTGTCGATGCGGACGCCGAGGCCGCGGGAGAGGCGCATGTCGATCTGGCCCAGGACCACGTTCTGCACGTTGCGCAGGAAGATGCCGTAGAGCGGGGCGCCGGTGACGCCGAGGTGCTGCACCTCGATGTCGCGGGTGCCGCGTGAGTAGACCGGCGCCTGGTCGCCCGAGCCGGTGCCGGTGACGTCGATCGTGCCGCAGACGTCCAGGACCGTGTAGCTGGGGAGCGAGATGCGGGAGCCGGCCGAGACGGAGCCGGAGCCTCGGACGACGACGCGCTCCTTGCTGGTGCGGTTCGCCGTGAGGGCGCCGATCGCCGCCTGGACGGCGGCGCGCATGTCCGTGCCCGTGTACACCGTGCTGCTGCCCCGGCGGGCGGTCCAGGTGGAGCCGTTCCGGACGGCTTCGGCGTGGTAGGCGCCGTCGCCGCAGGCCGCCGCGCGGGCGTGGGCGGGGGGTGCGGTGAGGGTGGCCAGCGCCGTCAGGAGGGCGGTGGTTGCTGCTGAGGCGAGTAACGCGGCTCTGCGTCGCATGAGGTGTCGTCCCGTCCTTGTCGGTTGCCGAACCGGTTCGGCAACCGACGACCCGACGACCTGCAAGGACGGTTGTCGAACCGGTTCGAGTGAATCGATTCACCCCGTGGGGGGTCGGGAGTGTGGCAAGGGTGGGAGGTGGAGTCAAGGGGGTGCGGGAGGGGGGCGATGGGGCGCGGTGCGGTGGGGTGCGGTGACGGGAGGGCGAGGGGGTGGGGGGTGCGGGAAACTCGGAGGTATGCGGACTGCTTACAGCGTGGAGACGGTCAGGGCGGCGGAGCGGGAACTGATGGCACGGTCGCCGGAGGGGGCGCTGATGCAGCGGGCCGCCGCGGGGCTCGCCGCGGCGTGCGCCGATGTGCTGGGGCGCGTGTACGGCAGCCGGGTGGTGCTGCTGGTGGGGAGCGGGGACAACGGCGGTGACGCGCTGTACGCCGGTGCGCGGCTCGCCCGGCGGGGGGCCGGGGTGCGGGCGGTGCTGCTGGCGCCGGGGCGCGCTCATGCGGGTGGGCTGGCCGCGTTGCGGCGGGCGGGGGGTTCCGTGGTGTCCGAAGCCGGTGGTGCGGTGGGGCTCGTCGAGCAGGCCGATCTCGTGGTGGACGGGATCGTGGGGATCGGGGGGAAGGGCGGACTGCGGGAGGCGGCGGTTCCGTTGGCGGAGGCGGCTCGGCGGGGGCGGGGGGTTGTCGTCGCGGTCGACCTGCCGAGTGGGGTCGACGCGGATACGGGGGAGGTGCGGGGGGCTGCTGTGCGGGCCGATGTCACGGTGACGTTCGGGGCGTACAAGCCGGGGTTGTTGATCGATCCGGGGCGGGAGTACGCGGGGGTGGTGCGGTTCGTCGACATCGGGTTGGGGGGCAGGGCGGGCGGCTCGCCTCGGGCGGAGGCGCTGCAGCATGCGGATGTGGCCCGGTTGCTGCCGGTGCCGGGAGCGGAGAGCGACAAGTACCGGCGGGGGGTGGTCGGGATCGCGGCCGGGTCCGCGCGGTATCCGGGGGCGGCCGTGCTGGCGGTGGGCGGTGCGCTGCGGGGTGGCGCGGGGGCCGTGCGGTACGTGGGGCCGGCGGGCGGTGCGGTTCTGGCTCGGTATCCCGAGACGCTGGTGTCCGAGCGGGGGCCGGCCCGGGCGGGGCGGGTGCAGGCGTGGGTCGTCGGGCCGGGGGCCGGGGACGACGCGGCGACGGTGGGGGAGGTGCTGGCGGCGGACGTGCCGGTGCTGATCGACGCGGACGGGTTGCGGCTGGCGGAGGTGGGCGCGGTGCGGGGTCGGGGGTTGAGGGGGGTGCCTACGTTGATGACCCCGCACGCGGGGGAGGCGGCCGCGTTGCTGGGGGTCGAGCGGGAGGAAGTGGAGTCGGGGCGGCTGGCGGCTGCGCGGGAGCTGGCGGCGCGGTACGAGGCGGCTGTGCTGCTGAAGGGGTCGACGACGGTGGTGGCGGAGGCGGGGGGTGGGGGTGCGGTGCGGGTGAACCCGACGGGGACGCCGTGGCTGGCCACGGCGGGGAGCGGGGACGTTCTGTCGGGGCTTGGCGGGTCGCTGCTGGCGGCGGGGTTGTCGGCGGTGGACGCGGGGAGTGTGGCGGCGTACCTGCACGGGTTGGCGGGGCGGTTCGCGGCGGAGGGGGCGCCGGTGGCGGCGGAGGATGTGGCGGGGCGGATTGCTGAGGCTTGGCGGAGTGTGGTGGGGGCTGAGGTGTGACGCCTGCGGCGCATTCACCTGTCCGGTGGGGGTTGCTTAAGCGCCTACGGGCGGTGGGTGGTGCGGGGCCGCGGTGGGGGTGGTCGTCCTCGGTCTGGCGCGAGAGTGTGTCTCGAGAGGGCGAGGGCGTGGACGCGCCAGCCGCTGCGGGCGCCCACCCCCACCCCGTCCCCTCCCCGCCGTACGCGGCTACCCGACGCCGGTGGCGTGCGCCGCCTCCCCGCCACCCGCGTGCGCGCGGGCGCGCGACGGCCGCCAGTCCCGCCAACCGCGGGCATTCGTGCCGCTGGGGCGATGGGGGTACCTCCCGCTCGAGCGAAGCCGAGAGTGGGGGAGGGTGGGCGCGGCGGCACCTCGTGGGCGCCTAGGTGCGCCGACCCCCCCGGCCCGCACCCGCGTCGGTGCCGATCAACGCACCGTTCGTGCGGCACGCACCCGCGTGACCTGCCCCAACGCCAGTTGGACGGGGCAGGAAAGCGCACGGAGTGCAAAGGCGCCGCACCCCCGGTGCGGAGGACTCGCGTGGTCGCTCTGAGACACTGTCCGGGATGAAAGAGACAGCTGACCCGCACGGCGCGCAGCTCCGCGCCCGCGCTGTGATCGATCTGGCCGCCGTGCGGGCCAACGTACGCACCCTCCGCGACCGCGCCCCCCGCGCCGCCCTGATGGCCGTCGTCAAGGCCGACGGGTACGGGCACGGCGCGGCCCCCTGCGCCCGCGCGGCCGTGGAGGCCGGTGCGACCTGGCTGGGTACCGCCACCCCGCAGGAGGCGCTCGCGCTGAGGGCGCCGGGGTCGGGCGTGCCGGACGACGTCCGGGTGATGTGCTGGCTGTGGACGCCCGGAGGGCCCTGGCGGGAGGCCGTCGAGGCCGACGTCGACGTCTCGGTGAGCGGGTTCTGGGCGCTGGACGAGGTCGTCGCGGCGGCACGGGCGGCCGGCCGGCCCGCGCGGGTGCAGCTGAAGGCGGACACCGGGCTCGGGCGGGGCGGGTGCCAGCCCGCGGACTGGGCCGAGCTGGTCGCGGGCGCGCTGCGTGCGCAGGCCGAGGGGCTGCTGAAGGTCACCGGGCTGTGGTCGCACTTCGCCTGCGCCGACGAGCCGGGACACCCGTCGATCGCCGCGCAGCTGCTCACCTTCCGGGAGATGGTGGCGTACGCCGAGGCGCAGGGCGTCGAGCCCGAGGTGCGGCACATCGCCAACTCGCCCGCGACGCTGACGTTGCCCGAGAGCCACTTCGACCTGGTGCGGCCCGGCATCGCGATGTACGGCGTGTCGCCCAGCCCAGAGATCGGCACGCCGGTGGAGCTGGGGCTGCGCCCCGCGATGACGCTCTCCGCGTCGCTGGCGCTGGTGAAGAACGTGCCGGGCGGGCACGGGGTCAGTTACGGGCATCACTACGTGACCGCCGGGGCGACGACTCTGGGGCTCGTGCCTCTCGGGTACGCCGACGGAATTCCCCGGCACGCCTCGGGCGGGGGGCCCGTGCTGGTGGAGGGGAAGTGGCGGACCGTCGCCGGGCGGGTCGCCATGGACCAGTTCGTCGTCGATCTGGGGGGTGACGAGCCCGGGGAGGGGGCCGAGGCCGTACTGTTCGGGCCCGGTGACCGGGGCGAGCCCACCGCGGAGGACTGGGCGCAGGCGTCCGGGACCATCGCGTACGAGATCGTGACCCGGATCGGCAGCCGTGTCCCGCGTGTGTATGTGAACGGGGAACAGAGCGGGTAAGCGCCCTGCGTGGGGTCCGGGGAAGAGGAGCGGTACGTGAGCGAGAGCAGTGCGCAGGCCGTGACGGCCGCGTCCGCCGGGGGATGGCGCCGGGCGACCGGTGTCGCGGGCCTCGCGATAGGCGTGCTGGCCACCGGCGCCGCCGCCGGCGTGGCCTTGGAGCGGATGACCGTCGGCCGGGGCATGCGCCGCAAGGCCCGGCTGGTTCTCGACTCGGCGGGGCCCTACGGGGCGCTGCGGGGGACGCCCGGCAGGGCGTACGCCGACGACGGGACCGAGTTGTACTACGAGGTCGACGAGGTCGAGGCGGAGGGCCAGGACGGGCGGAAGCGGCGGTTGTTCGGGCGGCGGGCGCCCGCGCCGGTGACCGTGGTGTTCAGCCACGGGTACTGCCTCAACCAGGATTCCTGGCACTTCCAGCGGGCCGCCCTGCGTGGAGTGGTGCGGACCGTGCACTGGGACCAGCGCAGTCACGGGCGTTCGGCGCGAGGGGCCGCCCAGGTGGAGCGGGGGGAGCCCGTCACCATCGAGCAGCTCGGCAGAGATCTGAAGGCCGTCGTCGACGCCGCCGCTCCCGAGGGGCCGCTCGTGCTCGTCGGGCACTCCATGGGCGGGATGACCGTGATGGCGCTCGCCGATCAGTTCCCGGAGCTGATCCGGGAGCGGTGTGCCGGGGTCGCGCTGGTGGGGACGTCGTCGGGGCGGCTGGGGGAGGTCAACTTCGGGCTTCCGGTGGCCGGGGTCAACGCCGTGCGGCGGGTGCTGCCCGGGGTGCTGAAGGCGCTGGGGCAGCGGGCCGAGCTGGTGGAGAAGGGGCGCCGGGCCACGGCGGATCTGTTCGCCGGGGTCGTCAAGCGGTACTCGTTCGCCTCGAGGGACGTCGATCCCGCCGTCGCGCGGTTCGCCGAGCGGATGATCGAGTCCACACCGATCGATGTCGTCGCCGAGTACTACCCGGCCTTCGACGGTCACGACAAGACGGAGGCGCTCGCCCATTTCGCGGGGCTTCCGGTGCTGGTGCTGGCAGGGGTGGGGGATCTCGTGACCCCCAGTGAGCACAGTGAGGCCATCGCCGACCTGCTGCCCGGGGCCGAGCTGGTGCTGGTGCCCGACGCCGGGCACCTGGTGATGCTGGAGCACCCCGAGCAGGTGACCGACCGCCTCGCCGACCTGCTCGTCCGCGCGGGCGCGGTGCCCGCAGGGGCTACCGTGGGTGGCTATGGAAGCAGCGCACACCCTGGCTGAACTGACCGTCACCTCCCCCGAGCAGATGCGCGACCTCGGCCGGCGTCTCGCCAAGCTGCTGCGCGCGGGCGACCTCGTCCTGCTCTCCGGTGAGCTGGGCGCCGGCAAGACGACCCTGACGCGCGGGCTCGGCGAAGGGCTCGGCGTGCGGGGCGCGGTGACCTCGCCGACGTTCGTCATCGCCCGGGTGCACCCCTCGCTGGGGGACGGCCCGCCGCTGGTGCACGTCGACGCCTACCGGCTGTCGGGCGGGCTCGACGAGATGGAGGACCTGGACCTCGACGTCTCGCTGCCGGAGTCGGTGGTCGTCGTCGAGTGGGGCGAGGGCAAGGTCGAGGAGCTGACCGAGGACCGGCTGCACGTCAGCATCCACCGGGCGGTCGGCGACACCACGGACGAGGTGCGGCACGTGAGGGTGCTGGGGCTGGGCGCGCGCTGGGCGGGGGCGGAGCTGGGGGCACTGTCCGCCTGAGCGTCCCGACAAGGTGTCGGCAAGGTGTTGCGTCCGCGGCGTCCCGCGTGGTCACATGGTACCCAGCTCGCGGTTAGGTATACCTAACCGCGTCCCGCCCCCGATGCACAGGAGGCGTCCATGCCGGCCGTCCCGAGCAGGCGTGAGTCCACGCCGCGACCGGTGCCCATGCGTGACCTGCTCGCCGCCTGCGCCGCGGCCGCCGCCGTCTCCACCCCGCCGCCCGCGCCCGAGCCGCCGCGGCAGGAGAAGACCGTACGCGAGCGGCGCGAGGCCGCCTGAAAGGCTCTACGGCACCACGACGACCGTGCGGCCGATCGTCGCGAACTTCCACATCGCCGTGCCGTCCGCCCGCGTCTCCCGGATCCCGCCCGTGCGTTCCTGCGGGTCGAGGACGGGCGCCGAGCCGTCGACCGCCGCGCTGAACCCGATCACCGTGCCGTCCACGCTCGCGAAGCGCACCACGTGCTCGACCGGCACACCGTCCGAGCCGGTGACCTTCCCCGACCGGGACGTCACCCGGTAGGTGCCCGGGGCCGGGTCGACCGTGCTGGGGCTGACGCCGAACGTGCGGCGCACCTTGTCGCCCTTGTCCACCAGCCACACCCGGTCGCGGCGCAGCGAGTACACGACCCGCTGTCCCAGCCCCGAGCGCGGTGGCAGGGCGGCCGGGTGGCTGCTGCGGGGAGCCTTCGGCGCGGGCGCCGGGCTGCCGGACGCCTGCCGGCGCAGGTCGGGCGGGACCGTGTCCGCGGCCCGGCTGCCGAGGTAGCCGACCGTCGCGAGGGCCGCCGCCGTCAGTCCCGCCACGATCATCGAACTGGTCCCCGCCATCGCCGTCACCCCTGTCCCGCTTTGCCCCGCGCTGTACGGATGTGACGCGACCGTAGCAGTCCGTGACCGTCCGGCCCGTGCGGCCGTGGCCGGGGCGCGGGAGCCGTAGGCTGTTTGCGTGCTCTTGCTCGCTCTGGATACCGCCACCCCCGCCGTCACCGTCGCGCTGCACGACGGCGACGACGTCATCGCCTCGTCGAGCCAGGTGGACGCCCGGCGCCACGGTGAACTGCTGCTCCCGGCCGTCGACCGGGTGCTCGCCGAGGCCGGTCTGCGGCTCGACGCCGTCACCGGGATCGTGGCCGGCACCGGCCCCGGCCCCTACACCGGTCTGCGGGTCGGCCTGATGACCGCCGACACCTTCGGGCTCGCCCTCGGCGTGCCCGTGCACGGTGTGTGCACGCTCGACGGCCTGGCCTACGCGGCCGACCTGGACGGCCCCTTCGTCGTGGCGACCGACGCCCGCCGCAAGGAGGTCTACTGGGCGCGGTACGCCGACTCCCGCACCCGCCTCACCGAACCGGCCGTCGGCCGGCCCGCCGACATCGCCGGCGAGGTCGCGGGACTGCCCGCGGTCGGCGCGGGCGCGCTGCTCTACCCGGACACCTTCCCCCAGGCGCACGAGCCGGAGCACGTGAGCGCCGCCGCCCTCGCCCGGCTGGCCGTGGAGAGGCTGAAGGCGGGCGAGGAACTGCCCGCCCCCCGGCCGCTGTACCTGCGGCGGCCCGATGCCCAGGTCCCCAAGAACTACAAGGTGGTCACCCCCAAGTGACGGGAACCGAGACGGTCGTCCTGCGTGAGATGCGCTGGTGGGACATCGACCCCGTACTGGAGCTGGAGCGCGACCTCTTCCCCGAGGACGCGTGGTCGCGCGGCATGTTCTGGTCCGAGCTGGCCCACTCCCGCGGGCCGGGCGCGACCCGGCACTACGTCGTCGCCGAGGAGGGCGGCCGGATCGTCGGCTACGCCGGCCTCACCACCTCCGGCGCGGAGGGCGAGGACGGCGCCGCCCCGGCGGCCGACGTGCAGACCATCGCGGTCACCCGCGGCCACTGGGGCACCGGGCTCGGCTCGCGGCTGCTGACCGACCTGCTGCGCGCGGCCACGGCGTTCGAGTGCGCCGAGGTCATGCTGGAGTGCCGCGTCGACAACGTCCGCGCCCAGAAGCTCTACGAGCGCTTCGGCTTCGAGGTCATCGGAGTCAGGCGCGGCTACTACCAGCCGGGCAACGTGGACGCGCTGGTCATGCGCTTGACCGGCCCGTCCGCCTCCGTGACCCCGGGCCACCCCGTGAACGGCGTACAAGGAACCGAGATCCATGGCTGACGAACCCCTGGTACTGGGGATCGAGACCTCCTGCGACGAGACCGGCGTCGGCATCGTCCGCGGCACCACCCTGCTCGCGGACGCCGTCGCCTCCAGCGTCGACGAGCACGCCCGCTTCGGCGGCGTCGTCCCCGAGGTGGCGAGCCGCGCCCACCTCGAGGCGATGGTCCCCACCATCGAGCGGGCGCTGAAGGACGCCGGGGTGAGCGCCCGCGACCTCGACGGCATCGCCGTCACCGCCGGGCCGGGCCTCGCCGGCGCGCTGCTGGTCGGCGTCTCGGCGGCGAAGGCGTACGCCTACGCCCTCGGCAAGCCGCTGTACGGCGTCAACCACCTCGCCTCCCACATCTGCGTCGACCAGCTGGAGCACGGGCCGCTGCCCGAGCCGACGATGGCGCTGCTGGTCTCCGGCGGCCACTCCTCGCTGCTGCTGTCCGCCGACATCACCTCCGACATCCGCCCGCTCGGCGCGACCATCGACGACGCGGCGGGCGAGGCCTTCGACAAGATCGCCCGGGTGCTGAACCTCGGCTTCCCCGGAGGCCCCGTCATCGACCGGTACGCCCGCGAGGGCGACCCGGACGCGATCGCCTTCCCGCGCGGCCTGACCGGCCCCCGCGACCCGGCGTACGACTTCTCCTTCTCCGGGCTGAAGACGGCCGTGGCCCGCTGGATCGAGGCCAGGCGGGCGGCCGGCGAGGAGGTGCCGGTGCGGGACGTGTCGGCGTCCTTCCAGGAGGCCGTCGTGGACGTGCTCACCCGCAAGGCCGTGCGGGCCTGCAAGGACGAGGGCGTCGACCATCTGATGATCGGCGGCGGCGTGGCCGCCAACTCCCGTCTCCGTGCCCTCGCCCAGGAGCGCTGCGAGGCCGCCGGCATCCGGCTGCGGGTGCCGCGCCCCAAGCTGTGCACGGACAACGGCGCGATGGTGGCCGCCCTCGGCGCGGAGATGGTCGCCCGCAACCGCGCGGCCTCCGACTGGGACCTCTCGGCGGACTCCTCCCTCCCGGTCACCGACCCGCACGTGCCGGGCACCGCCCACTCCCACGACCACGTCCACGAGACCGCGCGGGAGAACCTCTACACATGACCGTCGCGCTGATGTGGGAGGCCCGCGCGGTCCCCGGCCGCGGCCCGGACCTGCTGGCCTGGGCCGAGGAGCGGGCCCGCGAACTGCCCCGCCGCCCGTCCCGCCGCGAGGTCTTCCGCGCCCCGCAGGACCGCGTCCTCGTCATCACCTGGTGGAACGCCCCCCTCGACGCCGACCTCCCCGAGCTCCCCGAGCCGGAGAACACCCTGGTCACACGGGCGGTGCACCGGTGGCGGTTCGAGTCGCTGGGAAGTGTCTGAGCCGGGGAGGGGGCTCGCGCCGGACGGACCGGAAGGACCATGTGACGCGAATGTTTCGTCATACGATTCGAATGTTCCGGCCGGTCGCGGGTCTTCGCCCGCGCGGCTCGCGGAGATACGATCGCCGCCATGACTTCCCCGCAGCCCGCTGACACCCGGACCAACGGGCGCAGCACGCAGACCGCGACGCTCGCCGAGATCGCCCGCGAGGCGGGTGTCTCCGCGCCGACTGTTTCGAAGGTGCTCAACGGCCGCGCCGACGTCGCCCCGAGCACCCGGTCCCGGGTCGAGGAGCTGCTGCGCACCCACGGATACCGGCGTCGCCGCGCCGAGGCGAGCCGTTCGCCCCTGATCGACCTGGTCTTCCACGAGCTGGAGAGCGCCTGGGCGATGGAGGTCATCCGGGGCGTGGAGAACGTCGCCCGGGACGCGGGGCTGAGCGTGGTGCTGTCCGAGAGCGCGGGGCGGCTCACGCCCGGCCGGACCTGGGCCGACCAGGTCGCCGCCCGCCGCCCGCACGGTGTGATCCTCGTGCTGTCCGGCCTCGACGAGTCCGGGCGCGCGCTGCTGACCAGCCGGTCCATCCCGTTCGTGGTGATGGACCCGGCCGGCGACCCGGGCACCGACGTGCCCTCCATCGGCGCGACCAACTGGCAGGGCGGGCTCGCCGCGACCCGCCACCTGATCGAGCTGGGTCACACCCGGATCGGCGCGATCAGCGGGCCCTCGCGGATGATGTGCAGCCGCGCCCGCGTCGACGGCTACCGGGCCGCCCTGGAGACCGCGGGGCTGCCGGTCGACCCCGAGCTGATCGTCTCCGGCGACTTCCACCACGACGCCGGCTACCAACAGGGGCTCGCCCTGCTGCGCCGCGAGGACCGGCCCACCGCCGTGTTCGCCGGCAACGACCTCCAGGCGCTCGGGCTGTACGAGGCCGCGCGCGAGCTGGGGCTGCGGATCCCGGAGGACCTGAGCGTGGTCGGTTTCGACGACCTGCCGGTGGCCCGCTGGGTGGGCCCGCCGCTGACGACCGTACGGCAGCCGCTGACGGAGATGGCGGAGGCGGCGGCGAAGCTGGTGCTGGACCTCGGCAAGGGTGAGGACTCCGCGGCGGCGACCCGGGTGGAGCTGGCCACCAGCCTGGTGGTGCGAAGCAGCACGGCCGCGCCTGCCGCGCGCTGAAGCGCCCGGCGGCGGGTAGGTGCGAATCTGAGAATTGCGCGAGAAAAACGTCCGGGGAACGGTGTCCGTCATCATGCGGACGGACGTTCCTGCCTGTGACGGGACAACAGGGGAACCACCGTGACCATGCCGGTGCTTCCCGCCCCCTCCGACGCCAACCGGGTGGTGCCCGACGAGCCGGAGGCCGGGCGGCTGTGGGCCTCGCTGGAGTGAGGTGAGAATTTTCTCCGCCGGGTGTCGATTTCCGTCCGCGCCGTTCGACGCAGAGGTGAGAGGCCGGGAAGGACCCGGCCCGCACACCACGAGGAGCCGACATGCCGCGCTATCTCTCCCTCATCCGGATCGACGAGAACAACGCCCCCGAGGGCGGGCCCAGCCCCGAGCTGATGCAGCGCATGGGCGAGCTGATCGAGGAGATGACCAAGAACGGCGTCCTGCTGGACACCGCCGGACTCACCCCGACCGCCCAGGGCTCCCGGGTCCACTACGAGAGCGGCCGGCTGTCCGTGACGGACGGGCCGTTCACCGAGACCAAGGAGGTCATCGGCGGATACGCCGTCCTCCAGGCCAAGGACAGGGCCGAGGCGATCGAGTGGACCAAGCGGTTCCTGAAGGTGCACGAGCCGCACTGGACGGTGACCTGCGAGGTCCGGGAGATCGAGGAGGGCTGACGGGCGGCCCTCACGGCCCCGCTTGGCCGTGCGGCCGTACGGGTGTCTGATGGTGGGCTGTGACACCACAGCCCGCCGCCGGACCGGACGGGGCCGTCGAGACCGTCTTCCGCATGGAGTTCCCGCGGGTGGTCGCCGCGGTGGCCCGCATCGTCCGGGACGTCGGCATCGCGGAGGAACTCGCGCAGGACGCCCTGGTCGCGGCCCTGGAGCGGTGGCCGGAGGACGGGGTGCCCGACAATCCGGGCGCCTGGCTCACGGCCACCGCCGGCCACCGCGCCGTCGACCTGGTGCGCCGCCGCGAGACCTACGCCCGCAAGCTGGCCGAGATCGGCCGGGACCAGGCGACGGCGACGGCCCCGCCCGAGGAGCCCGCCGACCCGGACGACATCGACGACGACCTGCTGCGGCTCGTCTTCACCGCCTGCCACCCGGTGCTGTCCGCCGAGGCGCGCACCGCCCTCACCCTGCGGCTGCTCGGCGGCCTCACCACGGCCGAGATCGCCCGCGCGTTCCTCGTGCCCGAGGCGACCGTGGCCCAGCGGATCGTCCGCGCGAAGCGCACCCTGGCCAGGAAGAACGTCGCCTTCGAGGTGCCTCACGGACCCGACCGCGAGGCCCGCCTCGGCTCGGTCCTCGACGTCATCTACCTGATCTTCAACGAGGGATACGCGGCCACCGCCGGCGACGACTGGCTGCGGCCCGCGCTGTGCGAGGACGCGCTGCGGCTGGCCCGGGTGCTGTCCGGGCTGATGCCGAAGGAGCCCGAGGTGCACGGGCTGACCGCCCTGCTGGAGTTCCAGGCGTCCCGGACCGCCGCCCGCACCGGTCCCGACGGAGAGCCGGTGCTGCTCGCGGACCAGAACCGGGCCCGCTGGAACCGCATGCTGATCGTCCGCGGTGCCACCGCCCTCGCCCGCGCCGACGCGGTCGCCTCCGGCCCTCCCGGCCCGTACGTGCTCCAGGCGGCCATCGCCGCCTGCCACGCACGCGCGTACCGCTACGAGGAGACGGACTGGCACCGCATCGCCGCCCTCTACGGCCTGCTCGCCGCTCGTACACCGTCCCCGGTGGTCGAACTCAACCGCGCGGTCGCCGTCTCCATGGCGGATGGCCCGGAGGCGGCCCTGCCCCTGGTCGACGCGCTGTCCACGGAACCGGCCCTGCGCGACTACCACCTGCTCCCCTCCGTCCGGGGTGACCTCCTGTCCCGCCTCGGCCGGACGGAGGAGGCACGGGAGGAGTTCATCCGGGCGGCAGACCTGGCGGGCAACGCCCGGGAGCGGGAGATGCTGCGGAGGCGGGCGGAGCGGGCGGGCGGCTGACGCCTCCCTCCGCAAGGGGCGCCCGTCCCGGGGCGTGCACCGGGCGCAGCCTGCGGGCCGTCGTGCCGCTGGGGCGGCATTGGTGGGCGCAGGCGGCGCCTCTGCAGCGCGCCCCTGCTGGACCGCGCCCCTGGCGACGGCAGCCCGTCTGCCTGGGTCCGCCGTCCGCCGACTGCTGCCCGTCGTGGGCTGATCGCGCAGTTCCCCGCGCCCCTAGGGTGCCTGGCCTCGGGGCAGTCGTGCCGCGGGGGTGAAGGGGGAGCCCGCTCCCCGCCGTCTGCGGGCCGTCGTGCCGCTGGGGCGATGGGGGTACCTCCCGCTCGAGCGAAGCCGAGAGTGGGGGAGGGTGGGTGCAGGCGGCACCTCTGCAGCGCGCCCCTGCTGGACCCGCGCCCCTGGCGACGGTAACCCGTCTGCCGAGAGACGCCGTCCGCTGACTGCTGCCCGTCGTGGGCTGATCGCGCAGTTCCCCGCGCCCCTAGGGTGCCTGGCCTCGGGGCAGTCGTGCCGCGGGGGTGAAGGGGGAGCCCGCTCCCCGCCGTCTGCGGGCCGTCGTGCCGCTGGGGCGATGGGGGAGGGTGGGCGCAGGTGGCGCCTGTTCAGCGCACCGGGTGTCCCAGCAGCATCGTCGGGGCGCCCGCGACGCGGGTCAGGAAGACCGTGACCGATGCCGTGCCGTGCGGTTTCGGGAGGGCCTTGCGGCGGAGTTCCTCCGGTTCGACCGCCGAGCCTCGCTTCTTGACCGTCAGGACGCCCACCTCGCGCTCCCGCAGCAGGGCCTTCAGCTTCTTGACGTTGAAGGGGAGCACGTCGGTGATCTCGTAGGCCGTGGCGAACGGCGTCTCATGCAGCGCGTCCGACGTCACGTAGGCGATCGTCGGGTCGATCAGGCCGCCGTCGAGAGGTTCGGCGACCTCGGCGACCAGGTGGGAGCGGATGACGGCGCCGTCGGGCTCGTACAGGTAGCGGCCGACGGGGCGGACCTCCGGGTCGGGGAGGCCACGGGAGGCGAGGGTGCGCGGGCCCGGCAACAGGGTCGCGCGGACCGTGCCGGGGGCGGTGCCGAACCACAGGACCGCCTCCTTCACGTCCCCGCCGTCGGAGATCCACTCCGCCTCGGCCTCCGCCGGGACCGCCTCGTGCGGGATGCCGGGCGCGATCTTCAGCGCGGCGGCCCGGGGCGCCTTCAGCGCCGCCCCCACCGCCCACGACAGGGGTGGCGAGTACGCCTCCGGGTCGAAGATCCGGCCGCGCTTCGACGAGCGCCGGGCCGGGTCCACGAACACCGCGTCGTAGCCGGCCGTGTCGACCTCCGTCACGTCCGCCTCACGCACCTCGATCAGGCCGGCGAGACCGAGCGCCTCGGCGTTGGCGCGGGCGGCCGCGGCCGTCCGCGGGTCCCGGTCGACGGCCAGGACGCGGATGCCGGCGCGGGCCAGCGCGATCGCGTCGCCGCCGATCCCGCAGCACAGGTCGGCGACCGACCGTACGCCCGCCGCGCGCAGCCGCTCCGCCCGGTACGCGGCGACGCTGCGCCGGGTCGACTGCTCCACGCCGTTCGGCGTGAAGAACATCCGTGCCGCGTCCTCCGCCCCGAACTTCGCCACCGCCCGCTGCCGCAGCCGCGCCTGGCCGAGCGCCGCCGACACCAGCTCGGCGGGGTGGTCGCGGCGGAGCCGGGTCGCGACGGCGAGTTCGCGGGCGGGGTCGGTGTCGCGCACCTCGTCGAGGAGGGCGCGGCCTTCGGGGGTGAGGAGCGGGGCGAGGTCGTTCACCGGGACATTGTGGGCCAGTCGGTGGACCGTGCGCCTCCGGCCGAGGTGTCGGGCGGGACGCGGGCCGGGTGGCTGCGAGGATCCGGCCCCATGCGAGTAGTAGGACAAAACGATAAGAAGCGGATGCGGCGGCTGGGGATGCGGACCGGTCTCGCCGCCCTCGCGCTCGCCGCTCTCGCCTCGGGGTGCGGCAAGGGCAGCGACACCGTCGAACCGGCCGGCGGTCGGCCCCTCCAGGCACCCCCGGCCCGCGCCCTCGACTCCTACGCCGAGAAGCTGCGCGCCGCGCAGGCCGCCCGCGCCGCCGCGGCGAAACGCTGGGGCCTGAAGAAGGTCCCCCTGGCCGCGCCGCCGCCCCCGGCGCAGAAGCCACGCATCACCACCCGCGACGGCTTCGAGGTCAAGGGCCACGAACGGCTGGACCTGCCGCCCGTCTTCACCACCGTCCCGGTCAAGGAGAAGGTCGTCTTCCTCACCATCGACGACGGCGCCGAGAAGGACCCCGAGTTCCTGCGGATGATGACCGAGCTGAAGGTGCCGTACAGCGCCTTCCTCAGCGACTACCTCGTCGAGGAGGACTACGGCTACTTCAAGGACATGCAGAAACGGGGCGTGGCCCTGCACAACCACACGCTCCACCACCCGTACCTGCCGGCCCTCTCGCACGCCAAGCAGAAGCGCGAGATCTGCGGCATGCAGGACGTCATCGAGAAGCGCTACGGCACCCGCCCGACCCTCTTCCGCCCGCCCTACGGCAACTACGACAAGGCGACCCTGCGCGCCGCGAAGAGCTGCGGCATCACCCACGTCCCGCTGTGGAACGAGGAGGTCTTCACCGACCACTGGGAGTACCGCGAGTGGGACCGGAAGATCCACCCCGGCGACATCGTGCTGTCCCACTTCCGGGGCCGCGAGGACTGGGATGGCACCATGCGGGACATGATCCGCCGCTTCCTCGACAAGGTCACGGCCGAGGGGTACGCCGTGGCCAGGCTGGAGGACTACCTGTGAGGCGGCGGCGCGGGACGATCCCGGGGCCTCTCCCGGCGGCCCTCGCCCTGCTGCTCGCCGCGGCCGCCGGATGTGCCGCCCCGTCCGGCGCGGGACACCTCTCCTCCCGCGCCGGCGGGCCGGCCACCGCGGTCGCCCCGGCGCCGCTCCCGCCGGTCGTCGACCACGTCACCACCGACGACCCGGTCGTCTTCCTCACCTACGACGACGGCGCCGAACGCGACCCCCGCTTCATCGACCTCGTGCGCGAGCGCAGGCTGCCGGTCAGCATGTTCCTCACCGACAGCGTGACGGGCCCCGGCTACGGCCACTTCGCACGCCTCCGCGCGGTCGGCGCGAACCTCCAGAACCACACCCTCGACCACCCGGCGCTGCCCGGCCTGCCCCTGGCCGCCCAGCGCGCCCAGATCTGCGGCCAGCAGCGTAAACTCGCCGCGCGCTTCGGGATCCGCCCCCGCCTCTTCCGCCCGCCCTACGGCCGGCACGACACCGCCACCCTGCGCGCCGCCGCCGAGTGCGGCATCACCGTCGTGGTCCTGTGGCGCGTGACCCTCGAACCCGACGGCCACCTCACCTACACCCACGGCCCCCGCCATCTGCGTCCCGGCGACATCATCTCCGTACCGTCGGGCGAGGCCCCGCCCCTGACCCTGGCGGAACGCACGACGAGGCTCCTGACGGAGCTGGACGAGCGGGACTTGAGGGTGGGCAGGCTCGAGGACCACGTAGGCACGACGCCCAGCCCGGTCCCTCCCGGCCCGGATGAGGCCACTCCCAGCCCGGGCGAGGCGACTTCCAGCCCAGACGCGGCCCCTCCCGACCTGAACGAGGTTCCTCCCGGCCCGGACGCGGCCCCTCCCGGCCCGGGCGGGGCCACTCCCAGCCCGGGCGAGGCGACTTCTAGCCCGTCCGGCGCTTGAGGACGAGGCCCGAAGGGCCGAAGGGGGGTCCGGGGGCGCAGCCCCTGAGGACGGTCACACCAACACCGGCACCGCACAACCCCGCGCCCGAAAAACACCCCCACCCCCCGACGCGCCGCACGGCAATTGGCACTCCGCTTGACCGAGTGCTAATCGCGGTCATAGTCTCGGGTCTGGCACTCCCCCCTGGAGAGTGCCAACAACGCGACGGGCAGGTCCGGCACCCGCGACGACGGATCGACCTGGTCGCCACCTCAGACAGTTAACCCCGTGAGATCTCCGAAGGGGGAGGTCGGATCGTGACGACCGCCAGCTCCAAGGTTGCCATCAAGCCGCTCGAGGACCGCATCGTGGTCCAGCCGCTCGACGCCGAGCAGACCACGGCTTCGGGCCTGGTCATTCCGGACACGGCGAAGGAGAAGCCCCAGGAGGGCGTCGTCCTGGCCATCGGTCCGGGCCGCTTCGAGGACGGCAAGCGCGTCGAGCTCGACGTGAAGGTCGGCGACGTCGTTCTGTACAGCAAGTACGGCGGCACCGAGGTCAAGTACAACGGCGAGGAGTACCTCGTCCTCTCGGCCCGCGACGTCCTCGCGATCGTCGAGAAGTAGGAGGACTCCGGGGCCCGCCCCGGAGAACTCGACCTCGTAGCAAGTACTTCTGCTCGAACACTGCGCCCCTGGCCCCAGCATCCGACAAGGAGCCGGGCGGCCCAGGGGCGCAGTGATTTCACCTAGATTTCCGAGAGGGCTCCCGCTGCCATGGCGAAGATCCTGAAGTTCGACGAGGACGCCCGTCGCGCCCTCGAGCGCGGCGTCAACAAGCTTGCCGACACGGTCAAGGTGACGATCGGCCCCAAGGGCCGCAACGTCGTCATCGACAAGAAGTTCGGCGCCCCCACCATCACCAACGACGGTGTCACGATCGCCCGCGAGGTGGAGATCGAGGACCCGTACGAGAACCTCGGCGCGCAGCTGGTGAAGGAGGTGGCGACCAAGACCAACGACATCGCGGGTGACGGCACCACCACCGCCACCGTGCTGGCCCAGGCGCTGGTCCGCGAGGGCCTGAAGAACGTCGCCGCCGGCGCCTCCCCGGCCGCCCTGAAGAAGGGCATCGACGCCGCGGTCGCCGCCGTCTCCGAGGACCTCCTCGCCACGGCGCGCCCGATCGACGAGAAGTCCGACATCGCCGCCGTCGCCGCGCTGTCCGCCCAGGACCAGCAGGTCGGCGAGCTCATCGCCGAGGCGATGGACAAGGTCGGCAAGGACGGTGTCATCACCGTCGAGGAGTCCAACACCTTCGGTCTGGAACTGGACTTCACCGAGGGCATGGCCTTCGACAAGGGCTACCTGTCGCCGTACTTCGTGACGGACCAGGAGCGCATGGAGGCCGTCCTCGACGAGCCGCAGATCCTGATCACGCAGGGCAAGATCTCCGCCATCGCGGACCTCCTGCCGCTGCTGGAGAAGGTCATCCAGGCCAACGCCTCCAAGCCGCTGCTGATCATCGCCGAGGACGTCGAGGGCGAGGCCCTGTCGACCCTGGTGGTCAACAAGATCCGCGGCACCTTCAACGCCGTCGCCGTCAAGGCGCCCGGCTTCGGTGACCGCCGCAAGGCGATGCTGCAGGACATGGCCGTCCTCACGGGCGCCACGGTCGTCTCCGAGGAGGTCGGCCTCAAGCTCGACCAGGTCGGCCTGGACGTGCTCGGCTCCGCCCGCCGCGTCACCGTCACCAAGGACGACACCACGATCGTCGACGGAGCCGGCAAGAAGGAGGACGTGGAGGGCCGCGTCGGCCAGATCAAGGCCGAGATCGAGGCCACGGACTCCGACTGGGACCGCGAGAAGCTCCAGGAGCGCCTCGCGAAGCTGGCCGGCGGCGTGTGCGTGATCAAGGTCGGCGCCGCCACCGAGGTGGAGCTGAAGGAGAAGAAGCACCGTCTGGAGGACGCCATCTCCGCGACCCGCGCCGCGGTCGAGGAGGGCATCGTCTCCGGTGGTGGCTCCGCGCTGGTCCACGCCGTCAAGGTCCTCGAGGGCAACCTCGGCAAGACCGGCGACGAGGCCACCGGTGTCTCCGTGGTCCGCAAGGCCGCCGTCGAGCCGCTGCGCTGGATCGCCGAGAACGCCGGCCTCGAGGGCTACGTCATCGTCTCCAAGGTCGCCGAGCTGGAGAAGGGCAGCGGTTACAACGCCGCCTCCGGCGAGTACGGCGACCTGATCAAGGCCGGCGTCATCGACCCGGTCAAGGTCACCCGCTCCGCCCTGGAGAACGCCGCCTCCATCGCCTCCCTCCTGCTGACGACCGAGACCCTGGTCGTCGAGAAGAAGGAAGAGGAAGAGCCGGCCGCCGCCGGTGGCCACGGCCACGGCCACGCCCACTGACGACCCGAGGTCGCCAGAGCCTGAAGCGAGGGCCCGGCGCCCCGTCCGCGAGGACGGCGGCCGCCGGGCCCTCGCCGTACCCCGCCCCAGTCCCCTCGCTCATGGAACCGCGCCACGCCGGTACGGAGTCTGTGGAGACGACGGCCGAAGCGAGAGGGGGACGGCGATGGACCAGGTGCTGTACGGGGAACGCTCCCGCAACCCGCTCGCGCGCACCGTGCGCCTCGGCGAGTCCGGACTGCGCCGCGGCGGCCGGACGACCCCGCTGGAGGAACTGAACCTCGCCGCCGTCGCGGAGGCGTTCCTGCGGGGCGCCTGGCTGGGCGGCGGAGGCGCCGAACGCCCCCTGGCGTCCCTCCCCGAAGGCGCCGGCCTGGTCCCCGTCACCCGGGCCACCGGCACCTGCGTCCCCCTGAAGGTGCGTCAGGCGTCCGCCTTCGCCCACGCGCTGGGCGAGCTCGCGGTACGCCGGTGCGGCGGCCCCGAACAGGTCGCCGCCCTCGCCGCACGGGCACGGGACGAGGGCGTCCCCCTGTGGATCGCCCGCCGCTACGCGCACGGCCCTGCCGGTCCGGTGGCGGTGGCCGTGGACCGCCGCCAGGTCCGCGTCGACGTCTGGGGCCCGCACGCCCCCGCCGTACGCCTGCGCGCGCCGTACGGCTTCCTCGGCCACGGCGACGGAGGCACCGGCCTGGTGCTGACCGTGGGGAACGCCTCCGCGCGGCTCGTGCTGCGCAAGAAGTTCCGCAAGTCGAAGAGCACGGTGGAGATAGGGCTCCCCGACCGGCACTGGATCCTGCGCCGCGTGGACGCGGAGAGCTCCCGGCTCTTCCGCGGCGACACACCGGTCGCCCTGCTGATCCGCCCGCCGCGCGGCGCCGAGCCTGCCCCCGGCACCCTGTTGCTGCCGCTGGCCGAGGTCCGTCACGAGAGCCCCGACCCGCTGGACGCGGTGATGGCCCACGCGGTGGCGGTCTCCTTCGGCCTCGGCGACGCGACGGGCCTGGCCCGCTTCCGCGCGGCCCGTCCGCAACGCCGCGACACCGACGACGGCTGGGACCAGCCCTGGTTCAGCAACCTCGGCCGCGGCCGCGACGACAACGAGCCCGGCGGCGGCGACGGCTGGGGCAACGACGGCGGTGACGCCGGAGACGGAGGCGGCGGAGGCGGCGGAGGCGGGGACGGCGGAGGCGGGGGAGACGGCGGCGGGGGCGGCGGAGGTGAGTAGCCCGGAGGCCGCTGCGGGACGGCCTCAGCTCGCCCAGACCTCCGCGTCCTCGGCCGGGACGGTGGTGGCGAGGCCCAGTTCCTTGCGGGCGGCGACGGTCTTGCCCGGGTCGATGAGGGTGAACGCCTGGTCGTAGGCGAGGTAGAAGGCGTCGGCGTCGGGGGCGTTCGCGGCCTTCTCCCACTGGCCGGCCGCCTGGGTGAGCGTCGCCCGGAGCTTGCCGACCTCGGTGCCGTCGATGCCGCCCAGGCCCTCGACGTGTGTGCCGAGGGCCGCCGCGACGGCCTCGGCCTGCGCCCTGTAGTCCTTCAGGGCGGCCTCGACGTCGTCCGTGACCGGCTGGTGGGCCCACAGGGTCTCGTAGACGGAGTTCGACCCCTTCAGGAACGTGAGCTGGTCGGGCTCGAAGGACTTCGCGGTGTTCAGCGACCCCTTGAAGGTGCCCTTCTCCACGGTGTACGTGCAGCTCACGGCGCGGTCGCCGGTCGCCCAGCTCTCCCGGGTCGGGGTGTAGTGCGACAGCCCGACGCCCGCGGGGAGCGCCCAGGTGTCCGGGGCGTACCGCTGCGCCTCGGCGGCACAGCGCTCGTCGGCGATCCCGACGATCTTCTCGTCACCGGGGTGCTTCGGGCCGCCCTCGACGGCGAACTCGCCGACGACCTCCCCTCGGTGGGCTTCCTCGCAGGGCACGACCTCGACGAGGTACGCCTCGCCCTCGACCTTGCCGCCGTTCGGGTTGTAGCAGTCGCCGACGTCGAGCGAGAACACCGACCGCTGCCGGGCCGCCTTCCTCGCCCCGTCCTTGGCGTCGTCGACGACGTCGGACGCCTCGGAACAGCCGACGGCGGCGAGCACGAGCAGCGCGGCGACGGCGGCCGGACCACGCGGTGAACGGTACGGGGCACGGCTCATCATTGCTTCCCCCTCTTTTCTGTGAGCTGTGACCTGTGAGCAGGGGAGAAGGTTGCAGTGCGTACGGGTACGTGCCGTTGCCGCACCTAGGATGCGGGCATGCCAAACCCGAGCCGGAGGAAGCACCGCACCTGGTTCATCGCCTGGGCGCTGCTGTGCGCGGCGGGCCTCGCCGCGACGGAGGCGCTGACCGGCACCTCACCCGCCGACACGGACTGCGCCGACTACATCGCGGACGTCGAGGCACGCGTGGCGGAACAGAGAACCGAGAACTCGGACCGCGCTCTCGTAGTGACCTGGGCCGGCACGTCGTCCGGCCAGGACGGTGAGTGCCTGGACGAACTGCGGGAGCACTTCGCCGCCAAGAACTGACCGCCGGACGCCCCGGTGTTCGTGCGCTCAGGAACCAGGTTCGCGAGTCGCCGCAGGGTGCTTGCCCGGTTCGGCGGGTCGCCCGGTGAAGAGCGCCACCTGCCACGTGCCGTTCTCCCGGGTGAGGGTCAACGTATCCCGCATGGTTCGACCGGACGCGTCCTCCGCGAGAAGGCGGACCGACGCGATGTCCGGGCCCAGGTCGTGCGCGATCCGCATCTCCTCGACCGTCCAGCCGCGTCCGCCCCGCTCGGCGAGCACCCGCTCCGCCTCTTGCCGGGACCAGTCCGCGTCCTCGACGCCTCCGACGGACATGAGACCGTCCGCGCTGCGGGCGTTGAGGGCGTGCACGTAGTCCTCCACCGCCTCGCGGGCGCCCCGGGACGGGTTCCCGTCGGGGTCGGCCGGAGCCGAACAAGCGGTGGCGACGACCACCGCGGCCGTCGCCGTCACCAGTCGGCGCGTGAGTCCGGCCGTCGACGCCCTGATGCGTTGTCGCTGTGCCATGTCGCCCATGTGCCCCCCTGCTCCTCGGACTGTCCGTGAGGAGCGCACAGGCGGACGCATCGTTCCCGTACGGCGGTTTCCGGTGAGGGGAATGGCTGGTTCGGTACAGTCACAACTCCGGCCGCCCCTTCGCCACCCTGCCGGAGGCGCTGAACTGGAGGGTGGTCATTCCAGTCATGGTGGCCCGCCTGCCCGTGCCGGGACGCCGAGGAAGTCGCCCTTGTGGATGCCCTCCCGGCGCCAGCGGGTGCAGACCCCGTCGCCCTGGGCCATGCGGTCCTCACGCGGAACGTGAAGTCGAAGCTGTCGCGACCTCGAAGAAGCGGCGGGCCGTGTCCGCGTACCGCCGCGCGTCGCGCATCACGTCCAGGGGGCGGTGAAGGCCGGCGTCCCCTCGCGCAGGGCGCCCGGGTCCGCGTCCCGGCGCGGACGGGGAGGCGTCAGCGCGGCCCGTACTTGCGGCCCGTCTTCGAGGAGATGCCGCCCAGCAGGTTCCGCGGCACCAGCTTCGACGCGCCCATCAGCACCTTGTACCGAGGGTCCGGGACGGACAGCGACTTGCCCCGGGCCAGGTCCGCCAGGGCCGTCGCGGCGACCTTGTCCGCGTCCAGCCACATCCACCGCGGGATGTTGTCCGTGCCCATGCCGGCCCGCTCGTGGAACTCGGTGCGTACGAAGCCGGGGCACAGCGCCATCAGGCGTACGCCGTGACCGGCCAGGTCCTGCGCCGCGCCCTGCGTGAACTGCACGACCCACGCCTTCGACGCCCCGTACGTCCCGCGTGGCACGAACGCCGCGGTCGAGGCGACGTTCACGACGCCGCCGCGCCCGCGCTCCCGCATCGCCTCGACCGCCGCCGACGTCAGCCGCAGCACGGCCTCGCAGTGGACCTTGAGCATCGTCAGCTCGTCGGACATGGGGACCTCGAGGTAGCGGCCCTTGTGTCCGAACCCGGCGTTGTTGACCAACAGGTCGACGGGGTTGCGGCGGTCGGCGAGCCGGCGCTCCACCGCCTCGATCCCCTTGTCGTCGGCCAGGTCGGCGGTCAGCACCTCCGCCTCGATGCCGTGGCGGTCGTGCAGCTCGGTCGCCTGTTCCCGCAGGCGGGCGGTGTCCCGGGCCACGAGCACCAGGTCGTGGCCGTCGGCCGCCAGCCGCCGCGCGAACGCGGCACCGATCCCCGCCGTCGATCCCGTAATCAGAGCCGTTGTCATGGCCCAAGAGTAGTGACCCGGAGCGGAGGCGTCCGCTCTGCGGTCCGGGCGGGCACGGGTCCTTCAGGACACCCCCCGACGTACGGTCAGACCTCCACCGCCGCCCCGGACTTCTCCACATGCTCCCGCGCCTGCCTCAGCGCCTCCGGGTGCAGCGCGTCCCCCGCCGCCAGCAGCCGGGGGAGCAGCTCCCGTTCCGTCGTCACCGCGCGGAACTGCAGGGCCACCGTCACGTCATGATCCGGCCGGTGCACGATCCGTACGGTGTCGCCCGCGCGCACCTCCCCGGGTGTGATCACCCGCAGGTACGCCCCCGGCGCCGCCCGCTCCGTGAACCGCTTCACCCAGCCCTTCTCACCCAGATGGCCCTGGAAGGTCCGGCACGGAATGCGCCCCGAGGTGACCTCCAGCACCACCTCGGGT
Source organism: Streptomyces althioticus (assembly GCA_014649355.1). Taxonomy (GTDB): domain Bacteria; phylum Actinomycetota; class Actinomycetes; order Streptomycetales; family Streptomycetaceae; genus Streptomyces; species Streptomyces althioticus. Next base: position 65,030 of record BMSW01000007.1, read on the forward strand.
CCGACGGCCCAGCGCTCGCCGATCAGCGCGCCGGACACGTCGACGCCCTCGGTGGTCAGGTTCTCGCCGAACGAGCCGGCGGGCAGCGGGCGCCCCAGCGCGCGCTCCCACTCGTCGAGGTCCTCGCGGGCCACCGCGTACACCGCCTGGTCGTCCCCGCCGTGGTGCCGCGTCTCGCACACCGCGTCCCCGGCCAGACCGCTCCCGCCGATCCCCTTCACGCCGGGCGCCGACACCCGCACCGGTCCGTCCGCCGGACGCTTGTCGATACCGGTCAGGCCGTCGCGCTGGCCCGTGTAGGGGACGGGCTTCGGGCGGCCCAGGTTCACAGACAGAAGCTTCATGCGGTGCACGGTAAGGCATGCACATCAAAGCGTCGACGTATTAATTCCCGCGTGATCAAAGGCGGGCTTATCCCTGCGCGTATCCTGGCGGTGTGATCGAAGCCCGCCACCTCCGCGTGCTGCGCGCCGTGGCCTCCACCGGTTCCTTCTCCGCCGCCGCCCGCGAGCTGGGATGCACCCAGCCCGCCGTCAGCCAGCAGATGAAGGCCCTGGAGGGGTCCGTCGGCACGCCGCTCCTCATCCGCACGGGCCGCGAGATGCGGCTGACCCAGGCCGGCGAGGCGTTGGTGCGGCACGCGGCGGGCATCCTCGCCGGGCTCACCGCCGCCGAGGAGGAGGTCGCGGCCATCGCCGGCCTGCGCGCCGGACGGGTACGGCTGGTGTCGTTCCCCAGCGGCAGCTCCACGCTCGTGCCGACCGCCCTGGCCGCACTGCGCGGCGCCCACCCCGGCACCCGCGTCTCCCTGGAGGAGGCCGAACCGCCCCGCTCCGTGCGGATGCTGCGCGAGGGCGACTGCGACGTGGCCCTCGCCTTCCGCTACGAGGGCGCGGCCGGTGCCGAGGAGTGGGCGGACCTGGTGGTGCGGCCGCTGCTGTCGGACCGGCTGGTCGGGCTCGTGCCCGAGCGGCACCGGCTGGCCCGCGCGGGGTCGGCCGCCATCGGTGAGTTCGCGGAGGAGCCGTGGATCGCGGGCTGCCCGCGCTGCCGGGGACAGCTCGTCGAGGTGTGCGAGACGGCGGGTTTCACCCCGCGCATCGACTTCGCGACCGACGACTACCCGGCGGTCGCCGGTCTGGTCGGCGCGGGACTGGGGGTCGCGGTTTTGCCGCAGCTCGCGCTGGAGTCGCTGCGCCCGCGCGGCGTGCGCACCGTGGACCTGGAGCCCGCCGTGCGGCGGGAGATCGTCGCGCTCACCCTGCCGGACCTCGCGCAGGTCCCCGCGGTCACCGCGACGCTGGAGAAGCTGGCGGCGGCCGCCGCCGCCGGGTGAGGGAAGCCGCCCCGGCAGCCTGACGGCACCTGGTCGCCGGAGAGCGGCAGGCGGAGCAAGGGCACGCGGGCGTGCCAGGGGTTCCTTTCCGAAGAAACGTTCCTTCAGGTGTTCGAGGCGGCGGCGTGTCCGCCGGCGCCCGACGCCGACACCAGCCGGTTGCGCGCCCGCCCCATCAGTTCTTCGCGCTCGTCCTCGGTCAGGCCGCCCCACACGCCGTACGGCTCGCGCACCGCGAGCGCGTGCGCGGCGCACTCGGCGCGTACCGGGCACCTCATGCAGACCTCCTTGGCCGAGTTCTCGCGTGCGCTGCGTGCGGCACCCCGCTCGCCCTCCGGGTGGAAGAAGAGCGAGCTGTCCACCCCGCGGCAGGCAGCCAGGAGCTGCCAGTCCCACAGGTCCGCGTTCGGTCCGGGAAGGCGGGAGAAATCTGCCATTGCGTGACCCCTTGTAGCCGTTACTGGGCGGATCCGGTGTCCACGACCGTACAACTACGATCAAAGGAGATGAAAATATGACTCATTGCGAATCTAGCTCCGGACACCATCAAAGGGGAAGAAAAGGGTCTGAATGGGGCATGGGTTGTGGTGAAAGTTCGGGGGTACGTCGCGCATGTCTCCACCGTGAGCGCCTCCTCACGTAGAGTGCCGAAGATGGCAGACGGCCCCGTAACTCTTTCGAGTGACCGTCGTTGAGAGTGCGAGGCGGTTGAAGGAACAAGCGCTCGGGCGGGCGTCCGAGACGGTCGACCGCAAGGTGACGATTTCGTACCAGCCTGGAGGCTCAAGGTGACGCGCATCAGCTGCGGAGGGCGGCCATGACTTCCGTCCTCGTCTGCGACGACTCCCCGCTTGCCCGAGAGGCGCTCCGCCGCGCGGTCGCGACCGTGCCCGGCGTCGAGCGCGTGACGACGGCGGCCAACGGCGAGGAAGTCCTCCGCCGCTGGGGCGCCGACCGCTCGGACCTGATCCTGATGGACGTGCGCATGCCCGGTCTGGGCGGCGTCGAGACAGTGCGGCGGCTGCTCTCCGCCGACCCCGGGGCACGCATCATCATGCTCACGGTCGCCGAGGACCTGGACGGCGTCGCCCTCGCGGTGGCCGCCGGGGCCCGCGGCTATCTGCACAAGGACGCCTCCCGCGCGGAGCTGCGCGCCACGGTCACGCAGGCGCTCGCCGACCCGACCTGGCGGCTCGCCCCGCGCCGGCTGCGCTCGGCCGAGATGGGCGCGGCGCCCACGCTCACCGCGCGTGAGATCCAGGTGCTGGAGGGGATGAGCCACGGCCGCTCCAACGCGGAGATCGGCCGCGAGCTGTTCCTCTCCGAGGACACGGTGAAGACCCACGCGCGCCGTCTCTTCAAGAAGCTCGGCGCCTCGGACCGGGCCCACGCGGTGGCGCTCGGGTTCCGGTGGGGTCTGGTGCGGTAGGCCGTCCCGTCCTTCGGGCCGGGCCGGCCGAGGTGCGGGGCGCCGTTCCGGCGCGGGGTCCGGGTGTGCGTCCGGGCCCGGACCCGGCGAGCTGTCGTCCCGGTGGACGCGGCGTCCGGTCGCCGCTCGGACGGACCGGGTCCGGGTCATGGCCGCGGCGCCGCGCGGACGGTGCGGGGCGGCGTCGACGGCGCGTACGGGTTCGGCACGGACATCCGTGTCCCTCCCGCACCGCCGCGGCTTCGGCCGTCGAGACGTTCCGCACGGGCGCGAGCCGTGCCGGCACCGCCGCATCCCGGGCGCCGGCCCCGTACGGGCGGGCCCGTCAGCGGCTGCTCTCGTGGGCCGGCACACACGCTGGACGTGGTGTTCGCCGCGGCCGGGAGGGACCCACTGCTCGTTTCGCGGCGGATGCCGCATCCTTGAGGTGTGGAGTTCCTCGGGGACGAGTCGGTCGAGCGGAAGGGGAGGGCGCAAGGGATGACTTCCGGCGCACCTGCTCATAACGCTTCGGTGCACAACCAAGGACACGGTGCCACGGACCCCGCGTCCGCAGGGCACCATGGACCGATGCGCGACGACGAGGCGGGCACGGCCCAGGGGGCGATCGGTGCGCTCGTCCACCGCGCGGTCGACGGAGACGAGCAGGCCACGCACGACCTGCTCGCCCACGTTCACCCCCTCGCCCTGCGCTACTGCCGTACTCGTCTCTCCCGCCTGCCGGGAGACGCCCGGCACTTCGTGGAGGACCTCGCCCAGGAAGTCTGCGTGGCGGTGCTGCTCGCGCTGCCCCGCTACAAGGACACCGGCCGGCCCTTCGAGGCGTTCATCTTCGCCATCGCCTCCCACAAGGTCGCCGACCTCCAGCGCGCCGCGATGCGGCACCCCGGTTCGACCGCCGTGCCGTCCGACGAGATGCCGGAGCGGCCCGACGACTCGCTGGGCCCGGAGGAGCGCGCCCTGCTCAGCAGCGACGCCGAGTGGGCCAAGAAACTGCTGGCCAGCCTGCCGGAGAACCAGCGCGAGCTGATCCTCCTGCGTATCGCCGTGGGGCTCACCGCGGAGGAGACCGGTCAGATGTTGGGAATGTCACCCGGCGCGGTCCGGGTGGCGCAGCACCGCGCGCTGAGCCGGCTGCGGGCCCTGGCGGAGCAGTAACGCCCGTCCCCGCACCGCCTCTTCGTGAGCGCGCCGGCGCATCAGTTGCATATGAACGGACGATCAGCCGCTCCCGTACGAACATACGAAGCCGGGGACCGTGCGGAACCGTGGAATGAGACACCCGCGCTTCCCGTTAGCATGGACATCCGCACCGATCAAGGCCATTTGGGGAAGGTGTCATGACTGCCAACGTCGACGGAGTGCCCGGAAAATTCGCGACACTCGGGCTGACCTACGACGACGTGCTGCTGCTGCCGGGCGCGTCGGACATGGCGCCCGACCAGATCGACACCGCCTCGTACGTCTCCAAGAACGTGCGGGTGAACATCCCGCTGCTGTCCGCCGCCATGGACAAGGTGACCGAGTCCCGCATGGCCATCGCGATGGCCCGCCAGGGCGGCGTCGGCGTGCTGCACCGCAACCTGTCCATCGAGGACCAGGCCAACCAGGTCGACCTGGTGAAGCGGTCCGAGTCGGGCATGGTCACCGACCCCATCACGATCCACCCGGACGCCACGCTCGCCGAGGCCGACGCGCTGTGCGCGAAGTTCCGCATCAGCGGCGTCCCGGTGACCGACGGCAACAAGAAGCTGCTGGGCATCGTCACCAACCGTGACATGGCCTTCGAGACCGACCGGTCCCGTCAGGTGCGCGAGATCATGACGCCGATGCCGCTGGTGACCGGCAAGGTCGGCATCTCCGGCCCGGACGCCGTGGAGCTGCTGCGCCGCCACAAGATCGAGAAGCTCCCGCTGGTCGACGACGCGGGAATCCTCAAGGGCCTCATCACGGTCAAGGACTTCGTCAAGGCCGAGAAGTACCCCAACGCCGCCAAGGACGGCGAGGGCCGTCTGCTGGTCGGCGCCGCGGTCGGTGTCGCCGGTGACGCGTTCGAGCGCGCCCAGGCGCTGATCGAGGCGGGCGTCGACTTCATCGTCGTCGACACCGCGCACGGCCACTCCCGGCTGGTCGGCGACATGGTCGCCAAGATCAAGTCGAACTCCTCCGGCGTCGACGTGATCGGCGGCAACATCGCCACCCGCGACGGCGCCAAGGCGCTCGTCGACGCGGGCTGCGACGGCATCAAGGTCGGTGTCGGCCCCGGCTCCATCTGCACCACGCGCGTCGTGGCCGGCGTCGGCGTCCCGCAGGTCACCGCGATCTACGAGGCCGCGCTGGCCGCCAAGGAGGCCGGCGTGCCGGTCATCGGCGACGGCGGTCTGCAGTACTCCGGCGACATCGCCAAGGCGCTCGTCGCGGGCGCCGACACGGTGATGCTCGGCTCGCTGCTCGCGGGCTGCGAGGAGTCGCCGGGTGAGCTGATGTTCATCAACGGCAAGCAGTTCAAGTCGTACCGCGGCATGGGGTCGCTGGGCGCCATGCAGACCCGCGGCGACCGCAAGTCCTTCTCCAAGGACCGCTACTTCCAGGAGGGCGTCGCCTCCGACGAGCAGCTGGTGCCCGAGGGCATCGAGGGCCAGGTGCCCTACCGCGGCCCGTTGTCGTCCGTCGTCCACCAGCTCGTCGGCGGTCTGCGCCAGTCGATGTTCTACGTCGGCGGCCGCACCGTCCCCGAGCTCCAGGCCAACGGCCGCTTCGTCCGGATCACCTCGGCGGGCCTCAAGGAGAGCCACCCGCACGACATCCAGATGACGGTCGAGGCACCGAACTACAGCCGCCAGTAGCGGCGGGCTTCCCGAGGGCGGCTCCGGACCACCGGGGCCGCCCTCGCTTCGCGTCCGGGGCGGTGGGCGCCGCGGCCGTCGGGGATACTGGAAGGCGCTGCAACGCAACAGGGAAAGGCCACAGACGTGACTGAGATCGAGATCGGGCGCGGCAAGCGCGGCCGCCGGGCGTACGCCTTCGACGACATCGCGGTCGTCCCCAGCCGCCGTACGCGGGACCCGAAGGAGGTCTCGATCGCCTGGCAGATCGACGCCTACCGCTTCGAGCTGCCGTTCCTGGCCGCTCCCATGGACTCGGTCGTCTCGCCGGCCACCGCGATCCGCATCGGCGAGCTCGGCGGCCTCGGCGTGCTGAACCTCGAAGGCCTGTGGACCCGCCACGAGGACCCGCAGCCGCTGCTCGACGAGATCGTCGGCCTGCCCGACGAGGCGGCCACCCGCCGCCTCCAGGAGATCTACGCCGCTCCCATCAAGGAGGAGCTGATCGGGCAGCGCATCAAGGAGGTGCGCGACTCCGGCGTCGTCACCGCCGCCGCGCTCTCCCCGCAGCGCACCGCCCAGTTCTCCAAGGCCGTCGTCGACGCGGGCGTGGACATCTTCGTCATCCGCGGCACCACGGTCTCCGCGGAGCACGTCTCCGGCTCGCACGAGCCGCTGAACCTGAAGCAGTTCATCTACGAGCTGGACGTCCCGGTGATCGTCGGCGGCTGCGCCACCTACACCGCCGCGCTGCACCTGATGCGCACCGGCGCGGCCGGCGTCCTCGTCGGCTTCGGCGGCGGCGCCGCGCACACCACGCGCAACGTGCTGGGCATCCAGGTGCCGATGGCCACCGCCGTCGCCGACGTGGCCGCGGCCCGCCGCGACTACATGGACGAGTCCGGCGGCCGGTACGTGCACGTCATCGCCGACGGCGGCGTCGGCTGGTCCGGAGACCTGCCCAAGGCGATCGCCTGCGGCGCGGACTCCGTGATGATGGGCTCCCCGCTGGCCCGCGCCACCGACGCGCCGGGCCGCGGCCACCACTGGGGCATGGAGGCCGTCAACGAGGAGCTGCCGCGCGGCAAGAAGGTCGACCTCGGCACGGTGGGCACGCTGGAGGAGATCCTCACCGGCCCGTCCCACACCCCCGACGGCTCCATGAACCTCTTCGGCGCCCTCCGCCGCGCCATGGCCACCACGGGCTACAGCGAGCTGAAGGAGTTCCAGCGCGTCGAGGTGACGGTGGCGGACTCCCAGCACCGCCGGTAGTCGCCGGGCGGCATCCTCACGGCTCACGAAGGGGCCGGTCACCTGAACGGGTGACCGGCCCCTTTCGCGTGTCTCGCCCCTACAACCGGTGCGCCGCCCCCGTAGGGGTCGCGCCTCGGGTGTCCAGGAGGAGCTGGGCCTTGACCGAGAGGCCCTGGAGGTCGTACGTGCGGTGCTGCTGGAGGAGGATCGTGAGGTCGGCGTCGGCGGCGGCCTCGTAGAGGGAGTCGGCGCGGGGGACGGGGCGGTCCAGGACGTTCCAGGACGGGACGTGCGGGTCGTGGTAGCTGACCGAGGCGCCCAGTTCCATCAGGCGGACCGCGATCTCCTGCGCGGGGCTGCCCTGGAGGTCGGCGAGGTCGGCCTTGTAGGTGACCCCGAGGAGCAGCACGCGCGCGCCGCGCGCCGACTTGCCGTGCTCGTTGAGCAGGGCCGCGGCGCGCTGCACGACGTAGCGGGGCATGCGGCCGTTGACCTCCTGGGCCAACTCGGCCATGCGCAGGGTGCGGCCGGCGTGCGCGGTGAGGTCCTGGGGGACGGTGTGGCCGCCGACGCCGGGTCCGGGGCGGAAGGCGAGGAAGCCGAAGGGCTTGGTCTCCGCGCAGCGCAGTACGTCCCACAGGTCGATGCCCAGGTCGTGGCAGAGGGCGGCCATCTCGTTGACCAGGGCGATGTTGACGTGCCGGAAGTTGGTCTCCAGGAGCTGCACCGTTTCCGCCTCGCGGGGACCGCGGGCGCGGACCACCTTGTCGGTGATGCGCCCGTAGAAGGCCGCCGCCGACTCGGTGCAGGCGGGAGTGAGGCCGCCGATGACCTTCGGCGTGTTGGCGGGGGTGTGGTCCCGGTTGCCCGGGTCGACACGGCTGGGGCAGTGGGCGAGGTGGAAGTCGCGTCCCGCGCGCAGGCCGGAGCCGGATTCCAGCAGCCGCAGCAGCGGACCCTCCGTGGTGCCGGGCGGCACGGGGGATTCCAGAATCACGGTGGTGTGCGGGCGGAGCTGCGCGGCGAGGGTGCGGGCGGCCGCCTCGACCTGGCCGAGGTCGAGCCCGCCGTCGGCGGCGGGCGCGGTGGGGGCGCAGATCACCGCGGTGCGCACCCGGCCGAGCTCGGTCGCGCTGGTGGTGACCCGGAAGCCCTGCGCGAGCATGCGCCGCTGTTCGGCGGGGCTGAGGGAGCCGGGCTCGGGGCCGGTCCGGTACCCGACGGTGGCGATGCCGGCGGCCACGGCGGCCTGGGCCAGGGGCAGTCCGAACGGGCCGAGTCCGATGACGGCGAGATCTGCGGGCATGGCGTGGACCGTCCTTCCCAATAGCCGGAGTGCGACAGGTGCGCAAGCGCTGAGGACTGGACAGGCGAGCGCAATGTCAGACTAGGAGTAAATATGACCGATATGTGGGATTGATCGGCTGGTTTTCGGTGAGTCGCCCTGCGGGGCGCCCAACGGTGTCCGGGCGGCGGGGTGTGCACGGGTGGATGGTCGCGCGGTTGTCCACAGGCTGTGGCCCGCGGTTGTCCACAGCCCGAGGCGGCGTGTGGCTGAAGTCGGGCAACCCGGTCAGAATTTGGGCATGAGGGTGGGAGACCGGGCTTCGCCCGACGGGTGTGGCCGATGCGACCGATGAGCGGGAGGCAGCGGTGAGGGCAGCGACACTGGGGCCGGCGCAGCGCGCCGAATCACTGGCGTCCATGGCGGAGCGCGAGCTGGACGTACTGGTGGTGGGCGGCGGCGTGGTCGGCGCGGGCACGGCGCTCGACGCGGTGACGCGCGGCCTGTCCACCGGACTGGTCGAGGCGCGTGACTGGGCGTCGGGCACCTCCAGCCGCTCCAGCAAGCTGATCCACGGCGGCCTGCGCTATCTGGAGATGCTGGACTTCGCGCTCGTCCGCGAGGCGTTGAAGGAGCGCGGTCTGCTCCTGGAGAAGCTCGCCCCGCACCTGGTGCGCCCGGTGCCGTTCCTGTACCCGCTGCAGCACAAGGGCTGGGAGCGGCTCTACGCCGGCGCGGGCGTCGCGCTCTACGACACCATGGCGATGACCCACGGCCACGGACGGGGCCTCCCCGTGCACCGCCACCTGAGCCGCCGTCACGCCCTGCGGGTCGCGCCCTGCTTGAAGAAGGACGCGCTGGTCGGAGCCCTGCAGTACTACGACGCCCAGATGGACGACGCCCGCTTCGTCCTCAACCTCGTGCGCACGGCGGCGGCGTACGGCGCCCGGACGGCGAACGGCGCCCGCGTCACCGGGTTCCTCCGCGAGGGCGAGCGGGTCGTCGGCGCCCGCGTGCAGGACGTGGAGGGCGGCGGCGAGTACGAGATCCGCGCCAAGCAGGTGGTCAACGCCACCGGGGTGTGGACCGACGACACCCAGGCGATGGTCGGCGAGCGCGGCCAGTTCCACGTGCGCGCCTCCAAGGGCATCCACCTGGTCGTGCCCAAGGACCGCATCCACTCCACCACCGGACTGATCCTGCGCACCGAGAAGTCCGTGCTGTTCGTCATCCCCTGGGGCCGGCACTGGATCGTCGGCACCACCGACACCGGCTGGGACCTCGACAAGGCACACCCGGCCGCGTCCAGCGCCGACATCGACTACCTGCTGGAGCACGTCAACTCCGTCCTCGCGGTGCCGCTCACCCGCGACGACGTCGAAGGGGTGTACGCGGGGCTGCGCCCGCTGCTCGCCGGCGAGTCGGACGCCACGAGCAAGCTGTCCCGCGAGCACACGGTCGCCCATCCGGTCCCCGGCCTGGTCGTGGTCGCGGGCGGCAAGTACACGACGTACCGGGTGATGGCCAAGGACGCCGTGGACGCCGCGGTGCACGGGCTCGACCTGCGCGTGGCGGACTGCGTCACCGAGGAGACGCCGCTGGTGGGCGCGGAGGGCTACCACGCCCTGTGGAACGGCCGGGCCCGCACGGCCGCCCGCACCGGCCTCCACCCGGTCCGGGTGGAGCACCTGCTCCAGCGGTACGGGTCGCTCGCCGAGGAGGTGCTGGACCTCGTCGCCTCCGACCCGTCTCTGGGCGAGCCGCTTCAGGCCGCCGACGACTACCTGCGCGCCGAGGTCGTCTACGCCGCCTCGCACGAGGGCGCGCGCCATCTGGAGGACGTGCTCACCCGGCGCACGCGGATATCCATCGAGACGTTCGACCGGGGCACGCGCAGCGCGCGGGAGGCCGCCGAGCTGATGGCGCCCGTGCTGGGCTGGGACGGCGGCCAGATCGACCGCGAGGTGCAGCACTACGAGAAGCGGGTGGAGGCCGAGCGGGAGTCGCAGCGCCAGCCCGACGACCTGACCGCGGACGCGGCCCGTCTGGGGGCGCCGGACATCGTGCCCCTGTAGACGGGCAGCCGGCTCGTCACACGCTGCGGCGGGGGCCGTGACCCGGCGTGCCCAGCGGCGTAACTCGGCCATTTGTGCGGCCGGTTCGGGGCCGGTGGTCAGTGCGGCCGCCGTGCCCCGCACCCCCGCCGACCTGGGCGACGGCGCGTCACGACGGCCCGGTCGTGACCGAATCGGCGCGCTTCGGATTTCGTCTTTGTCGTGACCCGTCCGGCAGAGTGGAGGAACGCTTCGTTCCCCCGCCTCTCCACCCTCCGTGTCCGGTGGGCGGACAGGGGCACCCTGGGCGTCGGGCGCTTGTCGGGTGAGGGACAATGAAGGCTCTGTCAGGGCGGGTTGCATGAGGGGACGCATGTCGGAGGCGGAGCGGGCGGGGACATCCCGTCAGGACAAGAGCGCACGTCTCCTCGCCGGGCGGTACCGGCTGGGAGACGTGCTCGGCCGCGGCGGCATGGGGACGGTGTGGCGGGCCGAGGACGAGACCCTCGGCCGCACGGTCGCCGTCAAGGAGCTCCGCTTCCCGTCGAACATCGACGAGGAGGAGAAGCGGCGGCTGATCACCCGGACGCTGCGCGAGGCCAAGGCCATCGCGCGGATCCGCAACACCAGCGCCGTGACCGTCTTCGACGTGGTCCAGGAGGACGACCGTCCCTGGATCGTCATGGAGCTCGTCGAGGGCAAGTCGCTCGCCGAGGTCATCCGGGAGGACGGCCTGCTGGAGCCGCGCCGCGCCGCCGAGGTCGGGCTCGCCGTCCTCGACGTGCTGCGGTCCGCACACCGCGAGGGCATCCTGCACCGCGACGTGAAGCCGTCCAACGTGCTGATCGCCGACGACGGCCGCGTCGTCCTCACCGACTTCGGCATCGCCCAGGTCGAGGGCGACCCCTCCATCACCTCGACCGGCATGCTCGTCGGCGCCCCCTCCTACATCTCCCCGGAGCGCGCCCGCGGGCACAAGCCCGGTCCCGCGGCCGACCTGTGGTCGCTCGGCGGCCTGCTCTACGCGGCGGTCGAGGGCACCCCGCCGTACGACAAGGGCTCCGCGATCGCGACGCTCACCGCGGTGATGACCGAGCCGCTGGAGGAGCCGAAGAACGCCGGCCCCCTGCGCGACGTCATCCACGGCCTGCTCAACAAGGACCCCGCCCAGCGGCTCGACGACCGCGGCGCGCGCGCCATGCTGACCGCCGTCATCAGCGCCCCCGCCACCAAGGACGCCGACGGAGAGCCGGCCGACGCCACCCGCGTCGTGCCGCTGCCCGAGCAGCCCGGCACGCGGGACGGCGGAGCCAAGCGGGGCGAGGAGGCCGCGGAGAAGCTGCGCGGCGCGCTGCGCTCCGTGCGCAAGGCGGCGGTGGCGGCCGGCGCGGCCGGTGCCGCCCGCACCAAGTCCGGCGCCTCCGCGTCCGGCTCCGCGCCCGCCCCCGCGTCCGGCGCGGCGGCCCGCACCCCGGACGCGAAGCCGGCCGCAGCGCGGTCCGCGACCGCCGCGAGCCCCGCCGCCGGGACGCCCGGGACGACACCCGGCGCCAACGCGGCCACGGGCGGACGTAGTTCGGGCTGGCCCGTGATGACCCCGCCGGACCTGCCCGCACGGCCCGCGCCGCGCGCGTCGATCACCGACGTGGTGCCGCGCCGCACGCTCGTCGTCATCGCGCTGGTCGTGGTGCTCGCCGTGATCGGCACCGTGCTCGCACTCACCCTCGGCGGTGACGACGAGAGCGGCGGCGGCGCCCAAGGCGCCGGCGGCGACCGGACCGCGGCGGAGAGCACCCCCAGCGCGGACACCAGGAACGACGAGGAGGGCGGCACCCGTACCGACGGCACCGCCACCGCGTCCACCGGCACGGACGGAAGCGCGGCGGCCTCCCCCGACTCCACCGGGACGGCAGGCGGCGCCGCGCCGGGCAGCTCCTCGGACGCCGGGGACGGCGGAGCGGGCAAGGCGGAGGCGGCCACGACGCACCGGGGGAAGCAGGGGTACTCGATCGGTCTGCCCGCCGGATGGAAGTTCAAGTCCTCCGACGCGGCCGGCGACCGCTTCACCGGCCCGAACGGCCAGAAGCTGCTCATCGGCTGGACCACCACGCCCAAGGACGACCCGGTCGCCGACTGGACGAACCAGGAGCGCTTCATGGTGCGTCCCAAGTACAAGCGCATACGGATCGAGGCGGTGGAGTACCGCGGCTGGAAGACGGCCGACTGGGAGTTCACCTACGTCGACGGCGGCGTCACGTACCGGTCCGTGGACCGGGGCACCGTCGTCAACGACGGTCTGGGGTACGGGCTGATGTACACGGCCAGGGCCGACGCGTGGGACGGCGAGCAGCGCACGAACACGTGGCGGACGCTGACGGAGACGTTCCGCCCGAAGTCCTGATCCGACCGGCCCGCGGATCGGGACGCCAGATGTGTCATCCCCTCTCTGCGGGTTGCCTCCGGCACGTATCGTGAGTGGTTGCGGACCGTGCGGAGCGGGAACGGGCCGTCCGGAGAACGGAACTGACCGACCGTAGTGCCGGGGGAGGCAACGTGGACGACTATGCGGGACGGGTTCTCGCCGACCGCTACCGCCTGCCCCTGCCCCCCTCCGACGAGTACGAGCTGACCGAGAGCCGCGCGTTCGACACCTACAGCGGCCAGGAGGTCCTGGTCCGGCAGGTGCCGCTGCCGGAGGTCGTCGAGGCCGAGGTGCTGGACGCCGAAGGGCTGCCCGAGGGCTTCACCGCCCGGGACGGCGCGCGGCGCGGCAGGGGCGTCCCAGGCGGCGGCCAGGGCGCGGTGCGCCGCCCCGCCGACCCGGTCGTGCGGCGCGCGGTGGAGGCCGCGCAGGCCGCGGCGGCCCTGCCCGACCATCCGCGCCTGGACCAGGTCTTCGACGTGTTCGCGGAAGGCGGTTCGCTGTGGATCGTCAGCGAGTACGTCGCCGCGCGCCCGCTGGCCGCGCTGCTCGCCGAGAAGCCGCTGTCCCCGTACCGGGCCGCCGAGGTCGCCTCCGACGTGCTCACCGCCCTGCGGGTGCTGCACTCCCACGGCTGGGTGCACCGCAACATCACCGCGCGCACGGTGCTGGTCTGCGAAGACGGCCGGGTCATGCTCACCGGGCTCGCGGTCGGCGCGGCCGAGGAGGCGCTGTGCGGTTACGACCCCGTGCCGCCCGCCGACGACGACGAACCGGAGCCCGGCGCGGCGCTCGAGGCGCTCGGTCCGGGTACCGGAGGCGACGGCGGGCGCGGACCGGCCTGGCCGCCCGGGTTCACCGCCGACCCCGACCCCGACCCGGACGCGGCGCGCCGCGCGGCCATCGAGGCGCGCGCCGGACGGCTCCCGGGCGGCGGCGGGACCGGCGGGCCCGCCGACCTCTCACCCGTGGTGGCGCCCCGCGCCCTGGACAGCGCGGGGGACGTGCGGGCGGCGCGGGCCGGGGCCATCGCCGCCTACCGCGCCGGCGCCCGCGCCGCGGCCCGCGTGCAGGAGGCCCAGCAGGGCTCCCGCGCGCTGCCCGGCGCGCGGCCCGCCCCCGAGGAGGGCGCCGAACAGCGGCCGTCGGCGCCCCCGGGGCAGATAGCCGACCCCTACGGAGTGGCCGCCTCCGGCTGGCACGGTGCCGCACCCCGCATCGGCGCCCAGGCGAGCGGCACGCCCGAAACCGCAGCCCTCGGACCCGCCGCCTCCGAATCCGCCGCCCCCGAGTCCGGCGCGACGCCCGGCCGCTGGGACGAGCCCGCCCCGCACACCCCCGCGCGCCGGGGCCCGGCCACCGCGCTGGCCGCCGAGCGCGCCCGGCAGGCGCGGATGGCCGTCGTCGGGCCCGTCACCGAGCGCTGGGCGCCCGAACAGGCGGGCCCCGTGCACGAGAACTGGCAGCTCGCGCCGCCCATCGGACCCGTCACCGACCTGTGGGCGCTGGGCGCGCTGCTGTTCCGCGCCGTCCAGGGGCACGCCCCCTACCCGGAGGAGTCGACGGCCGAGCTGGTGCAGATGGTGTGCGCCGAGCCGCCCGCGTTCGCCGAGGAGTGCGGCCCACTGCGCCCGGTCGTGGAGTCGCTGCTGCGCCAGGACCCCACCGAGCGCCCCGACTTCGAGGAGCTGCGCGGCTGGCTGCGGTCGCTGGTGCGCTCCGCGCCCGAGCCGGAGGCGGGCCTGAACGTCATCACGGCACCACCGGTCGACGCGGGGCGTCTCCCGGTCATAAGGCGCCGGGGCGAACTCGTGCGCAGGCGGCGCGCCGGACTGCCCGCGCAGCACGGACGGCACAAGAAGGCCGCGCCGCGCGCCGGTTCACCACGCCGCCTCGGCCGCACCCTGCTCCTGCTGGTGCTGCTCGCCATGGCGGCGGCGATCGCCTACGCGGTGCTGTTCATGCCGAAGGCCGGCGAGGAGACCACCGGGTCGTCCTCCGCCGGCCGCACCCCGGCCGCCGGAGGGGCCGCGCCGAGTTCCTCGGGCGACGCCCGCCCGGACGGCAGCAACTCCCCGGGCGGCGGCGACGGCGGGCCGAGCGCGCCGGAGGAGTCGGCCTCCACGAAGACGCAGACCACCGGCCCCGACGTCGCCGACGGCTTCACGCTGCGCAAGGACCCCGAGGGCTTCGAGGTCGCCGTCGCCGAGGGCTGGCAGCGCACCGGCAAGAACGGCAGCGGCCAGGTCGTCTACTCCAAGGGCGACTTCGAGCTCGTCGTGGTGCCGGGCCGGGACAGCGCCCAGCAGTTCGGCGCCGACCCCATGGCCTACCAGCGGGACGCCGAGCGCGAACTCCAGCCGTACCGCGACTCCAGCTGGGCCACCTCGACCGGCCTGAAGACCATCGAGGTCGGCGGACGGGTCATGGCCGAGGGCCAGTTCACCTGGACCGGAGACCGGGGCGAGCTGTACGTGCGCAACCTCGCCGCGCTGATCGACGGCCGCTACCACGTGCTCCAGGTGCGCGGCCCGGACGGCGAACGGGACGAGGTGACACGGCTCTACGAGCAGGCGGCCGCCACGTACCGGCACACCGGCTGACCACCGGTACGGCCGTGAGGGAGGACGCGACACGGGGGGCGCGACAAACCATCACAGTGCGGTCTCTCTGGCACCCCCTCGGTTCCCAGGACGGGCCGGGGTACCTACCCTGACCCTGTCAAGACCATTGCGGGGCAACGTGAATCAGATGCAGGGCTCGCTCGTCGCGGGCCGCTACCGACTCGGCGAATCCATCGGGAGCGGTGGCATGGGCCGGGTGTGGCGCGCACACGACGAGGTGCTGCACCGTTCCGTCGCCATCAAGGAACTCACCGCCGCGCTCTACGTCTCCGACAGCGAACAGGCCACCCTGCTGGCCCGCACCCGCGCGGAGGCGCGGGCCGCCGCGCGGATCAACCACTCGGCCGTCGTCACCGTGCACGACGTGCTGGAGCACGACGGCCGGCCGTGGATCGTCATGGAGCTGGTCGAGGGCCGCTCGCTGGCCGACGCGGTCAAGGAGCAGGAGCGCGTCGAGCCCCGCGAGGCCGCCCGCATCGGCCTGTGGGTGCTGCGCGCCCTGCGCGCCGCACACGCCGCCGGCGTCCTGCACCGCGACGTCAAGCCCGGCAACGTCCTGCTCGGCCGGGACGGGCGGGTGCTGCTCACCGACTTCGGCATCGCGCAGATAGACGGCGACGCGGCCATCACCCGCACCGGAGAGGTCGTCGGCTCCGTCGACTACCTGGCGCCCGAGCGGGTCCGCGGCCACGACCCCGGCCCCGCGTCCGACCTGTGGGCGCTCGGCGCCACCCTGTACACGGCGGTGGAGGGCCTCTCGCCGTTCCGCCGCACCTCGCCGCTCACCACCATGCAGGCCGTCGTCGAGGAGGAGGCCGAGCCGCTCCGGCACGCCGGCCCGCTCGCGCCCGTCATCAGCGCGTTCCTCCGGAAGGATCCGGCCACCCGGCCCGACGCGGCGACGGCCGAGCAGATGCTCGCCGAGGCCGCGGAGGGACGCCGGCCGCGCGCGGCGCAGGAGTACGTGCCGACCCAGGCCGTCGGCGCCCACGTCCCGCTGCCGCGACAGGCAGGACCGCACCCCGGCGCGGGCGCACAGCCGTACCCGACCGGCACGCCGGCCCGCCCGCAGGGCAGCGGCTCCACCTCCGTGCAGGCGCCGTACGGGGCGCCGACGGTGCCCCGCCGGCGCTCGCGCGGGCGGACGGTCGCCCTGGTCGTGGCGCTGGCCGCGATCATCGGCGGCGGCACGGCGGTGGTGCTCCAGCAGCAGGACGACCGGGGCGGTGCCAAGGCCACACCGGGCAGGACCGCCGAGGCCCCCGCGACGCCCGGCGTGTCGGACACGGAGGGGACCGACACCGGCGGCCTGCCCGAGGGGTGGGTGCGCCGCAGCGACCCCTTCGGCTTCACCGTCGTGCTGCCCGGCGAGGACTGGGAACGGGTGGTGTTCGACGAGGAGACCCAGCAGGTCGACTACACCCCCGACGGCGGCAAGCACTTCCTGCGTATAGCCGCCGACGAGTCCCCGGACTTCGACGACCCGTTCGACCACCTCAGCGACCTCGACCAGCAGGTCGGCGGGCGTCTCGTCGACTACGAGCAGATCGAGCTGAAGCGCCTGACCTACCGCGACCGCGAGGCCGCGCGCCTGGAGTACAGCTGGACCGCGCTGCCCAAGGACACCGAGTTCCCCGGACCGTACCGGGCGGTGGACCACATGTATCTCACGCGCGACGGCGTGGAGTACGCCCTCTACATGGCCGGGCCCGCCGAGGACTGGGACGCGACCATGCAGCAGTTCGAGACGATTCTCAGAGGCTGGCGCGAGCCCTGACCGCCCCCGGCGTGCGCGGACGTGCGCCCGTTGGCCGAATCGCCGTACCGGAGCGGACACATCCGGTGGGGCATGATGGGCTCATGGTGACCGAGGGGGAGCCGGACAACGGGACCGACGGGGCCAACACCCGCGTCGTGGCGGGACGTTACCGTCTGGAAGGACTGCTCGGACGCGGCGGCATGGGCGTGGTGTGGCGGGCCACGGACCAACTGCTCGGCCGGGGCGTCGCGGTGAAGGAACTGCCCTTCGACGACACGCTCACCGCGGCCGACGCCCGGCGGCAGCGCGAACGCACCCTGCGGGAGGCGCGCGCTCTTGCACAGCTCAGCCACCCGAACATCATCGTCGTGCACGACGTCGTCGAGGACGACGAACGCCCGTACATCGTTCTGGAGTTGATTGACGGCCCGTCCCTCGCCGACCGGTTGGCGTCCGACGGGCCCGTGGACGCGGCGGAGGCCGCGCGGATCGGCGTCTGTCTGCTGGGCGCGCTGCGCGCCGCGCACGAGTCCGGGGTGCTGCACCGCGACCTCAAACCCGCCAACGTGCTGCTCGAGGACGGCACGGAACGGGTGCTGCTCACCGACTTCGGCATCGCCCAGATGCCCGGCTCGACCACGCTCACCGAGAGCGGGTCGTTCGTCGGCTCGCCCGAGTACACCGCCCCCGAGCGGATGTCCGGCGCGCGGACCGGGCCCGAGTCGGACCTGTGGTCGTTGGGCGCGCTGCTGTGCGCGGCGCTCAGCGGCGAGTCGCCGTTCCGCCGCGACTCGCTGAGCGGCGTGCTGCACGCGGTGGTGGTCGACGAGATCCGGCCGCCCGCGCAGGCGGCGCCGATCCTGCCGGTGGTGCTGGGCCTGCTGGAACGCGACCCGGACCGGCGGCTGGACGCCGACCGGGCCGAGCGGATGCTGCGCGTGTTCCTGGCCACCGGCCGGACGCCCGAGACGGCCCCGCTCGACCTGCTCCCGGACCGCGACCCGCCCCGCCGCCGGCTGTGGCGGGAGGTGCCGGAGCCCGCCCCGCCGGGCGCGCCGGCAGGACGCGGCGTACGGCGCCAGCCCACCCGGGGCGCGCTGGTGGCGGCGCTGGTGATCGCCGCGCTGGCCGGGGCGGGCGTGTCCGCCGGGGCGCTGCTGCTCCAGGACCGGGGCGGCGAAGGAGGCGGCGGCACGCCGAGCACCACGGCGCCGGAGACGCCCGCGCCCGGGTCGACGCCCGGCCCGTTGCCGCCGGCCACCACCCCGCATCGACCGGCGCCGTCACCCACGGGGGCCGGTGCCTCGTCCACGGGGGCCGGTGGCTCGTCCACGGGGTCCGGTGCCTCGTCCACGGAGGCCGACGACCCGGCCACGCTGCCGGAAGGGACGACTCCGCCCTCGTCGGCCACCTCCTCGCCAGCCTCGGCGGCCTAGGGTCTTTCGGCTGCGTCGTTCCGGCGTCGCGAGGTCCGGTCGAGTTGACGCCTTCCTCCGTCTTGCGGCCGCACGCACCGGACACCGCTCGGGCCGGCCGAAGAGGGGCACTGCCTCCCACAGCCAGGGTGATCCAGACGCAAGCCCCTGGTCGCACGGGTGAGGTCGTACCCGCATAGACGCATAAAAGCGGCATAAGTCCCGGCGTGGGTCACGGGTCTGTGACCGGTGGCGGCCCGCTGTGGAGCGGTGGTGGTCCGGCACGATATGCATGGAGCCATGAGCAGTGACGGGGGAGCCCGCAACGGGGCCGACGAGCCGACCAGTTTTGGTCTGCAACCGCCCAACCAGAACCCGCCGGCGGCCGTGCCGCACCCCGGCAATCCGTACGCGGCCCCGACCGTCGTGGTCCCGCCCCAGGGGGACGGCCAGGCCCACGCGCACGGCCACGCGTCACACCCCGCGCCGGACGGCGCGCGGGGACGGGACGGCGCGCAGGCGGGCGGTCCGCGGCAGGCCGCCCCGGCGGGTGGCCCGGTTCCGTCCGGTCCGTCCGCGCCCGACCCCGGCGCGGGACGGGTGATCGCCGGCCGCTACCGGCTGCTCGCCAAGCTCGGCCACGGCGGCATGGGCACCGTGTGGCGGGCCAAGGACGAGACCGTCGACCGCGAGGTGGCCGTCAAGGAGCCCCGGGTCCCCGACCACCTTCCCGAACGTGAACGGGACAACGCCTTCGAGCGGATGCGCCGTGAGGCCCGCGCCGCCGCCCGCCTCGACCACCCCGCCGTGGTCAACGTCCACGACGTCGCCGTGGTCGACGGCCGGCCGTGGATCGTGATGGAACTCGTCCAGGGCCGCTCGCTCGGCGCGGTGCTCCAGGAGGAGGGCACGCTGTCCGCGCGCGAGGCCGCCCGCGTCGGCCTGGAGGTGCTCGGCGCGCTGGAGGCCGCGCACGCGGCGGGCGTCCTGCACCGGGACGTCAAGCCGGACAACGTGCTGCTGGGCCGGCACGACCGGGTCGTGCTCACCGACTTCGGCATCGCCCAGATCGAGGGCGAGACCAACCTGACCGACACCGGCGGCTTCGTCGGCTCGCCCGAGTACATCGCCCCGGAGCGGGTGCTGGGCCAGCGCCCCGGCCCCGCCTCCGACCTGTGGTCGCTCGGCGTGGTGCTGTACGCGGCGACGGAGGGCGTGTCGCCGTTCCGCCGCAGCAACACGCCCGCCACCCTCCAGTCCGTGCTCAACGCCACGCCCGCGCCGCCCGCCGCCGCGCAGGGCCCGCTGGCCGAGATCATCACGGCGCTGCTCCAGAAGGACCCGGCGCGCCGTCCGGGCGCCGCCCAGGTCCGCGCCGCCCTGGAGGCCGCCGCGAACCCGCCCGCGCCGCAGCCGACCCAGATGGCCCCGCTGCCCGCGCCGGGCCGCGAGAGCGGCATCCGCATCGGCCGCAGGGCACTGCTGGGGCTGGGCGCGGCGGTGGTCGCCGCGGCCGTCGTGGTGGGCCTCGTGATCGCGGACCCGTTCGCCGGGCCGCTGCCCGACGGCTGGAAGACCCACGACCTCGGTGACCGGGTGGGCGTCTCCCTCGCGGTGCCGGAGGGCTTCGTGAAGGACGAGCCGGCCGAGGACGCCGACGGCACCGTCGCCTCTTTCACCGACCCGAGCGGGATGGTGCGGATCGAGACCGACCGCGATCTGAAGGCCGACGACAAGGACGACAAGATCCCGGCGTCCGCGTCCGAGCAGGCGTTCGCCCACTGGAACGAGCTGAAGGACGGCGAGTTCTCCTGGGGGATCGCCGACACGCCGGCGCCGCAGGGGCGGCCCCGGGAGACGACGTACAAGGAGCAGGACGCGGCGACGAACACGATCGTCTTCACGACGACCACCACGCCGCCCCTGGAGCGCGAGGCGCAGGTCCTGTACTACCGGAACAAGGACGGCGACATGTACCGGCTCTGGGTCGTCTACCCCGCGAAGGGCTACTTCGCCGAGGACGGCCGCGAGATCGCCCGCACCGTCTTCGACACCTGGGACGTCCACAAGCGCTGACACTCCGCACGGTCACCGGCACCCCACGGGGCGCCGGTGACCGCAACGCGCTGATCAGCGGCTTCGTTGCCAGCGTTCACTGGCAATGTGTGAGCCCTGCGGGAATCTGTTACCGACGGGTACACAAAGTGTGTTCCCCGGCATACTCTGCGCCTCATGACGGACGCGCAGACCCGGGCAACGACCGGCACCAACCCCTTGGCCCCCGCCCCCCAGGGCGTACGCACCGCCGCCGACGTGGTGACGCCGGAACTGGTCGCCCAGCTCACCAAGGGCGTGGCGGGCTCCGGCCGCACCGCCAACCACACGCCGTTCACCGGCGAGAAGCTGGCCGACCTGCCCGAGTCGACGCCCGAGGACGTGGCGAAGGCGTTCGAGACGGCCCGCGCCGCCCAGGCCGTGTGGGCGCGGACACCGGTCGGGGAGCGCGCCGCCGTGCTGCTGCGCTTCCACGACCTGGTGCTCAGCCGCCAGGCGGAGGTGCTGGACCTGGTCCAGCTGGAGACCGGCAAGGCCCGGCTGCACGCCCACGAGGAGGTCCAGGCGGTCGCCGTCGCCGCCCGCCACTACGGCCGCCGCGCCGCCGCCTATCTGCGGCCCAAGCGGCACGCGGGCGCCGTGCCGGTGCTGACGAAGGTCTCCGAGCTGCGCCACCCGCGCGGCGTGGTCGGCCAGATCGCGCCCTGGAACTACCCGCTCGAACTGTCCGTCGGCGACGCCCTCCCCGCGTTCGTCGCGGGCAACGCCGTCGTCATGAAGCCCGACACGGAGACCTGCCTGACCGCGCTGTGGGCCCGAGACCTGCTGATCGAGGCCGGGCTGCCCGCCGACGTGTTCCAGGTCGTCCTCGGCGACGGCCCGGTCATCGGCCCCGAGGTCGTCCGGCACGCCGACTACGTCTCGTTCACCGGCTCCACCCGCACCGGCCGCGAGGTCGCCCAGGGCGCCGCCGCCCGCCTGGTCGGCGTCTCCCTCGAACTCGGCGGCAAGAACGCCATGCTGGTGCTGGAGGACGCCGACATCGACAAGGCCGCCGCCGGCGCCGTCCGCGCCTGCTTCTCCTCCGCCGGCCAGCTCTGCATCTCCATCGAGCGTCTCTACGTCCACGAGGCGGTCGCCGACGCCTTCCTGGAGCGGTTCGCCGCCCGCACCAAGGCGCTGCGCCTGGGCACCGCCCTCGCCTACGGCGCCGACATGGGCTCCCTGGTCGGGCAGCGCCAGCTGGACGCGGTCACCCGGCACGTCGACGACGCCGTCGCGAAGGGCGCCAAGGTCCTCGCCGGCGGCACCGCCCGCCCGGACATCGGCCCCTACTTCTACGAGCCGACCATCCTCGACGGCGTCGAGGCCCCGATGAGCGTCTGCACGGAGGAGACCTTCGGCCCGGTCGTCTCGGTCTACCGCTTCTCCTCCGACGACGAGGCGGTCGAGCGCGCCAACGGAACGCCGTACGGGCTCAACGCGTCGGTGTGGACGCGCAACGCCCGCCGCGGCCGGGAGATCGCCGCCCGCCTGCGCACCGGCACGGTCAACGTCAACGAGGGCTACGCGCCCGCGTACGGCAGCGTGCAGTCCCCGATGGGCGGCATGAAGGAGTCCGGTCTCGGCCGCCGGCACGGCTCGGAGGGGATCCTCAAGTACACCGAGGCCCAGACCGTCGCCCAGCAGCGGCTGCTGCCGATGGCGCCGTCGCTCGGCATGGACGACGAGAAGTACGCGGCCTTCATGAGCCGCAGCCTGCGCCTGATGAAGGCGTTCCGTTTCCGCTAGGCCCTCCGCCGGGCACCCTTCCGCCAGGCCCCTCCGCCGGGTCCCCGCTCCCGGCGCCGCGGCTTCGAACGAGAGCTTTCGACGAGGAGAGCACGTGTCACAGGAGAACCCCGTCCCCGCCCCCGACGACGACGCCGGCTACGACTACGACGTCCTCGTCGTCGGCTCGGGCTTCGGCGGTTCCGTCTCGGCGCTCCGGCTGACCGAGAAGGGCTACCGCGTCGGCGTGCTGGAGGCCGGCCGCCGCTGGACCCGCGAGTCGCTGCCGAAGAACTCCTGGGACCTGAAGAACTACCTCTGGGCGCCCAGGCTCGGCATGTACGGCATCCAGCGCATCCACCTGCTGGGCAACGTGATGGTGCTGGCCGGCGCGGGCGTCGGCGGTGGCTCGCTGAACTACGCCAACACCCTGTACGTGCCGCCGAAGCCGTTCTTCGAGGACCCCCAGTGGGGGAACATCACCGACTGGCAGGAGGAGCTGGCGCCGTACTACGACCAGGCGCGGCGCATGCTCGGTGTGCGGCTCAACCCGACGGTGACCCCTTCGGACGTCCACCTGAAGGCGGCGGCCGAGAAGATGGGCTGCGGCGACACCTTCCACATGGCGCCCGTCGGGGTGTTCTTCGGCGACGGCGAGGACGCCGACGGCAAGGTCAAGGCCACGCCGGGCAAGGAGGTGCCCGACCCGTACTTCGGCGGGGCGGGCCCCTCGCGGCGGGCCTGCTCCGAGTGCGGCGAGTGCATGACGGGCTGCCGGCACGGCGCGAAGAACACCCTCAACGAGAACTACCTGTACCTCGCCGAGAAGGCGGGCGCGGTCGTGCACCCGATGACCACGGCCGTGTCGGTGACGGAGGACTCGCGCGGCGGCTTCGCCGTCGCCACCCTCCCCACGAACGACCGGCGCAAGGGCAAGGGCCGCACGTTCACCGCACGCCGGGTGGTGCTGGCCGCCGGCACCTACGGCACGCAGACGCTGCTGCACCGGATGCGCACGGGCGGACAGCTCCCGCACCTCTCGGACCGGCTGGGCGAGATGACCCGCACCAACTCCGAGGCGCTGGTGGGCGCGCAGACCGACGACCGCCGCTACCGCAAGGCCACCGGCGAGCCGAAGGCCGACTTCACCCGCGGTGTGGCCATCACGTCCTCCATCCACCCGGACGAGAACACCCACATAGAGCCGGTCCGCTACGGCAAGGGCTCCAACTCGATGGGCTCCCTGTCGATCCTCCAGGTGCCGTACGCCGACAACGCCTCGGGCGCGGTGCGGGTGCTGGGCTGGCTGGGCAACGCGGCCCGGCACCCCTGGCTGATGCTGCGGTCGCTGTCCAACCGGCGGTGGTCGGAGCGGACCATCATCGGCCTGGTGATGCAGTCGCTGGACAACTCCCTGTCCACGTACCTCAAGCCCTCGGGGGTGGGCCGTGGGCTGCTGACCGCGCGCCAGGGGCACGGCGCCCCCAACCCCAAGCAGATCAAGGCGGCGTCCGACGGCGCGTCCGCGCTGGCCGCTGAGATCAACGGCTTCGCGGGCTCCAACGTGGGCGAGCTGACGGGCATGCCGCTCACCGCCCACTTCTTGGGCGGCTGCGCGATCGGCGACTCCTCGGAGACCGGCGTGATCGACCCGTACCACCGGCTGTACGGGCACCCCGGCATCACGGTCGTCGACGGTTCCGCGGTCTCCGCGAACCTCGGGGTGAACCCGTCGCTGACCATCACCGCGCAGGCCGAACGGGCCATGTCGTTCTGGCCCAACAAGGGCGAGGAGGACCCGCGTCCGGCGCAGGGCGAGGAGTACCGGCGGCTGAACCCGGTGGAGCCGAAGGCACCGGCCGTCCCGGCCGACGCGTTCGGCGCGCTGAAGCTGCCCTTCCTGGGTATGCCGGCGGTGCCGCCGAAGAAGTAGCCGCGCACGCCTGGCACCCGGGCGTGACATGGAGGAAAGGACCTGTGCCCCCCTCCGGGCTCAGGTCCTTTCCCCTTGTCACGGGGCCGCCGCACAGGCGGCCGGGGTCACGCCTCGGCGCCGGCCTTGCGACGGCGGACGACGAACAGCGCACCCGCGCCGGCCACGATGGCGACACCGCCGACCAGGCCGATCACCGGCAGGGCGGAGTTCGAGCCGGTCTCGGCGAGGCTGCCGGTGACCTTCACCTCGCTGACCCTGTCGAGCTCCTTGACGCCGCCGGTCTGCGGCTTGGCGTCGTCGGGGTCACCGGCGTCGGAGCCGGCGGCGAGGATGTCGAAGAAGTAGATCCAGCCGTTCGGGTCGTCGGCGATCCAGCAGCCCTCGGTGTCCGAGTACTCGGCGAAACCGCCGGTGAGGCCCAGCGCGTCCGGCACCTTGCCGCTGACGGAGAGCCGCAGCTGGTAGGAGACGGACTGGCCGGCGCCCAGCGAGAACGCGGCGAACGTGGCGCCCTCGCCCGCGGCGCCCGCGAGCGTGTTCCACCTGCCGGTCGCCTTGTCGTACGCCTGGACCGTGATCTGGCCGGAGTAGTCGCGGACGTCCTCCCAGCCGACAGCGGCGACACCGATCAGCGGCCTGATGTTCTTGATCTCCTCGTCGCCGCGGTTGGTGACGTCGAAGGAGAACGTGGTCCAGCCGCTGCCCGCGACGATCGTCTCGGGCAGGCCCGACAGTCCGCTGCGCAGGGCGTCGCTGAGCTCGGCCGTGCTCTCGCCGTCCTCGTCGAGGCAGAGCTCCGGGTCCTCCTCGGCCGGGGTGCTCGCGCTGGGGTTCGGCGAGGGGGAGGCGGAGGTGGACGCCGAGGGCGAGGGGCTGGAGGAGGGGGAGGACGAGGCGGAGTCGTCGGCGCCGTCGTCGGTGCCGTTCCCGTCCTCGCCGTTCCCGGACTCGTCGGTGTCCTGCTCCGGCTGTCCGTCCTGCTCGCCGGTGCCGGACTCCGCGGACTCCGTCCCGTCGGGGGCGGTCGTCGGGGCGGACGGGGCCGTCTCCGTCTCCGTGGACAGGGTCGTGGCGGAGGACGGGTCGGTCGCGTGGGCGGCCGGGGCCGCGAGGAGGGCGGCCGGGACTATCGCTGCCGTCGCGGCCGCTGCGGCCAGGGCGCGGCGAAGCTTCATGAAGACCTCGGTGAGTCCGGCGTGCCGCGCGGTCGCGGCACGAGTCGAAGAGCGCCTCCGTGTGGGGCGCACGGGTCTGATCCCTGATGTCGGTGAGTTCGATCACTGAGGCCCGCGCAGGGTTGTCCTGGATCTCACAGAATCTTTACGTGATGTGGATCACGCGGAGGGATGGTGACCGTTGGGCTGGACTCACCGTCCGGGAGAAGGACCGCCGTCCTGCGGCCGAGAAGCCGTCCGAAGGGCCCCGCCCGGAGCCCGCCGCCCTGCCGGAGAGGCCGTCGACGCGAGAGGGGAAAGCCCGCCGCGCCCGCCCGGTCGAGGGGCCGGCGCACGGGTTCCGCCCTGGCAGGAGACGGTCGGCCGGGCCTCACGCGATCACGCCGCCGCACGGTGTGGAACGGCGTCGGCGTGCTGACCGCCGCGGCCCTGGCCGTCGTCGCCGTCAACCCGTCGGCCGCGCTGTCCCGGCTGCCCGGCGGGCTCGGCGCTGCGCATGGGCGCCGCCCGGAGCCCGCCGCCCTGCCGGAGAGGCCGTCGACGCGAGAGGGGAAAGCCCGCCGCGCCCGCCCGGTCGAGGGGCCGGCGCACGGGTTCCGCCCTGGCAGGAGACGGTCGGCCGGGCCTGACGCGATCACGCCGCCGCATGGTGTGGAACGGCGTCGGCGTGCTGACCGCCGCGGCCCTGGCCGTCGTCGCCGTCAGCCCGTCGGCCGCGCTGTGCCGGCTGCCCGGCGGGCTCGGCGCTGCGCATGGGCGAGGCCCGCGACCCGTACGACCGCAGCGTGACGGTGTCCCGCGAGGGCGGGTGCGGGGTCGTCACCCGGACCTGCCCCCGCGTGAGGAGGACACGCGCGTCGGCCGGCCCCGGGCGTCCCCGGGGCCGGCCGATCTCTCGCGTGACCGGGGCGGCTGTCCCCTGCCTCCCGGTCACCGGTACCGGAACGAGGTCCCACGACGCACGGCACGAGCCGTCCGTCTCATCGTTCCGGCGAGCCACGCGTGGTGCTGCTCCGGTCCGCCCCTGGCTGGCGCGGACACCGGGACCAACGACCCGCCGGGCCCACCGGTCACGCACCGGACGGGTGAGAGGGGATCCGCACGCCAGTGCCGGGAACGCGGATTCAGATCTTGCCCCGGCACAGCTCCAGCAGGGTCATGGCGAGCGCGGTGCCCGGCTTGCCCAGGGCGTCCCGGTACGTGGCGAGGATCTCCATCTCGCGGGAGAGGTTCACACGGCGGCCGCCGGAGGCGATCCGTTCCTTCTGGATCACGGCGGACACCGCCATCCGTTCCTGCACCAGACCGATGATCCGGTCGTCCAGCGCGTCGATCCGCTCACGCGCGTCGCTGATCAGCTCGGCGGCCTCGGCCGTGCGGGCGCCGGTCTTCTCGGTGGGCTCGGTGGTGACGGCGGTCATGTCGGGGCTCCTCGGTGGGTGGTGGCCCCGGAGCGACACGGTCCGGTGAAACGCCAGGCGCCCCGGACCTGTCGGCCCGGGGCGCCTGGGAAGTCGCTTGTCAGTTGCTCAAGCAGCACGACCATGGCAGCCAGCGGGCCGGGTGCCATAGGTAAAGAGGAAGGTCGGGTGCGTGAGCATGGGGCCAGTATGCCCGGTCGGCCCGGTCCGTCCAACGCCCGGCCCGCATGGTGAGACGTGGCGGGGGGACGCCGGGCGCGGATTCTACCGGGACGGAACGCGTCGCCGTCTCGGTAGAATCGGGAGGCACAAGACCCCCGCCCCACCGCCGGAAGGCACCTCGTGTCATCAGCGACTCCCGCTGCCAACGCGCCCGACACCGTCCTGGTCGTCGACTTCGGCGCGCAGTACGCCCAGCTCATCGCCCGTCGCGTCCGCGAGGCGCGGGTCTACAGCGAGATCGTGCCGAGCACCATGCCGGTCGCGGACATCCTCGCCAAGAACCCCGCGGCGATCATCCTCTCCGGCGGCCCCTCGTCCGTGTACGAGGAGGGCGCCCCCCGCCTCGACCGCGAGCTCTTCGAGGCCGGCGTCCCCGTCTTCGGCATGTGCTACGGCTTCCAGCTCATGGCCCAGACCCTGGGCGGCCAGGTGGACAACACCGGCGCCCGTGAGTACGGCCGCACCGACCTGCACGTCGCCAGGAACTCCTCCACCCTCTTCGAGGGCACCCCCGAGGAGCAGGCGGTCTGGATGTCGCACGGCGACGCCTGCTCCGCCGCCCCCGAGGGCTTCACCGTCACCGCGTCCACGGACGTCGTCCCGGTCGCCGCCTTCGAGAACGACGAGAAGAAGCTCTACGGCGTCCAGTACCACCCCGAGGTGATGCACTCCACGCACGGGCAGCAGGTGCTGGAGCACTTCCTGTACCGCGGCGCGGGCCTCACGCCGAACTGGACCACCGGCAACGTCATCGACGAGCAGGTGGCCGCCATCCGCGAGTCGGTCGGCGACAAGCGCGCCATCTGCGGCCTGTCCGGCGGTGTGGACTCCGCCGTGGCCGCCGCGCTGGTGCAGAAGGCCATCGGCTCCCAGCTCACCTGCGTCTACGTCGACCACGGTCTGATGCGCAAGGGTGAGACCGAGCAGGTCGAGAAGGACTTCGTCGCCGCGACCGGGGTCCAGCTCAAGGTCGTCGACGCCGAGGAGCGGTTCTTGAAGGCGCTGGCCGGGGTCTCCGACCCCGAGCAGAAGCGCAAGATCATCGGCCGTGAGTTCATCCGGGTCTTCGAGCAGGCCCAGGCCGAGATCATCGCCGACGAGGGCCCCGCGGTGGAGTTCCTGGTGCAGGGCACCCTCTACCCGGACGTCGTCGAGTCCGGCGGCGGCAGCGGCACCGCCAACATCAAGTCCCACCACAACGTGGGCGGTCTGCCCGAGGACCTCGAGTTCCGGCTGATCGAGCCGCTGCGCAAGCTGTTCAAGGACGAGGTCCGGATGGTCGGCCAGGAGCTCGGCCTGCCCGAGGAGATCGTCCACCGGCAGCCCTTCCCCGGCCCTGGCCTGGGTATCCGCATCGTCGGCGAGGTCACCAAGGAGCGGCTCGACCTGCTCCGCGAGGCCGACGCGATCGCCCGCGAGGAACTGACCGCGGCCGGCCTGGACCGTGACATCTGGCAGTGCCCCGTGGTGCTGCTCGCCGACGTCCGCTCGGTCGGCGTCCAGGGCGACGGCCGCACCTACGGTCACCCGATCGTGCTGCGCCCGGTGTCCTCGGAGGACGCCATGACCGCCGACTGGTCGCGGCTGCCGTACGACGTCCTCGCGAAGATCTCCACGCGGATCACCAACGAGGTCCGGGACGTCAACCGGGTCGTGCTGGACGTCACGTCCAAGCCGCCGGGCACCATCGAGTGGGAGTAGTCCCCGCGGTCACGTCCGTTTGAGCGTGCGCACCGGCGCTCCGGGCTTCCAGACCTGCACGACGAGGTACTCCTCGTCCTCCACGGAGGTCCGCACGACCTCCGTGACCTCGGTGCGGAAGAGGTGGAACGGCTCCGGCGGTTCCACCTCTTCGGCGTACCGGGCGCGGGTCGCCGTGTCGTCCTCCGGGACCTCGACCGCCCGTCCGGCGATCCGCACGTCGCCGCCGCCCATGGTCGTGCCCTCGCCCGGGTTGGCCTGGAGCGAGAAGCGGGGATCGCGGCGCAGGTCCAGCGCCTTCATCGACCCCGGCATCATCCCGAACCACAGCTCGCCGTCCAGGAAGCGCACCTCCAGGCCCGTGGTGCGCGGCGAGCCGTCCTTGCGGAGGGTCGCGAGGACGTGGTGCGTGTGGGCGGCGAAGCGCTCCTCGACGGTCCGCGCCAGTTCCGGCTCGGCCGCGGCGAACGCTCCCCAGGTGACGCCGGCGTCTTCCCGGCCGTCCGTGTGCGTGTCCGTGTGCGTGCTCATGCAGCGAGTGTGTCCCGGAAAACCGACACCCTCTGTCGGGTATCCGGGTGGTCCGCCGGGTATCCGGACGGATGTCCGGTGTTACGGAACAGAGCTGTCGTACGGCGCGCCCCCCGGGTAACTTCCGCCCCGTACGCGAACCCCCCGCGGGAGGACTCATGCACGGGCCCACTCCGCCCCTGCCGGTGCCCACCGACAAACTGCAGTTCGCCATGCCGCCCATGCACGAGTCCCTCGAGGACGAGCGCAGGCACCGCAAGGAGCGGCTGGCGGGCGCGCTGCGGCTGTTCGGCCGGCTCGGCTACGAGGACGGCGTCTCCGGGCACATCACCGCACGCGACCCCGAGTTCAGCGACTGTTTCTGGGTCAACCCGTTCGGCTTGCCGTTCCGGCACGTCACCGTGAGCGACCTGGTGCTCGCCAACCGGGACGGCCAGGTCGTCGAGGGCGGACACCACGTCAACCAGGCCGCGTTCGCCGTCCACGCCCAGGTGCACGCGGCCCGGCCGGACGTCGTCGCCGTCGCCCACTGCCACTCCGTGCACGGCCGTGCGCTGGCCGCCCTCGGCGACCTGCTCGACCCGATCACCCAGGAGAGCTGCGCCTTCTACGAGGACCACGCCCTGTACGACGCCTACACCTCCGTCACCGTCGACCCCGAGGAGGGCCGCCGCATCGCCGCCGCCCTCGGCACCCGCAAGGCGCTGGTGCTGCGCAACCACGGACTGCTGACCGTGGGCGACTCGGTGGACGCGGCGGCCTGGTGGTTCATGACCATGGAACGCTCCTGCCAGGTGCAGCTCGCGGCGCGGGCGGCCGGCCGTCCCGTGCTGATCGAGCACCGCCAGGCGGTGGCCACCCGGGAGCAGCTGGGCGGGGACCTGGTGGCGTGGATCAACTACCAGCCGATGTGGCGGGAGATCACGCGGAGCGAGCCGGATCTGCTGGACTGAACGCGCGTATCGCGGAGGCACGGGGGAGGGCGGGGGAGCGCGTCAACACGGCGCCTGGAGGTTCACCCGTGGCGACCGGGCCCGGCGGACGGGACGGGCGTGGCGTAGGGCACAATTCGCTCTCGACGCGGGGGAGTTGTCCGGCGGCCGCCGAGGGCGGTCGTGGTGTGTCGGGATGTGTCGGGTAGTGCGGGAAGGCGGCTTCGGGCGTGGCGGTGCAGGAGGCGAGACAGGGCGGAGCGGATCCGGCTGCCCACGAGGGCGGCTGCACCTGCGGGGACTGTCCGCACGGGGCGCGTGAGGGGCACCGGCGCGCGGTCGCCGCGTTCCTGGTGAAGCGGGACGAGTTCGCCACCGGCCAGGGACTCCCGGCCGCGGTGGCCCACTCCGCCTCCGCCTCCCGGCAGTGGGTCTCCGAGGAACTCGCCCAGGCCGCCGAGGCGGTGGCCGAACGCGGCCGGGCCGAGGGCGCCGCCTGGCTGGCCCGGCTGTGGCAGCGCACGGCGGTCGTCGTCTGGGCCGGTGTCCTGGCGCTGCTGCTCGTACAGGCGCTCACCGCGATCGGCGCGGGCTGGACCTCCGCGCGCACGGCCGGGCTGCTGGCCGCGGTGCTGGTGGCGGGGGCGCTCACCGCGGCGTCCTGGTTCCACCGGGCGCGCGGCGGCGCGCTCGCCCCGGTCGTCGGCGAGGACAACCGGCTCTCCACGTCCCGCGCGGTGGCCGGCTCCTGGGTGCTGCTCGTCGCGTTCGCCGTCCTCGTGCTGGTGGGGCGGCTCGCGGCCGCCTCCGACCACCGGGAGCGCGACGCGCTGATCGACGGCCTGGAACTCGCCCGCGGCGCCGGCGTCGTGACCGTGCTCGCCGTGGTCTGCGGGATCGCCGTCCTGGTGCGCCGGGTGGTCGGGCTGCGGGTGCAGGGGCAGCGGCTCCAGAAGGTGCGCGCCCACCGGCCCAGGGCGGCCGACCTGCTCACCGACGACTCCGGACGCGGCAGCTTCGCCGACATCCAGTACGTCGTCATCAACGCCGTCGCCCTCGCCTTCGCCGCCGTACGGCTGGCCCGCCGCCCCGACCAACTGCCCGACCTGCCCTGGGGGCTGGCCGTGGTGGTGCTGGTGTCGGCGGGCACCTACCTCGCGGGCAAGTACGCCGAGGGCGGGCGCCCGGTGATCCTCTCCGTGGTGCGGGCCCGGGAGGCCGGGGACCTGGACGCGCCCATCCGCACCGGGGACGACATCGAGATCCGCGGCACCGGGTTCGTCCCGGCCGGGGCGCAGGGCGCGGACCGCCTGGCGCGCATGGTGGTGCGGGTCGGCCCGGTGAACGTGCATGTGCCGCTGGTGCCGGTGGTGGGCGGCTTCGACAACCCGGCCGACGACCTGCTGACCGTGCCGGTCCCCGCCGACGTGGAGCCCGGCCGCGTCGACGTGCAGGTGGTCACCGCGGCCGGAGTGGAGACCAACCGCTACACCATCGACGTCACGGAGTGACGGCGGGACGACGGAGCGGAGCCGCAGCCGACGGGTCGCTGTCGCTTCCCTGACAAAACGCTGTCGACCGGGTTCGTCCCACGCCGATTGCCGTACGTTCGGTCTGTCCAGGAGGGCCCGGAGTCGGAAGGCGGCGGCGACATGACGCACGGCATGCGCGCAGACAGTTACACCCCACGTCCCGACGGCGACGGCGGGCTGCGGGACACCGCCGCCCGCTACGCCCTGCTGCCGCTGCGGATCTTCCTCGGCGTCACCTTCGTCTACGCCGGCCTCGACAAGCTCACCGACAGCGCCTTCCTCAAGGACTCCGGGGCCGGCTCGATCGGCGACATGATGCGCGCCGTCCGCGACTCCTCCGCGATCCCGGCGCTGGTCGACATGGCGCTGGAGAGCCCCGTCGGCTTCGGCTACGCCATCGCCTTCGGTGAACTGGCCGTCGGCATCGGCACCCTGCTCGGACTGCTCACCCGGATCGCCGCCCTCGGCGGGGCGCTGATCTCGCTCAGCCTGTGGCTGACCGTGAGCTGGGCCGCCGATCCGTACTACTACGGCAACGACCTGCCGTACCTCATGGCCTGGACCCCGCTGATCCTGGCCGGGGCCCCGCTGCTGTCGGTGGACGCCGCCCTCCGCGCACGGCGACGCCGCGGAACCTTCTAACCTCCCGTCGTGCGCGCGTGGTCGGCCGTGTCCGTGCCCTCCGGAGCCGGGCGGACGCGGCGGCGGCGCACCAGTCCGGTCACGGCACCCACCCCGCCGGCCAGGCAGAGGCCGCCCACGACGAGCGGGATCACCACGAACCACGGTGTCTCCCAGGCCCCTCCCGCGTCCCCGCCGTAGACCACCGCCGCCGCGACGAGGGCGGTGCCCGCGATCAGCCGGCCGGGCTGGAACTCATGACGCAGCACGGCTCACCTCCGCCTGCCCCGCGCCGACCCGGAGGTCGAGCCGCAGCGTGCCCGCCTTCCCGGCACCGGGCGGTGGCTCCAGGGTCATCTCCTCGTACTTGCCCGGCGCCACGTCCACGTCCTTCCGTCCGTCACCCGGCACCTGGATGTCACCGAGCCCGACCTCGACGCGCAGCCGCACGGTCGCGTCCCGGGGGACGATCACATGGATGCGGCCCAGTCCCACCTCGACCTGCGTGGAGACCGTGTCGCCCGCGGGGACGCGGACCGTCGACAGGTCCAGCTTCCCCTCGCCGGCGCCCAGGTCGTACATCGGACGGATCTGCGCGACCGAGGCGGGCCGCCAGCCCGTGCGGGTCCAGTCCGTGCCGATGTCGTCGGGCATGGCGGTCGATCCGGCGAGCAGACCCGCCGTGAGCACCGCGAGGACGATCGACCCGGCTCCCGTGCGGCCCAGGAAGGCGCTGACGGCGATACCGAGGCCGAAGACGCCCAGGGCGCACGCCAGACCGGTCTGCAGGCTGGTGCCGAGGGGCTGCGTCTCCCAGGTGAGGCCCGTGCCCAGACCGGCCGCGAGCAGCGCGAACAGGAAGACCCAGCCGCCGATCCCGCGAGGGCCTCTCGGCTTGGGCGGGCGCGCCTGGGGCGGCCGCCACACGTCCTTCGCGCCGCCGCCGCTCCCGGAGCGGACCCCGACACCGACCGCGGTGGCGATGTCCAGGTCCCGCGAGTCCTCCGGGCCCCACAGATAACCCGTGCCCCCGACATAGGTGCCGTCCTTGACGATGGGCTCGCGCCACCACGACGGATACGCGGCCGGGGCCGGCGGGGCCTGCGGTTCCGGCGGGGCGTCGGCGGCGGCCTGCGCGGCGATCGGGTCCGGGCTCGGCGTGCCGCGCCGCCGCGACCAGTAGGCGGCGCCCGCGAGCAGCAGGGACAGTATGACGGCGAAGCTCAGCACCCCGTCGTTGCTCAGCATGGACAGGAAGAGGCCGCAGCCGACCAGTGCGAAGAGCACCGCCGCCAGCGTGTGGCCGTCGACCCGGCCGGTGAGCAGCCGGCGGACCTGGTTCTCGTCCTCGTCGTCGTACGGGACGAACAGCCAGGCGAAGCCGTAGAAGATGAGGCCGATGCCGCCGGTCGCGGACAGCACGGCGAGCGTGATCCGGAAGATCACCGGGTCCATGTCGTACTGCCGGGCGAGACCGGAGCAGACACCGCCGAACATCTGGTGCCGCCGGTCGCGCCGGAAGTGCCGGCCGGGGTCGACGGCCCCCGCCGGTGCGCCGGCCGTCCCCTCCTTCCCCGCGCCCGCACGCGAGGGGCCCGCGGCGGGCGCACCGGGCCCGGCCCCGGGACGCGGTCCCGGGTCCGACGCGGCGTGCTGGTGATCCGTCATGCGTCCATGGTGACGTCCGAGCCGCCCGAGCGGCAGTCGGAACGACCCTGGCCGGACCCTGATATCCGCCCCCGAGGCCCGCCTCGGGGACGGCGGTTCCGCGACCGGACGCCCCGAAGCCCGGGGCTCGGCCCCTGTCCCTGCGACCCGAAGCCTGGGACTGGGCCCCCTGCCCCTGCGACCCGAAGCCCGGGACTCGAGCCCCTGCCCCCTGCGACGCGGGGCCGGGCGGCCCTCGGCCCGGGCCGGGAGCTCCGTGGCCCGTGGCCCGGAGCCGCATCACCCGTGCCGGTGCGGGGCTCCGGTGCGCCGGGGCCGCACGCCCTCACGGCCCGGAGTTGATGACCCTCCGTTGCCCGGAGCCGCATCACCCGTGACGAGGCGGAGGCCCCGGTGCGCCAGGGCCTCGCGCTCTCACGGTCCGGAGTTAATGCCCCGTACTTCGGGACCAGGCGCGCGCGGTCCGGGGAGGCGCCCTGCGGTTCGGGATCGTCGCCCCGCAGTTCGGGGTGGACCGTCGAGGTCCGTGGCTCAACGTGCTGCGGGTGTGGGGTGAGTCCTCGCGGAGTGGGCCCCCGCGGTGCGGGACGCACGATCCGTGGTGGGCCGCGGCGGCGCGGAGCGCACTGCCCTGCGGGTCTGGGTGCCCTCCGAGCTCCGGAGCTCACCGCCCCGCGGTGCGGGGTGGACCCCCGAGGTCCGGAACTGCACGCCCCGAGGGTCCCGAGGGCCGGGGCGCACGCCCCGGTGCTCGGAGCCGGGGCTGGCGGCTCGGGTGTCGGTGGCCCCGATGTCGGGATCAGGGGTGTTTCCGGGGCGGACCCTGATGCCCTGGACTGCTCGGCGTGTGACCATCGTTGGCATGTCGGAAGCCGCAGCAGCGCCCCTCGCCGAGCCGCGGCCGCCGCGCAAGCTCTACCGCAGCAGTGACGGACGCTGGCTCGGGGGAGTGGCGCGGGGGCTCGCCGGGCATCTCGGCCTGCCCGTGATCTGGGTGCGTCTCGCGTTCGTCGCCCTGTTCATGGCCGACGGTCTCGGGGCCCTGCTGTACGCCGCGTTCTGGTTCTTCGTGCCGCTCGGGGTGGGCGGCGTCGACGCGCAGAAGCCGCCCTCGCCCGTCACCACCGAGACCACCCCGGACGGCCGGCGCAGACTCGTCACGCGGAAACCGGACAAGGGACAGATCGTCGCCCTGCTGCTCATGGTCGTGGTGGCCATGATCTTCGTGGGCAGCGTGAACCTCACCAACGGCGCCCGGGCCTACCTGTGGCCGACCGTCCTGGTCGGCGCGGGCGTGGCCCTGGTGTGGCGGCAGGCGGACAACGCCCGCCGGGCCCGCTGGATGGAGGTCGGCCGCCGCAGGCGGACGGTCACGCTGCTGCGGGCGGTGGCGGGCGTGCTGCTGGTGACGGCGGGCGCCTCCGGCATCTTCGTCCTGCGCGGCTCCGGCAGCCACCTCGGCGCGGTGCTGCAGGCCGCCCTCGCGGTCCTCGTCGGCGTCACCCTGCTCGCCGGGCCGTACCTCGTCCGTATGACCCAGGACCTCTCCGAGGAGCGCCTGATGCGCATCCGCGCGCAGGAGCGCGCCGAGGTCGCCGCCCACGTCCACGACTCCGTGCTGCACACCCTCACCCTGATCCAGCGCAACGCGGACCGCCCCGGCGAGGTGCGCCGCCTGGCGCGGGCCCAGGAGCGCGACCTGCGCGCCTGGCTCTACAAGCCGGAGGGGAACGGCAAGGACGAGGACGAGGAGCCCGCCACCCTCGCCGAGGCGGTCAAGCGCAACGCCGCCGAGGTAGAGGACAAGCACGGCGTCCCCCTGGAGGTCGTCGTCGTGGGCGACTGCCCCCTGGACGAGAAGATCGGTGCGCAGATGCAGGCCGCGAGGGAAGCGATGGTCAACGCCGCCAAGTACGGTGGCGAGGGAGGCGCGGTCCAGGTCTACGCGGAGGTCGAGGGGAGGACGGTGTTCGTGTCCGTCCGGGACCGAGGTCCCGGGTTCGACCTCGACTCGATACCCGCCGACCGCATGGGCGTCAGAGAATCGATCATCGGCCGCATGGAACGCAACGGCGGCACGGCGCGGCTGCGCGCGGTGCCGGACGGGGGCACCGAGGTCGAGCTGGAGATGGAGAGGGCGGAGAAGACGTCATGAGCGAGCCGACCGAGGCGAACGCAGCGGCGGAAGCGGCACCGGCGGACGGGACCGCGGAGCCGGCCGGCGGCACCGGGCGGCGCCATGTGCGCGTGGTCCTCGTCGACGACCACCGCATGTTCCGCACGGGGGTCCAGGCGGAGATCGGGCAGACCGAGCAGACCGGCGTCGAGGTCGTCGGCGAGGCCGCCGACGTCGACCAGGCGGTCACGGTCATCACCGCGACCCGGCCCGAGGTGGTGCTGCTCGACGTGCACCTGCCCGGGGGCGGCGGCATGGAAGTGCTGCGGCGCTGCACGTCGTTGATGGGTGACCCGGAGCGGCCGGTGCGGTTCCTCGCGCTGTCCGTGTCGGACGCGGCGGAGGACGTCATCGGCGTCATCCGGTCCGGCGCGCGCGGCTACGTCACCAAGACGATCACGGGTACCGACCTGGTCGACTCGATCTTCCGGGTGCAGGAGGGCGACGCGGTGTTCTCGCCCCGGCTGGCCGGGTTCGTGCTGGACGCCTTCGCGTCCACGGACGCCCCGCCGGTCGACGAGGACCTCGACCGTCTCACCCAGCGTGAGCGGGAGGTGCTGCGGCTGATCGCCCGCGGCTACGCGTACAAGGAGATCGCCAAGCAGCTGTTCATCTCGGTGAAGACGGTGGAGTCGCACGTCTCCGCGGTGCTGCGCAAGCTGCAGCTGTCCAACCGCCATGAGCTGACCCGGTGGGCGACGGCCCGCCGCCTGGTCTGAGCCGGCGGACCGACCCGGCCGGACAGGCCCGGCCCGGTCACACCACCCGCGTCGCCCCCGCGAACGGCATCTGGTCGACGGGGGCCACGCGGACCGGGGCCGAGGGGTTCGGGGCGTGGATCATCTGCCCGTCGCCGATGTACAGGCCGACGTGGCTGATGCCGGAGTAGAAGAACACCAGGTCGCCGGGGAGCAGTTCGGAGCGGGAGACCCGTCGTCCCGCGTCGATCTGCGCGTACGTGGTGCGCGGCAGGGAGACGCCCGCGGAGCGGTAGGCGGCCAGCACGAGGCCCGAGCAGTCGAAGGCGTCCGGGCCGGTCGCGCCCCACACGTACGGGCTGCCGAGCTTCCGGTGCGCGTACGCGACGGCCTGCGCGGCGCGCGCGTTCGGCGCCTGCGACAGGGCGGCGTCCCGGGCCGTACCGCCGGCCGAGCGGGCGGCGCGGTCGGAGCCGCCGGTGATCCGGGCGCGTTCCTCGGGTGACATCCGGGCCAGCGCCTGGCGGGCGGCGGACAGCTTTTCGGTGATCGTCCGCTTGTGGCGCCCGAGTTCGGCCCGGCGGGTGGTGAGCGTCTTCACCTCGACGCGGGCCGCGCCCCGCAGCTTCTCGATCTCCCGGAGCTGGGCGCGCACCCGGCCCAGTTCGGCGTGGTGGCGGCTCCCGGCGCGTTCGGTGAGGGCAGCGCCGTCGAGGTAGGCGTCGGGGTCGTCGGACAGCATCAGACGCAGGGCGGGGTCGAGGCCCCCGTCGCGGTACTGCGCCGCCGCGACCGTCCCCAGGGCCTCGCGGGCCTTGTTCAGCCGCGCCTGGGCGCGGGCCGTCTCGTCCTGGAGGTCGCGCAGCCGCTCCCGCGCCGAATCCGCCTTCTCCTCGGCACCGTTGTACTTCTCGGTGGCGACCTCGGCCTCGCGGTACAGGCGGTCCACCTCGGCGCCCGCCGGAGCCGGCCGCGGAGCCGCGTGGGCCGCTCCGCCCGAACCGGCCGTCGTGGCCGCTCCCGCCAGGACGAGGGTGACGGCCGCACGGGCCGTGGTGCCGCCCACCGGGCGCTGCCGTGACCTGCGGTGCGCTGCCACCCTCGAAGCCGTCCTTCCCGTCGACGCCCGCCGGGGCCGGACGACGGTCCGGCGGTCCGGCGGCGGGGTGACAGGGGAGCCGTCCGCCGCCGGAGCCTTTCCTCGGCGGTGGTGTCCGGCCGCCGCTCCTGACCGAGCGGCGATGCGGAGCCGGTCACCTGGGGCAGGACGCTAGGCCCGGCCGCGCGGCGCGGGATACGGGTTGTGCGGAACTGTCGCCCCCGGAGCACCGGATGACCGTAAGTGACCGTTGAGCCGCGCAGGGCGCTTCGTTCTCACTCAGGGTGATGACCGATGTGGTGAAGGCGGGAAAGGCGAGGGCGGCGGAATGCTACGGGACACCCCTGGCTAGGCTCCGGCCTCATGGACGTACTCCTCCACATCTTCGTCGGTCTGCACATCATCGGCATCGCGTCGCTGCTCGGCGGCTTCCTCACCCAGATGAAGGCGATGGGCGCGGGCACCGCCCGCTTCGTCCCCGCGATGCTGCACGGCGCGCTGACGATGCTGGTCACCGGCGTCGCCCTCGTGGGTCTCAACGAGGCCCAGGATTACTCCGTCGACCACGTCAAGATCGGCGTGAAGCTGGCGCTGCTGATCGTGATCCTCGGCCTGGTCTACGTGAAGCGGGACGAGGAGAAGGTGGACAAGGGCGTCTTCGGCCTGGTCGGCCTGCTGACCGTGGCCAACATCTTCATCGCGGTCCTCTGGACCTGAGCCCCTCGTCCCGGAACACCGGGCGCCGCCGTGGACACGGAAACCGCCGACCGAGCCGTCACCGGCCCGGTCGGCGGTTTCCGTGTCCACGCGTCGAGAGGCCCGTCAGGCCGGGCGGACGATGCTGTGGATCGCGGAGTCGCCGTCGTAGTAGATCGACTCCTCGCGGACGTAGGTGCCCGGCTTCGGGGCGTGGATCATCATGCCGTTGCCGATGTAGATGCCCACGTGGGTGACGTCGTCGTAGAAGAAGACCAGGTCACCGGGTTGCGCCTGGGACACCGGGACGGTGGTGCCCGCGTTCACCTGGTCGTACGTGGTGCGCGGGAGGGAGACGCCGGCGGCCTTCCAGGCGGCCTGGGTCAGCCCCGAGCAGTCGTAGGAGCCGGGTCCGGTCGCGCCCCAGACGTACGGCTTGCCGATCTGCGCGCGGGCGAAGGCGAGGGCCTTCTCCGCCTTGGTGCCGTACGACGAGTCGGCCGGCGGGGTCTCGGCCGAGCCGGTGGACCCGGAGCCCTCCGAGGCGCCGCCGCCCTGCTGAGCGGCCTCCTCGCGGGCCTGCTCCTGCTCCGCCTGCTGACGGGCCAGCTCCGCCGCCTTGCGGGCGGCCTCCTCCTGCTTGCGCTTCTCGATCGCGGCGAGCCGCGCCTTCTCCTCCGCGGTCAGCTTCGACAGCAGTTCGCGCGCGTCCGCGAGCTTCTT
This sequence comes from Streptomyces althioticus, assembly GCA_014649355.1. Taxonomy (GTDB): domain Bacteria; phylum Actinomycetota; class Actinomycetes; order Streptomycetales; family Streptomycetaceae; genus Streptomyces; species Streptomyces althioticus. Next base: position 104,389 of record BMSW01000007.1, read on the forward strand.
CTGGACGGTGGCCTTGGCCGTCTTCAGGTCGCCCTGCGTCTCGGTGAGCGTGCGGAGGCTCTCGGTGGCCTCCTGCCGCTTCTTCATCGTCTCGGTCTGCTGGGTGACGTAGTCGTCCACCGCCGCCTTCTGGCGGCCGGTCATCCGGTCCAGCACCTGACGCTGGTCGAAGATGTCCTGCGGGGTCTCCGCGAGCAGGAACGTCGCGGTGTCCGGCATGCCCGCGCCGGTGCGGTACTGGGCGGCGGCGTAGGAGCCCAGCTCCGAGCGGGCGTCGTTCAGCTTCTGTGTGCGCTTCGCCACGTCGTCGAGGAGGGTGTCGACGCGCTTGCGCTGCTTGGTGGTCTTCTCCTTGGCCGCGTTGTACTTCTCGGTCGCCGACTCGGCCTGGCGGTAGAGGTCGCCGACCTTCTTCTCCACCTCCTCCAGACTCGGCCGGTCCTCGCCGGGAGAGGCGTTGGCCGTCTGGGAGAGCAGGGCCACAGAGGTGAGCGCGGCCGTGGCGAGGGCCGGGGTGCGTATGCCTGCCACGCGCGTGCCGGGGGTGCGCGACTTGCGGTGCGACGCCAAGGGAGGCGACTCCTTCCGGTGCTCCGCCTACCGGGTTAGCTGTCGGGTTCGGGCGGGTGGAAGGGTTGCCCTACGGCCTCTCCGTAGAGTGGGCCGATTCACCCCAAGTCTCGGTGGGTCCCCGGCTCCGGCTGCCCTGGCGGACAGTGACGGACTCGGCGGGGGCCGCGCGGCCCGGCGAGGTTCGCCGGCGGGGGACGAGCGGCCCGGACGGCACGGTAGCCAACTGGTGTGGCCCTTGTGAAGGTTGATGGGTGATATGCCCGATACATTTTCGTGACCTTCTTGTGGATGTCACGCACGGTGAGGCGCTGACCGTGGAGGGTGTCCGTCGCGGCGCCCCGGGGAGGGGCCGGGGGATGTTTCCGGGGCGGGCCCGGGTTGTCGGTGGAGCGCCCTAGACTCGGAGAGCGATGAGCAGCCTCTTTGACGACAGCTTCCTGGCGGACCTCCAGGCCCAGCGCGGCCCGGCGGACGAGCCCCCGCCGCCGCCCGAGGACGAGCACGCCCCGGAGCCCCTGCCGGACGACCTGTTCGGCGGGAAGTTCGACGTGCCCCCGGAGCGGGACTCCTACTACCGGGACGGCGCCCCGCGCCCGGTGATCGACTCCGCCGCGCTGCTCGAGGGGCTGAACGACAACCAGCGCGCCGCGGTCGTGCACTCCGGCTCCCCGCTGCTCATCGTCGCCGGAGCCGGGTCCGGCAAGACCCGCGTGCTCACCCACCGCATCGCCCACCTGCTCGCCGAGCGGGGCGTGCACCCGGGCCAGATCCTCGCGATCACCTTCACCAACAAGGCCGCGGGCGAGATGAAGGAGCGCGTCGAGCAGCTCGTCGGCCCCCGGGCGAACGCGATGTGGGTGATGACCTTCCACAGCGCGTGCGTCCGCATCCTGCGCCGCGAGTCCAAGAAGCTCGGCTTCACGTCGTCCTTCTCGATCTACGACGCCGCCGACTCCAAGCGTCTGATGGCCCTGGTCTGCCGTGACCTGGACCTCGACCCCAAGCGCTTCCCGCCGAAGTCCTTCAGCGCCAAGATCAGCAACCTGAAGAACGAACTGATCGACGAGGAGGACTTCGCCGCCCAGGCCACCGACGGCTTCGAGAAGACCCTCGCCCAGGCCTACGCGCTCTACCAGTCCCGCCTGCGCGAGGCGAACGCGCTGGACTTCGACGACCTGATCATGACGACGGTCAACCTGCTCCGCGCCTTCCCCGACGTCGCCGAGCACTACCGCCGTCGCTTCCGGCACGTCCTGGTCGACGAGTACCAGGACACCAACCACGCCCAGTACGCCCTGGTGCGCGAGCTGGTCGGGGGCGCCTCCGAGCACCCCGTCGACGTCCCGCCGGAGGCCGAGGTGCCGCCCGCCGAGCTGTGCGTGGTGGGCGACGCCGACCAGTCCATCTACGCCTTCCGCGGCGCGACGATCCGCAACATCCTCCAGTTCGAGGAGGACTACCCGGACGCGACGACCATCCTGCTGGAGCAGAACTACCGCTCCACGCAGACGATCCTGTCCGCCGCCAACGCCGTCATCGAGCGCAACGAGTCCCGCCGCCCGAAGAACCTGTGGACCAACGCGGGCGAGGGCGCCCGCATCACGGGGTACGTCGCGGACACCGAGCACGACGAGGCGCAGTTCGTCGCCGACGAGATAGACCGCCTCACGGACGCGGGCGAGGCCAAGGCCGGCGACGTCGCCGTCTTCTACCGCACCAACGCCCAGTCCCGTGTCTTCGAGGAGATCTTCATCCGCGTCGGCCTGCCCTACAAGGTCGTCGGCGGCGTGCGCTTCTACGAGCGCAAGGAGGTCCGGGACGTCCTGGCCTACCTGCGGGTGCTGGCCAACCCGGAGGACTCGGTGCCGCTGCGCCGCATCCTCAACGTCCCCAAGCGCGGCATCGGCGACCGCGCCGAGGCCATGATCGACGCGCTCGCTCAGCGGGAGAAGATCAGCTTCCCGCAGGCGCTGCGCCGCGTCGACGAGGCGTACGGCATGGCCGCCCGGTCGGCGAACGCCGTCAAGCGGTTCAACACGCTGATGGAGGACCTCCGCACGGTCGTCGAGTCGGGCGCCGGACCGGCGACGGTGCTGGAGGCCATCCTCGAACGCACCGGCTACCTCGCCGAGTTGCAGGCCTCCACCGACCCGCAGGACGAGACCCGCATCGAGAACCTCCAGGAACTCGCGGCCGTCGCCCTGGAGTTCGAGCAGGAGCGCGGCGAGGGCGAGACGGGCACGCTGGCCGACTTCCTCGAGCAGGTCGCGCTGGTCGCCGACTCCGACCAGATCCCCGACGAGGAGGACGGCGACGGCGTCATCACGCTGATGACCCTGCACACCGCCAAGGGCCTGGAGTTCCCGGTCGTCTTCCTCACCGGCATGGAGGACGGCGTCTTCCCGCACATGCGCGCCCTCGGCCAGACCAAGGAGCTGGAGGAGGAGCGCCGCCTGGCCTACGTCGGCATCACACGGGCCCGCGAGCGGCTCTACCTCACCCGGTCGGTGATGCGCAGCGCCTGGGGCCAGCCGTCGTACAACCCGCCGTCGCGTTTCCTGGAGGAGATCCCGGCCACGCACCTGGAGTGGAAGCGGACCGGGGCGAGCGGCCCCGTGGCCAACGGCCCGGTGTCCGGGGTGGCCGCGTCGCTGTCGTCCTCCCGCTCCCGCTCGTCCGCGTCGGGCGCCTCCGGCTTCGCCACCCGGCGCACCTCGGAGAAGCCCGTGGTGTCGCTGGCCGTCGGGGACCGGGTCACGCACGACCAGTTCGGTCTGGGCACGGTCGTCGCGGTGAAGGGCACGGGGGCGAACGCCGAGGCGACGATCGACTTCGGCGACGAGAAGCCCAAGCGCCTGCTGCTGCGGTACGCGCCGGTGGAGAAGCTCTAGCCGACCGGGCGGTGGCCCGTCGCGGGGCCGGAGTCCGCTCCGGCCCGGCAGGCCCTACGTCGGTTCGATGCCGTGGCTGCGGAACCAGGCGAGCGGGTCGATCGACGAGCCGCCGCCGGGGCGGACCTCGAAGTGCAGGTGCGGGCCGGTCGAGTTGCCGGAGTTCCCGGAGAACGCGACCTGGTCGCCGGCCTTGACGGTCGCGCCGGAGGGCACCTGGTAGCTGGAGAGGTGGCAGTACCAGGTCTCCGTGCCGTCCTTCGCCGTCACGATCAGCATGTTGCCGTAGGCGGAGTTGTACTGCGTGCGCACCGTGCCGTCGGTCGCCGCCAGCACGGGCGTGCCGTACGAGACGGGGAAGTCGATGCCGGTGTGGAGGGACATCCAGTTGATGCCGGACTGGCCGTAGTAGGCGCTGAGTCCGTGCTGCGCCACCGGGAGCGCGAACTTCGGGCGGAGCCGCTCCTTGCGGGCCGCCTCCTCGGCCGCCCGCCTGCGCTCGAGCTCCTGCTGGGCCTTGAGGTCGATGCGGCCCTGGGCGCGGCTGGCCCGGTCGGCGAAGTCGTCGGCGCCGGCGGCGACACCCTCGAGCTGGGTGTCCAGCTTGACGTTGACGGCGGACGGCTGGACGGGCTGGGCGTCCGCGGCGGTCGTCCGCGCCTCCTGGCCGCCCTCCTCGGACAGGTCGCCCACCGAGGCGGCGGCGATGCCGGCGACCCCCATCACGCACGCCGAGGGCACGGCCACGGTCAGCAGCGCGGAGCGCTTGGGCGGGGTGCGGCGGCGGGAGCGGGACCCGGAGCGTGAGGCGGCGCGCGGTGCGGGGGCGACCTCCTCCTGCTCGTCGAGGAGGGAGACGGCGGGGAGTTCGCCGGTGTCGGCCGGTTCACCGGCCCCGGGTTCGTCCGGACCGGGCTCCCCGCGGTAGTCGTCCTCCGCGTACGGCTGGTCGGGCGCGCCCTGGTCGTAGGACTCCTGAGCGAAGTCCTCGTGCGCCGCGAGGTTCTCCTGCTCGTACGGCTCTCCGCCGTACTGCGCGTCCGGTGCGGGCGTCGCGCCGCCGTCGGAGTTCCACTGGGTGGCGTCGTAGACGCCGCTGTCGAAGGTCTGCGTGCCCCAGTCCCACTGCTGGGTCGGGTCCGCGGGCTGCTCGGCCTGGTCGGGCTGGAGCCACGCGTTCGCGTCCCACTGGCCGGTCTCCGGGGATCCGCCCTGCTGGGGGATCACCGCCATCGGCTGCTGCCCGGTGGTCCAGGCGGTCGCGTCGTGGCCGCCGGTGTCGTACGCGGCCTGCTGGAAGGCGTAGGCGTCGTAGTGCCCGGTGTCCTGCGCGCCGGCCGTCCACTGGCCCGTGGTCCAGGCGGCCTGCGCGGGGTCCTCGCCCGGCATGCTCCCGAAGAGGGGGTCGGCGGCGAAGGTGCCGGCGGTGTGCTCACCGGTGCCGTAGTAGGTGGCGTCGTAGCCGGCGTAGGAGGTGACGTCCCCGTACGGGACCTCCTGGCTGCCGTACGACGCGTAGGGCGCCGAGGCGGCATCGGAGGCCGGAGCCGGGGTCATGGTCCCCGACGGGTGACGGTCGTTCACCAACTTCTCTTTCGCCTCGACAACAGGGGCTGCCAGAGCAGTGCGGCGACTGTACCCGGCGGTATGCGGGCGCGACAATCTTCCACAGGTTTCGCGCCCGCAGGAAACGGGCATTCGGTCGGGTTTCGGTGGCCGGTGGGCGCGGTCTTGGCTCTACGTTCGACTTGTGTTCGAAATTGGGACGCATGGGCGTCGACAAGTCGGCCGTCGCTGACCGTTGTTGTTCGCTTCTGGACGCGGAAGATCGCTCCGTGGGAGGGAGAGGCGCGGGCGTGTCGTGCGCCCCCAGCGCCTCAGGCCACCGTGAGACCGTTCGCCCGTCCGCCGGACGGTTCACCCGGATGCGCCGTGTCCAGCGCCTCCCGGATGCCCGTCGCCACCGCCGGGTGCACCGGCAGCGCCAGGTGCCCCACCCCGCTCACCCGCACGTTGACCGCCTTCAGGTCCGGGTGCTCGACGCACGCGTTCTCCAGCGGATCCATGATGTGGTCGAGGTCGCTCCAGAACGCCACGAAGTGCGTACGGCACCCGGGCGCGGGCCGGGCCAGCTCCTCCAGCACCGGGGAGCCGGGACGCATCTGCCGCACGATCGGATGGGCGTTGGCCAGCGGCGCCACGCGCGTGCCGGAGTGCGGGGTGCCGAGCGTGACCAGCGTCCGCACCCTCCGGTCACCGCCCAGCCGCTGCACGTAGTACCGCGCGATCAGCCCGCCGAGGCTGTGCCCGACCACGTCCACCCGCTCGCTGCCCGTGCGCTCGCAGACCTGCTCGACGTGCCGGCCGAGCAGCTCGGCCGCCGTGCGGATGTCGCACGTCAGCGGGGAGTAGTTGAGCGACTCGATCTGCTGCCGGCCGTGCTGGGCCAGACTGCGGCGCAGCAGGACGAAGACCGAGCGGTTGTCGATGAAGCCGTGCAGCAGCACGACCGGCGGCTTGGCCTCCGTCGGCAGCTGCGCCGTCCCCTCCGGGGCGGTCAGCGCCGAACGGTCGGGGCCGCGCCGCTCCTGGATGATGCCGGCGGGATAGAGGAGGACATGGCCCGCCAGGATCGCCAGCTCCAGGGCGGTGGCCTTCAGCAGGCCCACGGAGAGATCCGCCAGCCGGGCCGGCAGCAGACGCCGGCAGAGGGGCAGGAACGGAAGAGCTGCCTGGGTGACCTTCATGGCCGACCTCCTGTCGGCACGCGAGGGGACAGCCTCGTCCCCCGTGTGCCCTCGTGGAATGGCGCTCCGAGTGCGGTCGACGGTGCGCGCCGGTGAAGCGCGGACGGTGCGCGGTGGTGGGTCGACCTCGAGGCGCATCCCTTATGCGCATGTTCCCACTGTTGTCCCTGTGTCGCACGAGCACTCGGCCTCGGGGCCGGGCCCGGGAACGCTGCGCGACGGACGTGTCCCACCGTGTGATTTCCCCCTCCCTGTGCACCGTGAAACTGCCGGTTGCGGGATGCTGGAGATAACGTTCGTTCACTTCTGCGGCCGGTTCCGGCCGGGGAATCCGTGCGATGTGTGCGGTACTGGTCGATACGGATGGATGTAGTCGCTTCATGGAGGCAGTGATGGGTGTGGCAGCCGGTCCGATCCGCGTGGTGGTGGCCAAGCCGGGGCTCGACGGCCACGATCGCGGGGCCAAGGTCATCGCGCGGGCCCTGCGCGACGCCGGTATGGAGGTGATCTACACCGGGCTCCACCAGACCCCCGAGCAGATCGTCGACACCGCGATCCAGGAGGACGCCGACGCGATCGGCCTGTCCATCCTCTCGGGCGCGCACAACACGCTGTTCGCGAAGGTCATCGAGCTGCTGAAGGAGCGGGACGCGGAGGACATCCTCGTCTTCGGCGGCGGCATCATCCCGGAGGCGGACATCCCCCCGCTGAAGGAGAAGGGCGTCGCGGAGATCTTCACGCCGGGCGCCACCACGGCGTCCATCGTGGACTGGGTGCGGGCGAACGTCCGCCAGCCCGCGGAGGCGTAGGCGCGGGGTCGCCGCGGGGAGCGGGTGGCGTGCCGCCGGGGCGGATGCGCCCGTTGTGGGCGCCGGTGTGGTGGCAGTCGCGGGCGTCCGGGTTTCCCAGGAGGGTGCCGGGGCGTCCGAGGCGGGCGCGCAGAGTGCCGATGAGGTGACGGCGTCCGATGTCGGCGCGGCCAGGACAGCGTGTGCCGACGTCGCGAGGGCCGTCGGGGCCCGTGCTTCCGGTGCTCGCGACACGGGAGCCGTGGCAGCCGCCCTTGCGACGGCGGGCGGCGGGATGCCCGTCTCCGGCCGCCGGCGCCGAGGGTGTCCGTCGGCGTGCGCGGGTCCGCCCCGCACGGCTTCGGTGGTGAGCGTGGGCGTGACGGGACCGGCCGGGCCGGTCAGGGCGCCGGTTCCTCCGGAGCCAGCTCCGCCAGCATCGCGCCGCGCAGCCGCAACGTGGTCACCAGGCGCTGGAACGCCTCCGACCAGTAGCTCGCGGCGCCGGGCGCCGCGTCCTCCGGCTCGTCCGGTATCGCCAGCAGCGCGTCCAGACGGCTCGCCTCGGACGGGTCGAGGCAGCGCTCGGCCAGGCCCATGACTCCGCTGAAACTCCATGGATAACTCCCTGCGTCCCGCGCGATGTTGAGCGCGTCGACCACGGCCCGTCCGAGCGGCGGGGCCCAGGGCACCGCACACACCCCGAGCAGCTGGAACGCCTCGGACAGGCCGTGCGTCTCGATGAACCCGGCCACCCACGCCGCCCGTTCACCGGCGTCCAGGGTGGCCAGCAGCCGGGCGCGCTCGGCCAGGGACACCGCCCCCGGGCCGCCCGCCTCCGGCGCGGACGGCTCCCCGAGCAGCGCGCGCGACCATGCCGCGTCCCGCTGCCGCACCGCCGCCCGGCACCAGGCCGCGTGCAGCTCGCCCTGCCAGCCGTCGGCGACCGGCAGCGCCACGATCTCCTCGGGCGTACGCCCGCCGAGCCGCCCCGGCCAGGTACCGAGAGGCGCCGCCTCCACCAACTGACCGAGCCACCACGAGCGTTCCCCGCGACCGGCCGGCGCCGTGGCCGCCACACCGTCACGCTCCATCGCCGCGTCGCACTCGTGCGGAGCCTCCACCACGATCGTCGGCACGTCCCGCGTACGGTCCACCGCCACGCACACCGCGGCGCGCGCCCCCATCCGCGCGGCCAGCGCCGAGGCGGGCAGCGCCGAGAGCAGCTCGGCCGCCGTCGCCCGTACGTTGCGGCTGCGGTCGGCCAGCGCCCGCTCCAGGAAGGTCTCGTCGTCCGGGCCGAGTCCGGCGCGCAGGGAGTCCAGGAACATCAGCCGGTCCTCGGCGCGCTCCGTCGTCCACGTCTCCTCCAGCAGGGTCCGCGCGGCCGCCGCGTCCCGGGAGCGCAGAGCGGTGAGCAGCGTGACCCGCTCGGCGAAGAGGCCCTCCTGCCAGAGCCGCCGTATGCCCTGCGGATCCCGGAGGTCGGGCGCCGAGGGGCCGCCGCCGGGGGCCGCGCGCAGGGCGAACCGCCAGTCCGGGTTGAGCCGGGCCAGCCACAGCGCGCGCGGGCCCGCGAACCGCAGCGCCGCCGGTCGCAGGTCGGTGCGGCCCCGCGCCGCGTCGAGCAGGGCGGGCAGCGCCTGCGGGGGCGCCGCGTAACCACGGGCGTTCGCCGCCTGGAGCCACTGCGGCAGCAGCTCCATCAGGTCCGGCGCCGCACCCCGGCGGCCGGCGCCGGACGCGCCGGGACGGTCGGCGAGCAGCGCCCCGAGCCTGCGGGCGGCGGCCTGCGGCAGTGGAGGGCGCGGGTCCTCGGGGGCGGGGCGCAGCCGCTCGGCGGGCCGCGCGGGGCGCAGCCCGGCCCGTCGCCGTACGGTCGCCGCCGCGGCCCCGTCGAGCAGGTCCGACGGCGCCTGTGGTCCGGGCGCCGCGCCCGGCGGGACGCGCCGGTCGGTGCCCAGCAGAGCCGCGGTCACCAGCTCCTCCCAGTGGTCCGGGAGGGACGCGGCCACGGTGGCGGTCGTCCTGCTCATGAGCTTCCTTTCCGACGGGGGTCCCGGTGCGGTCGAAGGCTCACGCGCACCGAGTGTCCAGCGATGTCCGAAAGATGCATGGCGGCGGTGGGACCGAAGGTGGTCGAGAGGCGGAAGTGGCTGGTCAGCACAGGGGGACCGCCTCTCCCGGACCCTGCGGCCAGGCCGCCAGGGGAGTGAAACCGCGGGGGCCGCACTCGCCGAACACCCGGACCGGGGCGCCTCCGGAGAGGGCGACCAGCCGCCACAGTCCCGGGCGGGACCGGGCCGCCGCGCCGACCGGCAGGGCATGGTCCTCGTCGGCGTCGGCCAGCTGCCAGCCGTCACCGTCCGGGACCGGCTGGACACGGTCGAGCGTCACCGGGACCGACTCCCGCCACGGGTCGTCGCGCAGCGCGGCGCCGTAGCGGGCGAGCGCCCCGGACGTCGTTGTGCCCGGCGGGCGCACGGTCGTCGGCACGGGCACCCCGAACCGCTCGGTCAGCGCCATCCGTGGCTGCCCGGCGCCCGGGTAAGGGGTCAGCTCCGCGTCGACCGCCAGCCCGGCCGGGAGCGTCAGGTCGGGGGCGCGGCCGGCCGCCCCGTAGGAGAGGAGCAGCGCCGTATGGCCCGACGCCGTGCCGTGCAGCCAGATGCGACGGGTGGTCAGGCGGCCGTCAGAGGTGTCGTACTGGGCGAGGACCAGCCAGTCGTCGCGGATCGCGGGGCCCTCCGGTGACGAGGTCAGGCCGACACGGGAGCGGACCGTCGCGGCGAGCGGCTCGGGCAGCCGGTCGCGCCGTAGCCAGGCCCGGGCCAGGAGGTGGAGCAGGGCGCACTCCTCCAGCAGACGTACGGGGGCGTCGCCGCCCGCGCCGGCGCTTGCGAGCGCCCCCAGGTCCCGGACCCGGCCGGCCAGGCCCGGGGCCTGCGCGTCGACCATGCGGGCCGCGGTCTCCTCCCACAGGGCGGGACCGGACTGCGCGGCCGAGATCAGCCCCCCGCGGAGCAGGTCCGCCAGCCGCTGCTCCAGCTCGGCCGCCCCCGCCGTGATCCGCTCGGTCCGGCGCTCGGCCCGCCGCCGGGCGGCCGGGGAGACGGGCGGTGGGGACGCGGCGGCAGCGGCCTCCGCCTCTCCCGCGCCGTCCGACGCGGCGTCACATGTCTGTGCCGGTGCCCGGGTCACGGTCCTGCGCACCCCCCGATCAGTCATGTCTCCGACGGTAGGTCCCGCCACTGACAGTCCGTGGCGGCCGGGCATGTGTGCAGGTCGGGGGTGATTGTCAGTGGCGTGGTGCACGGTGGGTGACAGATTCGAACCGGCCGAGCTGGAGGGGGGACCCAGCCATGTCTGCGTCCGCAGAACCGACGTCCGTCGACCCGCGGCGGAACGGCTCCGTGCCCGCGGACACCGGCACCGTGCGTGCGGACACCCTGCGTCCGCACGCCGAGCACGCCTTCGCGGACGAACTGGCCGCGCTGGCCGCCCAGGACGACCGTCCGCGCCCCGCCCGCTGGCGGCTGTCGCCGTGGGCCGTCGCCACCTACCTGCTCGGCGGGACGCTGCCGGACGGCACGGTGGTCACCCCCAAGTACGTGGGCCCGCGCCGGGTCGTGGAGGTCGCGGTGACCACCCTCGCCACCGACCGCGCCCTGCTGCTGCTCGGCGTGCCCGGTACTGCCAAGACGTGGGTCTCCGAGCATCTGGCCGCCGCCGTCAGCGGCGACTCGACGCTGCTGGTGCAGGGCACGGCCGGCACTCCGGAGGAGGCCATCCGCTACGGCTGGAACTACGCCCGGCTGCTCGCCCACGGCCCCAGCCGCGACGCCCTGGTCCCCAGCCCCGTGATGCGGGCGATGGCGGAGGGCAGGACGGCCCGCGTCGAGGAGTTGACCCGGATCCCGGCCGACGTCCAGGACTCCCTGATCACGATCCTGTCGGAGAAGACCCTGCCGATACCGGAGCTCGGGCAGGAGGTGCAGGCCGTCCGCGGCTTCAACCTGATCGCCACGGCCAACGACCGGGACCGCGGGGTCAACGAGCTGTCCAGTGCCCTGCGCCGACGGTTCAACACGGTGGTGCTGCCGCTGCCGGAGAGTCCGGAGGCGGAGGTCGACATTGTTACCCGCCGGGTGGAGCAGATCGGGCGGTCGCTGGACCTGCCGGCGGTGCCCGACGGCGTCGACGAGATCCGACGGGTCGTCACCGTCTTCCGCGAACTGCGCGACGGTGTGACCGCCGACGGGCGGACGAAGCTGAAGTCGCCCAGCGGCACGCTGTCGACGGCCGAGGCGATCTCCGTCGTCATGGGCGGTCTGGCCCTCGCCGCCCACTTCGGCGACGGCGTGCTGCGGGCCGGTGACGTCGCCGCGGGCGTGCTCGGGGCGGTCGTCCGCGACCCGGCGGCGGACCGTGTCGTCTGGCAGGAGTACCTGGAGACCGTCGTCCGTGAGCGCGACGGCTGGTCGGACTTCTACCGGGCCTGCCGCGAGGCCGGCGCATGAACGGGGGCCAGGCAGGGGACGCGGGGCAGCCGCTGCTGCTCGGCGTGCGGCACCACGGGCCCGGGTCGGCGAGAGCCGTGCGGGCCGCGCTGGAGGCGTCCCGGCCGCGCGTCGTGCTCGTCGAGGGCCCGCCCGAGGCCGACCCGCTGGTCCCGCTGGCGGCGTCGGAGGACATGCGCCCGCCGGTCGCCCTGCTCGCCCACGCCGTGGACGAGCCTGGCCGGTCGGCGTTCTGGCCGCTCGCCGCGTTCTCCCCGGAGTGGGTCGCGCTCCGCTGGGCGCTGGAGCACGGGGTGCCCGCCCGCTTCATCGACCTGCCGGCCGCCCACACGCTCGCCTGGGAGCGGGACGAGGAGGACGAGGAGGACACGGACGAGCAGGACGGGGACGGGGGAGACAAGGACGGGGAGGAAGGCGGCACGGACGCGGGGGCGGGGGAGCAGGACGCCCCGGGCGAGGACGTGCGGGTCGATCCGCTCGGGGTGCTCGCCGGCACCGCCGGGTACGACGACGCCGAGCGCTGGTGGGAGGACGTCGTGGAGCACCGGGGCGCGGGAAAGGGGGACGCGCTCGCGCCGTTCACCGCCCTGGAGGAGGCCATGACGGCGCTGCGGGAGACGTACGGCAGCGGCGGATACCGGCGGGACCTGATCCGTGAGGCCCACATGCGGCTGCGGATACGGGACGCGCGGCGGGAGTTCGGGGACGGCGTGGCCGTGGTCTGCGGCGCGTGGCACGTGCCGGCGCTCCGGCGGCGTACGGGCGTGACGGCCGACCGGGCGCTGCTCAAGGGGCTGCCGAAGGTGAAGACGGACGTGACATGGGTGCCGTGGACGCACCGCAGACTGTCCCGGGCCGGCGGGTACGGGGCGGGCATCGCCTCGCCCGGGTGGTACGCGCATCTGTTCGCCGCCCCGGACCGGCCGGTCGAGCGGTGGCTGACCAAGGTTGCGGGACTGCTGCGGGCCGAGGACCGCACCGTGTCGCCCGGGCATGTCATCGAGGCGGTGCGGCTCGCCGAGACCCTCGCCGCCCTGCGCGGACGGCCGCTGCCCGGCCTGGGCGAGGCCACCGACGCCGTACGGGCGGTGATGTGCGAGGGCTCCGACGTGCCGCTGGCGCTGGTGCGCGACCGGCTGGTCGTCGGCGACGTGCTGGGGGAGGTGCCGGACACGGTGCCCGCGGTGCCGTTGCAGCGGGACCTGGAGCGGACGCAGCGCCGGCTGCGGCTCGGACCGGAGGCGGCCGAGCGGGAGCTGGACCTCGACCTGCGCGAGGACACCGGAGCGGAGCGCAGCCGGCTGCTGCACCGGCTGCGGCTGCTCGGCATCGACTGGGGACGCCCGGCCGCCTCACGCCCCGGCACCGGCACCTTCCGGGAGACCTGGCGCCTGCGCTGGGAGCCGGAACTGGCCGTGCGCACCGCCGAGGCGGGGGTGTGGGGGACGACCGTGCTCGCCGCCGCGACGGCCAAGGCGGAGGCGGACGCGGTCACCGCGCGCGTCCTCGCCGACGTCACGGCTCTCGCGGAGCACTGCCTGCTGGCCGCCCTGCCCGACGCCCTGCCGGTGGTGATGCGCGTCCTCGCCGACCGCGCCGCCCTCGACTCCGACGTCGCCCACCTCGCGCAGGCGCTGCCCGCCCTCGTCCGGTCCCTGCGCTACGGCGACGTCCGCGGCACCGACACCGCCGCTCTCGCCGAGGTCGCCGTGGGCCTCGCCGAGCGGGTCTTCGTCGGACTGCCCCCGGCCTGCGCCGGGCTGGACGCCGACGCGGCCGAGGAGATGCGGGGCCATGTCGACGCGGTGCACGGCGCGCTGGGCCTGCTCGCCGACGTCCCCGCAGCGCGCGACGGGAGACTGCGCGCACGCTGGCGGGCCGTGCTGCGGACGCTGTCCGCACGGGACACCGTGCCCGGGGTGCTGCGCGGGCGGGCGGTGCGCCTCCTGCTCGACGAGGGTGAGCTGGCGCAGGACGAGGCGGCGCGGCTCATGGGGCTCGTGCTGTCGCCGGGAACACCCCCGGCGGACGCGGCCGGGTGGATCGAGGGGTTCGTCGGCGGCTCCGGCGGCGGGCTGCTGCTGGTCCACGACGAGCGGTTGTTCGGCCTGGTCGACCGGTGGCTGACGGCGGTCCCGGCGGAGGCGTTCACGGACGTGCTGCCGCTGCTGCGCCGCACGTTCTCGGCGTACGAGCCGGGGGTGCGGCGCACGCTCGGGGAACTGGTGCGCCGGGGACCGGGGCGACGTGACCGCACGGACCGCGCGGCGGCCGGAGCACCCGGCTTCGGGCCGGGCGTGGACGAGACGCGGGCGGACGCCGTCTCGCCGGTGCTGCGGCTGCTGCTGGGGCCGGACGGCGACGCGGGGACGCGCGAGGAGCGAGTGGAGGTGCGGCGATGACGGGAGACGCGGCGGGGGAGCGGCTGCGCCGGTGGCGGCTCGTACTCGGCGGCGACGCGGCCGACGGCACCGGACACGCGCTGTCCGGACAGGACACCGCGGTCGACGACGCCCTCACCGCCCTCTACGGCAGGGACGACACCCCCACGACGGGGCGCGAACGGGCGGGAGGACTGGGGGCGTCGGCGCCGTCGGTGGCGCGCTGGCTCGGTGACATCCGCACCTACTTCCCCACCTCCGTCGTCCAGGTCATGCAGCGCGACGCCATCGACCGGCTCGGCCTCGGCACGCTGCTGCTGGAGCCCGAGATGCTGGAGGCGGTCGAGGCCGACGTGCACCTCGTCGGGACGCTGCTCTCCCTCACCCAGGCGATGCCCGAGACGACGAGGGAGACGGCACGGGAGGTCGTGCGCAAGGTCGTCGAGGACCTGGAGAAGCGGCTCGCCACCCGCACCCGGGCCACCCTCACCGGCGCCGTCGACCGCGGCGCCCGCGTCCGCCGGCCCCGCCACCACGACATCGACTGGAACCGCACCGTCGCCGCCAACCTCCGGCACTACCTCCCCGAGCACGGCACGGTCGTGCCCGAGCGGCTCGTCGGCCACGGGCGCGCCTCGCGGTCGGTGCGGAAGGAGGTCGTGCTCTGCGTGGACCAGTCCGGCTCGATGGCGTCGTCGGTCGTGTACGCGTCGGTGTTCGGGGCGGTCCTCGCGTCGATGCGGGCGGTCGCCACCCGGCTCGTCGTCTTCGACACGGAGGTCGTCGACCTGACCGAGCGACTGGACGACCCGGTGGACGTCCTCTTCGCCACCCGGCTCGGCGGCGGCACGGACATCAACCGGGCGCTCGCGTACTGCCAGTCGCGCATCACCCGGCCCGCCGACACGGTCGTCGTGCTGATCAGCGACCTCTACGAAGGCGGGATACGCGACGAGATGATGAAGCGGGTGGCGGCGATCAAGGCGTCCGGCGCGCAGTTCGTGTCGCTGCTCGCCCTCTCCGACGAGGGCGCGCCCGCGTACGACAGGGAGCACGCGGCGGCCCTGGCGGCGCTGGGCGCGCCGGCGTTCGCCTGCACCCCCGACCTCTTCCCCGAGGTGATGGCGGCGGCGATCGAGAGGCGGCCGCTGCCGATACCGGACGCGGGGGCGGCCGGGCCCGACTCCCCGCGCTGAAAACGGACATGAGTGCCCATCGGTGACACGGGGGTTGCGGGAACGCGGGCGGCGCGTGCAAGGATCGGGGGCGTTCGATCGAGGACCCGTGAAGGTGTCCCGGTGGTCCCCGCAGTCCGGAGAGGGAACGCCCTGTCGACCTGGTCAGCAACAGCCCTGCCCGGGGCCGCCGCGCGCGTGGTGCGCGCCGCGGCCCGCAGGCGTGCGGTGCGGCTGGCGCTGGTGGCGGGGGCGGTGTTCGTCCTGGGCGTCCTGTTCGGGGAGCGGGCCCAGGCAGCGGACGACCCGTCCGCCGGGGTGGTGCGGATGGACGCCGGGAGCGTCGGATCCGTGCTGGACGGCCTCACGGCGGGCGGCGACGGATTGGTGTCCAGGACCGACGGGCCTCAGCCCGAGAAGCCGGCCGGGAGCGCCCTGCTCCCTGCTGCTGCCCCTCTGGAGCGTGAGCGGGGCTCGTGGTCTGACGCCGGGGCGGTCGCACAGCCCGTGACCGGGACCGATGCGCGGCCTGCCCAGACGCGGGCGGCGCAGCCGGGCGGTGAGCACGCGGCGCGGCCCGGCGCCGAGACCCATGCGCGGTCGGGGGTGAAGCGGGCCGCGCTGTCTCTCGGTGAGGCGGTGCGTGTCGCGGACGAGCGTGTGGTGCGACCTGTCGTGGAACGGGTTGTGCGGCCGGTCGCCGGGCAGTCGGACGAGCAGAGGCGCCCCGCGGAGCCACAGGTCTCTGCCGGAAGGCCGCTCGGACCCGTTCTGCGGCCCGTCGGGCAGGTGGTCCGTGGCGTGACCCAGGAGTTGGGCGCCGTCACCTCGACCCTGTCCGCAGTGTCCCAGTCCGCCGTGTCCCTGCCTGCCGTGTCCCTGCCCGTCCTGGAGCACCCCGCCGTGCTGCCGCCTCAGGTGTTGCCGGGGCTCCCCGTTCTGCCGGCCCTCCCCGGGCTCGCGGGCCTCCCCGCGCGTCTCCTCCCCGCTCCCGCCGCTCCGGCCGCCCCAGGCAAGCAGGTACCCGTGCCCTCGCCGACGGCGGTAGACACCCTCGCCACTCCACCTGCCCCCGTCACCCAAGGCCCCCGGCCCTCCGTGACCACCCCCGAGGGCGCTCCCACCGCCCCTGAGCCGGCTCCCGCCTCCCGGGCGACCACCGCCCCGCCCCAGGCGCCCCCCGCCCCCACGGACAGGGGGAAGGGCGACGGCGCTCTCGGCAGCCGGTCGTCCGCCGACCAGGGCACCGCCCGGCACGCCGACGCCGGTGCCGTACCCGCCGCCCACCGGCCCGTGCCCCGGCTCGTGCCGGGTGCCGCCGCGCCCGCGGAGACCCCGCGCACGCGCGAGCACAGCCGGGACGTCCACGTCCCGCCCGCCTAGGCCGTACGGCGACCTTCCCGCGCAGGCGCGCGCAGCCGTCCGTACGGACAGATGCCCCGTCCCGGCCGAAACCGCCGTGGACC
Organism: Streptomyces althioticus; assembly: GCA_014649355.1. GTDB lineage: Bacteria > Actinomycetota > Actinomycetes > Streptomycetales > Streptomycetaceae > Streptomyces > Streptomyces althioticus. Next base: position 120,930 of record BMSW01000007.1, read on the forward strand.
GGCCGTCCCTTCGTCCTCCGGTGCGCACCCGCCTGTCACCCGTTCCTGACTCACGGGTAACAAAGGACTCCGCGGGGAAGGACCCGGACAGCCGAAAGCCGTCGGTTCGTCCGGCCGCGACCTCGCGGAGGGGAGGCCGGCCCCCATTGGGGAATGGGGGCCGGCCGCCCCGCAACCCCGGATCAGGGCTTCACCGCCCGTCCGGGTTGTTCGGCAGGGCCTCACCGGGCCAACCCCAGCCCGGTGAGGCCCCTCACGCGCGGCACGCGGTGCCGGAGAAGCCGACATCATGTGACAGGTATCACCGCTCACGTGTGACTCGCGATTTAGAGGCTCCCCCCATGCGGCGATAACCTGCGAGACGGACATGCCGCGCGCTCGGACACCGTGTGCGCCTCCCTTGTGACAGAGCGGACGTCACGTTGCCCTTCGCGGCACGCCCACGCATCCAACGAACCGCGAGATCACTGATAGGGACGGAAGCGCGTGGACCTGTTCGAGTACCAGGCGAGGGACCTCTTCGCCAAGCACGATGTACCGGTGCTGGCCGGTGAAGTCATCGACACGCCTGAGGCGGCCCGCGCAGCCACTGAGCGTCTCGGTGGCAAGTCCGTCGTCAAGGCCCAGGTGAAGGTCGGTGGCCGCGGCAAGGCCGGCGGCGTGAAGCTGGCCGCGAGCGCGGACGAGGCCGTGGCCCGTGCGACCGACATCCTCGGCATGGACATCAAGGGCCACACGGTCCACAAGGTGATGATCGCCGAGACGGCCCCGGAGATCCTGGAGGAGTACTACGTCTCCTTCCTCCTCGACCGTGCCAACCGCACCTTCCTCTCCATCGCGTCCGTCGAGGGCGGCATGGAGATCGAGGAGGTGGCGGCCACCCGTCCGGACGCCGTCGCCAAGATCGCGATCGACGCCATCGACGGCGTGGACGAGGCGAAGGCCCGCGAGATCGTCGAGGCCGCCAAGTTCCCGGCCGAGGTCGCGGACAAGGTCGCCAACGTCCTGATCAAGCTGTGGGACACCTTCATCAAGTCGGACGCCCTCCTCGTCGAGGTCAACCCGCTGGCGAAGGTCGCCTCCGGTGAGGTCATCGCCCTGGACGGCAAGGTGTCGCTCGACGACAACGCCGAGTTCCGTCACCCCGAGTACGAGGAGCTCCAGGACAAGGCCGCGGCGAACCCGCTCGAGGCCGCGGCCAAGGAGAAGAACCTCAACTACGTCAAGCTCGACGGCGAGGTCGGCATCATCGGCAACGGCGCGGGTCTCGTCATGAGCACCCTGGACGTCGTCGCGTACGCCGGTGAGAAGCACGGCGACGTCAAGCCGGCCAACTTCCTGGACATCGGCGGTGGCGCCTCCGCCCAGGTCATGGCCAACGGCCTCGAGATCATCCTCGGCGACCCGGACGTCAAGTCCGTCTTCGTCAACGTCTTCGGCGGCATCACCGCCTGCGACGAGGTCGCCAACGGCATCGTCCAGGCCCTGAAGCTGCTGGAGGACCGCGGCGAGAAGGTCGAGAAGCCGCTCGTCGTGCGCCTCGACGGCAACAACGCCGAGCTCGGCCGGCAGATCCTCACCGACGCCAACCACCCGCTGGTGCAGCGCGTCGACACCATGGACGGCGCGGCCGACAAGGCCGCCGAGCTGGCCAACGCCGCCAAGTAAGCACTCAGGACGAGGACACAACACACCATGGCTATCTGGCTCAACAAGGACAGCAAGGTCATCGTCCAGGGCATGACCGGCGCCACGGGCATGAAGCACACCAAGCTCATGCTCGGTGACGGCACCAACGTCGTGGGCGGCGTCAACCCGCGCAAGGCGGGTCAGACCGTGGACTTCGACGGCACCGAGGTACCCGTCTTCGGCACCGTCAAGGAGGCCATCGAGAAGACCGGCGCCAACGTCTCCGTCATCTTCGTGCCGGAGAAGTTCACCAAGGACGCGGTCGTCGAGGCCATCGACGCCGAGATCCCGCTGGCCGTCGTGATCACCGAGGGCATCGCCGTGCACGACTCGGCCGCCTTCTGGTCGTACGCCGGCAAGAAGGGCAACAAGACCCGGATCATCGGCCCGAACTGCCCCGGCATCATCACCCCGGGCCAGTCCAACGTCGGCATCATCCCGGGCGACATCACCAAGCCGGGCCGCATCGGCCTGGTCTCGAAGTCCGGCACGCTGACGTACCAGATGATGTACGAGCTGCGTGACATCGGCTTCTCGACCGCCGTCGGCATCGGTGGCGACCCGATCATCGGCACCACGCACATCGACGCGCTCGCCGCGTTCGAGGCCGACCCCGAGACCGACCTGATCGTCATGATCGGCGAGATCGGCGGTGACGCCGAGGAGCGTGCCGCGGAGTACATCTCGAAGAACGTGACCAAGCCGGTCGTCGGCTACGTCGCGGGCTTCACCGCGCCCGAGGGCAAGACCATGGGCCACGCCGGCGCCATCGTCTCCGGCTCCTCCGGCACCGCGCAGGCGAAGAAGGAGGCCCTCGAGGCCGCCGGCGTCAAGGTCGGCAAGACGCCGACCGAGACCGCCAAGCTGGCGCGCGCGATCCTCGCCGGCTGAACCGCCGGCGCGACAGCGCATCGTACGGGTGGGCCCGTTCCCCTGGCCGGGGGACGGGCCCACCCGTCGTTTCCCGCGCGGACGCGGCTCAGCGGGCCTGTGGGGAGAGGCGTTCCGGGCCGTCGAGCAGGGCCTCGCGCAGGTGGTCGCGCAGCTCGCGCTGCTTGTCCGAGAGGGGACCCGGCGCCACCCGGGGCGGCACGCCCCGCACCGTCTCGCCCGGCGGCACGGGCGGTACGTAGTGCGTGGGCGCCGTGCTCAGGGTCATCGCCGTGCTGCCGATCAGGACGACGGTGACGGCCGCCGCCGTCCGCGTCCACAGACGCGCCCGGCGCTCGCCGCCGCCGCGGACCGCCGCCGGTTCCGCCGCCCGCGTCCGGCCGGTGGACGCCAGCTCCGCCAGCCGGTCGTGCAGCTCCCCCGGATCGGCCAGCTCCGGCAGCCGCTCCGCGAGGACCTCCCGCGCGTGCGTCAGCCGCCCGGCCGTGGCGCGCGTGCTGGCCTCCGTCTCCGCCGCGGTCTCGGGCAGGTCCAGGCCGACGCCGTCGTACAGCACGAGCGCGCGGCGGTACGACGGCGGCAGGCTCAGCAGCGCGTCCAGCAGCGCGCGGTCGTCCTCCTCGGGCGGCGGGGGCTCGGGGTGCCGGTAGCGGCGGCGGAGGCGGTGCCAGGGGGACAGCGCCCAGTCGTGCGCGGCCGCCCGTACCCACCCCGCCGGGTCAGGGTCGCGGGCCACCTCCGGCCAGTGGTCCCACGCGCGCTGGAAGGCCCGCTCCACGGACTCGTGCGCGAGGTCGCGCCGCCCGGTGAGCAGGTACGCCTGCCGGACGAGGGCGGGAGCGCAGTACGCGTACAGCGCGTCGAAGGCCTGCGCGGGCGTCAGATACGGCCCCGCACCCCGCGCGGCGGGGACCACCCGTGACGCGCGCTCCCGCCCCGACGGCCGCAGCACCCGAGCCCAGGAGGGTCGCCGACGCCCACCGCCCTCGTCCGCCCGGCCCGGCGCCGGCAGGGCTCCACCGCGGGACGGCCCCCGGCGCGCCGACACGGAGTCGGGCCCGCCCACCGGTACGGCCTTCCGCTCCGGTGGCGACGCGGGGCCCGGTTCAGCTTCACGGACCGGCCCGGAGGCGCCTGTCGGCGCCGCCTCCCGCCCCGACGCAGGATCGCCCTTCGACTCGGGCCCCCGCTCAGGCTCCGATCCGCCGTTCGACGCCGGCTCGCCGTCCAACTCGGTCCCGCTCTCCGGCTTCCTGCCTGGGCCCGGCGCTCGCCCGGCCTCCCGCGCAGGTCGGTCCGCCGATGACGCGTCCGGACCCGACGACGTGTCAGCCGGCTGCGGCGACACGAGCGCCGTCGGGGTCAGGGCGAACTCGGCGGGGTCCAGGGCTGCCGCGCCTCCACCGCCCTCGACCCGTGCCGTACGGATCGTCACCCCGTCGACCACGTGCGGCGTCTGACGGGCCGTGTCCGCCGTCAGCGTGGACAGCAGGTCCGCGTACGCGACCCTGTTGCGCCCCCGAGGTGTGCTGCGCCCCGACTCCCAGGCGCGCACCGTGTCGGGGCGCACCCCGAGACGTTTCGCGAGCTGAGCGCGCGTCAGCGCGCAGGCCTCCCGCAGGCGTCGGCGTTCGTTCGGCGGGGGGAGCGGAACGGCAGGGCTCCGCGTCACTGGACGTCCCTCAGTACAGAAAAGTACATAAACGTATATTGAGCGACACAGCCGAGCTTCGCCTGTTACGCCGGTAAAGCGCGTGTCGTTGGGAGCATGGCGGGCGTGATCCAGACGACCGTACGCCGATCGATGCCGGCCTCCCTGCTCCTCCGGGTGCGTCACCGCTCGCCCGGGCTGGCCAACGGCCTGGTCGGTGGCGCCCTCGCGGCCGGGCTGGGCCTCGCGGCGTTCACCGTGCTCGTGATGCTGCTGTGGGTCAGCTCGCCCTACCCGGACAGCGGACCCGGCGGCGCCCTGCACGTCGCGGCGGCCCTGTGGCTGCTGGCGCACGGCGCCGAACTGGTCCGCGTCGACACCCTCTCCGGCGCCCCCGCCCCGATGGGCGTGCCCCCGCTGCTGCTCGCCGTGGTGCCGGTGTGGCTGCTGCACCGGGCGGCACGGGACACCGCCGAGGGGGACGCCCGCGACAACGCCCCGCTGATGCCGGGCCGCATCGCCTGGGCGGGTGTCGTCCTCGGCTACCTCGCCGTCGCCGCCCCCGCCGCCCTCTACGCAACCGGCGGTGCCCTGCGCCCCTCGTGGGCGTGGACGGCGCTGTGCGTGCCGCTGGTCGCGTTCGTGGCCGCCGGGACGGGCGTGTGGACCGCGTACGGACGGCCCAGCGGACCGCTGGAGCAGGTGCTGGGCGCCGTGCTGCCCCGGAGCGCGCGGCACCTGGTGCTGGGCCCCGACGGCCGTCCCGGAGTCGCGGCGCGCGCGGCGGCGGCCGGGGCGACGGTGCTGGTCGCGGGCGGTGCGGTGCTGCTGACGGTGTCGCTGGGCTGGCACCTCGGCGAGACCCGCCGCACGTTCGGACGGCTGACCGAGGGCTGGTCGGGGTGGCTGGCGGTGCTGCTGCTCTGCGTCACGCTGCTGCCGAACGCGGCGGTGTGGGCGGCGGCCTACGCCCTCGGTCCCGGCTTCCTGCTCGGCACGGACGTCGCGGTGACGCCGCTCGGTGCGCAGGCGGCGCCGCTGTTGCCGCCGTTCCCGCTGCTGGCGGCGGTGCCGGACCCCGGAGCGGGCACGGCGCTGCACGGGACGGTCGCGGCGCTGCCGCTCACCGCGGGGGTCGTGCTGGGGTGGTTCGTCGGGCGGGGATCCGTGTCGGGCGGCGGACGCTTCGGCATCCGGACGCCCGGGCGGACCGCCGGTGCGGCGGCGTTCGCGGCGGGGCTGTGCGGGCTGCTGATGGCGCTGCTCGCCGGGCTGGCGGGCGGCCCGCTGGGCACGGCCGCGCTGGCCCGGTTCGGCCCGGTGTGGTGGCAGGCGGGCCTGGCCACGGCGGTGTGGCTCGGGCCGGCGGCCGCCGCGACGGCCCTGACCGTGCGGGCCTGGCGCCTGCGAGGGGCGTACGGGAGGGGCGAGCGTCGTCCGGACCGTGTGGCCGCGCGCCGTCGTCGTCCGGCCCTCCCGCGCCCGGCCCTGAGGGAACGGCTCCCTCGCGGCACCTGGTTCCAGCGGAAGCGCGCAGGACGCTCGCCCGCCCCCGGGCCCGCCGGCGCGGACGAGCCCTACCTGCTCCTCGACGACGACGGCGACCTCGACGCCCTCCGTACCGACGCGGACCCCCTGGGCCTCGTCCCGCGTTCCGCCCCCACCTCACCCCTGGAGGACCTCGCGCCCCCGCGCGACCCCGGGCCCGCGAACGACCTCCCCGAGGACACCGGCCCCCGCCCACCCACGTGAGCGCACGCACCACACCCACCGCCCGCCCCGCCCGGCCCCGGACGACACCGGCCCCCGTCCACCCGCAGAAGCGGGTGGACGGGGGCCGGTGCGGAAGCGAAGAGCGTCCCGAGGACGAACCGTCAGCTCTCCTCGTCCAGCAGGCCCCGCAGCTGCTCCGGCAGGTGGTCCCCGCAGGACTGGCGTGCCTCCTGCGTGAGGGCGTCGCTGGTGCACTCGTAGTAGTCGCTGTAGATCAGACGGGCGCCGAAGACCCCGGCCACCAGCAGCAGCGCCAGGCCCGCCGTGACCAGGCCGCTCACCGCCGCCGTCGTCTGCGGGCGGCCCTTCTGCTCGGACGCCGGGGCGTCCGGGTCCTGCCCGCGGGGCTTGGCGCGCAGGGCGCTGATGCTCCAGTACAGGGCGAGCGCGCCCAGGAGCAGCGCCAGGTACGGCCAGTTGAACAGGGCGAAGAAGAAGGCCCACATGCCGCCCAGCAGGGCGTAGCGCGCGCGGCGCTGGGCCGGGTCCGTGGGGTCCCAGCGCATGCCCGGGCCCTGCTGTCCGCCGCCCTGCCCCTCGGGGCCTCGGGGACGCTCGCCGAAGCCGCCGGAGGAACGGCCGGGCTGCCGGTCGCTCCAGTTGCGGCCCCAGGGGTTACGGCCGCCCCGGTCGTCGCCGCCCTCGTCGCCCGAGGGGTGGCGCGGCTGCCAGGGGCGGTCGGGCGTGCCCTCCGGCGGGGGCGCGAACGGGTTGTCGTCCTGGCCCTGGCCGTCGCGGCGGTCGTCGCCGTCACCTCGGGGGGCGTCGGGCGGCGAGGAGGGGCGCTCCCGCAGCAGCACGGCGCCACGCTCCCCTCCCTGGGCCGACTGCTGGGGGAACGTGAGGAGTCGCAGGCTGCGGTCCGGCATCAAGTGAGCGTCTTCCCCTTTGTGAAGCACGGCGTGAGTGCGGTGTGACCGCCTCGCGCGACGTATCGACTACGAGTGAGCGGTGAGCTGGTGCGTTCCCGTCAGCTCCGCGCGGCCCGGGTCCGTCGCCCTGTGAACGAACGGTGCGCGGTCGGCGTTCCCGTGCGCCCCGGCGTCCAGAAGCTGCGTACCCCGGCCGGCTCCTACCAGACGCTACCTTCCGGCCACGCCCCCGTCCCGTGGGGGCCCGTCGGGAGTGCCGGTATCGTTGCTGCCGGTCGGCCGCTTCGTAGGCTTCCCCGTATCAGGGGGCGCGAAGCATTCGTAGGAATGTACAAAGCGCTGTGCCGCCGACCGTACAGACGCTTCCCGAGAAAGGGCCCCACCGTGGCCGCCAAGCCCGTGGCCGAGCGCGCCAGGCGTCGTCTCGTCGTGCTGGTCTCCGGATCCGGCACCAATCTGCAGGCGCTCCTCGACGAGATCGCCGCCGTCGGACCCGACGCCTACGGGGCCGAGGTCGTCGCCGTCGGCGCGGACCGCGAGGGCATCGAGGGGCTGGCCCGGGCCGAGCGCGCCGGGCTGCCGACCTTCGTGTGCAAGGTCAAGGACCACCCCGCCCGCGAGGAGTGGGACGCGGCGCTCGCCGAGGCCGTCGCCGCGTACGAGCCCGACCTCGTGGTGTCCGCCGGGTTCATGAAGATCGTGGGGAAGGAGTTCCTGGCGCGCTTCGGCGGGCGGTTCGTGAACACCCACCCCGCCCTGCTGCCCAGTTTCCCGGGAGCCCACGGCGTACGGGACGCGCTCGCGTACGGCGCCAAGGTCACCGGCTGCACCGTCCACTTCGTCGACGACGGCGTCGACACCGGGCCGATCATCGCGCAGGGCGTGGTGGAGGTCCGGGACGAGGACGACGAGAGCGCTCTGCACGAGCGCATCAAGGAAGTCGAGCGAAAGCTGCTCGTCGAGGTCGTGGGGCGCCTCGCCCGCAACGGCTATCGCATCGAGGGACGAAAGGTAGTTATCCAGTGACCGCCGAGAGCAACAAGCGGGCCATTCGACGGGCGCTCGTCAGCGTCTACGACAAGACCGGCCTCGAGGATCTCGCGCGCGGCCTGCACGAGGCCGGGGTGGAGCTGGTCTCCACCGGGTCCACCGCCGCGAAGATCGCCGCCGCGGGCGTCCCCGTGACCAAGGTCGAGGAGCTGACCGGCTTCCCCGAGTGCCTGGACGGCCGGGTCAAGACGCTGCACCCCAAGGTGCACGCCGGCATCCTCGCCGACCTGCGTCTCGCCGACCACGGGCAGCAGCTCAAGGACCTCGGCGTGGAGCCGTTCGACCTGGTCGTCGTGAACCTCTACCCGTTCCGCGAGACCGTCGCCTCCGGCGCCTCGCCCGACGAGTGCGTGGAGCAGATCGACATCGGCGGCCCCTCGATGGTCCGTGCCGCCGCCAAGAACCACCCGTCGGTCGCCGTCGTCACCAGCCCCGCCCGCTACGGCGACGTCCTCGCCGCGGTCCAGGGCGGCGGCTTCGACCTCGCCACCCGCAAGCGGCTCGCCGCCGAGGCCTTCCAGCACACGGCCGCGTACGACGTCGCCGTCGCGAGCTGGTTCGCCTCCGAGTACGCCCCGGTCGACGACTCGCAGTTCCCCGACTTCCTCGGCGCCACCTGGGAGCGCAAGAACACGCTCCGCTACGGCGAGAACCCGCACCAGCCGGCCGCGCTGTACGTCTCGGGCACGGGCGGTCTCGCCGAGGCCGAGCAGCTGCACGGCAAGGAGATGTCGTACAACAACTACACGGACACGGACGCTGCGCTCCGTGCCGCGTACGACCACGACGCCCCGGCCGTCGCGATCATCAAGCACGCCAACCCGTGCGGCATCGCGGTCGGCGCGGACGTCGCCGAGGCGCACCGCAAGGCGCACGCCTGCGACCCGCTGTCCGCGTTCGGCGGTGTGATCGCCGTGAACCGCCCGGTGTCCAAGGAGATGGCCGAGCAGGTCGCGGAGATCTTCACCGAGGTCATCGTCGCCCCGGACTACGAGGACGGCGCCCTGGAGGCGCTCACCAAGAAGAAGAACATCCGCGTGCTGCGCGCCCCCGAGGCGCCGTCCGCCCCGGTCGAGGTCAAGCCGATCGACGGCGGCGCGCTGCTCCAGGTCACCGACCGGCTCCAGGCCGAGGGCGACGACCCGGCGACCTGGACGCTGGCCACCGGCGAGGCCCTCTCCGAGGCCGACCTGGCCGACCTGGCGTTCGCCTGGAAGGCCTGCCGCGCGGTGAAGTCCAACGCGATCCTGCTCGCCAAGGACGGCGCGTCGGTCGGCGTCGGCATGGGCCAGGTGAACCGCGTCGACTCCGCGAAGCTGGCGGTCGAGCGGGCCGGCGCCGAGCGCGCCCGTGGCTCCTTCGCCGCGTCCGACGCGTTCTTCCCCTTCCCCGACGGCCTGGAGATCCTCACCGAGGCCGGCGTGAAGGCGGTCGTACAGCCGGGCGGTTCGGTCCGCGACGAACTGGTCGTCGAGGCCGCGAAGAAGGCGGGCGTGACCATGTACTTCACGGGCACGCGGCACTTCTTCCACTGACGCGCGCGAGCGGGCCGTGTCCCCCCGGGGACACGGCCCTCCGCGTGGCGGATCAGCAGGGGCGCAGGGACCAGATCGGGTCCCAGGTGGCCGTGCCCGACTCGTAGGCCGTGGACGTCCAGCGGACGCTGCCGTCCTGGTTGTAGAAGCGGGCGACCGTGCCCGGGGTCTGGTTGTTGGTGAAGGGGCCGTCGCCGGTCCAGTTGCTCAGTTCCCACGTCTGGCACTTGTAGAAGTCGAACTTGGTGTTCTTGACGAGCATGCACAGGTGCCCGTAGTCGCAGGCCAGGGCCTGGGTGCTCGCCTTGCCCCGCGGCGCCTCGGTGACGGTCAGGCCGTCGTAGACGACCGCGTCGGCGGTCACCCGCACGGGCTCGACGTCACCGCCCAGCACCTGCTCGGCCGTCCGCTGGAGCGAGGTGACCCGGGTGCCGTCCGGGTCGGGGGCGGCGGTGGCCGCGACCGAGCTGCCGGCGACGAGGGCCGTTGCCGCGACGAGCAGCGCGGCGGACTTGAAGGTGTTCACTGTTTCCCCCATGAACGAACTGGTCGGTGCACCGCGGAAGCGGTGCGTTCACACCGTGCCGGGGGAGCGCGCCGTCCGGTACCTCGCACCTGTGAGGGTCACCTCCGGCCGGGCGGGCTGTACTCCTTCAGGTAATGGGAGACACGGTCGGCGTAGGAGCGGTACTTCGCGGGGACGCCTCCCGCGTCGTTCACCCTGCGCCACGACGTGCGGTAGGCGGCGGCGATCAGCACCCGCCGGTCCTCCCGCAGTTCGCCGTCCAGGCGGGGCGCGATCCAGCACAGGTAGCGGCCCATCGCGGGCACCGACTCGGCGGGCGGGAACGGCGGTTCGGGCACGGTCTCGCCCGGTGTGCCGTCCTCGTTCATCCACCACCGCAGCACCTTCGGCGTCCAGCGCGCGATGCCGTACTCGTTGCTGCCCGGGTCGGACAGGTCGGGGTCGAAGTCGCTCTCGACCTTCAGCATGGCCGCGATCAGCGGCGCGGTGACGTCCTCGCTGCGGCAGTCGTGCGCGGTCTCCACGATCAGCAGCCGGTAGGCGGCCGGCACGCCCCGGTCGGTGCGCAGCACGTCGGCGCCGTACGCGGCGGAGGCGTTGGTGCGCGCGCTCGGCTCGCCGCCGGACAGGGCCCACCGGTCGACGCCGTACCCGAGGCCGGCCACCGTGGCGGTCGCGAGGGCCGCCGAGACGGCGACCGTACGCCGACGGTAGCCGCGCCGCGCGGGCAGCAGCCGGGGCAGCCGGAAGGGACGCCCCGCGCCGGCCGCGTCCCGCACCCGGCGCAGCAGCTCCTCCACGCCGATCCGCTCCGCGTGCGTACGGGACAGACAGGCGCGGACCACGTCCCGCCAGGCGTCCGGGAGGTCGGGGGAGAGCCGCAGCTCGTCGGTGCCGGCGGCGTACGCGGCGGCTGCCGTGCGACGGGCCGCCGGGGTGGCGCCGGGCAGCGGGAACGCGCCGGTGAGCACGCGATGGGCGAGCACGCCGAACGCCCACACGTCGGCGGACGCGCGGATCCGGCGGCCCCGCTCGTCGATCTCGGACCACAGCAGCTCGGGCGGGGTGTAGTCGGGCGTGGAGAACGCGGACGTGTAGGCGTGCGTGCCCTCCAGCTCGGCGGCCGTGTTGAAGTCGGCGAGGCGGACCGAACCGTCCGCCATCAGCAGCACGTTGGCCGGTTTCAGGTCGCCGTGCACCCAGCCCGCCCGGTGCAGCTGGGCCAGCCCCTCGCAGATCTGGGCGAGCAGGCCGGGACCGGCGCCGGGCCTGGGAGCGGCGTCCAGCAGCGCGGACAGCGAGCCCTCCGCCTTCTCCAGCACCAGCACGGTGGCGCCGTCCAGCTCCGGGTGGCCGGCGTCGTCGACGGTCAGCGTCTCGAACATCCGGATGAGACGCGGCTGCTTCAGGCGGCGCAGCAACTCCACCTCACGCTCGGCCAGCTCGCGCAGGTGGTGCAGCTGGCGCGGGGTGCGGGTGCCGGTGGGCAGGAACTTCAGCGCGACGTCACGCGGCCCGTCCCCGCCGCCTCGGGTGCGGCGGCCGGCGTACACGCTGCCGAACGCGCCCGTGGCGATGGGCTCGCGCACCTCCCAGGAGCCCACCCGGTACCCCTTGGGGACCGGCACGGCGTACGTCTCCGTCACCGGGCCCCCTGGCGGAGCGGGGCCGCCAGGACCGTCAGGTCGTCCTCCCGGACCAGGTCGAAGCGGAGGGCCAGGGAGACCAGCGACTCCTTCTTGCCGTTCAGCCGCGGACCCGGCTCCGCCGTCTCGGGGCCGGGCTTGAGGCGCAGCTTCACCGCCAGGTAGTCGATGTTCCACTGCACCGCGGTGCGGGACGCGGCCGGCCACAGCGGGCGCAGCCGTTCCACCACCTGCTCCACCGTGGGCAGCGGCGCGTGCGGCGCCCCGCGCAGCCGCGGCTCGCACAGCGCGGCCAGCACGGCGAAGTACCGCTTGGAGCGGTCCAGGGAGAAGGCGGGCGCGGTGGCGGCGCCGTCGTCGCAGGCGTCGACGCGGACGTGCTCGTGGCAGGGCGCCCACACCTCCAGCGGCAGCAGGTCGCCGCAGGCCGGCAGCACGATCCGGGAGAACTCGAACGGCACCGGCGCGTCCAGGCGGCCCGGCCCGACCTTGATGTGCTCGCCCGCGCCCTCCGGGTTCTCCACGACGTACGTCTGCTCCCTGCTGAGGTTGCTCAGCAGCCAGAAGGCGCCCTGCGCGGTGATCTCACCCGCTCTGCGGGACACCCCGTCGTGCGCGATGCGCAGGCCGTCGCCCTGCGGGGCACGGCCGAAGGAGAGGCGCTCGCCGGGCGCCAGACGGAGCCGGCCACGGCGGCCGGAGTCCTCCGGCACGGTCGCCGGAGGTACGACGATGAGGCTGTACACGATGCATCCCCCCATGCCTGACAGCTACTCGGCCAGGGTAGAGGGACGCCCCGCCGCCGGACCTCCCCCGATCGGGTGCGACACGGGCGCGCGGCGGAATTGGCGCGAACCGGACGGGTCCGTCGCCCAGCGCCCCGCCGGAAACACCGAGGCCGTGTCCCCCCGCGTGGGGCGGACACGGCCTCGTGGTGGAACGTCGGCGGGACGGTCTCCCGGGGTCAGTACCTCGGGCGCCGGAACCACTCGGCGCTCGCCCGCTTCGCGCAGAACACGATCACCAGGATCGACACGACCCAGATGACCAGGCCGAGCAGGTAGAAGGCCAGCGCGAAGAGACCGCTGACGATCGCGAACGAGGCGTAGACGATCGAGCAGACGCGGACCGAGTTGCCGCCCTTGGCGTACTGGAGCAGGAGGATCAGGCCGAGGATCGCGAAGACGGCGGCCAGACCGGCGAAGAAGACGACGACGCCCTTGCCCAGGTCGGCGTACTGCTCGGCCTCGGCCGTGAGGTCCGCCTGGCTCATGGCCTCGTCCCACTGCGCCAGCGCCGCGGCGTAGAAGACAGCGATGACGACGTGTGCGAGCGCGATCACGCCGACCATGACCTGCGCGGCGCGCGTGATGCCGGGCATCTGGGTGGGGACGTAACCGCCGCCGTAGGGCTGGCCCACCGGGGGCGCCGACGGGTAGCCGTATCCGGGCTGGGCGGGCTGGCCGGGCTGCTGGGGGTAGCCGTAGCCGGGGCCGGCCTGGGGCTGCTGGGGCGGCTGCCCGTAGGGGTTGTTCGGGTCGCCGAAACTCATGGCGGTTCTTCCTCCGTTGCGCTTCAGTTGCGGGGACGACGCGAGGCACGGCGCGGAGGAAGTACTACAGATGCGGTCCGTCCCCCCGGTGCTGCCCGCGGCACTGTGCGTTCATCGTTCTTGACCGTTCCTTTCCTTGTCCAGCGGTACGACATATGTGTTGTGCAAGTGCAACATCGCGATCTTGCTCGCATTGCCGCCGATGGTGAGCGAATGCCCCGTCCTGGCGTCGCGGCCGACCGGAATGCGGGCTGATTGGAACAGGGGCCCGGTCATCCGCGAGGATGGGGTCATGACCGCCCAGATTCTCGATGGCAAGGCCACCGCAGCCGAGATCAAGTCCGATCTGACCGCCCGCGTGGCGGCGCTGAAGGAGAAGGGCGTCACGCCCGGCCTCGGCACGATCCTCGTGGGGGACGACCCCGGCAGCCAGAAGTACGTCGCCGGCAAGCACCGCGACTGCGCCCAGGTGGGCATCGCCTCGATCCAGCGCGAACTGCCCGCCACCGCCACGCAGGAGGAGATCGAGGCGGTCGTCCGCGAGCTGAACGAGGACCCGGCCTGCACCGGCTACATCGTCCAGCTCCCGCTCCCCAAGGGCATCGACGAGAACCGCATCCTCGAGCTGATGGACCCGGAGAAGGACGCCGACGGCCTCCACCCGATGAACCTCGGCCGTCTCGTCCTCAACGAGCCCGCCCCGCTGCCCTGCACGCCGAACGGCATCATCACCCTGCTGCGCCGACACGGCGTGGAGATCAAGGGCGCCGAGGTCGTGGTCGTCGGGCGCGGTGTCACCATCGGCCGTCCGATGCCGCTGCTGCTGACCCGGCGCAGCGAGAACGCCACCGTGACCCAGTGCCACACCGGCACCCGCGACCTGTCCGCGCACCTCAAGCGCGCGGACATCGTCATCGCGGCGGCCGGCAGCGCCCACCTGATCCGCCCCGAGGACGTCAAGCCGGGCGCGGCCGTCCTGGACGTCGGCGTCTCCCGCAGCGCCGAGGGCAAGATCGTCGGCGACGTCCACCCGGGCGTGGCCGAGGTGGCCGGCTGGGTCGCTCCCAACCCCGGCGGCGTCGGCCCGATGACCCGGGCGCAGCTGCTCGTCAACGTGGTCGAGGCGGCGGAGCGCAGTGTCGGCTGAGCGGAAGGCACCGGCCGCCCCCGAGGCGCCCGCGACGGAGGAGGCCCCCGAGGACGTCACCGTGCGCGACGCGGTCAGCGCGCCCGACGCCGAGGGCGCCCCGCGCCGCGCCACCCGCAGGTTCCCGCTGTTCACGCGGGACACCGCGCGCCCCGAGGGCGGCGGCCGCGCGGCTCCCGGCGACGCCCCCGCGCCCGCCCGGCAGTGGCCGATCCTGGCCGTGCTGCTCACCGTGGGTCTGGGCCTGCTGCTGACGGCGCTGGACGTGTTCCGGGTCGGGCTGCTGGTGATCGGCGCGGCGCTGGTGGCCGGGGCGGTGCTCCGGTGGGCGGTGCCGGACGTCGGCATGCTCGCCGTGCGCTCCCGCTTCACCGACATCGTCACCTACGGCGGTCTCGGCCTGGTGATCGTGCTGCTGGCGCTGATGATGCAGCCGGATCCGCTGCTGCGGTTCCCGTGGCTGCAGGACATGCTGCACTTCACGGTCGACAGCTAGGACCGGCCCGGCCGCCCGGGCGACGGACGCAACGGCGGCCCGTCCACACCCCCGTGAGAGGACGGGCCGCCGCCGCGCACCACGTTCCTGCACGGCGGACGGCCCGATCAACGGAGGCCCGGCCGCTGTGGCACGGAAGTAACCGTTCCGGTACGCGCCCCGGAATCCCCGTACACCCTTGCGATGACCCCGGCACCAGTTCGCGACACGGATGACCGCGCAGGGGTGATGTGGCCGCGGACACCTCCGCGTCCGGGCGCCGGGGTGGTAGGACAGGAGGACGGTAGGACGGTCATACCGGTCCGGTCCGCGCGGGCCGCGGGTTCCGGGGTTCCGTTCGGCCGGGGGGCCGGCCGGTGGGACACTGGAGCGCAAGCGACTGGGCGTGCAGCGCCGCACGCGCCCTGTTGCTCCCGTGCGCCCCCACCCCGGGAACTGAGACCCGTCCCGGTGGCATCCCTGTGGGTAGCCAGACGGGACGTGGCAGTGGGCACCATGCGCGAGGGAAACACCAGCACGAACCGGGGGGAAGAGGGGGAGAGCAATGCCTCGTTGGAAGGCTTTGCCGGATGAACTCGATCCGCAGATCAGGGAGTTCACCAGTCAGCTCAGGCGGCTGGTGGACCGCAGCGGGCTGAGCGTGGCGTCGGTCGCCGACCGCACGGGCTACAGCAAGACGTCCTGGGAGCGCTATCTGAACGGCCGGCTGCTCGCGCCGAAGGGCGCGATCGTGGCGCTGGCCGAGGTCACCGGGACCAACCCGGTGCACCTGACCACCATGTGGGAGCTCGCCGAGCGCGCCTGGAGCCGCTCGGAGATGCGGCACGACATGACCATGGAGGCGATCCGGATCTCGCAGGCGCGCGCCGCGCTGAGCGAGCTGGCCGGGCCGCCGTCGGGCGGAGGCGGCCGCTCCCGCGGCGGCGGGGCCCGCACGGGGGTCGCCGGTCCCGCCGGGGTGTCGCCGAGCGTGCCGCCGCAGCCGACCGCCACCGACGTGCGCGACGCGTCGGGCAGCGGCAACTCCTGGGGGGTCGCGCATCCGGACGCCGGTCACCCGGGGGCGTACGGCCCCGGAGCGCCCGCGGCGGGCGGGTACGGCCCGCCGCCCGCGGAGCCGTCGGGCCAGGCCGGTGGTCCCGGCCGTCCCACGGGCAAGCGGCGCACGGCGATGTTCCTCGTCGGCGCCCTCGGCGCGCTGGTGGTGGTCGCCGCCGGGCTGTACGTCACCGAGACCCAGGGCGACAAGAAGGAGGCCAGGCCCTCCCCGTCGCCCAGCGTCACCAAGGAGGCGCAGCTGCCTCCCGGCGTGAAGTGCAGCGGCAAGAGCTGCGCCGGCAAGGACGCCGAGGTGATGGGGTGCAGCGGCGACCTGGTCACCACGGCCGGCTCCGCGGTCGTCGGCGCCACCACCGTCGAGGTCCGCTACAGCGAGGTCTGCGCCGCCGCGTGGGGGCGCATCACGCAGGCCACGCAGGGCGACACCGTCGAGATCAGCTCGGGCGCGTCCCGGCAGACCGACTCGGTCGACGCGCCGGGCGACACGGTCGCCTACACGATGATGGTGCCGGTCGCCTCCGCGACGGAGGCGAAGGCCTGCGCGGTGCTGGCCGCGACGGGCGAGAAGAGCTGCACCGACTGACGGTCCGGCCGCTCCCCGGGGGCGGCCGGACCCCGGCCACCGGCCCCGCCGGGCCGGGGGTGGCCGATTCCCTCGCGCGAGTAGGCCGTACGGGTCGTGACATGTGAGGGAAGCGTGGTGACGTGAATGCGGCCGCGTGGGGCGGGCACGCGAGAAGTACCCCCACGGGATACCGGCACGGTCGGTCCCGGACGGCGGCCGCCCCGCCCTCACCTCTCCCGGACGGAGCGGCCGCCCCCTCTTCTCTCTCACCTCGCCGCCGCACTCGGTTACCCGCGTGCGTGCGCGGTCACTCTGTGGGACGGGCCACAGGGAGCCCGGCCGTACGGGCCGGCGGATGCGCGATAGCCTGACCGCTGGATCTCTCTTGACGCCAAGAGATCGATCATTCGAACCGGTGATCGATCATCGTGGCGGCCACCGGTCACGAGCCGGAGCGGGGATCCCGCACCAGGGGGCAGGGACCGCCCCACCGCCAGCTGTCATACGGAGAACGCCATGACCCGCACTCCCGTGAACGTCACCGTCACCGGCGCGGCCGGCCAGATCGGTTACGCCCTGCTCTTCCGCATCGCCTCCGGCCAGCTGCTCGGCGCGGACGTGCCGGTCAAGCTGCGCCTGCTGGAGATCACCCCGGCGCTCAAGGCCGCCGAGGGCACCGCCATGGAGCTGGACGACTGCGCGTTCCCGCTGCTGCAGGGCATCGACATCACGGACGACCCGAACGTGGCCTTCGACGGCGCCAACGTCGGCCTCCTCGTCGGCGCCCGGCCGCGGACCAAGGGCATGGAGCGCGGTGACCTCCTCGAGGCCAACGGCGGCATCTTCAAGCCGCAGGGCAAGGCCATCAACGACCACGCCGCGGACGACGTGCGCATCCTGGTCGTCGGCAACCCGGCCAACACCAACGCCCTGATCGCCCAGGCCGCCGCCCCGGACGTCCCGGCCGAGCGCTTCACCGCCATGACCCGCCTGGACCACAACCGCGCGCTGACCCAGCTCGCGAAGAAGACGGGCTCCACGGTCGCAGACATCAAGCGCCTGACCATCTGGGGCAACCACTCCGCCACCCAGTACCCGGACATCTTCCACGCCACCATCGCCGGCAAGAACGCCGCCGAGGTCGTCAACGACGAGAAGTGGCTGGCCGAGGACTTCATCCCGACCGTCGCCAAGCGCGGCGCCGCCATCATCGAGGCCCGCGGCGCCTCGTCGGCCGCCTCCGCCGCCAACGCGGCCATCGACCACGTCTACTCCTGGGTCAACGGCACCCCGGAGGGCGACTGGGTCTCCATGGGCATCCCGTCCGACGGCTCCTACGGCGTCCCCGAGGGCCTCATCTCCTCCTTCCCGGTCACCGTGAAGGACGGCGCGTACGAGATCGTCCAGGGCCTGGAGATCAACGAGTTCTCCCGCACCCGCATCGACGCCTCCGTCAAGGAGCTCGAGGAGGAGCGCGAGGCGGTCCGCTCCCTCGGCCTCATCTGAACCCGGCCACCACGGCCTTCGCGGGGCCCCGTACCGGTTCGTCCGGTACGGGGCCCCGCGCGTCGTGCGATCCCGTCAACCCCTGTGGCCGATCCGGTTCGCACCCGCCCGCCCTTCCCCTATGCTGATGCCCCGTCACTCCGCGTGGTGGTGACGTCCGTCCGCGTATCGGGGGATCCGCGTGAGCACTGCCTTCGTACCCCAGCAGCCACAGCACCCGGGTGGGACGCCCGACGGTCCGCCGCCCGTGCCCCCGTACGCCAGTGAGGCCTCCCGGCTGCTGTGCGCGGGGACCTACCTGAATGCCGACTACCGCGACCGGGTGATCGAGGAGCTCTACCTCAACGAACAGCGGGTCGTCGCGCCCTCGCTGGGCTTCGACGCGGCCCGCGTCCTCGCGCACGCGCTGCGCGCGCGGCGGCTGGAGATGCTGTGGGCGGGCGCGGTCGCCGGGCTGTGGATCGTCGGCGCGTTGGTCAGCGGCGGCCTGCTCGCCTACTTCCTGATCCCCAGTGTGCTGCTCGCCGTCGCACCCCGGGTGCCCGACGCCGCCGAGCCCCTGGTCCGCTGGAGCGGCCGCGTCCTCACCGCGTTCCTCCTGTACATCCTCGGCGTCGCCGCCTTCGGCGGGGCGGACGGCGGCTCCGGGTACGAGTCCGCCTACGCATCCGGCGGTGACAACCCGCTGAGCGGGATCAGCGACGGCATCGCGGGGAGCGCCGAACCCTGGCAGGCATGGTTCGGGATCGGCGCGCTCGTGGTGATCGGCCTGTGCGTGGCGGGACGGCGTGACCAGTTCGCCCGCGTCCTCGCCGAGGAACTCTCCAGGGAGCGCTTCCCCGACGCCGCCGGCGACCGCGCCGAGGGGTCCGGCGGGCAGCGCCTGCGGAGGCTGATCCAGCGCATCCGGCTCGAGCAGCACACGCCGCTCGTCATGTATCACGAGGCGCACCCTTTCTGCGGGGCGGGAACGCGGCGCGACACCTGGGTGCTCGCCGTCGAACTGCGGCCCGACGAGGACGCGGACCAGCAGCCGCTGAGCAACAGGGCCATCCTCGACCGGGTCAGGCCCCTCATCGAGCAGCTGCGCGTTCCGGCCGAACACGCGGGCCCCGGCGTACGGGACCGGCTGCGGCGGCTGGAGATCGACGAGTGCGTGTTCCTGCCCGTCGAAGGGCTGCGGCACCGCGACGAGGCGCCGTACGCGCCGGAGGACTTCGAGCAGCACCGGACGCGGGCCGTCGAGGAGGGCGGCGAGAAGCGGAGGCACTTCCTGCGCATCCGCGTCGGAGGCTGGGAGGAGGAGCTCGTCGTCACCGTCCACGTCCGCGTCCACACCCAGGGCCGGATGCTGACGCTGGAGATCGCACCGCACGTCCTGCTGCCGGTGCGCGCGGACTTCAAGGACGCCGACCGTGCCTTCCAGGACGCCCGAGACGACCGGACGGGCCGGATCGCCGGCGCCGCCGTCCTGGTGCCCCGCTCCGCCGGTGAAGCACTGATCACACTCGGCCGGGGCCTGCCCTTCGCGTGGCGGCTGCTGACCGGCGGCCACGCCCACGCGCTGCCCGACGGGCCCGCCCTGTCCGTGCGGGAGCTGGCCTCGGCGCCCGCCGGATCCACGTTCCAGGACATGGACGTCGCCCGGTACCTGCGCAGCGTGCAGGACCGTGTCAGCCGCGGGGTGCGGCTGGCGCTGGGCGAAGCCGGCTACGAGACCGGCGAGTTCGTGCAGAAGATCGTCAACATCAGCGGCGGCGCGGTGCACATCGGGCGCGCCGACAACTCGTCGTTCGCCTTCGGCGGCCACGCGCGCGCACAGACCACGACCGGCGGCCCCGCGCCGCGGAGGGGATCCGACTGACCATGGCAACCGACGAACCGAACGTCAGCATCGGCCGCGCCGACAACTCCTCCTTCGCCTTCGGCGCCAACGCCCGCGCCGAGACGCACAACACCACGGCCCCGGCGCGCGACGAGACCGCCGAGCAGCTGCTGGCCGCCGTGCGGGAACTGCGCGAGGACCTCGCCCGGCTGCGGGAGAACGAGCAGGTCGCGCGGCTGGACTCCACCCTCGCCGACACCGAGGAGGAGATCACCCGCACCGGAACCGCCGGCGAGAGCCGCGTACAGCGGCTGCGCGAGGCGCTCACGGACGCCCAGAGCGTCCTGACCCTGTTCTCGTCGGCCGGGGCCGTCGCCGGGCTGCTGGGGATGTGAGAGGGGCGCCATGACCGGGGGACAGCGGTACTGGAACGAGGACGCCCAACGCTGGGAGGACGCCGGGGGTGCCGGAGCCGGCGCCGGCTCCGGCGCGTCGGTGACTCCGCCGCCGCCTCCTCCGCCGTCCTTCCAGCCGGTCGTGCCCACGTCCGCCCCGGGCGGGGTGACCGATCCCGATGCCCCGGCGGGCGGGGGGTGGTCCGTCCCGGAGCCGCCGAAGCCGGGGGCGTCCGGCGCGGGGCGGCGGCGGATGGTGTGGGGTGTGCTGGGCGGGGCCGCGGCGGTGGGGGTCGCGGTGGCGCTGGTGCTGAGCCTGGTCGTGGGGGACGACGGCGGGGGTGGTGGCGCGGACGACCGGGCGGGGGGTCCGGGTACGAGTGCCCCTCAGGAGTCGCCGTCGCCCACGCCGGTGGGGGAGTCGGAGGCGGTGCCTGCGGAGACCTCGACCTCCGGGTCGCCCTCCGCCGACCCGTCGGCGCTGCCCGAGGGGTACGAGCTGCACCAGGACGCCGAGGGGTTCACCATCGCCCGGCCCACCGGGTGGGAGCGGGAGACGGTGCCTTCGCAGCACGGCTTCGACGTCGTCAACTACCGGAGCCCGGACGGGTTCCGTCGCCTTCAGGTGTACGAGATCGCGGAGTCCTCGCCGGAGGAGTCCTTCGAGCTGTACCTGTCGGAGGACACGCCGAAGCCGGACGGCTTCCAGCAGGTCGAGATGGTGCCGTTGGACGCGGGCGTCGAAGGGGTGCGTCTCGAGTACCTCGCCGACTCGCTGCGGGGCGAGCCCGAGGTCGGCAGCTGGCACGTCCAGGACGTCCGCTTCCGGTCTCCGGAGGACGGGAAGGTGTACGCGGTGGCGGCGTACGGGGCGCCGACGGACGGAGTGGACCCGGAGTTGGAACTGGTGCTCGTGGCGGTGGAGCATTTCTGCCCTCCGTCGGCGACGTGCGGCTGATCTGACGTCCCGTCGGCTGTGGTCGGCGGGGGGCGTTCCCGCACCTCGGCGCTGACGAGGTGCCGCCGCGCCCACCCGTGCCGCCCCAGCGGCACGAATGCCCGCGGCTGCGGCGCCCCCAGGGGCGCGGGGAACTGCGTGGCCGGCCACGAACGCCCCGCACCCGGCGTCGAAGGGTGCCGCAGGTGACTGCGTGACGAAGCGCACTCCCCGCATCGATTCCGCATGACTTCCGCCCGGAAGGGCAGGCGCACCCGGTCTCGGGGGTAACAGGCATGTGACTCACGGGCGCGGAAAAGAACGGAAGGCAGTACCCACCATGGCGGACAGCACAGCATTGCGGGCGCGCGACACCATCCACGCGGGAGGCGAGTGGCGGGCCGCCGCCTCAGGGGCCACCCGGGAGATCCTCGACCCGGCCGACGCCCGGCCGTTCGCCGTGGTCGCGGAGGGCGACGAGAAGGACACCGACCTCGCGGTCGCGGCGGCGCGCCGCGCCTTCGACGAGGGGCCCTGGCCGCGCACCCCCGTCACCGAACGGGCCGCGCTGCTGCGCCGTGTCGCCGACCTCCTGGTCCGGGACCGCGAGGAACTGGGCGCGCTGGAGGCCCAGGACGCGGGCAAGACCGTGGAGGAGGGCCGCGTCGACATCGACTGCGTGGCCGACGCCTTCCGCTACTTCGCCGACCTGGTCGCCGCCGAGGCGCCCGGCCGGGTCGTGGACGCGGGCTCGCCCGACGTCCACAGCGTGGTCGTGCACGAGCCGGTCGGCGTCTGCGCCCTGATCACCCCCTGGAACTACCCGCTGCTCCAGGCCAGTTGGAAGATCGCCCCGGCGCTCGCCGCGGGCAACACCTTCGTGGTCAAGCCCAGCGAGATCACCCCGATGACGACCGTCGCCCTGATCGGCCTGCTCACCGAGGCGGGTCTGCCCGCCGGCGTCGCCAACATCGTCACCGGCCCCGGTCACACCGTCGGCGCGCGGATGGCCGAGCACCCCGACGTCGACCTGGTCTCCTTCACCGGCGGCCTGGTCAGCGGCACCAAGGTCGCCCAGGCGGCCGCGCCGACCGTGAAGAAGGTCGCCCTCGAACTCGGCGGCAAGAACCCCAACGTCGTGTTCGCCGACGCCTGCGCCACCGAGGAGGGCTTCGACACCGCCGTCGACCAGGCCCTCAACGCGGCCTTCATCCACAGCGGCCAGGTCTGCTCGGCCGGTGCGCGCCTCATCGTCGAGGAGTCCGTGCGGGATCGTTTCGTCGCCGAACTCGCCCGCCGGGCCGAGAAGATCCGGCTCGGCCGGGGCACCGAGGACGGCGTCGAATGCGGCCCGCTCGTCTCCGCGCAGCAGCGCGAGAAGGTCGAGGCGTACGTCGAGTCCGCGCTCAAGGAGGGCGCGGTGCTGCGCTGCGGCGGCAAGCGTCCCGAGCCGGCGCCCGAACGCCCCGCGTCCGGCTACTTCTACGAGCCGACCGTCCTCGACCGCTGCCACCGCGAGATGCGCGTCGTGCGCGAGGAGGTCTTCGGACCGGTCCTCACCGTCGAGACGTTCCGCACCGAGGACGAGGCCGTCGCCCTCGCCAACGACACCGAGTACGGCCTGGCCGGCGGTGTGTGGACGGCCGACCCGGGCCGCGCCCGCCGGGTGGCCGGACGGCTGCGCCACGGCACCGTGTGGATCAACGACTTCCACCCCTACCTCCCGCAGGCCGAGTGGGGCGGCTTCGGCAAGAGCGGTACCGGGCGCGAACTCGGGCCGGCCGGGCTCGCGGAGTACCGCGAGACGAAGCACGTGTACCAGAACCTGGCGCCGGCGCCGGTTCGGTGGTTCCGCGGCTGAGGCCGCCGCGTCCCGGCGGTGCCGCGTCGCCTCGTGGGCGGGCGCGGCGCCGTGGGGGCTGATCGCTCAGTTCCCCGCGCCCCTTCGGGGCGCCTCATGTCCTGGAGTACCTCCATGAACACACCTGTCTACGACTACGTCGTCATAGGCGGCGGGACCGCGGGTTCCGTCATCGCCTCGCGACTCACCGAGAACCCGGACGTCACCGTCGCCGTCATCGAGGGCGGCCCCAGCGACGTCGGCCGGGACGACGTGCTGACGCTGCGCCGTTGGATGGGCCTGCTCGGCGGCGAGCTCGACTACGACTACCCCACCACCGAGCAGCCACGCGGCAACTCGCACATCCGGCACAGCCGCGCCCGCGTCCTCGGCGGCTGCTCCTCGCACAACACGCTCATCGCGTTCAAGCCGCTGCCGTCCGACTGGGACGAGTGGGAGCAGGCCGGCGCCAAGGGCTGGGGCGCCGTGCAGATGGAGGCGTACTACGCCCGGCTGAAGAACAACATCGTCCCGGTCGACGAGAAGGACCGGAACGCCATCGCCCGCGACTTCGTCGACGCCGCGCAGACCGCGCTCGAGGTGCCCCGCATCGAGGGCTTCAACAAGAAGCCGTTCGCCGAGGGCGTCGGCTTCTTCGACCTCGCCTACCACCCCGAGGACAACAAGCGGTCCTCCGCGTCGGTGGCGTACCTGCACCCGGTGATGGACGAGCGGACCAACCTGACGCTGTGGCTGGAGACCTGGGCGTACAAGCTGGAGCTGAACGGCACCCGCGCCGAGGGCGTCCACGTGCGCACCAAGGACGGCGAGGAGGTGCTGATCCGCGCCCGCAACGAGGTGGTGCTGTGCGCCGGCGCCGTCGACTCGCCGCGGCTGCTGCTGCACTCCGGCATCGGGCCGCGCGAGGACCTGGAGGCGCTCGGCATCCCCGTGGCGCACCATCTGCCGGGCGTCGGCGAGAACCTGCTCGACCACCCCGAGTCGGTGATCGTGTGGGAGACGAACGGGCCCATCCCGGAGAACTCGGCGATGGACTCCGACGCCGGTCTGTTCGTCCGCCGCGACCCCGAACACGCGGGCCCCGACCTGATGTTCCACTTCTACCAGATCCCGTTCACGGACAACCCGGAGCGACTGGGCTACGAGCGGCCCGAGTTCGGGGTCTCCATGACGCCGAACATCCCCAAGCCGAAGAGCCGCGGCCGGCTGTACCTGACCAGCGCCGACCCCGAGGTGAAGCCGGCGCTGGACTTCCGCTACTTCACCGACGAGGACGACTACGACGGCCGCACGCTCGTCGACGGCATCCGCATCGCCCGCGAGATCGCGAAGACCGAGCCGCTCGCGCACTGGCTCAAGCGGGAGGTGGCGCCCGGGCCCGACGTCACCGGTGACGAGGAGCTGAGCGAGTACGCCCGCAAGGTCGCGCACACCGTCTACCACCCGGCCGGCACCTGCAAGATGGGCGCCGCCGACGACGAGACCGCGGTCGTCGACCCCGAGCTGCGCGTCCGGGGCCTTCAGGGCATCCGTGTCGCCGACGCCTCCGTCTTCCCGACCATGACCGCCGTCAACCCGATGATCGGCGTACTGATGGTCGGCGAGCGGGCCGTCGATCTCCTCGGCGGTGACGCCCGATGAGCGTGGTGACAGCGGCCGTCCCCGCCGCCGACCCGGCCCCCGCGTCCGACGCGGGGGCCCCGCCCGTCTTCTCCGTCGAGGGACTGTGGAAGGTCTTCGGGCCCCGCGCCGACAGGGTGCCCGCCGACCCCGCACTCGCCTCCCTGGACGCGGCCGGGCTGCGCGCCCGCACCGGCTGCACGGCCGCCGTGCGGGACGTCTCCTTCGACGTCCGCAAGGGCGAGGTCTTCGTCGTCATGGGCCTGTCCGGCTCCGGCAAGTCCACGCTGGTGCGCTGCCTGACGCGGCTGATCGAACCGACCGCGGGCCGTATCGCCATCGACGGCGAGGACGTCCGCGCGATGGACCGGACCCGGCTGCGGGAACTGCGGCGCCATCGCGCCGCCATGGTCTTCCAGCACTTCGGCCTGCTGCCGCACCGCACCGTCCTCGACAACGTCGCCTACGGCCTGGAGATCCAGGGCATGGGCCGCGCCGCGCGGCGGGAGAAGGCCGCCGAGGTCGTCGCCAAGGTGGGTCTCGCGGGCATGGAACAGCGCAGGCCCTCCCAGCTCTCCGGTGGCCAGCGGCAGCGGGTCGGGCTGGCCCGCGCGCTCGCCGTCGACCCCGAAGTCCTGCTGTTCGACGAGCCGTTCAGCGCGCTCGACCCGCTGATCCGGCGGGACATGCAGGACGAGGTGGTGCGGCTGCACCGTGAGGAGGGCCGCACAATGGTCTTCATCACGCACGACCTCCAGGAGGCGCTGAAGCTGGGCGACCGCATCGCGCTGATGCGGGACGGCCGTGTGGTGCAGCTCGGCACGCCCGAGGAGATCGTGGGCGCGCCCGCCGACGACTACGTGCGCGCGTTCGTCCAGGACGTGCCGCGCGAGCAGGTCCTCACCGTCCGGACGGCCATGCGCCCCGCCTCACCCGCGGAACGGACGGCCACGGGCCCGACGGTCACCCCCGACACCACGGTGTCGCAGGCCATCACCACGGTCTCCCGCGAGGGCGCCCCCGCCCGCGTCCTGGACGGCGACGACTGCCTCGGCATCGTGGACGCGGAGACCCTCCTCAGCGTGGTGGCAGGCCACCCCACCACACCGACCGAACCGGCTCCCGCTGCCGGAGACGCCGACGGCTCCGCCGTACGGGGCGCGGACGTGCCCGCCGGGAGCCCGGCGGCCGGCGGAGACGCAACGACCGGCCCGGTCGCGGGTGCATCCGCGCCTGACGCCGTGGGCGGTTCCGCCGACCAGGCGCCGGCCGGACCGGCCGCCGCTGCCGGAGACGCCGACGGCTCCGCCTCACGGGGCGCGGACGTGCCCGCCGGGGGCCCGGCGGCAGGCGGAGGCGCTCCGACCGGCCCGGGCGCGGGTGCATCCGCGCAGGACGCAGCGGGAGCCGGCCCCGCCGGCGAGGCGCCGGACGAACCGGTCGCCGCTGCCGGAGTCCCCGAGGGCTCCGCGGCCAGAGGCGCGGACGCGTCCGTCGAAAGCCCGGCCGCAGGCGCGGACGCGCTCGCCGGGGAGCCGGCCGCCGGTGGGGACGCCCCCGCCGGCCCGGGCGCCGATGACGCCGCGGGTGGCACCTCCGGCCGGTCCGAGACGGGTGCCGGCGAGGCGGCCCCCGTCGCCGGTGAGGAGTCCGTCTGATGGCGGCGGTCACCGCTACCGCGCGGGGGACCGCGACATCCGGCGTCCTGGGCAACCCCCTCGTCCGCAAGCTCGGCGTCCTCCTCGTCCTCGCCGCCGTCGTCGTGCCGTTCGCGGCGAGTCGGTGGGGGAGCGGGGCGTGGCCCGGGGCGTTGACCGTCGACGTGTCCGGACCGCTCGGCACCGTCAGTGACTGGATCGTCGACAACCGCGACTCCCACCCCCTGTTCCTCTACTTCCTCGGCCACGTCAGCAACGCCGTCGTCATCGCCGTACGCGCCGTCTATCTCGCCCTCCTCGCCGTCGGCTGGGCGGGAGTGACGGCCGTGGCCGCGCTGACCGCCTGGCGGGTCGCGGGGATCCGGCTCGCGCTCGGGACCGCCGCCGCGTTCCTCGCCTGCGGGCTGCTGGGCATGTGGGTGCCCACCATGCAGACGCTCGCGCTCATGGTGGTCGCGGTCGCCGCGTCCGTCGTGGCGGGCGCGCTGCTCGGGCTCGCCGCCGGGCTGTCCGACCGTATGCACCGCGCGCTGCGCCCCGTCCTCGACACCATGCAGGTCCTGCCGGCCTTCGCCTACCTGCTGCCCGTCGTGCTGGTCTTCGGCATCGGCGTCCCCGCGGCCGTGCTCGCCACGGTCGTCTACGCCGCCCCGCCGATGGCCCGCCTCACCGCGCTGGGGCTGCGCGGCGCGGACAGGGAGGTGCTGGAGGCCGTCGAGTCGCTCGGGACGACCGCGCGCCAGCGTCTGCTGACCGCTCGCATCCCGCTCGCCCGCAAGGAGCTGCTGCTCGGCCTCAACCAGACGATCATGATGGCCCTCTCCATGGCCGTCATCGCCTCCGTGATCGGCGCGGGCGGCCTCGGCGACCGCGTCTACCAGGCGCTCGCCTCGGTCGACGTGGGCGCCGCGCTGGCCGCGGGCATCCCGATCGTGCTGCTGGCGGTCGTCCTGGACCGGGTGACCGGTGCGGCCGGCGCCCGGCTCGGGGACGCGCCCGCCCCGAACGCCCGTCTGCTCAGTGCGTGCGCCCTGGCCGCCGCGGCCGTCGTCGCGGTCGCCGGACGTCTCGCGGGCCGGCTGGAGTGGCCGGAGAGCTGGGTCGTCGGCATCGCGGAGCCGGTCAACCGGGCCGTCGGCTGGATGACCGCGCACCTGTACTCGGGCGTGCCCGTGGTCGGCGGCACCGCCGACTGGGCGGGCCGCTTCACCACCTGGGTGCTCGACCCGCTCCGCGACGGACTCCAGTGGCTGCCCTGGTGGAGCGTGCTGCTGGTCGTCGCAGCCCTGGCCTGGCTGATCGGCACCTGGCGCACCGCCCTCACCGCCGTGCTCGCGATGGCCGCCATCGGTGTGCTGGGCGTGTGGGGGCCGTCGCTGGACACGCTGTCGCAGGTGCTCGCCGCCGTCGCCGTGACCCTCGTCATCGGGTTCGCCGCGGGCATCGCCGCCGCGCGCAGCGACCGCGTCGAGCGGCTGCTGCGCCCGGTGCTGGACGTGTTCCAGACGATGCCGCAGTTCGTGTACCTGATCCCGGTGGTCGCCCTGTTCGGCGTGGGCCGCGCCCCGGCGGTCGCCGCCGCGGTCGTCTACGCGCTGCCCGCCGTCGTCCGCGTCACCACGCAGGGGCTGCGGCAGGTCGACCCGGCCGCCCTGGAGTCGGCGCGCTCGCTCGGCGCGACCGGCGCCCAGCAGCTGCGGCAGGTGCAGCTCCCGCTGGCCCGCCCGGCGCTGCTGCTCGCCGTCAACCAGGGCGTCGTCCTGGTCCTGGCCGTGGTCATCATCGGCGGCCTGGTCGGCGGCGGCGCCCTCGGCTACGACGTCGTCTTCGGCCTCGCGCAGGGCGACCTGGCGACCGGTCTGGTGGCCGGCGCCGCGATCGTCTGCCTGGGCCTGATGCTCGACCGGGTCACCCAGCCCACCGGACGCCGCGCGACGAAGGGAGCGTGACATGCGGATCCGTACGATGCCCGCCGTGGCGGCGGGCTGCGCGCTCCTGCTGCTGACCGGCTGCGGGGCCGCCGACATGACCAAGCAGGCCTCGCCGTTCGCCAACGCGCGCGGGGCGAGGACGGTCACCCTGTCGGTGCAGTCCTGGGTCGGCGCCCAGGCCAACGTGGCCGTCGCCCAGTACCTGCTGGAGCACGAACTGGGCTACCGCGTCGACACCGTGCAGGTCGACGAGGTGCCCGCCTGGGACGCCCTCAGCCAGGGCCGCGTGGACGCGATCCTGGAGGACTGGGGCCACCCCGACCAGGAGCAGCGGTACGTCGAGGACAAGAAGACGATCGTGAACGGCGGCGACCTGGGCGTCACCGGGCACATCGGCTGGTTCGTGCCGACGTACTTCGCCGAGCGGCACCCGGACGTCACCGACTGGAAGAACCTGAACAAGTACGCCGACCAGTTCCGCACCGCGGAGAGCGGCGGCAAGGGCCAGCTCCTCGACGGCTCCCCCTCCTACGTCACCAACGACAAGGCGCTGGTGAGGAACCTGAAGCTGGACTACCGGGTGGTGTTCGCCGGCTCCGAGGCGGCGCAGATCACCCAGATCCAGCAGTTCGCCAAGGAGAAGAAGCCGTTCCTCACCTACTGGTACACGCCCCAGTGGCTGTCCGAGCAGGTGCCGATGACGGAGGTGAAGCTGCCGCCGTACGAGGAGGGCTGCGACGCGGACCCGGAGAAGGTCGCCTGCGCCTACCCGCACACCCCGCTGCAGAAGTACCTCAACGCGGACTTCGCGCGCGGCGGCGGCAAGGCGGCGGAGCTGCTGAGGAACTTCGAGTGGACGACCGAGGACCAGAACGAGGTGTCCCTGATGATCGCCGAGCAGAAGCTGTCGCCGCGCGAGGCGGCGAAGAAGTGGGTGGACAGCCACCGCTCCGTCTGGGAGAAGTGGCTGCCCTGAGACGCGGCTAGTGGTGCTGTCCCGGCTGGTAGTGGCCGGGCGTCATCCGGCAGGTCACGCCGAACCGGTTCCAGGCGTTGATCACCGCGATGGCGGCGATCAGCTGGGACAGCTCCGCCTCGTCGAACTGCTTCGCGGCCCGCTCGTACACCTCGTCGGGCACGAAGCCGTCGGTGAGGACGGTGACCGCTTCGGTCAGCTCGATCGCGGCGATCTCCTTCTCCGTGTAGAAGTGCCGTGACTCCTCCCACGCGGACAGCTGGATGATCCGCTCGGCGCTCTCGCCCGCCGCGAGGGCGTCCCTGCTGTGCATGTCCAGGCAGAACGCGCAGTGGTTGAGCTGCGAGGCGCGGATCTTGACCAGCTCGGCCAGCTTCGGGTCGAGACCCTGCCGGGCCGCGACGTCCAGCCGGACCATCGCCTTGTAGACCTCGGGGGCGTGCTTCGCCCACTCCATGCGGGCGGGCTCCTCCGCCGCGTAGGGGACCGTCCCGGTCGTGTCGGTGTTCGTCATGCCGTCGAGCGTAGGAGCCGGGCAGCCCAGGAGTATGGTCCAGTTCCATGGCGGAACGCTGGGCCACTTTCGGTATCGACCTCCATCTGGACCCGAGCGGTCCGGGGCTGCGGCGCGGCCTCACGGACGCCCTGCGGGAGGCCGTCCGCGGCGGTCGGCTCGCCCCCGGCACCCGGCTGCCCTCCTCCCGCTCCCTCGCCGCCGACCTGGGCATCGCCCGCAACACCGTCGCCGACGCCTACGCCGACCTGATCGCCGAGGGCTGGCTCACCGCCCGCCAGGGTTCCGGCACCCGTGTCGCCGCGCGTGCCGTCCCCGAACGCCCGGCCGCCCCCACACCTCACCGCACCCCGGGCCGGCTCCCGTACAGCCTGATGCCCGGCACCCCCGACCTCGCGTCCTTCCCGCGCGCCGAGTGGCTCAAGGCCACCCGCCGCGCCCTCGCCGCCGCGCCACACGACGCCTTCGGCTACGGCGACCCGCGCGGCCGGCCGGAACTGCGCGAGGCCCTCGCCGGCTACCTCTCCCGGGTGCGGGGTGTGCGCGCCGACCCCGGGCACGTCGTCGTCTGCTCCGGCTTCGCCCACGGCCTCCAGCTGCTGTCCCAGGTGCTGCGCGCCCGCGGCGCCCGCACGCTCGCCGTCGAGCCGTACGGCCTCGACGCCCACTGGGACCTCGTCCACCGCGCCGGCCTCGAGACCGCGCCGCTCGCCCGGGACGCACTCGGCACCCGCGCCCAGGACCCGGGTGACGCCGACGCGGTGCTGCTCAGCCCGGCCCACCAGTTCCCGCTCGGCGGGGCGCTCCTCCCGGAGCGCCGGGCCGCCGTGGTCGAGTGGGCGCGCCGCACCGGCGGCCTGATCCTGGAGGACGACTACGACGGCGAGTTCCGCTACGACCGCCAGCCCGTCGGCGCCCTCCAGGACCTCGACCCCGGCCGGGTGGTGCACCTCGGCACCGCCAGCAAGTCCCTCGCCCCCGGCCTCAGGCTGGGCTGGATGGTGGTGCCGCCCTGGCTGCTGCCGGACGTCGTCGACCACGGCGGCGGCCGCACGGTAAGCGTCGTGGAACAGCTCGCCCTCGCCGAGTTCCTGACCTCCGGCGCCTACGACCGCCAGGTCCGCGCCGCCCGCCTGCGCTACCGGCGCCGCCGCGACGCCCTCGTGCGGGCCCTCGCCGACGGGGCGCCGCACGTCCGCGTCACCGGCATCGCGGCCGGACTGCACGCCGTGCTCGAACTGCCGCCCGGCACCGAGCAGTCGGTCCAGCGGTCGGCCACCTGGCAGGGCCTCGCCGTGAAGGGCCTGGACTCCTTCCGCCACCCCGGCGTGACCGACCCCGCCGGCGACGCCCTCGTCGTCGGCTACGCCACCCCGCCCGACCACGCCTGGGCCGGCACCCTGGACGCGCTGCTGCGCTCACTTCCGTGACGGCGGTCCGGCGGCCCCACGGCGAGCACGTCCCGTGGTCCGCCACGACCGGACTCCGCCGCCCGGCGCGACGGCCCCGCCACCGAACGGCCGGGCGGCCCGCAGCGCCGTACGTACCGGCAGGACGCGCGGGAACAGGCCCACCGCGTCACCGGTACCGGGCTCGTCACGTCCGGCGAACGGCATGCCGAGCACTCCGTCCTCCTCGCCGGACCAGGCGTGCGGCAGCGGGCACCACACGGCGAGGAGCACCATGGCGGGGCCGGCGCCTTCGCGGGCGGCGAGCGCGCGCAGCGCGGCCAGGCTTCCCGCGACCCGGACCAGCGGCTTCCCGAGGCCGGGTTCCCCCGCCTTCCCGAGGTCGGGTTCCCCCGCCTTCCCGAGGCCGGGTTCCCCCGCCTTCCGCGACGCGGGACTTCCCGCCTTCCGGGACCCGGGTTTCCGTGCCTTCCGCCTTCCGGGACCCGGGTTTCCCTGCCTTCCACGACCGGGGCCCGTGGTCTTCCGCGCCGGGAGACCACACCCCCCTAGCGGCACCCGCGACCCACACCTGTGGATCTTCCGTGAGCGCCGACCGCCCATACCCTGCCACACGGTGACAAACCGTCAGCCGTGACAGGTGCGGGCCCGGGGGCTGCCGTGCGTCCCCGCCGGACGGTCTCTAGGCTGTCCGCCGCGAGCCGGGCGACACGGGAACGGTCCGGCGCGACACGAGGGGGAGCGAAGGGCATGGCGCAGACACGGCGACGGCTGCGGTCCAGCACGGTGGTGCTGGGCGGCATGGGTGTGCTCGCGGCGGCACTGTCGGCCTGCGGGTCCGACCCGGACCGGCGGTGCGTGGACCGCAACAGCTACACGCTCGGCGACGGGTACAAGGTCGTCTCCGACAAGAACTGCTCCGGCGGCTCCTCCGGCTCCCTCGGCAAGGGCAAGAGCAGGTCCCGCTCCACCGACGCCGACTGGTACTACGACTCCGACGTCCGCAACGGCTACGCCGAGCACGGCACCTTCAGCCGCAGCGAGGCCGTCGACCGGGGCGGCTTCGGCTGCTCCGGCAGCGGCGGGGGCTGACCCGCCGTGGAACGGCGCACCACCGAGCCCCGCCCCGGCTGGCAGCAGACCGTCGAGGAGCAGGGGCTCATCTACCCGCTGACCCGCTACCCCGACGACTCCCTGCGCCCCTACTGGGACGAGAGCGCCCACTACGTCTTCGGCCTGGACGAGGTCGAGGCGCTCGAGGAGACCGTCGAGGAACTGCACGCGATGAGCCTGGCCGCGGCCGGTCACATCGTCACCGAGGGCCGCTTCGCCGACCTGGGCATCACCGACCCGCGGGTCGTGGACGCCGTCACCGAGTCCTGGCGCCGCAGGGACGAACTGCCGTCCCTGTACGGCCGCTTCGACCTCCGCTACGACGGCGCCGGCCCGGCGAAGCTCCTCGAGTACAACGCGGACACCCCCACCTCCCTGGTGGAGGCGGCCTCCCCGCAGTGGTTCTGGATGGAGGAGCGCTTCCCCGGCGCCGATCAGTGGAACTCCCTGCACGAACGGCTCGTCGACGCCTGGAAGAGGCAGTCCGCGCTGCTCCCGCCGGGCAGTCCGCTGTACTTCGCCCACACCGCGGGCGACGAGTGCGGCGAGGACCTGATGACCGTCGCCTACCTCAAGGAGACCGCCGAACAGGCGGGCCTGGAGACCGACTGGCTGTCCATGGAGGAGATCGGCTGGGACCGCCTCTCGGGCCGCTTCGTCGACAACCGTCTGCGGTTCATCCGCAGCATCTTCAAGCTGTACCCGTGGGAGTGGCTCACCACGGACCGGTTCGCCGGTCACGTCCTCGACACCCTCGACAACGGCGGCGGCACCGGCTCCACCCTGTGGATCGAACCCGCCTGGAAGATGCTGCTCAGCAACAAGGCCCTGCTGGCGATCCTCTGGGAACTCCACCCCGGCCACCCCAACCTCCTGCCCGCCTACCTCGACGGCCCCCGTGAACTCGCGGACACCACCGGCTGGGTCGCCAAGCCGCTGCTGGGCCGCGAGGGCGCCGGCGTCACCGTGCACGAGCCCGGCACCCCGCCGGAGCTCCGCGACGAACCCTGCTGCTACCAGCAGCTCGCCCCGCTGCCCGACTTCGACGGCAACCGCGTCGTCCTCGGCACCTGGGTCGTGGAGAACGAGGCCGCCGGCCTCGGCATCCGCGAGTCCTCGGGCCTGGTCACCGACGGGTACGCCCGCTTCCTGCCGCACGTCATCCTCTGACCGGCCGCCCCGCCGACGGCAGGGGCGGCCGGTCACTCCCGCATCGCGGACACCCGCCGCGCCGCCCCGGCCCACCCGGTAACCTGGCCCGCGGGCCGTGACTGGCGCGCTGGGATGGGACCAACCATCGGGGAGCGGCCCGCGAGAAACGTGCCGTGCGCCTGGGCCATCCGTACCGTGAACGCTGAACGCTACGTCCGGAGGTCCCCATGTCTGCCGAGCAGTCGCTCACCCCCGAGTCCACCGCCTTCCGCTCCGCCCTCGACGTGATCCGCGCCGTCGAGCCGCGCGTCGCCGACGCGATCGGGCAGGAGGTCGCCGACCAGCGCGAGATGCTCAAGCTGATCGCCTCCGAGAACTACGCCTCCCCGGCCACCCTGCTGGCGATGGGCAACTGGTTCAGCGACAAGTACGCCGAGGGCACCGTCGGCCGCCGCTTCTACGCCGGCTGCCGCAACGTGGACACGGTCGAGTCGCTCGCCGCCGAGCACGCCAAGGAGCTGTTCGGCGCCCGCCACGCCTACGTCCAGCCGCACTCCGGCATCGACGCCAACCTGGTCGCCTTCTGGGCCGTCCTCGCCGACCGCGTCGAGGCGCCCTTCCTGGAGAAGACCGGCGCCCGCCAGATCAACGAGCTCTCCGACGCCGACTGGGCCGAACTGCGCCAGGCCTTCGGCAACCAGCGCATGCTCGGCATGTCCCTGGACGCCGGCGGCCACCTCACCCACGGCTTCCGGCCCAACATCTCCGGCAAGATGTTCGACCAGCGCTCCTACGGCACCGACCCGGCCACCGGCCTGATCGACTACGAGGCGCTGCGGGCCACCGCCCGCGCGTTCAAGCCGCTGATCATCGTCGCCGGCTACTCCGCCTACCCCCGTCTCGTGAACTTCCGGATCATGCGGGAGATCGCCGACGAGGTCGGCGCCACGCTCATGGTCGACATGGCCCACTTCGCGGGTCTCGTCGCCGGCAAGGTCCTCACCGGCGACTTCGACCCCGTGCCGCACGCCCAGATCGTCACCACCACCACCCACAAGTCGCTGCGCGGCCCGCGCGGCGGCATGGTGCTGTGCGACGACTCCCTCAAGGACCAGGTCGACCGCGGCTGCCCGATG
The DNA here is from genome assembly GCA_014649355.1 of Streptomyces althioticus. Classification (GTDB taxonomy): domain Bacteria; phylum Actinomycetota; class Actinomycetes; order Streptomycetales; family Streptomycetaceae; genus Streptomyces; species Streptomyces althioticus. The sequence continues at coordinate 155,415 of BMSW01000007.1, forward strand.
GTCCTGGGCGGCCCGCTGCCGCACGTCATGGCCGCGAAGGCGGTCGCCCTCGCCGAGGCCCGGCAGCCGTCCTTCCAGGACTACGCGCAGCGGATCGTCGACAACTCCCGCGCGCTCGCCGAGGGCCTGATGCGCCGCGGCGCCACCCTCGTCACCGGCGGCACCGACAACCACCTCAACCTGATCGACGTCGCCACCTCCTACGGCCTCACCGGCCGCCAGGCCGAGGCGGCGCTGCTCGACTCCGGCATCGTCACCAACCGCAACGCCATCCCGGCCGACCCCAACGGCGCCTGGTACACCTCCGGCATCCGGATCGGCACCCCGGCGCTCACCACGCGCGGGCTCGGCACGGCGGAGATGGACGAGGTCGCCGGTCTCATCGACCGCGTCCTCACCACGACCGAGCCCGGCACCACCAAGTCCGGTGCGCCGTCCAAGGCGTCCCACGTCCTCGACGAGAAGGTCGCCGACGAGATCTCGCGCCGTGCCACCGATCTGGTCGCCGGCTTCCCGCTGTACCCGCAGGTCGACCTCGGCTGAGGACGCCTGACGGCTCCGTCAGACGTCCAGGAGCTCCTGGCGGGGTCCGCCGTCCCGGTTACCGCGGTCGCGTATCGCGGCCGCGCCCCGGAGCGCGTACGGGCGCAGTACCAGGGCCAGGACGGCTCCCGCCGCCAGGCCCGGTACCGCCCACCACCAGGCGGCGGCGTCACCGCCGCCGTCCGTGGCGGAGGCGGCCGCCGGCGTGGGGGCTATGTGCAGGTCCTCACGCGGGGCCGGCTGCGCGGCGGGCGCGGAGACGCCGGTGCCCGTCACGCCGAGCTGCGCGAGCAGCGCGCGGAGCTTCGCCGGGGACGTGGCGCGGCGCCACACGCCGTCGTTGCCGTCGGTGATGCGGGTGGAGGTGTGGATCCACACGTCCTGGCCGCCGTCCGGGAGGGCGATCTGGTCCACCCGCCACGGGGTGACGTCGTGGACCATCCAGGTCACGTTGATGTGCTGGCCGGAGGCGGTCGCGAGCCGGGGCGGCTCGGTGCGGGTGCCCTGGTGCATGGGGCCGAGGAGGCGCTCGAGTTCCGTGTAGCGCTTGTCGGCGTAGTGCAGCGAGGCGGTCTTGCCGGTGGTCGCCGAGACGATCAGGACGCTGGTGGGGCCTCCTGCGGAGGCGGGTGTGCTGCCGCACAGGATCAGGGTCAGCACCGTGAGCGTGATCGCCGTCAGGTGTCGTCGTACGCAGTCCTTCCAGGTGTGCATGTCGGTCCCCCACTGGGCTGGTCGAACCTCGTGCGGCTCTCTCTGCGAGCCGCCTGCCACTTGTGATACACCGGCCGGTCCGTCGGGGTTCCCACCGGGGGTTTCCTCGCCCCCGCCGCCCCTTCCCCTCCCGTCCCCGGGGCTGCGCCCCAGACCCCCTCATCGGCCCTGGCGGGCCTCGTCCTCAAACGCCGGACGGGCTGGGATCGACGGACGCCGCGATCTCGTGGGCCCGCGCGCGGGAACCCACCCCCTCCAGGCGGAGGGTGATCTCACCCGCGGGGCTCCACAGGAGGGTCGGTCCCGCCGTACGCTCCTCGCGCGTCAAGCGGCGGCCCTCCGCATCCGTCATCCAGAACGTCAGCACGTGAGGCCGTGGGAACCACAACGCCTGACCGCCCACGTCCAGCCACTGCGGCTGTTCCCGCACCGTCTTCGTGAACGAGAAGTCCAGGCGGCCCGGGAACTGGTCCAGGCGGACCGTCCGGCCGTCGTCGCCCCTCCAGCACAGGCTGACCAGGGACCGCCCGTGCGGCAGTGCGCCCACGGAGACCGCGTCCGGCGGGCCCAGCGCCTCCGGGACCACCGGGGTGAAGCCGGCCCGCCGCGACGCCTCCTCCAGCCGCACCGGAGCGGCGCAGTCCGGCACCCGGCCGCCCGGCGAAGGCACCACCGACGGGTCCTGCCGTACCTGGACGCCGTGGAAGCCGAACCAGTCGCTCACCGTCGCCCGCACCGGCGGCGTCAGCACCAGCACCGTCAGCAGACCGCACAGGGCGGCCAGCAGGGTGCGCCGGCGGGCCCGCGCCCAGTGCCGGACCGCCCGCAGGCGGGACCGGGGGGCCGGCTCGGGGACGGGGGCCCGCTCGGCGAGTATCCGGGCGACCACCCGCTCGGCCATCGTCTCCGCGCCCGCCGCCCCGTCCGGCGCGTCCAGGGAACGGCCGTAGGCGCGCAGTTCCTCGCGCAGGCGCCGCAGCTCCTCCTCCGGCGGTCCGCTCACTCCGGCGCACCCCCTTCCGGCAGCAGCCGCTGGAGCCGGCGCAGGGCGCGGTTCAGCCGGGACTTCACCGTGCCCCGGGGCCAGCCCAGGGCCTCGGCGGTCTCCCGCTCGTCCATCTCCAGCAGATAGCGGTAGGTGACGACCAGCCGGTGCTCCTCGCTCAGCTGCTCCAGGGCGGCCAGCAGGGCCGCGCGGCGCTCGGTCTCCAGCGTGGCGACGGCGGGGTCGGCCGACTCCGGTATCACCGGCTCCGCCCCGACGAGGGCCGCCTCCCGGCCGGCCAGGGTCGTCCTGCGTGCCGCCGCGCGCACTGTGTTCCTCGTCTCATTGGCCACGATCGACAACAGCCACGGCCGGAAGGCCGCGCAGTCCCGGAAGCGCCCGAGCGCGCAGTACGCCTTGACGAAGGCCTGCTGCACCACGTCCTCCGCGTCCGGCCCCGCCCCGAGCGCGGCGGCCGCCCTGAGCGCGATGCCCGTATGGGCGCGCACCAGCTCCGCGTACGCCTCCGGCTGCCCGGCGCGTACGCGTGCGATCACCGCGGCCTCATCGACGATGCGGCCCCCCTCCCGCGTCCTCACTCTCTTGTTACACCGCGCGGAACGGATCGGTTCCCACCTGTTCCGGACTCGTTCCGGACCGCCCCGCGGAACCTGAGAGAATGGGAGGCATGGCGATTGACCGACCCCGCGTGCTCTCCGGAATCCAGCCCACAGCAGGCTCCTTCCACCTCGGCAACTACCTCGGTGCCGTCCGCCAGTGGGTGGCGCTCCAGGAGACCCACGACGCCTTCTACATGGTCGTCGACCTGCACGCGATCACGGTCCCGCAGGACCCCGAGGAGCTGCGGGCCAACACCCGGCTCGCCACGGCCCAGCTCCTGGCCGCCGGCCTCGACCCGGACCGCTGCACGCTCTTCGTGCAGAGCCATGTGCCGGAGCACGCCCAGCTCGCCTGGGTGATGAACTGCCTCACCGGATTCGGCGAGGCCTCCCGCATGACCCAGTTCAAGGACAAGTCCGCCAAGCAGGGCGCCGACCGCGCCTCCGTCGGCCTGTTCACGTACCCGATCCTCCAGGTCGCGGACATCCTGCTCTACCAGGCGAACGAGGTGCCGGTGGGTGAGGACCAGCGCCAGCACATCGAGCTGACCCGCGACCTCGCCACGCGCTTCAACGGCCGGTTCGGCGACACCTTCACGCTCCCGAAGCCGTACATCCTCAAGGAGACGGCGAAGATCTACGACCTCCAGGACCCGGCGGTCAAGATGAGCAAGTCGGCGTCCACCCCCAAGGGCCTGATCAACCTGCTCGACGAGCCGAAGGCCACCGCCAAGAAGGTCAAGAGCGCCGTCACCGACACCGACACGGTGATCCGCTACGACGTGGCGGAGAAGCCCGGCGTCAGCAACCTGCTCACGATCTACTCCGTCCTCACCGGGACCGGCATCGCGGACCTCGAGGAGAAGTACGCGGGGAAGGGCTACGGCGCGCTCAAGACGGACCTGGCCGAGGTCATGGTCGACTTCGTGACCCCGTTCCGGGAGCGCACCCAGCAGTACCTGGACGACCCGGAGACGCTCGACTCGATCCTCGCCAAGGGCGCCGAGAAGGCCCGTGCCGTCGCCGCGGAGACCCTCGCCCAGGCGTACCAGCGGGTCGGCTTCCTGCCCGCCAAGCACTGAGAGCCCCGCGCCGGCCACGACACCGGCGCGGTGAACGGGCCCACGTGCCCCGTCCGTACCACCGCACAGCGCTGTACATCACTCCGACTGCGCCTGCCCGCATCCGGGTCGTGGTCGTACAGTCGGAAGCGGGTGGCCGCTTCGGCGGCCACCCGGATGCGCACCCGCTCCACCACCGCGCTTCACCACCACAACGACAGGAGACGACGTGGGGACCGTAACGATCGGCGTGTCGATCGCGGTCCCGGAGCCTCACGGCAGCCGGCTTCAGCAGCTGCGCGCGGGCTTCGGCGACGCCGCCGCCTACGGCATCCCCACGCACGTCACCCTGCTGCCGCCGACGGAGGTCGCCGACACGGCCGTCCCGGCCGTCGAGGCGCACCTCGCCGAGGTCGCGGCGGCGGGCAGGCCGTTCCCGATGAGGCTGTCGGGCACGGGCACCTTCCGGCCGCTGTCGCCGGTGGTGTACGTCCGGGTCGTCGAGGGCGCCGAGGCCTGCACGCGGCTGCAGCAGCAGGTCCGCGACCCCGCCGGGCCCGTCGCCCGCGAGCTGCAGTTCCCGTACCACCCGCACGTCACCGTGGCGCACGGCATCGACGAGGCGGCCATGGACCGCGCCTACGAGGACCTCGCGGGCTACGAGGCGGAGTGGCCCTGCACCGGCTTCGCCCTCTACGAGCAGGGCGCCGACGCGGTGTGGCGCAAGCTGCGCGACTTCCCCTTCGGGACCGTCGTGGTGCCCCCGCAGGCCGGACACGTCGACCGGGGCTCGGTCTCCGCGCGTTGACCCGGGCGGCCGGCCCTCACACCGGCAGCCGGCGGAACACCCCTCGCGGCAGATGCCGCAGCGCCGACATCACCACGCGCAGCGCGCCCGGCACCCACACCGTCTCCGAGCGGCGCCGCAGCCCCAGCTCCACGGCCGCCGCCACCGCCTCCGGGGTGGTGGCCAGCGGCGCCTCCGGCAGCCCCGCCGTCATCCGGGTGCGCACGAACCCGGGGCGCACCACCATCACGTGCACGCCCGTGCCGTACAGCGCGTCGCCGAGGCCCTGCGCGAACGCGTCCAGACCGGCCTTGCTGGATCCGTAGATGAAGTTGGCGCGGCGGGCCCGCTCGCCCGCGACGGACGACAGCACCACCAGCGAGCCGTGTCCCTGCGCCTGGAGCGCGCCCGCGCAGACCAGGCCCGCGGAGACCGCGCCGGTGTAGTTGGTCTGGGCGACCCGCACCGCGGCCCCCGGGTCCCGCTCGTCGCGCGCCTGGTCGCCCAGCATGCCGAAGGCGAGCAGCACCATGTCGACGTCGCCCTCGGCGAAGACCTTGCCGAGCGCGTCCTCGTGGCCGGCCGGGTCGAGCGCGTCGAAGTCGACGGTGTGCACCTCCGCGCCGAGCGCGCGCAGTTCTCCGGCCGCCTCGTCGAGGCCGGGGGAGGGGCGGCCGGCCAGCCACACCGTGCGGGTGCGGCGGGCGATCAGCCGCCGCGTGACCGCCAGCGCGATCTCGGAGGTACCGCCGAGCACGAGCAGGGACTGGGGGAGGCCGAAGGCGTCCTTCACGACAGCTCCTCAGGGGGCCGGGAGAGGGGAGGGGGTCACAGGCACAGGCGGCGGGACAGGTCCGAGGTGAACACCCCGCGCGGGTCCAGCTCGGCGCGCAGGGCGCGGAAGTCGTCCAGCCGGGGGTACATGGCCGCGAGCAGCTCGGGGCGCAGCCGGGAGTCCTTGGCGAGGTAGACACGGCCGCCCGCGTCCGCGACCTCCTCGTCGAGCTCGTCGAGGAACGCGCCGAGGCCGGGCAGCGACGCGGGGATGTCCAGCGCCAGGGTCCAGCCGGGCACCGGGAACGACAGCCAGCCCGGGTCGGCGTCCCCGAACCGCTTGAGGACGGCGAGGAACGACGGGCAGCGGCGCTCGGAGATCCGGCGCACGATCCGGCGCAGGGTCTCCTCCCGGCCGTGCCCGACGACGAACTGGTACTGCACGAAGCCGCCCCGTCCGTAGATCCGGTTCCAGTGCGGCACGCCGTCCAGCGGGTGGAAGAAGGCGGGGATCCGCTGGAGCTCCCCGGTCCGCGCGCGGGGCGCCTTGCGGAACCACAGCTCGTTGAACAGCCCCACGGTCGTCCGGCTGAGCAGCCCCTCCGGCACGAAGGAGGGCGCGGCGGGCAGGCGCGAGGTGCGGAACGACAGCGGCTCACGGCGGGCGGAGCGCGGCAGGGCCTCGAGCGGGGCGTGGTCGCCGCGGGTGAGGACCGCGCGGCCGGTGGCCTTCCCGCGCGCCAGCAGGTCGATCCAGGCGACCGAGTAGCGGTAGCGGTGGTCGGTGTCGGCGAGACGGGCCATCAGACCGTCCAGGTCGGACGCGCGTTCGGTGTCGACGGACATCCAGGACGTCCGCACGGGCTGGAGCCGGACCGTCGCGGTGAGGATCACCCCGGTCAGCCCCATGCCGCCCGCGGTCGCCTCGAACAGCGGCGTGCCCGGCACCACCGTGCGCACCTGCCCGTCGGCGGTGAGCAGCTCGAACGACAGCACATGGCGCGCGAAGGACCCGCTGACGTGGTGGTTCTTGCCGTGGATGTCGGCGCCGATCGCCCCGCCGACCGTCACGTACCGGGTGCCGGGGGTGACCGGCACGAACCAGCCGAGCGGCAGCAGCACCTCCATCAGCCGGTGCAGGGACACGCCCGCGTCGCACAGCACGGTGCCGCCGTCGGCGTCGATCGCGTGGATCCGGTCCAGGCCGGTCATGTCGAAGACCTCGCCGCCCGCGTTCTGCGCGGCGTCCCCGTACGCCCGGCCGAGGCCGCGCGCGATGCCGCCGCGCGCCCCGCACCCCCGGACGGCCAGGGCGGCCTCCTCGAACGTCCGCGGACGGACCAGCCGGGCGGCGGACGGAGCGGTGCGGCCCCACCCCGTGACGGAAACGGTGTCGGCAGGCATGACGGCGACCGTATCGCCCCTCTGTGAGCCGTTGGTTTTGAAACGTCAATCCCGTCCCCGGAACGGGTGATTAATGGGATGTCGCCCCGAAGCGATGGAATTCCGGTGCGCCGGGGGTGAACAGTGAGCCACATGGACGACCAGCACGACCTCTTCCGGCCCCGCGGTCTTCACGGGGTGGACCACCGGATCGTCTCCGCGCTCAGGGCGTGCGGCTCCGACCCGCGCGTGGCCGGGGCCGCGCGCGCCCTGTCCTGGGCGGGGGAGCACGGCGCCGTATGGGTCGCGGCGGGCCTCGCGGGCGCCGTCGTGGACCGTCCCCGGCGCGGCGCCTGGCTGCGCGGCACCGCGCTCACCGCGGGCGCGCACGCGGCCAGTTCGGTGGTGAAGCGGGTCGTGCGCCGGCCCCGCCCCGCGCACGTCGAACCGCTGGTGGGCACCGTCGGACGGCACTCCTTCCCCAGCTCCCACGCGACCTCCGCCGCGGCCGCCGCCGTCGCCTTCGGCGCGCTCGGCGCCCGCGCGGTGCCCCCGCTGGCCGCCGCCGTGTGCGTGTCCCGGCTGGTGGCCGGCGTCCACTACCCGTCGGACGTGGCCGCCGGCGCCGCCCTCGGGGCGCTCACCGCCAGGCTCGGCGCCCGCTGGATGACAGGAGGCACGGCGTGACGCTGCTGCGCGAGCGCTCCGACCGCGGGCAGGCCGCGCCGTCCGCCCGGGGCGGGCTCCTCACCGGTCTGCTGCGCACCGCGCGCCCCAAGCAGTGGGTCAAGAACGTCCTGGTGGCCGCCGCCCCCGCCGCCGCGGGCGTCCTCTTCACCGCCCACGCCCTGACCCGGCTCGCCCTGGTGTTCCTGCTGTTCACCGCCTGCGCCGCCGCCGTCTACCTGGTCAACGACGCGCGCGACGCCGAGGCGGACCGCGCCCACCCCGTCAAGTGCCGCCGCCCGGTCGCCGCCGGACAGGTCCCGGTGCCCGTCGCCTACGCCGCCGGGATCACCCTCGGCGTGCTCGCCCCGGCCGCCGCCGCGCTGCTGTGCCCGCCGACGCTGGCCGCGCTGCTCGCCGGCTACCTCGCGCTGCAACTGGCCTACTGCGTCAGCCTCAAGCACGTCCTCGTCATCGATCTCGCCGTGGTCACCTCCGGGTTCGTGATGCGCGCGGTCGCCGGCGGGCTCGCCCTCGGCATCCCGCTGTCGCGCTGGTTCCTCATCACCACCGGCTTCGGCGCGCTGTTCATGGTCGCCGCCAAGCGCTACTCCGAGGCCGTGCAGCTCGCGGGCAACGGCGGCGCCACGCGCGCGCTGCTCACCGAGTACACCACCGGCTACCTGCGGTTCGTGTGGCAGCTCGCGGCCGGGGTCGCCGTCCTCGGCTACTGCCTGTGGGCCCTGGAGGAGGGCGGCGTGCCGCACACCAGCGTCCTGCCCTGGCGCGAGCTGTCCGTCGTCGCCTTCGTCCTCGCCGTGCTGCGCTACGCCGTCTTCGCCGACCGGGGCACCGCGGGCGAACCGGAGGACGTGGTGCTCGGCGACCGCGCCCTCGCCCTCATCGGCCTGGTGTGGGCGGCGATGTACGCCGCGGCGGTGGCCGACTGGTGAGGGACCGCCTGCGCAGGCACCGGCGGGAGCTCCTCGGCTTCGCGACCGCGGGACTCCTCGCCTACGCCGTCGACCTCGCCCTCTTCACCTACCTGCGCGGCCCCGGTGGACTCGGGCCGCTCACCGCGAAGGCACTGTCCTTCGTCGCCGGCTGCACCGTCGCCTACACGGCCAACGCCCACGGCACCTACCGCGACCGGCGCGTGCGCGGCGCCCGCCCGTACGCCGTGTTCTTCGCCGTCAACCTGGCCGGCGCCGCCGTACAGCTCCTCTGCCTCGCCGTCAGCCACTACGGGCTCGGCTACACCTCGCAGCGCGCGGACACCGTGTCCGGTGCGGTGGTCGGCATGGCACTGGCCACCGTCGTCCGTTTCTGGGGCACCAGGACATTGGTCTTCCGTGACGCGGGCAGAGTCGGTTCGTGGACTGGCTGAAGAAGCTCCCCGTGGTGGGGCCGTGGGTGACCCGGCTGTCGCTGACGCACGCCTGGCGGTCGTTCGAGCGGCTGGACCGGGTGCACTGGACGCGGCTCGCCGCGGCGATGACGTTCCGCAGCTTCGTCGCGCTGTTCCCGCTGCTCACCGTGGCCGCCGCGATCGGCGCGGCGACCCTCGGCAAGGAGCGCCAGGACGCCCTTCAGAACACCATCACCGACCAGGTGCCCGGCATCTCCGACCAGCTCGACGTCGGGGAGCTGGCGGACAACGCGGGCACCGTCGGCCTGATCGCCGGCGCCGCCCTGGTGTTCACCGGGATCAGCTGGGCCGGCCTCATGCGGGAGTGCCTGCGCGTGGTGTGGGAGCTGCCCGACGACGACGAGAACGTCCTCCTGCGCAAGGGCAAGGACGCGGGCATCCTCGTCGGCCTCGGCGGGGCGGTCCTCGTCACGCTGGCCGCCTCCGCCGTCGCCACCGCCCTGGTCGGCCGGATCAGCGACGCCGCCGGGCTGGAGAAGGGCGGCTGGGGCGGGGTCGTCCTGCAGATCGCCGCGTTCGCCGTCGCCGCCGGCACCGACTTCCTGCTCCTGCTCTACGTCCTCACCCTGCTGCCCGGCGTCCATCCGTCCCGGCGCCGGGTGACCGTGGCCGCGCTCACCGGCGCCGTCGGCTTCGAACTGCTGAAGCTGCTGCTCAGCGGCTACATCCAGGGCGTCGCCGCGAAGAGCATGTACGGTGCGTTCGGCGTCCCCGTGGCGCTGCTGCTGTGGATCAACCTCACCACGAAACTCGTCCTGTTCTGCGCCGCCTGGACGGCCACGCCCGGCAAGGAGGACGGGACCGACGAGGTCACGGACGGGAGCGGCGGCGCACCAGATCCGGCAGCGGCCAGCGCCGGTTGACCAGGAACACGCCGCCCGCGAGCAGCACCACCACCCCGCCGGCGATGCCCAGCGCCACACCCATGCCGTCGGCGCCCCCGCCGGTGTGCGCGCTCGCCACCGGCTTCGCCCCGGCGCCGGTACCGCCGCCCGCCTGGCCGGGCGACGCGGACGGACCGGCCGCGGCGTTCGCCTCCTCGACGCTCTTCGGCGGCACCAGCTCGCCCACCGGCTGGACCTTGCCGGCCGCGGCGAAGCCCCAGTCGAAGAGGCGCGCGGTCTCCTTGTAGACCTCGTTCGACTCCTTCTTCTGCGGGTTCATCACGGTGACCAGCAGCACCTTGCCGTCGCGTTCGGCGACGCCGGTGAAGGTCGCCCCGGCGTGGGTGGTGTTGCCGTTCTTCACCCCGGCTATGCCCTGGTAGACGGGCACGTCGTAGTCGCCGCTGAGCAGCCGGTTGGTGTTCTGGATCTCGAAGGACCCGCGCACCCGCTTGCCCTTCTTGTTCTTCTTCGTCTCCCCGGGGAACTGCGCCCGCACCGTCGAGGCGTACTCCCGGAAGTCCTTCTTCTGCAGCCCGGAGCGGGCGATCAGGGTCAGGTCGTACGCGGAGGACACCTGGCCCGGGGCGTCGTAGCCGTCGGGGCTGACGGCGTGCGTGTCGAGGGCCTGCAGTTCCTCGGCGTGCTCGTTCATCTCCTCGACGGTCCTGTCCACGCCGCCGTTCATCGCGGACAGCACGTGCACGGCGTCGTTGCCGGAGCGCAGGAAGACACCCAGCCACAGGTCGTGGACGGTGTACGTCTCGCCCTCCTTGACGCCCACCATGCTGGACCCGGCGCCGACACCCGCCAGGTCCGAGGACTCCACCCGGTGCGTCGTCGTCCCCGGCCACTTCGGCAGCAGCGTGTCCGCGAACAGCATCTTCAGGGTGCTCGCCGGGGCCAGCCGCCAGTGCGCGTTGTGCGCGGCGAGCACGTCGCCGCTCTCGGCGTCCGCGACGATCCACGAGCGGGCGGACAGCTCCTTCGGCAGCACCGGCGTCCCGGGGGCCAGGTTCACCTGGGTCCCGGGCTTCGCCAGCCGTTCGCCGCCGACGACCGACGTGTGCGCCGGGGGAGTGGCGGACGGGGTCGGCCTGGGCGCCGCGAGGGCGGCCGGCGCGGTCAGCGCGGTGGACAGCAGGACGGCGGAGGCGACCAGCGCGGAGCGCCGGACGGTCTTCTCGGTAGCGGGCACGGTCCGCAAGGTACATGCCATTTCCGTGGACGTCCCTGCCCGGGCCCCACCCCGCGCAGGGAACCGGACACCGCGCGGCGATACTGGACGCATGAAGCTCAGCCGCCCCGTCTCCTGGTTCCTGCTCGCCTTCGGGGTGTGGAGCTGGGTCATCTGGATCACTTTCGTCAAGAACCTGGTCAAGGACAGCAGTGGGCTCGCCTTCGACGACGGGCACCCCACGGCGTACTTCTTCGTTCACCTGACGCTCGCCGTCGTCTCCTTCGTACTGGGGACGGTCGTCGGGGGCATCGGGTTGCGCGGTCTGCGCGCATTGGGCCGGACGTCACGGGCCTCGTGACGCCGTAACGGGAAACAGGGGAAGTCCGCCTCGTGGCCATCGTCTTCGTACTCGTCGCACTGCTTGTCGTCGCCGTCCTGGTGACGGGCAACTGGTACGTGTGGCGCCGGCTGTTCCGGGACACCACGGCGGGGCCCGGCCCCGTTCGCCGCATCGGAGCGGCGGTGGTCGCCGGAGGGTGGCTGCTGTTCATCGGCGGCATGGTGGCCTCCCGCACGGACGCGCCGTTCACCCTCCAGCGCGTGCTGGCCTGGCCGGGGTACCTGTGGCTGGCCCTCACGCTGTACCTGCTGCTGGCCCTGCTGGCCGGCGAACTGGTCCGCCCCGTGCTGCGCGGGGTGCTGGAGCGGCGGGCGCGGGCCTCCGCCCCGGAGCCGGCGCCGGTCCGCGACCCGATACCGGCGGGCCGGGCGGAGGGCGCGGACCCGGAGCCGGCGGAGAGCCCGGAGACGACGGGCCCGGCGCAGGACGCCACGGCGACGGAGGTGAGCCCCGAGGCGGGCCCGGCGACGGACGGTTCCGGTCCCTCCCGGCGGCTGTTCGTCTCCCGGGTCGTCGGCGGAGCCGCCGCCGCGGCCGCGGTCGGGACCGTCGGGTACGGGACCTACGGCGTCCTGCGCGGCCCGGAGGTCAAGCGGGTCACCGTGCCCCTGGCCAAGCTGCCGCGCGCCGCGCACGGTTACCGGATCGCCGTGGTCAGCGACATCCACCTGGGTCCGGTGCTGGGGCGCGGCTTCGCGCAGAAGGTCGTCGACACGATCAACTCGACCCAGCCCGACCTGATCGCGGTCGTCGGTGACCTCGTCGACGGCAGCGTGAAGGACCTCGGCCCGGCGGCCGCCCCGCTGGCGCAGCTGAGGGCGCGTCACGGGTCGTTCTTCGTCACCGGCAACCACGAGTACTTCTCCGGCGCCGAGCAGTGGGTCGAGGAGGTCCGCCGGCTCGGCCTGAACCCCCTGGAGAACGCCCGCACGGAGCTGCCCCACTTCGACCTCGCGGGCGTGAACGACGTCGCCGGCGAGGACGAGGGCCAGGGGCCGGACTTCGCCCGCGCCCTCGGCGACCGGGACCGCGCGCGGGCCTGCGTGCTGCTGGCCCACCAGCCGGTGCAGATCCACGACGCCGTCGACCACGGCGTGGACCTCCAGCTCTCGGGCCACACCCACGGCGGCCAGCTCTGGCCGGGCAACCTGATCGCCGGCGGCGCGAACCCGACCCTGGCCGGCCTCGACCGCTACGGCGACACCCAGCTCTACGTCAGCCGAGGCGCCGGCGCGTGGGGCCCGCCCACCCGGGTGGGCGCCCCCTCCGACATCACGGTCATCGAACTGGCCTCCCGCCAGGCGTAGCCCGTCGGCCTCCGGCCCGCACCGACCGCTGCCGCGTGCGACGGTGGCCGACGGCCCGCGGCCACCCTCGGGGCGCTCGGCCCTCGGCCGGGCGGAGGCGTCCGCGGGCTGCGGGGTGGCCGACGGCCTGCGGCCGCTCGCGGGGCGCTCGGCTTCAGGCCGGGCGGAGGCGTCCGTGCTGGGTCATCGGCGGTCCGCGATGGGTCTGTGGGGCTTGTCGGTGTGCCGGGCTCGGGCTTCTGGGCTGGTGGGAGCGTCCGCCTGCGCCGTTCCCGGGGCGAGCCGCGGCCCGCGAGGTGACGCGACCGCCTGCCGCCCGAGGCGCCCGCTCAGTCCGCCTGCGCGGCCTTCTCCGTGCACGACGGCAGCGTCACCGTGGCCGTCAGCCCCTCGCCCGGGGCCGTGTCCACCGTCACCTCGCCGCCGTGCGCCCGTACGACACCCTGCACGATCGCCAGGCCCAGGCCCAGGCCGCTGCCCGCGCCGCCGCCCGCGCGGAAGAAGCGGTCGAAGACCCGGGCCGCGTCCTCCGGGGCCAGGCCCGGGCCCTCGTCCGCGACCCACAGCCGCACCTCGCCGTCCGCGCGGGTCACGCCGAGCCGTACCGGCACGTCGGCGGGGGTGTGGGTGCGGACGTTGCCGACCAGGTTGCCCAGGATCTGGCGGAGGCCGGCCTCGTCGGCGTGGACCAGGACCGCGCCGTCCGCGTCCACCCGTACCGGACGGTCCGGCTGCTGCACCCGCAGGTCCTGCGCCGCGTCCCGCGCCAGCCGGCACACGTCCACGTTCCGCTTCCGCAGCTCCGGCCGCTGGTCGAGGCGGGCCAGCACCAGCAGTTCGTCGACCAGCCGTCCCATCCGGTCGGACTCGGTCGTCATCCGGTCCCAGGCCCGCCTGCGCTCCGTGGGGTCGCGCAGCATGCCCCGCTCGTGGAGCTGGAGGTAGCCGCGGATCGCCGCGAGCGGGGTGCGCAGCTCGTGGGAGGCGTCCGCGACGAACCGCCGCAGCTGCGCCGCGCTGCGCTCCCGGGTGCGGTACGCCGATTCCACCTGCTGGAGCATCGAGTTGAGCGCCAGCCGCAGCTGCTCCACCTCCAGGGAGGTGTCGCAGCTGGAGGGCACCCGCCGCGTCAGGTCGCCCTCGGCGATCGCCGACGACGTCTCCACCATGTCCTCCAGCGGCCGCATCCGCCGCCGCACCGCCATCATGGTGAGGCACGCCAGCACCAGCAGCAGCAGCGTGCCGATGGCCAGGTCGAACCTGACCGCCTTGGCGACACCGTCGTGCAACGGCTCGGTGGACCCGGCGATGAGGACGCCGGTGCCGTCGGCGAGGCGGGTGGCGGTGACCCGGTAGGCGTTGCCGCGCACGGTGAGGTCCTGCGGCTCCGGGTCCCGGATCAGGGCGTCCGGATCGCCCACGGCGTCCGCGAGGTCGCGCTGCGCCCGGGACGGGGCGAAGCCGAGCACGGGGACCGGCTCGCCCTCGCGGCCGACGGCGGCGAAGACCGAGTCGGGGGCGTCGTCGTCCTGGTCCCACTCCGGGTCCACCCGGTCGCGGAGGAAGCGCAGCGCGCTCAGCGAATCGATCTGGCGCAGCGTCAGCTCCGAGCCGCCGAGGGAGTCGCGGGTGCGGACCAGCTCCGTGTCGATCTGGTCCAGCAGGTAGTAGCGCATGCCGAGGACGCTCACCGCGGTCGCGGCGACGATGCCCAGCGCCAGCAGCACCACGTTCGCCACCGTGAGCTGCGCGCGCAGCGACCGCACCGGGGGACGGCCGGGGTGCGGCAGGCGTGTCCGGCGTGTCACGTCAGCCCGTACCCGACGCCGCGCCGGGTGGTGATGACCGGCGGGCCGAGGGTGTCCAGCTTGCGCCGCAGATAGCTGATGTAGGTCTCCACGACGGTCGACTCCTGCGGGACGTGCTCGTACTGCCAGACGTGCCGCAGCAGTTGTTCCTTGGGCACGATCCGGCCCGCGTTGCGCACCAGGAAGCGCAGCAGCGCGTACTCGGTCGGGGTGAGTTCGACGCTGCGGCCCGCGCGGCGCACCGCGTACGTCGTCTCGTCGAGCTCCAGGTCGCCGTGGCGCAGGGGAGCCCGCTGCGGCAGCACGTCGGCGGAGCGGGTGCGGCGCAGCACGGCCGTGATGCGGGCGACGACCTCGTCGATGTTGAACGGCTTGGTGATGTAGTCGTCGCCGAACCCGAGCGCCCCCACGATCTCGGCAGGGGCGTCCCGCGCGGTGAGGAACACCAGCGCCGTCTCCGGCCTGCGCTCGCGCAGTTCGCGGCCGAGGGCGCGGCCGTCGCCGTCCGGCAGCATCACGTCGAGGAGGGCGCAGTCGGGCCGGGTGTGCTCGGTGAGGGCGAGCGCCTCGCGGACCGTGCCGGCGGTCATGACCTCGAAGCGGTGGAAGCGCAGCGCGATCGCGAGGACGTCCGCGATGCTCTCCTCGTCCTCCACGACCAGCACGGTGCCGGGAGCTGTCGTCATGTCCCCCAGTATCGGCGTGACCGTCCGGCGAAGTACCGGTTGTCGCTTTGGAGTTCCTTGAGAGTCCCGGGCGAGCCGTGTCCCCGGGCGGGTGCCGCCGCCGATTCTGACGCCAGGACCCGGGGGACCGACCGAGCGACGAAGGAGCGGACACGTGGCGGTATTGGCACGCTGGTGCTATCGGCATCGGCTGGTGGTCCTGGTGCTGTGGGCGGGGGCGCTGTTCGGACTGGGCGTGACGGCGAGCAGCGCGGGCACCGACTACGCGGAGGTCTTCTCCCTCCCGGACACGGACTCCAAGCGGGCGTACGACCTGATGCGCAAGGCCTTCCCGGAACGCGCCGGGGACACGGACACCGTGGTGTGGAAGACCGAGGAGGGCACCGTGCGCGACGCGGCGGTGCGCTCCCGGATGGAGGAGGCGCTCGCGGAGATCGGGCGCATGGAGGGTGTCGGCGCGGTCGCCGGGCCCTACGACGGGCGGGGCGCGGCGCAGATCAGCGAGGACGGGCGGATCGCCTACGCGCAGGTGACGTTCGCCGAGCAGGCGGACGCGGTGCCGAAGGCGCTGGTGCAGGACGTCGTCGACACGGCGCGGGCGGCGGCCGGCGACGGGCTCCAGGTGGAGCTGGGCGGCCAGGCCGTCACCCGGGTCCAGGAGCCGCCGACGGGCACGGCCGAACTGGTCGGCATCCTCGCGGCGGCCGTGGTGCTGTTCGTCGCGTTCGGGTCGGTGTTCGCGATGCTGCTGCCGATCGTGGTCGCCGTGTTCGGCGTCGCGGGCGGCATGTTCGGCACGCAGCTGATCAGCCATGTCACCGACGTCCCCGAACTTGCCTCCCTGCTGGCCACGTTGATCGGCCTGGGCGTCGGCATCGACTACGCCCTGTTCATCGTCACCCGGCACCGCAAGGGCATCCTGGGCGGCAAGGACCCGGAGGAGGCCGCGGTGGCCGCGCTCAACACCTCCGGCCGGGCGGTGCTGTTCGCGGGCGGCACGGTGTGCATCGCGCTCGCCGGGATGCTGGTGACCAACCTGCGGTTCCTGGACGGCGTCGTCATCGGCACCTCCCTCACGGTGGTGCTCAGCGTGCTCGCCGCGATCACCCTGCTGCCGGCGCTGCTCGGCGTACTGGGGCACCGGGTGCTCAGCCGCCGTCAGCGCCGCCGGATCGCCGCCTCGGACGCGGAGGGCGAGCCCGTGAGCGGTCTCGCCGCGCGCTGGTCGGCGACCGTGCAGCGCAGGCCGCGCGCGGTGGCCGCCGTGGCGGTGGTGCTGATGGCCGCGCTCGCGGTGCCGCTGCTGTCGCTGCGCCTGGGCACCGTGGACCAGGGCAACGACGACGCCTCGACCACCACCCGCAAGGCCTACGACCTGCTCGCCGAGGGCTTCGGGCCGGGCTTCAACGGCCCGCTCCAGGTGGTCGTGGACGGCGAGGCGCCGGCCGGGCTGATCCGGGCGGTCGAGGACACCGAGGGCGTCGCCCAGGTGGCGGCGGCCCCGCCCGCGAACGGGGTCAGCGTGATCCAGGTCGTGCCCACCACCTCCCCGCAGGACGTGGAGACGGACCGGCTGATCGACACCCTGCGCGAGGACGTCATCCCCGAGGCGGGCGTCCAGGCGCACGTCGGCGGTGTGACGGCGGTGTCCAAGGACTTCGCCTCGGTGACCGGCGACCGGCTGCCCCTCTTCGTCGGCACGATCATCGGCCTGGGATTCCTGCTCCTGCTGCTCGCGTTCCGCTCCCTGGTGGTGCCGCTGACGGCCGCCGTGATGAACCTGCTCGCGGCCGCGGCCTCGTTCGGCGTGCTGGTCATGGTGTTCCAGTGGGGCGTCGGCCTGGACGTGCTGGGGCTCGGCACGGAGGGCCCGATCGCGTCGTTCCTGCCGATCATCATGCTGTCGCTGCTGTTCGGGCTCTCCATGGACTACCAGGTGTTCCTGGTGAGCCGGATGCACGAGGAGTGGGTGCTCACCCGGGACAACGCCCGCGCCGTGCGGGTCGGCCTGGCGGAGACCAGCCGGGTCATCAACTCCGCCGCCATGATCATGGTCTGCGTCTTCCTCGCCTTCGTGCTCAGCGGCGACTACGGCGCCGCCATGGCCGGCGTGGGTCTGGCCGCCGCGGTCGCGCTGGACGCGTTCGTGCTGCGCACGGCGCTGGTCCCGGCGGTGATGCACCTGCTGGGGCGGGCCAACTGGTGGCTGCCGGCCGGACTGGAGAAGCGGCTGCCGCACCTGGCGGCCGAGCCGAAGGAGGAGGACGATGTCACGCCGGTGCCCGCGCCCGAGGAGAAGGCCGTCGACGGAGCCGCCTCGGTGGTGCACGGCTTCGTGCGCACCCCGGAGGGCGAGCCGGTGCGGGGCGCGGCCGTCACGCTGCTCACCCCCGGCGGCCGTCAGCTGGACCGGGTGGCGTCCCTCGCCGACGGGGCGTACGTCGTGGCGGTCCCGTCACCGGGCACCTATCTGCTGGCGGTGTCGGCCTCGCCGCACGGGGCGCGGGCGGCGCACCTGACCGTGGGGGAGGGGCCGCTCGTCCACGACGTGGAGCTGACGCCCGGCGGGGTCGACCTCGTCAACTGACGGGCACGGCCGACGGCGACGGCCGGCGGCGACGGCCGGCGGCGACGTCAGCCGTCGTCGCCGGGGCGCTCCTCCTCGTCGTCCCCCGCGCCCTTGCCCCGCCGGCCGGAGTCCTTCCGGCCGGCGGGGTCGGGCAGCGCCCGGGTCATCCCGGGCAGGAACTCCGTGAACAGTTCGTGCACGTCCCGCACCAGCGGCCGCAGCACCCGGAACCGGGCCAGGGCGACGCCCCGCGCGGTGAGCCGGGCGCCCCGCTCGGCGAGCCGGTAGCTGCGCTCACGGCCCTCGGTGCGGTCGAAGATCCAGTACAGGCACAGACCCATCTGGGACAGCCACATCAACTCGGGCAGGATGTCCCGCAGTTCCTCGGGCACCTTGGTCTTCGTCCCGGCCAGCACCGCCCGGTGCACGCTGATCGCCTCCTCGCGCGCGTGCTCCGACTCGGGCGAGAAGGGGCTGAGCGGGCTGTCCGGGTCGGCGGCGTTCTTGAAGAACTGCACCGCGAACTCGTGGTACGGCGTGGCGATGTCCAGCCACGCCTTCAGCACGCCGGCGAGGCGGGCCTCCAGGTCGGTCTCCCGGGCCAGGATGTCCCGGACCGCCACCTGGTGCTCGGCGGCGATCCGGTCGTAGAACCCCTGGATCAGGTGTTCCTTGCCCTCGAAGTAGTAGTACGCGTTGCCGACGGAGACCCCGGCCTCCTTGGCGATCGCCCGCATGGTGGTCCGGTCGTACCCGCGCTCCTGGAACAGCCGCATGGCCGTCTCCAGGATCAGGGCGCGGGTCTGCTCGGACTTGCTGAGGTGGGCGCCGGGGTCGGGGCCGTCGTTCTTCGCGGGCACGGGAACAGAGCCTAACGGTCGCCGTGCGCGGCCTACGGGGCGGCGCAGGCGTCGGAGCCGCAGCCGGGCGGGGTGTGGTGCCAGCCGTCGCGCGGGTCGTACGTCCACCCGTCGGCCGGGCCGTACGCCCGGCCGACGGCCGGCGCCGTCGCCCCGCGCCACTTGGCGGCGGCCAGCACCGCGCCCTTGGCGAACCTCATACCGGAGGGCGTGCTCAGCCGGTGCGCCAGTCGCCGGTGGTCGCGCAGCGCCCACAGGGTGACGATCCAGGCGGCCGCGCCCCGGTACACCTGCCCGCCGTCCCCGACCACGGTGATCTCGGCCAGGGTGGAACCGTGGTCGAGGCCGGGGAAGCGGGTGCGCGCGGCGGGTGACCCCGCCGGGACGAACTCCAGGGGGACGAGCTGGGGCCGCTTCGTGAGCCAGTCGCGGATGTGCGTGCAGAGGAGGCAGTCCGCGTCGTACAGCACGGTCAGACGGCGGACCGGGACGCCGTACCCACGGCCGAGGGGGTGCCTCGCCGTGTCGTACGCCGGGTGCGGCCCGTCGGGAGCCGGTCGCGCAGTTCCCCGCGCCCCTGAGGGTGTTGGTCCGCCGGGGTCAGGCAGATCGGCGCCCCGCGCCTCTGGGGGTGTCGGCCCGTCGGCGAACTCGTTCATGCCTGGGCCGCCGGGGCGGTCCAGCCCTGCGGGGGAACCGGCGGGTTCTGCTCCCGCTCCATCACCCCGCGGCGCCGGATCTTGTTCAGCACGTACACGTTGGCCAGGTGCATCACGCCCAGGACCAGCAGCACCACGCCCAGCTTGGTGGAGAGCGCCTCGAAGACGCCACGGGTGTCGGTGACGGTGTCGTCGTCGCTCAGGTAGAGGGCGACGAAACCGAGGTTCACCAGGTAGAAGCCGACCACCAGGAGGTGGTTGACGGCGTCCGCGAGCTTCTCGTTGCCGTGCAGCACGTCGGCGAGGAAGACCCGCCCGTTGCGGCTGAGCGTGCGGGCCACCCAGACGGTCAGTCCGATGCTGACGACCAGGTAGATGACGTAGGCGATGACGGTGCGGTCCATGCCCCACCCCTTCTTGAACGCGTTCAAAACGCTGACGGGGACGACTGTAGCGCCTTCTTTTGAACATGTTCAACTCGCTTGTCGCGGGCGGCCGTGTGTCGTGTCCCGGCACCAGGACCGCGCCGCAACTGGTGCGTACGCACCAGGCGAAGACGGTGACGGGCGACGATGCCCGCAGGGGCCGCCGGACGGAACCGTGGGACGTGTTCGCCGACCCCTACGAGAACGGGACGTCCATGTCCGACACCCTGCTCACGCCGCCGCGTTTACGGCGGCCCGCGATCGCCGCCCTCGGGGTGCTGGCGCTCGCCCTGGGCGCGCTCCAGTCCGTGGTGGAGCCCGCGCTCCCGCTGCTCCAGCGCGAACTGGGGCTCGGCCCCTCCGAGGGCGCGCTGGTCGCCAACACCCTGCTCGTCACCGGCGCGGTCCTCACTCCCGTCGCCGGGAAGCTCGGCGACCGCTACGGCGGCAAACGCGTGCTGATGCGGCTGATGGCCGTCGTCGCGGCCGGCGGACTGCTGGCCGGGCTGGCCCCCGGACTGCCGGTGCTGCTGCTCGGCCAGGTCCTCCAGGGCGCCATGGTCGGCGTGCTGCCGCTCTCCTTCATCCTGGTCCGCGCCCATCTGCCGGCCGGGCGCACCCAGGCGGCGATCGGCGTGGTCGTCGCCCTGTTCACCGGCGGCGGCATGCTCGGCATGCTCGGCGCCGGAGTGATCGCCGACCATCTCTCCTGGCACTGGATGTTCGTGCTGCCCACCCTCGTGGTCGTGGCGGCGGCCGTCTTCGTGGCGCGGCTGATGCCGTCCGACGCACCGGTCCGGCAGGGCGAGCGGATCGACTGGCCCGGCGTGGTCCTGCTGAGCGCCACCCTGCTCGCCTTCATGCTCGGCCTCGTCCTCCTGACCGGCGGCGGCCTCCCGCCCCTCGCCGCGGCCGCGCTGCTCGTGCTCGTGGCCGTACTCGGCACCGCCTGGGTGCGCGTCGAACGCCGGGCCGTCTCCCCGATGGTCGACCTGCGCATGCTCGCCCGGCCCGCGATGTGGCAGGCGTGCCTGCTCACCCTGCTCGTCACCGTCACCCTCGGCATGGTCACCCTGCTGCTGCCGCAGCTCCTCGCCGTGTCGGGCGACGGCTACGGCTTCGACGCCGACACCACGGACATCGGCCTCTACCTGCTGCCCGGCGCGATCGCCGGGGCCATGAGCGACGCGGTCGGCGGGGTCGCCGCCCGCCGGTTCGGCGCCCGTGCCGTGGTCGCCGTGGCCGTGCTCGCGACCGCCGCCGTCATGTTCGGCCTCGCGGCCCAGCACCACTCCGCCTGGCAGCTCGCCCTGGCCAAGACGCTCACCGCGTTCGCCGCGGGCATCGCCACCACCGCGCTGCTGGCCGGCACCGCCACCACCGTCGACCCCGGGGACACCGGCATCGCCACCAGCCTGCTCGTGGTCACCCGGGTGATCGGTGTCGTCGTGGGCGCCCAGATCGCGGGCGGGCTGCTCGCCGCTGGCACCGCGGCCGGTACGGACGTGCCCGCCGAGGCGGCCTTCACCACCGGATTCGCCGTCACCGGCGTCACCGCGGCGCTCGGTCTGCTCCTCGTCCGCGCCACACGCGCCTCCCGGCCCCCGCACCCCGGCGAGCCCGCTCACACCCCCGTGAAGGAAGGAACCCGTTCATGACCGGCCCGCGCACCGTCCTCATCTCCGGAGCCAGCGTCTCCGGACCCGCCCTCGCGTACTGGCTCCACCGGGCCGGGTTCGCGGTCACCGTCGTGGAGAAGGCCGGCGCCCTGCGCGGCGGCGGCTACCCCGTCGACATCCGCGGCACGGCGACCGAGGTGGTCCGGCGGATGGGCCTGTGGCCGCGGCTGCGCCAGGCGCACGTCGGCCCCCGCCGCGCCACCTTCCTCGACGCCGCCGGCCGCACCGTCGCCTCCCTCCGGGCCCCCGCCGACGGGGGCGAGCCCCGCGATCTGGAGATACGGCGGGGCGACCTCGCCGACGCCCTGTACGGGCTGGTCCGCGACGACGTGGAGTTCCTCTTCGGCGACTCCGTCTCCCGCTTCGACCCGGCCGCGCACGGCGTGGACGTGACCTTCCGCAGCGGGCGGCAGGGCACGTACGACCTGGTGATCGGCGCGGACGGCATGCACTCGGCCACCCGGGCCGCCCTCTTCGGCCCCGAGGACCGCTACCACCGCTATCTCGCCTACTGCTTCGCCCTCTTCACCCTGCCGAACCCCGCGCGCCTCCACCGCGAACTGGTCCTGTGGAACGCCCCGGGCAAGGCCGCCGCCCTCTACGCCACCGGCGAAGGACCCGAGGTGCACGGCTTCCTCACCTTCCACCGTCCGGAACCCCCGCGCGACGCCCTCCGTGACCCGGACGCCCGGCGCGCCCTGGTGGCCGAGGTGTTCGCGGGGGAGGGCTGGGAGATCCCCCGCATGGTGGCGGCCGTGCGCGACACCGACGACCTGTTCTTCGACACGGCCGGACAGATCCGCATGCCCCGCTGGACGCACGGCCGTGCCGCCCTCGTCGGTGACGCCGCGTACGCCCCGTCCTTCCTCACCGGCCAGGGCACCAGCCTCGCGCTGTCCGGCGCCTACGTGCTCGCCCACGCCCTGGCCGCCCACCGGGACCACACGGACGCCTTCGCCGCCTACGAGGACCGTATGCGCCCCTACGTGACGGCCAACCAGGCGCTCGTCGACGAGGGCGGCGCCACGCTCTTCCCCGTCACGGCCCAGGCACTCGAACGGCGCGACGCACGCCTGCGCACCCTCGACGCGCTGCCCTCCGCGCGGCCCCGGCCGGCCCACACCGCCCTGACCCTGCCGGACTACGAGGGGCGTCCGGCCCCGTCCTCGGGGGTGACCCGCGCCAGGCCGGTCCGGTAGGCGATGACGACGAGCTGCGCGCGGTCGCGGGCCTCCAGCTTCGTCATCGCGCGCTGCACATGGGCGCGCACGGTGAACGGGCTGAGGACCATCCGCTCGGCGATCTCCTGGTTGGACAGGCCGGTCGCCACCAGCGCCACCATCTCGCGTTCGCGCGGGGTGAGCACGTCCAGCCGGCCGGCGTCCTGCGGAGGGGCGCCGGCCGGCGCGGCGAGGAACCGGGCGACGAGGGAGCGGGTCGCGGCCGGGGACAGCAGCGTCTCGCCCTCCGCGACCGTCCGCACCGCGTCCGCCAGTTCCTCGGCGCCGATGCCCTTTCCCACGAAACCGGCGGCGCCCGCGCGCAGCGCCTGAGCCACGTTCTCGTCCGTCTCGTACGTGGTGAGGATCAGCACGCGGGTGGCCCGAAGGTCAGGGTCCGCGCAGATCTCCGTGGTGGCGGCGAGGCCGTCCGCCTCCGGCATCCGGATGTCCATCACCACGACGTCGGGACGCAGTTCGCGGGTGAGCCGCACCGCCTCCCGGCCGTCGCCGGCCTCGCCCACCACGGTGATGTCGTCGGTGCTCTCCAGCAGCAGCCGAAACGCGCCACGCAACAGCGCCTGATCGTCGGCCAGCAGCACCCTCAGCGTCATGCCGTCCCTTCCTCGTCCGTGGCCTCGGGCATCCGCCCCGTCCTCCCAGCGCCCGCGGGGCCTCGGGCGGATGGCAGGGGCCGTCCGCCCGGACGCCGTGCGCGGGTGAGCCGTCCCGCCTCCCGGCCGTGCGCGCGCAGCGCTCTCGGCGTCATGGGGTCCGTCCTTCGTCCGTGGCTCCGGGCGTCCGCCCCGTCCTCCCAGCGTCCGCCGGGCCTCGGGCGGATGACAGGGGCCGTCCGTCCGGATGCCGTGCGCGGGTCAGCCGTCCCGCCTCCCGGCCGTCCGCGCACAGCGCTCTCGGCGTCATGCGAACCGTCCTTCGTCCGTGGCTCCGGGCGTCTGCCCCGTCCTCCCAGCGTCCGCCGGGCCTCGGGCGGATGGCAGGGGCCGTCCGTCCTGATGCCGTTCGCGGGTGAGCCGTCCCGCCTCCCGGCCGTGCGCGCGCAGCGCTCTCGGCGTCATGAGGTCCGTCCCTCGTCCGTGGCCGTCTCCGCGCCGTCCCGTTCGGGCGGCAGGGGCAGGCGGGCGGTGACCAGGAAGCCGCCCTCCGGGCGCGGGCCCGCCGTCAGCTCCCCGCCCACCGCCGCCGCGCGTTCCCGCATGCCGATCAGCCCGTACCCGGGCGGGCGGTCCGACAGGGCGGGCGGTCCTGCCGGGGCGCCCCCGTCGTCGGACACGGTGACGGTCAGCCGCCCGCCGCCCCAGTCCAGCCCCACCCGGACGCCACGGCCCGCCGCGTGCTTGGTCACGTTGGTCAGCGCCTCCTGCACGATCCGGTACGCCGTGAGGTCCGCGCCCGGCGACAGCGACCGCGCCCGGCCCTCCTCGCGCACCGCCACCTCGAGCCCCGCCCGCCGGAACGACTCCAGCAGGTCCGGCAGTCGCGCCAGCCCGGGCGCCGGCCCCTCGGAAGCAGCCGTGTCCCTGTCCCCGGTCTGCCGCAACAGGCCCACCGTGGCGCGCAGTTCGTCCAGGGCGTGCCCGGTGGTCTCCACCAGCTCGCGCAGGCTGACACGGGTCTGCTCCGGGCGGCTGTCGAAGAAGTGGGCGGCGACCGTGGCCTGCGCGTTGGCCAGCGTGATCTGATGCGCCACCAGGTCGTGCAGCTCACGGGCGATCCGCACCCGCTCCTCCGCGACCCGCCGCCGCGCCTCCAGCTCCCTGCTCTCCTCGGCCCGCCGCGCCCGCTCCTCCACGGCCGCGAGATACGCCCGCCGGGTCCGTACCGCGTGCCCGATCAGCCCCGCCACCAGCGGCGCCGCCACCACCGTTCCCATCCGGCTCACGTCCCGCCAGGAGACGTCCTCGGACAGCGGCTCGGACCCGGCGAGCAGGGCCACGGCGGCCAGCGCGACGGCGCCCGCCGCACGTCGTTCTCCGGGGACGTGCAGCGTGCAGGCGTAGGCGGCGACCAGGGCGGGCGCGGCCATGGGCGGACTCAACACCAGACCGAGGGGCTGGGCCACGACACCGGCCACCGTGGTGACGGCCAGCACGGTCAGGGGACGCCGGTGCCGCGCGGGCAGCACGGCGCAGGACACCAGGGCGAGCAGCCAGGCCGCGAAGGGAGGCGCGCTGAGGGTGTCCTCGACCCGCACGGTCCCCCCGAGCAGGCAGACCACGAACGCGGCCGCCACGACCGCGGTCTCCCGCCCCCGTCCGGGACGCGGCGCCCCCGTGTCCGGGGTGTCCGGTGTCGGCAGCACGCGGACCAGCCTAGGGGCCCTGTTCACGGAAGTGCGCATACTTCCACCCTCCGGGCCCGCCCCCGGCCGGGCGTCGTCCTCGGGGGTGGTCCCCACTGGTGCGTACGCAGCAGTGGGGCGCGCCGTCTGGTGCGTACGCACTACCCGGCCCGCGCCCGGGGACGCCCGAGGGCCCCGTCTCCAGCCGGAGACGGGGCCCTCGTGACCTACGGGCGGGGTGCCTCAGTAGCGGCGCGTGATGAGCGCGCGCTTCACCTCGGCGATCGCCTTGGTGACCTCGATACCGCGCGGGCAGGCGTCCGTGCAGTTGAACGTGGTGCGGCAACGCCACACGCCGTCCTTGTCGTTGAGGATCTCCAGGCGCTGCTCGCCGGCCTCGTCACGCGAGTCGAAGATGAAGCGGTGCGCGTTGACGATCGCGGCCGGGCCGAAGTACTGGCCGTCGTTCCAGAACACCGGGCACGACGAGGTGCACGCGGCGCACAGGATGCACTTGGTCGTGTCGTCGAAGCGCTCGCGGTCCTCGGCGGACTGGAGCCGCTCACGCGTCGGCTCGTTGGTGTCCTTCGTGATCAGGAAGGGCATCACGTCCCGGTACGCCTGGAAGAACGGCTCCATGTCCACGACCAGGTCCTTGAGGACCGTCAGGCCCTTGATGGCCTCGACCGTGATCGGCTTCTCGGGGTTGATGTCCTTGATCAGCGTCTTGCACGCCAGGCGGTTCTTGCCGTTGATCCGCATGGCGTCGGAGCCGCAGATGCCGTGGGCGCAGGAACGGCGGAAGGTCAGGGTGCCGTCCAGGTCCCACTTGATCTTGTGCAGCGCGTCGAGGACACGCTCCTTGGGGTCGATCTCCAGCTGGAAGTCTTCCCAGGTCGCCTCCGCGGAGACCTCCGGGTTGAACCGGCGGATCCGCAGGGTGACGGTGATGTAGGGGGAGTCGGCGAAGCCGGGCTCGGGGGAGCCGGCCGCGTCCGCCTTGTCCAGTACGGGGGTAGCCATCAGTACTTACGCTCCATCGGCTGGTAGCGGGTCTGGACGACCGGCTTGTAGTCCAGACGGACGGTCTCGGTGCCGTCGGCGCCGACCTCGCGGTACGCCATCGTGTGGCGCATGAAGTTGACGTCGTCGCGGTTCGGGTAGTCCTCGCGGTAATGACCGCCGCGGGACTCCTTGCGGGCCAGGGCGGACACGGCCATGACCTCGGCCAGGTCCAGCAGGTTGCCCAGCTCGACGGCCTCCAGCAGGTCGGTGTTGAACCGCTTGCCCTTGTCCTGGATGGCGACGTTCTTGTAGCGCTCGCGCAGCTCGGCGATCTTCTCGACCGCCGTCTTGATGGTCTGCTCGGTGCGGAACACCATGACGTTGGCGTCCATGGTCTCCTGCAGCTCGCGGCGCAGCTCGGCCACCCGCTCGTTGCCGGTGGAGGACCGCAGGCGCTCGATCTGGCCGACCACGAAGGACTCCGGGGCCTCCGGCAGCTCGACGAAGTCCGCGGTCTGCGCGTACTCCGCCGCCGCGATGCCGGCCCGCTTGCCGAACACGTTGATGTCCAGCAGCGAGTTGGTGCCCAGACGGTTGGCGCCGTGCACCGACACGCAGGCCACCTCGCCGGCCGCGTACAGGCCGGGGACGACCGTGGTGTTGTCCGCGAGGACCTCACCCTTGACGTTGGTCGGGATGCCGCCCATCGCGTAGTGCGCGGTGGGCTGGATCGGGATCGGGTCCGTGTAGGGCTCGATGCCGAGGTAGGTCCGCGCGAACTCCGTGATGTCGGGCAGCTTGGCGTCCAGCTGCTCCGGCGGGAGGTGCGTGAGGTCCAGGTAGACGTGGTCGCCCTCGGGACCGCAGCCGCGTCCCTCGCGGATCTCCGTGTAGATGGAGCGGGAGACGACGTCACGCGAGGCGAGGTCCTTCATGACGGGCGCGTACTTCTCCATGAAGCGCTCGCCGTCCTTGTTGCGCAGGATGCCGCCCTCACCGCGGGCGCCCTCCGTGAGCAGGATGCCCATGCGCCAGATGCCGGTCGGGTGGAACTGGAAGAACTCCATGTCCTCCAGCGGCAGGCCCCGGCGGTACACGGCGGCCTGGCCGTCACCGGTCAGGGTGTGCGCGTTGGACGTCACCTTGAAGAACTTGCCGGTGCCGCCGGACGCGTAGATCACGGACTTCGCCTGGAAGATGTGGATCTCGCCGGTCGCCAGCTCGTACGCCACGACGCCGGACGACTTCTTGACGCCGTCGACCTCGGTGATCAGCTGGTCCAGGACGTAGAACTCGTTGAAGAACTCCACGCCCTCCTTGACGCAGTTCTGGTACAGCGTCTGGAGGATCATGTGGCCGGTGCGGTCCGCGGCGTAGCAGGACCGGCGGACCGGGGCCTCGCCGTGGTTGCGGGAGTGGCCGCCGAAGCGGCGCTGGTCGATGGTGCCGTTCGGCGTGCGGTTGAACGGCAGGCCCATCTTCTCCAGGTCGAGGACGGAGTCGATGGCCTCCTTCGCCAGGATCTCGGCGGCGTCCTGGTCGACCAGGTAGTCACCGCCCTTGACCGTGTCGAAGGTGTGCCACTCCCAGTTGTCCTCCTCCACGTTGGCCAGCGCGGCGGCCATGCCGCCCTGCGCGGCGCCCGTGTGGGAGCGGGTGGGGTAGAGCTTGGTCAGCACGGCGGTGCGGCTGCGCTTCGTCGACTCGATGGCGGCGCGCATACCGGCGCCACCGGCGCCGACGATGACGGTGTCGTACTTGTGGATCTTCATGATTCTCGCAGCCCCGTGCCTAGCGGATGTTCGGGTCGAAGGTGAAGATCACCAGCGTGCCCAGCAGGATGGTGAACACCGTGGCCGTGTAGAGCAGGCCCTTCAGCCACAGGCGGGTGTTCGGCCGCTCGGCGTAGTCGTTGATGACCGTGCGCAGGCCGTTGGCGCCGTGCAGCATCGCCAGCCACAGCATCGCCAGGTCCCAGACCTGCCAGAAGGGGCTCGCCCAGCGGCCCGCCACGAAGGCGAAGCCGATCTTGGAGACGCCGCCGTCCAGCACCAACTGGATCAGCAGGTGGCCGATGACCAGCACGACCAGGACGACACCGGACAGGCGCATGAACAGCCACGCGGCCAGCTCGAAGTTGCCGCGGGTGCTCTTCGGGGTCTTCTTGGTCCGCTTGCGCGGGGGCTCGATGACCGGCGCCGGGTTGTCGACGGAGTACGGCGAGGCGCCTTCGACGGGGCCGACGCCCGAGGCGGAGGTTTCAGTCGTGGACATCTGCGTCAGCTCCCGAACAGTTCACGAGCGGCGTGGCCGAGGACGGGGTAGATCGCCCCGAGCATCAGCACGATCCACACGGCGACGACGGTCCAGAGCATCTGCTTCTGGTACCGGGCGCCCTTGATCCAGAAGTCGACGGCGATGACACGCAGGCCGTTGAGCGCGTGGAAGAGGATGGCGGCCACGAGGCCGTACTCCAGCAGCGCGACGATCGGCGTCTTGTACGTGGCCACGACGTCGTCGTAGGCCTCCGGGGACACTCGCACGAGAGCGGTGTCCAGCACGTGAACGAACAGGAAGAAGAAGATGAGGACGCCGGTGACTCGGTGAGCCACCCAGGACCACATTCCTTCCCGGCCGCGGTACAGCGTTCCAGCCGGCACGGAAATTTCCTCCGGGAGCGGGGATTGGGGCCGCGCCGGCTTTCCTTGTCGGTCGGGCCCGGCCGGGTACGGTCCACCGGCCCCCAGCATGGTAGCGACGGTTGCCTGCGGCGCTTACGGGGGGCCTGCCGGTGTGATCAAACTTGCACCCGAAAAGGGGGGCCGTGGTGCGGATGCGGCCACCGGGGTGGGGGGTTTGCGGTCATTTGCCGGGTGCGGCGTCGCGGGGGCCGGTCGCGCGGTCCCTCGCGCCCCCGAGCGTGTCGGTCAGGCGCTCCCGGGCCAGGAGGCGGAGTTGGTCCCTGGTGACCGTGTGCTCCTCCTCGGGATCGTTCGCCAATCGTGACCGGATGTCCTCCAGGACGCGGTCGAGGACCTCGTCCTCGGGGACGCCGTCCAGGCAGAGGACGAAGACGTGTCCGAACTTCGCCTCGTAGGCCGCGTGCGCGGCGTTCAGGGCGGTGTGGGCGGCCGAGTAGGTGTCCTCGGGGAGCGAGGGGAGGGGCTCGGAGACCAGGGCCTCGGCGATCTCCTCCGGCGAGAGGTCGTACGCCGCCTCGTCCGCGGCGGCCAGGAGGGACGCCGTGTCGGGGTACGGGCGGTGGCCGGCCAGCAGGCGGGCCCAGCGGGGGCTGTGCAGGCAGGACAGCAGGGCGCGCTCGGCGTCCGGCCCGGGAGCGTCGTTGAACCACTCCAGCGGGGGCGGGGTTCCGGGCGTGCCGCGGGACTGTTCGGGTATGGCGACTCGGCCGGGGAGGTCTGGGAGTCGGTGCGCAGGCAGCGTGGGTCCTCGTGGGCGTCGCGTGAGTGTCGTTGGTAGATGCTGTGAGAGTTGTGACGTCACGTTATCGAGTGAGTCCGAGACGTGTCCGATCGGTACCCCCATTTCACCCGGACGGCAGAGTTTGAGAACGGCTCATGGACGCTTCTCACCCGAACGGGTCGTACGTTGGCAGGGTGAGTCGGCACAGGCAGCACGGTCAGCGCAGGCGCGGTCCCGGCGCCGAGGCGACGGCGAGGCGGCGGAGGATCACCGCCGTCGGGGTCGCCGTGGGGGCGGTGGTGGTGGCCTCCGGGGTGGGAATCGGCCTGTGGGCCTCGGGCGACGACGGTCCGGCGGCCGCCCCCTCCTCGCCGTCGCCGACGCCGAGCCCCACCCGCAGCTACCCGCTGTCCGAGGCGCCGCGGACCATACCCGCCGTGCGCGAGCACACCGCGGAGCGCGGCCCCGGCTGGCGGCCCGTCCCCGGGCACCGGGTGGTCGTGTCCGACCCGGCGCTCGCCGACGAGGGCCGGCTGACCGCCGGGGAACTGGGCCTGACGTACGCGGGGGAGAAGGACGACGAGCGGCCCGGCGACGTGCGCCTGGAGCTGAACCGCGACTCCGGCGCGAACCCGGAGTCGTACACCCTGACCGTGCGCGGCGGGCGGGTCACCGTCAGCGGGCCGGGGGAGGCGGGCGTCTTCTACGGCACCCGCACCCTCAAGCAGGAGATACGCGGGGCCGGCGCCGCCCCCGAGGGCGTGGTGCGCGACGAACCCGCCAAGCCGCGGCGCGGCATGATGCTGGACATCGCGCGCAAGCACTACGACGCCGGCTGGATAGAGGACCGCATACGCGAGCTGGGCGACCTGAAGTACAACGAGATCGGCCTGCACTTCTCCGACGACCAGGGCTTCCGCATCGAGTCCGGCTCGCACCCGGAGATCGTGTCGAAGGACCACCTCACCAAGGCGCAGGTCCGGAAGATCGTCGAGCTCGCGGAGAGCCGGCACATCACCGTCGTCCCCGAGATCGACTCGCCCGGACACCTCGGCGCCGTCATCGAGGCCCACCCCGACCTTCAGCTGCGCAAGGCGAACGGCGAGGCGGTGCGCGGCGCCATCGACATCGCGAATTCCGGGTCCGCCGAGATCGTCGACGACCTGCTCGACGAGTACGCCGGTCTCTTCCCCGGCGGCCGGTGGCATCTCGGCGGCGACGAGTACCAGGCCCTCGTCGTCCCCGACCCCGAGGCGACCTTCCCGGGCCTCGCCGCCGCGGCCCGCGAGAAGTACGGCTCGGGCGCCACCGTCGAGGACCTCACCACCGGCTGGCTCAACGACCGCGCCGCCACCGTCCGCGCGAACGACCGCGTCCCGCGCGCCTGGAACGACGGCTTCTTCACCGGCGGGTCCGTCCAGGCCGACGAGGACATCGAGGTCGCCTACTGGACCGGCAAGGAGATCGGCGCGCGCGACCCCGTCGAGTACCTGGCCGAGGGCCGCGACGTGATCAACTACAACGACGAGTTCCTGTACTACGTCCTCGGCGAGCCGCTCACCTTCGTCTACCCGACGGGCGAGCGCATCTACGAACAGTGGACTCCGCGGGTGCTGCGCGGCACCGAGCCCGTCCCCGCCAGGTACGACCGCCAGATCCTCGGCGGCTCCTTCGCCATCTGGGGCGACCTGCCCCGCTCCCAGACCCAGGAGCAGGTCGCGGCCGGCATCCGGATGCCGCTGCGGGCCCTCGCCCAGAAGCTGTGGGACGCGGGCGAACCCACGCTGTCCTGGGCCGAGTTCCGCACCCTGGCGGGCCGGCTCGGCTGACGGATTGCCGCGAACGCCTGCGAACCCCCGTACGGCTGTGGTGATGTTCTGGGCGAGCCGAAGGCTCGGCACGCCGGGCCGGGAACCGACACGCGGGGGGAACACCGGCACATGGGCTACTGGGGTTATTTCGTCGTGGGCCGCGCGGAGCGGCCGCTGGCCGCACTGGACGCGCTGGCCGGTACGGCCGGGGAGCTGACCCTGCGCACCGAGGCCCCGGACGGCTGGCAGGTGTGGGAACTGCCCGGCCGCGAGGGCGAGCTGGGCAGCATGAACGAACTGGCGAAGGAGACGGGCGCGCCCGCGCTGTTCGGCTACGTGATGGCCGGCGAGTGCGTGGCCGTGGAGGCCGCGTCCCCCGAGAGCGGGGTGTGGACGGCCTGCTTCGGCCGGGACGCGATGGCCGGGTACCTCGACGGGCGCCAGGAGGGCCTCACCGTCGACGACTACTTCCTGGAACCGGCCGACGCCGCCGAGCGGGCCGTCTTCTGGGCCGAGGAGGCCGGGCGCGAGGTCGCCGCCGAGGACGTCCTGGAGGTGCTGACCGCCGACCCCGGGCCGATGGCTGAAAACGGTTTCTTCCGGCTGCTCGACCGGTTGCGCGTGGTGCCCGAGTGACACTCCCGGCTTGTCGCACGCAGTAAGGGGAAATGCGGGCTCCGTGAGGGACGACGCCCGTCAAGGCCTCATCAGGGGGCCTGCGGGATCCGCAGAGGGAGGCGTGCATGAGCCTGGAGGAACTGATCGCACAGGCCGACGAGCGCGGACTGGCCGTCAGCGGGGTGGCTTGTTTGGATCGGTGCGTGCCGCTGCTGGGCGGTGACGACGAGGCGCTGCGGCCGCTGTGGGGCACCCTCGCCGGGGGTCCCTCCGACGGCGACTGGGGCGAGGTGCTCCAGCAGACGCGCGAGAAGCTGGACGCGGCGGCGGACGAGGCCGCGGCCGGCGGCGCCGGCGAGGCGGCGGAGCTGGCGCGGGGCATGCTCGCCACCGCCCCCCTGGACCGGTCCGGGACGGCGCTGCGGCAGTGGGCCGACCGGTGCTCGGCCGACGCGCTGCGGATCCACCAGTTGCTGGACGGCGCGGGTGACGCCGGCGCCACCGACCTGACGGCCGCCCGCCGTGAGGGCCGCAGGGACGGGCTGTCGCCGCTGCTCGCCGCGGAACTGCGGCGGCAGACCGCCGTCCTGGAACTCGTCGCCGCCCACGGAGCGGCCGGACTGCGCGGCGCGCTGGAGGTGTCCACGGAAGGGCGCCGGGTGCTGCGCGCGGCGGTCTCGCGCCGCAGCCGCCGCGATGCCTGACACGACGTCGGAGCTTCGGGTCGAGGACGTGCGGCGACGGCCCTGTGAGTGTCCTGGGGCGGTCGTGCACCCGTTGTGGGGAACCGCGGGATCGGGGTGACGAAACGCTTCGCCGCAGCGCTCTCCAGAGTGTGACGACTGCGACGACTGTGACGACACAGCAGGAGACCAGGCCCTCGGCGGCGACGAAGCCGGTCCGCTGGGCGGCGGACGCGGTGGCGGCGATGCGCGAGGGCGCACGGCTGCGCCTCGACTACTCGGCGCGCAGTCTGTGGAGCGTCGACCGGATGATCGAGGACATCCGCCGGGAGTCGGCCCCGTACGCCGCCGTGGAGCTGGTGCTGCGCGGCTTCGGGGCCTACGCGGGCGAGGTGATCGTGCGCCAGGCCGGCGGTGAGTGGTGGGCCTCCGGCGGAGACCACTGGGTCCGCACCCCCGACGGCCGCCTCTGGGACCCCATCGACGAGGCCCGTCGCTGCTACACCCAGGACGGCTCACTCCGGCTCCTGTGCCGGGACGCCACGACGGGGGCACGGCGGGACTGAGGTCCGTCGGCGGGCCCCGGGGGCGTCCGGGGGCGGTGTGCCGCCGTGGCGTGCGGGGTCCCTGAGGGGCCTGGGACGTGCGGTGACCTGTGACACTTTGGCCGCCCCGCACGCTGAGGTCGCTGGGGGTGTGACACGGCGGACGTGCACACGTCATGCGAGGCGCATCGCGCTCGGTACGGACGAGGACGGTTCTTGGGCCACGGAGGGGAATCCCGCCGCACGCAGGCGTTCGACGGGGAACTGGGTGACGCCGTCGCGCGCGCCCAGCAGGGCGACGAGGCCGCGTTCGCCGTGGCCTACCGGCTCGTGCAGCCCGGACTCCTCGCGTACGTCAGGGGACTGGTCGGCGCCGAGGCCGAGGACGTGATGTCCGACGCCTGGCTGGAGATCGCCCGTGACCTCGGCCGGTTCAAGGGCGACGGCGCCGGGTTCCGCGGCTGGACGGCCACCATCGCCCGGCACCGCGCCCTCGACCACCTGCGCCGCCAGCGCGTACGCCCCCGCGCGTCCGCGTTGGAGCAGGACCTCCTGGAGCTGCCCGCCCCGCACAGCACGCACGACCAGGCGATGGAGGCCATGTCCACCGAGCAGGCCCTCGCCCTCGTCGGCCGGCTGCCCCGCGACCAGGCCGAGGCGGTGCTGCTGCGCGTCGTCGTGGGCCTCGACGGGCCCGCCGCCGCCCGCGTGCTCGGCAAGCGGCCGGGCGCGGTACGGACGGCCGCGCACCGCGGACTGCGGCGCCTGGCGCGGCAGCTCGCGGCCGACGGTGTGACGGATGAGGCCCCCACGACGCTGGGTGAGTCGACGTGACCGTGGGCCGGAACGGCGGTCACGCCGCACGGCACGGCCGCGACGGCCGCTGAGGCGGCTGAACGGGCCGGGCGGACGGAACGTATCCGTTTGTCCGGGACCCGCACGGCACCCCGCTGGTGGGAGGGGGTGCGCCGTCCGTCGGGCCTCGGACACGGGGCCGCGGGGCCGACGGACGGAACCGGGCAGGCCGGGCAGGCCGGACACGAGCGAGCAGGGACGGAAACGGACATGGGTGAACGGCAGAGCGACGGCGGGCGGGCCGGCCGCCGGCGTGTGCACCCAGAGCGTTCCGCGTGCTCCGTGGGCGTGTCGGCCGCGTCCGGGCGTGCCGTACCCGTCTCCGTCGAGGGGCCGGCCGGTGACACGGCCCGGCTGGAGGCGCTGCTCGTCACCGCTCTGGTGCGTGACGGCGTGGACGCCGGGGCCGAGCAGCGGGCCGTCGCCGCGTTCGTGGCCGCCCGGGAGTCGGGGGCGCATGGCGCGCGCACCCGCCGCCGGGACGACTGGCGGGCTTCTCGACGGCGGTTCGGCGGGCGGTCGCTGCGGGCGACGCTGGGGGCGCTGGTCGCGGGCTGTGCCCTCAGCGGGGTGGCCTGGGCCGGGATCCAGGCGGCGGGCGTGCCGGGCGGTGGGAGGTCCGAGGACACCGGGCCGACCCGGGCGCCGTCCGCGAGCTCGGCGCCTGTCGTTCCGGACGCGTCCGGTGGCTCCGGCGCCTCCGGTGCCGGTGGGGTCCCGGAGGAGTCGGCATCGGCGTCCGCCGCGGAGACGGGGCGTGACGGCGCCTGGCGCGGCTCGGGGCCGACGGAGTCCGCGGGGGCCGCTGGGGCCGCTGGAGCTGCGGGGAGCGTCGAGGCGCAGTGCCGGACGTACGAGCGGGTCGCCGGGCAGGGGCGGGCGGCGGACGCGCCGGCCTGGGAGCGGCTGGTCGCCGCTGCGGGGGGCGCGGGGAAGGTCGAGGCGTACTGCGCGGGGCGCGGCGGGGGCGGGCGGCCCACGGCTTCCGTGTCTGCGCCGGTGGGTGTTCCTCCCGAGACGGGGGCTGAAGCGGGTGCCGGCCGCCCCACGGGGGAGGCGGCCGACACCGACCCTTCTGACCTGGTCAAGGGGAAGGGGCGGAGGCCCTGAGGGCTGACGTGGGTCACCTGAACAGGGGTGTTCTCGCAGCCCGGCGCTCGCGGCGTGCCGTTGCCTGTGCGGCACGCATGCCCGAAGTTGCGGACGCCTCAGGGGCGCGGGGAACTGCGCGCTCGGCCACGGACTGCCCACACCCGGAGCTCACGGGTGCTGCCCGCCTTCGCACCTTGCGCCCACCGTGCGGCACGCATGCCCGCAGCCGCGGACGCCTCAGGGGCGCGGGGAACTGCGCGCTCGGCCACGGACTGCCCGCACCCGGATCTCACGGGTGCTGCCCGCCTTCGCCGTTCTCGGGGTGCCGTCGCGCCCACCCGTGCGGCACGCATGCCCGCAGCCGCGGACGCCTCAGGGGCGCGGGGAACTGCGCGCTCGGCCACGGACTGCCCGCACCCGGCACTCACGGGTGCTGCCCGCCTTCGCACCCGCCGCCCCGAGTGGAACGGCGTCGCGGAGACGGCCGGGGCCGCCACCCCCCACAGGAGAGGCCCCGGCCGTCGCGCGGTACGGGCCGCGCGCGACCCGTATCTTCTACAGCGCCGGGCATGCGTTTTCTGTCACACGTCCCGTGCCATGAGTTAGTTGCGTCTTGTACGGTCATGGACGGGGAGCGGTTTCAGGTCGTAACGTGCCTTTCGCGCCAGGCCGCGGGAGATAAACGACCACAACCTCCGCGAGCGGCCTTGAGACCGCAACGACCGACTTGAGCTATGACGACGGCGAGCAACCCGGTCCGCGAGAGCGGCGCCGGCTTAGGCGCAGAAGGGCGCACGCGTGCTGGGGGACGACGCGGAGCTGACCGCCGCGGTGCGCGCGGCACAGGACGGGGACGAGACCGCGTTCCGGACCGTGTACCGCGCCGTGCACCCGCGGCTGCTCGGGTACGTCCGGACCCTGGTCGGCGAGCCCGACGCCGAGGACGTCGCGTCCGAGGCCTGGCTGCAGATAGCCCGTGACCTGGAGCGCTTCTCCGGCGACGCGGACCGCTTCCGCGGCTGGGCCGCCCGCATCGCCCGCAACCGCGCGCTCGACCACATCCGCATGCGTGGCCGCCGCCCGTCGATAGGCGGTGACGAGACCGAGCTCACCGGACGGCCCGCCGAGTCCGACACGGCCGGCGAGGCGATCGAGGCGCTCGCCACCGACGGCGCCTTCACCCTCATCTCCCGGCTGCCGCAGGACCAGGCCGAGGCCGTCGTGCTGCGCGTGGTCGTCGGCCTCGACGCCAAGACGGCCGCGCAGACCCTGGGCAAGCGCCCCGGCGCCGTACGGACGGCCGCGCACCGCGGCCTGCGCCGCCTCGCCGAACTGCTCGGCGACGATCCGGACGGCCATCCGGAATCCGCGGGTGTGCTCGACGCCCTTCCACCCCAAAGAGAACCACGCCGTCGTACGGTGACGTCCGCGAGTGTGACGCAGTTGCGAGCGCGGACGCAGAAGGACTTGTGATGGCCGATGAGCGGTACAGGTGGCTGGACGCGGAGGCGGCGGAGCGCCTGCTGAGCGGAGAGCCGCCCAGGGCTGCCGATCCACCCGCCGGTGACCAGGCCGAACAACTCGCCGGAGTGCTCCGCGCGCTGTCCGCGCCTCCGCCCACGGCCGAGGACGAACTCCCCGGGGAGGCGGCCGCGCTGGCCGCCTTCCGCACGTCGAGGGACGAACGGACAGGACAGGCCGACTCGGCCCCGCACACCGGTCACGGCACCGGCACCGGGGACTCCGACGTCGGCCTGATCCGTCTCCACGCCCCGCGCACCGGCCGTAACGGAACGCCCGGCGGAGCCCGCGGCTCGCGTCCCGCCCGGCTCGTGCTGGCCGCCGCGCTGGTCGCCGGCATGGTCGGCGGCACCGCCGTGCTCGCCGGGACCGGGCTGCTGCGCACACCCTTCGACGACTCCCGCTCCGGCCCCGCGGGTGCCGCCACGGCGACGCACCCCCAGCGCCCGCTGATCTCCCCGCCCGCCCAGGGCGTCACCCCGGACGACCGTCACGAGGACGACCTCGCCGACGGGGGCCGTGACGGCGCCCAGGGCGGCGAGGACCCCGATCACACACCCGGGGCCCCGCCGCCCGGCGACGGCAAGGCCGCCCACGGAGCCCGCTGGAAACTCGTGGTCTCCGCGTGCCGGTCCTGGCACCAGGGCAGGCCGGTGAACGGCGAACGCCGTCGCGCCCTGCACGAGGCGGCCGGCGGCGCCTCCCGCGTCGCCGCGTACTGCCGCGGCGTCACCGCCAAGGAAGGCGCGGGCACCAAGGACGGCACGGCCGGCAAGGACGACAAGGGCGCCGGGGGCGGCATGCACGAGGCCGAGACACGCCTCGACGCCGACGAGGGCGAGCAGCAGAACACCCTCCCGGGCCAGGAAGCCGACCGCCCGGACACCGGCGACGGCGGTGAGGGCAAGGGCGACAACGGCAGCGGCAAGGGGAACGGGAAGGGCAAGGGGAACGGGAAGGGCAAGGGGAACGGCGGCGGCCCCGGCAACAGCGGCTCGCACGCCGACGACCACCCCTCCAAGAGCCAGGGCAACGGGAACGGGAGCGGGAAGGGCAACGGGAACAACAGCCCCGGTAACGGGAACGGAAGCGGCAAGGGCAACGGGAACGGCAAGCAGGACCAGTAGGCGGACAGGCATCCTGTCACCCCTCTGACCTGCGTCAACGCCCCCGCGTCACCCTTACGTACCGACGGGTGTGACACTTCCGGCCCTCGTGACGCAGTACTGAGTGAGCCGACTGGTCATCGGCCGTAGCACTGAGCCGGGGTTCCCCCCGTACCCACGGCTCGTGCACCTGGCGCGGGCGGGACACGTTCCCCCGGTCCCGCCCGCGCCCCTCTCTCCTCAGGTCGCGTCGCCCGCCTCGGGTCTCACCAGTGGACGACGACCTTGTCGCCGTCCCGCACCTGCTCGTACAGCCGCGCGATCGCGTCCTCGTCGCGTACGTTCACACAGCCGTGCGAGGCGCCGGCGTAGCCCCGGGCGGCGAAGTCGGACGAGAAGTGCACCGCCTGCCCGCCGCTGAAGAACATCGCGTACGGCATCGGCGAGTCGTACAGCGTCGAGACGTGGTGCCGGGACTTCCAGTAGACGCGGAAGACGCCCTCACGGGTCGGCGTGTACTCGGAGCCGAAGCGGACCGGCATCGTCGACACCGTCCGGCCGTCGACCATCCAGCGCAGGGTGCGGCTGGACTTGCTGATGCACATCACCCGGCCGGTCATGCAGCGCGGGTCGGGCGGGTCGGCCGGCTGGCCGCCCATCAGGTACAGGTCCCAGCGGCCCGGCTCCCGCGTCATCGCCAGCAGTCGCTGCCAGGTCACCGTGTCCGTCACGCCGGTCTGCGGCAGGCCGCGCTTGCCCTGGAAGCCGCGGACCGCTTCCGCCGTCAGGTCGTCGTAGGTGCCGGTGGGGCCGTGGAAGATCCAGGCGACCTGCCGCAACCGCGCCTGGAGTTCACGGATGTCCCGCCCCTTGTCGCCCGGTGACCACAGCACCCGGGCCGGCGTGGGACTGCTCGACGGCTTCGCGGGCGGAGCGGACGGCGACGGCTTCGCGGGTGCCTCCGGTGTCCGGCTCGGCGACGCGGGCCCGTCCGGCGCGTCCGGCGTCCGGGACGGCACCTCGACCCGCACCGGCGGCGCGCCCTTCCCGTCCGCACCGGCCGGCTGCACCGTGCACCCCGCCGTACCCACGGCCACCGCGCCCAGCACCGCCAGCACGGCTATGCCTGTTCTCCCCATGCCTGTCCCGCGCACCTCGGTCCCCCGTCGTCCCGCCGCACCGGGCCCGCCCGGTCGTCACCCCGTGTTTCTACCCCGGACGTGACCGGAGCGGAACAAGGAGGCAAGGTGGGGAGTGACCGGACGGGACGGCCGCCGGGGAAAGGCCTTGTGAGCGGGGTCCCACGGAGGTTGTGAGGAAGGTCCCAGCGTGTGACCCTCCACCAGGCCGCACGCGCACCGCTACAGTCCGTCGAAGGGTCGGCCTGTACTGGTGAGTAACCGGCGAGTGACCGGCGATCGGATCGAGCAACGCTGCTCAGCGGGAGGCATGCACATCATGGCGCGTGAGTCGGAGTCCGGACTGCCCATCGAACCGGTCTACGGGCCGGAGGCTCTCGAGGGCTGGGACCCGGCGGAGAAGCTGGGTGAGCCGGGCTCGTACCCGTTCACGCGGGGTGTGTACCCGACGATGTACACGGGCCGTCCGTGGACGATGCGCCAGTACGCCGGTTTCGGCACGGCGACGGAGTCCAACGCCCGGTACAAGCAGCTGATCGCGAACGGCACGATGGGTCTGTCGGTCGCCTTCGACCTGCCGACGCAGATGGGTCACGACTCCGACGCGCCGATCGCCTCGGGCGAGGTCGGCAAGGTGGGTGTGGCGATCGACTCGATCGACGACATGCGGGTGCTGTTCGGCGGGATCCCGCTGGACAAGGTGTCGACGTCGATGACGATCAACGCGCCCGCCGCGCTGCTGCTGCTCCTGTACCAACTGGTCGCCGAGGAGCAGGGCGTGAGCGCCGACAAGCTCACCGGCACGATCCAGAACGACGTGCTGAAGGAGTACATCGCCCGCGGCACGTACATCTTCCCGCCGAAGCCGTCGCTGCGGCTGATCGCGGACATCTTCAAGTACTGCAAGGCCGAGATCCCGAAGTGGAACACGATCTCGATCTCCGGCTACCACATGGCGGAGGCGGGTGCCTCGCCGGCGCAGGAGATCGCGTTCACGCTGGCCGACGGCATCGAGTACGTGCGTACGGCGGTCGCGGCCGGCATGGACGTCGACGACTTCGCCCCGCGCCTGTCGTTCTTCTTCGTGGCCCGCACCACGATCCTGGAGGAGGTCGCCAAGTTCCGTGCGGCCCGCCGGATCTGGGCGCGGGTGATGAAGGAGGAGTTCGGCGCGAAGAACCCCAAGTCGCTGATGCTGCGTTTCCACACGCAGACAGCCGGGGTGCAGCTGACGGCCCAGCAGCCCGAGGTGAACCTGGTGCGTGTCGCCGTGCAGGGCCTGGCGGCGGTGCTGGGCGGCACGCAGTCGCTGCACACCAACTCCTTCGACGAGGCGATCGCGCTGCCGACGGACAAGTCCGCCCGGCTCGCGCTGCGCACGCAGCAGGTCCTCGCCTACGAGACCGATGTGACCGCCACGGTCGACCCGTTCGCCGGCTCCTACGTCATCGAGAAGATGACCGACGACGTGGAGGCCGCCGCGAGGGAGCTGATGGAGAAGGTCGAGGACCTCGGCGGCGCGGTCAACGCCATCGAGCGCGGCTTCCAGAAGAACGAGATCGAGCGCTCCGCCTACCGCATCGCCCAGGAGACCGACTCCGGCGAGCGGGTCGTGGTCGGCGTCAACCGCTTCCAGCTCGACGAGGAGGAGCCCTACGAGCCGCTCCGCGTCGACCCGGCCATCGAGGCCCAGCAGGCCGAGCGCCTCGCCAAGCTGCGCGCGGAGCGCGACCAGGAGGCGGTCGACACGGCGCTGGCCGCGCTGAAGAAGGCCGCCGAGGGCGAGGACAACGTCCTCTACCCGATGAAGGACGCCCTCAAGGCCCGCGCCACCGTCGGCGAGGTCTGCAACGCCCTGCGCGAGGTGTGGGGCACCTACGTGCCGAGCGACGCCTTCTAGGGGGCGTTCTCGCAGGTCGAGACGGTAGCGAGGAGTGTCGCACGGCGTGCGACACTCCTCGCTATGTTCGGTGTCGTCGACCTTCCCACCTACCTCGCGGGCCTGGTGCTGATCATCCTGCTGCCCGGGCCCAACTCGCTGTACGTCCTGTCCGTCGCCGCCCGCCGCGGAGTGCGCTCCGGCTACACGGCCGCCGCCGGCGTCTGGTGCGGGGACGCCGTCCTGATGACGCTGTCGGCCGCGGGTGTCGCCTCCCTGCTCCAGGCGAACGCCGTGCTGTTCGGCATCGTGAAGTACGCGGGCGCCGGCTATCTGGCGTGGCTGGCCGTCGGGATGCTGCGCGCCGCGTGGGGCATGTGGCGCGGGCGCGGCGAGGAACGCCCGGAGGAGACCGCCCCGGCCGCCGCGCCCGGTGAGCGTCCGTTCCGCCGGGCGCTGGTCGTCAGCCTGCTGAACCCGAAGGCGATCCTGTTCTTCATCGCCTTCTTCGTGCAGTTCGTCGACCCCGCCTACGCCTATCCGGCGCTGTCCTTCGTGGTGCTGGGGGTGTTCGCGCAGATCGCCAGCGTGCTCTACCTCAGCGCGCTGATCTTCAGCGGAACCCGGCTCGCCGCCGCGTTCCGCCGTCGCCGCCGGCTGTCGGCGGGCGCCACCTCGGCGGCGGGCGCCCTGTTCCTGGGCTTCGCGGCGAAGCTGTCCACGGCGAGCGCGTAGAGCCTGTCCGGCGGATCATGCCGGGGTGCGCACCCCCCCCGCCTGTGGTGCAGGCCGCGTGCGAACCAAGTCCCGGGAGGGCGTCGGTCCGCACCTTCGCCTCGCGGCCGGGGGCCCGGACCCGGTGCACCTGGACGTGCCGTCAGCGCGTCCCGAACCGGGCCAGGTAGGCGCCGAGCCCGTCCGGGGTGTCCCCGGTCCAGCCCACGTAACCGTCCGGGCGCACCAGGAACAGGCCCGTGCCGTACGTCCGGTGGGACGGGCCGCGCACGAGCCGTACGCCCGCGGGCGGTTCGGGGGCGTCCGTGCCCAGCGCCAGCAGGGTCCAGTGCGGGCCGCGGAAGGCGTCGAAGAGGCGTGTGCCGTCCACGCGGCCGTCCGGGGTCCGGTCGCCCGCGCGCACCGGTCCCGGTTCGGTGCGGGTCTCTGCGCTGAGCGAGGAGTCCCGGTAGCCGAGGTCCAGTTGCAGGGTGGCCCCGCCGCG
The DNA here is from genome assembly GCA_014649355.1 of Streptomyces althioticus. Lineage (GTDB taxonomy): Bacteria > Actinomycetota > Actinomycetes > Streptomycetales > Streptomycetaceae > Streptomyces > Streptomyces althioticus. The sequence continues at coordinate 197,252 of BMSW01000007.1, forward strand.
CCTCGCCTCGCCCCGGTGGATGCGGGTGGACAGGCCGAGCATGTCCGCGGCGACCGCCCGGCGCTCCTCCTCGTAGCTGTCGAGGAGGGACGGGTCCGCCCCGTCGGACAGCACCGCCCCCAGCTTCCAGCCCAGGTTGTAGGCGTCCTGCACGGAGGTGTTGAGGCCCTGGCCGCCGGCCGGGGAGTGCACGTGCGCCGCGTCCCCCGCGAGGAACACCCGGCCCGCGCGGAAGCGGTCGGCGAGGGCGGCGCGCGGCCGGAAGTCGGAGGCCCACAGGACCTCGGTGACGTCCTCGGCGGCGAGGTGCGTGCGGGCGGCCACGACCTGCCGTACGGCGTCGGGGGAGAGGTCCACCCGGGTGCCCTCGGTGAACCGGGCGACCAGCTGGAAGTCGTCCGTGCCGGCGAGCGGGCAGAGGGTGAGGAACTCGTCGCGGCCCTCGCGGGGCGGGAACATGTGCCACCAGTCCCGGTCCAGGCCGGCGACCCGGACGTCCGCCACCAGCATCGGCAGCGGGTCGACGGCCTCGCCGGTCATGCCGGTGCCGACCGCCCGGCGCACCGCGGACCGTCCGCCGTCGGCCGCCACGAGGTACCGGGCGCGCAGCGGCGGCCCGGCGGCGAAGTGGGCGGTCACGCCGTCCTCGTCCTGGGTGACGTCCGTGAGCTCGCGGCCGTAGGCGATCTTGCCGCCCAGTTCCTCCAGGCGGTCCCGCAGGATCCGCTGGGTGCGCCACTGCGGGATCATCAGGCCCTCGTACGGCGCCTCCTCGGTGGGCTCCACGGGCGGCGCCAGATGGTGCTCGCCGAGCTGCTCGCCGTCGCGCCAGAGCATGCCGACCGGGTAGCGGCCGCCGCCCGCCCGGACGGCGTCCAGCACGCCGAGGTCGTCGAAGACCTCCATGGTGCGCGGCTGGAGGCCCTTGCCGCGCGATCCGGGGAACAGTCCGTCCTCCCGTTCCACGACCAGCGCCGGGACTCCGCGCCGGGCGAGGTCGATGCCGAGGGTGAGGCCGGTCGGCCCCGCGCCCACGATCAGGACAGGGGTGTCGTTCATGATCCGTCTCCTTAACGCTGTTAAGTGACCCGCCGTCCGAGCGTCTCTCTAACGGTGTTAAGTTGTCAAGCGTGAGCACGGAACGACGCGCGCCGCTGGACCGCCGACGGGTCGCCGGGACGGCGCTGAAGCTGCTGAACGAGGTCGGCCTCGACGGGCTGACCCTGCGCGCCATCGCCAAGGAGCTCGACGTCAAGGCGCCCGCCCTGTACTGGCACTTCAAGGACAAGCAGGCGCTGCTGGACGAGATGGCGACCGAGATGTTCCGCCGGATGACCGACGGGGTCGAACTCGCCGCCGACGACACCTGGCAGGAGCGGCTGCTCAGGAGCAACCGGGTGCTGCGGCGGACGCTGCTCGCCTACCGCGACGGGGCGAAGGTGTTCAGCGGTACGCGGTTCACCGGTCTGGAGCACGCGGAGCAGCAGGAGGCGAACCTCCGGCTGCTCACGTCCGCGGGGCTCACCCTGGCCCAGGCGGCCCGGGCGCTGCAGACGACGTTCCTGTACACGCTCGGGTTCGTCGCGGAGGAGCAGGGGGTCGAGCCGGTGCCGGGGGAGCGGCGCGAGGGGTTCGACGTGGAGGCGCGTGCCCGTCTGATGGCCGATCATCCGCTCGCCGCGGAGGCGGGGGCGGCGCTCTTCGGCGACTACGACGAACAGTTCGAGGAGGGCCTCGCCCTGATCGTCACCGGCATCGAGTCCCGCTACGGGACGAACTGAGCGGGTATCGACACCGGTGCGGGCCGGTGGGGGCCGTTCGCGCAGTTCCCCGCGCCCCTTTTGGGCGCGCTGCCCGACCGGCGCCCTGGAGGGGCGCGGGGAACGGCGCGACAAGCCCCCACCGGGCGTCGGCCGGGTGTCAACCGGGTGTGAAGTCGCCTTGAAGGGGCGCGGGGAACGGCGCGAGGAACCCCCACCGGGCGTCGGCCGGGTGTCAACCGGGCGTGAAGTCGCCCCGAAGGGGCGCGGGGAACGGCGCGACCAGCCCTTACGGGCCCGCAGCCGAAATGGCTCCCCGGGCCATGGGCGAGTGCGGGCCGGTGGGGGTCGCTCGCGCAGTTCCCCGCGCCCCTTCGGGCGCCCCCCGCCCCCGCCTACCGCCGGCCGCCCCGCCGCACCACCCGCCCCACCCTCCGCCTCGCCCGCGCAGCCCGCACCCTCGCCCGGGCCCCCGGGCCGCTGCCCGGGAGGCCCAGCTCGGCCAGGCGCAGGGCCGGGAAATACGGCGCGGGACTCCCCGCGAGACAGTCGCGCAGCCACGCCTCCGCGGATCCCCGCAGCGCCGGATACGTCCGCGGCTGCATGCAGAACCCCATCGTCCGCACCAGCGGCTCCAGCGACGCGGGCACCGCGCCCAGCACCGCCGGCGCCTCGTCCCGCTCCAGGTCCGGGACCAGGTGGTCGACCAGGGCCAGCGGGATGCGGTTGCTGTTCTCGTAGGGCCGCAGGCGGTCGAGGACCAGCGCCGTCCCCACCCGCGCCACGGGCACGCCGTAGTAAACGGACGCGGTCACCATCGCCGTGGAGAAGCAGCCGACGACCAGCTCCGGGCGGACCCGGTCGTACAGCGTCTCCGCGAGCAGCGGCGCGTCCAGCACGGTGAGCCGTACGCCCGCGTCGGCGGCCGCCTTGTGCAGGGCCGCCGAGTAATCGGCGGGGGCCGTCGGATGGGGCTTGAAGACGAGCGAGCGGTGCCCCGCCCGCACCGCCCCGGCGAGCATGCGGACGTGCAGGTCCTCCTCCTCGTCCGCGCCCAGGATGCCGAGCGCCGCGAGGTACTGCCCGAGCAGCACGGCCGTCGGCGCCTCCTCCCGTACGGGTGCGAGCCGCGGGTCGTCCGCCGCCTCCCGGGCGACCTCGTCCAGCACCGCGCGGAACGCCCCGTCCGGCACGACGACCGGCTCCACGCCGTACTCGGACAGCAGCATCGGGCGCAGACCGGGCAGCAGGTCGAGGTGCAGCAGGCGACGGACGCGCCGGCCGAGGGTCAGCGGCAGCTTCTCCCGGGTCGGGCCGTAGCTCATCAGCCCGTCCGCGTAGACGTCGACGGACGCCTCGGAGAAGATCGCGACCAGCGCGCGGGCCGGGTTGGCCTGGATCGACTCGACGGCCAGGTCGACCCGTTCGTCCTCGCCGATGCCCCACAGCAGCCGCAGCGCCCGCTGCCACAGCACCGTGTCGGCGCCGCGCGGCCCCCAGGCGCTCGGGTGGTACGGGCTGATCGCCTCGTTCCAGCTCACCACCTCGTCGAAGCGGGCGGCGAGCGGCCCGTAGCCGTGCATCTCGTCCAGGCGCATCGCGGTCTCCGGGACGGCGGCGTTGTGCGAGACCAGCAGGATCCGGCGGGACGGCCCCGCCGGTCCGAACAGGCCCGCGTCCAGCGCCGCCGCCAGGGTCGCGGCGCCGTACAGGGTCGAGACCTGGAAGATCTGGGTCGTGCGGTGCGTGCGGTGCATGGGTCAGGCAGCCTTCCGCCCGTCGCGCAGGCGGCCGAGCAGCCTGCTCCGGGTGCTGTCGAGGGTGGCCAGGGTCTCCTCCAGCGCGCCCTGCGGCATCCGCAGCAGCGCCTCCCGCGCCTCCTGCCGCAGCCGCCGCGCCGCCGACGGCTCGTACGCGTCCGCCTTGCCCAGATGGAAGGCGATCATGGCGCAGTAGGTGCGGACGGCCTTCGGCAGGAAGCGGTCGCACTCCGGGTCGGCCCGCACGTCCCGCAGCAGCAGGTCGTAGGCCGGGATGAAGTCGAGCTGGCGGGAGTCCTTGATCTGGGTGAGGGAGGTCGCGACGCCCCGCCGGTAGAACACCCCGTGCAGCCCGAGGGAGGCGTAGCTGCGCGCCGTGAGGTGCAGCCGCCAGATCCACAGCCGGTCCTCGGCGGTGCGCAGTTCGGTGACGAAGCGCATCCCGCCGTCGTCGAAGAGGTGCCGGCGGTAGACGCCCGCCCAGACGAACGGGTAGTCGACCATGGTCTCCGTGTCGGCGGGCGTGATCCCGTCACGCGGGTCCATCACCGCGTCGCGCACCGGGGCGGGGGGGCGCCTGACCACCCGTTCCGTGCCGGTGACCTGCACATGGTCGGTGCGGGCGAAGTCGCAGCCCAGCTCGTCCATCGCCCGCACCAGCGCGGCGAGGTGACCGGGCCCGTACCAGTCGTCGCCGTCGAGGAACGCCAGGTACTCCCCGTCCGCCGCGTCGATGCCGGAGTTCCGCGCCTGCGCGATGCCCTGGTTGGTGTCGTGCCGGATCACCCGCGCGCCCGGCAGCTTCTCCGCCCACCGGTCGATCACCCAGGGCGTGGCGTCCGTGGAGCAGTCGTCGACGATCAGGAACTCGACGTCCGGGTGCGCGTTGGCGGCGAGACCGCGCAGGGTGCTCTCCGCGAACGCCTCCACGTTGTGCATCGGGACGACGACGGACAGCTTGGGCACCTGAACCTCTTTCTCGGGCGACGGGCTACGGACCACGGCTACGGCTATGAACGACGGGCCGCGAACGACGGGCTGCGGGCGAATGTGCCCCGGCCGGGCGGTCCACCGGTGGCGCCCGGGTGGACACGGGGTGAACAGTCCCCGGCCAACGGCGAACCCGCCGCCGGGCGTTCGTACTCAGACGGCGCCCCACCGGGCCGGGCGCGGATACCCAGCCGCTTCTGAGTGCGTTCGCCCTGCCGGACCGGCTCCGCCCCCGGAACCGTGGTGACCGGCGGGACGGTCGACGGAGGGGGCGGGGCGCATGACGGCCAGGACGTGGCTGCGGATGCTGGCGGCCGGAGTGGCACTGCTCGGTCTGACCGGGTGCGGCGCGGCGGACAGGGCGGTGCTGGGCGCGCCCCCGTGCCCCGACGGGCCCGCCGCCCGCCCCGAGCCGCGGCCCGCCCGGCCGGGCGCCGTCTGGGCCTGGGCCCCGATGGACGGCGCCCCCGAGGGAACGGAGGCGCCGGCACCGGTGCCGGGCCTGACCGACGTCGTGTCCGTCGCGGACGGCCGCTTCACCACCGCCGCGGTCCGCGCCGACGGCACCGTCTGGACCTACGGCACCGACATCAAGGGCTCCCTCGGCCAGGGCGCCGCGGAACGCCGATACGCCGCCGTCCCCCGGCAGGTCCCCGGCGTGGACGACGTCCGAGCGGTGTACGCCGTCGGCCCCACGTTCTTCGTCGTACGGCGCGACGGCACCGTGTGGGCCTGGGGCGACGACCGCTTCCTCGTCGACGCGGGGAAGCGCGACGGACACGCGGGGGTGACCCGGCCGCGGGCCGTGCCCGGGGTGAAGGACGTCGTCTCGGTGGCGCCGGGCCCCCTCAACGCCTTCACCCTGCGCTCCGACGGCCGGGTGCAGGGCTGGGGCGTCAACCTCACGCAGGTCCTCGGCGAGTCGAACGGCACCCGGCTGACCACGATCAACGGGGTCCGCGGGGTCGTCGACGTGGCTCCGGCGGGCGGCGCGGTGGTCGCCGCCCGCGCGGACGGGCTGGTCTGCGCATGGGGGAACAACGCACACGGCCTCCTGGGCGTCGAGCCGCGCGGCGGCCAGACCGGCCGCCCGGTCCACGTCACCGGGCTGACCGGCGTCATCCAGGTCGCGGGCGGCCACGACACCGCCTACGCCCTGGACCGCGACGGGGTGGTGCACGCCTGGGGCCGGGGCGCCGGGGGAGCGCTGGGCGACGGCGACACCTCGGACCACAGCTCCGCCACCCCGGTGCGCGTGACGGGCCTGCCCCCGATACACGGGATCACCGCGTACGGGCTCGCGGGCCTGGCCGTCGACGTGCGCGGCGGGCTGTGGGCGTGGGGCTCGGGCCTCGCCCTCGACGGCGGCCCCGCCGCCCGCCCGGTGCGCGTCCGTCTCCCCGCGCCGGCCCTGGACGTCTCGGGCCGCCACGTGATCCTGGCGGACGCCGGTGCCTGACCGGGCTCAGCCCTTCACGGTCCTCAGCCCCCACGGCCCTCAGCCCCTCTCAGCTCTCAGCCCCACGGCCCTCAGCCCCCCCCACGACTCTCAGCCCCTCACGGCCCTCAGCCCCTCACGGCCCTCCGCACCACCCGGGCCGCCCGCCGCGCGGCCCGGTTCCGCGCCAGGGACACCAACTGCCGTGGGACACCCCCGGGCAGCCCCAGCGCGGTGAGCCGTCGGCGCGGGAACCACCGCCGGTCCCACGCCCCCGCCGCGAGATACCGCTCGGCGTCCGTCCGCAGCGCGGGACGCACCTGCGGCCGCATGGTGAACGCGAGGGCGCTCAGCAGACCCCGCAGGTCCACGCCCACGGCCGTGTCACGCACCGCCTCCGCCAGCACCAGGGCGGCGCGCCGGGGGTGGTGATACGGCGTCAGCCCCTCCAACAGCCGCCCGGTGCCGACGCGTGCGACCGGCAGGCCGTACAGGGCGGACGCCGTGAACACGGCCGCCGACGCGCAGCCGACGACCAGCGCCGGGCGGGCCCCCTCGTACAGCGCCTCCACGGGGACGGGCGTGTCCAGGACGGTGAGGTCCACGCCCAGGCGTTCGGCCTCGGCGCGCACCGCGCCCGCGTGCCGTGACGGGGAGGCGGGGTGTGGCGCGAACACCACGCGGTCGTGGCCGCGTCCGACGGCCGTCCGCACCATCTCCGCGTGCAGCGCGTCCTCCTCGCCCGCCGTGTCCGACGGCCGCTCCCCGACGACCAGCGCCGCCCCCTCCGGCACCCCCGTCACCGCCGAGGCGACCTCCCCCGTCACCGCGCGGAAGACCTCCGCCGGAATCACCCTCGCGGGCGTACCGAACTCGGCGAGCAGCGCTGGTGTCAGACCCGGTATCAGCTCCAGGTGCAGCACCTGCCGCACCCGCGTGCCGATCAGCGGGTCCAGCTTGCCGCGCGTGGGTCCGTAGTCCGCCGGTCCGCCCGCGCACACGTGCAGGGGCGCGCCCGTGAACACTCGGGCCACCGCCTGCGCCGGCGGGGTGTCCGGGGTGCCGAGGACCAGCTCCACCCGCTCGTCCCCGAGCCCCCACAACCGCCGCAGGTGCCGTTCCAGGAGGGGCACGTCCTCCGTGCGGGGCGTCCAGGCCGCAGGGTGGAAGGGCCGTATCGCCTCGTTCCAGGACAGGACCGCGTCGAAGCGGGCCCGCAGTCGCGCGAAGCCCGGCACCTCGTCCCAGGGCGGGGCCGCCTCGGGGACCGGCGCGTCGTCGCACACCAGCAGCACCCGCCGCCCCGCCTCCGACAGCAGCCCCGCCTCGGCCGCCGCGGCCATCAGCACCACCGCCGACGGTCCGCTCGCGCAGAACACCTGCGTACCGACCGCCCTCACGCGGCCCCCCTCCCCGCGCGCAGGGGCGTCCTGCGCAGCCGTCGCAGCCGCGCCGCCCGCCCCGCGTCCATCGCGTCCAGCACCTCGTCCAGCACGTCCCGCGGCAGCCGCCGCAGCGCGTCCGCGCACAGCGCCCGCAGCCGCGCGGCCACCGCCGGCTCGAACTTGTCCCGCTCGGCCAGGTGACGGTCGATCACCGCGCAGTACGTGCGCACCGCCTTCGGCAGCAGCCGGTCCGCGTCCCGGTCCGCCGCCGTCTCCGCCACCACCCGGTCGAAGGCGGGCACGAAGTCCAGCTGCCGCTCGTCGCCGACACGGGTGAGGGAGGAGGCGACGCCCTTCCGGTAGAACACGCCCAGCAGACCCACCACGGCGAACGACTCCGCTTCCCGGTGCAGCCGCCAGATCCACGGCCGGTCCTCCGCGGTGCGCAGCCCGTCCGGGAAGCGCAGCAGCCCCCGCTCCAGCAGTCGCCGGTGGTAGATCCCGGCCCACGCCTGCGGGTGGTCCACGGCGGTCGTCCGGTCGGCGGGCAGGATCGCCTCTCGCGGGTCCAGCACCTCGTCCCGCAGCCCCACCGGCACCCGGCGCACGGTCCGGGCGCGCCCGGTGACCCGGACGTGGTCCGTGCGCAGGAAATCGCAGCCCAGCCCCTCCGCCGCCGCCACCAGCCGGGGCAGATACCCGGGGGCGTACCAGTCGTCACCGTCCAGGAAGGTCAGGTACTCGCCCTCCGCCACGTCCAGCCCGGCGTTGCGCGCGGTGGCGATCCCGCCGGGGCGCTCCCGGCGGACGACGCGCACCCGTGCGAGCCGGGACAGTTCCTCGGCGCCCCGCTCCACCAGGTCCGGGGTGTCGTCCTGCGAACCGTCGTCGACCAGAACGAACTCGAAATCCGGGCGGGCGTTCGCGCGCAGACTTCTCAGCGCGTCCGGCGCGTACGGCCGGACGTCACGGAAAGGGACGATCACGGAAAGCTTCGGCACGCGGAAAACACTAGAAGGCCGCCCGGCGCGCTTTCTTTCCGTCGGCCGTACGGACGGTGAACTCGATGTGTCGGTCCGGTGGACCGCTTCTTCCTCCGGACTTTTCCCAGGCCGGTTCGGTTCTCGGTGGGGTGTTGTTAACTTTTCGTTGAGGCGCGGTTGGGCAGTTCGCGGAATTCGATTCCTAGCGTCCCGGGTGTGCCAGCAAGTGCAAACAAGCCCCTCAGGGTGGCGGTCCTCGCGGATTCCGACACCCGCTGGAAATGGGGCACGCTCACCGCGAAACGCATCGCGCCGCGTGACATCCGCCTGGACGGATTCCTGCTGCGGGGCCGCGCCACGCCCACCGCCCGCCAGCTCGGCGAGGTCGGGGTCCGCGCGGACTCCTTGCGGGAGGTCACCGCGGCCGAGTTCCTGCGCGCCATGGACGAGGAGCCCTGTGACGTCCTCGTGCTCGCGCTGGTCGGCGGAGGGGTGCAGGCGATGCTGCACGGGCTGCGCCGCGTCTGGCAGGACAGGCCCCGCCGGCCGGTCGTCGTCACCGGCTACGTCGGCGTCGTCTACGAGAAGCTCACCGACGGCCTGCTGCTGCGCCACGGCGCCGACCTGGTGCTGGCCAACTCCCGCCAGGACGCGGAGCGTTTCCGCGCCGTGTACGAGGGCGTCGGCGCCGGCGCGGACGCGGTCACCGAGGTCGCGCTGCCGTTCCTCGGGGGAGCGCCCCACACCGGCGGCCACGCGCCGTACACGGTGGTGTTCGCCGCCCAGCCGTCCGTGCCGGACACCCGCGCGGACCGCACGTACCTGCTGAACCGGCTGGTGGAGCACGCCCGCCGGCACCCCGAGCGGGAGGTGCTGCTGAAGCTGCGCTCCCGGCCCGGCGAACACACCACGCACATCGAGGAACTGCCCTACCAGAAGCTGGCCCGCGGCCTCGGCCTGCCCGCCAACCTGCGCCTGGTGCACGGGCACATGGGCGAGGTCCTGGACCGCACCGACCTGCTCGTCACCGTCAGTTCGACGGCCGCCCTGGAGGCCCTGCACCGGCGCATCCCCACCGCGGTGCTCACCGACCTCGGCATCCGCGAGGCGCTCGGCAACCACCACTTCGTCGGCTCCGGGTGCCTCGCCTCCTGGGACCAGCTCGACGCCGGACACCTCCCGGCGCCCGACGAGAAGTGGCTGGCCCGGCAGGGCGTCACCGCGGACGGCACGTACGAGACGGCCTTCGACACCGCGCGCGCCCGCATCGCCGCACTGCTCGACGAACCCGGCGGACTCCCGCCGCTCACCCCGTACTACACGCCCGTCACCGCGCCCGGCTATCTGCCCGGCGTCCTCGCCCGTCACCACCTCGGCCCCGACGGGACGCCGCTGCCCGGCGCGCCCGCCGCGGACCGGCAGCCGGGCCCGGTCCGGCGGATCGTGCGCCGCACCGCACGCGGCGCCTACCGCCACGGCGTGCAGCGCGTGGCCCCCGCGATCCGCCGCATGGGCGAGCTGTGACCGCCCCGCCCCCCGTCCCAGGAGCTGACCCCATGTCCGACTCAACGCCCGCCGTCCGCCGGGTGCTCGCCGTGATCCCCGCACGCGGCGGCTCCAAGGGCGTCCCCGCGAAGAACCTCGCCCCCGTCGGCGGCGTGCCCCTGGTGGCCCGCGCCGTACGGGAGTGCCGCGCCGCCCGGCACGTCACGGACGTGGTCGTCTCCACCGACGACGCGGACATCGCCGAGACCGCGCGGCAGGCGGGCGCCGAGGTCGTGCTGCGGCCCACCGACCTCGCCGGGGACACCGCCACCTCCGAGGCGGCCGTGCTGCACGCCCTGGACGCCCACGAGGCACTGCACGGCGCCCGCGTGGACGTCGTCCTGCTCGTCCAGTGCACCAGCCCCTTCCTCACCCGCGAGGACGTCGACGGGGTGGCCGCCGCGGTCGCCCACGGCGACGCCGACACGGCGGTGACGGTCGCCCCGTTCCACGGCTTCGTCTGGCGCGAGACCGGAGCCGGGACGGCCGGCGCGACGGCCAGTGGACCGGCCGGGCCGGCCGGGACCGGCACTGCGGCCGCCGAGACCGCCGTGGTCACGGCTGAGTCCGCCGCCGGGAGCGCGGGGGGTGGAGCCCTGGCCGCCGGGCGAGCCGCGGGGCCGGCCGTGACCGCCGCGGTCACGGCTGAGTCCGCCGCCGGGCCGGCCGATACGACTTCCGGGCCGGCCGCGATCGCCGTGGGCACGGCCGGAACCGCCGCCGGGACCGCAGGGGGTGGAGCCCGGGCCGCCGGGCGAGCCGCGGGGCCGGCCGTGACCGCCGCGGTCACGGCTGAGTCCGCCGCCGGGCCGGCCGATACGACTTCCGGGCCGGCCGCGATCGCCGTGGGCACGGCCGGGACCGACGCCGGAACCGCGGGGGGAGGAGCCCGGGCCGCCGGGCGAGCCGCGGGGCCGGCCGAGACGGCCGTGGTCACGGCCGAGTCCGCCGCCGGGCCGGCCGGGACAGTTTCCGGGCCGGCCGAGTCCGCCGCCGCGACGGGCGCGCGGACCACCGGAGAAGGAGCCGCGGCGGTCCGCGGAGGCCACGGCGTCAACCACGACAAGTCCTTCCGCCCCCGCCGTCAGGACCGCCCCCAGGACTTCCTGGAGACCGGCGCCGCCTACGCCATGGACGCCGCCGGGCTGCGCGCGCACGGCCACCGCTTCTTCGGCCGCACCGCCCTCGTGCGCACCGACCCCGCGCGCGTCCTGGAGGTCGACGATCCGCACGACCTCGCCCGGGCCCGCGCCCTCGCGCCGCTCCTCGACGCCGGGCGCACCGGCCTGCCCACCGCCGACGACATCGACGCGGTGGTTCTCGACTTCGACGGCACCCAGACCGACGACCGGGTGCTGATCGACGCGGACGGACGGGAGTTCGTCTCCGTGCACCGCGGCGACGGCCTCGGCGTCGCCGCGCTGCGCCGCGGCGGCCTGAAGCTGCTGATCCTGTCCACCGAGCAGAACCCGGTCGTCGCCGCCCGCGCACGCAAACTCCGGATCCCCGTGCTGCACGGCGTCGACCGCAAGGACCTCGCCCTCAAGCAGTGGTGCGAGGAACAGGGCATCGCGCCCGAACGCGTGCTCTACGTCGGCAACGACGTCAACGACCTCCCGTGCTTCGCCCTCGTCGGCTGGCCCGTGGCGGTCGCCAGTGCCCACGACGCCGTACGCGGCGCCGCCCGCGCGGTCACCACCGTCCCCGGCGGTGCCGGCGCGGTCCGAGAGATCGCCGGCTGGATCCTCGGTCCCTCTCTCGATTCCCTCCCCCAGTAAGGAAACCCCTGGTCATGAGCGACTCCCGTATCCGCACCCTCGGCAACCGCGAGACCGGCCCCGGCCGCCCCGTCTACGTCACCGGCGAGATCGGCATCAACCACAACGGCGACCTCGACAACGCCTTCAAGCTGATCGCCGCCGCCGCCGACGCCGGCTGCGACGCCGTCAAGTTCCAGAAGCGCACCCCGGAGATCTGCACCCCGCGCGACCAGTGGGACATCGAACGGGACACCCCGTGGGGCCGGATGACGTACATCGACTACCGGCACCGCGTGGAGTTCGGGGAGGACGAGTACCGGCAGATCGACGCGTACTGCAAGGAGAAGGGCATCGCCTGGTTCGCCTCCCCGTGGGACACCGAGGCCGTCGCCTTCCTGGAGAAGTTCGACGTGCCCGCGCACAAGGTGGCCTCCGCGTCCCTCACCGACGACGAGCTGCTGCGCGAACTGCGCGCCACCGGCCGCACGGTGATCCTCTCGACCGGCATGTCCACCCCGAAGCAGATCCGGCACGCCGTCGAGGTGCTCGGCAGCGACAACATCCTGCTCTGCCACGCCACCTCCACCTACCCGGCCAAGGCGGAGGAGCTGAACCTGCGCGTCATCAACACCCTTCAGCAGGAGTACCCGAACGTCCCGATCGGCTACTCCGGCCACGAGACCGGCCTGCAGACCACGCTGGCCGCCGTCGCCCTCGGCGCGGTCTTCGTCGAGCGTCACATCACCCTCGACCGCGCCATGTGGGGCTCCGACCAGGCCGCCTCCGTCGAACCCCAGGGCCTCCAGCGCCTGGTACGCGACATCCGCGCCGTCGAGGCCTCCCTCGGCGACGGCGTGAAGAAGGTCTACGACTCCGAGCTCGGCCCGATGAAGAAGCTCCGCCGGGTGGCCGGTGTCGTCGCCGAGGCGGAGATCGCCACGGCCGCCGGCGAGCCCGTGTCGGTCTGACCCGCCCTCACCTACACCCCTACGACGGGAACGGTCGTACGTCGATGAGCCCCCGCGCCGGCCGCAGCGGCCCTCGCACGCTCGCCTTCGTGGAGAGCCCGGTCCAGCTGCTCAACGTGCTGGAGTGGGCGCACGCCCACGCGCCCGGCGCGGGACTCGCCCTCGTGGTGCTGTCCCCGGTCGACCCGATGACCCGCGGCCAGCTCCGCCGCATGGCCGAACTGGCCCGCGAGGAGGGGCACGACGTCCGCTGGGAGGAGGCGCGCGGGGGAGTGTCCGCCCCGCTGCGCACCATGGGCGGCCTCGCCGTGCCGCTGCGCCGGGCGCGGCGGGTCGTCCTCGGCGACCCGTTCTCCCGCTACGTGCAGCTGCTGCTGACCATCACCCGGGCGCCCGAGGTGGTGGTCGTCGACGACGGCACGGCGACCATGGAGTTCGCCGGCCAGCTCGCCCGCGGCGAACGCCTGGTGCGCTGGCACCGCAAGGGCGGCCGCCCCGGGCCCCGTGACCTGGTCCTCGCCCCGGTGTCCGCCGCCGCACGGCGCCGGCTCACCCCCGGCGGCGAACGCACCGTGGAGGTGTTCACCTCCATGCCGATGGCGGACGTCCCACCCGGTGTCACCGTGCGCGCCCACACCTTCGCCTGGACCCGCGACCGTTTCGGACCGCCGCGCGTCACCCGCGGGGCCGACCTGGTGGGCACCTCCCTGGTCGAGACGGGCGTGGTCGACGCCGACGCCTACGTGGCGGCGGTCGGCGCCCTCGCCCGGACCCACGGCGCCCGGCGCTACTTCGCGCACCGCCGCGAGACCACCGAGAAGCTGCACCGACTGGCCGTCGAGACGGGCCTGGAGATCGTCCGTCCCGAACTGCCCCTGGAACTCGTCGCCCGCCGCGGCCCCGTGGGACGCACGGTCGTCAGCTTCCCCTCCACCGTCGTCCACACCCTGCCGCTCGCCCTGGCCGGAACAGACGTGCGGATCGCGGTGTGCGACATCGACCCGGAGTGGCTCACCGCCCATGCCTCCCCGCGCGCCCGGGGCTTCCTCGCCGACGTCGTCGGCACCGCGCGCGGCGCCCACCCCCTGCGCCCCGCCGCGCCCCCGGACACCGGCCCGCTGTCCGCCAGATGAACCGCTCGGCGTGGGTTGGGCCGGACGTGGTAACCGTGGAAGGACGGAAGGTGCCGACGCCCGCGCGGGGGCTGTGACCGACCTCATGGCCCGGCAGGCCGAGCGCCCCTACCCTCACAAAAGGGCGGTGAGTGTACCCATCTCGCTGAACGGCTATGCGTAGGGCGGCCGGATTTTCTCCCTCCAACGGGCTGATTTTTCTTGATCAGGGGTCGGTGGAGCGCTTCGGAGCCCTACTCTTCAAAGGGTGAAGCCACTGATGTCACTGGAGTCCGAGATCGATCTCCCCGGGGGAGCGGTGCTCCCCGGCGCGCTGCCCGAGGCACTGCGCGCGGAACTCGTGGCGTTCCGGCGAGACCTCCACATGCACCCGGAGCTGGGCAACCAGGAGTTCCGTACGACCGCCGCGATCAAGGAGCGCCTGCAGCGCGCGGGCCTGCGCCCCCGCGTACTGTCCAGCGGGACCGGGGTGATCTGTGACATCGGGACGGACGAGGAAGCCGGCACCGACGCCGCCATGCTCGCCCTGCGCGCGGACATCGACGCCCTGCCCATCCCCGACATGAAGGCCGGCTGCGCCTACCGGTCCACCGTGCCCGACCGCGCCCACGCCTGCGGTCACGACGTGCACACCACCGTGGTGCTCGGCGCCGGCCTCGTGCTGGCCGAACTGCACCGCCAGGGCCTGCTGCCCCGACCGGTCCGGCTGATCTTCCAGCCCGCCGAGGAGGTGCTGCCCGGCGGCGCCGCCGACGTCATCGCCGACGGCGCGCTGGAGGGCGTCGGCCGGATCCTGGCCGTGCACTGCGACCCGCGCGTCGACGCCGGGAAGATCGGGCTGCGCCAGGGCGCCATCACCTCCGCCTGCGACCGGCTGGAGATCGCCCTGGAGGGCCCCGGCGGCCACACCGCCCGCCCGCACCTGACCACCGACCTCGTCACCGCCGCCGCCCGGGTCGTCACCGACGTGCCCGCGCTGGTCGGCCGCCGGGTCGACACCCGCAGCGGGCTCGCCGTCACCTGGGGCCGGATCGAGTCCGGCCACGCGCCCAACGTCATCCCGCAGCACGCCGTACTCTCCGGCACCGTCCGCTGCCTGGACCTGGAGACCTGGCGGCAGGCGCCGGACGTCGTGGTCGCCGCCATCGACGAGGTGGCCAACCTGCACCGGGCCAAGTCGGAGATCAACTACGTGCGGGGCGTCCCGCCGGTCGTCAACGAGGCCGGGGCCACCGAGCTGCTGCGCGACGCGATGACCGCCCGCCGTGGCACGGAGGCCGTCGAGGGCACCGAACAGAGCCTGGGCGGGGAGGACTTCTCCTGGTACCTGGAGCGCGTCCCCGGCGCCATGGCCCGCCTCGGCGTCCGCACCCCCGGCGAGCGCATCGTGCGCGACCTGCACCAGGGCGACTTCGACGTGGACGAGCACGCCATCACCGTCGGCGTGGAGCTGTTCACCGCGGCGGCCCTGCTGGACGCGCTGCGCTAGACGGCGTACGCGTTCGCGCGGTTCCCCGCACGGTTGAGGGGCGTACCGCCCCAGCTGCGGGCAGTCGTGCCGCGGGGCGGCACGGGTGGGCGCGGCGGCACCTCTGCAGCACCGTGTGCGGGGCCTCCGTGGCTGAGCGCGCAGTTCCCCGCGCCCCTTAGGGGTGCTTCCCCCACGGTGGGCAGTCGTGCCGCGGGGGCGGCATGGGTGGGCGCGGCGGCATCGTTTCAGCGCCGTGTGCGGGCCGTCCGTGGCTGAGCGCGCAGTTCCCCGCGCCCCTCGGGGTGCTGATCGCACAGTTCCCCGCGCCCCTGAGGGGTGTGCACTGAACGGTGCCTGGAGGCACCCTTTCGTGTCACACCTCCCCGGCCCTTTCCGCTTGCGGCCGGGTCCCCGGGGGTGCACCGTGGGGCGCGTGCAGACGCGTATGCCCGATTCGCCTCCCTGCGACCCCCTGGTTCACAAGGGCGTAACCGGCCATCGGCACGAATGGATAACGGCCCCGCACGACCCCGTTCCCAGGAGTGTCTACGCGCGTTAATGTGCGCCGAACCGAGCACCCGCTGCGGGGCTTTGGAGAATGGGGAACTTCAGATGCGTCGGATATCCAAACTGACCCGCGTAGCGGTGGGGGTCGCTTCGCTCGCGCTCGCCGCCACCGCCTGCGGCGGAACCAGCAGTGACAACGGTGACAGCGGCGGTTCCAAGGACGACCTCGGCGTCGCCATCGCCTACGACATCGGCGGCAAGGGCGACCAGTCCTTCAACGACGCCGCATTCGCCGGCCTCACCAAGGCCAAGGACGAATTCGGTTTCAAGACCGCCGACGTCGAGCCCACCGAGGGCGAGACCGACGCGGACAAGGAGCAGCGCCTGGCCTCGCTGGCCCGCCAGGGCTACAACCCGGTCATCGGCGTGGGCTTCGCCTACGGCCCCGCGATGGAGGCCGTCGCCGCCAAGTACCCCGACACCACGTTCGGCATCGTCGACTCCGTCGTCGAGGGCGAGAACGTCGCCTCCCTGGTCTTCGCCGAGGAGCAGGCCTCCTACCTCGCCGGTGTCGCCGCCGCCAAGGCCACCAAGAGCGACACCGTCGGCTTCGTCGGCGGCGTGGACATCCCGCTCATCCACAAGTTCCAGGCGGGCTTCGAGCAGGGCGTCAAGGACACCGACGCCAAGGTCAAGGTCGTCTCGCAGTACCTGACGCAGACCGCGGAGGAGGGCGGCTTCTCCAGCCCCGACAAGGGCAAGGCCGCCGCCGAGGGCCAGATCGAGAAGGGCGCGGACGTCATCTACCAGGCGGCCGGTCTCTCCGGCCAGGGCGTCATCGAGGCCGCGGCCAAGGCCAAGGTCTGGGCGATCGGCGTGGACTCCGACCAGTACAACCAGGAAGCCCTCGCCGGCTACAAGGACTTCATCCTCACCTCCGCCCTGAAGGACGTCGGCGGCGCGGTCTACACGCTGACCAAGTCCGTCCAGGACGGCAAGCCGCTCACCGGCACCCAGGTCTTCGACCTCAAGGTCAACGGCGTCGGCCTGTCCGACAGCAACCCCAAGATGGCCGAGATCCCGGGCCTGAAGGAGGCCGTGGACGAGGCCAAGAAGGGCATCACCGACGGCAGCATCAAGGTCAACACGGAGTGACCCCGCCGCCGGGCCCGGTCCGGCGTCGACCTCCCGTACGCAGCGGGCGGGCGCACCTCGCGCCCGCCCGCTGCGGCGTACTCCCGGAAAAGGCCGTCCGGAAGCCGCCGGGAGGCTCCGGGCGCTCACCCACCGCCACCTTCCGTTCGCGAACAGCAACGCCCCGTCCCGGCAGGCGGAACCGGCTTGAACACGGGCGCATAACAAGGTGGACAGAAGGGGTTTTCAGGCAGGTCTACGCGCGTTAATCTGCGGCGAAGCCAGCGCCGTAGCCCGTACCGTTTCCCGGCGCTTGTACGACTAGGAGCACCACACATGCGCCGGATTTCCCGGATCACGGTCGCAGGCGCAGCGACCGCCTCCCTGGCCCTCGCCCTCTCCGCCTGCGGCGGCACCTCGACCTCCTCGGGCTCCTCGGAGTCGAAGGAGGGCAAGGGTCTCGCCATCGCCTACGACGTCGGCGGCAAGGGCGACCAGTCCTTCAACGACGCCGCGTTCGCGGGCCTGGAGAAGGCGAAGAAGGAGTTCGGCTACGAGACGGCCGACGTCGAGCCCACCGACGGTGAGACCGACGCCGACAAGGAGCAGCGCCTCGTCTCGCTGGCGAAGCAGGGCTACAACCCGATCGTCGGCGTCGGCTACGCCTACGCGTCCGCCGTGAAGGGCGCCGCGGAGAAGTTCCCCGACACCACCTTCGGCATCGTCGACGACGCCACCGTCGAGGCGAAGAACGTCGCCGACCTGGTGTTCTCCGAGGAGCAGGCCTCCTACCTGGCCGGTGTCGCGGCCGCCAAGAGCACCAAGACCGACGTCGTCGGCTTCGTGGGCGGTGTGGACATCCCGCTGATCCACAAGTTCCGCGCCGGCTTCGAGCAGGGCGTCAAGGACACCGACCCCAAGGTCAAGGTCATCTCCCAGTTCCTCACGCAGACCGCGGAGGAGGGCGGCTTCTCCAGCCCCGACAAGGGCAAGAGCGCCGCCGAGGGCCAGATCGAGAAGAAGGCCGACGTCGTCTACGCGGCCGCCGGTCTGTCCGGTCAGGGTGTCATCGAGGCCGCCGCCGCCAACAAGGTGTGGGCGATCGGTGTCGACTCCGACCAGTACCAGCAGGAAGCCCTCGCCAAGTACAAGGACTCGATCCTGACCTCGGCGATGAAGGACGTCGCCAAGGCGGTCTACAACCTGGCGAAGTCGGTCGAGGACGGCAAGCCCGCGACCGGTATCGTCAAGGGCGATCTCAAGACGGGTGAGGTGAGCCTGTCGAACTCCAACCCGAAGTTCGCGGACGACGCCGAGCTCCAGAAAGCCATCGAGACGGCCAAGGAGAAGATCATCAGCGGCGAGATCAAGGTCAAGTCGAGCTGAGTCACACCCTGAACCACCGCGGGGTCGCGACCGCTCGACGGGGTGCGAGGAGCCTGGCTCCTCGCACCCCGTCGGTCAGGTGTGCCACCCCTTTGTATGCCGAAGGGGCGCTACGCGCGTAGACGGCCCCCGTCCCCAGGAGAGTGCGTCATCAACGCGTCCAGCAGCCCTCCGGCCGGAGCGGCGGTCCACAAGACGGTGACCGCCGTGGAGCTCGCCGGGATCACCAAGCGCTTCCCCGGTGTCGTCGCCAACCACGACATCCACCTCACCGTCCGCAAGGGCACCGTCCACGCCCTCGTCGGCGAGAACGGCGCCGGCAAGTCGACCCTGATGAAGATCCTCTACGGCATGCAGAAGCCGGACGAGGGCACCATCACGGTCCACGGCGAACAGGTGAACTTCTCCTCGCCCGCCGACGCCATCGCGCGCGGCATCGGCATGGTGCACCAGCACTTCATGCTGGCCGACAACCTCACCGTCCTGGAGAACGTCGTCCTCGGCAGCGAGAAGCTCCACGGCATCGGCGGCAAGGCCCGCCGCCGCATCAAGGAGCTCTCGGAGCGCTACGGCCTGGAGGTCCGCCCCGACGTCCTGGTCGAGGAGCTGGGCGTCGCCGCCCGCCAGCGCGTGGAGATCCTCAAGGTCCTCTACCGCGGCGCCACCACCCTGATCCTCGACGAGCCGACCGCCGTGCTCGTCCCGCAGGAGGTCGACGCGCTCTTCGACAACCTGCGCGAGCTCAAGGCCGAGGGCCTGTCGGTCATCTTCATCTCCCACAAGCTGGGCGAGGTGCTGTCCGTCGCCGACGACATCACCGTCATCCGCCGCGGCACCACGGTCGGCACCGCCGTGCCCTCCGAGACCACCCCGCGCCAGCTCGCCGAGCTGATGGTGGGCAGCGAGCTGCCCACCCCGGAGACGGCCGAGTCCACGGTCACCGACCGGCCCGTCATCACCGTCGACAAGCTGCGCCTGGCCGCCCCCGGCGGCAAGGCCCTCCTCGACGACATCTCCTTCACCATCCACGAGGGCGAGATCCTGGGCATCGCCGGCGTCGAGGGCAACGGCCAGACCGAACTGGTCGACGCCCTCATCGGCCTGCGCCACGCCGACTCCGGCGTCATCCGGCTGGCCGACGAGGACATCACCGCCTGGGCCACCCGCAAGCGCCGCGAGGAGGGCATCGGCTACATCCCCGAGGACCGCCACCGCCACGGCCTGCTGCTCGAGGCGCCCCTCTGGGAGAACCGCATCCTCGGCCACGTCACCGAGAAGCCCAACGCCAAGGGCGTCTGGCTGGACCCGAAGGCGGCCCAGGAGGACACCCGCCGGATCGTCACCGAGTACGACGTCCGCACCCCCGGCATCGACGTCACCGCCGCCTCCCTGTCCGGCGGCAACCAGCAGAAGCTGATCGTCGGCCGCGAGATGAGCCACAAGCCGCGCTTCCTGATCGCCGCCCACCCCACCCGCGGTGTGGACGTCGGCGCGCAGGCCGCGATCTGGGACCACATCCGCGAGGCCCGCCGCGAGGGCCTGGCCGTGCTGCTGATCTCCGCCGACCTGGACGAGCTGATCGGCCTGTCCGACACCCTCCGCGTGATCTACGACGGCAAGCTGGTCGCCGACGCCGACCCGGCCACCATCACCCCGGAGGAACTCGGCACCGCCATGACCGGCGCCGCCGAGGGCCACCTCGAACACGAAGAGACCCCTGCCGAGACCCAGGCCGACGTGTCCAAGTCCGCCGAGTCTCCGGAAGACGAGGCCCGCTGATGAAGAAGTTCGACAAGGAGCGCGTGCTCCTCGCGGTGGCCGGCCCGGTCATCGCGCTCGCCGTGGCCTTCGTGCTGAGCGCGATCGTGCTGATCGCCTCCGGCAAGAACCCCGTCGAGCCGTTCGCCCTCATGTTCGAGCAGGCCGGGTACGCGGACGTCCAGGTGCTGATCCTCAACCAGGCCTCGATGTACTACATCGCGGCCCTGGCGGTGGCCATCGGCTTCCGGATGAACCTGTTCAACATCGGCGTCGACGGCCAGTACCAGCTCGGCGCGATGATGGCCGCCATCGTCGGCGCGCACGCCAGCCTGCCGGCGTTCCTCCAGGTGCCGCTGCTGCTGCTGACCGCCGTCTTCACCGGCGCCTTCTGGGCCGGCATCGCCGGCTTCCTCAAGGTCACCCGCGGCGTCAGCGAGGTCGTCGCCACGATCATGCTCAACGCGATCGCCACCTCGCTGATCGTCTACATGTGGAAGCCGGACGTGTTCGGCGTCAAGATCGGCAACAACAGCACCACCGGCGAGATGCACGAGTCCGGCTGGATCCCGGGCATCGACCTCGGCGCGGCCGGCGAGATCTACGGCCTGGTGATCCTCGCCGTGCTCCTCGGCATCGGCTACTGGGTCACCCTCAACCGCACCCGCTTCGGCTTCGACCTGCGTGCCTCCGGCGCGTCCAGCTCCGCCGCGGCCGCCAGCGGCGTCGACCCCAAGCGCATGGTCCTCACCGCCATGCTGCTCTCCGGCGCCATCGCCGGCCTGGCGGGCCTGCCGATCCTGCTCGGCGACTCGCACACGTACAACCTGAACTTCCCCACCGGCATCGGCTTCCTCGGCATCGGCATCGCCCTGCTCGGCCGCAACAGCCCGGTCGGGATCGTCTTCGCCGCCCTGCTGTGGGCCTGGCTCGACAAGGCGTCGCCCGAGCTGGACTTCCACGGCTACGACAAGGAGATCGCGGTCATCATGCAGGGCCTGATCGTCCTCTCCGTGGTCGTCTCCTACGAGGCCGTCCGCGAGTGGGGTCTGCGCCGCCAGCAGCGCCGGGTCGGCGCGGAGCTCGCCGCCGGTCACGTCCTCGGCGCCAACAACACCACGAAGGAGGTGGCCGGCCGATGACCGCTCCGACCACAGCGACCGACGTCAACCAGCCGTCGCTGGAACACGCCCCGAAGGCCGGCCGCCGCCTGTCGCTGCCCGTCCTGATGCTGATCATCGCCGGAGCCCTGGCGCTGACCTCGATCGTGCGCCTGATCACCGGTGCCGACGGCATCACCAACGTCAGCCAGATGTCCACCGCCCTCCAGCTCGCCGTGCCGATCGGCCTCGCCGGCCTCGGCGGCCTGTGGGCCGAACGCGCGGGCGTGGTGAACATCGGCCTCGAGGGCATGATGATCCTCGGCACCTGGTTCGGCGCCTGGGCCGGATTCCAGTGGGGCCCGTGGACCGGCGTCCTCGTCGGCCTGATCGGCGGCTGCCTCGGCGGTCTGCTGCACGCCATCGTGACCGTCACGTTCAACGTCAACCACATCGTCTCCGGTGTGGCGATCAACATCCTCGCCCTCGGCGCCACCCGCTACCTGGCCCCCCTCGCCTTCGAGGGCCACCAGGGCGGCTCCGCCAAGCAGTCCCCGGCGGTCGAGTCCCTCGGCCACTTCACCGTGCCAGGACTGTCCGACTGGCTGACCGACCTCAACGCCAAGGGCTGGTTCTTCGTCTCCGACATCGCCGGCCTGCTCGGCGGCCTGGTCACCAACGTCTCCTGGCTGACCCTGATCGCCGTGGCGCTGATCCCCGGCACCTGGTGGATCCTCTGGCGCACCCCGTTCGGTCTGCGGCTGCGCTCCTGCGGCGAGAACCCGGTGGCCGCCGAGTCCCTCGGCGTCAACGTCTACAAGTACAAGTACCTCGCCGTGATCATCTCCGGCGGACTGGCCGGCCTCGGCGGCGTCTTCCTCTCCATCGTGGCCAACCCCTTCTACCTGGAGGGCCAGACCAGCGGCCGCGGCTACATCGGCCTCGCCGCGATGATCTTCGGCAACTGGATGCCGGGCGGCCTCGCCATCGGCGCCGGCCTCTTCGGCTACACCGACAGCCTCAACCTGCGCGGCGGCTCCACCAACGTGCACGCCCTGCTGCTGCTCGGCGCGCTGCTCCTGGTGATCGGCGCGATCTGGCTGGCGATCCGCAAGAAGTACGTGCAGGCGGCCGTCACCCTGGTCGTCGGCGCCCTCGTCTTCGCCTGGTACGCCGGCACCAACGAGGTCCCGAGCCAGGTCGTCGCCGCCACGCCGTACGTCGTCACCCTGGTCGTCCTCGCCCTCTCCGCCCAGCGGCTGCGCATGCCCAAGGCGGACGGCATGCCGTACCGGAAGGGACAGGGCAAGTGACCGCGGCCGCCGACGTCGACTGGGAGGCCCTGCGCGCGGCGGCGCGGGACGCCATGTCCCACGCCTACGCCCCCTACTCGGGGTACCCGGTCGGCGTCGCGGCACGGGTCGACGACGGACGCACGGTCACCGGCTGCAACGTCGAGAACGCGTCGTACGGACTGGGCCTGTGCGCCGAGTGCGGACTGGTCTCGGAGCTGCAGCGCACCGGGGGCGGCCGGCTCACGCACTTCACGTGCGTGGACGGCGGCGGCGAGATCCTCGTCCCGTGCGGCCGCTGCCGTCAGCTGCTGTACGAGTTCGGCGGGCCCGGACTGCTGCTGGAGACGCCCGAGGGCATCCTGCCCCTGTCCGAGATGCTGCCCCAGGCCTTCGGCCCTCAGCACCTCACCAAGTAACTCCCGTGCGGCCCCTCCCGACGACGCCCGGCACCCCGGGCGCCGTCGAGCGGAGGGGCCGTGCTCTTCGCACCCCGGAAGGAACGCCAGCCATGGCCATGGACGTCATCTCCGTCATCCGCACCAAGCGGGACCGCGGCGAACTCACCGACGAGCAGATCGACTGGGTCATCGACGCGTACACCCGCGGGGAGGTGGCCGACGAGCAGATGTCGGCCCTCGCCATGGCGATCCTGCTCAACGGCATGAACCGCCGGGAGATCGCCCGCTGGACCGCCGCGATGATCGCCTCCGGCGAGCGCATGGACTTCTCGTCCCTGTCCCGCCCCACCGCCGACAAGCACTCCACCGGCGGCGTCGGCGACAAGATCACCCTGCCGCTCGCACCGCTCGTCGCCGCCTGCGGCGCGGCCGTCCCGCAGCTCTCCGGCCGCGGCCTCGGCCACACCGGCGGCACCCTCGACAAGCTGGAGTCGATCCCCGGCTGGCGGGCCCTGCTCTCCAACGAGGAGATGCTGTCCGTGCTGGACACCACCGGCGCGGTGATCTGCGCGGCCGGCGACGGACTCGCCCCCGCCGACAAGAAGCTCTACGCCCTGCGTGACGTCACCGGCACGGTCGAGGCGATCCCGCTGATCGCGTCCTCGATCATGTCGAAGAAGATCGCCGAGGGCACCGGCTCGCTGGTCCTGGACGTGAAGGTCGGCTCCGGCGCCTTCATGAAGACGATCGAGGACGCCCGCGAGCTGGCCTCCACCATGGTGGGCCTCGGCACCGACCACGGCGTGAAGACGGTCGCCCTCCTCACCGACATGTCCACCCCCCTCGGCCTCACGGCCGGCAACGCCCTGGAGGTCCGCGAGTCCGTCGAGGTCCTCGCGGGCGGCGGCCCCTCGGACGTCGTCGAGCTGACGATCGCGCTGGCCCGCGAGATGCTGGACGCGGCCGGCATCCGCGACGCCGACCCGGCGAAGGCCCTCGCCGACGGCTCCGCGATGGACGTCTGGCGCCGCATGATCGCCGCACAGGGCGGCGACCCGGACGCGCAGCTCCCGGTCGCCCGCGAGCAGCACGTCGTGAAGGCCCCGGCGTCGGGCGTCCTCACCCGCCTGGACGCCTACGACATCGGCGTCGCCGCCTGGCGTCTCGGCGCGGGCCGCGCCCGCAAGGAGGACCCGGTGCAGGCGGGCGCGGGCGTCGAGATGCACGCCAAGCCCGGCGACCAGGTCACCGAGGGCCAGCCCCTCCTCACCCTCCACACCGACACCCCGGACCGCTTCGACTACGCGCTCCAGTCCCTGGAGAACTCCTTCGACATCGGCTCCGGCACGGACTTCACCGCCACGCCGGTGGTCCGGGAACGCATCGCCTGACCAGGGCTTTCTCCTTTCGGGTGAACGGGACCGGTGGACCCCTGCCGGTCCCGTTCGTCATGCTGTACTCGGCGACGTACCGATAGGAGACCGCCGTGAGCGCACTCACCGTGAGCCAGGACCCCGAGCAGAGCTGGGACGACCTCGTCCGGTTCTGGGAGGAGATGGAGTGGCCCGAGGGCAGCAAGGTGGAGATCATCGAGGGGATCGTCACCGTGTCACCCGCTCCCGCGTATCGCCACAACGTGATCGCGGCCCGTATTCAGCGCCGCCTCTACTCCGCGATCCCCGAGGACTGGGAGATCTTCCAGACCCTTGCCATCGCCGTGCCGTCGCGCCTGGGCATGCTCATTCCGGATCTCATGGTCGCGCCCGTGCACGACCACACCGAGTCCGAGACCCACATCCCGGCCGGTCTGGCCGAACTGGTCGTCGAGGTCACCTCGAAGTCCAACGCCCGCCACGACCGCGTCAGCAAGCCCGCCGCCTACGCGGCCGCCGGTATCCCCCTGTACCTGTTGGTCGACGCCTGGGCCCCCGACGGCCCGACCGTGACGCTCTACGGTGAGCCGAAGGACGACGTCTACCGGCCGTTGAAGAGCGTGAAGTTCGGCGAGCCGATCGAGCTCCCCCCGCCCTTCGACCTGGTCATCGACACGGCCGAGTTCCCCGAGGCCTGATCACCTACCCCAGCACCGCCGCCACCGTCACCAGTACCGGTACCGACAGGGCCGTCGAGACGAGGATGGACTCGCGGGCCAGGCGCTCGCCGACGCCGTAGCTGCTCGCGTAGGTGAAGAGGTTCTGGGCGGCCGGGAGGGCCGAGGTGACCACCACGTCCAGGAGGTGGGCGCCGTGCAGGCCGAAGACGCCGGCGGCCAGGGCCCAGGCGGCCAGGGGCTGGCCCACCGCCTTCAGACCCACGGCCAGCAGCACCGCGCCCCGGTCACCGTTCCGCAGCGGCAGGGCGCTGCCCCGCAGGGAGATGCCGAAGGCGAGCAGCACCGCCGGGACCGCCATGTTGCCGATGAGCTGCACCGGGTCCCACACCGGGCCGGGGATCTCCAGCCTCGCCGCCGACACCGCGACCCCCGCGAGCGACCCCAGCGCGACCGGGTTGCGCAAAGGGGTCAGCAGCCGCCGCCACAGGGGCTGTTTCCCGCCCGCCGTGGACAGGTCGAGGATCGTCAGCGCGATTGGCGTGACCCCGACCAGCTGGAACAGCAGCACCGGCGCCACCAGCGAGGCGTCCCCCAGTACGTACACGGCGATCGGGATGCCCAGGTTGCCGGAGTTGACGTAGCTGGAGCAGAGGGCGCCGATAGTGGTGCGGCCCACGCCCCACCCGCGCGCCACGCCCACCGCGACGAAGACGCCCGCCACCGCCGCCGTGCTCAGCGCGGTGACCAGCAGCCGCCCGGAGAAGACCACCGACAGATCCGCGCGGGCGAGCGTGGTGAACAGCAAGGCCGGGGACGCCACATGGAACGCCAGCTTGGTCAGCACCTCACTGCCCTGCGCGCCGAGATTCCCCCGCCGTCCGATGACGTAGCCGACGCCGATGACGACGGCGATCACCAGGAAGCCGCTCAGCACCCCCTGCACGGCGGCTCCCCGTGACGGCCGGGGGCACGGGACACCAGCGGGGACGATGATCTGTGGCGCATACAGGCAACCCTCCGGGGAGGGCCGCGCCCAGGTCAATGTGATCCTCGGCGCCGGGCGGCGGGACGCCGCCCGATGAGTTACGGGCGCCCGCCCGGTCTACCGCTCGTGGACGCCATGACACCGCCCGTACTCGTGCTCTGCGGCCCCCTCACCCCGGGAGAGGTGAGCGGGCGGTGCGAGGCGCTGCGCGCCCTGCTGGACGGCGGGGGGAGCGGCCGTGTCGTGGTGTGCGACGTCGCCGGGCTGGGGCCGCCGGGGCTGGCAGCCGTGAACCTGCTGGCCCGGCTGCAGCTCACCGCCCGCCGGGCCGGCGGGCGGATACGGCTGCGCGACCCCTCACCCGCGCTGTGCGCCCTGCTCGACCTCGTCGGCCTCCGCTTCGAGACGGAGGGGCAGCCCGAACAGCGGGAACCACCGCTGCGTGTCCAGGAAGCAGTGGAACCCGGTGATCCGGCCGTCTGAGATCTCCAGCGCCTGGATCGCCCACGGGACGAAGCCGCCGTTCTCCGGGTCGGGCTTGTACTGCGCGAACCCGGGCAGGCCGTTGACCCGCACCGGAACCAGCCGGGAGCCGGCGCACGGGGCACCCAGCGTCGTGATGAAGCCCGTGATGTCGGCGGCGCCGGTGAGCCACAGGTCGAACGGCGGCATCGTCATGATGGCGTCCTCGTGCAGCAGCGCCGTCAGCGCCGACATGTCGTAGCCCTCGAAGGCGGCCACGTACCGGTCGAGGAGCTTCTTCTGGTCCTCGTCCAGCGGGTCGGAGACCGACGCGTCGGCACCCGGCTCCCGCCGCTCGGCGAGCGTCGCCCGGGCCCGCTGCAGCGCGCTGTTCACCGACGCGACGGACGTGTCCAGCAGCTCGGCGACCTCGCTCGCCTTCCACGCCAGCACCTCGCGCAGGATCAGCACCGCCCGCTGCTTGGCGGGCAGCCGCTGCAGCGCCGCCATGAACGCCAGCCGCACGGACTCCTTGGCGACCGCGGCCTCCGCCGGGTCGGCGGGCGTGGGCAGCACCCGGTCGTCGGGCATCGGCTCCAGCCAGGTGTGGTCCGGGCGGGGGGACAGGGCGGCCTGCGCGAGGGGCGTGGTCTCCGTGAGGTCCATCGGACGGGCGCGCTTGTTGCCCGCGGACAGCATGTCCAGGCAGACGTTCGTCGCGATGCGGTAGAGCCAGGAGCGGAGACTGGAGCGCCCCTCGAACTTGTCGAGGCTGCGCCAGGCACGGATCATCGTGTCCTGCACCGCGTCCTCGGCCTCGAAGGACGAACCGAGCATCCGGTAGCAGTACCCGGTGAGCTCCACCCGGTACCGCTCCAGCGTGGCGTCCAGGTCCGTCGTCGCCGTGCCGTTCGTCATCGTCCACCCACCCCAAGCGGCCTCATGGCGGCGCGCCGTCGCGCCCACCACCTCGGAAGCTACCGCAGCCCACCGACAACGGCCCCCCGAGTGGACGAATCCGCAGGTAAAGGGTGGTGCGGACCGGCCGGGCGCGCGCCCCCGGCCCGCCGTCAGGCGGGGGCGGCCTCCCCGGTCCGCGCCGCCGCCCGGGTCCCGGCCAGGGTGATCGCCGCGACGCCCGCCACGGCCACCAGACCGACCGCCACCGTCCCGGACCAGCCGCCCGCGTGGAAGGCCAGCGCACCCACCGCGCTGCCCGCGCTCGACCCGATGTAGTACGCGGACTGGTACAGCGCGGCCGCCTGCGCCCGGCCCTCCGTCGCGGTCCTGCCCACCGCCGACGAGGCCACCGCGTGCCCCGCGAAGAATCCGGCCGTGATCAGCACCAGACCCAGCAGCACCAGCGGCAGCGTGTCCGCCAGCGACAGCAGCAGCCCGGCCGCGGTCGTCGCGCCGCCCGCGTACAGGGCGCCCCGGCGGCCCAGCCGGCCCACCAGCCGTCCGGCCGCGGACGCCGACACCGTGCCCACCAGGTACACCAGGAACACCGACCCGGCGACGCCCTGCGGCAGCGAGAACGGCTCCTCGGTCAGCCGGTACCCGATGACCGTGTACACGCCCCCGAACACCGTCATGAACAGCGCGCCGATCGCGAACAGCCGCCGCAGCAGCGGGTTCCCGAGGTGCCGGCGGACGGTGCCGGCCAGCACGCGCGGCGCGAGCGACCCGGCCTCGAAGTGCCGCGGCACCGGCAACAGCATCCGGAACGCCACCGCGCACGCCACCGCGACCAGCCCGATGACGCCGACGGCGGCCCGCCAGCCCCACTCCTGCGCCACCCAGCCGGTGATCACCCGGCCGCTCATCCCGCCGACGCTGTTGCCGGCCACGAACAGCCCGATCGCCGTCACCAGCGCCCTCGGCGTGACCTCCTCCGCGAGGTACGCCGTCGCCGAGGCGGGCAGCCCGGCCAGCGCCGCGCCCTGCAGCGCCCGCAGCGCCACCAGCGCCCCGAGCGACGGGGCGAACGGCACCAGCAGTCCGAGGGTGACCGCGACGGCCAGCGACGCGGTCATGACCGTACGCCGCCCGAACCGCTCGGACAGGGCGCTCATCGGCAGCACGAACAGCGCCAGGCCGCCGGTCGCCGCCGACACGGTCCAGCTCGCGTCGCTCGCGCTGACGGCGAAGTCGGAGGAGACCAGCGGCAGAAGGGCCTGGGTGGAGTAGAGGAGCGCGAAGGTCGCGACGCCCGCGAGGAACAGGGCGAGACTCATCCGGCGGTAACCGGGACCGCCCGGGGACATCCGGGTCTCGACGGAGGGCTGCGGGGCGGAGGGAACGGATGCGACGGCGTCCACGCGGGTGGACGCCCCGGTACTGGCGGGAGTCATGCCTCGAACGTACGGAGGTCTCCGCTGATCCGTCCAATGCATGGAATCGCCATAATCGTTCCCATGGAGCATCAGCAGAGGTCAGGCGGTCGCCTGTCACAGACCGGTGACACACGAGACAGGGAAGAGACGGCACGGCTGCTCGCCCCGCGCCTCGCCCACTTCGCCGGGGTGGCCCGCACCGAGCACGTCACGCGGGCCGCGCAGGAGATGCAGGTGCCGCAGTCCACCCTCTCCCGCGCCCTGGTCCGCCTCGAGGAGGACCTGGGCGTCGACCTGTTCGCCCGGCACGGCCGCACCGTCTCCCTCACCCCGGCGGGCCGCACCTTCTACGCCTCCGTCGACCGCGCCCTGGACGAGATCGGCCGCGCCGCCGAGGCGGTCCGCGCCGACGCCGACCCCGCCACCGGCAAGGTCGCCTTCGGCTTCCTGCACACCATGGGCGCCGAGACCGTGCCGGGCCTGCTGCACGCCTTCCGCGCCGACCACCCCGGCATCCGCTTCAGCCTCGTCCAGAACCACGGCGAGGCCATGCTGGAGGGGCTGCGCGGCGGCGAGCTGGACCTGTGCCTGACCTCGCCGGTGCCGTCCGCCCCGGACCTGGTGGCGCGCCGTCTCGACGAGCAGAAGCTGCGCCTCGTCGTCCCCGCCGACCACCGCCTCGCCTCCCGCCGCCGGGTCCGCCTGGCGGAGGCGTCCGACGAGACGTTCGTGACGCTGGAACCCGGCTACGGGCTGCGCCGCATCACCGACGACCTGTGCGCCGAGGCAGGCTTCGCCCCGCGCATCGCCTTCGAGGGCGAGGAGGCCGAGACCCTGCGCGGGCTGGTCGCGGCGGGCCTGGGCGTCGCCCTGCTGCCCCCGCCGCCCTTCCCGCGCCCCGGCGTGGTCGAACTGACGGTGACCGCCCCCAGGGCGGCCCGGGAGATCGGCGTGGCCTGGCTCGCGGGCCGCCCGGACACCCCTCCGGTGGCGGCGTTCAAGAAGTTCCTGCTGTCGAAGCGCGGGAGCCTGCTGCCGGGGTAGCGGGCCGGACTCAGTGCCGTAACGTCGTCCCGAACCCCGCCGCCAGCGGCATCCGCAGCCCCAGCGGCGGGGGAGCGGCCAGCGCGTCCTGCACCGGGCGGGAGAAGCCCCGGCCGAACAGCACGCCCATCGAGAAGTCCTCGGTCAGCGCCAGCACTTCGTCCCGGTACTGGTTCAACCCGTGTCCGTCCGCGTGCACTTCGAAGCGGCACACCTCGCGGTTCGCCTTCTTCGCGCGTGCCGCGAGACGGAACGACAGCTCGGGGTCGGTGCGCGCGTCGTTCGTGCCGTGCACGATCAGCACATGGCGGCCCGCGAGCTGCCTCACCGGCTCCGCCGGGGCCGTCCCGTCCTCCTCCGGCAGCCAGGGGGACAGCGCCACCACGGAGTTGACCGCGTCGTGGCCCGCCGCGCGCAGCGCCGCCCTGCCGCCCATGCCGAGGCCCACCAGGCAGACGGGCACGTCCCCGTAGCGCCGTACGGCCTCGTCGGCGGCCCAGGCGGCGTCGTGCGCGAGGTGCGCCTCGTCGCCGTTCCAGCCGCGGTAGCGGTAGTGGACGACATGCGTGGCCAGATGCTGGTCGCGACCCGCGCGGGCCAGGCGGCGGCCCAGGCCGCGTACGGAGACCGCGGCCAGCGGTGACGGTCTGCGGGCGGAGGACTCCTCGCCGTTCGGGAGCAGCAGCGCCACCCCGTTCACCGTGGCCGGCTCCGAGCCGAGCGCCCTCCCCAGCCGGGCCGTGCGTAGCGGCGTCGCTTGCTGTGCCATGGCAGAACATTCTCAGAAGACGCGGTGGACGCGACCCGTCCGTGCGGTCACCTTTCCGTATCGGCGCTTCCGGGCGCCGGGTGATCTACGCGCGTAGGAGTTATGGTGCGGAAATGACGAGCCAGACCATCGCGAACGCCCCCACCTCGGAGCAGATCCGCCGGGCGCCCAAGGTTCTGCTGCACGACCACCTCGACGGCGGACTGCGCCCCGGCACCGTCGTCGACCTGGCCCGCGGGACGGGCTACACCGACCTGCCCCACACCGACCCCGACAAGCTCGCCCTCTGGTTCCACCAGGCCGCCGATTCCGGCTCCCTGGAGCGCTATCTGGAGACCTTCACGCACACCGTCGGCGTCATGCAGACGCGTGACGCGCTCGTCCGGGTCGCCGCCGAGTGCGCCGAGGACCTCGCCGAGGACGGCGTCGTCTACGCCGAGGTGCGCTACGCGCCCGAGCAGCACCTCGAAGGCGGGCTGACGCTTGAGGAGGTCGTCGAGGCCGTCAACGAGGGGTTCCGCCAGGGCGAGCGGCGGGCCAGGGAGAACGGCCACCGCATCCGCGTCGGCGCCCTGCTCACCGCGATGCGGCACGCCGCCCGC
The DNA here is from genome assembly GCA_014649355.1 of Streptomyces althioticus. Lineage (GTDB taxonomy): Bacteria > Actinomycetota > Actinomycetes > Streptomycetales > Streptomycetaceae > Streptomyces > Streptomyces althioticus. The sequence continues at coordinate 228,274 of BMSW01000007.1, forward strand.
GCCCTGGAGATCGCCGAACTCGCCAACGCCTATCGCGACCAGGGCGTCGTCGGCTTCGACATCGCGGGCGCCGAGGCCGGCCACCCGCCCACCCGGCACCTCGACGCCTTCGAGTACCTGAAGCGGGAGAACAACCACTTCACCATCCACGCCGGCGAGGCGTTCGGGCTGCCGTCCATCTGGCAGGCGCTCCAGTGGTGCGGCGCCGACCGGCTCGGGCACGGCGTGCGGATCATCGACGACATCCAGGTGCGCGACGACGGCATGGTCGAGCTCGGCCGGCTCGCCGCCTACGTCCGCGACAAGCGCGTCCCGCTGGAGCTGTGCCCCAGCTCCAACCTCCAGACCGGCGCCGCCTCCTCGTACGCCGACCACCCGATCGGGCTGCTGCGGCGGCTGCACTTCCGCGCCACGGTGAACACGGACAACCGGCTGATGTCCCACACCAGCATGAGCCGCGAGTTCGAACACCTGGTCGAGGCTTTCGGATACACGCTCGACGACATGCAGTGGTTCGCCGTCAATGCGATGAAGTCCGCATTCATTCCTTTCGATGAACGACTGGCCATGATCAATGACGTGATCAAGCCCGGATACGCAGAACTGAAATCCGAATGGCTGTTCCGTCAGACCGCTTCCACCAGCGCTTCTTCCCTCACGGAGGGCTGAAAGGGGCATCACTGGGAAAGGTGAACGCGCAACGCTTTCACCATCCGTCCGCATTTCGATGTTTGCGGCGGACCGGGGCGCCTGATTACGGTCGCAGCACCGCTCACATCCCCGTATCCCATTTCGAGGACGCCTTTCATGAAGCAGTCTGCTGCCAAGACCCTCGGTGTCGCCGCTCTCGGCGCCGCCTTCGCCGCCGCCGGTGCGGGCGCCGCCCAGGCGGCCCCGGCCCTCCCGGCCGCCCCGGGGCTGGACACCGTCACCCAGGCGCTGCCGACGGACCAGGCGGCCGCGCTGCCCGGCGCGGCCGAGGCGCTGACGACGGGCCAGGACGTGGCCGGCAAGGGGCTCGGCACCGCCGCGCCGGTCGCCGGCGAGCTCGGTTCCAAGGTGCCGGGCGCCGGCCTCCTCGGCGGGCTGCCGGTGAACCAGCTGCCGACCAAGGGCGTGAACGTCAACGGCCTTCCGCTCGGCGGCTGACCCTCCGGCCGGAGACAGGCCGATGGGGCGCACCCGGAAACGGGTCGCGCCCCATCGGTGTGCTCGGAGGTCCACGGTCCCGCGCGAGGCCTCAGGGAGATGATGCCGCGCAGGAACCGGGAGGCCGGCGTCGTACGGCGCCTCGGGGGTGAGGGCGCCGCGCGGGCCGCCCTACCAGGCCGTGCGGGCCTTGTCCTCCGAGGGCAGCAGGACCCACAGGGCCAGGTACAGCAGGAACTGCGGGCCCGGCAGCAGGCACGAGACCAGGAACACGACACGCATCGTCTTCGCGGAGGTGCCGAACCGCCGGGCCAGCCCGGCGCAGACACCGCCGATCATGCGGCCGTCGGTGGGGCGGGCGAGGCTGCTCATCGCGACTCCTTCGTGAACGGTGCGAGGCATCCCGTGCGGCTGCCTCCGTACCTCCACGTTACGGAGACGAAGGGGGCAAAGCGTCGCTCCACGGGGCGATCCCGACCCTGGGAATCGTCGGGGTCCGCCCCTGAAGGGCCTCCTCCCTCCGGACGGCCCCGTCCGCCGCCGGGAGGAGCGTCCGCCGGCGCAGCCAGGCGCGCCCGGCGGGCACCACGGCGGCGTGGGCCAGCGCGGCGCCCGCCGTGTTCAGCAGCAGCGAGTCGACGTCCACCACCTGGCCCGGCACCCCGGTCTGCAGCAGCTCCACGGCCAGCGACACCAGGGCGGTCGCGGCCGTGGTGCGGACCAGCGAACCCAGCCGGGACACCGACGGCCGGCCCCCGGCCATCGGCAGCAGCACGCCCAGCGGCGCGAGCAGCGCCATCGACTCCAGGGTGCGGCGCAGCCCCGTCGCCCAGCCCAGCGCGAAGTCGGCGCGGATCCCGTCCAGCGGCCGCAGATTGGCGGGCATCACCCACGGGACGTCCAGGGGGCGCAGCGTGTACCAGGCGACGAACGCCAGATGTGCGGCCAGGAGAACGCCTCCGGTCACACGGATACGGGATGCGGCGGTGCCGCCGATGAAGCCTTGACGCTGCACGATCCCCAAGACGCGGCGTGCGCCTCGGCCGGTTCCGGGATGTCACCCGTTCAACCGCTGAGGCGTGCACCACACTGCGGCGCCGCCCCGGCGGGCGCCCGCCGGGTCAGCTTCCGGCGGCCTCGGTGGACGGCGGTTTCCCGGCCCCCGGACGGGCCCGTACGTCGTCGGTGCAGCGGTAGCGGCGCGGTGCCGCGTCGTCGGGGCCGCCGAGGATCACCGAGCCGTTGCCCTCGGCCGCCGCCGAGTCGGAGAAGGTGCACACGATCTGGGCGAGCGCCGTCGCGGAGAGCTCGGCGGGCGGGGTGCTCAGCCGCAGGGTGTCCTCCGGGTCGCCGGCCCGCGGCCCGGTCACGGTCGTGCCCTGCCGCACCCGTGTGGTGTAGCCGGCCTCCCGCTCGGAATCCGTCGGCTCCCGCGTCAGCTCGTCCATCAGGCCCTGCGCGACCAGCACCCGGCGCGCGTCCGTGGCCCCGTCGGCCACCCGCACCGCCCGGTCCACGGCCACCAGGGACGGCCCGCACACCAGGAACACCTGCACCGGCAGCCCGCGCTCGCCCTGGCCCGCGCCCTCGGGCTCGCCCAGCGAACAGCGCACCCGGGAGGGCGCGGGACCGAAGTCGGTCGGCACCTCGGTCGCCCGGATCCCGCACCCCGACAGCAGCGCGCCCAGCGCCACGACCCCCGCGAGGGCCGGCAGCGCGGCCCGGCGTCGTCCGTGTCGTCCGTTCATCAGGCGTCCCCCTCGGCGCCCTCGTCCCCGGCCTTCTCCCCCCGCTCCGCCGCGGACACGTCCCGCGGCAGCCGCAGGGTGAACACGGCACCGCCCTCGTCCGAGTTGGCCGCCGTGATCTCACCGCCGTGGATGTGCGCGTTCTCCAGCGCGATGGACAGGCCGAGACCGCTGCCCTCGGAGCGCGGACGGGAGGCGCTGGCCTTGTAGAAGCGGTCGAAGACGTGCGGCAGGACCTCCTCCGGGATGCCCGGACCGTGGTCCCGCACCTGGATGACGACCGAGCCGCCCGACGCGTCCCCGTCGTCGCCCGGCTCCTCCCGCACCGCGACCCGCACCGGCGAGCCGCCGTGCTTGAGGGCGTTGCCGATGAGGTTGGCGAGGATGACGTCCAGGCGGCGCGGGTCGATCCGGGCGTGGATGCCGCGCGCGGCGTCCAGCTCCACCGCGTCCAGCCAGGCGCGGGCGTCGATGCAGGCGGTGATCTGGTCGGCGACGTCGACGTCGTCGAGCACCAGACGGGCGGTGCCCGCGTCGAAGCGGGTGACCTCCATCAGGTTCTCCACCAGGTCGTTCAGCCGCCGGGTCTCGCTCACCACCAGCCGCACCGCGGGCTGGATCATCGGGTCGATGCCGCCGCCCTCGAACTCCAGCTCCTCCTCGAGGACTTCCGTCACGGCGGTGATGGCGGTCAGCGGGGTGCGCAGCTCGTGGCTCATGTCCGCGACGAACCGGCGGGACGCCTCGTCCCGCGCCGCCATGTCCGCGACGCGCTTCTCCAGCGCCTCGGCCGCCTTGTTGAACGTGCGTGACAGATCGGCCAGTTCGTCGGTGCCCGACACCCTCAGCCGGGTGTCCAGCTTCCCCTCCCCGAGCCGCCGCGCCGCGGTCCCCAGCCGCTGCACCGGCTTCAGCACGGTCGTCGCGGCGGCGTGCGCGAGGAGGGCGGAACCTATCAGCGCCAGCCCGGTGGCGATCCCCAGCGACCAGGCCAGCGAGCTGAGGTCCTTCGCCTCCGGCTCCAGCGACTTCAGCATGTAGCCGGTGGCGCCGCCGCCGATCAGCTCGGTCCCCGCCACCAGGTACGGGGTGTCGTCCTCGACGATCCGCTGCCAGTACAGATGGTGCGGGTACTTGTTGTTCGACGTGACCTTCTGCCGCTCGGTCACCGCCTCGCGCAGCGACTCCGGCACGTCCCCCAGCGAGAACCCGTTCAGCCCGCCCGAACTGCCGTACACCGTCTGGCCCTCGGGGTTCTCGGCGACGAGCAGCACGGTGAAGCGCTGGCTGCTGTTGGCCATCTGGCCCGCCGTGCGCTGCAGTTCGTCCTGCGTGGGGTGCTCGGGCAGCGCGCCCGCGCGGTTCTGCATCTCCTGCTCGAAGGCGCGCAGCACCGCGTCCTGCGTACGCGTCAGCACCGACTCGCGGTTCAGCCAGTACGCGATCCCGGACGCGGACACGGCGGCCGTCAGCGCGACCAGGCCGAACACGACGACCAGCCGCAGGCGCAGGCTCGTGAAGCGCAGCCGCGACCAGACTCCCTTGCGTGCCGCGGACCAGCCGCGGCCTCCCCCTCGGTGCTCCTGTGTCACTGAGGCGGGTCCAGCCGGTAGCCGACACCGCGGACGGTACGGATCAGCGTCGGGGACGACGGCACGTCCTCGACCTTGGCGCGCAGCCGCTGGACGCAGGCGTCCACCAGCCGCGAGTCGCCCAGGTAGTCGTGCTCCCACACCAGCCGCAGCAGCTGCTGCCGGGACAGCGCCTGTCCGGGCCGCCGGCTCAGCTCGAGGAGCAGCCGCAGCTCCGTCGGCGTGAGCTGGAGGTCCTCGCCGTTCTTCGTCACCGTCATCGCCGAACGGTCGATGACCAGACTGCCGAAGGTCGCCGAGTCGTTGGACTCGCGTTCCCCGCGCCGCAGCACCGCACGGATCCGGGCGTCCAGCACCCGGCCCTGCACGGGCTTGACCACGTAGTCGTCGGCGCCGGACTCCAGGCCGACCACGACGTCGATGTCGTCGCTGCGCGCGGTGAGCAGGATGATCGGCAGCTGGTCCGTGCGCCGGATGCGACGGCACACCTCGAAGCCGTCGATGCCGGGCAGCATCACGTCCAGCACGATCAAGTCCGGCCGCTGCTCGCGCAGGAGCTTCAGACCGTCCTCACCACTGGCAGCGGTCGCCACGCGATGACCCTGGCGCGTCAGTGAGAGCTCCAGGGCCGTGCGGATGGCGTCGTCGTCCTCGATCAGCAACAGGGAAGGCACGCGCTCATTCTGGCCCATGGAGGGCTTCCTGTTCGACCCGTGCGCGACGGGTGCCCCTTGGGCCCGGATACGTGCCGCTTTCGCCCCCGCCGAGCTGTGGAGGAAGTGTGCGGTCACGGTGACCGACCCCTGTGACACGTCTGTGACAGTCGGCGGACACGGCCATGAAGGTGGCGCGGCAAGCTTTTCGGCACAGCACAACCGCAGGCGGAAACACCGGAAGTCCACGACGGGGGGCGCGAGATGAACACGCTGCACGGCACCACCACCAGCGCAGTTGTCACGCGTCTGCACGACGTGCACCGGGGTTCCGAGAAGTCCGGCGCCGCGGGCATGCGGGGGTGCGCTCGCGGCGCCGGGCGTCAGCACACCGCGATCATGACGGTGGTTGACGCGTCCACGGGGGACACCGACGGGGGAAGCGCGTACAGGGAGGAACCGGGGGAGCGCCGCTCGGTGAGCGAGGCGGAGTTCACCGCCTACGTCCAGGAGCGCCGCGCCTCCCTGTACGCCACCGCCTACCACCTGACCGGCGACCGCTTCGAGGCTGAGGACCTGCTGCAGAGCGCGCTGTTCTCGACCTACCGGGCGTGGGACCGGATCAGCGACAAGGCGGCGGTCGGCGGATACCTCCGCCGCACCATGACCAACCTGCACATCAGCGCGTGGCGCCGCCGCAAGCTGAACGAGTACCCGACCGAGGAGTTGCCGGAGACGGCCGGCGACACGGACGCGATGCGCGGCACCGAGCTGCGCGCGGTCCTGTGGCAGGCGCTGGCCCGGCTGCCCGAACTCCAGCGCACCATGCTGGTCCTGCGCTACTACGAGGGCCGCACGGACCCGGAGATCGCGGACATCCTCAACATCAGTGTCGGCACGGTGAAGTCCAGCATCTGGCGGTCGCTCCGCCGGCTGCGCGAGGACGAGGTCCTCAGCTTCGGCCGTGACGAGGAGAACGCCTTCGGGGAGCTCGTGGCCTGAAGGTCCGGGGGCAGGGGGAGCCCCGGGGGGGCTTCCAGGCCGGGGGGCCCGGGAGTGAGGGACGGGGGAGCCGTCAGGACGTCGGGGGGGCGTCCGCGCGGTGGAACGGGGGATCGGGGGATCCGGGGGAACGCAAGAAGGGGGAACGGGGGAACACGGGGGGCACCACGGGGGTGCGGAAACAGCGGGACTGCGAGGGGCCGGGGGGCCCGTCACGCGGTCCCGCTTTTTCGTTGCGTCACGGCGCGCCCGTGGGCGCGGGCCGGCCGGCGACCGCCGCCGTGGCCAGCCGGCTGAGCGCCTCGTCGCGGTCACACGCGTGCGCGCCCAGCGCCGTCTGACGGGCGATGATCGACCGCTCCATACGCATCAGCCGCCAGCCGCGCCGCAGCAGGAACGGCACCGACTTGCGGCCCTCCTTCAGGTCCCGGAGGAACCGGCGCCGGAAGGTCCGCACCGGACCGCGGCTCAGGCACAGCGCGTCGGCCAGCAGACCCCGTTCGCGGCAGCGCTCCACGATCTCCGCCGCGAAGATGCCCTCGGCGATGAACAGCGGCGTCCCGCCGATGTCCACGGCCGCCTCACCGGTGCGGGCGCTCAACGAGATGTCGTACACCGGGACCTGCGTCGCGCGCGTCCTGCACAGCCGGTCGATCGCGGCGACCGCGGCATCCGCGTCCCACGAGGCGGGGTCGTCCCAGTCGATGTCGGAGGTGCCCGCCACCAGCGGCAGCGTCGGGTCGTCGCCCTCCTTGTAGAAGTCGTCCAGGCGCAGCACCGGAAGGCCGGAGCGGGCCGAGACGAGGGACTTGCCGGAGCCGGAAGGGCCGCAGAGCAGCACGACTCGCGCGGATATGGGCGACTGGGAACTCACGGGACACCAGTGTGAGGCATCGCGCGGGTGGCGTACGACCCGGCGGCCCGACTTTGAAGCGCGCGTCACATGTCAACTACGCTGCGCGTCTGACCGTTGACCCTGCGAAGTCAAGAGGTGGCACAGCGATGGCCCGACACAAGGCACCCAGGACGCCCGTCGTCCGGCGCTCCATGGCCGTACTCGCGACGGCGGGAGCGGCACTCGGCGTCGCGGCGGCGGCAGCGTCCGCCGCGGAGGCGAACGTGCTGCCCGACAGCCCCGGGCAGGTCGTGGGGACGGTCGCGGACCTCAAGCCCAACCCGCTCGCCGGCACGGGCGTGGACCCGTTGGACAACGGCGTCGGCACGCAGGTCGCCGACTTCCGTGGGCTGGACTCCCGCGAGGTGACCGGCCCGGTCGCCCAGGCGGAGTCGGTCGGCTCCATCCCCGGGGTGGGCACGGTGACGGACGCCCTGCGCGGCTGACGCGCGCGTACGGCACGACGGAGCGCCGTGCCCGCTCCCGGACGGGGGAGGGGCACGGCGCTCCCGCCGTGGGGTCTGCGTGCGGCTCAGTAGGAGGAGCCGGACGCGCCCAGCGAACCCGTGGGGTGCCAGACCGTCTTGGTCTCCAGGAAGGCCGTCATGCGGTCCGTGCCGGGCGCGTCCGCCCAATCGTCCACAGGCTGTGGACGGAGCACGCGCTTCAGGTTGTCCGCCGCCGCGATCTCCAGCTCCTTCGCCAGCGCCTCGTCGGCGCCCGCGAGGTCGATCGCGTTGACGTCCTGGTGCGCGGCGAGCGGCGCGGCGATCTCCGCCGTGCGGCCGGAGAGGATGTTCACCACACCGCCCGGCAGGTCGGACGTGGCCAGCACCTCGCCGAGGGAGAGGGCGGGGAGAGGGGCCCTCTCGGACGCGATCACCACGGCCGTGTTGCCCGTCGCGATCACCGGAGCGACAACCGAGACCAGGCCCAGGAACGACGACTCCTGCGGGGCCAGGACGGTCACCACACCGGTCGGCTCCGGGGACGACAGGTTGAAGAACGGGCCCGCGACCGGGTTGCCGCCGCCCACCACCTGGGCGATCTTGTCGGTCCAGCCCGCGTACCAGACCCAGCGGTCGACCGCCGCGTCCACCTGGGCCGCCGCCTTCGACCTCGACAGGCCCTCGGCCTCGCCGACCTCCCGGACGTACTGGTCCCGGCGGCCCTCCAGCATCTCCGCGATCCGGTACAGGATCTGCCCGCGGTTGTACGCCGTCGCGCCGGACCAGGCGCCGAACGCCTTGCGGGCCGCGACCACCGCGTCACGGGCGTCCTTGCGGGACGACTGCGGTGCGTTGGCCAGCCACTTGCCCTTGGCGTCAGTCACCTCGTACACCCGGCCGCTCTCGGAACGCGGGAACTTCCCGCCGACGTACAGCTTGTAGGTCTTGAAGACGGAGAGGCGCTCGTTCTTCTCGGTCTTCTCGTTCTTGTCAGACATCGAGGTACGCCTCCAGGCCGTGGCGGCCGCCCTCGCGGCCGAAGCCCGACTCCTTGTAACCGCCGAACGGCGAGGTCGGGTCGAACTTGTTGAACGTGTTGGACCAGATCACGCCCGCGCGCAGCTTGTTCGCCACCGCCAGGATCCGCGACCCCTTCTCGGTCCAGATGCCCGCCGACAGGCCGTACGGCGTGTTGTTGGCCTTGGCGACCGCCTCGTCCGGCGTGCGGAACGTCAGGACGGACAGGACCGGGCCGAAGATCTCGTCGCGGGCGATCGTGTGCGCCTGAGTGACGTTCGTGAACAGCGTCGGGGCGAACCAGTAGCCGTTCTCCGGCAGGTCGCAGGCCGGGGACCAGCGCTCGGCACCCTCCGCCTCGCCCTGCTCGGCCAGCGCGGTGATCCGCGCCAGCTGCTCGGCGGAGTTGATCGCGCCGATGTCGGTGTTCTTGTCCAGCGGGTCGCCGAGGCGCAGCGTGGACAGCCGGCGCTTCAGGGAGTCGAGCAGCTCGTCGTGGATCGACTCCTGCACCAGCAGGCGCGAGCCCGCGCAGCAGACCTGGCCCTGGTTGAAGAAGATGCCGTTGACGATGCCCTCGACGGCCTGGTCGATCGGCGCGTCGTCGAAGACGATGTTGGCGCCCTTGCCGCCCAGTTCGAGGGTGAGCTTCTTGCGGGTGCCCGCGACCGTGCGCGCGATCTCCTTGCCGACGGCGGTCGATCCGGTGAAGGCGACCTTGTTCACGTCGGGGTGGGCGACCAGCGCGGCTCCGGCGCGGCCGTCGCCGGTGACGATGTTGACGACGCCCTTCGGCAGGCCCGCCTGGCGGCAGATGTCCGCGAAGAACAGGGCGGACAGGGGCGTGGTCTCGGCGGGCTTCAGGACGACCGTGTTGCCGGTCGCGAGCGCCGGGGCGATCTTCCACGCCAACATCAGGAGCGGGAAGTTCCAGGGGATGACCTGGCCGGCGACGCCGAGCGGGCGTGGGTTCGCGCCGTAGCCGGCGTGCTCCAGCTTGTCGGCCCAGCCCGCGTAGTAGAAGAAGTGCGCGGCGACCAGCGGGAGGTCCGCGTCGCGGGTCTCCCGGATCGGCTTGCCGTTGTCCAGCGTCTCCAGGACGGCCAGCTCGCGGCTGCGCTCCTGGATGATCCGGGCGATGCGGAAGAGGTACTTCGCGCGCTCCGAGCCGGGCAGCGCGGACCACTTCTCGAAGGCCTTGCGGGCCGCCCGCACCGCGCGGTCCACGTCCTCCTCGGACGCCTCGGCGACCTCGGACAGGACCTCCTCGGAGGAGGGGGAGACGGTCTTGAAGACCTTGCCGCCGGCCGCCTCGGTGAACTCGCCGTCGATGAAGAGGCCGTAGGACGGGGCGATGTCGACGACCGAGCGGGACTCGGGCGCCGGGGCGTAGTCGAAAACAGGTGCCATGGTGATCAGTCCACCGTCACGTAGTCGGGGCCGGAGTAGCGGCCGGTGGCCAGCTTCTGACGCTGCAGCAGCAGGTCGTTCAGCAGCGAGGAGGCGCCGAAGCGGAACCAGTGGTTGTCCAGCCAGTCCTCGCCCGCGGTCTCGTTGACCAGGACCAGGAACTTGATCGCGTCCTTGCTGGTGCGGATGCCGCCGGCCGGCTTCACGCCGACCTGGATCCCGGTCTGCGCGCGGAAGTCGCGCACCGCCTCCAGCATCAGGAGGGTGTTCGCCGGGGTCGCGTTCACCGCGACCTTGCCCGTCGAGGTCTTGATGAAGTCCGCCCCGGCCAGCATGCCGAGCCAGCTCGCCCGGCGGATGTTGTCGTACGTCGACAGCTCGCCCGTCTCGAAGATGACCTTCAGGCGGGCGTCCGTCCCGCAGGCCTCCTTCACGGCGGTGATCTCGTCGTACACCTTCATGTAGTTCCCCGCGAGGAACGCGCCGCGGTCGATGACCATGTCGATCTCGTCCGCGCCGGCGGCGACGGCCTCACGGACGTCCGCCAGCTTCACGGAGAGCGGGGCGCGGCCCGCCGGGAAGGCGGTGGCGACGGAGGCGACCTTGACGGTCGAACCGGCGACGGCCTCCTTCGCCGTGGCCACCATGTCGGGGTAGACGCAGACCGCGGCCGTGGCGGGCGCCGAGCGGTCGGTCGGGTCGGGGCGGACCGCCTTCGCGCCGAGCGCCCGGACCTTGCCCGGGGTGTCCGCGCCTTCCAGCGTCGTCAGGTCGACCATCGAGATGGCGAGGTCGATGGCGTACGCCTTCGCGGTCGTCTTGATCGAGCGGGTACCGAGGGAGGCGGCACGCGCCTCCAGGCCGACCGCGTCGACGCCGGGCAGCCCGTGGAGGAAACGGCGCAGCGTGCTGTCGGACGCGGTGACGTCGCTCAGAGCGTGGGGTGCAGTGGTGGGCATGGTCACCAGACGAGCATATCTACGCGCGTAGCGGCTGTACAGCCCCGGAACGGAAACGGAGCGGTGGGGTCCGGCCGGGAGGCCGAGGGGGAGGGAGCGTGGGAGGGGGCGGGACGAGCGGCCTTCGGGTCCGGGGCGGGGGTCGTGCAGAATCGGGGGCATGACGACCCCCGACCCGTCGCGCGAGCCGGAGCCCACGAAGCCCGCCGGGACCGCGACGACCCCGTACAAGGACCGCGTCTACCGCTCGCCCGCAGGCGTCGTCGGAGGCGTGCTGGTGCTCGCCATCGTCGCCTGGCTCGGCATCGACGCGGTCGTCGTCGGCGAGGGCCGCACGCCGTGGCTCGCGCTCGCCGTCATGCTCTTCCTCGGGCCCGTGGTGTTCGCCTACACCCTGCGGCCCGCCGTGTTCGTCAACGACGACCGGCTGCGCATCCGCAACCCGCTGCGGCTGATCGTGCTGCCGTGGGGGCAGGTCGCCTCGCTGCGGTCCGGGTTCTCCAACGAGGTCGTCGACGAGTCCGGCACCAAGTACCAGCTGTGGGCGCTGCCCGTCTCCCTGCGGGCGCGCAGCAAGGCGGCGCGGCAGGACGCGCGGGCCGCTCGGGCGGCCGCGCGGGCGGACGCCCGTGGCGGGCAGGGTGGGTCCGGGTCCGGGCGCGGGCGAGGGGGCGCCGTGGGCGGGGGTGCCGTGGGCGCCGCCGATCTGGGGGCGGGCGCCGCCCTGGCCGCCGGCGGGCCGCGTCGGGCCGAGACGGACCGGGCCATGGACGAACTGCGTGAGCTGCACGAGCGGCGGCAGGGGGAGCCGGGGACGCAGGGGGAGGTCACCGTGCGGTGGGCCTACGAGATCATCGCGCCTGCGGTGGCGGGAGCCGTGCTGCTGGGTGTGTTGTGGGGGCTGGGCTGAGCGGGCGGTTGCGAGCAGGCGGTTGCTGGGAGCTGTGAGCTGTGAGCTGGGAGTTGTGAGCTCTGAGCTGGGAGTTGTGAGCTCTGAGCTCTGAGCTGTGCCGTTAGCTACGGCGGGGGCGGTCCGGGACCGGGCCGCCCCCGCTTGCTCAGATGCCCGCGGCTTCGGACAGGTCCCGCTTGATCGCGGTCAGGAGGGCCGTCGCCCTGGTGCGGGCCTCGGGGAGGTCCGCCTTGGCCGCCACCGGGATCACGACCTCCAGGTAGCACTTCAGCTTGGGCTCGGTGCCGCTCGGGCGGACGACGACCCGCGCGCCGTCCAGGGTGTAGCGGAGGCCGTCGGTGGGCGGAAGCGTGTCCGTGCCCTCGGTGAGGTCCTCGGTCCTGGTGATGCGCAGGCCCGCCAGTCCGGTGGGGGGCTGCTCGCGCAGGCGGCGCATCGCGGCGGCGATCAGCCCCAGGTCCTTCACGCGGACGCTCAGCTGGTCCGTGGCGTGCAGGCCGTGCTCCACGGCGAGGTCGTCGAGGAGGTCGAGGAGGGTGCGGTTCTCGGCTTTGAGCTCGGACGCCAGTTCCGTCAGGAGGAGCGCCGCCGTGATGCCGTCCTTGTCGCGTACGCCGTCCGGGTCCACGCAGTAGCCGAGGGCCTCCTCGTAGCCGTAGCGCAGGCCGTCGACGCGGGCGATCCACTTGAAGCCGGTCAGGGTCTCCTCGTACGGGAGGCCCGCCTTCTCGGCGATGCGGCCGAGGAGGGACGACGAGACGATCGACTCCGCGAACGTGCCGGTCGCGCCGCGGCGGACCAGGTGGGCGGCGAGGAGCGCGCCGACCTCGTCGCCGCGGAGCATGCGCCAGTCGTCGCCGTCCTTCACGGCGGCGGCGCAGCGGTCGGCGTCCGGGTCGTTGGCGACGACCAGGTCCGGGTCCGTCTCGCGGGCCTTCGCGAAGGCGAGGTCCATCGCGCCGGGCTCCTCCGGGTTGGGGAACGCGACGGTCGGGAAGTCCGGGTCGGGGTCGGCCTGCTCGGCGACGAGGTCGGGGGCGGGGAAGCCCGCGCGGGCGAAGGCGGCGAGGAGGACGTCCTTGCCGACGCCGTGCATGGCCGTGTAGACGGTGCGGGCCGTGCGGGGGGAGCCCTTGGACAGGACGGCGTCCGTGCGGGCGAGGTAGGCGTCCAGGACGGTGTCGTCGAGGGTGTCCCAGCCGGTGGTGGGGCGGGGGACGGTGGTGAGTGACGCCACGGCGTCGATCTCCGCGGGGATCTCGGCGTCCGCCGGGGGGACGATCTGGGAGCCGTCGCCCAGGTACACCTTGTAGCCGTTGTCGCGGGGCGGGTTGTGGCTGGCGGTGACCTCCACGCCGGCGACCGCGCCGAGGTGCCTGATGGCGAAGGCGAGGACGGGGGTGGGGAGGGGGCGGGGGAGCACCGCGGCGCGGAGGCCGGCGCCGGTCATGACGGCGGCGGTGTCCTCGGCGAAGGTGTGCGACTTGTGGCGGGCGTCGTAGCCGATGACGACGAGGCCGTTGTCGTGGCCCTGCTTCTTGAGGTACGCGGCGAGGCCGGCTGCGGCGCGGATGACCACGGAGCGGTTCATACGGAGGGGGCCGGCGCCGAGCTCGCCGCGGAGGCCGGCGGTGCCGAACTGGAGGGTGCCGGCGAAGCGGGCGGTGAGTTCGGCGTGGTTGCCGTCGTCGATGAGGCGGGCGAGTTCCTCGCGGGTGTCCGGGTCGGGGTCCTCGGCGAGCCATGCCTGGGCCTGTGCGATGAGCGCGTCGTGTTCCACGGTTCGGTCGGCCTCTCTCGGTCGGTGTGGTGTCAGGTTCGCATGGGGGAGGGGTGGGCTCCGCCCGGTGGGGGCTTGGGTCTGACGCCTGCGGCGCAGGGTTCTGTTCGGTGGGGGTTGCTGTAGCGCCTACGGGCGGTGGGTGGTGCGGGGCCGCGGTGGGGGCGGTCGTCCTCGGTCTGGCGCGATGAGGGTGCTTACGAGGGGGAGGGCGTGGACGCGCCAGCCGCTGCGGGCGCCCACCCCCACCCCGTCCCCTCCCGCCGTACGCGGCAACACCGACACCGGTGGCGCGCGGCGGCCGCATATGCGCCAGCCGTTGGGCGGGCGGCGGCCGCAACTGTCGCCAACCGCGGGCAATCGTGCCGCTGGGGCGGCACGGGTGGGCGCGGCGGTACCTCGTTGGCGCCGAGGTGCGCCAACTCCCCCCGGCCCGCACCGGCGCCGGTGCCACTGAACACGCGCCCGCCGAAGGCACCCGCCCCCGCTGGTGCACAGCCCCGCTGTGAAGGAGGGGGTTACAGGCGGCCCAGCACCTGGGTGAGCAGCGCGCCCATGCGTGTCGCCGAGTCGCGTCCCGCCTGGAGGACCTCCTCGTGGTTCAGCGGCTCGCCGGTCATACCGGCGGCGAGGTTGGTCACCAGGGAGATGCCCAGCACCTCCGCGCCGGCCTCACGCGCGGCGATCGCCTCCAGGACCGTGGACATGCCCACCAGGTCCGCCCCGATGACACGCGCCATACGGATCTCCGCCGGCGTCTCGTAGTGCGGGCCGGGGAACTGGGCGTAGACGCCCTCCTCGAGGGAGGGGTCGATCTCCTTGCACAGCGTGCGCAGACGCGGGGAGTAGAGGTCCGTGAGGTCGACGAAGTTCGCGCCGACGATCGGCGACGTCGCCGTCAGGTTGATGTGGTCGCTGATCAGGACCGGCTGCCCGGGGCGCATGCCCTCACGCAGGCCGCCGCAGCCGTTGGTCAGCACGATCGTCTTCGCGCCCGCCGCCACGGCCGTACGGACGCCGTGCGCGACGGCGGCCACCCCGCGGCCCTCGTAGTAGTGGGTGCGGCCCAGGAAGACCAGGGCACGCTTCTGCCCGATGCGGTAGGAGCGGATCTTGCCTCCGTGGCCCTCGACCGCCGGCGGCGGGAAGCCGGGCAGCTCGGTGACCGGGTACTCGGCCTCGGGGGTGCCGAGCGCGTCCGCTGCCGGGGCCCACCCGGAGCCCATCACGAGGGCGACGTCGTGGGTCTCGGCGCCTGTGAGTTCGCGCAGGCGGGCTGCGGCGGCGTCGGCTGCGGCGTACGGGTCGCCCTGGATGTCGTCCGGAAGAAGAGAAGCGTTCACGTCGACGAGGGTAGCCGCAATTCGCCTACGCGCGTAGATGCGGGAGGTGACGGGATGGCGATCGTTGTCTTGTCGTTTCCGTCAGCAGGGGCGCTTACGGAGCTCCATCACGTAGTCGTGGGGCGCCCCCGCGGACTCCGCCGCGTCGGCGATCTCGCCCAGGTAGCGGGCGGAGGGCAGGCCGCCCTCGTAGGAGTTCAGGACGTACGTCCAGGCGTGTTCCTCGCCGTCCAGGGTGTGCGCCCGGACCCGCGTGCGGCGGTAGATGTCCAGGCCCGTGCCCTCCCAGCGGTCCAGGGACTCCTCGTCCATGGGCGCGATGTCGTAGAGAGCGACGAAGACCTGGGAGAGCGGGTCCTCGACCAGGGTCGCGAGAGCGCCCTCCCAGCCCATGTGCTCGCCCCCGAACGTCAGCCGCCAGCCGTTGAGCCAGCCGGTGGCCCGCAGCGGCGAGTGCGGGGCGCGGCGGGACATCAGCCGGGCGTCGAGGTTGCCGGCGTAAGCGGCGTAGAGCGACATGGGTGAAGGGTACGGCAGGGGGTGCCGCGACGGTCGTGGCTCAGGGGATGCACCCCCGGGCGGGCGCACGGTGAAGTGTGCGGGACAATGGAGTACGTGACTCGGATCGTGATCATCGGTGGCGGACCCGGCGGATACGAAGCGGCGCTGGTCGCCGCGCAGCTCGGCGCGGAGGTGACCGTCGTCGACTGCGACGGCCTGGGCGGTGCGTCGGTGCTGACCGACTGCGTGCCGTCCAAGACCCTGATCGCCACGGCCGAGGTGATGACCACCTTCGACTCCTCCTACGAGGAGCTGGGGATCATCGTCGCGGACGACACCCCGCCGCTGGAGCAGGCCGCCCGGGTGGTCGGTGTGGACCTCGGGAAGGTCAACCGCCGTGTGAAGCGGCTCGCTCTCGCGCAGTCGCACGACATCACCGCCTCGGTGACGCGCGCCGGCGCGCGGGTCATGCGCGGGCGCGGGCGGCTGGACGGGATGCAGGCGCTCGACGGGTCGCGCAAGGTCGTCGTGACCGCCGCCGACGGGAGCGAGGAGACGCTCACGGCGGACGCCGTGCTCATCGCGACCGGCGGGCACCCCCGTGAGCTGCCGGACGCGCAGCCCGACGGGGAGCGGATCCTGAACTGGACCCAGGTGTACGACCTGGACGAGCTCCCCGAGGAGCTCATCGTGGTCGGTTCCGGTGTCACGGGCGCCGAGTTCGCGGGCGCCTACCAGGCCCTCGGGTCGCGGGTCACGCTGGTGTCCTCGCGTGACCGCGTGCTTCCGGGTGAGGACCCGGACGCCGCCGCCGTGCTGGAGGACGTCTTCCGTCGGCGCGGCATGAACGTGATGGCGCGGTCGCGGGCGCAGTCCGCCAAGCGGGTCGGGGACCGGGTCGAGGTGACCCTGGCCGACGGGCGCGTCATCACCGGCACGCACTGTCTGATGGCCGTCGGCGCCATCCCGAACTCCGCGGGCATGGGCCTGGAGGAGGCCGGCGTGCGGCTGCGGGAGTCCGGGCACATCTGGACCGACAAGGTGTCGCGGACCACCGCTCCCGGTGTGTACGCGGCCGGTGACGTCACCGGTGTCTTCGCCCTCGCCTCGGTGGCCGCCATGCAGGGGCGGATCGCCATGTACCACTTCCTCGGCGACGCGGTCGCTCCGCTCAATCTGAAGACGGTGTCGTCGAACGTCTTCACCGACCCGGAGATCGCCACCGTCGGCTACTCGCAGGCCGACGTGGACGGCGGGAAGATCGACGCACGGGTCGTGAAGCTGCCGCTGCTGCGCAACCCGCGCGCCAAGATGCAGGGCATCCGCGACGGCTTCGTCAAGATCTTCTGCCGCCCCGGCACCGGCATCGTCGTCGGCGGTGTCGTCGTGGCGCCGCGCGCCTCGGAACTCATCCACCCCATCTCGATCGCGGTCGACAACAACCTGACCGTCGAACAGATCGCGAACGCCTTCACCGTGTATCCGTCGCTGTCTGGCTCGATCGCCGAGGTGGCGCGGCAGTTGCACACGCGGAAGGCGGGCGGCGAGGCCTGACCCGGCCCTATACCACTTGCTGTGGGGCCGTGCGAACAACTTCTGCTATTCAGCGCAAACTGCTGAAAGCAGACGGTCGTCGGCGTTACTGTCAGTTTCGTGTTCGCTGCAGAACGTCGCCAATTGATCCTCGAAATGGTGCGAGCGAACGGGGCCGTGTCGCTCCGTGAACTCGCCCGCGTCGTCCAGACCTCCGAAGTGACCGTACGGCGGGACGTGCGCGCGCTGGAGGCAGAAGGACTCCTCGACCGCCGGCACGGCGGTGCGGTGCTGCCGGGCGGTTTCACACGCGAGTCCGGCTTCCCGCAGAAGTCGCATCTCGCCACCGCCGAGAAGACCGCCATCGCCGACCTCGCCGCGAACTTCGTGGAGGAGGGCGAGGCCATCGTGGTCGGCGCGGGCACCACCACGCAGGAGCTGGCCCGCCGGCTCGCCCGGGTCCCCGGGCTGACGGTCGTCACCAACTCCCTGCTGGTCGCCCAGGCGCTCGCCCACGCCAACCGGGTCGAGGTCGTGATGACCGGCGGCACGCTGCGCGGCTCCAACTACGCCCTCGTCGGCAGCGGCGCCGAGCAGTCCCTGCAGGGGCTGCGGGTGTCCCGGGCGTTCCTCTCGGGCAGCGGGCTGACCGCGGAGCGCGGGCTGTCCACGTCCAACATGCTGTCGGCGTCCGTCGACCGGGCGCTGGTGCAGGCCGCCGCCGAGGTGGTGGTCCTCGCCGACCACACCAAGCTCGGCACGGACACCATGTTCCAGACGGTGCCCACGGACCTCATCACCCGGCTGGTCACCGACGAGCCGCCCCCGCACGACGACCGCGCGGCGACCGAGCTCCAGGCCCTCGCCGACCAGGGCGTGCAGATCGCCATCGCGGGGGCGCCGGGGGGAAACGGCAGCGCGGGAGGTGACGGCCCTCCGTCGGGGCGGCAGCGCCGTGACGTTCCGCTGCCCGGCCCGAGGCGCCAGGCCCCCGGCCTGCGCACGGCCGTCGCGCTGGGCGCCGCGTCCGACCAGGGACAGGGCGCCGAGCGGGCCGCCCGGGTGGCGGACATGCGGCGGCGCTGAACGGCGTACACGAAAGCGCCCGGCGCCCCCCGTGGGAGGACGCCGGGCGCTGTGACGTGAGCGTCAGTCCTTGATCTCGCAGATCGCCGCGCCGGACGTGACCGAGCCGCCGACCTCGGCGTTCAGACCCTTGACGGTGCCGGAGCGGTGGGCGTTGATGGGCTGCTCCATCTTCATCGCCTCCAGGACGACGACCAGGTCGCCCTCCTTGACCTCCTGGCCCTCCTCGACCGCGACCTTGACGATCGTGCCCTGCATCGGGGAGGCGAGGGTGTCGCCGGAGGCCGCGGGGCCCGACTTGCGGGCGGCGCGGCGCTTCGGCTTGGCGCCGGCGGCCAGACCCGTGCGCGCCAGGCTCATGCCGAGCGACGCGGGCAGGGAGACCTCCAGGCGCTTGCCGCCGACTTCCACGACGACCGTCTCGCGGCCGGCCTCCTCCTCGGCGTCCGCGTCCACGGGCGAGGCGAAGGGCTTCAGGTCGTTGACGAACTCGGTCTCGATCCAGCGGGTGTGGACCGTGAAGGGCTCGCCGGAGCCGGTCAGTTCGGGGGCGAACGCCGGGTCCTTGACCACCGCGCGGTGGAACGGGATGGCCGTGGCCATGCCCTCCACGGTGAACTCCTCCAGGGCGCGCGAGGCGCGCTGCAGGGCCTGCTCGCGAGTGGCGCCGGTGACGATCAGCTTCGCCAGCAGGGAGTCCCACGCCGGGCCGATCACACTGCCGGACTCCACGCCCGCGTCCAGACGCACACCCGGGCCGGACGGCGGGGCGAACGTGGTGACGGTGCCGGGGGCGGGCAGGAAGTTGCGGCCCGGGTCCTCGCCGTTGATGCGGAACTCGAAGGAGTGACCGCGCAGCGGCGGGTCGTCGTAGCCGAGCTCCTCGCCGTCGGCGATGCGGAACATCTCGCGCACCAGGTCGATGCCGGAGACCTCCTCGGTCACCGGGTGCTCCACCTGGAGGCGCGTGTTGACCTCGAGGAAGGAGATCGTGCCGTCGTTGCCGACGAGGAACTCCACGGTGCCCGCGCCGACGTAGCCGGCCTCCTTGAGGATGGCCTTGGAGGCGCGGTACAGCTCGGCGTTCTGCTCCTCCGACAGGAACGGCGCCGGGGCCTCCTCCACCAGCTTCTGGTGGCGGCGCTGCAGCGAGCAGTCACGGGTGGAGACCACGACCACGTTGCCGTGGCTGTCGGCCAGGCACTGGGTCTCCACGTGGCGCGGCTTGTCCAGGTAGCGCTCGACGAAGCACTCGCCGCGGCCGAAGGCGGCGACCGCCTCGCGCACGGCCGAGTCGTACAGCTCGGGGACCTCTTCCAGGGTCCGGGCGACCTTCAGGCCGCGTCCGCCGCCGCCGAAGGCGGCCTTGATGGCGATCGGCAGGCCGTGCTCCTCGGCGAACGCGACGACCTCGTCCGCGCCGGACACCGGGTCGGGCGTGCCCGCCACCAGCGGGGCGCCGACGCGCTGGGCGATGTGCCGGGCGGCGACCTTGTCACCGAGGTCGCGGATGGCCTGCGGGGGCGGGCCGATCCAGATCAGGCCCGCGTCCAGTACGGCCTGGGCGAACTCGGCGTTCTCCGAGAGGAAGCCGTAACCGGGGTGGATCGCGTCGGCCCCCGACTCCCGCGCGGCCTTCAGCACCTTGTCCATGTCGAGGTAACTGGTGGCCGGAGTGTCACCGCCCAGGGCGAACGCCTCATCCGCGGCGCGGACATGCAGAGCGTCCCGGTCCGGGTCGGCGTAGACGGCAACGCTCGCGATTCCGGCATCCCGGCAGGCCCGGGCAACGCGGACAGCGATTTCGCCACGGTTGGCGATGAGCACCTTGCGCACGATTGAGGCTCCCTCCTTGAAACAAGCCGAGTTTAGGGACTGCCGACACGGCACTTCGACCCGTCCCCAGTGGTGAGCTTGCCCACACGGAGCGTGATGCGAGGCTCGCCCGACCCGCGAAATCCCTTGTCGCACCTCGGTACGCAGGACTCCTCCCGGAAACCCTAGCCCCGTCGTGTGGTCAAGGTCTCTGTGAGAGCGTGCTGCGGCCCACTTCGATTCTTTGTGGAGTCCCTACGAATGGCCCAATGATTCTTTGCCCGCCGCACGCCCCTTGTACCGAGGTTTACCCGTTAGTAGCCTTCGCGTCGTCCCGAACATACTCGGGGTAACCACAGTCGTGCTCGAAAGTGGGTGGGGGCCGGTGGTCCGCAGACCGGTGGCGTGGATCGTCGCGCTCGTGCTGTTCGCCGAGGCGCTGGGCGTACTGGCGGTGAACTGGTTCCTGGGTGTCGTCGTCGACCGGCAGGACATGTCACTGGCCGGCCTCGACCCGGACGTGATGTCGGTGTCGTCGAAGGCCGGCGGGGTGGTCTTCGGGCTCTACTTCGCCCTGTGCGGCGTGGTGGCCCTGCTGGTCGCGCTGCGCGACCGGGCCCCGGCCGGCTTCGGCAAGGTGCTGCTGATCAGCGCCGCCGTGGTGCACGCGCTGCTCGGCGCCTTCGCGTGGGGTCTGATCGGGTGGACGGCGTTCCTCTTCATGGTCGTCGTCCTCACGCTGATCGTGCTGCTCCTGATGACGTACGACGGGCGGCCGGGGAAGTCCGACGAGCCCGTCGACGCCGGGCCGCCCGTCAGTCCTCCCGCGGCGCCCACAGCTCCGTGATGCCGACGCCCAGCTCGGCCAGCAGGCGCCGTACGAGCGGCAGGCTGATGCCGATCACGTTGCCGTGGTCGCCGTCGATGCCGTCGATGAACGGCGCCGAGCGGCCGTCCAGGGTGAACGCCCCCGCCACGTGCAGTGGCTCGCCCGAGGCCACGTAGGCCGCGATCTCCTCGTCCGACGGCTGGCCGAAACGGACCACCGTGGAGGCGGTGGCGGAGGCGTAGCGGCCGCTGACGGTGTCGTGGACGCAGTGGCCGGTCTGGAGCGTGCCCGCGCGGCCCCGCATCGCCTTCCAGCGCGCGGTGGCCTCCTCGGCGTCCTCCGGCTTGCCGAGGGCCTGGCCGTCCAGGTCCAGCACCGAGTCGCAGCCGATCACCAGCGCGCCCTTCACCTCGGGCTTCGCCGCGACCACGGACGCCTTCGCCTCGGCCAGGGCCAGCGCCAGCTCGGCGGGGGTGGGGGCGGAGACGGCGTCCTCGTCGACGCCGCTGACGATCACCTCGGGCGTCAGTCCGGCCTGGCGGAGCAGCCCGAGCCGGGCCGGGGACTGGGAGGCGAGAACGAGGCGGCGACGCGGCTGATCTGTCATGCGGTCAGCGTATCGGCGTCCTCGGGACGGTTCGTCCGGCGTCGGTACGCCGGGTGGGGGCGCGGCTCACCTCACGCCGATCACCAGCATCGCCAGGACCATGGCCAGTGCCATGAGAACGCCCAGCCGCCGCAGCATCTCCTGCGTGTCACGCAGTTCCTTCGGCGGCTTGTTCTCGGGGTCGGACCACAGCATTCCACCAGCGTGCGGCGCAGCCGGCTCAGGGCGCCTGAGTACGCGTACTCAACTTGGCGACGGACGCCCCGGCACGTGCGGACGGGCCGTACGCGGTGCGTACGGCCCGTCCGGGGAGTGGAGCGGAATCAGCCGCCCGGCCAGTACGTCCGTGACCACGACGCCGGGCCCGGCTGGGGCACGCGGCGCGCGGCGATGCGGGACGGGTCGGACCAGGCGTCGGGGACCGTGGGCGGCGCGCCGGACGGCAGGGCGGCCGCCGCCGCGGCGCGCGCCCTGACCACCGCCAGTGCGGCGGCCAGCTCCTCCGGGGTCGGGTTGCCCCGTACGACCTTGATCGTCACAGCGGCTCCTTACAGGGGGATGTTGCCGTGCTTCTTCGGGGGCAGGCTCTCGCGCTTGGTCCGCAGCTGACGCAGCCCGCGGACGATGTGGCGGCGGGTGTCGGACGGCATGATCACCGCGTCGACGTAACCCCGCTCGGCGGCGACGTAGGGGTTGAGGAGGGCGTCCTCGTACTCCTGCATCAGCCGGGCCCGGGTCGCCTCGGCGTCGTCCGACTCGGCGATGGTGCGGCGGTGCAGGATGTTGACGGCGCCCTGCGCGCCCATCACCGCGATCTGGGCCGTCGGCCAGGCCAGGTTGAGGTCGGCGCCCAGGTGCTTGGAACCCATGACGTCGTACGCGCCGCCGAACGCCTTGCGGGTGATGACGGTGATCAGGGGGACCGTCGCCTCCGCGTAGGCGTAGATCAGCTTCGCGCCGCGGCGGATGATGCCGTCGTGCTCCTGGTCCACGCCGGGCAGGAAGCCGGGGACGTCGACGAAGGTCAGCACCGGGATGTTGAAGGCGTCGCAGGTCCGCACGAAGCGGGCCGCCTTCTCCGACGCGGTGATGTCCAGGCAGCCGGCGAACTGCATCGGCTGGTTCGCCACGATGCCGACGGGGCGGCCCTCGACGCGGCCGTACCCCGTGAGGATGTTCGGCGCGAACAGGGGCTGCGTCTCGAAGAACTCCGCGTCGTCGAGGACGTGCTCGATGACCGTGTGCATGTCGTACGGCTGGTTCGCCGAGTCCGGCACGATCGTGTCGAGTTCGCGGTCCTCGTCGGTGACCGTCAGGTCCGCCTCCTCCGGGAAGGCGGGCGGCTCCGAGAGGTTGTTCGAGGGCAGGTAGGAGAGGAGCTGCTTGACGTACTCGATCGCGTCCTTTTCGTCGCCCGCCATGTGGTGCGCGACGCCGGAGGTCGAGTTGTGGGTGCGGGCGCCGCCGAGCTCCTCGAAGCCGACGTCCTCGCCGGTGACCGTCTTGATGACGTCCGGGCCGGTGATGAACATGTGGCTGGTCTGATCGACCATGATCGTGAAGTCGGTGATGGCGGGGGAGTAGACCGCGCCGCCCGCGCAGGGGCCCACGACCAGGCTGATCTGCGGGATCACACCGGACGCGTGCGTGTTGCGGCGGAAGATCTCGCCGTACGCGCCGAGGGAGGCCACGCCCTCCTGGATGCGGGCGCCGCCGGAGTCGTTGATGCCGATGACGGGACAGCCCGTCTTGAGGGCGAAGTCCATCACCTTGACGATCTTCTGGCCGTAGACCTCGCCCAGGGCGCCGCCGAAGACGGTGAAGTCCTGCGAGAAGACGGCGACCGGGCGGCCGTCGACCGTGCCGTAGCCGGTGACGACGCCGTCGCCGTACGGGCGGTTGGCGTCGAGACCGAAGTTGGTGGAGCGGTGCCGGGCGAACTCGTCCAGTTCGACGAAGGAGCCCTCGTCGAGCAGGAGGTCGATCCGCTCACGGGCCGTCAGCTTGCCCTTGGCGTGCTGCTTTTCGACGGCACGTGCGGAGCCGGCGTGCGTCGCCTCTTCGATACGACGCTGGAGATCCGCGAGCTTGCCCGCGGTGGTGTGGATGTCAGGCTGCTGCTCTTCCGGCTCGGACATCGGGATGCGGCTCCCTGCCTGCTCAAAAGGGGGGACGGTTACTCATCCGTAGCGTAGTGGGGGGCTGTGTGTTCGGCAGTGCGGTGTTTCCCACACCTAGTGTGGGTTGCATGACACCCCGAGATGACTCCGAATCCCCTGAGCCGCGTCGTAGTCGGTGGTCCGATCTCGACCGGCCTCCCTTGAACGCCGCCGCGTTGCGGCGGGCTCTGGTGCGGGAGGGGGGTTTGTGGCGGGAGCTGGACGTGGTGCAGCGGACCGGGTCCACGAACTCCGACCTTGTGGCGCGGGCGGCTGCTGGTGGCGGTGGCGGTGGCGGTGGTGGTGCTGGTGGCGGCGGTGGTGCCGGCGGTCGGGGGTTGGGGGAGGGGGTTGTTCTCGTTGCGGAGGAGCAGAGTGCCGCGCGGGGGCGGCTGGACCGGAAGTGGGTGGCTCCCGCTCGGTCCGGGTTGTTCTTCTCCGTGTCGCTGCGGCCCGGGGACGCGGGTGTGCCCATGGAGCGGTGGGGGTGGCTGCCGTTGCTGACGGGGGTCGCCGTGGCCACGGGGCTGGCTCGGGCCGGGGGTGTGGACACGGGGTTGAAGTGGCCCAACGACGTGCTGGTGACGGTGGGGGGAGAGGAGCGGAAGGCCGGGGGGATCCTGGCGGAGGCCACGGGAGACGGGGGAGTGGTGGTGGGTGTGGGGGTGAACGTCAGCCTGCGGGCCGACGAGCTGCCTGTGCCTACGGCGGGGTCGCTGGGGTTGGCGGGGGCCGTGAGCACGGACCGGGATCCGCTGCTGCGGGCGGTGCTGCGGGGGATCGAGGACTGGTACGGGCGGTGGCGGGCCGCTGGTGGTGACGCGGGGGCGTGCGGGTTGCAGGAGGCGTACGCGGCGGGGTGCGCGACGCTGGGGCGGGTCGTGCGGGCGGAGCTGCCAGGGGATCGGGCGTTGGTGGGGGAAGCGGTGGCTGTGGACGGGGACGGGCGGTTGGTGCTGGCTACGGAGGCGGGGGTGCAGGAGCCGGTGGGGGCGGGGGACATCGTGCATCTGCGGGCGGGGTGAGGCGGGGCGCGCCTGCGGCGCATTCACCTGTCCGGTGGGGGTTGTTGTAGCGCCCAGGGTGGGGTGGGGGTGCGGGGCCGCGGTGGGGGTGGTCGTCCTCGGTCTGGCGCGAGAGTGCGTCTCGAGTGGCGGAGGGCGTGGACGCGCCAGCCGCTGCGGGCGCCCACCCCCACCCCGTCCCCTCCCCGCCGCGAGCGGCTACACCGACACCGGTGGCGGGCGTCGCCCCGCCAACTGCGGGCATGCGTGCCGCCTGGGGCGGCACGGGTGGGCGCGGCGGTACCTCGTTGGCGCCGAGGTGCGCCGACAACCCCCGGCCCGCACCCACGCCGGGCGCCCTCGCGGCACCGGGGTGGGCAACACCCCACGCCCGCACAAACCCCGCGCCGGGTGTGCAACACCCACCCCGCCGCACGACCGTGGCTGAAAACGCACCCCCGGGTGCCACCCCCGGCGCGTATGGAGAGGCACGCGCCTCACTCCTCACCCACGGCCCAACCTGACGGAGTGAGCTACCGCACACCTGCCGTAGAGTTGAGCCCGGTCGAGACATGGCCGTGACAGATCGGAAGGGCAGCAACGCGTGAGCGTCGACGACTCGGGTTCCGGTGCGGACGCGCAGGGCGACGGCGAGGATCCGCTTGCTCTGCGCCTCGAGCAGCTCATTCTGGGCGCCGAGCGCCGTTACACGCCGTTCCAGGCGGCCCGCAGCGCCGGCGTCACGATGGAGCTCGCCACCCGCTTCTGGCGTGCCATGGGCTTCGCCGACGTGGGTCAGGCGAAGGCCCTGACGGAGGCGGACGTCCTCGCCCTGCGCCGCCTCGCGGGTCTGGTGGAGGCCGGTCTGCTCAGCGAGGCCATGGCCGTCCAGGTCGCCCGGTCCACCGGTCAGACCACCGCGCGTTTGGCCGAATGGCAGATCGACTCGTTCCTGGAAGGCCTCACGGAGCCGCCCGAGCCCGGCATGACCCGCACCGAGGTCACGTACCCGATCGTCGAGCTGCTCCTGCCCGAGCTGGAGGAGTTCCTGGTCTACGTGTGGCGGCGGCAGCTCGCCGCCTCGGCCGGGCGTGTGGTGCAGGAGGCCGACGACGAGGAGATGGTGGACCGGCGGCTCGCCGTCGCCTTCGCCGACCTCGTGGGCTTCACCCGCCTCACCCGGCGGATGGAGGAGGAGGAGCTCGGCGAGCTGGTCGAGGCCTTCGAGACGACGGCCGCCGATCTGGTCGCGGCGCGCGGCGGGCGGCTGATCAAGACCCTCGGCGACGAGGTGCTGTACGCCGCCGACGACGCCGGGACCGCCGCGGAGATCGCCCTGCGGTTGATAGAGACCATGGCGAACGACGAGACCATGCCGGAACTGCGCGTCGGCATGGCCTTCGGCACCGTCACCACCCGGATGGGCGATGTCTTCGGCACGACCGTCAATCTCGCCTCCCGGCTGACCTCCATAGCCCCCCGCGACGCCGTCCTCGTCGACTCCGACTTCGCCCAGGAGCTGATCCGCACAGGTGACGCGCCGGCCAGTGAGGCGGCCGCCGCCGAGGCGGCGGCCGCAGCGGAGAAGGAGGGCGAGGAGCCGCCCTCGTACCGGTTCGCCCTCCAGCCGATGTATCAGCGGCCCGTCCGTGGTCTCGGCGTGGTCGAGCCCTGGCTGCTCAGCCGGAGGACTCCCCCGGAGGAGGCCCCCGCCGACTGACCGTCGGCGTCGCCCTCAGCCGCCCAGGCAGATGTTCAGCAGGGGGAGGCAGAGGCCGCGGTCGTCGTCCTCGTCCTTGGCGTCGTCGCCGGGCGGCGGGGGCTGAGGCGGGGGTGTCGTGGCCGGTGGCGGTGGTGCCGGCCGGTGTTCCGGTGGAGCTTCGGATGTGTGCGACGTCCGGGGTGCGGGCGGGGGCGTCATCGTGCGGGTGCTCGCCGACGGCGTCCGTGGCGGTGTCGGCTGCTGGGTGAGCGGCTCCCGCGCCTTCCCGCCCTGCGCTTTCGGTGACGTCGGGCGCGGGTCCGGGCGCGAGGTCTGCCGGGGGGTGGGGGTCCTGGAGGGACCCGCCATCTCCGCATTCTCGCTCGGTGCCGTCGGGGCGCCGCTCTCCTCCGGGGAGGGGAGCGCGGCCGCCCGCGTGTCTCTCGGCGGGGCGTCCGGTGTCGACAGGTGGATGAGCGTCGCCGCGCCCGCCGTCAGGGTCAGGGCGCCCGCGGCCAGGAGGGCGCGGCGGTGGCGGGGTTTTCGGTGGCGTCCTCGGGGGACGGTGCGCGTCTCGTCGGGTGTCATCGTCTGTCTCCCCCCTGCGTGCGCCCCCGGCGCGCGCGGTGTGCGCACGGTATGCGCCGGGGGCGGTGCGGCTCAGGCGAGTCGGTCGTATGTCACTCGAACGGGTGGACCCTTTTCCTCGGTGGCTCGCGGCTGCCATGATCGGGGCGAGCCAAGTTAACCCGCGTTAACCGGAGGGTGTCATGAGTGAGGAACGGTTCGGGGAGTTCGTGCTGGTGCGGCGGCACGAGCGGGGGCATGTCGCGGAGCTCGTCCTCGACCGGCCGAAGGCCATGAACGCGGTGTCGACCGAGATGGCCCGTTCGATCGCCGGCGCCTGTACCGCGCTGGGCGAGGACCGCGACGTACGGGCGGTGGTGCTGACCTCGTCGCACGAGCGGGCGTTCTGCGTGGGGGCCGATCTGAAGGAGCGGAACTCGTTCAGCGACGCTGATCTGGTGCGGCAGCGGCCTGTGGCGCGGGCTGCCTACACCGGGGTGCTGGAACTGCCGGTGCCCGCCATCGCCGCCGTGCACGGGTTCGCCCTGGGCGGTGGGTGCGAGCTCGCTCTGTCGTGCGACGTGATCGTGGCCGACCGTACCGCCGTCATCGGGCTGCCCGAGGTGTCCGTCGGTGTCATCCCGGGCGGGGGCGGTACGCAGCTGCTGCCCCGGCGGGTCGGGTCGGCGAGGGCCGCCGAGCTCATCTTCACCGCGCGGCGGGTCGAGGCCGAGGAGGCCCGGGAGATCGGGCTCGTGGATGTGCTGGTGGACGAGGGGCGGGACCGTGAGGACGCGCTCGCCATGGCCGCGCGGATCGCCGGGAACTCGCCCGTGGGGCTGCGGGCCGCCAAGCGGGCGCTGCGTCTGGGGCACGGGCTCGACCTGCCGGCCGGCCTCGAGGTCGAGGACGCGGCCTGGCGTTCCGTGGCGTTCTCCGGGGACCGGGCCGAGGGCGTGGCCGCCTTCAACGAGAAGCGGCGGCCGGAGTGGCCCGGCGAGTGACCTCGATGTCTCGATAAGCGGAAAATCTCCCTAATCTGGGGGAATGGGTGAGGAGAGCCGCCTGGCGGCCGTGGTGGCGCTGGCACAGGGCATGGCCGCCGCGCACAGTTCGCGGGAGGCGTGGCGGGCCGCCGCCGGCGGGGCTCGCCGGGCCCTGGGCGGGAGCTTCGCCGCGCTGTCCGTGTGGGAGCGGGAGCTCGGACGGCTGCGGGTGCTGGTGAACGTCGGGGAGCTCGCCGAGGGGGAGGAGGAGTTCCCCGAGGACGAGTCGTACCCGGTGCACCAGTTCGCCGAGATCACCGAGTTCCTGCACGAGCGGTGGGCCGGCGGGGGCGAGCCCGACGCCTGGGTGGAGACCGCGCAGGGCCCCGAGGAGGGGCGCGCCGGGTACTGCCACCAGCGGGTGGCGGCGCTGCGGCGGCGCGGGCGCGGCTGCTGCGTGGTCGCGCCGATCGTGCTGCACGGGCGGGCCTGGGGCGAGCTGTACGTGGCCCGGCCGGTGGGCGAGCCCGTGTTCGGAGGGGCGGACGCCGACTTCGCGACCGTGCTGGCCGCCGTGGTGGCCGCGGGGATCGCGCAGACCGAGCGGCTGGAGGAGGCGCGGCGGCTGGCCTTCACGGACTCGCTGACGGGGCTGGCGAACCGGCGGGCCGTGGACGCCCGGCTGGACGAGGCGGTCGAGCTGCACCGGCGGGACGGGGCCGTCGTCAGCCTGGTGGTGTGCGACGTCAACGGGCTGAAGCGGGTCAACGACACCCTCGGGCACTCCGTGGGGGACCGGCTGCTGGAGCGGTTCGGGAGCGTGCTGTCGCTGTGCGGGGCGATGCTGCCGGGCGCCCTGGCGGCGCGGCTCGGCGGGGACGAGTTCTGTCTGCTGGCGGTGGGACCGTCCGCCGACGAGGTGGTCAAGGCGGCCGACGAGGTGTGCCGGCGAGCCGTGGAGCTGGACATCGGCGACGGTGTGGCGTGCGGGGTGGCGTCCACGGAGGACCCGATCGGGCCGGTGCGCTCGGCGCGGCGGCTGTTCCGGCTGGCGGACGCGGCGCAGTACCGGGCCAAGGCCGAGCGGGCCGCGCACCCCGTGGTGGCCGGGCGGGAGGGGCCGGACGACCCCGTGGTGCGGCTCGCGGACGAACCCTCGCGGGAGGCCGACGGGGAGCGGCGCCGGTTCCGCGGGCGGCACGCGCCCGGGTAAGGGGCGCGGCCCGGATCCGGTGGTGACAGTGAGGCATTCACTGCGTAGGCTCCTGAATATGGATATGCACACAGTGGTGGTGGGGACATCGGGCGTGACCGCGTCCGACGTGCTGGCCGTGGCGCGCGACGGCGCCCGCGTCGAACTGTCCGAGGAGGCGGTCGCCGCCCTCGCCGCGTCCCGCGAGATCGTGGACGCCCTGGCCGCCAAGCCGGACCCGGTCTACGGGGTGAGCACCGGCTTCGGCGCCCTGGCGACCCGGCACATCAGCCCGGACCTGCGGGCGCAGCTCCAGCGCAACATCGTCCGCTCGCACGCCGCCGGCATGGGACCGCGGGTGGAGCGGGAGGTCGTCCGCGCGCTGATGTTCCTGCGGCTCAAGACCCTCTGCTCCGGGCACACCGGCGTCCGGCCCGAGGTCGCGCGGACCATGGCCGACGTGCTGAACGCCGGGATCACCCCCGTGGTCCACGAGTACGGCTCCCTCGGCTGCTCCGGCGACCTCGCCCCGCTCTCGCACTGCGCCCTCGCGTTGATGGGCGAGGGGGAGGCGGAGGGCCCCGACGGCACCGTGCGGCCCGCCGGCGACCTGCTGGCCGAGCACGGCATCCGGCCCGTCGAACTGCGCGAGAAGGAAGGGCTCGCCCTCCTCAACGGCACCGACGGCATGCTCGGCATGCTGGTCATGGCCCTCGCCGACCTGGACCTCCTCTACCGGTCCGCCGACGTCACCGCCGCGCTCAGCCTGGAGGCGCTGCTCGGCACCGACAAGGTGCTCGCGCCCGAACTGCACGCCATCCGCCCGCACCCCGGCCAGGCCGCAAGCGCCGCCAACATGCTGGCCGTCCTCGAGGGTTCGGGACTGACGGGGCATCACCAGGACGACGCGCCCCGGGTCCAGGACGCCTACTCCGTGCGCTGCGCCCCGCAGGTCGCCGGCGCCGGACGCGACACCATCGCACACGCCCGCCTGGTCGCCGAGCGCGAACTCGCGTCGGCCGTGGACAACCCGGTGGTCTTGGCCGACGGCAGGGTGGAGTCCAACGGCAACTTCCACGGCGCCCCCGTCGCCTACGTGCTGGACTTCCTCGCCGTGGCCGTTGCCGACCTTGCATCCATCACGGAGCGCCGCACCGACCGGCTGCTGGACAAGAACCGCAGCCACGGACTGCCGCCGTTCCTCGCCGACGACCCCGGCGTCGACTCCGGGCTGATGATCGCCCAGTACACGCAGGCCGCCCTGGTCGGCGAGCTGAAGCGGCTCGCCGTGCCGGCGTCGGCGGACTCCATCCCGTCGTCCGCGATGCAGGAGGACCACGTCTCGATGGGCTGGTCGGCGGCGCGCAAGCTGCGTACCGCCGTCGACGGCCTGACCAGGGTCGTCGCCGTGGAGCTGTACGCCGCCGCACGGGCCGTGGAGCTGCGCGAGGGCCTCACCCCCGCCCCGGCGACCCGGGAGGTGGTGAAGGTCCTGCGGGAGGCCGGCGTGGGCGGTCCCGGCCCCGACCGGTACCTGGCGCCCGACCTCGCCGCCGCGGAGGCCTTCGTCCGCGACGGGCGGCTGGTCGAGGCCGTGGAGCGGGTCACCGGGCCGCTGAGGTGAGACGGCCGGGGCCCCGCGGACGACTCCGCGGGGCCCCGGTACGCCGTGGCAGGGGCGCTCAGAACTCCAGGCGCTCCCGGCGGACCGAGTAGACGACGAAGCCGGCGCCGAGGGCCAGACAGGCCGTGCCGCCGACGATGTACGGGGTGCTGTCGAAGCTGCCGGTATCCGCGAGGCGGACCTCCTGGCCGGTGCTCTCCAGGTGGGCCGTCGTCGCGCTCGACACGCCTCTCGCCTGCTCGGTGACCTGCGGGGAGGGGCTCGCGGACGGCGCGGTCCTGGCCGCGGCGTCCGAGGTCGCGTTCGCGGACGGGACGAACCACAGGGCGCCGAGCAGGGTGCCCGCGGCGGTGGCGGTCAGCAACGGACGGAGCGCGGATGACACGGAATATCGATCCCCTTGTGGCGCTGGCGAATTGGCCGTGTGGGCTGATGGTAGTGAACCGCGCGGGTCACGGGAAAGTCACGGGAGCCCTTCCCTGTGCGCTCCGGGGCTGAGTCCGTGGAGTATGTGCCTGTTTGCCCGGTTCTGCCTGGAGGGGAGGGCGGGTAGCTGCTGAACAGGCTTGCGTGCAAAGGGTTGTGACTGAGGCCACAGTAAGAATCCCCGTGCTCTCTTACGTGTCCGTTCGTACTGGTCGGCGGGGGTGGCGAGGGGTCGGTCGGGGCGGAGGGCGTGCGGCGGCCGGCGGTCGGATCACGACCCGTACTCGCGTGAAGGGGGAAGCGGCGACGAGGATGGCGACCGGTTCGACGAGGGCTGCGAAGACGAGTCCGACGACGAAGAGTCCCACCGCGACGACGCGTCCCCGACGGCGGGTTTCGCGCCGGCTGAGACGACTTGAGGAAATGTTGACCCCGGGAGGCAACCGACGCCCCGGGCCGGCACGTCTCAATCGGCGCACTGACCGGCGTTCCCGCGGTCCGCAACGGCGGACGTGGTGAGTCCCACATGCGTGGGATTCGGGAACCGGATCACCCGGTCGTAGCGTTGATGGTTGTGGACGAGGCGCCTCGGCTCCCGCCAGGGGCCTCGTGGGGTTGGGATTCTGGCAACGATGGAGAAGCGTGTGATGACGGACGGTAAGCGGCGGCGCAGGGGTCTGGCGGCCGCGTCCGCTCTGCTCGGCGGAGTTCTGGTGCTCTCGGCGTGCTCCGGCGGGGACGACGACGCCGCGGGCTCCGACGGCAAGGACACCTCGCAGGCGCAGGTCGACGAGGCGGCGGCCAAGAAGTCCTCCGAGGCGCAGATCAAGATCACGCCCAAGGACGGGTCGAACAACGCCTCCATCAACAACTCGGCCACGGTGACCGTCGACAAGGGCGAGCTCACCGAGGTCACGATGACCACCGCCGACGGCACCGCCGTCGAGGGCCAGATATCGGCCGACAAGAAGAGCTGGAAGCCCAGCGGCCAGCTCGAGCGCGCCACCACCTACAAGCTGTCGGCCTCCGCGAAGGACTCCGAGGGCCTCGTCGCCCACGAGAACGCGTCCTTCACGACGGTCTCCCCGTCCAACAGCTTCATCGGCAACTTCACCCCGGACGACGGCACCACGGTCGGCGTCGGCATGCCCGTGTCGATCAACTTCGACAAGGCCATCACCAACAAGTCCGCCGTGCAGAAGGGCATCGAGGTGTCCTCCAGCAGCGGCCAGGAGGTGGCCTGCCACTGGTTCAACGCCAACCGCATGGACTGCCGTCCCGAGCAGTACTGGCAGGAGGGCTCCACCGTCACCCTGAAGCTGGCGCTCGACGGGGTCGAGGGCGCCGAGGGCGTCTACGGCGTCCAGCAGAAGACGGTCACCTTCAAGATCGGGCGCAACCAGGTCTCCTACGTCGACGCCAAGACCAAGCAGATGAAGGTCACGCAGAACGGCAAGACCGTCAAGACCATCCCGATCTCCGCCGGCGCGCCCGAGAACAAGACGTACGAGGGCCAGATGGTGATCTCCGAGAAGTTCAAGGAGACCCGGATGAACGGCGCCACGGTCGGCTTCACCGACGACGACGGCAAGGGCGAGTACGACATCAAGGACGTGCCCCACGCCATGCGTCTGAGCACCTCCGGCACCTTCATCCACGGCAACTACTGGGGTGCGAAGTCCATCTTCGGCAGCGTCAACACCAGCCACGGCTGTGTGGGCCTCGCCGACGCCAAGGGCGCCAACGACCCGAGCACGCCGGGCGCCTGGTTCTACAACAACTCGATCGTCGGTGACGTCGTGGTCGTGCAGAACACCGGCGACAAGACCATCGCCCCGGACAACGGCCTCAACGGCTGGAACATGAGCTGGGAGCAGTGGAAGGCCGGCTCCGCGGTCTGACGCCCCCTCCGCCACGAGAACCCACACCACACGGCCGATGCCCTCGTCCCCTCCCTCGGGAGCGGTGACGGGGGCATCGGCCGTCCGCGTCCCTCCCGCCCCAACCGCGCGGTTGTGTAACGGAGTTCCGGCGGCCACATCACAGTCACCCGGCGACTTCCCGACCACTGCCGAACCCCCTTGAGCCGCTTGATCACCGGTCGGCATACTCCGAGCACCGGGGGGTGCGCGCAGGCGTACGAGACCACCCCCGGCCGGGTGACGCCTCTGCCGCCCGGGAATCTCGCTAGGGGGAACCTTGCGCAGACAAGTCAACAGAGCATGCGCGGCCACGATCGCCACGGCGACCGCGGTGGCGCTCGCGGCGGGCATGGCCGGCCCCGCGTCGGCGAGCGGGGAGAAGGGCACGGCCGCCGGCCCGTCCGCGAGCGCGGCCGCGCTCAAGGGGAAGCACCGGGTCACCCTCATCACCGGTGACCGGGTCGCACTGGACGCCAAGGGCCGCGTCGTGGGCCTGGAGCCGGCCGAGGGCCGGGAGCACATACCCGTCCAGATCCGTCGCGCCGACGGCCGCACGCTGGTCGTCCCGGCCGACGCCGCCCGGCTGGTCGCGACCGGCAAGCTGGACCAACGCCTCTTCGACGTCACCGAGTTGAACAAGGCGGCGACCCGCACCGCGCACCGCGGCGGTCTGAAGGTCATCGTCGGCTACCGGGGCGCCGCGAAGACCGCCAAGGCCGACGTCCGCGACGCGGGCACGGTCCGCCGGGCGCTGTCGTCCCTGAACGCGGACGCGGTCCAGACGCCGCACGAGGCCACCGCCGAGCTGTGGAAGGCCGTCACCGACGGCGACCGCACCGCCTCCGGTGTCGCCCGCGTGTGGCTGGACGGCGTCCGCAAGGCGGCCCTGGACACCTCGGTCGGACAGATCGGCACCCCGAAGGCGTGGGAGGCCGGCTACGACGGCAAGGGCGTCAAGATCGCCGTCCTCGACACCGGTGTGGACGCGACCCACCCGGACCTCAAGGGCCAGGTGACCGCGGCCAAGAACTTCACCTCCGCGCCCGGCACCGGCGACGTGGTCGGCCACGGCACCCACGTCGCGTCCATCGCGGCCGGCACGGGCGCCCAGTCCAAGGGCACGTACAAGGGCGTCGCGCCCGGCGCGAAGATCCTCAACGGCAAGGTCCTCGACGACTCCGGCTTCGGCGACGACTCCGGGATCCTCGCCGGCATGGAGTGGGCGGCCGCCCAGGGCGCCGACATCGTCAACATGAGCCTCGGCGGCATGGACACCCCGGAGACCGACCCGCTGGAGGCGGCGGTCGACAAGCTGTCCGCCGAGAAGGGCATCCTCTTCGCCATCGCGGCGGGCAACGAGGGCCCGCAGTCGATCGGTTCGCCGGGCAGCGCGGACTCCGCCCTCACCGTCGGCGCCGTCGACGACAAGGACAAGCTCGCCGAGTTCTCGTCCACCGGCCCGCGCCTCGGCGACGGCGCCGTCAAGCCGGACCTCACCGCCCCCGGCGTGGACATCACGGCCGCCTCGGCGAAGGGCAACGACATCGCCAAGGAGGTCGGCGAGAAGCCGGCCGGCTACATGACCATCTCCGGCACCTCGATGGCCACCCCGCACGTCGCGGGCGCCGCCGCGCTGCTCAAGCAGCAGCACCCGGAGTGGACGTACGCGGAGCTGAAGGGCGCGCTGACCGCCTCCACCAAGGACGGCAGGTACACCCCGTTCGAGCAGGGCTCGGGCCGCGTCCAGGTGGACAAGGCGATCGCGCAGACCGTGATCGCGGAGCCGGTGTCGCTGAGCTTCGGCGTGCAGCAGTGGCCGCACGCCGACGACAAGCCGGTCACCAAGAAGCTCACCTACCGCAACCTCGGCACCGAGGACGTCACGCTGAAGCTGACGTCGACGGCGACCGGCCCGAAGGGCAAGGCCGCCCCGGCCGGCTTCTTCACCCTCGGCGCCTCCACCCTGACCGTCCCGGCGAACGGCACGGCCTCCGTGGACGTCACCGCCGACACCCGCCTCGGCGGCACGGTCGACGGCACGTACTCGGCGTACGTGGTCGCCACCGGCGCCGGCCAGAGCGTGCGCACCGCCGCCGCGGTGGAGCGCGAGGTCGAGTCCTACACCGTCACGCTGAAGGTCCTCGACCGCTCCGGCAAGGCCACCGCCAACTACACGACGTACCTGTCGGGCCTCAGCGGCCTCGGCAAGGACCGGTCGTTCGCGCCGTACGAGGCCGACGGCACCGTCAGCGTGCGCGTGCCCAAGGGCGGTTACGTCCTGGACGCCAGCGTGTTCGTGGGCGCCGACCCGGAGACGTGGCGGGGCGCCGACTGGCTCGCCCAGCCCAAGCTGGACGTCACCAGGAACACGACCGTGACGCTGGACGCCCGCAAGGCCAAGCCGGTCAAGGTCACCGTGCCCGGCAAGGCCGCCAAGGCGCAGTTCGCCGCGACCGACTTCACGATCGAGACGAACGACGGCGCGGTCTCCTACGGCTGGTGGCTGGACAGCTTCAGCGGCTTCCGCACCGCGCACCTCGGCCCGCAGATCACGAACGGCACGCTGAGCCAGCAGTGGAACGCCCACTACAGCAACGGCGCCAAGGCGCAGTACAGCGCCGTCAGCGGCGGCAAGGTGAAGAAGGTCGCCACCGGTTACACCCGTGCCTTCAAGGCCAAGGAGTTCGCCACCGTCCAGGTCGGCATGGGCGCCGCGGCGAGCGGCAAGAAGGGCGCCGTCAGCGCGTTCGGCTGGCTGCCCGGCGGCTCGGGCGCGTCCGGCTTCTCGCAGGAGCAGAAGCTGCCCAGCACCCGCACGCTGTACCTGTCCACGGTCAACGGCGTGACGTGGGACCTCGACTTCGAGCAGCTCGGCGGGGTCGACGAGGAAGGCTGGCCCGTCTACGAAGCCGGTTACAACATCGGCGCCGGCAGGACCTACAAGGGCGGCAAGACCTACAAGGAGACCGTGAACACGGCCGTCTTCGGCCCGCGTCTCACCTCGTCCTACGGTGTCTTCCGCGACGGCAACGCCATCTACGGCCTGATCCCGCTGTTCTCCGACGGCAAGGGCCACGTGGGCTCCTCCGACCACTCCTCGGCCGTCACAACCCTCTACCGCAACGGAAAGAAGGTCGGCTCCCACAACGACCCGCTGTCCGGCGAGGAGAGCTTCACCGTCCCGTCCGGTGACGCCGCCTACCGGCTGACCACCTCGGTCAGGCGGAGCGCCAAGGTCGCCGCCACGTCCACCCGCATCGACGCGAGCTGGACCTTCCGCTCCAAGAAGACGTCGGCCGAGAAGCAGCTGCCCGTCTCCTCGGCCCGGTTCGCCGCGGTCACGGGGCTGGACAGCAAGGTCCCGGCCGGCAAGAAGGCCACCTTCCCGGTCGTCGTGGAGGGCGCCGCCCAGGGCAAGAACCTCAAGTCCCTCGCGGTGTACGTCTCCTACAACGGCGGCAAGACCTGGCAGAAGACCAAGGTCACGAAGGGCAAGGTCACCGTCAAGAACCCCGCGAAGGGCAAGGCGGTCTCCCTCCGCGCCAAGATCACCGACAAGAAGGGCAACGCGTCCCTGATCACGATCCACAACGCCTACTACGGCAAGTAGTCCGGCGCCGATGACGGCCCGTCGGAGGCACACGCCTCCGACGGGCCGTTCCCGTTCCCGCTGCCGAATCCGTCCCGCCGCTCAGGCGGCCGGCGTCCGCGGCCCGTCCGCCGGCGCGTCCGCGTTCCAGCTGCCCAGCAGGCGCAGCGCCTCGGCCGAGGGCGACCCGGCCTCCGCGAAGTACGTCACCAGCGACTGCTCGGCCTCGCCGGCCGGGCCGAGCGACTCCCACAGCAGCGTCAGTTCACCGACCAGCGGGTGCCGCAGCCGCTTCACGCCGTGGCTCTTCTCCTTGACGTCGTGCCGTGCCCACAGCGTGCGGAACTCCTCGCTCTTCACGGACAGTTCGCCCACCAGGGCGGACAGCGCGGGGTCGTCCGGGTGCCGTCCCGCGTCCATGCGCAGATAGGCGACCATGTCACAGGCCTTCTGCTCCCACTCCACGAACAGCTCGCGCTGCGCGGGGTCGAGGAAGACCATCCGCGCCCAGTTGCGCTCCTGCGGCGGCAGCGCGCCCCAGTCGCCGAAGACCGCCGTCGCCATCCGGTTCCAGGCGAGGATCTCCGAGCGCCGGCCCACCACGTACGCCGGGACCGTCTCCATCGCGTCCAGCAGCTGCCGCAGCGCGGGGCGGGCCTGACGGCTGCGGGGCTCCGCGCGCTTGCGGCGCCTGCCCGGCCGGGCGAGATGCGTCAGATGCGCGTGCTCGGCGTCGCTCAGCCGCAGCGCGCGGGCGATCGCGTCGAGGACCTCCGTCGACACGTTGCGTCCGTTGCCCTGCTCCAGGCGTGTGTAGTACGCCACGGACACCCCGGCGAGCTGCGCCAGCTCCTCCCGGCGCAGACCGGGCACCCTGCGGTGCCGTCCGAGGTCCG
This sequence comes from Streptomyces althioticus, assembly GCA_014649355.1. GTDB lineage: Bacteria > Actinomycetota > Actinomycetes > Streptomycetales > Streptomycetaceae > Streptomyces > Streptomyces althioticus. Next base: position 265,622 of record BMSW01000007.1, read on the forward strand.
GCAGCCCCACGTCCCGCGGCTTCAGCCGGGCCCGCCGCGTGCGCAGGAACTCGCTCAGCTCGGCACGCGGGTCCAGGCCGCCCCGCACGCCGGCCGGGTCGTCCGTGTGCTCGTCCATATGTCCATGGTGCCCGTTCGTACGCACCATGTGCCTGTCCCCGCCAGTGGTAGGCACAGCGAGCGTAGGCAACCAGGAAGTCTGGGTACGCGCCGCCCGTTGTCGCAGGCTGGACCCCGTGCGGGCCCGGGAGGAACGATTCCGGGCGCACGACCCCCTCAGGAGGAGAAACTTCGTATGACCACTGTCGCCGCGTACGCCGCGCCCGCTGCCAAGGCACCGCTGGAGCGCACCACCATCGAGCGGCGGGCCGTCCGTGAGCACGACGTGCTGATCGACATCAAGTTCGCCGGGATCTGCCACTCGGACATCCACCAGGTCCGTGAGGGCTGGGGCGAGGCGATCTTCCCGATGGTCCCCGGCCACGAGATAGCGGGCGTCGTCTCCGAGGTCGGCCCCGGCGTGACCCGGTTCAAGGTCGGCGACCGGGTGGGCGTGGGCTGCATGGTCGACTCCTGCCGCGAGTGCGAGATGTGCCGGGCGGGCAAGGAGCAGTACTGCCTGAACGGCCAGACCCCGACCTACAACGGCATCGGCCGGGACGGCGAGCCCACCTACGGCGGCTACTCCGAGAAGGTCGTCGTCGACGAGAACTTCGTCGTGCGCATCCCCGACGGGATCGCCCTCGACGTCGCCGCGCCGCTGCTGTGCGCGGGCATCACCCTGTACTCCCCGCTGAAGCGCTTCGGCGCGGGCCCCGGCCGCAAGGTCGCGGTCGTCGGCATGGGCGGCCTGGGCCACATGGGCGTGAAGATCGCGCACGCGATGGGCGCCGAGGTGACGGTGCTGTCGCAGTCCCTGCGGAAGAAGGACGACGGGCTGCGGCTCGGCGCCGACCACTACTACGCCACCAGCGACCCGAAGACCTTCGAGGAGCTGCGCGGCTCCTTCGACCTGATCGTGTCGACGGTGTCGGCGCCGCTGGACTTCGCCGCGTACCTGTCGCTGCTCAAGCCCGAGGGCACCCTGGCGAACGTGGGCGCCCCCGAGGACCCGATCTCCCTGAACCTGTTCTCGCTGATCGGCGGCGGCCGGTCGCTGGCCGGCTCCATGATCGGCGGCATCGCCGAGACGCAGGAGACGCTGGACTTCTGCGCCGAGCACGGCATCGGCGCGGAGATCGAACTGATCGCCGCGTCCGAGATCAACGAGGCCTACGAGCGCGTCGAGAACAGCGACGTCCGCTACCGCTTCGTGATCGACACGGCCACGATCTGAGTCCGCGCGCACCGGGCCGTCGCGGCCGTGCCGCCGCGACGGCCCGGTGCCCGGACGGACTACCGCGCCGTGGCCCGGGAAGGTGGCACGGTGACGAACAGCCCGCCAACCGGCCTTACCCGGCCGCAGCCGTCGCAGGAGGCCCCGGTGCAGGAAGGACCCGCCGCGCCCGAGGACGCGCCCGCCCCTCCCGACGCGGAGGAACCGGAGGAGGAGGGCCTGTCCCTGGACGCCCTGCCGCCCGCCTGGACCGCCTGAGCCGCCCGGCCCTCCTCCGGGAAGCGCCGTGACCCCGGGCGTCAGGCGTCCGTGTACTCCACGTACAGGGGGCTCGCGACCAGCAGGCCGGGCAGCTTCGCGGCGGCGAAGCCCGTGGTGACGCGGGCGTAGCCGCGCATCGTCGCCGCGGTCTCCGGGTGGGTCTGGGCGTCGATGCGGGCCAGGAGGGCCTGTAGGGCGCCGACCAGGGAGGGACGGCGGCCGTCCGGGCCGGCGCCGAGGTCGTCGGACAGGGCGGCGAGCAGTGCGCCGGGCGCACTGGCGTCGGAGCCCAGCAGATTCCGCACGAGCGTGCCGGACCGGCGGGTCTCGTCGGTGACGCGGGCCGGCGGGCCCGCGATCAGATGGTCCACCGAGCCGTGCAGCAGCAGCCGCACCGGGCGGTCCGGATCCGGGGCGTCGGCGAAGAACACCATCGTCGGGTCGGCGCCGTCCAGGACGAAGTAGTTGAGCGGCGCCTCGAAGGCGATCCACTGCCCCGGCCGCACCCCCTCCTCGGTGTACCAGCGCGCCGACTCCTCGACCCGGCGCACCACCCGCAGCAGATGCCTGCCCCACAGGTCGGACGCGGGGCCGGGCGACGGGTCCACCTCCACTCCGCCGAACGGCGTGGAGACGCTGACCCGCTGCCGGGGCCACGCGGACCGCAGTCCGGGCAGAAACTGCGAGAGTTTCCGGTCGGACAGGTAGATGACTTCCTGCACTCCTGCTCCGTTCTTCACACGTCCCCGTTCTTCACACGTCACCGCTCGTCACACGTCACCGCTCGTCACACGTCCTGGAGACCGAGGAACTCGAACGCCGCCGGCGGCAGCAGTTCCGAGGGCCGGTACAGCCCGTCCGGGCCCGGCTCCATGTCCCGCACGATGCGGTCCAGCAGCTCGTCGAGGCCGGGACGCCCGTCCGGGTCCGGCCGCAGACAGGGCGCGACGACGTCCACGAAGGCGTCCGGCACCCCGCTCAGGTCGGGCGCCTCCGTCTGCATGCGGAGCATGGTGCGCACCGGGTCGCTGCCCGGGTACGGGCTGTGCCCGGTCGCGGCGAACACCAGCACCGCGCCCAGCGCGTACACGTCGCTCGCGGACGTCACCTTCCGGGCGTCCAGCGCCTGCTCGGGAGACATGAAGGCCGGCGTCCCCAGCGTGGTGTGCGCGACGGTCAGCTTGCTGGCCGCGGCGGCCGCCGCCAGGGCGAGCCCGAAGTCGATCACGCGCAGGCCGTCCACGCCGACCAGCACGTTGGACGGCTTCAGGTCGCGGTGGACGATGTCCGCCGCGTGCACCGAGCGCAGCGCCTCCACGAGTTGCGCGGCCACCCAGCGCAGCGCCCTCAGCGGCAGCGGCCCGCACGCGTCCACGAGGTCCTTCAGGGACGGTGCCGACACATACGCCGTGGCCAGCCAGGGGATGTCCCCGGCGGTGTCCGCGTCCACGACGGGTGGTGCGTAGAAACCGTTCACGCCCCGCGCGGCGGCCACCTCACGCCGGAAACGCCTGCGGAACTCCAGGTCGTCGGCCAGCTCCTCCTTGACGACCTTGACGGCGAGCAGCCTCCCGGCCGGGGTCCGCCCGAGGAACACCCGGCCCATTGACCCGCTGCCGATCCGCCGCAGCACCGTGTACGGCCCGACCCGGCGCGGGTCGAAGGGCTGCAGCGGCTTCCAGCGGGACGTGGGGTCCCACTCGTGGTGCGTCGGCCGCAGCACCGAACCGGCGGGCGGCGCCGCGGGCGACGGCACCCGGGGCAGGGACGCGGCCGTCTCCTGCACGACACCCAGGGCGTCGATCAGCTCCCGGACCACCGGCGCCTCGACGGTGGCCGACGCCGACCGTACGAAGTGGCCCAGCTCGGTCATCTTGTCCAGGACGACCTTGCTGTCGACCCCGACCTTCTTGGCCAGCTCGTGGACCCGTTCGTTCGCCACACCCGACTCCTCCACCGGAGGCCCGTCCTGGCCTCGCAGGGGTCAAGAATATGGGTGCGGACGGGTCAAAATACGGACAAACACCGGGGCGTCGCGCGGGTGTTGACGTCAGTGCGGCAACGTGGCCGGGCTGCCGCCGTTCGCCTCGTAGCCGGCGACCGCCAGGGCGCGGTACACCGCGAACTCGGCGGCCGGGTCCGGGGAGAGCGTCCACGGCAGGGCGCCGACATGCCCGTCGACGTGTATGAGCTGGTTCATCGCCTCCGCCCAGCGCTCGGCGCGCACCAGGAAGAAGATCAGCATGTGCCGCACGTGCGCGAGCATCGGGTCGTCCGGGCGGGCCGAGTGCGCCGCGTGCAGCGCGCCGTGGATCGCCTTGGAGACGACCTCGGTCTGGTAGAACCCGCTGACCAGGTTCACCTCGGGGAGGTGCTCGAACACCGCGAACAGCGGCATCGCGGCCAGCAGCGACCCCTCGGGCGCTCGCGCCGCCGCGGCCTCCGCGAAGTCGTACGCCTGCTGCCGCGAGCCGTGCCACTTCTCGCACCAGTAGTGCAGCGCGGCCAGGTGCGCGCCCATGTGCGCCGGGGCGCGGTCCAGGATCCTCAGCCAGACCTGCTCGAACTCCGGCCGGGAGTAACCGAGTCCGCGTGCCACGGACAGCTCCACGATGTACGGCACCGGGTCGCCGGGGGCCAGCAGCGCGGCCTCGCCGCACGCCGCCTTCGCCTCCTCCATGATGATCCGGAACTCGTCCGAGCCGGGCGCGGCCGTGCGCCACGCCTGCTGCACCAGGAACTCCGCGTGCACCGCGGCGCCGCCCGCGTCCTTGGGCATCTCGGAGCGCCACACCCGCAGCCACTGGCCGCCCGGCGCCTCGGAGACCCCGCCGGGCCGCTGCGCCAGCTCGAGGGACGCGGCGCCCGCGAACGCCTGCACCCGCTGCCAGCGCTGCTCGCCGTCCGCGGGCGTGCCCGCCAGCAGCTGCTGTGCCGCGCGGTAGTCCTGGGTGCGCTGGACCACGTCGAGGACGTCCAGCAGGTCCTGGTCGGGGCCGGGCATGCGGATGTCCAGCTCCTCCTGGCGCGCGAAGCCGTAGTTCGCCGGGTCCGCCGCGTCCGGGTGGCCGGCCGGGACGAGACCCACGGCGCCGCGCCGGCGCCGCAGGAACGGCAGCAGCACGAAGCCGATCATGAGGAGGGCGATCAGGACCCACAGAATCTCCATGTCACAAGCGAACCAGACCGCGCGGCCGAATGGCCAACCCGTGGCCCGTACCTGTGGAAAAACCCCGCCGCCCGCCCGAAAAGGCCCCTTCGCCCCGCCCGGACCGGCCGCGGACGTCATCACACCGTTCCGCGCACTACCCTCGGGCGCATGAGCGACAGGCACATCAGTCAGCACTTCGAGACGCTCGCGATCCACGCGGGCAACACCGCCGACCCCCTGACGGGCGCGGTCGTCCCGCCGATCTACCAGGTGTCCACCTACAAGCAGGACGGCGTCGGCGGCCTGCGCGGCGGTTACGAGTACAGCCGCAGCGCCAACCCGACCAGGACCGCGCTGGAGGAGAACCTGGCCGCCCTCGAGGGCGGCCGCCGCGGGCTCGCGTTCGCGTCCGGACTGGCGGCCGAGGACTGCCTGTTGCGCACGCTGCTCGCGCCCGGCGACCACGTGGTCATCCCGAACGACGCCTACGGCGGCACGTTCCGCCTGTTCGCGAAGGTCGTGGCGCGCTGGGGCGTGGAATGGTCGGTGGCCGACACCTCCGACCCGGCGGCGGTGCGGGCCGCGATCACCCCGAAGACCAAGGTCATCTGGGTGGAGACCCCCTCCAACCCGCTGCTCGGCATCACCGACATCGCCGCCGTCGCCCAGGTGGCACGGGACGCCGGCGCCCGGCTGGTCGTCGACAACACCTTCGCCACGCCGTACCTCCAGCAGCCGCTGGCGCTCGGCGCGGACGTCGTCGTGCACTCCCTGACCAAGTACATGGGCGGCCACTCCGACGTCGTCGGCGGCGCCCTGGTCACCGCCGACGCGGAACTGGGCGAGGAGCTGGCGTTCCACCAGAACGCGATGGGCGCGGTCGCCGGGCCCTTCGACTCGTGGCTGGTGCTGCGCGGCACCAAGACGCTGTCGGTGCGCATGGACCGCCACAGCGAGAACGCGACCCGCGTCGCCGACATGCTCACCCGCCACCCCCGCGTGACGAGCGTGCTGTACCCGGGCCTGCCCGACCACCCCGGCCACGAGGTCGCCGCCAAGCAGATGCGGTCCTTCGGCGGGATGATCTCCTTCCGCGTCGAAGGCGGCGAGCAGGCGGCCGTCGAGGTCTGCGACCGCGCGAAGGTGTTCACCCTGGGCGAGTCCCTGGGCGGCGTCGAGTCGCTGATCGAGCACCCGGGCCGGATGACGCACGCGTCGGTGGCCGGCTCGCAGCTGGAGGTGCCGGCCGACCTGGTGCGCCTGTCCGTCGGCATCGAGAACGTCGACGACCTGCTCGAGGACCTTCAGCAGGCCCTCGGCCGCTAGAACGCCGCCGGAAGCCGGGAAAGGGCCCGGTCACCAGCCGGTGAGGGGTGGGGTCGTGTCGGACGGCGGCTCCACCCAGGGCCGGGCGGTCAGCGCCCACACGGTGAACGCCACGGCCGCCGCGCACAGCAGCAGCCACAGCACGCGCCGGGCGTAGGTGCGGCGCCGGAGCATACGGGCGCCGCGCCGCACCGCCTCCGCCGCGAGGTCGGGCGGCAGCACCGGCGGGCCCGCCACCATCAGCCTCCGCACCCGCTCCTCACGGTCCGAACGGTTCACCGGCCGTCCGCCTCCCCGGTCATGACGGCACCGTGCCCGCGCGACGGCCCAGCGAGGGGGCAGGCCCGGGCTCGGGACGCAGCACGAGGGCCATCGCACGGTTCTGCACGGCCCGGACGCGCTCCGCCGGCAGGCCCAGCAGGGCCGCCGTCTGGTCCTCGCCGATGCCCTCGTGCAGCCGCATCACGAGGATCAGCCGCTCCTGCGGGCTCAGCCCGGCCAGCGGGCCGCCGGGCGCCGGCCGGAAGGGGAGCCGCGCGCCGTACCGCAGGGTGCCGAGCGCGAACCTGATCATCAGATAGCGCCGGGTGTGGTCGTACGGGTCCTCGCCGTGCAGCCGGTCCCAGCAGGCGTACGTACGGGCCAGGGCGAGGGCGAGCAGGCGCTGGGCGCGCGGGTTGGCGCCCGGGGGCTCGGCGGTCAGCAGGGTCGCGGTGTGCAGCAGGCGTCCGCCCGCGCCCGCCACGTACGCCCGGAACTCCTGGGCGCGACGGACGTCGTCGCACGCATGCCGTGGTCGCACCCGTACCTCCCGAAGCCCCCGCGGAGGGCCGCCCCGCGCCGTGCGGCGGACGGAGCCCTCTCCACATATCAGGCCAGGGCACGCTCCCGGGTCAAGAGGCGCGCACGGAGCGGAGGCGCGGCCGGGTCAGGAGTCGCCGCGGTCGTGCCCGGCCATCCGGGCGGACAGCGCGCCGTTGAACCGGGTGAGCAGCGCGCAGAACGCCTCCCGCTCCTCCGGCGCCCAGTCCTCGGTCAGCTCGGCCATCAACTGCCGCCGGGAGTCGCGTACTTCCTCCAGGCGGGCCTGGCCGCGCGGGGAGAGCTGGAGCACGACGGCGCGGCCGTCGTCGGGATGCGAGGTCCGCGTGACCAGGCCGGTGTCCACGAGCGGCGCCACCTGGCGGGTGACGGTCGAGGAGTCGATCCCCATGCTCGCGGCCAGGGCCTTGACGCCCATCGGGCCTTCCTTGTCGAGCCGGTTGAGCAGCAGGTAGGCGGCGCGGTCCATGGAGTTGCGCACCTGGCCGACCCCGCCGAGCCGGGTCTGTTCGGCACGGCGGGCGAAGAGCGCCACCTCGTGCTGCAGAGTGTCGAGAAGACCGGTGTCGCCGACCGCGGTCAGATCGGGCGTCATGTCCATCGACATTTCAGGTGTAGTGGGCATGGCGGGGGGCTCACTTCGTGATGGGCTGCTGATGGGACGACAGGGTACGCGGCCGGGGCGCGGACCGTACCGGGGCTGTGCAAAGCGGTCGTCCGCGGGTTGGTCACACCGGGGCCGTCCCTGTGGAAACTGCGATGCTGGAGACATGAGCTACAGCACGGCCGACCGGCTGCGCAGCGTCACCCTCGACGACGTGCGCGGCGCTCACAAGATGCTCTCCGGCGTGGCCCGCGCGACCGCGATGGAGGGCAGCCGGCACCTGTCGTCGCAGGTGGGCGCGCCGGTGCTGCTGAAGTGCGAGAACCTCCAGCGCACCGGCTCCTTCAAGCTCCGCGGCGCGTACGTGCGGATCGCCGGGCTGCTCCCCGAGGAGCGGGCCGCGGGGGTCGTGGCGGCGAGCGCGGGCAACCACGCGCAGGGTGTGGCGTTGGCCTCGTCGCTGCTCGGTGTGCGCTCGACGGTGTTCATGCCGAAGGGCGCCCCGCTGCCGAAGATCAGCGCGACCCGGGAGTACGGCGCCGAGGTGCGCCTGCACGGGCAGGTGGTGGACGAGTCGCTGGCCGCGGCGCAGGAGTACGCGCGCGAGACGGGCGCGGTGTTCATCCACCCCTTCGACCACCCGGACGTCATCGCCGGTCAGGGCACGGTGGGTCTGGAGATCCTGGAGCAGTGCCCCGAGGTGCGGACGGTCGTCGTCGGGGTCGGCGGGGGAGGGCTGGCGGCCGGGATCGCGGTCGCGGTGAAGGCGCTGCGGCCGGACGTGCGGATCGTCGGCGTGCAGGCGGAGGGCGCGGCGGCCTACCCGCCGTCGCTGGCCGCCGGGCGCCCGGTGTCGCTGAGCCACCCGGTGACGATGGCCGACGGGATCAAGGTGGGGCGGCCTGGCGACGTGCCGTTCGCACTGGTCGGCGAGCTGGTCGACGAGGTGTGCACGGTCACCGAGGACGAGCTGTCGGCCGCGCTGCTGCTGTGTCTGGAGCGGGCCAAGCTGGTCGTCGAGCCGGCCGGGGCGAGCCCGGTCGCGGCGCTGCTGAGCCGGCCGGAGGCCTTCGAGGGGCCGGTGGTCGCGGTGCTGTCCGGCGGGAACGTGGACCCGGTGCTCATGGAGCGGGTGCTGCGGCACGGCATGGCGGCGCAGGGCCGCTACCTGGCCGTACGGCTGCGGCTGACCGACCGTCCTGGCGCCCTGGCCTCGCTTCTGGGGGCGTTGTCAGTGGTCGACGCTAACGTCCTCGACGTGGGCCACGTGCGGACGAACCCGCGCCTCGGACTCACGGAGGCGGAGGTCGAGCTGCACCTGGAGACCAAGGGACCGGCGCACTGCGCCGAGGTTCAGCAGGCCCTGCGCGACGCGGGTTACACGGTCATGGGCTGACGCCGCACGAGGCTTCACCCCTTCGGGTAATCCCATGGAGATACGCGATACATCGCGTTATGGTGTGTGCTCTGTCACGTGTGCCCGTCGGCGATCCCCGGCTTCCTCGCGGGGCGGCGCCCGGCACGCGGAGGCACACGAACCTAGGCTTTTCCGAAGAATCACGATGACGTGGAGATTCATATGCCAGGTGCCATCCAAGCCGAAGGTCTGGTGAAGACCTTCGGAGACGTCAAGGCACTGGACGGCGTCGACCTCGAGGTCCCGGAGGGGACCGTCCTGGGTCTGCTCGGGCCGAACGGCGCGGGCAAGACCACCACCGTCCGCTGCCTCACCACGCTTCTGCGTCCCGACCGCGGCAGGGCCGTCGTCGCCGGGATCGACGTACTGAAGCACCCCGACGCCGTGCGCCGCTCGATCGGCCTGTCCGGTCAGTTCGCCGCCGTCGACGAGTACCTCACCGGCCGGGAGAACCTCCAGATGGTCGGCCAGCTCTACCAGATGAGGGCCAAGGCCGCCCGGGCCCGCGCGGACGAACTGCTGGAGCAGTTCCACCTGGCGGACGCGGCCGACCGCACGGCCAAGACCTACTCCGGCGGCATGCGCCGCCGCCTCGACCTGGCCGCCGCCCTGGTCGTCCACCCGCCCGTGATGTTCATGGACGAGCCGACGACCGGACTCGATCCGCGCAACCGCCAGCAGCTCTGGGACGTGATCAAGGACCTCGTCTCCGGCGGCACCACGCTGCTGCTGACCACGCAGTACCTGGAGGAGGCCGACCACCTGGCGCACGACATCGCGGTCGTCGACCAGGGCAAGGTCATCGCCCAGGGCACCTCCGACCAGCTCAAGGCCCGCACCGGCGGCGAGCGCGTCGAGGTCGTGGTGCACGACCGCGAGCACATCCGCACCGCGGCCGCCCTCCTCGACAAGTACAGCCTGCGCGGCACCGGCCAGGGCGACACCACGGTCGAGGAGCACATGCGCAAGATCACCACGCCGGTCTCCGGCGGGGCCAAGCTGCTCGCCGAGATCATCCGCGAGCTCGACGCCGACGGCATCGAGATCGACGACATCGGCCTGCGCCGCCCCACCCTCGACGACGTGTTCCTCTCCCTCACCGGCCATGTCGCCGAGTCCGCTCAGTCCGACGACGAGGAGGCCGCGAAGTGAGTGCCGTCACCGAATCCGTGCGGGTCGCGTCCCCCGGGAACGCGTTCGGCCGCTCCGTCCGCGACTCGCTGGTCGTCGCCAAGCGCAACCTGATCCGCATGGTCCGCATCCCCGAGGTGGTCATCTTCGGGCTGATCCAGCCGATCATGTTCGTGGTGCTGTTCTCGTACGTGTTCGGCGGCTCGCTGGACATCGGCGGCTCCACCAGCCCGCAGGTCTACCGCGAGTTCCTGATGGCCGGCATCTTCGCCCAGACCGTCACCTTCGCCACGGCGGGGGCCGGCGCGGGCATCGCCGAGGACATGCACAAGGGGCTCATCGACCGTTTCCGCTCCCTGCCGATGGCGCGCGGCGCGGTGCTCACCGGCCGCACCCTCGCCGACATGGTGCAGACGGCGCTCACCCTGCTCGTGCTCGCCGTCGTCGCCCTGCTGGTCGGCTGGCGCACGCACACCAGCTTCGGCGAGGTGCTCGGCGCGTTCGGCCTGCTGCTGCTCACCGGGTACGCGTTCACCTGGATCGGCGCGGTCATCGGCCTGTCGGTGCGTACGCCCGAGGCGGCGACCTCCGGCGGACTGGTCTGGCTCTTCCCGGTCACGTTCGTGTCGAACGCGTTCGTGGACTCCAGCAACATGACGCCCTGGCTGCGGCACATCGCGGACTGGAACCCGTTCAGCGCCACCGTCCAGGCCTGCCGCGAGCTGTTCGGCAACCCGGGCGTCTCCACCTCGGACGCCTGGCCGATGCAGCACCCGGTATGGGCGTCGGTGATCTACTCGGTGCTGATCATCGCGATCTTCCGCACCCTGGCCGTGCGCAAGTACCGCTCGGCGGCGGCATGACGGAGCCCCCGGCGCCGCTGGGGCGCCGGGGGCCCGTGGAGACTCGCGCGCGGCGGGTCAGCCGCTGTACGGCACGGCCTTGAGGATCTTCACCGAGGCCTTCTTGCCGTTCGGCAGTTCGTACTCCGCCTCGTCGCCGACCTTGTGGCCCATCACGCCGGACCCCAGCGGGGACTGCGGGGAGTAGGTCTCGATGTCGGAGCTCGCGTACTCGCGGGAGGCGAGCAGGAAGGTCAGGGTGTCGTCCTCGTCACCGTCGAAGGCGATCGTGACGACCATGCCGGGCGCCACCTCGCCGTCCGTCGCCGGGGGCGTGCCCACCTTGGCGTTCTCGAGGAGCTGGGTGAGCTGGCGCACACGGAGCTCCTGCTTGCCCTGCTCCTCCTTGGCCGCGTGGTACCCGCCGTTCTCACGCAGGTCGCCCTCCTCACGCGCGGCGGCGATCTTGGCGGCGATCTCCGTGCGCGCGGGACCAGTAAGGTACTCAAGCTCGTCCTTGAGCTTGTTGTACGCCTCCTGGGTCAGCCAGGTGACGTTCTCGCTGGTCTGGGTCACAGGTGCTCCTCGTAGGTACTGGGAATACAAAGCATCGCCCTACCCGGAAGGATGGTCCCCCAGGGACGGGCGAAACCACGAGCCTAACAATTCAGTGCCCGCAGGGGGAGGACATAAGCCACTGTTCTCCCGCCGGCGCAGGTCAGTGGCCGGGTATTCCCCGCCCGGTCATTCGGCGTGACAGCCGACGAGCTCCGCGCTGGTGCCGGGAGAGGTGGTGCGCAGCGTGACCACCTGGTCGATGCGGGTGGCGTCGCCGTCGAAGCGGAAGTCGGCCCGGCCGACCTCGGCGCCGTCCGAGGACTGCGAGCGCACGGTGCAGTAGCCGACGACACCGGCGTCCTTGTGCACCTCCAGGTGCACCTTCACCGCGTCCTGGCCGGTCTCGAAGCGGATCAGCTCGGCGCTGATCTCGTTCTGCGCGACGTAGTGGTAGCCGAACCAGCCGATCAGGGCGGTGAACAGGACGGCGAGCACACCGCCGACGACCTTGAGGGTGCGGTCGGCACGCTGGTCCGAGGAGCGGCCGTAGCGGCCCTCGGGCAGCCGCGTGCTCGACGTACTCATGATCGTCTCCTCGGAAGGAAGGGACCGGCGTCCCCGGACCGTCCCCGGGAGCGGCGCTCCGGAATTTTTCGCCCCCCGGTTCCGTCACTATAGAAGCCTGCGACTGCGCCGCCGCACACAGGGCGCCCAACGACTTGAGGATTGAGTCTTGACCGACAAGCTGCGACTGATGGCCGTGCACGCCCACCCCGACGACGAGTCGAGCAAGGGCGCGGCCACCATGGCGAAGTACGTGTCCGAGGGGGTGGACGTGCTGGTGGTGACCTGCACGGGCGGGGAGCGCGGCTCCATCCTCAACCCGAAGCTCCAGGGGGACCCGTACATCGAGGAGCACATCCACGAGGTGCGCAAGAAGGAGATGGACGAGGCCCGCGAGATCCTCGGCGTGAAGCAGGAGTGGCTGGGCTTCGTCGACTCGGGCCTGCCCGAGGGCGACCCGCTGCCGCCGCTGCCGGAGGGCTGCTTCGCCCTGGAGGACGTCGACAAGGCGGCGGGCGAGCTGGTGCGCAAGATCCGCTCCTTCCGGCCGCAGGTGATCACCACCTACGACGAGAACGGCGGCTACCCGCACCCCGACCACATCATGACCCACAAGATCACGATGGTGGCGTTCGAGGGCGCGGCGGACACCGCGAAGTACCCGGAGGACGAGTTCGGCCCGGCGTACCAGCCGCTGAAGGTGTACTACAACCAGGGCTTCAACCGGCCCCGCACCGAGGCGCTGCACAACGCGATGCTGGAGCGCGGGCTGGAGTCGCCGTACGGGGACTGGCTGAAGCGGTGGGACGAGTTCGAGCGCAAGGAGCGCACGCTCACCACGCACGTGCCGTGCGCCGACTTCTTCGAGATCCGGGACAAGGCGCTGATCGCGCACGCCACGCAGATCGACCCCGACGGGGGCTGGTTCCGGGTGCCGCTGGACCTCCAGAAGGAGGTCTGGCCGACGGAGGAGTACGAGCTCGCGAAGTCGCTCGTGGACACCTCCCTCCCCGAGGACGACCTCTTCGCGGGCATCCGGGACAATGGCTGACATGAGCGCAAGCGCAAGCCTGGCAATGACCCACCTGGTCCCCCTCGCCAAGGAGTTCGACGAGGACAAGGTCACCCCCGGTGTCCTCGGCTTCATCGTCTTCGCGGTGATGGCCCTGGCGGTCTGGGGCCTGATGAAGTCGATGAACCGGCACATGGGCCGCGTGAACTTCGCGCAGCCGGACGACAAGGCCGCGGGCGCCGCCGCGTCCGACGCGGACAAGTCCACGGCCTGACACCAGGCCGCGCATGACGGCACCCGGCGACCCGCCGGGTGCCGCAGCCGTGCGCCCGCGGGCGGTTCCGACGGCGGCCCGGGCGATGCCCGGCGCTGCGACGGCCCGTTCCCGTCCGCCTCGCGCGACCACGCCCCCCTGGCCGATCAGGCAAACGGTGCCCCTGCCCGGAAGCGGTGCACCACCATGGGGGAGTGATCTCGACGAACGGCAGTGAGCGCGCGGCGGGCATCAGCCTGTCCAAGGTGCAGGAGAAGGCGCCCGACCTGGTCAGCCTGTACAAGTCGGCCGGTGCCGGCGTGCGCCGGCACGGGCTGGAGGGCGTGCGGGCCGCGGTGTATCTCGTGCTGGACCGCTCCGGGTCGATGCGGCCCTACTACCGGGACGGCACCATGCAGCACCTGGCCGAGCAGGTTCTGTCGCTGTCGGCCCACTTCGACGACGACGGCGTCGTGCCCGTGGTGTTCTTCTCCACCGACGTCGACGGCTCCGCCGAGCTGACGCTCGGCGGGCACCGCGGCCGGATCGACAAGCTGCACGAGAACCTCGGTCACATGGGACGCACCAACTACCACTGGGCCATGGACGAGGTCGTCGACCACTACCTGGCATCCGGCAGCCAGGACCCCGCCCTGGTCGTCTTCCAGACCGACGGCGGCCCCACCAGCAAGTCCGCCGCCGAGCGCTACCTGTGCAAGGCCGCACACCTTCCTCTGTTCTGGCAGTTCATCGGCTTCGGCGACCCCGACGACAACGAGTTCGCGTTCCTGCGCAAGCTGGACACCCTCGCCGTCCCGGCCCGTCGCATCGTCGACAACGCGGGCTTCTTCCACGCCGGCCGCACGCCGAGAGCCGTCCCGGACGACGACCTCTTCGACCAGCTCCTGCAGGAGTTCCCCGACTGGCTGGCCGCCGCCCGCACCGCCGGCATCACGCGGTGAGACCCCCAGGGTCGGCCCCCGCGTTGACTCTCACGCCTCCAGCGTCACAGCCACCTCCATCACCTCCCGGGCGTGGCGGGTGGGGACCAGGCCCAGGTTCCAGGGCTGCCAGCCCGTGTCGAGGCTGACGCCCCGCTCCAGGAGGAGCTGGTAGGCGTCGACGCAGTCGGTGAGCTTCGGGTCGCGGGCCGGGTGGGGCGCGGCGGCCAGTTCCGTGAGTTCCTGCTGGGCCACCGCCGTGCCGACCTCCGTGCCGCCCGGCGCCGCGTACGGCAGGAGCGTGCAGCGCAGGAAGCGCGCCCAGTCCTCGCCGCGCCGGTCGCCGTACGAGGCGAACAGCGCGACCGCCTCGTCGCACAGCGCCAGCGCCTGCTGGGTGCGCGCGTTGCCCGCGTCGACGACCGCCAGTTCCAGGCACGTCCACGCCTCGCCGTGCGCCACCCCGATCCGCTGGAAGTCGGCGCGCGCGTCCACCAGCAGCTGCCGGGCGAAGCCGGAGTTGCGCAGCGAGCCCGTCTGCGCCGCCCGCTGGTCGCGGGTGACCCGCGCCGAGTGGTGCCGGGCGCAGGCCAGGCCGTAGACGTCCCGCATGCGGGAGAACATCGTGCGGGCGCGTTCCAGCTCGCGCACCGCCCGGTCCAGGTCGCCGCTCTCCTCCAGGACCTGCCCCAGGTAGTACAGGGTCCACGCCTCGCCGCGCGCGTCCTCGTTGTCCCGGTGCCGGGCGGCGGCCCGGCGCAACTCCTCCACCGCGGGGCCCGCGTCCCCGTCGACCAGCCGGGCCCGCGCCAGCTCGGTCAGCGCCCACGCCTCCCCGCGCGCGTCCCGGGTGCGGCCGTACAGGTCGAGGGCGGTGCGCAGCTCGCCCTCCGCGCGCTCCACGTCCCCGCGCCGCAGATGCAGCTGCCCGAGCTGGAAGTGCGCCCACGCCTGCCCGTGCAGGGACTCGCCCGCACGGTGCAGCACCAGCGACTCGGTGAGCAGCGCCAGCGCCTCGGCCAGCCGGGCCCGGTCCCGCTCCACCGCGGCCAGCGCGTGCATGGTCCAGGCCCGGTCGGCGGCCAGCGCGTCGGACGCCTGGAGGGCCAGCGCCTCCCGCAGCCGCTCCGACGCCTCCGTCAGGTTGCCCTGGTGGTGCAGCGTGATGCCGAGCGAGGTCAGCGCCCGCGCCTGACCCGCCTCGTGCTGCGCCTCCCGGTACAGGTCCACCACCGACGTCAGCGTGGTCCGCGCCGTGTCCAGCTCGCCGAGCTGACGCGCCGCGATACCGGTGCGCCACTGCACCGAGCGGACCAGCAGCCCCTCGTCGACGGCCTGCGCCAGCTCGTTGATCTCGCCCAGCCGGTAGAGGTCGCCGCGCAGCAGGCAGTAGTCGCACAACGCGCCCAGCAGGTTCAGCACCGCCCCCCGGTCCACGCCCTCGGCGTGCCGCAGCGCGGCGGTGATGAAGCTGGACTCGTCGTCCAGCCAGCGCAGCGCCTCGTCCAGCGAGGTGAAGCCGTACGGGCCGAACCGGTCGGAGCGGGTCGACATGTTGCCGTCGACCAGCCGCAGCACCGAGTCGGCGAGCTCGGCGTAGTTGACGATCAGCCGCTCCTGGGCGGCGGCGCGCTCGTCGGGGTCCTCCTCGTCGAGGAGGCGGGCGTACGCGAACGCCCGCACCAGGGCGTGCAGCCGGTACCGGCTGTGCCGGACCCGGTCGATCAGCCCGGCCCGGTGCAGCGCCTCCAGGTTCCGGGTGGCCTCCGCCTCGTCGGTGGACAGCAGCGCCGCCGCGGCGGCCGCGCCCAGCGAGGCGCGCCCGGCCAGCGCCAGCCGCCGCAGCAGCCGCCGTACGGTGTCCGGCTGGTCGGTGTAGCGCAGCCACAGGGCCCGCTCGACCGGCTCGACGGGACCGTAGGCGCCGAGGTCGGTGGCGAGGGCGAGCGTGGAACGCGGACCGAGGGCGGCGCCGGCCAGCCGCAGCGCCAGCGGCAGGCCCCCGCACAGCTCCCGCACCCGCTCCGCGGACTCGGCGTCGTACGGCCCGGAGGCGTCCTGCGCGGCGGCGGTCAGCAGCTCCTCCGCGCCCGCCGCGTCCAGCGGTTCCACCGGCAGCCGGTGCACCTGGGCGGGCAGGTCCTCGGGCAGCCCGAGCGGGGAGCGCGAGGTGACGAGCACCAGGCTGTCGGAGCGCTCCGGGAGGAGCGTGCGCACCTGCTGCGGGTCGGAGGCGTCGTCGAGGACGATCGTGACGGGCGTGCCGGTCAGATGCTGGTGGTACAGCTCGCTCAGCCGCTTGACCTGCTGGTCCGGGGAGGTCCGCTCGCGGAACAGCAGCTGCTCGCGGGGTGCGCCGAGCCGGTTCAGCAGATGCAGCAGCGCGTCCCGTGTGGACAGCGGGGGCTCGCCGGAGCCGTCACCGCGCAGGTCGACCACGCAGGCCCCGCGGAAGTAGTCCTTCAGCTCGTGCGCGGCCCGCACCGCAAGCGTCGTGCGGCCGCTGCCGGGCTCCCCGTGCAGCACCACCACCGTCGGCCGGGTCTCCGTGCTCGCGCGGGCCGACTGCACCCACTGCCGGATCCGCGCCATCTCCTGCCGCCGCCCCGCGAACGGGCCGTGCGGCTCCGGGAGCTGCCCGAACGACTGCTCCAGGACGCTTCTCCCCCGGGCCGCCGCACTCTTGTCGGTGCCGCGCAGCCGCGGCCCGGTCCGCTTGGGCGCCGTGGACGCGGCGAGGACCCGCTGCTGGTCGAGGAAGGGCCGGATGCCCCGCACCTCCAGCGCGGTCAGCCACTGCAGCCGCAGCTGCTCCACCCCGCCCGGCTGGCCCGCCGCGCCGGCGTGGTGGTGGGCGGCGGGCAGGTGCGTCCCGGCGACCTTCACCACGGTCGCCGCCGCCCCGGCCACGCCGACGGCCACCCCCGCGCCCAGCGCGGTCCCGGTGTCCGTGCCGAACGCCAGGTCGGCGACCACCGCCGCGACGCCCGCCACCCCGGCCACCAGTAACGGCGTCCCGCCGCCCTCGCGCGCGTACCGCTGCCGGAACGACAGCCGGCCCGCCTCCGCCGCGTCCAGGGCTCGGGTGTACGCCTCGTACTCCTCGGCCGCCGTGCGAGCCATCGCGTCCAGCGCCCCCCGCGCCCGTGACAGCAGCACCTTTCCGTCGGTACGCCCGCCCGACCGGCGCACCTCCTCCTCCACGGCCCGCGCCAACAGCCGTTCGGCGTCGGCCCGATGACCGTCTCTCATGTCCCGTCCCCCTCCGGCGGCGATCGTGTCGCTACGAGTGTCCTGCGGACACGCCCGCCGCGCGAGGGTGCGACGATCAACGGCCGCCCCGTCACGATCCCTTCACACGGCGGCGCACCCTGGGGGCGCACGACGGGCCGCGTCCCCTCCCGTCCCGCGCCGGGCGGGCGGAGTGCGTCAGGATGGACACATGGCGAACCGACTTGCGCAGGCCACGTCCCCCTACCTCCTCCAGCACGCCGACAACCCCGTCGACTGGTGGACCTGGTCCGAGGAGGCCTTCGAGGAGGCGCGGCGGCGCGACGTGCCGGTGCTGCTGAGCGTCGGCTACTCGAGCTGCCACTGGTGCCACGTCATGGCCCACGAGTCCTTCGAGGACCGGGCCACGGCGGACGCGATGAACGCGCACTTCGTCAGCGTGAAGGTCGACCGCGAGGAGCGGCCGGACGTCGACGCCGTGTACATGGAGGCGGTGCAGGCGGCGACCGGGCACGGCGGCTGGCCGATGACGGTGTTCCTCACCCCGGACGCGGAGCCGTTCTACTTCGGCACGTACTTCCCGCCGGAGCCCCGGCACGGCATGCCGTCGTTCCGGCAGGTGCTGGAGGGCGTCCGGCAGGCCTGGGAGGAGCGGCGGGACGAGGTCGGCGAGGTCGCCGGGAAGATCACGCGGGACCTGGCGGGCCGGGAGCTGTCCGTGGGCGGCGACGAGGTGCCCGGTGAGCAGGAGCTGGCGCAGGCGCTGCTCGGGCTGACCCGGGAGTACGACCCGCAGCGCGGCGGGTTCGGCGGGGCGCCGAAGTTCCCGCCGTCCATGGTGATCGAGTTCCTGCTGCGGCACCATGCCCGCACCGGCGCGGAGGGCGCGCTGCAGATGGCGGCGGACACCTGCGAGCGGATGGCGCGCGGCGGCATCTACGACCAGCTCGGCGGCGGCTTCGCCCGCTACTCCGTGGACCGCGACTGGGTGGTCCCGCACTTCGAGAAGATGCTCTACGACAACGCCCTGCTGTGCCGGGTCTACGCCCACCTGTGGCGGGCCACCGGCTCGGAGCTGGCGCGGCGGGTCGCGCTGGAGACGGCCGACTTCATGGTCCGCGAACTGCGCACACCCGAAGGCGGGTTCGCGTCCGCGCTCGACGCCGACAGCGACGACGGGACCGGGCGGCACGTGGAGGGCGCCTACTACGTGTGGACGCCGGAGCAGCTGCGCGAGGTGCTGGGTGACGCGGACGCCGATCTGGCCGCGCGGTACTTCGGGGTGACCGAGGAGGGCACCTTCGAGGAGGGCGCGTCCGTGCTCCAGCTCCCGCAGCGCGACGAGGTGTTCGACGCGGCCCGGATCGACGGCGTCAGGGAGCGGCTGCTCGCGGCGCGCGACCGGCGGCCCGCGCCCGGCCGGGACGACAAGGTCGTCGCCGCCTGGAACGGCCTGGCGGTCGCCGCGCTCGCCGAGACCGGCGCCTACTTCGACCGGCCGGACCTGGTGGAGGCCGCGGTGGCCGCGGGCGACCTGCTGGTGCGGGTGCACCTGGACGAGCAGGCCCGTATCGCCCGGACCAGCAAGGACGGGCAGGTGGGCGCCAACGCGGGCGTGCTGGAGGACTACGCCGACGTCGCCGAGGGCTTCCTCGCGCTCGCGTCGGTGACCGGCGAGGGCGTGTGGCTGGACTTCGCCGGCCTGCTCGTCGACCACGTCCTGAACCGCTTCCGGGACTCGGAGTCGGGCGCCCTGTACGACACGGCCTCGGACGCGGAGCGGCTGATCCGCCGCCCGCAGGACCCGACGGACAACGCCACCCCGTCCGGCTGGACCGCCGCCGCGGGCGCGCTGCTGGGTTACGCGGCGCACACCGGTTCCGAACCGCACCGTACGGCCGCCGAGCGTGCCCTGGGCGTGGTGAAGGCGCTCGGCCCGCGGGTGCCGCGGTTCATCGGCTGGGGGCTGGCCGTCGCGGAGGCCGTGCTGGACGGGCCGCGCGAGGTCGCGGTGGTCGGTCGCGGCGCGGACGACCCGGCGACGGCGGAACTGCACCGCACCGCCCTGCTGGGCACGGCGCCCGGCGCGGTCGTCGCCCTGGGCACGGAGGGCAGCGACGAGTTCCCGCTGCTCACCGACCGGCCCCTCGTCGACGGCGCCCCGGCCGCTTACGTCTGCCGCAACTTCACCTGCGACGCCCCGACGACGGACGCGGGCCGGTTGCGCGCGGCGCTCGGAGGCCGGGGGTAGGAATGGCTGCCCTTCGAGGCAGCGGGCGGGCAACGCCCTCCAGGGGCGCGGGGAACTGCGCGAACGGGGGTCCGGGGGCGGAGCCCCCGACAACGGGAGGGCAGGACGCCGAAGGCCACCTACGGCACGATCCGCCGGGAACGGAGGCCCGCAGGCGGAAGCCTCAGAGCCCCCGCTCCGCCCGGGACGCCACCGCCCGCTCGACGATCGCCTCCAGCCGCTCGTGGTGCGCGCCCTTCCAGTAGGCGCGCCCGCAGTCGGCACACTGGGCGAACACGTCGTACGTGCGGTGGGTGCCCTCCTTGAGCTGGTCGGCGACGTCCTCCTTGCCGGCCGCGCGCAGCAGCCCGTTGCAGGCGGTGCAGCGGGTCCAGGGCCGCAGCTCGGGGTCGAAGCGGTCGAGGACGTACGGCAGTTGCTCCTCCGGGCGGGTGCTGTAGACGAAGGCGCCCGCCCACAGTTCGCGGCGGCGCAGCAGGCCCCGGTCGCGGCTCAGCATGACCCGCTTCTCGGCGGCGGAGCGGGCGGCCAGCGCCGGGTCGCCGATGTCGGTCGACTCGTACGCCGTGTCCACGCCCAGCAGCCGCAGCCGGCGGGCGAGGGTGCCCAGGTGGACGTCGAGCAGGAAACGCAGGGGAGCGCCGGGCACCCGCTGCGGATGCGTGTGGGGGCGGACGGTCACCGACTCGCCCGCGACCGGGACGTGCCCGGTGGGCGTCTCGCGGCCGTCCACCAGCAGGGTGCCCACCTCGGTCAGCGGGACGCCGAGGGACTCGACGACGTGACCGAGGCAGGAGAAGCCGTCGGTGGCCGTCGTGAGACTGCCCGTGGCGCGCGCCTGAGGGACGAAGACGAGCAGCTCGGGGGCGAACTCGACGTGGATCTCGGGACCGTTCACCCGGTCAGAATGGCATGTCCGACGTGCGTCGTCTCAGGATTTCGCGGCGGGCAGGCCGTGCTCGATCACGTCGATCGCCCGGTCGGCGAGGTCGGCGTAGTCCTCGCGGTGGCCGTGCTCGGCCCAGTACATCGTGGCTTCCAGCAGGCCGCCGATCAGGGACATCGCGTGCACCCGCACCTCCAGCCCGTCGGGGTCGAGCCCGGTGCGGCCGGCGATGGCGTCGGCGAGCGTCCGTCCGATGCCCGTGAGGGTCTCCCGCATCCGCGCGCGGACCGCGGGGACCTCCAGCATCAGCCGGGCGCGCAGCTCGGTGATCTCCGGCTGCTCGGTCATGGCGAGGCGGACGGCCTTGCGGATCACGTACCGGACGGAGTCGGTCCAGGGTTCGTCGGCGGGCCGTGCGGCGAGTTCGGCGAGCAGCGGCTCGTCGTACTCGTCGGTGATGACGATGTCCTCCTTGGTGGGGAAGTAGCGGAAGACGGTCGACGGGGACACCTCGGCGCGCTCGGCGATCTGCTCGATCGTCGTCGAGTCGTACCCCTGCTCCCCGACCAGCGCGTAGGTCGCGCCGCGGATGGCCTCCCGCGTCTTGATCTTCTTGCGCTCGCGCAGTCCGGGGCGCGGCGGGGCGTCGGGGGCGAGGGGGGATCGTGCGGCCGTCATGACGTTCATTGTCGGGCATCGGCCTCCGCCCCGGCCATGTCCGCGTCAGCGGCTCCCGTCGCCTTCGCGGGCCGGTGGTCGGGCAGGAACACCGCCACCAGCAGGGCGGTGACTGTGTAATCGTGACCGCTGGCATGAAATGAGAGTAACTCTCAAAAGATGGTGACTGTCAACGACTGGAGGGCGTGCGGGCACGGAAAAGGCCGCGGCGTCGACGCCGCGGCCTCGTGCTCGAGGGGCGGCGAGCCGCCCCTCGGTGTCTCCTACGCGTGCTGGTAGGCCACCAGGGAGATCCCCACGTAGTGGGCGATGAAGGCGGCCAGGGTGAAGGAATGGAACACCTCGTGGAAGCCGAACCAGCGGGGTGAGGGGTTGGGCTTCTTGATGCCGTAGACGATGCCGCCGGCGCTGTAGAGCAGGCCGCCGACCACGACCAGGACGAGGACGGCGACGCCGCCGGCGTGCATGAAGTCCGGCAGGTAGAACACCGCGGCCCAGCCCATCGCGATGTAGCACGGCGTGTAGAGCCAGCGCGGGGCGCCGACCCAGAAGACGCGGAAGATTATCCCGGCGGCCGCTGCGGCCCAGATGCCCCACAGCAGCCAGCGGCCCTTGGAGTCGGGCAGCAGCAGGATCGTCAGCGGGGTGTAGGTGCCCGCGATGATCAGGAAGATGTTGGCGTGGTCGAGGCGGCGCAGGATCCCGTCCATGCGGGGGCTCCAGTTGCCCCGGTGGTACAGCGCGCTCACGCCGAAGAGGAGGCAGGCGGTCAGGGCGTACACACCGCAGGCGAGGCGGCCGCGGGGGGAGTCGGCGAACGCGGTGAGGGCCAGTCCGGCGACCAGGGCGGCCGGGAACATGCCGAGATGGAGCCAGCCGCGCAACTTCGGTTTCACGGGGTGGGGCAGAGAGGTCGCCACCGGGCCCCGGCCTTCGGCCTGAGGGTCCTTGGGCGTATCGGGGGCGAACGCAGTCATGTCCGCATGGTACCTACGGGACCGTAAGTTACACCTCGGAGTGTCCTGTTGGCCCGCGCCGAGTGGCCATCGTCTCATGGCGGGCCGTGCGGGCCGTCACGCAAAGAATCGGTTTCGTTCACTCAACGTGCGTGTAAAGCCGCACGACAACCGTGGTCAGCGTCACGTTGCTCACCTGTGCGGCCCTCTGGACAGATGGGCGCGCGCGTCGGATGATCAAATGAGTGCGGTCGACACCGGATGAGCGCCAGAGTCACCACTTTCAGCATCCGGGTCGCAGCCCCCACGGGGCCTCCAACCACAAAAACCCCTCATTTAGGAGCAAACGTGGCGCGCGACATCGCGGAACCCGGCGTCCCCACCACCCACCAGGGACTGATCTCCTGGGTCGACGAGATCGCAGAGCTGACGCAGCCGGACCGCGTGGTCTGGTGCGACGGTTCGGAAGCCGAGTACGAGCGCCTGTGCGGGGAGCTCGTCGCCAAGGGCACGTTCACCGAGCTCGACCCCGTCAAGCGCCCCAACTCCTACTACGCCGCCTCCGACCCGACCGACGTCGCGCGGGTCGAGGACCGGACGTTCATCTGCTCCGAGAAGGAGGAGGACGCCGGCCCGACCAACCACTGGAAGGCCCCCGCCGAGATGCGGGAGATCTTCCAGGGCGAGAAGGGCGTGTTCCGCGGCTCCATGCGCGGCCGCACCATGTACGTCGTCCCCTTCTGCATGGGCCCGCTCGGCTCGCCGCTGTCCGCGCTCGGCGTGGAGATCACCGACTCCGCGTACGTCGCCGTCTCCATGCGCACCATGACCCGCATGGGACAGGCCGTCCTCGACGAGCTCGGCGACGACGGCTTCTTCGTCAAGGCCGTGCACTCCGTCGGCGCCCCGCTGGAGCCCGGCCAGGAGGACGTCCCCTGGCCCTGCAACCAGACCAAGTACATCTCGCACTTCCCCGAGGACCGCGAGATCTGGTCCTACGGCTCCGGCTACGGCGGCAACGCCCTGCTCGGCAAGAAGTGCTACGCCCTGCGCATCGCGTCCGTCATGGCCCGCGACGAGGGCTGGCTCGCCGAGCACATGCTGATCCTCAAGCTCACCCCGCCGCAGGGCGAGTCCAAGTACGTCGCCGCGGCCTTCCCGTCCGCCTGCGGCAAGACCAACCTCGCCATGCTGGAACCGACGATCTCCGGCTGGACGGTCGAGACCATCGGCGACGACATCGCCTGGATGCGCTTCGGCGAGGACGGCCGCCTCTACGCCATCAATCCCGAGGCCGGCTTCTTCGGCGTCGCGCCCGGCACCGGCGAGCACACCAACGCCAACGCCATGAAGACCCTGTGGGGCAACGCGGTCTTCACCAACGTCGCCCTCACCGACGACAACGACGTGTGGTGGGAGGGCATGACCGAGGAGACCCCGGCCCACCTCACCGACTGGAAGGGCAACGACTGGACCCCGGAGTCCGGGACGCCGGCCGCCCACCCCAACGCCCGCTTCACGGTGCCCGCGTCGCAGTGCCCGATCATCGCGCCCGAGTGGGAGAACCCCAAGGGCGTGCCGATCTCCGCGATCCTCTTCGGCGGGCGCCGCGCCACGGCCGTCCCGCTGGTCACCGAGTCCTTCGACTGGAACCACGGCGTCTTCCTCGGCGCCAACGTGGCCTCCGAGAAGACCGCCGCCGCCGAGGGCAAGGTCGGCGAGCTGCGCCGCGACCCGTTCGCCATGCTGCCGTTCTGCGGCTACAACATGGGCGACTACATGGCCCACTGGATCGACGTGGCGAAGGACAAGGACCAGTCCAAGCTGCCGAAGATCTACTACGTCAACTGGTTCCGCAAGAACGACGAAGGCTCGTTCGTCTGGCCCGGCTTCGGCGAGAACTCCCGCGTCCTGAAGTGGATCGTGGAGCGCCTGGAGGGCAAGGCGGAGGGCGTCGAGACCCCGATCGGCGTGCTGCCGACGAAGGACGCCCTCGACACGGACGGCCTCGGCCTCTCCGACGGCGACCTCGACTTCCTGCTCACCGTGGACAAGGAGGTGTGGCGCGAGGAGGCCGCCCTGGTCCCCGAGCACCTCAACACCTTCGGCGACCACACCCCGAAGGAACTGTGGGACCAGCACCGGGCGCTCGTGGAACGCCTGGGCTGACCACGCCCGCACAGACCCCGCGGCCGGCCGGTATGAGGATGCCCTGACCAGCGATCGTCACGCCACGGCCGGCCGCGGAACACACCGGCGGGGCCCCGCACAACGGCGTGCGGGGTACCGGTCCCGGCGCCGCCCCTCCCGTCCGCCCCGACGGGAACCCGCGGCACCGGGCCCACCCCCGCCTCCTTCGGCACGGCCCGCCCAGGGGCTCACGAACGTGCCGAGACCCGACGGACGCCCCGGCCTTCTCAGGCCGGGGCGTCCGGCTGTGCGTGCGCTTTCGCGACGGGCGCTCAGGCCGCGTGATCGTGCGCGGTGAAGGTCACGCGCGTGTCGTCGTCGTCCAGGGCGATGTTCAGCGTCGCGTCGAGTGCCGTCGCCAGCTTGGCGAGCAGCGGCAGCGTCGGGACGGTGTCGGACCCCTCGATCCGGGAAATCTTCGCCTGGGTGAGACCCGCACGGTCGGCCAGCTCGGTCTGGGTCAGTCCGAGCTCGGCCCGACGGTCGTAGACGGCCTTCGCGAGCGCCATGGACAGCCGGATCTCGCGGCGGGCCTCGGCCACGTCCTCCGGCTCGGTCAGACCCTCCGCCAGCTTCCGCTCCCGCAAGCTTTTCCAGCGGCTATGGCTCATTGCCTCACCTCTCCCTGACCGACGGTTCGGATGAACTCCTCGTGCGCCGGTTCGTGTTCCGCCTCGCACACCTTCTGCGCGAGTTTCGCGCGCCTGACTTCGCCGTCCTCCCGCATTCTCGTCTTTCGGAAGACGGTCAGCAGGACCGCGGTGCGCTGAGGTGTGAACCAGTAGGTGACACGTATGGCGGCGCCGTCGAGCGTCGGACGCAGCTCTCGGACACCGTCGCCGAGGTACCGGGCATAGGGCTCGCCCAGCTCAGCACCCTGCTCCGCCAGCAGGCCGACGTACTCGTCGATCTTGAGGAAGTGCTTGGCCGGCAGGGTGTCGAGCCAGTCGCGCACTTCGGGTTCCAGCTCGATGGTGAACAGTTCATCCAGGCCCTCACGCTATATGTCGTCAACGACATACGCAACGCGCGGCAGCGCTCCCGCGCGTTCTCAGATCACGCGGAACAGGTCCGCCGTCGTGTGGACGTCCGTCAGGTCGTCGACCGTGCGGAGGTTGTCGCAGAGGGTCTCGAGGACGGAGCCGGAGGCGGTGGCCGTGTCGGGGGTGGCGATGGCGACGCCGAAGAGGCGGAAGTCCAGACGGCGTTTGATCTCGTTCCACAGACGGGTCCAGTTCTCCGAGACCTCGCAGGCGTCGTCGGTGATCAGGACGATGTCGCCGCGGGCGCGGGACGCGGAGTCGAACTCCTCCTCCAGGATCTTCGCGGCCGTGCCCAGCGGGCGCTGGAAGTCCGTGCCGCCGCCGAGGAACGTCTCCGCGAAGTCCAGCACGTCCGTGACGGGGGCCGGCCGGTCGCCCGGGAAGCGGAAGACCTGGAGCTTGTCGGCGGCGGAGAACAGGATGCCGACGAAGTCCCGTCCCGCGTGGCGCGCCTGGTCCAGCAGCGCCAGTGCGCACGCCTTCGACCACGCCTCCCGGGTGATCCCGCCGGGCCCCTCCGCGTACATGGAGTGCGAGGTGTCCACGCACGCGATCACCGCGCCCTTGCCGGTGCCCTGCTCGCCCCGGCTGTCGTACAGCATCAGCTCGCCGGCGGCGTACCGCGCGGCGAACACCGCGCGCAGTTCCGGCACGCCGAGGACGGCCAGCTCGGAGGGGATGGCGCGGGAGAGGTCGTCGCCGAGGGTGACGCCGACCAGTTCGCCGGTGGCGTGCTCCACCTTGCGGGCGCGTTCGCCGGCCGCCATCTGCCGGAAGCGGCCGATCAGTTCGGCCCACCGCGCGAGCCGTCCCGAGCGCAGCCGTTCGGCGAGGCGGGCGCGCTCCTCGAACGGCATCCGTTCCGTCTCGCCCGCGTCCACGCCCCACGCCCGCATCAGCGCGGCCTCCTGCCGGACCGCCCCGGCCGCCGCCGACGCCGCGTTCCGGGCGGCGGACCGGATGCCGGGGACCGCCGCCGCCATCGCCTGCGCGGCGGCACCGTCCTCCCGCCGGGCGCTCTCCTCGGCCTCGCGAGCCGCCTCGGCCGCCCGGCGTACCGCGGCGGCGGCTGGCGCGGGCACCTCGCCCTGCGCGTCGGCCTCCTCGGCGGCCTGCCGCAGCGCCTCGCCGACGGCGGTCGCCGCGGCCTCGGCCTCCTGCCGGGCCCGGTCCGCCCGCCCGGTCCGCTCCCGCGCCTCCCGCGACCGCTCCAGCAGCCCGCGCAGCGCGGACCCCTGGGCGAGTACGGCCATGGCCGCGGCGTAGGCGTCGCCCGCCGTCTCCCGGTGCAGGGGGGCGAAGTCGGGGGACTGCGTCAGCGCGGTGACCACCTGGTGGTGGACCAGGTGGGACGGGGCCATGACGGCGCGCTCCCGCAGACGCGGGGCCGCCTGGTACGCGCACAGGAAGACGTCCGCCAGCAGGTCGGGCGCGTGCGCGTGCCGGGTGAGGAGCTGCGCCGACAGTTCACGCAGCGCCGCCGACCGCGCGTACACGTCCCGCCACGCCACCCGGTCGTACGGGCCCGCCACCACGGCCGTGGTGTGCCGTTCGGCGGGGGCGGCGGACAGGGCCAGCCACCGGCCGGCCTGCCGCGTGAGCGCGTCGAGCCGCTCGGGTTCGTCGTCCACGGGGCGCCTCAGAGCTGGGTCGGCACCATGGACGCGTCCACGCCCAGCGCCTCGGTGAGCACCCGGGCGCGGACCGCGCGCTGGCGGCCGGTCACCCGGTCGATGGTCGCCGTGGACCGTCCGGCGCTCGCCGCCTCCTCCCGCAGCCGCTCCAGCCGCCTGCCCGCCATGGCCAGCTTGTGGTGCGCGTTCTTGATGACCCACTCGCTCAGCGCCTCCCGCGACTGCCCGGCCATCGCGTCGAGCTGCGCCTCCAGTTCCTCGACGACGTCGGCGAGGTCGAGCGCCTCCCGGGCGTCCGGGTTCACCAGGTTCAGCACCTCGCGTTCCACGACCGGGCGCTGGGCGGGGGAGTCCCACAGCACGTGGGTCAGCACGGACAGGTCGCTCTCCGCGACCTCCGTCCGCCCGTCCAGGTACGCGGACGCCTGGAGCAGCCCGACCGCCTGCCGCCACCGCCGGTCGGAGGCGACGAGCTCCTTGCGGCGCAGGGCGGCCCGCAGCGTCACCACCGCGTCCACGATCGCGTCGGGCACCTCCACCGAGGGGACGCCCTCGGTCACCGCACGCTGGAGCGCGGCCAGTTCGAGGGTGGTGCGCGGGGCGGGCTCGGCGGGGCGTCCGACGGCGGACCGTACGAGCGCGGCGAAGTTCGAGGGGTCCTCCAGATAGCCGACCTCGATCCGCACCAGCAGCCGGTCGTAGATCGCGGCCGAGTCCTCCCCGTCCGGGAGTTCGTTGCTCGCGGTGATCGCGCCGATCAGCGGGCAGCGGATCGGGGCGCCGCCGTTCTCGGGGTGGTAGATCCGCTCGTTGAGATAGCCGAGCGTCTCGTTCAACGCGGCCGTGGAGCACTTGAAGATCTCGTCGACGAAGGCGATGTGCGCGGTCGTCGCGCGCCCGTCGTACACCTGCCGGTACTCGCCCCGCGCCAGCGCGGCCACGTCGATCGGCCCGAACATCCGCGTCGGCGCGGTGAACTTCGACAGCAGGATCTCCCAGTACGCGGCCCCGTCGATCCGGCCCGTCAGCTCCCGCGCCAGCTCGGACTTGGCCGTGCCGGGCGGGCCCAGCACCAGCGAGTGCTGCCCGGCCAGCAGCGTCACCACCAGCGTCCGTACGACGTCGTCCCGCTCGAAGAACCGTTCCGACAGCTCCCCGCAGACCGCCCGCAGCCGCCGCGCCGTCTCCTGCGCGTCCCCCGCCATGCCGTGTCCCTCCCCGTGCCCGCCCCGCTCAGGGGCGTCCTCGGTCACCCGTGCGGCCCACGCTACCTACCCCCGGGCCGGTCCGGGCGCGGGAAGCGGGCACGCACCGCGTCGATGCAGGTGTCGCGGGAGGTGGGCCCGCCGAAGCGGAGACGGTCGTATGCCGTGAACGCCGGTTCCAGGGCGTCGAGCTCGTCGACCAGGGCGTGCAGCCGCACCGCGTCGACGTCGGGCTCGTCCAGCGCGGCGCCGATCGCGGCCGTCAGCCGGTCCTTCCGTTGGATGGCGGCCGGGGTCACCGAGTGGAGACACACGTACTGTCCACTGAGGTACGCGTTCCACTCCGCCTTCCCGGCGACCGGGTCGGCCCAGTGGGCGGTGAACCACGCCTCGAGCAGGTCGACGCCGCCGGCCTCGTCGGCGAGCGCGAACAGGTCGGCCGGCACCATCTCTGCGCCGTCGGACCGCAGATAGCCGGGGAGAGGGAGGCGCCCGTCCAGCATCAGCCGCCGCACCGCGTCGGTGTCGCGGCCCCGCGCCGCGCACAGCTCCTCCAGGACGACGAACTGTGCGGTGACGTACGCGTCGTCCGCGGCGGTCATCGGATGGTCGCCGTTGACCTCCCGGAACCGCTCGGCGAGCTGCTGCTTCAGATCCGTCTCCGGCACCGGGCGCCTCCTGCGTCTGGGCGCGGGCGTCTCCCGCGCGGCACTCGGCACGCTACGGGCGGGACGGTTCGGCCATCACCGAACGGTGGACGGAGTCCCTCACATGGACAGACGGGGCGCCGGCGGCAGCGGAGTCGCCGCCTCCGGCGCCGGCGCCGCGCGGAACGCCTCGATGACGTAGGCCGCGTAACGGCGGGACGCGGCGACCCTGGCCGTGCGGGGGGTGTCCTGGAGGCCCCGGTGGGCCATCAGGATCAGCACCAGGTCGTCGACCACGAAGTCCGGCCGCAGCCGGCCGGTCTGCCGTGCCCGGCGGGCCAGTTCGGTCACCGCGCGCAGCGTCCGCTCCCGGTCCTCGGCGAAGTCCATCGCCTCGGGGAACGCCGTCATGAAGGCGTCCGCGAACCCCCGGCTGTGGGCGTGCAGCTCGCAGATCCTCCCGATCAGGTCGCAGAAGCCGTGCCACGGGTCGGGGTCCGCGAGGGCGTCGAGAACAGCTGTCCGACAGGCCCGCCGCTGCTCCGCGAAGGTCTGCGCGAGCAGGTCCCGCTTCGCCGGGAAGTGCCGGTACAGCGTGGCGGGACCGACCCCCGCCCGCCGCGCGACCTCACGCATCGGCGCGCCCAGACCCTCCTCGCCGAACACCGTGCGCGCCGCCTCCAGGATGCGGACGCGGTTGTCGCGGGCGTCGGAGCGTACGGGGTGGTGAGGCACTTCGGTGGTCATCGTCTCTCACTTCGGTCGAGCGGACGGGGGCGTCCGTTACGTTCCGACGGCGGTGCTGCCACCGACTTTAAGGAGCAGAGATGAAAGCCGTGGTGATCCGGACCTTCGGAGCGCCCGAAGGGCTGGAGGTCGTCGACCTTCCCGCGCCCGTTCCCGGGCCTGGGCAGGTGCTGGTCGCCACCGAGGCGATCGGGGTCGGCGGGGTGGACGCCGTGATCCGCCGGGGTGCGCTCGCCGAGCACGGGTTCCGGGAGGGCCACCTCCTCGGGAGTGAGATCGCGGGGACCGTTACCGCCGTGGGGGAAGGCGTCGACGCCTCCTGGACCGGGCGGCGGGTGTGGGCGTTCACCGGGCTGTCCGGCGGATACGCCGAGCGGGCCGTCGCCCGCGTCGAGGACGTCCTCGCACTGCCCGACGGGCTGAGCGGAGCGGACGCGGTGACCCTCGGCGGTTCCGGGATCGTCGCCCACTTCGCCCTGCGGAAGGCCCACTTCGCGCCCGGTGAGACCGTGCTCGTGCGCGGGGCGGCGGGAAGCATCGGGATCACGGCCGTCCAGCTCGCCGCACGGGGCGGCGCGGGCGCCGTGGCGGTCACCACCTCGTCCGAGGAGCGGGGCGCACGGCTGCGGGAGCTGGGGGCGACCCACGTGCTCGACCGCTCAGGGAAGAGCGGCGACGCGGGCGGGCCGACCGGCTTCGACGTCGTGATCGACGTGGTCGGCGGACCGGGGATGCCGGACGTCCTGGACGCGCTGCACGCCGACGGGCGGTACGTGCTGGTGGGGGTCGTCGGCGGACAGCCGCCGGAGGACTTCGGCATGCGGCTGATGCACGGCTTCCGCAAGTCGCTGTCGTTCGCCACCTTCAGCGCCGACACCGTGCCCGCCCCCGACCGTCAGGCCGTACGGGCGCGGCAGTTCGCCGAGGCCGCGCGCGGGGAACTGCGGACCGTCGTGCACGACGTGCTGCCGCTGGACCGGGCCGCGGACGCCCACCGCGCGATGGACGCGGGGGAGGTGTTCGGGCGGGTGGTGCTCACACCCTGATCCGGGTGGTGCTCACACCCTGAGGGGGACGTGAGAGGGCTGAGCCGGGACGTGATGTGGCGCCCGGTCCGCGCGTCGCTGCGGGTTGCGCGCGGACCGGGGCCGTACTGGGGGAGCCCGGTGAGGGGCTCAGTGCGCGGTGGACGCGAGCGGGCGCTGCTTCAGCGCCGCGGTGTGCGCGTCCATCCGCTCGGCGGCCAGGATCGCCGCCGCCGTGTCCGCGCGTGACGCGGCGACGACCAGGGCGCGTCCGGCGAGCGCGTGCGCCTTCCGGTGCAGGGCCGTCGCGTCCGGCTCGCGGCCGCGCGTGGACGTGGTCGCACGGGCCGGCGTACGTCCTCCCCGCAGGCGGGTGATCTCCTGGGTGAGCCGCTCGGCCGCCGTGTCCAGATCGGCCGAGGGAGCCGTCACCCGCAGCTCGTCGGTGACGGCGAGCAGCGCGGCGAGATGGCCCGCGAGCTGGATGTCCAGCTCCTCCTCGCGGGACCTGTGGGGGAAGTCGTCAGGGCCGGCCATCGTGCTGTGGACCGACTTGGAGCGGATCGGTTCGTACATGGATGGCCTCCTGGGTGCTGACAGGAAGCCATCCTAGCTTAGATTCTGTCTAAAGTTGAGCCGAGGTCGAAAGTGATCAGGCCTCCGTACGGAGTGCGTGGAGCTCAGTGCTGGCTGTAGCCGTCGAGGAAGCGGGCGATGCGGCCGACCGCGTCCCGCAGGTCCGTGACCGAGGGCAGGGTGACCACGCGGAAGTGGTCCGGTTCCGGCCAGTTGAAGCCGGTGCCCTGCACGACCATGATCTTCTCGCGGCGCAGCAGGTCCAGCACCATCCGCCGGTCGTCCTTGACCTTGAAGACCTCGGGGTCCAGGCGCGGGAACAGATACAGCGCACCCTTCGGCTTCACGCAGCTCACACCCGGGATCTGGGTCAGCAGCTCGTACGCCACGTCCCGCTGTTCGCGCAGCCGTCCGCCCGGCAGTACCAGGTCGTTGATCGTCTGGCGGCCGCTGAGCGCGGCGACCACCCCGTGCTGACCCGGCATGTTCGCGCACAGGCGCATGTTCGCCAGGATCGTCAGGCCCTCGATGTAGGAGTCGGCGTGGGCGCGCGGGCCGGAGATCGACATCCAGCCCACCCGGTAGCCGGCCACCCGGTACGCCTTCGACATGCCGTTGAAGGTGAGGGTGAGCAGGTCGGGGGCGACCTTCGCGGTCGGCACGTGCACCGCGTCGTCGTACAGGATCTTGTCGTAGATCTCGTCGGAGCAGACCAGCAGGTTGTGGCGGCGGGCGATGTCGGTGAGGCCCTTGATGACGGCCTCGTCGTAGACCGCGCCGGTCGGGTTGTTCGGGTTGATGATGACGATGGCCTTGGTGCGGTCGGTGACCTTGCGCTCCACGTCGGCCAGGTCCGGCATCCAGTCGGACTGCTCGTCGCAGCGGTAGTGCACCGCCGTGCCGCCGGAGAGGGAGACGGCCGCCGTCCACAGCGGGTAGTCCGGGGCGGGGACCAGCACCTCGTCGCCGTCGTCCAGCAGGCCCTGCATCGCCATCACGATCAGCTCGGACACGCCGTTGCCGATGAAGACGTGCTCGACGTCGGTCTCGATGCCGAGCGTCTGGTTGTGCATGACGACGGCCCGGCGCGCGGCCAGGAGGCCCTTGGCGTCCCCGTAGCCGTGCGCCGACGACACGTTGCGCAGTATGTCCTCGAGGATCTCGGGCGGGCACTCGAAGCCGAACGCCGCCGGGTTGCCCGTGTTCAGCTTGAGGATGCGGTGACCGGCAGCTTCCAGCCGCATCGCCTCCTCGAGCACCGGGCCCCGGATCTCGTAACAGACGTTGGCGAGCTTGGTCGACTGGATCACCTGCATGCTGGGAGCTTACGGCCCGGTATGGCCCTTCGGGCCGTGTTTTCCGCCACGTGAGACGCGTCGGTTCGGGTGGTTTTGTCCTCCGCGTGGTCCTCCGCGTGACGATCAAGGGCGCGCGCCTCCATCACCTCCACACCCAGCCTCCCCACGCCCGGCCCCTCTTTCCGCAGGTCCAGGGGTGACCCTGTAGGCCGTCCCGCGCCCGGCCGCCGGGAGGGTGCGTCGTGCCCGCCGGCCGGGGGACGCGCGCTGCCCGGCAGCCGGGGTGTGCGCCGCCCGGCCGTCACCGGGGAAAACGCGTCCTTGCCCGCCCGGCGTCCCCGTGCTGACAATGCGCATGACAATTTTGTGGGCGGCCGGAGCGACCCGGCCGCCCGACGCCGCATTGAGGGGACCCCCATGAGAAAACCTCTCGTCGTCGCGCTCTGCGCCCTGGCACTCGCCGGCGCGGGCGCGACCCCCGCGGTCGCCGCCGCGCCTTCCCCCACGGGCGCGGACACGACCACGGGCACGGCCCCGGCCACGTCGCTGACGGACGTCGTCAACGACACGGTCGGGGCCGTCGCGGACACCCTGTCGGGGCTCACCGCGCCGAAGTCGGCCGCGGTGGACTTCGCGGGCACCGTCTCGCTGAGCAACTGCTCCGGCTCCGTCATCCGCATGCCGGACTCGGCCGCCTCCGACCCGGCGCTGGTGCTCACCAACGGCCACTGCCTGGAGAGCGGCTTCCCCTCGCCCGGGCAGGTCCTCACCGACCGCGCGTCCAGCCGCGCCTTCGGCCTGCTGAACGCCTCCGGAGCCAAGGTCGCCACCCTGCGCGCCGACCGGCTGGTCTACGCGACCATGACCGACACCGACGCGGCGATCTACCGCCTGAACACCACGTACGCGCAGATCAAGAGCTCGTACGCGATCGACCCGCTCACCCTCAGCAGCTCCCGCCCGGCCGCCGGCACCGCCATCAGCGTGGTCTCCGGCTACTGGAAGCGGATCTACAGCTGCTCCGTCGACGGCTTCGTCCACCGGCTGAAGGAGGGCGACTGGACCTGGAAGGACTCGGTCCGCTACACCTCCGCCTGCGACACCATCGGCGGCACCTCCGGCTCCCCGGTGGTCGACGACGCCACCGGCGAGGTGGTCGCCGTCAACAACACCGGCAACGAGGACGGCGCCCGCTGCACGGTCAACAACCCGTGCGAGGTCGACGAGAACGGCGGTGTCACGGTCCGCCAGGGCATCAACTACGCCCAGCAGACCTACCCCTTCACCGCCTGCTTCACCACCGGCAACCGCCTCGACCTGAGCGCGAGCGGCTGCACCGTGCCCAAGCCCTGACGGGCCCGGCGGGGCGGGCGGTCAGCGCGGGGTCCTGCGCACCGCCCGCCCCGCCAGCACGTCCGTGCGCCGCCCGTCCTCGATCACGAACCGCCCGTCGACCATGACGTACGGGATGCCCGTGGGCAGCGTGCGCGGCTCGGCGAAGGTCGACCCGGCGTCCACCGTCCGCGGGTCGAACAGCACCAGGTCCGCCTTGTACCCCTCGCGCACCAGCCCCCGGTCCGGAAGCCCGAGCCGCGCCGCCGGCCGCGAGGTCAGATGCGCCACGCACTCCTCCAGCGACAGCACCCCCAGCTCCCGCACGTAGTGGCCGAGGTAGCGGGGGAACGTCCCGTACGCGCGCGGGTGCGGCTTGGCGCCCTGGAGGATGCCGTCCGAACCCCCGGTGTGCACCCGGTGGCGCATGATCGCCCGCACGTTCTCCTCGTGGCCCACGTGCTGGAGGATCGTCGGGGCCAGCCTGTCCTTCAGCAGCAGCTCCCGCGCCACCGCCCAGGGCGTCTCGCCGCGCGCCCGCGCCGACTCCAGCACCGTCCGGCCGACGTACTCGTCCAGCGCCGGGTCGCCGACCCCGGAGATCTCGATGGTCTCCCACTCCACCGGCACCCCGTGGCAGCCGTCCGATCCGGTGACCTCCAGGCCGTGCCGGATCCGCTCCGCCGTCGCCTCGTCCGCGAGCCGCCGCAGCACCGCCTCCGGGCCGCCCTCGCTCGCCCAGCTCGGCAGCAGCGCCACGAGAGTCGTGCAGCCGGGGGTGTACGGATAGGTGTCCAGGGTGATGTCGGCGCCCGCGTCCAACGCATCGTCGAGCAGCGCCAGCAGCTCGGGCGCCCGGCCCTTGTTCACCCCGAAGTTCATGGTGGCGTGTGCCAGATGCAGCGGGCAGCCCGCCTCCCTCGTGAGGGCCACCATCTCCGCGTACGCCTCCAGCGCGCCGGCGCCGTAGGACCGGTGGTGCGGGCAGTAGTAGCCGCCGTACGACGCCACCACCCGGCACAGCTCGGTCAGTTCGGCGTCCGGGGCGTACATGCCGGGCGTGTACGTCAGCCCCGACGACATGCCGACCGCTCCCTGCTCCATGCCCTCCGCGACCAACTGCCGCATCCGGTCCAGCTCTTCGGGCGTGGCCTCCCTGTCCTCCCAGCCGACGGCGAGCGCGCGCACCGTGCCCTGAGGGATCAGGTACGCCGCGTTCACCGCGACGCCCCGGTCCAGCCGGTCCAGGTACTCGCCCACCGACCGCCAGTCGACATCCACGTCGTCACCCGGGCCGTTCCACCCGGCGATCGCCCGCCGCACCTCGCCCAGCGTCCGGTCGTCCACCGGCGCGTACGACAGGCCGTCCTGGCCCAGCACTTCGAGGGTGACGCCCTGCGCGGCCTTCGCGCTGTGGTCGGGATCCCGCAGCAGCGCCAGGTCACTGTGCGCGTGCATGTCGATGAAGCCCGGGGCCAGCACCAGCCCCTCCGCGTCCAGCTCGCGCCGCGCCTTCGGACGCTGGCAGCCCGCGTCCGCCGCCTCCTTGACGATGGAGACGATGCGTCCGCCGTCCACCACCACGTCCGCGCGGTAGGAGTAGTCGCCGGAGCCGTCGACGACGTCCGCGTCCCGGATGACGAGCTCTTCCACGGTCCTGCCTCCTAGAAGAAGGTGCGGATGTAGTCGACGACCGTGCCGTCCGCCTCCGCCACGGGGATGAGCAGCCACTTGTCGAAGGACGTGCAGGGGTGGGACAGCCCGAGCCCCACCCAGTCTCCCACTTCCAGATCCGCCTCCGAAGAGGTGCGCAGCCACGCGTGCTGGTCGGACAGACCGGTCACCTCGATGCCGGTGGCCGGCCGCTCCGCCCCGTCCCGGCGCACCACCCGGGCCACCGGAAGATCCAGGTCGTACGCGGCGTCCCGCTTGCCCGCGTTGGTGAACGCCTGCTCCGCCGACGGCCGGGACACCACCTGCGTCCACAGCCGGAACGCCGGCTCCAGACCGCCCTCGCCCGGCACCCGGTTGAAGGGCGTCAGCCGCTGGTAGTGCCCGTCGTCGTGCGACACGTACGCACCGGACCGCAGGAGCTTCAGCACCGGCGCCGACAGCTCCGGCACCTCCGCGAAGACGTCCGCGACCGCGTCGAACCAGGCGCTGCCGCCCGCGCTCACCACGATCTCGTCCAGCCCCGTGAACCTGCCCGCCTTGTCGAAGTCCACGGCCAGCGCCACCAGCCGCCGCAGCCAGGCCCGCACCCGCTCCGGGTCGGCCTGCGGCACCTCGCCCTCGTACCCGGCGACCCCGACCAGCCGCAGCGCCCGCGCCCCGGCCACGGCGTCGGCGACGGCCGCGCACTCCGCCTCCGTCCGCACGCCCGTGCGCGCGCCCTCGTCGGCCGCCAGCTCGACCACGACGTCCACCGGCCGGGACGCCCCGGCCAGCGCCGCGTCCATCAGCTCGACCCCGCGTACGGAGTCGACGTAGCAGACGAACCGGAACGCCGGGTCCGCGTCCTGTTCGGCGGCGATCCAGCGCAGGGCCGCCGCGTCCACCAGCTCGTTCGCCAGGAAGACCCGCTCGACCCCGAACTCCCGGGCCACGCGCACCTGATGGGGGACGGCGAGCGTGATGCCCCACGCGCCCCGCTCGATCTGGCGGTGGAAGAGCTGCGGCGCCATGGAGGTCTTGCCGTGTGGCGCGAACGCCAGCCCGT
Source organism: Streptomyces althioticus (assembly GCA_014649355.1). Taxonomy (GTDB): domain Bacteria; phylum Actinomycetota; class Actinomycetes; order Streptomycetales; family Streptomycetaceae; genus Streptomyces; species Streptomyces althioticus. Next base: position 302,258 of record BMSW01000007.1, read on the forward strand.
GCCGCTCGGCGAACGTCTCCAGCGCCGCCAGGTTGTGCTCGAGACGCTCGGCGGACAGCGCGAGCACCGGGGTGGTGAAGCCGCCGGTGAAAAGGTTCCGGCGCTGCGCGGCCAGCTCCCCGACCGTGAGGTCCGCGGCGTCCGGCGGGAGGCCCTTGAAGCGGTGACCGACCCGTTCCTCGGCGAGGCGGGCGAGAGCATCGAGGACCATGGAGCCTCCCTGATCAGGCGCGTTGCGCATCTTGCAACAGTCATTGCGTATATCGCTCACCGCTGTCTAACATCTCCGCCACACGCGGTCAACGGACACCGCGCCCCCCGCCCCGACGAGGAGCCCCGCCATCGTGACCGTCACCGGAACCGGCAACGCCCCCGACGTCGTGGACGTCGTCGCGCTCGGCGAGTCCATGGTGACGTTCCTGCCCGCCCGGCCCGGCCGCCTCGCCGACGTCCCCTCCTTCCACCGGTCGATCGGCGGCGCGGAGTCCAACGTGGCGTGCGCCCTCGCGGCGGCCGGCCACACCACGCGCTGGGTCAGCCGCGTCGGCGCGGACGGCTTCGGCGACCACCTCGTCGAGGCGATCGGCGCGTACGGCGTCGACGTGTCCCACGTCCGCCGCGACCCGTCCCGCCCCACCGGCGTCTACTTCCGCACGGCGGGCGACCGGGCGGACGACGCCCACGAGGTCGCCTACTACCGCGCGGGCTCGGCGGCGTCGGCGATGTCGCCTGCCGGCGTGGACCTGGACGCGGTGCGCGCGGGACGCGTCCTGCACCTGTCGGGCATCACGGCGGCGCTCTCCCCGGACTGCCTGGCCCTGATGCGCGAGCTGACCGCCCCCCGGCCGGGGCGCCCGTTGATCTCCTTCGACGTGAACCACCGCCCGGGATTGTGGGGCGAGGGCCGGAATCCGGATGTGCTGCTGGAGCTGGCGCGCGGGGCGGACATCGTGTTCGTGGGGGAGGACGAGGCGCTCCAGGCATGGGGGCTGCGCGGCGCCCGTGCGGTACGGGAGGCCCTTCCCGAACCTGAGATCGTGGTCGTCAAGCAGGGCAAGGGCGGAGCGGTCGCCTTCGACAAGGACACCGACGGCCTGTGCGAGGACGCCGACGGCACGGCGACGTTCGTACGCGCCCTGCACGTCGACGTCGTCGCGGCGGTCGGCGCCGGCGACGCCTTCGCCGCCGGTTTCCTCTCGGCCACCCTCCGGGGTCTGCCCGTTCGGGACCGCCTGCGCCACGGCCACCTCGCCGCCGCCGCCACCCTCACCACCCCCGGTGACCTGACGACACCCCCACCCCGTCCCCTCGCCGACCGCCTCGCCGCCCTCGACGCCCCCGCATGGGAGACACTGCGACTCGGCCCCGGCTGGACGGACGCCGACGCAGAGGCCGCAGAGGAGGCACCCACCCCATGAGCCAGACCGTAGACCGCGCCCTGAGCATCCTTCCGCTGCTCGCGGAGGGCCCCGCCGACCTCGGCCAGGTCGCCGACCGCCTCGGCGTGCACAAGTCCACGGCCCTGCGCCTGCTCCGCACCCTGCACGAGCACGGCCTGGTCTACCGCCAGTCCGACCAGCGCTACCGCCTCGGCGCCCGCCTCTTCGCCCTCGCCCAGGAGGCGATGGAGAACCTCGACGTGCGCGAGATCGCCCACGCCCACCTCGTACGCCTCAACGAGCAGTGCGGGCACACCGTGCACCTCGCCGTGTACGAGGAGAACGAGGTCCTCTACATCGACAAGGTCGAGAGCCGCTACCCGGTCCGCATGTACTCGCGCATCGGCAAACCCGTCGCCATCACCGTCGCGGCCGTGGCCAAGCTGCTCCTCGCCGACCTGCCCGAACACGAGCGCCGCGCCCTCGCGGAGAAGCTCGACTACCCCATGTACACGCCCCGTTCGACGCCCCACGCGGCCGCGTTCCTCCAGGAGCTGGCCGCGGTGCGCGAACAGGGCTGGGCCACCGACCTCGGCGGCCACGAGGAGTCCATCAACTGCGTCGCCGCGCCGATCCGCGGCGCCGACGGCCGGGTGGTCGCCGCGATGTCGGTCTCCGCGCCGAACGTCGTCGTCACCGCCGACGAGCTCCTCACCCTGCTCCCGCTGGTGCGCCGTACCGCGGACGCCATCAGCGGCGAGTACTCCGGCCGGACCCCGGCAGAACCGACGTAAGGACACCCCCGCATGACCGAGAAAGTCGCGCTGATCCCGAAGACCCACACCACCCCGCCCGCGAAGTTCTCGCACGGCGTCCGCAAGGGCAACATCCTCCAGGTCGCCGGCCAGGTCGGCTTCCTGCCGGCCGAGGAGGGCAAGCCGCCCACGCCCGCCGGTCCCACCCTGCGCGAGCAGACCCTCCAGACCCTCGCCAACGTCAAGGCGATCCTCGAGGAGGGCGGCGCGAGCTGGGACGACGTGATGATGATCCGCGTCTACCTCACGGACGTGGACCACTTCGCGGAGATGAACGACCTCTACAACACGTACTTCGAGGAGCAGGGCCTCACCCAGCCCCCGGCCGCCCGCACGACCGTCTACGTCGGTCTCCCCGCCGGCCTCCTCATCGAGATCGACGCGCTCGCCGTCCTCGGCTGAGCCGCCTCACCACCCGCACACCGTACGTCGTCACGGCACGGCGCCCCGCACCCCGGGACGCCGTGCCGCGATCCCCCTGCCCGGCCGTGCCTTCCGGGGGGGGACCCCCAGACCCCCGAGACCATGCCCTTACCCAGAGGACCCCCGATGTCCCATCCGTTCCTCCCGCTCGCCGCCTCCGCGCCCGAGACACCACCGCACACCGGAGGACTGCTCCTCCTGATCGACGGCACCGCCGGCCTGCTCACCGTGGCCGCCATCGGTATCGCCCTGCTGCTCTTCCTGATCATCAAGGTCCGCCTCCAGCCGTTCGTCGCGCTGCTCGGCGTCTCCATAGCCGTCGGCCTGCTCGCGGGACTGTCGGTCACCGAACTCTTCGGCACCGTGCAGAAGTCGGACGCGGTGTCCACCATCGAGTCCGGGATGGGCGGCATCCTCGGCCATGTCGCGATCATCATCGGCCTGGGCACCATGCTCGGCGCGATCCTCGAAGTCAGCGGCGGCGCCGAGGTGCTGGCGAGCCGGCTGCTCGGGCTGTTCGGCGAGAAGCGGGCGCCCCTCGCGATGGGCCTGACCGGTCTCATCTTCGGTATCCCGGTCTTCTTCGACGTCGGCATCTTCGTCCTCGCGCCGATCGTCTACGCGGCCGCCAAGCGGTCCGGCAAGTCGGTCCTCCTCTACTGCCTCCCCCTCCTCGCCGGCCTCTCCGTCACGCACGCCTTCCTGCCCCCGCACCCGGGCCCGGTGGCCGCCGCCGGACTGCTGCACGTCGACCTCGGCTGGGTCATCCTCATGGGCGTCGTCTGCGGCCTCCCCGCCGTCGTCGCCGCGTGGGTGTACTCCGCCTGGATCGGCAAGCGCATCTTCGTCGCCGTGCCGCAGGACATGGTGGAGGCCGCGCAGGAGGCCAAGGACGCCGTCGCCGCCGAACAGCGCGCGTCGGGCGTGCGGCCGCGTGAGACGCCGGTGCCGCTCGGCACGGTCCTCGGCATCATCGGCACCCCGCTCCTGCTCATCCTCGCGGCGACCTTCTCCTCCATCGCGCTGGACGAGTCCACCCTGCGCTCGGTCATCGAGTTCTTCGGCCACCCGTTCGTGGCCCTCACCCTCGCCCTGTTCCTCGCGTACTACCTGCTCGGCATCCGGCGCGGCTGGTCCCGCAAGTCCCTGGAGACGGTGTCCACTTCCTCGCTGAAGCCGGTCGGCAACATCCTGCTGGTGGTCGGCGCGGGCGGCGTCTTCGGCGCCGTCCTCAAGGGAAGCGGGGTCGCGCAGGCGCTGTCGGACACCTTCAACGACGTCGGCCTGCCCGTGATCGTGCTGTCGTACCTGATCTCCGTGGTGCTGCGGGTGGCGCAGGGCTCGGCGACCGTCGCCATCGTCACCACGGCCGGCATCGTGGCGCCGCTGCTGTCCGAGGGCGACCACTCGCAGGCGTTCGTCGCGCTCGTCATCATGGCCATCTCGGCGGGCTCGATCTTCGCCTCGCACGTCAACGACGGCGGGTTCTGGATGGTCGCCAAGTACTTCGGCATCAGCGAGCGGGACACGCTGAAGTCGTGGACCGTGCTGGAAAGCGTGCTGTCCGTCGCCGGGTTCGTGGTCGCGGCGGCGCTGAGCATGGTGGTGTGACCCCGGCGGGCGCGGTGACGCGCGGTGCCCGTGTAGGCGTCCGATAACGAAGTCGGGGCTGGCTGTGACACGCACAGGATCGTCGACCATACTCCTGCGGTGTGGAGCAGCGCATAGGTTCGAGCAGCAGCAAGCCCCTGGAGGGCGCCGGGTTCGACCCGGCCTTCATCCCCGGGCTCACCGCGCCCGCGACCGGCCGCGAGGAGGAGGCGGAGGACACGAAGGACGCGCCCGGCACGGACGAGGACGTGGCCGTCGACGACACCGCGACGGTAGCCGCCCCGGAGGCCGAGGAGTCCGACGGCTCCCCGGCCGCCGGTGACGACGAGCCGGAACCCGCCCCCGACGGACCCGCCTTCGAGGCGTCCGACCGCCGTGCCGCCCTCGTCGCCGACCACCGCGGCGTGCGGCTGAAGCTGGACGACCAGGAGTGCGAGTTCCGCTGGGACGAGATCGGCGCGGTGGAGACGGAGACGGCCCGCTTCGGCAAGCGGTTCACCGTCACCGTCCACACCCCCGACCGGCGTTGGTACCCGATCGAGATCGAGGCCGACTCACGCCGCCGGTTCGCCGAGTGGGACGCCGCCCTGGACAAGGTCCTCGACGCGTACTTCGACGACGGCGCCGAGGCGGCGGCCGACAAGGACGACGCCGAGGTCGAGGCCGAGACCGCCGACCGGGTCTGACGTGGGGACGCCCGGCGCGGCGACGTACGCCGTCGCCGTGCGGCCAGGGGGAACCGGTGAAGATCCCGGCACGCCCTCTTGTGGGACGGGCACCCGTCCGCTTTCTTGACCCCATGGCGGACACCACGGGAAACACCCAGGACATCGGGGCGACGGCCGGGGCCGGACCCCGGCCGCGCAGGTCCAGCTGGCGCTACATCGGCCCCGGCATCGTCGTCGCCGCGACCGGCGTGGGAGCCGGCGACCTCGTGGCCACCCTCATCGCCGGCAGCAACTTCGGCTACACCCTGCTGTGGGCCGCCGTCGTCGGCTGCCTGGTGAAGATCTCCCTCGCGGAGGCGTGCGGCCGGTGGCACCTGTCCACCGGACGCACCCTGTTCGACGGCTGGGCCAGCCTCGGCCCCTGGACCACCTGGTTCTTCGCCGTCTACGCCGTCATCTGGGGCTTCGTCTACGGCGCCGCCGCCATGTCGTCCAGCGCGCTGCCGCTCCAGGCGCTGTTCCCGAGCGTGATGGACCTGGAGTACTGGGGCATCGCCTGCGGCCTGGTGGGCCTGGTCTTCGTCTGGTTCAACAAGTACGCGGTGTTCGAGAAGGTCATGACCGTCCTGGTGGGCGTCATGTTCGTGGTCACCGTCTACCTGGCGTTCCGCGTCACGCCCCACCTGGGCGACGCCTTCGCCGGCCTCCTCCCCGTGGTGCCCGACGAGAAGGACTCCGTCCTCAACACCCTCGGCCTGATCGGCGGCGTCGGCGGCACCATCACACTGGCCGCCTACGGCTACTGGATCAACGCCAAGGGCTGGACCGACAGCGGCTGGATGAAGGTCATGCGGCTGGACAACCGGGTCGCCTACATCACCACCGGCATCTTCGTCGTCGCGATGCTCTTCGTCGGCGCGGAGCTGCTGCACTCGGCGAACATCGCCATCTCCGGCGGCGACCAGGGCCTCGTCCAGCTCGGCGACATCCTGGACGACCGCTACGGCACGACCACCGGCACCCTGTTCCTGGTCGGCTTCTTCGCCGCCTCCTTCACCTCCCTGATCGGCGTCTGGCACGGCGTGAGCCTGATGTTCGCCGACTTCCTCGCCCGGCAGCGCGGCGAGCGGCAGGCGCGCGCCGACGAGCTGGCCACGGGCCGCCGGGAACGCTCCTGGACCTTCCGCGCGTACCTGCTGTGGCTGACGTTCCCGCCGATGATCCTGCTGTTCCAGGACGAGCCGTTCCGCCTGATCATCATCTACGGCGTACTGGGCGCGGCGTTCATGCCGTTCCTCGCCCTGACCCTGCTGTGGCTCCTGAACTCCTCCCGCACCCCGCGCGAATGGCGCAACGGGTACCTCAGCAACGGCATGCTGGCGGTCGCGGGCCTGCTGTTCCTGGTCCTGGCGGTCAAGCAGATCTGGGACCAGCCGTGGTCGGAGTTCTTCTGATCCGCCCCTGAGCCTGCCTCACACCCCCGCATCCCACTCCGAGCTCAGCGCGATCTCCCGCAGCTGGGCGAGGGTGAGCGCGGGGGTGTCGCGCGTGGCGTCCTCGTTCTGGTCGGGCGTGTTGAAGGCGCTGATCACGACGCGCAATCCGTCGGGGCGCAAGGTGTCCGCGGTCCACATGACGACGTCCTTGCCGCCCTTCTCCCCGGGCGACTCCCGGGTGACCACCAGCCTGCCGTCGGGCAGCTTCTCGGCGTCCTTGAACAGCTCGCCGGCCAGGTCCGACATACCGGGCTGCACATTGATCTGGACGAGGCTCCCGCCCTTGCCGTCGTCGACGACGAGGTAGGCGTAATCGGCGCCCGGGCCGCTCCGGCCGGTCACCTTCAGGTTGTCGGGCAGCAGACCCGTCAGCGTCTTGGCGATCGCCCCGGACGGCCTGCCCTCCGGAGATGCCTCGCCGGTCACGGACGGCTCCGGGCTCCGCGGCATGGCGGCGGCGACCCGCTTCCACACCTCGGCGGTGACCACGTCCTCGAGCTGCTCGACGGAGAGCGGGGGCTGCGGCCGGGACACCGGAGCGTCCTTCTGCGCGGGCGCGTTCCACTCGCTCAAGGTCACGTGCACCCCGTCGGGCGTAACCAGTTCGGCGTTCCACCACTTGGTGTCCACCCGCCGGTCCGGGTACTCGTAGCCTCGGAGCACCATGAGCCGCGAGCCGTCCGGCCGTGTGACGCTGGTGCAGTCGTCGTAGGCGACGACCGCCTTGTCGGGGCACGTCGTCCACTGGGCGGCCTGTTCGCCGCCGGGGTCCGTGCGGTCGACGCTCAGACCGAGGGCCGCCGCGCCCTTGCCGTCGTCGAAGACCACGTGCGCGTGCGGGGGCATCAGTGAGTCCGTGCCCTGGGCCTGCTCCTCGGTGAACGTGCCTCGCGGCAGCAGCTCCTTGAGTGAGCGCAGGATGTCGTCGCCCGTGAAGGCCGCGGCGGGCGACGGGCCGGCCGCCGACGGACTCGCGGTCGCGGCGGGACCGGCCGCCGCGGAGGTCCGCCGGGGGTCGTGCGCGCCGGACGGCAGGAGCAGCGTCGCGCCCACGCCGACCAGGGCGACACCGGTCATCCCGCCCAGCACGGCCGCACGCCGCAGGAGCTGCTTGCGCCGTCCGCGCACCTCGCCCCTGCCGACGAGGGCGGCCGGGTCGTCCGAGCGGAAGCTGTGGCCGGTGTTACGCAGTGCTGCGGCGAACCGGTCCTCGAAGGGGTCCTCGTGCTGGTTCTCGGGCATGACGAACCCACCTTTCTCGCGGGTGTGAGCGTATGAGGTCGTTGAAGCGGCCGGTGTCAGGAGCGGGAGAACTCGCGGAGGTCCTCGCCCAGCAGCTCCCTCAGCCGGCCGAGCGCGCGGACGCACCGGGTGCGCACGGCCGCCGAGCTGACGTTCAGCACGTCGGCGGTCTGCTCCACCGAGCGGTCCTCCCAGTAGCGCAGGACGACGACGGCGCGGTCCTTGGCGGGCAGCCGGGCGAGCGCGGCCATCAGCGTGAGCCGCAGCGGCGCGTCGCCGTCGGCGGCGCCCGGAAGGTCGGGAAAGGTGTCGGTCGCCCGCTCCCGGCTGCTGCGCAGCCGCCGGTGGGCGAGGAAGGTCCGGGTGAGCACGGTCTGCGCGTACGCGGCCGGGTTCTCCGCCCGAGAGACGCGCCCCCAGCGCACGTACAGCCGGCCGAAGGTCTCCTGGACGAGGTCCTCGGCCAGGTACGTGTCCCCGGCGGTGAGCAGGCACGCGGACCGGTACAGGTGTCCCGCGCGGGCGGAGGCGAACTCCGCGTAGTCCGCGCTGCGCTGCTGTCTCATTCCGTCCCCCGTCGTACTCCCCGAACCGCTCTCACCTCATTGATGCGGTGGACCCGGAGAAATGTTTCATGTGGCGGCGGACACACCGTGCGCGGTCCGTTGTCAGTGGCCGCTGCCAGGATGACGGCGTCATCGGCGCACACGAGCGCCGGGCCGTCGACCTGTGGGGGAGCCACCGTGGGCATGATCGGGGAGTACGCGCGCCTGACGGCCGCCGAGTTCGAGCGCGCGGTCGGCGACCCGGACTGGGCGTACGAGCGTGTCCAGGAGTTGAGCGAGCAGGAGTGGGACGCGGGGCTGCCCTGGGACCAGGCGCGCTGCCACGACACCGACAAGATGTGGCACGCCCTGGACTTCCTGCTGCGGCGCGTCGGCTTCCCCGTGGACGTCGTCTTCGGCGAGCAGCGGATACCGGGGGCGGACGACTGGAGCTACGGGCCGCCCCGCTGCCTCACCCCGGACCAGGTCCGCACCGCCGCCGAGGCCTTCGCCGCCACGCCCGCCGCCCGGCTCACCGAGGGCGTCACCCCTGCCGATCTGGCCGCGGCGGAGATCTACCCGGCGATCGTCTGGGAGCGCGGTGAGCCGCTGGACGAGGTGACCACGCACTACGAGGCCCTGGTGCCGTACTTCCGCGCGGCGGCCCGTGACGGGGACGGCGTCCTGCTCTGGATCAGCTGATCCGGAGCAGGACGCCGGCGTGGGGGGAGAGGGACGTGACGGTTACGGCAGTGAGTGGACGTGCGGGCCGACCGCGTTCGACCAGGCGTTGCCCGCCGTGGCGTCCCAGTTGGTGGACCAGGTCATCGCGCCGCGCAGACCCGGGTAGGTCTTCGACGGCTTGAACGAGCCGCAGTTGGTGCCGCGGGTGAGGCAGTCCAGGGCGGCGTTCACCACGGACGGGGCGACGTAGCCGCTGCCCGCGCCCCGCGTGGAGGCCGGCAGGCCGAGGCCCACCTGGGACGGGTCGAGGCCGTTCTCCAGTTGGATGCAGGCCAGCGCGGTGAGGAAGTCCACCGAGCCCTGGCTGTAGACCTTGCCGTCGCAGCCCAGCATGGAACCGCTGTTGTAGTACTGCATGTTGACGACCGTGAGGATGTCCTTCACGTTCAGCGCCGTCCGGAAGTAGGAGTTGGACGTCGACTGCATGTCGATGGTCTGCGGCGCCATCGTCAGGATCATCGACGGGCCTGCCTTGGCGGACAGCGACCGCAGCGCCTGCGTCATGTACGTCGCGTCGAGGCCGTTCTCCAGGTCGATGTCGACGCCGTCGAAGCCGTACTCCTGCATCACGGCGTACACCGAGTTCGCGAAGTTCGTCGCGGAGGCGGAGTTGTTCACCGCGACGGTGCCCTTCTCGCCGCCCACCGAGATGATGACCTTCTTCCCGGCCGCCTGCTTGGCGCGGACGTCCGCCTTGAACTGGTCGACGGTGTAGCCGTTCAGCCCCGCCGAGTCCAGGTTGAAGGTGACGGCGCCCGGGGTGCCCGTGGCGTCGGCGAAGGCCACCGCGATGATGTCGTACTGGTCGGGCACGTCGGAGATCTTCTGCACGGCCGCGCCGTTGTCGAAGTTCTGCCAGTAGCCGGTCACCGCGTGCCGGGGCAGGTCTCCGCCCCCGCCGCCGCCGTCCTCCCGGGTGCGCACGGACACCGCCGCCGACTTGGCGGACTCGCCCGCCGCGTTGGCCGCCGCGACCTGGAAGCTGTACGACGTGGAGGCCGCGAGCCCGGTCACGGTCGCCGAGGTGCCGGTCACGGCGGTCACCCGGGTGCCGTCGCGGTAGACGGTGTAGCCGGTCGCGCCGGACACCGCGTTCCACGTCAGCGTCGCCGACGTCGCCGTCGTGCCGGAGACGGTCAGCCCGCCAGGGGTGGCCGGGACCGTCGGCTCCGGGTCACCGCCGCCGCCCCCGTCGGGTCCGAGGACGGACACGTCGTCGACGTGGTAGGGCTGCTGGCCGTACCAGCCGTGGGTGTACACCGTCACCGACGTGGTGTTCGAGCCGGTGGAGAAGCTGGTCGACAGCTGCTTCCAGGTCGAGGAGTCGGGCGTCCAGGTGGACACGTCCGTCGTGCCGGTGCCGGTCACGCCCAGGTAGGCGTACCCGCCCTGCACCCACCCGGTCAGCCGGTACGTGGAGTCGGGCCGCACCGCGACCGTCTGGGAACAGCGGGCGTTGTCCTGGCCGGCGGGCGTGGCCTTCAGGGCGGCCGCGCCGCCGTGCACGGGGGAGGAGACGACGGCGCCGCTGTTCGCGGAACAGGTCCAGCCGCTCAGGCCCGACTCGAACCCGGCGTTCTTCGCGTTGTTGACGTCGGCCGCGGTCGCCTGGCCCGCTCCGGCGAGCGGGAGGGCGAGGGCCAGGGCGGAGACGAGGGCGGCCGCCCAGGGGCGTCTGCCGCGTCCGGGCGTACGGGGTGCGCGGTCCACTTGGGGCCTCCGGTGGGGGAGTTGGGGAGGGAAGCGACGGTGGCCACCGTTGATGCGTCACACCGTGGTCCAGACCAATCCGCTTGTCAATAGGTCCAGACCGGAAGGTTCGGACCGGAAACGGGGGCGCCCGCGCGCGAGTAGGGCGACGGGCGGCTGGGAAGCGTGGTCCGGAGGGTCCGGAGCGGGGCCGGCGTCAAGCCGGGTGCACCAAACCCACACGCTCGGTGCCGTATTGAGACCGGCGAGATGATCGACCTGCCCCGATTTGGCGCATTGTGAGGAGCAGGAGTTGCTGTCCGGCTGCTCAAAGGCTGTTCTCCGGTCACAGACCCGCGGATACAGTGCTGAGGTAGTCACGCAGTGAAGTCACGAGGGTGCACCGGAGTAACACCCGGTGGGCCGACGGGCATGGGGAGAACGGGGAGCCGCGCGTGCCAACCGCCATTGCCGTGACCGGCGCCGACATGGCGCTGCCGGCGCAGGACGAACGGACCCTGCCCGCCGTCGTGCTGCGCGACGTCGACACCCGCCCGCTCGACGAGGTGCTGACCGAACTCCAGGCCGTCGTCGAGGCGCACGGCCATGTCGTCGTCGTGTGCTCCCCGGCCACCCCGGCCCCCGTCCTGCGGCGGCTCCACACCCTGCGCTCCCTGCTGGAGAGCGACCGGATAGCCCTGTTCCGCCCCGACCTGCCGCCGCTCGCCGTGGCCGTACTGGCCCGCCAGTTACGGCAGCTCGCCTCCTGCGACATCGGGCCCGGTGTGCTCGCCTCGGCCGGCCGGCTGCTCACCCACTACCTGCACGCCGGGGCGCTGCTGGGCTCCGTCACCCGCCTCGACCGGGTGCCCGTCGACCTCAAGCAGCACGCCAAGTCGTGGCTGCCCGGCAGCCAGTTCGCCGTCCTCGCCCACCCTCAGCCGCAGCTCGTCCGCCTCGGCCCCGACGCCAGGCTGGACGGGCCCGAGTTCGGCACCTGGATGCTCGTCGCCCGCGGCCAGCTCCCGTCCGACTGGGTCACCGCCACCCTGGCGCCCGCCTGGCGCGTGCAGGGTCTGCACGAGGTCCCGCCGCCCGCCGAGTCGCCCGCCTGGTGGGGCACCGGCAAGCTCGTCGAGTTCTGCACCTTCCTGCCCGACCTGTCCGTGCTCTACCAACTGGTCACGTCCGTACGGCGCGGCACCTGCCACTGGTGCGGCATCGACGTCATCGGCGACCGCTGCGTGTTCTGCTCGGCCACCCCGCCCGCCCCCGAGGCCAGACCGGCCCTCACCCGACGCACCTGACCCGTCCGTCCACCGCACGAGCCCGCATCGTCCCGCTCGACCGCCACCCCCCAACGAGGTTGCACGGTTCATGAACTCCCGTCAGCGCCGCGGCGTCATACTCCTCCTCCTGTCGGTCCTGTGCGCCCTCGGCGCGTTCGCCGGCGTGCTCTCCGTCATCAACGACGTGCGCTCCAAGGTCGGCCCCGAGGTCGCCGCCTACCGGCTGAAGACCGACATCGCGCCCTACACCACGCTCGGCGCCGACCAGTTCGAGCGGATCGAGATGCCCGAGCGCTGGCTGTCGGAGAACGCCGTCACCGACCTCGACGACCTCCGCGGCAAGATCGCCGTCACCACCCTGCGCAAGGGCTCGCTGCTGCAGACCGACATGGTCGTGGACCGCCCCGCCCTCGGGCCGGGACAGCAGGAGGTCGCCATCATGATCGACGCGGCGACCGGCGTGGCCGGCAAGATCACCCCCGGCTCCACGGTCAACGTGTACGCCACCTTCGAGGGACGGCGCGAGGGCGACCCCGACCAGTCGAAGATCATCGTCACGGGCGCCAAGGTCCTCGACGTCGGCCGGCTCACCGCCCTCCAGCCCGACGAGGACGACCGCCGAGGCCCCGCCGACGCCGTCCCCATCACGTTCGCGCTGTCCACCCTCGACGCCCAGCGCATCACCTACGCCGAGTCGTTCGCCCAGCGGGTGCGGCTCGCGCTGGTCGGACCCGGGGGCGACACGGGCGTCCCCGAGAAGGACCGGACGTACGAACTCGCGAAGGACAAGTGAGGGGCCCGCATGTCCACCAGGATCCTCCCGGCAGTCGGTGACGCGGACGCGGTCCGGTCCCTCACCACCCTGATCGGCCAACTCCCCGACGCGGAGCCGCTGGCCCCGGTGACCGACTCCACCCAGCTCGTCGACACCCTCTCCCGGCTGGCCGCCGAGTCCCTGGACGAACTGCCCGAGGTGGTCGTCGTCCACGAGCGGATCGGCCCCGTCCCCGCGCTGGAACTGATCCGCGAGGTCGCCCTGCGCTTCCCCGCCGTCGGCGTCGTCCTCGTCACCTCCGACGCGAGCCCCGTCCTCTTCCAGGCCGCCATGGACCACGGCGCCCGCGGCCTGGCCGCCCTCCCGCTGAGCTACGAGGAACTCGCCAGCCGCGTCCAGGCGGCCGCCCAGTGGTCGGCCGGCGTACGGCGCCACCTCGGCGCCGGCGGCGACCCGCTCCCCGGCGCCGGCGGCACCGTCGTCACCGTCAGCGGCGCCAAGGGCGGGGTCGGCGCCACCCTCACCGCCGTACAGCTCGCGCTCGCCGCGCAGACCTCCGGACGCTCCACCGCCCTGGTCGACATGGACCTCCAGACCGGCGACGTCGCCTCCTACCTGGACGTCCAGTTCCGCCGGTCCGTCGTCGACCTCGCCGCGATCAACGACATCTCCCCGCGCGTCCTCGCCGACGCCGTCTTCCGCCACGACAGCGGACTCGCCCTGCTCCTCGCCCCCGCCGAGGGCGAACGCGGCGAGGAGGTCACCGACCGCGCCGCCCGCCACATCGTCGGCGCGCTGCGCTCCCGCTACGAGGTCGTCGTCGTCGACTGCGGCGCGCAACTCGGCGGCGCGGGCGCGGCGGCCGTGGAGATGGCCGACCGGGCCCTGCTGGTCACCACCCCCGACGTCATCGCCGTACGGGGCGCCAAGCGGACCGTGCGGATGTGGGACCGGCTGCAGATCCGCAAGGCGGAGGAGACCACGGTCGTCGTCAACCGGCACACCCGGTCCACGGAGATCCAGCCGCCGCTCATCGCGCGGATCACCGGCACCGCGGTCGCCGCCACCACGGTCCCCGCCCACTTCAAGGAGCTCCAGGGCGTGGTGGACGCCGGGCGCGTGCACGAACTGGAGGCGAAGAGCACCGTGAAGCAGGCGATGTGGGCGCTGGCCGGCGAACTCGGCCTGGTGCGGGCCCCGCAGGCCGGTCACAAGGGCGGCCGGCCGCGCGGCGACCGGGGCGCGGTCAGCTTCCGGCGGCGCAGGGACGGCACGGGATGAGCGGCGGCAGGCGGGCGAGGGTGACCGGGCCGCACCGCGACCGGGGGCAGGTGACCGTCGAGTTCCTCGGCATGACCCCGACGATCCTCGTCACGCTGGTCGTGCTGTGGCAGCTCGTGCTCGTCGGCTACACCTTCACCCTCGCCGGGAACGCCGCGGACGAGGCGGCGCGGGCCGGCACCGCCGCGTCCCCCGGCGCACGGCAGGGCGCCTGCCAGGCGGCCGGCACGGACAAGCTGTCGGGCGCCTGGGGCAGCGGCGCCACCGTGACCTGCGCGACCGGCGGCGGCATGGTCACCGCGGACGTGACGGTCAGGGTGCCGATCCTCTTCCCCGGCACCCTGTCGTTCCCGTTCGACGTGACCGGTCACGCGGGCGCGGTCGAGGAGGAGACGGACTGATGGCGCACCGACCCGACGTGCCGTACGCATCCGAGACGCCGTACGCGTCCGAGGCGCCGTACGCGTCCGACGTGCCGTACGCGTCCGACGTGCCGTACGCACCCGGCCGGCCGGACCGGCGCGGGGACGGCCGCCGCCGTGACTTGGGGCACGTGGCCCGTGACGGGGGGCACGTGGCCCGTCACGGGGGGCAGGTGGCCCGTGACCGACGGGGCGTGGCGCGCGGCCGGCGGGGCGTGGCGCGTGACCGTGGGCAGGTGGCGATCGAGTACCTGGGGTTCCTGCCGGTCCTGCTGATCGTGGCGATGGCCGCGGTACAGCTCGGCCTGATCGCCTACACCGCCCAGCAGGCCGGCACCGCCGCCCGCGCGGGCGCCCGCAGCGCCTCCCTGGACCGGGGCGCCCAGGCCGCCTGCGCGGCCGCCGTCAGCTCCTGGCTGGCCGGCGGCACCTCCTGCGGCACGTCGGGCGGCGGCGACGAGGTCACCGTCACCGCCCGGGTCGACATCCCGTCGATCGTGCCCGGCTGGGACTTCGGAGCGGCGGGGAGGAGCGCCACGATGCCCGTCGACCACTGACCCCACCACCACCGGAGCGCCCGACGAACCAGGACCGGGACGAGGACGACGAGGAGCGAGCCACTCATGAGCCTGCGGGCACGCATCAACTCCCCCGAGGAGAGGACCGGGCGGGGCGAGGACGGCCACCTCGTCGCGTCCTTCCGCGCCAAGCTCCTGGAGGAGATCGACCTCGCGGAGATGAGCGCGCTGTCCCCGGCCGAGCGCCGGGCCCGGCTGGAGCGCGTCCTCGGCCACATCATCAGCCGTGAGGGTCCCGTCCTGTCGACGGTCGAACGCTCCCAGCTGATCCGCCGCGTCGTCGACGAGGCCCTCGGCCTCGGCATCCTCGAACCACTGCTGGAGGACCCCTCCGTCACCGAGATCATGGTGAACGGCCCGGACGCCGTCTTCGTCGAGCGGGGCGGCCGGGTCGAGCAGCTGCCGCTGCGGTTCGCCTCCCACGACCAGCTGATGCAGACCATCGAGCGCATCGTCTCCACCGTGAACCGCCGCGTCGACGAGTCCAACCCCATGGTCGACGCCCGGCTGCCGTCCGGGGAGCGCGTCAACGTCATCATCCCGCCGCTGTCCCTGACCGGCGCGGTCCTCACGATCCGCCGCTTCCCCCGCTCCTTCACCCTCCAGGAGCTGATCGGCCTCGGCTCGCTCGACGAGCCCATGCTGTACCTGCTGGCCGGACTGGTGCAGGCCCGCTTCAACATCATCGTCTCCGGCGCCACCGGCACCGGTAAGACGACCCTCCTCAACGCGCTGTCCGGGCTGATCCCCGAGGGCGAACGCATCATCACCATCGAGGACTCCGCCGAGCTTCAGCTCCAGCAGCCGCACGTCATCCGCCTGGAGTCCCGCCCGCCGAACGTCGAGGGCAAGGGCCGCGTCACCATCCGCGACCTGGTCCGCAACTCCCTCCGGATGCGCCCCGACCGCATCGTCGTCGGCGAGGTCCGCGGCGGCGAGTCCCTGGACATGCTCCAGGCGATGTCCACCGGCCACGACGGCTCCCTCGCCACCGTCCACGCCAACAGCGCCGAGGACGCCCTCACCCGGCTGCAGACCCTCGCCTCCATGTCCGACGTGGAGATCCCCTTCGTCGCCCTGCACGACCAGATCAACAGCGCCGTCGACGTGATCGTCCAGCTCACCCGGTTCGCCGACGGCGCCCGCCGCATCACCGAGATCGCCCTGCTGGAGAGCCACGGCGGGGAGCAGTACCGGCTGGCCACGGTCGCCCGCTTCGACGCGCTGCCCATGACCCACGACGGCCGCGTCCACGGCTCCTTCGTCCACCACCCCCTGCCCCGGCGGACCGCCGACCGCCTGTACATGGCGGGCCAGCCCGTCCCGCAGGCGTTCGGCATCGCCCACTCCGCCGACCAGCTCGCCACCCGAGAAGCCAGGTAGGTACCGCCCCCATGGAGCTGCAGACCCTGATCACGCTGACCACCGGCGTCACCCTGCTGACCTGCGTCCTCGCGGTCGCCGGCGTGCACGTCCACGCGGCCGGACGGGCGCAGCGGCAGGCACTGGTGGACCGGCTGTCGGCCACCGGTGAGCTTCCGTCCGGCGGCCGCCGGCGCCGCTTCCCCACGCTGGAGCGCCGGCTGCGCCGCACCCGCCTCGGCCGCAAGCTGGAGCTGCGTCTGCTCGCCACCGGACTGGACGTCACACCGGGCGAGTTCTTCGTGGCGATGCTCGTCACCGTCGCCGGACTGTGGATGGCCGGGCAGGCCGCCCTCGCACCCTTCTTCGGCCCGATCGCGGGACTGCTCGGGGTGTGGGCGGCCGTGCAGTTCCTCGACTGGCAGCGGCAGAAGCGCATCGAGCGGTTCATCAACCAGCTTCCCGAGCTGGCCCGCATCCTCGCCAACGCCACCCAGGCGGGCCTCGCCCTGCGCACCGCCATCGGCATCGCCGCGGAGGAGCTGGAGGCCCCGGCCGGCGAGGAACTCGCCAAGGTGGCCAACCAACTGGCGATGGGCGCCTCCATGGAGGACGCCCTCGGTGAACTCTCCGACCGGCTCCCCTCCCGGGAGCTCGTCGTCCTCGTCACCACGCTGGTGCTGGCCAACCGGGCGGGCGGCCAGGTGGTGAGCGCCCTGCGCAACCTCACCGAGACGCTGGAGGAACGCAAGGAGACCCGGCGCGAGGTCCGCACCCAGCTCTCCCAGGTCAGCATGACCTCGTACGCCGTGCCGGTGCTCGGCGTCGGCTCGCTGTTCCTGATGAACGGGGTGAAGGACGGCGCCCTGGAGCGCATGACCGGATCGACGGCCGGGCAGATCGCGGTCCTCGTCGCCTTCGGCCTCTACGCCGTCGGCTTCCTCCTCATCCGCCGCCTGTCCCGCATCGACGTCTGAGCCGGGAAAGGGGACGACGACATGGCACTCCTGCTCGCCGCGCTCATGGCCCTCGCCGTGTGCGGCATCTTCGCCGGCATCCGCATGTACCGGGCGGAGGCGAAACTCCCCGGCGACCTGATGCTCGCCCTGGAGGTCGGCTCCACCCGCACCGGCGCGGTCGACTCCCTCATCGACCGCATGGGCATGCGCTACGCCCCCGCCGTGATGCGCCTCATGGGACCGAAGCAGGTCGCCAGGTACCGGCGCAAGATCGACCTGGCGGGCAACCCCGGCGGCCTCACCATCCACCGTTACGCCGCCCGCCGTGCCGTCTACGGCGCCCTCGGCGGCGTCGGCTGCCTGGTGTTCCTGATGCGCGGCCAGCTGTTCGTGGCGCTGCTGCTGCTCGCGTTCGGCGCGTTCTGGACCGAGGTCGGCATCTGGTCGGCGATCCGTGTCCGCAAGGACGTCATCGAGCGGACCCTGCCCGACTTCCTCGATGTCCTCGCCGTCGTGGTCAGCGCGGGACTCGGCTTCCGGCAGGCCCTGGAACGCGTCTCCTCCCAGTACGAGGGTCCCTGGGCGGACGAACTGCGCATCACCCTGCGCCAGATGGACCTCGGCATGAGCCGTCGGCAGGCCTTCGCCGAACTGCGCCGCCGCAACGACTCGGAGCAGGTCGCCATGTTCGTCACCGCCCTCCAGCAGGGTGAGGAGCTGGGCGCGCCCATCGTCGACACACTGGTGGCGCTCGCCAAGGACATGCGCCGCACGGACGCGCAGAACGCCCGCCGCAAGGCGGCCCGCGCGGTCCCCAAGGCCACCTTGATGATCACCACGTTCATGGTCCCGGCCACGATGATCCTCCTCGGCGCCGGCCTGATCCTCGGCTCCGGCACCGACTTCGGCTCGCTCACGGGCGAGTGACGGGAGGCGCAGTGCGATGACGACGACTCGGACACGCAGCAGGCGGGCCTGGCGGCGGCGCCGCGGCCCGGCCGTTCGGCGGCAGGCGGGGGCGGGACCGTCCACGCCCGCCGGGCAGGGCACGCCGGTCGGGCAGGGCACGCCGGTCGGGCAGGGCACCCCGGCCGGGCAGGGCACGCCGGTCGCGCCGGTGGCGGCACGGGCGCGGATGCCGCAGGGGGTGACGGGGGCGGGGGCCTCGGGTGGCGCGCCCGATGCCGCTCGCGTACCTCAGGAGCCGCCCGCCGTACCGGCCCCGCAGACCGCCCCGGACACGCAGCTCCAGGTGAACGCCCTTCAAGCGCTGTGCCGGCAGGCCTTCGGCTTCCGGCTCGCGATGATCGCCGTGGCCGCCCCGTCCGCCCTGCTCAACGCCGGCCCCGGCTGGGGCGTACGCCTGGTCGGCATCGCCGTCGTCGTCACCTTCATGGTGTCGTATGCCCTCTTCCGCGACTGGGAGCGCTTCGGTCCCCTCCTCCTGCGCCACCCCACCCTCCTCGCGGCGGACACCCTCTTCGGCGCCCTGCTGCTGGTCTCCGCCGGCCCCGACACCACCCTCGCCTACGTCAGCGTCTGCACGCCCCTGCTCGCAGGCCTCATCTACGGCTGGCGCGGCGCGGCCGTCTTCGCCTCCCTCCAGGGGGTGATCCTGCTGCTCGTCCACGCCACGCTCGACAACCCGCACACCGCACCCGCCGAGACGCTGATCCTGCCCGGCCTGTGCGTGATCGCGGGGGCGGTCGGCTCCAGCCTGCGCAAACTGATGCTCCACCTCGGCGAGGCGACCCGCGCCCTGGCCGCGGTCCGGGCCCGCCTCGCGGTCACGGAGGCGGTCGACGCCGAACGGGCCAGGCTGGCACGGGAGATGCACGACTCGGTGGCCAAGACGCTGCACGGGGTCGCCCTGGCGGCGGACGGTCTGGCCTGCTCGGCGGGAGCCGCCCGCATGGACCCGGCGCTGGTGAGACGCCAGGCGGAACTGGTGGCCCGGTCCGCGCGCAGGGCGGCAGCGGAGTCGCGGGAACTGCTGGCCGACCTGCGGCGGGAGGGGGAGCCGGGGCGGGAGGTGGACGTGCTGGCTGAACTGGCGTGTGCGGTGCGGGCCTTCAGGGCACGGAGCGGTGCGCCGGTGACGTATGCGAGGACGGGGGAGGAGCGGGCCTTCTCGGTCCCCCCGGCGGTGGCCCGCCAACTCCTCTCCATCACCGAGGAGGCGATGGAGAACGCCCACCGTCACGCGCGGGCGACGCGGGTGGAGGTACGCGCCGGCGTGCGGTGCGGGGTATTGACGGTCGGTGTCCGCGACGACGGCACGGGCCTGCCCGGCCTCCCCGCGGCTCCCGACCTCGACCGCCTGCGCCGCTCGGGCCACTTCGGCCTGGTGGGCATGGCCGAACGGGCCGCCTCCGTCGGGGCGCGCATCAGCTTCGGACGGGGGGAGCGGGGGTGCGGCACGGAGGTGCGTGTGGAGTGGCCGCTCGCGTTACGGAGGACGGAGGCCGGCCATGACCGGTGAGGCGAACCCGTTCGGGGAGGCGCGGCCCCCGGAGGCTCTGCGGGTGGTCGTGGCCGACGACAACCCGGTGGTGCGCGCGGGGCTGACGGCCCTCCTGACGGCGAGTGAGGGCGTGGAGGTCGTCGCGGAGGCGGCGGACGGCAGGAAGGCGTACGAGGCGACGCTCGCCCACCGTCCCGACGTGGTCCTGCTGGACGTCCGTATGCCGGGGGTGGACGGCCTCACGGCCCTCCCTCACCTGGTGCCGCTGACGGCCGTGCTGATGCTGACGTACAGCGGCGAGTCGGACATCGTCCACGAGGCACTGCGCCGGGGCGCGAACGGGTATCTGGTGCACGGTGAGTTCACGCCGGACGAGCTGGTGACGGCCGTACGGGACGCGAGGCGGGGGAGGCCGCGCTTGACGCCGACGGCGGCGGGAAGATTGCTGGCGCAATTGCGGGAGGGGGGTGTGGAAGATTCCGCTTTCGATCGTGCTTCGAGGGCTAGTTGGCCGCCCTACCGGCCTACTTCTACGAAAAACCTTTCGCAACTGCAACCGGATGTGGCACAGTCGGTGTCTGACAGGTCGACGTACGGGCTGAGCGCGAGGGAGGCGGAGATCATGGACCTCATCGCGTCCGGCATGAGCAACCAGCAGATCGCCGCCACCTGTTTCATCAGCGAGAAGACGGTCAAGAACCACATCAACCGCATCTTCGCGAAGCTGCACAGCACGAGCCGCGCCGAGGCCGCGGCGAAGTGGCGCGGCGAGGAACGGAGTTCGGGCCGGGACGGGGGTGACCGGCGGTGAGGCGCACACCGACGACGCGATGGGCCCGCCTTTGGGTCTGGAAATGGGCCCCGGGACCCTTGAGGGGCCTGACCGACCCCTCGTACGGTGCCGAGGTCGACAGCGGCCCCGCGACCCAGGCCGCCAACGCGTCAGTCGGAGGGGAACACCATGGGCAACTGGATCAACACGACGGTCAGGTACCTCCAGTCCCGCGCATCCCGCCGCGACGACCGGGGGCAGACGGCGGTGGAGTACCTGGGGATCATCGCGGTGGTGGTGGCGATTGTGCTGGCGATCACGGGGACGGACATCGGGCAGACGATCTTCGATGCCATCACGTCGAAAATCGCGGAGGTCACCGGCATCTGATGCCTCCGCGCCACTCCGGCGACGCAGGGCAGGCCTTCCCCATATACATCACCGTGGTGGGGGGCCTGCTCTTTCTCGCGTTCGCCTACTTCGCCGTCGGTCAGGCTGCCGCGAACCGGAACGGCGCACAGACCGCCGCCGACGCTGCGGCTCTCGCAGCCGCACAGGAGCGGCGCGACCAGCTGGCCGGGGCTTGGGCGGAGAATCTCCTCGGCCCCGAGAAGTGGCAGGACATCTTCGACGGCTTGGCGGAAGGGCTGACACCGCCCTGCTGGCGAGCCGAGCAGCTGGCTGCCAGCAACGACGCCACGGTTCTGAGTTGCGACGCGGACGGCCTCCTCAGGTACACGGTCGAGGTTCAGACGAACCGGACCGTCGGTGAGTCCATCGTGCCCGGCACCGAAACGAAGAAGTCGCGGGCGACGGCCACCGCGGTGATTGAGTCCCGCTGCGGTTTCGAACTCCCGGCGGTGAAGGAAGACCCGGACCCGGAGGAGAAGGAAGAGCTGCCCACGCTCAGCTGCAAGGGGGGAGTTGATTGGGAGCTGGATCCCGAGGCGCCCAAGGACCTGCTGCCGAAGCCTGATGATCTCTTCGACGTGCACCTGGCCGACTGACAAGCGAACGAGGACAAGGAAGCAGTGGCATGAGCATCCAGTGGACGAGGAAGGCCCGCAGAGGGGCGGTCGTTCTGACCGTCGCGGCCGGATTGGCCCTCGGAGCGGTCGGCTGCGGTGGCGGGGAAGACGACGACAAGAAGCCACAGGCGACTGCTTCCGCCCCGCGTGAAGAGGGAACCGACCCGAGCCCTCAGGAAGGTCAGTCGGATGAGCCACTGGCCGAGCTGCGCGGCTCGGAGGGCCTGATGCTCGCCATTACGTCCGCTCAGCGGGACGCCGGTGGATTCGTGACGGTCAACGGCACGCTGAAGAACGACGGTGCGAAAAGCACCGTTGTGCCGTCGGCCTTGAGTGGCAACGAAACGGAGATCCTTCGCAACGGCCGGTCGCTCGGCGGGGCGACGCTCGTCGACTCCAAGGGCAAGAAGCGGTATTACGTGCTGCGCGACACCGATGGACGGCCTCTGACCACCAGCGGGTTGTCGACCATCAAGGCGGGGGAGAGCTTCGCCGTCTTCATGCAGTTCCCCGCCCCGCCGCCGGAGACCACGGAAGTCACGTTCCAACTGCCGACATTTGCCAGCGGCACCATCCAGATTTCTGGGTGAGGCGGGGATGACACACACGCGCCTCCTCCTCATCGGCACGGTCGCCACCCTGCTGGCCGCCGGCCCCACGGTGGCCCGGGCCGACGACGGACCGAGCGCTCCCCCGGGCACCGAAGCCACTGCCACAGCCCCGGTGGAGCTCGACCCGAACGATCCGGACCTCAAGTTGCCCGAGGGCGCCACCCTCGCCGAGCCCAAGGTGCTGGACATCAAGTCCGTCGTCGAGGACCAGAGCGGGGACGAGCGCCGCGAGGACACGAACACGAGCGTGACGTTCGCCCTCCAGGCGGAGGTCCTCTTCGGCAAGGACAGCGCGAAGATCTCCGGGCAGGCGAGGGCCCGCATCTCCGTCATCGCGAACGAGATCGAGACGCAGAACGCGACGCGCATCCGCGTCTTCGGCTTCACGGACAACCTCGGCTCGTCCGCGCACGGCGACGTGCTGTCCCGCAAGCGGGCCAACGCGGTGCACGGCATCCTCGAGCAGGAGCTGAGCGACGCGAACATCACGTACGAGGTGCGCGGTTACGGTGAGGACTACCCGATCGCGGACAACTCGACGGAGGAGGGCAGGAAGAAGAACCGGCGGGTGGAGATCTCGTTCCCGCGAGGGGCGAACTGAGCCGGCTCAGCGGAGGTCACGCACCTCCACCACCGCCCCCACATCGAGCCCCCACCGTTCCATGGCCCCCGCCTCGGCCTCGATGACATGCCGTGCCCGGACGCGTGGCCGTCCCAGCCGTCCGGGCGGCATGGTGCGGACGGCGAGGACGCGGAGGCGCCGGTCCAGGTAGGCGACGTCGATGGGCATGCGCATACGGAAGGTGTGGATGCTGTTGGCGGGCGAGAGCAGCAGCGCGCCTTCCAGGCTCTCCCTCCCGAGCAGTCCGCGCGTCCGCGCCCGATAGGAGGCCGCGATCTCGAGCGGCACCCGCGCGCTGACGCCTCCATCCGGCACCCCCCGTACGACCAACTCCCCACGCCCGTCCCGCCACCGCACGACCACGCCTCCCCTCACCCCCGGCGAAGGTACCCCGCAATGCGCGGATGAAAGTGCGGCCAGGGATCCGCGTCCCAATTCGGTATTAGGTGTGTTGCAGTTGCTCCATTCGCTCTGGTGTCCCACTGCGGCCGCTGGATAGCGTTGGCGCGCTGATGTGACGCCTCGCCCCACCGGGAGCCGACTGTGAACCGCCGTCCCACCCTGCTCGCAGCGCTTGCGCTGACCGCCACCGCGGCGTTGACGCTGTCCGCGTGCGGAAGCGACGACGACTCTCCTGCCAAGGACAAGGACACGATCGCGGGAGCGGACACGGGCGGCAAGAAGTCGCCTTCGCCGGCCACGTCCGCCCCGGCCTCGGAGGACCGCCCGAAGATCGAGCTGCCCAGCGACCTCTCCTACACCTTCGACTGGCCGAAGACCGGCGACAAGGAGAAGGACGCGGTCCTGGCCGACAGTGAGCAGTCCATCAAGGCGGTGGACCAGGCGATCGTCAAGCAGGACGCACTCGACAAGGCGTACCTCTACTACTACGAGGGTGAAGCTGCGGCCGAGACAGAGAAGTTCGTACAGGACTACGTGGATCACAAGGCTGCGATCACCGGGACTTACCGCTTCTACGCACCTGAAGTGAATGTCGGTAAGGACGGGACAGCCTCGCTCAGCTATTGCGAGGACCAGGGCAAGGCCTTTGTGAAGTACCTCGAGACCAACAAGATCAAGAAGACCGAGGTCACCGCCAAAAGCTACGTGATTTACCACACGTCACTGAAGAAGAACGACAAGGGCGTGTGGACCATTCAGAAGATCGTCTCGCAGAGTGGGAGCGCCAAGTGCCAGCCGTGACCCGCACTTTCCGGACGTTCGCCGCTGTCGGCACGGTCGTGTTCCTCCTGGCCCTGTCCGGCGTTGCCCACGCCGACGACGACCTGGGTAACGGCACCCAGGGTGAACAAGACGCCAACCTCACCGACGACGGCAACCTCTCCGTCTCCGCCGGAGGCGTCCGTTTCGATCACTCCAAGAACGGCAAGGGCGGCAAGGTCGGCGCGCTCACGTCGAGCACCTCGTGGTCTCCTCCGCCCTGCTGGTACGCGCCCAAGTACTCCCCGGAGGAGCTGCAGGCGTACCTGGAGCCGATCTGGGAGGCCGGTTCGACCGGGCACGAGTGGGACAACGAGCAGCGGAAGAAGTACACGGACCCGGACGACCCGGAGAAGGACTTCAACAAGCACAAGTCCGGCAAGGGGTACTGGTGGGACTCGTACGTTGACAAGAGCTTCCCGCCCGGCTGGGACTCCTGCACCAAGGACTACTTCTGGGTGGACCAGGGTGACCCGCCGCCCGCGGACGTCGAGAACGCCGTCACGCCGGAGGTCCTCGCCGAACTCGCCTACTCCGAGATCCGCGTCCCCGGCACCGAGGTGACCCTCGCTCCCGCGCAGGCGACCAAGGTGAACCTGCCGACCTGGTCGTGGCTGGACGGCGCCGAGTTCCAGCCGGTGTCGGTGACCGCCTCCGTGCCGGAGATCGGCATCTACGCGACGGCCACGGCGGAACCGGTCGCTCTGAAGATCGAGCCCGGCACCCCCGACGCCGAGACGTACCCCGCCTCCGGCGTCTGCGAGATCAACAACGGCCGGATCGGCGAGCCGTACGCCAAGGGCAAGGCGAACCGGACGCCTCCGTGCGGGGTGAAGTACCTCCGCTCCTCGGGCGACGGCACCTTCCCGCTGCAGGCGACCGTCACCTGGGAGGTCCACTGGAACGGCTCCGGCGGCGCGGGCGGCGACCTGCCCGACGGTGAGTTCGGAGCGACCCAGGACGTCGTCGTCCAGGAGATCCAGTCCGTCAACCGCTGACCGCACGCACACACGCACACCACCCCCCGCCCGCCCCGGCCGAGGTTTTCCGGGGCGGGCCCCCGTGGGTAGGTACACCCGCATGACGACGACACTCGGCGCCGTGTTCCGCCCCCAGCTCGCCCCCGAGCGGCTGCGTCCCGTCGTGCGTGCCGCCGACGCGGCCGGGCTCGAGGAGCTGTGGCTGTGGGAGGACTGCTTCCGGGAGGGCGGCATCTCCACCGGCGCCGCCGCCCTCGCGTGGAGCGAGCGCCTGCGCGTCGGCGTGGGACTGCTGCCCGTCCCCCTGCGGAACGTCGCCGTGACCGCCATGGAGGCCGCCTCCCTGTACCGGATGTTCCCCGGCCGCCCGATCCTCGGCGTCGGGCACGGCGTGCAGGACTGGATGGGACAGGTCGGCGCGCGCGCCGGATCGCCCCTCACCCTGCTCCGCGAGCATCTGACCGCCCTGCGCGCCCTGCTGGCCGGCGAGACGGTCACGACCAAGGGCCGCTACGTCGCCCTCGACGACGTCACGCTCGACTGGCCTCCGCCCGGCCCCGTCGACGTCCTCGCCGGCGGGATGGGCCCCCGCACCGTACGGCTCACCGGGGAGGCCGCCGACGGCACCATCCTCACCGCCGACACCTCCGCCGACGGCGTCCGGCAGGCATGCGCGCTGATCCGGGAGGGCCGCGTCGCGGCGGGGCGTGATCCGGACGGCCACCGGGTCGTCGTCTACCTGCTGACCGCGACCGGCGCCGGGGCGCGCGAGCGGCTGGAGGCCGAGCTGGTCGCCGAGGGGCACGCCGCGGACGCCGACCTCGGGGTCGCCGGGGACGCCCGCGCCGTCGCCGACGCCGTACGGCGGCTGGCCGAGGCGGGCGCCGACACGGTCGTCCTCCAGCCCACCGGCGACGAACCCGACCCGGAGGGCTTCGTCCGCTTCGCCGCGGAGGACGTACGGCCACTCCTCACATAGCCGACTCACATAGCCGACCCACATAGTCGACGCGGAAAAGGGCGCGACGAGCCGGCCCGCCCTCGGGCATCCTCGCCGCATGAGCCGCCCCCGACCCCGCACCCTTCCCCGTACGTTCGACGAACTCCTCGCCGAAGGCGCCTCCGTGCCCACCGAGGGGTGGGACTTCTCCTGGTTCGAGGGGCGCGCGACCGAGGCCCGGCCGTCCTGGGGGTACGCCACCACCGTCGCCCGCAGGCTGGGCCGGGCGGACGGGCCCGTGCTCGACGTCCAGACCGGCGGGGGAGAGGTCCTCGCGTTCTCCCTCGGCCGGGCGTCCCGGCGGCCCCTGCTGGTCGCGGCCACCGAGGGCTGGCCGCCCAACGTCCGCAAGGCCGCGCACACCCTCCGGCCGTACGGCGTGACCGTCGTCGCGGCGGCCGAGGACGCGTCGCTGCCCTTCGCCGACGCGTCCTTCTCCCTCGTCACCAGCCGGCACCCCGTGCGGCCGCTCTGGCACGAGATCGCCCGTGTGCTCCGGCCCGGCGGCGCCTACCTGGCCCAGCACGTCGGGCCCGCCAGCGCCTTCGAACTCGTCGAGTACTTCCTCGGCCCGCTGCCCGAGGAGAGCCGCACCGCGCGCGACCCCGAACGGGAGCGGCGGGACGCCGAGGCGGCCGGGCTGGAGGTGGTGGACCTGCGGGCCGAGCGGCTGCGCATGGAGTTTCACGACATCGCCGCGGTCGTGCACTTCCTGCGCAAGGTGATCTGGATGGTCCCCGGCTTCACGGTCGAGGCGTACCGGCCGCGGCTGCGGGAGCTGCACGAGCGGATCGGGGCCGAGGGCCCCTTCGTCGCCCACAGCTCACGGCACCTCGTCGAAGCCCGCAGGTCAGGGAGCCGGGCCCGCGGTCCACGCGCGTAGTGTCCGCATCGTTACGGTTGAGGGCTGGCCTCCGCGGCGGCGCATCGCTTAGGTTCGGACCAATTGATTCGCGCAAGCAAAGCTGCGCGGAAGGGTCACCGCGCAGTGGAGGGGGCTGCGCGGTGACCGCATTACCGGGCCCGCACCGCCCGCTTCCCTTCCTCCTGCCGCTTCCCCTCCTCTTGTCGCCTCGCCCGTCTCCGGGTCAAGCCGCGGCCTTCGTGGGGGTCACCCGTCGGGGGGACGGCCGGAAGAGTGGCCGGAAAGGTGCAGGGTTGGTGTCACACCGTGCACAGAGTCCCCTCAGCCCTCTTTTCCCGCGCGTTTTCGCCGGGTTCCGGCCATAAAGACCCCCTGAAACGGCCCCTCCGAGGGCATCCGGGCGTCGTCGGGCGGTTTCGGAGAGTAGTTGTGCCGCGCCGATGCACGCAGCATCACTTACGAAGGGTTATGGTGGAAACCCCCCCTCGGGCCGGTCCGTCTCCCCCCCACGGACCGGCCCGTTTTTTCATGCCCGCTTACCGGCCCGTTTCCGGCCCGCTTCCGGTCTGGACCTGGTCCGCTGCCCGGCCCTCCGCCGGACACCCTCCGGCGGCCCGCGGGACACCTCCGGCAGCCCGCCGAGCACCCGCCTGCCGCCCTCCACGTCGCCGCTTCCCCGGGTCGGGCCCCCCGCCCCACGGCCGTCCCCGCCCGCGCCGCGCGAACCGTGATGCTCGCGACGCACGGCCGGGATCGCCGTGCCGCCGTGACCGCCCAAACGGCGTGCTGCCGCAGCACAGCCGACAAAAGGCCGCCAGACCGGACGTTGGGGACCCCTGCCCCGGCGGGGGTACGCTTCGCCCCTGGGGACCGCCATACGGGCAGGGGCCGCCCGCGGCCGAGACCGGGCCGCTTGCCGCGCGACGCGGCGGGGTGCCGCGCCTGTCCGATCCGTACGGAGGGGCTGACGATCACGTGAACCTGCGCGACAAGCTGCGGAGCCTGCTGGTCAGGCTGTACGCGCGCCGGGTGGAAGGCCACCTGGACACCGCTCAGGTGCCGAAGCACATCGGCGTCATCATGGACGGCAACCGCCGCTGGGCGAAGGCCGCGGGTTCCAGCACGGTGCACGGCCACCGGGCGGGCGCCGAGAAGATCGAGGAGTTCCTCGGCTGGTGCTCCGAGACGGACGTCGAGGTGGTCACCCTGTGGCTGCTGTCGACGGACAACTTCGACCGGCCCAAGGAGGAGCTGGTCCCCCTCCTCGGCATCATCGAGGACGTGGTGCGCACCCTCGCCGCCGACGGGCGCTGGCGGGTCCACCACGTGGGCACCCTCGACCTCCTGCCCTCCGGGATGCAGACGGTCCTGAAGGAAGCGGAAGCGGCCACGGCGCACGTCGACGGAATAGTCGTCAACGTCGCCATCGGGTACGGCGGGCGCCAGGAGATCGCCGACGCCGTGCGCTCCATGCTCCTCGAGGCCCACGACAAGGGCGTCCCCATGGACGAGCTCGCCGAGTCCGTGACCGTCGACATGATCGGACGTCACCTGTACACCAAGGCGCAGCCCGACCCGGACCTCGTCATCCGCACGAGCGGGGAACAGCGGCTGTCCGGATTCATGCTCTGGCAGACGGCCCACTCGGAGTACTACTTCTGCGAGGTCTTCTGGCCGGCCTTCCGCAAGGTGGACTTCCTGCGCGCGCTGCGCGACTACGCGGCCCGCCACCGTCGCTTCGGCGGCTGAGCGCCCCACCCGGACCCCACCCGGCTCCCGCTCCCCGCCTCCCGCCCCACGCCTCCCCGCACCACCGCGCCGTCGCGTCACCGTGGGGCACCTCCCGCATCACCCCGCTCCACCCGCGCCCCCCTCGTGTCACCAGGGGTCACGCGCCGTTCACCGGCGCGCCGTCACAGGCCGTGGCATGGCAGCGCTTGTTCGAGGGCATAACTCAGTCAGGTCGACGCCCGAACCACGGGTGTCGGATCTCAGCGGACGGCACGGGAGCCGTCCGCCCGGGAGGCCCTTTGCACCAGCCCGACCGTGCGGTCACGGCACGGAAGAAGCGGCGGAGGGCCGGTTCTCGGCCCGTCGTGCATCAGGGCCGTCGACCGGTCCAGCTCCGCCTCGTCGCTCCCCGACCTCATCCGAGGGGGTTCGTCCTTCCGTGGTGACCAGCGCAAAGCGCCACAAGCCTGACCGGCGCACCTACGTTCTCGACACCAGCGTCCTGCTGGCCGACCCCCATGCCCCGAGCCGCTTCGACGAGCACGAGGTCGTGCTCCCCGTCGTCGTGGTCACGGAGCTGGAGGCCAAGCGGAACCATCCCGAGCTCGGCTACTTCGCCCGTCAGGCCCTGCGCCTGCTGGACGACTACCGGGTGCGGTACGGCCGTCTCGACGCCCCCATCCCCACCGGGGAGCTCGGCGGGACCCTGAGGGTCGAGCTCAACCACTCGGACCCCAGCGTGCTGCCCAGCGGCTACCGCCTGGGGGACAACGACTCCCGCATCCTCGCGGTCGCCCGCAACCTGCAGGCGGAGGGGTTCGACGTCACCGTCGTCTCCAAGGACCTCCCGCTCAGGATCAAGGCGTCCTCCGTGGGCCTCCTCGCCGAGGAGTACCGCGCGGAGCTCGCCATCACGGACTCCTCCGGCTGGACCGGAATGTCCGAACTGACCCTGCCCGGCGAGCAGGTGGACATCCTCTTCGAGGAAGGCCACGTGTATGTGCCGGAGGCGGCCGGGCTGCCCGTGCACACCGGGCTGACCATCCAGTCCGAGCGCGGCAAGGCGCTCGGCCGGGTCACCCCGGAGGGCAACGTCCGTCTGGTGCGCGGCGACCGGGAGGCGTTCGGCATCAAGGGCCGCAGCGCCGAGCAGCGGATCGCGCTCGACCTGCTGCTCGACCCGGACGTCGGGATCGTGTCCATGGGCGGCCGGGCCGGCACCGGCAAGTCCGCGCTCGCGCTGTGCGCGGGCCTGGAGGCCGTGCTGGAGCGGCGGCAGCACCAGAAGGTGATGGTCTTCCGTCCGCTGTACGCGGTGGGCGGGCAGGAGCTGGGCTATCTGCCCGGTTCCGAGGCCGAGAAGATGAGCCCCTGGGCGCAGGCCGTGTTCGACACGCTGTCGGCGGTCACCAGCCGGGAGGTCATCGAGGAGGTCACCGCGCGCGGCATGCTGGAGGTCCTGCCGCTCACCCACATCCGGGGCCGCTCGCTCCACGACGCGTTCGTCATCGTGGACGAGGCCCAGTCGCTGGAGCGGAACGTCCTGCTGACCGTTCTGTCCCGGATCGGGGCCAATTCCCGGGTCGTCCTGACGCACGACGTGGCGCAGCGGGACAATCTGAGGGTCGGCCGGTACGACGGTGTGGTCGCCGTCGTCGAGAAGCTGAAGGGGCATCCGCTGTTCGCCCACGTGACCCTGAACCGGTCCGAGAGGTCCCAGATCGCGGCCCTTGTGACCGAAATGCTCGAAGACGGTCACATCTGACCCTCGCGTCCCAACGCGGGGTGGTTACGCGCGAGTTGGCGCCGTCCGGGAAAGGCGTAGAGCCTAGCCGGGCGGCGTCGGCGCGTGTGCGGCTTTCCGGTAATCCCCAGGGCCAAACGACATGTGAGCTTTCACACGCAACAGAGAATTGCCTTGCGCCGCCCGGTTACGGCAGAGTCTCACTCCTGTCAGGCCCCGCATACGACACAGCTGCACCCCCAGCGGTGCAGAACCACATGAGAACACCGTTTCAACTCCATAGCGTCGTCGTATGCCGCCCGAGCACCACGCGGCGCTCCTGTCGAAGGAGTTGCCCACCGGGCCCGTGCCTCCCGTGACCCGTAGTTGGGGAGGCCAGTGCCAGGGGCACGATTGCGTCCGCGAGGGTCACCGAAGCGGGCGATGCTGGAAGGAAACCGTGTGAGCCGGATCTCGGTCCGGGGATTCGCAGTGGCCTCGGCCACGGCGGTCACCGCTGTCGGAAGCGTCGTCGGCGTTGCCTCGGGCAGCACCGCAGCGCAGAACAACGACGCCGAAGCGACGGCAGCCGGCACCACGCTGCTCGCGGACATCCCCGCAGGGCAGCAGGCGCAGGTGCAGACCGCGTCGCTGACGCAGCAGGCCCAGACGATGGCCATCGCCGCCGACGCGACCGCCAAGAAGGACGCGGAGGAGGCAGCCCGCAAGGCCGCCGCCGAGACCGCGATCGCGAAGAAGAAGGAAGCCGAGAAGGCCGCTCAGGAGGCCAAGGAGCGCGAGGAGCGCGAGAAGGCCGCCAGCCGCTCCGCCGTGCGCGACGCGTCCTCCTTCGCCGCCCAGGGCTCCTACTCGGTCGCCGACGTCCAGGCCATCGCCCGCCAGATGGTGCCCGCCGACCAGTTCCAGTGCTTCAGCAACATCGTGGACCACGAGTCCAGCTGGAACTACCAGGCGTCGAACCCCTCTTCCGGCGCGTACGGCCTCGTGCAGGCCCTGCCGGGCTCCAAGATGGCCTCCGCCGGCGCCGACTGGCAGACCAACCCGGCCACCCAGATCAAGTGGGGCCTCAACTACATGGACAGCCGCTACGGCAGCCCGTGCGGCGCCTGGGAGTTCTGGCAGGCCAACCACTGGTACTAGGTCCTTCGGACCGTCCCGCCGCCCCGCGGCGCGCTCGACTCCGCGACAGCCCCGCACCGTCCTACGGTGCGGGGCTGTCGCCCTGTACCGTCTGACCGACGGCGCCAGGGGACTGGTGGGCGGAAACGGGGGAAGAGGACGGATCATGTCGCGACTGCCAGGGTGGCTCGACCGGGTCGGAGCCGGACTGACGAAGGTCGGCCAACGGCTGGAGGAGCGCCGCGCCGAAGTCACGCGCGACCAGGGGCCGGACGACGACTCCGCGCGCCACACCGCCGACCCCGACCGGACGTCCCAGCCCTCCGAGTACACCCAGGTGGTGCTCCCGGCGCGCCCCGACCCGGCGCAGGCCGTGCCCTGGGGCGTCAGGGTCGCCGCCGAGGCCGGCTGGCGCCTGCTGATCCTCGCGGGCACCGTCTGGGTGCTGATGCGCATCATCAGCGCCGTCCAGCTGGTGGTCCTGGCGTTCGTCGCCTCGCTGCTCATCACCGCGCTGCTCCAGCCCACCGTCGCCCGGCTGCGGCGGCTCGGGGTGCCGCGCGGACCGGCCACCGCGCTGACCGCGCTGTTCGGCTTCGTCGTGATGGGCCTCATCGGCTGGTTCGTGACCTGGCAGGTCATGGAGAACGTCGACACCCTCGCCGACCAGATCCAGGACGGCATCGACGAACTGCGCAACTGGCTGCTCAACAGCCCGTTCCACGTCACCGACAAGCAGATCAACGAGATCGCCAAGAACCTGCGCGAGGCGGTCGGCGCCAACACCGAGCAGATCACCTCGGCCGGCCTGGAGGGCGTCACGGTCGTCGTCGAGGCGCTCACCGGCATCCTGCTGGCGGTCTTCTCGACGCTGTTCCTGCTCTACGACGGCAAGCGGATCTGGCAGTGGTCGCTGAAGCTGGTCCCGGCCGCGGCCCGTCCGGGCGTCGCCGGCGCCGGTCCGGTCGCCTGGCGCACGCTCACCGCGTACGTGCGGGGCACGGTGGTGGTGGCGCTGATCGACGCCATCTTCATCGGCCTCGGCATCTACTTCCTCGACGTGCCGCTGGCGGTGCCGCTCGCCGTCTTCATCTTCCTGTTCTCGTTCATCCCGCTCGTCGGTGCGGTGGTGTCCGGCGCGCTGGCCGTCGTCGTCGGGCTCGTCACCCAGGGCGTGTTCACCGGTGTGATGGTGCTCGTGGTGGTGCTGGCGGTCCAGCAGATCGAGGGTCACATCCTCCAGCCGTTCATCCTCGGGCGCGCGGTGCGGGTCCACCCGCTCGCGGTGGTGCTGGCGGTGGCCTCCGGCGGTCTGGTGGCGGGCATCGGCGGCGCGGTGGTCGCCGTGCCGCTGGTCGCCGTCTCCAACACCGTCGTCGGCTATCTGCGGGCGTTCTCGCACGAGGCGGCCCTCGTCCAGTCGCCCCGGCCGCGGGGCGCGACGGCCATGTCGGCCCCGGACGCCCCGGTCCCGGCGCACCCCGAACCCGGGCCTACGGCCACGGAGTCCGAGCGGTCCGGGGAGCCCGACCGGCCCTCGGACGAGCGCTGACGCGGAGCACCGGAGCGCGAGCGGCTGCCGCTCCCGGCGTCCGTCGGCGGGCACGCGCCCTGCGGACCGGTGCCCCCGATACGCGGGGAAACGGCGACGGGCCCGCCCACCCCGGCAGGGTGGACGGGCCCGTACACGACGGGGCGGGCGCGGAGTTACTCCGCGAGGGCCGCCTCGGCGTCGAGGGTCGCGGCGACGGCCTGGACCACCGCGGCGATCTTGAACGCCTCCTGGACGACGTCACGGTCCACGCCGGCCTTGCGCAGCACCTGCTCGTGCGAGTCGAGGCACATGCCGCAGCCGTTGATGGCGGAGACGGCGAAGGACCAGTACTCGAAGTCGACCTTGTCGACGCCGGGGTTGCCGATGACGTTCATCCGCAGACCGGCCCGCAGGTTGCCGTACTCGTGGTCCGACAGCAGGTGGCGGGTGCGGTAGAAGACGTTGTTCATCGCCATCACCGCGGCGGCGGCCTTGGAGGCCGTGTACGCCTCGGGCGACAGGTTCGCCTTGGCCTCCGGCTCCAGCTCGCGCAGCACGATCGGGGAGCGCGAGGCGATCGCGGTCGCCAGCACCGTGCCCCAGAGCTGCTGGGCGGGCAGGTCGGAGTTGCCGATGACCGAGCCCAGGTTGAGCTTCAGGTCCTTGGCGTAGTCCGGTATGCGGGACTTCAGGGAGTCGAGGGACATGTCAGCTCACTCCCCCGACAGCAGCGCGACCGGGTCCAGGGTCTCGTCGCCCTTGGACCAGTTGCACGGGCAGAGCTCGTCGGTCTGCAGGGCGTCCAGGACCCGCAGGACCTCCTTCGGGTTACGGCCGACGGAGCCGGCGGTCACCATGGAGAACTGGATCTCGTTGTTCTGGTCCACGATGAACACGGCGCGCTTGGCGTAGCCGTCCTCGCCCTCGATGCCGAGGTCGCGCATCAGCTCGTGCTTCGGGTCCGCCATCATCGGGAACGGCAGGTCGCGCAGGTCGTCGTGGTCCTTGCGCCAGGCGTGGTGGACGAACTCCGAGTCACCGGAGAAGCCGAGGACCTGGGCGTCGCGGTCGGCGAACTCGTCGTTCAGCTTGCCGAACGCGGCGATCTCGGTCGGGCACACGAAGGTGAAGTCCTTGGGCCAGGCGAAGACGACCTTCCACTTGCCCTCGTAGGTCTTGTGGTCGATCGTCTCGAACTCCTTGCCCTTCTCCAGCGAGACGCAGGCGGTCAGTTCGAACTCGGGGAACTTGTCACCGACAGTGAGCACGCGCTCTCCTTGCAGCGAAGAAACACCCCAATTGCGGGTGTTTCCCATGGGTTGGACTCGGTTGATGTTGGCACAGAGTGCATTGATCAGTGAAATAGCTACACTCGGTCGGGTTGATCGAAGGGACCTATCAGTGACTGTCGGTGACCGGCGCAGGCAGCCGAGCCTGGCCCAGCTGCGGGCGTTCGCGGCGGTGGCCGAGCATCTGCACTTCCGCGACGCCGCCGGAGCCCTGGGGATGAGTCAGCCCGCGCTGTCCGGGGCGCTGTCCGCGCTGGAGGAGACGCTCGGCGTGACGCTCGTGGAGCGTACGACACGCAGAGTGCTGCTCACCCCGGCCGGGGAGCAGCTCGCCGCCCGCGCGAAGTCCGTGCTCGCGGAGGTCGGCGCGCTCAAGGAGGAGGCGGAGGCGCTGCGGGCGCCCTTCACCGGGGTGCTGCGGCTCGGCGTCATCCCGACCGTGGCGCCGTACCTGCTGCCGACCGTGCTGCGGCTGGTGCACGACCGCTATCCCCGGCTCGACCTCCAGGTGCACGAGGAGCACACCGCGAGCCTGCTCGACGGGCTGGCCGCGGGACGGCTGGACCTGCTGCTGCTCGCCGTGCCGCTCGGCGTCGCCGGGGTCACCGAACTACCGCTGTTCGACGAGGACTTCGTGCTGGTCACCCCGCCCGGACACCGGCTCGGCGGACGCGACGGCATACCCCGCACGGTGCTGCGCGAGCTGAACCTGCTGCTGCTCGACGAAGGGCACTGCCTGCGCGACCAGGCCCTCGACATCTGCCGCGAGGCCGGCAGCGCGGGGGTCGCGGCCACCACCACGGCGGCCGGACTCTCCACGCTGGTCCAGCTCGTCGCGGGCGGCCTCGGCGTCACCCTGCTGCCGCGCACCGCCGTCGAGGTGGAGACCAGCCGCGCCGACCGCCTCCTCACCGCGCGCTTCGCCGACCCCGCCCCCAAACGCCGCATCGCCCTCGCCATGCGCACGGGCACGGCGAGGGCGACGGAGTACGAACAGCTGGCGGCGGCGCTCCGCGGGGCGATGCGCGACCTGCCGGTCCGCACGGTGGAGGACGGGGCGGGGGACCGACGCCCCCGCATCACTCCGTACGGAGACCGTCCGGGCGCATCATCTTCAGCAGGGGCGGGAGGCTGAGCAGGGTGACCAGGGCGACCACGCCCGCGCCGACGGCCGCCATCCCTGCCACGCTGCCCCAGTCCACCCGGACCGGTGTCGCGGTCATCCGCAGCAGCACCGCCCCGAGGACCGTGCCCACCAGCGAGGAGAGCACGAGCCCCAGGCCGATCGGAACCGCCGTCTGCCACAGCACCGACAGGCTCAGCGTGCGGCGGCGGGTGCCGAAGGCGACCAGGGCCGACAGCAGCTTGCGGCGCTCCCGCAGCTGTTCGAGCTGCGAGACCAGCAGACTCGTCCCGATGAGGAAGAGCACGGCGGTGGCGCCGACGAACAGGCCGGTGCGGATGGAGTCGAACCGGGTGACGCGCTCGGTGGCGACCCAGGTCGAGGCGTGGGCCAGCGGGTCGACGGAGGCGGCCGTGTTCCGCACCAGCTCCTGCGCGTCGGCCACCGACTCGTCGATGCCGAGCCACAGCCTTCCCGACATCAGCTTGTCGACGCCGGGCGTCACGGCGCCCGGCGTCAGCAGGAAGCCGCTGCTCAGCATCCCGGACGGGTCCTCGACGGCCGCCGCGCTCTTCACACCCTCGGGCACGGTCCAGACGACGTCCCGCTGAGGGGCGGCGGAATCGCCGTTCGGCTGCATGTGCAGGGTGCGGCCGGGCTTGTTGAGGAACGGCGTGTCCGTGTCGTAGTCGACGCCGGTGAGCGCGAAGACGTCACCGTCCCGGCAGTCGGGCAGCTTCGCGAGCGCGCGCAGGTCATCGCAGTCGCCGACGGTCAGCTGCGCCCCCCGCACCGCTTCCTCGGGGTCGTCGGTGAGCTTCTCGTAGGCGTATCCGTGGGACAGCGCCTGGATGTCGCGGACGCCCTCGGTCTTCTCGAACGCCGCCGCGGCCGGGGCCACCGGGACGCCGTCGGGCAGGTCGACCTGCATCTGCGCGCGGGACACGTCCTGTCCCGTGTCGCGGGTGTACTGGCCTTCGATGCCGGTGAACAGCATCTGCAGGGCGATCGCACCGGCCACCGCCACGGCGATGCCGTTGACCATGCGGGCCGCGGTGCCGCTGCTCAGCTGGAGGCGGCGCACGGCCAGCTGCCAGGCCAGACCGCCCGCGCCCAGCCGGGCCACGACCGTCTCCACGATCCACGGCAGCAGGGCCGTGACCCCGACGAGGAGGCACATCACACCGCCGACCACCAGGACCTGGTTGAAGTCGCCGTTGTCGCTGCCCTGGCCGATCATCG
Source organism: Streptomyces althioticus (assembly GCA_014649355.1). Taxonomy (GTDB): domain Bacteria; phylum Actinomycetota; class Actinomycetes; order Streptomycetales; family Streptomycetaceae; genus Streptomyces; species Streptomyces althioticus. The sequence goes on from BMSW01000007.1 coordinate 338,881, forward strand.
GCACGAGCATGGCGACGCCCGCGAGTGGCAGCAGCAGCCGCCACCACAGCCGGCGGCGGGCCGGCCGTGCCGTGCGGACCACGCCGAGCGGCTCGATGACCACGCCGCGCAGCGCGATCAGGGTGACCAGGACCGCGGCGGCCGGCACCGCGACCGCGACCAGCAGCGCAAGCAGCGGCGAGGGGTTGAGGTCACTGGGGAAGACGCTGACGCGGAACAGCTCGATGGATGACGCGAATGCGCGTCCCGCCAGAAAGAACAGGGTGCCGAAGACCAGCCCGAGCACCGCGCCGGCGAGGGCCTCGCCCGCGGCGATCCTGCGGGTCATCCGGCTGTCCGAGCCGACCAGCCGCAGCGCGGCGAGCCTGCGGTCGCGCCGCTCGCCGCCGAACCGCACGGCGGTGGCGATGAACACGCCGACCGGCACCAGCAGCACCACGAAGATGACCAGGGTCAGCATGACGAGGACGGGGTCCAGCGGCTCGGTGTACTGGCTGCGGTCCGCGCCGAAGGCGTCGATCCGCATGACCGTCGGGCCGTCCAGCCGCTCGGCGAGGCCTGTGGTGCCCGCGTAGAAGGCGAGTTCCTGGGAGCCGATCAGGCCGGGTTCGCCGATGGTGCCCACGACGTCGTACGGCAGCCGGTCCCGCAGCAGCTCGCCCTCGTCGGAGGTGAGAAGCTTCTTCAGGGCGGGGGAGACCACCATGGCGCCGGGCTTCGGGAGTTCGCTCACCCCGGGCGGCACCGGGGCGTTCGGGCCCTCGGCCTCCACCAGGCGGCCGCGGATATCGGTCTCCCTGAAGTCGCTGTTGGCGTGCGCGATGAGCAGGGTGTCGTCCGACGGGCGCAGGGTGTCCTGGGAGTACGCGTGGTCCTGGCGGGAGTCCTCCCGCCGGTCGCGTGCGTCGAGCAGGTTCGGCACGGCGGCGGTGAGCAGCAGCAGCGCCACCCCCAGCCCCACGCCCACGGCGGTGAGCAGCGCCCGGGTCCAGCCCTCGCGGCCGCCGGTGAGGGCGAAGCGGGCGCCGAGGGTGAGATCCCGGGCCCACTGACGGGCGCTCATACGGCCCGCTCCATGTCACGCGCCTTGCCGTCGCGGACGACGATCTCGCGGTCGGAGTAGGCGGCGACCCGCGCCTCGTGGGTGACGAGGACGACGGCGGCGTTGGTGGAGCGGGCGGCCTCGGTGAGCAGTTCCATCACGCGCTCGCCGTTCAGCGAGTCCAGCGCGCCGGTCGGCTCGTCGGCGAACACCACCCGCGGTCCCGTGACCAGCGCGCGGGCGACCGCGACCCGCTGGCCCTGACCGCCGGACACCTCGCCGGGCCGCTTGCCGCGGACGTCGTCGACCTCCAGGCGCTGCATCCAGGTGAGGGCGGTGCGCTCGGCCTCCTTGCGGGGGGTGCCGTTCAGCCGGAGCGGCAGCGCGACGTTCTCCACGCAGGTCAGCTCCGGCACGAGCTGGCCGAACTGGAACACGAAGCCGAACTCGGAGCGGCGCAGGGCGCTGCGCTCGGAGTCGTTCATCGCGGTCAGCTCGCGGCCGTTGTACGTGATGGACCCGGCGTCGGGGGTGACGATCCCGGCGAGGCAGTGCAGCAGGGTCGACTTGCCGGAGCCGGAGGGGCCCATGACGGCGACGACCTCGCCCGGGTGGATGGAGAACGCGGCCCCGTCGAGCGCCTTGGTCGGGCCGTACGTCTTCTGCAGGTCCCGAGCGGCGAGCAGGGAACCGGCGGGTGCGGACACGGTCATCGGGCCACCGCCTCACGGAGTTTGTCGAGGCGCGCGGCGGTCAGTTCCAGCCAGCGCAGGTCGGCCTCGAGGTGGAAGAGGGCGTGGTCGCAGATCAGCTGGTCGGCGAGGTCGCCCTTGCGCTTGCGGTCGGTGAGCACGCGCATGCTGCGCAGGTGCTCCGAGCGCTGCGTGTCGAGGATGTCGGCGGCGTCGCGCTCGGTGAGGAGGGCGAGGACGACCTTGGTGTAGAGCGTCGACTGGAGGTACGGCTCGGGCTTCTCGGGCGTGGCGAGCCACTGGGCGACGTCGGTGACGCCGGCCTCGGTGATGGCGTACCGCTTGCGCTCGGGGCCGCCGCCGGCCTCGATGCCGTCGACCTCGACGAGGCCGTTCTTCAGCAGCCGCGACATCGTCGAGTAGACCTGGCCGTAGTGCAGCGGCCGGTCGTGACCGAACTTCGCGTCGAAGGCGCGCTTCAGGTCGTAACCATGACGCGGCCCGGACTCCAGGAGCCCCAAAAGGGTGTGACCGATGGACATGCGGAGCACTCTACACACCGTGTATACGCGGTATGTATACACGCTGTGTGCAGACCACGACCGAACCGAGGACACCGCAGGTGAGGGCCTGTTGTCACGGTTCTGTCACTGGCGTCGGACGTGCGTCCGGCCCCCGCCTCGCGGGGCGGGGGCCGGTTCAGCCGGAGGGCTCGGAGGGCGGGGGGCCGCCCGACGGGGGGCGGGTGGCCGGGGGGCGGCCTCGGCGGGGGAGGGGGCCCGTCTCGCCGGGGAGACGGCCCGCCTCCGCGAGGGCGCGGCGCAGCAGGAACTCGATCTGGGCGTTCGCCGAGCGCAGCTCGTCACCCGCCCAGCGGGCCAGCGCCTCGTACACCGCCGGGTCCAGCCGCAGCAGCACCTGCTTGCGCTGCGGCCGGTGCTGCGGGGCCGGGTCCCCGGACGGTGCGGTCACTGGTAGAGCGTCCCGGTGTTGAGGACCGGCTGCGCCGAGCGGTCACCGCACAGCACGACCATCAGGTTGGACACCATCGCGGCCTTCCGCTCGGGGTCGAGGTCCACGATGTCCTGCTCCTGGATGCGGGCCAGCGCCGTCTCGACCATGCCCACGGCGCCCTCCACGATCTGCTGCCGGGCCGCGACGACCGCGCCGGCCTGCTGCCGCTGGAGCATCGCCGAGGCGATCTCGGGCGCGTAGGCGAGGTGCGTGAAGCGGGACTCGATGATCTGCACGCCGGCGGCCTCGACGCGCGCGTGCAGCTCGACCGCCAGCTTCTCGGTGATCTCCTCGGCGTTGCCGCGCAGCGACAGGCCGTCCTCGTCGTGGGCGTCGTAGGGGTACTCGATGGCGATGTGCCGCACGGCCGCCTCGGTCTGGGTGGAGACGAACTCGACGTAGTCGTCCACCTCGAAAGTGGCCTGCGCGGTGTCCTCGACCCGCCACACCACGACCGCGGCCAGCTCGATCGGGTTGCCGTAGGCGTCGTTCACCTTCAGCACCGCGGTCTCGTGGTTGCGCACCCGGGTGGAGATCTTGGTGCGGGAGGTGAAGGGGTTCACCCAGCGCAGGCCGTCCTGGCGGATGGTGCCCCGGTAGCGGCCGAAGAGCTGCACCACCCGCGCCTCGCCCGGCGCCACCATGTTCAGCCCGCACATCGCGATGAACGAGGCGAGCGCGACGAGGATGCCGCCGGTGATGAGGCCGGCCTTCGCGCCCGTGCCCTCGACCGCCGTGGCCACGATGATCATCGCCACGCCGGCCAGCAGTCCGACCAGGCCCAGCAGCAGGGCCAGTCCGCCGCCGATGCTGTGCGCCGGGGTCTCCCGCACGCGCGGGGCCGGCATCTCGGGCACGTCGGCCGTGACCTGCGGGTCGTGTGTGGTCATGGAGGATCCCCCGCTTCTCCGCGCGCTTCCGCGCGGTCTTCGTGTCTCTGTCGCGCCGTCTATCGACGTTCTAGCTAAGTGATATCACATTATCTGTTCATGGCAACCTCACGCGTCTCTCGTACGTCGGTTCCGTTGGAGCGGGTGCTGATTGTCACGCCCGTAAAGGCCGGATCGGCGGCCCTTTGTCATAGCTCCCGGTGTTAGCTTGCTGAGCTGACCTGAGCGGCGAACGTGTGTGCCGCATGAGCACACGGATACGAAGCGGAGCGGAACAGGCGTATGGGACGAGCGGAAGAAAGACGCGCACGACAGCGCGGCGGGCGCCGTGCGGCACCCAAGGGCCGCGCTGCCGCCGCGGGCGGCCGCACCGGCATACGCCGCCTCTTCACCTGGAAGAAGATCGTCGGCACCTTCTTCGCCCTGTGCCTGCTCGGCATGGGCGCCTTCATCGTGCTGTACATGATGATCGACATCCCGGAGGGGAACGCCGACGCCGAGCTGCAGAGCAACGTCTACGAGTACAGCGACGGCAGCCTCATGGCCCGCGACGGCGACCGCAACCGCGAGATCGTCGACCTCGCCCGGGTCCCCAAGCCCGTGCAGCGCACGTTCGTCGCCGCCGAGAACAAGACGTTCTACAAGGACTCCGGCGTCGACCTGAAGGGCACCGCCCGCGGTGTCCTCAACACCCTGTCCGGCAAGGGCGCGCAGGGCGGCTCGACGATCACCCAGCAGTACGTCAAGAACTACTACCTGACGCAGGAACAGACCGTCTCCCGCAAGCTCAAGGAGCTGGTCATCTCCCTGAAGCTGGACCGGGAGAAGTCCAAGGACTACATCCTCGCCGGGTACATCAACACCAGCTACTACGGCCGCGGCGCCTACGGCATCCAGGCCGCCGCCCAGGCCTACTACCGCGTCGACGCCGAGGACCTCACCGTCGAACAGGGCGCCTACCTCGCCGCGCTGCTCCAGGCGCCCAACCAGTACGACTGGGCCATCGCCAGCGACCGGGGCAAGAAGCTCGTCCAGGAGCGCTGGGACTACGTCCTGGACAACATGGTCGAGCAGAAGTGGCTGAACGCCGGCGAGCGCGCCGGCATGAAGTTCCCCGTGCCGAAGGAACCCAAGGCAGCCCCCGGCATGGAGGGGCAGACCGGCTACCTGGTCGAGGCGGCCAACACGGCCGTCAAGCAGCAGCTCGTCGAGCAGGGCGTCGCCGAGGACCTGGAGCAGGCCAAGGCGCTGCTGGACCGCGGCGGCTACACGATCACGCTGAACATCGACAAGAAGAAGCAGAAGGCGCTGGAGAAGGCGGTCAAGGACCGGCTCACCAGCAAGCTCGACCCGAAGAAGCGGGACGTCGACGCCGACGTCCAGGCCGGCGCCGTCTCCGTCGACCCGAAGACCGGCAAGGTCGTGGCGATGTACGGCGGCGTGGACTACGTGAAGCACTACACCAACAACGCCACCCGCAAGGACTACCAGCCGGCGTCCACGTTCAAGCCGGTGATCCTCGCGTCCGCCCTCGACGAGGGCGCCGAGACCCAGGACGGCGTGCCCATCACGGCCGACACGCTCTACGACGGCGACAGCAAGCGTCCCGTGGTCGAGGACGGCGAGAAGGTCGGCTTCGCCCCGCCCAACGAGGACGACCGCGACTACGGCGACATCACCGTCCAGGAGGCGATGAACAAGTCCGTCAACTCCGTCTTCGCGCAGATGGGCGTCGACGTCGGCATGACCGACGTGATGAAGACCGCGGGCGCGCTCGGCATGGACGAGAACCTCGACCCGTTCCCGGCGCAGACCCTGGGCACCATGGGCGCCAGCCCCATGCAGATGGCCGGCGTCTACGCCACCCTCGCCAACCACGGCAAGCAGGTCACGCCGTCGATCGTGAAGTCGGTCGAGCACAAGGACCGCACGATCGAGATGCCCGACCCGGTCGGCGGGTCGGTCATCAGCCGGCGGGCCGCCGACACGGTCACCTCGGTGCTCACCGGCGTGGTCGACGACGGTACGGCGCAGGCGTCCGTGCGGGACAACCCGCTGCGCGACGGCCAGCAGGTCGCGGGCAAGACCGGCACCTCCGACGACAACAAGTCGGCCTGGTTCACCGGCTACACACCCGACCTGGTCACCTCCGTCGGCCTGTTCGGCGAGGACGCCAAGAACGGCAGGCAGGTCCCGATGTACAAGGCGGGCGGCGTCGACTACCGCGTCAACGGCGGTGGCTTCCCGGCCGAGATCTGGTCCGCGTACACCTTCGGTGTGATGGACGAGGTCTCCACGTTCGACCTGGAGACCGAGCAGGGCGCGGGCGTGGCCCCCACCCGGAGCCCGTCGCAGTCGGAGACGGAGTCCGAGACGCCGTCGCAGACGCCGACGACGGAGGCGCCGACGACGACGGCTCCGCCGACCACCACGTCCCCGCCGGAGACGACGGAACCTCCGTCCCAGACGCCGACGTCACCCCCGCCGTCGCAGACGCAGACGTCCCCGCCCCCCACCTTCGACCTGCCGGGCGGCCCCCCGGACCTCGAGAACAACGACCGCGAATAAGGCACAACACGCGCAGTTCCCCGCGCCCCTGAAGGGGCACGGGGAACTGCGCGAGCAACCCACGACCAGCCGCACCCGCTAACCGTGGTTCAGCTCGAACCACACCACCTTGCCGGTGCTCAGCCGCGTCGCCCCCCACCGCCGGGCCAGGCGGTTGACCAGGTACAACCCACGCCCGCCCTCGTCCGTCGCCCGCGCCTGCCGCAGCCGCGGCAACTGCGGCACGTCGTCCCCGACCTCGCACCGCAGCACATCCGTCCGCAGCAACCGCAGCGTCACCGGCCGCGACGCGTACCGCACGGCGTTCGTCACGACCTCGCTGACCAGCAGCTCCACCGAGTCGCTCAGGTCCTCCAGGCCCCAGCGGGACAGCTGCCGCCGGGCGAGACGCCGGGCCCGGCCGGGCGCCGCGTCCTCCGGCTCCAGGAACCAGTACGCCACGTCGCTCGGCGCGATCCCGTCGAACCGGGCGGCGAGCAGCGCGATGTCGTCGTCCCGGTCGCCCGGGCCGAGCATGTCGAGCACCTCGTCGCAGAGCGCCTCCAGCGGCGGCGGATGATCGGGCCCGGTCAGCTGCGCGGTCGCGGCCAGCTTCTCCCGCAGCTGCTCGATGCCGGTCCACACGTCACGCAGCCGGGACTCCACCAGGCCGTCGGTGTAGAGCAGCAGGGTCGCCCCGGCGGGCGCCTCCAACTCCACGGCCTCGAAGTCCACCCCGCCCACGCCGATCGGGGCGCCCGCGGGCACCCGCAGCACCTCCGCGCGCCCGCCCAGGTGCAGCAGGACGGGCGGCGGATGGCCGGCGTTGGCGACGGTGATGCGGTGCGCGACCGGGTCGTACACCGCGTAGAGGCAGGTCGCCATGCGATCCACGCCGAGCCGCTGGGCCTGCTCGTCGAGGTGGTGCAGCACCTCCTGCGGCGGCAGGTCGAGCCCGGCGAGGGTCTGCGCGGTGGTGCGCAGCTGGCCCATGATCGCCGCCGACGTCATGGAGTGGCCCATCACGTCGCCGACCACCAGCGCGACCCGGCTGCCGGGCAGCGGGATCGCGTCGTACCAGTCGCCGCCGACCCGGGCGGTCTCCGCGGCCGGCAGGTACCGCGACGCCAGCCGCACGCCGGTGCAGCGCGGCAGCGTCTCCGGCAGCATCGTCCGCTGGAGCTCGTCCGCGATGTACGCCTCACGCCCGTACAGCACCGCCTTGTCGATGCCCAGCGCGCTGTGCGTGGCGAGCTGGGCGGCGACCAGCAGGTCGTCGGCCTCGAACGGGATGCGCTCGGGACGCCGCAGGAACAGCGCCGCGCCGATCACCCGGCGGCGGCCGCGCAGCGGCGCGAGCACCGCCCGCTGGCCGTCGGGGACGGCCGCCGCGCCCTCCTCGCCGAGGAGTTCGGGCAGCGCCGCCCGCGCGGCCGGGGCGTCCGTGAACACCGGCCGGACCCCGCGCAGCACCTCGGCGAGCGCGCTGCCGGGCCGCACCGTGCACAGCTCCTCGCCGACCGCGTCCAGCTCGGACGGCTGCTCCGGCGGCGCGATCGGCATGAACCCGCCGCCCTCGGTGTCCCGTTCGGCCGGGATCCGGTCGGTGCGGCGCAGCCGCAGCACCAGCGGGCCCGTCGGCCGCTCGTCACCGACCGGCAGCGGGTCGCGCAGGTACACCAGGATCGCGTCGGAGAAGGTCGGCACGGTCGCCCGGCACAGCCCCATCACGATCTCGTCCAGGTCGATGCCGCGGGCGATCCGCCGGGTCGCCGCGCCGACGAAGCGCAGCCGGTCCCCGTCCCGCCGCATGGGCGTGGGACGGCCCGGCCGCGTCACCTGGCCGGTGCGGCGGTCGTTGCCGCCCGGGGGCCGGTCCACCCGGCCCTGCCCGTCGGCGGGCTGCACCGGGATGCCGTCCGGAGCGGGCCGCGGACGGGGAGCGTCCGGCTCCGCGTCCGGGCCGGCGCCCGGCTGGGAGTGCTCGGACGCGGGACCGTCCGCCGCGTCGGGCGCGCCCGGGGTGACGGCGCCGGGCGCGGACGGCTCACCGCCGGAGCGGCCCTGTGCCGGTAAGGCGGCCCCCGTACCGGCCGTGGGAGCCGGGGAACGAGGGAACGCCCCGCGGGGATCCACGGGGTCCACGCCCGGCTGGGGGCGCTCGAAGGAGGTCGGCTGCTCCGTCACGCGTGTCGAGTCCATCCGTCCGGCGCACGCCGTGCGCGCGGTTCGCTCCGCCGAAACTCCGATACCCGGAACAGGCGCCCCCGGAACGGATTTCGCGTGTGGTCAGAGGTTGTTCCTGCGACGCCGGCCGGCCGTCGTCGGCCCGTGCCGGTGTTTCCGTACCCCTCGCTCACGTCCTGCCGCCCCTCGGTGACGTCCGGTCAAGCTTCGCGCGCGCTCCGGTGGTTGCTGCTCCGCGCCCTTGCGGACGACGATCCTACGTTTCCTGCCCGGGGGCGCAGCAAGGGTCTCACGGGGACGCGTGCGCCGTCGTGCGGTCCCAGTCCTGTGGGAGTGACGGTACCGTCCAGGACGGATCCGGACGCCAGTTCTCCCACCCGTCCGAGAACGGCGGCCCCCAGGCGTCGATCACCGCGACCGCGGCGCGCCCGGCCTCGCGCACCCGCCGGGCCAGCGCGGGGTCCATCAGGCCGTCCCGCTGGGCCTGCGCGAACTCGTCCTCGTCCCGCCAGTGCCAGCCGCCGTCGGGCTGCACGGAGATGTCCAGGAAGTGGTCCTCGGAGTCCACCCCGCCGGCCCAGCGGACGAGCGGCTCCTCCAGGTTCACGTACCAGTTCTTGAACCGCCAGCCCGGCTCCCAGAACAGCCACACCGACCAGGGCTCGCCGGGCCGGGCCAGCTTCAGCACGCCGGTGCCGAACCAGCGGTCCTTCTGCACCGTGCGCGGCCTGGTGTACCGGGTGGCGAGGGGTTCCCGGTGGACCGGGGTGCCGTCGGCGAGGACGGGCTTCACGCACTCGGTGCCCGGCGCCATCCAGACGGCGAGCAGCTCCGAGTCGTCGCGCACGACCGTGACGGGGCGCGCGATGTGGATGCGCGCGCCGCCGTTCTCCCGGTACCGCCACAGGATCGGCGTCCCGGGCTCCCAGTGACGGGCCGCTCCGCCCGCGTGGCCGCGCATCGTGGTTCCACCCTCTGTCATGCGCAGATATTAGGTGGCCGGACCACGCAGCGCTGCGGCACCCGTCACGGTTCACCCCCGGCGCGCCAGGCTTTACGGCCGTGTCATCCGCAGGACATCCAGCGCCTCGTCCAGCTGTTCCACGGTCAGGTCGCCGCGCTCGACATAGCCGCCCTCGAGCACGACCTGACGGATGGTCCTGCGCTCCGCGAGCGACTTCTTGGCGACCTTGGCGGCCTCCTCGTAGCCGATGTACTTGTTCAGCGGGGTGACCACGGACGGCGAGGACTCGGCGTACTCGCGGGCCCGCTCCCGGTCGGCGACGATCCCGTCGACCGTGCGGTCGGCGAGGAGCCGGGAGACGTTGGCGAGCAGCCGCACCGACTCCAGCACGTTCTTGGCGATCACCGGCAGCATCACGTTGAGCTCGAAGTTGCCGGAGGCGCCGGCCGCGGCGACGGTCGCGTCGTTGCCCGTGACCTGGGCGCACACCATCAGCACGGCCTCCGGGATCACCGGGTTGACCTTGCCGGGCATGATCGAGGAGCCGGGCTGGAGATCGGGCAGGGCGATCTCGGCCAGGCCGGTGCGCGGACCGGACGCCATCCACCGCAGATCGTTCGCGATCTTCGTCAGGCCGACGGCGATCGTGCGGAGCTGCCCGCTGGTCTCCACCACGCCGTCCCGGGCGCCCTGCGCCTCGAAGTGGTTCCGCGCCTCGGTCAGCGGCAGCCCGGTCGCCCGCGCCACCTCCTCGATGACGGCGGCGGAGAACCCGGGCGGGGTGTTGATGCCGGTGCCGACGGCGGTGCCGCCCAGCGGCAGCTCGGCCAGCCGGGGCAGCGAGGCGCGCAGCCGCTCCACGCCGTACCGCACCTGGGCGGCGTACCCGCCGAACTCCTGGCCCAGCGTGACGGGTGTGGCGTCCATCAGATGGGTGCGCCCGGACTTCACCACGTCCGCGAACTCCTCCGCCTTGCGCTCCAGGGCGGCGGCCAGGTGTTCGAGCGCCGGGACCAGGTCCCGGGTGACCGCGGCGGTGGCCGCGATGTGCAGCGACGAGGGGAAGACGTCGTTGGACGACTGCGAGGCGTTGACGTGGTCGTTGGGGTGGACGTCCCGGCCCAGCCGCTCGGTGGCGAGGGTGGCGATCACCTCGTTGGTGTTCATGTTGGACGAGGTGCCGGACCCGGTCTGGAACACGTCCACCGGGAAGTGGTCGTCCCACCGGCCCTCCGCGACCTCCGCGGCCGCCTCCTGGATCGCCGCGGCGATGTCCTTGTCCAGCACCCCGAGCCGGGCGTTCACCTTGGCCGCGGCGCCCTTGACGCGGGCCAGCGCCTCGATGTGGGCGCGCTCCAGGCGCTGCCCCGAGACGGGGAAGTTCTCCACCGCGCGCTGGGTCTGCGCCCGCCACTTGGCGTCCGCGGGGACCCGCACCTCTCCCATGGAGTCGTGCTCGATGCGGTAGTTCCGGTCGTCGTCCGTCGTCGTCATCGTGTACCTCCAAGGAGCACAGCAGCGGTGTCGGACGAGCGTATTCCCCGTAAAGCCGTCCGCCCCGCCGCGACGACGCGGCGGGGCGGACGGACCCGTGGGGGGTGTCAGGCGCTCTGCAGGCTCACGTCGTCCAGCAGGAAGCCGGTCTGCAGGCTGTAGTCCTCGGTGGCGGTGAAGGCCACGGTGACGGTCTGCCCGGCGTACGCGGACAGGTCGGCCGACCGCTGGATCCAGCCGCCACCCGCGTGCACGTTGGACCAGGTCGCCAGTGTGGACCCGTTCACCCGGACGGTGAAGGTGTCGTACGCCCGGCTGCTCGACTCGGACGTCTCGATCTGCAGCCAGAAGACCAGCGACGCGCGCGTGCAGTCCGCCGGCACGGTCACCGTCTGGCTCAGCGACTCGGTGCTGGTGGAGCCGTTACCGCCGAGCCAGGCGAAGCGGGTGCCGCCGTGCGCGGTGCGGCCGGAGTGGGCGGCGATGACCGCGGTGGTCCCGGTCCACGGCGAGGTCCCGCTCTCGAACCCGCCGTTGCCGACGGCCCCGGCCGGGTCGCAGGTGCCGCCTCCGCCGCCGGTGCCGACGGCCTGCTGCCACAGCGTGTACGCGATGCCGTCGGCGGCGCGGTCGAGACCGGTGGTGTTGATGTTGGTCAGCGTGTCGCACGCCCGGTGGTAGCAGGGGTCGTACGCCGAGCCGGAGGTGCCACCCCACTTGGAGGCCTGCGCGGAGGTCTTGCGGGCGCTCGCGCCCATCGCGTAGCCGGACGTGGGGATGGAGTACCGCTCGAAGGAGTAGTCGTCGCTGCGGCCGGCGCCCTCGGTGTTCTCCTCGGGCCGCAGGCCGAGCGAGTCCCAGTACGCCTTCATCGGCGCGGCGGCCGCGGAGGTGATGTGGTTGATGAAGTAGCCGCCGTTGAGCGAGGCGACCATGTCGAAGTTGTAGTACGCCTTGATCCTGGCGCGTTCCGCCGAGGACAGGGTGCGGACGTAGAAGTAGCTGCCGTTGAGGCCCTGCTCCTCGTCGGTCCACCAGGCGAAGCGGACGCGGTTGCGCATGTCCGGGTTCTCCCGGGCGAGCGTCAGGGCGTTCTCCAGCAGGGCGGCGGAGCCGGAGCCGTTGTCGTTCATGCCGGGCCCTGCGGAGACGCCGTCGAGGTGGGCGCCGAACATGTAGACGTTGTTCGCGTCACCCTTGGGCCATTCGGCGATCAGGTTGGGCCCGGCGCCGCTGGTGCAGCCGGAGGTGCAGGGCTGCTCGGTGACGGTGTAGCCGGCGGCCTGCAGCTTGCCCTTCACGTAGGCGACGGAGTCGCGGTAGCCCTGGGTGGTGGACCTGCGGTTGCCGCCGTTGCGGGCGGCGATGGCGCTGAGCTCGTCGAGGTGGGCCCGGACCGCGGTGACGCTGATGTCGGGGGCGGCGAGGGCGGTGGTGGAGGCGGGGGACGTGCCGGACGGGGTGGCCGCGGCGGGGAGTGTGCCGAAGCCGAGCACGAGGGCGAGCAGGGTGCCCGCCATGGCGAATCTTCGTTTCACCTGGACTCCTCCGGACGGTGGCTGTGGGGTTGCCACGCGGTGACCAGGCATGGCATGTGCATGCCTGGCTGTCAGGAAGGGTCACAGTGGTTGTTGATCGAATCAACGGCATGGGGCCGGTCAGGCCCAGGTTGTCCGAAAGTGGCACGGGAGATCCGCTATGCGGACACGGGGTGCCGCCCCGGGCCCCGCTCCTCGAACGCCGGAGGGGCTGATGGTCAGCCCGTCCGGCGTTTGAGGACGAGGCCCGCAGGGCCGAAGGGGGGTCCGGGGGCGCAGCCCCCGGTCAGGCGAGTCCGGGCCCTCGCACCGGAATCGACGTGAACGTCGGCTGGGGCGCCGGGTCCTGGAAGAAGTCGTTCCCCTTGTCGTCGACGACGATGAACGCGGGGAAGTCCTCGACCTCGATCTTCCAGACCGCCTCCATCCCCAGCTCCTCGTACTCGACGACCTCCACCTTCTTGATGCAGTCCTGCGCGAGCCGCGCCGCGGGACCGCCGATGGAGCCCAGGTAGAAACCGCCGTGCGCGGCGCACGCGTCGGTGACCTGCTTGCTGCGGTTGCCCTTCGCCAGCATCACCAGCGAGCCGCCGGCCGCCTGGAACTGCTCCACGTAGGAGTCCATCCGCCCGGCCGTGGTCGGCCCGAAGGAGCCCGACGCGTAGCCCTCCGGCGTCTTCGCGGGGCCGGCGTAGTACACCGGGTGGTCCTTGAGGTACTGCGGCATCTCCTGGCCCGCGTCCAGCCGCTCCTTGATCTTGGCGTGCGCGATGTCGCGCGCCACGACCAGCGGGCCGGACAGCGAGAGCCGGGTCTTCACCGGGTACTTGGACAGCTCGGCGAGGATCGCCTTCATCGGCTGGTTGAGGTCGATCTTCACGACGTCGCCGGACTCGTCGAGCTGCTCGTCCGTCGTCTCCGGCAGGAAGCGCGCCGGGTCCGTCTCCAGCTGCTCCAGGAAGACGCCCTCGGCGGTGATCTTCGCGACGGCCTGGCGGTCGGCGGAGCAGGAGACCGCGATGGCGACGGGGCAGGACGCGCCGTGCCGGGGCAGGCGCACCACGCGCACGTCGTGGCAGAAGTACTTGCCGCCGAACTGCGCGCCGATGCCGATCTTCTGGGTCAGCTCGAAGACCTTCTCCTCGAGCTCCTTGTCCCGGAAGCCGTGCCCGAGCGGGGAGCCCTCGGCGGGGATCTCGTCCAGGTAGTGCGCGGAGGCGTACTTGGCGGTCTTCAGCGCGTACTCGGCGGAGGTGCCGCCGACGACGATCGCCAGGTGGTACGGCGGGCAGGCGGCCGTGCCCAGCGAACGGATCTTCTCCTCCAGGAACTTCATCATGGAGGCCTCGTTCAGGACGGCCTTCGTCTCCTGGTACAGGAACGACTTGTTGGCGGAGCCGCCGCCCTTGGCCATGAAGAGGAACTTGTAGGCGTCGCCGTCCGTCGCGTACAGCTCGATCTGCGCGGGGAGGTTGGAGCCGGTGTTCTTCTCCTCCCACATGGTGAGCGGAGCCATCTGCGAGTAGCGCAGGTTGAGCTTCTGGTACGCGTCGTAGATGCCCCGGGACAGGGCCTCCTCGTCGCGGCCCGACGTCAGCACGTTCTGCCCGCGCTTGCCCATGACGATCGCCGTGCCGGTGTCCTGGCACATCGGGAGCACGCCCGCCGCCGCGATGTTCGCGTTCTTCAGCAGGTCCAGCGCGACGAACTTGTCGTTGCCGGAGGCCTCGGGGTCGTCGATGATGCGGCGCAGCTGGGCGAGGTGCGCGGGGCGCAGGTAGTGCTGGATGTCGCGGATGGCCTCCTCGGCGAGCTTGCGCAGCGCCTCCGGCTCGACCTTGAGGAACGTCCGGCCGTCGGCCTCGAAGGTGGACACACCTTCGGAGGTCACCAGCCGGTAGGGGGTGGTGTCCTCTCCCATGGGGAGCAGATCGGCGTACTCGAACTCAGGCATCTCGCCCATTCCTCACTCGACGGAAGACCGCCCGCCTCCGTCGGCGGGCCTTCCCAGCCTAGGACCTGCCTCGGACGCCGATCCTGTGAGGTTGTCCTCAGTTGCCGGCGCCGCGGGGTAGTCGCGATCTATCGCGTTTCGGTACGCTGCTGCCGTGGACCTTCAGAAGCACGCCCAGCAGCCGGACACGACGCCGCGGAGCACCGAGCTGCGCGCCTCCGACGCCGACCGGGACCGCATCGTCGAGCTGTTGCACGACGCGCACGCCGAGGGCCGGCTCACCGCCGACGAGCACGCCGAGCGCGTCGAGGGTGCGCTGACCGCCAAGACGCTGGGCGAGCTGGAAGGGTTCATCCAGGACCTTCCCGCCGCCCACGAGCGGCGCGCGGCTCCCCTCTCCGCGCCCGGGCGCCCCGCCGCCGGCGTCTTCCCGGCCGACCCCGACGACAACGTCGTCGCGGTGTTCAGCGCCGCCGCCCGCAAGGGCCGCTGGCGCACCGGCCGCCGCATCCACGCGTACGCGGTCTTCGGCAGCGTGGAGATAGACCTCAGCGAGGCGCTGTTCGACCACCAGCAGGTGATGATCAAGGCGTTCTCCGTCTTCGGCAGCGTCGAGATCCGCGTCCCGGAGAACGTGTCGCTGCGCGGCACCGGCGGCGGCGTGCTCGGCGCCTTCGAGGTGGACCCGCAGGACTCGCCCGACGACAACGCCCCCGTGGTCTACGTCGACGGGTGGGCGATCCTCGGCAGCGTCGAGGCCCGGCCCAAGCGCGGCAAGCTCGTGAAGGACATCCTCGACCGCGTGCAGCGCACGGTCGACCGCAGCATGCGCAAGCACCTGGGGCACTGAACACGGCGCCGGCCGAGGCCGGTTGGGGACTCTGTGCATAGGCGCGCGCACATCGGGTAAGCCTTGACGCATCGTCTCCTTGGAGGGCGCCAGGGATTCACGCCGGGCCGACCCGTGTGCATCCACGGCACTCGCCAGCTCGCGAAGCCGTCGTCAGGAGTAGACCGTGCTGCAACCGCCGCATTCGTCCCTGCAGGTAGCCGCCGTTCCGGCCCAGCGAGTGGCAGCACGGGACAGGGACCAGGACGCCCCCTGGCACACCGAGGCGGTGTGCCGGCGTGACGAGGCGGGCCTGTTCTTCGCGCCGTCGAAGGAACCGACCGCCGCGCGGCTGTCCCGCGAGGAGGCGGCCAAGCGGGTCTGCGCCCGCTGTCCGGTCATGGTGGAGTGCCGCGAACACGCCCTGCTCCAGCCCGAGCCCTACGGCGTGTGGGGCGGCCTGACCGCGGCGGAGCGCCGTGTCGTCCTGGCTCGCCGCAGGCGCCGCGAGATGGAACTGAAGAAGACCGCCCGCCAGAACCGCATACCCGCGGCAGGCTGACCACCAAGCACCAGAAAGGGCGTCCCCTCCGCACAGGGGACGCCCTTTTCAGCAGCGCTCACTTCCCGACACCGCCCGAAACAGCTCCTTCATGGGCGCGGGGACGCTCCCTCAGGGGCGCGGGGAACTGCGCGATCAACCCCCACGCACCCGCACCCGCCCGCGAACCGCAGGCACCCGCGAACCGCAGGCACCCGCGCCGAAAGGCGCCGCTACTTGGCGCGATCGAAGTCGATCGCACTGTACGCCCGCAGCTTGCTGAGCCGGTGCTCGGAGTCAATCCTCCGCACCGTCCCCGACTTCGACCGCATCACGATCGAGTCGGTCGTGGCCGTCTCCGACCGGTACCGGACACCCCGCAGCAGCTCGCCGTCCGTGATGCCCGTCGCCACGAAGAACACGTTGTCCCCGGTGACCAGGTCCTCCGTGGTCAGCACCCGGTCCAGATCGTGCCCCGCGTCGATCGCCCGCTGCCGCTCCTCGTCGTCCTTCGGCCACAGCTTGCCCTGGATCGTGCCGCCCAGGCACTTCACCGCACAGGCCGAGATGATGCCCTCGGGCGTCCCGCCGATGCCCAGCAGCAGGTCGATCCCCGTGCCCTCGCGCAGCGCCAGGATCGACCCCGCCACGTCACCGTCCGAGATCAGCTTGATGCGCGCCCCGGTCTCCCGGATCTCCTTGATGATGCCCTCGTGCCGAGGCCGGTCCAGGATCACCACCGTGACGTCCTCGGGGGTGACCCGCTTCGCCTTGGCGACCCGGCGGATGTTCACGCTCACCGGGGCGTTGATGTCGACGAAGTCCGCCGCCTCGGGGCCCGTGACCAGCTTGTCCATGTAGAACACGGCCGACGGGTCGAACATCGAGCCGCGCTCGGCCGCCGCCAGCACCGCGATGGCGTTGGTCATGCCCTTGGCGGTGAGGGTGGTGCCGTCGATCGGGTCGACCGCGATGTCGCACTCGGGGCCCGTGCCGTCGCCGACGCGCTCCCCGTTGAAGAGCATCGGGGCCTCGTCCTTCTCGCCCTCGCCGATGACGACGACGCCGTTCATCGAGACGGTGGAGACCAGGGTGCGCATGGCGCGCACCGCCGCACCGTCGGCGCCGTTCTTGTCGCCGCGCCCTACCCAGCGGCCCGCGGCCATCGCGGCCGCCTCGGTGACCCGTACGAGCTCCAGGGCGAGGTTGCGGTCGGGGGCCTCGGAGGGGACATCGAGCTCGGACGGCAGGTGGTGGTGTTCGGTCATCGGAGCGCACCTTTCTGTACGACGACGGCCGGATGAGGGTGTGGCCATGACTCTATCGCCAGGCAGACAAAATGAGCAGGGGACCCCACGGATGAGCGCTCCGGGCACCTGCGACGATAGGGGGCGTGGCAGGAAACAGCATGCAGAAGACCGCCAGGGACATGGTTCTCTCCCTGGCCCTCATCGTGCTCGCGGCGGGAGTGGTGTGGCTGTTCATCCCGCACACGGACGGTGAGCCCGAGATCAAGCGCGTCGACTACCGCGTCGACCTGCTGACCGCCCGCCGCGCCGCCTCCTACCCCGTGGCCGCGCCGGAGGGGCTGCCCGAGGCCTGGAAGCCCACCTCCGTGCGCTACCGCGGCGCCGAGGACGAGGCCTGGCACCTGGGCTTCCGCACCCCCGAGGGGGAGTACGCGGCGGTCGAGCAGTCCGCGGGCAAGCGCAGGAACTTCATCGAGGACAAGACGCAGCGAGCCGAGGAGACCGGCTCGACGCAGCGCATCGACGGCAAGACCTGGACGCGGTACGAGGGTGAGCAGTACGACGCCCTGGTGCTGGAGGACACCCCGGGCTCGACGACCGTGGTGACCGGCACGGCGTCCTTCGCGGAGATGGCGAAGCTGGCGGAGGCGCTGCGCACGGAGTGACCGGCGCGCACACGCACAGGGGCGGGGCCCCGGATCGGACGATCCGGGGCCCCGCCCCTGCGTGCCGGGCCGCTCGGGCTCAGACGGTGGTGACGACCTGCTCGTAGTCCAGGCGCGGGCTGCGCGGGAACCAGGCGTCGGGGCCGGGGCGGCCGATGTTGACGACCATCAGCGGCGTGTGGTCGTCGTCCAGGAACTCCTTGCGGATCCCCTCCATGTCGCAGCCGGTCATCGGGCCGGCGGCCAGACCGGCGGCGCGCACGCCGATGATGAAGTACGCGGCCTGGAGGGCGGCGTTCAGCGCGGCGGAGGCCTCGCGGACCGGGCGCTCGCCGAAGAAGGCGTCCTTGGCCTGCGGGAAGTGCGGGAAGAGCTGCGGCAGCTCCTCGTGGAACTCGTTGTCCGCGGACAGGATCGCGACGAGCGGCGCCACGGCCGTCTTCGGACGGTTGCCCTCCGCCATGTGCTGCACCAGGCGCTCCCGCGCCTCGGGGGAGCGGACCAGCGTGACGCGCAGCGGCGACTGGTTCATGGAGGTGGGGCCGAACTTGACCAGCTCGTAGATCGCCCGCACCTGCTCGTCGGTCACCGGCTCGTCGGTGAACGTGTTGGCGGTGCGCGCCTCGCGGAACAGCAGGTCCTGAGCGGCGGAGTCGAGAACGAGAGACATGCGTGAACCTCATCGGGGATACGGCGGTCCGTAGGGGCATTAGCGGACCGCGGTCCGGTTTACCGCACCGAGAGTACCTCTATGAAGTTCAATGTTCAACAGCCTACTTCTCGCCGTCGTCCGCCTCCCCCTGCTCCTCCTCCGCGAGCGCCGCGTCCAGCCGGGCCCGCGCCCCGTCGAGCCAGCGCCGGCACACCTTCGCCAGCTCCTCGCCCCGCTCCCACAGCGCGAGCGACTCCTCCAGCGACGTACCGCCCGCCTCCAGGCGGCGCACGACCTCGATCAGCTCGTCCCGCGCCTGCTCGTAGCCGAGCGCCTCGGCCACCGCCGTCTGCTCCGTCTTTCCGGTCATTCCGCCCACCCTATGTATCGACCCGTACCGTGAACTCGCCCGCGGACACCCGTGCCCGGAGCACCTCGCCCGCCTCCACCTCGTCCGGCGCGCGCACCGCGTGCCCGTCCTCCCGCTGGAGCACGGCGTACCCCCGCTTCAGCGTGGCGGCGGGGGAGAGGGCCACCACGCGCGCGTGCGTGTGCGTCAGCTCGGAGTCCGCCCGGTCCAGCTGGTGGCGCAGCGCCCGCCGCCCCCGGTCCAGCAGCATCGAGACCTCCTCGGCGCGCGCGTCGATCATCCGGTGCGGGTCCTGTATCGACGGCCGGGCCAGCGCGTGCGCCAGTCCTCGCTCCTCCCGCTCCAGCAGGGCGCCCACACAGCGGCGCGCGCGGTCCCGCAGCATCCGCACCCGCTCGTACTCCTCGCCGACGTCCGGCACCACCTTCTTGGCGGCGTCGGTCGGCGTGGAGGCACGCAGGTCCGCGACCAGGTCCAGCAGCGGGCTGTCCGGCTCGTGCCCGATCGCCGACACGACCGGCGTACGGCAGGCCGCCACCGCCCGCACCAGCTGCTCGTCGGAGAACGGCAGCAGGTCCTCCACGCTGCCCCCGCCCCGCGCGACGACGATCACGTCCACGTCCTCGAGCGCGTCCAGCTCCTTCACGGCCTGGACCACCTGCGGCACCGCGTGCACCCCCTGCACCGCCACGTTCCGCACCTCGAAGCGGACCGCGGGCCAGCGGTGCCGCGCGTTCTCCAGCACGTCCCGCTCGGCCGCCGACGCGCGCCCGCACACCAGCCCGATCAGCTGCGGCAGGAACGGCAGCGGCTTCTTCCGCTCCGCCGCGAACAGCCCCTCCCGCGTCAGCGACTTCTTCAGCTGCTCCAGCCGCGCCAGCAGCTCCCCGACCCCGACCGGGCGGATCTCCGCGGCCCGCAGCGACAACTGCCCCCGGGGCGCGTACCACTCCGGCTTGCAGTGCACGACCACCCGCGCGCCCTCGCTCACGACGTCCGCGACGGCGTCGAACACCTGCCGGTAGCAGGTCACCCCCACCGAGATGTCGTACGAAGGGTCGCGCAGCGTCAGGAACACCACGCCCGCGCCCGGACGCCGCGACAGCTGGGTGATCTGCCCCTCCACCCACACCGCGCCGAGCCGGTCGATCCACCCGCCGATGAGCCGCGACACCTCTCCCACCGGCAGGGGGGCTTCCGCGGACGTGTTCACAGCCATGCCGCGAGCGTAGTGCGCCCCGCCGACACCGGTGCGCCGCCACCGACGGCGCACCGTGCCCGGACCCCGCGGACACGGCCCGTACGATGGGACGCATGACCGCTTCGACTGGCCGCCGTGTCCTGCTCGCCGCCCCCCGGGGCTACTGCGCGGGGGTGGACCGCGCCGTGATCGCCGTCGAGAAGGCCCTCGAGCAGTACGGGGCTCCCGTCTACGTACGGCACGAGATCGTGCACAACAAGTACGTCGTGCAGACCCTGGAGAAGAAGGGCGCGATCTTCGTCGAGCGGACGGAGGAGGTGCCCCCGGGCAACATCGTGATGTTCTCCGCGCACGGCGTGGCCCCCGTCGTCCACGAGGAGGCCGAGCGCGGCCGTCTCGCCACCATCGACGCCACCTGCCCGCTGGTCACCAAGGTCCACAAGGAAGCCGTCCGGTTCGCCAACGACGACTACGACATCCTCCTCATCGGCCACGAGGGCCACGAGGAGGTCATCGGCACCTCCGGCGAGGCCCCCGACCACATCCAGCTGGTCGACGGTCCCGGCGACGTGGAGAAGGTCGAGGTCCGCGACCCGTCCAAGGTCGTCTGGCTCTCCCAGACCACGCTCAGCGTCGACGAGACCATGGAGACCGTCGACGCCCTCAAGGAGAAGTTCCCCCAGCTGATCTCGCCGCCCAGCGACGACATCTGCTACGCCACGCAGAACCGCCAGCTCGCGGTGAAGCAGATGGGCGCCGAGGCGGACCTGGTGATCGTCGTCGGCTCCCGCAACTCCTCCAACTCCAAGCGGCTCGTCGAGGTCGCCAAGCTGGCCGGCGCCCGCGAGGCGTACCTGGTGGACTTCGCCGACGAGATCGACGAGGCCTGGCTGGAGGGCGTCACCACGGTCGGCGTGACCTCGGGCGCCTCGGTGCCGGACGTGCTGGTCGAGCAGGTCCTGGAGTGGCTGTCGCAGCGCGGCTTCGAGGACGTGGAGATCGTCAAGGCGGCCGAGGAGTCCATCACCTTCTCCCTGCCGAAGGAGCTCCGCCGCGACCTGCGCGAGGAGGCCGCCGCGCTGGTGGCCGAGCGGGGCGGCGCGGGCAGCGACGCCTAGCTGTATTGCCCTGTGAGGTTGGGGACGCGGCTGGCGGGTGGTTGCCCTTTCAGCGCGG